>NZ_CP049057.1:387500-3202500 GCF_011044175.1 Rasiella rasia
TCGGTTCAAATGACAGGGTTCCGAACTGGAATTTACCTAGTGACTGTTAAAACGGCAAATGCACAAGAAACGATAAAAGTTGTAAAAAGGTAAAGTACACATTTTACATAATAGGCACTCTGACTTAGTACAATCATAAAATTTTACTTTGTCAGGGTGTTTTTATTTAGGTACTGCCTCAAAATCATGACGAATGTGTACTCTTGTAGCTTAGTTTACTAAAATCTGTGATTATTATTATATCTGAAACACATATCGTACCTCCATTAGATGTACCAATACGACTGCAAGAATATGGCGTGGGTATTTTTATAAATGCAGCCACAAAATCGGCACTTAAGAAGGTACTGAAAAAAGAATATGTTTTAGTAAATAATCTAATCGCCACTACAGCCACAATGATTAAAGGTGGAGAAACGATTGTTTTAAATATTCCTGAGCGCAGCATACCCAAACCACTAGTCCTTAAATTGACTGTTATTTATGAAGATGATTATCTAGCTGTTATTATGAAGCCAGCAGGAATACTAGTAAGTGGAAATTCCTTTAAAACTGTGAGAAATGCACTTTCCCAAAATCTACAGCCAAGTGCGTTAGGAGACGCTACGTCTCCACAGCCCGTACATAGGTTAGATTATGCAACTACGGGATTATTACTAATTGGTAAGACTAGCAGTAGTATACGCAGTCTAAATGCCCTTTTTGAACATAAGGAGATTGAAAAAACATATTATGCTGTTACTATAGGCAGTATGCCTGCATATGGAACAATTAATCTTCCGGTAGATGGTAAAAAATCAGTTTCTGAATATAATGTAAAAGAACATATAAGCTCCAAACGGTTTGAACAACTAAATTTAGTGGAATTGCATCCAAAAACGGGTAGAAGGCACCAACTGCGTAAACATCTGTCGCATCTTGGAAACCCTATTCTCGGCGATAAGGAGTACGGTTATAAAGAACTTATTTTAAACGGCAAAGGATTGTATTTGCATGCCTATTCGCTGCGTTTTTTGCATCCTTTTACCAAGAAGGAAATGATAGTAGTAAGTGATGTTCCAGAACGGTTTAAAAAATTATTTCCTAGAATCATAGATTCGCCAATGGTCTGAAGCTATCTTTGCAATAGCGATAGCAATGGCAGCTTATGCCGAGGCGTGCATCGAGGCATAACTACAATGGATAGCGCGGCGATTGCCATAAAAATTATGAGAATTCAAACAGAAATAGAAGAAAAACTAAATACAGTCACCCATGGGTTCGGATTTCTATTAAGTCTATTAGGCTTTGCGCTTTTGTTTGTATTTAAAACCTACGAGACAGCTCAGGGTCTTTTGGGTATTATATTATACGGTATCTCACTATCTACACTTTACTTTGCTTCGACCATATATCACTACACCAAGAATGAGCAACGCAAGCTATTTTATAGGAAGCTTGACCATATTAGTATTTACTTACTTATTGCAGGTACCTATTCGCCAGTAGTTCTTATCGCGTTAGCAGACAGCAACGGATGGTTGCTTTTTTGGTTAGTTTGGGGAATAGCTATTGTAGGCACAATTTTAAAGATATTTTTTACTGGTAGGTTTGAAGCTATTTCTTTGCTGTTGTATGTGGTAATGGGATGGCTAATTGTATTCGACTTTACTGCTTTAAGAGAGGCTGTGTCGCCCGAGGGCCTTTGGTTGCTTATGGGGGGAGGAATGGCTTATACGGGCGGAATTGTTTTTTACGTTATTGATAAAATACCCTTTAATCATGTAATCTGGCATCTTTTTGTTCTTACAGGGAGTATTTTACACTACTTATTTATATTGTTTGAGGTATAATTAGATAAAATAAGCAATGATAACGGCAATAAATACGGCAATCATTTTAGAAAGATTAAACGTGTGATTTTTTGAGCTTTCAAACAATATTGTAGTTGATACGTGAAGAAATATTCCAATAGCTACTGCGTTGATCTCGTTGGCATAAACTTTTAAAGGTGGCATGCTACTCATAAGGTAACTGCCCAAGGGTGTCATTACTGCAAAAAGCAATAAGAAACTTAGCGTTGTGCTTTTTTTGTATCCTGCTTTTGTGAAGAACAAGGCAAGAATAATTGCAATAGGTATTTTGTGCACTAGTACGCCATAGAACATGGCACTATTATCAACTAAGGGAACACCTTCGATAAGTGCGTGTAATGATAGGCTAACAAACAATAAAAGTGGAAATGTTTTTTTATCTGAATGCATATGAACATGCCCGTGCTCTGCACCCTTTGAAAAGAAATCGAGTATAATTTGAAGTAAAATACCTACCATGATGAACACCCCGATATGTTCTGAAGAAGATTCAAACACCTCCGGTAACAATTCAAATAGTGTAGTGGCTAGTAGAAAGGCACCACTAAAAGCGAGAATAATTGGTAGCTGTGGAAGTTCTTTTTTCTGAAAAAGAAGCGCTACTATATATCCTACAACTACTGCTAGAAAAAGTGCGAGATATTCCATTATCTAAAAATTAAAATTAAACGCTCAGAAGTTTCTTCGTGAAAGGGAGCTAAGCTGTAATCTCCAAAAATATGCACAAGCTCTAATCCAGCCCGCTCAAAATATTGTTTAAAATCTACAAGTGTTAATGCCTTTACACGTTCTTTAAAGGTGTATGAAGTCTCAGCATCTTTAAATGAAATTTTCTTAATTATATGTCCTTCTTCAATATATCGTTCTATATAAAATGTGATATGGTCTACTACTTTTGTTTCTGAAGGCACCAAATTAGTTAGTACATTTTTTACATTCATAAAGTCTATTACAGCATGGCCATCTTCGTTAAGCTCCTGCTTAATTGCCTTGATTGTGCGTAAATTATCTTCTTCGGTGTCAAAATAACCGAAACTTGTAAAGAGATTAAAAACTGCATTAAATGTGGCTGGAAATGGAATGCACATATCATGTACTTTAAACCGAAGGTTGTCTGTTTCAAACTGTTTGGCATGTGCAATACTTGCTTCAGATAGATCAACGCCTGTTACGTTAAATCCCATTTTACTTAAAGAAATAGCATGCCGACCTTTTCCGCAGGCAAGATCTAAGATGGTATCTTCTTTTTCTAGGGAAAGAAATGTAGTTAGCCTTTTCATAAATGAATTGGCTTCTTCATGACCTCTATCCTTATATAAAATGTGATAATAGGGCGTGTCAAACCACGAACTATACCAAGCACCCATTTTTTCTTTTTGCATCTCTTAATTTTGCAGTGCAAAAATACTGTATTTTTGTTCCTTTAAATTGTTCTAGTCGTTTTTTCAGGAATTAATAGACTATAATTAACTATATACCTACTACCGCAGGCATTATTATGACAAAAAACTTTAAAATGGTGGCAAAGACCCTCTATGGTCTTGAAGAGCTGCTCGCACAAGAATTAAGGCAATTAGGTGCTTCTAACATTGAAATAGGCACTCGAAATGTTTCTTTTGAAGGCGATACGGGCTTTATGTATAAGGTAAATTTATGCTGTAGAACCGCCATAAAAGTTTTAAAACCAATTACTGCCTTCAATATTTTTACAGAAGAAGATTTATATAAGAAGATTTACGCCATTCCGTGGGAGCACTATATGGAGGCAGATGGTAGCCTTGCAGTAGACTCTACCGTGTATTCTGAAAAATTTACACATTCGCAATATATTTCTTTAAAAACGAAAGATGCTATTGTAGACCGATTTAGAGATAAAGAGGGGGAACGCCCTGACGTAGATTTAGACCATCCAACGTTACGAATTAATGTACATATTGATAGAAATATATGTACGGTTTCACTAGATAGTTCTGGAGCTTCATTACATAAAAGAGGATATAAAGTTGAAAATACATTAGCGCCAATCAACGAAGTGCTGGCTGCAGGAATTATTATGCTTACCGGTTGGAGTGGTCAATGCGACTTTATGGATCCTATGTGCGGGAGTGGAACTATAGCTACCGAAGCGGCTATGATTGCCTGTAATATTCCGCCAAACTTGAATAGAGATGAATTTGGCTTCGAAACATGGCCAGATTTTGATGTAGATCTATACGAAGTTATAGAGAATGCCGCCTTAAAGAAAATAAAAGACTTTCATTTCAAAATATACGCTTCAGATAAAGATGCTTTTGCACTACGGAAAGCAAAAGCAAATATTAAAAGTGCTAACCTTTCAGAATTTATAGAAGTAAAAGAGCAAGATTTCTTTGAAAGTAAAAAAGAAACAGAGCGCTCTATGTTTATAGTTTTTAATCCACCGTACGATGAGCGTCTGTCATTAGACGACATTGAGGCCTTTTACGGGAGTATAGGCAATACCTTAAAGCGTGGATATCCAGGTACACAAGCATGGATGATTACCAGTAATATGGAAGCCTTAAAACGCGTTGGATTACGTCCGTCGCGACGTATTAAGTTGTATAACGGTAAGTTAGAGAGTAAATTAGTGCGCTACGATATGTATGAGGGAAGTAAAAAGGCGAAGAAAAATTAATCGTAAACTTCTACTAATTACTTCTTATAAAATGGAATTAAATACGAAATTGTATACCCATACCCAACACCAAATTGGCTAAAATCATAGGTACGATTAAACCCTGGGATAATTAAGTTGTCGAAGTTTTCTGGTTTGTCGTCTGTAATTTTTCGTTTTAGTTGCAGATTGATGGAGAGATACAGGTTGTTAAGCACTTCCGTTTTAATACCTACAATGAGCTCTGCCCAATGCCCTGTTAACCCAGAATATTCAATGTTTTCGTCGCGTACTGCTGTTTCAAAAGCTGGGTTGCTTGTGTAAATGTTATAGCTGTCTAGTTCTTGCGAGAAGGTAGAAAAACCATACCGTAATCCGCCGAATATAGCATTATTCATATTTAGCCAATTGTTATAAGCGTTTAAATCGGCACCAATTTTAATATAGCTTCCGTTGGTAATTGCGCGTAACCCGTCTTCATCCCAAACTCTATCACTTGTCCCTAACTCTACAGCTGCGTATATTTTATTTGTGAGCCTATAGTCTGCGTTAATTTCAAAGCCGGTAAAACCATCTTCAAAAGCCGTCCTGGCTAGTTTTGAGATGTCTACACCCACACGAATACCATACTTACTGTTTTTTACCAGTGTGTCGGCAGGAGTGGAGGTATCTTGCGCAATCATAGAAATTGACGCAAGCAGTAGGCTAAAACCTAATAGAAAGGTGTGCTTCAATTTCATCTGTAATATTAGTTTGTAAAACCTGAAACGAGGTAATCCAATTGTCGGTATCCTGTTCAAGTTCAGTTGTAAAATTAGTATATGTTGTTTTAAATCCGCATGCTCGGTTTACGTATTGTTCGTCTCTTAGGTAGGTAAACTGAAGGTTGTCGGCATTTGTGGTTTCTTCATCATCGTCGTCATTAAGCGTAAAAATGAGATTTGTAATATTCATTTCAGTATCAAGAGGGATCGCGATAGAATCGGTTGGCTCGGTATTGCTGTAGACAAAGGTGCTATCACTGTTATTTTTCCGAACTACGAGATTGGTTACGCTTTTTCCTTGTAGCGGATTCGCATTATCTTTAAATGTGATTATAAGCAGTGGTGTAACTGCCTCGGCAGGGTCGCATATGTCATCTCGCGTACACCCTGCAAAAATGGATGCGGCTATAAACAGTACTACGGAAATTTTAAAAATTAATTTCAAGCGTTTCTTTTTTCTAAAAGTACAACATTTTCTACATGGTGCGTTTGTGGAAACATATCTACGGGCTGCACTTTAGTTACTTTATAATATTCATCTAATAACGACAAATCTCTAGCCTGAGTTGCACTGTTACAGCTAACATATACAATCTTAGGTGCTGCCAAGGCAATGAGCTGTGCTACAACATCTTTGTGCATACCATCTCTTGGAGGGTCGGTTATTACTACATCTGCAGCGCCATATTGGTTCACAAAATCTTGATTAAACACGTTTTTCATATCACCCACCAAGAACTCAACGTTGGTAATACCGTTTAATTGCGCATTTTCTTTGGCTGCCGTAATTGCATCTGGTACAGATTCTACACCAATCACTTTTTTTGCCTTTTTCGCTACAAACTGAGCTATCGTACCAGTTCCTGTGTATAAATCGTAAACTAATTCTTTTCCCGTTAGCCCAGCAAAATCACGTGTAATTTTGTACAATTCATATGCTTGCTCACTATTAGTTTGGTAAAAGGATTTGGCATTGATTTTAAATTGTAGCCCTTCCATTTCTTCAAAAATATGGTCTCTTCCTTTGTAGCAAATTACTTCTTGGTCGTAAATGGTATCGTTGCCTTTGTTATTAATTACATATTGTATAGAGGTAATTTCAGGAAACTTTAAGGCTAGGGCATCTAAAAGAGCTTCTCTTTTGCCTTTGTGGTCTTCAAACATTTGCAATACAATCATGATTTCACCAATGCTGGTGGTACGAATCATAAGCGTACGAAGCATGCCTTCTTGCTTCCTTGTGTTGTAAAATGGCATATCTAGTCGTTGCCCTTCATCTTTCACAAAATCTCGTATAGCATTGCTAGGATCCCTTTGTAAATGACATTTGTTCAAGTCTAGAATTTTATCCCACATGCCTGGGATATGAAATCCGAGTGCATTTTTATTTTCTATTTGTATATCGCTCTGGATTTGTTCTAAGGTGAGCCACTTATTACTACTGAAAGAGAATTCCATTTTATTACGATAGAAATATTGCGCATCTGAGCCCAAAATAGGGGTAACGTTGGGCAATTCAATATGGCCTATGCGTGTTAGATTATTTACAACTTCTTTCTGCTTGTAAAATAATTGGTGTTCATAGCCCATGTTTTGCCATTTACAACCACCACAGGTTCCAAAATGTTGGCAAACAGGTTCAACACGTTTTTCTGAAAGTTTAGCCACCGAAATCGCTGTGCCTTCGTAATAGGCTTTTCTTTTTTTCGTGGTTTGAATAGTGACAACATCACCAGGTACGGCGTTATTAATAAAAACCACGCGACCATCTTCTGCTCTCGCTACGGCTTTCCCTTTTGCACCAGCATCAATCACTTCTAAGTCTTCTAGAATAACTCTTTTATTTCGTCTTGCCATAAGCGCAAAAGTACCATGTTTCATTTAAAAATGTGTAGTATTTTTAGTAATTTGCGCCCAAGGATGATTTCTCTCCTCCGCTGAATTTTCGAGCTTTCGAAAGAATAAAGGTATAGAAGGAATTTTTTAACTTTCACTTTAAAATTTTAAATGTTATGTCAGTAACAGAACAATCCTTGTCACAACAAGCAATTGACCTAGAGAACAAATATGGAGCCCATAATTACCACCCCCTACCTGTTGTTTTAAGCAGGGGAGAAGGTGTGCATGTTTGGGATGTAGAAGGAAAGAAATACTACGACTTTCTTTCAGCCTACAGCGCGGTAAATCAAGGGCATTGTCACCCTGCAATTGTAAATGCAATGACAGCCCAAGCGCAAACATTATCGCTAACGTCTAGAGCTTTTTATAATGACATTTTAGGAACTTATGAAAAGTATGCTAGTACGTATTTCAACTTCGATAAATTATTACCAATGAATACAGGCGCCGAAGCGGTAGAAACTGCTTTAAAGATTTGTCGACGTTGGGCGTACGAGAAGAAGGGAATTGCTGAAAACCAAGCGGAAATTGTTGTGTGTGAGAATAATTTCCACGGAAGAACAACTACTATAATTTCATTTAGTAATGATCCTGTGGCTAGAGGAAACTTTGGACCATACACAGATGGGTTTATGAAAATTGAATATGATAATTTAGATGCTTTGCGTATTGCCTTAGAGGGTAACTCTAATATTGCTGGTTTTCTTGTAGAACCAATTCAGGGAGAAGCGGGTGTGTACGTTCCTTCTGAAAATTATCTTCGTGATGCAAAAGCGTTATGTGAAAAGCACAATGTGTTGTTTATTGCTGACGAAGTTCAAACTGGTATCGCAAGAACAGGGAAGCTATTAGCTGTAGATTATGAAGATGTAAAACCAGATATCTTAATACTTGGTAAAGCACTGAGTGGTGGTGCATATCCGGTGTCTGCTGTACTCGCAGACGACGAGGTTATGAGTGTAATCACTCCAGGATCACACGGCTCAACTTTTGGTGGAAATCCAATAGCGGCAGCTGTAGCAATGGCTGCTTTAAAGGTTGTAAAAGATGAGCAGTTAGCAGATAATGCGTATAGGTTGGGAATGCTGTTTAGAGACAAAATGAATGAATACATTGAAACGAGTAGTATTTGCAAACTAGTACGTGGTAAAGGGTTATTAAATGCTATTGTAATTAACGATAGTGAAGAAAGTGATACCGCTTGGAATATTTGTTTACGTTTACGCGACAATGGATTGTTAGCTAAGCCTACTCATGGAAATATCATTCGTTTTGCTCCACCATTGGTGATGACTGAGGCAGAGTTGTTAGATTGTGTATCTATTATCACTAACACTCTAAAAGAATTTGAGGATTAACTAGTTATTCAAACAGTTTTAAACAAAAAAATGCGGCTGGAGAGCCGCATTTTTTATTCGTTTATGTTCTAAAAATTACATTCCGTATTGTTCCAACATTTCTTGGTTCATATTCATGATACCGTCTGCACCTAACGTAGCAAACAAGAAAATTGTATATCCTAAATAGATAACATTTAAAATGATACCAATGATAGCAAGAATTTTACCTGTTTTTACGTTCTGATAACCAGAATACTGTTCAGGATTAGCCATGTATGTTGCGGTAGCTTTCTTGGCCATTACCATGGCAATAATACCAAAGATAAGACCTAAGACTCCATAGCAACAGCAAGTTACGATTGAGATAATACCGAAAACTAGGATGAGGGTTGCATTGGGTAATTTTTGTTGTTCCATAATTTGAGAGTTGATTAATTAATTTTTGAGATGAATAAATATAGGTAAAAAGATATTCTTTTTATAAGTATTTGTTCATTTTCAGTACATAACTTACCACAATGATTATCACATTAATCGCTATAAGTACAATTTTATATCTATTAGCGTGCTGTATTTTATAGAAGAGGCTAAATATTAGAAATACGGCTAATAAAAGAAGCGAATAAATAGCAGGATACATTTTAAATGCCGCTATAAATTCGCCTTTAAATAATAAAGCTGTGGCACGTTGTATGCCACAGCCTAAACATTCTATCCCGAAGAGCTGCTTATTTAAACAAGGCAACATAAAATCCTCCAGGCTTAAAGTCATAAGGATATTTATTTATTGAATACAATCGCTTTGTAGTCAATAGATATATTATGGTTTGTCACAAGTTTCACCAAATAAACACCATCTGCAAAGCTTGCTGTGTTCATTGTAAAGCTTGTGTCTGTTCCCATGTCTGTTCTAGTTTGAACTAATTTTCCAGACATGTCAAATATATGTGCATACTCAATTTCGTAACCTTCGGGGTTCATTACTTCTAGTTGACCTAGTGTGTTATTCTGGAAGAAATCTACATTTCCAGTAACTGTTTCTCTCGTAGCAGCTCTCTCATCAGGATTGGCGTCAAAACCAGCTTGGTCAAGGAAAGTAATAAAGAATCGCTCTTTATATTCGCCTGCTGGTAAAATCAATGAAGCAGTGCTATTACCACTTATTTTCTGATATGTATTTTCTTGAGAATCCCATAGGTATGCTTCAGAAGTTGTGTTAATTTCTTCAACTGCCTGAACAATTACCTGTGTTTGTTGTGACAACACTATTGCGTATGGTACTTTCTTTTCTAAGTCAAAAGGAAGTGCCTGAATTACAAATTCTGACATAGTAGGATCTGGTACCGTCGTTACTTGAATTGGGAAGTAAGCATCACCTCCAACGGCATCCATTTGGTGGAAACCATCCCAACCCCAATCATACAAGTCAGTTGTAGTATCATTAAATATTAATAACATATCTCTAAAGTGTGACTCATCAAAATAGGTATAAATTCTAAATTGCGGGTCCATGTTTGCTGTGTTTGAACCTGTACCTGGGCCTGGATCTGCACCTGTAAAATCACTTAGTGCACTTGGCTCAGTATTTCTGAAAACAGCATCTCCAGTACTTTCTTTAATGAATCTTCGTTGCTGATTTCTAACTACAAGTTGAAAAGGAGTGGCATCACCTACCATAGGTTCATCAGTTCTAAAGTAAAAACCCTGTCCGATAGGAGCAAATCTTCTATTCTGCATGCCACCAGAACCAGTCTGAGTTCCTGTAGGGTTACCAGAAGAATCATAGCTTAAGAAAGGAGCCACGGTATAATTACCCATGTTTGTTCCATTAGGATCACTTGCTCCTGGTGTCCAAACACCAAATCCACCTTTATTTTCTGTATAGAGGTGATTGTCTCTAGATCTATCTTCATCCCAGAATAAAAAACCTGTGATTTCTGAATTTGTTAGTTTTGCAACTATATCTGTTTCTCCTGTGTCGTAAAACAATCTATTAAGATCTAAAATAGAAGGATACGGGTTACCAGATAAAATTTCTTGGTATACTGTCCCAGTTGGGTTTAGAGGTGTAATAGATTGTGGGTGAGGGCCAGCAAGTGCAGGAACTGTAATGTTAAAAGTACCATTGTTTGGTCTTCCTCTAAAGTCATATACAAAATCGTGTGAGCTAGACCCACCGTTACGATTTACACCTTTCATGATAAAACCTTGAGCGGCAGGAGCAACGTTGTTGGCGTACATTCTAACCCATGGACTTCCATGTCCTCCTCCTTTAGTATACGTCCATCGCGTAGATATCTCTAAAGTATTGGTAGCAGTAACAAAATCCCCTTCTCTAGAAGAGGTTGTTGAAGTCTGAATTCCCTCAGTTAAACTTAAAGGAGCGGTATAGTCGAGAGCCGTAGGATCATACGTAGGAGTATGAATAGACATAATTCCAAAATTGATATTTCCGGGAGCGGCTAATGGAGTTGTAAAGTTGTCACCAACTGGTGAACCATAGAACGTATAGTCGTAAGCATCGCTTCCAGGATTCTCACGATATACAGAGATATATCCAGAACCCGCATTCAACGAGTTCGAGGCTCCTTGAATTAATTGACCATCATTACGCAAGTAGATACTTGCTGTAAGCTCAGCGTCGTTTGTATTTTCTGAAAGATTAACATCCTGCTCCACAAATAGTATCTGATCATTCACATACACAAATGAATCGACATCATCTGTTGTATTTCCTGGAGTACCATTATCGTTGGGGGCAACATAAAGTTGGGCTACCGAAATAGCCGAAACTAGCAGCATAGCTGGTAAGAGTAGTAGGTGTTTCATAATTTGGTCTTTTTTAATGCATTATGAGGGGACATGACACATTATTTCCGCGATAAATTTATAAATATTTTTCAAAATATCATAATATTCCTACAATAATTGTGAAAAATTACATTATAAGCTATTGCCTTATTTTTTCTGAAACTTAAATTAAATTGATAATTTTGACCATATTATGAATGTAGGGGATAAAGTTTCGGTACTAGACGATGCCATTTCAGGCACTATTAGCGCTATAAATGGCGCTACTATTTTAGTTACTACTTCAGAAGGTTTTGAGATGTCTTTTAGTGGAGATGAACTTGTTGTTGAAGGTGAGGCTATGACTGGTGTTATTTCAAATCATAACATTTCCGAGGTAATTTCAGAAAAAGAAGAAAAAAAACGTCCAAAGCAGCCTAGAAAAAAGCCAAAAGAAAGAACGCTTCCAGCTATGGAAGTAGATTTGCATATTCATCAATTAACTGGTGCTAGGCATCTATCTAATTACGAGATGTTGAATATTCAGTTGGATGAAGCGAAAAGGCAGTTAGAATTTGCTATAAAAAAAAGAATACAAAAAGTTGTTTTTATTCACGGTGTTGGTGCAGGCGTTCTAAAAGCAGAACTAGAGTTTTTGTTTAAAAGGTATGACCAAATCACTTTTTATGAAGCAGATTATAAGAAGTATGGTGCTGGTGCCACTGAAGTCTATATTTATCAGAACACTAAAAACACTTAACGTTCTGGTGTTATAGTGACCGTGCCAGAAAATACACTATTAATACTACCAAAGGGTAAACTTTCTTGAGTTAACTGCTCTTCACCATTAGTTAATACCACATTAGTTAAAAACAAATTGATAGCACTTTCGGTACTGTAGCTATGCAGCACATACTCGTCTACAATTGTTTCAGTTGAAACGGCAGGATTTAAATAGTCGGCCCCAACTGTAACATCTGTGATATCATTTCTTGGATCAAGATCTGCATCGGTATCTTCATAACGAGTTGGCACCATATCCCCATCATCATCGGCATCCAAATAGTCTGGAGTGCCATCAAGGTCGGTATCTTGAGGGTTTTCAGGATCTGGTCCAATTTCGAAAGCCGTTGGTACATTATCCCCGTCATCATCAAAGTCGTAATAGTTTGGTATCCCGTCCATGTCTGTATCTAAGTTGCTTTCAGAATCTTCTTCAATACCATCATTATCGTCTAAGGTGGCAAGTACGATTAATGTAGCGATACCGTCATCTCCAATGTAATCTTGCAGTACCGTTGGAGAAGTAGGGGGTATACTGTTGCAGAAATAGCTAGCCGTTGGTGCTTCACTAAATGTACGGTAGTTTAAAAAGTTAGTGCTTCCATCTAGTTGAAATGACAATGTATCGGCAACGTTAAATATAGAATCTGAAGTTCCCAATAGCAGTGACAAACTCTCATTGCTATTCGTATTTATTTTGAAAAAAACATAGCTTCCTGGTCCACCACAATTTTGTAACGTAGCATCATCAAAATCGAAACTCGTTACTACAACATCGCCATCATCGCAAGCGATAAGCGTTGCAATAAGAAACAGAAACAACACAATTTTTTTCATAAACATACTTATTTGGTAGGGTAAAGGAACGTATTTCTTTGCAATTTAGCATTACTTAATTTTATATAAAAATGTATTTTTGCAGTTATGAAAAAAGTATATTTTGATAGTGCCGCAACTACTCAACTACGCAGTGAAGTTATTCGTTGTATTTCAGAAGTGCTGAAAACGGAATATGGAAACCCGTCTTCAACACATGCTTATGGTCGTTCTGCTAAATCTCTGCTCGAAAATGCGAGAAAGGAAATTGCGAAACATCTAAATGTTTCTGCGGCCGAAATCATTTTTACATCTGGAGGTACAGAAGCCGATAATTTAATTCTAAATAGTTGTGTAAGAGATTTAGGGGTTACTAGAATCATTTCCAGCAAAATAGAACATCACGCAGTACTTTATGCCATTAAGTTACTACAGGAGAACTATGGAGTAGAAGTTGTTCATGTTAAACTTGACGATTGCGGACATGTAGATTACGATCATTTACAGTTGTTACTAGAAGATACTTCAAAAAAGACTTTAGTTAGTTTAATGCATGTAAATAACGAAGTAGGTAACATTCTTGATATAAACCGAGTGGCTTCTATGTGTGCACAGTATGATGCACTTTTTCATAGCGACACGGTTCAATCTGTAGGGCATTATGAACTAGACCTAGCTGAAACTCCTGTTCATTTTGCAGCAGTAGCGGCGCATAAATTTCATGGACCAAAGGGTGCTGGGTTTGCGTTTGTAAGAAAAAATACTGGGCTACAACCCCTTATTGTTGGTGGGGCGCAAGAACGTGGCTTAAGGGCAGGTACCGAAGCAGTCTATGCAATAGCGGGAATGGCAGAGGCGCTTAAAATTTCCTACCAAAATCTTGAGAAAGAACGTGAATACATCACAGGATTAAAAGATTATTTTAAAGAACAATTAGAATTTCATGTGCCCGGTGTAAAGTTTAATGGGTCTTGCGATGATAATAAGCGTAGCACGTATACGTTACTAAATGTTTGTTTACCAATTCCTCCAGAAAAATCGATGATGCTTTTGTTTCAGCTAGATTTGAATGGAATTGCATGTTCTAAAGGTAGCGCCTGTCAGAGTGGTAGCACTAAAGGGTCTCATGTACTGTCTGAAATTTTGCTTGAAGAAGACTTGCTTAAACCTTCTATTCGTTTTTCATTTTCAAGTTTTAATACAAAGGAAGAAATCGATTATGTAGTTGGTGTGTTAAAAACATTTATTGAGGGATAGCTAGAAACAGTTAGCAGTTTTTCAAAAAAACATTGAATTTTGATATCTTCGGAGTCTAATTTTTATGTCAATGACTTCACCTCTTACTTCAAATGAATATAACGAATACTACAAACGCTATATAGATTTAGCTATTTCAGCTCCCTTACTGGAAGGTTTAGCGACCGGAATGTTAGAAACGCATGAATTCTTCGAGAGTATTCCAAATGAAAAACTTGAGTTTCGTTATGCCGAAGGAAAATGGACACCAAAACAAATTTTACTACACATTATAGACACAGAACGTGTCTTTGCTTATAGAGCGCTTCAATTCTCACGTGCCAGCAATGTAGAGATTAAAGGTTTCGATCAAGATGAATTTGCTGCTAACAGTAATGCAGATAATCGAAGTCAAGACAGTTTACTTAAAGAATACATGGCTGTTAGAACGTCTAGCATACTTCTATTTAAATCTTTCAACGAGGCAACACTTAAACGAATGGGTGAAGCAAGTAATTTCCCGCTGTCTGTACGTGCTTCTGGGTATATTATCTGTGGCCATGAAAAGCACCATATTAAGATAATTAAGGAGCGATATCTATAATTTAAATGCTTTACTTAGCATGTTGTAAGCACAGTAAATTACAATACTTTTTTTTCTCAATTAGCAGACTCTTAACAAACTTTAGCACAAGCTTAGTAGTGAAAACTTGGGCTAGGTGGCAGTTCGCGGTATCTTTATCATGATTTAATTAATAACTTAAAAACAAGAAAGATTATGAAAAAGAGAATAGCAATTTTAGCCACAAATGGTTTTGAAGAAAGTGAATTAAAATCACCCAAAGAAGCCATGGAAAAAGAAGGCTTTTCGGTGGATATTGTAAGTGAAAATCAAGGAACTATTAAATCGTGGAGTGATGGTAACTGGTCTACCGAATACACTGTAGATAAAACCATTGATAATGTTATTGCCAAAGATTACAATGCATTGGTCTTACCAGGAGGAGTAATAAATCCTGACAAGTTAAGACGTAATGAAGATGCGTTATTATTTGTTCGCGACTTTTTTAGTCAGAAAAAGCCTGTTGCCGCTATTTGTCATGCACCGTGGACTTTAATTTCTGCAGATGTAGTTAAAGGGAGAAAGATGACATCTTTTGCCTCTATAAAAGACGACTTGGTGAATGCTGGGGCAAATTGGGTAGATGAAGAAGTAGTAGTAGATGAAGGATTTGTTACAAGTAGAAACCCAAACGACTTACCTGCTTTTAATGCAAAGCTTATCGAAGAGATTAAAGAAGGTAAGCACGAAGAGCAACACGCATAAAGTAAGCAATATGGCGACTAAAAAAGAGACCTATTGGGTCTCTTTTTTTAGTTATTCTTCTTCGTCAAGTTGTCGTTTTGCATCAAGGTCTATAATTGGCTCCTGATTATCGTTATCATCATAATCATCTTCTTCAAAGTTTGCCATGGTATTCACTAGTTTGCTACTCACCTTAACGAGATAAATAGTTTCATCAGTTCTCACTTCAACGGCCTCTACAGTTTCATTCTGGGCGTTTTTAAAAGTAATAATATGGTCATCGTCGTATCCGTCTGGGTATTTTTCAACTAGCAACGACAGAATTTCAGGGGTTAGTTTTCGAAAATCTACTATAACACGTCTCATTATTAAAATTTAATTGATGGTTTGCTTTATTTGTTTGAGTTAGTAAATGTAAAAACTCTAATCTTAGAATTAATATTAATTTTTAAAATTTTTATAATATTCAAAAGCGCTATATATAAGATCATTACTAACTTTTTGATCAATAACGTAGTTGTTAAAGTCTCGTAATAAGACAAAATTAACGTTTCCATCTACATTTTTCTTGTCATACTTTAATAGCTCGATGATATTTTCAATATCCTTTTCTGAAAACGATTGCTTCGGAAAATAGCTTAGAATTGTACTTGTGGTGGTTTCAAGTTTTTTCTTCGGAAAATTTACGAGATGAAACGATATATAATTAGCCAGAATAAGTCCGATAGCAACAGCTTCTCCGTGTAGTAGCGTTTGTTTATCACTTTTGTCTAGACAATACGATTCGATTGCATGTCCTAGTGTATGACCATAATTTAGTGTTTTTCTAATACCAAGTTCAGTTGGGTCTTCAGTAACTACTTTATTTTTTATTTCAATGGAAGTCCAAATAAATTCTTCGGTAGTTTTGGCATTCTGAAAATCTATTGCTTTTATAGCTTGCCAATATGTCTCTGAAGCAATAAGGCCATGTTTTAGCATTTCAGCATAACCAGAAATTAGGTGAGCAGAAGGTAATGTTTCTAAAAAGGCTACTGAAACATAGACTGAATACGGATTTTTAATAATTCCAATCTGATTCTTAACATGTCCTAAATCTACTCCATTTTTACCTCCAACAGAAGCATCTACCATAGCCAGAAGAGAGGTAGGGATGTTTATAAATTCAATCCCTCTCTTATAAGTACATGCTACAAATCCGCCGAGATCTGTAACAACGCCACCTCCAAGATTAATAAGTACGCTTTTTCTATCGGCGCCTTTGTTACTAAGTTCCTCCCAAACATAATTACAGGTAGCTATAGTCTTATGTTCTTCTCCGGCTGGTATTGAAATAGACGAAATGGCTATTGGCGTATTTATATGTTTTAAAAGTATAGGAAGACAGTGTTTTTGTGTGTTTGAATCTGTAAGTATAATTATTTTAGATGGCGAAAGGGCACTAATGTGTTCATTTAGAAGCTTCCATACATCAATTCCGCAGTATACAGAACCTCTCGCTTTTTCAATCTTTTCCATAGGGTTGACTACTTAATTTCTGCTTGATGTCTATTTTTGGTAGAAGTATTTATTCATGTGTAAATCTAGTTATATTTGTGCACATTTATTCTCCATTATGAGTACAAATACAATTTTTAATAATACGGAAATTGCCTTTAAACTTAAAACAGATTCTGAATTAGAACGGGCGTATTTCTTGTTTAAAATGATTGCGAACGAACCCTTGGTAAGAATTGGAACAGCCGCAACAAAATTTGCATTGAATTTACATTTACCTGTTGAGGGATTAATAAGATCTACAGTATTTGACCATTTTTGTGGTGGAGTAAACGAAGATGATTGTTTGCCTAACGTAGATGCACTCTATGAAGCAAATGTGTATTCTGTTCTAGATTACTCGGTTGAAGGTAAGGCAGAGCAAACGCAATTCGATGCCACGCTAGAAAAAGTAATTAAGCTTACCAAGTTTGCCGAACATAAAAAAGCAATGCCATTCTCAGTTTTTAAGCCAACAGGATTTGGACGATTTAAGATTTGGGAGAAAGTTTCAGCAAAAGCAAAGCTCACAGAAGAAGAAGAGCAAGAGTGGTTGCGAGTTCAAAAACGTTATGATGATGTCTGTAAGGTAGCACATGATTGTTCGATCTCGTTGCTTATAGATGGAGAAGAATCTTGGATACAAGATGCTGCAGACGATCTGTGTGAGACAATGATGGAGCGATATAATAAAGATACCGCTGTAGTCTACAATACGCTACAATGCTACCGCTGGGATCGATTAGACTATTTAAAAGCAATCCATAAACGTGCAAAGGCAAAAGGATATAAGCTAGGCTTCAAAGTGGTGCGTGGGGCGTATATGGAAAAAGAAAATGATAGGGCAGAAGAGATGGGCTATGCATCGCCAATATGTCAAAATAAGCAAGCTACAGACGACTGTTTTAATGCTGTCACTAAATATATCTTGGATAATTTAGATGATATTTCCTTGTTTTTAGGAACTCACAACGAAGCCAGTAGTTATTTGGCGATGGAAATAATCGCAGCAAAGGGATTGTTAATTAACGATTCAAGAATTTGGTTTGGGCAATTATATGGAATGAGCGATCATATTAGTTACAACCTTGCCGAAGCTGGATTTAATGTTGCTAAATACATTCCTTTTGGCCCCGTTAAAGATGTGATGCCGTATTTAATTCGTAGAGCTGAAGAGAATACTTCTGTGGCTGGGCAGACGAGTAGAGAGCTCACCTTGCTAAAGCGTGAGAAAGAGCGGAGAAAGATTTAGCTCTTTATTTGCCTTCAACCGCTAAAACATGTGCTTTTGTATCGCAATTTTTAATACGTATTTCAATCTCCTTTTCTTGTGCAGTACCGTGTACTAAATAGATTTTACAAGAGTCTAAGCTTCTATCGGTTTCAGAAAAGTCTACATCTCCTTTTTTCAGAATATAGTTAATAGCAGTTGTGTCTATCTGAAGCATTTGCATACTTTTTTCACTAGCCTCCGTGAATACCATTTCTTTAGTTCTTATGTTTTTTAGCGTTCTAGAGTCGAAACCATAATCGCAGCTAGTTTTTTTTCCTCCTAAAAAAAAGAATAAGATGATAAGACCTACAACAAAACCAGCCCCGTAATAGGCTACACGTTGAATTAGTTTCATAGAATGGTAGTAGAATTAATAAATTAGTAAGTTGATGTCACTATATGACATATCAAACCAATCTGCAACAGACTTGTTGGTTAAAATGCCACGGTAAAAATACAAACCATTCCGTAAACCACTATCAAATCGTATTGTATTTTCTATACCGCCATTATCGGCAATATCTAGTAAGTAGGGTGTAAATATGTTACTTATTGAAATAGATGCAGTTTTTGGGTATCGCGCAGGAATATTAGGCACTCCGTAATGAATAACACCATTGCTAATGTGTGTAGGATTGTCGTGAGAAGTAACTTCTGTAGTTTCAAAACAACCTCCCATATCTACGCTAACATCTATGATAACAGCTCCTTTTTTCATGTTTTCTACCATGGATTTCGTTACAAGGATGGGAGATCTATTTTTACCTCTTACAGCGCCAATAGCCACATCGCACCGTCTCAAAGATTTCATAAGGTTTTTAGGTTGAATCGTAGACGTAAAAAGAGGTCTGCCAACGTTTACTTGCAAATTTCGTAGTTTGGTTAACGAGCTGTCAAAGACTTTCACACTAGCGCCTAATCCAAGTGCAGAGCGCACAGCAAATTCTCCTACGGTACCAGCACCAATAACCACAACTTCAATAGGGGGAACTCCACTAATATTTCCGAAGAGAAGTCCGTTACCCTTTTTTGCATTCACCATTAATTCTGCAGCAATTAGAACAGACGCAGTTCCAGCTATTTCGCTAAGTGCTTTTACAACGGGGTAGCTATGATCTTCATCTTTGATAAATTCAAAGCCTAATGCGGTGATTTTTTTCTTAGCAAGTGTTTTAAAATATGCAGTCTGACGTGTTTTTAGTTGTAAAGCCGAAATTAGCACTGTTTTAGGCTTCATTAACTCAAGCTCTTCTTGACTTGGTGGTTCTATTTTCAGTACTATGGGGCAGCTAAAAACCTTCGCAGTATCTTTTGTAATGGCGGCACCTGCTTCGCTATAATCTTTATCTGTAAAACCAGATTCAATTCCGGCTTCGCTTTCAACTAGAACTCTATGCCCATGTGCAACTAAAGCTCCAACGGCGTCTGGAGTAAGGCATATCCGCTTTTCTTGAAAGTAAGTTTCTTTGGGAAGCCCAATAAACAGGGCCCCTTTTTGTTTTACTATCTCAAGCTTTTCTTCCTGCGGAAGTAATTGTGCTTTCGTAAATGGGGAAGAAGGCTGATGCATTGTTTAAGGGTTGGTAATTTTCGAAGTTACAGAATTTAATTTTGAAAATTAAGTGGTGTTATCAATTTTTTTCAATCATTCATATTCATTGATGCCGTAGAGTAGCTGCTTCAATTTACTGCCGTTAATTTCAATTGGTTTATACGCAGTATTAAACTTATCTATTGAAAGTGAAATATTCTTTTTAAGCGTTTTGTAAGCCACAGGAATCTTACTAGAACACTGTTGCTCATTTTCGTAACTGTTAAGCATAATGTCGAATTTTTCATAAAATTTAGAGCCTTGATCAATAAATGAGTTGTACTGTGTTATAAATTGGAGCAACCGATCTATTGGAAATTGAAGATTTATCTGCATACTTCTTATTTTATTATCCTCAGTGTTTGATTCGATTGTAGTTTCTAAAGTTTCAAGGTACGTATTCAATTTTCCTCTAATTAGGCTCCAATCGTCATTTTCACGACATTTTTTAAGTTCTGTGGTATATCTTATAGGTTGAGTGTAGTCTCTAAAAAGCTGCTCTAAGTCTTTCATTACAGTTTCATTGCTCTTTTGTAGAAAGGCTGTTTCAAAATAAATTGTATTAAGATCATTGTTCATTCGTAGGGTGAAGTCGAGAATACATTCTACTTGTTGCAGACTCTTTTCTTTCTCTGTTTTTGAAACTTGATTATTGCTAAAAAGTGATACTAAAGAATGCACCACAGAGGTGTAGATATTGTCTCCAAGCAATGTTGAAAGTGAGAATCCAGTTTTTTTATCGCGATCTTTTTCGAGCAAATCTTTCACGTTTCGAAAGTCTTCATACTGATTTGGATTAGAAATTTTATTTATTTCATTTAGTGTGCTAACAGTTGCAAAATGATGATCTAAGGAAAGTGTTTTTTCGTAGAGGATTTTAATAATCTGAAGTCCTTTTAGATATCTTATTTTTGAAATATCTGAAATGTAACGATTGTTTACTTGTTTGATATCTTCTTCTAGTTCCATTCTTTGGAACAGCATACGAACCATCTCATCTGTTGTTGAGGCTGTTTTTAGATTTTGATTGGTTGTATTTAATTCTTGCTCCAACAGGTTTATTGCTACATTAAAAGTGATGCTCTTTGCCTGAATCTGTGTATTTAATTCATTTAATAGTTCAGAGATATCTTCATTACTCGATGAAGAGCTTTCTGTGGCCATTAATACATGAACAGAGGAGAGAAGAAGAGCAAGAAGAAAATACCAACTGCGTACCATTTCAATTAAGTTTAAAGATGATTGTGTAAAATTGTTGAGACATTTTTATTAAATAAGAGCCTTTCGCTATGCTGAGATTAGCTCTCGTATCTTGTAGTGACTGTTTTAGATGTTCTGGGAGTATGTAGGTGAATGGAATCTTAAAATAGTAGTCTTGCTTACTATTAATTTGATTGGGATGAATGCCGATGATATTTTGTTGCTCGGCCATAGAGAGTTTCTCCCGATCTATGGTAAAGGTAATAGTGTTATTATCGTTTAAAACTATAGCAGTATTAGATTGCGATCGATTATTTTGACTTCCAATATCGCAAATACCCGTTTTTCCGTCGCAATGAAAGCCATTGAAGTTAGTGTGTACTGAAATAGTAGTCTGACCATAAATTGTTGCATAGCCAATTAAATGTGCGATGATTAAAATGATACGTATCATAGGTAAATACTTTTAGCTATTTTTTTTTTCTATCGTGAATGTTTTTACAATGTAATCGTGAAGCGTTTTGCCATCTGTTAGCAAGAATACTAATGCTGATATTGGTAGAAATATTACTCCGATTAACTTAATGCAAGTGCGTTTTAATAAACACAACTTGGTTAGTTTAATTGACTGTTCACTTGTAACTTCAATTTTTGTAAGATGCTTACCAACGGTAACTCCTTTTTTGGTTAGATCAAAGGAAAAAAAATACACAGCATAAAAGAGCAGGGCACTGCTAATTGACACCGTGACCTCAAAGTCGAATACATTATAGGCTTTACTAGCAATTAATGATGAAAATAAATTTTCAAACATTCGAGATGTAATTCCAACTATGGTTGCATCTATGATAAAAGCAAAAATTCTTTTTTGTTGTGTATTTTTCATAATTAAAATGTTGGTTATCTGGATATTCTAAATTTTAAATTTAGAAATCGTCCTTCTTTACTTATTTGATATTTGCCTGGGACTATGCTCATTTTATAACCGTTCACAGTTTCTGTTGATGAACTTATAAGCGTTCCATATTCTTGATTGTTTGACATGCTTCTTGGCATAGGATTAGGTATACATACTCCTTCAATACAACAAAACATTATTTCAGTTGTGATTTTAATCAATTTTAAATCTACCGTGGCTTCAAATGAATGGCAACCATTCCAGGGGAAAGCCCGTGTATTTTGCCCGCTTTGAAAAACTACAGATGGGTCTGTTGTGATAATGTATCCTTTTTTACCAAAATCAATTTGGCCGTTCATTGTGTTTATACTTAAAACAATCAATGCTATATAAATAACATACTTCATAATATTAATAATTTAAAAACTACCTACTCATACGCTTTTCGGTTTCCGCGGCCTGATTTTAGTGCTTTGGCAGGAGCACCGAAATAAATTAAGTATGTATTCAAATATTTAGTATCTTTAATATTAGAATAAACACAGTTTATTTCTACACACACGTTGAGAGCTTCTACCTAGTAGGAGCTTTCTCTTTTTTGATTGTAATTCTGTGTCAGGCATATTGGTTTTAATTAAACATTTATAAAACCGCCGCAGTCTATTATGGTCAACTCCCCAGTTAGTAAAAAATAGACCAGGCGGTTTTTTCTAACACCACTAAATTGAGCGCTTTACGTCGATTTTGCAAGGAACATAGCCTTGAGTTCACGAATACTATACAACCAATTCTTGAATCCAAGGCAAGTATAATAGCCTTAAATAGCTGACATACAGTGTTTTGAACTAAGTTGATTTGAGGCCCTTTGTAAATCGGCAATCTCGAAGGCTATTTTTCTTACTTTTATGTAGGGGAATACTTTATTTATGAATACAATTAAATTTCAACTGTTACTTACTAGTATTATAATGTGCATCAGCATATTAGATGTGAAGTCACAAAATTTGGAACAATCGACCTTAAATACATTAGACGATGAATCTTTATTAGCGCTTTACGATGAACATTATGGTGATTCTCTTGTTTTAGAGAAGATAGCACGTACGTATTTAGACCGTGCTAGAAAGCAGAAAGACACAATTAAAATGGCTAGAGGTTATGACCGTCTAGCAAGAACATTTCATCCAGAAAAGAATATTGCATTTGCCGATAGCCTAATTGCTTTAACAAAAGACATGCAGCATATTACTTATCCAGGTATTGGATTTATAATTAAGGGATCTGAGTTTGCCAAGATTGACCTATTTCAAAGTACTAAATATTATTATATGGCTTATGATTATGCTGTAGCAAATAATAACATTTCACATCAACTGTATGTACTTAACATATTAATAACAAGGAAGGCATTTTGGGGAGATGCAGAGGAGGCACTCAAAATGCAAAAAGAACGAGAAGTTTTAATTGATAAAACAAATTTTAGAAAGCTTTTATTACAAACGTTTCGAAATGATAACAAAAGTGAATTAGAAGATTATATTCATAGGGTAAAATTTAATTCGGAAATGGGTTTTGCAGTTAGTTTCATAAATATGAGGAAATTAGACTCTGCTAAAGTATATTTAGAAAAAGGGAAAAAGCATTATTCTTCTATTAAGAACCTTGTAAACCTATCTAATGAGCTAATATTATTAGAAATTGAGAATGAGATAAGTTTTTACTCTGAAGATTACTTGAATACGATAAAAATTTCGGATAAAATTCTTGACAAGTCTATTCAGGTTAATGAACATGGATCAATATACGATGCTTATTTATTTAAAGGAATTGCATTAATTAGGACAGGTGATGAGAAATTAGGGGTTAAAAACTTATTAGCCGCTGATTCAATTTACGCTAATTATAAACTAGATGTTCTACCTTATAGGCGAAATGTATTTGTAGAGCTACTGGAGTATTATAGGAAAAATAATAATCACAAGCAACAAATTGAATTTTATAAAAAAATCACTTATATCGATAGTATTTTAAAAAGAAACTACTCTTTTTATGATAAATCTTTAGATGATAAAATTGTAAAACCTAAATTATTTGCAGAAAAAGATGCTCTAATTGATGTATTGTATAAAGAGAATCAATCTCCCGACCCAGAATTGTATGTAGCTCTTGGAGCATTTAGTATATCACTTTGTTTTGCTCTCTATTTTTTTCGAAAAAGATTGGTTTATAAAAGACGTTTGGAGGCATTAATGAACTCTACAGAAAAAGTGCCTACTAGGCTAAAGAAAGGGGATGGGTATTACAAAAAAGAAATTGGAAAAGAAATCGCAGAAGATATTCTTATAAAATTAGAAGGATTTGAAGAAAAAAATCAATTTTTAAAAACAGACGTGAGTCTTATTTCATTGGCAAAAAAATTTAAAACAAACCCCAATTATCTTTCTAGGGTTATAAACTTAAAACTAGAAAAGAACTTTTCACAATACCTGCATGATTTACGTATAGCTTATGCCCTGGAACACGTGTTATCTAATTCTTACTATCACAAATATACAATTAAGGCAATTGCCGAAGAGTGCGGGTATAATAGTGCAGGTTCTTTTTCTAGAGCCTTTTACAGAAAAACAGGAATCTATCCGTCGTATTATATAGAAAATAGTCGTAAAAAGAAGTAAGTGAACTATCTAAACAACTCGGTAATTTGTTTCCAAAAAGTCCTTTTTTTTCCAAGTTCCTCTTCAAATTTCTCTAAACTATCACCACGTACTTTTGCAAATAGTCGTGCTCTAATAAGATAGACAAATGGTACTAAAACCATCATTAAGGGAATAACATAGTATATTTCCAGCTCATCCATTTGATCATAATTCTGATTGATAACTCCCCATAGTTGGAAGGCGTACATGGCTATTGGAACAAGAATAATCCAATGCCACCAATGTCTACAGGTGAAAAACCATATTAATAATAACATCAGGGGGATTGCCTTACCTACAAAATACCACGCATAGTAAAGAAACGAATCATATCCGGTCGTAGTTGTAAATAAAAAAGTTTCCCAAACATTCGAGTCTGCTGGGAAACTTTCATATGAATAAAATAAGAATGGAGTACTTGCTATTAAAACAACAATGAGTCCTCCAACAAATAATGATTTTTTATCCGTTGTTAAGTGGTTTTGGGGCTTTGATTTGTTGTTCTGTGTTGTCATCTTCGATACTTTCTGGAGTACATGATACAAATAAAGTTGCACTGAAGATTGCTGCTAAGAATAGGTAATTTTTAAGTTTCATAATACTAGTTTTTGTGAGGTTTATAGTACAAACTTATCACGAAAAAACACAAGTATTAGGACTAATATAGCCGTATCTTAGTAAGTTTTGATTAAGGCAAAAAATACCTTGCTCAATAATTGTGCGATTTGGGGCAAAATCAATTAAGTACGGAATATTCTATTCTATGTTATAAGCAACAATTTCTAGTTCATAGGCTTTCTATATATACGGTTCTACTTCCATTTTGGTTTTTTGTTAGTTGTATGCGTGTTGTATCTTTTGGTAATAAACTTTCAATGCGTTCTGGCCACTCTATAAAACACCAATGACCCGAATCTAAATAATCTTCAATTCCAATATCTAGAGCCTCATCTTCAGTTTCAATTCTATAACAATCAAAATGGTATAGTAGATCATTTGCTAGCTCATACTCATTTACAATCGAGAATGTGGGGCTTCCCATAACCTCAGAAACACCTAGTTTCTTCGCCAAAACGTTAATAAATGTAGTTTTTCCCACTCCCATCTCCCCATAAAATAATAGGGTTTTTGTAGTAGCGGCCGATAGCACTTTGCCAGCTATCTCTGGCAATTCTTGAAGTGTATAGGTTAACTCCATAGTTTTGGGTACAGGCGAATATATGCTATTTTCACGATTATAAACAAATAAAATCGATGAAATTCATATAATGAAGAAAATTCTTACAAATAAAATGTTGTGATTTCTATTTCGGATTCAATACAGCAAAGGGAATAATCATTTCCTCTAACGAAACACCACCATGCTGATATGTATTTCGGTAATAACCCACATAATGATTAAAGTTATTAGGATAAGCGAAAAATAAATCACCTTTCGCAAAAATGAAAGAACTACTCATGTTAATCGAAGGTAAATGGATAGTCTTAGGGTCTTTAGCAGCTAATACATCCTTATCTTCATACGTTAGACTCTTACCAGTTTTATAACGTAAATTTAAGCTCGTGTTCTTGTCCCCAATAACTTTACTCGGATTCTTCACATTAATTGTGCCGTGGTCTGTGGTAATAATTAATTTAAAGCCAAGATTAGAAGCTTGTTGAATAATATCCATTAATGGACTGTTTTTGAACCAACTCTGAGTAAGTGAACGATACGACTTGTCGTTAGATGCTAACTCTTTTATTACCTCCATTTCTGTCTTTGAATGCGAGAGCATATCTACAAAGTTGTATACAACAGCAATTAAGTCTTCATCCTTATGACTTCTAAAATTATCTGAAAGTCGTTTACCTTGCTTTAAACTTGAAATTTTGTGGTAGCTCCATGATAGATTTTTTCCTAAACGCTTTAGCTGCGCTTCAAGAAATTGCTTTTCAAACATGTTTTTTCCTCCTTCATCGGTATCGTTTAACCAATAATTTGGGTGCAACTTTTCCATGTCGCTAGGCATTAAGCCAGAAAATATCGCATTCCTAGAATATTGCGTTGCCGTGGGTAAGATGCTATAAAAGAGCTCTTCATTTTTCTTTTTATAGCTGCTATTTAAAAATGGCTCAAAGGCTTTCCATTGGTCGTAACGTAAGTTGTCTACAACTACTAATAGCGTAGGTGTGTTTTCAATTTCAGGTAAAATCTTCTCTTTAAATAAGGTGTGTGACATTGTGGGAGCATCTGCTCCGTGGTCAAACCAAGAAGGGTAGTTTTTATCTATGAACTTGCAAAACTGTGTATTAGCTTCAGTTTTTTGCGATTCTAAGATCTCAAACATTCCCGTGTCTTCAATATCTTCTAGCTCTAACTCCCAGTACACCAATTTTTGATACAACTCTGCCCAGCCTTCATAACTATTAATCATAGACAGGTCCATGGCAATTTTTCTAAATTCTTGCTGATAGTTAGAGGTGGTCTTCTGCGACACCAAGCGAGAGTGGTCTAAATTTTTCTTTAAACTCAATAAAATTTGATGCGGATTTACAGGCTTAATAAGATAATCGGCAATTTTGCTGCCAATAGCTTCTTCCATAATATACTCTTCTTCACTCTTGGTAATCATCACAACAGGTAAAGAAGCTTGTTTTTCTTTTAATTCGGCTAACGTCTCTAATCCTGTTAAGCCTGGCATATTTTCGTCAAGAAAAACAATATCAAAAACTTCATTATCAATTTCTTCTAAAGCTTCTGTACCACTTTGGGCTGTAGTTACCTTGTAATTTTTACTTTCAAGAAATATAATGTGCGGTTTCAACAAATCTATTTCATCGTCTACCCAAAGTACTTTTATGTCGTTCATATATGTATATTTGTCTTAAAGCTCCTTCGCCTACGTTTGGGAGTTTTTATTATTAATTTGTTTTAGCTTGTAGTATTTGTAAGCAGTAATGATAACATCAAAATTACCGAGCAAGTATCTCAAAAAAGCTAATTAAAGGTTAAAATTTGAAGCCAAGAAATAAACTAAAAATTATTAACGATCCTATTTACGGTTTTATTACCGTGCCCTCAGAACTTATTTTTGAACTTATAGAACATCGTTATTTTCAACGATTACGTCGTATTTCTCAAATGGGGATGAGTTATTTGGTCTATCCAGGCGCCCATCATACAAGATTTCACCATGCTTTAGGCGCCATGTTTTTAATGCAAAAAGCAGTTCGGGTATTGAGGTCTAAAACCACCGAAATTACTTCAGAAGAAGAACATGCACTATATATTGCAATTCTATTACACGATATAGGTCATGGCCCATTTAGTCATGCTATGGAACATAGTATAGTAGAAAATGTGTCGCATGAGCATGTTTCGCTACTTATGATGCAATCCTTAAACGAACAATTTAATGGAGAACTTACATTGGCCATTACCATATTTAAGAACGAATATCACAGATCTTTCTTACACCAACTCGTTTCTGGGCAATTAGACATGGACCGTCTAGATTACTTAAGACGAGATAGCTTTTATACAGGGGTGTCTGAAGGTGCAGTAAATTCAGAGCGATTAATTACCATGTTAAATGTGATAGACGACAATTTGGTGGTAGAAGAAAAGGGAATTTACTCGGTAGAGAAATTTATTGTGGCCCGTAGACTTATGTACTGGCAAGTGTATTTACATAAAACTAGTTTGGTTGCAGAACAACTTTTGGTGAGATTGCTAAAACGAGCTAAACAGTTAGCAGATGAAGGAACTGTATTGCCAGCGAGTAACGCACTTTCTTTTTTTCTGAAAAATCATATTTCTGCGACCGATTTCTCTACGGAAATTTTAGACACTTTTGCTGCTTTAGACGATTATGATATTATTTCGGCAATGAAAACATGGGCTTTAAACGAGGACTTCGTATTAGCAGAATTATCTAGAATGTTGCTCCAACGTGATTTGCTGAAGATAAAACTGAAAAAAAAGCCTATTTCCGAAGAAAAAATATCACTTAAGATTTCCGAAGTGAGAAATAAACACAATCTAACCAAAGAGGAAGCAACGTATTTTGTATTTACGGGTCTAATAGAGAATCAGGCATATAACATGAAAAAAGATACTATTAACCTTATTACAAAAACAGGAAAGGTAGTTGATGTGGCCAAAGCAAGTGACCAATTAAACATAGAAGCGCTGTCTAAAAAGGTGGTAAAATATTATCTGTGTTATCCAAAAGCCCATTAGCAATCGTTTTTTTATATTTGCAACACTTGAAACCTACAAATGAAATTTAAAGCCAGCCAGATTGCAGGAATTTTAAACGGCGAAGTAGAGGGGAATGAAGACGTCGAAGTTTCTAAATTATCAAAAATTGAAGAAGGTACCCATGGGAGTTTGACATTTCTTGCTAACCCAAAGTACACTTCTTACATATACACTACACAGGCATCTATAACAATTGTTAATGCCGATTTTGTTGTTGAAAATGAAATTTCAACAACTCTCATAAGGGTAGAAGATGCCTACAAAGCATTTTCTACACTGCTTGAATACTACAATCAAGTTAAGATGAATAAATCGGGTATAGAACAACCTGTATTTATTAGTGAAACTGCTACGTATCCAGACGAAATTTACCTTGGTGCTTTTAGCTATTTAGGCGAAAACGTAGTCCTTGGTAAAAATGCCAAAATTTATCCCAACGCTTATATAGGAGATAATGTGACGATTGGAGATAACGTAGTTGTCTTTGCGGGAGCTAAAATTTATTCTGAAACTGTTATTGGAAATAATTGCGTAATACATAGTGGTGCCATTGTTGGTGCAGATGGATTTGGATATACACCAAACGAGAAGGGAGAATATACTAAAGTACCACAAACAGGGAATGTGATTATTGAAGACAATGTAGATGTTGGAGCTGGTACAACAATAGATCGCGCCACATTGGGGTCTACAATTATTCGCAAAGGAGTAAAGCTAGACAACCAGATACAAATTGCCCACAACGTAGAAATTGGGAAAAACACAGTGATTGCCGCGCAAACAGGTATTGCAGGCTCTACAAAAATTGGCGAAAGTTGCCAAATTGGCGGACAGGTTGGTATTGTAGGGCACTTAAGTATTGGCAATCAAGTACGCATACAAGCGCAAAGTGGAATTGGTAGAAATGTGAAGGATAAAGAAACCTTACAAGGGTCTCCAGCACTAAACTATGGTGATTACAATAAGAGTTATGTGCATTTTAAAAATTTACCATCAATCATACAGCGTTTTAATACATTAGAAAAAAAATCGAATAATGACTGATTGCAACTTAGCCAAACAGACAACAATAGCCAAAGAGATTGTTCTTAAAGGCGTTGGACTTCACACCGGAAAGGAAGTGACGCTTACCTTTAAACCAGCCCCTGAAAATCACGGATATACTTTTGTACGTGTTGATTTAGAGGGTAGCCCTGTAATAGAGGCAGATGCTAATTACGTTGTGAATACCCAACGTGGAACCAACCTAGAAAAGCGAGGGGTAAAAATTCAGACTTCAGAGCATGTATTAGCAGCTTTGGTGGGGATGCAAGTAGATAACTGTATTCTTGAACTAAATGCGTCTGAACCGCCTATAATGGATGGGTCTTCTAAGTATTTTGTTGAAGCTATTGAAAAAGCTGGCGTTATAGAACAAGATGCGGTACGTAATGAATATGTGGTAACAGAAGTGATTTCGTACATGGACGAAGAATCGGGTAGCGAAATTACGGTAATTCCTGCAGAAGAGTACCAAGTTACTACCATGGTAGACTTTGGAACCAAAGTGTTAGGTACACAAAACGCTTCTTTAAAGCATATTTCAGAATTCAAAGATGAAATTGCAGATGCACGTACTTTCAGTTTCTTACATGAGATTGAAATGTTACTAGATCACGGTTTAATACAAGGTGGCGATTTAAATAACGCCATTGTGTATGTAGATAAAGAGCTTTCGCCTGAAACCATGGAGAAGCTTAGAAGCGCCTTTAAAAAAGATAAAATTTCAGTAAAACCAAACGGAATATTAGACAATTTAACGCTTCATTATCCTAACGAAGCAGCTAGACATAAGCTGTTAGATGTTATTGGCGATTTAGCCCTTGTAGGGACTCGCATTCGCGGAAAAGTAATTGCTAACAAACCTGGGCATTTTGTAAACACACAATTTGCAAAGAAACTTTCTCAACGTATAAAATTGGAAAAACGAAATAACATCCCAAAATTCAATCCGCACGCAACTCCAGAAAAAGATGTGAATGCAATTATGGCTATGCTACCGCACAGACCACCATTCTTATTTGTCGATAAAATTTTAGAGTTAAGTTCTACGCATGTTGTTGGATTAAAGAATGTAACCATGAACGAGCCCTTTTTTGTTGGGCATTTTCCTGGAGCACCCGTAATGCCTGGCGTTTTAATTGTAGAAGCAATGGCACAAACAGGTGGTATATTGGCTTTAAGTACCGTGCCAGATCCTGAGAACTATCTAACATTTTTTATGAAAATAAACAATGTTAAGTTTAAACAACAAGTAAACCCAGGTGATACTTTATTCTTTAAACTAGAGTTAATAACACCTATTAGAAGGGGAATTGTTCATATGCAAGGTAACGCCTATGCAAATGATAAATTAGTAACAGAGGCCGAACTAATGGCACAGATAGTAAAAACCAAAAACACATGAACCAACCGCTAGCATACGTACATCCTGGTGCTAAAATTGCCAAGAATGTGGTGATTGAGCCTTTTACAACCATTCATAATAACGTTGTAATTGGAGAAGGAACATGGATAGGCTCTAACGTTACGATTATGGAAGGGGCTCGAATTGGTAAAAACTGTAATATCTTCCCTGGTGCTGTAATATCTGCAACACCTCAAGATTTAAAGTTTCAAGATGAAGAAACAACAGCAGAGATAGGAGATAATACCACAATAAGAGAATATGTCACTGTAAATCGCGGTACCATAGATAGAGGGAAAACAGTAATTGGAAAAAACTGCCTAATTATGGCATATTGCCACATTGCACACGATTGTTTTGTGGGCGATTACTGCATTTTTTCGAATAATAGTACCTTGGCAGGACATATTACCGTAGGAAATCATGTTGTTTTAGCAGGAATGACGGCAGTTCATCAGTTTTGTATGATTGGTAACCACGCGTTTGTAACTGGAGGATCTCTAGTTCGTAAAGATGTACCACCGTATGTAAAAGCAGCACGGGAGCCTTTATCTTATGTAGGTATTAATTCTATTGGATTAAGACGAAGAGGGTTTGAAACAAATAAAATTCAGGAAATTCAGAATATTTATAGAATCTTATACCAAAAGACATATAACAATACACAGGCTTCAGAAATTATTGAAGCCGAAATGGAAGCAACGCCAGAACGCGATGAAATCCTACAGTTTATAAAAAACTCGAAACGAGGTATCATGAAAGGGTACTTTCAGAACTAAAAAGAAAAATTAATTAAAGATATTCGCAACTGCGGAAAGCATTATGGCATCAACATCAGACATTAGAAAAGGATTGTGCATACATTACAATCACGATATTTATAAAATTATCGAGTTTTTACACGTAAAACCAGGAAAAGGTCCTGCATTTGTGCGAACTAAGTTAAAAAGTGTTACCACCGGAAAAGTTATTGACAACACATTTTCTGCAGGTCATAAAATTGAAGACGTACGAGTAGAGACCCACAAGTTTCAGTTTTTATATCAGGAAGGCGATTTTTATCACTTTATGAATACAGAAGATTATACGCAAATACGTTTAATGAAAGATGCCTTAGACACTCCAGAACTCATGAAAGAAGGGGAGGTTGTAACCGTATTAATTAATACAGAAGACAACGCACCACTATCTGTAGATCTACCCGCTCATGTTATTTTAGAAGTTACGGCTACAGAGCCTGGCGTAAAAGGAAATACTGCCACGAATGCAACAAAGCCAGCTACCGTTGAAACTGGCGCACAAATTAACGTACCTTTATTTATTAACGAAGGTGATAAAATTAGAGTAGATACCGAGAAAGGACAGTATCAGGAACGTATTAAAGAATAAGTAACATGAAATTCAACACCCCACAAACACTTCAAGATATAGCAACTATTTTAGATTGCGACTTTGTGGGTGATGCAGATTTCCCTGTGTTGGGAATGAACGAAATTCATGTGGTGCAACCCGGAGATATTGTTTTTGTAGACCATCCAAAATACTACGATAAGGCACTGCAGTCTCCTGCAACAATTATTCTTATCAATAAAAATGTAACCTGCCCAGCAGGAAAAGCGTTACTCATTAGCGACGATCCGTTTAGAGATTTCAATTCCTTAACCAACCATTTTAACCCTTTTGTAATGGCCAGGGCAGTGATAGCAGATTCTGCTACCATTGGAAAGAACACGGTAATACAGCCTAATGTTTTTGTGGGAAATAATGTGGAAATAGGCGACGATTGCCTTATACACCCTAATGTTACCATTTACGACAATACAATCATTGGAAACAATGTAACTATTCATGCGGGTACTGTATTGGGGGCTGATGCTTTTTACTATAAAAACCGCCCAGAAAAGTTTGATAAACTAATAAGTGGGGGTAATGTTGTTATTAAAGACAATGTAGATATAGGAGCGCTGTGTACCATAGATAAAGGTGTAACCGCTTCTACTACTATTGGTGCTGGCACAAAGCTAGACAACCAGGTTCATGTTGGACATGACACCGTAATTGGTGAACTCTGCCTAATAGCGTCACAAGTAGGGATTGCAGGCTGTGTTTTAATTGAAAATTTTGTAACCATTTGGGGACAGGTAGGTATAACAAGCGGCGTCACTATTGGTGAAAAAGCTATCATTTCTGCGCAAAGCGGCGTGAGCAAGTCGTTACCAGGACATAAATCGTATTTTGGAACTCCAGCAGACGATTTCAGAAAGAAATACAAAGAATTAGCCTCTATTAGGTTGATACCGGATATTATTGAAAAATTAGATAATTTATAATGAGTGATAACGCAAAAAGCGTAGTAAGAAATTTCTACAAATCAGACATACTTAAAGACGATACTGTTCTAGAACAGTATTTTCATAAAGACATTGAATTAATCTGGAATAGTACAGACGGATTAACAATCATGCACTACGCAGATCTAGATGCTTTTTTTGCTGAAGTGCGTAGAACCTACCACGACTTGCGTGCAGAGGTGAGTCATTTTTTGGAAGATGAAGGTCACGTTACTATTAGATACAAATATTACATTAGAACCGTTGAAAATCCAGACGAAGAGCTAGGTATCGCACATTTTATATGTATATGGGAAGTGAAAGACGGCAAACTCTATAGAGGATATCAGGTAAGTCAGCCTGTAACAGAAAAAGATGATACAACAGAATCTTACCAGAGAGTTAAGGTGTAATTTCTTTTTAAAAGCCACAACAAATCAATACCTTTGCAGGCGTAAAAATTCAAGTAATTTTAGACTTAAATCATAGTAATAGACAATGAGCGTTTTAGTAAATAAAGATTCAAAGATTATCGTGCAAGGTTTTACAGGAAGTGAAGGAACTTTCCATGCAGGCCAAATGATTGAATACGGTACAAATGTAGTAGGTGGAGTTACACCTGGAAAAGGTGGACAAACACATCTAGACAAACCTGTTTTCAATACCGTTTCTGAAGCGGTTGAGACTGCTGGAGCAGATACTTCAATTCTTTTTGTGCCGCCAGCATTTGCTGCAGATGCTATTATGGAAGCTGCAGACGCAGGTATCAAAGTTATTATTTGTATTACCGAAGGAATTCCTGTAGGTGATATGATTAAAGTTGCTCACTATATTAAAGATAGAGATTGTCGCTTAATTGGACCAAACTGCCCAGGAGTTATTACTCCAGGTGAGGCAAAAGTTGGTATTATGCCAGGATTTGTGTTTAAGAAGGGCAAGGTTGGGGTTGTATCTAAGTCAGGTACATTAACCTATGAGGCGGCAGATCAGGTCGTAAAACAAGGATTAGGAATTACAACGGCAATTGGTATTGGTGGTGACCCAATTATTGGAACTACAACCAAAGACGCAGTTGAAATGCTAATTAACGATCCAGAAACCGAAGCCGTGGTAATGATTGGTGAAATTGGAGGTCAGTTAGAAGCAGACGCTGCTAATTGGTACAAAGAAAGTGGTAGTAAAAAACCAGTGGTCGGATTTATAGCTGGAGAAACAGCACCTGCGGGGAGAACCATGGGACATGCTGGTGCCATTGTAGGTGGAAGCGATGACACTGCTCAAGCAAAGAAAAAAATTATGAGAGAATGTGGAATTCACGTTGTGGATTCTCCTGCAGAAATCGGTAAAAAAGTTGCCGAAGTTTTAGGATAACATTCCAAACAGATTACTAGAACTGCCTCTCGAAATTCGGGAGGCTTTTTTTATGTAATTGCGTTGTGGTTTTGGTATATTTGAACAAGAGAACAACTATTAATTAATTGATATTTCCGAAGTAAAGAAAACTAGCTTATGAAACTATTAGAAGGAAAAACAGCAATCATCACAGGTGGAAGTCGTGGTATTGGTAAAGGTATTGTAGAAACGTTTGCACAACACGGAGCAAATGTAGCATTTACATATAATTCAAGCGCAGAGGCGGCAGAAGCATTGGCTAAAGAACTATCTAAAGATGGTGTAACTGTAAAAGCCTACAAAAGCAATGCAGCAAGTTTCGACGAATCTCAAGAGTTGGCTGCCGAAGTCCTAAAAGATTTTGGAAGTATTGATGTCTTAATAAACAATGCTGGAATTACCAAAGATAATTTGCTAATGCGTATTTCAGAAGAAGACTTCGACCAAGTTATAGAAGTTAATTTGAAGTCGGTTTTTAATATGACTAAAGCCGTACAACGCACTATGCTTAAGCAACGTAAAGGTTCTATCATTAACATGAGCTCTGTGGTTGGTGTGAAAGGAAACGCTGGACAAACAAATTACGCTGCTTCTAAAGCAGGAATTTTGGGCTTCACAAAATCTGTTGCGCTAGAGTTAGGGTCAAGAGACATTAGATGTAATGCCATTGCACCTGGTTTTATTGAAACAGAAATGACAGGTAAACTAGACGAAGCTACTGTACAGTCTTGGAGAGATGCTATTCCGCTAAAAAGAGGAGGGACACCAGAAGATATTGCAAATATGTGTGTGTTCTTAGCAAGTGACATGTCAGGCTATGTAACAGGCCAAGTTCTTAACGTTGATGGCGGAATGCTAACCTAATTAAAAATGTACGATTTTAGACTAACCATTGTAAAATTTGGTAGTCATTCGTACTTCGTACCCCGTAAATCGTACTTCAAATGTCTCCAGAGACTATTTTATATATTGTAATTGCTGGTGTAGCTTCGTTTGCACTGGCTGTATTTATGTACGGGTACCGCTCTCGATACAAAGGCAGCATGAGCTGGGTATTTGGGATACTTCGCTTTGTAACATTGTTCTCAATTTTGTTGCTGCTCATAAACCCCAAATTTAAAAGTGAGACCTACACTATTGAGAAGCCAAAATTGCCAATTCTTGTCGATAATTCGGCTTCTGTGACAGAATTAGAACAGGCAGACAATGCTAATAGTGCTATTGAAAAGCTGAAAGCCAATGCCGAGCTAAACGATAAATACGACCTTTCTTTTTTTACCTTCGGAAATAGCTTTATTCAAACAGATTCGGTTTCATTTGCCGAAACAAATACAAATATTACCAAGGCATTAGCTGCTACAAACGAAGTATTTAAAAATGAAATAGCACCTACCATTCTTATTTCTGATGGTAACCAAACCTTGGGAAATGACTATGAGTTTGCTTCAGCCACTTTCGCTAATCCTATCTACCCAATAATTTTAGGCGATAGTACCAGGTACACCGATTTAAAAATTGAACGTTTAAACACCAACAGGTATGCGTTTTTAAAAAATAAATTCCCCGTCGAGGCAATTCTGGTGTATAATGGTACAGGTTCAGAAACTTCTCAATTTGTAATTACTCAAGGAGCAGCTACGGTATACCGCGAAACAGTAACGTTTTCTGAGAATGATAATACCAAAACAATTTCGTTAACACTGCCAGCGTCTCGAGTTGGATTACAAACCTACACAGCTAGCATAGTTCCCTTAGAAATTGAAAAAAACACCGTAAACAACAGAAAGCGTTTTGCAGTAGAAGTAATAGATGAAGCGACCAATGTGCTGGTAGTTAGTGCTATGGTGCATCCAGATCTTGGAGCGATTAAAAAATCTATTGAAACCAATGAGCAACGCAAAGTACGTATAGTGAAGCCTTCTGAAGCTGTGTCGTTGTTAAATGACTTTCAGCTAGTTGTGCTATACCAGCCTAACCGAAGTTTTAATGCTGTGTATACAGAGCTGGCTAAGCTTAAGAAAAACACTTTATTGATTACTGGAAGCAGAACCGATTGGAGTTTCCTGAATGTTGTGCAACCAGTGTTTCGGAAAGATGAAACGGGCCAAAAAGAAGATGCTGCGGCTCAACTCAATGTAAATTATGGCACTTTTGCAGTAGAGGATATTGGGTTTACTAATTTTCCGCCCCTTGAAACATCTTTTGGGGATTTAGTGGTTACGATTCCACATGAAAAATTACTACTACAAACTGTGGCAGGAATTGAAACTGGAAACCCGATGATTGCCACAGCAGAGCTTAACGGCAAACGCGATGCTATTTGGGATGTAGAAGGCATATGGAAATGGCGTGCGCAGAGCTATCTGCAAGAAAACAACTTTCAGGAATTTGATAACTTTATGGGAAAGTTGGTACAGTACCTAGCATCAAATAAACGCAAGAGTAGGTTAGAGGTAAGTAGTGAATCTTTTTATTACAATAATTCACCCATTAAAATTTCAGCACAATACTTCGACAAGAACTATGTGTTTGACGGACGAGCATCTTTAAACATTTCAGTAGTAAATAAAGAGAGTAGTACACGAACCGTTTTTCCTTTACTGCTGAAAAATAATTTCTATGAAGTTGACGTCAATAGTTTACCCGCAGGAAGCTATAGCTATACAGTGTCTGTTGGTGATGAAACCATTGCCCGAAGTGGAAATTTTACCATTCTAGACTTTAACGTAGAGCAGCAATTTGGAAATGCCAACGTAACGAAACTTGGTAGGTTAGCGACTAATACAAACGGAACTCCATTTTTCACCAACCAAGTAGATAATCTAATCACAGTATTACTAGAAGATGAACGCTTTCAATCTATTCAGAAAAGCGAAGAAAAAGTGGTACCTTTAATAGATTGGAAATACTTACTTATTCTCATAGTGCTTGCCTTAAGTGCCGAATGGTTTATTCGAAAATATAACGGACTAATATAAACACATAACCTCATGGAAAAACTACCAAAATTTGGAATACCAATTATTATTATTTTAATCATTGCAATTATTGTTATCGCGAAATCTGCTGTTACTATAGACTCTGGAGAAGCTGGGGTTTTGTACAAAACGTTCGATAATGGTGTTGTAACAGATGAGCCACCTTTGGGTGAAGGGTTTCACCTAATAGCACCATGGAATAAGGTGTTTGTATACGAAGTTCGTCAACAAGAGCTATTTGAAAAGATGAAAGTATTGTCTTCTAACGGACTGGAAATTCAGATCGATGCTTCGGCTTGGTACCAACCAGTATATGGTGATCTTGGTAATCTACACCAATCGTTAGGAAAAGATTATTTGCAGCGTGTAATACAACCTGCAATACGTAGTGCGGCACGTAGCGTTGTAGGGCGCTATACACCAGAACAGTTGTATAGTAGTAAGAGAGATGCCATTCAAGATGAAATTTTTGAGGAGACAAAAACAATATTAAGTAAACAATTTGTTCAACTTAATGAGGTTTTAGTGCGAGATGTAACGCTTCCTAATACAATTAAAGAAGCTATTGAACGTAAGTTACGGCAGGAGCAGGAATCGTTAGAATATGAATTTAGACTTGTAACAGCTTCTAAAGAAGCCGAAAAAGTACGTATTGAAGCGCAAGGTAAAGCAGATGCAAACAAAATATTAAGCGCGTCGTTAACAGACAAAATCTTACAAGATAAAGGGATTGATGCAACACTTAAACTGGCCGAATCACCAAATGCCAAAGTTGTAGTGGTAGGTTCTGGAGAGAGTGGATTGCCGCTAATCTTAGGGAACAACTAGACCAATTTCAATACATAAGAGAAGCTCCTTCATAAACATGAAGGAGCTTTTTTTTATCTCTAAAAGTTTATAATCCTACAGGTTTCTATCTGGTTCTCTTCGCTTGTCGTATTTTATATCGCTAAGCACAGAAGATTTGATTCCTACAAAGAAGTACCAAGCTGTGTTCTGAGCTCCAATGGGTGTCCAGTTAAAGCTCATTTGCCAACTTTCTAGATCTCTTTGAAATCGTAATTGAGTTAAGGTAACCCCTTTATTGGTAAAGTCGTATCCGCTAGAGGCACCAACTTTCCAGCGTGGTGCTAGTTCTACATTGGTACTAAACATTAATGATTGAGAGGAAATTTCATTCTGCCGCTGTTGGTTTCCATACGTTATTGTATAGGCGAGTCGCAAATCCCAAGGAATTGTAAAATTATACCAAGCCTGATCTACATTGCTTTTGTCTTTATCGTCGTCTTTAAAGAGGTTTCCTTTACCAATATCTTGAGAATTTCCAAATAAATCGTCTGGGCGCCCACCATTTGCAAAGGTTTCGTCATCTAACCGACTGGTTTCATCTCCGTCCTGCTTTTTCTCAAGATCTTTACTGGAAAAACTATAATTTATACTCACATTGGCGTTGGTAAGCCTAAAAAGGCTTCCGCCGTTGTTAATGTTGAATTCATCAATACGATTGTTGCTGTTGTCTAATGCATACGGATCTAGTGATCCATTAAAGTTAACATCTAATTTCTCTATTACAGGGATACTTCCAGTAAAACGCAAAGGGCTCCACGGTAAGGAGTCTCCTGCTAAGTTATAGGCGGTAGTAAAGTTTAAATTATTTAGCAGGACTATTTTTTTCGCTTCCGTTGCAGTGGTGTCTTTATCCCGCACTTTGGCCTCTAGTGTATTGCTTAAACTCAGGCCAACATTACTAGAATACACCTTACCAGGAGCGCCGTATAGCGTGTTTTCAAAACGAGAGAACTCTACTACCTCCGCAGCAACATCTGGATCTGCCGTAGGTACTTGTAATTCTTCGTAATATTGATCGAATGCCGGATTAATGTTATAACTCACCGACGGTCGCATAACATGCCTTAGTTTCTGAATTTTCTTATCATCTCCTAAGTTAAATTGACCATAGATAGTGGTTCCTATGCTAGTTGAAAAGTTATAAGTAAAGTATCTATCAAAACCTTTTAAGGTGTCAATTACAACAGCGTCTGTTGCTTCATCGTAGAAGCGATTGGTGGTATTACCTACCCATGTTTCGCGTAAGCTAGTAGTTGCCGAGGCACTTAAATACTTAAATAACTTAAAATTAGTACTTACTGGAATGCTATGTTGGGCACCTAGCTCAGCTCCTTCAAACATTTCAGGTTTAAAGAATAAAGAATCTGTTGTCTGAATTCTATTTTCTGCTGTTACGTCGTATTGAAAATTTATATTGTGTAGGGCTCCCTTTTTCACGCCAGTCTTTGGAGCAAATGGAAATATACGAGATACACTGGCATTCACGTTTGGTAATGACATGTTAATCTCTTGGGTATTGGTGTTTTGGGTGTGAGTGGCTGCTGTAGAAATGTTTACTTGAGGCTCTGTTTCAAAGGTTTTAGAATACGACACAGAAGAGCTTAGCGTGTTTACAAGTCCGCTGGCATTATTAGTTTGGTTAATAGATTGCCTAAAATACTGGCTACTTCCCAAGTTAACCGAAGCTGCAAAACGTGAGCTTGGGTTGGCTTTTGTATCTTGATTGTGATTCCAGCGAATGTTATAGATGGTAGACTGACTAAAATCGTCGAAGCCGCGTTCGCTATTTATTAAATTTTCATATCGAATATTAAGGTTTCCGCGAAATTTATAGCGTAATGCATAGCCAGCTTCTCCACGTAAGCCAAAACTTCCATTGGTATAGTAATCTCCCAACACGGCCAAATCTACATAATCGTTAATTGCAAAGTAGTATCCTCCATTTTGAAAGAAAAAACCTCGTTCATTGGTATCTCCAATAGAAGGGATAATAAATCCGGAAGTACGATCTTCGGTTAGAGGGAAATAGGCAAATGGCAAGCCAAGGGGAGTGGGTACATTAGCAATGTACATATTGGTAAGCCCCGTTACAATTTTTTTCTTCGGAACAAATTTTGCTTTTCGCGTATAAAAATAATATTCTGGATCTTCTAGATTAGTAGAAGTTGTGAAACGCACATTTCTTAAGTAGATTACCGAATCATTTTCTTTTTTAGTGACTTCGGCTAATACATTAAAACCGTTTTGTTCTGTACGAGAGTTGTAGATGATAGCCTTTTCTGTTTTTGTGTTGAATTTAATAGAATCTGGTTCTACTTTGTTCTGTGCTTGTACGAAAACAGGGCGTTGTGTGTAGGCGCCCGCGCTATCTATACCTTTTGCAAATACTTCGTTTGTGTTATAATCTAAAACAATAAGCCCAGCATCTATGCGCATATCGCCATAAACAATATAGGCCTTGTTATACATGTAAATTTTCTGATTCACTTGATCCATGAATACATAGTCTTCTCCATAGTAATCTACAACCCCAGTAAGAAACTCTTGTTTCTTCTTTATGGAGTCATTTTTAACTGTGTCGGTAGCAATTGTTACGCGTTCGGTAAGTACGGGAGTGAGGTTTACGGTGGTGGTATCTCCCTCAACCTCAGTATTTACGGGGATGTTTACGTCATTTTTATTAGGGAGATCTTGTGCATACAAAAAAGCACTGTTTATAAACAGTACAATGTAGATAAGTATGTAATAATGCCTAGGTGTATGCAACACAGAAAACCTATTATTTAATAACTTTGGTGCAGTTTTTGAAAGTTCAAAAGTAAGCATATTTTTTTGCCTACTATTTTATAAAATATCAAATTTCAACATACGTTTAAGTATTATGAAAAAGAAACAAATTCTATTTATTCTTATTGCAGTAATTAGCTGCCTTGGTTTTGCCTTTATACCAATCAATAATAATACCCAAAAACAATTTATTGTTGTTCTTGACGCAGGTCATGGTGGGACAGACTCAGGAAACCGTGGTAATGGTTTTTTTGAGAAAGACATTGTTTTAGACGTAACGTTACAAGTTGGGAAGATATTAGAGAAGCACAAAGACATTAAAGTTGTTTATACTAGAACGACTGATGTATTTATAGATTTATACAGGAGAGGCCCTATTGCGAATGAAGTAGATGCTGATATTTTTGTGTCAATTCATTGTGATTCTCATAATTCACAAGCATATGGAGTTGGAACGTTTGTAATGGGTGTTGATAAAACGGGTAAGAATATGGAGACTGCAAAAAAGGAAAACGAGGTAATTTTTCTTGAAGATAATTACGAAGAAAATTATGCTGGTTTCGATCCAAATTCTCCTGAATCGTTAATTGGAATGACCTTAATGCAGGAAGAATACCTAGATCAGAGTATTTTGCTTGCAAGTTTAATACAAAGTAACATTGTTAATAATCTAAAACGAAAGGATCGCAGTGTACGCTCTGCACCTTTTTGGGTTTTGCATAGTAGCTACATGCCAAGCGTTTTGGTTGAATTAGGATTCTTAACTAATAATAACGAAGGACCTTATGTAAATTCAAAAAAGGGTCGTGCTGGTATGGCGAAGGAAATTGCCAATGGAATTTTAGCATACAAGAAGAGTATCTCACTAGCTACAGAAGATGCTAAAAACCCAACTATTACCGAAGAAGAAATAGATGAAGCCATAGAAACGGTTGAAGAAAACATCTTTGAAGGAGTGACGTTTCGAGTACAACTTGCAGCAAGTAGTAAAAAAATAGACACCAAGCCTAGTAATTTTAAAGGGTTAAAAGATGTAGACCGTAAAAAAGAAGACGACCTATATAAATATTATTACGGCGATACGGCAGATTATAATAAGATACAGCTTATGAAAACCTTTGCCCAAGAGAAAGGATATGCTTCCTGTTATATTGTTGCCTTTGAAAATGGTAAAAAGAAAAAACTTTCGGAAGTGTTAAATAGTCGGGGTAAATAGAACTTATTTTTCTAACTTTGTTTAGTAACTAAAACCATATTTTTTTGAAACTTTCACGCGAAGTAAAGACAGGAATTCTTGCCATAGGCGCCATATTACTCTTCATTTTTGGTTACAGCTACCTTAAAGGCACAAACCTGCTAGAAAAAAACAGAACATTTTATGTGGAATATGGAAATGTAGAAGGACTAGCAAAAGGAGCTCCTGTAACAATTAACGGACTAAAAGTAGGTAAAGTACAAGCCATAGATTTTGGAGAAGAACGCGGTAAATTGGTTGTAGAATTTACGGTTGAAAAGGATTTTGACTTTTCGAAAAATAGTATTGTTCGTATATATAGTAGCGGATTAATAGGAGGGAAGTCTTTAGGGATTTTTCCTATATATGACGATTCTGGAGTTGCCGAATCTGGCGACTACCTCTCTGGTGAAGTACAAATGGGTATGTTAGATGAGTTCAGTAAAACCTTAGCGCCCTTAGAACAAAAGTTAGAAGGAACTTTAAGTGTAGTAGACTCATTGCTTATTTCTTTTATTGAAATTATAGACGAAGACACTAGAACAGATCTTAAAAGTGCCATTGCGAACCTTTCTAATGCAGCAAATAACTTTAGTGCACTTACAGGAAAAGCAGATAGAATTTTAGGTAAGAACGGTGAGAAACTAGACAGAACCTTCACAAACCTTGATGTTACCACTAAAAATTTTGCTACCCTTTCAGATTCATTGGCGAAAATTGAAGTTGGACAGATGCTTCAGAATTTAGAAGATGCAACGGCTGGGCTTAAGGAAGTAGTAGACAAGGTAAATAGTGCCGATGGTAGCGTTGGGAAATTACTTAATGATGATAAGGTTTATCAGAACTTAGAAGGAGCAACAAGACAATTAGAGGAATTACTGCAGGATATGAAATTGAACCCGAAACGTTACGTCCATTTTTCCTTATTTGGCAAACGTGATAAAGGGTACGATCCACCTGCAGATCCAGAAAAGTAAACCATGCAATACATTCCAAATATTATCTTCCTAGTAGTTTTGGCTGCTGGCATTGGGTATTTTACAAAAAATATCCGAAAGGTTATTCGTAATATTAAATTAGGACATGCTGTAGATACAAGCGACCATAAAAAAGAACGATGGGGTAATGTTATAAGAATAGCTCTAGGACAAAGTAAAATGGTAGTTCGCCCTGTTTCCGGATTACTACATATTATAGTTTATGTTGGTTTTATTATCATCAACATTGAAGTAATAGAAATTATTATAGATGGCCTCTTTGGTACACACCGCGTATTGGCCTTTTTAGGACCAGTATACGATTTCTTAATTGGCTCTTTTGAACTATTAGCACTTTTAGTATTTATTGGTGTAATAGTTTTTTGGGTACGCCGAAATATTACACGAATTAAACGTTTTTGGTCTGCCGAAATGAAAGGATGGCCGAAGAATGATGCCAATTACATTTTGTATTTTGAAATGATCTTAATGGTGCTGTTTATTACTATGAACGCCCTAGATCTTACTTTACAGCAGGGGGTAGCCTCCGGAGCTTACACTAGCGAAGCAGCAAGTCATTACATATCTGCAGGTTCTTATCCTGTGAGTCAGTTTCTTGCACCAGTATTTCAGGGCATGACCGAAGGCACACTAATTTTGTTAGAACGTGGCGCTTGGTGGTTGCACATTATTGGTATACTGATTTTCTTGAATTATTTATATTTCAGCAAGCATTTACATATTATGTTAGCCTTTCCGAATGTTTTCTACGGAAAAGTTACACCTAAAGGAAAATTTAAAAATTTAGATTCAGTAACAAACGAAGTAAAATTAATGATGGATCCAACAGCAGATCCATATGCAGCACCTGCCGAAGGCGCAGAAGCTCCCGCCAAGTTTGGAGCTAGTGATGTGTTAGATTTAAATAGAATTCAGTTACTAAACGCGTATACCTGCACAGAGTGTGGACGTTGTACGAGTGAATGTCCGGCAAACCAGACAGGTAAAAAACTTTCACCGCGTAAGATCATGATGGATACGCGAGATCGTTTGCAAGAAGTAAGCAAAAATATAGACACCAACGGCGAATTTAAAGAAGACGGCAAACAACTGTTAGATAACTATATCACACGAGAAGAATTATGGGCCTGTACCACTTGTAACGCATGCGTAGAGGCTTGTCCAGTAAGTATAGATCCTTTGAGTATTATTATGGATATGCGTCAGTATTTGGTAATGGAGCAATCTGCAGCGCCAAATGAGTTGAACGTAACAATGAGTAATATTGAAAATAATAGTGCACCATGGCCTTTTAACCAAATGGATAGATTGAACTGGAAGGATGAGGGGTAGGCTATTTTTTTTGGTTATTCTACTAGTGCTAACGTTTCAAGTACAGGCACAAGCAGGATTCAAAAAAGATTCGTTACAAATTAAAGTGTATACAGAAATAGCATATGAAGGTGATGTACCTACTAAAATTAGTGTTGTAAAAGTGTTTTGTGAGTATTGCAATGAAGAACAACTAAAATATCTATCTCAGAAAGCGTGGAAGAGTACATACCATAACAGATATGGTTACAAAGAAAAAATTAGAAATGGAAAGGCTAAGCTAGCCCATTTCATACGAGTTAAGAAAGAAGATTTTAAAAAAATAGAATGAATACAGAGAACCAAGACAATTTACTAAGAGAAACGCAGATAGATGGTGAAACTGTGAGTCCGATGTTGCCAGACAATGTTAAAAATTACCTTATAGACATAGATGGTACCATTACAGAAGATGTTCCTAACGAGCAACCTGAGCGCATGGCTACTTGTGAGCCATTTCCTGACGCTTTAAAGACACTTAACAAATGGTATGACGAAGGACATATAATTTGCTTTTTTACTTCTAGAACAGAAGATCATAGAGCAGTAACCGAAACATGGTTGCAAAAACATGGTTTTAATTATCACTCTTTATTAATGGGTAAGCCTAGAGGCGGCAACTATCATTGGGTAGATAATCACTTGGTAAAAGCAACAAGATATAAAGGTAAGTTTACAGATTTGGTTGAGAAAGAAGTGACCATTCAAGTATTTGAAGATTAATACAAAAAGAGCTAACATCATTATGAGCGAGACAATTACAGTGCCAACAATGGCAGAATATATGGCCCAAGGCAAACAACCCGAAGTTTTATTTTGGGTAGGTTGCGCGGGTAGTTTCGACGATCGAGCCAAGAAAATTACAAAAGCCTTTGTAAAATTACTTCATAATGCGAAAGTCGATTTTGCAGTTTTAGGAACTGAAGAAGGCTGTACTGGCGATCCTGCCAAGCGTGCTGGAAACGAATTTCTTTTTCAGATGCAAGCAATGATGAATATAGAAGTGCTTAACGGCTATGAAATAAAGAAAATTGTTACTGCTTGTCCGCACTGTTTTAATACCCTAAAAAATGAGTACCCAGGCCTTGGAGGTACATACGAAGTAATGCACCATACACAATTTTTAAAATCACTTCTTAATGAAGGTAGGTTAAAAGTTGAAGGTGGAAAGTTTAAAGGTAAGCGTATTACTTTTCATGATCCTTGTTATTTAGGACGTGCTAACAACGAATACGAAGCACCTCGTGAGCTACTTCAAAAATTAGAAGTAGAATTAACTGAAATGAGACGTTGTAAATCTCGCGGACTGTGCTGTGGAGCTGGAGGAGCGCAGATGTTTAAAGAACCAGAACCAGGAAACAAAGACATAAACATAGAGCGTACTGAAGAGGCGTTAGAAATAAAACCAGATATTATTGCTGCTGGATGCCCATTTTGTAACACAATGCTTACAGATGGTGTTAAAAATGCAGAGAAAGAAGATGCTGTGGCGGTGATGGATGTAGCCGAAATGATAGCCAATGCTAAAGATTTATAGAAAAGACCGATGTTAGTAGATTTTAATACCCTCCCCAATACCTCACGAATTTGGATATACCAATGCAATCGTAAATTATCTGATGATGAAGTACAACGTGCTTCAGAACAAACAGAAGCATTTTTGAAAGAGTGGACGGCACATGGTACAGATCTTGAAGCCGGTTTCGAATTAAAATACAACCGTTTTATTGTCATAGGGCTAAACCAAAGTAACGCTTCGGCCTCTGGATGTAGTATAGACGCTTCCGTACGATTTATTCAACAGCTTGAGAAGCAGTTTGAAGTAGATTTGCTGGATAAAATGAATGTTACCTTTTACAACGGCGATTATATTGCTCATAAATCTTTAGTAGATTTTAAAAAGATGGCCAAGGCCCGTTCTGTGTCTCCAAATACTGTGGTTTTCAATAACTTAGTGAATACAAAAGAAGAATATCTAGAGAATTGGGAAGTTCCTGCAAAAGATAGCTGGCACAGTAGATTTCTAGCATAGTTTTTGTACTTTTAATTGCTATGAAACGCCATTCAATAATTGAGATGGTGTTGGAAGATGCTATTTTATAATATCTCAATCTTCCTTTAAAAAAGGATACTATACCTATGAAAAAACTGCTTGCTGCTACACTATTTCTCTTTCTGATCATTTCCGCGAAAGCGCAACAAATAAACCCCTTATTGGTAAAAGACGATCTACCAAGTCAGCAGAAATGGGTAGATAGCATTTATGGTAATATGTCACTTCAGGAAAAAGTGGGTCAGCTTTTTATGGCGGTCAAATTTTCTAGCGATTCTAGAAGCAAAAAAGACGTTATCAAAGATTATATTGAGAATCAATATATTGGTGGGGTTATATTCTCAAAAGGTGGTCCGCAGCGTCAAGCAAAATTGGGTAATGAGTATCAGGAGCTTTCAGATATTCCCCTGTTTTATGCTATGGACGCAGAGTGGGGGCTTGCAATGAGATTAGATTCTACCTATGCTTTTCCGTGGAATATGACGCTTGGAGCTATAAAAGACGATAAAATCGTGGAGAAAGTAGGGAAGCGGGTAGGTGAGCATGTTAAACGCATGGGGATGCATATTAACTTTGGCCCCGTAGTAGACATCAATACCAATCCAAAGAATCCTATAATTGGGAATCGTTCGTTTGGAGAGGATAAATTGAATGTTACTCAAAAAGCCATGGCGTTTATGAAAGGAATGCAAAGTGCCGGAATTATGGCTAATGCTAAACATTTCCCAGGTCACGGAGATACGGCAACCGATAGTCATGAAACCTTACCAACCATAGACTTTACAAAACATCGTTTAGATAGCATTGAATTATATCCGTATCGGCAACTTATTCAGGAAGGGTTAAGCAGCGTAATGGTGGCACACCTTAACGTGCCTTCATTAGAAGAACGATACGGCTATCCATCTTCTATTTCAGAAAATATTGTAACTAATATACTTAAGGGTGAATTAGGCTTTAATGGCCTAATCTTTACAGATGCATTAAACATGAAGGGTGCATCAAACTTTAAGGAACCAGGTGAGATAGATTTGGCTGCATTTTTAGCGGGTAATGACGTATTGCTTATTTCTGAAAATATTCCGAAGGCACACAATCTGATGGTAAAAGCTTTTAGAGATGGAATTATAACAGAGGAGCGCCTGGCGCATTCGGTTAAGAAGATATTATATGCAAAGTATAAATTAGGTTTAAATAAGTATAAACCCATAGTTACAGAAAACTTGGTTGAAGACTTAAACAGTGCTTGGGATGATGCCTTGTACGAAGAAGCCATGGAAAATGCGCTAACGGTAGTTAAAAATCAAGATAATGTACTCCCTATAAAAGATCTTCAAAAAAAGAAAATAGCGTACATAAATTTTGGAGATGATTCTGGCAAAACATTTTTGAATGAATTACGAAAGTATGCCGATGTTGATTGGGTTAAAGCAAAAGGATTAGATGATTACGTGAAAAAATTGAAGAACTATAATTATGTAATTATAGGTTTTCATCGCTCTAATGAAAATCCTTGGAAAAGTTTCGAGTTTACCGAAAAAGAACTTGTTTGGATCTATGAAATAGCTAGAACCAACAAAGTTATACTCGATGTGTTTACAAGACCTTATGCCTTATTAGACCTTAAAACAACCACTAATTTTGAAGGAATTATTTGCTCGTACCAAAATAGTGAAGTGTCGCAGGAACTTTCGGCGCAACTTATTTTTGGAGCTAGAGAAGCTAAAGGACAACTACCCGTAAGCATTGGAGAAGAATTTGCTGTACATACCTCCATAGAGACAAAGTCACTAAAACGTTTGCAATACGGTACGCCAGAAAGTGTTGGAGTAAGTAGTGAAAAACTCAAGAAAATTGATACGTTAGCGCGCACTGGTTTATGGGGAGGCATGATGCCTGGGGCGCAAATATTGGTAGCCCGAAAAGGAAAAGTTATTTATAACAAGACTTTTGGACATCACACCCAACAAAAGAAAAATAGTGTGAAGTACGATGATATTTATGATGTTGCCTCGCTAACCAAAATTTTAGCTACGGTACCAATGATTATGGAATTGGTAGATCGAAAAGTTATTACGATGGATACCAAACTATCTGAAATGTTACCCGAATACAAAAATTCTAATAAAGGTCACATAACCCTTCAAGAAATGCTTTCTCATGTAGCACGATTAAAAGCTTGGATTCCTTTTTACACGCATACCTTAGATACAGTTACGAAAAGACCTTCTGAAAAGTATTATAAGAAAAATCCTAATGAAGAGTTTAATATTAAGGTAGCCGAAGGACTTTATATGCGCCGTGATTACAAAGACAGTATTTATGAAATTATTCGAAAAAGTGATTTGCGGAGTAGCAAGGGGTACAAATACAGCGATTTGCCGTATTATTTACTGAAGAAATTTTTAGAGGAGTTTTATGGATCTCCACTAGAATTGCTTGTGCAACGAGATTATTATGAATCTTTGGGCGCTAATTACACCACATTTAATCCGCTTTCAAAATTCACGAAGGCAGATATCGTTCCTACCGAAGATGACAGCTACTTTAGAATGCAAAAAGTACATGGTAATGTACACGACCAAGGAGCTGCCATGATCGGTGGCGTAGGAGGGCACGCCGGATTGTTTAGTAACTCTAACGATATTGCTAAATTAATGCAATTGTACCTTTGGAAAGGTTTCTACGGTGGTAAGCGCTATTTTAACCCAGAGACTTTAGACATGTTTAACGCCTGCTATTATTGTGAAGATAATGTACGTAGGGGAGTAGGATTTGATAAACCACAATTAGGCGAATCTGGTCCTACCTGTGGTTGCGTGTCTATGACCAGTTTTGGGCATAGCGGATTTACAGGAACGTTTACCTGGGCCGATCCAGAAGAAGAGATTGTATATGTTTTTCTTTCTAATAGAACATATCCGTCTGCAGATAATAGAAAATTAATAGGAAGCAACCTTAGAAGTAATATACAAGAAGCCATTTACGATGCTATTACCAATGAGGAAGGTCCAACAAATTTAACCATACAAGAATGAAAATTGCCATTGTTTGTTATCCAACATTTGGAGGAAGTGGTGTAGTTGCCACTGAGCTTGGCTTAGCACTAGCCGAAAGAGGACATGAAATACACTTTATTACCTACAACCAGCCTGTACGACTAGACCTGCTTTCTAACAATATTCATTTTCATGAAGTGGTGGTGCCAGACTATCCTTTATTTCATTACCAGCCTTATGAGTTGGCATTGTCTAGTAAGCTGGTTGATATGGTAAAGTTGTACCATATAGAACTATTGCACGTACATTACGCAATACCGCACGCCTATGCTGGATACATGGCAAAGAAAATGTTGTTGGCAGAAGGAATATCCATTCCAATGGTTACAACCTTGCACGGTACAGATATTACACTGGTAGGAAACCACCCTGTTTATAAACCTGCAGTGACGTTTAGTATTAACAAGAGCGATGTGGTTACGTCTGTATCACAGAGTTTAAAAGATGATACGAATAGGCTTTTCGATATTACTACGGAAATCGACGTGGTTCCTAATTTTATAGATGTTGAAAAATACACCAATCATTTCACCGATTGCCAACGAGATTTAATGGCAGAGAAGGACGAACTTATTATCACTCATATTAGCAATCTTAGACCTGTAAAACGAGTGCAAGATGTAATAGAAATTTTTGATCGAGTGCAGCAGCAAATTCCTGCAAAACTCATTATGGTGGGAGATGGCCCAGAAAAAGAGGCTTGCGAAGCGTTATGTGTACAAAAGGGAATTCAAGACAGTGTAAAGTTTCTTGGAAATAGTAGTGAGATCAATAAAATTCTTTGTTTCAGTGACTTATTCTTGTTGCCTTCTGAAAAAGAGAGTTTCGGACTTGCAGCATTGGAAGCAATGGCGAGTGGTGTTCCTGTGATTTCAAGTAATACAGGAGGCTTGCCAGAAGTAAACGTTCATGGCGTGAGTGGATACCTAAGTAATGTCGGAGAAGTAGACGATATGGCAAGCAATGCAATTTCTATTTTAAAAGATAAAGAAGTATTGCTGAAATTTAAACGAAATGCTAAAGAAGCGGCTAGAAAATTTGATACAAAGAATATAGTGCCAATGTATGAAGAAGTATATGCTAAAGCAGTTGCTTATGTTTCATAAGACATTACCTATATTTTATTTACTATGCAGCTTGTTTTTTGTGAGTTGTGGCAATACAACATCTGTTTCTGAAGCACCGGTGACACCTGAAAATAATGTAGACTTTACCACAGTGTTTAGCAATGGTCATAGCAATTTTAAATCGCCTACGCAGCAACTAATTACATCTACGAAACAACTAGAAGCGTTATATGCAACCATAAATAGCACCAGAAAGCCTGGAATACCCTTGCCTAACATAAATTTTGATACTCATGAAGCTTTCTTTTTTTGTCCGGGAGAAGTATCGCATGGTGTTGATGGATTGAAGGTAGCAAAGGTGTATGCAAAAAATAATACGCTCTATGTTCAGTTGGCACCTGGTAAGAATGATGATAGTGGTTTAGTCACTACGGTAATGTCACAACCAGCCGTACTAATAGCTTTTGAACAACAAGGCTTACCAGTAGTAATTGCTGCGGCTAAAAACACTAATTAAAGTTTCGTTTTAAGTAATCCATTGCGTTGCCATGAAGCACACGCTCAACGATACTTTCTGCCGATATTTTATTAAAGTCCTGTAGCGAATTGCGATTGGTATCGAGATATGCTTTTGCATGGTGTAGCATTTCTTCTCCCAAATCTTTTATGTTTTCTGCCGTCCATAATCCTTTAATCGGATTCACAATACCGTCGAAATCACTTCCAATAGTTTGAATTCCCCAACAAAATAATCCTTCTTTGTTAAGTACTTCGGCCACATGTTCTACTTGTCGCCATACAAGAAGAGATTTCTTCTGCAGTTGTTTCCGTTTATTCGGAAAATAGATTTTAGATTGACTAATCGCTTTTTTACTTCCAATACGTCTTTCATCTAATTGAATTCCAAACATTCCATTGGTTTTCGCAATACGTAGCAATTCATCGTCATAAAAATTAATATCTATATTATTGAAGTACTCTGCTCGTTCTGGGTAGTCAGACACATCCCATTGTACAATAGAACGATGTCCGTTTGCTGCGCCATGACTGGCAATTACAGGAATCTTTTCATTTTTGTATTTGGTGTCTAGCAAATCGTAATACGCTTTCCTAGACGTGGTACTCATATGTTTAATATCAATAGGAATACAAGGGCCGTTGGTGTTTTTCAACAACCTATCAATAACTTCAATCCCTAAATCTGTTATCCCCGAATTAAGTCCTCTATTCTGATTGTCGCGCAAAGCACCTATGCTAATACTTCGGGCATGCCCGCAAAGTTCATTATAGAAGTGATGTGCAAACGTGATAAACGCGGGTTTGTGCTTCCAGTTTTTAACTTTTTTTAGATTGTCAAGTACTTCAGCAGCATCTGCCGTGTCGGTATTCATTTCTAAGCCGCTGTTAAATGAGTGGCCACCTTCTATAGATAATACAATGTTGATGATTTTTTTTGTGGGTGTCTCTTGTGTGAAATTATGTTCTATTTCAGCAAAATTATTAACAAGTCTATAGGTATAAAATACATTGTCTATTTTATGTACTTGGTTGTGTAACTGTTCATAAAACTGATATTCACTTTCTAAATCCTCGAAGTAATCTTGATGACGTAGCACGTAGTCTATTCTACTCTGACTAATACTAGCAGCTAAATTGACTAATACGTCTGTTAGGCCTTTCCACCCCAAAACTCGCTTACTTAAAAAGTGCTTTTCAAAAGGGTAAAGACTTACAATTACCACTTTGGCTCTACTTCGAGCGAGGGCGGTCATGTCTGTTTGTGTAAACTTAGTGAGGGTAATCATACGGTTTAGAAACTTTTCAAAAACCGTAGGGGGACTGTAGTGCCAAATAGAATTTTTGCGATTTGCATCTAGAGCATTCTGTTTTGGTGGCGTATATTTAAAACTTTTACTGAATCCCTTTAGCGAAGGATGGCAGTGAATATCTACATAGTGCGTCTTCATATATTGGGCAGTTAGTTGTAATTCATAAAATTGCAACTTTTATTTTACATTTAAAAAAGGGTTTTTCCTAATTTTTCTAGGTTTCATACCCCATAAAAAAAAGCGATACATAACGTATCGCTTAAGGTTTAATGCTATTTCGTTGTTTAGAATTGGTAACGTACTCCTAGCGCAATATCAAAATCTATATCATCGTCTAAATTGTCACTAAAACCAAATTCTGGTCTAAAATCAAGCGATAAAAGCAACGGGAAGTCAAAATCGTATTCTATCCCAATATCACCGGCTAGATACACATAGGTTTCGCTATCATCAAAACCAGGCGCCACATCATCGAAATCTACTTGAGCAATCCCGGCACCAGGGCCCGCGTACCAATTAAATCCGCCGTCAATATTCCACACCCATTGGTATAATCCTGTTAATCTAAACGCGTCAAAATTCTTTGAACTTCGCCACCCTAAATCAATTTCTAGTCTATTTTTTTCAGTTAGATAACGTTGGTAACTCACTTCAGTCCCGAATCCGTCGCTATCCCCTAATCTAAGTCCGATAGCATTTTTTTCTTCTTGTGCTTCTGCTGAAATTCCAACACCAACCACTGCGATAAAAATTAAAATCCATTTTCTCATATTTTTCTTTTTTTAGGTTACTCAAAAGTAAATTTTAAGATTCTTTACTATGGTTAACGTTTTGTTATTCTTTTTAGTGAATAAACATTGCCACAATGCGTATAAGCACTTATTTTTACATGTACATGAATAAAGAGTTACAACAATTATCTAATGAGTTAGAAGGAGAGTTGCATCATGATATGTTGCACAAAAGCTTGTATGCTACAGATGCTTCAGTTTACAGAATGTTACCGTTGGCCGTTGCATTTCCGAAGACTACAAAAGATATACAGCATCTTATATTATTTGCTGCTAAGCACAAAACTTCAATTATACCGCGTACTGCTGGAACTTCGCTCGCAGGACAGTGTGTAGGTGAGGGAATAGTTGTGGATGTCTCTAAGCATTTTACTAAGATTATTTCGGTAGATGAAACCGCTAAGACGGTGACGGTTCAGCCGGGGGTAATTCGCGACGAATTAAATGCGTATTTGGCACCTTTCAATCTCTTTTTTGGTCCTAACACCTCTACGAGTAACCGGTGCATGATTGGTGGTATGGTTGGTAATAATAGCAGTGGTACAACTTCAATTCAGTACGGAGTTACGAGTGACAAGGTAATTCAGCTAAAAACAATACTTTCTAATGGTGATGAAGTTACGTTTTCTAGTAGTTCGAAAGAAGATTTTAATCTGAAAAAGAACTTGCCTTCACTTGAGGGAAGCATTTATAACATGCTTTTTTCTGAACTTTCTTCGGAAAGCGTCAAGCGTGTAATTCGCGAAGAGTTTCCGAAGCAGGAGATACATCGCAGGAATACAGGTTATGCTGTTGACGCTTTGCTAGATACTTCTATCTTCTCAGCCTCTGAAGCCGACTTTAATATGTGTAAGTTACTTTGTGGTAGTGAAGGAACTCTTGCTTTTACAACAGAAATCACTTTACAGCTAGACACGCTTCCACCTCAAAAACAAGCCATAATAGCTACTCATTATAACTCGTTGGAAGCTTGTCTTAACGATGTGAATAAAGTCATGCAGCATACGTTGTATACCTGTGAAATGATAGACGATGTCATTTTAAATTGTACAAAAGACAATAAAACCTACGAGCCCTATCGCTTTTTCGTGCAAGAAGATCCGAAGGCACTCCTGTTGCTTGAAGTAAGAGATCAGACAACAGAAGCTCTTAATAACCAGATAGAAACCTTACTGCAAACGATACAACAATCTGGCTTAAGTTATGCAGCTCCTATTTTAAGAGACCATGAAATTACGATGGCAATGGAACTTAGGAAGGCGGGACTTGGACTTTTGGGCAACATGGTAGGTGATGAGAAGGCTGTGGCATGTATTGAAGATACTGCGGTGGCGTTGGAAGATCTTCCTGAATTTATCAAAGAGTTCTCTCAGATCATGGATCGGTTTAATCAAGATGCTGTCTACTATGCACACGCTGGTGCAGGAGAGTTGCACTTACGACCTATATTAAACTTGAAAGATCCTGAAGGAGTCCGCTTGTTTAGGGCGATAACTACAGAGGTGGCACAATTAACGAAGAAATATAGAGGTTCTTTCTCTGGAGAACATGGAGACGGTATAGTACGTGCCGAGTTTTTAGAGATGCAAATTGGCACACAAAACTTTAAACTCTTGCAGCGCATAAAAAAGTGTTTTGATCCAGAGAATATCTTTAATCCGGGCAAAATTACAGATGCCCTGCCTATGGATAAGCATCTACGTACCGACTATACGCCTACAGAGGTTACCACCGCGCTAAATTTTGATGATTCTCAAGGAATACTCAGACTAGCTGAAAAATGTAACGGAAGTGGTGACTGTAGAAAGTCTGAACACGCTACTGGAGGTATGTGCCCAAGCTATCAGGCTACTAAAAATGAAAAAGATACTACTCGAGCCAGAGCAAATATGCTACGAGAGGCGCTTTCACAAAGCGATCATACCAATAAATTTAATTCTGAAGAACTTAAAAAAGTATTCGACCTATGTATTGGTTGTAAAGCATGTGCTAGCGAATGTCCTAGTAATGTGGATATGGCCACTGCCAAGCTCGAATTTTTGTACCAGTATCAAAAAGCAAACGGAATTTCAAGAGCTACGAGATTGTTTGGAAAAAGTAGTCTCTATAATAAAAAGGCAGCACGGTTTCCACTTCTTGCCAATTGGGCTTTTACAAATTCAATAACGTCTTCATGGATAAAAACATGGAGTGGTGTGTCTAAACACCGCACACTACCAACAATTAATATGAAAGGGGTGAACAAGGTGCGTTCTGTACTTAAAAATCGTGACCAAAATATGCAGGTCCATGCCTACATCTTTGTGGATGAATTTTCTAAGTACTTAGATTCTAATTTGGTGTACGATGCTTTTTTACTACTAAATAGTCTTGGATATAAAGTTAAACTAATACTCGAGTTAGATAGCGCTAGAGCCTTGCTTTCTAAAGGATTGCTAAATGAAGCTAAGATTGAGATTGATAAAAATGTTTCGGCTTTAAACAATTGTATTACTTCTGAAACTCCCTTGCTTGGTATAGAGCCCTCTGCAATATTAGGGTTTAGAGATGAATACCTCAGATTAGCGAGCGACGTGGCTTCTGCAAAGAAAATTTCAGAAAACACCATGCTTATTGAAGAGTTTATTGCGCTAGAAGCGTCTAAGGGATCGATTACGGCCGAAAGTTTTAATGAGGAAGCTAGAGATATTAAAATACATGTACACTGTCACCAAAAAGCATTGAGCAACCAAAAAGTAACGTTCGATATTTTAAACCTTCCTAGAAATTACAAACCAACAATCATACCCTCTGGTTGCTGTGGCATGGCTGGAAGTTTCGGTTATGAGAAAGAACACTACGATGTAAGTATGAAAATTGGAGAATTAAAGTTGTTTCCTGCCGTGCGAAAAGCTTCAGAAGCTACTATTATAGCTGCCAATGGTACTAGTTGTAGACATCAAATTAAAGATGGTACGGCAAGAGAAGCACAACATCCGATTAGTATTTTGGCTAATGCGCTAGTAGATTAATTAAAAACATTACAATAGCGAAAAACCAGCAAGTACTTCGGCTGTAGCCCTATCTGCATCTATTGTTTCTGCTTTTTCCCTTTCCTGTTTTGTATACCTATTTGGATTGTATTGGTATAAAGCCCATGCTTCGTTATTGTATTCTAGGGCTGTTAGGTTTTCAATCCAATCTCCACTGTTTAAATAGACGCATGCACCTTTTGCGGTAACTACCTTTTTCATAGCAGGCTGATGAATATGGCCGCAAACAACATAGTCGTAACCATTTTCTATTGCTAGGTCTGTGGCGGTTGTTTCAAAATCTGAAATAAATTTAATAGCCCCTTTTACAGAGTCTTTTATCTTTTTAGAAAGGGAATATTTTTCTTTTCCGAAGAATTTCAGAATGCGATTAATAAACCTATTAAAAAGGATTAGGAGGTCATATCCCCAGCCTCCAAGCTTTGCAATCCATTTAGTGTGCTGAATAGACGCATCGAATACATCGCCGTGAAAAAACCATGCTTTCTTACCATCGAGGTTAAGTACTAACTTGTCTAGAATTCGAATATTGCCCATTCTAGTTTCGCTAAAACGTCGTAACCGCTCATCGTGATTCCCTGTTATGTAGTAGACTTGCGTACCTTTAGTTGCAAGTGCAATAATTTTTTTTATAATCTGAAGATGTGCTTTTGGAAAATAACGCTTTCTAAATTGCCATATGTCTATAATATCACCATTTAGAATAAGCTTTTTTGGCTTTACAGAGTTTAAATAATGTAAGATTTCCTTGGCGTGGCAGCCATATGTACCCAAATGTAGGTCTGAGAGTACAACAATGTCAAGCTTTCTTTTCAAGAGTAATAATATCTCGTACAAAGATGACTTCTTTGCTCAAAGGATGTATTAAGTGAATGTTATTAATAGTTCAAAAAAATCTTATCCAAATTGAAAGAAATCTCCATTGGTACACTTTCAATGCTTTTTCTATTGAAAGGAAACATTTACATTTGTTGAAAACCGAATTATGGCAGGAAATACCTTCGGCTCAATTTTTAAAGTTACAACGTTTGGAGAATCTCACGGTCCAGCCATTGGAGGGATAATAGATGGTTGTCCATCTGGATTATTACTCGATATAGAAGCCATAAATACTGAAATGCAACGCCGTAAACCGGGACAGTCTGCTATAGTAACACAACGAAAAGAGGAAGACTCTGTGCAATTCTTATCGGGTGTTTTTGAAGGTAAAACAACTGGCACACCTATTGGCTTTGTCATACAAAATACCAACCATAAATCGAAAGATTACGCACATATTAAAGACACATACCGGCCTTCACACGCAGATTTCACTTTTGACAAAAAATATGGTCATCGTGATTATCGTGGTGGCGGACGATCATCGGCGCGAGAAACCGCTTGTAGGGTAGTGGCAGGGGCTATAGCGAAACAATTGCTTAAGGATATAAAAATCACAGCTTATGTATCTGCTGTTGGTGAGTTATCTCTCAATAAATCGTATAAAGCACTTGATTTTTCTGAAATTGAGAAAAACCCTGTGAGAACTGCAGATGCTGATATGGCTAAACAAATGGAGCAGTATATTAAAGATGTTAAAAAGCAAGGAGATACTGTTGGAGGAATCATAAGCTGTGTGATAGAAAATGTGCCTGTTGGATTAGGAGAACCTGTGTTTGATAAGCTCCATGCACAACTTGGTAAAGCGATGCTTTCTATTAATGCCGTGAAGGGTTTTGAATATGGTAGTGGATTTTCAGGAACAGTAATGAAAGGAAGCGAGCATAACGATTTGTTTAATGAAGATGGAAGTACAAAAACAAATTATAGTGGTGGTATTCAGGGCGGTATTAGCAACGGAGAACCTATTTATTTTAACGTAGCATTTAAACCGGTTGCTACCATACTACAAAAACAACCAACAATAAATAGTGATGGTGAAAAGGTTGAAATGATGGGTAAAGGAAGACATGACCCATGTGTTGTGCCAAGAGCAGTGCCCATTGTAGAAGCTATGGCGGCATTGGTTTTAACCGATTTTTGGTTGCTGAATAAATTGTCTACATTGTAACACATATCTAGAAAAATTAATAAGCTACAGACGAATACTTTATATGAAAAAACTAGCATTACACTGGCAAATTTTATTAGGAATGGTACTCGGAGTGTTGTTTGCACTTCTTATGACTAACTTCTCATGGGGAAGTGACTTTATTGCCGACTACATAAAACCATTTGGTACAATATTTATTAGAGCTTTAAAACTTATTGCCATTCCATTAATTCTAGCGGCACTTATTAAAGGGATTTCAGACCTAAAAGATATCTCAAGCTTATCTAAAATGGGGGTTAGAACAATTATGACCTACATTGTGACCACAGTGATTGCCGTAAGTATTGGGCTAGGTGTAGTAAGTACAATTAAGCCAGGAGGTTCTATTAATGAAGATACTAGAAATGAATTGGTAGAAGCCTACGGTGGCGATGCAGAAAGCAAACGATTAGATGCGCAGAAGCAAAAGGAAGCTGGGCCATTACAAGCCCTAATAGACCTAGTTCCTGAAAATATTTTTAGCGCTGCCTCTAGCAACCGAAATATGTTACAAGTAATTTTCTTTGCCGTTTTCTTCGGAATAGGCCTTATTTTAATTCCAGAAGATAAAAGTAAAACGGTAAAAGATTTTTTTGACGGGGTTAATGAGGTCATATTGAAAATGGTTGATTTAATTATGTTGGCCGCCCCATACGGAGTTTTTGCGCTATTGGCCGCTTTGGTAGTAGAAGCTCCTAGCCCAGACCTATTTGCGGCTCTAGGTATGTATGCGCTCGCCGTAGTGGTAGGGTTATTACTTATGGTAGTGGTTTATGTGATTTTTGTAAAGGTATTTGCAAAAAAGTCACCTGGATTTTTCCTAAAGGGTATTGCACCTGCTCAATTATTAGCCTTTTCTACTAGTTCTAGTGCGGCTACCTTGCCTGTAACAATGGAGCGCGTAACAGAACACCTTGGAGTTGATGAAAAAGTATCAAGTTTTGTACTTCCTATTGGGGCTACTATTAATATGGATGGAACTAGTTTGTACCAAGCTGTAGCGGCAGTTTTTATTGCCCAAGCATTTGGTATGGATCTAAGTTTAGGAACACAATTAGGTATTATTGCAACTGCTACACTAGCATCTATTGGTTCGGCTGCTGTGCCTGGTGCTGGTATGGTAATGCTGGTAGGTGTATTGGGCTATGCGGGTATACCCGAGGCCGGATTGGCACTTATTTTTGCTGTAGATAGACCATTAGATATGTGCCGTACGGTGATAAACGTTACTGGAGATGCTACGGTATCGATGATGGTGGCTAAATCACAAGGAAAACTTGGAGATCCTAAAGTTAAAGATTGGGATGACAACTACGGAAAAGAGCATTAAAATTTATAGTGTTAGAAATCCTTCAATTCATGAATTGAAAGGTATACTTGCCTAAATTTCACGTTGTTTTTACTGAAATTTGCGTGTGATTTGTACCTTGCCAAGGCATTAGTATATTTTTTGATTGCACTGTGAGACTCCCCATGTCAATTTTTTAACATGGTATACAAAGTCTTTGGTTTTCTACTCGTTTTAATCTTTTTTCACAACAGCTCATTGCTAGCACAAGTAGGTATTGGAACTACAAACCCCTCAACCGCAACTGCACTCGATATAAGCAGTACTACAGATGGTATAAACTACAAAGGCTTATTGCCCCCAAGGGTGCCTAATAGTTCTGCTAGAGCAACAATTACCCCAAACTCAAGCACAGATGTTGGTATGGTACTGTTTTTAGAATCAAATGGATGTTATCAAATTTGGAACGGACTTACTTGGGAGAATATTCACTGCATTAATACTATTGCATTTACGGGTGTCGCCCAAAACTTCGATTTAGCAACTACGTGGGGGTATACGTCTGATGTAGCATATTTTGATAATGGTGTAGATGGTTTTTATGGTATAACTGATGCTTCCAACAGTATATTCAGTAACCTTTCTACGCTTACCAATAATTTTCTCGGCATTCGAGATTTAGACGACGAAGGTAACGGAACCACTGGTTTGGCAACTATTACGTTTGCCACCATAGATATTTCCGCAGCAATTGCCGGTACCACCGTAGCTTTTGAATATGCTACCTACCGCATGGACAATGGAGATGATGCCTTTTATACCATTATTATCGACGGAATACCACAGGCCACACAGCAATTTATAAATGGGAATGCGAATAGTACGAATTCAGGTACTATTTCGTTGCCAATTCCTCCGGGCAGTGTTTCTGTGTCATTACAACTTCAGTTTGAACAAAATGGGGAAGATGACGTTTTTGGGTTTGATAATTTTAGAATTATACCCAACTAAATTTTCAAATAAGACAGCTACAAATCATTATTCTCATAAGATTGCATAAAAACATTGTGGTTCTGCTTTGTTTTAGTAATTTAGTTTCACTACTAATCTTCGAAAACCAACGAATAAATGAATGTTTGTTTTATAATGTATCCATGGGAAGAAATGGATCCCGAAAATGATTCAACCTTAGCAATGATTCAAGAATGTGCCAAAAGGGGGCATGGTCTAGCTATTACAACTCCTGCAAATCTTACTATTCGCGATAGTGTTGCACATGCTTTTTGCCGATGCTTAAGACGTATGGAAAAAGTATCGAATAAGCTTAGTTCATTTCATAGCAGAGCAGAATTCTACGATGAAATGCTTCCTCTAGCGGGATTCGATGTAATTATATTGCGTAGCAATCCGCCGCTGGATATGATTATGCTCAATTTCTTAGACAGTGTAAAAGACGATGTATTTATTATGAATGACCTTGATGGAATTCGTCGTGCAAATAATAAGTTGTATACTGCAGTCTTTGAGGATGATAAGAATGAATTTATCCCAAGAACTCACGTAACTAAAAATAAAGAATACCTTAAAAAAACCATCAAAGAGGGCCCCGATCGCATGATTCTAAAACCACTTAATGGCTATGGTGGTTCTGGAGTTATATTGATTGAAAAAAGAGCCATGAAGAGTATAAATTCGTTACTCGATTTTTATATAGATAACAAAGACGGTACCTCAAACTATGTAATTCTTCAAGACTACATTGAAGGTGCAGATAAAGGAGACGTACGTATTCTACTATTAAACGGGCAACCTATAGGTGCTATGGCAAGGGTCCCAGGAGAAGAAGACCATAGAAGTAATGTCTCTGCTGGAGGTTCTGTTCAAAAACACTCGCTGAGTAAGCAAGAAAAGGAATTGTGTAGACGTATTGGGCCTAAATTAGTGAAAGACGGACTGTATTTCTGCGGAATAGATGTTATTGGTGGGATGTTGGTGGAAGTAAATGTAATGTCACCTGGGGGTATTACATATATTAATAAAGTATACAAAACACGTGTTCAAGAAAAAATAATCGATTTTATCGAAGATAAGGTTCAGGAACGTGTTAATGCCTTTGAGCGCAGAACAAAGCTTAGAAAACACGTTAGTGATGCATAATGCGTAAAATACATTCCAAATGCAACGGTTAGCTATTTCAGAAATAATAGAAAAAATAAACAACGAAGAAACATTTGAGGCAGTTGCTTCAGATTATTCGTTTACACTGAAAATTGACGAATATGTACACTACGTCTGTGGTGCAGTTCACGACGGTCATCAATTTAGAAAAGAATTGTGGAGTAATTGTCTTCATTCTGAATACGATAGATGGTTTGAAGAAGATCCATGCACGAAAGAATTTGTGCATACACACCCCATTGTAATAGCCGGATGTGACAGCAGGTTTGAATACGATCTAAACCGAGATCCTGAAAATGCAATTTATGAAGATGCCTGGGGAAAACAACTGTGGAAAGCACCTTTAGATATCGCAAACCGAAAAAAGAGTTTAGACAAGCATCAGGCTTTTTATAGTGTTGTATATGCGTTAATGCAGAAATTAGAAGAGAAATTTGGAGTTGTTGTGGTGTACGACATGCACAGTTACAATTGGAGGCGCTGGAATAGGGAAGTGCCTGTAATTAACTTAGGAACGGCAAATGTTGACAATGAGCGATTTGAACCTTTAATTGAGGCCTGGCGACAATCGCTTTCAGAACTAGAACTACCACATGATATTGAGTCAACTTCAAAAATCAACGACACCTTTCAAGGAAATGGATATTTTTTAAAATTTATCACCCAAAACTTCAAAAATACCTTAGTTTTGGCAACCGAATTTAAGAAAGTGTACTGTGATGAATTGAGGGAAATAATTTTCCCCGAGGTAGTAGCAGCAATTGAACAACAATTGCAGAACCGCCTTGTTTCTCACGCCAACATGTTTTACCACACCTACAAAAGTTAAGTATGGCAACTGCCAAAGCATTATTACATACGCACCCAAATCTCTTTAGAATTGATCAAAACCTGAACAAATTAGTTCAGAAAATTGAGCTACTTAACTATATCAACCCTATAAATATTGAAGCCGAAAAGCGTAACTTCTTTGCTTCTAAATACAATGTTAGTCCGAACTATAAGTATCGAAAAATAGATTTCGACGCTCACAAAGTGCAGCAACATTTATTCTCTCAAGATATTGACAGCATTAAAGATGAGGTGTCTAGAGATTTCTTTAGAGACGTTATATATGACTATTCAAGTCTCATACAGTGCATTGAAACCATTGGTAAGGGTCAAAAATTTTATTACAATGCCTTAAAAGCATTTGGAACGCCTACCGAGAAGGATGTTGAAAACGCACGTTTTATACTTCATTTTAAAGATGAAGAATACGACAGTGAAATGTTTCCAGTGTTTAGTGCCGAAGAGGCAGCTGCTTATTTTGAAGCATTTACGCAGAAGTATGATTTTAATTTCAATATGAAATATTCTACGAAGATTTCTGCGGCAGCAATGGTGCAAAATAATACACAAACTTTAGTGCTTAAAAAGAATCATCGGTATAGCGCCAATCAACTAAAGGTATTGGCAAATCATGAAATAGGTGTACATATGGTTACTACCTTTAACGGCCTTAACCAATCGTTAAAGATTTTCCATAACGGATTTCCAAAAAATGTTGAAACCCAAGAGGGGCTAGCTGTATTTAGTGAATACATGAGTGGGTGCCTAACTTTGCATCGTCTCAAAGAACTGTCTTATCGTGTAATGGCTGCAGATAGTTTACGTAAAGGCTTCAATTTTTGTGATACGTTCGATTTGTTGCATAATCAGTACAAGCTAAATAGAGAAGAGGCGTATAATATTTCGTTACGAGCTCACCGTGGAGGTGGCTTTACTAAAGACTACATGTATTTAACAGGATTAAAGAAGGTATATGATGCTTTTCAGAATAAGAAAGATTTAGCACCACTATTAGCGGGTAAAATTTCTTTTGAGCATGCCCATATAGTTTCAAAATGGCAAAAAGAGGGGTTAGCACAGGCTAATAGATACCAGAACTTGGCCTTTAGTGTAAACGAAAATACAAATACAACCTTAGATTTTATTTTGAAAAATTTGAAGTAAGCTAATTTCTGAAAGTCTTTTGAGAGAGGCGTTTATATTAGAATAAACCTATTCCTTTTAGTAATTACAGCTTGGCTTCAAATAGTTGATGTATAATTTTAAGCCGAATGATACATTCAAAAAATAAAAAAGGCGGGATTAATTTCCCGCCTTTTCTCATTACAAATTTCTAACCATTACTCTATGAGTAATTTCTTCATGAATGATTGACCATTCATATTAATTTGTACAACATACGTACCTTGAGATAGCATAGAAACGTTGAGTGATACTTCATTTTTATTAGCCGTTTGTGACATCACTTCCTGCCCTAAAATTGAATATACCGTTATGCTTTCAATAATATTTAATGAGCCAGACTTGATGGTCACTATATCTGACGCAGGATTAGGATACATTGAAAACTCATTGGCTGTGATATTATTGGTTCCAAGATAGAAGTCTCCATCGATTACTATATCTGTTATTGCCTCTGTATTTGCCACATAAACATAGTACGCTTGACCAGCTTGCACCAGTATACTGGCATCTGCACCAGGAACACATTGATTATCAAAGTAATCTACTAACGTTAGATCTGTCTCTACAGCATTTTCGTCTGGAGCACTATAAAAAGTTACCGATGTAAATCCGCCAGGGGTTGTTACAGATGCCGTTGCAGTTCCGTTTAGTTCAGCGACAAAGTTGTACCACACTCCTAAAACACCTGCGTTGTCACAGCCAATTGGACTACCAGCTTCGGTAGTAGCTGCTGGCATGGGTACTGCAACATCTGTATAAGGGAATCCTATTTCGTCTACATCAATGCTATTAGCAATCATATCGTTTGGGGGAGGTACAGGAAGACAGTCTAGACTTAAAGAAAAATCACCTGTACTATCGTCAAAACCATGCACTAGAATATAATAGGTAGTATTACCATCTCCTTGGAAGGATACCTCAGATTGTAAACCGCAAGAATCATCGTTGTCTATTTCACAAACCAATGCACCACAGTCTCCTGTATACACAGTTATTTTACTATCGAAAGTTGTTCCTCCATCACAGAGAGAAAGCGTATAGTTTGTAATAAGTCCACTTGTATCTTCAAAAACATACCACACGCCAGGAGCAGTAATGTCCTCTACACACGTTGGTGCAGTATCAATTGTTGCTTCAGATGTACTTCCTGCTAGGGTTTCACCACAATTTATAGGAAGTGCACCACTACAAAAATCGTTTTCAGGTAGTTCTTCACAGGTTATATTCATGCTAAAATTTCCTGAAGCCACATTGTTTCCTTCTACCATGATATAGTATGTTGATGTGCCATCAGAAACAAACTGAAGTTCAGACTGTGTTCCACAAAAATCATCATTCATCACAATCTCATTCGAAAGGTCGCAATTATCAAACACACGCAATACAGAATCGTAATCTGTACCACCATTACACAATGAAACGGTAACTAGCTCTAATGTTCCGGTTCCGGTATAGCTATAGAACTCGTCTGGAGCAGCATTACCACCGCTATCGGTATCAAAAATTGTCTCACCTAGGATTGTATCACCACAAACTACTGCAATTGCCTCGGCGCAAGCATCATTTCCAACACTAAACGGAAAGAATCTAGAAATATAGACATCGTAATTTGCAACCGATGTTTGTATGTCTTCTCCAGGAAATGGATTAAAATCTACACTATCTCTAAACGCACCAATTGAGATAGCTTCTCCCAAGTCGTTAAATAAAATATACGGACTGTTTTCTGACGCTGTCCCACCAATTGTCCAATGATTTTTGTATACACCATCTAAGCCAACCTGAATGGTGTAATTGTCTGCAATACCATTAGAAGTTACATTGGCTGTACCAGGTCCTGCATCAAAATCTGAGGTTCCAACAAAACTTCCCGAAACGAATACATCACCATTTGGTCCTTGTGTAATATCATAAACATCTTCTAGGTCTTCATTAGTTTCTCCACCAAATACGTAGCTCATTATATAGTTTCCATCAGTATCAAATTTTGAAAAGAATGGGTCTAAATCACCATTTGAAGTTACAGTATTATCTCCAGCGCTTGGATCTAAATCTACCGTTCCTGAAAAGGCTCCACCTACATATATTTCGTTGTTTATTTCAGTTATTATGTTTGAGAATTCAAGTGCAGCTCCTCCGAATGCTTGTCCCCAAATATAGCTTCCATCACTATCAATTTTGCTTACAAAAATATCGTCACTACCATTTGTGGCGTATGAGTCTGTTCCGATTCCGGAGTCTAAATCTACTTGATTTCTAAATCTTCCAAGCACTAGAATATCCTCGTTTGCGTCAAATTCAATGTCTTCAACTTCAACAATACCACCAGCACCTTCGTAGGTGTTTACCCAAACAAAGTTTCCGTCTGTGTCCAATTTCAGAATAAAACCATCTGGTGTTGAACTATCTGCAGAAAATAAAGTATTGTCTACCGCTGGATCTGGATCAAAATCTGCCAAAAGAAAAGAACCACCAACATACACATTCCCCGCGCTATCTACTTCAATAGTTTGAGCGTCTTCGTTAATTGGACCGAATCCAAATGGGTTACTCACTTGTTTTGCCCAAACAAATTGTTGGTCGCTGTCCAATTTAATTATAAATATATCTCTACTAAGTCCGAAGGCAGGTTGTAATAACGGAACAACTCCCGGTCCTGGATCAGCATCGAAAGGGTTCATAGAATTGGCGCCTTGAAAATATCCTGTTATATAAAGGTTGTCGTTGGCATCTACGGCTAGGTCTATCACAACATCGTCAAAACCACCACCAAAGCCAAGAACACCCAAAGGTGTACCGTCGCTATCGTGCATGGCAACGTATCCGTCTGCATTTCCACCAGCAATATTGATGGTGTCGGGCCCGAGGGTAATTGAATTTTGGTATAATCCTCCTGTAAAAATAGTTCCCTGACTATTCATCACAGAGCTATTGGCAGTATCAATTCCAAGATCCCCGTACGTAGTTGTGCCAAAATATTCTTGTGCAACACCTGTACCAGAAACTAGGATGCATAATAAAATAAGTACTTTTGCTTTCATCTTTTTCATGATTTTAATTATCTAAGTTAAATTGTAATCCAATCCCGCGAACACTTTCAATAGAGAGTGTAGGGTCTTCTTTTAAATGTTTTCTGATTCTACTCACAAACACATCCATACTTCTTCCAGAAAAGAAATCTGTTTTCCCCCAAACCTTTAAGAGAATTTCGTCTCGTCGTAATAATGTATTTCTATTTTTATAGAGATAGTAGAGTAGTTTTGCCTCTTTTTCTGTAATAGTGTTGGATTTATTATTAATGGTTAGCGTCAGGTTTGAATAATCAAACATATATGCTCCCAACGAAACCATTTCTTCATCTATTTCTATAACTTCAGTCTTTTGTTGTGCTGCTCTTTTAATAATGTTTTTCAGTCTTAGTAATAATTCTTCTGCCTCAAATGGTTTCACGATGTAATCGTCTGCACCCAGCTTCAGTCCTTTAATTCTATCTTCTTTGGTCTTTCTAGCAGTGAGGAACAAAAAGGGAGTTTCAGGTTTACTGTTTGCAATTTTATCGGCTAACGTAAAACCATCCATTACGGGCATCATTACATCAATAATGCATAGGTCAAAATCTTGATTTTTAATAATAGCATAGGCTTCAGCACCATGTAATGCCCATGTTACGGTGAACTTATTGAGTTCGAGGTAACGCTTTAGCATTTTACCAAAATCCTGATCGTCTTCAACTAATAGTAAATGTTTCATAGCGCCAGAGGTATTAGTATACTAAATGTTGTGCCTTTTCCTTTTCCGTTCTCTACAGAAATAGTACCGTTATGGGCCAGTATAATCTGTTTGGTGTAATACAAACCTAGTCCAAGCCCTTTATAATTGTGAGTGTCTTTTTCACTTACACGATAAAATTTATCGAATATATATTTGTGGTACTTTTTTGAAATTCCAATTCCATTATCTTTTACTGAAATAGTATGAGAATTTTGAACTGTATCTATAGCATATGTTACCATTAACTTGGTACCGCCGTACTTAATGGCATTGTTAAGTAAATTTATTATGGCAGTGCTCAGGTAAAATGAGTCGCCATTTAGTAATAAGCCTGTACTTTCAATTTCTCTATTAATACTTACATTTTTATCGACAGTTATTTCGTAATCGTTAAGTAAGTCATTTAAAAATGTGGTCACGTTAAACGATTCGTTTTTTAGTTGAATTTTTTGATATCCTAAACTGCTTTTTAGCACCTGATCGATTAGGTTTTGAAGTCGTGTATTTTGACGTTCAATAACTTGAATTGTGTCATCCACAACTTCCTTATTGCCCGAAGTATATTCGCTAGTCAAGGTTTTGGTAGCAAGCGACAGTGTAGACAAGGGAGTTTTTAGCTCGTGGGTGATATTGTTGATAAAATCTGTCTTAATATCGGCAACACGCTTTTGTTTGAGAAGATTTTGAATTGAATAATACAAGAGACCAACAACAAAGAGAAAGAGTACTGTAGATAAAAATAACAAAGTAGAAAGCTCTCGAATTATTAGACTATTCCAATTTGTAATGTTCATGAATATACTTGACTTAAAATTAAGGTCGTAGGTAACAGGCTTACCGTTTATCATGATGTCATGATCTTTTTGCCAAGTACTATTATTTATAAGCAAAGCATCTGTTTGTTTCATTTCGCTTCCTAAGAGTATGATAGTATCTTTAGCCGCTTTAGGATACAAAGTTTCTGTGTTACCCAAACTATCTGAAAGCGTTATTCCAGTTACTATTTTTTTAAACTGAATATCGAAATCTGCATCATACGCTTTAAGCCCATTGTTGAAAATTTCTAAGAACCCAGGATTTATTTCTTTGCTTTTTTTCTGAAGCGCATCTAACAATGCTTCATTTGTACTATTATTGGTTTTATACGCTTCAAGGTTTTGGAGAAAATCTGTTCTATACAACCATGCAATAGAGTCTATTGCAGGCGAAGTATAAATTTTTGCAATTGCATTTCGCGCATCAATAGTGATTGTCTTTTGTTTAAGCTCATAGCTATTGTAGATTAAATAGCCTTGAATTCCCACTAGTGAAAGTAGTGTGAGAATAGATAGTATTATGAGTAGTTTAAATTTCATTTGAAGTCAAATTTAAGAGGTAGTTCTTCAAATGTATTCAAAAATGAATGCGTTAACCGTTCGTTAACTTAACGAAACCGACAATAAATGTGTTTCTTATAAAAATTTAGCTCGTAATTCTGGTGTAGGAATCATGCAGCTATCCTTTTTACCGTACCATTTATAGCGGTTCTTAGCTACATAATCATACACCCAATTTCTTATAAATCTGGGTATAATCATAAAAACATAGAGTAGCGGATAGCCCCCTCCCAAATGTCTGGCAATTTTTAATGCAGCAGTAGACTTTGTATATGCTTTATTATTTGAAATTAGTATAATCGAATCTGTCTTAGAAGGGTCTATGGCATATTTTTTAATGATTGACTTTCCTGGTTCTTCCTGAAGTGCTCCAAAACGAAATAGATCATTCTTATCACGATGTATCACAAAATTCACAGAGCTGTTACAGAGGTTACACACCCCGTCAAAAAGGATAATTTTATGTTTTCGTGATGTCATACCTTTTCTAATTCTGTTAAACTAACGTTGGTGGTAAACATACCATAGTTTACAATTGCCTTTTTCTTTTCAATAGTGTCGATGGTACCAATAGCGCGGCCATCAATCATTCGCACTCGATCTCCTACTTTTAAAGTAACTTTAGGTTTTGGGGGTAGTTTTTTGGCAGCTATTTTTTCCTTCTTCTTTTCCTTTCTAATCACTGCCACCTTTTTTTCTACTTCCTGCTTTATTTCGTGCTTTTTCTGGCGAATCTCTTTTTTCTTTTTAGGGGCTATCTTTTTACGTTTGCTATTTTCTGTCAGTACCATTTTAAATAATTCATCCATCAAAGCTCGTTTCTGCTTGTTGTTGAAGTATTTTTCTGAAAGACTATCAAATTTCCTTCCCAGTGAGATTAATTTCTGATTGGAGTCATACAGCTCTTGATAACTCTCTAGTTTTTCTTGAACCTTTACGTTAATTGCTTCCAATTGCTTGCTTTCAATACGTGCTTTTTCTGCAGAAGATTCTAGTGTTTCAGACGTTTTCCGAAGCTTAGAGCGTTCCTTTTGTAAATTAGCAATAGTTTTATCAAACCGTACCTTTCCACGTTCAATTTTCTTTTTCGATTTATTTATTAAGCTATACGGTATACCATTTTTCTGAGCTACCTCAAACGTAAATGAACTTCCGGCTTCTCCCATTTGTAGTTTATATACGGGAGCCAATGTTTTACTATCAAACTGCATGTTGGCATTAACCGCATGTGGCAATTCGTTAGCTAGTAACTTTAAATTAGAATAGTGCGTTGTGATAATTCCAAATGCCTCTCGTTCGTAGAATACTTCTAAAAATGTTTCGGCAAGAGCACCACCCAACTCAGGATCACTACCTGTTCCAAATTCATCGATTAAAAAGAGCGTGTTTTTGTTACAGCGCTTTAGAAACTGATTCATTTTTTTAAGCCTATAACTGTAGGTGCTTAAGTGATTTTCTATAGACTGATTGTCTCCAATATCTGTTAGCACACGTTCGAAAAAGCAGAACTCACTCTGCGGTGCCACAGGAACGAGCAAACCACTTTGCAGCATTAGCTGTAATAAGCCCACCGTTTTTAATGTTATACTTTTTCCGCCAGCATTAGGTCCTGATATCACAATAATGCGCTTGTCTTGCATTATTTCTATAGACTGCGGAAACGTTTTCTCCTTGCGTTTTTGGTTGGCAACAAGAAGTAGGGGATGAAATGCTTCTACTAAAGATAATTGCCGATTGTTTGTCAGTCTTGGAAGTACCGCATTAATCGTAGCACCATAACGAGCTTTGGCATATATAACATCTAATTCGGTAACATAGGCTTGATAAGCTGCCAAATCGTATTGAAACGGTCGTACAAACTCTGTGAGCGCTTTTAGAATTTTCTTAATTTCTTCACCTTCTTCATAGATTAGGTTGCTAAGCTCATTTGCAAACTCAAGGGTCTCTTGAGGCTCTATATATACAAGACTTCCAGTTTTAGACTGTCCTAAGACCGCGCCCTTCACCTTTTTCCGGTGCATGGCTTTTACCGCCAACACACGTCTGTTATCTACAATGGTCTCTCTAATTTCGTCTAAATAATCTGAACCCGAATACCTACTTAATGCTTTTGTAAAAGAAGAGTTAATCTGACTCTTTACTACGTGCAATCTCCGTCTAATAAGTCCTAGTTCTTCAGAGGCATCGTCTTTTACCTCCCCATATTTATCGAATATTTTTTTAATTTCAATAGCAATGGCAGGAGTGAAGCTAACTGCTTCAGAAAATGCTTGTAATTCTATATAGAATTCTTCAAACTTTTTAAAAAACTTAAGTAGGGTTTGTGTTGTTTCTGAAAGCGCTAGTAACTTCCTAAAACTAAAACGTTCTAAGGTGCTGTTTTCAATCTCTAAAAGCTGAAGCTCCTTAAATATGGGCTCAAAGCCATGATTAGGTATGGGAGAATCACTACCAAAAGAAGCAGTAAATTCTTTAACTCGTTGCAAGGAGGGAAGTACATTGTCAACATCTGCAAACGGTTCAATTTTCAAGACCTGATCGTTTCCCGGCGCTGTGATACAGAATTCCGACACCTGTTGCAAAACAGTTGGAAATTCTAAATCTATTAATGTCTTTTGATGAATTCTTATCATAGCTTGTGTAAAATAACTACCTGTTAAACGTCATTTCTTTCTAATACAGGTTAGCAACGGCTAAAGTTTCTTAATTTTACGTTGCAAAAGTACGCATAATGGATATAAAAATTGAGTCGAGTTGGAAGTCTGTTCTAAGTCAAGAGTTTGAGAAACCTTATTTTAAGGAGCTCACTCGATTTGTGAAAAATGCGTATTCAGAAGTGCAGTGTTTTCCTCCGGGTAACCGTATTTTCTCGGCATTTGACCATACGCCATTTAATGATGTAAAAGTTGTAATAATTGGGCAAGATCCTTATCATGGACTTAGGCAAGCCAACGGACTCTGTTTTTCTGTGGCAGATGGGGTGAGTATTCCTCCTTCATTGCAAAATATCTTTAGGGAAATAAAAGATGATGTTGGGGTTCATATTCCAACTTCTGGCAATTTAGAGCGTTGGGCTTCGCAAGGCGTACTGCTGTTAAATGCTACACTCACTGTTCAAGCACATCAGGCTGGGAGTCATCAGAAAAAAGGATGGGAAACGTTCACAGATGCTGTGATTTCTAAATTGTCTGAAGAACGAGAAGGGATTGTATTTTTACTGTGGGGAGGCTATGCAAAAAAGAAAGGTGCCAAAATAGACAACAGCAAGCATTGCGTATTAACCAGCGGTCATCCATCGCCTTTAAGTGCCAACAGGGGATATTGGTTTGGTAACAAACATTTCAGCAAAACAAATGCGTTTTTAGCAAAAACAAATCAACAAGTCATTAGTTGGTAAATGGAACAAAATTTGATTATTATCTAATTATGAAAACAACTAAATTACTTTTAGTAAGTGGTGCATTAAGTCTTACCTTATTAGCATGTGGACAAAATTCACCTAACTTTAAAGCGCAACCAGACAGTTATCAGATTGACCACGAAAAAAATATTATTGTTGTCAATATCGATGCTGAAGATGATATAACGCATGAAATCTCATCTGTTACACTAGATGAAGTGTATGAACTTTCAACACCCGTGCAAGGGTTGCAAAATACCCAGCGTTATGAAGTCATTAAAGGCAAGGAAAGCTATTCGTTGTTTATTACCAAATCGCCTATTATTTCAATACAGGTAAAAGATTCACTAACCAAACACCCAAAAGTACTTGGTCATTTTAGGTATTTCGACGCAGATACTACTTTTAGCAGTGTTATAGGCATGGACTTACGAGGTAATTTGTCGCTAACATATCCGAAGAAATCCTTTAACATAGAATTTTATACAGACAGTGTTTCAAAAGGTAAAAAGGAATTAAAATTTAAAGATCTGCGGAAAGAAGACGATTGGATTTTAGACGGCCTTTATAACGAACCCTTGCTATTAAGAGCCTATACATCTCAAAAACTTTGGAAAGATATTCATACGCCTTGGTACGCCGAAGATGAACCCAAAGCACGAGCAACAGTAGATGGAGTATATGTAGACTTATTTGTGAATAATGAATACAGAGGTGTGTATCTACTTTCTGAAAAAATTAAGAGATCGCTACTAAAGCTTAAGAAAATGAAAGGTGACACAGTACGAGGCGAGCTGTTTAAAGCTGGATACTATCACGGCGGAACATCATTTAAAGAAGCTCCAGAGTTTAAAAACTCCTTACCCACATGGGCGGGGTGGGAAATGGAATACCCGTATGAAGATTATACGGCCCATTACAACAATTTACACAAAGCGATCAATTTTGTAATTTCAAGTGATGCTACCGATTTCGACGAGCAACTAGGTATTTATTTTGATGAAGAGAATATGGTAGATTACTTCTTGTTTGCCAATTTAATTCGTGCAACAGATAACTTTGGGAAAAACTTTTATCTAGCCAAATACAAAGAAGAAACAGCCTATTTTATTGTTCCATGGGATATGGATGGTGTCTTGGGAACAATTCAGGCAGGAAAGAGAATTCCTACCACAAACGATGTACTAAGTAATAATTTGTTTGATAGAATGGTGGCCAACCCTAGGTTGAAATATGAAATGGGAAAACGTTGGAAGGATTTACGGACAACGTCTTTTCATACAGATAGTCTAATTGCTCGTATCGAAAAGAGGTACAATAAATTAGCGGATACAAAAATGTATGAGAGGGACGAATTAGCCTGGAACAAAAGCCATGAAGCAGAGCATCTAACGTACATGCTCGATTGGCTTCAAAAGCGATTAACGTATTTAGATACGTACTTTACCGAAGAGTAGTAGTTAAATTTTACTCTTCTGGTACTTCTTGTTCGGAGTCGTTGCAACTAAACTGTAATAACAGAAAATTAGTAACAAGCAAGCTCCCCAAAATGATGAAAAATAGTGTCATAATCTTACTTTTTACAGTAGTAAGATGCACCACTTAATTTGGGGTTGCGTGTTAGGTTAAAAAAAAGTTAAAAAATGTGGAGCAATTTTTCTGTTGCGATGCTTTTCTCAATTAGATCTAGCTGAAGCAATTTATCTTGAACCCTTGTTACTTCTTTATTGGTAAGTTGTTTTTGGCTCCATTCGGTAAGATGCAACCATTCTTGAACATCCTCTAATTGTTGCCCATATCTATTGCTAATCATTCTGTCTATAGCCGGAATATCTTTAAATTCACTTGTGGTACGGTTTATTGTTGTTAAGACATTCTGTACAGCCGTAGGGTTTTCTTCCAACAGTTGGTCTCGTACAGCAATTACAAAGCAAGGCCATGGTGTTGGACATTCACCAACACGTTTAAAAGGCCCCTCGTCTACGTATGGTTTTGTGGTAAACTTTTCCCACATAAAATAATCGCCAATACCTTTAGGTAAGTTCTCAAGTGCACCATTTAGATTTTTTATAACCTCAAAATCTAAATCACTTTCCAAATCCCAACCTTGATTTTCCGCATTAACAAAAGCCATAAGGTGAGACCCAGATCCATATCTACTAATAGCCGCCTTGGTTCCCTTTAAGTCTGAAATAGTATCGTAATCAGAATTTTCAGCTACATGAATCCCCCAAATAAGAGGAGAGTCTATAAAGCCTTGAACAATTTTTGATGGATTGCCCATCACAATATCACGAATAATACCTTCGGTAAGAATTACCGCCATATCAATTTCGTCATTGCGCAACGCTTTACACATCTGTCCTGTACCTCCGTGAAAGTCGTGCCATCTTAAATTAATACCATGCTCTTGGTACTCTTTGTCACGTAGTGTTAAATACCAAGGTAAGTTAAAGTGTTCTGGCACTCCGCCAATTTTAAGATTAATCATGGGTGAGTAGGTCTAAAGTAGTTACAATAAGGTTATCTATAGTTTGTTTTGGTGTACTGCTGAAAGTACCGCTAACGCGATTGGCAAGTATGGCATTTAGTGAGATTGCGTTATGTCCTAGCAGTTTTGCCATGCCATAAATTCCCGAAGTTTCCATTTCTAAATTGGTAATTACGTGATTTTTATACTGAAACGATTGTAGCTTCTCATTCAGGTGGCTATCTTCAAGCTGAAGCCGCAACGTTCTTCCTTGCGGACCATAAAACCCTACATTGGTTGCAGTGATTCCGGTACGAAAAGGTTTTTCTGAAAAACGTTCTAACAAAGAGGTGTCTGCAGTTACAACATACGGACTCGATTTATGGGCATTCCATTGCATTTGGCTTCTTAACGCTTCTGAGAAATTATGGTCTAAGAAATCTACATCTTTATAAAAGTGAAGTAAATTATCAAATCCAATAGCCATTTCCGAAGCTACAAAACTATCTAATGGAATATCGGGTTGTATACTGCCAGAGGTGCCAATACGCACAAATTCTAACGTTGTATGTTGTTGTTTTATAGTTCGACTTTTAAAATCGATATTAACCAGGGCATCTAACTCGTTAAAAACAATGTCAATATTATCTGTTCCAATTCCGGTGGAGATTACCGTAATTGGCTTGCCTTTATAGGTGCCTGTATTTGTTTTAAATTCTCTACGGTGCACAGCTACTTCAATAGAATCAAAATGTTTTGAAACGTCTTCAACTCTATCGGGATCTCCAACGGTAATTATGGTGTGCGCTATATCGCCTGGTTTTAAATGAAGGTGGTAAATACTACCGTCTTCGTTTAAGATAAATTCGCTAGACGTTAAAGGTTTGTTCTTCAAAGTTATCGTGTGCTTAGTAAGCGGTTCAGTTATAGCAGATTGCTATCCACCTACGCGCTTGGTCTTAAATCCCTTTTCTTGTAAAAACTTCATGATTTTATCTCGAAAATCACCTTGTATGATTATTTGTTCGTTTTTAAAACTTCCCCCAACGCCTAGCCATTGTTTTAGCTCTTTGGCTAATTGCTTAAAATCACTATCGGCTCCAGTATAGCCTTCTATAATGGTAATTGGCTTGCCTTTGCGCTTTTCGTATTTACAAATCAGTGGGTCTTCTTGCATCCAAAGCTGATCGTTTTGGCTTTCTTCGGAATCACTCTCAGAAACCTCATGATCTGGAAACAAATTCTTTAATTGGTCTTTTAAGTCCATTAGTTATTTCTTAATCAATCCAATTTCAATCAAACGCTGTCTTAAAAACTCACCAGCGGTAATATCATCAAAGGCTTTAGGATGTTGTTTGTCTACACATTCTGGCATACAACTTAAATCCATATCACTGCGAGGGTGCATAAAAAAAGGAATTGAATAGCGAGGGGTTCCCCATTGTTCTTTTGGCGGATTCACAACGCGGTGTATGGTAGAACGCAATTTATTGTTGGTATGTCGTTCTAACATATCTCCTACGTTAATTACCAATTCATCTTCTTCAGGTGTGGCATCAATCCATTCTCCGTCTTTTCTTAACACTTGAAGACCTCCCGTAGAAGCCCCCATTAAGAGAGTGATTAAATTGATATCCCCATGTGCTCCTGCGCGCACTGCGCCTTTGGGTTCTTCGGTAATAGGAGGGTAGTGAATTGGGCGCAAGATACTATTTCCATTAGCAGCCCAATGATCAAAATAATGTTCGTCTACACCAATATATAGCGCCAAAGCTCGTAATACGTATATGCCCGTTTTTTCTAACATTCTATAAGCCTCCATACCAGTAGCATTAAAATCTGGTAATTCGTTTACTACAACGTTATCGGGATATTCATCAATTAAGTTAGCATCTGTATCGGGTTCTTGACCAAAATGCCAAAACTCCTTTAAATCTCCTTCTTTTTTGCCTTTGGCATGTTCTTTCCCAAAAGAAACATACCCACGTTGTCCACCCAAACCTTCTATTTCGTACTTTTTCTTTTCCTCAACTGAAAGCGCAAAAAATGCTTTAATCTCTTTGTATAAATCTTGTACTAGGGTATCGCTTAAGAAGTGATTTTTCAGCGATACAAATCCAATTTCTTCATATGCACTGCCAATTTCATCTACAAACTTCTGTTTACGTTGCGGATCATCACTAAGGAAATCGGCTAAATCTACGCTTGGGATATTATTCATGACATTCGTTTTAGTGCTACAAAGATATCAAAATACTACCGCAATTCCATTTCAAAAAAAATGAAGCTTCTAAGCCAACAAACATTGAAATTTTCTACATTTGGTGCATTCTAAATGTTACCAATGAAATCGCAGCCAGCAGCTCCCATATATTTTACCTATAATAGATCAGGAATTGATGATAACACGCTCATACAGTTATATGAGCGCATGTTAAAGCCTCGCCTAATAGAAGAAAAAATGTTGATTTTACTAAGACAGGGTAAAATTTCTAAATGGTTTAGTGGTATTGGGCAGGAGGCTATTTCTGTAGGAGTAACCTCTGTTTTACAGCAAGACGAATATATTTTACCTATGCACCGAAATTTAGGTGTATTTACTACGCGCGAGATTCCGTTACACCGCCTTTTTTCGCAATGGCAAGGAAAAGCAAACGGTTTTACAAAAGGGAGAGATCGCAGCTTTCACTTCGGGACACAAGAATTTAAGATTGTAGGGATGATTTCTCATCTTGGACCTCAATTTGGCGTTGCAGATGGTATTGCCACTGCTAATTTACTTAAAAAGAACAACCAAGTATGCGCAGTATTCACGGGAGAAGGAGGAACTAGTGAAGGAGATATACACGAAGCGCTAAACGTTGCTTCCGTTTGGCAATTACCAGTTTTGTTTTGCATAGAAAACAATGGATACGGCCTTTCTACCCCTACCAGCGAGCAATATAATTGTAAGAACCTTGTAGACCGTGGCATAGGCTATGGCATGGAAAGCCATAGAATTGAAGGTAACAATATTCTAGAAGTGTACAGCAAACTACAAGCTTTAGTAGAAGATATGCGTAAAAATCCGCGTCCTGTACTTTTAGAGTTCGAAACCTTTAGAATGCGAGGTCATGAAGAAGCCAGCGGAACAAAATACGTTCCAGATGAGCTCATGAATACGTGGGCAGAACGTGATCCTCTTATAAATTTTGAAAACTATTTAATTAGCGAAGGTTTACTTTCTGAAACTAAAGTTGAAACATTAAAGACTCAAATTAAGAACGAAATAAATGAGAATCTAGACATTGCTTTTGCAGAAGAAGAGATTACTTCAGATAAAAGTAATGAATTAAATGACGTATTTCAAGAGTTTGCATATGAAGAAGTTAGCTCTAATTCTAAAACAACTGAATTACGTTTGGTTGATGCCATTTCAGAGGGATTAAAACAAAGTATGGAGCGCCATGATAATACCGTTATTATGGGGCAAGATATTGCCGAGTATGGAGGCGTATTTAAAATTACCGAAGGGTTTTTAGAGGCCTTCGGAAAAGAACGCGTACGTAATACACCCATCTGCGAAAGCGCCATTGTTTCTGCAGCAATGGGCCTATCTATTAATGGATATAAAGCCATTATGGAAATGCAATTTGCAGATTTTGCAACCTCCGGATTTAACCCTATTGTTAATTATTTGGCCAAGAGTCATTATAGATGGAACCAGAAAGCAGATGTAGTTATTAGAATGCCTTGTGGCGCAGGAGTAGGTGCAGGGCCTTTTCACAGCCAAACAAACGAAGCGTGGTTCACGCATACGCCCGGGTTAAAAGTAGTCTACCCAGCTTTTCCGTATGATGCAAAAGGATTGTTAGCTACTGCTATAGAAGACCCTAACCCAGTATTGTTTTTTGAACATAAAGCATTGTATAGAAGTATACGTCAAGATGTACCTACAGATTATTTTACCTTACCTATCGGAAAAGCGGCGCTACTTCAAAATGGTACAGATATTACTATCGTAACCTACGGGGCAGGAGTACACTGGGCGTTAGCTACGCTTGAAGGTCAGGGAATTTCCGCAGATCTAATAGACCTTAGAACATTAGCTCCGTTAGATATTGAAGCGATTTACGCTTCAGTTAAAAAAACAGGTAAGCTAATTATCTTACAAGAAGATAGTATGTTTGGGGGTATAGCAAGTGATATTGCAGCATTAGTCTCTGAACATTGTTTTGAATCCCTAGACGCACCAATAAAAAGAGTTGCCAGTTTAGAAACTCCCGTTCCCTTTGCGGCTAATCTAGAAGCAGAGTACCTTCCTAATGAGCGATTTAAGGTAGAATTAGATAATTTATTAGCTTATTAAATCTTTAACATTTGCTGTTAAACTTGCTTAAAAGACATTGATATCAGTCAACACTAGCCGTATCTTAGAGGTATACTAATCATTAAAACCCTATATATTATATGATACGCTGGATCATTATTTTTTTAGTAATCGCTTTAATTGCCGCCGTTTTCGGATTTGGAGGTATAGCGGAAGGAGCAACAGATATCGCTCAGATTATTTTTTATATTTTTATTGTACTTTTAGTACTATCATTACTTTCAAGACTTTTTAGAAAGTAAAATCTATTTTTACAAATAATTTAACCAAACCTAAACTCATGAAAAAAATCTTATTTCTAATGGTTTTTGCGGTCATTGCAGTGTCCTGTAATACCCCGAAAACTGTAATTCAATCGAAAAAAGTTATAAAAGGCTATTGGTCACTAGATAACATTAGTTATAGTGAGGCTGGAACTTTTAACGTAACTATTTTTAATGACACTTCTAAAGAGTGTCTAGAAGGTAGTTCTTGGAGGTTTATCCCTAATAACAATAGCGGATTGTACACTATAGACAATAGTAATTGCCCGTCTGGCGATAGAAATTTCATCTTTACCATTCAGCAAATGGATGCCGAATCTGGACTATACGATTTCTTGTTAAAACCAACAATGAAACTCGGAAAGCCAGATAAAGATAATTCTGTTGGTTTTAGATTGCGTCTTACGCAACTAGGCGAAACAAATATGCAATGGCAACAAACAGTTAACTTAGAAGGAAAGCCTTTTACAATAAGTATGAATTTTTCAAAAATCAATGAATAACATGAAAACACTTTATAGAAAAATAGCGACCATAGGTCTTGTAATGGCAACATTAGTGCTCTTTACAAACTGTGAAGCGACAAGAAACGCAAATAACTCTCAAAAAGGTACTGTAATTGGTGCTGCTGGTGGTGCTATTCTTGGCGCCGTACTAGGAAACAACATTGGTAAAGGTGGTAATGGAGAGATTGGTGCTGTAATTGGTGGTGTTGCTGGTGGAGCAGCAGGAGCCATTATTGGTCGTCGTATGGACAAACAAGCTCAAAAGATTGAAAATGAAATTCCAGGAGCTCAGGTAGAGCGTGTAGACGATGGTATTGTTGTAACGTTCGATGAGAATAGTGGTGTTTATTTCGACACAAATAAATACAACATTAACGCTGCATCTCAAGCCACCTTAGATAAACTAACAGGTGTTTTGCGTGAGTATGCAGATACAAATGTTTTGGTAATTGGCCACACAGATAGTACTGGAGCAGATGCTTATAACATGACCCTTTCTAAGCAACGCGCGCAGTCTGTAACTTCATATTTTACAGGTAAAGGACTTAGTGCTAGCAGATTCACTACAAATTGGTATGGTGAACAAACTCCTGTAGCAGATAATAGTACTGCAGAAGGTCGTGCTCAAAACCGTCGTGTAAACGTGGTAATTGTACCCAATGAGAAAATGATAAACGATGCCGAGAATGAGGCAAACAAAGGATAAAACTCGTTTTTAAAACTATAAAAATCCTGTTTTCTTAGTTGAAGACAGGATTTTTTTATTCCAAAAACTATCCCGTACTTTAAGAAGTGCAAGAAGAATCAACTTTCGATATTGTTATTATTGGTGGGGGCTTAGCAGGGCTTACCTGCGCCTTAGCACTGGTGGATTATTGTAAGGTATTGCTTGTAGAAAAAGAGTCGTTTCCAAACCATAAAGTTTGTGGAGAATATGTGTCTAACGAAGTATTGCCTTACCTACAATCCTTGGGCGTAGACCCATTACAACATGGAGCCAAACAGATTAATACCTTAGAAATAAGCACACATACCGGTGCGGTTGTAAAAAGTAACCTTCCGTTGGGTGGCTTTGGCATGAGTAGGTATGCGCTAGATATGTTGTTGTATAAGGCCGTAAGCGATAGATGTACAATTGTTCAAGACACTATAACCGAAATATCCTTTGTTGATGAGATGTTTCGTGTAAATGCTAAAAATGGCGACGTATTTTCAGCACCTCATGTTGTTGGAGCCTACGGAAAGAGATCGAACCTAGACAAGCTGCTAAACCGAAAATTTATTCAAGAAAAATCTCCTTGGCTTGCTGTAAAAGCACACTATACCTATGATTTTGACGACACCAAAGTGGCGTTGCACAACTTTAATGGCGGGTATTGCGGACTCTCGAAAGTTGAGACTAACGCAGTGAATGCATGTTACTTAACAACCTATGCATCTTTTAAGAAATCGAATAGTATCGTTCAATTTCAGAATGAAACCATGTCTGCGAATCCGCATTTGGCACATTTTTTCAAGGATGCAGTGCCGCTATTCTCGGAGCCATTAACAATTAGTCAGATTTCATTTAATACCAAACAACCCGTAGAAAACCATATGTTTATGATAGGTGATACGGCAGGGCTTATTCACCCTTTGTGTGGAAACGGTATGGCGATGGCTATTCACAGCGCAAAATTATTTTCAGAGCTGTACTTGGCACATAAAAAACAAAAACAATCAAGAGATGCATTAGAGTTAAACTATAGTCGCGCTTGGCAAGAGAATTTTTCCAGACGTTTGCAAACTGGTAGGCGAATTCAAAATGTGTTGTTACGACCATCATTGGCGAAAGCTGCATTTACAACCGCTCGTATGTTCCCTAGTTTGGTGCCGGAAGTAATAAAGAAAACTCATGGAACTATCTTAGTATGATTGCATTCTCCAGTAAATATAGATCTAAGCAAGTTGAGATTTTAGATAATCTTGAACTGAAAGGTTCAGAAATGGAGGCGATGTTAGTCGATTTAAAAACGGTTAATAAATTATTGGGAGGACATAAAGTAACGCTGTCTGGAATTGAAACTTTACTACAGAGCATTCCAAAAGATGAGCTCGTAACCATCATAGATATTGGGTGTGGCGATGGGAATATGCTTCGGAAGATAGTCGATTTCAGCAAAAAGAAAAAGTATTCATTGTCGCTAATAGGTATTGATGCCAATCCCCACATTCTTAAAAAAGCGAAAGATCGCTCTAAAGCGTACCCAGAGATTACTTTTAAGCATCATAATATACTAGATGAGCATGCAGTATCGCATTTCGATATTGCGCTTTGCACACTATTCTTACATCATTTTACACAAGAAGAAGGTCAGCTAATTTTAGAAAAGTTATGTCAAGATGCGAAAGTTGGGGTAGTGGTAAACGACTTACAACGTAATAGGTTAGCGTTTTGGTTATTTCGTGTTTTCAGCAGTATCTTTATAAAAACGGCAATTGCCAAACACGACGGACTGGTTTCTATAGCAAGAGCCTTTAAAAGAAATGAATTAGAAACCATAGCAGCGTCTTGCCGTTCTGTTCAATATACCCTGAAAAAAAAGTGGGCGTTTAGATGGCAGTTGGTGATTAAGAAAATTAAATAAACTAGAAATTATAGAAAATACAGTCAAAATTGTAAGCGCAGCTAAGCAGCTACCACAATACACCCGTGAGACTAAAGAAATTCTTCCCTATGTCACCGCATGGTTAGAAGGGCAGGACGAACGTTTTAAACGAAAGGTGCTAAAGATTTTTGAAGGAGCAGGGGTAGATAGGCGATATTCTATCATGGACGCACATGAGGTATTCATGAAAACTTCATTTGAAGAACGAAATGATATCTACGTTCGTGAAATGAAACAACTAAGCAGAAAGGCGCTTCAAAATGCATTGGATAAAGTAAATTGGCGAGCAGACAGTATCGACTTTCTTATCACTGTTAGTTGTACCGGAATTATGATTCCTTCTGTAGATGCGTATTTAATAAACGATTTCCAGATGAAGCAAGATGTTGTTAGACTGCCCGTTACCGAAATGGGTTGTGCAGCAGGTGTAAGTGGTGTTATTTACGCTAAGAATTTTCTAAAGGCAAATCCGAATAAACGAGCAGCCGTGGTTGCATTAGAATCACCTACGGCAACATTTCAGCTTTCAGATTATTCTATGGTGAACATTGTTAGCGCTGCCATTTTTGGCGACGGTGCTGCCTGTGTTCTATTATCTTCAGAAGAAAATAGCGAAGGAGCTACCATTCTAGATGAAGCCATGTATCATTTTTATGATGCAACAACAATGATGGGATTTAAACTGGTAAATACAGGGTTACAAATGATTTTAGACAAGGAAGTACCACAGAAAATTGCAGATCATTTTCCGCAGATAATACATCCTTTTCTAGAAAAAAACGGAAAAACCATCGACCAGATAGATCACTTAATTTTTCATCCAGGAGGAAAGAAAATTGTACAAACAGTAGAAACGCTGTTTGGAGATTCTGGAAAAAATATAGATGACACTAAAGAAACATTGCGTTTGTATGGCAATATGAGCAGCGCGACTGTTTTATACGTACTAGAACGCTTTATGGACAAAAAGCCAAAGAAGGGAGAATTAGGCCTAATGCTAAGCTTTGGTCCAGGCTTTTCTGCACAGCGTGTCTTAATTGAATTTTAAAATGAAAGAACTAAAAGAAAAATACGCTCTGATTTTAGGTGGAAGTAGTGGCTTAGGACTTGCAACGGCAAAAAAACTGGCTGAAAGTGGCTTTCATTGTATCATTGTGTATCGCGATAGAAAAAGTAGCTTAGCGCAATTTGAAGGGCATGTAAAGAAAATGCAGGCAAATGGTGTTTCAGTAACCACCTTTAATAAAGATGCTTTAAAGGAAGAAACCATTGCAGATGTTCTTGCAGAAATATCAAATAATTCGGTTGCAGTTTTGGTGCACAGCATAGCGAAAGGGAGCTTAAAAGCACTTACTGGTGGTAGCAGCAGCTTGTCTAAAGGAGATTTAGACATCACACTCCACGCCATGGCAACCAGTTGGTGGCAATGGACACAGGCGCTAATTCGACATAATAAGTTTACTGATGCTCCACGAAATATTGCGTTTACTAGCGAGGGCAATTCAAAAGTTTGGGAAGGCTATGGTGCCGTATCTGCGGCAAAAGCTACGTTAGAAGCCCTTATGAAGCAAATGGCGGTAGAATTAGCTACCCTAGGGATTACAACCAATTGTATTCAGGCAGGTGCAACACAAACTCCTTCCTTTGCCATGATACCTAATAGTGAACAACTTGCTGAAATGGCACGAAAAAGAAATCCGTTTAAACGTCTTACAACACCAGAAGATGTGGCAAATGCAGTTTGGCTACTATGTCAAGAAGAGGGAAAATGGATAAATGGCACAGTGCTAAAAGTTGATGGAGGAGAAAGTTTACGCTAAGATTTAATGCACGACTACAATGACCAACACCGCAATACTTGAAAAATTACCTTACACAAAACCATTCCTTTTTGTAGATAAGCTGGTTTCAATAACCAATGAAAGGGTAGAAGGTTGTTATACTTTTTCTGAAGACGAGTTTTTCTATCAAGGCCATTTTAAAGAGTACCCTGTTACACCAGGCGTAATTCTTACAGAATGCATGGCACAAATTGGTCTGGTATGTTTAGGGATATATTTATTGAAAGATGAAAGTCAAACAGAATTTACCATTGCCCTTAGCAGTCATAGTATTGACTTTTATAAGCCTGTTTTTCCGGGTGAGCAGGTAGTGGTTGTTTCTGAAAAGGTTTACTTTAGGTTTCATAAGTTAAAGTGTAACGTTAAAATGTTAGATACTAACGGAGCTCTTATTGCTAAAGGAACAATAAGCGGGATGCTCGCACCAAAACAATAGAAAAATGGCTACCAAAAAAAGAGTTGTTATTACTGGATTAGGAGTTATAGCGCCTAATGCATTGGATATTCCTTCTTTTACCGAAGCCATACAAAATGGTGTTTCGGGTATTCAACATTTTCCAGAATTAGAGGCACTTAAATTCTCATGTCAAGTGGGAGGTGTTCCTCCAGTTTCCGAAGAGCATAAACGCACCTATTTTACAGAGCTACAATTGCGAAACTTTAACAGCAGTGGGATTCTATATGGGGTTATGGCGGGTATAGATGCCATGAAAGATTCAGGTTTATCAACTAAAAGCGATAGACCAAATTGGGATTTGGGTATTGTATTTGGCACTGGCACCAGCGGCGTCGATAAGTTTAGAGAATCTATTTATAAAGTAGACAACAAAAATGTGCGTAGGTTAGGTAGTACTGCGGTGGCACAAACCATGGCTAGCGGAATTAGCGCGTATTTAGGTGGTATGCTAGGTGCTGCCAATATGGTAACTACAAACTCATCTGCCTGTGCTACCGGTACAGAAGCCGTCTTAATGGGTTATGAGCGTATAGCCTGCGGAAAAGCGACACAAATGCTTTGTGGGAGTACCAGTGACCACGGCCCATACTTGTGGGGTGGGTTCGATGCTATGAAGGTGATTACTTATAAACATAACGATAGTCCAACCGAAGCGTCACGACCTATGAGCGCTAATGCTAGCGGATTTGTACCTGGTAGTGGGGCAGGCGCATTGGTATTAGAGTCTCTTGAAAGTGCTCAAGCTAGAGGAGCAACAATTTATGCTGAAATTTTAGGGGGTCATGTAAATTCTGGCGGGCAACGAAATGGAGGGAGTATGACAGCTCCTAACAGCGAGGCAGTACAGCGATGTATAAAGAAAGCTTTGGAAGATTCAGAAGTGCTGGCAGAAAATATTGACTATATAAACGGGCATTTAACCGCAACTAGCAAAGATCCGGTTGAAATTAAAAATTGGTGTGAGGCATTGAACAGGCGAGGGGCAGACTTTCCGTTAATCAATTCGTTAAAAGGAATGGTTGGCCATTGTCTGGCAGCCAGTGGTAGTGTAGAAATTGTTTCAACCATACTGCAAATGCACCATAGTTTTGTTTTTCCGAATGTGAATTGTGAAGATATTCACCCAGAAATAACGCAATTAATTGCGAAGGAACGAATTCCAACGAAGAAAGTTTCCGCAGAAATTAACACGGCAATAAAGGCAAGTTTCGGCTTTGGCGATGTAAATGCGTGTGTTATCTTTGGTAAAATTTAAAGCTAAAAATGACTACAGAAGAAATCTATGCAAAATTGCTTCCTATTGTAAAAACATACTTACCAGAAGACGTTGATGCAAAAGAAATAAGCCCCGAAAGCGATTTAACCAGAGAGCTCAATATAAATTCTGCACACCTGGTAGATATTGTTTTAGATGTAGAAGATACGTTTTCGGTTGAATTTGCCAATGAAGACATGGAGTCGCTTCGAACCTTAAACGATGCGGTAGTCATTATTGAGAAAAAATTAGATGTTTAACTGCACGTTTCCAGAAATTACACCTCAGAATTTAGCCATAAAACTATCGGCTAAAGGAGAACGCTCATTGCGTAGTGGGCATCCATGGATATTTTCAGATAGTATAGAAAAGATTAACAAAGAAGGAGCTGCAGGTGATATAGCAGTAATTTTTAGCCATAGCAAAAACAAAGTAATTGGAGTAGGCTTGTACGACCCGCAATCGCCTATACGAATTAAAATGCTGTATCACGATGGTGGTGCACGACTTACCGAGGCTTTTTTTCGAGATAAAATCAATCGTGCTTATGCTTTAAGAACAGAGCTGTTCACTTCACAAACCAATAGCTATCGTTTACTTTTTGGAGAAAATGATGGTTTTCCGGGGTTGATTGCAGATGTGTACGCCCATGTGTTGGTGGTAAAATTGTACGCTGCCATCTGGACTCCGTACCTACGTGTAATTTTAGAGCTATTAATTGAAATCTCTGGGGTTACTACAGTAGTATTACGATTGAGCAGAAGTGTACAACAATTAAAAAACTTTCCTTTTAAAGAAGGACAGATTGTTTTTGGCACATTAGAAGATGAAACCATTTTGTTTCAAGAACATGGCGTACGATTTAGCGCCAATGTAATTAAAGGTCACAAAACGGGGTACTTTCTAGACCATCGTGACAACAGAAGGCGTGTGGGCGAATTGAGTAAAGGTAAAACCGTATTAGATGTATTTAGTTATGCCGGCGGATTTTCGGTACATGCGCTCGCAAAAGGAGCGAAAGAAGTTACGAGTTTAGATATTAGTGAGCAGGCTCTTGCGCTTGCCAAAGAAAATGGAAAGTTAAACAAAACAACAGGGACTCATAATGTGCTCGCGGGTGATGCTTTTGAGGTGATGCGGCAATTAATTGTGGAGCAAAAGCGATACGATGTTGTGGTTATTGATCCTCCTAGTTTTGCCAAGAGTCAAAAAGAAATTGGGGTAGCAAAAAAGAAATATGCACAATTAGCGCAGCTCGGGGAGAAATTAACCGCCAGAAATGGCTTGCTGGTACTGGCGTCTTGTAGTTCGCGTATTTCGGCAAATGATTTTTTAGAGATTAACAAGGAAATACTAAAACAACAACCTAGGCATTTTGCGATTCAACAAACTACAGGGCATGACGTAGATCACCCTATTGGATTCGCCGAGGGAGCGTATTTAAAATGTGGGTATTATAGGTTTAAGGAATAGTATGGGTTAAAAATTAAAAGAGCCGCATTAACTGCAGCTCTTTAGTTTTTAATGTATGTTTGCTTAATGCGATTGCATTTTTTCCTTTCGTTTTCGTAATTGAACGCCCACTTCTCCAACAACTTTTGCTAGACTTGCCTCAAACGAACCTAAGTTAGATTCGGCAAATAGGGTAGTGCCTGGCACATTCATTCTTACTTCAGTAATCATCCCGCTATCGGCGCTACTTGTTTTTTCAGTTTTAAAATAGACATCAGTTGTGACGATAAAATCGTATTTCGCTTCCAATTTCTCTAGTTTTTCGGTTGCCATTGCCTCTAATCTTGGACTTGCAGAGACATCTTTATATTCAAAATTTATGTTCATAGAAGTTGGTTTTTAAAGTTCCAATACTAAAGATACGACTCCTTAAAATGGAAGACAAATAATTAGTACTTCTTTGTGAAATTTTATTCCCTTTACAAACAAGGTAAGGACGTATTTTGAAAAGTTATCTAGTTTTGAACCTTAAAAAAGTCATAAATTTATGGTGTACCATGTGTTTGCTGCTGAAAATTTACTAGTTTTATTGTCCTCATTTTTAAAGCGATAGTTATGGAAACAACAAAAAAGAAATCTCACGCCGATTTTCAGAGTGCCTATAGAAGGTCTTCAAACTTTAGAAGTGTGGTGAAAAAAGAGAAATTTGAAATCACTAAAAAGGGCGAGGTGAAACTGAGTAAGGAAAAGTAAATAGGTAGCTTTTACTTTTAAACACCGCGTTTTTTAAGACTCATGTTTTTTTACATACACTAAAATTAGAATTGAAATCCCACTACAAATAGAGAACCCAATAAATAGGGGAAGGGTGCTATTAATTACAAACCTTCCTATTAAAGTACTAATGGGCACTGCCATTAGGGTAGATATAAGTCCGGTAATGGCCGCAGCGATTCCTGCTATATGACCAACAGGTTGCATTGCCAAGGCTCTTAAGTTTCCGAAGAGAAATCCGATAAAAAAGAATTGCACGGCAAAGAAGCTTAATAATATATAAATGTTAGGCTGCGGAATGCTGTGAAAAAACAGTAGATACACTACAGAAACGCTAAAAAACCCAATAAGCGATACCGTGACCATCTTTTTCATACCGTAGCGTAGTACAAAAGTTCCGTTTAAGAAAATGGCAATACCTATAGCAATAGCGAGACCTGCAAAAATGTACGGAAACTCGGTTTCTAAGCCGTATTGATTCTGAAATATTTGCTGTGAAGCACTTAAATACACCAAGAAAGATCCTACTACAAACCCGGAGATTAGGGTATAGCCAACCGTGGTTTTATATTTTAATGTTTCAGCAAAACCTTTAAGAATACGGGCTGTTTGAAACGGAATTCTATGCTTTTGATCTAGAGTTTCTTCTTGTCGCAACCAGAACCATAGCGCTACAATTAAGCTAATAATAACTTGTACATAAAATATGTCTTGCCAATTGTAATGATTTAAAATGAATTGCCCCAAAGCTGGTGCCACAATAGGGATAAGCAGAAATACAACCGTTACAAAAGACATGATACGTGCCATATAATCGCCTTCGTACGTATCGCGAATAATAGCAATACAAATGGTACGTGGCGCTGAGAGTCCGATACCTTGTAAAATTCTTCCGGCGACCATCATTTCGAGGCTTTGTGCAGATAAGCATATAAAACTTGCCAGCACAAAAATCGCAAATCCCATATACACCGAAGGTTTTCTCCCCAAAGCGTCTGAGAGTGGCCCAAATGCTAGCGGGCCAACACCTAAACCGAGGAAAATCATTGTGATAAGCAACTGATTGTCTGCCGTGTTGGTGGTGTTAATGGCTACACCAATGATTTCGAGTGCAGGTAAAAGTGCGTCTATAGAGAGCGCCGTTACCGACATAAGCGCCGCCATAAGGGCGATAAATTCGAATTGTGATGTGGCTTTTTGGGGTGTTTGCATGAGGCTGCAAAAGTACCACTAATGGTTCTTTGTTTATACTATTTAACACCTCTTAACTACTAGCATTTTGCTTATGCTGTTAAATACTAGTATTTTAGCATTTCTAACTGAAAAATTATGAAATTAAAATTTTGGCTTATTTGTGTGCTTTTGTATAGCAGCGTTGGATTGGGGCAAGATAAAAACACGCCTGCTGCGCAAGTGGTAAAAGAGTTTTTACATGGAATGAGTTATGATGAGCAAACTGAATCTACTACGCTAAAAGCACTTATTGCGCCCTCTTTTGCAAAAGCAAAGAACATAGAATCGAAACACATTGGGATAGACGTATATAGACCCGATCATTTTATGATATGGGATGTGAACGGGGCTATGGTCACAGCAATGATATGGATTAAAGGAGGTTCTTGGGTTCACAAGCTTCGGTTTAAAACAGTTGAAGAAGGTGGCCAAACCTACATTATGCCATCGGGAATTAGTGGAAGAAATATGATTCAACCATGGAATTCTATAGATACCTTTATAGAAATAGACAGCAATAAACTAACTGCAAACACAGAACAGTTGTCTTCAACAGAACCTATAGCAGATAAAGAGAGTGATAATAAGCCAGCAGAGGACAGTACATTGCTGAAATTAAGCGATTACCTTCAATTTAATGGCGAAATTTTAAATAACGGCACTCCAGAAGAAAAGCGATTTACTTTGGTCATTTCTGATGGTAATTCTGTGGCCTTTAATATGTCGTTAGGATTGCTACCATTTTATATTTATGAAACGGGACAAGAACGTATAGGAGATCTCACTAAGACCACCTATAGATTAGAAAAGAGTCAGGTTATAAGCCAAGCCATACAATGGAATGAGTTTGTAATTACCGATATATCGAAATTAAGTGATGAAGAAAAACGTGAGTATACCTTAGGTGATACTTTTGATTGTAACTACGTCCTCGATATAAAAGGATATCCTAAACTAAGATTACTGGCAAACATAACCTCAGGAACCATAGAATAAGAAGGAATTCAGTAGCTGTAAAAAACGTCTAAAACAAGAGAAGCGTAAGAGATAGTAAAACATTCTATTTTACATAATGTTAATTATAGTACAAATGCGTTAAGCTGAGTAAAATAGCGAATAGCACCTTTTCGTGCTATTTGACATAATCCTGTTATAGTGCCTTTAGGTCTATAATTTAGGATTATGTCACAGCCAATTTATGACCTATGTTTATTTACATTCGTAAGCTATATTGCCGTGCTATAAAAATACTGACCTTTTAGATTTGTTTAAAAATCGCGTATTCGCTAAAATGTACGTAATAAAAAATTTTAGACGATTCTCATGGATTGCCACAAGCGTATAAAATTACTCTGCGAGATAATTTTTATGCACTTGTTAATTGTTTTGCCAAAGTTTTATGAGGCAAAGGTTAACATAGAGATTCTATTTTACATAACAAATAACCAAACTATATCTTTACTTACCAAACCACTATTTTTTATATCCATTATTTGCAACAGATTTATGATGACTACTTAAATAAAAAATCACAGTAATAATGAAATATACTACTGTGATTTTCGAAATAACATTAAATTGTTAGAAGACTGAGTTATTGATCAGAATAATTATCTACTTCAAAAAAGCCGGTTATATCTTTTAATTTATTGTTTTCAACTAGCACAAAACTAGCCCCACCATCAATTACTTCTTTATTTTCGTTAAGAGTGTTCCATTTTACTAGATTTTTGTTGTGATGAGAAACCACATTTGCTTGGGCAAAAGTTATACCTGGAGATAGCTTATGAAATTCAGCAATATAGTCAGAAACCTCATTGAGTCCGCTTAATTCTATTAAAGGGTCTGTGTAACGGAAGTCATCAGCTAAAATTGTTTTCAATAATTCATCTCTTTTTGTGCGCTCTGTTATAGCCCAACTTTCACTCCAAATATCAAATACTTCTTTAAAATTTTTCATATTTCTTTTCTTTTAAAATTCTTGTATAGTAGGTCGAATTACTAGTTCGTTAATGTCTACATCTGCAGGTTGTTCAATAGCGTAGGCAACAGCTTTTGCAATGGAAATAGCAGGAATAGCATCTTTGTAAACTTGCTGTATAAATTGTGAAGTGCCCTCATCTGAGCTTCCTAATTGTAGTTCAGAATTTATTAAACCAGGTGTTAATATGGTTGTTCTAATATCCTTACCAACCTCTTGCCTTAATCCTTCACTTATAGCACGCACTGCGTATTTAGTTCCGCTATAAACTGCTCCGCCTGGACTTACTTTTAACCCGGCAACAGATGCTAAATTGATAAAGTGTCCCGATTTTTGTCTTTCAAATTCCGGTAAGGCTGCTGCAATACCATATAACACACCTTTTATGTTAACATCAATCATGCTGTCCCATTCGTTAATTTTTAGAGCACTTAATGGTGCTAAAGGCATAATACCAGCATTGTTGACCATAACATCAATTTTACCAAAACTGTCAATTGCTTTTTTTACTAAAGCTTTTACATCATTTGCATTGGTAACATCTGTCCTCAAAATTTCAACAGCACCTCCATTTTTTTGAATTTCAGAAGCTACTTTTTCTAATTTTTCTACTCTACGAGCACCTAATACTACTTTTGCTCCTTTTTCTGCCAAATAATGAGCTGTAGCTTCTCCTAATCCGCTACTTCCTCCTGTAATGACTACTACTTTGCCTGCTATATTATTGTTCATTTTATTTGATTTTTGTTTCTAATAAATACTCTAATTTGTAATTGCTTAAAGACTCATCTTGTATAGACTGCGTTAGTTCATTAACCTTGTCTGCACCAAATGGTAATCCAACGGTTGTACGCGTTGGTCTTGCGCCTTGAGACATTTCTGCCAGTTTTAAATAAGCGTCGGCAACTATACTAGGCTGTGGAATATCTTCTGACTGCATAAACTCACCAAATCCTTCAACCATACTGCCAAGAATCTTCTGTAATTCTGGGTTCTCTGCTACAATTTCTGTTCTAGCTTCTGGAACAAATGAATTTCCTAAATTAGTAGCAAATGGTCCTGGTTCTACTAAAATAGACTCTACTCCAGTAGGTGCCAATTCATATTTTAAACTTTGTGTATACGCTTCTACCGCTGCTTTAGATGCACTATAAGTTGCTGCAAACGGAGCAGGTACTCTACCATAGGCAGATGTTGTATTGATTATTAACCCCTTTCCTGCTTTACGCATAGTAGGTAATACTGCCTGAGAGGTTCTAATAATACCATAATAGTTTATGTTCATTAAGTCATTTGCTTGGGCTACACTAAAAGCCTCTGCAATTCCTAAATGCATAATACCAGCGTTGTTTATTAATACATCTATGGTACCTTCTTCTTTAATTATGCTGTCCATTGCTTTTGTAACGGAGTCATCATTAGCAACATCCATAGCTACAACCTTAACGTTTGAAGAATAATTTTCTAGTTCTTGTTTCTTTTCTGAATTGCTTCCGTCAGGATTTCTCATTGTTGCATAAACCTTATAACCGTTGTCTGCAAATAGTTTTGCTGAAAGGTATCCAAATCCGTTACTGCTTCCTGTGATAATTACATTTTTCATTTTTATTTGTTTTATATATTACTTTTAAATCGCAAGCAAAAATATACAGATTACTTTTATTGTGCAAGTAAAAATCATATTAATTTCATTTTGCAAGTAAAAAAATAAAAATTGTACCTTTGTAATCAATTATAAATACATTAGATATAATGGAACATAAATTTAGATGTAATTGTCCTATAACTGTCGCGATTGATGTTATTGGCGATAAATGGGCTTTAGTTATTGTTAAACAAATGCTGACTGAAGGAAAAAAAACGTTTAAAGATTTTATTGAGAGTGACGAAGCTATTGCTACAAACATATTGTCTTCAAGATTAAAAATGCTTGAAGAGTTTAAGATTATCACAAAAGATAAACTGCCAGATAATAAAAAAACAAATATTTATACTTTAACCGAAAAGGGTGTAGACCTAATGCCCATAATAGCAGAGTTATCTCTTTGGAGTGATAAACACATTAGAGAGTTTCATCCAGAATTATATTCTGGTGAAACGCTTCAAATTATAAAAAACGATAAAGAAGGTTTTATTAATAAAAAAATTGAAGACTATAAGTTGGAAAATTGGAAATAGAGTGAAGTTTATTCTACCAATCCAATTAGTTAATTTAATTCTAGGCACTGAAATTTTCCAGCTTGATGCTAACGTCGAGTGTTTGAAATTTAGCGTGTGAAACTACGCCTAATTTTTAAGTTTTGTATACTTTGTAAATAAAAAAAAACTCCATTGGATCTTATAATAGCTATGTTTTTTTAGCTTTTGTCGTATACTAGCGTTGTGTATTCTAAAATTGATACTCAATCAATACTTTAAAATAGTGTCTTGAAACACTACTTAGCGATAGCTAAATATCATAATCTAAAAATCAAGGCTGCATACTAACGACCATGAACAAATTGTAGCTAAAGTACATTTTAGGGGTTATGAACTGCGCGTTGGTGAGACAATTAACTGCTCATTCTCCACATTTTTAATAAATACTAAGGCTATTTCAAAATTTACACCTATATTTGGTTAACCAATCTGGTAAACCAATTAATGTAATATGATTCAATCGTTAGAACAACGTTCATTGTCTCAAGCGAAAATCACTTTAGACCCTATAGGTACACCTATGACGCCACAAAAAAGTACGATATATTTTATAATGGGAGTTTCTGGTGTGGGTAAAAGCACCATTGGTGCAATGCTTTCAGAAGCATTAAAAATACCCTTTTTTGATGGAGACGACTACCATCCTACTGCCAATGTAGAAAAAATGACCAATGGGCAACCTCTTAACGATGATGATCGCTACGATTGGTTACTGGCGCTAAATACACTAGCACAAACTCAAGAAAAAAGAAATAGCTGTATCATCGTGTGCTCTGCACTCAAAGAAAACTACAGAGAAATACTATCTAATGGTGTGGCGTCACCTATTCAATGGATTCATTTAGTGGGTGCCTTTGAGCTTGTATTAGACCGAATAGACGCCCGCCAGAATCACTTTATGCCTTCAAATTTATTGAAGTCACAATTCGACACCTTAGAACCACCAGCAAATGCTATTGAAATAGATATCAGTCTCCCACCAAAAGAAATTGTACAACAAATTATGAACGAACTTACTAGTAAAACAGAATTCGGATTGTTTGGTCTGGGTGTTATGGGGAAAAGCTTGAGTAGAAACCTGGCCAACAATAATTTTAAAATTTCACTGTACAACAGACATGTTCCCAACACCGAAGAGAATGTTGCGCTACACTTTAAAAATGCACATCCTGAGCTGTCTAATGCACTTCCTTTTGACAATATTGAGACCTTTGTAGCCTCTATACAAACGCCTAGAAAGATTATGCTCATGGTGAATGCTGGCAAAACAATCGATTACGTGATTGAAGACCTTCTCCCCCATTTAGAGGTTGGAGATATACTTATTGACGGTGGAAATTCTAACTATAAAAAAACAAAGCAACGCTCAGAATACTTGGCGTCTAAAGGAATTCATTTTATTGGCGTAGGCGTTTCGGGTGGTGAAGAAGGTGCTTTAAACGGTCCATCGATTATGCCTAGTGGGTTAAAAAAAACATACAATACAGTAGCCCCGTTTTTTGAAGCAATCGCGGCAAAAGACAAAAACCAGCTTCCTTGTTGCACCTACATCGGGCCCGAAGGCAGTGGGCATTTTGTAAAAATGGTACACAATGGTATTGAATACGCCGAAATGCAACTGCTAGCAGAGGTTGTCGTGATTTTAAAAGAATTAGGGAATAACCCAGATGAAATAGCCACACTATTAGAATCATGGAAAGTTTCAGCAAGTAGCTATTTACTTGAAATTACCATAGACATTCTAAGAAAAAAGGAAGAAGGTGATTGGCTTCTACACAAAATTATGGACAAGGCAGGTAACAAAGGCACGGGTAACTGGGCCACTATAGCTACCGCAGAACTGGGCACACCAAGTTCTCTTATTGCCACTGCCCTATTTGCAAGATATACTTCCTTTTATAAAGAAGACCGCGTACGGTTTCAGAAATTGTATGAGACAGAAGCTAGTGCTCCCAAACTTAGTGTAGATGAAGTGTTTAAGGCATACCAATTCGCTAGAATTATAAATCATTTTCAAGGCATAAAACTAATTACAGAAGCTTCAAAGTCGTTCGATTGGTACATAAACCTTAGTGAAGTCGCGAGAATTTGGACCAATGGCTGCATAATTAGATCTGCGCTTATGGAGGATCTTGTTGAAATTTTAAAAGATGATGACACCATGCTGGCTAACCAGTACATTGTTCAGCAAATAGATGCTTTAAAATCTGAAGCGCGTACAACGGTTGCCCAGTGTGTTCTTGCTGAAATACCAGTTCCGTGTCTTAGTGAAGCAATTAACTTTTTTCATAGCCTAACCACAGCAAAATCTTCGGCAAATATCATACAAGCACAACGCGACTATTTTGGAGCACATACATACCAAAGAGTCGATGATACTACAGGTAAAATGTATCACACCAACTGGAAATAACTAACAGATAAAAACTATATGTCTACCGCTAAGAAATCATTTATTAAAAAGATTATAGCCCTTATTTTAAGCTTTGGGCCAGGAATATTCGCTATTGGATATACCATAGGTACCGGGAGTGTAACGTCTATGATTGTCGCGGGTAGTTCGTATGGGATGCAATTATTATGGGTGTTACTCTTAAGTTGTCTTTTTTCGGGCGTTTTAATGTTTGCCTACGGAAATTATGCCCTAATTTCTGGAGAAACAGCGCTGTATGGCTTTAAGAAGCATATTAAGGGCGGAAAAATTTTAGCAATATTAATCATTGTTGGTATCACATTCGGGCAATGGAACTCACTTATGGGCATTTTAGGGATTTCTTCTAATATGCTCTTTGAAATTCTAGCAATGAATTTTGAAGGCTTAGCGCCTTATAAATACGAGACTGTGTTAACAATTGCCATACTAATCATAGCTATTTTTTATGGCATCATGATGGTAGGGAAATACAAATTCTTTGAGAAGGTATTAGTGATCTTTGTAACCTTCATGGGACTCTCATTTCTACTATCCCTATTTTTTGTGTATCCGCTTCCTGCAGATATTGCTAAAGGATTAATTCCTTCTGTACCCGAAGTTGAAGGTGGTAAAATGATGGTGGCAGCCTTTGTGGGTACAACCATGGCAGCTGCAACATTTTTGTCTAGACCTTTGTTTATAAGAGGTAAAGGTTGGACCATAGCTAATTTAAAGCAGCAAAGAAATGACTCTATAACTGCCGCCGTATTAGTCTTTATCATCAGCGCCGCAATTATGGCTGTTGCTTGTGGGGCATTGTATTATGGTGGAGCACCTGTAACACAAGTTTTAGACATGGCAAACACCTTAGAGCCTATTGCTGGAAATTTTGCCGTGGCAATATTTTTCTTCGGAACCTTAAGTGCAGGGTTGTCGTCTATTTTCCCCTGCTTATTAATCGCTCCCCTCCTACTTGCAGATTATCAGTCTGGTGAGTTAGACACTACCTCTAAACAATTTAAAATAGTAACATTTATAGCATGTTTAGTAGCCTTGATTGTTCCTGTTTTTGGTGCAAACCCCATAAAAACACAAATCTTAACTCAAGTCTTTAATGTGTTTGTATTACCCATTGTTGTTTTAGGAATTATCTTATTGGTAAATAATAAAAAGGTAATGAAAGGTTACAAAACAAGTATATGGGTAAATATAGGGCTGTTTGCAGCCTTATTCTTTGCCTGCGTTGTGTCGTATACAGGAGTAGTTGCTATTCTCGACAGTATGTAAGAAGGCGTAATTATTATATTAATGTTAAATCTAATGACAAGAATTGCAGCAGTAATAATAATAAGTATCTTTGGTCAACCAAACTGGTTAACCAATTTAATTTCTTCGGAAATAGCAGACATTTTTTAAAATCGAAATATATAATCTATACATATGAGTACATTAAAAGGGAAGGTAGCCGTTGTAACTGGCGGTTCACGCGACATAGGACGAGCAATCTGTGTGAAATTAGCGAAAGAAGGTGCTAAAGTAGTTGTAAACTATTTAAATTCTGAAAGCGATAAAGATGAAACACTTGCTGCTATTAAAGCCGTTGGTGGCGAAGCAATCGCTGTGCGTTGCGACGTTTCAAAACAAGAAGATATAGACCATATGGTTGCGGAAACCAAAAAAGCATTTGGTGATACTGTAGATGTTTTGGTAAATAATGCAGGAGGTTTGTTCGCTAGAAAAACCGTTGAAGAATTAGATGAGAAATTTTACAACCTAGTTATGGATGTAAATTTTAAAGGAACCGTATTTGTTACTCAAGCATTTAAGCCTGTAATGAAAAAAGGATCTTCTATTGTAAACTTAGCATCCCAGGCTGGTAGAGATGGCGGCGGCGGTGGTTCTGCAATATATGCAGCTTCTAAAGCAGCAGTAATGGCACTTACCAGAAACTGGGCGAAAGAATTGGGACCACAAGGAATACGTATAAACGCCGTTTGCCCCGGACTAATTGGAACTAAATTTCATGATGATTTTACGGCAGATCAAGTGCGTACTAACGTAGCAAATGCTACTCCTTTACGTAGAGAAGGTGCTCCAGAAGAGGTTGCAGATTTAGTGGCTTACTTGGCTGGTGATGAAGCTTCTTTCATGACAGGAAACAATGTAGACATTAACGGCGGATTGGCATTTAGCTAAAAAGAAGTCTCGAAAATACTTTACACAATAACTAAAAAGGTATGTAGCATGTATTTGTTACATACCTTTCTTGTATTCTAAAAGGTTTTATATGTTACATCTTGCACTTTAATTAATTTTGTTTGTCCTTTAAGAAAAGTTCCTTTAGGCCCATAAGTCGCTGCCCGAACTATCTTTCCTAACTCTTCTAATTCCTCTTTGTTGTAATCTATATAACCCATTTGGTTAAGACATTGTAGCAAGGTAGGCGCAAAGCTCTTTTGGTTAATCATCTCAATATTTTTATACTTCAGCGTAAGTACTTTGGTAGGCGTAGCTTGAAAGTGAATTGTGTCTGAGAATTTTTCGCTCGTTATAAATCCATCTGCCAGGCCTTCGCCTAGATCTTCTCCGCTTAACACCTTCCCTACTACTGTTAAGTGGGTGCTCAGGTTAGATTGTTCTGCTTGGTAGCTCGCAATGGTTTCAAACTCATATTCGCTATTGCATCCCATTAAAATTATTAGTAGTGTACTTATCAAGTTCTTCATAACCTTCAATCATTAATTTAACAATCGTTTTTACTGTAAATTAAATCATCAAACAGCACTTCATCTAATTGCTCAACTACTGTTTTGTCTAGGGTTTCTGATTCTGCTTCTAAAAAGACCTTGAACTGTTTTTTTGTGTCTGGGCTAATCCAATTTCCATTTAAGGAACTTTCGTCTTCTTCTAAAAACAACACTCCAGAGAAATTATCTTCAACCATACAAAAGTTTTTATGTTGCTGGTTGGGCATGACTTCTAGTAATATCCATTTTTCCTGAGTATCGTAGCTATACATTGCTAGAAAGTAATTATGACCGCCACAAGCCCGTTCCATCTCTTTGAAGTACAACTGTATATTGATTCTTTCATTTAATGTGCCTTTGTATAAAACAGTTCTTACCACATCTGTAGTAGTTTTTGGTGCTTCGGAAATTGCTACACTTGAACACTTGTCTGTTTTTGCACCGATTTCCGAAGTAATAAGTTCAGAAGTTGCGTGATATGGCAAAAAGAGTATATAAATGAATACTAATAAGATTTTCATGGTATTGGTAGTTTAATATTATTTCTAAAGGTATGATAAACCAGATAAAAGTGCCCCCAATTAAGTGCTACTAAAAAGAATCGCCTTTCGTATTACTTTCTGTACGTTTGAAAGACTGAAACTTTATTGAATTTTTAGAAGCTCCTTAATAGCATTAATTTCATTTTGTTGACTTTTAAGCGCGGTTTCTAACTGATTCATTTTTGTATTTTGGGTTTCAATCATTAGTTTTTGTGTTAGAATTTGATCATCCTGTGCAGTAATTAGACGCTGTTGTTCTTGAATTGCCTTAATTAAAACAGGTAGTAATTCTACATACGTGAGTGCTTTCAAATTTGCTGTAACACGAATTATTTCTCCTGTATTCGAATTATAGTCTACATCTTCTGTAATAACCACCTCTGGAACTACTTTTTCTACATCTTGCGCTATTAACCCTATTCTTGTTCTGTCATTCGGACTTATAGTCTTTTTATATTGGTAGGTTACGGGTTCAAGCTGCATAATTTCTGAAAGTCCATATGCTAGTGACCTAATGTTGTATTTGGTGTTTCTATCTGAAAAGGTTACAAAACTATTAGCTACCACATCATCCCAATGTTCGTTAGCTGTATTATTGCCTAGGTCATATCCTGAAGCAGATCCAGAAAATGGAATAATATTTCCGTCTAGGCCTAAATTATCACTTCCTAAATTGGCAATTTCTAAATAGCTCGAACTACCGGGCACACCTACTTCTATTTCAGCATTAAATCGTATTACATTCGTGTCAAACTCTCCGTAAACTAGCGCATTATCTGCATTGTTAAAACTATTTTCTATATATAATTTATTAGAACCCGTTTCATTATATCCAGCCTGATACCCTATGGCTATGTTGCTATTACCCGCCGAGTTAAGGTATAAAGATTGATACCCAAATGCTATATTGTTATGACCCGTAATGTTGGTATACAACGACCGATTTCCATTGGCTATGTTATTACTCCCTGTAGTGTTATTGCGCAGAGTGTTTTCACCATTTGCTATATTGTTTACACCTGTTGTATTTACTCGTAAAGATTGATTTCCGTTGGAAATATTATTACTTCCAGTTGTGTTAGTAAACAATGAGAAAAAGCCGTTGGCTATGTTATTAGCACCTGTAGAATTAGAATACAAAGAGAAGAATCCATTCGCAATATTATTAGCACCCGTTGTGTTACTGCGTAGCGATTGAAAACCTGCAGCTATATTATTTCCACCAGTAGTGTTGGAATATAACGCTTGATTGCCCCTAGCTACGTTATTACTTCCCGTAGTATTGTTTCTTAAGGACTGAAAACCAATTGCCGTATTATACTCCCCTGTGGTATTAGTATACAACGACTGATACCCTGATGCTATATTGTGACTGCCTGTTGTATTGCTATGTAAGGCTTCAGATCCTGTTGCTATATTATAATTACCTGTAGTGTTATCTCGCATTGCATTTACTCCAATTGCTATATTACTCTGTCCTGTAGTATTAGACCATAAAGAACGATGTCCCATAGCTAAATTATGGTGCCCTGTGGTATTTGCAAAAAGAGATTGTGTACCATTAGCCACATTTGCATAACCGGCGGTGTTAGCATATAATGCTTCAAAACCGATAGCCAAATTGCCGTCTCCTGTGGTATTAGAAAGTAAAGAGGCATACCCTAGCGCAACGTTACTATCTCCTGTTGTGTTAGAAAATAAAGAAAAGGTATTTAACGCAGTATTAAAATTACCTGTGGTGTTGTCAGTTAGAGCGCTAGAACCAATTGCAACATTGTTAATTCCATACGTATTTGCGTATAAAGACAGATACCCCGTTGCTATGTTATTATAACCAATTGTATTTGTATGCAGCGCCTGAAAGCCGTTGGCTATGTTGTTATTACCTGTAGTGTTCGAAAATAACGCTTCAAACCCAAGACCAATATTTTTATTATCACTAAGGTCATCGTTAGCACCAGCGTTAATTCCTAAGAATATTGAAGAGCCATTATTTGTTCCATCAAGATCGCTTTTACCATCAAACAAATCGTCTATACGATCTACATTTCCTCCCGAATCAAGTGGAATCCATGAAGTGGTACTATGATCCCAATAATAGAATATATTATCTGAAGTCCTAAAAACAAGCATTCCATTTTGGTCTAATGACGGATTAATAGCAGAAAAATTATCAACTTTCGGAATTAACAGTCCGTCGCTGGCTGAAGGTGTTGCCTGATTTGAAGATTTTATATCTAATGTAGCATTGGGATTAGTTGTATTAATTCCAACCTGGGCATAGGTTGCTACATTTATAAACAAGGAAAAAGCACAGACTGTACTAAAACAGATTAATTTTTCCGTAGAAAGCATTTTAAACCGTACTGTTTTCATAATTCCTTTGTTTTAATACTATTGTATATCGTGTATTGAATTAATATAAGCACCTAGCAATTCTAACTAGTCTAGACTACTAGGTGCTATTTATTGGTTAATTAGGGTTATTCTTTTATAACTTTTAGAATATTGGTTGTCGTGCTTCCAATTACCTTAACTAAATAAACACCAGGGTTTTTAGTACCAAGATTAATAATTGTAGTAGCAGTAGTCACCTCTTCTGAAAAAACTAAGTTACCATATAGATTATGTACTTCTATTCGCGTAGCTCCGCCTAGCAATTCCTCTGGAATTTCGATAGCTACAGCCGATTTAGTAGGATTAGGATAAGCTTTAATTAAAGGTTGCAAACTAGATGCTGTTGCTTCAAATTCTGTAGTTTCATTATTTTTTGAATCACAATATCGTATTGTTGTATGCTCAATTCTATTTTGAAGGTATATAGCGCGCTTAGCTCTCCAAAAGCGATACTTGGGTATCATAGTATCATGAAACCCTATCATATCTGATGGTTTTCCTTGCGTTATTCCAGAAGTTCTAGAATCATATTCTACAATTTTACCATTCATACGGTGTGCGTAATCTGGCTCTGGAATATATCCAATTACTAGTGAACCTGACCACCACCCTCCTGGTCCGGAATAATCAAACGAACTTCCATTGGATTCAAACACATGCATTTTTGTAACACCATTATAGTCGTAAAAAGCCACAATATCATCGTAATTGTGCCCGTCTCTGTCTATATTTAATGACATAACCCGAGTAGATATTTTAGAGGCTACATACCCGTTAGAGCTCCACCACCCGGTAGAATATTGATAACTTAAGCTCGATCCGTTTGAAATCCATACATGAATGCGTGTGTGTCCTCCTCCGTAATCATAGAAAGCAGCAATATCATCTACGTTACCGTCGTGATCAAAATCTCCAGAAACTACACGATCTGTTACCCTTGAAGCCGAGTAACCAGTACTTTTCCACCATCCAGGACTTCCCGAATACACAAAAGTGCTGCCATTAGATCTAAAGGTGTGAATTCTTGTTTCTCCATTTCCGTAGTCGTAGAAGGCCGCAATATCATCCCAATACCCATCTTGATCGAAGTCTCCAGAAACAACACGCCCCGTAATTTTATCAGGATCATACCCATTAAGTGTATAGACACTACTTTGCGAGAACGAAGGATTATTACCATCACTTTTAAAAAGGTCGAATCGCATACCATATGCCGATGTTTTATTGATAAGTATAAAATCGTCTATGTGCCCGTCATTGTCAAAGTCTCCTTTAACCATTCTTCCATTTACATTGTCTAGATTATAATTAATGGAACTTGAGCCAAGTTTTAAAGTCCTATCTCCATTACCGTTGCTTACTAAGGCATCAATTCGCAACGAACTAGTATTCTTACTCAGCATAACAACGTCGTTTATAACATCATCATTTGCGTTGTTTTGAGTGAAATTACCAGAGACTACATAATCTGTATATCTAAATGGTTGGGTAGAGCAATCTTGTGCGAAGGTCGTTGTAACTGCAAATAGCATTGCAACCATAAGACTGATTCTTGTAAAGTTTTTTGTCATAATATCAGTGTTTAGTTAGTAAAAGTTTTTAAGTGGATGAATTAGCTTAATAGTCCATATTAATTAATGTACCGTCTAGGGTATACGAAAAAGTGAAGGTTGTTCCGCCGTGTTCAGGCTTTAGCATTACTACGTATTCAGTCTTTGGTACATCGCCGTTCTTCGGAAATTTTATAAACGCCATATGTAGTTTTGGGTTTTCTAAATCTTTTTCGGCCTTTAAAGTTTCAATAGAAGTAGATACCAGCCCTCCTAATGTTTCTAGGTTAATTTTTTCATCTAGTTGAAACATAAACTCTGCGGCTTTGCTTCCTTCCGGAACCTCAAGAAATACTTCAGATTTCTTTGTCCATGTATCTTGTACTAAACTCCATTGGCCCATTTTCATAGATTCGGGATCTTCTGTAACGGTAGTACCAACGATACTTCCTATGCTTTGGTTGTACGTTATTGTTAACTCAGTATAATAAGCATCGGAACCAAACTCACTTTTTATTTCTTTTTCGATAGCTACAAAATCTTTGGCGCTATCTAATTTTCCGCCAGACTGGTTTCCACATGATACCAATGTTAATAGTGAAATTGCGATAAGTGTTGTAAATTTTAATAATCTCATGGTGTTTTGTTTTAAAAAATGTTATGCTTCCTCTTCAGTCCTTCCAAAAAAGATAAATAATGCGCCTCCTAAGAGTACAAATAGAATTCTTAGTGCCCAACCAACAGTACTTCCCCAACTATCTATCCATGCTAGTATCCTAACATTGTAATTAAATATTGATAGTACTATTGACATAATTCCGAGAGCGGCTACTACTAAGCCAGCTTTCCCTAATTTTGATTTGATATGTTCCATACATTGACTTTTTATTATTTGAAATAAAAGTATGGGGTATGCTGAAGATTCGAAATAGAGAACCTATTTTCGAAATGGCAGAATAAATAAGCGTGATGCTTGATTTTATATCCGTAATAAACGAATGTGCTAGCTAATTAGAAATGAAAAACTTGTAGCGGATTAACTATTGTTCCACTGTAGGAAAGCCTTTATGAAAGTATCTCTTTTGCGTGAAGACACAGGGATTTTCTTGCCGTTTTTTAGATAAATAATACCAGACTTATCGTATTTATCTATAAATTTTAAGTTCACCATAAACGATTGGTGAGGACGTGTAAAATTTGCTTGAAGTAGCCGTTCTTCAAACTCTTTTAATGTTTTAGAAACCAAGTGCTTTTTTCCATCATTACAGTAGAACGTAGTATAGCCTTTATCAGACTCGCAATACAGTAATTCGTCTAGTTGCACAACCTGAAAACTATCTTGAAGCGATAGTACTAATTTATCGCCTTCGTTATTCCACACTTGTTTCGTAATAGCTATTTGCTGTTTTTGTTTTAGAACAGATATTTCTGACACCTTTCTAAGTGCTATTTGAAGTTCTTCTAAGTCAACGGGTTTCATAAGATAATCTACTGCTCCCGCCTTCAGGGCTTGCAAGGCATATTCTTCATAGGCCGTAATAAATATAACCTTATAGCTTAAATTTTCAGTTTGAGATAGAAAATCGAATCCTGTTCCATCAATAAGGTTGATGTCAAGAAATATTAGATCTGGCTTGCAGGTATTTGCTACAATTACTGCATCTTTTACAGATTCACATTCTCCTAGAACCGTAACCTCAGTCTCTACCTGTGTTAATAGGTTTAGAAGTCCTTTTCTAATGTATGCTTTATCTTCTACGATGAGTGATTTCATGACGTTTCCTGTATTATGTATGGAATTTCTAAAGTAACTATGGTGCCTTGTTGGTTATATTTTTGTCTATCTTCTATAGTAATAGCCCCTGCTCTTTTAAAATCTTTAGATAAAAATTTTAATCGTTCTTTAGTAATCACTGTTGCTAAAGATTTCTTCTCTTTATTTGTGTGGGATGTTTTCTTTTGTATTCCGATGCCATTGTCAGCGATTGTGCACAGTAATCTATCATCTTTATGACTTATTTGTATGACAATTTCTCTATTTTCTTTTTTATTAACAAAGGCATGCTCAATTGCGTTTTCTACAAATGGCTGTATGAGCATAGGCGGAATTTGAACCAATGATTTATCTATTGAATTGTCTACTGTTATCGAGTACTTGTACAATTGTATTTCTTCCAAATTCTGAAGCTCTAAATAGTTGGTAACAGCCTGTAATTCCTGTTGTAACGGAACTATTTTGTCTCTAGAATTTTCTAAAGTAATTCGCAACAATTTTGAAAATTTAGATAAGTATGTAACAGATTTTTTATCTTCTTTATTTAAAATCATCCCTTGCAAAACAGAAAGCGAATTAAATATAAAGTGAGGTGTCATTTGAGAACGTAATAACTTTTGTTCTATAACGATATTCTGCGTTTTAATCTTTTCATTTCTTAGCTTTAAGAAGAATACAATACCTAAAAAAACCAATGACATCAATAAAAAGGCAATTACGCCTAATAATAAATTACGCTGCGATTTTTCTAAATCGGCAGAAGTTGATTTTACAGTTTTTGTAAGTTTTAGCTCTCTTAAATTAGCAGAATCTAGTGCTTGTTTGTATTTATAATCATATTCTAATTGGGTAATTTTCTCAATGTTTTGCTTATTAAAAATGCTGTCACTTATCACTTTAAATTGTTGGTGGGCAGTTAGTGCATTTTCATAATTCCCCAGGTTGTCATAGATCTCTGAAAGCAATTTTTGTCCATCGCGTTGATAATCCAATAACTGTAAATCAGCTGCTATTTTATTACTCTCTAAGGCATTCATTAGCGCAGAACTATACTTTTTTTGATTTGTATATGCCTTAGCAATTCCTAAATACGAATTGCACAAACCGCGCTGATTGTCGACTTCTAAATGTATTTTTTTGGCTCTTTCAAAATAGTTTAAAGCTATTTGGTTCTCTTTTAGCATTAAATGAACATCTCCTATATTATTTAAGATTGTCGCTATGTATAGTTTATTTTTAATTTGTTCGCTAAATCCTAGCGCTTCCTTAAGGTAGTTATGTGCCTGTTTGTATTCGCCTTTATTTTTATAAGCCAGCCCTAAATTATTTAATATTTCTGCCGAGTTTCTTTTCTCAAGATTATTATTTTGAAATTTTAAAGCCCGTTCATAGATTTCAATTGCCTTGTCATAATTCTGGATATTTTTATATATAATACCCATATTATTTAATGTATTTGAGATTCCGATTGTATCGTTTAACTTTTCATCTATAGTTAAACTCTTGTTGTAATACTCTAAGGCACGTGGGTAGTTACTTTGATCACTATAAATGGTGCCAATGTTGTTGTAGCAGTTTGCCATTCTTTTCTCGTCACCTAATTGCTCACTTATCTCTAGCGATTTGGAATAATTTTGTATTGCATTTATATAATCTCCTAAAGCATTGTAAGCCCTTCCTAAATTATTATACCCAACGGCCACACCAACCTTATTGCCTATCTCATAATACATTCGAATGGCATTATTATGGTACGTAATAGCTAGCTCCTGATTGCCCATATTATGTGCAAGCAAGCCAAGTCTTTTATAACATTCAGAAATGCCTTCTGTAAATCCTATTTCCTTATAAATAAGTAGCGCTTCATTTAGAGAAGATTGTCCTTTATCGAAATTAGATTGAAACGCCTGAGATATCCCTTGCAAGTACAAAACCCTTGCTTTTCCCTTCTTGTAGTGAATAGAATCTGCTATCTTAAAAGATTCTTGTAAATACGCCGCGGTTTTGGTCTTTCCTAATTTCAGCTGTAAAAAAGCTAACTCATTTAAAGTATTTACCCGTACAGTGTCTTTTTCTTTATGAAGAAGTAATACATTTTTTAAGCTGTCTACTGCGGTGTTCTGCGAATAAACAACTGTAGAAAGAAACAGGAAAAAGTAGGATAGATATTTTAACAATACAGTGGATCTTATTAACTAAACAGCTTTATTTTAAATACATATAGTTTGCTTTCTACATATAGCACCCATGAAATATATGGTAATTTAAAGGATAAAGGCTAAACAAAATTAAATGTAACTCGCAAATCTAGAAATAAACAATCCATTATTGTTGCTTTTCAAGCAATATACGTAAGCAATGAGCACATATTTGAGCATAGTATTACATAGATTATCTCATTTCTATAAATACCTACAAAGGCGCAAAATCGCTTAGCGAGTAAGAAGAATACTATTTTATAATAATTGTGTCACTCTAACCTTTTTCTTCTTCAGCCGAGTGTTGTTTGTTTTTTCAATAACCGCTTTTACTTTACTTATAGGAACTGCAACAAAGGCGCAATCTTGTTTCAGTTCAATAACCCCAAGTTCGTCCCGTTCTAAGTTTCCTTGTTTAAAGAACAGACCGGCAAGATCACCTTTCGATATTTTATCTCTTCGTCCGCCAGAAACGTAGAGCGTCGCCCATTTAGATTGCAACCTCGTTTTTTTATCCTGCAGTGTTACAATTTCACGGGTGGTAATAAACTCAGGTACATATTCTTGTTCCCATTGTAAGACATAAGCCGTTCCCTGAGCATTCATTCTAGCGGTTCTCCCGTTTCTGTGTGTAAATTCTTCAGCTTTTAACGGTAATTGGTAGTGAATAATAAAATTTAACTCTGGAATGTCTAATCCGCGCGCAGCAAGATCTGTAGCGATAATGATTTGGTGGGTGCCATTTCTAAATTTAATTAGCGCACGTTCTCTTTCTATTTGTTCTAAACCTCCATAAAATAGGCCATGTGGAATGTTATTGTCTTCCAGATAATCACTTACAAATTGAATGGTATCTTTAAAATTGCAAAATATTATTCCTGGTTGATTGCCAATATGGTGGAGAAGACGTACCAATGTCTTCAACTTGTCTTTTTCTTCGGAAACTACCTTTTTTATGGTAAGCTTGCTCTTTTGGGTCCCCAAGTAATCTATAACCAACTCATTTTTCAACTGTACAAAACTTGGGATCTCTACACCTTGTGTTGCCGATGTTAACACACGCTTCTCTATGCTTGGAAGATGCGCCATAATTTCACGCATTTCATTTTCAAATCCAATCTCTAACGACTTGTCAAATTCATCTAATACCAGTGTTTTAATGCCTTCTACTGAAAAGGTCTCACGTCTTAAATGATCTGCTACTCGGCCCGGGGTTCCTATTAAAATTGCCGGATTGTGCGCTAGGTCTACCTTGTCTTTTGTAAAAGGTCTACCACCGTATACTGCATTTGTTTTAAAGCCAGAACCCATTTGGCGGATTACCTGTTCAATTTGTATGGCAAGCTCTCTTGAAGGTACTAGAATAAGCAATTGAACAAACTCATTATGTGCATCTAACGCCTGAAGGGTTGGTAATAAAAAGGCCACAGTTTTACCTGTTCCAGTAGGCGACAATAAAATAGTGTTTTCTGAAGAGGTGATTGCCAAGAGTGCCTCTTCCTGCATTGGATTGAGCGTTTTAATGCCCAGATTAGATAAAATTTCTTTTTGAGACTTTACTGTGTTTGCCATAATATATGGTAACAATTGTTACTTTTTAGGGGTTGCTTTTTGAGATTGATTTAAATAATCGGCAACCACTTTATCTATAAGTTCTTCTTTTGTAAGATGGTGAAATACCGTTTTAATTTCTGTTTTAAGTGCTTCGGAAATCGTTCGGTTTGGTTTTGTTTTAAATATTTTTTTAGCCCAAAGCAGCGTATTATTCTCTTCCAAAGCCAGTGCGTCGGCTTTTGGCATTTCTGAAAATGAAATACCTAACTCCTTTTCAAAGTCGGGAATTTCAGCTACTTCATCCTCCTGAATAACACTTAAAGAAAGCCCCTTTGCCCCTGCTCTAGCTGTTCTACCACTTCTATGCACATACGTTTCAAACGTATCTGGAAGATGGTATTGCACAACATAAGATAGATTGCTTACATCTATACCACGAGCTGCTAAATCTGTAGCCACTAAGATAGAAATATGCCCTTCTCTAAATTGGTTCATAACTCTATCTCTAATTCCTTGTGACAAGCTACCGTGCAATGCTCCAGAGGAAAATTTATTGATTGCTAAGTTTTTAGCCAATTTATTAACGGCTGCCTTTGTTTTGCAAAAAATAATACCCCTTTGTCCTGCCTTCGAATTTAAAAAATGTAATAAAACCGAAAGCTTTTCTATAGGAGCAACCACAACGTATTGGTGATCAATCCCCTCGTGCCCCATATGTTCCATATCGGTTTCTATATGAGCTACATGCTTAGACATATAATTTTGAACCAATTGCTTTATAGTACCCGGAAGCGTAGCAGTAAATAAAAATGTTCTATGCTTTTTTGGAAGCTCCTTTACAATGCTGTCTAAACCATCTTTTAATGCGGTGACCATTTCATCTGCTTCGTCCAGGACCAAATAAGATGTTTGTCCAACGTCTAAAGCCTTTCGCTGTAAGAGATCTACAAGGCGCCCTGGCGTAGCTACTACTATATGCGTTTCTTTCTTAAGGCGTTCAATCTGTGGTTTTATAGGTATGCCACCACAAATGGAAGCAATAGAAATAGATGATGTATGCTTAGCAAATTGAATTAAACTTTTAAAAATTTGTTGCCCTAACTCTCGTGTAGGCGCAAGAATTATTGCTTGAATGTTGGGATTCTCTGTATCTATTAATTGCAATAGTGGTATACCAAATGCTGCTGTTTTACCGGTACCTGTTTTGGCCAGCGCAACAATATCATCTTCTCTATTTAGAAAAGCAGGTATTACCTTTTCTTGAATTGACGTAGGATTAGTAATTGCTAATTCATGTAAGCTCTGTACTAAAGTTAAATCTATTCCTAAGTCGGTAAAAGTACTATTCATGGGGTTTTGTGTATGTTGTAATGTGTGTAAAGATAGTGGTAGACTACAACTTCGTGTTACTAAATATAACGAATTTGTTGCAATAAAAAAGTCCGTCAATTTGACGAACTTTCTCTAAAAAATATAGGGTATAGCTTAGATCACTTTTACGTTCACTGCATTTAATCCTTTGTTTCCTTCTTTAAGCTCAAATGTAACTTCATCACCTTCTCTAATCTCGTCGATTAATCCAGAAATGTGTACAAAGTGATCTTTTTCAACTCCTTCTTCGGTGATGAATCCAAAACCTTTAGTTTCGTTGAAAAATTTTACTGTTCCTTTACTCATTGTAATGTAATTTAATTTATTAATATGTTATAGTAGACAAAGATGGTGCCAATAAATTAATAAACAATGAATTATCTCATTTATTATTGTTTATTTTTTTATTCTGAATTTTTAATGATTCGATTATACCTACTATAAAATAAACTTTCCGATAAAAAATTAAGGTAAAACCCCTACAATGAAATCAATACCATATAGAGCTAGGTTAACATCTAACCTAACTAAGCAAAAACTTCTTACCAAATCTTAATACGCTCTTCCTCGGTTCTAAAGTTTGCTTCCCCTTCTTTGACGTTAAACGCTTCATAAAATGGAGTAAAGTTCATTAGCGGACCATTTACACGCCAAACTGGTGGCGAATGCGGATCTGTTGCTACGTAATTACGTAAGAATTCGTCTCTAGTTTTTACACGCCAGATTCGGGCAATAGACAAAAAGAAACGCTGATCTGGCGTATAACCACCTATTTTTGTGGTGTCTTTACCTTGTTCGGTCATTTTAAAAGCATCGTAGGCAATGGCAATCCCTCCATTGTCGGCAGTGTTTTCACCAACGGTTAAAGCCCCTTTAAGGTGCACACTATCTAACACCGTAAAGGCATCGTACTGTTCAATGATTTGCTGGGTTTTTTCCTTAAATTTTGTGTAATCGTCTTCAGTCCACCAATTTGTTACGTTTCCGTTTTTGTCGTATTGCGCACCTTGATCGTCAAAGGCATGTGTAAATTCATGTCCTATTACCATTCCAATACCTCCATAATTCACTGCATCATCTGCATACAAATCAAAATACGGTGATTGTAAGATGCCCGCTGGGAAAACAATTTCGTTTAACGACGGATTGTAATAGGCCGTTACTGTAGAAGGCGTAGTGTGCCATTCTTCTCTATTTGGTGCCTTATTAAGTTGTTTCAAGTTATATTCATAGTCGTTTTTACGTAGCGCGACTACATTTTCAAAAAATTGATCTCTAGAAATTGTTACACCGTCATACTCGCGCCACACATCTGGATAGCCAATCTTTTTGCTAATAGCAAACAACTTGTCTTTGGCCTTTACCTTAGTGCTATCACTCATCCAATCAAGGGCGTCTATACGTTTTTCCAAGGTCTTTTGAAAATTGTTAACTAGCTGTAATGCACGCTTTTTGGCATCTTCATTAAAGTATCGCTTTACATACAACTTTCCTAAAGCAAATCCTATTTGGCGGTCAACACGACGTACCATTTGTAACGATCTTGACTGTTGTTCTGCCTGTCCTGACAGAACTTTGCTGTACGCAAACGCTGCATCTTGGAAAGGTTTACTTAAAATACCATCATGCGAACTTAAAGAATGTGCTTTAAGGTATAGCTTCCATTGTGATAAAGGCACGGCAGTTAGCATTGCATTTAGCTTTTCATGATATGCCGGTTGACGTACATCTATAGAGTCTACATGCATGCCTAGCGTAGTAAAGAGTGTAGACCAACCAATGTTTGGCTGATCCTTATCTAAATCGGATACAGCCATTTTATGGTAATTTTCTTTAATTACTCTACGCTCAATTCTAGTTTTATGAGAAGTTGCTAGTCGTTTTTCTATATCGTATACAATAGCAGCGTTTGCCTGTGCATTTTCATCGCCAACCAACTCAAACAATGTGGTAAGGTATGTTTTATAGGCGTCTTGAATACTTTTTGTTGAAGAATCTTCCTGAAAATAGTAATCGCGATCTGGTAAGCCTAAACCAGTTTGTGCCATATGTAAAATGTTAAGGGAGCTATTTTCCTGATCTGGAGAGATATAAGGTATAAGCATTGAGTAATCACCAGTTTTAAGTTGGTTTGCCACAAAATCCATTATAGCAGGAATATCTGCAATGGCATCTATTCTATCTAAAATAGGTTGGATAGGAGAACTTCCTCGTTCATTTATACTTAGGGTATCCATTCCTGATGCATAAAAATCACCCACCATTTGTTCTACGCTTCCAGCTGGATGCTTTTCCGTAGAAACTTCTTCCAAAATATTTTGCAGCAACTCTTGCTGGGGAATGTTTAAAAATCGGTATGCCCCTACTCCTACTTGGTCGTCGGCAATTACAGCGTTATCGTACCACGTCTTATTTACATGGTGAAAGAAATCGTCTCCAGGCTTTATAGTTTCAGTAATACCATCAAAAACAACGGGCTCTCGTTGCGCCATGCCCTCTTCTTCAGTAGAAGGCTTATCATTTTTACAAGATATAATTAGACAAAAAAGTACAGATAAATAGACTAGGTTTTTCATGAGTTTTAAGTTATAACTCAAAGATATGTATTTATTTAAGATACTCACTGCTCACGTGTATATAAGAAACGAGAGGGGTTTTCCTATATAAATAAAACGCAAAGCCCCCGCCAGATTAAATTTGGCGGGGGCGCATGTATTGCTACAATTTATTGAACCTTACTTGACTAATTGAACTCTAACGGCGTTCATGCCTCGTTGACCCTTTTCAAGTTCGAAAGAAACCTTGTCGTTTTCATTAATCTCGTCAATAATACCACTGACGTGGGTAAAGTATTTCTCGTTGTTTTCTGAATCTATTATAAAACCGAAGCCCTTTGAATGATCAAAGAAGTTTACAGTACCTTGTCTAACAGGGTCTATTTCTTCTCTATCTTCATCGAGTGTTTTAGGCACACCAATTACAATATCGTCTGCCTCTACTTCTACTTTTTTGGAAGGATCTGGAGGAGTGTCTACCAAATTTCCTAGATGGTCTACATACGCAAATTCAATACCTGAAGTTCCGTTTGCTTCTTTTTCAGCCTTGCGGGCCTCCATTTTTTTTCTTTTCTCTTCTCGCTTTTTTAAGCGTTTTTTTTCTTTTTCAGATTTACTAAATGTTTGTTGTGATCTTGCCATTCTTTGTTTAAGATGTTATGTCCCATAAGGTAGGGAGATAATTTATCTTGTGAAAATTTTTACGTTAAAATATTATCAATTTATTATTGATGTGCATTTATCATGCCACCTCTAACTTATAACCAACTCCGTGCACGTTGGTTATTTTTATAGTTCCATCTTCCTGCAGCTTTTTACGAAGTTTTGAAATATATGTGTCTAGGCTACGGCCTACAATTACTCCGTTATCTTCCCATACTTTTTTTGTGAGTTCTTCTCGTTTAATTACCTGATTTGGAGCTGCGATAAAAATCTCTAGTAATTCGCACTCTTTTTTAGATAAAGGTATTTCCTGCGCTTCTTTCACTAGTTTATTCTGGTCTGGATAGAAAGTGAAGCTTCCTAACGAAGTACCATGCTGGCGATCTGTGCCAGATTGGTACACGTAATACTTACTATAAAACACAAACGCCAAAAACGCTAGTACTAAAAAGATTAGAATATAAAAGAGTGTTGCGTTTTCTGACTCCTTCGATAATTGCTCTGTAAACTTTACACGTATTACATAACAGGCTTCTGGCAGTATTCTACCCCCACATGGCATAATTGTATTGTCCATGTTGGCTTGCATTTCAAAACTATGGGCTACATCTTCATCTCCACATTGCAATACTTCTACCCTGTAATTAGGAGGAAGATTTGCCTTTGCAAAATAGGTTGTGACCGATGCATTTAATGAACCTGGATCGAATGCTAAGGGATTTTCAAAAGAAAGCTCATATATATTGGGCGCTATCAACACCACAGGCATAACTAAAGATGTTGTGTCCTGCTGAGACAAGAGTACATCGTTACCTACAGCACGAATGGCCACCTTAGCGCGTTCTGAAAAATCTATTTCGTCAGTATTCTGACTACATGAAATAAAGATACCCATTGTAAGACAACTTACAATCGCTAACATATGTAATTGTATTCTTTTCATAGAAAGTACAAATAACAGGCAATTTGGCGAGATTTTACAGCTATTGACATTTCTTTTACATTCTTTTGACACTTTTGAATCGCGTCTCGATGTAGGTTTGCTTCAAAACAAATCATTATGCAAAAATTACTTTTTACCTTCATCATGCTCATCTGTATTTCTGTTGTTGGGCAAAATCAAAAAACGTATCAGTTAGACAGTCAAGAAAGTTTTATTAAATGGATTGGCAAATACTCCTTTCTATTTAGTGAACATACAGGAACTGTTAAATTTAAAGGGGGAATATTATACACTGCAGACGGAAATATCACTGGAGGAAGCTTTACTATTGATATGACCACAATCACTAATAAAGAATATGAAGAAGGCTTTGGCCCTGTTGAACATCTTAGAAATGAAGATTTCTTTGATGTCAATAAATACCCAGAAGCTAAATTAGTAATTACAAATGTGACTTTTTTCTCTGAAGAAAATCGACATAAAATGTTAGGTGACCTCACGATAAAAGGAATTACAAAACCAGTTGAGTTTTGGCCAGAAGTTTACCCCGAGCAACAGAAAATGTATGTTCAACTGAAAATTGATAGAACCCGCTGGGGCATTGTTCATAATAATGAGGTTAAAGAACATGCTATTTCCGAAGCTATCGAACTTTATGTTACTTTACAATTCTAAATCAATACAATATGAAAACGTTATTAACTTCTATCTTATTTCTAATCATAGCCACAACTACATTGAGCCAAGAAGAAGCCACTTCGCGACTCATGGTGGCAGATTCTAGCTGGGGCATAGAGAAATTTAAAGTGCCAACAGGCTTTGCGCAAGAAATGACGTATCACGGATTTGAAGAAGCGTTCTTTCCTAAAGGTTGGGGAACGGTAGATAGTCCAGAATTCTGGTCGTATATTTTTACTTGGTCTGTTGCAGCAGACGCTCCCATTACCACTACCGATTTCGAGAACAACTTAGCATTGTACTTTGACGGATTACTCAATATTTCACAAAAAGACACAACCGTCACTAAGCTTCCATCTACAGTGCTCCTTGTAAATACAGACAACGGCAAGACGTCTTCTAATTTCGTAGGTAAACTACGTATTTTTGACCGTTTCCGAACAAATAAAATGATAACCCTAAATGTATTGGTAGAACAGCAGTATTGCGAAAAAGAAAAACGATCTATTAGTGTATTTAGGTTTTCTCCAAAGGCGTTAGAACATGAAGTTTGGACAAAACTTAAAAGTGTCACCCTACGCGAAGAGGTTTGCCAAATCAATTAAATGCGTAGGTAATATTGTGTTGCTATTTCAGCAAAATCATTTTAAAAATTTACGGAAAGTGTTTGATTGAATTTGGTATATTACAACTCAAATCAATTGAATGAAACCCATTACCCTACAAGAAATAGCAGATACACTAGGCATTTCGGTGTCAACAGCTTCAAAGGCATTAAAAAATTATCCAGACGTTAGTGAGGAGACCAAAACATTGGTAAAAGAACTTGCTGCCACTATGAATTATATGCCTAATTCATTTGCAGTCAATTTAAGAACCAAAGAATCTAAAACTATTGGACTTATAATTCCAGAGATAGTACACTATTTTTTCTCTAACGTAATTAAAGGTATTATCTATCAAGCTGAGAAAAAGGGATATTTAATAATTACATTACAGTCTAACGAATCATACCAATTAGAAAAGAAGCAAATAGAATTATTACTTAGCAAGAATGTAGATGGCATTTTAATTTCTCTAGCAAATGAAACAGCAGATGTTGAGCATCTTAAAACAATAATTGAACATAATAAGCCGCTGGTAATGTTCGATAGAATTGCGAAAAAAATAAACTGTTCAAAAGTTGTAATCAACGACAAGAAGGCTGGCTACACTGCTACAGAGCATCTTATTGAAAGTGGTTGTAAACGTATTGCCCATTTTAGAGGTCCGTTATTACCACAAAATGCTATAGATAGGTTTCAAGGGTATAAACAGGCCCTTAAAAAACACAACTTAACTTTCGACCCAGCATTGGTGTATACTTGTAATGATATGTCTTTTGAAGAGGGCACCTATTTTGCTAAAAAGCTAATTCAGGAGCATAAGGATGTAGATGGTTTATTTGTAAGCTCAGATCTTATAGCAATTGGTGCCATTACAGAATTAAAAAAGCAAGGCTTTTTAATTCCAGAAGACATTGCTGTAGTTGGTTTTAGCAATTGGTTTATGTCTTCGGCTGTAACACCTACTCTAACTACAATAGACCAGCCAGGCTTTGAAATGGGTAAGGCAGCATTCAAGCAAATTTTTAAAGAATTGAATTTCAGAAAAAAGAAGGAAACCTATACGCCAAAAGTTATTAAACTTAAAACCGCTCTAGTAAAAAGAGATTCCACTCCTTAAAACACTACCGCTAAATTCCTACCTCATTTTTTAAAGCATCTAATAGTTTCCTTAGCTCGATTAGCCTATTCTCTGCTTCATTCCCAGGTAGCTGATCTGCACGCCCGGTCATGTTTAACAAATACGATATTTGCGAGAGCAGCATTTGTTGTGGGTAAGCACCTTCGTCGTTCTTTAATGTACTTAAAGCTGTTTCAAACTTCAAAATAGACCCAGCATTTGGACTTGCATTGTTTTCCGTTAGTTCTTCTAATCGCTGTTCTATAGTTACTTGTAACTTTTTTGCCTCTGAAAGTAAATCGATTACATTATTTTGAAACACTAGTTGTCTCTGTATGGTTTCTTCGGAAACTCCCTGCGCTTTCAACCTTGGGTCTATAACAATTGTAAATGGCTGTTCTAAGGTTTCACTTCCCACAGTTAGTCTTGCAATGTAAGTTCCTGGTGCCACCATTGGGCCTCTTTTATACCGTCTATTTATATTCTCATCCCACGCCCCCTTTTGTTTTAAATCCCAAGCAAAACGATGTAATCCTGGCTTGTCACTTAACTTCTCATCTGTATACCTAAATATCTGACTCAGTGCCATATCTTCGACTTCAGTTACTTTTGTCATTCCTTCTTCTTCCTCTTCAGCTTCTTCTTCATTAGAAATACCATCCAAATCATTCTCATTGATGGCTGCTGCAAGCTTTACAAAGGTGCTATCACTTAAAATTGTGGTAACATTTCGTCTACTTTCATCTAAAATTTCTAACTGAATTGCACCACTAAACCCTTTCGGAATAAAATAATCTATATCCACATGGGTAGTCGGGTATTGCAAATTAGCAGTCCCTCGAATGGTAGGATATCTGTATCGAACCGTTGTGTCTGGCGCAAATAACTTTGGAGAGGCACTTAAAGTTGTGATACCTTTTTGTTGTAATGCCGAAATATTATCTAATATCCAAAAGCCTCGTCCCATCGTACTAAGCACCATATCACCACGGTGGGTTTTAAGATCTGTAATGGGCGTTACGGGTAAATTTTGCTGAAAAGATCTCCAAGTAAGCCCATCGTTAAATGAAACAAAAACTCCAAACTCGGTTCCTGCATATAGTAAACCTTCTCGTACTGGATCTTCACGTACTACCCGAGCTGTATAATCTTCTGGGATTCCATTTTTGCCTGTACTTAGCAATTGCCAAGAGGTTCCGTAATCTTCTGTTTTATAAATATATGGTGTAGTGTCTCCCAATAAATGTCTGTCTACTGCAATGTATGCTTTCGCCGGATTGTATTGCGATGGCTCTACAGATTCTACTCTACCTCCCTTCGGTAAGTTTGCTGGGGTTACATCATTCCATGTTTTGCCGCCGTCTTTTGTAACCCAAACTGGCCCATCGTTAGCTCCCGTCCAAATAAGGCCCTCCACGAGTTTAGATTCTCTAATAGAATACAACGTACTATAATACTCTTCACCTGTAATATCTCGTGTTATCGGACTCCCAGAAGGCATCTGTTTATCTGCTTCAAAGGCAGTTAGATCCTGAGAAATAGTTTCCCACGTTTGTCCGCCATCTATTGTTTTATGTAAATACTGTGACCCGTGATAAACAACATTTGGATTGTGAGGCGATACATGAATTGGAGCCACACGTTGAAAACGATATGCTAGATCTTTTGGATTGTGCCCGTAAATATTAGACGCCCCAACATAGTAGCCTTGTTCGGTACCGGTTCGCTTATCGAACACACTAAACCTACCTTTGCAATTGGCATATACGATATTATGATCTCCTGGTTTTGGTACTGCTGGCCCCGTTTCGCAGCCTCCTGTATTTATAATCCATCCTTTTTCTGGGTTTTGTATAGAGTTTGGGGGAAAACTAGGTACAGCTATGGTAGTAGAGTTGTCCTGTTGCCCACCGTACAACCAATACGGATATTGGTCATCAACTTCTACCTGATAAATCTCTGCGGTGGGTTGATTAAATTGTGTAGACCAGGTTTTACCTCCATTATGACTAACATTAGCCCCACCATCGTTTGCTTGTATTAAAAGGTCTGGATTATTCGGATTTAACCAAATATCATGATTATCGCCATGTGGCACTTTAAAGAATGTCCAGGTTTTACCTCCATCTGTAGATTTTAATCCTGGGTTTGCCATAGAAAATACAATGTTGGCGTTTGTTGGGTCTACCTCTATATTCGTGTAGTAAAAAGGTCTGTTCACTAATCTAACGTCGCTAGAAATTTGCGTAAACGATTTTCCTTCATTTTCAGATTTATACAACCCTCGTTCTTCTCCTTCGGCTTCTATTACTGCATATAACACTTTTTTATCTGCAGGAGACACAGCAAGATCTATTTTACCAATAAGTCCTTTTGGCAACCCATTTTGCAATTTTTCCCAAGTTTTTCCGCCATTTTTAGACTTATAGATACCTCCTTCTTCATTCGTTCCTCCCGAAATGATAGTCCACGGTTTACGCTGGGCTTTCCATGCCGCAGCATAAATAACGTCATTATCTCCTGGTTGAATCTCAATATCTGAAAAGCCCGTTGCTTCTGAAATATAAAGTATTTGCTTCCACGTTATTCCTCCGTCTTCAGTTTTATAAATCCCACGGTCTTTTGTGTTTTTAAAGGCATTTCCTATAGCAGCAACATACACTGTATTTGAGTCTTTAGGATCTATTTCTACCGCACCAATTTGTCCAACATCTTTTAAACCAATATGCTTCCAGGTTGTTCCTCCATTAACCGATTTGTACATTCCTTTTCCGCTAATCACATTACTTCGTAGTCCGTCTGAACCTGTCCCTACATATACAATATTCGAGTTTTTAGGGGCAACCTCTATAGCTCCAATAGATGGGGTTGCGAAAAACCCGTCAGATACGTTATTCCATGTGGTGCCATAATCCTCAGATTTCCATACGCCACCGCCCGTTGCACCTAGAAAAAATGTGCCAGGAATATCAGTAATACCTGTTACCGTAGTTACCCGACCGCCTCGTATAGGACCAACATTTCTATATTGAAATGCATCAAATTCTTGTGCAAGTGTAACCGAAGTGATAAGTGCAATTATTGAAAATTGTAGGCGCTTGGCAAATGTTTTCATAGAATAGTGATTAGTTCAGCTATAAATTTAAGGAAATTACCGTTCTAGATAAACCGAAGTCTTTTAATTAACAAAATCTACTAACGTCCTTCGACTATTCATCATCGCAGGTTGCCGTAAATAAACTACCGCTTTGTACAAGTACAGCACTACTATCTAGCATAAATGCTACTAACTTAGTGAATGGTTTTTGCCCTAGCGTGGTTGGTACAGCTTCATAAGGAAAGAATTCACTCTCGGGTGTTAAGTTATCTGGCAATAATTTGTTGTTAATGTACCTATCTAAAAATAATACATCTTCATTATTCATTGCATCAAGCGACCCCTTTTCAAGTCCTTTACTAGCGCCTTCAAAGTATAGTAATTCATTCTCTACGCTAGCCGAAAAGTTTATAGGGGTAGTATATTCGTCACGAAGGTTAAAAAGTAGAAAATCGTTATACTCCCCTAAATTACTAAATTGATATACAGGAAGTTCTATTTCCGAAGCAACATTTTTATAAGGGATATTGGCAGCAAAAAGATCCTGAACTGGCGTTAGAATTTTTAAAATATAAGGATATCCAAAACAATTGGCGTTAGTGTTAAAGACTTGTTTAATAGGGATCACATCTGCCTTTGTAAACCCTACTGCTACCCCGTCATTTTCTTTTATTGAAAACCTTATTTGAATGGTATCTTTTAGTTGGAGGTTATTTCGGCCATACAACACATATTTTGGTTCAATTTTATTTTTAAAAAGAATAACATCCTTTTCTTGTTTCCAAGTTCCAGTCATTATTCCTCCAAAATAGGTTGCAGCAAATGTGCCATCTGGTAGAACGTAATAAGAAACACCACCTTCAGGGCTATTGCCACGGTCGTAGTAGACTCCAGCAACATCTTGCGCAGCAGCACCAGTTGAAACTATTAGAAATACCGCTACCCACAACTCCTTCGAGTATATTTTAAAAACCATAGCAAATTGTATCATTAGCTAAAAATAGGACTTTTATTCAGACTTAGATACATACAGCAAAACATCTAGCAGACACAAAATTAATAGTGCTATATGAGATGAAGCAGTACATAGCGTCCAAACTTTCTTAGGCCTCAATTTTAACTTTTACGAATCACGATTACTTGGATTTTTCAATAACTTTAGACATCCATCAAAAACATAACTATGAAATCACGTTACACTCTTTTTATTATTAGTTTCTTTTTACTTTTTAGTACTTCGGAAATTTCCGCGCAGCGAACTAAAAAAACGCAGAAAACCAGCACTTCTTTACTAGATTCTGTGTTAAGTGGCTTAAAATTTCGAAGTATCGGTCCCGCATTTATGAGTGGCCGAATTTCTGATGTGGTGATACACCCAACCAATGAAAATATATGGTATGTCGCTGTTGGCTCTGGAGGCGTTTGGAAAACAACCAACGCAGGAACTACCTGGCAACCAATTTTCGACGATCAACCTACCTACTCTATTGGTGCCGTTACTTTAGATCCTAATACTCCTAGCATTGTTTGGGTAGGCTCTGGCGAGGATAGTGGTGGTAGACATGTTGGCTACGGCGATGGCGTTTATAAAAGTACAGATGGTGGAGCAACATGGCAAAACATGGGTTTAAAAAATTCGGAACACATTTCTAGAGTTTTGGTACATCCAGAAAACAGTAACGTAGTTTGGGTAACTGCACAAGGCCCATTATGGAGCAAGGGTGGTGACCGTGGTCTTTACAAAACTACAGATGGTGGTAAAACTTGGAATAAAACCTTAGGCGACGATGAGTGGACAGGCGTAACAGATTTAGTAATGGATCCCAGAAATCCAGATAGAATGTACGCTGCAACATGGCAACGCCACAGAACCGTGGCTGCATATTTAGGTGGTGGACCCAACACAGGTCTTTATCGCAGTGATGATGGTGGAAATACTTGGACTCAATTAAAGACTGGATTACCAACTACTGCAATGGGCAAAACAGGTCTTGCTATTTCGCCTCAAAATCCAGATGTTTTGTACGCTGCCTTAGAAACAGATAGACGTACTGGAGGCGTGTATCGCTCTACTGATGGAGGTAGCTCTTGGAACAAAATGTCGAATACCGTTTCTGGAGGAACAGGCCCTCACTATTATCAAGAATTATATGCTTGTCCGCATCATGAGGGTAGGTTGTATTTAATGGACAATACCATGCAAATCTCTGAAGATGGCGGAAAATCGTTTTATAGAATGAACCGAAAAAACAAACACGGTGACAACCATGCCATTGCTTTTAAAAAAGATGATCCAAATTACGTGCTTGTTGGTACCGATGGCGGCTTATACGAGTCTTTCGATCTTACAAAAAGTTGGAAATACATAGAAAATCTGCCAGTAACTCAATTTTACAAAGTAGCTGTAGACGATGCAGCTCCGTTCTATAATATTTACGGAGGAACACAAGACAATAGCACTGAAGGAGGTCCTTCGCGTACAGATAACATACAGGGAATTCAGAATAGCGACTGGAAAGTAGTACTAAATTGGGATGGCCACCAACCTGCCACAGAACCTGGTAATCCCGATATACTGTATGCAGAACGACAAGAAGGAACACTTTCTAGAATTGATATGAGTACGGGTGAAGTTATAGACATTCAACCGCAAGCTGGTGCTAACGAAAAAACAGAACGATTTAATTGGGACGCCCCTATTTTGGTAAGTCCGCATATGCCTTCGACCATATATTTTGCTTCACAACGTGTTTGGAAATCTACAAACAGAGGGGATAGTTGGACGGCCATTTCGGGTGATCTTACTAAAAATCAAAATCGTGTAGAATTACCTATCATGGGCAAAAAGCAATCATGGGATGGTGCCTGGGACGTTTATGCGATGTCTAATTATAACACCATCACTTCACTAGCAGAATCGCCTAAACAAAAAGGACTTTTATATGCTGGAACAGATGATGGAACTATACAAGTATCTGAAAATGATGGAGATTCATGGCGTAGTATTAATGTAAGTAGTATGCCGGGTGTGCCCAATACTGCTTTTGTAAACGACATAAAAGCAGACATGTTTGATTCAAATACAGTTTATGTAGCACTTGATAACCATAAGTATGGCGACTTTACTCCATATGTATACAAAAGCAGCGACAAAGGGCGTACATGGACTTCTCTGGTAAACAATATACCCGATAGAACTTTGGTTTGGCGAATTGTACAAGATCATGTAAGACCTGATTTGCTCTTTTTAGCCACCGAATTTGGAATTTACACCACTGTAAATGGCGGGAAACACTGGACAAAACTTACGGGTGGTGTTCCAACAATTTCGTTTAGAGATTTAGCTATTCAGCGTAGAGAAAATGATTTGGTAGGAGCTTCGTTTGGAAGAGGTTTTTATATTTTAGACGACTATACTGCATTACGAACGATTTCCGAAGAAAGTTTACAAAAAGAAGCTGTCATTTATCCAATACGAGACGCTTGGTGGTATATTCCGAGATCTCATTTAAGCTTTGATGCGGGCAAAGGAAGTCAGGGAGATAATCACTTTGTAGCACCAAACCCAGATTTTGGAGCCACTTTCACTTACTATGTACGAGACAGATACACCACAGAAAAACAAAAGAGGCAAGAAAAAGAAAAGAAAATGACGGACACTAATGTTCCGTTTAATGGCTGGGAATCGCTTGAAGAAGAATTATTTGAAACTGCGCCTATGCTTACATTTTCGGTTACCGATAGTAAAGGTAATGTAGTGAGAAACTTAAGCACTCCGGCAAAAAAGGGAATTCATAGAATTACTTGGGATTTAAGGTATGCCTCACCCTTTCCTGTAACACCCACCATGAAGTCTGAAGAATTGCCATCTGGTTTTTTAGCGCCAACTGGAACTTATGAAGTTACCATGTATCTAACCGAGAAAGGGACTACAAGAGCTATTTCTGAAGCAGTTCCATTTACAGTAAAACCATTACGTAAAGGCGCACTACCAGGAGCCTCACCTCAAAAAGTTTCCGAATTTCTCAATGAGTTTGCTGCCGTGAGAAAAACAGCTACCAATTTTAATACAGATTTAGAGAAACAAATAAATCGTACCAAAGCATTGCAGTTGGCTATGCAACAAAGTACGATGAAACCAGGTGCCCTAACTAATCAGTTAGCAAAAGCACTACAAGATTTACAACAATTAAAATCTGAGGTTTCTGGAAATTTAGCCAAAAACGAAATCGGTGAAAAAGGACATCCACTTTTAGAAGATCGCATGTTTGCTATTTATAGAGGTATTGAAAAGTCTACATACGGACCAACAAAAACCCATGAAAAACAGCTTTCCATTATAAAAAATCAGCTAACCAATCATGTTGCGACCTTACAAACTACTACAGAACTTTTAGATGTTATAGAACAGCAATTAACAAAGGCCGGAGCTCCTCCTATACGATATGAATAGGTGAAAATTTCAAATATTGATGTTGTATTGTATAAAGGAGACATTCACATTTATTTGATTGAATTTTAGACGAAATATTTACAAATGAAGTTTTAACTATAATTTAAGCTAAAGTTGTATTAAACCCTATGGTATTAGCGGGTTACGATTGTATTTTTGAGCTGTAATACAAACAATAAAACAACACAAACTATGAAAAGAAGTCAGAAAGCTGGATTAGCTGCACTAATAGGCGCAGGAATCGCTGGAGGATTGGCATATTGGAAATACAAAACCATGTCGCCAGAAGAGAAAGAACAACTAAAAAATCGTGTTAATAACGCTGGAAACAAATTAAAGAAAACGACAGCGGATATTGAAAGATCAATTAGTGATAAGTATGCTGAACTTAAAAACATGGCAAGCTAGTACTTCTTAAAAGGATAAAGAAAAACCCGCAATTAGCGGGTTTTTCTGTTTTATACAACTGTTAGTTTAGTATGGTTCCGTCTTCGGTAAACTCAATATCTAAATTTTTACCCTTCTGCTTAAATTCAACATCATAGAATATTCCTTTAGTAGCATGATCTACATGTTCTACTTCGGTAATTTCATATAAGAAGTATCGCTCTGAAATTATTTTCTTTATTGGGTCTGGGAGATTTTTTGTTTTAATACTGTTTTCCGTTTCAATCCAAGGGCCATTCGGACTAAAATCGGCACGGTATTTTTCTCCTTTCTTTTTAAAATGCGCCTCGTAGTTTCCATGAGCATCTATCTCCCACTTTGGGCTTTTTTCCTGAGGATACTTTTCCTCAAAGGCAGCTAGAACCACTTTTGGAACTTCTATATCTTTTTGCCCCTTCTTACCGTCTATATTCTGGCAACTTCCCGCTGTACTAACTAGTATCGCAATTAAAAAATAGAGTTGTTTTGTCATTGTATTTTATTTATTTCAAAAGTACAGATTACACAAAAACAAATATTCCAACAAAGTCTTAAAATATAGATGAAACCTTAATAAATTATTATATTCGTCCCTTAAATTTAGACCATGCAAAAAAGAATCGTTCCCATTATCATTTTCGCATTATTAGCACTACAAGCTGTTGCACAAAAGCATTCCATTGAAATTGAAGAAGAAAAAACGAAAAACCGAATTAATTTCTACGCGATTAATGAGAATCTAATTGATTTAGACGTGGTTGTAACCGTTACAGGTACTGGGTTTAAGCAACGTGGCGGTGCAGAGCGCCCAATACGAGTGCCAGCAACATCTCGTGTTAAGGTAAAGAGCGTTATAATTGAGCGAGGTAAGTATCCTATTTATGAATACACCGTGTCCACTAACGATAGCTTATCTAGACGCGTACTTCGTCCAGAATTCGAAAAAATTAAAATAGATCCTCCGGCACCTATCCTTTTGTATAGCACAAACAATTGCATGCGATGTGATACCCTAACCAAATCTCTTGCTGTAAGTCCGTATCGATTTAAAACGATGCATCTTCCTGAAAAACCTGAGGTTGCGAAAGTAATTAAGCGCGCCCTACCTTCTTTAGACACAATATCGGCTCCAATATTTAGCCTCGGTGGTGCTTTGTACACAGATATCCTAACGTACGACGAGCTCATAGAACGATTGTACGAAAAGAAGGACGAAGAGTAAAATACTTTAATGTTTTCTTCGGAAATATCTGAATTTTGTTATTTTTTTTACTTCTGAATATCAAATAGTTATACCTTGTTTGGTGTAATGAAAAGAATTTTGGCACGCTCATTGGATTTACCCTATCATAGTAACCCATAAATTCTTTCATTATGATAGTCTTGAAAATTAAAATCCCAGTGAATTTGAAATTTTGGAATGAAAAATTAGTTGAATACGCAAAAGCAAGTAGTTATGCCATTCATAGATAATCATCATTCTTACCCCAGAAATTTCAATTGAAAATCCCTTACACTTTATATGTTAGGGATTTTTTCATTTTAATAAAGCGCAGGGTATTATTGGTATCTTTACGGAAACTTTAACTCTTGAAAGCCCTTGCATCCTAACAATATTCATAACGCCTCCTACCCTTTTACAGCATTAACTGAAGTTCATGCACCATTAAATGAATATGTTCATGTAAATACGTATGGTATAGAGACTATAAATTTTGCAGATCCTGAGGCAGTGCTTCACCTTAATAAAGCCCTTTTAAAACACTATTACAAACTAGCAGATTGGAACATCCCGGAAGGCTACCTCTGCCCTCCCATTCCGTCGAGAGCAGATTATTTACATTACTTAAACGATTTGCTTAAAAGAACATTTCCGAAGCAAAAAACACGACACATCTTAGACATAGGTACTGGAGCTAATTGCATATATCCGCTACTAGCTTACGCGCTATTTAACTGGACAGCTGTAGGGTGTGATATTGATCCCGTAGCAGTTCAAGCTGCCAAAGCAAATGTTGCTGCGACTAAAGAGTTTGCTACAGCATTAGAAATTAGACATCAAATAAACAACGCCAACATATTTGAAGGCATCATATTACCAGAAGAATTTTATCACGCAACAGTTTGCAACCCACCTTTTTACGGATCTGCAGAAGAGGCTAACAAGGTTGCGCTTAGAAAAATGAAACAACTACACCCAGAAAAGTCCATTTTAGAACTAGAACGAAATTTTAAAGGCAAGCCAAATGAGCTTTGGTGTAACGGCGGGGAAGCACTTTTCATTAAACGAATGATTAAACAAAGTGTTGGCTTTAAACAACAGGTTGGCTGGTTTACAACACTTGTTTCAAAGAGTGATAACTTGCCTAAGTTGTATAAGCTTATACAAAAACTGGGGGCGCAGCATGAAACCCTTCAAATGAAACACGGGTCAAAAATTACACGTGTATTAGCTTGGCGCTTTTAAATGAAATGACTTCAATTATTGTACTACTACCTTTTTTGTAGCTTGAAAACCATTAGTGTTTACAGTTACAAAATATAGCCCTGATGCTACTTTGGTGCCTTGACTAGATACGCTGTTCCAATCTATTTGTTGTGTTCCTTCAAGAACCTCGTTGCGCAATACAGCTACTTCTCTCCCAAGCATATCATACACCCCCACCTTAGTATCTCCAGCAGCTAAAAATGAAATAGTAGCATTTGTAGTGATAGGATTTGGACTTACTGTAAAGGAGGATTTAAATAAAGCTTCATCATCTAGTCCTAGAGTACCGTCTGGAGAGACACGGGTGTAGTATACATCTTCCCCGCCTGTAAATGTAGCGCACCATGCAATATGAGCATACTCATTGTCGCTCTTCATATCGAAATAATCACCCATTTTTTGCTGTACAGGATAGCCTATCTTAGGATCAAATGGTTCAGAAATTGGGGTGTTTTCAGACCAAGTATCTCCTTGATCTTCAGAAAACGAATAATACAATACAGAATCGAATCCGCCATCGGCATCTCGCGTATCAAGCCAAACCGCATCTATACGTCCGTTGGGTGCTACTGCCATAGTGCCAAACCATTGGTATGCCTCGTCTCCAGGATCTGTATTAATTCTTATGGGCGGAGAAAAGGTTGCACCTCCATCTGTACTTTTTGTAAACATAACATCGGCAGGATCGTTACTTGAAGCTCTTTCTACAGAAGCCAAAACATATACGTTATCACGTCCGGGGCCTGCACTAATGTCTACATCAATCCATGCCTGACCTTTTAGCCCTTGCGGGTTTATAGCATCTTGCACCCCAAGGCTACCGTCGAGGTCTATTAATACAGGGGGCTCAAAAGTAACAGGGCTTCCGGCATCATTCGCATCTGTAGATTTAATTACAAACAAATCTCCGTTAAAAGCAGATGTTGTTCCCACTAAATATAGATTTGCGTCTGCATCTACTGCAAGCGTTCCCCAAAACGGATTTCCGGGTACATTTTCACAGGTTTCAAAACTCATGGCATCGTCTGTAGATCGAGTAAAAGCCCCTGGACACGTTGAGAATGACTGGTTCCAATACGAATAGTTATGCCCAGAACTTGGGCCGCCTGTACGATCTATACGCATCCATTGTTTATCTCCTCCGTTAGCAGGCACAGGTGGCTCCCACACTACCCCACCATCACGAATTGCGAAAACGTCACACTCAAAATTACCTTGTAGACTGTTGTAATAAAAATTACCCGCATTGTCAAAATCTAACACAGGATCTGATCTAAAGAGTCCTGGATCTAACACTCCAGGGAATATCCAATCATAACCGCCATTGGTAGAAAATCCGTAGCCTGCTTGTCTAAAATCACTGCTAATATCATCAAATTGTCTCCAGCCAACTACCATTCTATTAGGATTCGTAGGATCTACTGCTAAAGAAGGTTCATTAGCTGCATCTCCCACAATGTTATTTCCTAAGTCATCTACATTCACTTGTTTGGTAAAAAAATTAGGTGCTATAAACTCGTACGCTGGCGAGGTATCCATACTTTCTCTATCCACAAATTCATAAGGCATGTTAATCACTTCTTGCGGAAGTTGCTTTTTAGAATTTCCATTAGACTTCTGAGCAAGAGTGTTGTAATGTAAACAACAGAGAACAATAGTTAGGGGTAGAAAATGTTTCATGGCTATAATTTTTTATGTTTTCAATTTACAACAATATGAGTAATTCAAGCATGGTCATTTATAAATTGCGAGCTATAGTTTGTAGCAAATCAAGCAGTTCTGAACTACTTAATGCAAGAATGTGGCACTTTTCTTGAAGTTCTTTAAGCTCATCTAAAACCTTCAACGTATGAAATCTTCAAGAACCATGGCTACCATTAATGCAGGAAGTATGGCAGATATAGCCTTTTTATTACTGCTTTTCTTTTTAGTGTCTACTACAATTTCTCAAGAAAAAGGCATTGTTAGAAAGCTACCCGAACGCTGCTTAACTGATGATTGTACGGCACATGTTGCTGAAAGAAACATCTTGCGTATTACCTTAAATGAAGAAGGCACACTCATGGTACAGAACGAGATTTTACCTATAAGCCAGCTCAAAAATGTAGTGCAACTGTTTATTGATAATAACGGCAGTAATTCCTGCTTATACTGCACGGGAGCCAAAGACGTAGCTTCGTCAGACCATCCTTCTAAAGCGGTTATTTCAATAAGCACACACAGATTAGCGCCTTATAAAAGCTATATCGCTATACAAGATGAATTAACTTTAGCGTATAAAGAACTACGTACTCGTTATGCGGAAACTACCTTTAATAAAGCAATTACTACTTTAACTACACTCGAGGAAAAAGAAACGCAAAAGGCATATCCGTTTACAGTTTCTGAAATTACCTTAAAAAAATAATCGCTATTTCTTGTCTTCCTTCTTAGCTTGTTTTGGAGGCATGGGACCACGCAGATGTACGATAAGTCCGTTTAAGAAATTTCGAAGAAATTGATCGCCGCATTCCATGAATTTCGGGTGGTCTGGATTTCTATATATAGCATTTATCTCACTTTTTGTAACGTTAAAATCAACCAGCTTACAAATTGCTACAATTTCATCATCGCGTAACTTGTGTGCGACCCGCAATTTTTTCATGATATCGTTATTGGTAAGTGCCATTGTTTAAATTTTCAGCAAAAATACTTGAAAATTAAATAGGGTGACGATTTCCGAAGAATTATTAGGTTTGTAAACTTTTATGACCAAAACCACGCAACATAACTATTTTAAACTGTTTAAACCATATAAGTATGTAAGCCAGTTTATTACGAATGACTCTAAAGCAAAGCGCAAACGGTTTTTAGGCAGCTTATATCCATTTCCTGAAGGTACTATGGCTGTTGGAAGGTTAGATGAAACCAGTGAAGGGCTGCTGCTATTAACCACCGATGGCGCTTTTAGCAATCGAATTAACAGCGCGGGCATTGAGAAGGAATACTACGCACAAGTAGATGGAATAGCCACAGATGCAGCAATACAACAACTAGAACAAGGTGTTGAAATAAGCATTCATGGTAAGCCCTATACAACAAAGCCCTGCATTGTGCATCGAATAGATGAGCCCCAGCTTCCAGAACGCGGACAAAAAATTAGAGATGCCAGACACGGACCAACAACTTGGCTTAGTATTACGGTTACTGAAGGAAAATTTAGACAGGTTCGAAAAATGACCGCAGTTGTTGGTTTTCCTACGCTTCGTCTAGTACGTTTTCGCATTGGCAAAGAAACCATAGAAAACATGAAAGCGGGTCAGGCACTTCGTATTACTACTAATGTATAATTGTTTTGCAACAGAACTATCTATCTTCTTCCGTAAGAGAAAAGAAAGTGTTTATGGGTTTCTCAAATACTTCGGAAAGCTTTAAGGCTAATACTGTAGAAGGCACATACCTATTGGCTTCAATAGAATTGATAGTCTGTCTAGAGACTCCTATGCGCTCTGCTAGTTCTCCTTGTGTAAGGTTTAAAATGGCTCGTTCTACTTTTAAAGAATTCTTCATTAATCTTTCTTTTTGATAAAATGAAAAAACATTAGGTATACAATAAGCATAAACCATAAAATTACAAAGTCTCCTAAATCTTGAAACAGCCCCTGCCCGTCGTCTATAATACTACTCGCGATAAAATTTACGATAGGCTGTACTAAAATATAAATAGCACTAAGCAAAAAAGTTAGCGAGAAAGCTTTAGCCCTCATGTGCTGCACTCGCTCATCTTCTACCTTCTCTTTAGACAACACTACTATAAATAAGGAAAGTAGAATGAGGCGTTTGAGAATATTTTTTAGTAGCTCTAAATCACCGTCAAAAAATTTAGTGGCCAGTATGGCAATCATAGAAACCCCAAACAGCCCCCAACCTATTTTCTTAGCAACATTAGGAAGTTTAAAATTGAGCAGCTTATGCAGGTTTTTCTCTTCACATTCTTGTATTGATTTCATAATTTTTAAAAGTATTAATTCTTGTAAGTTAACTTTCCAAAATAATAAGTTAACTTTACTATATGACAAATATACTTTACATTTTGAAATAAACAAAAATAGTACTCAAAAAAAAAGTATCTGATTATTCTTTAATTACAATAATGGTTGCTTTTTTACCGGTAAGAAGTATCCACTCTTTGGCAGAAACTATGCGCCCTTTGTCGTCGTACACCTGAAGTTCGGCAGTATTTGGACCGCTAGAGCCCTGGTTTAAGGCTTGAAAAACTATTTTATTGGGTCCTTTGTCTAAAGGCACATTAAATCCATCGAAACTTCCGTTTAATGTGACGTCTGATCGAACGACATCACCATTTAAGAAAATACGAATACGATCGCCATCTACAAACTCGTGGTCACGATACGCAATGTTTACATACACTGCTCCAACTCTAATCTCTCCTAAAAACTGATCGTTTCCAATACCATCTGCAGCGGCTTTATCTTTTACAAAAGCCTTTGGAGTACTTCCAGCATTATAGGTCTTTAACCCATCTCCTTTTTGCATGTCAAATTCTTCTGGGGTTTCTTTGCCTAAATTTGCATACTTATTTGGTGTATCTCTTGGGGTAAGGCTAGGTTTTTTTGAAGCGGGAAGTGTAATCCCTTGCGGATTTTCAGACGTTATATCTGTTGCTTCAATTTTAACCGAATTAGGAATATTCTTGTCAGGCTGCGCCAACCCACCTGTGTAGATTGCTAGCATAACTAAAATAAAAAGGATCCGTTTCATATATTGTTTTCAAAAAAGGTTCAAAAACTGCGCCAAAGATACTTAATCTTTAATCAATTGTTTCACAGTTTTTTTGCCATTCGTTTTGTCTGTAATAGTCAAAAAATAGAGGCCAGAGCTTAATTTGTCTACATCTGTAAGGATGATTTGATTTGTTTTTCTCTCTTCGGAAATCGTCAATTTTCTGCCCAATCCGTCGTATAAAGCAACATTAACTTCATTAGTTTCTGTACCCAATTGCACTGTAATCTTTTCGATAAACGGATTGGGAACTACTAAAATTTCCGAAGCATCTATATCTGAAACACCTAGAATTAACGATGTATAACCAACAATACTAAAGTCGTCGAAATAAAAACCATCTCCCGGAATAGCGCCATCATTAACTTGTCTAAACCTAAATTTTACTGCATTGGACTCCTTATAGGCAGAAAGGTTTAGTTTATAAATCGTCCAATCTTCACTTCGGTTAAATTGTTGAAGCGTTTCCCAGTCTACGCCATTATTAGGTGAGACTTGCAATTGCGCAATATCTGAACCAGGCAACGAATACTTGGCAGCAAACTGCACTCTTGGTGCAGGCACCTGTGTTAAATCGAATATCTCATTAAGTTCAAAGAAATTTTCTGTATCGTTTTCACCGTTTCCGTCGTTAGAATCTCCAAAACTCTGAATCCCGCTATAGCTATCGTCATTATTAATACCCCACATAATAGTTCCATTTCCACTTGCCGTCCAATTGGCAGCTGTTCCTTCTGCGTCATCGCTAAAAAGAACTTCGTTTTCTCCCAAAAAAACTGGGATTTCGATAGTTTCATTAGGAATTCCATCTTGTATTGTTTGTACTGTAATGGTAAAAAAACCATCCTCCATTTCTGGTAATATTTCAAACTGAAAAGGGATGGCGGCATTATCCTTTCGTTCTCTAGCCGGAATATCACCAAAAGTACTTGCCGTTGGTGCTATTACGTTTTGGTTATCGGTTTGAACAATTACACTTGTTGTGTTTGCCGTAGCTCCAACTCCTATATTTTTAATCTCCACAATTAATTGAAAAGGTTCGCCAGGGAGTACATCACCTAAGATTTCATGACTCTGCACATCTAAATATGCACCAGCAATATAGGTTTGAAACAAAAACGGACGAATATTTTCGGCTACTAAATCGAATATCGTACTTTCTGGTGGCCAAAACCCAGAACCGGCTATTTCTGGGGTCCAACCGTAGATTCCTTCAGAATGAAGATAATCTCTAGTTACACCGCATGATGTATATCCTAGCATTTGCGAGGTCACACCATATGAATAATCGTTAGCCGATAAAAAAGCCGATGCCCATTCTGAATAAATATCGAATGCTGGTGGCGACGTATCAAATCCATATGGCATGAGGTAAGTTCCCGCTGTAGAATGGGTTGAAAATGCAGTGTTGGCTTCTGTTTGCCCCAACAAATCTCGAATGGCAACACTTTCAGCTTCAGAGAATGCACTTGGACCGCGATAGATATTAGAACATGGGTTTGGACTCGAGCAACTATTATTGGTTGCATAGCCAAAACCATAATTTCTATTTAAATCTACACCAACACACCCGCCAGTGTCTGGTGTTCTGTTTTTACGCCACAAGCCACCTCCGTTAGGGTCTGTAGTCTCATTAAATACATACCCATCTGGATTTACAACAGGCACAAAGTAGATTTCGCGATTGTCTACTAAGAACTTTATCCCTGCATCGGTTTCATAATTTTCTAACAAGTAGAACATGTAGTTTATGGTAGTAGCCATAGAAAGTGGTTCTCTTGCATGGTGAAGCGCATCAAAATGAGCGGCTGGCTCTTCTTCATCAATATCTGGATTGTCACTAATTTTTACCATCCAGATATCACGTCCTTCAAACGTGGTACCAATACTTGTTTTAGCAGTGATTAGGTTTGGATATTCGGCTCTCATTTCATCGAGCTTTGCAACTACTTCGTCGTTCGTATAAAAACCACCCATACTTCCTAGGTCAAATCCGTTGGCAACAAATGCAGTCTTGGTAAGAATTGGGTTTTGAGCCCTATCGAGTAGCTGCTGCTCATTATAATAGGTCTTGTAGTTTGGTATTGTGACCTCTACATTGTAACCTAGGCTGTTTATGAGATTTAGCTCGTTTTGAGTCACAAAAAAACGAATTCCTTCCTGCCAATTACCTTGGTAGTGATCTATATCGAAGCCATTATCTGCGAGAGACTGCACGTCTTCTAGGCTGTTTAATTTGACACTAATTTCGCTATATATTTCTTGTTGTGCTTTGGTTTGAGCTACATTACATAGTATAATGGTAGCGACGAATAGCGTAGTTATTTTTTGTAGCATTATTTTTTATTCTTTTTTATGCGAAATAGCAACAACAAAAGTATGATAATTGGCAATACGATATAGATTAAAATATCTGCTGTATTAGACAAATCGATTGGCGGATTATCATCTGGCCCTGGAACTTCGGATGGAATTTGAGCATTGGTAGTCGTAAAAGCGACTAAAAACATACTTAAGAAACCATAAAATCTATTTTTCATAACGCTAATTTGACCTCAAAGTACCGAAATCTAGTAAAAAGTGCATTATTTTTAACAAAATAGTGTTAACAATTTGGAAATGTCAAATATAGATGTTACTATAGGGGGTTATCAATATTTAAAATTCCAGAAAACACTATGAGACAACTTAAAATTACGAAGCAGGTTACCAACAGAGAAACTAAATCGTTAAACAGCTATCTTCAGGATGTGAGCAAGATAGACATGATTACAGCCGAGGAAGAAGTAGAATTGGCACAGCGAATTAGAACAGGTGACCAACGTGCTTTAGATAAATTGACACGTGCAAACCTTCGATTTGTAATTTCAGTTGCAAAACAATATCAGAACCAAGGACTTAGATTACCCGATTTAATTAATGAAGGAAATGTAGGTTTGGTAAAAGCTGCGAAACGTTTTGATGAAACACGCGGATTTAAATTTATATCGTACGCTGTATGGTGGATTAGACAATCAATTCTACAAGCGCTTGCAGAACAGTCGCGTGTAGTGCGTTTACCACTTAACAAGATTGGTGATATAAATAAGATTAGAAAAGCGTCAATTCATTTAGAGCAAGTACACGAACGCAAGCCTTCTGCTGCTGAAATTGCAAAAGAATTAGACATGTCGATTGCCAATGTAAAGCAATCTTTAAAAAATGCAAACAGAAGTTTGTCTATGGACGCCCCTTTTCAGGAAGGTGAAAACGACAATAACTTATATGACGTTATTAGTTCTGGTGAAACTCCTAATCCAGACAAGTCTTTAATACATGAATCGCTTAAAATTGAAATCGACCGTGCTCTAGACACCTTGGCGCCTAGAGAAGCCGATGTGGTTCGTTTAAATTTCGGGTTGAGCAATCAGCCAGCAATGACCTTGCAAGAAATTGGAGACACTTTTGATTTAAGTCGTGAACGTGTTCGTCAGATTCGTGAAAAGGCGATTAGAAGATTGCGAAAAGAATCGAAAAGTCATATTCTAAAGAAATATTTAGGATAATTATCGTAGCTATTAAAAAATACCCTTGTTTTAAGAATTCCTTATTACAAGGGTATTTTTATTTTAATTATTTTTCCGATAAATAACATCTATTCCATGCTACAAAATACAACCGAAACAGAAGAAACAATTGAAAAAGCAGGCAACAATGCCTCCGATGCGATAAGTCAGTTATGGGACAAGCTTGATGGTTGGCTAGATGCCATCATCTTAAAGATTCCAAATTTAGTTGTCGCCATACTTGTATTAGTTTTATTCTATATTATTGCGCGCTTACTTTCTAAATTCGTAAAACGTCTTGTTTTACGTAGAATTAAGGAAGAATCGATAAAACAAATTATAGGGCAAATAACCTTTGCTATAACATTGCTCATTGGCTTCTTTGTGGCCTTAGGAGTAATGGAGCTAGACAAGGTGTTAACGTCTATCCTTGCAGGTGCAGGTGTTATTGGTTTAGCTATTGGTTTAGCGCTTCAAGGAACGTTAAGCAATACTGTTTCTGGTTTTATATTATCGTTTTTACCAAAGATTAGCCTTGGCGATTGGATTGAGACCGATGATGAAGTTGGTGTTGTTACTGAAATTAATTTGAGGAATGTTACCATTAAAAGGCCAGATAATAACTTTACCATAATACCCAACTCAAGCTTTGTTGAAAACCCGTTTACCAACTACTCCATCTCTCCTAGGTCAAGAATTATGGTAAGTTGTGGTGTTGGGTACGAAAGTGACTTGCAAGCAGTAGAAGATTTAACAGTTAAAGTAATTGGAGATGCTTTTCCGCAGAAAGACCAAGAAGAAGTAGAATTCTTTTTTACAGAGTTTGGAGACAGCTCCATCAACTTTTTGGTTCGCTTTTGGGCAGATTTAAATAATGGTAAAGACAACCTTTCACATCAACATAAGGCCATTAAAACGATTAAGAAGCACTTTGATGAGGCAGATATCAATATTCCTTTCCCAATTAGAACTTTAGATTTTGGCAAAAACAACTTAACAGTTCATTCTAAATCGAACGAATAAATCGAAATCATATGTATAATGTAAGGCAGCTTTTAACAGCTGCCTTATTTTTTGTGTAATAATTATACAGATTTGGGTTGAAATTAATAGTTACTTCGGAAATCGGCTCACTTTAACAAAACCCTCACATTTGTTAACTTAATTTTTAGGAGGGTACCAACCTATATTTGCCTAACAAACCTAAAGAAATAACATTATGAAAAAATCAATTGCAATTACCATCTTCTCTGGAGCTATCTTGTTAACCTCATGTGTCTCTAAGAAAAAATATGTGGAGTTAGAAGGACAATATAACGATACACGTTCTACACTCGCTAAAACACAACTTGAAAAAGAAGAGGCTGAAACAAAACTAGCCAAGATTGAAGACCGCGTTGCCAGTTACAACCAAAAAATTCAGTCGTTAACCGACTCAAACAATGATCGTCTACAGCAGTTTGAAAATGTTGTACTTTCTCAAAACGACAAAGACAGAATGAAGGCTGCCTTAGCTAACGTAGACCAAAACGAACTTGCTAATGCTAAAACCCTAGAGGACAGTATGAATCTTATTGTATCTCACAACTTAAAGAAAAACCTTGATACTAGCTTAATTGCAGAAGGTGAAGAAGACGATATTGAAATTAATATTGACGAAACGGTAGTTATGATTACTATTTCAGATAAATTATTATTCAAATCTGGTAGTTATAGAGTTAATCCAAAAGCAGAACCATTGCTTGAACGATTGGCGAATGTAATTAACAGCGAACCTGCTCTTGAAGTCATGGTAGAAGGACACACAGATTCGCAAACCGTAAAATCTGGTTCTTATATTAAGGACAACTGGGATTTAAGCGTAGAACGTTCTACTGCTGTTATTAGAACGTTGCAAGAGAAGTATGGCGTAGCACCAGAAAAATTAATTGCTGCCGGACGTAGTAGCTATGCCCCACTTACTGAAAATGAAACCAAAGAAGGTCGTGCAACAAATCGTCGTACACGAATTGTAATACTCCCTAACTTAGATAAGTTCTTGGCTTTGCTTTCTGCCAATTAATAACTGAAAGTAAACAACTTGAAGAATGCAATGCTCAAAGCTTGAGTGTTGCATTTTTTTATTATTATATTTACATGACTAGTATACACCCAACCCCAATGAAATTAGAAGACTCCCCTTTGATAAAAGATTGCTTCGTTAAAATTTCTGAACCCTTTGGAAATTTTTACATTTTTGAAAAATTTGTTATAAGTGAAATTGCTGAAGGCGTTCATTTTGATTGGAGTAAAGCCTCATGCTTAATAGAAAAAGTATATCAGTACTTTGGTTCTAGAGATGTTGATATCAACTATATTTCAAATAGAGTTCACTCCTATAGTGTAAATGCCCAAGATTGGCTAAAATTTTATAAGGAACGTCACAAATTAGCACGTGTAGCTGTTGTGGCCTATGAAGAAAAAGGATTGCTAAGTGTGAAAATTGAAAAAATGTTCAGTAAATCTAAATACAAAACATTTCATACACTAGACAACGCAGTAAAATGGGCCGCTCAATAGGTAAGCGACTCCAACTTACCACGATTTTCTTTTAATACTATTTTCTCGCACTAGGCGGTACGGTTGGTCTTACTTCAATTTTACTTGGAAGCGTTCGCGGATTCATCTGCAATAAATCTACCACAAGCTTTCCAATATCTTCAATTTGTATTTTCCAGGCTCCTTCTTCACTCGGATTGTTACCATTAAAGTGAGTAGAAACACTACCTGGCATTATGGTGCTTACTTTAATTTCATGTTTTCTAAGATCTAGCATTGCTGCTTGTGTAAAACCCGTTACACCAAATTTACTCGCGTTGTATGCAGTTCCACCTTCAAAAAAGTTAGTCCCCGCTAAACTAGAAATTGAAATATAATACCCTTTCGTTTCTTTTAACGCTGCCACAGAAGACTTTAGCGAATAAAAAGCACCCGTTAAATTTGTGTCTATCACTTCATTCCAGTGCTCGACACTCATTTCTTCTATGGAACCAAAATGACCTAATCCTGCATTGGCAACAACTACATCAAGTTTGCCAAATTCACTCACTGTAGCTCGTACTGCTTGTTCTTGACTCTCATAAGAACGAACGTCTGCTGCTATTCCTATTGCGTAGACGCTGTCATTTCCGTAGTCATTAAGCTTTTTAGCTGCGCTATTCGCTGCATCCTGACTCCTACTTGTAATAGCTACGTTTACACCTTGTTTTAGTAGTGCTTCAGCTATTCCGTATCCTATTCCTTTGGTTCCTCCTGTAATGAGTGCTACCTTTCCAACTATATTTTCCATGTTTAATTTTTCAGTAAAGTTAGTATTTGAAAGCACCAACAGCTATTAAATTATTATTAAATTTAAAGACAATTATAAGACTTCATGTTTTTCTATTTCAGATGAAATTACCCTATATATTCTGTCTCCTATTCTTACAAATACCATTTATGGTACAAGCACAATCTGGTCTTGTAAATGTAGATTCCCTATCTACAGAGTTTGCCTATGAAATACGATATGCCACACCCAATAATTTTATAGGTGAAATTTTATATGATTGTCCTAATTGTTTATTGCAACAAGAAGTTGCCGAGGCGCTGTTAAAGGCCAACCAGTATTTTTGTGAAAAGGGATATAGAATTAAATTATACGATTGTTACCGCCCGCTATCCATTCAGAAAAAGATGTGGGCAAAGGTACCTCGACCTACTTATGTTGCCAATCCGTATGGAAAGGGAAGCATTCATAACAAAGGTGCTGCTGTTGATATTACTTTGGTAACTTTAGATGATTGCTTTGTTGATATGGGTAGCGATTACGATTTCTTTGGTCGTGAGTCGCATATTGATAATTTTAATTTTTCTGCTGAAATTTTAGCCAACCGAAAACTGTTGCGCGAGGGCATGAAGAAATTTGGATTTGGTACAGTACGCACAGAATGGTGGCATTACAGCTACCGAAAAAACTGGAGTTACCCCACCTTGAATGAACCGTTGAAGTGTGAGTAACAGTAGGATTAAAAATTTTTATTAATTACGTACTCCCACTACCTGCTGCCAACGAAGTGTCTCCCGGATCTGATGTTAAACGCAACGGAATATCTTTCTGACCGCCATACAGTTTAATTTCGGTAATATCTCCAGGCATTATAAACTTAGCTTTAATAAATGCTTCTTTAACTTCTTTAATGATTTTTCCACGTAATTGTCTAGAAGCCCTTCTGTAATCTACAGTATGAATCCAAAAAAACACTTTTAGATTTACCGTACTTGCCGCAAGTTCATTTTCAATCACAAAATTTTCGTGTACATCGTCATGTACAATTTCGGTGTTGGCATTTAGAATATCCATGATGATTTGTTTACCACGGTCAATATCATCTTCGTAACCAATACCCACTACAAAGTCGACTCTAAAAAATCCGTCGGCGGTATAGTTTTCTACAGGTTTGGTAAGCACGTCACTGTTTGGAATATAAATATCTCGTCCGTCTGTAGTTTTTACATGTGTATACCGAAAGTTTAATGCTTTCACCTTTCCGAAGTGAGAATCTACCATAATAGTGTCATCTACTCCAAAAGGTCTATTAAAAGCAAGTATAATTCCTGCTAAAAAGTTCTTTCCAATGTCCTGAAAGGCAAATCCTAAAACTATTGCGGCACCACCAGCAGCAGTTAAAATACCAGCAGCAACGGCGCGAAGCCCTGCTACATCTAGCGCAATCATAATGGCAATTAGAATGAGAATTATCTTTACTGCCTGAGTTAAAAAGCGAGCCATTAACGGATCTTGCGCCTTTTTCATGATTCTCTTTCTAAAGAAATTTGTTATTAATTGCGCTATCAATATGCCAGCAACAATTACAAAAATACCCATAGCAATTCTAGGTAAAAGGCTTAGCATTTTGTCGTAATAACCTTCTGCAGCAGTAAGTATAGTTTCTGTAGCAGATTTTTGAAGTAACGTAGTATAGATTGTCATAGTATTAAAGATACAACAACCCTAATTCTTACCATAATCTCTTAATAAAACTTTTTGAAAATGCATGTATGGTTTTTAGTTACTTTATCTTTGCAAAAAAAATAAAACTAATGGATACGTCTGTTAAAACATTCAAGATTGTTAGTACACTAGAGGCAATCTCATTTTTAATATTATTAGGCATTGCGGTACCTCTTAAACACTTCTGGCAGATGCCTGAAATGGTGAGCGTAGTGGGTATGATTCACGGTATTTTATTTATTGCTTATATTATTATGGCTTATATTATGAAAGAGAAACTAAATTGGTCATGGGGTACACTTGCTATCGTTATGATTTGTTCTGTACTTCCATTTGGTCCCTTTTACGCAGAAAGAAAATATCTTTAGATGGAACGAGAAACGTTAGATTTATATGCTTGTTGGCTACGTGAATACCTAATAGATTTAGGTATGGGCGATACTTGGGCAGAAATACTTAACGTTGCTGTAAATACAATCATTATTGCAGCCGTGGCCACTTTTCTAGATATCGTTTTTAGAAAAGTGATCGTACAACTTTTTAAAGCCTTTAGCGATAAAACTACCTCTACCTTTGATGACTTTTTAGTTAAGAGTAATTTTCCTCGATTTATTGCTCATTTTATTCCGCTTACCTTAGTCTGGTATATAACCCCTTCACTTTTTCAAGATTTTCCTGTGCTTGAGAGTGGTATGTATAAACTTGCTCAATTATATCTTGTATTGCTTTGCATATTGGTATTTAGAAGTTTGTTGCGAACCTCTAACAACTACTTACGAAATAGCAAAGAGAAATACAGCGACAAGCCGTTAGAGAGTTACGTTCAGGTGCTCATGATATTTGCTTGGAGTGCGGGTGTTTTTTTGGTGGTTAATATTCTAACAGATTTCAGCCTAAAGAGCCTTACAACTCTTGGAGCGTTTTCTGCTGTATTGCTTTTAATTTTTAAGGATACCATTTTAGGATTTGTGGCAAGTATTCAAGTTTCAGTAAACGATATCGTTCGTATTGGAGATTGGATCACCTTTAGTAAGTTTGGAGCAGATGGATATGTAACTGAAATCAACCTTGCGACGGTAAGAGTTCAGAATTTTGACAATACGTTTACCACGATACCAACGTATAGCTTGATTGCAGATTCGTTTCAGAATTGGAGAGGTATGCAAGAATCTGAAGGAAGACGAATTAAACGCTCCCTCTATATTAAACAAAACTCAATTAAATTCCTTTCTGCTGAAGATATTGCTAGTCTCAAGAAAATTCAGCTTATTGCACCCTATATTGAACATCGCGAAAAAGAAGTAACTAGATATAATGCTACCACAGAAGCCGACAAATCAATTCTTATAAACGGGAGAAACCAAACTAACCTAGGCGTTTTCAGAAAATATGCAGATGCTTTTTTACATGAAAATCCGGCGATTAACAAAGACCTCTTTTTAATGGTCCGTCATTTAGCACCTACGGAAAAGGGAATCCCTCTAGAAATTTTCTGCTTTTGTTACGACAAACGTTGGGAAAACTATGAACATATTCAGGCAGATATTTTTGACCACCTGATTGCAGCAATTCCGTATTTCGGACTTGAACTATTTGAATCTCCTACAGGTACCGATGTTGCTAAAATTTCTCTGCCAAAAGATTAATGCATTTTTAGAAGCGTGTTTTAGGGTTATCTAACTGCGGAATATGTAAATCTGTTCCAAAACGTTTATTTGCTTCTTCAATAAAATGGGCAGATAATAATGGTGACGCCTTTTCTAGATTTTGATGCACAAAAAAGTAAATATTTTGTAATCCCTGCTCCACCCAAATGGCGAGTCTATCAATCCAATCGTCTAAGCGCGTATAATCACTTTCATGGTTAGCGCCATTATACCTAATAAATGCAGATGAACTAGTCATTCGCATATGAAGCAGGTCTCTTCTTCCCGCGCTGTCTACAATAATGTTAGAGACATTATAGGTTTCTAAAATGTCATACAACTCATTAGCTACAACTTCATCGTTAAACCAATCTGTATGACGAAATTCTATGGCGATACGCATATCTTTTGGTATGGCTTCAAAAAACGTAGGTAGTCTATCAATATCCTTAGGTGAAAAGTTACTGTGTAGCTGTACAAAGGGCATTTCAAGTTTTTCCTTTAAGTTTGAAGCGTTGAGTAAATATTCATTGAAATAATTTTCAAAATCATTTAAACGTTTCCAATGGGTAACACCTTGAAACACCTTTGGAAAAAACCTAAAATCGGCTGGTGTTTTATCGTACCAACCCGCGAAAGTTTCCGCAGGGAAAATTCTATAAAACGTAGCATTTAATTCAATACTATTAAACTGAGTAGCATAGTACTGTAGTTCATCCTTAGTGCCCCGAGGGTAAAAGCCTTTTAAATCGGTTCGGTTCCATTTGGCACATCCTACATAAAGTGTTGGTTTGGAGATTGGTTGAAACCGAGATAACAACTTTTTGGTATCTGGGTGATCTGGAGGCAATGTAAAATCTATCGCTGCAGGGTTATCTACTTTTCCAAATTTCATAGTTGTAACATTTCAGTAAAGGTAAATTCTGAAATGTTAAAATCAGTAAAAAATATTAAACACTTTGTAACAAATTATTATCTGTTGAGTCTTACCTTTACACTAAACCTTAATAACACGAGAAATGAAAACTTTTAAAACACTATTCATCGCTTTATTTGTAGTTGCAATGGCACCTGTTGCTCAGGCACAAACTGCTGATGAAATTATCACTGCTTACTTTGAAAATACCGGTGGAATGGATGCCTGGGGAGAACTTAATGGAGTTCTTATTAAAGGATCTGTAAATGCTCAAGGAATGGACATTCCAGTAGACATTTACCAAATGAAAGATGGAAAGCAGCTGGTAAAAATAAATCTTCAGGGTCAGGACATGGTTCAAATGGCGTTTGATGGTGAAACTATGTGGACTACCAATTTTATGACAATGTCTCCAGAAAAAAGTGATGCAGAAGCTACTGAAAACATGAAAAAGCAGTCTGGCGATTTTCCAAATCCGTTCTACAACTACGCAGATCGTGGGTATACTGTAGAGCTTATGGGTAACGAGACTAAAGAAGGGACTGAAACCTATAAAATTAAATTGACACAAACTCCAGTGATGGTAGACGGTAAAGAAGAAGCAAATGTTTCTTACCACTACTTTGATACAGAAAACATGGTGATTATCTCTAGTGAGTCTGAAATAAAATCTGGACCTATGAAAGGCCAAATGAGTTCTAACACTATGAGTGACTACCAAGAAGTTGACGGTCTTTACTTTCCGTTCGACATGGGTATGGCAGGACAAAGTCTTATTGTAAACGAAATTGTTCTAAATCCAGAAATAGACATGTCATTGTTTGCTTTCCCAGAGACAGAAAAAAAATAAACATATCTGAACATTAAAAAATCCCTGCTAGTCGGGGATTTTTTTTACTCAGAAACATCAGAATCCTCATAAAATAGCTGTTTCTGAACGCTTAAACCATTATTTAGCTAACACCAAAATAAATTCATCATGAAAAAACTACTAATCGCAATTTTTGCATTGGCCTTGTTTCCTGCTACGTATCAGGCGCAAGAAATTACCTTAAAAGGAAAAGAACTTTTTGGCGACCTTAGAGCTCGACATATTGGTCCCGCACTAATGAGTGGTCGTATTAACGATCTCACAGTACATCCAACGAACTCCCGTATTATGTACGCCGGTAGCGCTGGTGGAGGTGTTTGGAAAAGTAATGATGGTGGTGCTACCTTCTCCCCTATTTTTGACGACCATGTGCAATCTATTGGGGTGGTAACCTTAGATCCTAAAGATCCAGATAATATTGTCTGGGTAGGAACGGGAGAAACCTGGCCTCGTAACTCGGTATCTGTTGGTAACGGATTGTTTCGTTCTACAGATGGCGGCGGAACTTGGAAAGAAATTCCTGGTTTTGAAAATAGTGAACGCATTGCTTCTGTAGTAATTAACCCAAACAACACAAACGAAATTTATGTTGGAGTATTAGGAGCATTGTGGAGTGACAGCGAAGATCGCGGAGTGTACAAATCTACAGACGGCGGTAAAAGCTGGAACAAAATTTTATACATCGGGCCTTCTACGGGTGCTGGTGACGTTATTATGGACCCGAAGAATCCAAATATTCTTTACGCTTCAATGTGGCAATTTAGAAGAACTGGTTGGGGCTTTAATTCTGGTGGATTGAACAGCGGGTTACACAAATCTACAGACGGTGGTAAAACTTGGAATAAAATCCATAATGGTTTTCCTGCTGGGAAACTAGGAAGAATTGCTGTTGCCGTTGCTCCAAGCGATGGAAATAGATTATATGCTGTGCTTGAAACTGAGGACAAAGAGAAAAATGGATTGTGGGTTTCTAAAAATGCTGGACAGTCTTGGGAGCACCTAAATAATGATTTCGGACTTACAGTTCGTCCTTTTTACTTTTCTCGAATTACCATAGACCCAAGAAATCCAGATATTGTGGTAAAAGGAGGCTTAAGTGGTTCTATAAGCCGAGACGGTGGTAAGACCTTTAAGAACTTAGGAAACATGCATAGCGATATTCATGATGTTGTATTTCATATAAACGATAGCGATATTATGTACGCAGGTACAGATGGTGGTGTGTACCGCTCTTGGAATGCAGGTACTACTTTCGAAATTGTTGAAAATCTACCGCTGTCACAATTTTACCATATTAGCACAGACAACGAAACGCCTTATAATGTGTATGGTGGATTACAAGATAACGGTAGCTGGTGGGCTCCTAACTCCTCTCCAGGTGGCGTTAATGCGCGCGACTGGAATAGTGTTGGTGCTGGTGACGGATTTAGAGTGCTGAAACATCCTACAAAAAATATTATTTATTCTGAAATGCAAGGTGCCGAGAATGTTTGGCGCTACGATGTAGATAAGAACAGAACCAAGACTATTCAACCTTTGCCTAGAAAAGGTGATGTTGAATTAAGATTTAACTGGAATGCTCCTATGGCTGTAAGTGCTCATGTACCAGACCGTTTTTATATGGGAAGCCAGTTTGTTCACAAATCTGATGATATGGGTGATAGCTGGACGATTATCTCTCCAGATTTAACAACCAATGATCCTACAAAGCAAGACCAATCTAAATCTGGTGGCCTTTCTGTAGACAATAGTGGTGCAGAAAATCACACAACTATTTTTACAATCGCAGAGTCTCCTTTAGACCAGAATATTCTATGGGTAGGAACAGACGACGGAAATGTTCAGGTTACTAAAGACGGTGGTAAAAACTGGACGAATGTTACTGCTAACCTTGTGGGCATACCTAGCAATACTTGGGTATACCATATAGAAGCCAGTGTTCATGGAAAAGGTACTGCCTACGCCGTGTTTGAAGGTCATACAAGTGGAGACATGAAGCCTTATGCGCTTAAAACAACAGACTACGGACAAACTTGGAAGAATATTATTTCTGACGATATAGATAAAGATGCCTTTGTTAGAAATATTCAAGAAGATTACGAAAATGAAGACCTATTATTTCTAGGAACTGAATTTGGATTATACGTTAGTGTAGATGGTGGTACAAACTGGTCTCATTTTACAAATAACATGCCTCCTGTAGCCGTGCATTACATCGATATGCAAAAAGCAACCAATGATATTGTAATGGGTACGCATGGTCGTGGTGTTATTATTCTAGACGACATTAGCCCGCTACGCGAAGTAAATCAATCAATGCTTGCAAAAGACGTTCACTTCTTTAAAAGTGAGCCTGTAACTATGGTTGAGCAAGGTGGCTTTTCTGGTGGTTTTGGAGCTGAAACTCAATTCGTAGGAGCCAATAAATCTACGTCTGCTAGAATAATCTACTACTTAAAGAAACGCCATACCTTTGGAAAAATGACGATGGAAATTCAGGATATGGAAGGTAATACGCTCACAACATTAAGCCCAGGAAAATCTAAAGGAATTAACGTGGTGAATTGGAGTTTCAATACAACCAATCCGAAAATGGCACAGGCTAAAACCTTGTCTTTTGGCGGATTTACATCACCTAGAGTTTCCGCAGGGAAATACAAGGTAGTACTTAAAAAAGGTAAAGACACCTACGAGCACATTATTGAAACAAAGTATGATGACACTGCTATAACAACGCTAGAAGAGCGTAAAAAGCAGGAAAACATTACAAAGGAAATGTTTAACATGGTTGAAGACCTTGCCTATACAGTTTATGAAATTGGAGAAATGCAAAGCAAGGCGCAAGAGGTCATAAAAAACAATCCGAAGGGTAAAAAAGCTGCGCAGCAGTTGTACGATGCCTTAGAAGATCTTCGTACCGATTTAGTTATTACTACAGGAGATAACTATGTAGCTTCTGCAGAGCCTGAATTACGCGAGCGCATGGGTGACTTGTATGCTAATGTAGCGGGTAGTTACGACAGAGTTTCTGGAGCGCAACTACAAAACTATGAGCTTATAAAGGAAGAGTACGCAAACGAGAAGACTCGCTTTGCAGGAATTAAAGATAAAGAAGGTAAGAAGTTCATGAAGTTCTTAGAAAAGAATGACATGAATATAACCGTAAAGAGCAAAGAAGAATTCTTGTCAGATAAATAGATACTATATAATTCTGAATAATAAACCTCTCAAGTCTTGCATCTTGAGAGGTTTTTTTTTATAAACAAATTGTGTGTGTTCCTATTTTATGTAAACGGTTTTTCTATTCATAAACTCTTGTATACCATGTTTACTTAATTCTCTACCGTACCCACTCGCCTTTATACCTCCAAATGGCAACCTAGGGTCGCTTTTAACGAGCTCATTTACAAACACTGCGCCTTCATCGAATTTGTAAACTAATTTTTCGATAGCCGAAATATCCTGACTAAAAACAGAGACCCCTAACCCAAACTTAGAGTTATTAGAAAGGGCAATTGCCTCATCTACGGTTTTAAAAGTTGTAATTGACAACGCAGGACCAAAAGTTTCTTCTTTAAAAACAGTCATTTCTGGTGTAACCTCACTTAAAATAGTAGGCTCTAAATAAGCACCTTGCCGCTTCCCTCCTAGCAATAACTTGGCGCCTTTGGCAACAGATTGGTTTATTTGTTCTTCTAATTCTTCTGCCAAATCTTCTCTAGCCATGGTTCCTATATAAGTTGATTCATCTAAAGGGTCTCCACTTTTTAATTCTCGAACCTGTTGCACTAATTTTTCAGTAAACATATCGGCTATACCCTCAGCTACGAGTAATCGTTTCCCAGCAATACAACTCTGCCCTGTATTCTGATAACGAGCCTGTACGCAGGTTGCCACTGTTGCATCTATGTCACAATCTTCTAAAACAACAAGGGCATTATTACCCCCTAACTCTAGAACAGATTTCTTTATATGCTGTCCTGCAGTTGCTGCAACCGCCGCGCCTGCTGGGCCACTACCCGTTAAAGTGACTGCCTTAACGATGGGGTTTTCAATAATAGCTTCTACGGCATCACTTTTAGCCAATAGGGTTGTAAAACAGTGTTCAGGAAAACCTGCGCGAGTGAATACCTTTTCTATATTCAGGGCGCTTCCAAAAACATTAGAAGCATGCTTAAGAACCCCAATGTTACCTGCCATAAGCGCTGGTGCCGCAAATCGAAATACTTGCCAAAACGGGTAATTCCATGGCATAACTGCCAGCACTACCCCCAAAGGTTCGTAGCTAGTATAACTTTTTTGAGCATCGGTTTCAATAAGCTCATTGGCTAGTTGATTTTCGGCTTCATTGGCATAAAACTCACAAACCCAAGCGCATTTTTCTACTTCTGCAAGAGATTGCGTTATTGGCTTCCCAATTTCTTGCGTCATCATGCCTGCATATTCCTTCTTGTTCTTTTTTAATTCTGAAGCGGCAGCAAGCATGAGTTTCTTTCGTTCTGAGAAACTAGTTGTACGCCAAGACAAAAAACGCTCATTGGCACTTTCAAGAATTTCTGAAATTTCTGACTTTGTATGTGTTTTAAATGATGCTATTTCTTCTCCAGAATATGGGTTTACGGAAGTTACTGTGCTCATCTGTTTTTCTTTTAAAAATACGCAAGGGCTTATAAATAGTAGCGCTCCTTAAGACTACTTTAACGCAAATACTGTTGAAAAGGCGTTTATAACTTCAGGGTGAGAAGCGCTTTTTTACCTGCATTTCTAGTACATTTAATAAAACCCAGTAACTATGAATTCTAGAGATACCGCGTTATTAGAATTACGTCCTGAAATCGCATCTGCTAAATTACATCCCGGAATGTCCTCTGAAGAATATTTTCAGAATAAAACATTACGGCCTATCGCAAAACTTCAAAACGACTTGTTAGTTGCTGCTTTTCAAAATTATTGTCGAAAACATAAAAACGTTTTTTACGATTTACCTATCGAAAAACGTATGGACTACATTGAAAATGCTATCCATAAAGACATGAAATTTAGAAATAGCCTTAAAGGGATTTTAATCGGACAATTTACGTTGGCTGAATACGATTTATACATTCAAAATTCATCTGCGTTGAACAAACGGATGATGAATATTGTTAAGGAACGGTTAAAAAATAACATCATGCTACTAGAGCAAGTTTCGGTTTCTGTGGCGTAAAAATTTGCCTTAAAAAAGCTATAGGTTTGAAAGATAATCTATTGCACAAAATGTTATCTCAAATGCGCGGAAAGCCCATTAATAAAGATGTTAAGCTTTCTTTAAAACTGTCAAATTATTGTTGAAACGGTAAAACTGATTTCTATTTTTGTACAAAACAAATCTAGAATCTATGAAAAAAATTACTTTATCCTTACTACTGGTTTTTGCCGGTATTAATTTGAACGCACAAGAAGAAAATCAAGAAACATTTGGACAATACAACCAATGGTCTATAGAACTAAGTGGTGGACTCCACAAGCCTGTTAGTTCTTTTGCAGATGGCTATTTTATCACCGGAGCAAGTCCGTTTCAGGGGTCATTGGGAGTTCGTTATATGCTAAACGATAAGTTTGGTATTCGAACCTCATTTGGTTACAATAATATAGACGAAGATAATGGTGAAGGTAGTCTTCCTTTTGAAGCAACTTATCTTAGAGGTACTTTGGAAGGTGTAGTAAACGTTGGAAATGTACTTGACTTTTCAGATTGGACCAATACCTTCGGATTGCTAATTCATGCAGGTGCTGGCTACTCTAATTTAAATTACAAGGCGCCTATCGATTCTGACGAGTCTGAGCATTTAGCAAATATTTCATTTGGAATAACACCACAGGTGAAAATTAGCGATCGCATTGCATTTAACGTAGACGTGAGCATGATTGGAAATATTGGCCTCCAAAGAACATGGGACGGTACCGCTCCTATTGTTGAAGCCAACAGAAAATTTGACGATGGACTACTCTATAATTTTTCTGCTGGATTTACAGTGTATTTAGGAAAAAACAAAACACACGCAGATTGGTATTCTGAAGATGATGACCGCCAACTTAAAATTGATGAGTTAGAAGAGCGTCTAGCGAAAATTGAAACAGACCTTATCGATACAGATCAAGATGGTGTTCCAGATTATTTAGACAGAGAGTCAAACACTATGTCTGGTGTTGCTGTAAATACTAAAGGAATTGCAATAGATAAAAATGAAAATGGAATTCCAGACGAAATAGAGTCTTCTTTAGACAACAGATATGTAAATGAATCTGATTACATTAAAAATACTGCTGGAGGTATTAATGTGAAAGACTTGTTAGATAAAGGATACGTAAACGTATACTTCAGATTTAACAGTACTACACCTGAAACATATTCTCTTGAAGCCATAAACTACCTAATTAAGTATATGCAGGAAAATCCGTCGGCTCATGCAGAATTAATTGGTTATGCAGACGAGATTGGTAACGAAAACTACAATAAAAACTTATCTGAACAGAGAGCTAATAGAGTAAAAGAAATTTTGGTAGCTTCTGGAATTTCAGCAGGGAGATTAACAGTAACAGGCAATGGCGAAGACGCTTCTGTAGAAAAAGACTCTGCCTTAGCAAGACAGTTGGTGCGTCGTGTAACGTTTAGACTAAAATAAATAAGTAACGCATAAATAAGTGATTACACCCTTCTACTTCATTGTGGAAGGGTTTTTTATTTAAGTGTAGATACGCCATTCAAATCGGTAGTAAGCACATCACTCATATAATCGAAAAAGGGCCTAAGTAATTGGAAATGATGTAGTACTTTTTCTGCAAAATCTGGCGCCATTACCTCAGTATCTTTGAACTTATGAGTAACAATAAAATTTTTCAGCCTAATTAAATCAATATTAGGGTCTTCTTTAGAAAATCCTTTAGGCGCTGTTTTTACTGGATTCCATGCATCAAATTCACCACCGTATGCCTTTTTAAATTCGGGATTGGCAAGAATAGCACGTATTTCGGTTGCATCCATTTCAAACTCCTTTCTTATTCGCAATAAATCGGCCGGCTCTGGTCCAAAAAATCCGCCAGCAACTACACTTTTATTACCTGGTTCAATTCGCAAATAATAGCCACCTCTTCGATGTGCTCCAGCCCTACTAAAACTAACACTTCTATGTACATTATAGGGAGTTTTGTCTTTGCTAAAACGAATATCTCTATTAATTCGGAAAACTTTTGTTTTTGATATTTCATCCGTTTTGTTCAGACCATCCTCTATTGAAGCATAAAATTTCTTAAGCTCCTTTTCACTTGCTTGATAGATTTTTTTATGCTCTTGCATCCAATCACGGTGATTGTTTTTGGCAAGATTTAGCAAAAATTCTAAAGATGATTTTGGTATAGATATACTCATGTTTTCCTTTTGAAAAATAAAGATACCGCAAATTTCCTATATTTATAAGTAATAACCTTAAACCAAACCACTATGTCAACTTCAAAACCCAACGCTTTATTCTGGATAATTGCTATTGTTTTTGGTATTTTATGGAACGCCTACGGTGTCTATTTATTCGTATACGACACCTTCTTAGCAACCCCAGAAATGTATGCCGAAATATATTCTCCAGAACAAATTGCTTTTATGGATTCATTGCCTTCATGGTATACTGTAGTGTATGGTATTGCTACTATTACAGGTTTATTGGGATCTATTTGTTTGGTGCTTAAAAAGAGATTAGCCGTTCCTTTGCTTGGGATTTCATTACTAGGAGTTCTTATTAATATGTGCTATGGTATGTTCTTTACAAATTCTGCCGAAATCAACGGAGCCTTTTTGGCCTACGGAATGCCTTTAATTGTGATAGTGATTGCTATTATTCTGTACTATTATAGTAAGGGTGCTGCTCAAAAAGGATGGCTTACCTAAGAAAAATAAATCTATAGAAGATAACCAATAGTTTTTCGCTAATTCTCACCACGTAAACATTACACATTATGACTCACAAACCACCAACCTCATTTTTTATTATCGCAGTACTCGCACTCCTATGGAATTTAATGGGTGTTTATCAGTTTTACCTTGGTAACTATGAACTAGAGAGTATCAAAGAAACGGTCTCTGCAGAAGAATTCGCAATAATGGAATCCCTGCCTACTTGGTACGCAGTTATATTTGGAATAGCAGTGTTTACAGGAGTTTTAGGCTGCATTCTTCTCTTAGCGCGTAAGAAAATTGCCGCCAGTTTATTCGGTATATCCCTTATAACAGTCCTTATTATAGAATTATACTGGCTATTGGCAACAGATATTATGGACGTATCTGGTGCAGTTAGCATAGTGATGCCTTTATTGGTGATAGCCGTTGCTATATTCTTATATTTTTACAGTAAAGGTGCAAAGCAAAAAGGGTGGCTTTCTTAATTATGAAATAGCTACAAATTAAATGAGGTTTCAGTATTTCTGAAACCTCATTTTTATGATAACTACTAAGTCTATAACCATTTCTTTCTTTTGAAATAATACAACATTCCAAAAAACACGAGAATCATTGCGCCCCATAGCACAAAATAGCCGTATTTAAATTTAAGCTCAGGAATGTACTCGAAATTCATTCCGTAGATACCAGCCATAAAAGTAAGGGGAATAAAAATGGATGCCATAATGGTAAGCACCTTCATCACTTCATTCATTTTATTAGATATGGTAGTCATATACATATCCATAAGACCCCAAATCATTTCGCGATAAATATCCACACTTTCAGAAACTTGAATAATATGATCGTATAAATCTCGAATATAATTTTGCGTTCTCACTTCAATAAGCGGAGTATCTGTCTTCTCAAGCCTGTTTACCACCTCACGCAGCGGTACAACCGCCCTCCTTATGCGCAAAATTTCTTTCTTTAGTGTCTGTATGTCTTGCGTAATATCATCTTCAACAGCATCTTCAAATAGTTGGTCTTCAATAAGTTCTATTTTAGCGCTCAGTGTTTCAATTACACTAAAATAATTATCTACAATAGCATCTAACAATGCAAACATCAAATAGTCTGCGCCCGCATTTCTTACACGTCCTTTGGCATTTTCCAATCGGTCTCGCAATCCATCCCAAACATCTCCATCTGCCTCTTGAAAGGTCGTAACATAGTCGTTACCCACAATCATACTCACGTGTTCGTTCACAAAATCGCCATCATCTGTATAATGAAGCATTTTAAATACGATATAAAGATAATCTTCATATTCGTCCATTTTAGGACGCTGATTGGTGGTTACTATGTCTTCCTGAATAAGAGGGTGTAAATTATAGTATTCTCCCAAACGTTCAATCTCCTTCGTATTGTTAAGCCCATTTATATTAATCCACGTTATATGCTCAGAAGTTTCAAAACCAAAGGCATCTTCAATATTCTCAGAATCTAAACGTTTATAATGATCTCTAGAGTAGTCAATTATTTCAACTTTTGTAGAAGCATTAACCTTATGCCCTGTATACGTAACTGTACCCGGAGCTTCATTATGAATAATAGGCCTTCTCACTATGGGTAGTTTTTTAGTCTTTTTTCTTCTCTTAGCGCTCATAGAATTGAATTGATATTTAAAGGTAGGAAAACTACGCTATTTTTATACTTTTATATGAAATTTTAAAAATTTAGTTTTTGCTGAAATCCAAGTACCCATTCGACCCGCTCCTAAAACACCATCTACTTATTGCTCTAGGTTTGGCTATATGGATTTTCCTATTTCTCTCCTTAACTGAACCTCTAGACACCCACGAGTTTGAAGGTTGGCTAGAAAAACTGAAGTATTTACCCATCTATGGTGTGGCAGGTGCTTTGGCTTACATCGTTGTACTACCTATTCAAGGATTTTTATATAAATTGAATAAACAATCTTGGTCTATTTCTAGTGAACTTCTGTTCTTTTTAGGAATGACTGTGTTCGGACTTATTTTATCGCGCAGCGTATACCTTTATATTATTGTGCCTGGTGCGAATAATCCCTACACCTTACAATACTTTGTTACAAGTATTTATGCACCCGCAATAGCCACTATTTTACCTATTCTTGCCATTGGCCGTTGGGCTTTCGGACGCTATTTTGAAAAGAAACTAAACGATTCAAAAATTGAAATTGAAGGCGAAGGAACCTACGAAGGACTACGAGTGCAACTAAACGACTTAATTTGTGTGAAAGCAGACGACAATTATGTTGAAGTACTATACATTGACAACGGATTAACAAAAAAGCAATTGATTAGAAATAAATTATCTCGCGTTGAGACTATGGTACCATCCCTATTACGAACCCACCGATCTTATCTCATAAACCCATATCACTTTCAACAATATAAAATGGAATCGGGAAAGCTTAGTATTATTCTTGGATCTGAAACTGTAATTCCCGTCTCTAAGACATACACAGAAACTGTAAAAAAACAATTTGGCAATTCTTGATAGCGTGAATTTTTATAAATCATAGTTAGAACCTATAAAAATCTCTATTATTATTCGCCCCAAGGAAGCTACTATTCAAATTTTGCTCTAACAACTCACCACAAGGAGTCGTCATTTCACCCCAAAGCATTGTATATATTGGTGTAACAGCGATTAGCACAATATGTTTGTCTCATAAAACAATCACTAAAAACATCTATTATGAGAAAAGTTATCACCCTAGTTTTAATATGTATTCTTTGCCAATCATGTAAATTAAGTCGGTTTGCGTATTACAATTTCGCAAATATTACAGACCATAAAATTTTCCCAAGTAGAACTATCGAAAAGCCAACAGAGGCGTTTCACTTTTCAGAAGCTACAAAACCATTTATTCAAGACTCTTTATCGGTAACTTCAAATGGAGTGAAAAAACAAATTTCATTTGAAGAGTACTTAATCGCTAACAAAACTGTTGCTTATATGGTGATTCAAAACGACACTATTCGTTATGAGAATTATTTCAACAACTATCAAGAAGAGTCTATCGTAAACTCTTTCTCTATGGGTAAATCTGTGCTTTCAATTTTAATTGGATGTGCTATTAAAGACGGACATATCAACTCTATTAACGACCCAATCACCAACTATCTACCAGAATTAGACAATGAAGACTTCAAAAAAATTACCATCGAACATTTACTAAATATGACGTCTGGTTTAGATTTTAATGAAAGTTATACCAATCCGTTTGGAGACGCAGCTACGTTTTACTACGGAACCAACCTAAAGAAGGCTGTATCTAACCTAAAAGTAGCCTATGAACCTGGAACACGCTTTAAATATAGCAGCGGCGATAGTCAAGTATTAGGCTTGGTTTTAGATGCTGCACTCCAACAACAGAACATTTCAGAATATCTTGAAGAAAAAATATGGAAACCATTGGGTATGGAATACGACGCTAGCTGGAGTTTAGACAGAAAGAAGAACGGAGTGGAAAAAACTTTTTGCTGCCTTAATGCTCGCGCACGTGATTTTGCAAAAATTGGTAGGCTATATTTGAACAAAGGAAACTGGAATGGCACACAAATTGTTCCAAAAGAATGGGTTGAGAATTCAACAAAAATTGATAGTTCAGGCGCTAACGTAGCCTACTACCAGCATCAATGGTGGATTAACACAAAAGACAACTCCTTTGAAGCCGAAGGAATCCTAGGTCAGCACATTTATGTGAATCCAGAGAAAAACGTGATTATTGTTAGACTTGGTGAAAAAGTTGGGAAAACGGGAAGTTGGACGCAAGTAGCACAAGGATTGGCTGCTAAATTATAAAATCTACACCAACTAACATTTATAGTATCGCCTGAAGTTATCTTATTTGTAATTTCAGGCGATACTGTATTTTTCACGCCACAATTGTCTGCTACGCATTGCGGTCGTATTTATGTCTAGATTGAAGTGTTTTCTCTACGTCTCGAATGTGAAACCCTTTAACCTGCAATAAAACCATAAAGTGAAACATTAAATCTGCACTTTCATTTAAAAAGGCAAGATCGTTATCATCTTTCGCTTCAATCACAACTTCTACAGCTTCTTCCCCAACTTTTTGGGCAATTTTATTAATGCCTTTTCTAAACAACGAAGCCGTGTAGCTACTTTGTTGTTCTTTATCATTTTTCCGATCTTCAATAACATCTTCTAGATACGACAAAAAACCAAAGGTACTTCTGTTTTTATCTCCCCAACACGTGTCTGTTCCGGTATGGCATGCCGGCCCTTCAGGCTTAACTTGAATAAGCAAACTATCGTTATCACAATCGTTTTTAATAGAAACAACGTTCATATAATTGCCTGTTTCTTCTCCTTTTGTCCATAGTCTGTTTTTACTTCTACTAAAGAAAGTAACCTTACCTGTTTCTTGGGTTTTGCTGAAAGCTTCTTCGTTCATATAGCCTAGCATTAAAACGTTTTTGGTTAAACTATCTTGAATAATCGCCGGTACTAGGCTGTTTGCATATTTTTTGAAGTCTATAATCATAGTTTTGTATTTATATTGTTACTATTTTTTGAATCTTATAATCGAATTGAGATTCCTTGTTTTTTTAATGCTTCTTTTACTGCTGAAATTTCTATTTCTTTGAAATGAAAAACGCTTGCCGCCAGCGCCGCATCTGCCCTACCTTCTTTAAAAGTCGCTACAAAATGTGAACTTGTTCCTGCTCCTCCAGAAGCAATAACTGGAATGTTTACCAATTGCGAAAGTTCTGCTAAAGCCTCGTTTGCAAAACCGTTTTTCGTTCCATCATGATCCATAGAGGTGAATAGTATCTCTCCTGCACCCCTTTGCTCTACTTCTTTTGCCCAATCAAACAATTTTAACTTGGTTGCCACTTTACCACCTACTAGATGCACAATCCATTCTTCATTTAGTTTCTTTGCGTCAATAGCAATTACAATACATTGAGTTCCAAAGGCAGCAACTAAATCGTTTATGAGCTGCGGATTGCGAATGGCAGCAGAATTGACAGCAACTTTATCGGCTCCATTTTTCAACAAGATAGCTACATCCTCTACCGAAGCGATTCCACCACCTACAGTAAAAGGAATGGAAATGGTTTTTGCCACCTCACGTACTAATTTAGCTAGGGTTTTTCGCTTTTCTTCTGTAGCCGAAATATCTAAAAACACCAACTCATCGGCTCCATTTTCAGAATAATACTTCGCCAAAGCAATAGGATCTCCAGCGTCTTGAAGGTTTTTAAAGTGTACTCCTTTTACCGTGCGTCCTTCTTTTATGTCTAAACAGGGTATAATTCTCTTAGCCAGCATTTATAATGTAGTTTTCTAGTTGTTTTAATGATATTCTGTTTTCGTAAATAGCTTTGCCAATGATAGTACCAGCACAACCCATTTCTTCAAGTCTAGGTAGCTCATCAAAGGTTTTAACACCCCCAGAAGCAATAAGCTTAAAAGAGTTGTTAGTATTCTTTTTAGCAGGTGCGCTACATACTGATAGTATGTCTTTGTACAAACTAAAGGATGGACCTTGCAACATACCGTCTTTACTTATGTCTGTACAGATTACAGTTGCGATTCCCTCTTGTTGATATTTTTGAATAAACGGTATTACTGCTTCCTTACTATCTTCTTGCCAGCCGTTTACTGCAATCCATCCTTCTTTAGTATCTGCGCCTAATATTATTCTATCAGCCCCATAGGAAGCAATCCAACGCCTAAACGTCTCAGGAGCCTTTACAGCAATACTTCCGCCTGTCACCTGATCTGCACCACTATTAAATACAATACGAAGATCATCGTCACTTTTTAATCCGCCGCCAAAATCAATATGTAGCGATGTTTTTGTAGCAATTTGCTCTAAAACTTTGTAATTAACAACGTGCTTACTCTTAGCACCGTCTAGATCTACCAAATGCAGATTGGTGATTCCATGTGCCTCAAACTGTTTAGCAATCTCTAGTGGCTGCTCATTGTATATCTTTTTTGTGTTATAATCGCCCTTGCTTAAACGAACACACTTACCGTCTATAATATCTATTGCTGGTATAATTTTCATGTTAAATCAATTAACTTAAAGGTTTAAAAAATTGGCTAGCAGCATTTCACCTTTGCTTCCGCTTTTTTCGGGATGAAACTGAGTCCCATAAAAGTTATCTTTTTGCAAAGCTGCGGCATATGGCACTCCGTATTTTGTTATTGCTATGGTCTCTTTACATAATGGAGCATAATAACTATGTACAGCATACATATAGGTGTCTTCGGAAATTCCCTGAAACAAGTCACCCTGGAGGTTCTGAATAGTATTCCAGCCAATCTGCGGAACTTTCAGCATAGAAGAAAACTTAATAACTGAGGTATGAAAAATACCAAGCCCTTTTGTGTTACCTTCTTCTGTAGCCTCACACATTAATTGCATCCCGAGGCAAATGCCCAACAACGGATTTGTTAAATTCGGGATTTCCTTGTCTAAGCCCACGTCTTTAAGCTTGTTCATTGCACTACTCGCCTCACCTACCCCTGGAAATATCACTTTATCTGCATTCTTAATTTCGGTTATGCTATTACTTAAAATCGCCTGATATCCCAAACGTTCTATGGCAAATTGAACGCTCTTTATATTTCCGGCACCGTAGTCTATTATTACTATTTTCATGATAACATTCCTTTTGTACTTGGTAAAATCATTTTGGTTACGTCTCTTTGTTTTGCTGCTTTTATCGCCCGCGCAAACGCCTTAAAAATTGATTCAATTTTGTGATGTTCATTTGCACCTTCTGCCTTTATATTTAAGTTCGCCTTAGCAGCATCAGTAAAGCTCTTAAAGAAATGAAAGAACATCTCAGTAGGCATTTTACCAATCATTTCTCTCTTAAATTCTGCCTCCCATACCAGCCAACTTCTCCCGCCAAAGTCTATAGCCACCTGCGCAAGACAATCATCCATAGGTAGGCAGAATCCGTAGCGCTCAATGCCAACTTTATTCGCCAATGCCTTATGGAATACTTCCCCTAAAGCTATTGCTGTATCTTCAATGGTGTGATGCTCATCTACGTCTAAATCGCCTACTACCGAAATATCTAAGTCCATGGCACCATGACGCGCAATTTGCTCTAGCATATGGTCAAAAAAAGAAATACCAGTGTTAATACTAGCGTTGCCAGTTCCATCCAAATTCAAGGTGATGGCGATCTTAGTTTCGTTTGTATTTCGAATACTAGTAGCTACACGATCTTTTAATTTTAAAAATTCATAGATCTTCTCCCAATCGTTGGTTTCTAAAGCGATGCAATTGCCTAAATCTTCTCGATTTACGGTAATCTCCGTAGTACCAAGATGCGTATCATCATTTATAAAAATTCCTTTAGCACCTAAATTTTTAGCTAGTTCTATATCGGTTAACCTATCACCTATCACAAATGAGTTTGCTAAATCATAGCTTCCATTCATATACTCAGTGAGCAATCCTGTTCCTGGTTTTCTGGTATTTGCATTCTCATGCGGAAATGTTTTATCTAAAAACACTGCATCAAACACTACCCCTTCGTTCTCGAAGCTTTTCAAAATAAAGTTGTGTACGGGCCAAAAAGTTTCTTCCGGAAATGCAGCTGTACCCAACCCATCCTGATTGGTAATCATAACAAGTTCATAATCTAGCTCTCGAGCGATTTTACCTAAATAGGTAAATGCCTTAGGATAAAATACCATCTTTTCAAAAGCATCTATTTGCTCGTCTGCTGTTTCTTTAATAATTGTTCCGTCTCGATCTATAAAAAGTACTTTTTTCATGGTGTTAGTTTTGTAACAATCGCATTGTTTTAATTAATTCCTTATTTTCCTTTTCAGTTCCAACAGTTATACGTAGCATGTTTTTACAGCCATATTCGTTGGTACGGTTTCGTATTACGATACCCTTCTCTATCAATTGGTGATAGCGTTTTTGCGCATCGTCTACTTCAATCAATAGAAAATTAGCTTGTGATGGAAATACCTTTTTTACAAACGTTAGTCGCTCTAAATTGTCGCTTAGCATACCCCTATTTCGTTTTATCTTATCGATTTCCTTTTCAACCTTAGGCATCTTATCTAGAAGATTTAGAGCCGCTTGTTGAGTTAATGCGTTTACATTGTATGGAGGCTTAATTTTATGCAAAACCGAAATAATTGCTGTTCCCGCATAACAGACACCTAATCGTATTCCAGCCATTCCAAAAGCTTTAGAGAATGTTTGTGTAACAACTAAGTTTGAAAAATCATTTAAATAAGTAATCCAGCTTTCTGTCTCGCAAAAATCAATGTAAGCCTCATCGATAACCACCAACCCGTTAAAATTGCTAAGAAGGAACTTAATTTTGTTAGCTTCAATCACATTGCCGGTTGGATTATTAGGCGAGCACAAGAAGATAATTTTTGTGTGTTCAGTAACTGCTTTCAACACTGATGCGATATCTATTTCAAAGTTTTCATTCAAGGGTGCCTGAAGAATTTTAACAGCGTTTAGATTCGCTAAAACCTTATACATACCATAGGTTGGCGGCAACGTAATAACAGCATCTAACTTAGGCTCACAGTATGCTCTAAACAGTAAATCTAACACCTCGTCACTACCATTTCCTAAAAGTATCTGAGAAGGAGAAACCCCTTTTAAAGAAGCAAGCGTTTTCTTAAGTTGTGACTGATTGGGATCTGGGTACCGATTTAATCCGTTCTCAAACGGATTTTCATTTGCGTCCATAAAAATGAAATCATCGCCCGCACTTTTAAATTCATTTCGTGCGCTGCTATACGCCCGCATGTTTAAAACATTAGAACGCACCAAACGCTGGGTTTCAAGTCTTTTTTTCATCACCTATTGTTTAAAGTCTCCCTGGTTGGAGCGTTATTTCTTATACTGGCTAAACGTAAGCTAACAGCATTTTTATGCGCCTGCAGTCCTTCTGCATCTGCCATAATTTCTATAAACGGACCAAGCGCTTCAATGCCTTTTTCTGAAATTTTCTGAAATGTTACACTTTTCAAAAAGCTGTCTAAATTTACACCACTGTACTGTTTAGAGTATCCATTGGTAGGTAGCGTATGATTGGTTCCTGAAGCATAATCACCAGCACTTTCTGGGGTGTAATTACCAATAAAAACAGAACCCGCATTTTGAATATTCTGAACAAAAAATGCTTCCTTCTTGGCAATGATGGTACAATGCTCTGGAGCATATTGATTTATTAATTCAATCGCCTCCTCCTCTGATGAAACTACAATAGACTTAGAACCAAGTAGTGCCTGTTTTGCAATTTCTTTACGTGGTAGTTTGTCAAGTTGTGTTTCAACCTCAATCATTATGTTATTTAGTACGATTTCCGAAGTACTCACTAACATAACCTGACTATCTATGCCGTGTTCTGCCTGGCTAAGTAAATCTGAAGCAACAAAAGCCGGAATTGCCGTCTCGTCTGCAAATACCAACAATTCGCTAGGTCCGGCAGGCATATCTATTGCAACCCCATAGTTCGTGGCTCGTTGTTTAGCCGCAGTAACAAACTGATTCCCTGGACCAAAAATTTTATACACCGCAGGAATAGTTTCGGTTCCGAATGTCATAGCCGAAATGGCCTGTACGCCTCCCACCTTGTAGAGTTTGGTAATTCCACATAAGGCAGCCGTAAACAAAATTGCAGGATGAATAGTTCCGTCCTTGCTAGGAGGTGTGCAAAGTACTATCTCAGTACACCCAGCCAACTTCGCAGGTATTGCCAGCATAAGAATTGTAGAAAATAACGGCGCAGTGCCACCGGGAATATAGAGTCCCACTTTTTTAATTGGTCTTTTTTCTTGCCAACATACAACTCCAGGCATTGTTTCTACCCGAACCGTCGCTGTTTTTTGAGCCTTATGAAATGTTTCAATATTGTCTTTGGCTAGCAGTATTGCCTTTTTTAAAGCTTCGGAAATGGTCGCAGCATTTATTTCTTCTTCTGAAACTTGACTATTATTAATAGTAACGCCATCAAATTTTTGGGTATACGTGGCTACCGCAATATCACCCTTACGCTGCACCTCTGAAAATATTTCAGAAATTGTAGTTTCTAAGTCGTTTAAAGCACGTGTTGGTCGTTGTAACAGTTGCGGCCAAGCCGATTTTTTCGGATTTATATATTTTTTCAAAATTGATAATTCTTGTTAATTGTTTACAGTACCATTTTTTCGATTGGGCAGACTAAAATACCTTCAGCGCCAGCAACCTTAAGCTGATCTATCACTTCCCAAAAGACTTCTTGATGTACTACAGAGTGTATGCTGCTCCAACCTTCTTCAGCAAGCGGTAAAATGGTAGGACTCTTCATTCCGGGCAAAATAGACACTATTTCAGCTAGTTTCTCATTGGGTGCGTTTAATAGTACATATCTTGAAGCACGACCCTTTAAAACCGCTTGAATTCGAAATTGTAATTTATTGAGTAATGCTGCTTGTGGCGCTAAAATACTGGGCGACACTGCTAAAACGGCCTCACTCTTCATCATTACTTCAACCTCTTTAAGGTTATTTTTAAACAACGTACTACCACTACTTACAATATCACATATGGCATCTGCCAATCCTATGTTAGGCGCAATCTCTACGCTTCCATTAATCATGTGTAACTCGGCACTAACCCCTTTAGATGCTAGATAGTTCGTTGTGGTAACTGGATACGACGTTGCAATACGTTTTCCTTGCAAATCGGCTACATTAGCATAGGCATCAGTTTTTGGAATTGCCAAAGACACGCGGCACTTTGAAAACCCTAGCTTTTCAACTATGGATATATCACAAGCTTTTTCTACAAGTACGTTTTCACCTATGATGGCACAATCTACTACGCCATCTTTCAAGTATTGTGGAATATCGCCATTACGCAGATAATAAATCTCTAACGGAAAATTTGTTGCCGTTACCTTTAATTGATCACGACCGTTATCTATAGCGATCCCGCATTCTTTTAACAGTTGCAAGGAGTCATTATGTAAGCGTCCCGACTTCTGTACTGCAATTTTTAGTTTGTTTATTTTTATGTTGTTTACTCTTACCATTGTCATTGAAATTTTAAAAAAAGGCATAAAAAAACCCGTTTGATTGCTCAAACGGGTTCTGGATATCTTAAAGAATTACATCAATAACAAATCACCTCGCAAGAGCGTGGAAAAGTGTATGATGATGATGTAATGATGTCTGTTTCATATTGAAGAAACAAAACTAAACAAAATTTGTTCACAGCCTTGTGAAAAACATATTAAATTTATGTTAGCAAGCTGCAATAATTTTTATAGCTTTGAGTAGACAACAATCAAACTGCCAATACCCTTTTTTACAGGGGTTTACAATTAAATGAAGAACTTTGTTATCGCTTTCTGCGTGTTCCTCGTATGGTCCTTTTTTGGGCTTTGGCTGTATTATTGGCTTCAGGATGAAAACAATCAGCTACAAAGTAAGAACATAGAACGGGTAAAAAATGATACGCCTGCTCTCGATACGTTATCTATTTCCGAAGCAACAGAAAATATTCAGAACCGTCAACCAAATCTAAATAATACTACAAATGCTGTCAAGGACAGCGGTGTTTTAAACAAAACGCTGAATGCATACACGCCAGATGGCGATATCTTGTTTAGTTACGCTCAAACCATTGAGATTGCTAAGAATATTGTAGATGTTAGCATTCCACAAGCGACAAAAGACTTCAAGTACAAACTCAACAATTACTTTGTAGAGCACCCAAATACAGAATTGCATATTACTTCTCAATACAGTGCCGAAGAAAATACCATATCTCCAAACATAGGTATTCAGCGAGGTAACAAGCTAAAAAACATTCTTGTTGAAACTGGTATTCCCGCTACTAATATTGTTGTTAAGCCGCATATCACACCTATAGACTTTAAAATAGACGGTACGTATAGTCGTGCCTTTTCATTTTTATTTCAGCCTTTAAACCTAGAACGCTTGGAGGCTATAAAAAATAATATTCCTGAAACAAAAATCATTTATCCTCGTTTTTCAACTTCAGGAGTGCTACAAAGTCCCGAACTTGAAACATTATTAGCTGAAGTGAAGGTTGCACTAGATAACAATCCAGATGTAACTGTTGAGGTTATCGGACACACAGACAATGTAGGAAATGCCAACGACAACTATCACCGCGGACTAGAATTTGCACGCCAAGTTCGTTGGTATCTAGTGGCAAAAGGACCAATAAATAGGAATCGCATACGCGCTTCCTCCTTAGGTGAGAGCGAGGCTATTGCAAGTAATAATACCGAAAAAGGACGAAACTTAAACCAACGAATAGAAATTAGATTTACAGATTAAATAATGGAAGCGCTCACAGAATTTATTACTTACCTGCCAAACTTCATCGGGGTTTTTCTCCTTATGTTGAGCACCTTCTTAATTGGGTATTTTTCTGCTGTTGGAATGCAACGAAATAAATTCAGAAAAATAATAGAGCGCCTAAAAAGAGAGGTGAATGCACTAAAAATGCCTCCAAAGAAAGAAGTGCGAGATATAGACACCATTTTTACTGAAATTAAACCAAAGATTATTGAAGTTGTAAAGAAACAACAAGAAATAAAGGCTGAAGACGATGCTCAAGAAGTTCGTACAGCAACAGTTAATTTTGCTGAAAAGAACAAAGAAAGGTACCTCCAAGAAGTTACTGAAGTAGAAGAAGACTTTGATGATTTAAGAGAGCTAGACTTCGATAGTTTTGGATATGCCGACGAAAGTGACAAAGAAGACCTTACAGAAATTAATGGCATTGGTCCATACATAGAACAAAAATTGAACGATATCGGCATCTATACCTTTGAGCAGATTAGCAAACTCTCTAAAAAAGATATTGATATTATTACTGAAATGATCGATTTTTTCCCAGACCGGATAGACCGTGATAATTGGGTTGGACAGGCAAAGGCCTTAAATGTATAATATATGCCATTAGCCACTCTAGATTGGATTTTAATTGGTTCATTCTTTGCCATATTCCTACTTATCGGAATTCTAGTGGCAAAACGCTCTGGAAAAAACACCAAAGAATTTTTTCTATCAGGTCGCAATATGCCATGGTGGCTACTAGGAATTTCTATGGTAGCAACTACCTTCTCTGCAGATACACCCAACTTAGTAACAGACATTGTAAGGCAAAATGGCGTTTCTGGAAATTGGGTTTGGTGGACGTTCCTACTCACAGGGATGCTTACCGTTTTTGTATATGCAAAACTTTGGCGACGAAGTAAAGTTTTAACCGACTTAGAATTTTATGAAATGCGCTATAGCGGTAAAGAAGCTGCCTTTTTACGCGGATTTAGAGCACTGTACTTAGGGGTGTTTTTTAATGTAATGATTATGGCTTCTGTATGTTTGGCAGCCATAAAGATTGGTGGAATTTTATTTAACCTCCAACCATGGGAGTGCGTACTCTACGCCTCAATTATCACCGTTGTATATAGTTCTTTTGGCGGATTACGAGGTGTTATCTTTACAGACTTTTTACAGTTTATTGTGGCCATGATTGGTTCGGTATGGGCCGCGTACCATATTGTAAACATGAAAGAAATTGGTGGCTTAGATAAACTTCTTGCACATGAGAACGTTGCAGATAAATTAAATTTTCTTCCAGATTTTAGTGATACCAGCTCCCTACTTGTGCTTTTAATTATACCCATTGCTGTACAATGGTGGAGCGTCTGGTATCCTGGCGCAGAGCCAGGAGGTGGAGGTTATATTGCCCAACGTATGCTTTCTGCTAAAGATGAGAAAAATGCCATAGGAGCTACCCTACTCTTTAATGTGGCTCATTACGCTTTAAGACCCTGGCCATGGATTTTAATCGCACTAGCCTCTTTAGTAATGTACCCAGAACTTACAGACATAGGGGATAAATTTCCGAATGCCGTTATGGGGCACGATTTAGGGTATCCAGCCATGCTCGCTGAATTACCCCCAGGACTCTTAGGTATAGTGGTAGCCTCATTAATTGCTGCCTTTATGAGTACTATTTCTACACATCTAAATTGGGGGTCTTCTTATATTTCCCTCGATTTTTACAAACGTTTTATTAAGCCAACCGCTTCAGAGAAAGAATTGGTTGGTATAGGTAGGCTTTCAACAGTAGTACTCATGTTTCTATCTGCCTTGCTAGCATTGGCTTTGAGCAGCGCACTTAGCACTTTTGCCATTTTATTACAAATTGGCGCCGGTACAGGACTCATCTTTATCTTACGTTGGTTTTGGTGGCGCGTGAACGCATATAGTGAAATCACAGGTATGATTGTTTCGTTTGTAATGGCACTATTTTTTGAGTTCACCAATTTCGGATTAGAAGATTATGAAAAATTAGTAATAGGTGTAGCAATTACAACGGTCTCTTGGATTGTTGTTACCTTACTCACGAGACCCACAGACACTAAAACATTGGCTCAATTCTATAATACGGTAACGCCTTATGGTAATGGTTGGAAACCTTTTAAGAAAGTGGCAGCTAATGCTTCCCTCCCACTTAAGAAGACAAACGATGTGTTTACAATAGATCTAGCGTCAATGCTTTTGGGAATTGTCTTTGTTTACACGTCGCTTTTTGCTACGGGTTATGTTATCTACGGAAATATTACGGGTGCAGCCATATTAATTGGTATTGCCATAATTTCTGGCGTTACTATTTTTAGTCTTTGGAAAAAACGGAAGCGCACTTAAAATACTACACACGTTATGAAAAAAATAATTCACACTCCAGATGCACCGGCACCAATAGGCCCTTATAACCAAGCTGTAATGCTCGGAAATATGCTATATACTTCTGGGCAGATAGCACTAGACCCAAAATCAGGGGAATTAGTTATAGGTGACATCAAAACCGAAACTACCTTAGTCATGGAGAATATGAAAGCCGTTTTAAAAGCCGCAGGTATGACATTCGAGAATGTGATTAAAACTTCTATTTTTATTAGTGATATGGGTAATTTTACCGCTATAAATGAAGTCTACGGAAGCTACTTTAATGAAGCTACGGCTCCTGCTCGAGAAACTGTAGAGGTAGCTAATTTACCTAAATACGTAAATGTGGAAATTTCTATGATTGCATCTTTATAAGCACCTACTCTTCGTCTTCTTTATTGCCATCATTATTAAAATCAATAGGCACAGAATTGTCGTCTGGAATGATAGGTATTTCGTCTTCACTTTCTAAAGTAATCTTTTTATTAAAAAGCTTATTTACCAACTCCCTAAATGTATCAAAATCTACAGAGTATGAAATACCAGCACCTTGCTCGAATATTTGGTCTTCCCCAATAAACTGAATATCGGCTTGGCGATTAAAGAAGTTAATGCGTAAACTTCCATCTTCATTAACCAACCACTGCACTTCAATATCGCCAGCTACCGTACTTTCATTCACGCCCCCAACCGGTACTCCTACTTTCCCGTTAATTAAAATACGTTCGTTTATATTCGTAGATAGTGTAATTCCAAAACGATCTGCTGTTTCTTGATTTGGCAACCTAGAACCTTGAGAGTAATCTAAACCGAGTTTAAACTTTCCGTCTTGATCTTCAAAAAGTTCATTTACCAAACCAGATACACGATCTACCAGCGTTCCGGTAAATGCGCCAGCCCCACCAAAATTATCGTCTACAAACGCATCTGAAGCAACTAAAAACAACGCTTGTTGCTCCCTTTGTTCTCTATTTTGCAACTTGTACTCTAACTCAGATCGTACAATAGAGCTCGTTCTAGGAAATTCAATTCTAAAATCAATTTCGGGCTGAATAAGCTCCCCAGACAAGTCTACGAGTACATTCACTGGGATTTTCCTATTTACTGAAGGATTGTCTAGCAAAACAGAAGGGTTTGCGTCAGTTTCATACAAGGCTGTTAAATCTATTCTACCACGCTCTGGATTTCCTTCCCATACAATAAAACCACCAGGTACAATTCCAATCTTCTTTTGTATAAGTCCGCCATACCTAAAATCGAAAATACCTTCAATTACCGTATATTCCCCCCACATTTTAAACTTTCCGAGGGTATTTATACGAATCAACAGCGTACCAATACCTTTACCAGTAAGCTTAGAGTTGTTTTCTTGATCTACCACTACCTCTACTTCGGCATCGTCGGTAATATCGAGGTCAAAATTTAGACTCAAACCTTTTAACTCCTTTTCTTCTATTACCTCCCCGTTAATAAGTGCTTCCTTTTCGGCAGGAGATAAAAATGTGATAAAGGTATCTTCGCCTAGACTTTGGGTGTCGCTTATAGGTATTTTAAACGAAGTATTGGGCTCTGTTGTAGCAGTTACATCAATTGTTAGTTCATCTACAGGCCCTGAGATATCTGTAGTACCACTAATAAAAGCAGTACCGTAATACAGTGCATCTTCAGACTTTGGCGTGTCTAAGGCTAGAATATTATCACTATCTATGTTTAAATCAAGTTCCCACTTACTAAAATTAACATGAGATGCAAAACCGCTTAGCGTCCCTGTGGTGTTATATTTAGTGTCTGTAATTACAGTAGTACCAATGTCAAACTTATTCTTGGTGACATCTATTTGAGTATTATTATCGATGTTAAAATCGGTATTAAGAAACGGTATTTTCAATCCGCTATCTTCAAGATTAAAACGTCCTAAAATGTCGGGCGATTTATAGCTTCCAGACACACGTGCATTTCCGGAGATTAAACCTCTTATGTTAGTAACCACGTCTCCTCCAAACGGACTAAAAGCCTGCATGTTAAATTCATTTAATATTACATTGAGGTTAATCTGCGGATTGGTAGGTTCGACATCGATTTCGCCGCGCGCACTTATAGAAGTTACCTTATCGTTTGTGAGTGTAGTATTAATGGTATATTTTGAAAGATTCTCGTTTCCAGCGATTTCTAGATTCAAGTTACCAAACGCAACATCATTAATGTCTATATTGTCTATAGTTACCGAAGAATTAGGATAATAAGCGCCATTTTTCTGAAGGAAATTTAGCCTACCATTTACATTTCCTTTTAATCGAAGACTATCTACTGGAGGTACAAGATTACCAATATTAACATCTCTAAACCTAACCTTAATGTCTTTATACAACGAATCTCGTAGCTCTCCTGCCATTTCTATGTACTCATTCTCATGATTTAGTACCATAGAGTCTATACGAACCGTTTTAAAGTTATCGTCAAAGGTTACTTTGTTAAGATTATTATTGTCCTTATTTATATACCAAACATTTTCTTTATACGTAATATCAGATTTTTTAACTCCCACAACAGACTTCCCTTCTGGGTTAATGGTATGGTACAATGAAAGATTGAAAAGATCTTCCTTTTCTTTGCCTCCTTTAAATTCTGAACGTATAAACAAGGTATCTTTAATTGTCTTATTAATTAAGCTTAGCTCTGTTACATCGTACACTCCGGTATAAACCGAATCTACAGAGATGTACGTATTAAATAACGGATTGTCATTATCTACCTGAACATTCACATTCCCTAAATAATTATTGTAAAGTAGTAGTTCTGGACTACGGAAATCTAACTGAAATTTAGACTCATCTGAGGCTACAGACCCCTTTACTTTTGTGTTATCCCCTAACTGAAGCTCAGGCACAAAAACATCTACTATCTTATTGTAAACTTCAAACTCGTAGTTGAGGTACTGATTGGTGGTGACCTCTGCTGGAATATAGTTGGTATAAATACTAGCGATACTGTTTTGAAACAAATTTGGAATATCTTCAATTAAAAATTCACCAGAAATCTTTCCATTTATTATGTCTGGCGATTTAATTTCAATGGTTCGTACTGGTCCTTCAAACGAAGAGGTTATTAAAAAATCATCGAAATAGAAGTCGGCATTTTCGGTTTGATAAAAGGTCTGTACAAACTCTACGGTACCGTCTAAATCATTAATGTTGGTTCCATCCATGTCCATTATTACCCGACCAGAAAAAACAGAAACACTGTCTCTTTTAATTAAATTAAGCTTGTTAAGCTCTGCATACTCGATATCGGCTTCAAAATCGTATTGATTATACTCCTTACTTACATCTACCAATCCTTTAAACTCCATTTTCAAATTTGGGTCGTTTATAATTAAATCCCCATCGAATATCGGGTTCTTTAAACGTCCTGAAACTTGAATTTTCTGATAGGTATAATCTTCAAAAGTAAAAGAGCTAATAGATCCGTTCACCTTGGTATTCACGGTCTTTTGAGAAAATCCGCTACCGTCAAAAGTTAAATCTGCCGTCATACGACCTAAGGATGTAGTACCAGCTATTTTCCCTAGGTTAAACTTATTTAAGACTACATTACCCTTGTAGGTAGCGCGATCTATATCGCTCATGTTGGCCATTTCAAGGTCAAGGTCTGCAGTACCTACGGCTGTAGTCAAGCCACTTCTTGTAGTAAGATCTGTTTCAGTAATTCTGGTAGTTCCCTGAAAAGTAACGGTGCCTAGGTCTTTCAGTTGGTTTGGCAGCACATCACCCAAAATACGCGGCATAAATCGGCGTAATTCATAGTAACTAGTTCGTATGGTATGATTGTTTGCTGATATCACATAGCCATCGTCATTCAATATATTCTGAATATGATAATTTCCGTAGAGCTGTGTAGCTCCAACACTTAAATTAGTATCTGTAAACGTAAAATCATTCATCGTGCCTTTAAAGACACCGTCTACGTTAATTATTTGCTCAGCCCCAAACTCATCATAAAATGTGTTGATATCGTCTGTAGCAAGCTTAGTGTTATCAAATGTGGCGTCTATGGTTACTCCATTCACAAAGTCTCCTAATCCATCCTCACCGTAGTTAAACACCATAGTACCACGAATGGCAGAATTTTCGGTTTGTAAGTCAAGCTCCTTTAGTGTCATTGCTTCTTCAGTATACGAAAAGAAACCTTTAGCACTTTTAATAGTAAAGCCTCTATCAGCATCTAGCGACAACGCCTTTATTTGGGCTTCAACATCTGGACCCGTAATTTTAAAGTCGTCTGCTTCAAGATTTACATTTTTTAAGAATAAAACTGATGCATTTTCTAAATTTTCGTCTGTAATCTTTACAGTACTGTTGGTAAGCGCTATGTCGTTACCAAACATAGAAAATGGCTTTACCTCTGCAGTAGGATTGGTATTAAATTTTTCTGAAAAAATATAGAGATTATCACTTTCTTCGTCTTTGTATGTTTTTACATAAAGCTTTGCCTCGTCTAATACGATACTACCAAATCCTAGGTCTCCCGCAATTAAATTTCTAAAACTAAGTATATTGGTTTGCAGTTCTTTAGCATAGATAAGGGTGTCGGCATGGTGATCGTTAATAAGTACTTCTCGTATATCAACTTCTCCCTTCCAATTGAGTCCTAAACGTTCAATATTAATATCGGTTCCGTAGGTTTCGTTTAGGCTAGTGGTTACCTTTTTGGCAACATAAGTCTGCACAGACGGGATAGAAAAAACAATAACAACGATAAGCAATAGCAACAGGATTATTACTATGGTGCGAACTATTATTTTCCTTAATTTTTTGATACGGCCGTAATGTTTTAATTTTGACATTCAATATACATGCCAATAGTACTTTGAAAACCACAAATTGTTACATTCTAGGTATTGAATCTTCGTGCGACGACACGGCAGCTGCTGTTATTAACAACGGCGTTGTGCTTAGCACTATTGTGGCAACACAAGAAATACATACCGAATACGGCGGTGTAGTTCCCGAACTTGCCTCTCGTGCGCATCAGCAAAATATTGTTCCCGTCGTTCATCAAGCGTTACGCAAAGCAAATATCGACAAAAAACAATTACAAGCCATAGCGTTTACAAGCGGTCCTGGTTTAATGGGATCCTTACTTGTAGGGACTTCATTTTCAAAGTCTTTAGCACTCGGATTAGACATTCCACTTATAGATGTAAATCATATGCAAGCGCATATTTTAGCACATTTTATCAAGGCAGATGGCCAGACACCTCCTAACTTTCCTTTTATCGCGTTAACTATTAGTGGCGGACATACACAAATTGTTAAAGTGACCGGTTATTTTGAAATGGAAATACTAGGACAAACCATAGATGATGCAGTGGGTGAAGCTTTCGACAAGTCGGCAAAAATACTGGGACTTCCCTATCCTGGTGGCCCATTAATAGACAAGTACGCACAAAAAGGAAATCCGAAAGCTTTTTCATTCCCTAAACCAAAGGTGGGACCATTAGATTTCAGTTTTAGTGGTTTAAAAACGTCTGTGCTTTATTTTATTGAAAAAGAAACGGCCAAGAATGCCAATTTTATTTCAGAGAATATCGAAGATATCTGCGCAAGTTTGCAGCACACTATTGTAAGTTACCTAATAGACAAGCTGAAAAACGCAGTGAAACAAACAGGTATTAAAGAAATCGCCATTGGCGGCGGGGTCTCTGCCAATAGTGGCATAAGAGCAGCTCTTAAAGACGCAGAACAGAGATATGGCTGGACTACGTACATTCCGCAATTTGAATATTGTACAGATAACGCTGCTATGATTGCCATGGTTGGCGAACTCAAATACAAGCAAGAGATGTTTGCAGAAGATACCGTTGTTGCTAGTGCGCGCCTAAAATTTTAATGATATGAACCGCTCAGACGAACTAATCTATAGGCTACAAACCGCTTCCATACCATGGTCTTCGCATATTTCAGAAAAGAAGATGTTTGGTGGGCATTGTTTCCTTTTTAAGGGCAAAATGTGTTTTGGAGAAACTAAAGAACGTCTTATGGTACGTGTGGTAGCCGATAAAATGGAAGCAACACTAGCCATGCCTAATGTGCGCCCCATGGACTTTACAGGAAAGCCAATAAAAGAAATGGTCTTTGTGAGCGCCGAAGGATATAATACGGAAGAAAAACTACAGCATTTTATAGAACTTGGCATCGAGCATGCCCAATGGAAATCTACCCAATAATTTGAATTTATTTTACCACCCAAATAGCAAACCAACAGATACCGAAATCAGCTTTGATAAAGAAGAAAGCAGACACATTGGTAAAGTGCTTAGAAAGCAAGTAGGAGACATTTTACACACCACAAATGGCAACGGATCTATATTTGAAGCAAAACTTGAAGTAGTCACTCCTAAAACATGTCTTGCGAGTGTATTAAATGTAATTAATTACGATGCTGTTCCATATAATATTCACTTGGCAGTTGCACCTACCAAACTGAATGACAGATACGAGTGGTTTCTTGAAAAAGCAACAGAGATTGGCGTTTCAGAAATAACACCAATTATTTGCGATCATAGTGAACGTAAAGTCATTAAGTCTGAACGGTATGAGAAGATTTTACAGAGTGCTATGAAGCAGTCGCTTAAAGCATATGTACCAAAATTAAATGCTGCTACACCTTTTTCAGAATTTATCCTGAAACACGCAAATGATGAAGGCATACGCTGCATTGCTCACTGTGAAGAAACTAATAAGCATTCGTTAAAAGACATATTGTTACCCAAAACTACTGTTCTCATCTGTATTGGCCCAGAAGGCGACTTCTCCTCTTCAGAAATAGACAAGGCCTTGCAACACAATTTTACCCCCGTCCATCTTGGAAACTCTAGGTTGCGAACAGAAACTGCAGCCGTCGTTGCCTGCCATAGTGTTGCCTTTATCAATGAAACATAAGAAAAGTAAGGTGTGCTTCGTTACTAATTTGTACTTTTAACCCGCTATGAAATTATTATCAATTATCGCCATTTTACTATGTACCTTGGGTGCCAATGCGCAAAAAGTAGCTGTTCTAAAATATGGCGGTGGTGGCGATTGGTACGGCAATCCTACTGCGCTACCCAACCTAGCTCAATTTTGTAACGAGAAGATTAATACTGTCATAGATGCCACTACGGAAACCGTTGCGCCTGGGAGTATCGATATTTTCGATTATGCCTTTTTACACATGACAGGTCACGGAAATGTTTTTTTTACTGCAGAAGAAGCTGAAAATCTAAGAAATTATTTGATGAGCGGCGGATTCCTTCATATAGACGACAATTATGGGATGGATGAATATCTTCGGAAAGAGTTAGTGAAGCTTTTCCCCGATAAAGAATTGAAAGAGTTACCGGGTAACCATCCTATATTTTCATATCATTATAAATTTCCACAGGGATTGCCTAAAATACACGAACACGATAATGCCCGCCCACAGGCGTTTGGTATTACTCACGAAGGCAGGCTACTACTACTCTACACTTTTGAAAGTGACCTTGGAGATGGTTGGGAAGATCAAGAAATTCACAACGACCCACAAGAAATACGCCTTAAAGCACTTCAGATGGGTGCAAATATTGTAAAATACGCCTTCGAACATTAATATATGCGACTTAGCTATTATTGTAAATCTTGTAAAAAAAAGAATTTCTTGAAGCTAAAAGCCTCCAATAGATACGATTTACAACAAAAAGTTGGAGACGAAATTAGTCGTAATTGTAATCACTGCGGCACCATAGAAAAACGTCATATTAACATGCTCGTTGCAGAACCTTCGGCATATCTTATTTGGGTCTGTTTAGCGGCAATAGTTATAATTACAGGTTTATTCTGGTACTACGGATTTGTAGCATTGATAAGTTTTTCTGCGCCTATTTGGTTTTACTACGAAGCGCAAAGACAAGCAAGCTATTTCAACAAGAACAAGATTAGCAGAAAGTAACATGCTTCAACACAATCATAAATCAACTCCCTTTTCCGAAGAAAAAAATGACCTTATCCTTGTTTGCGATAATTTGCAATCACCAGCGAATATCGGTGCTATCTTTAGACTATGTGACGCTTTCGGCGTAAAAAAGATTCTATCTAACGTTGCGTTCGACATGTCCTCTAACCGACTCAAGCGAACATCTAGAAATACTGAAAAGCACATCCCTTTTGAAATAACTGAAAGTTTACCAGCACGTGTTGTACAGCTACAACAGCAAGGGTATGTAACCATTGCCTTGGAAATCGCTACAGCGAGTATTGCACTTCCAAACCTATCATTGCAGAGCAAACAGAAGATTGTGTTAATTATTGGCAACGAAAAGCATGGTGTGTCTGAAGAGCTACTCAGTATTTCAGATATTACTACCCACATACAAATGTATGGCCAAAACAGCAGTATGAATGTTGCACAGGCAACAGCTATTGCTTTATACGAGTTAACAAAACATTGAGGTTTTCGCAAGCCTATTTTAGTATCTTTAGAACATGAAACTAACCGCCAAGATTATCTCTATGGGATTACTACGCACCCTTGCTATTCTAGGGTTAATAGTGGTGTTTCTGTGGTTTATCTTTAAGATTAAAGTTCTAATTCTTTATATGGGCATTGCAGCGGTTATTTCCCTGATAGGAAGACCATTTGTATTGTTTTTAAAACGAAAGTTAAAGTTTGGCAACACTTTCGCTTCCTTTTTAACGCTTTTAGGCGTGATAAGCTTTGTGTCTTTGTTGTTGTACATTTTTGTGCCTATTGTTGTAGAACAAAGCAAGAGCATAGCCGAAATAGATTTTGACATGGTTAAAAAAGACTTGAATGAATTAAATATTCAGGCAAGCGACTATCTTGGTGTAGAAAAAATAAACCTGGTTGAGGCCATTAAAAAAACTCCTGCGGTAGAGAATTTTGATGTGGAGCTAATTCCTAGTTTTATCGATATCTTCTTTAAAAATGCAGCCGACTTCGTTATTGGGCTTTTCGCGGTTCTATTTTTGTCTTTCTTCTTGCTGAAAGACGAACAACTTATACCAAACGCGGTGATGGCATTTGCAAAAAAGGGTCGTGAAAAACGGTTTCTTTCAGTACTCATTAAAATTAAAGAATTGTTATCACGATATTTTATCGGACTGGTGTTCCAGATTACCATTTTATCATTATTCTACACCTTACTACTTCTAATTTTTGGTATTGAAAACGCCTTAGCGATTGCACTTATTTGTGCCTTTTTAAATATAGTGCCCTATTTGGGTCCATTAATAGCTTGGGTACTTATGCTCCTAATTGTGGTATCAAACAACCTTGGCGCAGATTTTTCGTCAGAGCTCTTACCAACGCTCGGCTACGTTACCCTAGGCTATGCAATAGCGCAAATATTTGACAATCTGGTAAGTCAGCCCGTTATCTTCGGAAAAAGCGTTAAATCACACCCCTTAGAGATATTTATAGTAATCTTAATTGGTGGATACTTGTTTGGAATTCCGGGGATGATTTTGGCGGTACCAACATATACTAGTATTAAAGTAGTGGCCAAAGAATTTCTTTCAGAATACAAAATCGTAAAAAGACTCACTAAAGATTTATAAATTATTGAACGAAGCACTTTTACATACCGATGTTCAAGAATTTATTTTTCAATACGAAGAAGACCTCTCAAAACTAGCATTTGCAGGATCGAAATTTCCTGCAGTATCCACACAAGAATTACTGGAACAACTGCAAAGTAGACGAGCGATTAAGAAGAAATTACCTCTTTGGTATCATAAAATGGGGGTTATCTACCCTCCTAAGCTCAATTTGGAGCAAACGTCTTCTGAAATTACCGCTCAATATAAAGCCAAACTGTGCTCCGGTACGTCGTTGGCAGATCTAACAGGCGGTTTTGGCGTAGACACCTTCTATTTTTCGCGAAGATTTCAGGAAGTAGCTCATTTTGAAATTAATAAATCTCTATCTGAAATTGCGAGCCATAATTTCAATTTATTAGGACAATCTAATATTAGCTGCCATACCGTAGACGGACTTCAAGGCGTGACAGAATCTGAATTTGATGTGCTCTATATCGACCCTTCGCGTAGAAACGAATCGAAAGGAAAGGTGTTTTTGCTTGAAGATTGCGAACCTAACGTTCCAAAACACCTGCAATTTCTTTTAAGTCGAAGCAAGACCATTCTTATTAAAACATCTCCAATGCTGGATATTTCAGTAGGGATAAAAGAATTAGAAAAGGTTACTGAAATACACGTAGTAGCGGTAAACAATGAGGTAAAAGAGTTATTATGGCTTATAGATGAGCGTGCAGATACAAATCCAAAAATAATTACAGCAAATGTTACTACAGATGGTCCAGCTATTTTTTCTTTTAATCACAAAGCATCTTTCAACACAACGTATAAGAATCCTCAAAAGTTTTTATATGAGCCAAATGCGGCCATACTAAAAGCTGGAGGGTTTCAATATATTTCAGAACACTATGCTGTTGCTAAGTTGCATCAGCATAGTCATTTATTTACAAACCAATCGCTGATAGAATTTCCTGGAAGACGGTTTCGTATTGAAAAAATACTTCCCTATACCAAAAAAGACATGCGTCGTGGCATTACTTTTGATACTGCCAATATCACCACACGTAATTTCCCCGAAAGTGTCGCAACACTTCGTAAAAAATGGAAAATAAAAGAAGGGGGTGAACGGTATTTGTTTTTTACCACGCTTGAAAATGAAGATAAAATCTTGTTAATTTGCGCAAAAGTTTAATTATGAAATTTTTACTATCACTATTTATACTCTGCAGTTCACTTATTGGATTGGCACAAACAGAAGATTGTAGTTATAAAATACAGATTGATACAGACGAAGAGACCTTTAAATTAACCAACGAAGAGCTTACAGAGTTTTTGGTAGGTCGCGACAGAAACGTTTTTATTTATTTCAGTCTTATGCGCGAGGATGCTGTAAAATCTTTGGTGATGCAAGTGTCTGTTAATGCTAAGGAAATACCACCTATTCTTTGTTTTAATAAAGACAGCCGCGTTTCTTTTAAGTTAGAAGATGGCAGTTTTGCATCCCTACGCTATTTAGGTGAAGTAACATGTGGAAGACAAGTAGAAAACTCAGAAACACTAAATAATAGTACATCAGAGGCGGCTTTTTTATTAGATGACGCTAGTGAAAAACGATTATTACAGTCTAAAATTACCTCAATGCGCATCACAACAATGAAGACAAACTTCGATGTTACCTTCCAAGATGTGCTAAGTAACGCCCAAATTGAAAATCCGATTTACCCTAAAGAATTCTTTTTGAAGTACTTGAAATGTTTAGAGTAAAAAACCTATTATTTTTTTGTTTGCTACGGTTTATAAACATACATTTGCATCCGCATTAAAAAACAACAACGTTCTTTAAATGTTTGGAGAGGTGCCGGAGTGGTAACGGAGCAGATTGCTAATCTGTCAGCGCGCAAGTGCTGCCCGGGTTCGAGTCCCGGTCTCTCCGCAAAAATAACACCTCGGGGTGTAGCGTAGCCCGGTCATCGCGCCTGCTTTGGGAGCAGGAGGTCGCAGGTTCGAATCCTGCCACCCCGACAAGAAACCGGACAAAGTATTTGTTCGGTTTTTTATTTTTTAATTGGTCCAGTAGCTCAGCTGGATAGAGCACCTGCCTTCTAAGCAGGCGGTCACAGGTTCGAATCCTGTCTGGATCACAACAAATAGGAAGCTGCACAATATGTGCGGCTTTTGTTGTTTTATGGCGTAACGAAGTGATTCGTTTAAGCAGTAAAATAGTAAAAGCCTTAGATGCATAAGCATTTGAGCTTCCTATTTGCACTTTCGAGCATCAAAGGAACTATAATCCTGTCTGGATCACAACAAATAGGAAGCTGCACAATATGTGCGGCTTTTGTTGTTTTATGGCGTAACGAAGTGATTCGTTTAAGCAGTAAAATAGTAAAAGCCTTAGATGCATAAGCATTTGAGCTTCCTATTTGCACTTTCGAGCATCAAAGGAACTATAATCCTGTCTGGATCACAACAAATAGGAAGCTGCACAATAGTGTGGCTTTTGTTGTTTTATGGCGTAACGAAGTGATTCGTTTAAGTATAACTATAATTCCAAACCTTAGTTCGTTTCCTAAATCTTCAATTCTAACAATATATTATGCCATCTTAAACCTTACACGCCGTTTTTATTTGTTATTTTTATAGAGCAATGTAAAACTACCATTTATGCGAATTAACTTTTTATTTGTTATTGTTATACTACTCTGTTTTTCTTGCCGAGAGCAACGAAAACTTAGCTCTACAGATCCTATAAACTGGGAAAAGCGAATGCTTAAATCCAACCCAACAGATTCACTCGAGAATGGCAGTACATTTTTGTCTATCTATTCTCAAATATTTATGAGAACAGAACAAGATTATGTAGATCTTACCGCAACTGTAAGTCTTCACAACCCAAATATTGCAGATACACTATTTGTTAATCGAGCTGTGTATTACAATACGGCAGGAGAGGCAATTAGAACGTATTTCGACAAAACTATTTATGTGAGACCGTTAGAAACAGTTCAAATTGTTATAGACGGAGTTGATAACGAAGGCGGCACGGGCGCCAATTTTATATTCGATTGGCAAATGCACCCAAAATCTATTGCTCCCTTGTTTGAAGCGGTAATGCTCTCTACTTATGGGCAACAAGGTATTTCATTTGTAACCGAAGGCAAACGGATTAAATAGTAAATCCTTTAACGCCAGCGTTTGAATTAAAATTTCAAAATAACTAGTATGTATTCGATTCTTACGGGGCTTTATTCTGGGTACTCAACTCTAAGATGGTAAATATTATTCAGTTTCTTTTTAAGTACTTTTTTGATAGACTGAATTTCTTTGAACGTAATATTGGCGTTTAAAAACTGTCCTTGTTCCATTTGGCCGTCTATTATTTTTTCTACAAACCGGTCTATTTTTGAAGATGTTGGTTCTTTTAGACTTTTACTTGCCGCTTCTACACTATCTGCCATCATTAATATGGCAGTTTCTTTGGAAAAAGGAGTTGGCCCTGGGTACTGAAAATCTTCAATATTGGCAGAACCATTGCGTTCTTCTTCTTTTTTATAGAAATAGTAAACCACACTGGTACCGTGGTGTGTTCTAATAAAATCGATTACACGGTCTGGAATATTCCTTTTACGTGCCATTTCAATTCCATTAATTACATGGTCTATAATAATTGTTGCGCTTTCTTTGGGATCTAACTCATCGTGCGTATTAAAACCACTTAGTTGGTTTTCAGTAAAATTAGTTGGATTCTCCATTTTACCAATATCGTGGTACAACGCCCCTACTCGCACCAACATAGCATTGGCTCCAATTTCATTAGCAGCAGCTTCGGCGAGATTAGCAACGTTTAACGAGTGATGAAATGTTCCTGGTGCCTTGTTGCTTAACTCTTTTAATAATTTACTATTGGTGTCACTAAGTTCAAGTAGCGAGACGTCAGATACCAAGCCAAAAACCTTTTCGTATAAATAAATAAGTGGGTGAGCAAATAAGGTTGCCAGCCCAGCCAATACAAAATATCCAAAATTCTCTAACTGCATACTAAAGACATTTCCTTCTTGAATAATAAAAAAGGCAAAATACCCTATGATGTAGACCAACGTTATTTGTCCAACCGAGGTAAACAGGTTGGCTCTTCGGTAGAGTTCAGATACGGTAAGAATGGTCACAATTCCGGCGATAATCTGTAGAAAAAGAAATTCAAAGCTATTTGGCACTATAAATCCAAGCAACAATAAGGTAAGCACGTGTACAAATAAGCCCAAGCGTGGGTCAAAGAACGCTTTCAGAATAAGTGGAAGAATACACAGCGGCACCACGTATACATAGTTAGCATCTAGCTTTACCACAATTGTGGTTAGAAACACCATAAGCACTATATTGAAAAATATAAATGTTACCTTGGTGTTATTTGCATAGATTTCGGTGCGGTATTTCTTTAAAAATAACAGTAACATTAAAAATACAAGGGAAACCAGCATGGCATACCCAAACACCAACCAAAAGTGGTTATTCTTGCTCCATACAATCGATTGATATTCATCTTGTAGAGAATTTAATATTTGGTACGTATTCCCTTCTACTACTTCTCCTTTCGCGATAATTCTTCCGCCCTTTTCAACGATACCTTGATTCGGACTTATAGCGTCTAATTCAGATTGTATAGAGGCTTCGGTAAGCTTTCTATCTACGGAAATATTAGGGGTGATACTTCTGTTTAGTAAAATTTTAAGTAGGTCTCCGTAACTCTCTGCCTTCTTTTGGGTAATTAACTTATCTATTTCTTTAGGAATCTCATCGGCATGCGTAATCTGAGCGAAGGTAATTTCTTCAATGATATTGCCCTTTTTCAAATAAATAAGATCGTCGTCGTTATATCTGGTGACCTCTTGCGTAACGCCAAACCGGTATAACTGGTTTATAAATTGAATCCCAACCGTACGTATGGTGTTTTCTTCAACTTGAAACAAACTATCTACATAAGAAGTAGTTAAAAGCTCTTCAAACTTATCTTTCCCCTGTGTAACAATCTGTTCGTCATACTCAAAATACGGAATAGCATTATCTCGTATGTTTTTCCGTTCGGCTTCTAACTCACTTTCAGATTTTTTTATTGTAAAACTAAAGGGTGCATACAGGTTTTCATACTGCCAAGGCTTTCCTTTCTGAAAATTATATTTAAACTGCCCTCCTGTTGGAAGCAAGTAAATCACTAAAAACGTGGAAAGTACAAACAGAAGTATTCTATAAATATCTGCCTGATTCTTAGAAAGAAATGAAAAAAATTGTTTCATATACTGCTTGCGATTAGTAAAGGTACTATTTACCCTGCACTATTCCCAAAGCTCTAACGTTTTCACGTTGAAGGTTTGGTATAAAATGCTTAATTTTGCAGCATATTTTTAACGGCATCTATGTACCATGCCGTATTATAATCCACAAAAAAAATTATGAGTAAAAAAGTAGTTATCGTAGCCGCAGCAAGAACTCCAATAGGAAGTTTTATGGGAAGTTTATCTTCTATGAGTGCCACCCAATTAGGTAGCGTTGCCATTTCAGGTGCGCTAAATAAAATAAACCTAGATGCCGCCAAAGTGCAAGAAGTTTATATGGGTAATGTGGTGCAGGCAGGTGTAGGACAAGCACCTGCAAGACAAGCTGCTTTAGGTGCTGGTATTCCTAATACTGTTCCTTGTACTACTGTAAATAAAGTTTGTGCCTCTGGTATGAAAGCTGTTATGAATGCAGCTCAGGCAATTGCCTTAGGCGATGCAGATATTGTTGTTGCTGGAGGAATGGAAAGTATGAGCAACATACCTCATTATGTGCATATGCGTAACGGAACTAAATTTGGACCTGCTACACTTATCGATGGTATGCAAAAAGATGGCTTAGTAGATGCATACGACCAAAATGCCATGGGTGTTTGTGCAGATGCTTGCGCAACAGAATATAAGTTCTCTCGAGAAGATCAAGATGCCTTTGCAATTCAATCTTACGAGCGTTCTGCTAAAGCTTGGAGCGAAGGTAAATTTTCTGAAGAAGTAGTACCAGTTAGTGTGCCACAACGAAGAGGGGAACCTGTTGTGGTTGCCGAAGATGAGGAATTCAAAAACGTAAAAATGGAGAAAATTCCAGCGTTACGTGCTGCCTTTACTAAAGATGGAACCGTTACGGCGGCCAATGCATCTACTATTAATGACGGTGCTGGTGCGATGGTTTTAATGAGTGAAGAGAAAGCTGCAGAACTAGGTTTAACACCTTTAGCTACTATTACCGGATATGCAGACGCGGCACATGAACCAGAATGGTTTACAACGGCTCCTTCTAAAGCCCTGCCAAAAGCCTTGGCAAAAGCTGGTGTTTCTCAAGATGATGTAGATTTCTTCGAATTTAACGAAGCCTTTTCAGTGGTTGGCTTAGCCAATATGAAAATTCTAGGCTTAAACGATAGCAATGTAAACGTAAATGGTGGCGCTGTATCGTTAGGACACCCTCTTGGCTGTAGCGGTGTTCGTATCCTTATAACACTTTTAAGTGTGCTTCAACAAAACGATGCCAAAATTGGTGCAGCCGCAATCTGTAATGGAGGCGGTGGCGCAAGCGCTATGGTTATTGAAAGAAATTAATTAGACCTATTTCGCTAACCAAATGAAATACGGTCTCTGTAATCTAAGTATAGTACCTGTGCGACTGGAAGCAGCAGACACCAGTGAAATGGTGACGCAGGCACTTTATGGCGATACATTTAAAGTGCTAGAACAGCGCAAAAAATGGAGTCGTATTCGGTTTTATTTCGATAAGTACGAAGGGTATATAGACAACAAGCAATTTCTAACGATTTCCGAAGAAGAGTATACCGAACTCAACAATACGCCTGCTGCCTATAGTGCCGATGTAATAAGTATGATTGTTACTGAAAAAGAACAATTAATTACCATTCCTCTTGGGTGTACTATTTCGGCTAAAAACTCGCTACAACACACTTTTGAAGGTACCTATATTGCAAGTAAGCAGCCAAAAGCTAAGATTATTGATACCGCATTACTGTATTTAAACGCCCCCTATCTCTGGGGTGGAAAAACGCCCTTTGGGATAGATTGCAGCGGCTTTACACAAATGTGTTATAAAATTAATGGGCATGCATTGCTTCGCGATGCAAGTGAACAGGCTACTCAAGGAGATCCGTTAAGCTTTATTGAAGAAAGTGAACCTGGCGACCTAGCCTTTTTTGATAATGCCGAAGGGAATATTATTCACGTAGGTATTATTATGGAAGACAATTATATTATACACGCACACGGACATGTACGTATAGATCGCCTAGACCATACAGGTATTTTTAATTATAAATTAGGGCAACACACCCACAAGCTACGTGTTATAAAACGAATCATCTAAATATATTTTCTTCGAAAAATTTAGCGCATAAAAAAACTGCTGCCCTTTTTGAGAAACTCTAGGACAGCAGTTTTTGCTTTTTTAGGAGTTGCGCTTATTGCCCGCCTTCCATTTGCTGAAGTTTAGCCTTCATAGCCTTCGACTTTGTGTCTTCGCCTACTTGGTCGTAAATATTCATGAGGGTTCTTACCAATTCAATATTATCTGTACGTAACTTCATAGCCGACTCTAAATAAGGAATTACTTCTGTATATAGGTCTTTACGTTGTTGTTTAAGCACGTCGTAGCGCTCGTTGTCTGCCTTAGACATTCCAAGATTGTTCATCTCTTCTACAATGGCCGTTTCTTTTCCTAGCATAGTTGCGGCAATATTAATCATCGCTGCAGAGTATTCTGGATTGTATTTAAGTGCTTTCTGATAGTACTCAATTGCCTTGTCTGCATCTCCATTCTTAGCACTACCTACACCTAAGTTATAGTACAATTCTGGGTTTGTAGGGTCTGAAGCGATAATTTGCTGCATAAGCTCATTATACTTTTTCATATCACCCATCTGGTAAACCATATCTGCCTCTGCACGTATGAGTCCGATATCATTCGGGTTCTCTGCACGGGCGTCTTGCATTACTTTCATTGCTTTTTCTTTTTCACCTTTACTGGTGTAAATAATAGCAACGCTACGTAAGATTTCACCTTTTACAGATTTAGCCATTCGCTCATCTGGATTTGTGTAAAGACCAGACAGCATGTTGGTAGAACGACTTCCTTCATCGGCAAAAGTAACAATCACGTTATCTTCTATTCGAGTAGCAATCCATTCTTTTTTAATTCCAGTATAGCCCATATCAAGCAATTGCTCGTAATACGTAAGGGCGCTGTCGTAATCTTTAGCCAATACAGAACTTTCTGCCGCATTGTACAAGTCTAAGGTGTCTTTAGAAACCGTATAACTTGTATATAATTTTTCAGTAGCACTTGCATATTTCTGGGCTTTTTGATCTGCCACAGCACTGTTCACAAGAGATGCACGTAATTGCTGCACTCCTAGAAGTGCCTCCTTATTAGTAGCATCCATTTCTAAGACTTTGTTGAATGATGTTGCAGATTGCTTCATCTTTTCAAAGTCGCTGTTTCCGGCATCTGCCAAATAGATTTGTCCCTTTGTAAGGTAGAAATCTGTTTTCATATCATTGTCTGCACTACCAAGCATCCCCTCTGCTTGATCAATATATCCCATAGCTTCTGCTACTTGGTTGTTCTTTAAAGCTTTTTGAGCTTTTTTAATTTCCTTCTTTTGTCCAAAAGAAGCGGCAGTTACGAGGAGAATTCCTGCCAATACTACATATTTTTTCATGGTTTTGTGTTTATTCGTTTTCTTCGGTTTGTGTATCATCGTTTTCAAGAGTCGTGCCATTTTCTTCAGCGCTGTCTTCTCCAGCTTCTGATATAGGCTTTGTAATTACATTTCCATCTTCGTCTAGCTCTACATCATCATCGTCGTTCATTACCTTAGCCACGGCAGCAATAGAATCGTCTTCTCTTACTTTAATAAGACGAACGCCTTGCGTTGCACGCCCCATTACACGTAAATCTTCTACCGCCATTCTAATTGCAATACCCGACTTATTGATAATCATTAAGCCATCGTTGTCGGTTACATTCTTAATAGCCACTAAGTTACCTGTTTTTTCGGTAATACTAATGGTTTTCACACCTTTACCGCCACGGTTGGTAATTCTATATTCTTCAATACTAGAACGCTTTCCGTAGCCATTTTCAGACACTACTAAGATATCAGACTCGCTATCGTTAATCGCAACCATACCCACCACTTCGTCATTTTCATTTCCTAGTCTTATACCGCGAACTCCAGAAGCATTTCTACCCATAGGCCTTGTTTTCTCTTCTTCAAAGCGAATGGCTTTACCAGATTTAACAGCTAGCATTACCTGGCTATCGCCTGTGGTAAGTTTAGCCTCTAACAGCATATCGTCTTCCTTAATAGTGATGGCGTTAATACCGTTGGTACGCGGACGTGAATACTGCTCAAGCGGAGTTTTCTTCACTTGGCCTTTTTGAGTAGCCATAATTACGTAATGACTATTTATGTATTCTTCATCTTTAAGGTCTTGCGTACAAATAAACGCTTTCACCTTATCGTCTGGCTCTATATTAATAAGGTTTTGAATTGCACGTCCTTTCGAAGTTTTACTTCCTTCTGGGATTTCAAATACGCGCATCCAGAAACATTTTCCTTTTTGCGTAAAGAACAACATATATTGGTGGTTGGTACCCACAAATAGATGCTCTAAGAAGTCTTCGTTTCGGGTAGCCGAAGCTTTTTGCCCAACCCCTCCTCTATTTTGTTCTTTGTATTCGGTAAGTGAAGTACGTTTAATATACCCCGCATGAGAAATAGTAATTACTACCTGCTCATCTGCTATCAAGTCGGTAATACTTACATCGCCACCAGCATATTCTATGGTAGAACGACGCTCATCACCATACTTTTCTTTAATTTCTTGCAATTCATCTTTAATGATTTGCATTCTACGCTCTTTATTAGCAAGAATGTCTTTGTAATCATTAATAGTATTCATTAACTCTTCGTACTCAGAACGTAGCTTGTCTTGCTCTAGACCTGTTAACTGGCGCAAACGCATTTCTACAATGGCCTTTGCTTGTATTTCAGACAACTTAAAGGTCTCCATCAATTTCTCGCGGGCTTCATCTGCATTTGCAGACGCTCTAATAAGCGCAATTACTTCATCTATATTATCTGAAGCAATTATTAGTCCTTCAAGAATATGAGCACGTTCTTCTGCTTTTCTTAATAAGTACTCTGTACGACGCGTTACTACTTCGTGTCTGTGCTCTACAAAGTAGTGAATCATTTCTTTAAGATTCAGCAAACGCGGACGCCCATTTACAAGCGCAATATTATTAACACTAAAACTAGATTGTAGCTCGCTATACTTATATAATGTATTTAAAACGATATTTGGAATGGCGTCACGTTTCAGAATGTAAACAATACGCATCCCGTTACGATCACTCTCGTCGCGAATGTTGCTAATGCCTTCAATCTTTTTGTCATTCACCATGTCGGCCGTCTTCTTAATCATGTTAGCCTTATTCACCTGGTAGGGAATTTCAGTAACAACAATACATTCACGTCCGTTTACTTCTTCAAAACCTGCTTTGGCACGCATTACTACACGCCCACGACCTGTATGAAATGCATCGCGAACACCTTCATAGCCATAAATAACACCGCCCGTAGGGAAATCTGGTGCTTTTACATGCTGCATTAAGCCGTCTATGTCTATGTCGTTATCCTCTATGTACGCAATTGTTCCGTCTATTACTTCGGAAAGATTATGGGGTGGCATATTAGTTGCCATACCCACTGCAATACCTGAGGCACCATTAATAAGAAGTCCAGGCACTTTTGTTGGAAGTACCGTTGGTTCTTTTAAGGTGTCATCGAAGTTAAGTTGGTGGTCTACCGTTTCTTTATCGATGTCGGCTAGCATGTCTTCGGAAATTTTCTGCATTCGCGCTTCGGTATAACGCATGGCAGCTGGGCTATCGCCATCTATACTTCCAAAGTTACCTTGCCCGTCTACAAGCATGTACCGCAAACTCCAACTCTGAGCCATACGCACCATAGCATCGTACACCGATGTATCACCGTGCGGGTGGTACTTACCTAAAACTTCTCCAACAATTCTTGCCGATTTTTTATGTGCAGAATTGGCACGCACACCCAATTCGTGCATACCAAAAAGTACACGTCTGTGTACAGGTTTCATACCATCGCGCACATCTGGCAGTGCACGTGACACGATGACCGACATCGAATAATCGATGTAAGCCGATTTCATTTCATCTTCAATATTTATTGGGATTACTTTTTCGCCTTCAGCCATAAAATAATTCTTTATTTATTTTGTTAATCAAGAAAGCAAGATACTTAATTCTGAAGGTTTGACGAGCCAAAACAGGGTGCATTATTCACCATTTTATTAACAAATATTTAGTAGGCAATCGTTAATAACTATCGTAGTTTAGGCTTGGTAAATCACTGTTTTTTTTGTCCTTTTACTCTAACCTGTAATGAAAGGGCATCATTTTTGACTTATTTATCACAAAAATGAATAATTTTAGACGTACAGGAGACACTATATATGGATGATAATTTTTCCCCCAGAGTAAAAGATGTAATTGCCTATAGCAAAGAAGAAGCGCTGCGGTTAGGTCACGATTTTATTGGTACCGAGCATTTAATGCTTGGCCTACTTCGCGATGGTAACGGCAAAGCAGTTACCATTTTAAGTCAGTTAGACATAGACTTAAATCACTTAAGACGTAAAGTAGAAATACTAAGCCCTGCCAACCCAAACGCAGGTACAAACACAAACGATAAAAAGAATTTACATTTAACCCGTCAGGCAGAACGCGCGCTTAAGACTACCTTTTTGGAAGCAAAACTTTTCCAGAGCTCGTCTATTAACACGGCACATTTACTGCTTTGTATACTACGTAATGAAAACGACCCAACAACCAAGTTGTTAAACAAAATGAAAGTAGATTACGACGGTGTAAAAGATCAATTTAAACTTATGATTGCAAACGACGACGATTATATAGAACCACCAACGTCTGAAAGTTTCCCAAACGACGACGACACCTCTAGCGAAGAAGAGAACAAAGAAAACCTCTTTGCTAGCAACGCAGGTAATAAAGGCACAAAAAAATCGAAAACTCCAGTGTTAGATAATTTCGGAAGGGACTTAACCGCCCAAGCCGAAGAAGGAAAACTAGACCCGGTAGTGGGCCGAGAGCACGAAATACAACGTGTATCTCAGATTTTAAGTCGGAGAAAAAAGAACAACCCGTTGCTTATTGGAGAGCCTGGTGTGGGTAAAAGTGCCATTGCCGAAGGTTTAGCCCTACGCATAGTACAACGTAAAGTGTCTCGTATTTTATACGACAAGCGCGTTGTTACCTTAGATCTAGCAAGCTTGGTAGCAGGTACCAAATACCGAGGCCAGTTTGAAGAGCGTATGAAAGCGGTGATGAACGAACTTGAGAAAAACGACGACATCATTCTATTTATAGATGAAATTCACACTATAGTAGGCGCAGGAGGTGCTACTGGCTCTTTAGATGCTAGTAATATGTTTAAACCTGCGCTTGCCCGTGGCGAGATACAATGTATTGGTGCCACTACCCTAGATGAGTACCGTCAGTACATAGAAAAAGATGGGGCTTTAGAAAGACGCTTTCAGAAAGTATTGGTAGAACCAACATCGGTAGAAGAAACGATTGAAATTCTGCAAAACATTAAAGAAAAGTACGAAACTCACCACAACGTTAGTTATACAGACGCTGCCTTAAAAGCATGTGTAACCTTAACCAATAGGTATATGACCGAACGCTTCTTACCAGACAAGGCAATTGATGCCATGGACGAGGCTGGTTCTAGAGTACATATTACCAACATACATGTGCCAGAAAAAATTCTAACGCTAGAAGCCGATCTTGAAAAAGTACGCGAACTTAAAAATTCTGTAGTGAAAAAGCAGAAATACGAAGAAGCTGCCAAATTACGAGACGACGAGAAGAATTTAGAAAAGCAGCTTGTAGATGCACAAGAAGCTTGGGAAAAAGACAGCGCGCTACATAAAGAAACGGTAGATGAAGAACAAGTAGCCGAGGTTGTCTCTATGATGACGGGCGTACCTGTAAATCGTATTGCACAGACCGAGAGTAACAAACTTGCAGAATTACCAGAACTTATTAAAGGAAAAGTAATTGGGCAAGACGAAGCTGTTGCAAAAGTGGTAAAAGCCATACAGCGTAATCGTGCGGGGCTTAAAGACCCAAACAAGCCTATAGGTTCATTTATATTCTTGGGTCAAACAGGAGTAGGTAAAACGCAGTTAGCGAAGGTGTTGGCGCGAGAATTGTTTGATAACGACCAAGCCTTGGTACGTATAGATATGAGCGAATACATGGAGAAATTTGCCGTGTCTCGTCTTATTGGAGCACCTCCAGGATACGTAGGTTACGAAGAAGGTGGCCAGCTTACCGAAAAAATTAGACGTAAGCCATACGCGGTTGTATTGCTAGATGAAATTGAAAAAGCCCACCCAGATGTGTTTAACATGCTGTTGCAGGTGTTAGATGACGGGTATCTAACCGACAGCTTAGGCCGTAAAATTGATTTTAGAAATTGTATTATCATCATGACCTCTAACATTGGTGCCAGAAAGTTAAAAGACTTTGGTACCGGAGTTGGTTTTGGTACTTCTGCGCAAACAAGTCAGGCAGAAGCAAACGCTAAGGGTATTATTGAAAATGCACTTAAAAAAGCATTTGCGCCAGAGTTTTTAAATCGTGTAGACGATGTTATGGTGTTTAACACCCTAGATCGTGAAGACATACACAAGATTATAGACATAGAACTTGTAAAGTTATACGCTCGTATTGAAGATATTGGCTATACGCTTAAACTGTCTGAAAAGGCAAAAGACTATATCGCAGACAAAGGGTTTGACAAAGACTACGGAGCGCGCCCATTAAAACGTGCCATCCAAAAGTATATTGAAGATGCCCTTGCCGAAGAGATTATTAACTCGAACCTTAAAGAAGGTGATACTATCTCAATGGACTTAGATGAAAAAACAAATGAGTTAAAGATTAAAATTAAAAAGAAGAAAAAAGCAACAGAGTCGTAATAGACAACCACAACGTTTAAACTAGCTTTTTTACTATTTTTAACTTGAGTAACAGCCCCCTCCCCTTCATGCGCTGAATGGTAGGGGGTTTTTTATTAATTAGATTTCTGGGTAATGTTAGGGTTTGTGATGTTATCCGAGAGTTGTACACAATATTAAAAAATGAAATATTTAATTACTTTTATCATACTTTACATAAGTGTCGGTTGCTCTAAAAAAATAGAAAACAACCAAATTCAACGAATAGATGGCTCGTCAATAACAAGAGCTAAATTGGATATCCGAATTAAAACCCTTGTTGATTCAGCAGATATAACAGGACTTTCAGTAACAATTTTTAACAAAGACACTGTTACCTATCAAAAAGCATTTGGCTATTCAAACTTTGCCAAAAAAGATAGTTTAAAGATTAATCAAGTGTTTTATGGAGCTTCTTTAAGTAAATCTGTTTTTGGCTATATTGTGGCTCAACTTGCCAACGAAGGGCTCATTGACCTTGATAAACCCTTACAAGAGTATTTAGACACACCTATTCCCAAGATGCAATTTGACAGAGTTTGGAGAGGATTTCATAATCTTGAAAACGATGAGAGGTATAAAGATATAACGGCACGAATGTGCTTAGCACACACCACAGGATTTCCGAATTGGAGATGGGTTAGCAGAACTGGCGTATTTCAGCCTGAAGTAGAAGAAATTGAAATTTACTTTGACCCTGGAACCGAGTATAGTTATTCCGGAGAAGGAATTAGATTGTTGCAAATAGTTATTGAGAAAATTTTAGATAAAGGATTGGAGCAATTGGCACAAGAGCGTGTTTTCGACCCTTTAGGTATGGATATGACAAGTTATGTGTGGCAACAGCGCTTTGAAAACAACTATTGTTATGGACATACCACAGAAGAAAAAGTAATTGATAAAGACACCGAAGATGAAGCGGGAGCGGCAGGTTCCATGGAAACAACACCTGTTGACTATTCAAAATTTCTAACAAAAATAATTGAATTGAGCTTACATAATTCTGATGTTACCAATCTTATGTTCGCACCCAATATTCGGATTAATTCAAAGAAACAGTTCGGTCCAGAGTCACTTGAGACAACAAATGCAAATGACAGTATAGATTTGAGTTATGGCTTGGGTTGGGGTATTTTAAAATCGCCTTATGGTCAAGGATATTTTAAAGAAGGGCATGGAGAGGGCTTCCAGCATTATTCAATTATATTTCCTGAGAAACGTCTTGGGATTCTTTTAATGTCAAATAGTGATAATGCCGAAAGTATATTTAAAGAAGTGTTGGAATTAGGCATTGGAGATATATACACTCCTTGGTACTGGGAAGACTACATTCCATATAATATGAAATAGAAAATACAGTGTACAACACCGCATATAATACAGCGGTCACATTCGGCTTTAATTAAATTTCCTAACTTTATAGAAAATTGATACATCGGATAAAACCGATAGGCGGCGCCACTGCCCTGCCGACGCTAAAGCAAGATGCTACGCCAAGTTGCTACTCCGCATCTACGCCCAGCCGAAGCAGCCGCTTATTACCCGCCGTATCATATGCAAAACCGTTGTGCATAATAACCACTCAACCGAAATCAAGCTAACTAATGAATGAAATCTAAAGAGGAAGAAGAATACGAAAAAAGAGTAAAAGCAAGAGTTTTAAAATTAAAGGAATTTCTTGAAAAAAGCGATAAAAAAATAAATATCGTAGGTAAAGAAGATGCAGTAAATTTTGAGGAAAGTTTTCGTAAAATCCGCTATGATTCAGATGGAAATCCAATATTAGAGACTATAGATGGTAGAATTAGGTCACTAGCTTTGGTTATTGAGCAAGTTGACCATAGAGACAAAATGAAAAGTGCAATTTCCCTTCAGCAAATTCAAGAAGGATATTTCAATAGAATAAAAGGGAATTTCAACCATTTTTATAAAATGATGATTGACAATAATGTTTCCCCAAGTCAAGTTGCTAATGTAATTGCTTACGGTAAACAACCCATAGATAATCTAGATGAAGTAATAAAACCTATTTTAAAAGACCTTGAGGAATTTTGGGAATTAGTTGCAGAATCGGGTTATTTACATCTTGAAGAAGATTACGATTCAATTAAAGCTGTATTTGGCGGAGATTTATTTCCGTCTAATGAGGAAAATATAGCTTCTAAATGTGGAATTTATACAGATACAATAATACTACCTTGCCCATTTATTCGGTCAAGACATATGTTCAATGTTTGGAATAAAGAGCAAAGAGTTTATTATTTACTAAAACACGCTTTAAACATCTTACAATATAAAGAACTTGCATTAACAGAACTTGATAAACCAATAATAGCAATACTTCCAGACAGAGAAATGATGGATGAATTTTCATATGAGAATATTGCAAAACTAGGAGAAACAGATGCTCTTTATCACGCAGGAAAAGTTTTCGATAGGAAATTTGAAAGTATGGATGAACTCATAGATTTTGGAAAAAGCCTAGATACAATAGAAAAAGTTACTAATGAAATAAAAGACCGAAATCGTGTATTATTTGACACCGAGTTTAAAGATTCTTTAGAGTTACAGATAAAAAATCATATGGAAACTGATTCTGCTAAAGCTATGAGAACTGACAATCCTGGAATTATAGTTTCAATGATGGGATTCGGTAGAATGAGTATTTGTAATGAATTATTAGTTAAATCATCAAAAGTAGGCGGAATACCACTAATTGACGCACCTACTTCTTGGGAATATTTCAAATGGAAATTAGAGTATGATTCCGAAAGAACTTATCCTGACAAAGATTATTCTAAACTTCACGTTGTAAAAGGGTTAAATGGTCTTGATAGTTCTAAACTACAATGGATTGGAAAAATACCACCAAAAGGTCTTATAGAATTAAGGAAAAGTGGTGCAATCAATGAGATTAGAGAAATACTGCTAAAAGGAATTGACGAATTAGTAAATGCAAATCAATTTGATTTTACAAGTACTTCCCACAAAGTGTTTAACAACTTGAATAATGCATTTAATCAACATCAAGAAAATATAAAAAAACTAACAAATAAGAAATGGAAAATAGCTGGAAAAGATTTTGGTTCTTGGTTAGTTATGGGCTCAGTTGAGATTGCGTCAGCGTGTACAGGAAATATGATTTTTGGCTTACCATCTGCAATACTTGGTCAAGTATTGGATGCACCAAAACTTAAAGATTTACCTAAGACTGTTGATAACATAAAACAAACTGAAAGAGAAAAAGAACAATTAAAAAAATCACCATTAGGTTTGATGTTTAAGTATAGTAAATGAAAAATTACTATGCACTACACCGTATATAATTTATTGCTGGTTCTTGCCTACTTACGAAAATCCTCGCGGATTTTCTATTCATTTTTTATTTGCTAAATTACATGCTAAACCACGCAACAAACCATATCCAAACACGTTGTGCTTTATTATGACAAACCGCTAACCAATGATAAAATTCTTTAGAAAAATTAGACAAGATTTACTTTCAACAGGTAAAACTGGAAAGTATTTTAAATATGCTATTGGAGAGATTATACTTGTTGTTATTGGAATTTTGATAGCACTTCAGATTAATAATTGGAATGAAAACAGGAAATTAGAAAACAATAAACAAAAACTATTGCTTGCATTAAAACAAGAACTTCAAATAAATAAAGGAATATTAGACAATTATTTAATTGGGCTTCATAAAAATAATTCTCAAGTAAATAAGCTTATCAATTATTCGGCAGGAGCTCAAGAATTACCAATTGATAGTGTTAGAATCTATGCTTCTACTCTATCTTACCCAATAAAACTATCCTTATTAAATTCGGTTTTCGAAGAGGCTGTTTCTGCAGGTAAATTTGAGATTTTAGGAGATAGTCTAAAACAAACTCTTTCTTTTTTAAAAGATTTTACTAAATCCAGAAATGATATCAATGATAAAGGTGATAATCTTCATTTTAATAATAATGGAAATAACACCGATTTAATAATGATTCTAGATGTTTATAGTGTGGATGGTAGTGAAAATTACAATTTCCATCCACCATTAACAAAGCATCCAGACTTTGTAAAAAACGATGAGGATTTTATTAAGTATATAAAATCTTCAGATACATATGCCAAAATAAGCAAAGTCCATTATTTTAATGTTTTAGATGAAGGTTGGATTAAAAATGGTCTATTATGGTTAACAACCGAAAACATTAGACGGATTGATAAAGAGCTAAGTAAATAGAGAAAAATTATGAAATTCTTCAAAAAAATAACGAAAGCACAACAATGGCTATAAGTAATTGCTTGTACTCGCCTACAACTATCATAATAAGCGCAAAAAAAAACGTAACAAACAATGCACACCTCTACATCACGCTTAGGGTTGCCCTATCTTAAAGTAATTTGGGAAGCTGTGTTACGTAAACGTGAAGGTTTAGCAGGCAGTGAACCGCTACCTCACAACTATGTAACCGCTGCTTTTGATGCGTTAGGCATTGGCCTAGAGCCTACATACCAGTATTTATATAGCACTGCCCCTACTTTTGAGGACTTTGAAGCATGGATTGTAGACAATGGACATCCTTCGCAAGAAATGATTCTATTAGTGAATAAAGCAATTTCTAGTGCAACAAAGAACAGTAAGGGTGTCGCGCAAGAACATCAAGTACTAGATGCAACGGCATTACAACATTGGGATAAAGAAGGGTACGTAATTATCCCCAATGTTATTTCAAAAGAAGATTGTGATGCTAGTGTGCGTGCTATTCAGGAAACCATAGCCGTAGACCCACTAGACAAGAGCACTTGGTATACATCGCACCCCCTAAAAAATGGGATTATGGTGCAATTATTTCGGCATCCACAACTTGATAAAAATAGATTTTCAAAAAAAATAGCAAACGCATACCGCCAGCTCTGGCAAAACAACGATCTTATTATAAGCAGAGACCGCGTAAGTTTTAATCCGCCAGAAAACGAACAATATTCGTTTCCGGGTCCAAATCTACATTGGGACGTAAGCTTAAAGCAACCCATACCGTATGGTATACAAGGACTGCTTTATCTTACAGACACCCCAGCACATCAGGGTGCGTTTACGTTGGTGCCAGGGTTTCATCATAAAATAGACGATTGGTTACATAGCATACCCCCTGGTGTAAATCCGCGTACCATGGATTTGCAATCGCTAGGCGCAACACCAATTGCTGCCAATGCGGGCGATTTTATTATCTGGAATCACAAGCTCCCTCACGGAAGTTCTCTTAATCTGGGGTCGCAGCCCAGAATTGTACAGTATATTAACTACCTACCCATTCATCGAGATATCGAAACTGAATGGATTTAATGTGAAGTATATAGGTGTATACAATAAGCCAAGACATCTCATATAAAAGCGCCACAAGGCACACAGCCTTAGCTTTAAACATTATAGCGTTAAACAACATATCGTTAAACAACATAGCGTTAAACAACATAGCGTTGCCGGTAGAAGCTATAATTTCTAAAATAAAAGTTAAATTATTTTTTATTTCTAACCGATTGTTTAGTTTTGTATGGTAATTAGAAACAATGGCACGTAAAAAAGAGTATAATGAAGCTGTAGTCGTAGAAAAGGCAATGAATCTTTTCTGGCGAAATGGTTATGAAACTACTTCTATGCAGATGCTTGAAAAAGAAATGGGCATCAATAAGTTTTCTATTTACGCAAGCTTTGGAAATAAGCACGGTTTATTTCTGGAGAGTTTAAAAAGCTACAAGACAAAAGTTAATTCAATTTTTGAAACATTTAAAAATTCTAATAACGGCGTAGAAGATATTAAAACCTTCTTCTACAACTCTGTAAAGGTATGCACGAAGAAAGGAAATCAGAAAGGTTGTTTATATACAAACACTTACTATGAGTTTTCAGAAAAACAAGATAAACAAATCAATGAGCAGATGACTGCTTTTATGAATAATCTCAAAGAATTATTTATAGAAAAACTGCGATTAGACTCCAACAAAGATGAAGAAACCATCGTAAAACAAGCCAATTATTTGGTATTAGCTAAACATGGTTTGGCAGCCGCAACCCGGGTAAACACTCAAAAAGAAATAGAAGATTATATTGAAATGACCTTTAAAAATTTATAAACCAAAAAATTTTAACCCATAACTAAACGAACGTTTAGATATATAATTAATCCTTAAAAAAATAACTATGACAACATTACAAGTTCACAACCTAGAAACTGCACCAGAAGGTAGCAAAGCATTATTAGAGCAATCGTTAAAAACCAACGGAATGATACCAGGGCTTCACGGTGTCCTAGCAGGAGCACCTGCAACTTTAGAAGCGTATCAAACGTTGCACAAACTATTTACGCAGACTTCATTTAACAAAGAAGAATTAACCGTAGTTTGGCAAACAATTAATGTAGCCCATGAATGTCATTACTGTGTTCCTGCGCATACGGCTATTGCAAACATGATGAAGGTAGATACGGCCATCAGTGAGGCATTAAGAAACAACACCACACTGCCAACCGAAAAATTACAAGTGCTACACGAGTTTACATTAAAAATTGTACACAATCGAGGGCACGTAACAGAAGCAGACTTAGCTACATTTTACGCAGCAGGTTACCAGGAGCAGCAAGTGTTAGAAATCATTTTAGGACTTTCTCAGAAAGTGATAAGCAATTATACCAATCATATTGCCAACACTGCTGTAGATGCACCTTTTCAGAAATTTGCTTGGACCCCAGAGACCGTTTAAGAACGTAGGCTAATAACTTATAAAATTTACAAAATGAATTTACAATCATTAATACCAATAGCTATATTTCTAGTAAGCCTTGTTGGTTGCAACAGTGCTTCAGAGAAGGAAATTAAGACCGCAAGTCTCGAAGAAGAAACTGCTATTAATTTTCAGAATAAAGGTCATGAGTTAGTATATAACATGGTAGAAAAGGTAGGAAACTATCAAAACCTAAGATCTAAAAAAGATGTTACCTATACATATACTTACACCACGCCAGATGGCATGTCTGATATTTCTACAGAGAAATACATCTTCGATGGAGAGTTATCGTATGGTGAATACAAACAACACCAACGTACCCTACCCCAACTCGAAGGCACCTTAGAACAGGGATTTGATGGTAAGCAGTATTGGCTAAAAGCAAATGGAACGGTAATAGACGACACTACCGCGTTGAAAAGAGTGCAATTTAACAGACCTACCAACTTTTATTGGTTTACCATGTTTCAAAAGCTTTTAGATCCAGGGTTACATTATGAGTACCTAGGTGAAAAGGAAATTGACAAGACCCTTTTTGATGTCGTCAAGGTTTCATTTGAAACTAAAAATGATAAAGCCACAGACATCTACCAGCTTTATATCAATAAAAACACAGGATTGGTAGATCAATTTTTATTTACAGTAGCAGACTTTGGTGTCATGGAAAAGCCATTCTTAATGCAGCTAGAATATGAAAAAGTAGATGACTTTTTAATTCCTACGAAACGTAAATACAAAGCATCTACCTGGGATGTTGAAGTGACAGATGCGCCTTGGATAATTGTAACTTGGTCTGATATTAGTTTTGATACGAATCTAAAAAAAGACACCTTTTTAAAGGGCTAGAAAGAGTTGAAGTACTTGTATCCACAGTATGGTTACAATAAAAACGCCACCCCGGTTCCTCTACCGGGGCAGCGCTTCTCTCGATTGGTTAATTAGTACATACTTACTCCTTAACAAACTTCAAGGTTGTTTGTGCATCTTTAGCACTAATTTGAACAATGTATGTGCCCGTAGCTAAACTAGATATATCTACTTTGGCAGTGGTAGCAGCAACTTCTTGTGTTAAAAGTTCCTGCCCTAAGGTATTATAGATTTTTATTGCTGAAATATTAACTTCGGAAGCAATTGTTAGCGTCTTTTCTGCCGGATTTGGGTACAGCGTGAGGTTAGCGAGGCTTTCTTCTGTGGTACCTAGTGTAGCATCAAAGATACTCATCCATGCAAACTGAAGTGTCTGTGAGGGTACAATGGTGCCAAGCAAGGTAGAAGCACCTGTTGCGGTGTTTATGGTGCGTAACTCAGGCTTAAAAGTACCTGAGTTAAATGTAGTAGCTACCAAACTATTGTCTGCTGGGTTATAACTCATACCCTGCCCAAATTCAGAATCGAATCCAATAGGTCCGAGTGCGGTGGCGGCGCCAGTAGTTCGGTCTATACGATGCACTAAATCTGTATCTATATCTAAGGCATAGAGGTTATTCATCATATCTCTTCCTAATGCAATTCCCACGACAAGACCATTATCACCACCAACGGCAGTTGCCTGACCGCCTAATATATCAATTTCATAGAGCGCAGTACTGCCCATTCCGTCGGTTGCTATACCATATAGTATTCCGTCTGATGAGTATTCGAGTCCGGTAAACGACTGCCCTGCCCCTGCTGGAATTCCGCCTATGGTAACATACATTCCGTTTGAGTCAACTTCATAAAATATATTGTTGTTATCTACAATTATAGCTCTTGCGGTACCTGGTATGGTAGCGCCTGCTCCTTCAAAATCATTTAATGGCGAAGGTGCTATCACCTCAACCGTAGCAAGGTTTGTAGGGTTAATAACTACAGAGTTACCCTTTGTATTTTCTGTAGCTCGAATTGGCATGTCACCTACATAGCGTACCGTTTCGGCATTGTTTTGCGCATCAAAATGTTTACGTAATTGAGCAACTTCCTCTACGGTAAAGACATCGTAGATACTTCCAATATGATTTCCTTCTAGCCTGTCTAACAAAACAGACAGGTCTGTGCTTTGTGCTACTGTAAGTTGGCTAAAAACCATACATACCAGAAGCGTAAAAAATGTAGTTGTTTTCATAATCTGTGGATTTTAAGTTTAATTAAAACTACGTATGCATAACTCTTTAATAGGAGCCAATTAGTATTTAACCCTTTACATTGAGAATCTAAGAGTGAGTAATGAGAATTGAAGCAGTTTCACGGTTTTAGCTTTCCGAAGTAGTATTTCTACGGAAATTGTACAAAACATAAACATTAGGCAGGAAGCGTAAAATTTCCGCAGAAAATCCTTATAAGATTTGTATCTTGAGTATTATAAAATCTGTAACAATAACGTAGCATTACATGACGAGACGAAAAAAAATATGGCTTGGTATTCTAACCTTTCTGCCCTTACTGTTTGTAATTATATACATTATTTGTTTTGCAGTATATATGTTTTCTTTTGTGAATGTTCTAGAAGCACAAGCGGGAGACCCCGAAGTGGCAGACCCAACCATATTTTTCGGCATGTTTGGCATTATGTTTATTATGATTTTCCTTTCCATAATAAGTACTATCGCACTTTTAATCTATTACATCATACACGCCAATGGCAATCCGAAGTTTGACAGCAATCAAAAACTTATCTGGATTCTTATTTTAGTACTTGCCAGTGGTATTGGTAATATCATTTACTATTTTGTAGAAATTCTCCCTAAAGACAAGACATCAACCAACATCTCAACTACATGAGTCTGTTCTACCATTACAATTTGAACGAATCAAATTCGTGAAGGGGTGGTTGTATGTAAAGAAGTTAGAACAAATCGCGTAAGGTTATTTTTAAACCACAATGAATAAAGAGGAAATTCAAAAGAAAATAGAAAGTGAGCTAGTAATCACTAGAGACAAGGTTGCCAAGTACCAAGAACTTTGTAAACCTATAGCTCCCGAAAACGCGATTGGCCGTGTTTCTCGCATGGATGCCATTAATAACAAATCGGTTAATGAAGCGGCTTTAAGAAAAGCTACTACCAAACTGAAAAACCTAGAAGTTGCGCTAACTAAAGTGCATGATATAGACTTTGGTATCTGCGTACGATGCAAAGAACCTATTCCCCTAGGCAGAATTTTATTGGTTCCTCATGCCCTTACTTGCGTAAACTGTGCTAGATAATCACTATCTTTAAAACAACTAACAACCAAAATAATGACGCCAATAACCAAAAATTTTGATTTTGGAAATTTATACCTGCATGAGAATTACGTAATTGCGGTAATGCATCAGGGTATTACAGTGCTCCCAGAATACAATAAATATTTGGTTGAGATTGCAGACACTTTCTACAAAGACACTCCTTTTGTATATATCACACACAGAAAGCACTCGTACGCAGTAGATCCGAGTGTATATTTTGAAACTTCAAAAATTGAAAATCTTCGAGCCTTTGCTGTTGTTTCTCAAAAAGAAATTGATACGAGAACAGTTCCAGTTGAAAAAATCTTTTTTAAAAAGCCTTTTCAGCTATTTGACGATTTGGAAGAGGCAATTGCCTGGGCTTTAGAAAAGGTAAAAGAGTAAATTAGTCTACCACAAATTTAAAAGTTCTCACCTGTCCTTTGTAATTACTTACCTGTAGTAAATAAAGACCTTGAGTTAAGCTGCTTGTATCTAAAACTAGTGTAGCAGCTTTCGTAACATTAGCCATCTCTAGCACTTTTTCTCCGCTAACAGAGAATACCTCTGTATACTTTATATCAGAACTATTTTCGAGGTATGCGTTGCTCCCGTTCTTATAAAAAATGAGCTCTGCTAACGAATTTGCAACATCATATACACTTAAGACAATATCTGGCTTGCATTTGGTAATTGAATCTAAATTTTGATACACCGAGACCCCATTTTTAAAAGAACAGCTTAAATGCCCCACATTATTAATATCTGGATGACCACCTGGAGCATTTATAATAGAAAGCGACCCTACACCTTCTATCCAAATTGCATTTTCTGTACTTGATGTATTTCCGGGAGTGGGTGAAAAATAGAAATGTCTATATGCATTATTATCGGCTAAAACTCTACTGCGAATAGAGTCTAGGTTGAAAGGTCCTCCATTAGTAGGAAAAGGTGTTATTGGATTGTTCATTACAAAGGTATCTCCTTCTTCTAACGAAAAATCGTAAAGAAGATAGTCTTCTACTCCACTTGGCAGGTACATTTTTATAAAGACCTGTTTGGCATCTATATCTTCGCGCAATAAGAATCCACGAGAAATATAATGATAGCCGTCTAGTATCTTGTAACTTTTACCGTCTACAATGGTATCTCCATCTGTAAAATAGGTGTCTGTAAGGCATCCAAAATTACAGGTTGTTAGTTTCCATTCGTTATAGGTGTCTAACATTGGCACATATTCTTGTGCCAATGTAGAAAGACAACTTAAAAATACTACTATTGAAATTACTTTTGTTTTCATACGCTCTTAGCTATACAGCACGTCTGAATCTATGCTGAAGCTCTGTAAATATGCAATAGACGAATGAATATCATTTGCGAGCAGTCTATCTTCGGCAACAAAATCGACTACCGTTCTAAACGAAGCTACAAAGCTTTCTATAAATTCTGAAGACTTCTTAGGTCTTCTAAACTCAAGTGCTTGAGACGCATTTAACAGCTCTATAGCTAGTACAGTCTCTAGGTTATCTACAATACGTAAACACTTTGTTGCTGCATTAGCGCCCATGCTAACATGGTCTTCTTGCCCGTTACTAGACACAATGCTATCTACAGAAGCCGGTGTGGCTAATTGTTTATTTTGGCTTACAACACTTGCCGCCGTGTATTGCGGAATCATAAATCCACTGTTGAGCCCTGGGTTGTTTACTAGAAAAGCTGGCAATCCGCGTAGTCCTGAAACCAATTGATAGGTTCTTCGTTCTGAAATATTAGCCAATTCTGCTAAGGCGATACCTAAATAATCTAGTGCTAACGCGAGTGGCTGTCCGTGAAAATTTCCACCGGAAATAATTAAATCGGCATCAATAAAAATATTTGGGTTGTCTGTAACACTATTAATTTCTGTTTTGAAGGTTTTGCTCGCAAACAAAATGGTGTCTTTGCTAGCCCCATGTACCTGTGGGATGCACCTAAAAGAATACGGATCTTGAACATTGTTCTTTTCGCTCTGCCCTATTTCGCTAGCTTCCAAAAACTCGTTAATACGTTCTGCTGTTTTTACTTGTCCGCGATGAGGGCGTACCAAATGCACCAACGGATTAAAAGGACTCATATTACAGTCGAATGCGTCTACAGAAATAGCACCAATTACATCGGCTAAATACGAAAGTTTATGTGCCTTAAGCAGCACGTATGTACCATACGCACTCATAAACTGGGTTCCGTTTAGCAGTGCCAGTCCTTCTTTTGCCTGAAGTACAATAGGGTTCCAATTATATTTCTTTAAGATTTTTTCTGATGAAACAATTGCGTCGTCTACCCATACATCACCTTTACCTAACAAGGGTAAGGCCAAGTGCGCAAGCGGAGCCAAATCTCCAGAAGCACCAAGACTCCCTTGATTGTAAATTACTGGTAAAACATCTTCGTTATAAAATGATATAAGACGTTCTACAGTTGCTAGTTGTACACCGCTATAACCGTAGCTAAGCGACTGTATTTTTAACAGCAACATTAATTTAATGATGGGCTTTGGAACATACTCTCCAGTACCACACGCATGAGAAAGCACAAGGTTTTCTTGCAATTTACTTAAATCTTCATCGGCTATTTTGACATTGCACAGAGAACCAAAACCAGTGTTTATTCCATATATAGGACTTTTGTCGTTTTTTATCTTTTCCTGTAGGTACTGGTACGATTTTTTAATATTGAGAATGGCTTCTTCAGAAAGAGCTAATGCCATCTGGTTGTCTAGAATCTTGCTGATTACTGGTAAATCGAGATTCTCTGAACTTATATAATGGGTATCTTGCATGCTTGGGCTGTTTCTACAAAAATACAATTTCATGTTAAGTTTCAATCAATATTTCTAGAATGCCACAATTATTCGTTTATTTTGCTTCAACAAACTTGTATAAAATGAAAAAAATACTTCTCGTTCTTAGTGTATTAGCCGTTGTAGCATGCCAAGAAGAACAACCAAAGAAAGACTACGTAACCTTTTCAGGAACTATTACAAACCCAAATACAGATTCACTTCTAGTAGAGAAACGGGGATTTAAAAAGGTAATTGCAGTAAATAAAGACGGCTCGTTTAGCGATACCTTGAAAGTTGACGACGGAATGTATTTCTTCTACGACGGTGTAGAAAGTTCTGCTCTTTTCTTAAAAAATGGCTATGATTTAAATCTTACCATGGACACAAAAGAGTTTGATGAAAGTATTAAATACACGGGTGAAGGTGCCGAAAACAATAATTTTCTAGCTGAAAAAGCACTTAAAGAAGAAAAGATCTTTGGGCAGGATTTCGACAAACTTGATGCGGCAGGCCTAAACAAAGCCATGATTGATGCAAGTAATGAGTTGTCTGCCTTTATTGACGGTCGTAAAGGACTAGATTCTTTGCTTGTAGTGAAGTCTAAAGAAAGCTTACAAGGTACTATAGACAGTATGAAAGGGTACTATGGAAGCATGATTGCCCTGCGCGAGGCCTTTCCTAAGGGTTCTCCTTCTCCTACCTTTGAAGATTACGAGAATTTTAAAGGAGGTACTACATCGCTATCAGATTTAGAAGGGAAGTATGTATATATAGATGTGTGGGCTACGTGGTGTGCTCCGTGTAAAGCTGAAATACCTTTCCTTAAAAAGCTTGAAGCCGAAATGCACGACAAGAATATTACGTTTGTAAGTATGAGTATTGATGATGACAGAACACACAAAGGTTCTTGGGAGCAAGCCAAAGAAGACTGGAAAGCTATGGTTGCAGATAAAGAATTAAGTGGGGTACAAATTATGGCGCCTAAAGGTTGGCAATCTACCTTTATTAGAGATTACAGAATTCAAGGGATTCCTAGATTTATTTTAATAGACCCAAACGGGAAGGTAGTAGACCCCAGCGCTCCTAGACCTTCAGACCCTGCATTAAAAACAATGTTAGCAGATTTACTGTAAAAAGTATAGCCACTAATTCAAAAAAGTACGCTACGTTCTATTTTATTAGTTCGTAGCGTTTTTTTATGCATTTTTAGCATCTTGCTCTGTTGGTTCTGGCGCAAACAGGGTTAAGAAAGCGGGGCCTATGTGCTCAACAATATCTTGAGCAATTAATGCTTCAAAGCCTATTTCTTGTGTTGCGAGATTACCAGCACTTCCATGCAAATACACACCAAATACAGAAGCAATTAGTGGATCGTAGCCTTGCGAAATTAATCCTGCAATCATCCCTGAAAGCACATCTCCACTGCCTCCAGTTGCCATACCTGGATTGCCTGTAGTGTTTATATAGAGGCGTTCTTCAATAACTACTATTGTATTGGCTCCCTTTATGACCACAATAACATTGTGCTGTTTAGCAAATGATTTTGTTTTTTCAAGCTTGTCATAATCATCGGTCCATGCCCCGATTAGTCGTTCTAACTCTCCTGGATGTGGCGTTAGTACAGATAATTCAGGAATATGGTTTAGTAATTCATCATTGGCTGCAATACAATTAAGGGCATCTGCATCTATCACCAATGGTTCTTTGGCTTCTTTAAACAATTTACCCAACGCCTTTACCGTTTCAGGTTTTGTACCAATGCCCATACCTACGGCAATAGACGAAGGCTCAAAATCTATGGCGATTGATGTAATTAAATCGTCTTCTGCATCTGTAAGAGTCATAGCTTCTGGCACTGCAGTTTGTAAAATGTTATAGCCACTCTCAGGAACAAATGCAGTAACCAGTCCTGCACCTGTTCGGTAGGCAGCTTTTGTGGTAAGCACTGCAGCTCCCATTTTACCATAACTCCCTGCAACAACTAATGTATGTCCAAAAGATCCTTTGTGGGCATATTTCTCTCGCTGTTTATAAAACTGTTGCGCTTCGGGCTTGGCGATTACTTGAGCTATTGGCTCTGTAGTATGCAAATATTCTGGGTCTAACCCAATTTCTAATACCTCAAAATATGGGACAAACCGTCCGGTTTCGGGTAAAAAGAAACTAAGCTTTGGCGCTTGAAACGTAAGGGTGTGGCTAGCTTTTAGTACTGCTTCGGCATCTGTTAATGCTTTATTGGCATACATTCCGCTAGGGATGTCTATAGATAGTTTAAATGATTTTTTACTGTTTAGATACTGTATAAGTTCTTTAACCCAACCTTCGGGTGGTCTGTTTAGCCCAATCCCAAAAAGCGCATCAATAATAATATCTTCGTCTTTTATTTCAGGAAAGTCATGGGCCGATGTCATTAATATAGGCCAATCTTTTGTGACCGTTTTTATGCGATCATAATTTATCAAGAAACATTTAGAGCGTTTGTCAGTAAAGTTAGCCACGTAAACTTTAACATTATAACCATGCTCAATAAGTAATCTTCCCACTACAAGTCCATCTCCCCCATTGTTTCCAATTCCGCTAAAGATATGAATTGGCACTTGAGCGCCTTGCATTCTATGATGCAACCAATTAAAGATTTGCGTACCCCCGCGCTCCATTAATTCTACGAGGGTAATTCCGTGTTTTTTAGTAGTAATTTTATCGGCTTCGTGCAGTTGTGCCGCGCTAAATAGCTTCATAGGGTGTATAGGCTTGATTCTAGGTAAAGATACTTGTATTGAAAAATTCTAGCAACCAAGATTGCAAAAAACAGCTAAGAGATTTTTTTATTCTCATGTTCAGAAAAGTTACCTTTGCGGTGCTAAACTCAACTTTATGAAAAATACTGCCTTATCTGAAATTCACGAAGCCTTAGGCGCTAAAATGGTACCTTTTGCTGGATATAATATGCCTGTTTCTTACGAAGGTGTTGTTGCCGAGCACGAAACTGTACGAAATAGCGTGGGTGTTTTTGACGTCTCTCACATGGGCGAATTTCTAATTGAAGGTCCAAATGCCTTAGCGCTCATCCAAAAAGTTACTAGCAACGATGCTTCAAAATTGGTAGATGGGCAAGCGCAATACAGTTGTCTTCCCAACGAAGATGGAGGAATTGTAGACGACTTAATAATCTATCGTTTAGAAGCCGAAAAGTGGCTGCTAGTGGTGAATGCTTCAAATATTGAAAAAGATTGGAATTGGATTAGCTCGCATAATTCTATGAATGCCACAATGAAGAATCTTTCCGAAGACTACTCATTGCTTGCTATTCAGGGTCCGAAAGCTGTAGAAGCAATGCAATCACTAACATCTGTAGACCTTTCAGAAATAAAATTTTACACCTTTAAAGTAGCAGATTTTGCAGGTATAGACCATGTAATTATTAGCGCTACGGGTTATACTGGGAGCGGCGGATTTGAAATCTATTGTAAAAACAGTGAGGTGGCACAGGTTTGGGAGCAAGTACTGGCGGCTGGTGCAGATTTTGGTATTAAACCCATAGGTTTGGCAGCACGTGATACGCTTCGCTTAGAAATGGGTTATTGTCTCTACGGAAATGATATAGACGATACTACCTCGCCTCTAGAAGCAGGATTGGGTTGGATTACCAAATTCACTAAAGATTTTGTGAATGCAGACAACTTGAAACAACAAAAAGAAGCAGGAATACGTAGAAAATTGGTTGGATTTGAACTAAAAGAACGCGGCATTCCAAGACAAGGGTATGACATTGTTGGAACCGAAGGAAACGTAATTGGCAATGTAACTAGCGGTACTATGGCTCCCTCACTAAATAAAGGTATTGGATTGGGATACGTAACTAAAGAAATGAGCGCGCCAGGTACAGAAATATTTATTCAGATACGCAAGAATCAGGTGCCTGCAGTCGTTGTAAAACTACCATTCTATAAAGGCTAATGACAGACTATCAAGAGATTTTAGATTCCATTTATAGTGAATTACTTCAGCAAGAAGACAAGGGTGAGATAGCAGATTACATTCCTGAACTTGCCAAGGTAGATCCTACTAAATTCGGAATCTATCTTAATCGAATTCATGAAGATAACTACGGTGTTGGCGATGCCTATACCAAGTTTTCTATTCAGAGTATTTCAAAAGTATTTACGCTTGCCATGGCGTTTTCGAACCAAGGCAATAAATTATGGAACCGCGTAGATGTAGAGCCTTCTGGCAACCCTTTTAATTATTTGGCATTGCTAGAACAAGAAAACGGCATACCTCGAAATCCGTTGATTAACTCTGGCGCCATCGTGGTTGCAGACTGTTTGCTATCTACCTACGACAATCCCAAGGCTGAACTTTTAAAATTTGTTCGTGAGCTGGCAAACGACGATAACATAGATTATAATGTAGAGGTGGCCGCTTCAGAAATGGCAACTGGGTATACCAATTTTGCTATCGCCAATTTGCTAAAAAGCTTCAATAATCTTGAAAATCCAGTAGAAGACGTACTCGACTTCTACTTTCATCAATGCAGCTTAGAAATGACCTGTGAGCAATTGAGCAATGCGTTTTTTCCGTTTGCCAACAAAGGAGTTTGTATGCAACAAAATACGTGTCTTACACCCACACAAGCCAAACGAATTAACGCCATCATGCTAACCTGCGGATTTTACGACGAGGCTGGAGAATTTGCATTTGAAGTTGGCTTACCGGGTAAAAGTGGTGTGGGCGGCGGTATTGTAGCCCTACTCCCAGATAATTTTATCATCACTACTTGGTCTCCTGGCTTAAATGAAAAAGGCAATAGCTACCTTGGCATGCTAGCCTTAGAAAAGTTTACAACCGCAAGCAAAGCTTCTATATTTTAGTATGTCTGAAATCCCCACTACAAAACACACCATCCTTATTTTGGGTGCTAGCGGCTTTATTGGCAATGCCATTTACAGAGAGCTTGGCTCCTATTTTAAAACCTACGGAACCTATTGTTCGCAAGATGGAATGTATGGTGCTAATCAGATCTTTTTTAAATATGATTTGGAGCATGATAGTATTGCTGAAATTTTAGAAGAAACACAACCGTCTGTTATTATTTCGTCGCTTCGCGGAAATTTTAATTCGCAATACCAAGTGCATAGCGAGCTCGCAAAATATGTGCGAGCCAATCATGAGTGCCGATTGCTTTATTTATCATCTGTAAATGTGTTTGACGGCTTATTTCAGTTTCCAGCATTTGAAGCAGATACGCCAAAAGCAGAAAGTGACTACGGAAGACATAAAATTAACATAGAACGTATGTTGCAGGAAGAAATTCCAGCGCAATTCGCCATCTTACGATTGCCTATGGTTTTAGGTGTACACGCGCCAAGGCTAATACAATTGCGGCAAGCAAGTAAGCATAAGGCAGCTTTTGAAGTATTCCCTAATTTAATTATTAGTGTTACAACGGCAGATAAGATTGCGCAGCAAGTGCATTATATAGTGAACCAGCAATTGGATGGGATTTTTCATCTAGCATCTGAAGACGTAATACATCACGAAGATTTATTTAGAGAATTATGCGAAAAACTGGGAAATGAACGACCTGTCTTTAAAAGTGTTTATAAGCGTAATGAAGATTCGTATTTGGCGCTGCTTCCTAAGAAAAACAAACTACCGAAATCGTACCGCATTACAGTTTCCGAAGTAATTGATGCCTGTACGCTAAAAGAAGAAATTAGTACCTTTAAGAATTAAGAAGTTGCTGGGATGTAGGTGTTATAAAGATGCATTTGTTCCGCCTATTTTAAATCTATTTAACTGCTTACAACTAACTAAAGATTACGAACCATTAAGAAAAATTAAAACACCATGAAAACATACACAGAACAAGAAGTGCTAGAAAAGCTTTCAGATTTTGAAGGATGGGAGTTTAATGAAAATGCACTTCACACTGCGTTTGAATTTGAAAACTTTAAAGAAACATTTACTATTATGACGCGTATAGCCTTTGAGGCAGAACGCTTAGGGCACCATCCAGATTGGGCGAACGTATATAATAAATTACACATTACTCTTTCTACGCATGAAGCCGGCGGAGTTACCGATAAAGATTTTGAATTTGCTAAAGTGATAGACCAACTAATAGGTTAAGCGAAATACAATGTAAAATTTGGAATTTGGAATTTGGAATTTTTATATTTGAAAAATTAATGAATGACACTACTAATATCTAATTTAACCTAGGTAAGTACGTCGAGACCTAAATAACTTTTTATGGGAAGAGCTTTTGAATTTAGAAAAGCAAGAAAAATGAAACGCTGGTCTGCAATGTCTAAAGCGTTTACACGTATTGGAAAAGACATTGTAATGGCAGTAAAAGAAGGTGGTCCCGACCCCGATTCTAATTCGCGTTTACGTGCTGTGATACAAAATGCCAAGGCAGTAAATATGCCTAAAGACAATGTAGAACGTGCCATTAAACGCGCGAGTGATAAAAGTCAGGGAGATTACAAAGAAGTTCTTTTTGAAGGCTACGCTCAACATGGTATTGCAGTTTTAATTGAAACGGCTACAGACAACAACACCCGTACGGTGGCAAATGTTCGATCGTATTTTAATAAAACAGATGGTAGTTTAGGTACTTCTGGTTCTGTAGTTTTTATGTTCGATCATACCTGTAACTTTAGAGTAAATGGAGAAGGATTAGACATGGAAGAGTTAGAATTGGAACTTATAGACCATGGTATCGAAGAGATTTTTGATAATGAAGATGAAGATGAGCCTGGGGTTATGATTTATGCGCCTTTTGAAAGTTTTGGTTCTATACAAGCGTATTTAGAAGAAAACAATATTGAGATTTTATCGTCTGGGTTTGAACGTATCCCGCAGGTGACTAAAAAATTAACACCAGAACAGGTGGAAGATGTAGAAAAACTGATTGAAAAATTAGAAGAAGACGATGATGTACAGAATGTCTATCACACAATGGAAGAATCTTCGTAGACACCTATAATTATAGCGTAAAATTGTAAACGGTAGAAAGTTGCTTCTGTAATATTAAGAATATTCGGGCACCTTCCCTACTACTCCGTCGTAATAACTTCGAAGTAAAGGCATATCGTTTTCAAGGGAACCGGTAGGATAAAAAGGATCGTAAATAGTTACTGTCTTCGTCTTATAATCGAAGGCAACTGGAATGATTGGAACTTTAGCTTTTAATGCAATAAAATAAAATCCAGTTTTCCATGCATCAACCTTTTTGCGGGTGCCTTCTGGCGCTAATGTTAGTCTAAATTCGTCTTTTTGGTCAAAAACTTTAGCAATTGCTTCCACTTTATTTTGTCCTGAAGTACGATCTAGTGCTGCGCCTCCCATCCATCTAAAGTACCAACCAAATGGAAACTTAAAAAGCTCCTTTTTCCCAACAAAATTAATTTGAGTTTTAGTAATACGACGTGTAAAAACACCTATATAGAAGTCGTGCCAACTGGTATGTGGCACTACAATAATCACAGATTTTTTGATATCTCTATCAAAGTCACCTACTATTTTCCAGCCTAAAACGGTTTTGAATATAAATTTCGCGAATCCCAAAGAATGTATCTATTGCTACATTTTCAAATATAGGTCTTTAAGTTTATCGCGTGTCATAATTTTTTCCCAATCATCACCTAAGGCATTTTCCCAAAGAGGAACCAAGCTTAGTGCAATATCTATCATAGTTTCCATCTGTTTGTCTGTAAGATTAGCACAAACATTTTGAGGAATGGTAATATCATGAAGTTTCACCATTTCTTTGAACAGCTCAACATCTTTCGGATAATAATCTTGTAGATGATCAAATACGATACAGTTACCCACACCGTGTTTTGTTCCTAACACATAAGACAATCCGTAACTCATGGCATGTGCAACACCTACTTGAGAATACGCAATACTCATACCCCCGTGCCAAGATGCCATCATAAGCTTGGCTCTAGATTCTGCATCAGATAATGTATCTGTTAAGAAGATCTCTTTACACAAATCGTATGCTTTTTCACCATAACTTTCACTGAAAGCGTTAAGGAATGTACCATTTAGAGATTCAACACAATGAATAAAGCAGTCCATACCCGTGTAAAACCACTGATCTTTTGGAACGCCTTGCGTTAAATCTGGATCAAGTACTACCTGATCGTAAGGTGTAAAATCACTATTAAGCCCCAACTTCTTTTCTGGACCTGTTAATATAGCCGTTCTAGATACTTCGGCACCAGTTCCTGAAATCGTTGGAATACCTACGTGGTAGATACCTTTATTTTGCAAGAGATCCCATCCCTGATAATCGGCAGCACTTCCTTTATTAGTAATAAGTAAGGAAACGGCTTTTGCCAAATCGAGAATACTTCCTCCACCAATACCAATGATACCAGATGGTTGGTAGGTGAATTCGTTTTTAATATTTTTTACAATGGTATCAACCTGCTCCGTTTTTGGTTCTTCTAACGTTGAAACATAGATTAGCTTGTCGTTAAAACGCAAGTTAAGCTTATTTCCAAACGCTTCATCTTTCTGAAAAACGTCATCAACCAAATAAATGAAAGGTGCTTTATCTTTCCGTTTTGGCGCTAAGATAGAGGGCAATTGGTCGAAACTACCTTGTCCGAAAATAACTTTCGGTACCATTGGGAAATTTCGGTATTTATTATTTACGGAAGGATTGGCGGTTTCTTTAAGCACTTTATTAGCTCGTATCAAATCTTCTGGAGTATCTATTTCGATACCTTCATTATTATTAATTGCCATTTTAATATTCTTACCGTACTCTAAATATCTAATGCATTCAATTTTTTCTGCCGCTTCTAATGCGCGCATTGGCAGCTTGTAAAAATCCATTAGTGCATCTTTTCTAAAGGCGTAGATACCTTTATGCTTGTAGTATTGTACTGCAATATTTTTATCACGAGGATACGGCACTGGAGATCTTGAAAAGTACTGTGCAAAATTATCTTTGTCTACAACTACCTTTACAGCATTAGGATCGCTTATCTCTTTCCAGTCGTAAATCTCTGTCATTAATGAGGCCAAGTCTATTTTTTCGGCATCTGGCCCTTTAAAAACAGCGAGCACCTGTTCTAGCCCTCTTTTGCTTGTAAACGGCTCATCGCCTTGTACGTTTACAATTATGTCTACGTCCATATGCTCTACAGCCTCAGCGATACGGTCACTACCACAGTCGTGTTCTTTTATACTCATGATGGCTTTACCGCCATGCATTTCTATTTCGTTAAAGATAAGTTCGCTATCTGTAACTACGTATACTTCGTCGAAGAGCGCTGTTGCTTTAGTGGCTTCATATGTTCTAACGATTACAGGTTTTCCGCCTAAATCTTGCATTAGTTTACCAGGAAATCGAGATGCGCCGTAACGCGCAGGGATCATTGCGATTATTTTCAAGTCAGTTATTTTTTGTTGAAGTGAGCAAAAATATATAATTATCTACGTTCAAGATGCCACAAAACGATAAAGGTTTACTCATTTTCCTCAAAAAATTCATTTTTAAAGCCAATTAGGAACAATTTTTCCTTCGCTCTAGTGATTGCGGTATACAACCAACGCAGGTATTCTTTATCCACGCCATTGGGTAGATAGGGTTGTTCTACAAAAACAGTGTTCCATTGTCCTCCTTGAGATTTGTGACATGTAATAGCATATGAAAATTTAACCTGCAAGGCATTAAAATATTTGTTCTTTTTTACCGCCAGAAATTTTTTGTACTTACTTTTTTCATCGGCATAATCTTTCATTACTTCTTGGTACAACTGGTTAGATTCTTCATACGTTAGTGAGGATGTTTCAGAAACTAAGGTGTCTAATAGCAAAACAGTTTCAAAAGGCTTCATTTTAGGATAATCGATCATTTGTACTTGTACTTCAGCAAAACGAAACCCATAAAGCTCCTTAATCTTGAAAATTTCCAGCACTTTAACAATATCGCCATTCGCAATAAAACCAGCTTCACTTGTTGGTTTAACCCAATGATAGTTGTTTTTAACCACCATAAGATAATCCCCAGCAGAAAGTTCTTCTTCTTGGTATAAAATTCGATTACGAATGTTCTGATTATAAAGATTAGCGCGTTTATTAGACCTAACTATAATGACAGTTTCTTCATTACCCTGGTTATGATAGCAGTCGCTAATAGCGTCAAGCAATTCGTGCCCATCTTGCGGACGCACCACTTCTGGAAAAGGAAGCTCACTAAATTTGAACTGATCGTAAAAACCATTGTCTAATACGCTTCTTAACCGTGTAGCATTGTATAAAATACCGCTATCATTTTGCTGGCGTACTACCTCGTCAAGCTCTATAGAAAGCACTTCTTTATTGTAATGGCTTTCTAATGTTCTAGCATCTAAAGCGGGACTTAGGCTTAATTTAACGGGAGGTAGCTGAGCAGTATCTCCAATGAGTAAAAGCTTACAATTACTACCGCTGTAGACAAATTCCATTAAATCGTCTAACAGCGAACCGTTTTCAAATAATTTAGATTCTTGAGCCACATCAGGAATCATAGAAGCTTCGTCTACGATAAAAACAATGTTCCTTCCTTTGTTTTTTTGCAACGTAAAAGAGACTCCACCACCGCTTTCGCTTTTTGGCACGTATATTTTTTTATGAATGGTTAGGGCTTGCTTTCCTGCATAATTACTTATAACCTTAGCTGCGCGCCCTGTAGGAGCTAAAAGCGAAAACGATTTCTGGGCTTTCCATAAATTTTTAACCAAAGTACCTACTAAAGTTGTCTTTCCTGTACCTGCAAAACCTTTTAAAAGGAACACTTCATCATTGTTTTTGCTCAATACAAATTTAGCCAACAGCTGTAAGGTAACTTCCTGTTTAGCAGTAGGAGTATGTGCGAAATCATGTTTCAACAAGCTATAAAAGCGAGAAGCGTCCATAAAATAAGTAGATTGTAAAGGCTAAAGATAGGTAGCTTTTTTTCAGAATTTAGGCTGACGAACAAAAAAAAATTGTAGCTTTGCTACAGACCAAAAAAAGCTAAATACTCTAATTAAACTATCATATCTAATGAAAATTGTTCTTCAAATTGTACTGTGGATTGCTATCATATTCTTAGGATACAAATTATACGGTTCTATCACAGGCCCAATAGAGTTTAATAAAATAAAGGAGGCGCGATACAAAAAAGTAATCGTTAACCTTCAAGATATACAAGCCGCTGAATTAGCGCACCAAGAAATTACCGGTAGCTTTACAGGAAGTTTCGACAGCTTAATTAGATTTATAGATACTGCTCAATATGCCATTACCCAACGTCGTGATACAAGTTATCCAGATGTTGCTAAAAACAAGGCATTTGGATTAGACCCACAAACTGGTGGGTATATCTTAGAAGCCATTATTGTTGATACATTACGATTTACTTCAGTAAAAGATTCATTGTATCAAGGTACTGACAGATATAAAAGCATGATGAATATTCCTGTAGAGGGTATAGATAAAAAGATTGAGCTACAAGCTGGCAAATTCTTGAAAAACGATGTTGAATACGCGGTATTTGAAGCTAAAGTTGCAAAAACAGACTTGTTATCAGACTTAGACAAAGACCTTATGGCACAAGAATTACAGGTAGTTTCAGTAGATGGTGTGAATGGTAAATTCATTAAAGTAGGTGCCATGGATGAAGTAAACACAAGTGGTAACTGGCCTAAAAACTTAGAAACTGCAAAAAAGCAATAACATAACAACTCAAAGTAATAGACTGTCCGTTCAAGTAACATTGACCGGACTTTCTTTTTTGGTTACATCTCATAATCGTGATGAAGTATTGTTTTTTAAAGAACACACCTTCCCTGCTCAATATACCCCACAGGATATATTAGTAGTACTTAAATCGGAAATTGACAAAGAAACTATACTAAAAGATTGTAGTGAAATTTCGGTAGTCTACGCAGACAGCGCTTATACGTTAGTCCCAAAAGTGTTGTTTGATGAAACAAAACTTAGTGAATATTTAAAATTCAATTCTAAATTACTTGCCGGAGATTTTATAGCATTTGATGATGTAGAAAATCATGATATGAATGTAGTGTATGTCCCACTTGTTAATGTTAATAATTACTTTTTTGAAACCTTTGGGAGCTTTCAATACTACCATGCTACCAGCATACTATTAGCAACAATTCTAACTGCGGAAAAGCAGCAAGACAAGTCAACGATGTATATTCATGTTGGGCAGCATCAAATAGACCTTATTGCCGTAGAAAATGGAGCATTATTATTATGTAACTCCTACCCTTTTAAAACATCTGAAGACTTAGCATATTATGTACTCTTCGCCTTTGAACAATTAAAATGGAGTACTAATACAGTTGAAACTTTACTTCTTGGAGAAATCTCTGAAAAAAGCCCACACTTCGAATTGCTTTACACCTACATTAGGAATCTATCTATTTATTCTGTAGAGAGCAAGCTAACCACAGACCTACTTGAACCACACCAACACTATTTATTAAAAAACACCTAGTTACACGTGCGAATTATCTCCGGATTATATAAAGGGAAACGTCTTATAGCGCCCAAACAGCTGCCTGTTCGACCTACAACAGATTTTGCAAAAGAAGGCTTGTTTAATATTTTAAACAATAGATTATACTTCGATGAAGTTTCAATGCTTGACCTGTTTGCAGGGACTGGAAATATTGGGTTTGAGTTTGCTTCACGAGGTTGTAAAAACATCACCAGCGTAGATGCACACTATGGCTGCGTTTCGTACATTCAAAAAATTTCAGAAGAACTATCTTTCCCAATAACCGCCATTAAAGCAGATGTTCTAAAATATCTACAGCACGCCACAGGATCTTTCGACCTAATTTTTGCAGACCCGCCATATGATTTTGATCATGAGACCTTGTCTAAATTGGTTGAAGGAGTGTATACAAACAACTTGTTAAACCCTCAAGGACTCCTAATAATTGAACACACTAAACATCTTGACCTAAGCGATATTTCAAATTTTCAAGAAAGTAGAAAATATGGAGGTTCAGTTTTTAGTTTTTTCAGTTAAAATACTATATATTAGCTACTTATACCCTAAGTAATTTCTTGTATTTAGATTGCTTAGTGTATTTATTAATGTTGGCTATTTACTAATGTTCCTCATAATATTGTATCTTTCACTATGACTGCGATTAAAAAAATCTCTTTAGATTTTGCCGATATTGCTGTGCACGAGCACTATATTATTTCTACAATTCATGAGGGCGTAACATTCGGGAAAGCTCACCTAGATGCCATGTTCGAGGTATTTAATACCTATTACAAAGATCGCCCGTTTATTTCTATTGCAAATAGAAAGTTTGATTATACCATAGATCCAAATATGCTAAGCGCTAGAAATCATCCCGATTTGCTTGCCATCGCTATTGTATATTATACCGATGCAGCAAAAGAGATAGTACAATTTGAAAAGAAATTCTACAATGGTATCTACGAAATGTTCGATTCGCTAGAAAAAGCCCAAGAATGGAGTTTGGAGTTGTTAGAAAAGCATTTAAAAAAAGCAGGCCTATAAGCCGGATTCTGTATTCATCTAAGACGAACCCTTATCATTTATCTGGACGTTACATTACTGCAACGCTCTAGCTGCCTACCCTCCAGCATCGGGCGGGAACCCTTAACGCTGGTTTACGTGGCATTTCACCGCATAGAGTTTACCTGGTTTCACTACAGCATTACCTGTACATTCTTTCTGTTGCACTAGTCCTATTCGCCTGAGGCGAACGACGGCCGTTAACCGTTATGCTTCCCTATGGTGTCCGGACTTTCCTCTCCAAATTGCTTTAGAGCGATAAGACGGCCTGCTGCACAAAAGTAACTTAATGTTAATAAATAGCGTAAAAAGGGAGTTTGTATTTTTCTAAAACTAATCCTTCATAACTATATTTGTTTTATTACTATGGAACATTTTATTGTATCGGCTCGAAAGTATAGACCTACCGTTTTTAAAGACGTAGTGGGGCAACAGGCGATTACCAATACGCTAGATAACGCTATTGAAAACAACCACTTAGCTCAGGCTTTGTTGTTTACAGGTCCGAGAGGTGTTGGAAAAACTACCTGTGCCAGAATTCTAGCAAAAAAAATTAACCAGGATGGTACTCAAACCGAAGATGAAGATTTTGCCTTTAATATCTTCGAATTAGATGCTGCATCTAATAATTCGGTAGACGATATTAGGAATCTTATCGATCAAGTTCGAATACCTCCACAAGTTGGTACTTATAAAGTTTATATTATTGATGAGGTGCATATGCTTTCTTCTGCAGCATTTAATGCCTTTCTAAAAACATTAGAAGAGCCTCCTAAGCATGCTATCTTTATTTTAGCTACTACGGAAAAGCATAAAATTATTCCAACTATACTCTCTCGGTGTCAAATTTTCGATTTTAGACGAATTTCTGTACTAGACATTAAAGAACACCTTGCTCAAGTTGCGCAATCTGAAGGTGTTCAAGCCAACGACGATGCCCTACACATCATTGCTCAAAAAGCAGATGGTGCCTTACGTGACGCACTTTCAATTTTTGACAGAGTTGTTAGTTTTAGCGGAAAAACCCTGACTCGAGAAGCGGTTACCGAAAACTTAAACGTATTAGACTATACCTACTATTTTAACATCACTTCACTACTCTTAGAGAACAACATTCCGCAGGTATTACTCTCATATAACGACATCATTGCAAAAGGTTTTGACGGGCACCATTTTATCATGGGACTAGCCTCTCATTTTCGAGATTTACTAGTGTGCAAGCATCAAGAAACTATAGCACTTTTAGAAGTAGGTGAACAAGTTAAAGCCATGTATTTTGAGCAGTCTCAAAAAACAGAAAAATCATTTTTAATTGAAGCGATAGCTCTGGCAAATACATGCGATTTAAAATATAAAACAAGTCGTAATCAACGCTTATTGGTAGAGTTATGTTTACTTGAATTAGCATCACTCACGGCTAAAGACGAAAAAAAAAAGTCTAGTTTAAACGAAAAACGTTTTGTTTTACCTCCTTCGCATTTTAAAGACTTTGCACCTTCTGTAGTTGAAACATTAGATGTTGAACAAACTCATAAAGAGCTTGATACCAATACAAATGAAAAAATTGAGGATACTAAATTAACCGATTCAGAAAACAAACCTTCACCTTCCCTGCCTGAAACTACTCCAAAAACAGAAGTTTCAGAAGTCGCAGCAACCAAAATAGAAAAATCACAAGTTCCTGCGAATGAACGCGTTATTGAGCGACCTCAAATTTTAGCAGAACGCAATGCTAAGAAAGTTTCAGCACTCTCGCTAAAAAGTATTAAAAAGAAGCAAGAGCTTCAAAAAGCCCTAGTGGCCAATCAGCCAGATCAAAAAAATCTGCCAAAAGATGCGTTCACTGAAGAATCTATGTTGGCGGCTTGGAACACCTACACCCAAAAAATGGAAACCGAAGGAAATTTCAATCTACATTCGCATTTAGCGATGGGTGTGCCAAGGTTAGAAGGAAATTTATTGCACCTAGAGTTTCCGAATAACACCATAAAGACTGAAGTAGAGCGCGCAAAATTTGAGCTTCTAGGATTTTTACGGGAACAACTAAACAATTACGATGTTGATTTGTCTATAGAGGTGAATGAAGCAGAGATAAAACGCTATGCATATACACCAAAAGAGAAATTTGAAAAATTGATGGAGAAGAATCCGCTAATCGACAAATTGCGAAAAGAATTTGACTTAGACATATAATGGCTAAAAACGAAGACATAAAGATGCTCGGACTTAAATTACCCACAGATCCGCGCTGGGTGAATATTGTTGAGAAAAACATTGAAGAAATTCTTACAGACCATGCCTATTGTGAGCAAAAAGCTGCTTCTACCGCTATTTCTCTCATTGTTTCCTTTCCAGAATACACCGAATTGGTACAAGAGATGGTTTCACTCGTAAAAGAAGAAATTAGCCATTTTAAGATGGTACACGACAAAATAATTGCTCGTGGATGGGTGATGGGACGAGATCGTAAAGATCATTACGTACTGGCAATTACCAAATTTTTCCCAAAAGGGGGAAGCAGAACAACACAGCTCGTACACAGATTATTATATGCCGCACTTATTGAAGCCAGAAGCTGTGAACGTTTTAGATTGCTTAGTGAGCAACTAGAAGACAAGTCGTTAGCAGATTTCTATAGAAAACTTATGGTGAGTGAAGCTGGGCATTACACCATGTTTTTAGGATTTGCCAGACAATATGGGGAGCGCAACGAAGTAGACCAAAAATGGAAAGAATTACTTGCCTACGAAGCTGAAGTAATGAAAGACTTAAGCAAGCAGGAAACTATACATGGGTAGTAAATAGTAAGGTTTAAATGAGCGTATTCTTAGGACTTTCAACTACGTAATAAATCGTAGTTTGCAAGAGACACACCACAGACCACTAGCGCACCTCCATGTCTTTCGCCGCTCTTTCGTTATAAAGACTTTTAATAATCCCATCTGCAAGACCAATTTTTGGAACATAAATATTCTTGGCCTTACTCCATTTCATAGCAGAAAGATATATACGTGTTGCAGGAATGATAACGTCTGCCCTATCTGGATTCATCTGAAGCTCAAAAATACGCTCATGATAGGTCATTTCTTTAATTCTTTCAAAGTAACTAGACATAAAGAAATAGCTAAGCGGCTTCCCAATTTTCTTGTTACTGCTTTTATAGATGCTGTTAATATTTCCGCCAGAACCAATCACGTTAATCTTACTATACTGCTGGGTATTTTCTTTAATCCAATCGCGTACCTCGTCCCAGATAGATTCGCGAACCATATCGTTTAGAATACGTACTGTTCCTAGTTTAAACGAACGACTTACAATACTTTTTCCGTTGGCAAATACTGTAAACTCAGTGCTTCCACCTCCTACATCGACATACAAGAAAACTTTATTGTCTTCTATAAGATCTTTTAAGTCTGTAGAAGCAATGATGGCAGCTTCATCGGTACCATCAATTATATGAATTCTAATTCCGGTTGTTTCAAAAATGCTTGCTGCTATATCAGTTCCGTTTCTTGCTTCACGCATTGCGCTTGTAGCACAGGCTCTATACGATACCACATTGTGTGTTTTCATGATTAGACTAAAGGCGGTCATGGCGTCTATCATTCTATGATAGTTTTTTTCTGAAATTTTCTCTTCCAAAAACACATCGGCCCCTAAACGAATAGGAACCCGAACAAGTGACGTCTTTTTAAATAAGGGTGACGATCCCTCTCGCTCAATAACCGTGGCAATAAGTAGCCTTATGGCGTTAGAGCCAATATCGATTGCAGCGAATTTTTCTATTTTGAGCAAACTATTATTTTATTTTTTCTTGGTAATAATCGTACGTTTTAAACTGTGAGCGTACTTGTACTTTTCGGTTTCTACGATACGAATTATCTTGACTTGCGGTGATTTGGCGCGCTTTTACATTATCACTCCAACAAATATCGAAGGTGTCATTTATTTCGGCTTTAATGTCTTTATCGTATATCGGACAGGAAATTTCAACACGACTATCAAGATTTCTACCCATAAAATCGGCAGAAGAAATATACATTTTTTGGTTTCCCGCATTCTCAAATATATACAATCGAGGGTGCTCTAAGAACTTATCTATGATACTAATTACTTCAATATTTTCACTCATCCCTTCTACACCTGGTATTAAACAGCATATGCCACGAATAATCATTTGTATCTTCACGCCTGCTCTACTTGCTTCATAAAGCTTGTCTATCATTTTAAAATCTGATAAACTATTTAGTTTTAAACGAATCCCACTCGAACGTCCCGCCTTATGGTTTTTAATTTCGTTTTCAATTAAGGCATAGATGGCATTGCGGGTGTAATGAGGAGACACAATAAGGTGTCTATATTTTTTAATCTTATAATTCACTTCAAAGAAATCGAATACTTTATTAATTTCTTTTCCAATCTTCTGGTTGGCAGTAAATAATGTGTAGTCTGTATATATTGCCGCCGTAGATTCGTTAAAATTTCCGGTAGAAATAAATGCATAGCGTTTTATTTTGTCATTTTCAAGACGCTCTACCATACAGGCTTTGCAATGCACTTTTAGTCCTGCCACGCCAAATATAAGTCGAACCCCTTCACTCTGCATTTGCTCTGCATATCTAATGTTTGCAGCTTCATCGAAACGCGCCTGTAATTCTATTTGCACCGTTACTACTTTACCATTTTTAGCAGCATTTATTAACGAGCTGGCAATATGTGATACTTCGGCTAACCTGTAAATAGTAATTTTAATGGTTTTCACCTTCGGGTCTAACGCCGCTTCTCGTAAAAATTTCACCACATAAGAAAATGTCTGATAGGGTGCGTATAACAGGTAATCTTTCTCTGCTATCTTATGAAATAAGCTCCCTTGCAGACTCAGCCCTTTAATTGGCAACGGTTTAATCTTTTTGTATTGAAGGTCTGTTCTTCCCAAGCTAGGGAATTTCATATAATCACGTCGGTTGTGGTACCTACCTCCAGGTATAATACTGTCGGTATCATCCACCCCCATTTTATCCATTAGATAACGAAGTGTTTCTTTGTCTATGCTTTTGTCATATACAAAACGTACAGGGTCTCCCACGCTTCTATTCTTAACACTTTTTGAGATTTTTTCAATAAAACTTCGGCTTAAATCACTGTCTATATCTAACTCAGCATCACGTGTAATTTTTATCATGTGCGCAGAAATAGCATCGTATTTAAAAATACTGAAAATGTTGTGTAAACAATGTCTAATAAGGTCATCAAGGATAATTATATATTGTTTTTCACCTACTTGAGGTAGTACAACAAAGCGTTCTACAGATCTAGGAATTTCAATCAGTGCATAATTATTTTTGTCTTCAAAGATTTCATCATCCTTGTTCATTTTCATCTTAACTGCCAGATAGGCCGCGCTATCTTTTAATGTTGGGAATTTCTCAAGTTCACCAATCATTATAGTTACTAGGGCTGGACTAACCTTTCTAATAAAATATTCTGAAATAAAAATGCTCTGTTCTTTAGATACTTCATGCTCGTCTATGATGTAGATATTTTCGTCCTGAAGTTTTGCTTCAATATCACTTAAAATACGAAGGCTTGTCTTTTGATGTTCTATTACCGTTTGGGTGATTTCTTCAAGAAGTTCTTTGGCAGCAATACCCCCAAGAAAACTTCGACCTCCTTTTCCTGCTTCAGCAATACGTTTTACGGTAGCATATCTAACTTTAAAAAATTCGTCTAAATTGTTAGAGAAAATACCTAAAAAACGAAGCCGCTCAATAAGCGGTGTAGTTTCATCTTCGGCTTCTTGCAAGACGCGTGCATTAAATTGCAACCAACTTAACTCTCTGTTATAGTAGCTATTTGTGGTAGCAGCTTGTTCTTCTATCTTCTCTGTCATTGTTTAAGGTGTCTAGGGAATACCATGGTTACCGTCTTCCCTGTAGAAATATCATTCCATGCATCTTCTTCAAACTCGATGATAACAAAGCCACAGGTGGGTACGTTGTCAATATACTGATTCCCCAACATATTTGCAATGCTAGTAAACGCATGATTATGCCCAACAATCATAGCTCTAGAATAGGTGTCATCAATATTTTTTATTGTACTCATAACATTCTGCCCACTAAAGTCATAAAGCTGATTATTGGTTATGAAATCTTCGTCAGACACCTCGAATGCGCCTTTAAAAAATTTAGCAGTTGTTAATGCGCGTGTAGCATCACTACTAATCATAATTTCAGGAGCTAGGTGGTTTTCGGCAACATAGGCAGATACCAAGGCTGCATCTCTGGTGCCACGTCCTTTAAGCGGACGCTGGTGATCTATTACATCATGCTTCCATGATGATTTAGCATGCCTTGCCATATATAGCGTTTTCATTTTTTTTCAGATTTTTAGTTGATTGATTTAATAATACATAACCTAACTTCTCAAGGTTGCAACCTCGTGATATTCCATGTCGTTCCTTCCTGCGCGTACTGTATTCTGTCGTGTAGTCTACTCCTTCTACCTTGCCAGAACTCGAATAACGTTGGACGTACGAGATACCCTCCCCAGTTTTTAGGCTTCGGAATATCTTGCCCGTCAAATTGTTGTTCTAAGGCTGCTAGCTTAGCCTCAAGTGCTTCTCGACTTTCTATTGACTCTGATTGGTTTGAAACCATAGCACCTAACTGACTTTTTCTAGGTCGCTCACTAAAATACTGTATCGACATTTCTTCGGAAACTTTCTCGGCAACTCCTTTTATTAGTATTTGTTGCTCTAGGGCTGGCCAGAAAAAAGAGAGACATACTTCAGGGGTTTTAGCCATTGCCTTTCCCTTTTCGCTCTGATAATTTGTATAAAAAACAAAGCCTTCAGCATTGTACTCTTTCAGTAATACCACGCGACCGCGCGGAAAACCATCAACACCTATAGTACTAAGTGTCATTGCGTTCACTTCAAATACATTCTTGGAAGTTTCCGCAGCATGAAACCAATTGTTAAACTGTATAAACGGATCTTTGTCGACAGATGCCAACGTTAGCGCTCCTTGTTCATACGATTTACGGTAGTTATGTAGGTTTTTATTCATTGACGTTCTTTCTGTAAAAGTACAAAGAAAGCCCTGCTATTTAAATACAGAAACTTTAAATTTCAGTTAATTATCTTAAAACAAAGCGTGTTTCATTAGCTGAAACCCAGCGTTTGCCCTTAAACATATTTCAATTAGAATTTCACAAGTACGAATAAGCAACTAAGATTCTAGCCAACATCTTTACCACCAATGTACCGCCTCAAGTGGCTTACTACAAATAGCTATTGTATCTTCGCAGTTCAATACCACATTTTGACGACCTACTCAGATTCTCTTACTATTTATACTAGCGTAAACGACATTCCGTCTGAACAATGGAATACGGTGGTGCAGAATAAATCTATTTACTTATCATTGCCTTATCTAAAGGCACTAGAGCAATCGTTAAGCGCCTCTATCGAATTTCTATTTGTGCTTGCAAAAACACAAGAAAATGTACCTATTCTCGCCGGGGTGTTTCAACTTGCTTCGTTTACCTACAAAAAAGGTGCACAGGCCAATTTGCTACTCAAACTGTTTCAAGATTGTAAGAATAGCGACGAAAGTGTATCTATTAAAGGACTTATCTGCGGAAATATCTTTGCGACAGGAGCTCACGGCTATGCACACACCGACTTAATTTCTAAACAAAGCGCATGCGAGTTGATGGCAGCGACTGCACAAACAATAAAAAATGACGCTGCCTACGATGCTCTGTTTTCAGTGTTACTTTTTAAAGATTTTGCTTCTGAAAATGCCCGACAAGCGGAAATTTTAAAAGATTTCAAATACCGAGATTTTCAGGCAGATGTTGTCATGCAATTGAAGCTACAGCCATCCTGGGCCACTTTTAGCGATTATTTGCACAGTATGAAGGCTAAATATCGTACCAAGGCTAACAGCGCTTACAAAAAGTCTCAAGCCCTTACAATACAATCTCTTACGGTTTCACAAATTGTTGAGAACGAATCGCGTTTACGTGCTTTATTCGAAAACATATTATCAAAATCAGATTACCAATACGGCGAGCACTACCCTAACTCTTTCAAAGCATTAAAAGAGTCGTTAGGTGAAGCTTTTATTTGCAAAGGTGCCTTTCTTGATGGTGAGCTTATAGGATTTAGTACCGCATTTGAAAATGGAACTTCGCTAGAAGCAAGCTACGTAGGCATTGACTACGAACACAACACCAAATATGCTGTGTATGAACGCTTGTTATACGATTACGTTGAAGAAGCCATACAACGTAACGTTGCCCACTTACACTTAGGCAGAACAAGTGAACTTATAAAAAGCGCCTTAGGCGCCGTTCCTACAGAAATGACTTTATTCGTTAAACACAGGTCTAAACTTAAGAATGCCTTGTTAAAACCTATAGTCGATACAATTTCACCTAGCGAATACCAATTGCGCAGACCATTTAAAACAGAATACTATACAAATTAGCAACGCTATATTACGCCCACTGACATAAAATACCGCCCATAATCGAAAGCGTTATAATCCAATATCCGGCATTAATAAAACCGTATTTCAATCCGCGTGTCTCAAATAACCCATTAATTACTATAATTGGCAATCCTATAAAGCCGCCTACAAGACCACCGTGCAAAGCCCCGTGTTTAAAGGTACGGTAATACTCTCCGTACTGCCCCATAAAGGCGTCTATTTGAGTCATGATAGCAGAGCCCTCTTCGCCAAAGCCTGGTTCTGCAACAAATAATGAATAATAATCTGTTTGGTGTACCACAAGCGTAAACAAGAAGAAAGACAGTATAAAACTAAGTACGTACGACGAAGTAAACAACAGTACTTTATTACTTTTCTCTAGCATTTCCATGGTAAGCCCTGCACTTTTCATCCAGGCATTACCAAAGGTTTTCGGACTGTAATATAGAAATCCCATTACAAGGGGAACAAGCGCCGCTAGGGCTACAAATAAAAAATTAGGAAACATACTGCGGCTGGTTTATGGTTTCCTAAATATAGTAAAGTTTAACGACTCTAGTTTTTATAGCTGAAACACTTTCCCATCTTCAGCAAGTTCTACATGCTCAAATAGTTCTTGTGCCTCACTTCGGAAATTTTCATAGTTCCCATAGCGCCCAGAGTAATGCCCTAAGATTAAACTTCCCACATTGGCTTTTTTGGCAATGGCAGCAGCTTCTTTGGCTGTGCTATGTTTTGTTTTTTCGGCCAAATGATGGTGTTGTTCCAAAAAGGTGCTTTCGTGATACAAGGTTGTAGCCTCAGTAATTTGAGGAACAATTGCAGGGAAATAGGCTGTATCGCTACAATATGCATAGCTTTTAGCTGGCGGTGGGTCGAAGGTTATTTCAGCATTAGGAATCGTAACACCGTCTTTTGTAATTGCATCTGCCCCTTGTTTGATTTTATGGTAGTAGCTTAATTCTACATTTAATTTTCTAGCTTTTTCAATATCTAAGGTACGCTCACCCAATTTCTCCCGAAACAGGAATCCGTTGGTATACACACGATGATCTAACGGAATGGTTGTTACCGTAACTTTTTCATCTTCAAACAGAAGTTGTGGCTCGGTACTGTCTAATTCATGAAAATACAGTCCGTAATTGGTGTAGCTTTTACCAAGCTTTAATTGAAGAAGTATTGCCTCTTTTATTCCTTTTGGGCCATAAACATGCAGGTCTGCCTCTCGTCCTAGCAAGCGAAACGTAGAAATAAGCCCTACCAGACCAAAAAAATGATCGCCGTGTAGATGTGAAATAAAAATATGCTTTATACGCGCAAATTTAACTTTAAACTTACGTAACTGAATCTGAGTTCCTTCTGCACAGTCTATCAAGAAAAGGTGCCCTTTCACTTCCAAAACTTGTGATGTTGGATTCGCATCCCAACGAGGAGTAGCAGAATGACAGCCAAGTATGGTTAATTTCATAAATTATTGTTGAAAGTTTCTGCGCAACACACTACGAGCCATTTCTTTACAATGTGTTTACTTTAATGCATTAGAATCCTAAGTCTCGTTCTATTTCTTCCATTTCTATAATGTCTTCCCCCTCTTGTAGGGTAGGCACTACAACCATTTCAAACGGAATATCATCTGGATTAATAGCATCGTTTATAAATACAAAAGATTGCTTGGTCTTTCTATGTAGGTTTGAAACTTTAAGAAACAAAAGCAACTCTTCTAAGGTTAACGACGTATAATCTAAAAGATTAAGTACTACATTTTGGCCTTTAAACTTAGAAGGTATCTGGTATTCTAAAAATGATGCAAAATCAGCTATATCGTTATGCTCATCGGTGAGCACCACGTAATTATCTTTATTTTCAATCTTCATGACGCTGAATTTTTGAAGCTAGTAAATACAACACAGCCATGCGCACTGCCACACCATTTTGAACCTGATCCAGAATTATAGCCTGCTTACTATCGGCCACGTCGCTTGTAATTTCTACCCCTCGATTTATTGGTCCCGGGTGCATGAGTACGATTTCTTTATCAAGGTTGTCTAACAGTGCCTTATTTACTCCGTATTGCTGGGTGTATTCTCTCGTAGACGGAAAATAACTAATGTCCATTCGCTCATTTTGTACGCGAAGCATATTTGCAACATCGCACCATTGCAGCGCATTTTTTAGGTTTGGCTCATAGCTAATTCCTAGTTTTTCTATATGTTTAGGTATAAGTGTTTTAGGTCCGCACACTTTAACTTCTGCTCCAAGCTTTTGAAGCGCGAATATATTGCTTAATGCAACGCGAGAATGAAGAATATCTCCCACAATTACCACCTTCTTTCCAGCGACATCTCCCAATTTTTCGCGAATTGAATAACAATCTAACAATGCTTGCGTGGGATGCTCATGTGCACCGTCTCCGGCGTTTACAATACTTGCATTTACATGCTTAGATAGAAATACTCCTGCGCCTGGATTTGGATGACGCATTACAACCATATCTACTTTCATAGATAAGATATTGTTTACTGTATCTATAAGGGTCTCCCCTTTTTTAACAGACGAAGAGGCAGCAGAGAAATTAATAACGTCCGCAGAAAGTCGCTTTTCGGCTAACTCGAACGAAAGTCGAGTTCGTGTGCTGTTTTCAAAGAAAAGATTGGCAATAGTAATATCTCTAAGCGAGGGTACTTTTTTAATCGGTCTGTTAATCACCTCTTTAAAATGATCTGCCGTTTCGAAAATGAGCTGAATGTCATCTTCGGTGATGTATTTAATTCCTAATAAGTGGTTTACACTTAGTTCTTTCATTTGTTCTTTTTCTAAAAACACCTTATGCTCTGCGCTGTAGAGCGCCTATCACTGCTAGCTCTTTACCAAATAAACTGCATCTTCTCCTTCATTTTCTTGCCAGCAAACTTTTACTTTTTCATTACCAATAGCATCTACCTGTCTACCACGATAATCGGGCTGTATGGGCAAATGACGACTAAACCTTCTATCTATTAAGGTTAATAATTCTATTTCTAGGGGTCTTCCAAACGATTGTACTGCGGTAAGCGCACTTCTAATGCTACGTCCGGTGTACAACACGTCGTCTATAAACACTACCTTTTTGTCTTCTATGATAAAATCAATTTTTGTTGTATTTGCCTCTAGTGGTTTTCCACTTCTTCGGAAATCGTCTCTGTAAAAAGTGATGTCTAGATACCCTAGCTGTACATTTTTAATCTTGTATTCAGTTTCGAGCAAGGTTTTTAAGCGTTCTGCCAAATAAACGCCACGCGGCTGTATGCCTATAAAAACTGTATCTGCAAATGTATCGTGATTTTCTATTAATTGACAAGCCAAACGGTGAAGCGCTATTTGTACTTCGGTTGCGTTGAGTAACACTTTTTGGCTCATAGAAGAATTCTGAATTGTATTCAGAGGACAAATTTAATGGTTTTATTTTAAAAGTACGATGTACAATAGACGAATTACGAATTTCACCGAATATTTTTGCGTTAGGGATTGAGCGGTTTGTTTGAGCTCTCCCGATTAGAATCGGGAAGCGAGAAGCGAAAGCCCGACTCGCCGCGGCGAGTAACGCCAAAAAAAAAAGCCCCTTACATTGCTGAAGAGGCTTTAGTCTATATTAAAATTGGTCTGTTAACGTTTAATAAGCGTATTGTTATAGATTGTTACATCCCCTTCAAAAACAACCTTAATCACATACATACCCGCCGCTAGCTTGCTTACGTTTATGGTATTATTAGTTAACGAGGGTTGGTGCTGAACTTGTTTACCATCTAAGCTATAGACTGTAATGCGCTCAATAGTTTTGTTTGATTCATGCTTTATGGAAACCAGGTCTTGTGCCGGATTTGGATACAACACAACTAGCTTATCATCGCCTTGAAACCCTTGAATAGACAGCGTTTCACAATCGTCCATAAGGCCTAATAGCGCATTATTAAGGTTTAATCGGCCGCCAGTAGTAGTAATGCCTTCAAGCGACGGATTAGGATCTACGCCTTCAAAAATATAATCTCGTACGTTTTTAGCGGCCTGTGACGGATTGGAAATAGCTAAATCTGCAAACGATTGGCAAGGCGCAGAATACAGTAATGCAATTGCACCTGTTACATGCGGTGTTGCACCCGAAGTACCTCCAAAACCACCATAGCTATTACCTGCACTCGTTGTGTACGCACCGGCACCATGTGCTCCAAGGTCTATAGTTTTTAGGCCATATCCCGCCGAAGTAACCTTCATATCTGTAATATCCATATTGGTTACAGTAATTAGATATTCACTTGGGCAAGCCGTTGGCAAATCGCCTACATCATCTACGTTAAAATTACCATTAATAGTAGCTCCGCAACTTAAAATTCCGTTTTCGCCCAAGGTATCATAGAGCCCACACCATAGCGGCGCATCGTTAGGGTCACCAAAATCTACTCCCCATGACGCATTTGTAGAAACCACAAAGGCACCTTCTGCTCCATTGGTGCTATTGTACAACATTCTAGCCTCTAATGCGTAGCTATATGCTTCAATCACTCTAGCTTCATTGGTGTTAAAGTTGTTTTTAATCACCATTACCTTAACATCCCAGTTTACACCAGACACGCCAATTTCATTGTTTCCTTTGGCGCCAATAATTCCGGCTACGGGGGTTCCATGACCACCTCCGGAAATATTATCATCATTAGTAACAATGCTCCAACCTTGGTAATCGTCTATATAACCGTTGCCGTCATCGTCTATGCCATTATCTGGAATTTCTGCTTCGTTTGTCCATAGGTTATTTTCAAAATCTTCATGATTTAAATCGATACCATCATCTAAGGCGGCAGCTACAATTACGTTGTCGTTCATGGTTGTTCCGCCAGTAGTGATATCCCATGCTTCATCTGCATCGATATCTCCATCGCTGGCTTGTTTGTATTGCCATTGGTTATCAAAACCAACATCGTTTGGTTCTGTAGCACGAGAGCGAACTGTATGGTTTTTCTGGGCAATTAACACATTTGAATTTCGATATAAGGCGGTAATTGCTTCGTTTTCATCTAATTCTGAAGGTTCTAATTTCAGTAACCAAATGTTTAAGGGACGTGACACTAATCTGGTCTCTATAATATTTACTTCTGAAACTTCCTGCATCAGGATTGTGGCTTCTGTATTTTGAGCAAGTTGAACAAGTATTTGATTTTCTACATAATTGGCCTCTTGGGCGGTAGACAAGGTTGTTGCTAATACAGCAAAAGTGAAAAATAATTTCTTTATCATGGTATTAATTTCTAGTTTGAACAGTTCTGTTTTGTTGTGCCTCTTTCACTAATTCTGATGTTTTAAGTTCTTCTATGAGGGCTTTATCTGTAATTTTTTCTGAATTAAATGTAAATAAGAATATATTCATTGGTCTGCTTACTACTTTTTGTTCTTCGAGGCTATAGTTCTTATAGGTGCTTTCTAGAACTGAAACCGAAGTTGCATCGTACAATTGTACCAAAATTGAAGGTGTAGTAACTGAAGTTTGGGTGTCTTTAGTTTTACAGCTTGTCATCAATGTTACAGCCAGAAGTATCATTACAAAAAATGATGATAAACGGTTTAAAAGCATAGGCTCATATTTGATTGGTTAAGATACACAAATACTATGATTTTAAGAATATAAAACAAAAAAGCCCCTTCATTACTGAAGAGGCTTTATATTTAAAAATGATTGGGCTTATTTCTTCCCGTCCATTTTGTCTTTCAATTCTTGAAGCTTTGAGTTAGCATCTCCTAAGGTAGGTTTTGCTTCTTCAGCTTGTTTTGCAGCTTTCTTAGCAGCTTGCTTTACAATTTTTGCTTCTTCTTCTTTGTGAATTGTCATGTGTGATGCAACCACTTTCTTGAATTCTTTATTGAACTCAATGATTTGGAATTCGGCTTCTTCTCCTTTTCCAAGGTCTGTTCCGTCTTCTTTCTCTAAGTGACGCTTTGGTACAAATGCGCTGATATCTTCGTTGAAGTTAATCACAGCACCTTTGTCTACCATTTCATCGATACTAGCAGTGTGCTTTGTACCTACTGCAAACTCACCTTCGTACTTATCCCAAGGGTTGTCTTCAGTTTGTTTATGACCAAGGCTTAATTTACGTCCTTCTACGTCTAATTCAAGTACCACAACCTCTAGTGTGTCACCAATGTTGGTAAACTCACTTGGGTGCTTCACTTTCTTAGTCCAAGATAGGTCGCTAATATAAATAAGACCGTCGATACCTTCTTCTAACTCTACAAACACACCAAAGTTGGTGAAGTTACGTACAATACCGCTGTGGCGTGAACCTACTGGGTATTTAGTAGTGATATCTGTCCATGGGTCTGGTGTTAATTGCTTAATACCTAAACTCATTTTACGTTCTTCTCTATCTAGTGTTAAGATTTGAGCGTCTACTTTATCTCCAACATTTACAAAGTCTTGAGCGCTACGTAAGTGTGTAGACCATGACATTTCAGAAACGTGAATTAATCCTTCAACACCTTCAGCAACTTCAACAAAAGCACCGTAGTCTGCAATAACAACTACCTTACCTTCTACTTTGTCACCTACTTTCATCTCATCACCAAGTGCTTCCCAAGGGTGTGCATTTAGCTGCTTAAGACCTAACTGAATACGTGTCTTATCCTCATCAAAGTCTAAGATTACTACATTTAGTTTCTGATCAAGCTCTACAACCTCGTTCGGGTGGTTGATACGAGACCAAGAAAGGTCTGTAATGTGTACCAATCCGTCAACACCACCAAGATCCACAAATACTCCGTAAGAAGTAATGTTTTTAACGATCCCTTCAAGTACTTGACCTTTTTCAAGCTGCCCGATGATTTCTTTTTTCTGCTCTTCGATATCTGCTTCGATCAACGCTTTATGAGAAACTACAACGTTTTTGAATTCGTGGTTTATTTTCACCACTTTGAATTCCATTGTTTTTCCTACGTATACGTCGTAATCGCGAATAGGCTTCACATCAATTTGTGAACCTGGTAAGAACGCTTCAATTCCGAATACGTCTACAATCATACCACCTTTAGTACGGCATTTTACAAAACCGTTTACGATAGTACCTTCGTCATGCGCTGCATTTACGCGATCCCAAGCCTTAATTGTACGTGCTTTACGGTGCGACAAGATTAGTTGCCCTGTGCTGTCTTCACGTACATCAATTAATACTTCTACTTTGTCCCCTACTTTTAAGTCTGGGTTGTAACGAAACTCGTTTAAAGAAATAACTCCTTCACTCTTTGCGTTGATGTCGATAATGGCATCACGGTCTGAAATGTGAATTACTTCTCCCTCTACTACCTCATCATCTAAGGTATCTACGAAGTTCTCTGCTACTAACTTTTCAAATTCTTCTAGCTGCTCACCATCTACAGGGTCTATACCCTCTTGATAGTTGTGCCAGTTAAAATCTGCTAAGAATTTTTCCGGATTTGCTTGTTGTGGAGTTTTTTCCTCAACCGCTTTCTCGGTAGTTGTTTCTACTGCTTCTGGAGCAGCTGCTGCTGTAGTTTCTTCTACAACTGCTTCTTTTGTTGCTTTATCAGCCATTTGTTTAGTTCTCCTAGGCTATTTCAGGGTTTTGTTTTACTGAAATAGTTTCGGTTTGTATTCTGTGTTGTTTCAAGTAGATACTGCGACAATCCCACAGAAGGGTTTTGTTTTTGTTTTATAAATTCCTTTTATCACTTGATTCTATCGCTAAAAGGGGTGCAAAAATAGTGTTTTTCTTTTGAAAATCAAATACTTTGCGAATTTTAGATAAATAATAAAACCGCGTAAATCGTTATTCTTCGGTATCTACCCACATGTGTGAGCAGATTAATAAGTACAAATACTAAACTTTTTATAAATACTTTCTATCCAACCCCATGGTTCTTAATTTTGTAATCTAATAAAAATAGTATGAAATTTTTAGTCAGTTGCTTCCTTGTCTTACTCACTGTTAACGCCTGTGGAAATGCTTCCGAAGACAGCACAAAAACAGTAACCTTTTATGTGAACAGCACTACCGTTTCGTGTGAAGGTGCTGGAAAAATGCAATGCCTCCAGATAAAAAAGGAAGATGCTACAGCTTCAAGCGATTGGATTAATTTCTACGGAACTATTAAAGGCTTTGAATTTCAGCAAGGATATCGTTATAAACTTTCCGTAGAAGAAACACAATTAGACCCTAGTAAAGTACCCGCAGATGCTGCTACAGTAACATATACCCTCGTTGAAGTGCTTGAAAAAAAACAAGACCCTACCCTGCAGTTACACGACATTTGGAGTTTACAATCTATAGGCGGTATGTCGCTAGAAAGCGACCGTTATGCAGCGTCTAAGGAAACGCCTCGATTAGAAATTTTTGTGGCCGAAAAACGAATTGGGGGTACCAATGGCTGTAACAACTTTTTTGGAACCATTGAATCGCTTTCTGAAACCAACATTTCATTTACAAAAATGGGCAGTACTAAAATGATGTGCCCAAATATGGAAATTCCTAACCTGTTTACTAATGCTTTAGCAGAAACTGCTACTTATAAAATTGAAAAACTTTACCTTTATCTTTACGATACGAGCGGTAATGAGCTGTTAAAGTTTATAAAGGTAGATTAAAAGAGAACCAGACTCTGTATACAATTTGGATAGGCTACGTTGAAATACGAACCCGGTACTTAAACCCTGCCAGCAATGCGATCTTTAGCCAATTGTAGAATGGTATGAAATTGGTCTTCAAGATTCATTTCAGAATTGTCGATTTCTATTGCATCTTTTGCCTTGCGTAATGGCGAATCTTCTCGCGTAGTGTCTATATGATCGCGTTCTTGCACATTTTCTAATACGTCGGTGTACGTAACAGTATCTCCTCTTTCAATTAATTCATTATACCTGCGTAGTGCTCTTGTTTCGGCAGAAGCTGTCATAAATATTTTTAATTCGGCTTCAGGAAATACCACAGTACCTATATCTCGGCCGTCCATTACAACTCCCATGCCCTTACCCATTTGTTGCTGTTGTTCTACCAATTTTTTACGCACTTCGGAAATCGTCGCCACCGGACTTACATATTCTGAAACTTCTAAATGTCTTATATGTTTTTCTACATTTTCTCCATTAAGATGAATCTCAGCTTTTCCAGCTTTGTTTTTCTTAAACTGAAGCTGAATATTTGGCAAAGCAGCAATAAGTTTCTGTGTGGCTACCTGCTCGTTGGCAATCATGTTGTTACGCATTGCGTATAAAGTAACAGCTCTGTACATAGCGCCCGTATCTACATACACATAGTCTAGCCAATCTGCCAATTGCTTGGCTACAGTACTCTTTCCGGTAGAAGAATAGCCATCTACGGCTATAGTAATTTTTGGCATTATTGCAGATTTAAATTGAGCCCAAAGGTACTTGTTGTTGCCGCCCCGTTAAAACGAGAATAGGCGTAACTCAGTCGCAATTTATTTAATTTTATAGAAAATCCGCCCGTTAATCCTGCAAACGAACGTTGATCGAGAATTCGTAATTCTTCGGCTCGTCTTAGGTTATAGCCCAATCTAAGGTTAAAACCACTTTCAGGGAACAGCTCAATGCCAACAATCATATGCCTAAAAGCATTGTCTATAAAATTAATATCTTCAGACGTTGTGTTGCCTTCAAGGTCTATTTCGTCTCTATTGGGATTGGCAAAGGCAATATTCCAGGTTTGTAAATTTTCTAACGTAAAGTGCCAACGAATAGGAATGTTCTGTAGAGTTTGTGAAATTCCGAAGAGCACCTCAAAGGGTAATTTCTCGTAAGTGTCTTCGTAAGGAGTTATTTGAGATCCTAAATTACGTGCCACTGCCGTAATGTGCAAGTCCCAATCTTCATAAACATACATCAAGGCTATATCTGCGGCCACACCAAACGAGGTGTATTGTTCTAACTTAGATGAAATAAACTTAACATTTCCGCCCACATGAAAGTTAGTAAAGGCTATATTTCTAGCATGCCCAAAAGAAACTGCTACTTCTCCCCCACTAAAACTATTGGTTGCTTCTCCATTTTCATCGTACCCATCAAAACTTCCGTAGTTGATGTAGGTAATTCCAGTATGTAGCACTTGCGTCCTGCGATCCCATAAATAGGCGTATGAAGCCGTACCGTAATTTACATCTCCTATATAGTTTGCATAATTAAGTGCCAACTGATTGTCCATTGCGGGATTGATGGTAGCAGGATTGTACATAGCCTGCGTAGGGTCGTAATCGTAATTGGTAATGTTCTTCCCGCCAAGTGCTGCTTGTCTTGTAGAAGTAACTAAATTTAAGAATTGATAGGTTGCACGGCCTCCTACTTGTGCCACCGTTGGAAACGCTGTACAAATAGCAAGAACAAGTAAAACCTTTTTTAGCATGGGCGTTGAGATTGTAATTCCTACACAATTTAACGACTGCAATATTAATTTATTTTTAGCGGAGCGCGAAATGATTGGAGTTTTAAATAGTTCTAACGTTAACTTAATCATTAAACCTGGTCTATTTTTATAAAAACAGTGTAAAGGTTTATAAGCATAAACTCCTAATTGCTTAGATATCATTACTTTTAGAAGTACTAAAAAATATGTTATGAAAAATATAGTCTTTCTATTAGCATTTGTCGGAATGACCAACGCCCAAAATATAGATCCAGATTTTTTTAATCAGACGTGGTATTTATATGAAGTATATGATAGTGATTTTGAAATAACTTTTGTTGTAGATGGGTACCAACCCTATGCTGGTAAACCAACCATAGACCAAATTATGCCCTATATAATTATTGAAGATACCTTTGAATTTAATGGTGTTGGAATATGTAACACCATTAACGGTACGCTAGAAGAAGACCCTATTGAAGGGTGGCTAAGAACTGTTACGACCAGCCAAACTACAAATACATGTGGTTTTTATGAAGACCAAGACGAACGCTTAATCTTTGGCCCTTTTGCCGTTGTAAATCCGGATCCAACCTTTTTTACGATCGTTACTCCAACAGTTAGCGACGATAGTGATGGTTTTCAAACCATGCAATTTGGCACACAGCCGTTTTTACAGTACACTTATAGAAATACTCCCATATTAGCTTTGGGAGAAGAAGAACGCAACAAGATTGCCGTATACCCTAATCCTGTAAATGATATACTTTTTATAGATACGCAAAGTCAACCAATTGATACTGTTCGGGTTTTTTCTATGGCTGGTACTATAGTATCAGAAGTGGTCTTAAGCCCCAATAACCATATAGTTAACACTTCTAGGCTCGCCAAGGGCATTTATTTTGTAACGATTTCCGCAGAAAATCGCACCCAGACGTTTAAAGTAGTAAAGGAATAAAAAAATGAAGAAAGCTGTCTATAAAGGAACTTCTCGGTGATTTCCCTTTATAGACAGCTTTTCCAGTTATAAATTTTTGGCGTTCTTCACTTTTTGCTTTGTCAAAGCAAGTTCTAACACATCGCTCATCTCTTTTACGTAATGAAAGGTTAACCCTTTTAAATATTCAGGTTTTATTTCTTCAATATCTCTTCTGTTGTCTTCGCACAGTAAAATTTCCTTAATTCGTGCACGTTTAGCAGCAAGAATTTTTTCTTTAATTCCACCCACAGGTAGCACTTTTCCTCGTAGTGTAATTTCTCCTGTCATAGCTATGCTCTTTTTTACTTTACGTTGTGTAAATAAAGAAACCAAAGAGGTAAGCATGGTAATTCCTGCGCTCGGACCGTCTTTTGGCGTAGCACCTTCTGGAACGTGAATATGAATGTTATACTTTTCGAAAATTTCTGTAGACAACCCAAGCTTTTCGGTATTAGATTTAATGTATTCTAGGGCTATGGTTGCACTCTCTTTCATCACCTTCCCTAAATTACCTGTCATGGTAAGTTGCCCTTTACCTTTAGAGAGTGTAGATTCAATAAACAATATATCACCCCCTACGCGTGTCCATGCAAGACCGGTAACCACTCCAGCTACGTCATTATTTTCGTACTTATCGCGCTCTAGTCTAGGGGCCCCCAGTACATCTACCACGATTTGGTTGGTTACTTTTACTTCGTACTTCTCTTCCATGGCTATATTCATAGCCGCATGACGCACCATTTTAGCAATTTGCTTTTCTAGTCCGCGTACACCGCTTTCTCTCGTGTACCCTTCTACAATCTTTTCAAGTTGTGCTTTGCCAATCTGAAGATGCTCTTTTGTAAGTCCGTGTTCTTTTAATTGCTTCGGAAGGAGGTGCTTTTTGGCTATTTCTACTTTCTCTTCAATTGTGTATCCGGTAACATTAATAATCTCCATACGGTCGCGTAACGCTGGCTGAATGGTACTTAAACTATTAGACGTAGCAATAAACATTACTTTAGACAGGTCGTAGCCTAATTCTAAGAAGTTATCGTAGAATTCACTGTTTTGCTCCGGGTCTAATACTTCTAGCATGGCAGAAGACGGATCTCCTTGACTCCCTACTGAAAGTTTATCTATTTCATCTAAAACAAACACCGGATTACTAGTTCCTGCTTTTTTAAGGCTTTTAATAATTCGTCCTGGCATGGCGCCGATATACGTTTTACGATGCCCTCTAATCTCGGCTTCATCTCGCAAACCGCCTAAAGAAATACGTACATATTCTCTGCCCAAGGCTTCTGCAATAGACTTTCCAAGGCTGGTTTTACCAACACCTGGAGGACCGTACAAGCACAGAATAGGCGATTTCATATCGTTTCGCAGCTTTAAAACTGCCAAGTACTCGATAATACGTTTCTTTACATCGTCTAGACCGTAGTGGTCGCGATCTAAAATTTTTCGCGCACGTTTTAAATCGAATTTATCTTTACTGAATTGATCCCAAGGAAGCTCAAGCAGCAAGTCGAGATAGTTTTTCTGAATACTAAACTCTGCCACTTGCGGATTCATACGTTGTAGTTTGGCAATTTCTTTATCGAAATGCTTCTGTACATCTTCTTTCCACTTTTTCTTTTTTGCACGAGCACGCATTTCTTCAATTTCAGCTTCGTTTGAAGTGCCTCCCAATTCTTCTTGAATGGTTTTCATTTGCTGATGAAGGAAATATTCTCGTTGTTGCTGGCTAATATCACTTTCAACCTTAGATTGAATATCGTTGCGCAAAGAGAGTTTTTGCAACTCTACATTCATGTATCGCAACGTTTCTAAGGCACGTTCTTTTAAGTCGTTTATCTCTAGTAATTTCTGTTTTTCTTCTACGGAAATATTAAGGTTTGAAGACACAAAATTGATTAAAAACGAAGAACTTTCAATGTTTTTAATAGCGAAAGCAGCTTCTGAAGGAATGTTAGGACTGTCTTTAATTATTGTAAGCGCTAGTTTCTTTATAGAGCTTATAATCTCTTTAAACTCGGCGTTTTCTTTAGCAGGTCTTGCTTCGGCAACTTCGCGTATGGTGGCGGTCATGTAAGGATCAGTAGTCATGACTTCTGCAACCTCAAAGCGCTTCTTACCCTGAATGATAACAGTAGTGTTACCGTCAGGCATTTTAAGTACGCGTAGAATTTGTGCAACGGTACCAATGGTATTAATATCTGCCAAGTCTGGATTTTCATTATCCTCATCTTTTTGAGATACTACACCAATGACTTTACCTCTTTTATTGGTTTCGTTAATAAGTTTAATAGACTTGTCGCGCCCCGCTGTAATTGGTATTACTACACCAGGAAATAGCACCGTATTTCGCAATGGTAAAATAGGTAAGGTTGTTGGCAGTTCTTCCCGATTCATTGCATCTTCATCTTCGGTCGTCATTAAGGGGATTAAATCTGCCTCGTCTTGCAATTCTTGAAATGACAAGTTGTCTAAGGTAATTAATTTGGATTTCGCCATATATGTTTGTAGGACATTCTGTCACGAAGTAGCTTCGTTTCAGTCTGTTTATGATTAAAAATTAACGTTTCATCTTCGGTAACTCTTTTAAAATCAGGTAATTTCCGAAGTATTACATCTTATATGGTTCAATAGTTGTGCCATGTAAAGAAAAAAATAGCAGGAACTGTAACAAATAGAAACCAATACTATCTTTACAGTAAATCAAAAAGATTTTTGGCACTAACCCACCAGGACATATCAACCGTACTCGTTCTTTGTAAAAAAGGCAATCAGTTAGCACAACTAGAAGTGTACAACCGCTATAATAAGGCAATGTATAATGTTGCTTATAGAATTGTAAAAGACACGGCTTTGGCAGAAGATTGTATGCAAGAGGCCTTTATTTCAGCTTTTACCAAGCTAGATAGTTTTAAAGGAGATGCTGCTTTTGGAGCTTGGTTAAAACGTATTGTAGTAAATAATAGTCTAGTGCAATACAAAAAGAGCAAGCGCTATGTGCCTATTTCTGAAAATCTAGAAAATGGAGAAGAAATGGAATATCATGACGGACTGGCAAGTGAGGACTACAGTTCACTGAAAGTGCAACACATACGCTCGGGCATGCGCGAACTAAACAGTAGTTACGAGCGTATTTTGAACCTCCACTTTATTGAAGGGTATGACTATGAAGAAATATGTGACATACTAGAGATTAGTTACTCAAACTGTAGAACCCTGATCTCTAGAGCAAAAGAAAGTTTACGAAAAAAATTGAAAGTAGAATCATGAAGAAAAAAGAACCCATACAAGACTTATTTGAAAGACTCGAAGGCTCTTTTGACACTCAGGAAGTTCCTGTGGGTCATCAAAAACGGTTTTTGGAGAAGTTAAATAAAACTGAACAACAAAAATCGCCAAGGCATATGGTTTGGAAAGTAGTCTCTGTAGCAGCAGCCATCACGCTTATATTGTTTTTAGGAAGCACTTTTTGGACGCAAGAAGCACCACTAGAAGCAGAATTAGCAAGTGTTTCTCCAGAAATGGAAGAAACTCAATCACTTTTTACAACAACCATTAACGAAGAGATTCAAAACTTGCAACAATATGAATCGCCTGAAACAAAGGAATTAATAGACAATGTGCTCGCAGAAGTTACCCACTTAGAAAATGAGTACCAGCAATTAAAGAAGGACTTAGTAAGTAGCGGTAATAACAAGCGTGTTATTCGTGCGATGATAAACAATTTTCAGAATAGAATTGTACTGTTAGAACAAGTTGCAGGAACTGTTGAAGAAATTAAAACACTTAAAAACGAAATCGATGAAACAACTATATAATATACTTTTTATAGTAGCATTATTGCCCGCGGTGGCATTTGCTAACAATGATAAGTTTAAAGGAAAATACACCAAAGAAAAAAAGATTCATAAAGAATATGATGTCAATGCTAATGCTGTACTCGAGATAGTGAATTCTTTTGGAAATATCACCATAGAAACCTGGAACCAAAATAAAACGGTTTTGGATATAGTAATTAAAACAAACGGAAATAAAGAAGACAAGGTTATAGAGAGATTAGAAGATATTTCTGTAAACTTTACCGCTAGTGGTTCCAAAGTGTTTGCCAAAACAATGTTTGAAAAAAAGACAACCAACTGGTGGGGCAAAGGAAACAATAATGTCTCTGTAGATGTAAGCTACACTATAAAAATGCCTATAACTAATAGTGTTGACCTAAGTAACGATTTTGGCACGGTTCGAATAGATAAGCTTGAGGGCCACGCTAAAATTACCAATGACCACGGAAAGCTTATCCTAGGAGCGCTTTGGGGAGAAGATAATTTACTAAATTTTGACCATAGTGGTAATTCAACTATCGAGTTTATGAAAAGTGGTAAAATCTATGCAGACCACTCTAGTTATACACTCAATAAGGCCGAATCGTTGCAATTGAACTGTGACCATACCAAAACGGAAATTGGGGAGGTGAAAGATTTAAATTACAACAACGACTTCGGAAAAATTTCCATAAATAAAGTAAACAACATTCTTGGACGTGGCGAACATATTGGTCATAATATAGGTACGGTTTCGGGCTCACTCGATATAAAAACAGATTTTGGTGGTGTTCGGGTAGACCGTTTAGAAAAAACCTGCAAGAATGTGCTTATTAAGTCTGAATACGGTTCGGTAAAACTGGGGTTAGCATCAGATTATAACTTCGATTTTGTGGCAAACCTTAACTATGCTGGGCTAAAAGGCAAAGAGTTACTCACATTCACAAAAAAGCATGAAGATCATTCAGACAAAGTATACGAAGGATATTTCGGTACACAAGGCAGTGGAAACACAGTAACTATTATCTCAAATTTTGGAGGAATCACCCTCACTAAACTATAAAAACAATTAAAAAGCGAACATCATGAAAAAAATCATCAATTATTCCCTAGCAATTACATTCTGTTTAATTGGAGCTACTGAAATGCAGGCCCAATGGAAGAAAAACAAAATAAAAGGAAGCGGAAACCTTACTAAAACTACGCAAACAACAGCCGATTATGATGAGGTGAAGGTAGTAGGCTCTTTAACCGTAAACCTTGTATCGGGCAACGAAGGATCTATTACCATTTCGGCAGACGATAACTTACATGAATATGTAGAAGTTGAAAGCAACGGCGGTGTTTTAAAAGTAAAAATGCAAAAAGGTATTAGCTATTCATCAAAAAACGACATTGTAGTAACGGTCCCTTTTGAGAGTCTCACTAATGTTTCACTTACGGGTTCTGGTGATGTAACAAGTAGTGCGCCTATAAAAGGAAGTAACTTAGATATTAATGTTACCGGAAGCGGTGATATGATTCTCGCCATAGACGGTACTAATGTTGATGCAAAAATTACAGGAAGTGGTGACATGCGATTATCTGGATCAACCAACAACCTATCTGTTAAGGTGACGGGAAGCGGAGATTTTGAAGGATACAATCTGAATGCTGTAAACACAGAGGTTTATGTTTCTGGCTCTGGAGATGCTGATGTAAGTGCTCAAAATGAGCTCACAGCACGTGTTAGTGGCTCTGGAGATGTTCGATACAAAGGAAATCCAGGAAAGAAAGACACCAAGGTTATGGGTTCAGGCACAATTAGATCTAATTAGAATATTCTAAAACATAAAAAAGGCGCTCGATGAGCGCCTTTTTTTATTTTGTGCAATCGCCTACTGAAGTTCAACTAAGAAGCTACCGTTAGTAATTTCATAGACTGTAGGATCTGTTAACGTTTGGTCTTTTCCTGTAAAGCTGAAAGTTCCTTCAATAATTCCTGTTACTTCATCAAAACTAAGTATTTCTAAGATTCCAGGATCTGAGCTAAATGATGCCGAGGTCCCTACATCTGGTGTATAAGTTCCTACTACTTCACTACCCGTGCTAAGTAACGGACTCATACCGTATGTTCCTGGTCCTACAGAGGCTGGGAAGTTTAATTCTATAGTACGATTTCCTAAGGTTGCAAGAATTGTAACCACCTGCACTCCATTAAAGTCGCCTTGTGTAGCAACAGCTGTTTCTGGAGTAAACGTTCCGCCGTCTATATCGGCTTCAAAAAAGAAAGTAATGTTACCTGGAGTTGGCACAAAAGTTATATCTAATGTACCTTCTGTTATGTTAACAACCGTTGGGTCTACGTTTAAAGGGTCACGAGCAGTAAATTCAAAACTAGCTACTAGTTTTCCTGTTTGTGAGCTAAACTCTGTGATAGAAATAGTTCCTGGATTAGAAGATAACACTTCTCCTCCATTATTGCCATTGTAGTACCCTATTAGCATACTACCATCAGAAATGCCATTAAACATATCGAATGTTCCTGTTTCTAACGTTTCAGGAACATCTAATCTAATGGTTGCTCCTTGTGCATCCATCGCTTGAATTTGAATCATAGGTTGCATACCAACCATGTACTGAGAAACAACTACATCTACAGGTGTAAACGCTTCGTTGTCTACGTTAGCAAAAAGCTCATCGGGATCTACGTTTCCTCCTTGTCCGCCGCCCATGGTGTCGTCTATTGTAAAAGGAATGGTGTTAAATGCTCCGGAATTAATATTAATGGTTTGGATCACAGGATTTCCATCGCCATCAACAATTGGATTACCTTCTGCATCTAATTGCAGGCGCGCTCCTGTAAAAGCAAAAGTTCCACTAATGGTTAACGCATCTGTATCGTACACAGAAAGGTTTAAAGTTCCTGTTCCACCAAAAGCAGCAACAGACACATACGGGTTTGGGAAATCTTCACCATCTATATAAGCAGCACCGTTTTGCGTTCCAGTTCCTTGAGCTAAGTTGAATTCGGCAACAGAAGGATTTTCAATTGCCAGCGTGATTACCTCGCCTGTACTCGCTTTTTGACCCGTGATTGAAAGTATATTAGATTCTGTAAAAAACACCACTTGGGTACTTTCGGCTACAAAGGCCTCTTCCCCTATGGTTGCTATAAACTCTCCTTCTTCAGCCATACCCGCGGCATCGTCATCCATTGGTATTTCGCCATCAAATGTTTCGTTATCGCAACTAGTGATTTGAAAAGCTAGAAAGGCAAGAAGTAAATATTGTAAAGGTCGAAATTTCTTCATAAGTAAGTTTTTGCTATTGGTAATAAACGCAAACATAAGTAAAAATTGTATATCTATCTTAATTTCTCGGTACTCGGAACAACAAAATAACGCCTACAATAAAAAAGATGATAAAGAAAAGAATTGCATAGCGTATACTTCCTGTAACTTGAGCTACGTAGCCATAGCTAAGCATTCCTATTACAATTCCTATTTTTTCTGAAACATCATAAAAACTAAAATAAGACGCTGTGTCTAGTGCTCCTTCAGGAATTAACTTAGAATACGTAGACCGCGATAACGATTGTATCCCTCCCATCACTAACCCAACCGTAGCTGCTGTAGCGTAAAACTGATTTGGTGTTGTTATGGTATAGGCATACACACAAATGGCTATCCAAATAATATTAAGCACAATAAGGGTTGAAATATTTCCGTATTTAGCAGATGCTTTTGCCGTTAGGTATGCCCCTAGCACCGCTACTAATTGAATAAGCAAAATACTAATAATAAGACCTAGTGTGGTATCGGTTTCTCCCCAATCTAATTCTTCAACACCAAAGTAGGTCGCCACAAGCATTATTGTCTGTACCGCCATACTGTACACGAAAAATGCACCGAGATAGCGTTTTAATGGGATATTCTCCTTCGTTTTATGCCATATTAACTTTAGCTCTTTAAAACCATTAAAAACAACGTGTTTTGTGAACTTTTCTTTTTTGTTTCCCTTCGGAAGGTGGTAATAACTATATTGACTAAAACCAATCCAGCAAAGCCCTGTAAGTACAAACGACAGTCTTGTTGGTAAGCCTTCGTCTTCAAATCCGAAAGATTCGCTAAACATTATCATTACAAGACAGACGCTTAACAGCAAGACACTACCAATATAGCCCAAAGAATAGCCTTTTGCGCTAATCTTATCTTGTTGTTCTGGATATGCAATGTCTGGCAAATATGAATTGTAAAAAACCAAGCTAGCCCAAAAGCCAATAAGCGCCAAAAAATAACACAACAACCCAAACCAAAGATGCTCTAAAGAAAACCAAAAGAGTCCGATACAACTAACGGCGCCTAGGTAACAAAAGAATTTCATAAACATCTTCTTATTCCCAACATAATCTGCAATACCACTAAGCAGTGGGCTTAAAATGGAAACTAACAAAAAGGCAGCGGCAGTTACGTAACTTATAAGAGAGTCGTTGTTAAAATCGAAACCTAAGAAGGTAATGGTGTCGTCTAAAATTTTACCATTCTCATCTTTAACTAAGGTTAAAGCTCCATAAAATATTGGAAAGACCGCAGAGGCGATTACCAAACTATACACAGAATTGGCCCAGTCGTAGAAGGCCCATGCATTTAATAGTTTTTTACTTCCTTTAGGTAGATTTGTTGTGCTCATTTGGTCGATTTACATAAAAAAACTGCCAACAAATGTTGGCAGCTTCCAAATTACTAAAAATTAGTTATAGTTCTGTTTATTTTTTAAAGCTTGTAACTCCAAATTTTCTTGCTTCTGCTTTTGCTTCAGCCGCCCAAGCAGTGATATTATTAATACGTGTAGTGCTAGAAGGGTGTGTACTTAAAAACTCTGGTGGTGCGTTGCTACCAGCGTTTGCTTTCATACGCTCCCAAAGTTGAGCAGCGGCCATTGGCTCATATCCCGCAATTGCCATTAGGGTAAGTCCAATTCTGTCTGCCTCACTTTCATGATTTCTGCTAAAAGGCAGCATCACTCCTACTGTAGAACCTAAGCCGTATGCCTGATTAAAAATCTGTTGTTTTTGAGGATCGTTTCCTAGGGCAAGGTTACCAGCTACCGCGCCTACAGCCTGATATTGTGCGGCACTCATACGCTGTTGTCCGTGATTTGCTAATGCGTGAGCTACCTCATGCCCCATTACTGCCGCTACTCCCGTTTCACCTTGTGTAATTGGTAAAATTCCGGTGTAGAAAACTATCTTACCCCCTGGCATACACCAAGCGTTCACAGCAGGGTCTTCCACCAAATTGTATTCCCACTGGTAGTCATTTAAATAACCTGCGTACCCATTTGCATTTAGGTATCGCTCTGAGGCAGTAGCTATTTTTTGCCCAACATTAGTAATCATTCTAGCATCGGATGTATTTGTAACTACCTTATTTTCATCTAAAAACTGGTCGTATTGTTGAAATGCCATTGGAAAGATTTGTGAGTTAGGTACCAATGCCATTGTTTTTTTCCCTGTAAAGGGATTTGTAGCACATGCTATTGCCAAAACAGCAACAATAGCTATGCCTAGGGATGTTTTAATTTTCATGATGTAGTGTTTTATTTCAAGTTTAAAGATACGCAAATGTAAAAAGTATCTTCATAAATAAAAGTTATAAATGCCTTCAATATATTACGAATATGGAATGACTTTTGCTAAGCTATGCATAAAACGTACCATTATGAAGTATTTATTATTATGTCTAGCAATTACAAGTTCAATGTTCTTTACTGCCTGCGAAGGTGATCCAGGACCTCCAGGACCACAAGGTGACCCTGGGATTAACATTTTAGGTCAAGTATTTGAGGTTACTGTAGATTTTCAGTATAATCCAGATACAGCGTTACAAGAAGCATTAATTAATATACCCACATCTGTTGAGGTTTACGAAAGTGATGTCATATTAGTTTATCGTTTGGAAAAAGTGGTGAATGCAAGCGGTGGTTCTGCAGACGCTTGGAGCCCATTACCGCAAAACTTCTTTTTAGGAGGTGGAGATATCATTCAATACGTGTATAATCACACCTTTTTTGACGTAGAATTATTAATTGATGGAAATTTCGACCTTTCTGTGTTATCTACAGACTTTACAAACGACCAAGTGTTTAGAATAGCAGTAGTGCCTTCAGAATTTGCAACAGACGGAATGTCTATGACAGATTTGCTTGAAACACTTACCATAGATGCTGCAGATATTGAAACCATAGGAAATTAGACAATGATAAAAAATAGTATTTTAGTACTTATCACGCTTGTGCTTTTTAGCTGTAAGTCTGAAGCACAGGATAAAACTGATGCAAAAGAAACTTTCAGCATTACAAAAACAGAAGCCGAATGGAAAGCGCAACTCACAGAAATGGAGTATTATGTGTTACGAGAGGCTGGAACTGAAAGAGCTGGCACATCTCCATTAGACAAAAATTATAAACCAGGCACGTATGTATGCGCTGCCTGTGCCACACCTCTTTTTAAGAGCGAACATAAATTTGATAGCGGTACAGGATGGCCAAGCTTTGACCGAGAAATAGAAGGCAATGTAGCATTTGACACAGACTATAACTTGGGCTATGCGCGTACCGAAGAACACTGCGCTACCTGCGGTGGGCATTTAGGTCATGTGTTTAAGGACGGTCCGAGAGAGACTACCGGAGAACGCCATTGTATTAATGGCGCTGCTCTTAATTTTATACCAGAAGGAGAGGAAATTCCAAAGCAATGAGTACATATCCCATACAAAAAACTGAAGAAGAGTGGCTTGAAGAATTAGGTCCAGAACGCTACCGAATCTTACGAGAAAAAGGAACAGAACGTCCTTTTACAGGTGCTTACAACCTTACACAAGAGAAAGGAACGTACACCTGTGGCGCGTGCAATACGCAACTTTTTGAAAGCAATAGTAAATTCGACAGCGGTTGCGGATGGCCTTCGTTTGACGAAAGTATTGAGGGTGCGGTGGCATATATAAAAGACACCACCCATGGAATGATACGAACAGAAATTCTTTGTGCAAGTTGTGGCAGTCATCTAGGACATGTTTTTAACGACGGCCCAACAGAAACTGGACAGCGCTATTGCGTAAACTCTTTATCCATTGATTTACAGAAAGATTAGAAATTTTTTCTGTTGTTAAAACTAAATCCCAAATGCCAATCTATTGGAATTTGGGATTTGTTATTTGTTCCTTGCCTTTTTAGTGTTTCATTTCGTAAATTCGTAATCTCAAATTAACGATTAAAACTACGAAATGAGTAAATACGATATCATTGTTCTTGGAAGTGGTCCTGGTGGCTATGTTGCTGCTATTCGCGCTTCGCAATTGGGCTTTAAAACAGCTATTATTGAAAAAGAAAGCCTAGGAGGCGTTTGTCTAAACTGGGGATGTATTCCAACCAAGGCATTGCTAAAAAGTGCTCAGGTATTTAACTATTTGCAGCACGCAGAAGACTATGGCCTTACCGTTTCTGGAGCCGATAAAAACTTTGGAAAAGTAGTAGAACGCAGTCGTGGCGTTGCCGATGGTATGAGTAAAGGCGTACAATTTTTGATGAAGAAGAACAAAATTGACGTTATAAATGGCTTCGGAAAGCTTAAAGCAGGCAAGAAAATAGATGTTGAGGGTACAGAATATAGTGCAGATCATATTATTATTGCCACTGGTGCAAGATCTAGAGAATTGCCAAATCTTCCACAAGATGGGAAGAAGGTAATAGGATATAGAGAAGCAATGAGCTTAGAGAAACAGCCTAAATCTATGATTGTTGTAGGTAGTGGAGCTATTGGTGTAGAATTTGCACATTTCTATAACGCAATGGGTACCGATGTAACCATTGTAGAGTACCTCCCTACGCTAGTTCCTGTTGAAGATGAAGATGTTTCAAAGCAGTTTGAGCGTTCGTTTAAAAAAGCAGGAGTTAAGGTAATGACAAACGCTTCAGTAGAAAAAGTAGACACTTCAGGAAAAACAGTGAAAGCTACTGTAAAAACCAAAAAAGGAGAAGAAGTTATAGAAGCAGACGTTGTACTTTCAGCAGTAGGAATTGTTTCTAATATTGAGAATATCGGACTAGAGGATGTGGGTATCGTAACAGATAAGGGTAAGATTATGGTGAACGATTGGTACCAAACAAACATTCCAGGATATTATGCTATTGGAGACGTGGTGCCTGGCCAAGCATTAGCACACGTTGCTTCTGCAGAAGGGATTACATGTGTTGAAAAAATTGCTGGTATGCACGTAGAAGCTATTGACTACGGAAATATTCCTGGGTGTACGTATGCTACTCCAGAAATTGCAAGTGTTGGTATGACCGAAAAACAAGCGAAAGAAGCAGGTTATGAATTGAAGGTTGGTAAATTTCCATTTTCAGCTAGTGGAAAAGCAAGTGCTGCAGGCACCAAAGATGGCTTTGTAAAAGTAATTTTTGATGCTAAATACGGAGAATGGCTTGGCTGCCATATGATTGGCGCTGGGGTAACAGATATGATTGCCGAAGCCGTTTTAGGTAGAAAACTTGAAACAACTGGACATGAAGTTCTAAAAACCATTCACCCACACCCTACTATGAGTGAGGCTGTAATGGAAGCAGTTGCTGATGCGTATGGTGAGGTAATACACCTTTAAAAACATAAATAAATTCTATAAAATGCGGCTCAACATTGAGTCGCATTTTTTTTAAAAACTATACCCAAGACCTAAGAATAATACATTTGGAGACAGCTCTTCAAGGCCTAAAGTGTATTTTAGATTTAGCTCAACATTATCAGAGAAATGATATGCTGCACTAACATCGGCTCGCACTTTAAACTTAGTCGTAAAAAAGTCGAAGAAATAGTTGATACTCGGTCCTACAAGTAAACTGAGATCATTAGATACGTAGTATTCTGCGTATAGCGGAGCGTTGATAAACCGAAACTCTCCTACTCCTTTATACAGCACTTCGGGTTGAATATGAAAATTTTCACTTACTGTAAAATCTACGAACAGACCACCAAAGTAACCGAATTCGGTTTCTGGACGTTCTCCAAATTGCTCTTGATTTTCAGTAAAAAATGTTAGATTAACCCCGCCTTTTATTCCAACATCTGTTTGAGCACTTGCGTAATAATGCATGCTGAAAAGGATAGTTAAAAGAATTACATTTTTCATAGCATAAAGAAATGCGTTAAAATTTATTTTGAAAGTACCTACCTACATAAAGTATTGCAAAGCAAGATCGTAACTACGTAAGCCAAACCCCATGATAACTCCTACGGCATTCGGAGAAATATATGATTGATGCCGCACCTCTTCTCTTGAAAACGTATTTGAAATATGAACTTCTACCACAGGCGTTTCAATAGCTTTTACTGCATCTCCAATACCCACCGAAGTGTGCGTATATGCAGCAGCGTTTAAAATTATCCCATCATAGCTAAAGCCTAATTCTTGGAGTTTATTTATGAGCTCTCCTTCTACATTAGACTGGTAGTGAGATAGTTCAACATCAGTATATTTAAACTGTAGTTCAGAGAAATACTCCTGAAACGATTTTGAACCATATATCTCAGGTTCTCGAGTTCCTAGAAGGTTTAGGTTAGGACCGTTTATGATGGCTATTTTCATGTTATAAATATACATATAAAAAAAATCGGGTGAAGTACCCGATTTTATATTGTGTGTAATTTAGTCTAGAACCCGAAATGCAATCCAGCTCGAGCATGAACATAACCCGCATCTAATACCACGTACTTAACTTCGGCAAAAACACTCACGTTGTCAACAATAGTGTAGCGATAGCCCGTACCTAGGTTAATACCAAATTCAGAATCTGTAACAGTACTTTCTCCCGTCACAAGTCCGCCCCCTAACCCTAAGTTTTTAACAGTAAGCGACAGATATTCTCCACCAGCCAATGCATATAGATTATCTACCACGTAATATCTTCCATTTAAGTCAAGAGCAAGCCATTTATCTCTAATACCTCCATCTTCTGTAGCTGCAAAAGTTCCATTAAACGCAATACCCCATTTTTCATTAAAGTCGTAGTTTAGATCTGCTCCTGCACCAACGGCATCTATTTCTGTAAGATACCCAGCATGTATACCAGCTCCGAAGCCTTGTGCCTGCATGGCGTAGGTTGAAAGCGCTAACGTAGCAATAAATAAGAATTTTTTCATTGAATTGTTTTTAAGTAATTATCATATTCAAAAATACACTTTTTAAACATAAAAAAAGCAGGAGTATAAGCTCCTGCTAAAAATATTGTTGGATTATTTTCTATTCAAAAAACCAGCCTACAGAAACACTAAATACTGAATTTGCTGCTTCTATATCATTATCTTCAAAAACACTAATAAAGTCTGACGCATACCTTAACTGGAAAAACAACCCTAAATCGGGTAGCTGATATTGAGCACCAATAGCGTTACTAACGATAAAGCTCTTAGCCTCCACATCTATGGTTCCAGCATTTGTATCTTCTTCGCCAACTAAGTTAAATCCAAATTGAGGACCGCCATGTAGACTTAGCCCTTTAGCTACAGTAAAATCTACTAACACAGGCACATTTATATAATCAAGATTACCTGTTGCCTCAACACCAAAAAGATTGTAAGTGTAGCCCTGTCTAGAGTATACTAATTCTGGTTGTAGCGCAAGCCAGCTATTCAGGCCAATGTTTGCTAGACCTCCAATATGGAAATCGGTTTGTCCATCTAAACTCCTCACACTATCTCCATAAAGTCCCGAAAAATTCACACCAGCTTTGGCACCAAATTTAGTTTCCTGGGCATTTACGGTAAGCGTTGCTAATAGAACCAAGGTCATTATACACACGTATTTTTTCATTTTGTATTTATTTTATTAGGGTTAAAAATTATCAAATTTTGGTAATTCAAATTATAAGTATTAGCTACATAAAAAAACAGGAGCTCGGCTCCTGTTTCTGCAACTTTTTTAGGTTGTATTAGAAAGAATATCCAACAGATAATTGGGCAACATTATTTTGATTCTTAAAATTGTCAGAACCTGGTCCATCATTTATGTTAGATAAACCCAATGCATAGCGCGCACTAAAAAATACACCCATAGGTAATCTGTACGTAGCTCCAGCGGCTAAACTAAAGTCAGTTCCTTTTACAGAATCTGAAATATCTTGTTCGCCACCAGATTGCGATTCAATAATAGCAATTACTTCAGGCGTTGCATTCTCTCCACTCACTTCTATATCATTTTCTCTATTAGCAGATGCAAGAAATCCAATTTGCGGACCAGCTTCTACAGAAAATTCTTCTGTAAAATAATATTTACCCAAAATTGGAATATTTATATAGTCTATTTTTTGCTTTGATGTAGATTTAGCTGTTATACCTATGTCACTAGTTGTTTCTTCAAACTTATTGCCTTGCGCAGAATAAAGAATCTCAGGCTGTATACCAAATTTCTCGCTTATAAGAATTTCAACCAACCCTCCAATATGGAAACCTGTTAAACCTTCAGAATCCTCAGTAAAATCTCCTCCAACACTTGCAAAATTTACACCTGCCTTCGCACCAAACTTAATATCTTGTGCATTAGTAAAGGTGAAAGCAAATAATGCGATTGCAACTAAAACTACTTGTTTTTTCATAATTATTTTGTTTAGATTAATCTTTCAGTCCTAAGAACATCGTTTTTAGCACCTATTGGGATTAATATTTGTTAATAAACTACACTGTTTTTTATTCGTATTCTTTCAGTAGAAAGAACAATATATGCGTAACAATTGTCAATTATTGATGTCGCTCTCTAATTGAAGAAATAACCAACTGAGAGGCTTACAACAGAATTTTTTCCCGAAAAATCTTCAATAATATCTGTTACACCCACGGTATAACGAGCTTGAAAAAAAACACCTACTGGAAGTTTGTACTGAGCTCCTATAGCACCTGCAATATCCAGGCTTTCAATAGTATCAATATCTACTTCATTATCGGTTTGATTGTCCTTTACAATAGCATTTAGATTTATACCTATTTGCGGCCCACCTTGTAAGCTAAACCCATCGGCAACAGTAACGTCTGCCATAATAGGAATATTCAAATAATCTAAAAATGCTTTTACATCGGCAGCTCCATCTTCAAAACCTTGTCTAGAATAGAGTACTTCCGGTTGTATTGCAAAAATATCAGACACTCCAATATTTACAACACCTCCAAAATGAATGCTGGCTTTTCCATCAAATCCATCGGCATCATCTCCTGTTACAGACGCCAAATTAAGTCCCGCCTTGGCACCAAACTTCACGTCTTGTGCATTGGTAAATGTGAATGCAAATAATGCAATCACCATTAATACTACTTGGTTTTTCATCGTTATATTAGTTTAAGTTAGTTATTAAAACTACAAAAAATAATTAAGCCACTCTATAGGGCAATTGACTTATTATAGGAAACTATAACCTACAGAAAGTGTTACTACACTGTTTTTACCACTCGCTCCTGGTGCGTCTGGAACATCAGAAAAACCAAAATTATAACGCCCTTCTAAACGCAGGCCTAGTGGCACATCGTAGCCTAATCCCACAATTCCAGATACATCAAAGTCGTTAATAGCAATATCGTTAATTACTTCACCAATTACTGTTTGTGTCTCGTCATTTACTACAACACCAAATTGAGGTCCTGCTTGTACGTGAAAACCTTTCGCAATATATACTTTAGCTACGATTGGTACATTTACATAATCTAAATCAAATTCACCTGCGTCAAATTCGGCTCCTTGCTGCGAGTACAATAAATCTGCCTGAATTCCTAAGCGGTCATTAAACTTTCCACCTACAAAAGCACCCACTACAATACCGGTTCTGCTGCTTAAGTCTAACCCTTGCGCATCACTAATACTTGCGAAGTTAACACCCGCCTTTATACCAAAATCAATTCCTTGCGCCGAAACAGCTGTTGCCATACAAGCGAAAATAAAAACTAAACATATTTTTTTCATTGTTGTTATTTTTAAATTAAACAGCTCAAATATAATTGAAACCATCCCTCTTATTTGCTAATATTATATTAAATTGACTTATAAATACGGTTTTCATGAAATGGCAACAAGCCCTAAACGATTATAACAACTACCTCCGTATAGAACGCGGACTTTCAGAAAACACCATACAGAATTACACCTTAGACATTCGTAAACTATATATTTGGTTAGAAGATAATGCTAGTGAAGACTCTCCTATTAATATCACTGAAGAGCGTATACTTCAGTTTATTTACGACCTAGGAAAAACAATGAATCCGAAATCTCAAAGTAGGATTATCTCCGGGCTTAGAGGATTTTTCAATTTTCTAATTTTTGAAGGATATCGTACTACCAACCCCCTAGAGCTTGTAGAAAGTCCAAAAACAGGTAGAAAACTACCAGATACGCTCTCTATCCAAGAAATTGACAGCATTATACAAGCCATTGACCTAGCAACTCCCCAAGGCGAGCGCAATCGTGCTATTTTAGAAACACTTTACGCCTGCGGACTGCGTGTATCTGAATTAATAACACTGAAAATATCTGACTTGTTTTTTGAGGAAGGCTTTATTAAAATCACAGGAAAAGGCAACAAACAACGTTTTGTACCTATTGGAGATAATACCATTAAATATATTGAAATCTATAGATCTGAAATTAGAGTACACCAACAACCAAAACCAGAGGCAAAAGACACCTTATTCTTAAACAGAAGGGGCAACGGACTTACCCGGGCTATGATTTTTACCATCATAAAACAACTCACCGAAAAAGCAGGAATCAATAAAGCTATTAGTCCGCATACCTTTAGGCACTCATTTGCCACGCATTTACTTGAAAATGGTGCCGACTTAAGGGCGATTCAACAAATGCTGGGTCATGAGAGTATTACTACTACTGAAATATACACCCACGTAGAAACTTCTCACCTTACTCGAGTGATGCAGAAATTTCACCCTAGAAGTAATTAGCCGTTAAAGAAACGCTAAACTGCCTTATACGCTTCGGAAAAAGTGAATTCTTACGTAATTTATACCCTAAATAAAATACTATGAAAACATTACAATTTGACAATAAAGACACAGTACATGCTATTGGTCTAGGAACCTGGAAAGCTACAGGAAACAAAGTGAAACAAGCCGTAAAAGATGCACTCTACGCAGGATACCGCCATATAGACACAGCGGCTGTTTATGGCAATGAAGTAGAAATTGGAGAAGCACTAGCCGAAGTCTTCGCTGAAGGCAGCATCTTTAGAGAAGATGTATTTGTTACTTCAAAACTTTGGAACGACGCTCACAAAGAAGGGCAAGTAATTCCGGCATTACAAGATTCGTTGAGTAAGCTAAAATTAGACTACCTAGATTTATACTTAGTGCATTGGCCTGTCGCTTTTAAAAATGGAGTCAATTTTCCGCAGAAACCATCAGACTACTATTCATTAGAAGAGGTGCCTCTCATAGAAACTTGGAAACAAATGGAAACAGCCAAAGATTCAGGCATGACCAGACATATTGGGGTTTCAAATTTCAGCAAAAAGAAATTACAAGAATTGGTATCTAACGCCAAAACGAAACCTGAAATGAACCAAGTAGAGCTCCACCCGTTACTACAACAACGAGATTTGGTAGACTACTGTGCTCAAGAAAACATCTTCGTTACCGCCTACTCTCCCCTAGGTTCTGGAGATCGTTCTGAAGCCATGAAAGGCGAAGATGAACCTAATTTGTTTGAAATAGAAACCATTCAGAATATTGCTAGAAAGCACAACGCATCTATCGGGCAGGTGCTTATTAATTGGCATACACAACGCGGTACAGCGGTAATTCCGAAATCGACTAGCGAAGAACATATTAGAGAGAATTTTAAGGCAGCACGCATTGAATTAGACGACTCTGACTTAAAAGAAATTGAAAGTTTAGATCGTGGGCAGCGATTTATAACGGGTACGTTTTTTGAAGAACCTAGTAAAGGATATGTAGATATTTACGATGAAGCATAGCTTTTACAAGTGATTATAAACAAAAAACTCGGACAGAATTTGTCCGAGTTTTTTATGTTTATACGTTTCGCTATTACTTTGCGATATTCACAGCTCTAGTTTCACGAATTACGGTAACCTTTACTTGACCAGGATAGGTCATATCTGTTTGGATTTTCTGAGAAATCTCAAACGAAAGTTGTGCAGCCTTATCGTCGCTTACCTTTTCACTCTCTACCATTACACGTAATTCTCGTCCGGCTTGAATAGCGTATGCCTTATTAACCCCGTTAAATCCGAATGCAATATCTTCTAAGTCTTTTAAACGTTGAATATAAGAGTCTAGCACTTGTCTTCTCGCTCCAGGTCTAGCGCCGCTAATGGCATCGCACACCTGAACAATAGGTGAAAGTAAGCTCGTCATTTCTATTTCATCGTGGTGTGCACCAATGGCGTTACACACTTCTGCTTTCTCACCGTACTTCTCTGCCCATTGCATTCCTAAAATAGCGTGAGGTACTTCTGTTTCGGTTTCTGGAACTTTTCCTATATCGTGTAATAAACCAGCTCTCTTTGCAAGTTTTGGGTTTAATCCAAGCTCTGAAGCCATTACACCACATAGTTTTGCCACTTCGCGAGAGTGATGCAATAGGTTCTGTCCGTACGAAGAGCGATAGCGCATACGCCCTACAGCCTTTATTAACTCAGGGTGTAGCCCGTGAATACCCAAATCAATTACTGTACGTTTTCCTACGTCTATGATTTCCTCTTCTATTTGCTTTGAAGTTTTACGTACTATTTCTTCAATACGTGCTGGGTGTATTCTTCCGTCGGTTACTAATTTGTGCAATGATAATCGTGCAACTTCACGTCTAACACTATCAAAACAAGAAAGTATAATAGCTTCTGGTGTGTCGTCTACAATTATTTCAACACCCGTTGCGGCTTCAATGGCACGAATATTTCGACCTTCTCTACCAATAATACGTCCTTTTACATCGTCGCTTTCAAGATTAAATACAGAGACACAATTTTCTATTGCCTCTTCGGTACCAATGCGTTGAATGGTGCTAATGATTATTTTCTTGGCCTCCTGCTGCGCTGTCATTTTAGCTTCTTCTACAGAATTTTGGATATAAGCCATAGCACTAGTCTTCGCCTCTTCTTTTAGGCTCTCCATAAGTTGTGCTTTGGCATCATCTGCAGACAGGCTTGAGATTACTTCTAATTGCTCTATCTGACTACGGTGCATTTTTTCGACTTCGGCTTTCTTTTTGTCTAAAAACTGAATTCTATCATCGTAATCTTTTCGCTTGCTTTCTACATCTGCATTTAATTTTTTATGCTTTGCAAGCTCACTAGAAATCTGCGATTCCTTATCGCGTGTGCGTTTTTCGGCCTCGGCCATTTTCTTATCACGTCCAAAAATTACTTTCTCGTGCTCAGACTTAAGTTCAATAAATTTTTCTTTAGCCTGAAGCATCTTATCTTTTTTAAGTGCTTCGCCTTCTTGCTTTGCTTCTTTTAAAATATTAGAAGCGCTTTTTTTAGCATTTTTAATGAGTTGTGAAGAGTTGTTTCGCTCTAATATTTTTGCAATAACAAATCCTATAATGATGCCGACAATAGCGGCTATAATTCCTATAATGGTACTATCCATAGTGATAAATTTTACACAGAACATGTATGTTCTAATGGTTAACCCTTAAAATTAGGGCATAAAAAAGCCTACATTAATAGGGTGATTTTGAATAAACTCCTTAAAGAAAAGTTTAGGGCTAACAAGCTGATCAAGTATCCGCTCAAAGACGGCTCGCTTTTACAACTTCAACTCACCCTTTTTAAAGAATTCGTGTTGAGTTTACCAAAATAATTATTAATGTAGGCAGTAACCTTATTATATGTTAAGAACGTTTAAGATAGGTGCTCCTGCAATAATTGGTTGAGTGCAGTTAACTGCGCTTCCACTTGTTGCGTATCCGTATCTTTGTCAATTTCCTTTTGCTCTACTTGCGCTGCAAACTGAAGGGCACACATGGCCAAAACATCCTGTTTGTCGCGTACAGCATAGCTTTTTTCAAACCGTTTAATCATTTCTTCAATCTTCTTAGCGGCTTTTCTAAGGCCTTCTTCCTGGTTTGGCGCTATAGTAAGCGGGTATACCCGGTCTGCGATTGATAACTTAATTTTTAACGGGTTGGACATTGATTTTATTGTTTCATTCAGAAAGCTGACCGATACATTGGTCTATTTCCCGAACTAAAGCATTTATTTTGAGCTTTGTTTCTCTTTTATGTTGGTCGCTGCCCAGCATTGAATTTGCCAACTGTAACGAACTACATTTCTCTCTCCATTGTTGCGCCTCTTCTTGTGAAGCTTTCAACATTTTATGGGTTTCATTCGCTTGAGCCTCTAACCGAATATTTTCTTGCTTCAGTTTTTCATAGCCATGAAGCATTTTGCTGATTCTATTCTCAAGAGTATCAACGATTTTTGAAAGATCGTTCATTACATTATATTTCAATACTGCTTTCACAAAGTTAACATACGCCGTCAAATAAGACAACTGTTTTCTACAATTTTTTGTAATATTGAATGTTATTACAAACAACGGTCACCGCTCCCCTTAATATTTAGCGTATTACGATTTTTATGAAGTATATTATCTTTCTTTTTGCCATACTAATTAGCTCTATAACCCTCGCTCAAAAAGAACTCCCCAAAGACTATTTTAGCGATCCGCTAGATATTCCAATTATTCTTTCTGGAAGTTTTGGCGAGTTACGCAGCAACCATTTTCATAGTGGCTTAGATATTAAAACTCAGCAAAAAGAAGGTTTTCCGGTGTTTGCTCCAGCAGATGGATATGTGAAACGAATTAAAGTGGCACATTATGGCTACGGAAAAGCGTTATACCTACAGCACCCAAACGGCTACACAACGGTATATGCACACTTACAAAGGTATGCAGGCAATATTCAGAAATATGTAAAAGAAAAGCAGTACGCTAAAGAAAGTTATGAGTTTGAGGACTTCCCAAAAAACACGTATCTGCCTGTTAAGAAAGGCGAAATTATTGGATATACCGGAAATAGTGGTAGCAGCGGCGGTCCTCACCTTCATTTTGAAATTAGAGATCCAGGCTCTCGCCCAATGAATCCGATGCTTTTTGGAGTAGAAATTCCCGACACTAAGATTCCGTTAGTAAATTCAGTCTTTGCATACCCTACTGGAGAAGGAGCCCACGTAGATAATAATGGGAATAGAAAAAAATTACGCCTCATTAAACAAAAAGATGGTAGCTATAAAGCAGAGAAAATTTCAGCATGTGGTAAAATAGGTTTTGGAGTATCTACTTACGACCAACAAAATGGTGCTTCAAATAAAAATGGAGTGTACAAAATTAAGACTAGCTTCAATGGCACTGAAAAATTTGAGGTACTGTTTGAAAAATTCAGTTTTGCAGAAACGCGTTATTTAAATCGTTTTATAGACTATAATTACTTTAAAACTAACAAAAGTCGGGTGCAGAAGCTTTTCCGCGAAAGCAATAATCCGTTAAGCATTATAACACAAGAAGACAACAACGGCTATATTACGGTAGAAGACGGTTTTACTTCAGATTACACCATAGACATTACAGATTACAAGGGTAACAACATTAGAATAGTAGTACCTATTGAAGGGAAATATGAAGCAAGCCCAGAGCCAGCAAAGGTAGACGAGACAGAACATTTTGTATATGCAAATCAGGGAACTTCTATCACCAAAGGGAAGTTTAGTATCTATATTCCTTCGGAAAGTTTATATGAAAACACCTATTTAGCAATTGAAGCTTCGGGCGATACTATTCAATTTCATGAAGATGTAGTGCCTATTCATAAAAATATCACCCTAAGTGTAGATGCTTCTAACTACAAAGAAGAAGACCTGTCTAATTTATTTATTGGCAGACTTAATTACAAAGGAGATCCGTATTACAACACCACATCTCGTAAAGGCACTAAACTTACAACACGCACACGAACGTTTGGCACCTACGCGCTAGTTTCAGACAATACGCCTCCCAAAGTAAGCCCTGTTAATTTTACCGACGGAAAATGGATAAGCAAAAACAAAACGCTTAAAATTAGAATAGACGACGACTTAAGCGGTATTGCGAATTATCGTGCAACTGTAAACGGAACTTATATTTTAACGGAATATAATTACAAAACCGACGTTTTAACTTATGATTTTGATGATGGCATCGTTAAAGATACCGAAAACAATCTCAAACTAATTGTCGTGGATAATGTGGGAAATAGTACTACATTTGAAGCAACTTTTTTCAGAAAATAACCAGATTAATTGCCATTGAAAACTACACTACTTACCCTCGTTTGTTGCTTATTCTGTCTATCTGGAGCACTCATTGCCCAGAACGCAACCGTAAAAGGAATTATATTCGATGATCAACAAAAACCCTTACCAGGTGTAAATGTTACCTATGGTGACGATGGTACACAAACAGATTTTAATGGGGTGTATGTCTTGCAAATTCCTTCAGATACAGATATACAGCTGAAATTTTCTTACGTAGGATTTAAAGACGTAACATTAAACTTGAATCTTTCTAAATATGAAGATTACGAGTTTAACTACGCAATGAAAACCGACATTGAAGTTATTGGAACCGTAATCATTGATGAAAAAAGACGTAAAAAAGTACAAGGTTTAGAGCCAATTAGCCCAGAAATTGCAAGAAGAATGATTGGTGGTAATCCAGGAGTTGAAAACATTCTGCAATCCTTACCAGGGGTAAATATTAACAACGAACTAAGTACACAGTACGCTGTACGAGGTGGAAATTATGACGAAAACCTTGTTTACGTAAACGAAATTGAAGTATACCGACCTTTTTTAATTAGAAGTGGACAACAAGAAGGGCTAAGCTTTGTAAACACAGACCTTACAAGTTCTGTCGATTTCTCGGCAGGTGGATTTCAGGCTAAATATGGAGATAAACTTTCGTCTGTACTAGATATTAAATACAGAAAGCCAGCCTCTTTTGACGCCTCTCTTGACTTGAGCTTACTTGGAGGATCTATGGCTGTTGGTGGCGCTTCTAAAGATGGACGTTTTACAGGTATTGTAGGGTTGCGTTACCGAGACAACAGTCTTTTTGTAGATGCCAAACAAACCGAGACTAACTTTAGACCTAAGTTTGCAGATGCACAGACCTATCTTACCTATAAGTTTAGCAACAAATTTGAATTAGGCTTTTTAGGAAATATCGCTATTAATCAATACGATTATGAACCCCTTACACGTCAGACAAACTTCGGAACCCTTGCAGAGCCAATTGCACTTCTTGTATTTTACGACGGTCAAGAAGAAGACCGATACAATACATATTTTGGAGCACTAAAGGGCACCTACGCTGTTTCAGACACCTATACAGCTAAGTTTATTGCTTCAGCTTACCAAACTACCGAACAAGAATATTTCGACATTCTAGCGCAATATCGCTTGGGTGAAGTAAATACAAATATTGGAGACGATAATTTAGGAGAAGTTGAATTTAGCGAAGGAATTGGTTCGCAACTTACGCATGCTAGAAACGATTTAGACGCCCTCATTATTAACTTGCAACACAAAGGAATTGTGTCTGTAGATGACGAATCTACGGTAGAATATGGCATTAAATACACCCGTGAAGACATTCGCGATCGTGTGCAGGAATACGAAATCATTGATTCTGCCGGATTCTCTATAAGACCCCCTATCATTGACTTTGCCAACAACCAACCGTATACGCCTTTTGATGCACCTATTGTCCCGTTTACAGATATTCGCGCACAAAATGATGTTCAAATTAACCGTTTCTCTGGATTTGCTCAGTGGAGCAAGTCTACAACATGGGGTTCTAACGAGGTTTGGCTTAACGGAGGGGTGCGTGCTCAAAACTGGACCGTAAGCGGAGACGGCATCGAAAGTGTATCTCAAACGGTTGTAAGTCCGAGAGCACAAATATCACTTAAACCAGATTGGGATATGGACATGCTTTTCAGACTTTCTGGAGGGTTTTACCACCAACCTCCCTTCTACCGTGAGCTTCGTGACTCTACAGGAACTGTAAGACCAGGAGTAAAAGCACAACAATCCATTCACATTGTATTAGGAAACGACTATAGTTTTAATTTATGGGATCGCCCGTTTACACTCAACAGTGAATTGTACTATAAAAACTTAACAAACGTAAATCCATACACCCTAGAGAACGTTCGTATTCGCTACAGGGCTAATAACAATGCGGTAGCCTACTCATATGGGTTAGATATGCGATTGGCAGGTGAATTTGTGCCAGGAACAGAGAGCTGGGTAAGTGTTGGATATTTAAAGACCGAAGAAAACATAGATGACCGAGGCTATATTTTTAGACCAACCGATCAGCGATTAAAATTTGCTGTCCTGTTTCAGGATTATGTAAAGATTATTCCAGATTTAAAGATGTATCTAAACTTAGTATATCAAACCGGACTACCTGGCGGATCTCCTAGTTATGCAGACCCATACGACTTCCAGACGCGTCTTTCTGATTACAAAAGAGCCGATTTGGGTGTGTCTTATGTTATTGTTCGTAAAGACAAACAAAGAGACAGCGGATTTTTAAAACCTTTTAAGGAATTGAGTATTGGGGCAGAGATTTTCAACATCTTTGATGTACAAAACTCTATTACAAATACGTTTGTACGTGATGTATACACAAAAACACAATACAGCATCCCAAACTTCTTATCCCCTCGTGTGTATAACGTAAGGCTTACTGCGAAGTTCTAGAAGAATTTAAAATATAAAAAAAGCCGAGCATATTAGTATGCTCGGCTTTTTTATTGCAATAAAATAGTTCTATATGTCTTTGAATATCGAGTGCATTAAACGCTTCTTATCGTTTATGCTTTCTTCTAAAGATATCATGGTTTCTGTTCTTGTTACCCCTTCAATATCATCTATCATGTAGATAATTTCTTTTGCTTGCGTAGTATCTTGCGCGCGAATTTTACAGAAAATATTAAATTTCCCTGTTGTAACATGCGCTACCGTTACGTACGGTATTTCATTAATTCGCTCCAACACAAATTGCGTTTGCGAGGTTTTATGTAGAAATATACCCACATAGGCAATAAATGAGTAACCTAATTTCTTGTAATCTATAGTTAGTGAAGAACCCGTTATAATACCAGCTTCCTCCATTTTTTTTACACGTACGTGTACTGTTCCTGCAGAAATCTTCAGCTTTTTAGCGATGTCTGTAAAGGGGGTACGCGTGTTTTCTATAAGCATGTCTAGTATGCTATGATCTGTATCGTCTAGTTTAAACTTTGCCATTATTACTGTTTTCGGGTAGGCAAAAATAGAATAATTTACAACAGATTGCTAATTCTCGTTAAGAAATAACACCAAATTCTCTTTTTTACTGATAATAGTTGATACTTTGTTGCCAACTTCGTACTTTTTTTGCGAATTAATTAAAACTTGCATTCCATTCGCATCTATTTCCTTGTGTCCGTAAAAAGCATCTAAATCTCCAATGCTCTCAATATATGGGACAAATAAAATTGAATTCTCTTGTAAGACCTCTCGATATTGCAGCGCAATAGATACCTTTTTCTCACCTCTATTGCTTTTTACATTTTTAATAAGCACGTCGTAATAGTTCTTTTTATTCTCGGGCAAAGCTTGGTACGTTGTTGTTTTTTCTTCGGAAATGGTCACAAACCCAAACAATGTTAGCATGGCGAGCCCAATATACTTACGCGTTTCTTCGCGTTGGTAATCGTTTGGATAATGTCCTGCTTCAAACAAAATAGTTGGTACGTTGGCCATCTGAAAAGAATCTCCAACACAGTTTGCATTAAAAGAATCGTCGTAACGCCCTATCTGCCCTGGAATAACACATGAGAGTGCTCTAGCCATGTTTTCGATGCAATTCATTGCTGCTTGGCGCGCAGGTGTAATACTACGTTCTTCGTTAGCCGCTGGAGCTAAAAACGAAACGGTAGCCACCTTGCCAGTCTCAAAACCATAAATTGTACGTTGGTCGTGTAAATTAAGGCAGAGATGAGGCGAAATATCCTTAAACACCTTGGCTAAAACCCTACTTTCTGCCTGTGATTGCTGCTGAGCGTCTCGATTTAAATCAATTTCATTAGCATTTTCACGTGTGTACAAGACTGCACCATCTGGATTAAGTATAGGAATGATGTATAAACTATGTTCGTTTAAAAAAGTACTAATCGCTTCTTGAAAGACATTTTTTTGCCTCAAAAACTTCAACACATCAAAAATTGCTTTTGTAGTTGTGGATTCATTTCCGTGCATTTGAGACCACGCTAGTATTTTTTTTGGCCCATTTCCAACAACAATCATCTCGATATTTCGACCCATTTCGGAGCTGCCAATTACTGAAATTTTATAATCGTTTTTGTACTCAGAAAGAAGCGGTGAAATTATCTCTTGTGTGATATATCTACCACCCAAACGACTTTCAAAAAAAGAGGGATATGCTTCAATAATTTTCATAAGCTGTAAAGGTCAATGACAAAGGTAAACAATGTGTTGTTTACATATGTAAACAATTAAAATTTTAGTTTTTGATTATTATTGTAAACAAGATGTGATTAGAAACAACAACTTTAGTGTGAAAATTAACACATTGACTATTCGAATAGTGTAATTTACTATTTTCTAGCTTCTTAGATTATTTTACTTAAAGTATCAATTTTATGCTATGGCATTATTTCGCAATTGATTTTGCTAGTATTGAAGCAATATGTTACTTTTGTAAACGTTAATATAACAAAGAACTTGTTACAGTGGTAAACAGTGTAGATTTTACAAAAAGATTAGAAAAAATACTCCTGCATTACGGATTATCTGCTACTGCATTTTCTGAAAAAATAGCGTTCAATCGCTCCACGATTTCGCATCTACTTTCGGGCAGAAATAAACCTAGCTTAGAGTTTGTAATGAAGGTTGTAAAAACATTTGAGGAAGTAGATTTGTATTGGCTTCTAAATGGAAAAGGTACCTTCCCTTCTACTTCAAATTCTCAAGTGCCTATTTCTGGAATTTCAAAAAATGACGATGTAGTCTTACCTCCAATTTCCGCGAAAGCTGAACATGTTGTAAAAACTAATAGTGTACCAACTCAAATTTCCGAAGCAAGTAAAAAGCAACATCCAGCCATAGATCGAATAGTTATTTTTTATGCAGATGGAAGTTTTAAGGAATACGTGCCCTAATTTCTTCTGAAAATTTCTGAAATTCGCGTTATGAAGTATCTTTTACGCGTTTTCTCATTTCTTTTAGCCATCGTGTCACTAACAAGCTGTTATGAAGTTACACGCAACTGTACTGATTTTAAAACTGGTACATTCGAGTTTGAAGCCCTTGTTGGCACAGAACTTACCAAAACTACATTTGTTAGAAACGATTCTATTGAAATAGACTACTACAAAGGAGTAGCAGACACATCAACCATACGGTGGATTAACGACTGCGAATATGTGGTTACAAAGAAGAATCCGAAGAACCAGGCCGAGAGAAAATCAATTCACATGAAAATCCTCTCAACAGACGCAACAAGCTATATGTTTGAATACAAATTAGTTGGAGAATCTAATAAAGAACGTGGCACAGCTGTGAAAATTAGTGATAATACGTCACGTTAGGCGTTGCTTATCTCTGCATATTATACTACTTTTAAATTCTAATCAACTTATCTTATGTTTGAAATATTAACCTCTCCAGATGCCCTTGTAGCACTACTTACGCTTACATTTTTGGAAATTGTCTTGGGGATAGACAACATTATATTTATCTCCTTAGCTTCTAGCAAGCTGCCAAAACAGCACCAGAAAAAAGCTACCAACATTGGTCTTTTTATGGCTATGCTTATACGTATCATTCTATTATTTGGTATTTCATGGCTCGTGGCTATGGAAGCACCATTCTGGCATATTAATACCTCGTGGCTAAAAGCAGGAATTAGCGGGCAAGGGCTTATTCTCATTGCCGGGGGGCTCTTTCTACTTTATAAAAGTACCAGCGAAATACACGAGAAAGTTGAAGACAAAGGACACGACGAGCGAGAAGTAGCTAAAGGCCGTAAAACAACACTTACCAAGGCTATTGTTCAAATTGCGCTTATTAATATTGTCTTTTCATTCGATTCAATCTTAACCGCTGTTGGGATGACTAACGGTATTAGCGACAACCCGACAGATGCATTAATCATTATGGTTATCGCTGTTGTAGTTTCCGTAATTATCATGATGGTGTTTGCCAATCCAGTAGGGAAATTTGTTACAAAGCATCCAACCGTACAACTCTTAGGACTTTCCTTCTTAATTTTAATAGGTTTTATGTTAATTGCTGAAGGAGCACATCTTTCACATATTGAAATATTTGGATCTCAAGTAGGCACCATTCCAAAAGGATACTTGTATTTCACTATTGCATTCTCGCTGTTTATTGAGTTTTTAAATATGCGTTACCGAAAGAAAACAAGTGAAATTGTAACAACACATCCCGAAGAAATTGACGCAGAATTACAGCGCGAAATCGATAAAGAGCTGAGAAAATAATGCCATACAACATTGTTCTTATAGAACCCGAAATACCTACAAATACTGGCAATATTGGGCGATTGAGTTTGGCTTCAGGCTGTCACTTACACCTTGTAAAGCCCTTTGGGTTTGAGTTAAACGACACGCGTGTGAAACGCGCCGGGCTAGACTATTGGAAACATGTTTCGCTTACTGTATACGAGTCTACTGAAGCATTTTTTAAAGAACACCATGACAAAAAAATGGCTTTTTTGTCGAGTCACGGCAAGCAAACTTATTGGGACATCCCGTTTGAAAAAGATATGTTTTTTATCTTCGGAAAGGAGTCTAAGGGTCTTTCTGCGGAAATTTTACAAAAACATGACTCTAAAAGCTATAAAATACCCATACACAGCGAGCATATACGAAGTATTAACCTTGCAAATGCAGTAAGTGTAGTAGTTTATGAAGCATTGCGCCACCATACATAACACAAGAAGAATTTAAAATACGCGGGGAGCGATTCCTGCCTTTGCGGGAATAAAATGACAGAAAACAATAAAGAATACTGGACAAATCGTTACAATGAGGGCGACATTGGTTGGGACGTTGGCGAGGCTACACAACCTTTGGTTTCATATTTCGATCAGCTAACTAACAAGGAGCTTCGTATCTTAATTCCAGGCGCCGGAAACTCTTATGAGGCCGCGTACCTTCATAAAAACGGATTTACAAATGTTCATATTTTAGATATTTCCGAAGTACCTCTAAAAAACTTTCAGAAAAGAAACCCTGATTTCCCGCAAGAACGTTGCTACCATCAGGACTTTTTTAAACACAAAGGCACATACGATTTAATTATCGAACAAACCTTTTTCTGTTCTTTCGAGCCCGACCAAATGACCCGGGTGAAATATGTCACCAAAATGGCTTCCCTCCTAGCTCCTAAGGGAAAACTAGTTGGACTGCTTATGGAAAATTCAAGTATTGAAGACAATTCTTTACGTCCGTATGGCGCTACAGAAGCTCAGTATAGAGCTTATTTGAAACCACACTTTACAATTGCGCACTTAGAAAAATGTTACAATTCTATTGCCACGAGAAGGAACAATGAGCTTTTTGGAATATTTCAGAAAAAAGAAAAAACAAAAACCCAAAAGAATAATCCGTTACACGGCATTACGCTAAAAACGATATTAGAGGAGTTAGTCGCTACATACGGTTGGGAAGAATTGGGAGAACGTGTTAGAATTAATAGTTTTGTATCTAACCCTTCTATTAACTCAAGTTTAAAGTTTTTGAGGAAAACGCCTTGGGCTAGAGAAAAAGTAGAAAAACTGTACGTGTATACATTTAAAAAATGAGTGCGCTACTTTCGTTTACAACTAAAAAACAATGACGACCTTTGCAGCATGACAGAACAAGAATTTTTAGTCGATATTATTTTTAAAGATTTGACCAATCTTAACAAAAAGGCTGAAAAACCTGCGGATTATAAATTTTCCGAAGAAGATTTTTCACAACTTATAGAACGAGCTGCACATTACGGTTTAAGCCTTTACAGCGTTAATACATGGGCAAAAAACACCTCGTTTGGGGCTAGCATGCATCAGGACCACAATAAGAAAGCATCTGACAAGCGTTGGTACCTAAAGGCTTATAACACATTTAAACATCGGCAGGAAGGCTTAAAATATGCCGCAACCTATAAAGTGCCATCAAAATTACTTTCAAGATTTACTACACCCTCCTCGAAAGAGGAAGAATAGCAACCTAATTTATGATAAAACAACTACGCCCCAATATGGCGCGAGCAAAAAACGCGCAGCTCTTTATTTATATTGTTCTTGCGCTAGATGTAGTGCTGTTAATCTCAAACCTGTTTCAGTACGTTCTTATTGAAGACATCAAAACTGGAAAGTTTATAGGAGACGACACGATAGATGCCAATGACCTACGACAGCAAATTTTAGGAATCATGTATTTGGTAGCCTTTATTGCCTCAACAGTTGTATACATTATGTGGTTTCGCAGGGCTTATTACAACCTAGGTCAAGCCATTCACACCGAATACTCTGAAGGTTGGGCAGCTGGTGGATGGTTTGTACCAATTATTAGTTTGTTCTACCCTTATAAAATAATGAAAGAATTATATGTTAAGACCAACGCCATTCTACGTCAGCAAATCTCGGGATATTCGCATCAAGTAAAACTAACAACAATTGGCATTTGGTGGGCACTGTGGATTGGCTCTAATATCATTGAGCGCATTGGAAGCAAACTTGAAGATACAGAGACTATAGACGGTGTTCTTAATTATACGCTCTTTAGTATGTTTTCTAACGTACTCGGAATAATTTTAGCATTTGTTGCGGTGAAAGTAATAAAAGACTACCATGATTTAGAAAAGAAATATCATGAAGTTGCTGCCCAACAACCAGGAGAAATAAAGCCCCCGGAGATTATTTTATAGTGAGTTACCTTTTTTAAGTATTGAATTTTGCTCTTCCATAAGTCGTTCTATATTTGAAAGCAGCTCAATGTTTTTAGGAGTTTCAACTGTTTTGTTTTTAGGATCTTCAGACTTTTTCTTAAACCGATTGATAAACTTAATTACCACAAAAATAGTTAAGGCGATTATGAGAAAGTCTATCATTACCTCAATAAGTTCACCATAACCAATGGCAACCTCAGCTGCCTTCCCTTCGGCTTCACGCAGAATATATTTTCTATCGGCAAGGTTTACATCATCGGTGAGCAATGAAAGTGGCGGCATAACCACCTTTTTCACCAAAGTATTTACCACACTATTAAAAGCGGTACCTATAATAATACCTACCGCCATGTCTATCATATTACCTTTAATGGCAAAATCTTTAAACTCTGCAATAAAACTTTTCATGCGTTAACCGTGTTAGTTTCTAATTATCCAATCGTCTTTTGTATTCTTTTCTATTGGTTGCAATATCTGTTTCAAAAAACGTTTTGCTTTGGTTGCTTCTATATTAAAACTGATGGCTGTAATTGCATAGCCCACAAAAATAGCAACGAGTAGAAAAACATAATTACTCTCTGTAAATCCGTTATAAGAATCTCCAACAATAACAATGTATATTAAAATACAAATTGAAACCATAGCACTTATCATATTAAAGTAGGACAAACGCATAGTTACTTGAACTTGAGTGGTGTTTATAGAAGAATTAATTGCACCTATAATTACGGGCCTATAAGAATTCTTACCGCGTTTAATACGATGTATTTTAAAGGAATCTCCATTAAATGTACCTCTATAGGTACCATTCTTTTCTGAACCAGACCTAAAAACCATATCTGTTAGTGACCTTTCTTTGGTATCTATATTGCGATGCAAACGCTCTCTAATCTCTTCTGCAGAAAGATTAGAGTGATAAGTATGGTTGTAATAAGGAACCGCATATTCCTTTATGGTAGTCCAAAATTTAGGGCTACTTTCCATTAAAATAAAGAGGCTTGTCCGTCATTTCCCACTGGTGGTTCCTCCTCATCTTTAGAAGTGTTATTTGCTTGTTTTTCTTCGGAAACTTCCTTGGTTGCAACGGTATCGTCTGAAGATACTGTTTCTTCATCTACCACATCTAATTCTTCGGTAGGCTTAGGCGCCGGAGCTTCATAAGGCAACGGAGGTAAAGCATTTATTTCAAGCACTTTGTCTTTGGTTAGTTGATTACCCATGGCACTACTCCCCTTTACAGCAATAAATGCTTCTACATCGAGTACTAGGTTCTCTTTTCTATCTTTTCCACGTTCTTTTACGAAGACTATTTCAGCCTGTGGTCTGTATTCTGTAAAGACGCGCTCTAAATACGACTTTGGATGGTCTGTAATAATAAATTCTTCTTTATCTGGATTTTCAATCAAAAATCGTTTTACATAAAACAGTTCTTTTTCGCCTTCCCAATAGATTGCCGAGATAGGTTTTTTGGGTTCCCATTTTTCTAAAACAATCATATCCTCATCAAAACGCAGCGTAATTTCAGGGATGACTGTTTTTACCACACCTTTTTGGTTGATAATTAACAAGCGATCTTGACTTGTAAACTCGCCTAAGAGCTCGCCTCTTTCGTCTAGATTTAGACGCTGTACAGTATCATCGAACCAAATTCTGCGAGGTTTTAAGGTAGATAGACCTTTTTCTTTTAACTCTACACGCTTAACAGCATACTTGGTTACAATGTTTCCTTTAGACGCACGCCCTTTAATTAATTGGTCTGCAAAATCTACATCCCATTTCAGTTTTTTAATGCTACCGCTTTGGCGTAACAAAACGGTGACCACTTCTGCTTCACCATTTGGATTTGCAGTAAAATACAGCACTTTAGAACCTTTAGTACCTGTAGTTAAGTTATACTCACGGTCTCTTGTTACCGATGTTACCGCAAAACGCTTTAAATAGGTTGCGCCTTTGGTTCCATCTTTATAAATCATATTATAGATGGTACGCTTATCTTTTTTCTTGAATACAGCAACATGTAGAATTCCTTTACCAATAAAGGTTTTGCTATCTACCTTGGTAACCATCATGATTCCCTCTTGGGTGAAGACAATGATATCGTCTATATCGCTACAATCTGTTACGTACTCATCTCTACGCAAACTGGTACCAATAAATCCTTCTTCTCTATTTACATAAAGCTTGGTGTTTCTAATCACTACCTTGGTAGCTTCAATATCGTCAAAAACTTTAATTTCTGCTTTCCGCTCTTTTCCTTCGCCATAGTCTTTCTTAAGACGTTTAAAATATGCGATGGCGTATTCAATTAAGTTGGCCAAATGATGTTTTACCTGCGCAATTTGATCTTCTAAGGCTTCTATTTTCTGTTGTGCTTTATCGATATCAAATTTAGAGATACGCTTAATACGTATTTCTGTAAGGCGTACGATATCCTCTTCGGTTACGGCGCGCTTTAAATGAGCAGTATGCGGTTTTAATCCGTCGTCTATAGCCTTAATTACACCTTCCCATGTGTCGACCTCTTCTATATCGCGATAGATTCTATTTTCAATAAAAATACGTTCTAAAGAAGCATAGTGCCACTGATTTTCAAATTCACCTAATTGAATTTCCAATTCGCTTTTCAGCAATTGTACCGTACGATCTGTAGAACGGCGTAACATTTCAGAAACACCCACAAAGAGTGGTTTGTTATCTTCAATTACGCAGCCCAAGGGTGAAATAGACGTTTCACAATTTGTGAAAGCATATAACGCATCTATAGTCTTGTCTGGAGAAATTCCCGACGGAATATGGATTAAAATTTCAACCTCAGAAGCGGTATTGTCTTCAATCTTCTTAATCTTAATTTTGCCTTTGTCGTTGGCTTTTAAAATTGAATCTATTAACGATGTTGTAGTAGTGGTGAAAGGAATCTCACGAATGACCAACGTATTTTTGTCGTGTTGTAAAATTCTAGCACGACTTCTAATTTTCCCTCCTCGTAGACCGTCGTTATAATCTGTAACATCTACCATTCCCGCAGTTGGAAAATCTGGATAAATAGTAAATCGTTTTCCTTCTAGGTGTTTAACCGAAGCATCAATTAATTCAATAAAATTATGCGGTAGTATTTTAGTTGAAAGTCCAACTGCAATTCCCTCTCCTCCTTGGGCCAACAGCATTGGGAACATTACTGGTAAGTTAATAGGCTCTTTTCGTCGTCCGTCGTAACTTGCTTGCCAGTCGGTTATCTTTGGATTGTATACCACATCTAAAGCAAACTTAGACAAGCGTGCTTCTATGTATCGTGAGGCAGCCGCACGGTCGCCCGTTAAAATATTCCCCCAGTTTCCTTGTGTATCTATGAGTAGGTCTTTTTGCCCAATCTGCACCATAGCATCTGCAATACTAGCATCACCGTGCGGGTGGTATTGCATGGTGTGACCAACGATATTGGCAACCTTGTTATAGCGTCCATCGTCTAGGTCTTTCATAGAATGCATGATACGGCGTTGTACAGGTTTAAAACCGTCTTCAATAGCCGGAACGGCTCGTTCTAGTATTACATAACTCGCGTAATCTAAAAACCATTCTTTATACATGCCCGAAATACGGGTAATAGTTTCTCCAGAGTCTTCTGCGGTCTCAGCGGCAGACGTGTCTTCGCCTCCCTCCAAATCCTGATGATTGATTTGATCTGGGTTAAGCGATTCTTCTGGGTTTATATTTTCGTCTTCTGTCATTTATATAGCTTCCTATTCTATTTTGTAATTAAGGAATTGATGTAAACGTTTCATCATAATCTTTAGGCGATCCTCATTTTACTCTTCAACTGCATCCAACTCCACCTTTAAATTTTCAATAATAAATTTCTGTCGGTCGGGCGTGTTCTTTCCCATATAAAAACTAAGCATGTCTTCTATGCTCATTTGTTTGTCTAGCATAACTGGGTCTAGTCTAATGTCTTCCCCAATAAAATGTACAAACTCGTCGGGTGATATTTCACCTAATCCTTTAAATCGAGTAATTTCAGGCTTCGGCTTCAGTTTTTCTATGGCGTCTCTACGTTCGTCTTCGCTGTAGCAGTAAATAGTTTCTTTTTTATTTCTTACACGGAAAAGCGGCGTTTGCAAGATATACAGGTGCCCTTCTTTTATAAGTTCGGGAAAAAATTGCAAGAAAAATGTAATAAGCAGCAATCTAATGTGCATTCCATCTACATCTGCATCGGTAGCAATTACAATATTGTTATAGCGTAAATCTTCTAACGATTCTTCTATGTTTAATGCAGCTTGGAGCAAATTAAACTCTTCGTTTTCGTAAACTATTTTCTTGGTAAGTCCGTAGCTATTAAGCGGTTTTCCTTTTAAGCTGAAAACGGCTTGTGTATTTACATCACGGCTTTTGGTAATACTTCCCGATGCAGAGTCACCCTCTGTAATAAACAAGGTAGACTCTAAATTTCGTTCTTTCTTTGTATCACCTAAATGAATCCGGCAATCGCGTAATTTCTTATTATGCAGGTTTGCCTTTTTAGCACGGTCTTTAGCTAGCTTTCTAATACCTGAAAGCTCTTTACGTTCTCTTTCTGCTGTTAGGATTTTGCGTTGCAGCTTTTCTGCGGTCTCTGGGTTTTTATGTAAAAAGTTATCTAAGTAGGTTTTTACAAAATCGTTTATATAGGTTCGTACCGTGGGCAGGTCACCTCCCATGTCTGTAGATCCTAATTTTGTTTTTGTCTGACTTTCAAAAACAGGCTCCATTACCTTAATGCTGATAGCGGTCACAACAGACTTTCTAATATCACTTGCGTCGTAATTCTTTCCGTAGAACTCACGAACAGTACGCACTAAACTCTCGCGATATGCTGCCAAATGTGTTCCACCTTGGGTTGTGTTTTGCCCATTTACAAAACTGTAGTAAGACTCACTATACTGGGTTTTACTATGTGTTATGGCAATTTCTATATCATCTCCACGTAGGTGAATCACCGGATACAGCATGTCTGCCGTATTCATATTGTCTTCCAGCAGGTCTTTAAGTCCGTTTTCAGAAACAAACTTCTCCCCATTGAAATCGATTGTTAGCCCCGGGTTTAGATACACATAATTACGCAGCATTTTTTCTACGTACTCACTGCGGTACTTATAGTTTTTAAAAATGCTTTCGTCTGGAATAAAGGTAACCTTGGTTCCTTTGCGCTTTGTGGTTTCTTCTACCGCCGCATCGTTAATAAGCTCTCCTAACTCGAAGTAAGCTGCTTTTTGTTGACCATCACGAACAGATTCTACTTTAAACGAAGCAGACAAAGCATTAACTGCTTTTGTACCTACACCGTTAAGCCCTACAGATTTTTTAAAGGCGCGGCTATCGTATTTTCCACCCGTATTCATCTTAGAAACTACGTCTACCACCTTACCTAGTGGGATACCACGACCGTAATCGCGTACCTTTACCTCTTTGTCTTTAATACGGATTTCAATGGTTTTTCCAGCTCCCATTACAAATTCATCGATACAGTTATCGATTACTTCTTTTAACAAAATATAGATACCATCGTCTGGAGAAGAGCCATCTCCTAACTTTCCGATGTACATTCCGGGACGCATACGAATGTGTTCTTTCCAATCGAGCGAACGTATATTGTCTTCGGTATAATTTGTCTCTGCCATAAATCGTGCTGAATAAGCGTTAAATATAGGATTTCAGCAGAAAACAGGAAAAGGCATTTTATGAAAGTAATTAACAATTAAAGACTACAAATTGTTAAGAAAATGACATTTCCGCAGTTAAAATTCTTATCATTTCGTTTCACTCTATATTTCTAAAAGATATTCTAAAATAGCGCCAAGAGGTTGTTAATTTGGACGGGAAGTCTAGTACGAAATGGTATTTTCGACATAAATAAACCTCATTTATGAAAAATCTACTGCTCTTAGCAATTACTCTACTCACTATTTCTGTCAATGCTCAAAAATCCGAAAGTCCGTACGAATGGGACTGGACACGCGATGGAATATGGACGGGTGCTGCGCTGGGCGGTTCGGTTGGTGGATTTCTTTTAATTCAGAATAAGGATGATATTGACCCCGATACATTTGAAGCAAATTTTGGAACCCCAGAAAGACTTCAAGAATCGATAGACAATATAAACTTTATAGATCGCTGGGCGGCTGGAAAACATGATGAGAACGCCAATAAAATAAGTGACATTCCTTTTGCTATTTCGTTTGTAGGGCCCTTTGCCATGTTGTTTGATGATGAAATTAATGACCATACCGGCCAGTATTTAGGACTGTATCTGGAAAGCATGGCTACTACAGCCGCTATGTACACGATTACAGCTGGAGTCGTTAACAGAAGTAGACCCTACGTATACGATGATAGTGGGGACACGAATTTAGATAGGCGAAGAAGTAATAACGGGCAGCGCTCTTTTTATTCAGGACATGTTGCAACAACAGCCACGGCCACATTTTTTACGGCAAAAGTATACAGCGACTTTAATCCAGACTCTCCCGCGAAAATATGGGTTTGGACCGGTGCCGCAGTAGTACCTGCTGCCGTAGGTTATTTTAGAATAGAAGCAGGACAACACTTTTTAACCGATGTTGCATTAGGATATGCCCTTGGGGCTGGTGTTGGTATACTGGTGCCTGAACTACACAAGAAAAAAAATACCGACGGACTATCAATTTATCCAACAGGTGGGAGAACTTTTTTGGGCGACGACTATACAGCGATGGCGATGCGTTTAACGTTCTAAATTTGAATGACAACACATTAAAAAAGCCTTTCTTCATACTGAGGAAAGGCTTTTTATTTTAATTATTGTTGAAATGTTACTTATACATTGAATCTAAAGTGCATTACATCTCCATCTTTCACAACGTACTCTTTCCCTTCTACACCTAATTTACCAGCCTCTTTTACCTTTGCCTCGCTACCAAACTGCACATAATCGTCGTATTTAATAACTTCTGCTCTAATAAATCCTTTTTCGAAGTCGGTATGAATAACTCCCGCTGCTTGAGGGGCGGTAGCACCAATTGGTATAGTCCATGCACGTACTTCTTTTACTCCGGCCGTAAAGTAGGTTTGAAGATTTAAAAGGTTGTAAGCTCCTCTAATGAGTTTTGCAGAACCAGGTTCTTCCAAACCAAGATCTTCTAAGAACATTTGGCGTTCTTCAAACGTCTCTAACTCTGTTATATCTGCTTCGGTACCTACTGCTAGAATTACAACTTCGGCATTTTCGTTGGCAACTGCTTCTTTCACTTTTTCGACGTATGCGTTTCCATTTACAGCGCTATTCTCATCTACGTTGCAAACATACATTACAGGTTTATCGGTAATAAATTGTAACGGTTTTACATACTCTGTACGTTCTTCTTCAGAAAATGGAATGGCTCTTACTGAAATTCCCTTTTCGAGGTTATCTTTTATTGTGTTAAGAATGGCTTCTTCGGCTTGTGCCTCTTTATTACCTGTCCTGGCAGCTCGTTTTACTTTTTCTAATTTCTTTTCGGCAGTCTCTAGATCTTTTAGTTGAAGTTCAATATCGATTGTTTCCTTATCGCTAACTGGGTCTACCCTTCCGTCTACGTGCACAACATTATCGTTGTCGAAACACCGAAGTACATGCAAAATAGCATCTGTCTCTCGAATATTTCCTAAAAACTGATTTCCCAATCCTTCTCCCTTACTAGCGCCTTTAACTAACCCTGCAATATCTACAATTTCGACAGTTGCGGGCAATACGCGTTCTGGGTTTACTAGCTCTTCTAATTTCACCAACCTATTATCAGGGACATTTACAACCCCAATGTTAGGTTCTATAGTACAAAATGGAAAGTTTGCACTTTGCGCTTTTGCATTTGACAAACAATTAAAAAGTGTTGATTTACCTACATTGGGCAACCCTACAATTCCTGCTTTCATAAACGTAATTTTTCAGTGCGCAAATATACACTTATAAAGCTAAATTTTAAGGTGTTTATTGTTCCTATTCATTAAAAAAATAGGAAAACTTTGAGGGTGTGTTAGCAGATATTTAACAGCTTAGAACTTATATTTGGTATACAAACAATAAATTAACTAATTATGAAAAATACAATAAGTATAATAGCCATAGCAATGATAGCTTCAATGTCTATGAATGCACAGGTGCAAAAGGATGTACAGAAAAAAACAACTGTAAAAACTGTACGTGTAACTGATAACAATATGATTTCAACAAAAATCATTGAAGATACCGATGCCGAAATAGATGTTATTGAGGTAGAAGGAACTGACGATTTAAACCAAAAAGCAAAAGTGCTTAAGAAAGATGCAGACAAAACTGAAGTAATTGGCGGTGGAGATGTTGAAAATGCTAAAAATAAGATGATGGTTGCAAACAAAAAAGAATTGCAACAAAAGGAGCTTGAAATGTCTAAAAAGGCAATGGACTTAAAGGCAAAAAAAGAAAAGATGGCACTTGAGCAAAAGAAAAAAGAAATGATGGCAGATCTTGAGAAACGTCGCGCAGCTTTAACGAAGCGTCCAAAAGGAATGGCTAAGTTGAAGAAAGACCCTGACGGTGATGGTATTGAGTAAGCCATAACATTTAGATATAACTATAAGCCTTGATATTATAATCAGGGCTTTTTGCTTTTAACTTTCGTATAAATCGCGTACTTTTACGGTAATCAAATTAAATTGACATGAAAAATATTACACTCACATTAGCAATCGCCTGCATGGTAACTAGCGGCATAATGGCGCAAGAAGTAGCTGGTGAAAAAAAGGTTACTGTTACTAAAAAAGTGGTAACAAAGGGCACAACCATAGACACTAAAGTGGTTGAAGAAGTGAAGGAAGAGAAAGAAATCATGAAATTAGAGGAAGATGGTACCGAGAACCAAACCCCTAAAACAATAGTGGTTAAGAACTCAGACGATCAAGTAGTAGCTCAAAATACCGAAAAAAGTAAAGAGGCCGAGGCAGCAATTGCTAAAATGAAAGCAGAACGCGAGGCAGAGATTCAGAAGTCACGTGATGAACTATTAGAGCGCGCTCGTAAAGAAGGTCTTTTAATAGACAAAGGTGATGAAGTACAGCGTATGAAAAGAATGGAAGAGCAAAAGAAAAAATACGCAGAGCGTAAGAAAAAAGCTGAGCGTAAGAAAAAAGACAATAACTAGTTTTAAAGGAACTGCCTAGTAGGCTAGTTCTTTTCTAATGGCAAGCCAATACTCTTGAAATTTACCAAGATTATTGTGTTTGCCATTTTTTATGCGCACCATTATTCCTTGATGTTCGGGTATACTTTTAAATAACAAATTGGCAGAGTCTATAGGAACTACTCCATCTTCTGTTCCGTGAATTATCGTAATACCGCAAGAAACACCATCTATGAAGCTCGCCGTATTAAATCTAAATTTAAGCAACTGCTTTACAGGAAGAAAAGGATACCTATCTTCAGCAAGCGATTCTAGGCTGTAGAACGGTGATTCTAAAATAAGCTTTCTCGGCTTGTTTTGTGATGCCACATAGGTTGCGAAAGTGGTACCTAAAGATCTACCAAATACAATAATTCGAGATTCTGGAAATAATTCTTTTGCCTTATTATAGAATAAGTTTGCATCGTTATATAACTGTTTTTCATTTCTAGCACCTGTACTCTTACCATAGCCTCTGTAGTCCATCATTAACACATCGTAATTTAGGCTTGTAAACTGCGATGCAATGCTACCCCATTTAGATAAATTACCCGCATTTCCATGAAAATACAGTACAATGCCGGCTGGCTTTTCGACTGTGAAATGTAATGCGTTTAACTGCGAGCCATCTTCTGTTGCAATCGAAATTTCTTCAAAAGAAGCGTCGAACGTATATTCATAATCTGGAGGTAGTGTTTCTGACAAAAAAATTAACCGTTCTTGAAAAAAATATACGGCTAGTACAGCTATGAATGCTGTCACTAACACACCTCCAATAAATTTTATCAGTCTTTTCATGCGTTTGTTACTTAGTTCTTTTAGCCGAATGCGCTACCTTATAGCTGGTAAGCGACAAGTCTATTTTTGCAGGTTCAATATTAATAATTTGTGATAAAATTTCATGATACGACTCAAAATTATTCAAGTTTTTATGTCCGCCTTCAATAATTGGCCAAAGCCTAGTGATTTCAGGTTTAATTTTAGATAACTTAACACTACTAGAAAATGGGATGAGTTTATCGTTAGTACCATGAATAATATGTACAGGACAATTTACATATTGAAGCCATTTGTAGGTTGGCATAGGATATTTCAGCAGGATAGAAAGCGGCATAAAAGCCATGTAGCGCCCCGTAACTTTTACTAGACTATAATAAGGAGCATCTAATATAAGCATACGCGGATGGTTCATAGATGCAAGCTTAGTAGCAAATCCAGAACCTAATGAACGGCCATATAAAATGATATATTTCTCTTTAACCCGCTCTCTAATCTTGTTGTACACATATTGAAGGTCTTTTTTAAGATTTTCTTGCGTGCGTTTACCAATACTTTTTCCGAAGCCACGATAGTCTACCATCACAACATCATAACCATGACGGGTAAAATCTACCGCAAATTTTCCCCAACCTTTCATGCTTTTACTGTTTCCCTTTAAGTAAAGCACTACGCCCTTTGTTTCTTTCGCCTTAAAATGCAGTCCGTTAATTATTGCTCCATCACTTGTTTCTAAATTGTACTCTTCTACTACCTGATTTTCGTAATAGAATTTAAAATCGGCTGGCAATTTTTCTGGCTTAAACAAGAAGTAGTCTTGAAGATAGTATAGTAGTATACTTATTACAATATAGATTGCAACTACCCAAATACTTATATGAACCCAATACGGCATAAGACTAAGGTACAAAAAAATATAGGCTCCTAATTTATGGTATAATAACTTGAGTTAAATTACAACTTACCCAATATGATGGTTTTAGTAAAGTATTATGTATGAATTGGCTATAATTAACAGCTCTTTCGTGTAGTTTTAATATGGTAATAACGACTAAATTTCAACCAATTCGCCCACGCAAATCAAGTGATATTCAGAGACAACATTGCACTGTTAGAGAATATCGTTTAAATGCAAGACACCCGCAGTTGTGGGTGTCTTATCTTTTAGTAGAACATTACCCTGTGCTTTCTAACTTTCCTAAAATCCCTGCGATAAAGCGCTCTGAATACCCAGCGATTAGCGCCCATAACAACAATTTACCAGTGTTTTTCATTCCGGCTGGTACCATGGCACCAAATTGATCAGTTAAAGAACCTGTAATTGCTGGTTCTGTGAACTTTGGAAATAGATTTGTGGTTAAAAGACCTCCTGCCCCGTCTCCTGAGAGTATTTCTGACATAAATAACAAATAGGCTATACCTGCCATTAAGGTACCGTAAAAAATAGGCATAAAAATTACGGTAATCATATTTTTCTTGGTCGTTGTCGCGGCAGAAGCATTTGTTTTTATTTCGGTAGTGAGGCGTCTTAGAAGCGAAATGCTCGCTCCAATACTACCAATTATAATAACATACACAAATGAGCCTTCAAAAAATGTAATACCATTACGATCAAGAATAAAGCAAACTGCCATAAGTAGCAACAGTGTTATTTGAGTAAAAAACACAATGTTCACTACTTTGTAACTTTTGCCAGTTGTAGTTGTTTCCATTTAAAAATCAATTAGTTAGCACCGAAATGTACGAACAATATTCTAAACCCAAACTACTAGAAACAAAAAAACCGTTTCTGTGATGAAACGGTTCTTATTCTGTAGGGTTTTTGTTATTCCTGATGCATAAAAGATTGTTTAGCGAGAAGCTCTTCATCGGTTTCTACATGGTTTTCATCAGGTACACAACAGTCTACCGGGCATACGGCAGCACATTGCGGCTCTTCATGAAAGCCTTTACATTCGGTACATTTATCAGGCACGATATAATAAATTTCATCACTTACAGGCTCTTGCGTTTCAGTGGCATCTACTGCTCTACCGTTAGGCAGTATTACATCACCCTCTAAATCGGTACCATCTGCATACCGCCAATCGTCTGCACCTTCGTAGATTGCTGTGTTTGGGCATTCAGGCTCGCAAGCACCACAATTAATACATTCGTCTGTTATTATAATTGCCATAGGAGATTTCTTTTTCTAACTTTGTACAAATTTAAGGCCTACCAACGGCAACTCCAAATACAACATGCAATTACAACAAAGAATTAACGCCTTTATTGAACTAGGTACTTTTTTAAAGCATTTTGCTTCAGAAACTTCAGCGATAGAAGCTCCAATTAACGAGAACAAAGTACACTTTGAGGCTATGCAAAGTGCCATAGTAAGTGCAAAAAACACTAACGGTTGGTTTACAGATGATAATCTAGCGTATGCTTTTAAAAGTTGGAGTGAGGCATTGACACAAGAACAACTCACTAATTGGTTATCACCCTATAAAATTTCCGAAGAAAGAACAGCAAAAGCTATTTCTATTGTAATGGCGGGTAATATTCCACTTGTTGGATTTCATGATTTTTTGTGTGTACTACTAGCAGGTCATAAAGCTATAGCCAAGGTCTCTAGCAACGATGCTGCCTTGCTCCCAGTACTATCTAATTTTTTAATAGCGCAAGAACCGGCGTTTAAAGAACGTATTACAATTACTTCGGAAAAATTACCAGATTTTGACGCAGTTATTGCTACGGGAAGTGACAATACTGCGTTGTATTTTAACCATTACTTCGGAAAGTACCCTAGTATTATTAGAAAAAATCGAAATAGCGTTGCTATTATTGATGGTACCGAATCTAAAGCCGAAATGGAGGCACTCGCAAACGATGTGTTTCGATATTTTGGTTTGGGTTGTAGAAATGTGTCTAAACTATATGTGCCTGAAGGGTACGATTGGGATCATCTTTTTAATGGAATGTACAGTTGGAAAGACGTGATTAACAATCATAAATACATGAATAATTACGATTACAACAAGGCCGTATACCTTATGAGCTTGATACCTTTATTAGACAACGAGTTTTTGCTTCTTAAAGAAGACACAGCGTTCTCCTCTCCTATTTCGGTACTATTTTATCAAACATATAAAGATGGAACTACTCTTGAGGCTTTGTTAGCCGCAGAAAAAGCACACATACAGTGTATTGTCTCTAAAAATCACGTTCCTTTTGGCAGGGCTCAAAAACCCAATCTAAACGATTATGCAGATGGCGTAGATACCATGGCATTTCTTCTTGATTTATAGTTGAAATCATGTTAATAGTTATCTTTTAATTATAGTGTCACACACAGGAGTTTTTTTAATCTTTGCAACAATTGAAACCCACGTCCATGAAAAAACATAATTTTAGTGCAGGACCTTGCATCTTGCCATCTTCTGTTCTTGAAAAAGCAGCCAGTGCTGTACGTAATTTTAACGATGATAATCTGTCATTAATTGAAATTTCGCACCGAAGTAAGCCTTTTGTAAATGTAATGGAACGCGCTAGAGAATTAGCCTTAGAGCATTTGGGTCTTCAAAATAAAGGCTATAAAGCACTTTTTTTACAAGGGGGTGCTAGTCTAGAATTTTTAATGGTTGCATACAACTTGTTAGAAAAAAAAGCTGCCTACTTAAATACAGGTACTTGGTCTAGCAAAGCAATTAAGGAAGCCAAACATTTTGGTGAAATGATTGAAGTAGGTTCTTCTGCAGATGCAAACTTTAATTATATACCTAAAAACTACAACATACCTACAGATGTAGATTATTTTCACTGTACAAGTAATAATACCATCTTTGGAACACAACTACAATCGTTTCCAGATGTATCCATACCAATGGTATGTGATATGAGTAGCGATATTTTTTCTCGTGTGCTAGACTTTTCTAAGTTTGACCTTATTTATGCTGGTGCGCAAAAAAACATGGGTCCTGCCGGTACTACTTTAGTGGTGGTTAAAGAAGAAATTTTAGGCAAGGTAACTCGCCATATCCCATCTATGTTAGATTATAAAGTTCATATCTCTAAAGACAGTATGTTTAATACTCCTGCTGTTTTTCCTGTTTATGTGTCTATGTTAACCTTAGAGTGGCTAAAAGAAAATGGAGGCGTTGCTGCTATTGAAACGATAAATAATAAGAAAGCAGCACTGCTTTATAACGAAATTGACCGCAATCCGTTATTTAAAGGATTTGTAGCCAATAAAGAAGATCGCTCTAAAATGAATGCTACATTCAACCTTTTGGAAGATGGTCTTAAAGAACAATTTGATACACTCTGGAATGCTGCGGGCATCAATGGTTTAAACGGTCATCGAAGTGTTGGTGGGTATAGAGCATCTATGTACAATGCATTGCCACTAGAAAGTGTGCAAGTATTGGTAGATGTAATGCAGGAGTTAGAAAAAAACGCCTAGTTTAATTTAGATAATAGAATTAATAATACTGCAATAGCAGCGAAATAAATAATATGAAGGTTTTAGCAAACGATGGAATATCACAAAGTGGGGTGAACGCTCTAGAAAAAGGCGGCTTTGAAGTTATCACAACTAAAGTAGCACAAGAGCAACTTATTAATTTTATAAACGAACATCAAGTCGATGTTATTTTGGTTCGTAGTGCAACGCAAGTGCGAAAAGACATAATAGATGCTTGTCCGAGTATTAAAATCATTGGCCGAGGTGGTGTTGGTATGGATAACATAGATGTGGCATACGCTCGTGAGAAAGGACTACATGTAATTAACACACCTGCTGCTTCATCATCGTCTGTAGCAGAATTAGTATTCGCTCATTTATTTGGTGGCGTTCGCTTTTTACACGATGCCAACAGAAATATGCCTTTAGACGGTGATTCTAAATTTAAAGAGCTTAAGAAAAACTATGCTAAAGGTTCAGAATTACGTGGTAAAACAATGGGGATTATCGGTTTTGGTCGAATTGGTCGTGAAGTTGCAAAAATTGCCTTAGGTTGTGGTATGAAGGTAATTGCAAGCGACAACTATGTAGGTGAAGCAGATATTACGCTCGATTTTTATGATGGACAGCAGGTAACGCTAAAAATTAAAACGGAGCCCGTTTCAGAATTAATTCAGCATAGCGACTTTATTACACTACATGTTCCTGCTCAAAAGGAGTACATTATTGGCAAAGAGGAAATTGCTAAAATGAAAGATGGTGCTGCCATCATAAACGCAGCAAGAGGTGGTGTGATTGATGAGGTTGCCTTGCTTGATGCCTTAGAAAGTAAAAAATTATCATTTGCAGGGTTAGATACTTTTGAAGAAGAACCAACCCCGGCTATTAAAGTCTTAATGAATGATAAAATTTCATTGAGTCCGCATATTGGAGCTGCAACTAATGAGGCACAGGACAGAATTGGAACCGAATTAGCCGAACAGATAATCAATATTTTAAAACCAGTTTCTTAAGGATATTATGTATCTTTAAATGCAACATTAAAACTTAAAAAAATGTCAGGAATTTTAGACTTATTAAATAGCGATTTAGGTAAACAAATAATTGGTGGTGTGAGTCAGGAGACACGCCAACCTGCAGATAAAACAGCTTCTGTAGTATCTATGGCACTTCCTTTATTGATGGGAGCCATGAAAAGAAATGCAAGCTCTCCAGAAGGAGCAGCTGGTTTAATGGGAGCTTTAGACAACAAACATGACGGAAGTATACTTGACAACCTTGGAGGCTTTTTTGGCGGTGGTGTAAATGAGTCGGCAAAACAAGACGGACTTGGAATTTTGGGTCATGTACTTGGTGGGTCTCAAAACAACGTGGTGAGCGCCTTGTCTAACAAGTCTGGTGTAGACACAGATAGTGTAATGCGTATACTCACTGTTGTAGCGCCAATTGTACTTGGATATTTAGGAAAAGAAAAGAAACAAAAAAGTATTTCAGACCAAAATGGTATTGGTAGTTTGCTAGGAGGTCTTCTAGGCGGAGGCGAACAAGAACAACCTAAGCAACAGAGCCTTATTGAGTCTATACTAGATGGAGATAACGATGGAAGCGTTATAGACGACGTAGCAGGAATGATTTTAGGAGGAAATAAAAGCGGCGGCGGCGGATTGCTTGGCGGACTTTTCGGAAAATAAATCCTTTCTTTTTACAAAACATATAAGACGCTTCTGCCTTAGGTATGAAGCGTTTTTGTTAAATGAAGTTAAAACCAACTTATCACGGCACCAAATTTGTAAATTTGATAGTTATGAAAAGAGTTCTCTTTGTTTTACTTATTACACTTGGGTTGGTGCAATGCACCACTCCAGAAAAGGCTGTAATGGGCGCTCAGCAAGAAAACTCAGATAAAGAGATAGAATCTGTTCGAATTGCCAATGACAGCTTAGAATATGAAATTATTATTACAGACATTGGTTTTCCAAGGTTTTTAAACACCCAACCACCTCAAGATTATTACGAGATTAATTATTTAGAACGACGAAACCATCTTTTTGTATCTGAATACAATCGTCGTGTGTTAAACATACGTTTTTCCCGAGATTTATATCCGCAACGCATTGAATACAACCCAAGTGTTCGCTACGGAAAAGAGGTGAATTACCTACTCTTTCAATATTTCAGATATTTCTCTAGAGAATACAATCAAAACTTTCCAGGACTTAGAAATTGAAGAAACTTAAACAACGCTGGAATATTCAGTCAGATTGGCAACTAACAGTGATTTTCATCGTTTTTGCCATTACAGGTAGTACTTCTGCCAAATTTGCGGGTCCGTTAACAGAAGCTGTTGGCATAACTAAAGACATAGGATGGTATGTGTATTGGCCTGTTAGAATTTTAATAATTTTTCCTATTTATCAAGTCCTATTAGTTACTTTTGGCTGGTTATTCGGAGAATACGAGTTTTTCTGGAATTTCGAAAAGAAAATGCTACGTAGCATGAAACTCGGTTTTTTACTGAAAAAATAATATGACACAAATTAAACACATAGTTGTATCTGTGGTAACATACCTGTTACTGTGCGCTATTGTGTTTCCTTCTGCGTTACAATTTTCGCATCTTTTCGAAGAACATGAACATACATTCTGCGGAAATGTAAGTACACACCTCCATGAGAACGACCTAGATTGCGACTTTACCAAATTCCTTATACCACTTGCTCCAAGCTATACATTTAATTTTGAGGAGCAAAAAGTCTTTATTGACGAAACTACATTATCTTTTTATTATCAAGCTCCTAAAGAGCTCGGCATATCGCAATTTATTCGAGCCAGAGGTCCTCCCTATTTTCAACAGCATACAATTCTTGTTTCTTGTTGAAAATTAATATTCCATGAAGTTTATTTATTTAATGGTGCTTGCTTTGGTGAGCCCCTATGTGTTATCCCAAAATTGTAACCTTATTTTATCGGGTACGGTAATAGATTTGCACGACCAAAGCGTTTTGGCCGGAGCAACTGTTATTGTTGCCGGCGTTGAAAAAGCAGTCGTGACCGATTTCGACGGAAATTTTAAAATAAATAACCTCTGCGAGGGGACATACAATTTACAGATTTCACATCCAGAATGTAAAACTGAGCCTTTTACAGTGGTTGTAACCGAAGATGTGCAACAAACATTTCAGCTAGAACATCACTTAGAAGCCTTAGAACAAGTACTTGTGACTGCCCGTGGGTTTGTAACTAAAACTGAAAGTTTATTAGAAAACAAGCTGGCTACAGACGTTATTGATACGTATAGTGGTGCAAGTCTTGGTGATGCCCTGCGACAAATAAGTGGTGTATCATCACTCACAACAGGTAATGCCGTAGTGAAACCAATCATTAACGGACTGCACAGTAGTAGAATTACCACAATAAACAATGGAGTTAGGCAACAAGACCAAGAATGGGGAGCAGAACACTCACCAAACATAGACTTGAACACAGCAGGAAGCATTACGGTACTTAAAGGCGCATCTGCCCTACAATATAGTGGCGATGCTATTGGAGGTATTGTGATTGTAGAACCGTTGCCTGTACGATTAACAGACTCTTTGTACGGAAAGACAATACTTACCGGACAAACGAATGGCCGCGGAGGCGCGCTTACCACCCAGCTTACCAAAAGTTATGAAAGTGGATGGTTTGCAAGAGTTCAAGGTAGTGTTAAAGGATACGGAGATTTTGAAACTCCAGACTACATCTTGAGTAATACAGGGGTAAATGAACAAAACCTCTCTGCTAGTTTTGGTGTAAACAAACTTACCTACGGATTTAATGCCTATTATTCCCTTTTTAAAAGTACGTTGGGGATTTTAAGAGCATCTCACATAGGAGGAGCCCAAGATCAAGTCGCTAGCATCAACTCAGGTGAACCATCGATTATAAGAGATTTCACATACGATATCGATGTGCCAAGACAAGAAGTTACCCATCATCTAGCAAAATTTTCTGGGTTTATGGAACTAAATAACCTCGGCAAATTGGCTGTACAATATGACTTTCAAGCTAATAATAGGTTTGAGTTTGACGTAAGACGAGGCGACGATGATAAACCTTCGGTAGATTTAGAGCTTAAGACGCATACTTTAATGGTAGATCTAACAAGTAAGTTGAACAGCAACGTTAATTTAAAAACTGGGTTGGTAGCAAGCTATCAAAATAATTTTGCAAATCCAGATACTGGTGTACGAAGGTTAATTCCAGATTACGACCAGTATAAAATGGCTGGATTTGCTATTTTGGATGCTACTATAAATGAAAGGTTAGTTGCCGAAGCTGGTGCTAGATTTGACTATACATTTATAGATGCCTTGAAGTTTTACAGAACGTCGTTCTGGGAATCTCGAAATTACGATGTGTTATTTCCAGATTTAGTGGTAGACAATTTTGGTAACCAAATCTTAGTGAATCCTGAATTACATTTCAATAATTTTTCGGCAACACTTGGAGCTGCTTATACAATAGATGAAGACTATACGCTTTTTGCAAATTACTCTTTAGCCTCAAGAGCGCCCAATGCGTCAGAATTATTTAGTGAAGGATTACATCACAGTGCCTCTAGAATTGAGTTAGGAGACCTGCGTTTTACTTCTGAAATGGCACAAAAAATTACAGCTACGCTTCAGAAGAAACATGGAAAAATCCAATTTTCTATCAATCCGTATGTAAACTTCATTAATGATTTTATCCTTATTGAACCCACAGGGATTGAACAAACCATTCGAGGTAATTTTCAAGTTTGGGAATACAGACAAACCCAAGCAAGATTGTTAGGTGTAGACACTGATTTTTCAGCAGAAATTACAGAACGACTTACCTTTAATAATCAATTCTCAATTGTAAAGGGACAAGACACAACACTAGATGAGGCGTTAATAAATATGCCGCCAGCGCAGATTATAAATGGGCTTCAATATAAGCTGCCCATTCTTAATGAATCGTTTCTAGGTTTAGAAAGCACCTATGTTTTTGAACAAAATGAATTTCCAAACAATAACTTTGAGGTATTCTTGCCAAGCACTGAAACATTTGAAGTTGTAGACATAAGTACCCCGCCTTCGGCATATCATTTACTCGGCTTAAAGGCAGGTACCGTTTTCAACTATATGCCAGACAATACCATGGCCGTTACCCTCACAGTAAATAACTTATTAGACACTCCTTATCGTGATTATTTGAATAGACTGCGATACTATGCCGATGACCTAGGGAGAACTATACAATTACAAATAAAAATCAATTACTAAATTAAAAAATATGAAAACTTTTAAAATAATAGCCCTATCTCTAATTGCAACACTTGTATTTGCTTCATGTAGTAACGACGATGATACGCCAGAACCTGTAAATGAAGAAGAAGTAATCACAACCGTAATAGTAAATTTAGTCGCTAATGGAAACACTGTAACCCTTACGTCAAGAGATGCAGACGGAGATGGACCAAACGACCCCGTAGTTACGGTTTCTGGAAATTTAACTGTGGGTACAACCTATGCAGGTACCGTTCAGTTTTTAAATGAAACTGAAAGTCCTGCCGAAGACATCACAGAAGAAGTGGAAGAAGAAAGTGACGAACACCAAGTATTTTTCTTACTTAGCTCTGCCTTGGACGGTACAGTAGCCTACGGAAATTTTGACAATGATGGAAATCCGTTAGGTACAGAATTCTCCCTGCTGCCAAATGCAGCCGGAACTGGAAACTTTGCACTATCGTTACGTCATGAGCCAAAAAAGCCTAATGACGGAACCCTAGATGATGCGGGTGGAGAAACAGATATTTTTGTTGCCTTTGAGGTTACTTTTGAATAATGAAAAGGGGCATTAGAATACTATCTAATGCCCCTTTTTCAATTTATTTAGTCATTCACTATTCTACAATTTCTACTTCTATGGTTTGAGGCACAGGATCTTTCTTTCCTTGCCACACATACGTGTATAACCACATTAAAGTAAAGGTTGGTATAAAGTCTGAAATTGGTAATATTTCTTCAATAAATACAACAACCGATGCTATCTTTCCTTGTTCTCCTTCGTACATCTCGGTCATTTTTTTAGCTGCAAATGGAGCCCATAAAATATCTAGAAATGGACCTACTACTGGAATTGCCATGGTTAACATACCAATAATGTCTAGTAAGATACCTATTCTAAGGTTCGATTTTTTTAAGTTTTTCATTTTTGTTGTGTTATAATTCTAACTACTATAACGCAAGAAAGATGCCAAAGATTGTGAGATATTAGTGCAAATCGTTTGTGATTAGTTTTAGAAATTCATTACGCGTTTCAATTTTTTCAAACTGACCTCTAAAACCAGAAGTTGTCGTTACACTATTTTGTTTCTGCACACCTCGCATCATCATACACATATGGCTTGCTTCTATCACAACTGCAACACCCTTAGGTTTTAAAGTGTTATTAATACATTCTAAAATATCATGTGTAAGACGTTCCTGCACTTGCAGACGTCTAGCAAATACATCTACTACCCGTGGAATTTTACTTAGACCCACTATATGGCCGTTGGGAATATAAGCTATATGTGCTTTTCCGAAGAAAGGTAGAATATGGTGTTCACACAACGAGTATAGCTCAATATTTTTAATTACCACCATGTCGTTGTAATCTTCAGCAAACATAGCGCCCTTTAAGATTTCTGCTGGATCTTGGCAATGTCCTGAAGTAAGAAATTGCATTGCCTTTGCTGCACGCTCTGGTGTTTTTACAATACCTTCTCGTTCAACATCTTCTCCTACCCCCTTTAATATATTTGTAAAGTTATCTGCCAGGCCTTCGGTTATATCGGCATCGTATTGGTCTAAATTCTGGTAACTTCCCATGCTCTTTATTTCAATTTATCTGAGTAATATTTTTTAATCTTTTTCACTTTAGGGTCAATAATAAACTGGCAATACGGCTGGCTCTTGTTATTATTATAATAGTCTTTGTGTTCTATTTCAGCTTTATAAAAAACAACCAACGGCTTAACCTCTGTAACTATTGGTGCATCAAAAATAGCGTTTTCTTCTAGCAAGGCAATCATTTTTGTTGCCGCAAGTCGTTGTTTTTCGGTAGTATAGAAAATAGCGCTTCTGTATTGAGTACCTACATCATTGGCTTGTCTATTTAATGTAGTAGGATCATGGGTAGCAAAATAAATTTCCAGCAAGTCTTCAATAGAAATAACGGCACTGTTATAGGTAACCTGAACAACTTCTGCATGTCCCGTTACACCCATACACACCTCCCGATATGCCGGATTCTTTATGGTACCTCCTGTATACCCAGGCAGCACTTCTTCAACACCTTCAATACGCTGAAAAACGGCTTCTGTACACCAAAAACAGCCAGCCGCAAATACAATTTGTTCCATGAAATTATGAATATAGTAAACAAAGTTACAGTTAAGACTTTCAGTGAAACGTAAAATCTATATTTTTAACTTTTAATTAATAGCGCTATTAACCCACGGCATTAGCATTACAGCACAACAACTATGCTACTGGAGGCTTAACAAAAGCAATTGTTTGTAAATAATGCATAAAACAGTCTTTATTAAATCCGTACTTTCGTAAAAAAAGAATCCATTGATTACTGCAAAGAATATTCATAAATATTACGACGATCTTCATGTTCTAAAAGGTGTAGATTTACACATTAATAAATCTGAAATTGTTTCGATTGTTGGCGCCTCTGGTGCAGGAAAAACTACGTTACTTCAAATTTTAGGAACCTTAGATACTTTTTCTGAAGGTTCGTTAGAATTAAACAACACAAGTATTAGCGGATTAAAACAGAAGGAAGTTGCTGCATTTAGAAATGCTACCTTGGGATTTATTTTTCAATTTCATCAATTGCTTCCAGAATTTACCGCGATAGAAAATGTCTGTATTCCAGCATTTATAAAAAAAACACCCAAAGCCGAAGCCGAAAAAAGAGCAAAAGAACTGCTGAAATTTTTAGGACTATCACACAGAGAGCAGCATAAACCCAACGAACTTTCTGGGGGAGAACAACAGCGCGTAGCCGTTGCAAGGGCATTGATAAATAACCCAGCCATTGTGTTGGCAGATGAACCAAGTGGAAATTTAGATACCGAAAGCGCAGAAAATCTACACAACTTGTTCTTTCAACTTCGAGATCAATTTGGACAAACCTTTGTAATAGTAACTCACAACGAAGAATTAGCAGCCATGGCAGACCGAAAACTTACCATGCAAGATGGTAAAATTATTAGCAGCCTTTAAGTTTAGCATTTAGCTATTCTATAGTATGACAATCCAAAATTTGAGACTAAAAACTATCGCTTAACGACTACCTCTAGATATGAACCAAGCACAGTTAAAGGCGTTTTTAGACGAAAAAGTAATTCAATACAATTGCACAGATTTTATTGAGACCGATCCAATTCAAATTCCGCATAGATTTACTAAAAAAGAAGATATTGAAATCGCTGGGTTTCTTACTGCTACCATTGCTTGGGGTAATAGAAAGAGTATCATTACTAACGCTGAAAAAATTTTATATTTTTTAGAACAGTCTCCATACGATTTTGTTTTAAACGCTTCAGAAAAAGAGATTAAGAGCCTATCCCCTTTTGTTCATAGAACTTTTAATGCAATAGATTTTCAGTACTTTATAACTGCCCTCCAACACCTCTATAAAAACTATGGAGGCTTAGAAGCTATTTTTAGCAACCACAGTACAAAGACTGATACGCAACGTGCAATTCATGAATTTAAAGCGACTTTTTTTAGTTTACCTCACCTTATACGTACACAAAAACATGTTAGCGACCCATTGAAAAATTCTGCAGCAAAACGTCTTAATATGTATTTGCGTTGGATGGTACGTCAAGACCTAGCGGGTGTAGATTTCGGTATATGGAATAACATATCTTCTAGTGCCTTGTCTTGCCCATTAGACGTACATAGTGGCAATGTGGCAAGAAAATTAGGCATATTAAAAAGAAAGCAAAATGATGGAAAAGCCCTAGCAGAGCTAGATAGTGCCTTACGACTACTCGACCCAGAAGACCCGGTTAAATACGATTTTGCTCTATTTGGGCTAGGTGCTTTTGAAAAATTTTAAGTTGAATAAATACTTTTATATTGTTTTAACAAGTCGGCAACATTTTTTGAATCACGTATCAAGTATATTTGTTTTCGAGCGACGTTCCATAGTAAAACGTACATTACAATTATATGATATCCCCAAAGACCCCAGATAACGAGCAACAGAGGCTCGAAGCTGTACACTCCTACGGCCTTTTAGACACCCTTCCGGAAGAAGAGTTTGACGATATTACAAGTCTAATTGCAGGAATTTGCGAAGCCCCAATTTCTTTAATTACGCTTTTAGATGCCGAAAGAAATTTCTTAAAATCACATTACGGTCTGCCTTTTAACGAATCTTCTAGAGACATTTCTTTTTGCGGACATGCCATTTTAGAGCCTGAACCGCTATTTATTATCGAAGATGCTAGACTAGACCCTCGTTTTGAAGATAATCCGTTAGTTATTGAAAACAAGGCTGTTTTTTATGCAGGCGCCCCCCTACGTACCGAAGATGGTTTGTCATTGGGTACCTTATGTATTTTTGATACCAAACCACGGGTGCTTTCAAAAAAGCAGAAAAAGATAATTATCGCTATGGCAAAGCAAGTGGTTAAGCTATTTGAATTACAAAAAAAGAATATAGCATTAAAGAACACCAGAGACACCTTACAGAAGCGAAATAGAGAGCTAAAGGAATTCGCCGGTATAGTATCTCACGATTTAAAATCACCCCTTGCCAACATAACAGCGCTTGCACGCCTGCTAAAAGAAGAATACGGACCAAATTTTGACGCTACAGGTAACCAGTATATCGATTATATAGAGGAGTCTTCGCTTACTTTGAAAACGTACATTGATGGAATGTTGAAATATTACAAAAGTGATGAGCTGCTAGCGAAAGAAAAGGTCTATGTCTCGTTGTCTGCCATTTATGAAGAAATAGAAGATATTCTTTTTATAGATAATGCAGAATTTAAACATCCGGAAGATGATATTACCATTTTTGTAAATCAGCCAGCGCTGGTTCAAATTTTTATAAATCTTGTTGGCAATTCATTAAAATACAATCGAAGTAGCGTACCGAGTGTGACAACCACCTTTGCTGAAAATGATTCTTATTACATTTTTTCAGTTCAAGACAACGGGATTGGTATTGACGCAAAAAAGCAAGAAGGAATATTTCAGCTATTTAAAACTACGGGAGAAAAAGATCGGAACGGACATATAGGAACGGGTATCGGACTAGCAACGGTATTGAACATTGTTAGCAAGCTTGGTGGTATGATTTCTTTAGAATCTGAACTAGGAATAGGAACCACTTTCACCTTTACCATAAAGAAGTAGTAAGTTTCGAAACCATTTTCTATCTTTGGGCAATCTTATAAGGAATGCAGTTTAAACACCCAGAACTTCTTTACGCACTTTTTTTACTGCTCATCCCTATTATTATTCATCTTTTCCAACTTCGGAAATTTCAGAAAATTGCTTTTACGAACGTTGCTTTTCTGAAAAAGGTCAATATCCAGACAAGAAAAAGTTCACAACTAAAAAAGTGGCTTACTCTTTTACTACGCTTACTAGCACTAGCCTTTATTATTCTCGCTTTTGCGCAACCTTTTACTGCTTCAAAGACCGCCTTAAACAGTAAAAAAGAAACGGTAGTGTACTTAGACAATAGCTTTAGTATGCAAGCTAAAGGTGCAAATGGGCCTTTGCTACAACGGGCTAAACAACAATTATATGACGAGGCCACGGGAGATTCAAAAATTAGCTGGCTTACCAACACCACCCAACAAAAAAACACCAGCATTCAAGATTTTAAATCGGCTGTACTAGAAACTCCCTACGTAGCTAAACAGCTAACACCAGACGAGGTGATTTTAAAGGCTAATCAGTTATTTTCAAAGGATGTTGGAAGTGACAAACGATTGTTATGGATTTCAGACTTTCAATCGAATGGGGTCCCTCCTAACGTTCCTACTAATATTTCTGTTGAAGCCGTACAACTGCAGCCTCAAAACTTTAACAATGTTAGTATTGATACTGCATACATAGCATCGCAAAACGCTAGTACGATAAAATTGAACGTAAGTGTTTCGGCTATGGGCACCACACCTGCTTCGGTAGCAGTTTCGTTATTTAACGGTAACGCATTAGTGGCCAAATCGGCAGTAGATTTTTCAGCAAAAAAGGAAAACACCGTTACATTCGATGTAGACGCCAATACGGTTTTTAAAGGAAAGCTTACCATAGATGATGCCAATCTAAGTTATGATAACAGCTTATATTTCAGCATTAACACGCCTAAGAAAATAAAGGTTTTGTCTATTTCAGAAAGTAATGCAGCATTCTTACAGCGTATCTTTGACAACAGCGAGTTTGAATATGTGGCGCAAACTGCTAACCAACAGGATTACAATGCTTTTTCTGATCAGAATTTTATTGTACTTAACGAACTTGAATCAATTCCTAATTCACTTGTTACTGCGGTTGCCGATTTTGTTACCAAAGGAGGAAGTATCCTAATCATCCCTTCAGAAGAAGGTAGATTACAAGAGTACAACACGCTTTTAAATCGTTTACAAGTAGGAAATTTTGATGGCATTGCTAAGCAGGAAAAGAAAATTACGCAAATTGTGTTTTCTCACCCGCTTTACAAAGATGTTTTTGAACGCCAAGTGGCAAATTTCCAATATCCAAAGGTAAATGCTTACTACCCTACTAGCACCAATGCAACTGCGGCATTAAAGTTTGAAGACGGTAAACCTTTTATTATTCAACAAGGAAGTGTGTACGTAGGTACCGCAGCGTTTAATGATGGCAATAGTAATTTCAAGAGTTCTCCGCTTATTGTGCCTACCCTACTCAATATGGCACAACAGAGTCTCCCAATTACACAGTTGTATTACCATACGGGCGTACAAAACACCTATGCGGTTCCAGTAAATTTGGTGCAAGATGAAATTGTTACTCTAAAAGATAGTGTTTCAAATTTTGTTCCGTTGCAACAAGCAAAAGCCAATAAAGTACTAATTACAACAACCGACGAACCTGGAATCGCAGGAATTTTCGGCATAGAAAATAATGGCACCTTTCTGGAAGACGTGAGTTATAATTTCCCTAGATCAGAAAGTAATTTAACCTACTTAGACGTGGGCGATTGGCAAAATGTGCGTAATTATGATAGTATAGAAACCTTATTCGACACGCTTACTGAAGAAAATAGTATTACAAGTTTCTGGAAATGGTTTGTTATTTTTGCCTTACTATTCCTTATTCTTGAAATGTTAGTGCTGAAATTTTACAAAAATTAACTATGGGTGCAATTTTACTAAAAGACGCGACTATAATAGATGCTACGAGTAAACATCATGGCAAGAAACGAGACATCTTAGTAGAGAATGGAAAGGTTGTTAAAATAGCAGCAACCATTCCTACAAATGACGCTAAGGTGGTAAAAAAAGATAACCTTCATGTTTCGTGCGGTTGGTTTGATAGTAATGTATGCTTTGGAGAACCCGGATTTGAAGACCGAGAAACTATTTCAAATGGCCTAAAAGTTGCCGCGGCGTCTGGGTTTACTCATATTGCACTTAATGCCAATACAGAACCCGTTGTAGACAATAAATCTGGTATTCAATATGTAAAAGGTAAAGCTCAGGGACACGCTGTCTCGTTACATCCGGTAGGCGCTTTAACGCAAAAAAGTAAAGGAGAACACTTAGCCGAGTTGTACGACATGACTACAGAAGGTGCCGTTAGTTTTTATGATTATCAACACCCCATAGAAAATGCGAATTTGCTAAAAATAGCGCTACAATATGCTCAAAATTTTGATGCATTGGTACAGTCATTTCCTATGAACCCTTCTATTGCTAGAACAGGTTTAGTGCATGAAGAGATTAACAGTACTAAATTAGGATTAAAAGGTATTCCCTCACTTTCTGAAGAATTACAAATTACACGTGATCTCTACCTACTAGAATACACTGGAGGTAAATTGCATATTCCAACCATCTCTACTAAGAAGTCTGTTGCCTTAATTAAGGAAGCTAAAAAGAAAGGCCTAGATGTTAGTTGTAGCGTATCTATAAATAATCTCTGCCTTACAGATGATACCCTAGCATCTTTTGACACCAACTACAAACTTTTACCTCCTCTACGAACTAAAGAAGACGTAACTGCGCTTAAAAAAGGTTTAGAACAAGGTGTTATAGACGGGGTTACGAGCAACCATGACCCGAGAATTATAGAAGACAAAAAAACAGAATTTGACCATGCCGCCTTTGGGAGTATCGGACTAGAAAGTTGCTTTGGAGCTTTGTTGGGTGTGGTGGATGTAGAAACCGCAGTACAAGCATTAATAGGCTTAAAGAAACGCTTTGGACTACCGTGTAATGCTATTTCAGAAGGAGTTAATGCAGACCTTACACTCTTCTCGCCAAGCACAACTTGGAAATTTGAAACTAAACACATTCTATCTACGTCAAAGAATGCCGCCATGTTAGAACAACCTATGCAAGGTAAGGTGTATGGTGTTTTTGCAAATAAAAAATTAGTTCTGAATGAATAGTTCTCCAGCTGGCAAAACTAAAGCCGTAATTGCATACATCACTTTTGTAGGGATGTTTATAGCTGTTTCAATGAACAAAGACAAACCAGAAGCCTTTGCTACTTGGCACATAAAAAACATGTTTGGTTTATGTCTCTTAATGTTAGTTGCCATTGTTAGCCAATACAATATCAATCTTTTACTAGGCGATATCTTATATATTACTGCATTTGTGTTATGGTGCTATAGCTTGGCTATGGCGATAGCGAATAAAACAACGGGTATTCCTTTCTTCAGTAAAAAGTTTCAAACGTGGTTTACATTTTTGGGGTAGAATTACTACCTTTAGGCATAACCAATCTTAACATCATGGAAACCAACAAAACCGTAGAAGAAGGAAAAACTATGGCAATTATTGCCTATGTTACATTAATTGGGCTAATTATTGCTTTTATCTCTAACAACAGCTCTAGAAATGAATTTACCAGTTACCATATAAGGCAAAGTCTCGGTATTATTTTGTTATCAATAATTTTAAGCTTTGTAGTAAGCATTCTTGTAAGTATAATTTATATTCCATTTCTGTCTAACTTAGTATATGTTATTTCTTTGATACTGATGATTCTGGGTATTATGAATGCTGCGCAAGGAGAAAAAAAGCCAGTTCCCGTAGTAGGTTCTTTTTTTGCAGATATTTTTAAAAACTTCGGATAAGTAAAGGTTTAAAGTATTTAAGTAAGCCGCAGTTTTGTAACTTGCGGCTTCTTTAATATATACATGGAAAAACAAGTTTTATCTCTAGATCACAATTATAAACCGGCAATTTCTAATGGAACTAAACCCCCGGCAATTATAATGCTGCATGGGTTTGGTAGCGATGAGAATGATTTATTTTCTTTTGCTTCAGAATTGCCTGAAACATATGCTATTTTTTCTTTGAAAGCCCCCATACCAATGCAACCTTATGGCAATGCTTGGTACAATATCTATTTTGATGATGCCAACGGAAAGTTTAGTGATGATGAGCAAGCTATCGCTTCACGAGAGTTGGTAGTGAAGTGTATTGATGAAATTGTTGAGAAATACGAAATAGACTCAGACAACATCACCTTGCTAGGGTTTAGCCAAGGCACTATTCTCAGTTTTTCAATTGCGTTAAGTTACCCAGCAAAGGTGAAAAATGTTATCGGGCTAAGCGGCTATATAAATGAAGCTATCTTAAAAGAAGGTTTTGAATCGAATGATTTTAGCAAACTCAATGTCTATACATCTCACGGTACAGTAGACCAAGTAATTCCTGTTGCTTGGGCACAAAAAACCAAGCCTTTTTTAGAAAATTTATCGATACCGTGTACCTATTCAGAATTTCCTGTGGGGCATGGCGTTGCACCGCAAAACTTTTATGAATTCAAAACATGGTTAGCATCACAACAGTAGCATCCTTTGCTGCTGTCTTAAATTAATTTGTATAAATTACGGCGTCTATGGTTTTAAGGAACAGCTTATTGTTTTCATCAAAAAAGTAATCTATAAGCACCTCGCCCCAATAATTACCATCACTAAAATTACCAATTACCCAACGGTGGTTTAAAAATTTCACCTTGTTAATACGCATCTCACCCACACCTCCTTCTACCGGCACTAGTGGGTTTCCTCCAGCCTCAAAGTTTTTTTCATGAATAGCATCTGAAACCATTTTCTTTACTTCTTCGGCCTCCATTCCAAGGTTTTCCAAATAGGTCATTGCATCATCGTTACCCATTAAATTGAAATAATTTGCTTCAACAAGTTGGTTCTGGGCTTGCAATCTAAGTGAGTCAGCCTCTTGCTTCTGCAAGGACAAACCGTTTATCTGTTTTTCCTGAGACTCAAAAATGGACTTTTCATTCATATACTGAAAGATTATGAACAGTACGGCAAAAAAGAACAGGTACATAAATATTTTATTTCTCATAGTCTTTAGTCTTTAGTCTTTAGTCTTTAGTTTATAACTTCTATTTTCAGTCCGTCGTATGCTAGGTAAACATTTTCTGGTAATTCTTTTTCTATTTCAGCATGAAACCCGAATAGGTGACTAATATGCGTAAAATATGTTTTTTTAGGCTGTATTCGCTGAATTAAAGCCAAAGCTTCATCTAAGTTTAAATGTGAATGATGCGATTCTTTTCGCAGGCAATTAAGCACTAGAACCTCAGTATTTTTTATTTTTTCAATTTCGGCATCATCCATTGTTTTTACATCCGTTAGGTAGGTAAACCCATCTATCTTAAAACCAAGTATTGGCAATGCACCATGATAGGCTTCTACCGGAACTACTTCCTTTTCAGCTAGAAAAAAAGAAGTTGTTTTATCCACTTCTATTTCCTGAATTGTAGGAGCTCCTGGATATTTATTCTCCGTTTCAAAAATATAAGCAAAGCGCTGATGAAGTGAATTGAAGACACGTGCATGCGCATAAAAGGCAACATGTCCTTTCTGAAAAGAAAACGGTCTAATGTCGTCTAGGCCAGCCGTATGGTCACTATGTTCATGTGTAAGTAAAATTCCGTCAATTTCCTCAACTTGTTCTCGTAGCATTTGTTGTCTAAAATCAGGACCACAATCAATGATGTAAGTATGGTTGTTCCAAGAAAGTAATACAGAAACTCGCAATCTTTTATCTTTGAAATCGTTACTTCTGCACACGGGATGTTTACTTCCAATCACAGGAATTCCTTGAGAGGTCCCAGTCCCTAAAAATGTTACGGTAAGCGCTGATTTCATATGCACAAAAATAATGGTATTTTTTTTAGTTTGCCTTACCTATTCGTTACCTTTGTTAGTGTACATATAAAACGTATAATAGTATGCCAGATATGATTAAGGGGGATAAAGAATTTGAAAATATCCCTTCCATACGAAGTAAAGCGTTACGCATAAACCTGAATGAAAATATTTACGGCACATTTGCCGAAATTGGAGCGGGTCAAGAAACGGTTCGAAATTTCTTTAGAGCCGGTGGTGCATCAGGTACCATTGCAAAAACAATGTCTGCGTACGACAAAGATTTTAGTGACGCAATTTATGGGGTTGAAGAAGATCAGCGCTATGTAACCGAATCTAGGTTAAAAAAGATGCTGAATCATGAAATGGAGCTTATCGAAGAGCGAATTGTACGTGAAAAGCACCCAGAGAAACTCTTCTTCGCATATGCCAATACAGTTGCGACTATCGATTTTGCGAAGAAATATAAAGGGCATGGCTGGTTAGGTATTCGATACCAAACTAGACCCGAAGAAGATTATAGCGAAATTATATTGCACATACGATTCCATGAAAATGACGCAGTAGCACAACAAATCACATTAGGAATTTTAGGGGTTAATTTAATTTATGGCGCTTACTATAAATTTGACCAACCACGAAAACTACTTCGCTACCTCTACGATCATATCGATAAAGACAAAATTGAAATCGACACCATTAACTTTTCAGGACCTAAGTTTGAAAAAGTTGATAACAGGTTAATGAGCTTACAGCTGATTAAGAATGGCATGACAGACGCCGTTATGTTTGGACCAGACGGAAACAATATCTTGCCTGCTCGAATTTTATACAAAAAGAACATTTTAGCCTTACGCGGCAGCTTTAGACCCGTAACTAAAGTGAATATAGATATGTATGAGAAATCATATGAAATGTTCTTAAAGGAGAATCGAGTTGAAAAAGATCGCACCGAAGTAATTTTTGAAATTACCTTATCCAATCTACGTGCAGAAGGAGAAATAGACGAAGAAGACTTTATGGATAGAGCACGACTACTCTGCTCATTAGGTCATACCGTTATGATTTCTAATTTTCAAGAATATTACAAACTGGTTGAATACTTCTCAAGGTATACCAAAATGCGCTTAGGCTTAGCCATGGGCGTAAATAATTTGGTTGATATCTTTGATGAGAAATACTACCGTCATCTTAGTGGTGGTATTCTCGAAGCCTTCGGAAAGCTCTTTTTTAAAGACCTTAAAGTGTATTTATACCCAATGCGCGATCCAGAAACTGGAGAGTATACTACGAGCGAGAACCTCAAGGTACATCCACGTATGAAAGAATTATATAAATTCTTTAAATACAATGGTAAGGTGGTTGACATCGAAGATTTTAATGATAAAATTTTAGATATCTTTTCTAGAGAAGTACTTTCTATGATTGAAAATAATGAAAGTGGTTGGGAAGCTATGTTACCATCTGGTGTAGGCAATATTATTAAAGAGAAGCACTTGTTTAGTTGCAATCAAGGCAATAAATCTGCAGTGACTGACTAGCAGTGCATAATCCATATAATTTACAATGAGGTTACTTCTAATTGTACTATTAATATGTTCTACTATTGGCCATAGTCAGACAAACATCGACACGGCAAAAGTTAATATCCCAGGAACAAAAATCTTTATCCAAAAACCACCCTCTTTTGAATTGTCAAAAGACTTCGACGGATTAGAAAATGGTTCCAGCACAATCACTTTTCGCGAATTTATTTTAGGAAACTATCATGATTTTGAAAAAACATTGACCCCAGAGTTATTTGAGAAAAGCAAAGCGATAATTCTTGATCTTCAAAAATGTAAAATAGGAACTTACGATGGCACCCTAGTTTTACAAGAAAAGCAAGACCAACTAAGCTTACAGCTTATGTTTGGTAATACTAGTTTATTGTTTTTAGTAACTGCCCACTTCGATAGAAATCAGCCAAAAATAGTAGACGAAATAAAAGCCTCATTTTTTTCTATTGAATATAAAATGAACCAATCACTTTTTAATTCAAGGAAAGCTACGTTTAGTATTGACGATACTAACAACTTGTTTCAATTTTCTAACGAAAAAATGGGTATTTTCTTTTTTACTAAGCATGGAAAGAAAAGGAGGATTTCTGAAAGTTCATCAGAATTATATTCCGTTTATCAAAATGAATATGAAGTAGATGGTATTACTCCACAATTTGTTTACGACGTAGCGTTCGATAACAGTTACTTGTACAGAAGCATCGATATTCTAGAGCATAGAGAAACTCAAAGAAAAACTATTAATGGTATTGATTCTTATGAAAAAGAGCTCATTGCACTATTTAATGGAGTTAAGACAAAATTTACGTTGACTGCACTCATTAAAGGTAGAAAATCACTTTTTATTGAATCTTTTAGCCAAATTGATGATCTAGAATCCCAGACTGAATTTCAAAAGTTAACAGAGTCTATAACAATTAAGTAGATCAAACTTTTAAATTAGCCGTTAACACTAAAATTCTTGTACTGCAATAACAATTTAAGCTTCAAGAATCTGTGCCGCGTGATCTTTTGTTTTTACTTTATCTATTACGCGCGCTACAACTCCATTTTCATCTACAATAAAAGTTTTTCTATGAATACCATCGTATTCTCTTCCCATGAACTTTTTTAATCCCCAGACGCCAAAAGCATTAATCACCTCTTTGTTTTCATCTGCCAGCAATGGAAATGGAAAATCGTATTTATTCTTAAAATTGGTCTGTCTCTTTTCACTATCTGCACTAACACCTAATAGATGGTAGCCATTGTCCTGCAACACCTTATAATTATCTCGAAGGTTACACGCCTCTGCTGTGCAGCCTGGGGTACTTGCTTTTGGATAGAAAAAGACAACCAACTTTTTCCCCTTATAGTCTGAAAGTGAAATCGGATTACCTGCTTCGTCGTTTACTGTGAAATTAGGGACCGAATCGCCCACTTGTAATGTTTTCATACCTTATTTTTGCATAAAAGTAGGTAAAATGACCAAACAAGAAAAGGTAGATTTTGTTATTAGTACGTTAAAAAACATTTATCCTGAAATACCAATTCCATTAGATCATAAAGATCCGTACACCTTACTTATAGCCGTGTTACTTTCTGCTCAGAGTACCGATGTACGCGTGAATAAAATTACACCGCTATTATTTGAAGTTGCAGATAACCCCTATGATATGGTGAAACTTTCCGTAGAAGAAATTCGAGAGATTATTAAACCCGTAGGACTCTCTCCGATGAAATCTAAAGGTATTCACGGACTCTCAAAAATTCTTATTGAAAAATATGATGGCAAAGTTCCAGAAAATATTGCAGCCCTAGAAGAACTTCCCGCTGTGGGCCATAAAACAGCTAGCGTGGTAGTCTCGCAAGCCTTTGGTATTCCGGCTTTTCCAGTAGACACACATATTCATAGACTTATGTATCGTTGGGGGTTTAGTAATGGTAAAAATGTAGTTCAGACCGAAAAAGACGCAAAAAGATTATTTCCCGAGGCCATCTGGAACGAATTACATCTCCAAATTATTTGGTATGGAAGACAATATTCTCAAGCACGTGGTTGGGATTTAGAAAAAGACATTATCACTAAAACTATTGGTAGGAAAAGCGTGATAAACGACTATTACAAAAAGAAAGAAAAACGACAAAAAAAGGCATAAAAAAACCCCGGAAGTGGTGAGTTTCCGGGGTTTTCCAAAGTTTAGTTTAGAAGCGCTTCAAACTTCAATTTATTATAATCTATAACACTTAAAGCCTTCGAATAATCCAGAAGAAATTTTATTGTTTCTTCTTTAGGAACCATATTTTTCTCCACGTGTCCCGGTCGTGGCGTTTCAGAGTACATTTTTTGCATAGAACGTAATTTTTGAGGTTAATGTTACCTAATAACGCCCTATCAAAATGTTTATTGTACTAATTTGTCAATATAATGTTATGTTTATCAATTACTTTACGCAAATTGATAAGTGCATAGCGCATTCTACCTAGTGCAGTATTTATACTTACACCCGTTTGTTCGCTAATTTCTTTAAAGCTCATATCCTTGTACATACGCATCATGAGCACCTCTTTCTGATCTGCTGGCAACTCTTCTATAAGTCGTCGAACATCGCTTTCAACTTGCTCTTTAATGATAGTTTTCTCAGCATTCAAATTTCCGTCAGATAATACCGAAAAAATATTGAAATCGTCATTATTTTCAAATTTCGGCATTCTATTATTCTTTCTGAAATAGTCTATCACCAAGTTATGCGCAATTCGCATTACCCACGGTAAAAACTTACCTTCCTCGTTATAAGCTCCTCTTTTTAAGGTTCTTATTACTTTAATAAAAGTGTCTTGAAAAATATCTTCAGCAACGTCACGATCGAAAACCTTCGAGTAAATGAAACTGTAAATTCTTTGTTTGTGGCGAGTAACTAAATCGCTAAGTGCAGATTCATTGCCTTGCATGTACGCACTAACCAAAGTGGCATCTGTAGCTATGCTTTTTCTCATAATCAATACTTTTAAATAATAAACAACTAGTATTTTGGTCGATAAGTCGTTTAGGTATTTTAAATTTTAAAGTAATGATATGCTATAGGCAATAATTTTATTTAATATCGTTGTGAGCCGTAAATATAATAACAAAGATTTATGATATGCAAAGAAAATGTGAGTTTTTTCTTAAACTTTTGTTGAAATTTCCTTTTAAGACTTCCTTTAAACCCAATAACCAACACGTTTTGTTAAAGTTTTAACAAATTAAAATATTTTTATAAAATTTTCGATTCCCCTCATAAAAAAAAGCCATTAAACCTAAAAAATGATGTTGTATTGGTATCTTTGCACGACTATAAAAGACCCTTGCAAATCTATTGAAAATCGAAGCCGTAGATACTAAAAAGAATATTGTCATTCAGGGTGCTAAATTGCACAACCTTAAGGACATTTCAGTAGCAATACCACGAAATAAACTTGTGGTGATTACTGGGCTGTCTGGTAGCGGTAAATCAAGTTTGGCATTTGATACATTATACGCAGAAGGCCAGCGTAGATACGTTGAGAGCTTATCGTCTTATGCAAGGCAGTTTCTTGGTAGACTAGACAAACCTAAGGTAGATTCTATTAAAGGAATTGCACCAGCAATCGCTATCGAACAAAAGGTAAATACAACAAATACCAGATCTACCGTTGGAACTTCAACTGAAATATATGACTATTTAAAGCTGCTTTACACCCGTATTGGTAAAACATTCTCACCTGTTTCTGGTCTGGAAGTCAAAAAAGACACCGTTACCGATGTTATAAACCACATAAAAAGTTATGCCGTTGGGGAAAAACTCCTCCTCCTCGCTCCTATTCATCTAGAAGAAGGCCGTAGCATGGAGAATAAAATCCAAGCGCTAGCACAACAGGGATATGCTAGAGTTAAGGTAGGGACTAAGGTGGTGCGAATAGACGAACTATCTAAAACACTGCCGCAAGATATCCTCCTAGTCGTAGACCGAATTATTACCAAAGATGAAGAAGATTTTTACAATCGGTTAGCAGATGCCATAGAAATGGCCTTTTTTGAAGGTAAAGGCGAACTATACATCGAAAATTTAAACGATGGCACACTAAAAGAATTTAATAATAGATTTGAAGCAGACGGGATTACCTTTATGGAACCTAACGTGCACTTGTTTAGCTTTAATAATCCGTATGGTGCTTGTCCTACATGCGAAGGATACGGCGATGTGATTGGCGTAGATGAAGATTTAGTGATTCCAAATACAGCACTATCGGTATACGACAATGCAATTTTTCCGTGGCGTGGTGATAGCATGGGTTGGTACAGAGACCAGCTCGTGAATAATGCGTATAAATTCGATTTCCCGATTCATAAACCCTGGTTCGAACTCAGCCCAGAGCAACAGCAATTAGTATGGGATGGCAATGAACATTTTGAAGGTCTGCATAGTTTCTTTTCATATTTAGAATCTAAAAACTATAAAATCCAGAATCGTGTAATGCTTTCGCGTTACCGTGGAAAAACCAAATGTAGTACGTGTCATGGTAAACGATTACGTCCTGAAGCAAGCTACGTAAAAATAAATGATACTTCACTGCAAGACTTGGTATTACAGCCCCTTGATGAGCTTGCCTTATTTTTTAAAAACTTAACACTTGATAAATACGAGCAGAAAATAGCCAAAAGGCTGTTGCTTGAAATTAATAACCGTCTTTCATTCTTAATGGATGTAGGCCTAAGCTACCTTACCCTTAACCGAAAAAGTAATACACTTTCAGGTGGGGAATCCCAACGAATTAATTTAGCCACTTCGTTGGGTAGTAGCTTGGTAGGCTCTATGTACATCTTAGACGAACCAAGTATTGGCTTACACCCAAAAGATACTGAACGCCTGATTGGTGTTTTAAAATCACTTCGTGACTTAGGAAATACAGTAATTGTCGTAGAACATGATGAAGACATCATGAAAGCTGCAGATGAAATTATTGATATTGGTCCGGAAGCAGGAACCTTTGGTGGTGAAATTGTAAACACAGGTACGTTTAACGATATTCTAAAAGGCGACTCCTTAACTGCGGGTTACCTTAATGGTACACTTCAAATAGATGTGCCAGCTAAACGACGTACCTCAAATAGCAAGGTTACAATTCAAGGTGCACGCCAAAACAATTTAAAAAATATTGACGCTACGTTTCCCTTAGGAGCGTTCACTGCAGTTACAGGTGTTTCGGGTAGCGGAAAAAGTACCCTAGTAAAGAAAATTTTGTACCCAGCGTTACAACGTGAAATAAGTGGCTTTGGTGAAAAGCCCGGACAGTTTACCAAACTCGAAGGAAGTTTCAGCAGTATTAAAAACATAGAATTTATAGATCAAAATCCTATTGGTCGCTCTAGCAGAAGTAATCCCGTAACTTATATAAAGGCATACGACGATATTAGAAATCTGTTTGCGTCTCAAAAACTAAGTGATATAAGAGGCTATAAGGCAAAACATTTCAGTTTTAATGTAGATGGAGGACGTTGTGAAACCTGCAAAGGCGAAGGAGAAGTTACTATTGAGATGCAATTTATGGCAGATGTGCATTTAGAATGCGACACTTGCAACGGAAAACGTTTTAAGAAAGAAATACTAGAAGTAACTTTTAACGAAATCAACATAGATCAAGTTTTAAGAATGACCGTAGACGATGCGATTGCATTCTTTAAAACACACGAACAAACGCGTATCACCAATAAGCTACAACCACTGCAGGATGTTGGTCTTGGATATGTGCAATTAGGACAAAGTTCTTCTACCCTATCTGGCGGAGAAGCACAACGTATCAAACTTGCTTCGTTCCTTATTAAAGGTAATACCAAAGAGAAGGCAATGTTTATCTTCGATGAACCTACTACGGGGCTTCACTTCCACGATATCAAAAAACTATTAGCTTCATTTTATGCGCTGCTAGATAACGGGCATACCGTAATTGTGGTTGAGCACAATCTTGATCTTATTAAGTGTGCAGACCATATTATAGATCTTGGACTTGAAGGCGGAACCAAGGGCGGAGAAATCATTGCTCAAGGGACTCCAGAAGAGGTGGCTAAGAGCAAAAAGTCGATTACAGCACCATATCTTTTGGAGAAACTATCGGTTTAAAACACTACTACTCTACTCATTATCAGACTACTAATTTTTTGGCATGGCTCTTGGTTTTTAACAACCAAGCGTATTCCGAAATCGCTTAAATTTCGGTTCATCTAAATACATTCGTTATGAAGAAAGCAATTCTAATGGTAGCAGTGTTCCTCGTTGGAGCCGCTACGCAGGCAATGGCAAACCACCAAACTAGTGTAGAACGCACCCCTATTAAACGTGCTGGTTTTAATTTTAGCAAAGAAGTTCAATTTGTTGAACAAGGTATTTTATATACCATCGCTAGCAACGGGACTTTTACATTTAAGAAAATAAATGGTGCTTCGTATAGCATGTATAGACACCCAAATAAAATTGATAGACGACGCGGTAGGTATTTAAAGAGTAGAAACAATCGTCTACATATAGTTAAGGACCGCTTCGGAAATATTCGCTCAATTAACAATACGCGAATTACCTATAAGCGAAATGGTAAAGTGAAAACCGTTGGGACTGTTTCACTACAGTACCAAAGAGGAAGGCTCACGCATGTTGGAAATATGAAACTTGTATACAATCGTTTTGGCGCTATTAGAAATACGATAGGTCACGTAAACAAATTCAATGAAAAGTTTTGGCACGATGATTGGTATGTATATAATGACCGATACAATGATGATGAAAACGGTCGAAGAGTTAGAACAAAATAAGACAATATAGTTTTTTGGTTGGTTAGTTAAAACCCGTTATTTCAATCTTGAAATTGCGGGTTTTTTTAATGTGTTAAACTTCAACAACATTTATACCCCTCGTAACCCCAATAAAATCAACACTTTTCATTTTTGGCACGGTCGTTGTTTTATAAAAGTCGTAAGTGCTGACCAAAAATAGTTAAAGCAAGTACAACCTAAATTTCTAAATTATGAAAAAGTTAATCTTAATCTTTTGTAGCATGTTTCTCATCACAAGTGTGGCTTCTGCCAACAACAACGTGAGTGAAGAAACCACTTTAAACCGATACGACGGAAAGCGATACATCTTTACTGAAGGTGCTGTAGAGTTTTCTGTATTCCCAGATGGTCAGTTCGACTTTGTGTATGTTGGAGGCCATAGAGGCGATAATATTAACGTAAATGTAAACACCCCTGGGGTAAGCGTTTCATTTAACTCAGGATACGATTACGAAATGTATGTGCAGTACGATGATTATGGTGCTGTGATACAAGTTGAAGACGTTGCAATCTATTATGACGAATTTGGACGAATTGTTCAGGCTGGTGATGTAGAAATTAGATATAATAACAGACGTATTGTTAATGTTGGTAGTCTTGTAGTTCATTACAATAACTACGGATATTTTAGCCACTGCACAGGGTTTATTAGTCCATGGAACCGTTACTACGTATACCGCCCATGGCATGTATATTACGTTGCTCCAATATTTTCAAGTTGCATTGTTTACGATTACCCATATAGAAGGTATTATGCACCAGTAAGATATAGCTGGGGACACCACAGACAGTATTATAGAAATGGGTACCGTAGTGGTTACAGAAACGCTCGTAGAGACTTTTACCGTCCAGGAAGCCGAGTGCATTATAAAAATGGAAGAACGGCTGTAAATAAGAGTTTCAACCCAAACCGTAGAAATACCATGGCTACTACTTCTAGAAATGGAGGAAGATCTGGTGTAACAACAAACAGAGGGTATACTCAAAACAGAAGAAGTACCGACAGTCAATTAACGAATAAAACGAGTCGAGGTACTGTAAACAAAGGACGTCCAAGTACATCTACTAACCGTAGTTTGTCTACCTCAAATCGAGTAGGTTCTAACACAAAAAGTCGTCCAAGTACAAACACGAGTCGTGGAAACGTTATAAAATCACGTCCGTCAGGAAATAACTCGAGTAGAACTGTTCAGAAGTCTAACCGCGTTTCCTCTAGAGGAAATACAACAATAGGTAGACCTTCGTCAAACAAGCGTACTGTTGCTAAGAAAACAAGTAGTAATAGATATAAAACGAAGAGCACTGCCTCACGAAACACGAGCAGCTCTAGAGTGACTAAAAGCAGAACGTCAAGTAGAAGCTCTAATGCTTCTAAAGCTAGAAGTTCTTCTTCAAGAAGTAAAAGTAGCTCACGTAGCACTACTCCTAGAAAAGGGAGAGGCTTATAAGATTTTTTGGTTGGTTAGTAGAAACCCTCGCTATTTGCTCTAGCAAATGCGGGGGTTTCGTTTTTATAGTTCTTTCAAAATTGTAGCCATATGTTGGGTAAGATTTTTCCTAGTATATTTTGAAATATCTGTTGTAATGGCCTCTAATTCTTTCTTCTGAAAGCGTCTGTATAAGTGCAACACCTCTTCTTTAAGCAGATTCTTGTTGTTAGGTGTAAAAAACTGCCCTCGCCCCGTTTGGTCAATGATATCTTTTATATCGCTCCCCTCGGGACCCAATGCTATAATTGGTCGCTTAGCTCGTAGATATTCAAATAATTTACCTGGTAGAATAGCCTTGGTTTCTAGACTGTCAATTTCTATCAATAACAAAACCTGTGCGTTATGCTGAAGTTGAAGCGCTTCTGTATGCGAAACATACCCCACATTCCGAAGATTCTCACTAAGGCCAAATGCAGAAAGCGAGTCTAAAATTGACTGCCCTATTACACCCGCTAATACAATTTCCGTAGCCTCGCGAAATCCTTCAATTTCTGAGGCTAATTCACTTAACACCTCCCACAAAATCAACGGATTTCGCTCACTTAGTAAAGACCCTACATGTGCTAATGAAAATTTTGAATCTAAATTTGGTGTAATTACCTCCTTTGCCTCAAAACCATTAGTTACAATTGTGATAGGTGTTTTGGTAAGCGCTTCAAATTCTTTTTTAGTCGTCGGACTTGTTACTGTAACGTGAGTAGCTTCCTGCAATACAAGAGTTTCTAAACGTTTATGCTTTCGCCGAGATGCTGTAGTTAATCGAAGCGACTCATGATAGTGTATGGTTGTCCACGGATCTCTAAAGTCGGTTACCCATGGTAGCCCTAGCTCCTTAGACAGTTTTAATCCTATTAAGTGCAAGCTATGCGGTGGCCCTGTTGTTACCATTGCTTCTACAGGGTTTTGAGACAGGTAGTTTTTAAGGTATTTCACCGAAGGCTTTACCCACCCAACCCTTGCATCTGGAATAAAGAAGTTTCCTCTAACAAAAAGTAAAAATTTTTCAGTAAAAGAAAGCTGCTTCTTCGCTATAATACCACTACTCATTTGTTTAGTTTTCTTTTTTGAAAACCATTTTGCAAACCGGTAAGGCTCCTTCACTGGCTGACTAATAATTTCAATTTCTTTAGGGATTTCGGCTATAAAACTATCATCCTGCAACGGGTAATGAGCATTCTCTGGAATGTACACCACCGGAGTTATACCAAATTCTCGAAAGTATTTAACAAAATACAACCAGCGCTGTACTCCTGGCCCTCCTGCTGGCGGCCAATAATATGTTATGATGAGCACTCGTTTCATTACGAGTTTTCTTCCTTTTTACTTCGGAAACTGAAAAATAAACCTCCTAAAATCGCTAGTATCACAAGGATACTACTGGCTAAAGAGATCATACTTCCTTTTTTCACTACCGCTGGTTCAAACTTGAACTCAATTTTATTATTTCCTTCAGGAATCACCATGCCTCGTAGTAAATAATTCACCCTAATATATTCAGCCGGGTTGTCATTTATATAGGCATTCCATCCATCTTTGTAGTACATTTCTGAAAAGACTGCAAATTGTGCACTTTTTGTACTTGTTTCATAAGTGAGATGGCTGGGTTCATGAAATACAAGATCTATAGTCGCAGTGCTATCTCTCACTACATTCTCTAGTGGCAACTGATCCTTAAATTCGGAATGAACTATCACGGTTTTCTTAGTGTCTAAGCTATCAAGCATTTTAATCTCTTCGTCTGCAGAATTTGCAAACTGAACATTTTCTACAAACCAAGCAGGACCGTTTACATACGGATTTCTTTGCGCTACAGGTCCGCCGCCTTTATTCTGAACAATAAAATACTTCACATTGAGCATATTCATAATTCCCACATCTCCATTATACAAATAGAAATCTGCAATATCATTCATACGCCTTGGTTTAGCAGCATGATACCCTCCTAACGCATTGTGATAAAAGCTAGCCGCACCGCTGTTGAATGCATTTGCAGTTGCGTCATAGACTCTAAAGTGACCTTCATCTTTTAAGATCATTTCATCGGCTCCAGACATCGGGAACGGTTGTTCCATCACACGTTTCTGAACAAAATCTTCATTATTAACATAGCGTCTGTCTACTCCTACCAAATCAACTAATAGCAACACCACTAGCACTCCAATAGCTACGGTTTGTTTTAGCTTGTCTTTCAGAAAAAACCACAAAGCCCCTGCTGTCAATAATATTAACAGTAGTGAGCGAATTGCATCCTTTACAAAGAGTAAAGCCCGATCTGCCCGAACAGCTTCCACCAATTCGTTACCTAATTGCTCGCGAATACCAGCGTCGTACGGACTTCCAAAATCGAAACCGGGGATAGCCGATTTCAGCACTAAAAAAACCACCACAACACCACCAACAATACTGGTTGCATAGAGCAAGGCTTTTTTCCGTTTTTCTTCTTTGGTGAATTCATTAAAAAATTGATGTAAACCTACCACTGCTAATACAGGTATTATAAGCTCAATTAAGACTTGTATAGATGACACAGCCCTAAACTTATCGTACAGAGGCACATAATCTATAAAAAGTTGAGTAAGCCAATCTAAATTCTTTCCCCATGATAAAAAGAGGCTGAGTAACAAACCAGCGGTAGCCCACCATTTTAATCGTCCTCGTACTAGAAAAAGTGCTAGTATGGCTAAAAATAATATGACGGCACCCACATAAGCTGGTGCAGCCACTATTGGTTGATCTCCCCAATATACAGGCAATTGCTGTAAGACTTGGTTAGCTTCTTGCGGTGAAGCGCCTAATTTAATTAAGGCCTCTACTGTTTCGCCATCTTCGGGTAAAGGCTCGCTACTACCACCACCCATAAAACGTGGAATAAGCAAGTTGAAGCTCTCTAACTTTCCGTAGCTGTATTCTGTAATATAATCGTAGTCTAAGCCCGATGTACGCACCTTAGGTGAGCCATCTGGATTAATAGTTAGGTCGCTTGCGCCACGCGTAGAAGTATCGGCGTACTCCTTTGTTGCAAGAATATTGGTAGCATTTAGGCCAATAGCAAGTAGTACCCCAACTAGCATAACACCAACAGCTTTAAAGTAATGAGGAAGTAATTTCTTTTTTACGGCATCTACGAGATAGGCAATACCAATACAGATTACTAGCATTAACAAATAGTACGTCATTTGGTAGTGATTAGCTACCAACTCTAATCCCATTGCTACAGTAGTTAGCAGAAAACCCCAGAGATATTTGCCTCTAAATGTTAGAATAATACCACTTAAAACTAGTGGCATATACGCAATGGCATGAGCTTTTGCATTGTGACCTACACCTAAGATTATAATGAGATATGTAGAGAATCCAAAAGCAAGGGCACCTAAAAACGCTAATTTATAGTCAACTTTCAGCACAAGAAATAAAATGTACATACCTATAAAATAGAGAAATAGATAATCTGCTGGACGCGGTAAAAACCGCAACGTGAGATCGAGTTTCTTAATGTAGTTGTTTGGGTACTTAGCCCCTAATTGGTAGGTGGGCATTCCGCCAAATGCAGCGTCTGTCCAATAGGTTTCTTCACCTGTAGTCTTTCTAAAGTCGTTTTGCTGTTTGGCCATTCCAGTATACTGTGCAATATCACTTTGGAAAATTACCTTGCCTTGTAACACTGGGCTGAAATACACTAAAGAGGCTACAATAAATAGTATAATGGCAATTAAATGCGGAAGAAATTTCTTAATTGAAAAATTCATATAAAAAGAATGCTTAATGGAAGCCGAAAATTACAAAAAAGGAAAAGGACTTCGACCGGTTCGCACATATTTAATTGAAGTAGCTCAAAACCATTTGTGTTACTCTACTTCTTCAAAATCTACATAGTCTCCAACTTTTTTCGAGGTCCTTCTAGTATTAGGAGCATCACGGTCTATGGTTATTGTCCCTTCTTCTTCCTGTGTGTTTTTACCAAACGGGTTATTTCCGAAGGGATTGGCGCCAAAAGATTTTTCAAAACGTTCGCCCATTTTCTTGGCAATATACCGCATGAGGTAAGGTTTTGCTAGTTTCCACGAAAAGCGTAGCGCGAAAAATACCAAAAGTACTATAAGTATCGTTCTAAGAAAGTCCATAATAAGGATTGTATTCTGAAATATCAAAAGTACGATTTGCCTAAGAAAAAACGTAGGCACCTCATATTAAAATAATGATAAAATACTATCTTTGACTATAACCGAACAACTATGCGTAAGCTCAAATTTTTAACCTGTTGCCTCTTTTTATTGCCGTTTTTTGGTAATGCTCAATACACCGAAATGATTAATACCAATCGCCCAGGCGTTTCGCAAGGTGCCTTTGGGGTTGGAATTAACGTGCTTCAATTTGAGTCTGGTATAAGCTATGGTAAAGAAAAGCATAGCCTATTAAATACCGAAGCAACAACCATTGGCTGGGATTATTCTGCGCGCTATGGGTTCTGGCGAGAAGAGCTTGAAGTTAGCATAATTGGTAGTTTTCAGAGTAATTCGGTTACCAACAATACCACGAATACGCCTATAGAAAGTAAATTCTCCAATTTCCGAAGTAATACCATTGGCGCAAAATATTTGGTCTATGACCCATATAGAAAGATGGAACTTGAAGGCCCTAATCTATATAGTTATCATGCAAATAATCGTTTCCAGTGGAAAGATTTAATTCCGGCGATTTCTATATATGCCGGCGCAAATTTCGACTTTGCCGATAACCCCTTCACTCCAGAAGCCGAGTCTATGATTAGTCCGAAAGTAGTACTGTCTACTCAAAATAACTGGATTGGCGGATTTGTATTTGTTACCAATATTATTGCCGATAGGATTGGAACCGATTTCCCAACGTATGGCTACATTGTAACCCTTACACATGCTACGAATCGCTACTTTTCTGTATTTTTAGAAAACCAAGGATTTAAAAGTGATTTTTATGCCGATCAGATCCTAAGAGGGGGTGCTGCTGCTTTAATCACAAATAACTTGCACGTAGATGCTTCTGTAGCGTTAAACTTTAAGGATACACCTTCTATTTTTCAAGGAAGAATTGGTGTTGCCTACCGCTTTGACATGCATGACAAAGATGAGTTTATTGAAGAAAAAGGAAAAGCTGGTCGTGAAAAACGAAAAGAAGAAAAAGGTAAAAAGAAAGACAAAAAGAAGAAAAAGAACAAACGTAAAGATGGATTTATTGATGAAGATGGCGGAGATGATGGTGGAGATGGAGGCAATAACTAGGAAGTAGCATGTATGATTGAAATTACCCAAGTAACTAACAAAAAACAGCTTAAACAATTTGTAAACTTTCCTTTTAAGTTATACAAAGGCTGTCCCTATTGGGTTCCACCTTTGGTAAAGGATGAAATGGAAACCCTTGACCAAACAAAGAATCCTGTTTTTAAGAATGCCGAAGCCGACTATTACCTTGCCTATAAAAATGGAGCTATTGCTGGTAGAATAGCAGTAATCGTAAATCATTTAGAGATAAATAAAATTGGCAAAAAGAAAGTTAGATTTGGCTGGTTTGATGTTGTAGACGACATTGCCGTTACCCAAGCCCTACTTGAAAAGGTATACGAAAAAGGAAGAGCACTCAATTTAGAGTATGCCGAAGGACCCGTGGGCTTTAGTAATATGGAGAAAGCCGGCATTCTGGTTGATGGCTATGAAGAAATGAATACGATGATAACATGGTATCATTTTCCTTACTATAAAGAACATTTTAAGCAACTTGGTTTTGAACCACAAGCTACCTGGGTAGAATTTAAGTTAGAAATACCGCCCTCTATCAAAGAAAAGGTTGCTAAATTTTCAAGAATTATTAGAGAACGCTACGGCTTGTCTGTAATTCGATTTAAGAACAAAAAAGAAATTTTGCCTTATGTAGACGCAATGTTTGGTTTACTAAACGAAACTTATAATACGTTACAAACATTTGTACCTATTCAGCAATATCAGATTGATTACTACAAGGAAAAGTATTTCACCTTTATTCAACCTGATTATATTACGTGTATTAAGGATAAAAACGGAAAGTTAATTGCCTTTAGTATTGTTATGCCATCATTCACAAAGGCTCTTAAAAAGGCAAACGGAAGTCTATTTCCGCTAGGTTGGTATCATTTATGGCAAGCACAACGAAAAAATGACCGCGCGGCATTCTATTTAATAGGAATAGATCCCGAATATCAAGGAAAAGGAGTAACTGCCATTATTTTTGAAGAAATGCAGCACCTTTTTAATAGCAAAGGTATAGACAAGGTAGAAACCAACCCTGAATTGGAAGAAAATACAGCCGTGCAAGTGCTTTGGAAAGATTATAACCCAGTAATGCACAAAAAACGTAGTACTTTTAAAAAAGACTTGTAGCAACCTAATTTCTGTAAGGCATACAATAAATAGTAGGTTTTTTTGTTTAGTAATGACTTAACCAACAAATGCCCCAAATGAAAATCGCCCTAAGATTCGCGTTTGCTGTATTCCTACTTACAGCATTTGCATTTACTACTAGCCCAGAAAAAAATTCAAAACCCATTATTGTTGTCATTGATGTATCGCATGGTGGTGCAGACCCGGGTAACAACAATAAATTAGTACTTGAAAAGGAATTGGTGTATCAAATTGCTCAAAAAATGGCAACATTAAATACCAGTGGTTCTATTCAATTACACTTTACCAGAGATGGAGACAAATCGATGTCCCTCCAAGATCGTGTAAAATTTATCAATCAGTTGCAGCCAGATGCTGTGCTTTCGCTACACATGAATGGAGAAAATATTAAAAAGGCGTCTGGTCTTCGTGTCTTTTATTCAGAACGCGCGTTTCAAGATAAAAAGACGCAAAACTTAGCAAGTGAGATTGCTGAAAGTTTTAAAACAAATGGCTTGTTTAGTTCAAGAACCATTGGTAGTGCTCCCTTCTACATTTTAAAACACAGCAACGCCCCAGCCCTCCTTTTGGAATTAGGAAATATGGATAATCCCAGCGATCTAGAACTCGTTAAGGATCCAGCTCAGCAAGAAACGATAGCACAAACCATACTTGACGCTTTAGAACGCCTATAAACAAATATGGAATCACATTAATTAATAAAGCCTGCTATACTTTAGCAGGCTTTTTTATGTAATTATAATATTGTCTCGTATTTCAAACTATTCGCCCATTGCCTGAGCAACAGCAGCAGATAGCCTTTTATATGTTCCATTTTCTAAACGCTCTCTAATAGCATCGAAAGCTTCTAGGGTTTCGTTAATGTCTTCCATAGTGTGCGATGCTGTAGGAATCATACGTAATAAGATTAATCCTTTTGGGATTACTGGATATACCACAATAGAACAGAAAACGCCATGGTTTTCACGAAGGTCTTTTACCAACGCCATCGCTTCTGGGATACTTCCCTTTAAATACACCGGGGTTACGCAGCTCTGGGTTGTACCTATATCAAATCCGCGTTCTTTTAGTCCTCCTTGTAATGCATTCACATTCTCCCATAACTTTTCTTTAAGTTCTGGCATGGTGCGTAGCATATCTAACCGCTTTAGGGCTCCTACTACCAGCTGCATTTGCAACGATTTTGCAAACATCTGTGAACGAAGGTTATACTTTAAGTATTGAATAATTTCATCATCTGCTGCAATAAAAGCACCTGTACTTGCTAAAGATTTTGCGAAAGTGGCAAAGTACACATCAATTTCAGCTTGTACGCCTTGCTCCTCTCCTGCTCCTGCACCTGTTTTACCAAGCGTTCCGAAGCCATGGGCATCATCTACAAACAAACGGAAGTTATATTTTTTCTTTAGTGCTACAATTTCTTTTAGCTTTCCTTGTTCTCCGCGCATTCCAAAAACACCTTCAGAAATTAATAGGATTCCTCCTCCAGTCTTTTCTGCCATTTTTGTTGCACGCTTCAAGTTCTTTTCGATACTTTCCATATCGTTATGCTTATAGGTAAAGCGCTGCCCTAAATGCAAACGAACTCCATCTATAATACAAGCATGCGCATCTACGTCGTATACAATTACATCATCTTTTGAAACCAATGCATCTACGGTAGAAACCATACCTTGGTATCCAAAATTAAGTAGATAGGCAGCTTCTTTTTGTACAAATGCAGCCAACTCATCTTGCAATTGTTCATGCAAATCTGTGTGTCCACTCATCATACGAGCTCCCATTGGGTAGGCAGAACCATATTTAGCTCCAGCTTCGGCATCTACCTTACGTACCTCTGGGTGATTTGCAAGTCCGAGATAATCGTTAACACTCCAAGTAATAACCTCTTTTCCGTTAAACTTCATTCGGTTAGAAATAGGTCCTTCTAACTTCGGAAATACGAAATATCCTTCTGCTTGCTCGGCCCACTTTCCTAGTGGTCCTTTATCTTTATAAATCTTATCGAATAAATCTCTCATCAATACGTTCTGGTTACAATACGAACTGCAAAAATAGGTATTTTATTGACGATGGCAAGAGCATTTATAATTTCAGAAATATTAATAAACAAAAAAATCCCAACACTAGACGCATTGGGATTTTATCTCTTACTATTTTAAAACTATTTTACGTAGTGTACTTTTTCTGCTGCTACAGCCGCAGTGTCTGTAAAACCTTGCTGCTCCATCCATTCGTCACTGTAGACTTTACTCATATATCTTGAGCCATGATCTGGTAAGATTACTACCACAACGCTATCTTTATCAAAAACACCTTCTTCATCGAGTTGTTTTAATCCTTGAACCGCAGCACCACTTGTATACCCAGCGAAAATTCCTTCTGTTTTTGCCAATTCACGTGCCGTGTTGGCACTATCTTCATCGGTTACTTTTATAAAAGTATCTATACTGTTAAAATCTGTAGCATCAGGAATTAAATTTTTTCCTAAGCCCTCAATTCTATACGGGTAGATTTCATTTTTATCAAACTCGCGAGTTTCATGGTACTTTTTAAGCACAGAACCGTAAGCGTCTATACCTATTACTTTAATCTCTGGGTTTTGCTCCTTTAAAAAACGAGCCGTACCAGAAATAGTTCCTCCCGTTCCACTACATGCTACTAAATGGGTGATTTTACCCGCAGTCTGGTCCCAAATTTCGGGTCCAGTTGTTTTGTAGTGTGCGTCTATATTCAATGTATTAAAATACTGATTGATATACACCGAATTTGCAATTTCTGAGTGCAAACGTTTTGCTACTTCGTAATAAGACCTTGGGTCGTCTGCTGCAACATGAGCAGGACACACATGCACTTGCGCACCCATGGTGCGTAACATATTTATCTTATCTTTTGAAGATTTAGAACTTACGGCTAAGATACATTTGTATCCCTTTAAAACACTAACCATGGCAATACTAAAACCAGTATTCCCACTTGTTGTTTCTATAATTGTATCGCCAGGCTTTAAAATACCTTGCTTTTCAGCTTCTTCAATAATATAAAGTGCGATACGGTCTTTGGCCGAATGTCCAGGGTTAAATGCTTCTACTTTAGCATAAAAATTCCCTTTCATTTGTGAGGTAATACGATTGAGTTGAATAAGAGGCGTGTTGCCGATTAAATCCAAAACATTCGAGTAAGCCTTAATGTCTTTCATATACATCGTCTGTTTCTTTAAAGCTAGATTTCTCTCTCTTTAAAACTACGGCACAAAGGTACAGCAAATTATTTAATTACTCTGTTATACCCTCTAAGTCTAGTAAAAACGCATAATTCTTAGCTACTTCCTTTAATCCTTCAAAACGGCCCGAAGCTCCCCCATGGCCAGCTTCCATATTTGTATTCATCAATAAAATATGATCGTCTGTTTTCAACTCTCGTAATTTCGCCACCCATTTTGCTGGCTCCCAATATTGCACTTGAGAGTCATGTAGACCCGTTGTCACAAACATATTTGGGTAATTTTGTGCGCGTACATTATCATATGGAGAATACGATTTCATATAATCGTAGTATTCTTTTTCATTCGGGTTACCCCATTCGTCATATTCACCTGTAGTTAGCGGAATACTATCGTCAAGCATGGTTGTAACCACATCTACAAATGGCACGGCTGCTATCACTCCATTATAAAGTTCGGGTGCCATATTTACAACAGCTCCCATTAGCAATCCTCCTGCAGACCCTCCTTGTGCATATAAGTGTTCAGGAGAGGTATATCCTTCAGCGATTAAATACTTAGAAACATCTATAAAATCTGTGAATGTATTTTTCTTAGTGAGTAATTTTCCATTTTCGTACCATTGACGACCCAAATATTGTCCACCACGAACATGCGCGATGGCAAAAATAAATCCTCTGTCAAGCATACTTAAACGTACCGACGAAAAATAAGGGTCAATAGTTGCGCCATAACTACCGTATCCATATTGCAGAACTGGGTTACTGCCGTCCATTTTCATCCCTTTCTTGTAAATCATAGACACCGGAATTAATGTTCCGTCTGCAGCTGTAGCCCATACACGTTTTTCTTCGTAGTTGGCAGTATCAAACTTTCCCCCTAAGACTTCCGCTTGTTTCTTCACCTCTTTCTCTCGGGTTTCCATATTAAAATCTATTACCGAGGCTGGTGTTCCTAAAGAATTATAAGCGTAACGCAGAATTTTGGTGTCAAACTCAATATTTTGTGTTGGTGAAGCGGTATAGGTCTCACTCTCAAATGGCAGATAGTACTCCTCGGTACCATCCCAACGCTGAATATGTATTTTATTCAGTCCGTTTTCACGTTCGCTTACCACGAGATAATCTTTAAAAATATCGATATCTTCTAGATACACATCTTCTCGATGCGGAATCACCTCAACCCAATTGTCCATAGTAGTCTTGGTATCGGGAGTTTTCATCAATTTAAAGTTGGTTGCATTGTTCAGATTAGTCACCACATAGAAGTCAGAACCAAAATGAGCAATATTGTATTCTAATCCGCGCGTTCTTGGCTGAAATATCTTAAAATCGCCAGTAGGTTCATTGGCATCTAAAATTTGAAATTCTGAAGTAAGGGTACTATAACTTCCAATTACTAGAAATTTTTCAGACTTCGTTTTATACACATAGGTACCAAATGTTTCGTCCTCTTCCGTGAAAATTAGTTTGTCTTCGGCAGCGTCTGTTCCTTTTATGTGTCTATAAATCTGCGAAGAGCGTAGTGTTTGCTCATCCTTCTTAGTATAGAACAAGGTTTTACTATCATTTGCCCATGTAGAACCTCCAGTTGTAAGGGGTATATTTTCTTCGGAAATTTCCCCCGAAACCAAATTCTTTAGATGAATGGTATACTTACGTCTGCTCACGGTATCTACACCAAAGGCTACCCACTTATTATCTGGGCTTACGTTAATACCGTTTAAATTGTAATACGGATGACCCTCGGCCATTTCGTTTACGTTAAACATAATTTCTTCGTCAGCATCTAACGAACCTTTTTTGCGAGAATAAATTGGGTAATCTTTTCCTGTTTCAAAACGAGTAATGTAATAATATCCATTGTAAAAATAAGGAACCGAAGCATCGTCTTCTTTAATTCGGCTTTTCATTTCTTCAAAAAGATCTGCTTGAAAATCTTTTGTGTGCGCCGTCATTTTATCATAATAGTCGTTTTCACGCTCTAGATAATCGATTACTTCAGCGTTCTCCCGATCATTTAACCAATAGTAAGAATCGTCTCTTACATCACCGTGCATTTCGAGGTTCTTTGCAATCTTGTCTGCCGTAGGTGCCTTTATATCCATTTTTTTTGTTGAATCTGATTTTTTCTTTTCCTCACAGGAAACGGCAAAAATAAGACATGCTAGTGAAACAAATGTGAGTTTTTTCATCGGTGTTTGTTTTGAAGATAAAGGTTGATTAATATGTGTACAAAGTACTAAATTTGTACCGATATTAAAACAGAAATTATGTTTGGAGATTTAATGGGTATGATGGGTAAGCTAAAAGAAACCCAACAAAAAGTTGCAGCTACTAAAAAACGCTTAGATACTGTCTTGGTAGATGAGCAAAGTAACGATGGATTAGTAAAAATTACGCTAACTGCCAATAGAACTGTTAAAAGTATAGCAATTGACGACTCGTTGCTTGAAGACAAAGAGCAGCTAGAAGACTATCTTATTGTTACACTTAACAAAGCAATAGAAAAAGCAGCTGCCATTAATGAAGCAGAGCTAGCCGCGGTTGCCAAAGAAGGAATGCCTAACATTCCGGGCATGGACGGCCTGTTTCAGCAGTAAACAAAGTGACACTAGGCACAATGATCCTACCCTATTTTGTGTTTTTATCTAAAAATGCGAAGTGATTACTAGTGTCTCGAAGTGAGCTATATCCAGAAATTTTTGCCTTTTCCTTTCCGTTTGAATTAAGAATTAGAATCTTTGGAAACGTATTTTCTTTGTTATACTTAGCAATTACTTCTTTGTTATAGGCAAGTTGCTTCTCTGAAAGTATATCTACACGTCTCGGTCGGTCTATCATAACAAGTACCATATCTTTAGATCGTGTGAAAAATTCGTCACTTTCAAAAAAATCTTCTTTTAGCATTTTACAAGGAGCACACCAATCGCTACCCGTCATATACATTAGTATAGGTTGTTTCTTCTTCTTCGCTATTTTCTGAGCCTGCTCAAGATTGGTAAGCCATTTCAATTTAGAAGTTTCATCTTGCGCAATGGTTGCCGCTGTGCATAAGAGAAATACAATTAAAATCACGTTTCGCATAAAATGTAGGTTTATTTTACTAACGGTTTACATTCACTTTTCGTGCCAAATATGTTACAAAAAAAAAGGATTCGCAAATTTGCGAATCCTTTTAACATTGTTGATGGTTTGTGTTTCAACTAGTTATTAATCAATCTAAACTCTGTTCTACGGTTTGCTCTGTGCTCTCTTTCTGTACAAGAAACACCGTCAGAACAACGGTTTTTAAGTTTTGTCTCACCGTATCCATTAGCTACTAAAAGACTAGAGTTAATTCCTTTAGACTCTAAGTAACGTACTACAGCTTGTGCTCTACGCTCAGAAAGATCCTGGTTAGACGTGTTAGTACCTCTAGAATCTGTGTGAGAAGCAATTTCTAATTTAACACCAGGGTTTTGTGCCAATACAGGCATTAAACGAGTGTCGATTAAGTTTTTTGCTTGTGGTGTAAGTGTAGCACTTCCTAAATTCCAGTTTATTGGTAATGCTTGGTACTCTACCAAAGCACACTCTACTTCTTTCCAAGTAGTTAAACCTCCTTTAGACTGTAACACTTCTTTGGTTACTGTTCTGTATTCTGCAGGTACTGTTTCTTCAACAACCTCAGCATCTTTTACCATAACAGTTTTAGTAATGTTAGCGTATTCTGCTGGAATCTCATCTTCTACAATTCGTGCTGGCTCAATTACAACTCTCTTTGTATAGCTTCCCATTTTTTCAGAAATTGGGTTTCTGTTAAATGAAGCGTCATTAGCTAGTCTTGTAACACTCACCGTTGTAAACTCTGCAGGATACCCTTTATAACACCAGTAACGGCAATCGTTCGGGTTTCCAGAAGCACAATCCGGTGCTGGCGCACCTAATTCCCACTGTGCGTAGGCTGGCTTGATTTCAATAGTCTCGCTATCACTAGAAAAAGAAGCAGGAACTACACTTAAAGTAGATGCCCCTTGCTTTTTTACATACGTAATAGTTTCAGTACCCCACTTCTCTGGGATAACACGCATTTTTTTACCTGGAGCTTTAACCATTACACGCTCTGTTTGCGTTTCATACTGAGCAGGAATAGTTTTTAAGCGCTTGTACGCAGGCTTAGTCATTACTTGTACCGTTTCGTTTACATAAACGTCTGGCGTTGTACAACGCACGTAACATTTACCAGGTTCTGGGTTTGTTGGCAGGTCTTGCGCATAGGTTACCATACCTACAAGCAATGAAAGACCTAAGAGGATAATTTTTTTCATGTTGATGTAATTAATGAGTTAAAATTAGTATAAGGTACAAAATACGTGCTTAATTTTAACATACTCAATATCAAAAAATTACTTTTCGACAAAAGCACAGCTGATTTCGATAAACAACACAACGCTTTGTAAATCTGAAAATTAACGTAAAACTATATAGCAATTCCTAGATTTTTCCGATATTTAGGACGTAATAAATAAATAACAACAAAACCTATTTAACTATGTTCGAATTAAAGAAAAGCAACGATAAGTTTCATTTTGTACTTAAGGCTGGAAATGGTCAAGTAATTTTATCTAGTCAAATGTATGCTTCAAAAAGTGGCGCAATGAACGGTATTGAGTCTGTTCAGAAAAATTGTGGAGATGACAACTGTTTTGAAAGAAAAACTGCCAAGAATGGTAAATTCCATTTCAACATTAAATCTACCAACGGTCAAATTATTGGTAGTAGCCAAATGTATGCTGGCGAATCAGGAATGAACAACGGTATTGAATCTGTAAAGAAAAATGCCCCTGGTGCAGAAATAAAAGAAGTAGAGTAATACTTTTTAAGACTTTATAATTATACTAGCACGTCTCCTTAGGACGTGCTTTTTTTATGCATAATTAGTAAGCGTAGTAAGCATGGTGTCATGCATGTTATCTGTATAGTCTAAATGAGTTACTATGCGCAATTTACCTTGCCCCATATCACTTAATCGAATTCCTTTAGCCTCCATATCTTTCATAAACTTTTCTTCGGAAAGGGTCTCCTGCAAGTAGAATATCACAATATTTGTTTCTGTTGGCTCTACATTAGCAACATAAGCACAGTTGGCAAGTACTTCCGAAATTTCTGTTGCTTTTCTATGGTCTTCTGCCAATCTATCTATATGGTGGTCTAGCGCATAAATTCCTGCAGCGGCCATAAAACCTATTTGCCGCATCCCTCCTCCTAATATTTTCCGAACCCTAATAGCTTTCTCCATTAGTGTATCGCTACCTACTAGAACCGTTCCTAACGGCGTACCCAACCCCTTACTAAAGCACAACGAAATCGTATCAAACACCTTTCCGTACTTTTTAGGATCTTCACCCGTTGCTACAAGAGCATTCATAAGCCGTGCTCCATCTAAATGCAATCCTAACTTATTATGGTCGCAAACCGTTTTAATTTTTTCTATTTCAGCAAAATCATAACAAGCACCTCCGCCCTTATTCGTTGTATTTTCAAGACATACTAGCGTAGTTAACGGACTGTGATAAAAATCAGGCGGATTGATACTTTCTTGCACCTGCTGTGCTGTTATCATACCCCTAGTGCCGTCTACGAGCTTACAGGATACCCCGCTATTGAACGATACCCCTCCTCCTTCATAATTATACACATGTGCCCACTTGTCGCAAATAAGCTGCTCCCCTGGCTGTGTATGAAGTTTAATAGCTGCCTGATTTGCCATACTTCCCGTAGGAAAAAACAATGCACTGTCCATACCAAATAAATCGGCTACACGTCGCTCTAGCTCATTTACAGTTGGGTCTTCCTTATAAACATCGTCTCCGGTTTGGGCGTGCATAATAGCTTGTAACATACCTTGCGTAGGCTTTGTTACCGTATCGCTACGTAAATCTATTTTCATTGGGTTATGCCTTGTAGAAATTTATATCCTTTTACTATTGGGGTCTGCTTCAAATGTGTTGATGACTTTATCTAGCATTGTATCTAACGTTACCACTTCTAGCTTTTTGTTGTAGTTGTAATTTATATTCGCTTCTCTAGAATCGTTGGTAAGATCATACGGCTTGTACGCTTGAGAGCCCGTCACTCCTTTAAGTGTAAACTGAAACTTACGGTGGCAATTATTAATCTCGGTTCGGGAAATTGGCCCACCTTGGGCATTCGCTATTGCATAAGGCTTCACCTTATTATTTTGAAGGGCATCGCCATTTGTTTTAAAATAATTGTACACATCGCTATTGGTAACCTCGCTAGAAGCAAACATACCGCAGTTGTCAATTTTTTTAATCATTGTTTTGTTGTCCTCCATCCAAACAATGTAAGAAGCGGCATAGGTACCTTTAGAAAAACACCGAGACCCATCTCCCATTATAAACATTTGTGTATCGCCTTCGCAATAACGCTGAGTGGTAAAATATGTATTTATATTTCGAGCTTCCAACTTTTTAGTGAATGTTAATACGTTGGCATCTACAGTGGCCTGATCTCTTTGTGATACTGCTGAAACAGTAAAGAAAAGTATAAAAACAGTTGTGAGTATTTTCATAATTCTAATATAATAATGGTTAAAAGTACGCTTTTAATTATTTGTTACACCACATTGAAAACTACCAATTGGGCTCCCGTCTGGTATATCTGGTGCACTTTCAATTTTAAATTTTTCTGGTTTTTCTTTATAGCGCTTAATCATGTTTAAAAGTTCTTTGTCTATATAACTACGCTCCGCTAATATTTTAGCAATTACATCTATCTGGTCATTGGCGTACGCTTTGGTCTGAAAAACACTTTGCCCATTTACAGCCAAGTCCATCAAACGCTGTAAATACACATACCTAATGGTATAGTTCATTTCATATTCATAGTGGGAAGCTCCTTCTGCAGAAAATACTTGTTTTGTGGTTTCGTCAAGTAGCTGTTTTAAACTAAGATTCCCTCTGTCAAGTGCGTATTGCTGTACCAATCTATTTGCACGCTGCGGATGTAATAACAATCCTAACGTCATATCGCTTGCTGTGGCCGTTGCACCAAAGGCATCGAACGTTACACCGTTATTTCCTTTAAAACTTTCTCTGGTTCTCCAATACCCATAGGCGCGCGGTGGAAACAGAGCTAGCTTATCTTCTGGAATGGCTAAATGTTCTACTTTTAAAGTTGTTAATACCGCCTGAAGTGCTTTTTCTTGTTCTTTCTTCGGAAGGGTTTTATAAATTACTTGTCCGTCACCCTTAACTGCATAGTTATAATCTACCCCACCTATCATCTTAACGGCGGCTTCGGTTTGAAAACGATGGTAAAAATAGAGCGGTACAAACACATCTTCTAACACCGAATACGGCTCTCCCGTTTTTATATTATCTGCCGAGAAGTTAGCGATTGCCTGTTTCCGAAGTGCTAAAACATCTTCTAACTCTTCTGCCGCATCTTTACCATTGTCCCATAAATGAGCTTTTGCATGCGCACCTCCTTTTGCTCTCGCATCGCTATCTGTAATATAACGCAGACCACTATCTTGAGCTTTTTTGAGTATTTCATCTAAATATGCCTTTTCTGATACAGCGGTATTTGGTACATCGCTATAGCTATACGCCACCGTAACTTTATCCCATGCCCCAATGCCAGTGGCATACGCATTACTAAAGTCAACATTGTTACCTCGTAGCGTTAAGGTTGGGTGCGGATAATCCATTACACTAGCTCTACCATTGCTGCTGGCGGCAAAATTATGTGCAAATCCTATGGTATGCCCTACTTCATGTGCGCTAAGCTGCCTTATACGCGCCAAAGCCATCTCTAGCATGGGCTGGTAGTTATCATCTTGCTGGGCAAACGGTTTGTTCATTAGTGCTTGGGCTATCAAAAAATCTTGCCGAATACGTAAACTCCCTAAACTTACATGTCCTTTTATAATTTCGCCAGTACGTGGGTCTATAACACTCCCCCCGTAACTCCATCCTCGGGTACTACGATGCACCCACTGAATTACATTATAACGCACATCCATTGGGTCTGCATCTTCTGGAAGCATTTTTACCTGAAAAGCGTTGGTATATCCAATGGCTTCATACGCCTCATTCCACCAACGAGCACCCTCTAGCAAAGCAGAACGCACTGGCTCTGGCGTGCCGGGGTCTAAATAATACACAATAGGCTCTTTGGCTTCACTTTTGGCCGCCAACGGATTCTTCTTCTCTAATCTGTGGCGTGTTATAAATTGTTTTTTAATGGGTTCCCAAATTGGCGTACTATAATCTAGGTATGAAATGGAAAAAGAACCACTACGCGGGTCGAAAGCCCTTGGCGTATACCCAGGATCTGGAAGTTTAACAAAACTATGGTGTTGCACTACCGACACCGATCCAGGATCTGGTGCTACACTGCGTATGTTTCTGCCTTTGGCATCTCCCACAAACGTAAGTAATGCCTCAAATTCTGTGTTTTTAGGAAAGGCTTTGGTGCGCTCCATCCACAAAGTACTACGCGAGGCATCTAATTTGTACGCGCCTTGATTGTTATTCTTTAAACGCTGTGCCACCTTATGCGCATCTACCATTAAAAATGGCGTTACATCTATAATATAGTTTGCCTCTTGTGTTTCTTTAATGTCAAAACCATAGAGTACCGAGGTTGCAAATGCTTCAGAAATTGACTTTTTCTCGAGCGCATTATTGGTGATTGCTCTGTATTGTAAGTTGGGTTGAAACAGCAATAATTTGTTGCCGCTTTTTGTAAACTTCACTACGGCCTGATCGCCTAATTGGCCTCGATCTAAACCAATATCGTTACTGCCTAACCCCGTACGCAGTGAGTGTACATACAGAAATTCTTTATCTATTCTATCTTTCGGAACTTCGAGGTAGAGTTTACCTTCGGTGTCAGAATAGTAAAAATTGAAAAACCCTTCAGACCGTTGCAGGTCCTTTTTTGTTTCTAAAAATTGGGCATGACAAAGGATATTTCCGAAGAGAAAGAAAAACAGCAGCAGTTTTTTCATAGTATCGTTGAGCTAATCGATTAATAGTGACGGCTATGGAGTGGCTAAAGATATAAAATCTGAATGGGAAGCCATAGCACATCAGTTTTTCCTTTTTAGTGAGCGCTAGAAAGTTTAATTTTACACTTTGTAATGTTTCGCTTACGCGGAATATTTAGTACAACCAACCCTTACCTGTATCACATAGCTAAAGGGAATTATAAAAATATACTCGCCAGCGCGGGTAATACATATGATTACAAACGACCAACTTCAAGACCTTCGCTCCAGACTGGATGTGTTAAGGCAATATCTTTGACGTAGCTGGAAAGCGCGTAGAAATACAAAACGAAGAAGAAAAAACATTCGACCCCAATTTTTGGAACAATCCGCAAGAGGCTGAAGCCTTTATGAAAACCTTGCGTACAAAAAAGAAATGGGTAGAAGATTATGAAACGGCATTGCAGCTTACCGAAGATGCCGAGGTTATTTACGAGTTTTTTAAAGAAGGTGAAGGCACAGCAGAGAATGTAGAAATACGTTTCGGAAAAGCGTTAACAGCTATTGAAGCCTTAGAGTTTAGAAATATGTTGAGCCAAGAAGGTGACGATCTTTCTGCCGTGTTACAAATCACAGCGGGTGCTGGAGGTACCGAAAGTTGCGACTGGGCTAATATGCTCATGCGTATGTACCTGATGTGGGCAGAAAAGAATGGTTTTAAAGTTAAAGAATTAAACTACCAGGCTGGCGACGTGGCAGGGATAAAAACTGTGACCCTAGAATTGGAAGGCGACTATGCTTTTGGGTGGTTAAAAGGCGAAAATGGTGTCCACAGGTTGGTACGTATTTCACCTTTTGACAGCAACGCAAAACGCCACACCAGTTTTGCCAGTGTCTATGTGTACCCTCTAGCCGATGACACCATAGAAATAGACATTAATCCAGCCGATATAAGTTGGGATTTTGCGCGAAGCTCTGGTGCCGGCGGACAAAACGTAAACAAAGTTGAGACCAAAGCAATTTTAACGCATGCACCTTCTGGTATTGTGATTCACAATTCTGAAACGCGTAGCCAGTTAGAAAACCGGCAAAAAGCTATGCAGATGCTAAAAAGCCAGCTCTACGAAATAGAACTGCGCAAACAGCAAGAAAAACGTGCCGAAATTGAAGGAAACAAAATGGCGATTGAATGGGGCAGCCAGATTCGCAACTATGTGTTGCAGCCTTATAAATTGGTAAAAGATGTACGTACAAACCATGAAAGCACCAACCCAGATGCTGTGCTAGATGGATATATAGACGAGTTTTTAAAGGCGTATTTGATGATGATGGGACAAGGAGAGAAGAGTGATGAGTTGTAACCTTTTATAGCATCTGTTATTGGGCTTAGTCTACTAAAACTGTTTACAATTTTTATGCGCCGTGCATCTGCATAATTATAAATTAAAATTTCGGTATCTTTATACCTGCGTTAGCTCCCCCCATATTTTATTATTTTGAAAGTTACCATAGATTTAATTATGCATCGTGGAGAAGCGTGCTATTCTGTTGTTTTTCCGTATGATGCTGCTCTAAAAGCTATTATTAAAGAGTTTCGGTTTATTAAATATTCTGCTACCCATCGTTCGTTTTATGTATTTGCCAGCCGTTGGTCGCTTACAGAGCTGGTAGAGTCGTTGGCCGCCAAGGGTATCACCATTGACTACGGAAATGTGCTTCATGCTGAAAAATTAAAAGAAGCCTCCGCAGAAATTTCGTCAGAAAAAGAAGATCACAGTCGTGTGTTAGACGATTATATGTCATACCTCCTTGGATTACGATTAAGCGAGAGTACGATTAACACCTATGCTACCTTTATCTCAAATTTTATTTCGTTTTTGAATGGGAGTCCGTTAGAGTCTGTAAACAATGATACCGTACGTTTATTTGTTGAAGATGAAGTGAAAAAGAAGCAGTATGCCATTAGCAGTCATAGGCAACTTATTAGTGCCATAAAGCATTTTGCCACTTTGAATTTAGAAAGCGCCATAGACATAGACGCTTTAATTCGGCCAAGGAAATCTAGTTATTTGCCCACTGTTTTGAGTAAAGAAGAGGTGATAGATTTGTTGCGTGTGACTAAAAATTTAAAACATCGCACGGTACTGGCACTACTCTACTCTAGCGGGCTACGCATTGGCGAGCTCATAGACCTGGAACTACGAATGATAAATATTGACAGGCGGCAGTTATTTGTGAAAAATGCGAAGGGCCGGAAGGATCGGGTTGTTGTTTTAGCTGAAAGTTTTATACCGTTGTTTAGAAATTATTATATGACGTATACGCCGCAGCATTTTTTTGTAGAGAATCCGAAAGGTGGGCGTTATGGTGCTGGCAGTGTACGGCAATTTTTGAAGCAGTCGTGTAAAGCGGCGGGAATTACCAAGCGAGTAACGCCGCATACTCTAAGACATAGTTATGCCACGCATATGATTGAGAATGGCGTGGGTTTACGGTACGTTCAGGATTTGTTAGGGCACGCCAAGCCTGAGACCACGATGATATACACACACGTAGCTCAAAAAGATTTATTACAAATTAGGAGTCCGCTAGACACTGCCTTAACCGCCCTGTCTAAATCTGATAAAGACACATTGAAACTTCCGTTTTCAGACAACATTAGCGGATAAACGCATATATTTGTGAGGATATAACACGTTGGCAACAAGCTGAAAAAAACGACAATGAATATCCGAAATTGCAATTTTGAAAGATGGGCTGAGAACCATTCTCCGGAGCACAAAGACCGAATTTTTAGAGAGCTTTACCCGTATGCAATTTTTTCAAAGATAAACTTCAGCGAAGATAAATTAGGTGTAGAACAAAAAATACAATTTAATGGAATTGAATATTATTCAATAATTCAAAAAATTGAACTTCAGGAAAATAATAGATATCGTACTCTTTTTAAACTTTCTTCAAAACCAAAGTCTAACACACAATCTTGGAAAAACAGAAATTGGGACGACAGGTTTCAAATCGTTTATTCTCAAAATTTTGATTTTATAACTGTATTCACCAAGAACGAAGACCCTTCTAAAGATTATATAAAACGTTTTTATAAAGGCAATTTTCAAAAATTAGTTGCGAACAAATCAATTCCACTTTCTGATTTACTATTCAGAACCTTGACTTCCACTCTTTCAGAAGACCTTTTTGGTAAAGGAGATTACTATAAAGAGTTTGAGCTGTTAAAAAATGGTCATAGAAAATTACCTCGTTTTAAAGATTTTAAAATCAAACAGAGCAATTTTTTTAATCCAATTTTTTCACAAGGCAGAAAATTATGGATTTGTCATTCATTCAATGAAGAAAAAGCACACAGAATTGGTTTTTATAATGCAAACCAATGTGACGAATTGTATGTGATTTTTTGCAATCCAACTTATACAAAACACCATAGATGCAAATACCCTAATGTTCACATTATGTCTATTTATGAGTTCGTAGCTAAAAAATCAGAAGAAATAGAACTTACTTATCTTAAACAAATTAGATTTTTACAAAATCATCTTAATGAACAAGAAGAATATTCAGAACAAGAATTACTTAAAGAAATTAATAATCCAAAATTAGACAGTTATGAAATCTATAAGTCGGAATTAATGGAAGCTTTGGCAATAATGAGAATAAATCCAAATTCCGAAAATCAATTATTCCATTACTTGACTTCTATGAATCTGCTAAATGCTTGGATTGGTAAGGCCAAAAAAGAAAAGAAAGATAAACTGTTTTCTGATATGTATTTTTTTAAATCTTATTTAGCTAAAACAATAGAAAAGTTAGTGTCAAAAGACAATTTTGGTGCGAAAATATATCTCGAAAAGAATTTAGCAATGATTGAATTAAATGGTTTTCAATTTAGTTTTCATCACATAAAAATGAGTGATGAATTAAATGAGTATATGAATTCAAATTTGAACCAAAAAATTGAATGGAGTGGACAAAGATTACAACCAATTTCATCATTACTATTTAGATATTCAAAGGAACGAAGAAAGCCAGTTGCCAACAATGTATAAAAATAATAGCGGTTTAAACGCTAAAATAAAAGTAAGTAAATATAAAAAAGGTCTGTGTTTAACCGAAAATTTAGTGGGTAACAACCCGCTACTATTCTTATACTAGACCGTTGTAAACAATTTTGACAAGCCCTGAAAATTATTGAATTAGCTAAATGATATATGCCCGATTTATATTTGTTATTCTATTTCTTTTAGAATTACGATTTCTTCGTTTTAAACATAAAAGAGATAAATTCATTTGGATTGGAATAATTATCGTTTTTAGCTATTTCGGATATTTTTTCTTTTTAATCTATAAGAGAAGATTATTAGTTAAAAGAAAATTTGAACCGAATTTTGATCGAAATAAAATAAACTGAATAAAAACTGTTTACAACAACGCATATAATCCAGCGGTTACATTCGGCTTAAATTAAATTCCCTAACTTTATAAAAAAAATGGTACAGCGGATAAATACGTAGTGGCGGCGCCACTGCCCCACGGCTGATTCGCACGCTGACGCTTCCCACTTTCGCTGACGCAAAATGTTGGCACTGCCGAAGCTTGCCGCCCAAGACCCGCCGTATCATATGCAAAACCGTTACCAAACATTGGCACTAACGTTAGTTTAAAGAAACTGTTTTTACATCGGAATTATTTACGCAACTTATCAAACCGAATTCAATATCGGATTCATTCACGCTTTCTTGGAATTGTGTTAAACCTGAAAGATGCGTCCACGGCGGACTCAATTGCGCTTGCGGGAAATGTGCCAAGAAGATTATCCTTCTGCTGAAAGATTTAATCGCACTCGCTAAGCTCGGGTCGTGCAACGTTAGGTAACAACGCATAAAGTCCATTGCTTATTTTTAGATACTCGGAATCAATTGCCATTCGGGAAATCAGGGAAATTCTATGTAACTTGGTCTGGAAGTTCCGCAACGGAACTTTATGCAAAACCGTTGGTAATAATTATTATGAGAATATTTATATCCTTTCTTTTAGCAGTAACATTTGTAAATGCACAAGAAATAGATTCAAGAAGAATTTCAATTAATTCTGATTTTATCGACTCTGTCAGATTAGGACAATTTAATCAAACAAACTCTGACTTATACCTAACTATAGAATCAAGCCATGATGAATGTGGAGAATGGGGTGGGCACTATGAAATTATAACTATAAAATCTAATACCGTTGGTGAACTTTTCGCGGATTATAAAAAATACGGAGTTAGCTGTGATTCTGTCTCATACTATAATCAAAGGAAAAAAAATAAAATCAAACCAATACAACATAAAAAAGTTAAACTTGACGATAATAAATTAATTGCAATAAAAGAATTTAGTTTAGAATTATTACTAGCTAATTTTTCAGAAATTCGACCAGGTCATTCAGGTAAATTCTTTAAACTAAAACATAGAGATAATTTTACAATTGAATATTCTGATTATTTTGGTTCTAAAGGATTTATAAACGTTTATGATAGCTTTTTAGAAAAGTTAGGAGTAAAATAACTATTACCAACACCGCATATAATACAGCGGTCAGATGGTTAAGTGAATTGGGTTTCCTACAATTAATTGTAAATTAGTCCATCGGATAAAACCGATAGGCGGCGCCACTGCCCTGCCGACGCTAAAGCCAGATGCTACGCCACGTTGCTACTCCGCATCTACGCCCAGCCGAAGCAGCCGCTCATTACCCGCCGTATCATATGCAAAACCGTTACCAAACATTGGCACTAACGTTAGTTTAAAGAAACTGTCTTTACATCGGATTTATTTACGCAGCTTATCAAACCGAATTCAATATCGGATTCATTCACGCTTTCTTGGAATAGTGTTAAATCTGAAAGATTCGTCCACGGCGGACTCAATTGCGCTCGCGGGAAATGTGCCAAGAAGATTATCCTTCTGCTGAAAGATTTAATCGCACTCGCTAAGCTCGGGTCGTGCAACGTTAGGTAACAACGCATAAAGTCCATTGCTTATTTTTAGATACTCGGAATCAATTGCCATTCGGGAAATCAGGGAAATTCTATGTAACTTGGTCTGGAAGTTCCGCAACGGAACTTTATGCAAAACCGTTAGGACACATCTAATCAAAACTCAAAATTTTCAAAATCCTCTAAATCTTCAAAGCTTTCGAAGTCTTCAAAATTGTCTAATTGATCGAACTTTCTTAATTCGTTAAGTTGTAATTTTTGTTTAACGTAATTTTCTATACTCACGTATTGATAATCAAAATATATCTGATTAACTAGCACTTTTTTAATTACTATTTCATTAAACATAATTGAATTATCAGCAATCATGAATGTTGCTTCTTGAACTATATGATGATTCTGCTTCCTCAGTCTCTTGCTTATAGTTGAATAGGAAACTATAGTCTTTCGATCAAATCTGTCGTAAATCTCTTTTAGGTTAGTGAAATAACCGACAAAACTTTCAACTTTTTTTGTTAAAGAATCTTTGTTTTCGGAATCAATTGAAAATCCTTTGACAACATATAGTTTCATATAAATTAGTTTTCAACAAGTTTAAGAATATAATTAATATATACTCGCTTAATTATAGATTAAGTCAATTTTATCTCAATATATCAAATATATAATTTTTAGCTGTTAAGAACTTTGTATTTAATAATCTGACTTTGAAGGAATTGGACATTATATTTGGATAGATTAATTTTCATTTATGACATCTATCGCAGAAGTAAAAAAAAACATCAAATTCTATCAAGGGGAAACAAAAAAGTGGGAAAAGCGAGTTCAAAGGTCTCTGATAGGACTCTTTACAATTATCCTAATATTGACTCTTACACATTTAGGGTTAGTTGATTGGAATCCAGAATTAATTTTTAATGAAGTCTTTGATTATTATAAATATATAATTGTTTCACCTTTAATTATTTATTTCAGATTTTGTCTTAAACAGCATCGATCGTCAAAATCCTTAATGGATGTGTATAGATCAAATTCTATCTCTATAAGACTATCCAAGGAAGTAATTAATTTTCAATGTAAAATCAAAAAGGGAGAGTTGGAAGAGTTAAAAGACGTGTCCTAACAACGTATATAATTCATGGCTTAGATGGGTAAACGAATTAAACTTCCTACATTTTTTCACTAACTTGTCATTCGGATAAAATTGGCGAGGCTTGCCATCCGAAACGGCGCTTTTACTCCGGCTAAATTGAAAAATTTGGCTCAATCAAGCGCTCAACGCTCAATTCGCTTTAGAAAACATAGTCTAGGGTGGATTTCGTAAGAAGGGCTCATTAAGCCACCCTAGCAAGCAAAGTCGCCACAAATCATATACAAGACCGTTACCAAACATTGGCACTAACGTTAGTTTAAACAAACTGTCTTTACATCGGATTTATTTACGCAACTTATCAAACCGAATTCAATATCGGATTCATTCACGCTTTCTTGGAATAGTGTTAAATCTGAAAGATGCGTCCACGGCGGACTCAATTGCGCTTGCGGGAAATGTGCAAGAAGATTATCCTTCTGCTGAAAGATTTAATCGCACTCGCAAAGCTCGGGTCGTCCAACGTTAGGTAACAACGCATAAAGTCCATTGCTTAATTTTAGATACTCGGAATCAATTGCCATTCGGGAAATCAGGGAAATTCTATGTAACTTGGTCTGAAAGTTCCGCAACGGAACTTTATGCAAAACCGTTAGAGGCAATTTAAAAAAACACGATAGGTAAAAAGGACAAGTCTGGAATTATTTTTGATGTTGTCAATTATCCAAAAGAAATAATTACAAACTAAAACCTTACCAAACAAATGAGAAAGTCTAAAATTGTAATAACCATAATTACCTTGTTCCTATGTTTCAAAGGAATAGCACAATTTAATCAAAATAGCGAAAAGCAAATAGTAGTTGGGAAAGTTGATAGCTTATATTCCAAAATACTAAAAGAGCAAAGAGAAATTTGGATACATACACCTGAGGACTTTAATAGCACTAAAAAATATCCAGTTATTTATGTATTGGACGCATCTCAACAATTTTATGTTATTACTGGAATGCAAAAGCAACTAACGCCTTTCAAAATTCCTCAATCTATAATAGTTGGTATTACCAATACGGATAGAACAAGAGATTTCACGAATACTAATGTTCCTTTTCAACGCGGACACGAATCGGAAACTTCTGGAGGTGCCAGTAATTTTTTAAAATTCATAAATCAAGAATTAAAACCTTATATCAACAATAAATACCCAACCGAAAACAACAATACCATTATTGGTCATTCTACAGGAGGTCTTTTTGTACTTTATTCATACTTACATCACGAAAATTCTTTTGATAATTATTTGGCAATTGACCCAAGTCTTTGGTGGGACGAAGAAAATTTGGTTAAAGAAACTCAAGAACTACTAAATAAAGGAAATCGAAAAGAAAAGTCATTATATATAGCTGTGGCTAATAGTATTGGCAAAGCAATGGACACGGCTAAAGTTAGAAAAGACAAAACAGTTCCTACTGAACAGATTAGAGCCAATTTAAAGTTTCACGACCTATTAGTAAAAAATAATAAAGAGATTAATTTTAAATGGGAATACTTTGAGAATGAAGACCACGGAAGCATTGTTGTTCCAGCCCAGTATAATGGATTGCGGTCTATTTTCTCTTGGTTTCCATTCCCAGAAATGTGGCGTTTTAACACACCAAAAGAATATTCCGCCAAAGAATTAACAGAACCATTTAAAACCCACTATGAAAAATTGAGCATTCAAATGAAACGTGAAGTAAAACCTGATTGGGAATTACTAAATCAAGTTGGGTTCTTTATGTTGGATGGACATAATCTTCCTAAAAAAGCGTTAGCATATTTAGAACTGAATGCTGATTTCTATCCAAATGAATCAAAAAGTTTTGTTGCTTTAGGGAATTACTTTTTATCTCAAAAAAACAAATCAGAAGCAATTGACAACTATAAAAAAGCAGTTGGAATAGACGGAAATCAAGAAGCTCAAGCTAAACTAAAGGAATTAGAATAGTAATAAAAACTGCCTCTAACAACGTATATAGCTCATAGCTGGGCAGTTGCTAAATCGGAAGTTAAGGCATATTTGGAAAGTCGCCAAATTTTTAAATTTGACGATTTCCAATAAAAAGATAAATAGTAAAATTTAAAAATTCGGCTCGTGCTTAATCCGAAAATAATTTATAATTTGAACGCTACGAGCCATATACAAGACCGTTATGTGGCATTTGAGAGAAACCGAGAACAACATTTAAAATTTATGGCAAAACGAACTGCAAAATATACACCACCACCACCAACTGAATTAATCATTTCGAGAAAAGACTTTATTTCTAAACTTGAAGAAAGAATTGCAGAAGGTCAAGAAATCTTAAACTTTGGAGTCAAAACACAATCTGATTTTGACAAAAATCGTGAAGATTTTAATCATTGGAATGACTATAATTCCGAATACCTAAAACAGTCATTTAATAATGAATACAATGAATATAAAAAAAGATATGACGATTGCGCAATGTTCATTGGTTTTGGAAAAAGAGCACAAGGTCCAAAAGGTAAATTAGATAACTTTAAAGAAGTTGTTGATGTAAAACTAACTAACCTTAAAAAATTGTTAGGGAAATCAGACTTGCTTAAATCCTCAATTGAAGAAAAAACCGAAATGGCAAATACAACAGAAGTAATCGAAAATAAAACAAACAATATTTTTATAGTTCACGGTCACGATGAACATACAAAAACTGACCTTGCAAGAACTATCGAAAAACTTGGTTTAAATCCAATTATACTATCCGAACAACCTAACAGAGGACAGACTATAATTGAAAAATTTGAATTACATTCAGATGTTGGGTTTGCTGTAGTTTTATTAACAGCAGATGATTTAGGCAAAGTCAAAACTGAAACAAAAGATAAATACAGAGCTAGACAAAATGTAATTCTGGAAATGGGTTACTTCATTGGGAAATTAGGAAGAAGTAATGTGTTTCCTCTCTATGAAAGTGGTGTAGAGTTACCAAGCGATTTACACGGAGTTTTATATAATCCTATTGACGAAGGAAAAACTTGGAAATTTAAGCTAGTTAAAGAACTTATAGCATCAGGTTATGATGTTGATGCAAACAAAATATTATAAAATATCAATATGAGAGAATACAAATTTGAGGATTTTGAAATTGGACAAGGAGTTTATCATAAATCAAACACTAGAATTAAAATGATTGTTGTTGGAAAACAACCTGAAACCTATGAATTAAAGTGTCGCTGGGTTGATAAAGATGGTAACAGATTAGAAGACGTTTATTTATTTGCCGAATTAGTTAAATCGGATGACCACGATTGGGATAATAGAATCAGAATAACCACAATCTAAAAAAACGCCACATAACAACGTATATAGCTCATAGCTAGTTAGTTGTTTAACTGAAGATAAAGAATATTTGCAAGTCCGCCAAATTTTTTAATTTGGCTTATTGAGAAGAAAAGGTAATAAGAAAATTAAAAAATTCGGCTCGTGCTTAACCGAATAGTTATCGCTAATTTGCACGCTACGAGCCATATACAAGACCGTTACCAAACATTGGCACTAACGTTAGTTTAAAGAAACTGTCTTTACATCGGATTTATTTACGCAACTTATCAAACCGAATTCAATATCGGATTCATTCACGCTTTCTTGGAATTATGTTAAATCTGAAAAATCCGTCCACGGCGGATTCAATTGCCATTGCGGGAAATGCGGCAAGAAGATTCTCCCTCTGCTGAAAGATTTAATAGCACTAGCAAAGCTCGGGTCGTGCCACGTTAGGTAACAACGCATAAAGTCCATTGCTCCAATTATCCGTATCGGATAATTCTCGCGAACACAAAATCAGGGAGATTTTACGTAAATTGGTCTGGAAAAGTTCCGCAACGGAACTTTATGCAAGACCGTTGGGCACAATTAAGAAACTATGAAAATAAATTTATTTATACTTACACTTCTATTTACAAATTTCATTATATCTCAAAATTTATCAGAGAAAATATCAAGTGAAGTCTGCAATTGTTTATCGGAATCAAGGGAATATACAGAAGAATATATTCTGTCCTGTTTTTACACCAGCTTAGGTAACCACGAAGATGAATTTAATAAAATTGATTCTACTAATGAAAATGCTTTAAGTTTTGTTGACAAATTATTTTCAGATATAATTATTAAACTTCAAGATAATTGTGATGATTTATACATCTTTATATTGAAAGCTCGGGAGGCAACGATTGAAGAGTTTAAAACTGAAAATTCCAATACTAAAATCATTTCACTTACAGACTCCATCAATAATAATCCGAATACAAAAGTTTATAGCAAAAGAGCAATTTATTATTTTATCTCGGATAGATTTGAAGAAGCAAAAAAGGATTGCTTGAGCTGTTTGGAAATTAATTCTAATTATATTCCTTGTACTTATTTATTGGGTTGGATTGAAGAGAAGAATTTAGATTACTCTAAAGCAATCGAATTATATACAAAATTAGAAAATCAAGGCATGCCATTTATGCAATTATATATTTCTAGATTAGAGAAATTTACTAAGGAATAACTGTGCCCAACATCGCATATAATACAGCGGTCACATTTGGCTTCAATTAAATTCCCTAACTTTATAGAAAATTTGATACAGCGGATAAATACGTAGTGGCGGCGCCACTGCCCCACGGCTGATTCGCACGCTGCGCTTCCCACTTTCGCTGACGCAAAATGTTGGCACTGCCGAAGCTGCCGCCCAAAACCCGCCGTATCATATGCAAAACCGTTAGCAATAATGATAAAAAAACCTCGATAACTTCAATGAACCTTTTCCAATCCACATTTTATTATATTGCCAATAAGAAGGAAAACAACCAATTGGAAAAACCTTTTTTAGATTTCAAAAGGCAGTTAGATGTTTACGAAAAACAATTTTCATTAACTTTAAAATCCTACATCAAAGAATGGGATAATGAGCTTTTAAAATTAAAAACTGATTATGAAACTTCAAGAAAAGAGGCGGATAAAGTTTATGAAGAAGTAATGGCAGAAGTTGGAACTGACGATGACTTCGCACCGAATTACGCAATGAATGTATCTGGTTTAGATTATCTCGAAAGCAATTACGCTGAAAATCACGAAATTATTGAAAATAAGTATAAAGAGTTTTTAGACTTGTATAGTAAATCAATATTAGTTTCTCTATACGCATTAAACGAAAGTTCATTAAATCAGATTTGTAAAGTATCTGCTGATTTGTTTTCAAAAAAAATTAAGCCTTCTCATTTCAATTCAAGAGATTATTTAAATTCTTCAATAGATTATTTGGAGTTGGTATTGGAAATCGATACTTCAATTTTAGAAAAATATATCTCTAAATTGAAAGACATTCAGTTTATTAGAAACAAAATCGTCCACGCTGGTTCAATATTCTCTGATAACAAAATTGAAGATGTTGTAAAACGGAATGAAAAATTATTACACTTTGACAACGATAGTCAATACCTTAAAATAATAAGTTCAAAGTTTATAAAAGAGTTATTTACACTTTTTAAAGAATTGTATTGCGAAATTCTTTGGCTAATTGATGAAAAGCAAAACTCTCAAATATTAAAAAACGGAATTAAATATTGGTTAGGATTGTTAGATAGTAATATATTTATCACACAAGTTAAATATGAAAGAGTTTCTTTAAATAATCGGTCAATAAATTTTAAATTAAGTTCACGAAAAAAGACAATACCAAAAATTGATTGTAGAATGAGCTTAAAAAGAGCTAAAGAAAAAAAAGTAGAAATAACTGACCAAACTACTTCAAATGAAGTGAATGAATTTATGGAACTTGAAAACAAATCGAATGGTTATCGCTTAAGTGATGTTGTTAAAATATTTGATTTTGACAATGAAAAATTCGAATTGAATTTATTGATATATTGAGCAAGTTACGGAAATCACTATTGCTAACAACGTATAAAAATAATAGGGCAATTGTAGCAAAACCGAATGGTTCAGGCGCATTTGCAAGGTCGCCAAATTTTTAAATTTGGCTTATTGACAAGAAAAAATAATAAGAAAAATTTAAAAATCTGGCTTGTGTTTAACCGAATGGTTTGGGACTGTTTTCAGCCCTACTATTCTTATACAAATCCGTTGGCAACAAGCTATACCAAAATGAATCGAACGATATTCTTACTATTTCTGACAGCAAATTTGACCTGTTTTTCGCAAACTCAATTGGAGATGAATAAAGTTGCGAATCACGAATATGAAAATGCTAAAATTGAATTAGAAAAAACTTATCAAAAGGTTTTAATGCAGTATGACCAAAATCGGATTTTTATAAGGAACTTGAAAAAGTCACAACGAAAGTGGTTAAAGTACAGGAATGCACAACTGAAATTAAGATACCCTAAACAAGCAAGCGAAATGTACGGTAGCTCATTTGCTATGTGTAGAATTATTTTGCTAAACAAATTAACTAAAGAACGATCTGAAACACTAAACAGATTTTTGACTAAAAATATTGATGGCGACATTTGTTACTGATAAAAAGCCAGTTGCCAACAACGTATATAATTTATGGCTAAGTTGGTTAAGAGTTTGAAACTTCTTACATTTTTTGATTAACTTTCAAATCGGAAAAAACCGATAGGCGGCGCCATTGCGCTTCAAACGTCACCAGCCAAATGCTGCGCCACGTTGCTACTTGCATTTACGCTCAGCCGAAGCAGCCGCGAAGTCGCCACAAATCATATACAAGACCGTTACCAAACATTGGCACTAACGTTAGTTTAAAGAAACTGTCTTTACATCGGATTTATTTACGCAGCTTATCAAACCGAATTCAATATCGGATTCATTCACGCTTTCTTGGAATAGTATTAAATCTGAAAGATGCGTCCACGGCGGACTCAATTGCGCTTGCGGGAAATGTGACAAGAAGAATATCCTTCTGCTGAAAGATTTAATCGCACTCGCAAAGCTCGGGTCGTGCAACGTTAGGTAACAACGCATAAAGTCCATTGCTTATTTTTAGATACTCGGAATCAATTGCCATTCGGGAAATCAGGGAAATTCTATGTAACTTGGTCTGGAAGTTCCGCAACGGAACTTTATGCAAAACCGTTGTAAGGCATTAAAATAAACTGAATAGAATTACGTTTGAAACAATAAACAAAATTTAAGTAAATATGAGACAAGTATCTATTCTAATCTTCGCCCTATTTTTCTTTAGTTCTTGCGAAAAGGAAACTTTTGTTGACTATTATGTCGACAACCAATCTTCGAGTGTTATATCTGTTGACGGCACAAATATTATTGCCTCAAGCGACATTGACAAAACGATTAATCCGAACGAAAGAAAAGATGTCGCAACTTGGAGTAAGCGAGGTAAGGAAACTGACTATTTTGAACCAACTTCAATGTTTGGAAATGACATGGTAATTACAAATGCCGCAGGAGACACTTTGACGAAAGATTATAAAGTATTATCTAATTGGGCTTCTAACGTTGACGACCAAAGAACTTCTGCAAGTCACGAATACGTTTTAGTTATTACCGATTCAGATTTTTAATAAAAGAAAACGCCTTACAACAACGCATATAGCTTATGGCGGGTGAACGGCTGCCAGCAAGGTTTTTGCTTCGTATCCAGCTTTGATTTCGGTGGACAGGAAAGTACTTTGAAACCGCCACAAGCCATATGCAAACCGTTACCAAACATTGGCACTAACGTTAGTTTAAAGAAACTGTCTTTACATCGGAATTATTTACGCAGCTTATCAAACCGAATTCAATATCGGATTCATTCACGCTTTCTTGGAATAGTGTTAAATCTGAAAGATGCGTCCACGGCGGACTCAATTGCGCTTGCGGGAAATGTCGCAAGCAGTGTTTTCCTTTGCGGAAAACCTTGTGCTGGCAAATTCGGCTTTTGGTCGTGCCACGTTAGGTAACAACGCATAAAGCCCATTGCTTATTTTTAGATACTCGGAATCAATTGCCATTCGGGAAATCAGGGAAATTCTATGTAACTTGGTCTGAAAGTTCCGCAACGGAACTTTATGCAAAACCGTTGTGGGTAATTTTGGAATAATTGTTGCTTCAAAAGAAATATGATTCGACTAATTCCAATTATTTTTATTATGATCTTCGCATACTCCAATATGGATGCTCAAGAAAGACTTATAAACGACAATGAATTAGTTGGGTGCTGGAAATTGTTAAATCAAAAAGAATCAAATAAAACTTCAACTAACTCCTGGGTAGATTGTGGTTCCGACATGAATGGACCAAGAATTATTCTAAATAATTATAATGAATTTAAATATTATTCTGCAATAGAAAATAACAGATGTGGTAATACAACAATAATTGCTTCAGGAAGATTTAAATTCGACAAGGAGAATCAAATCATAAAACTAATTGATAGGAAATCACAAAAGACTATTTCTTGGAAATTGAAAAAAAATGGTGATATAATTTATTCTTCTGATTTAAACTACCCACAACAACGCATATAATACAGCGGTCAAATGGTTAAGAAGATGAAAAGTCGTACAAAAAACTTAACTTAGTCCATCGGATAATTCCGATAGGCGGCGCCATTGCCCTGCCGAAGCTACAGCCAGATGCTACGCCACGTTGCTACTCCGCATCTACGCTCTGCCGAAGCAGCCGCTCATGCCCCGCCGTATCATATGCAAAACCGTTACCCATAAGTTTGAATAAAACATTCGTCATCATATTAATTTTTTTTCTGATACTAATTGGGTGTAATCGGAAGCAGCATAAAGTAGATAAAATTCAAAAAGCCAAAATCGAAATTTATCTGCCAAAAGAAAGAATAGTTTCAAAAGATGGCTCAGAATTATTAAATGATTGGAATTTTAGAAAGGAATTAAAGAAAGATAGCTCTTCGATTTTGCTAAATGATTATCATTTAAAATATGCACGATATGATTCCATAACTCATAATATCATTTACGCAGGAAGTTTTAGTGCCACCGAAAACGATTTACCATCAACTCCATTTATTTACGACAACGAAATCTTAGGTTTCGATTTTGAAACGAGTGAAATAATTATCAGCGCAAGCGGAGTCGAAAAATTATGGAGTTTACAGCCAAATATGAATTTCAGCCGACAATTTATACTGACTGCTGATAGAAAACCGATTTTGACTGGTTATTTTTATAGTATATATTCTTCTTCATATGTAAAACACTTTTATATTGTTTACAATAGTGGCTACGAAGGTGTTGAAAAACCTGAGTTTAAAGATGAGAACTTTAAAATTGAGTATAATCCCGAGTCAGAATTTAATTGGGAATTAGAGAAATACGACTTTAAAAAGATCGATGAATTTTATGATGCATTTGAGAAAAGCGGAAAAATTGCGAAGTAAACCTATGGGTAACAACGCATATAATACAGCGGTCTGATGGTTAAGTGAATTGAAAATCCTACATTTAATCGTAAATTAGTCCATCGGATAGAACCGATAGGCGGCGCCATTGCCCTGCCGAAGCTACAGCCAGATGCTACGCCACGTTGCTACTACGCATCTACGCTCTGCCGAAACAGCCGCTCATGACCCGCCGTATCATATGCAAAACCGTTAGTGGTAATTTCTTAGATTTGAACTAAACGTTATTACTGATTAATGACGCGGGATCGATTAAAGGATAAATCTCATCTTGCATTATTGTACCTTTAACTTTTTCTGAGAGTATTCCCCTAACAGTGGAAATTGATAGTGATACGACAAGTTGTAATATTCCATTCGGAACATTATGACTACCGTCACTCGTTTCAATAATTTCAGCTAATGGAGTCATTTCAATAACATTTTCTACCTTTAATTCAGAAAATAATTCTCCAGTTTCCAAAATACTAATTTGAACCATTACTACACAAGTAATTTGATTGTTTTCTGGTTCGACCTTAAACTGAAAATTACTATTAAAATTAACTAAAGGCCTTACGTCTTTATCAAATTCCTCTAATAAATCAAACTGTGAATATTTAAGAACTTTGATGTTCTTAAATCTCATATCTAGTTTCTTTGATTCTTGTTTATCCATGTTCATTTGATTAATCCTCAACAGTTTCAAATTGACAATAATCCAATGGATTATTATTTGACGAAAAATTCTTCTCAGATTGTATTAAATTGAAATTTGTTATTCTAAATTCAATTGTAGTATTTGACAATTTTGATATAAACTTACACTCGTTTTTAGGATTAAGCTTGAACTCTATCCTCAAATTATACTTCTTTTCAAGCCTGTTTATAAAAGAAGTATTAAACTTTTTCACACCGGACATCAGTTGACTTATATATGCCTCAGAATATCCAATATCATCAGCAAAACTTCTCTGGCTGATACAATTTATATCCAAAAAATCATCAACCTCCTTCATTAACCTTAAACTAACTAAAGATTCATCTATTTTGCTTTTATTTTCTTTTATGTAAGAAGTTAAAAAGCCACTAGATTCTGTGTTCAATTTATCGTTCATTGCAAAAATTTTGTGATAGTGATTTTAGATATTGATTCTATGGTTTTCGTTAATTTCTTGTCGTTTGTTTGACTTTGCTTTCGTCCATAACGTGAAATATAATATTCTCTATAACCTTGGTATTTGATAACTAATGTATAAAATCGATGATTGTCGACCTTTATAGCATAAATTTCTCCTAAACTGCATGATCCCTCTCGGTTAAACTGAGTTCTGTTTGCAGTTTTATCTTGAATAGCCGCAACAACTAATGCAAATTTGTTTATAGTTTTTTCTTGTCTATTAATTTCATTGAATTTCTTCATCACGTCTGCATTACTACTATTCAAGTAAAACCTTACTTTGGCTACGTCACAGAAATGTATGCAATAGAAATTATCCAAAAACTTAACCTATTAGTTAAGTGCAAATGTAAACAAATTTATATTAGTAACAAATAAATCGAAAACTACCACTAACAACGCATATAATACAGCGGGTCTGATGGTAAAGTGAATTGGATTTCCTACAAATAATTGTAAATTAGTCCATCGGATAAAACCGATAGGCGGCGCCACTGCCCTGCCGACGCTAAAGCCAGATGCTACGCCACGTTGCTACTCCGCATCTACGCCCAGCCGAAGCAGCCGCTCATTACCCGCCGTATCATATGCAAAACCGTTATGTCTAATTAAAGCATGAAAAAAATTCGGATTATCATTTTATCAATAATTGTTGCGTTATGCTTCAGTTGTAATATCAAATCGGATAAAAAAACCATTCCGAATGTTATAGTAGAAAAACTAAACTCCCAGTTTGTAAAAGATAGCATCGAAGGAGATAAATTTCTTGAAAGAATTTATAATTCAATTGATGAAAAAAGATTGGAAGATTATGGACACGACTCATTTCGTTTTCATCATGTAGATGCATTTGGCAACAACAGCATATTCAGAGTAAACTATTTTGATGAAAATGATATTGAATTAGTGGCTAAATTTTACCAAGCTGATGAAAGCAGCGAGATTGGAAAATATACATTGACAAATGAAAGTATTACAAATTTAAGTTCAGAACAATTTATTGAATTTCAAAACCTTGTTAAAGGTGCATATTTTTGGGATTTGAAAATGATTGAATACCCCGCACAAGACTATTTTGATGGTTACGCATATATTCTTGAACAATTTGATTATTCGCATAAGCCAGAAAAATCAAGATATCATATGGTAGCACGCTCAGTACCTTACAAAGGAAGTTTTAGACAGGCTTGTGAAAAACTTGTTGAATTCTATAACACAGAAAAGAACCGGAATTAGCTTTAACTAGACATAACAACGCATATAATACAGCGGTCAGATGGTTAAGAAGATGAAAAGTCGTACAAAAAACTTAACTTAGTCCATCGGATAATTCCGATAGGCGGCGCCATTGCCCTGCCGAAGCTACAGCCAGATGCTACGCCACATTGCTACTCCGCATCTACGCTCTGCCGAAGCAGCCGCTCATGCCCCGCCGTATCATATGCAAAACCGTTAGGCACAATTATGAAGAAATTTTTTTGCGTAATATTATTTTTATGTAGTGCTTCAATATTTGGACAGACGGCTGAATTTTGTCATCCGAATTATATTAAAAATATTTCTACGAAAATAATAGACAAGCTAACCACTACAGAAATCCAATTTATCCAAAATAGTACGCTTCAATTAGAAAAAAATTGGCTTAATGAAAACGAGCAAATTCTTAATAATAGAGTAATCATAAATTATTCTGACTTTCTTCCAATTTTAGAATATGCTAGAGATTCCGAAGAAAATCTTCTTAGTGAATTTCAATTGGAACGGATTTTTCTAATTTATGCCTTAAATAAAATTCAAGAAAAAAACACCTGTGTATCAACAATTATAGACAAGATTATTGAATGGTCTAAAGAAAATAAGAAAGCGCTTGCCTTGAGAATAGAAAAAGATTCCATTAACGGAAAATACATACCAACTGATTTGAACGATGCGATCAAGCACCTTGATTTAAAGCTAGCTGATGAGTTTAAATCCAAAATCAAATTGATGACCGAAGAACAATTTACAGTTGAAGGCCATATTGGCATTGGACTACGAGTAATAAGAAACGGTTGGGAACTTTGGGGAAAATCGAGGCTATCAAATTATTTTGAGAATTTAGGTATAGATCATCCTGATACGATGTCGGGTATTATTTTAACAAGTTATTATAGGCAATTGATTGGAGAACCAATTGATCTTGAGAGTCAAATTAAAGAATATCAAAATCGCTTGAGGAAAAACCCTCATTTTACAAAAAAAGAATTTCCGATTAATGTAAAAGATGTGGAATTTGACGGGGCAATTGGTTATCCAGAATTTAAAGAACAAAAGGAATGGCCTAGCGTAAGTTTTTTTCGAAGTATAAATGGTGAAATTACTTGGATTTATTCATATAAATTTGGATGGAAACAATTAACTAAAGAGCAATTGGTAGAATTCGATAAAATATCTGTTTATGAAATACAGGCTTGGTTGGAACATCTTTACAAATCAGGATAAATAACTGTGCCTAACAACGCATATAATACAGCGCTTAGAGGGTTAAGTGAATTGCAAATCTTACATTTAATTGTAACTTAGTCCATCGGATAGAACCGATAGGCGGCGCCATTGCCCTGCCGAAGCTACAGCCAGATGCTGCGCCACGTTGCTACTCCGCATCTACGCTCTGCCGAAACAGCCGCTCATGCCACGCCGTATCATATGCAAAACCGTTAGGTGCAAGCTGAATAAACCAATGAACTATACAAGAAAATATTACGAATCCTTTTTAGATTCATTCTCAGCTATAACAGAATTAGAATCGAATGACTACTCTAATCTTGCTATTCAAAAAGATACTTTAAGCACACTCATTTCAAAAACAATAAAATTTGACATTTTAAACCTTGAACTGAGTAAAGCAATTGAAAAAGAGTTAAAGTCAAAATCCAAAAATAAATTTATTGAAAGACAAAGTAGATTAGCTGAATTTCTTTACAATAACCTTGGTAGACTTTTATACACATTTGAAAGAACTGAACGCTCTACTGATTATGCGACTGCCTTAGAAATTTATAGAACTCGGCTTCCATTTAAAACCGTTTCCAAATGGAACGTTCTTGAAAATGAAAATAAAGAATTCTCGATGGATTTACTGTTTTTCGATATGAATCGAAAATGGATAACTATAGATAGAGAATCTGATTATTTAGAATATAAAAACGAATTAAAAAGTAAAAATAATCAATTACGATACAGTTTAAAAGATAAAAAAATACCAAAAAGAACTTTAAACAAAATTCAAAAACACTTTCAGAAAAAATTTGATATTTCTTTAAATTATATAGAGACCAACTATCCAACAATCAAATCAGAGTTTTCAGTTTACGGGAGTAATGTACGAATGTATGTGATAGATAGAAATGGAGTTCCAGGTCAAACCACAAGACAAACTAAGACTTATAAAGGTATTAACCCTAAAAACAAATGTGTCATCTATCCTTACTTTTTAAATCTAGCAACTAGATTTAATAACTTGGAAGAAATTGAATCAAACTCTCTTGGTTTTTCCGAATCATTATTCGAAATAGAAAATTTGGAAAAATATGATACAGACTTTGACCCAAGACTTATTCATTTTGAGCTTCTATATATTTTTCTCAAAAACTGCTCAAAAACGCAAAAAAAGGAATTTCTCAAATATTTGATAAAATGTTCTTTATCAGCTCACGTGCGAGACTCAGAAAAAGAAGATGAGTTACTACTTTATCACGATGAAAAATGTAAATTATTCATTGATAACACACCCAATCTAAAGAATATTAAAGAAATTCTAAATGAAGACGAATATTCTCATATTGCGTTCACAAATAGACCTGATGAAGAAACTTATAATTTTTTAAATAAGTTAAACATTAAAGATATTTCCATAAATCAAATAGCAAGAGATTATATTAATATTGGTAATGGAGACTTAGTCCATTATTATATTAAAGATAGACTTAGTTCACTTAATATAACATCAAAGTATCAAAACAAAAGTCAAGAATTAATTTCAAAACTATCAAACTGCCCTCTTGGAATGGATGGATGGTCTGAATTCGAAGAAATTTGTACGGAAATTTTCGAGTATTTGTTTTCTGATAATTTCAGAAATTATACAAAGAAAATTCAAGCATATACCAATGACAATATCTTTAGACGTGATTTAATAGTAAATAATAATTTTAATGATACAACAAGTATTTGGGGACAAGCGAAGTCTGATTTCAATTGTAATTTGATTGTTGTAGATTTTAAAAATTATTCAGAACCTTTAGAACAGAATGAATTTTATCTTCCATCAAAATATCTAAATCTTAACACAGGGAAATTTGGTATTCTATTCACTAGAAAAGGATTAGGAAATTCAGCAAAAATTTTGCAAAAAAGAATGCTCAATTTGAATGATGAATTATTGATAGCTTTAAATGAAAATGATTTAGTTCAAATGATAAAAGAAAAATCGCTAAATCAAGACCCTTCATATCGTCTAGAAAATATCAAATTTAGTCTTTATGAAACAACGTAAAAGCCAGCACCTAACAACGTATATAAAAAATAGCGGTTTAGGTGCTTAAACGAAAGATAAATAATAAAATAAAAGTCATTTATAAACTGAAAAGCTCGTGCGTAAAAATCCGCTACTTTTCATATACAAGACCGTTATGCAAAATATTCTGAACACGGATGATTAAATTGAAAATCACTCTTCTTGCCATATTTTTGGTCACTTTTTCATACAGTCAAGTTTCCGAAATTGACCAGTACAAAAACATTCTTGATGCTTTAGAAATAAATAATACGGTCCTAATACTAGAAGAAGAAAGAATTGATGAAGATTATTATTACGAATCATTTATGATTACGGAAAAACAACATAAGCAGAGACTTAGAACATATTGGAATTTAATTGAAGATATTTATAATCTTGACCGTTCATTTCCTTATTATTTACTCTCGCTAAAAAACAACAAATTTAAAATTGACCGCAACAGCTGGGTTAAAACGATTAATCCATACAGATCAGATATTTGGAGATTTCATAGTCGAATAGACGAAATCAGAATATTGATTGACCACTATCTTTCAGGTAATCAGACCAAAATCAAACAACCAGAATATTTTGATAAAATCAGTTATCGAAAATTAAAGAGATTTTTAAGAAAAAATAGAGAATTGAATAAATCGGATTTGAGGGCGGAGTATATTTTATGGTTGAAAGAGCTTTAAGTATTTGGATAAAATACTTTGCATAACAACGCATATAATACAGCGGTCAGATGGTTAAGAAGATGAAAAGTCGTACAAAAAACTTAACTTAGTCCATCGGATAATTCCGATAGGCGGCGCCATTGCCCTGCCGAAGCTACAGCCAGATGCTACGCCACGTTGCTACTCCGCATCTACGCTCTGCCGAAACAGCCGCTCATGACCCGCCGTATCATATGCAAAACCGTTACCCAACATTAATTGAACATGGTAATAAAAATTACAATAATTACATTTTTCCTTTTATCTAGTGCACTTTCATTTGGGCAAATAATTGAATTTCCAGATTCTGATTTTAAAAACGCATTAGTAAATACTAATTGCGTTGACACAGATGGAGACGGAATCGTAGACGATAATGCTGACACAAACAATGATGGAGAAATTGAAATCGACGAAGCTCAAGCCGTGATATCACTAAATTTATATAATCGTGATATCTCTTCTCTAATTGGAATTGAATATTTCGAAAACATAGAAATCCTTAGTTGCTCACAAAATCAACTTGCCCAATTAGATCTTTCACAAAACATCCTACTAACAAATCTTAACTTGAGGAATAACTTGCTAACCACAATTAATATTTCTCAAAATACAAATTTGGAGGGAATAGAAATTGCACATAATAATTTACAAAATATCGATATCTCGCAAAACATCAACCTATTAGGTTTAGAATGTAGTTCAAATAATTTGTCAAGTTTAGATATATCTCAAAATACAAATCTTTTAGGTTTGGCTTGTAGCAACAACTCATTAAATGAATTGGATGTCACTAGCAATTTGAATCTAAAAATTCTTGACGCATATCATAATAATCTATCCTCAATAGACCTTACTAATAATTCGGCTTTAGAAAGGTTGTGGTTAAATGATAATTTTCTGACAGATTTAGATGTATCACAAAACCCTCTAATTTGGCGCTTACATGTTGATAATAATTTACTATCAAACATTGACCTCTTTGAACAAACAAATCTAATTACCTTTACCTGTAGTGGTAATCAATTTGTCACGCTAGATTTATCTCAAAACAATATGCTTCGGACTATCAATTGCTCTAATAATAACTTGTCCAACTTAAATATTCAGAACGGAAATAATGAAAATTTGAATGTGATGTTAGCAGTCGATAATCCTAATTTGCTCTGCATCCAAGTTGATGATGAGAATTCAACTCCTCCATTTTGTAGTTCAGGTTTTGGATGGTGTGTTGACAATGATGTAGAATTTAGTGAATCTTGTGTCTTGAGTATAGATGATATAAACAATAATCAAATGATTGTGTTATATCCTAATCCAGTAAAAGATTATCTTTCAATTAGTACTAAATCTGCTTTAAATATTATCGAAGTCAATTTATATAATACTACAGGAGAATTGGTTTATGAAGAGAAAGAAAAGTTCAATAATATAAATCTATCAAAAGTCAAAAAAGGAATATATTTCATTGTTGTCAGAACTAACAATTCGACATTTTTTGAAAAAATAATTAAACAATAAAATTAACGTTGGGTAACAACGTATATAATTCATGGCTCTGTTGGGTAAGAGAATTAAACTTCCTACATTTTTTCACTAACTTGCCATTCGGATAAAAACGGCGAGGCTTGCCATCCGAAACGGCGCTTTTACTCCTGCTAAATTGAAAAATTTGGCTCAATCAAGCGCTCAACGCTCAATTCGCTTTAGAAAACATAATCTAGGGTGGATTTCGTAAGAAGGGCTCATTAAGCCACCCTAGCAAGCAAAGTCGCCACAAATCATATACAAGACCGTTGGGTGCAATAAACAGGACAATACGATAAGGGTTCACTTTTCGGAGTTTTATACGGAAGACCATTTTAAAAACATCAATCTGATTTGAATAAATCGGATTTTCAAGCTTTGGCGATTTCTTCGTTGAGAGTTGCACTATCAGAACGTTAGGAACGCTCCCAAAGCTTGGTGAAGTTAGTAGCTGATTTTCATAAAATCAAGAAACTGACTGATATTTTTAAAAGTATTGGTCTGAATTCAAGAATTGACTCCTTAATTTGATTTGAACGACGTCATATCCGGACCGATGGATATGCCGCATAAAAATCAAAAAGTGAATTGGAACTTGTCCTGTTGACTACGCAATTTGCCACAATTGAAAATTATGGTAAATTACTGCACACAACAGCGTATAAAACACATTGCGAAAAAGCAACGTGTTTTATACGCAAACCGTTACCAAACATTGGCACTAACGTTAGTTTAAAGAAACTGTCTTTACATCGGATTTATTTACGCAACTTATCAAACCGAATTCAATATCGGATTCATTCACGCTTTCTTGGAATAGTGTTAAATCTGAAAGATGCGTCCACGGCGGACTCAATTGCGCTTGCGGGAAATGTCGCAAGCAGTGTTTTCCTTTGCGGAAAACCTTGTGCTGGCAAATTTGGCTTTTGGTCGTGCCACGTTAGGTAACAACGCATAAAGTCCATTGCTTATTTTTAGATACTCGGAATCAATTGCCATTCGGGAAATCAGGGAAATTCTATGTAACTTGGTCTGGAAGTTCCTCAACGGAACTTTATGCAAAACCGTTGTAGCACATTTAAGAAAACCCAATGGCAATAAACCAATTTCTAACATCTGTACTTCCAAAAAAGCCGATTGAAGAAAAATATGGCGGAATACCAAAACAGCTCGAAATTAAGCACGCTGAATGGGAAAAGTATTGGGAAAACTACGATATGGAATTGAACGATACGCCAGAACCTGAATTTAAAGATGCGATTTCAACAAAATGGTGGAAAGGAATTGAAATTGATATTGTGGAATTGAGAAAAGACATTGACAAAATAATCACTCGTGCGGAATGGAATGGCGGAAAAAGTTGGAAAACAGAAAAAGCGGAATTTGACCACGATTTGAGCATAGATTTTAACGACAAAGAAAATTACATTGAGGATTTTCGATTTCGGACTGACTTAACCGACTCAACTCTGAATTTTATAAAATCAATATTGGATTTATGCGACAGAAACGAATGGATTTTAATGGACGACAAAGGGAATTTGTGCGAACCCAAAATTCAAAATTTAGCGGAATTAATTAAAGATTCAGATGCAGACAGATTTTTAAGAAATCCGACTAAATTTTTTGAGAATATAAAATGAAAAAACGTGCTACAACAATGTATAACCGCAATTACGGCGGATTCGACTACGTCCGAATCCACTCGGAATTGCTAACGTCAGTGCTTAACCGAAAAACATTAACTTTAATCCCGTAACTGACGGTTATACGAGACCGTTACCAAACATTGGCACTAACGTTAGTTTAAAGAAACTGTCTTTACATCGGAATTATTTACGCAGCTTATCAAACCGAATTCAATATCGGATTCATTCACGCTTTCTTGGAATAGTGTTAAATCTGAAAGATGCGTCCACGGCGGACTCAATTGCGCTTGCGGGAAATGTCGCAAGCAGTGTTTTCCTTTGCGGAAAACCTTGTGCTGGCAAATTCGGCTTTTGGTCGTGCCACGTTAGGTAACAACGCATAAAGCCCATTGCTTATTTTTAGATACTCGGAATCAATTGCCATTCGGGAAATCAGGGAAATTCTATGTAACTTGGTCTGGAAGTTCCGCAACGGAACTTTATGCAAAACCGTTAGCAGCAACCAAAAAAAAACTTCCCGTCATAAAACAAAAAGTATAGAAAGTACATAACAAAATTAATGAGTTTAGAAAATAAAATTGAGGAACTTAAGGAAATTGTTTCCAAATATGATTTAGAGAGTTTCGCTGGTTTTTTCGCATTTTTCCTAAAAAAACGTCCCGACAGCTCCTCTGAAATTAAATTGAACAAATTCAAATCTAAATTCAAAGATTTCTTTTATTTAATAGCTTTACATGCGTTTTCAGACAACAAAAAAGGTGATGAAATATTTGAATTATCAGAAAAACTAATTGGTGAACTTGCAGAAAGGGTTAATGCAATTAAAGACTACAATCTAGAAGAGAGTTCTTCAGATTACACTCTTGAATCTGTAATTCATGAAATGGCTTACAGAAGTCATTTTGACAATGGTGTTTTAAGTTATGTAGAGCAAGATTTAGAAAGAATAAAAACTATTTTTCACCCATTTGAAAAAAAGATTAATGACGATTTTGGACTTGATATTCATTTTTTAGTTGAGATTTATAAGCACATAGAATTAATCTCTATAAATAGATTTAATGAAGTAACGGAATTTTTGCAAACAAAAGAATTTATTGAGTTTAACAGAAGAACTCAAGAAAAAGAAATATCTTTCTCAGAAGCATTTATTTTATTACCAAAAAAAACACAAGAATCATTCTCATCATTCCAATTAAAGCCTCACACTTTCTTGATGTTTACAAAAGAAGATTTATATCTTACATTCTCAAAAGAAAAAGTAGATAAATTTTTAAAACTATTTTCGTGTGAGCCAAATCCTAATATAAATTTCAATTATTACACAGAAGACAATCCTTTTGAACTCAAACCAATTCTAAAATTATCAGACAATAATTATTTGAATTTATTTCAAAAACAAATACCTGTAGCAATATATAGGCATTTATATAGCCATCTTTTAAAAGATAAAAAACTTTATAATAAAATACGAAAACACAGAGAAAATAGTCTTGAGAGAAAAACTATAGAGATTTTCAAATCAATTTTTCCTTCAAAAGGATCTTTTTTTTATGAAAACTATTATATTCTAAACAATTTTGAACAGGACTTGTTAATTATCTATAAAGGTCATGCAATAATTGTTGAATCGAAAGCCTCAAAATTGAGAGAACCTTTTAGAAACGTTGAAAAAGCTGTTACAAGACTTAAGAATGATTTTAAATCATCTATTCAGTACGGTTATGATCAATGCAAAAGAGTTGAAGATTATTTTCTTGGAAGTGAAACGTTTTCTATAAAAGATAATAAAAACAGAGTATTATTTAAAGTAAATCCTAATAAAATCCATAGTGTTTACTCAATAGTTGTTACGTTAGAAAGATTTGGAAATTTACAAACAGATTTGGGTCTAATGTTGCAAAAAAATGACAAGAAAAAATATCCTTGGTCTGTTTATATTAATGATTTAGAGATTTTTTTTCTAACACTTAAATATCATACAAGTAATTCATTAAACAATCTTTTTAGCTTTTTGAAATTGAGAAGAGAGATGCATAATCATTTATATGCAATAGATGAATTAGACATTTGTGCGGCTTTTATTAGATCACCAAAAAAGTTTAAAAAATTTACCAAAATGAATGACACACTTCTTTCATTTTCGCCCTTAGAACAAGAACTTTTCGATCAATACTATTATGCTGGCAAATTGCAATTTAAGGAACAACCATTGCCTGATGATTTTTTAAAACTTGGAATTGAAAAAATGGGAAGTAGAAGTTAAAATGGCAGCTGCTAACAACGTGTATAGTCAATTGCTTGTTCTGTACGTACTCGGAAAATCCTACGGATTTTCCTCTGGTTCGTTTTCTTTTACTAATTTAGTTGCTAGCCAACGCAACTAACCATACACAAATACGTTGGCATTAATGTAAAACAACCTAAATCTTTAAATGGACAAGAAAATTTTTATATCATATAGTTGGGGAAATAAAGAACATCAAGACTGGATTGTAAATCTTGGAAAGAGATTGATGACTGATACTGTTGATGTTGTTTTAGACAGATGGAGTTTAAAAGACGGACACGACATTCACAGCTTTATGGAGGAAATGGTAAAGTCGAAAGATATTTTCCGAGTTCTTATTGTTTGTGATAAGAAATACAAAGAGAAAGCTGATGACAGACAAGGAGGCGTTGGCACAGAAACTCAAATCATTAGTCCAAATTTGTATTCTAACGAAAAGCAGGAAAAATTCATACCTATTGTACTTGAAAGAGATGAAGATGGAAAACCATTTTTGCCTGTTTATTTGTCGAGTAGAAAATATATTGATTTTTCCCAAGAAGAAGATTTTGAAGATAGTTATGAAGAGTTATTAAGAAACATTTTAGAAGCACCATCAATACCTAAACCTAAACTTGGTACCAAACCACCAACTTATATAACTGAAACAAATGTTGACTTATCTGAAACCAATAGTAAAATAAGAACTATTGAAAACCAGATTAAGAAGAACGATAACTTAAATGAAAAATATGCTTCAGACTTTTTAAAAGTTTTTCAAGATAAATTATGGGAATTTAATCTTGAAAATTCACCAAATAATTTAACAGCTTTTGGAGAATTATTAATGGAGACTTTGAAGAATTACAAGCCTTTAAGGGAAGACTTCATAAAATTCATTGACTTGTTAACAACTAAAAAAACAGACTTTGCAAGTGAACTTATAATTGAATTCTTCGAGAACAAACCTATGTATTTACGACCACGAGATGAAAGGAACAGTTGGTCAGGTCCTGAATTCGATACTTTTAAAATTATTTTTCAAGAACTATTTATTTACACTATCGCAGTCGGAATTAAAAACAAGGATTACTTGTTTGTTTCAGAATTACTTCATTCTAAATATTTCATTAAAGACCCTTATAGGAACAATCAAGAGCCAAGTAGTTTCCCATTTTTATATGATTATCATCAAAATTTGGAAAGTTATATGAATCAAACATTTAATAAAATTACTGGCTTCGGGCATTACGTAATAACTAATTTATCTGACCAAATAAGTAAGCAAACTTTGATATTTTCAGACACACTATGTTATTGTGTTAGCTATTTAGAAACTGATAATCATTATGACCGATGGTTTCCAGCCACATATCTTTATGGGGAAAGAAATGGTGGTTTCAACTTCTTTGACAAACTATCTTCGAGAAAGCACTTCGAAAAAGTAAAAGTACTTTTTGATGTTCAAAACGAAAACGAGTTAAAAAAGAAACTTGAAAAAAATAAAGAGAATTCTGGAGATAGAATTAGATATGGAAATGGTGGATTTAACCGAGTTCCATTTGTTTATGAATTAATTGATATTAACAAAATATCTATTTACAGATGATAAAAACACTAATGCCAACAATGGCTATAAGTAATTGCTTGTTCTCGCCTACTTCTGAAAATCCTCGCGGATTTTCAGTTTGGTGTGTACTTGCAAAGTTAAGTGTTAACCCACGCGACTACTCATAGCCGAGACCGTTAGCAAACATTACCCAACTGAATGCAAAAAGTTGAAAAATTTTCACCAGAAATTAATAAAGTATACTTTATAGAAAGTCATACTCTTATTCATATTCTTTCAGGAAAAGGAAGCATTCAGGTTGATTTTAAGAACTATTTTGATTGGCAGGAAAAAGCAATCTTTCTAGAAAAAGGACAATACATTAAATTCTTGTCAGATGACTTTACAGTTAGACGAATAGAATTTTCAAATGAAAGCAAATTTTATGATAATGATGTAAGAGTATTATTCAAACACCTAATTTCTTTAGGTTATATTGACTTATTAGAATGTGAGGAATGTAAATCGTTCCTATCTGAAACAGCCTTAACTAATAATTCTGCTGATATAATTGATGTATCTTCTAAACAATGGTTTTGGCAAAATCCCTTCAAAGCTAGTAAAGAAGAATACCAAGTAATTTTTGATGCTAAAGACATAATTGACAAAGAATATTCAAATAAATTAACAAGTATTGATTTAGTCAATTTAATTAACGACAGAGGATATAATGCTCAAGCTCTAATTAAAAATAAAATTGGTTTATCTGTCAAAAACTTAATGACATCAAAAAGGCTACAAGAAAGCCTTAAAGAAGTAGCATTCACTAATAAAAATATTCAAGAAATTTCTTATGATTTAGGGTATAAAGATGACGCTTATTTCAATAGAGTTTTTAAAAAATCAATTGGACAAACGCCGAAACAGTTTAGACAAAATTTCGATTTTGAAAATAGAGATTTATTCTCACAAGATATTTTAGAACTTCTAAAAAAATATCACACACAAGAAAGGTCTCTTGAGTTTTACGCTAATGAAATGAACCTTTCTATAAAGGCATTATCTAATAAAGTTCGAGCTAAAATGAACACTTCTTTAGGTCAATTAATACGATTAGAATTAATCAACTCTGCTAAATTAATGATACTCGAAGGACAATCCGTTGTCTCTATTTCTAGACAACTAGGATTTGAAGAACCAAATCATTTTTCGAGATTCTTTAAACATTATTCTAAAGTTACGCCTTCCGAATTCAAATTAAAAAAGTACAATTCTTAGTCTTTTTTTTGTAGCAAGTATACTTTAATCTCATCTCATCTTTGCAGTGTAATTTTAAAACACAAAAGGATGAATATTAAAGAACAAGTACAAAAAATGGATGCGATAGTTTCACAAGGAGCAATCGTTGATGCCGTAAAAGAATTCTTTGCAGACAATGCTAATACTTCAGATTACGGAAATGGAGGAACCAAAGGTAAAACAGAAATGATTGCAAAAATGGAAGGCTTTGCTGGTGCAATTGCAAAAGTAAATGGTATTACACATCATCATTCTATTGTAGATGGAAATGTATCAGCATCAGAATTCACATTCGATTTCGATATGAAAGATAGTAGTAAGATTTACTGGCACGAAATCATTCGCAGAATCTGGAATGATGAAGGAAAAGTAATTCAAGAAGAATACTTCAACGCAGAATAATTAGAATAAATAACAATTTAAAATATAATAAAATGAAAAATTTAATTAAAACAACAATTTTAGGATTAGCTCTAATAATGAGTTCAGTAGTATTAGCTCAAGATAAAATGGCGAATAATATTGATAATAGTAATATAGCATTACAAGGCTACAGTCCTGTTTCATACTTAGATTTGGGATTAGCTCAAAAAGGAAACAAAACATATAAATCTGAACATAACAAAGTAGTATACTATTTCACATCAGCAGAACAAAAAACTACGTTTGACAAAAACCCTGGAAAATACCTTCCTCAATATGGCGGATTTTGTGCGTTTGGTTGTTATGCAGGAGCAAAATTTAGAGTTGACCCAAATAAATTTATTGTAGAAGATGGAAAATACTATCTGTATTTAAACAATGTGGAACTTGATGCAAAACAATTATGGTTGGCAGAAAATAATCATAGCAAATTAAAAGGTGTTGCAGATAAGAATTGGAAAAACTTAAGTAAAACTCATAATTAAAAAATAGAGTTATGAAATTTGTAACCAAGAGAATTCACGCATTTTTAGATTATCCAGTTGCTATTGCATTGATAGTACTTCCCTTTCTTATCGGATTAGGAGATTCAAATCCTTTAGCTTTACAACTTTCGGTAGCAACAGGAATTGCAGCTTTTATTTTAACATTGCTAACAGACCATCATTTGGGAGTTCTTAAAGTAATTTCTTATAAAATGCATCTAGTAGTAGACTTTATAGTCGCAATTGTATTTATTATTGCACCTTTTGCTTTTTCGTTCGAAGGAATAGATGCCTATTATTATTGGATTAATGGGATTGCAGTTTTAACTGTAGTTAGTTTACATAAATCTGAGATAGTTGTTTAAAATCAATTAAAATAACGTTTGCTAACAACGTGTATAAGTAATAGCGATTTGAGTAATAATTCAAATCGCTATTACTTTTTATTTTGTAAATTACTTTCCGAAAAAGTAGTGATTATTAATTCGCTACTACTCATACACAAGACCGTTGTAAGTAATGTCGAGAAACCTATGAGAATTCATTTAACATTTTTATTAATAATTGGAATTAGCCTTATTTCATTAGGTCAAACTAACTCTGAATTAATAAAAACTCTGAAAAAGGAACTTCCTGAAAGTTCTACGAAAGACGGAAGATGGATTTTTTATGAAAGTGAATCGGAAATTCATAAAATTGAAAAAACTTTAATATCTGAATTCTTTCCTGATGTTGCTTTATATAAAGTAATGCTTACAAACTATTTGGGTTATCACGTAAATAAATCAAATTGTTTGATTTTATTTAATCGTCAGAAATCCAAAATTCAATTAGTGGAACCTATTTGGTATTCAGACATTGACAAGAAGTTTCTGAAAAAATTTATTGGATTGGAATTTAAAGACAACAAAACGCTGAACGAATTTTGTTACGAATTACAAGATTTGATGTTAATTGGTTCAAATTATGAAATTAATAATACCAAAATAACGGAATCAAATATTACGTTTGACTTGACTTATGAAGGTCGATTAAAAACGGAAGTTTGGCGGAATTTAGAAATCAAAATAAGTGGTCTTGAAATAAATGGATTTTCATCGACAAATCCGAGAATGAATGAAACAACTAAAGTGGAATAAACACTACTTACAACAACGTGTATAATTCATTGCTAGTACTCGCCTACTTACGAAAATCCTCGCGGATTTTCTATTCGGTTTGTATTTGCTAATTTAGTTGCTGAAACACGCAACGAAATCATACACAAAACCGTTGGGTGCAATAAACAGGACAATACGATAAGGGTTCACTTTTCGGAGTTTTATACGGAAGACCATTTTAAAAACATCAATCTGATTTGAATAAATCGGATTTTCAAGCTTTGGCGATTTCTTCGTTGAGAGTTGCACTATCAGAACGTTAGGAACGCTCCCAAAGCTTGGTGAAGTTAGTAGCTGATTTTCATAAAATCAAGAAACTGACTGATATTTTTAAAAGTATTGGTCTGAATTCAAGAATTGACTCCTTAATTTGATTTGAACGACGTCATATCCGGACCGATGGATATGCCGCATAAAAATCAAAAAGTGAATTGGAACTTGTCCTGTTGACTACGCAATTTGCCACAATTGAAAATTATGGTAAATTACTGCACACAACAGCGTATAAAACACATTGCGAAAAAGCAACGTGTTTTATACGCAAACCGTTAGTAGCCATTTGAAGAAACATCGTTCACTAATTCAAAAGTCCACTTCACTCAATCTGAATTGGCTGAAAATTATTCTTTTCATAGATTCGAAAAGAATTTAAACATATGAAAAAACTAATCGCCTTACTTCTACTAACATTACTTTCAAATCAACTGAAAGCACAAAATTCAGAAGACAGCATTATAACATCATTAAATCAAAGTTATAAATTAACCGAATATGATAAACCGAGTATTCAGATTAGATTTAATAATGACACGATAGTTGTTGCTGGATATTTAGAAGACTTGTCTAATTCAAAACCAAGACATCAAAAGAAAACAAATGTGATTTACAAAACTTCAAACGGAGGTTTGAATTGGAAACAAATCAAATTTAATGGAGATGCTTGGATTTATGATGCTTTTCACAAAAACGATGGAAAAATATGGATGGGAGGTTCTGACAATTACATTCATTATTCAAATGACTTTGGAGAAACTTGGAGCAAGAAGCCAAAACCTTTCAATCCTGTAAATAGAGTTCTATCCATTTTTATGGTTGATTCACTAACTGGAATTGCTGGAGGATTATCAAACGGATTGGCAATCACAGAAGATAATTGGAATACTTCAAAGCAAATTGAAACGCCAATTGACCAAAGCAAGTTTAAAATTTTAAATCCTTCTGCAAGAGATAGAATTGATAATATAGCCATTGTTGATTCAATTATATTAATTAATCAAAATGATTACATTTTTTACACTAAAAAAGATTCTATTAATTGGACAAAGTTTAATATTCCAGTAGCTGGTTTTTCAGTAAACCAAGAAAAATCAGAAATCACTTTACAAAGTAGGAATGGTAAAATCTTCATTCTTGACAAGAAGCTAAATTTAATAAAAGAAAGACAAGAAGACTATTTATGGGAAACAATTAAAAGTGATAGCATCAAACTTAACTTACAGCCATTTTTCGAAAGTGAAATTAATTCTATAAGTGTAACTTCAACAAAATGGTTATTTGACAAGCAAGTTCATATGGGAGCGATTTATAAATCGGATATTCAGAAAGGTAAGATTTTAGATAAAAAAGGTGCTTTGATTTTTAAGGCCAAAGGCTTTGAAAAAAAGAATTTAGAAATATCAAAAAATAATATTCAAACCTTGTTGCAAAACAAAAAACTTAAAGTAAAACTAACAGAATTATCAAAGTATTTAGGATTTACGACTAATGACTTGAAAGACTACGAAACATTGGTTGAGGGAATTAAAAAGGAAAGGCTTGAAAAAGAAAATTGGGGAGGAAATTTCACTTCTCAAATTGAATTGACGAATCCTGAATTTCGAGACTTTAAAAATCAAAATAGTTATCTAAAACAAAACTATATATCATCTGTATTTAATCAAGTCTATTTGCCATTCTTATTAGGACAAGAAGAAATAGACTTTATAGAATTGCGAATACAGAATAACAACGGAAACGAAATTGTAATTGATAATAAAAAAGCGGAATTTTATTCTCTACCTTGGACAATAACGTATGACAATAAATCAATGGACACTTACAATCCGAAAATTAGTGAATTAGTAAGAAGTATGTTACCAACCGAATTCAATAATTACGAAAAATTGTTAGGTGGAGAACTGATTTTTAAACTGATTGAAGAGGAAATAATTGACAATTTGGAATATAAAAACGGCTACTAACAGTGTATAAAAAACATAGGGCATTTATGGCTTAACCGAAAGGTCTGTGTTTATTTGCAAAGTACGCTAAATATAAAATTTGGCGTTTACAGTAGAAAAGATAAAAGCAAAATATTTATATTTAGCTAAGTAATAAACCGAAACAAAAGTGCTTATCACCTGCCCTACGTTTCTTATACTTAACGTTGTAAAACATTTACAGAAATCTTGCTCTGATATAAAAAATGGATATTTCTGACATTAAAAAATATTATAAAATTTTCGGATCTATAAATCTGATTTTTGCGATTCTTCTTGTATTTTTTTTATATGATATTAAAATAGAAGAACGTGTTTACGCTTTTTTAGCTATTAATGTTGGATACCACATGCTCTATCATTTTTTTTCAAGTTTATCTAAAAATTCAATTCGAAGTGCAAATAATTTTAATAAAATAGTAGGAACTATAATGCTAAAACTATTTGCAATTTTTGGTGTTTTTTGCTCTTTCTTTATAATTTTTATTTTCGTCTCAACAGCAATTGCGGAAAATGAATATATTGGTCTATTCGCAATTTGTATTGCAATTGGACTATTTCTTGGTTCTTATAGTTTATGGCTTGACTTAAAAAATGAATAATCTTTTGCAGTAAAGTATTTCATTTAAACATTTGGTCAATATTTTAAAGCTATCTTTTACTGTTTTTACTTCCCTTATAGAATATCAGAATATCAGATATTAAATAGACTAATGCAACTATTACAATACCTAAACCTGCTATAAATTGTTTACCATTTAAAAAAGAACTTTTGTAACTCGGGAATGTAGTTATCATATAGATTCCTCCAATGATCATTGCTAAACAGATCAGATAAATAACGATTTTGAATATTAACTTTAAAATCATCCAAACAATTTAACGAAAAAGTAAACATTTTACAACAACGTGTATAGTTCATTGCGGTTTTCGGTTAAGTGAAAGAATATTTCTTACAATTCACTATATTTGAGTCTAATCGGAAAAATAGAGTATGCAGCTCACGTTTTCCCTCGGAGAACCAGCCGCGAACGTGAGCTACTATTCCGCAACAAACCATACACAAAACCGTTACCCAACATTAATTGAACAATGAGAAGGAAAATTATAATTACGCATATTCTGCTCTTTGTTACTCTCTCAATCGTTTTGATCTTCACTTTGGAAGAACTTTTGAATCTATTTGGGTTTTTTCACAATCTAACTATATTTCTATATTCTTTAGTTTCTGTTTTAACTTGTCTTTTTATAATACTTTTAATTTCTTGTTTGATTTTCTTATCCAAAAGAAAGAGAAAAATGATAATTGAAAAGGTTGAGTTAATTAATGACGGATTTAAAGTAATTATCAACGAAGATATTATTCAGTTCAAATGGTCAGAGATTGAAAAACTGACTGGTTTTAAAGTTGACCGACTTACGGTTGATGATATTTGTTTAAAGATTGAGACTAATAACAAAACTGCTTTTGCGACAGAGGAATTTGAAGGTTGGCGAAATTTTATAGATAGAGTACTAATTGAATTTCCGCTGATAGACAAAAATTGGGAAGAGATTATAGCAAAACCAGCTTTCGAAAGAAATGAATCTGAACTTTATAACCGAGGTAAAAACGTTGGGTAACAACGCATATAATACAGCGTTCACATTCGGCTTTAATTAAATTTCCTAACTTTATAAAAAATTGATACATCGGATAAAACCGATAGGCGGCGCCACTGCCCTGCCGACGCTACCGCCAAATGCTACGCCACGTTGCTACTCCGCATTTACACATAGCCGAAGCAGCCGCTCATTACCCGCCGTATCATATGCAAAACCGTTACCAAACATTGGCACTAACGTTAGTTTAAACAAACTGTCTTTACATCGGAATCATTTACGCAGCTTATCAAACCGAATTCAATATCGGATTCATTCACACTTTCTTGGAATAGTGTTAAATCTGAAAGATGCGTCCACGGCGGACTCAATTGCGCTTGCGGGAAATGTGACAAAAAGATTATCCTTCTGCTGAAAGATTTAATCGCACTCGCAAAGCTCGGGTCGTGCAACGTTAGGTAACAACGCATAAAGTCCATTGCTTATTTTTAGATACTCGGAATCAATTGCCATTCGGGAAATCAGGGAAATTCTATGTAACTTGGTCTGGAAGTTCCGCAACGGAACTTTATGCAAAACCGTTACAACACATATGAAAAATCACATCGGTAAAGATATTATACCGCTTCTGATTTCGATAATTCTCATATTGACTTCAATCGGAATTGTATCTTTTACAGATTACGTTTTGAACGTAAAACATTACGCTGGAATTCTACTTATTCTGATTTCCGCGTTTCTGTATTTCAAAAATAAAAGGTGGTTCGTTTACTTTTTCGGATTGACAATGATTATTGGAATATTCAATTTGATTGGAATTTATCACGCTACAATTAGTTTTGGTATTGGACCAATAAAATTCAATCCAATCTTTTTGTCCTTATTTGTGATTTTTTTGGCGGTTAACAGAAAACTAATTGACCAAATGTTTCACGACGAAAAACGAAAAGATACAAGTGTTTCAGAACAAACTGCGGAAAAAGAAAAACGGATAAAAAGTTTTGAAAGCAAATTTCAAACAAAATCGGAGACTGAATTAAAAAGAATTGCGGACGAAAATAGCGGATATGTGGAAGAGGCAAAAATTGCGTCGAGAAATATACTGCGGATAAAATACGTGTTGTAACAACGTATATAATTTATGGCTTAGTTGGTGAAGGCGATGAAAAGTCGTACAAAAAACCTATTTTAGTCCAGCGGATAAAACCAGAGGGCGGCGCCATTGCGCTTCAAACGTCACCAGCCAAACGCTGCGCCACGTTGCTACTTGCGTTTACGCTCGGCTGACACAGCCGCAAAATCGCCACAAATCATATACAAGACCGTTACCAAACATTGGCACTAACGTTAGTTTAAAGAAACTGTCTTTACATCGGAATTATTTACGCAACTTATCAAACCGAATTCAATATCGGATTCATTCACGCTTTCTTGGAATAGTATTAAATCTGAAAGATGCGTCCACGGCGGACTCAATTGCGCTTGTGGGAAATGTGCCAAGAAGATTATCCTTCTGCTGAAAGATTTAATCGCACTCGCAAAGCTCGGGTCGTGCAACGTTAGGTAACAACGCATAAAGTCCATTGCATATTTTTAGATACTCGGAATCAATTGCCATTCGGGAAATCAGGGAAATTCTATGTAACTTGGTCAGAAAGTTCCGCAACGGAACTTTATGCAAAACCGTTGCCATTAATTATGAAAATCCTGCTAAACTTGACCATTTTGCTTTTGATTTTGACTTCTTGCAAGTCGAAAGAATCAATGTTTCCGGATTATTCTAAAAGTGCATATGAACCGATTTTGTTTATTAAGGATCAAATTCAAGATGGCGAAGGCAGATTTGACGTAGAAATAAAAAATAGTCACGGCGGGAATTATGTTGTGTATTCCAAAGTTGATGTTGGAAAAGACAGCGTCCGAATTGAAAATGATATACGGAATAATTTTTACGGAACTAAATCGGACACAATTCTGGCGTTTATGAAAGCGGATTTTATCAACCTATTGAATACGGAATTGTCGTATGCTGATACCCAAATAAAAATAGCTGGAAATTATCAAGATATTAAAATAACTGTTGCGGATTCTACCAATGTATTCTATACTCGACAAGGATTTGGAATAATGAAAATAATGGAAAAAGGAATATCCAACACAAGAAAAGCGGAATAGAAAACGGAACAGAGCGCAAAATAACTAATGGCAACAAAGCATAAATTTTATGGCTTACATGCTTATCAAAATGAAACTTCCCACATATTTTGTCTATCTTAGATTAACCGAATAATTTGAAAATGCGGCTCCTGCTCACGCTGAATCTCACGCACAGTCGTTACCGCTGGTAACTCTGTGCTTCCCGCAAACGCTCTGCGTTTCGCCTCACTCCGATTCAGCCGCAAAAGGCGCCACAAAGTTTATGCAAACCCGTTGTACACAATTCAAAAATTAATGAGAATTACCTTTTATATATTACTTCTTGTACTTATAAGTTGTTCTGATAAAAATAGGTCGGATGGTAAAATGACTGAAAGGCACATCGAAATTATTCAAAGAGAAGATTCAATTGATTTAGATATTATTCATGGTTATGATATTTTCAAAAATCAAGAAGTTCGCGATCTTAATAATTTAGGAATTGAGTATATCAGGAAAAATGAATACAGAGCTGCTGAGAAAGAATTTATAGCCGCATTTCGTTTAGAACCAAATAATCCAACAATTCTAAATAACCTTGGTAACATTTATCAGAAAATTGGCACTGAAAAAATGGCGCTAGAATATTATACAGATTCATTCAAAAGTTCAGATTCAACCTATATTAACGCAGCATACAATATGGGAATTTCGTATTGCAACTTGAAAGAATATGAAAAAAGTGAAGAAATTTTAAAATATGTTTTAAATCATACAAGTGATAAAACTTGGCAAATGTTAGCAAAATACACACTTTCAAGATTGTATCTAAATCAAAATAGATGTGAAGAAGCTAGAGAAATTTATAAAGTAATTAAAACTGATTTAAACCAGTACTCGAAACTCCAATTGAATCAACAAAAATTTGAAATTCGTCTAGAGAACTGTGTACAACAACGCATATAATACAGCGGTCACATCCGGCTATCATTAAATTCCCTAACTTTATAAAAAATTGGTACAGCGGACAGATACGTAACGGCGGCGCCACTGCCCACGGCCGATTCGCACGCTGCGCTGCCCACTCCCGACCTGCGTCGGGATGTTGGCACTGCCGAAGCTGCCGCTCAAAACCCGCCGTATCATATGCAAAACCGTTACCAAACATTGGCACTAACGTTAGTTTAAAGAAACTGTCTTTACATCGGAATTATTTACGCAACTTATCAAACCGAATTCAATATCGGATTCATTCACGCTTTCTTGGAATAGTATTAAATCTGAAAGATGCGTCCACGGCGGACTCAATTGCGCTTGTGGGAAATGTGCCAAGAAGATTATCCTTCTGCTGAAAGATTTAATCGCACTCGCAAAGCTCGGGTCGTGCAACGTTAGGTAACAACGCATAAAGTCCATTGCTTATTTTTAGATACTCGGAATCAATTGCCATTCGGGAAATCAGGGAAATTCTATGTAACTTGGTCAGAAAGTTCCGCAACGGAACTTTATGCAAAACCGTTACCAAACATTGGCACTAACGTTAGTTTAAAGAAACTGTCTTTACATCGGATTTATTTACGCAGCTTATCAAACCGAATTCAATATCGGATTCATTCACGCTTTCTTGGAATAGTATTAAATCTGAAAGATTCGTCCACGGCGGAACCAAATGCGCTTGCGGGAAATGTGACAAGAAGATCATCCTTCTGCTGAAAGATTTAATCGCACTCGCAAAGCTCGGGTCGTGCAACGTTAGGTAACAACGCATAAAGTCCATTGCTTATTTTTAGATACTCGGAATCAATTGCCATTCGGGAAATCAGGGAAATTCTATGTAACTTGGTCTGAAAGTTCCGCAACGGAACTTTATGCAAAACCGTTACCAAACATTGGCACTAACGTTAGTTTAAAGAAACTGTCTTTACATCGGAATTATTTACGCAGCTTATCAAACCGAATTCAATATCGGATTCATTCACGCTTTCTTGGAATAGTGTTAAATCTGAAAGATGCGTCCACGGCGGACCCAATTGCGCTTGTGGGAAATGTGACAAAAAGATTATCCTTCTGCTGAAAGATTTAATCGCACTCGCAAAGCTCGGGTCGTGCAACGTTAGGTAACAACGCATAAAGTCCATTGCTTATTTTTAGATACTCGGAATCAATTACCATTCGGGAAATCAGGGAAATTCTATGTAACTTGGTCTGGAAGTTCCGCAACGGAACTTTATGCAAAACCGTTGCCACACATTTGTAAAAAACATCGCGAATGATTGAAAAATACCGAAACAGGTTAAAAGAAATTATAGAAATGTCTTTTCAAACATTGGAAATGAAACTTGCGAATGGCGGAATAATTTCAAAAAATGAAGCTTCGTTTCAACTTGAATTAGGTTACATCCTTAAAGTTTTCGGTCAGCTTTACGAATTTCAGCCAAACGAGAAATTTAATCTCGAAATGGAAAATTATATTAAGCTAAAATCGAATAGCATAAAGAGTAAAAGTAAGAATGCACGAGTGGACATTTTAATGACTTTTGGAACGGAGGACGAATTTGCAACAGGTGCAATCGAATTGAAGTTTTTTAAAAAGAAAAACCACAGAGAACCAAACAATAGATATGACATTTTTAAAGACACCTCAAATTTGGAACAGTATAAAGAAAATGGAATTGACTTAAATTATCTTTTCCTTTCAACCGACCACAGCCATTATGTAAATCAATCGAATTATTCAGCCGAAACAAAAGATTTTGATATACGAAAAGGTTCAAGGTATACATCAGGGCAGGTTTTAGAATACAGAACTGTAAAACCATATGGGCCGCCAATAATTTTGAAAGGAAATTATGAATTTGATTGGAGCGAACCGACTGAAAATATATACTTCACAAAAATAAAAATATAGCATTGGAAGTTTTCCTTTATCAATTCACAATTGCCGCGATAATTATTGTTTCTGGATATTTTGGCAAAAAAGCAAAAAATACCACAACTGTTATAATTGCACTATTTACACTAACTCATATTTTTATGTTGTGGCTAATGATTTTGCAATTTGTCACAATTATTATAAGCTTTTTTATTGCATCAAACATTGCTAAAAGTAGAAAAGCTAAAAAAGATACTGAAGAAAAGAGTAATCCAATTTTTACCTTTTTCAGCGCAGTATTTTTTATTATAATAATATTTTTAGTCTTACGATCGGTAGTTGCACTAATTGGAATGTTTACTGGGTGGTATGAGTTAACAGGCTGGTTCACTATTGAATAAGAACGTGTGGCAACAACGCATATAATGCAGCGGTCAAATGGTTAAGTGAATTGTATTTCCTACAATTAATCGTAAATTAGTCCATCGGATAAAACCGATAGGCGGCGCCACTGCCCTGCCGACGCTAAAGCCAGATGCTACGCCACGTTGCTACTCCGCATCTACGCCCAGCCGAAGCAGCCGCTCATTACCCGCCGTATCATATGCAAAACCGTTACAGCACATTTCACTAATTCAAATATGGTGTTCACACAATGTGTATTTCAAAAAAATTAAAATACAATTAGATTTGAAAAAAATAAATTATGTTTAAGGTTAACTATTTACTTTTCTTTTTACTAATATTTTTTAAATCAAACTCTCAAGAACTGACTTCTGATAATAATTATTTGAAGAGCAATCAGTACGAATGGATCAAAGAATTAAATTCAATTGAACCGATTGATGAAAAACTAGATTTCATAAAATTAAAAATCATAAATGATTCAATTCGTCAGAAAAATTATCGACCTTATAGATTAACTTTAAAACATGGTGAATCTATAAATGAAAAACTAAGAGAGGAGTTTGAGTCTACGGATTTCGAATGTCAGCTTCTTTTTGTTCTAGTAGTGAAGGGTAAATATTCAATACCTCTTAATATAAACCAATCATTTGATTCTAAAAAAGTATTGAAGCTGATTCACCCCGAAGATATTGATGATATAAAAATTAGTAAAGATTTCGAATTTACCCTTATGTATGGATCTGAGTATTGCGGCGTTATTTTTCTAAATAGTTCAAATAGAAAATTGAAGAGAAGGATTAAAAACGTGCTGTAACACCGCATATAATACAGCGTTCACATTCGGCTTTAATTAAATTTCCTAACTTTATAAAAAATTGATACATCGGATAAAATCGATAGGCGGCGCCACTGCCCTGCCGACGCTAAAGCCAAATGCTACGCCACGTTGCTACTCCGCATTTACACATAGCCGAAGCAGCCGCTCATTACCCGCCGTATCATATGCAAAACCGTTAGGCTTTATAGCATTTCACATCACTTAGCTTTTTTGTATCTTTGATAAACAATATAATTTTATGGACATTCAAACTTCAAAAATAGAATTAGCAAAGTTGATTCTGAACATTGAAAATGCTGAACTTATCAATAAGATAGCTGACTTGATAAAGAAAGATGATTTTTGGGATGAACTTTCCGTTGAACAGAAACAAGAAATTGAATTAGGTATTCAACAAGCTGATAATGGACAAGTGATTCCTTGGAAGGATGTATTGAAAAAAATATCCTAATGAATGTAGTTTTTTCGGAATTAGCTGAACAGAAGCTGATAAAATTATCTGATTATTTACTTTCAGAGTGGAATGTAAAAGTTCGGAACAATTTTATTAAAAAATTAAAATCCAAAATTGAGCAAATTTCAAAGCAACCGAATAGTTGTCCAGAATCAAGTGAGCACATCGGGTTATTTAAATGTGTTGTTACTAAACAAACCACTTTTTATTACAAAATTGACTTAGAATCAAATTCAATAGTCGTTCTTACTTTATTTGATACTAGGCAAGATCCTAATGAACTTCATAATCAAGTTAAGTAAGGTACAAAGCCTAACAACGTATATAATTTATGGCTTAGAGGGTTAAGAGAATTAAACTTCCTACATTTTTTCACTAACTTGTCATTCGGATAAGACCGGCGAGGCTTGCCATCCGAAACAGCGCTTTTACTCTGGCTAATTTGAAAAATTTGGCTAAATCAAGCGCTCAACGCTCAATTCACTTTAGAAATCATAGTCTAGGGTGGATTTCGTAAGAAGGGCTCATTAAGCCACCCTAGCAAGCAAAGACGCCACAAATCATATACAAGACCGTTAGCCACAAGTTTAGAAATGAACAACTTAATTAAAAAGATATCTGAAAATCTGACTGAGCGACATCCGTATATTGATTTCAAAATCAAAGAAGATAATTCATTATTAATTGAATCTAAAAGTAGCAACGGATTTGAAATTTTGATACAACATTCTGAAAGAGAAAATACTATTCACTTCAATTCCTGGCATTTCCATTTTGAAAACACCAAAGACGGGAAAAATGAATTGATAGATTATATAATTTTCGGAATGTCCAAACATGGTAGATTAAAAACCTATTCAAGAAACGGAAAGGAATATAAATGGACTTTTGAGACTCTGAATGAAAATGATGGAAATTGGTACTCAGCTGGAACAACTGGATTGATTAATTTAAATTTTTGGCAAAAATCAGAAATTAATTACTATCAGAATGATTTGATTGACATTAATGAATTGAAAGAAAAAACCAGTGGCTAACACCGCATATAATACAGCGGTCACATTGCTAAGTAAATTGTATTTCCTATAATTAATCGTAAATTAGTCCATCGGATAAAACTGATAGGCGGCGCCACTGCCCACGGCTGATTCGCACGCTGCGCTTCCCACTTTCGCTGACGCAAAATGTTGGCACTGCCGAAGCAGCCGCTCAAGACCCGCCGTATCATATGCAAAACCGTTATGTGTAATTATGAGAAACACACTTCTACTTTTAATATTTTCTTTGATTTTGAGTTGCAAACCAAGTAACTCTATTAATACCAAAGCCGATAGAAAAGTTGACTATGAAGTTGTCCAAGTACCAATTGTTCAAGAAAATGATACTATTATTTCAAATGAACTTAGATTCTACGAAATCACTTCTGCTTTGAATTCAATGCAACTGATGTATGATAATTTTGGTAAATGGGATTTGACATTAGCTGGAAGGTATCAACATAATGTACCACAATTGATTTGGAAAAATGTAGATTTGATTGGTAACGGAAATAAGTACACTATTTCTGCAAATGGAACGGAGACAACTAGTGATTTTTTTACCTCTTTTGTTATTTTAGATCAAAAAGGAAATGACGCATTGACTGAAAAAAATGAATCCAGAAATGCGATTATAGACTATTTAAGATTGCGGATGAGAAAACTTGGAAGTGCAAAAGAATTCTATTCGATTTACCGGAAAAAATAACTACACATAACAACGTATATAATTTATGGCTTAGAGGGTTAAGGGAATAAAAAGTCGTACAAAAAACATATCTTAGTCATTCGGATAAAATCGGCGAGACTTGCCATCCGAAATGGCGCTTTTACTCCGGCTAAATTGAAAAATTTGGCTCAATCAAGCGCTCAACGCTCAATTCGCTGTAGAAATCATAGTCTAGGGTGGATTTCGTAAGAAGGGCTCATTAAGCCACCCTAGCAAGCTAAGTCGCCACAAATCATATACAAGACCGTTACCAAACATTGGCACTAACGTTAGTTTAAAGAAACTGTCTTTACATCGGAATTATTTACGCAACTTATCAAACCGAATTCAATATCGGATTCATTCACGCTTTCTTGGAATAGTGTTAAATCTGAAAGATTCGTCCACGGCGGACTCAATTGCGCTTGCGGGAAATGTGACAAGAAGATTATCCTTCTGCTGAAAGATTTAATCGCACTCGCAAAGCTCGGGTCGTGCAACGTTAGGTAACAACGCATAAAGTCCATTGCTTATTTTTAGATACTCGGAATCAATTGCCATTCGGGAATTCAGGGAAATTCTATGTAACTTGGTCTGGAAGTTCCGCAACGGAACTTTATGCAAAACCGTTACCAAACATTGGCACTAACGTTAGTTTAAAGAAACTGTCTTTACATCGGAATTATTTACGCAACTTATCAAACCGAATTCAATATCGGATTCATTCACGCTTTCTTGGAATAGTGTTAAATCTGAAAGATGCGTCCACGGCGGACTCAATTGCGCTTGCGGGAAATGTGACAAAAAGATTATCCTTTTGCTGAAAGATTTAATCGCACTCGCAAAGCTCGGGTCGTGCAACGTTAGATAACAACGCATAAAGTCCATTGCTTATTTTTAGATACTCGGAATCAATTGCCATTCGGGAATTCAGGGAAATTCTATGTAACTTGGTCTGGAAGTTCCGCAACGGAACTTTATGCAAAACCGTTACCTGCAAGCTTTTAAAAAATGAAAATTATAAAAAACACTTTTCTTTTGATTTTAACTTTTGTTATTTCAAATTGTTCTGCGCAATTAAATTACAAAGATTATTACTACCCAATCGGAGCAAAAAAACAAGTCAATATATATAAATACGTTGATAAAAATAATCCGAATAATATTGAGTATTGGAAAGTTACAACCAATCCAAATTCAAATAAAATTCTAACAGAATCTTACACTACCGATTTTAGACTCTACAATATATTTGAGGAACAACTTAACGAAAATGGCGCAGAAGTTATCCGTTACGCTGATTTCAATAAAAGCGATGATGGGAAAAACATACGAATTGACGGAACTATAATTGACAAAAATGTTTACAAGTGGGCGGATGATAGCAAATTCAAATATTCCGTAAAATATTCAACTCCAGAGTACGGTAACGAAAAATTTATAAAAGAGAGGATAAAGAATCGAATCGAAAATATAAATGTTCATGGGACTGATTACTCAACTCTTGTATTTATGGACGAGTATGAAATAAAATCGCTTGACAATGACCAGACTTACGAATTTTACCAATTGACTTATTATGCTAAAGGTATGGGAATGGTCAAATATCAAAGATACCATCCAGATGGAACAACAATTATTTTGGAGCTTGAAAAAATATTGACGGAAAAAGAATTTGAAAAACTGGGCTGGAAAGCCAGCAGGTAACACCGCATATAATACAGCGGGTCACATTCGGCTTTAATTAAATTTCCTAACTTTATAGAAAAATTGGTACAGCGGATAATTACGTAGTGGCGGCGCCACTGCCCCACGGCTGATTCGCACGCTGACGCTTCCCACAAACCGCTGACGCAGTTTTGTTGGCACTGCCGAAGCAGCCGCTCAAGACCCGCCGTATCATATGCAAACCCGTTGTAAGTAATGCGAAAATCGAGCTAAAATTGAACATTTGAACTAAAAAAGCCAACCACACAAACAGCACATTTATTTTTTTGCCAACGCGAAAAGCCAACGCTTAAAAAAAATAAAAGAGCTATTTCTTCCCACCACAAAAAAACAACAAACTTGATATAAAAATCGCAAATTATTATTACATTTGCTAAAAATAGGTCAAATCATTTTTTGATAAAACTATAAATATGGCAAGTTTCGGACATTTTATTAAAACGGAAAGAGAAAAAAGAGAGTGGACACAAACTGAATTTGGAGCTAAAATCGGAATTAATTCAAGTGCAATCAGCAGAATTGAGAACGGAACTCAAAAGTTCAGCAAGTCCAAATTGAAATCACTCGCTACTTTATTCGAATATGAGTTGCAAAACATAACGGACTTATTTTTTGCCGACAAATTTGCAAGAGAAGCTTTTAAATACAAATGTTCAGATTCTATTTTTTCAGTAGCAGAAGACACAGCAAATTACATTAAAAACACCAACGTTAAACAAGCTGAATTAGATTTATGAAAACTACATTAAAATACATAGACTTGTTTTCTGGAGCTGGTGGCTTCTCTTTAGGTTTTGATAACAAAGGTTTTCAAAATGTTTTCTCTATTGATATTGAGCCAAGTTTTTGTGAAACATATAAACACAATTTTTCGAATCATCAACTTATTGAAAAAGACATTTGTGATTTATCCGACTCTGAAATAAAATATCTCAAAGAGTTTGACGAAATAGATGTTGTAATTGGTGGACCACCTTGCCAAGGATTCAGTATTGCAGGAAATATTGGTCGAAAATTTGTTGACGACCCAAGAAATAGATTATTTAAAGAATTTGTAAGAGTTGTAAAAATTATTAAACCAAAATTCTTTGTAATGGAGAATGTTGCAAGATTATACACTCACAACAAAGGTGAAACAAGAAACGAAATAATAAAAGATTTTGAAAAACTTGGATATAAAGTGGACTGTAAGATTTTAAATTCAGCAGATTACGGTGTTCCTCAAGTTAGAAAAAGAGTAATATTTATTGGCACTTCAACAAATCAAAAAATAGAATTCCCACAAAAAGAAGTAGAAAACTATGTTTCTGTAAAAGAAGCATTGTCAAAATATCCAAAATTAGAATCTGGTGAGGAATCTTCAATTCCTAACCATATTGCAATGTCACATTCAGAACAAATGCTTACCAAAATGAGTTATGTTTCTGATGGTGGAAATAGAAATGAAATTCCTGTAAAAATTAGACCAAAGTCCGGTGATGTTAGAAAATATATAAAATACGCAAGTGACAAACCTTCGGTTTGTGTTACTGGCGATATGCGTAAAATCTTTCATTATGAGCAAAATAGAGCATTAACAGTCCGTGAACTTGCAAAATTACAGTCTTTTCCTGATAACTTTATTTTCAAAGGAAATAGAATATCACAACAACAACAGGTAGGTAATTCTGTTCCACCTAAAATGGCAGAAGCAATTGCAAAAGTAATTATCAAAATGAGTAAAAATGTTTAAGTATCCTAAAGTCAACTATATTGGCAATAAAGAAAAAATTGCACAATGGATTTGTGACCAATTCCCAAAAGATGCGGAAACACTTTTTGATGCTTTTTCTGGAGGTTGCTCTTTAAGTTATGAAGCCAAATGTAGAGGTTTAGAAGTTTATACAAATGACATTTTAGAAATAAATTATCATATTGCTAATGCTTTAATCAAAAACAATAAATCTCTTTTAACCAAAGAGGATATTGATATCATATTTTCGGGCAAACCTTTTGAAGGTTTTATGTTCGATAATTATTCGGAAGTATATTTTTTTCCAGAAGAATGCAAAGAACTTGATTTATATAGAAAGAATATTGAAAAGTTAGATTCAGAAGAAAAAAAATCATTGGCTTTTTCTTTAATAAGAAGAGCTATGATAAGAAAAATGCCATATTCTCGCTTTAATCTTAATTGGGACAAAATTGTTCAATTACGTGATGAAGAATACAGTTATGAAAAGTACAAACGAAGAAGAGCTTATCACAATCAACCATTCAAATTTCATTTCTTAAAAAATTTAGATGACTATAACAATGCTGTATTTAATAACAACAAAGAAAACAAAGCATATAATGATGATGTTTTTAATTTATTAGATACAGTTTCAGCAGATATTATTTATTTAGACCCACCATACACAGGTACAATGAATAATTACTTTGGCTTTTATGGATTAGTTGATGATTTTATTACTTCAAAGAAAACAAAGCCTTTCGAGAATAATTTTATTAATAAAAAAATTGCAGTTGAGTTGTTTGACAATTTATTTTCAAAATTGTCAAATTTCAAGTATTGGTATTTAAGTTATAATAATTCTTCCTATCCTTCAAAAGATGAACTTCTTTATTTGTTAAAAAAGTATTCAGATAATGTACAAGTGATTGAAAAAAAACACGTTTACAAAATCACAGGAAAAGAAAAAAAAGAAACGAATAAGGAGTACTTATTTATAGTAGAAAATGAGTTTTATAAAAAAAATATTAAAAAAGATTATGCCACAGCAGAATTATGAAGAATATTGGAAATTGACTTTGGAATATACTGATTTCAATGATGATAAATTTCTAACAACTCTACAACTTTTAGTAAATAAAGTAGACGAACTTAACTCTGACGGAGATTATGTTTACAATTCCCAAGATTATAAGGACTTACAACGAGCTGTTTTAAATGCAGTGCCAAAAAGTTCTTCTAACATAAACAATCAACTTGGTTCTACGCGAAAAGCGATTAATCAATGTATTAAATTAGGTTTTGTAAATCCCGAATTTAAATCTTATCATCCAAATACAAAAGATTATTTAACAGCACGTTCCAGTAGAAGACGACAGACTTTATTCTCTAAAATAGTTTATTCTAATGCAAAATTCAATAGTTCAATTACAAATTCACATAATTGGAGTCAGATAAATTTTCTATTAAAAACATTAGAAGAAATTGGTAAACTAACTAAAAAAGATATCATAGCCTTAATGACAATTGATATTGCAAACTACGAAAGGGAATATGTAACCGAAAGCGAGTTAAATAGTATTCGTCAAGAAGCAGAAAGTAGTGGTTTTATAGAAAGAAAATATAATCAAATAGGCTACTTAAATAATATATTAAACAAGTTAGACGATGTTGTTTTCATAAGAAGAGGAAGAAGTGATTATGAACTCTATTTTGAAGAAGATGCTGTAATTATATTTGGAGCTGATTACAAAGACAAAGCTTATCTTAAACACATTGAGAAGAAAAGAGACCCATACCTACATAGATTATACAAAAATCAATTACAAGAAGAATGTGAGGAAATTTACGGAAACCCAAAATGCGTTTTAGAAAGGTTATCATATCCTGTTTTAATTGCCAGCCATATTAAACCTTTCATTGATTCAAATGAAATTGAAGCTTATGACCCTGACAATGGATTGTTATTAAGTCGAACTATTGATTCTCTATTTGATTTAAAATATATCTCATTTGAAGATAATGGAGATATGATTTTTTCTAATAGAGTTTCAAGAGATGTAAAAGATTTTTGGGAAGATTACAAACTTGAAAATACTATTTTGAATGAAAAGAGAAAAGAATATCTGGCATACCATAGAAACTTAATGGCTGAAATAGATGCCAGAGCTTAAAGCCATACACATTCGCAATTCGCTACAGCCAACGCTACGCCAAAAATCGCAAAAGAGTATGTCTTGCCATCGCTCACATTTGAACTAAATAACAAACATCGGAAAACCAAGCAGAACGTGAAGCACTACTTACAACAACGTGTATAAAACATAGCTATTACAGGCTTTCCGAGAGGTTTTTGTATATTTACAAAGTATGCCAAATTTTTTATTTGGTTATATTTATAAAAGAAAATTAAACATAAAAATAAAAAATTCGGCTCGTGTAAAATCCGAAAAGTTAGTGTCTTTTTACACGCTACGTTTCATACACAAGACCGTTACCAAACATTGGCACTAACGTTAGTTTAAAGAAACTATCTTTACATCGGAATTATTTACGCAGCTTATCAAACCGAATTCAATATCGGATTCATTCACGCTTTCTTGGAATAGTGTTAAATCTGAAAGATTCGTCCACGGCGGACTCAATTGCGCTTGCGGGAAATGTGACAAGAAGATTATCCTTCTGCTGAAAGATTTAATCGCACTCGCAAAGCTCGGGTCGTGCAACGTTAGGTAACAACGCATAAAGTCCATTGCTTATTTTTAGATACTCGGAATCAATTACCATTCGGGAAATCAGGGAAATTCTATGTAACTTGGGCTGGAAGTTCCGCAACGGAACTTTATGCAAAACCGTTGTGTGCAAGCTGAAAAATGAACTACGAAAGGAACAAAATAGAACTTGAAGAAAATGGATTTTCCGTTTTAGCTGACTTGTATTCGGACAAAGAAATAAGCAGAATTATAGCTTGTATCGAAAATGCTGAACAAGACGGGAATTCGTTTATGAAAACAAAGGATTTATTTGCTATTAGACAATTAATCAAAAATGTTCCTGAATTGAGCGACTTGCTGTTTAACGAAAAGTTGATTGAATTAATTTCTGACCTTTCCGAATCTGAATATTTTCTGACCAAAGCAATCTATTTTGACAAACCAAGCGAATCGAATTGGTTTGTTGCTTATCATCAAGATTTGAGCATTTCGGTTGACAAAAAAATGGAACTGGATAATTATACAAATTGGACTTTTAAAAAAGGACAATACGGAGTTCAACCACCAATCGAGGTTTTGGAAGACACAATAACAATCCGAATTCATTTAGACAAAACGGATAAAAATAATGGAGCTTTAAAGGTAATTCCTAAATCGCACCTAAAAGGAATTATTCGAGCTGAATCAAAAGATTGGGATTTGCACAATGAATTTATCTGTGAGGTTGAAAAAGGAGGAGCAATGTTAATGAAACCTCTGACTTTACACGCTTCGAACAGAACAACAAACGGAAAGAAAAGACGAGTAATACATTTAGAATTTAATAAACATCATCTGACTGAACCACTGGCTTGGTTGGAACATTATGGAATAAAAAAGCCAGCACACAACAATGTATAACCGCAATTACGGCGGATTCGACTACGTCCGAATCCACTCGGAATTGCTAACGTCTGTGCTTAACCGAAAATTATTAACTTTAATCCCGTAACTGACGGTTATACGAGACCGTTGTGCGTCATTATGAAAAACACGATAAAGCTCATAGGATTTACACTTTTGATTTTCATTATGGTTACGCTTCTAACAATGAAAATTGAAACTCCCTTTGATGGAAATGACACTTATGGATTTCCATTTACTTTCCATATAAAATGGAGTGGAATGTGTGACCCTTGTCCTGATAACCCGACCGAAACCTATTTAGGATATTTATTTATTGACATAGTTCTTTCAGGTTTATTCGGATTTGGAATACTTAGTTTAATCAGAAAACTGAAAAGACGAAATGACTGAAAAAGAGCTAATACTTACAAAAGGAGAACAGCCTGTAGCGAAAATTTCGAACTCTGATTTGGAATCTTTAATCAGTCGAGAATTTCCTAATGATATGGAAACAGTCAAATTCCAATTGGACAAAATCAAAAGCGATTCTCAGAATGGAAAAAATAGGATTTCAGCTTCTGTCTTGAAATTAGCTGACCAAGTCCTTGATAAAATTGACTTTTTGATAAAACGAGCGAATGAAGACATGAGAGACATAGTTTCAGAAGCTGAATACCCAAGAGCTTCAAGTTTCGGCTTTGGGGAAAGAGACGAATTAGAAAGCAAAGAAGACTATCTGAAAGATTGGGAAGAATATTCAATTTGGAAAGAGAAAAAATAGAACAACGAACGCACAACAATGTATATAAAAAATAGGCGGAACAGTAGTAAAATCAATGCTTTTGGCTCTTATCAAAGTTTATGCTCAAGCGAAAGCTACGTGCTTCGTAATCGCCTACTTTTCATATACTAAACGTTATAAGTAATTGAAAAAACAATGTCAATAGATGGAGGAAGACTAAATGCCCACAAAACTCGGCAAGCGGATTTTCGTAGACGAAAAGACGGTCGAATAAAAGGCGATGGAATTAAGCGTTCAAAAAAAGATGACAAAATTGACTTTGATGACATCGATCCCGCTGACTTGGAAAAAATTAAAACAGAAATTCGTAAAAAAGCTAAAAGGAATCGAACTGTAGAAATAATATTCTTGTTAGTTTCTGCTGTAATTGCGCTGATTATTTTTTATTGGTTTACAAACAGGTACGATTGATCCAACTACTTATAACAACGTATATAATTCATGGCTTAGTTGGTTAAGTGAATTAAACTTCCTACATTTTTTTACTAACTTGTCAATCGGATAAAAACGGCGAAGCTTGCCATCCGACAGGGCGCTTTTACTTCGGCTGACTAGAAAATACGATAAACACAAGCGCTCAACGCTCAATTCGCTTTAGAAAAAGCTGTCTAGGGTGTATTTCGCAAGAAGGGCTCATTAAGCCGCCCTAGCAAGCCAAGTCGCCACAAATCATATACAAAACCGTTGGCAACAATGAAAACTTTAATTTTTTGCTTTCTTTTTTCCACCATTCTTTTTGGACAAAGTGTCCGACCTGAATATAGAAATTTAAAGTGTGATGAAAACTTAGAATATGATTTTATTGAGATAAATGATAAAAAACACATTTACAAAATAGTTTGGCTATCATTTGAAGTAAAAGATAATGACACAATTTATATCGGAGATATAATCATACCTGGTTTAGATAAAAACACTGACACATTATTTTTAAAGAAAACATTGAGAGAGATTGGTAAAAAAGAACATTTTTCAGGATTTATGGTTCACGGAGATTGTAAATCGAGAGATATTGGATTTCAAGCAGTCTATCCGTCTCAAAAAGAAAGAGAGCATATGAATTTATATAGAATTGGTAAATTCTATTTGGATTAATTACTGTTGCCAACACCGCATATAATACAGCGGTCACATGGTTAAGTGAATTGTATTTCCTACAATTAATCGTAAATTAGTCCATCGGATAAAACCGATAGGCGGCGCCACTGCCCTGCCGACGCTAAAGCCAGATGCTACGCCACGTTGCTACTCCGCATCTACGCCCAGCCGAAGCAGCCGCTCATTACCCGCCGTATCATATGCAAAACCGTTGTGGTGCATTAGAAAAAAACTTTACGAATGAAAAAATGGCTTTTCGGAATCTCAATTTTTTTGAATATTATTTTCATTCTTATTTTCGTGTGGAATAGTATTCACAGTCATTCTAACGAAATTGGTCGTTTAGAAAAAGATATCGAAATTGGATATTTTAATTCTGACAATGCAATTTTCAAAATTCCAAAAGGCTTAACCGTTAAAAATGTATCCGAACGAGGTTTGGGAGCAATTGGACAATTTGAAAACGAACGATTTTCGATTGTAATAACTTCAAATGACGCGAGCTTGGTAAATTATGATTTACCAAAAGATAGCTTAAATATGTTTAGCAACTTCTACTCTGCCGAAATTCCGCGGAATAATAGGCAGAATGGAATTCCTCAAGGCAATTTCGTTTATGAATTATATTTCGCTGAATTTAATGGTCGAATGAACAACGCAGAATGCAAAGTTGAGATAAACGGAAATAAAATAATTGTCGAGCAAACAGAGAACACAAACTTGACCGGCGGAAATCAGATATTTAATGGTTTGATTTTAAAACATAAAAGCGGAAAATGGATTTTGGCGGAAAATGAAGAAGATGCAAATGCAGAAGAAATTGGCGGTTGTACAGAAATTCCAATAATAGATTTTGAGACAAAAATTATAGAATGGTGCTGAATAAATAACGCACCACAACAACGCATATAATACAGCGGGTCTGATGGTTAAGTGAATTGGATTTCCTACAATTAATTGTAAATTAGTCACGCGGATAATTACGTAGTGGCGGCGCCACTGCCCACGGCTGATTCGCACGCTGCGCTTCCCACTTTCGCTGACGCAAAATGTTGGCACTGCCGAAGCTGCCGCTAAAACCCGCCGTATCATATGCAAACCCGTTGTGTTTCATACACCAGCCACATATTTTAGCACTTTCGGTTTTTGCCACCACATAATACAACGCTCGAAAAACCAAAAGAGCTAAAATTTCCCACCTCACTCATACTCTGTTTCAAATTAAGAACTTATATTTGACTAATATTGACAAGACAATAAATCGAAATCTTGAAATCAAACATTATGAACAATTATTTTGGACAAAAAATAAGAGATGTAAGAGAGAGTAAGAATATGCTATTAAGGCAACTGGCTGCTTTTTTAGAAGTTGATACTGCCTTGATAAGTAAAATAGAAAAAGGAGATAGAAAGGCAAATAAAATCCAGATTAGTAAAATATCAAGTGCATTAGAACTAAATGAAAAAGAGCTATTAACTCTCTGGTTAGCAGATAGAATTGAAAAAGCAATTAGTGATAATAAAGAAAATGCATTAGATGCTTTAAATTTAATTAAAGAAAACTACAATGATTGATAAATTATATTTTAAGAATTACAAATCTTTTAAAGACAAACAGGAAATTGTTTTTAAACCGATTACTGTAGTAATTGGTAAAAATAGTTCTGGAAAAAGTGCTGTAGTAAAGTTACCTACATTGTTGGAAACATCACTTCTCGGAAAATATGATGACCCTCTTTTACTCAATAACAACGGAGTTGAACTTGGTGCCGAATTCAGAGACCTTATTTATGGTAGAGATATAGGTAGTTTAGAGCTTTCTATACAAGAAAATAATAACTTACTTGATATAGAAATTACCTCTGGTGTTAAAGATGCTGATTTTCCAAAAATTAGAAAATGGCAATATAACGATATCCTAAAGCTCTCTTATGACGACAAAAAGGATGAATATTTTGATGAGTTTACAAAACAAAATTATAAAATAGAGTTTTCAGGTTTTAATATTACAAATATTAAGCCTGACGTTAAAAACACAAGTTTAGATATAAGTTTAAATACTAACTATGTAGGTCCTTTTAGAGAAATTCCAAAAAGAACATACAATATAAGTGGAAGTTCAAAAACTTTAAAGGTTGGTAATTACGGAGAGAACGCCTATCAGATACTTATAAATGATTATGTTAAAAAAGGAGGGGAATTACTGAAACAAGTAAGTGATTGGTATGAAGATAATTTTGATGGTTGGGGAATACAAATTAATGATAGTTCTAAACCTGACTACAAAATTGAGTTAGTTAGAAACAATCCTAAATTTAGCATTAATATAAAAGATGTTGGAGAAGGAATGACGCAAGCATTGCCAATTGTTGTTAGTGCATTTATTGAAGATAAAAAAGAAGTGTTGACTATATTAGAACAACCAGAACTACATCTACATCCTGCTGCTCACGGTAATTTAGCAGAATTACTAGCTTTATCTTCAAAAACTTCTAATAAAAGATTTTTAATAGAAACCCACTCTCAAAATTTTATTTTAAGATTGAGACGTTTAGTTGCAGAGGGAATAATTGACAAAAACAACCTTGCAATTTATTTTGTTGATTATGATAGTGAAAATAATTCAAGTTTATTAAAGCAAATTGAAGTAAAAAGAGACGGAAGTGTTTCATTTTGGCCAAAAAATATTTTTAGTGAAACATTAGATGAAACGTTAGCAATTAGAAGTGCTCAATTAAAAATGTTAGAAAATGATAATTAAAATCAACTCTAATATTTTTAACGATAATCAAAATTTAAAAGATGTAAATTATCTATTGAACATATTTTCTGAAAATAGAAGATATGATTATTTCTGTGAGTATGGATTAATTAAAGATACATCACTATTTAATAATTTACTGGATTTGAATAAAGAACTTATCGAACAATACTTCAATCGGTTTATACGTGAAAGTACACCTAAAATTAGCCATACTATTTCTGAGGAGACATCTGATAATGAGTTTAATTTAGAAGAGGCTAAAATATTTTTTAATCAACCACTTATAATTATACTTGAGAACAACTTAAATGATGCTTATTTTATTGACCAATTAATTACTGTTTTTAAGAAAAGAGGAAAAGGAATAAGAAGACATAAAAAAAACAATTGGTTGAAATATGGTAATGGAGGAGGATGTACTAATATTACAAACTTCATTGAAGGAGAAATGAAAAACTTTAAAGACTTACCTAAAGAAAATCATAAGTATTTAAAATGTTTTGTGTTAATCGATAGTGATAAACGACACCCAACAGATGTTCGTCCCGAAAGAGCTAAACTGTTTCAGTATTTAAATAAAAAAAACATTCCATATCACGAACTAACTAAAAGGGAAATGGAAAATTATTTACCTGATGAAATTATTAGGACTGTAGAAAAAAATGAGGATTTCATTGATGCATACTTAACATTAACACCTATTCAAAAAGACTATTTTGATATTGAAAATGGATTTGAAGATAAAAATATAGATGATTTCGACCAAGAGATTAAAGAAATTTATGCTGGCTTATCAAAAGAGTTTATTTCAGTTTTCAGAAAGAAAAAAATGAACATAAATAATTTTAAAACAGAATTCCCTAAATTATTTGAGCAAGCTACACAAGAGCAACTAAAAAAAAGGGCTGATAACAAAAGTAACCCTAACGAATTAGAAGATATTCTAGATAAAATAACTCAGCTATTATGAGAAGACAAATTCAAGTAAAACCAGATGTACATAGACTAATGAAGTTTATGACTATGATAGAAGATGGAAGATTTAAAATTCCTACCTTTCAACGTGACTTTGTATGGCGTGATAAAGAAAAAATTGAACTCTTTGACAGTATAAGTAAAGAATATCCTATAGGTTCAATTTTACTGTGGCAACCATTGAAAAAGTTTTCTAATAAAGGTAGAATTGGACCATATAAGATTAAACACTTAGATGATACAAATTATTTTTATGTGCTAGATGGTTTTCAAAGACTATCCACATTATTTGGTTGTTTAATAAATCCCAATAAAACACAATTAAGTTATAACAGAACTGTTTTAGATAAACATTTCACTATGTTTTATAGTTTAGATGAACAAACCTTCAAAATGAAGAGGGCTTCTTCAATTATAGACATACCTGTTTATATATTAATTGACACGTTTGAATTTCTAGATTATATTGATAACTTAAGAAATGAATTAAGAGAAGACCCAAACCTTACTACATATATAGAACGTGCGAAACAGCTATCCTCTACTTTAATCGACTACCAAATCCCATCAATTGAGATATTAGGTGGAACTATAAAAGATGCAGTAGACATATTTTCTAGAATTAATTCTAAAGGGGTAGAAATATCTTCGGATTGGATGCTTTCTGCTTTAACTTCGAATGAGCATGGCTTTAATCTAGGAGAGTTATTTACTTTGCTTTTAGAAGACTTAAAAGAGTATAACTTCGAAAGTATTAAACGAGAAATATTAGTCCAATGCATTCAGAACTCATTCGGAAAAGTTTATTTTGACCAAGATTTGGAAGAATTAGCTACACGTTCAGACTTCCAAAGCATCTCGATTAAAACAATTGATAGCATAAAAAAAGCAGTTAAATTCTTATTTGAAGAACTATTAATAATCGATAAAAAACTTTTACCATATAATAATCAATTAATATTTTTAACTCATTTTTTCAACAACATAGAAAACCCAAATACTCAACAAATTTCTAAGCTAAAAGAATGGTTTTGGGTAACATCCTACTCTAATTATTTTACAATATTTTCATTAAGTAAAATTCGTTTAGCTTTTGAACAATTTATGAGTTTTACCGAAAACCAATCGGAAAACGCAGTTTATTATGACAAATCAAATCATAATTTTTCAACAGCAGACCTTCCTAAGACTGTATCTTCTGGAAGTGTAAGGTCGAAGACTTATCAATTATTTTTACTTAATAAATCAAATGATTTTAATTCAATAAAATCAAAAGATGTTGAAACATTAAGATTAACCTATTTATACAAAGGAGATAAAAAACATTCAAATCTCATTCCTTTAATTATTTATACAAAAGCATCAGATATAGATTTACCTTTTGAATTTAGAAAATCAAAAGAAATGTCCTATTTGTTAGAAATGCAGAATGTAGATTTTCGAGAAAAATACTTCTTGAATGAAAGGCTAGTTCAATTACACAATCATAGAGAATTTGAAAGAGTATTAGATGAACGACTTAAACTTATTGAGGTTAAGGAAAGAGAATTTGTGGAAGATTTAGGATTAACTTATATTGATTTAATAAGTTAAGATACCAACGCTTAAAGCCATACACATTAGCAATTCGCTATAGCCAACGCTACGCCAAAAATTGCAAAAGAGTATGGCTTTGCCAACGCTACAAACAGAACGGAAAATAAAGTACGAAAACACAACAACGTATATAAAAAATAGCGGTTTTAGTGCTTAAACGAAAGATAAATAATAAAATAAAGGTCAGTTATAAACCGAAAAATTAGTGCTTAAAAATCCGCTACTTTTCATATACAAGACCGTTAGCAACTATTAGAAAAAACCAAATCTTGAAATTAAAATGGAGGAATTTGAATTAAAAGGACAAGATGGTTGGATAAGAATGTGGATTAATGAAGTGTTTGAATTCCCGAACAAAACAAGTCATTTTGGTGGCTACGACTGCATATTAGGAATTGAAATAAAAACCGGAAATTATAACGTGAAAAGCCAATTCTACTCAACCACTGGGGAACTGTTTGATTTTAGAAATAAATTCAAAATATGCCAAGCTGAACTGAATGGAGTTGCAGAGTTTAACTCTTATGAAAGCAATCTGGAATTGACAGTAAAATACTCGCAAGGCAAGGTCAATATTTGGGGGAAATTCCAAGAAAATTTAGCGATTGATAATATTTTGGAATTCGATTTTAATACAGACCAATCTTATTTGCAGAGTACGGAAAATGAATTGAATAGAATTGTTGAAAAGTACGGAGGAATGAAAGGAGTAGCGGAAAAATAACAGTTGCTAACAACGTATATAGCTCATAGCTGGGCAGTTGCCTAATCGAAGTTAAGGCATATTTGCAAGTCCGCCAAATTTTTTAATTTGGCTTATTGAGAAAAAAAGGTAATAAGAAAAATTTAAAAATTCGGCTCGTGCTCAACCGAAAAGTTATCGCTAATTTGTACGCTACGAGCCATATACAAAACCGTTGTGGCGCATTAAAAAAACTATGGATATACTTTTTACAGATGATAAATATGATGACATAATCCACGGCGACGGAGGATTGTCAGATAAAAACATTAAAGAAATCGAGGGATTTTTAGAGCTTGGAAAAATTGACAAAACCAAGGAAGTAAATATTGGTCCCGGTGCTGATTTATTTGTCATTCTAGCATCTATAAGCTTAGTTGTAAATATTTTCTTAGTAGGAGATAAAATTGAAAAAGGGATTGCAGGTTGGATTAAACTCGGTAAAAGAATTAAAAATCTCTGGAAGACTAAGAAATTAGTTTCAGTTGATAAAGACGGGGCTAGCCTATTAGCAATTGAATACATAGCTAGTCTAGAAAATATAGAAAATTTTGAAAAAGTTGACGAACATGAAATAAATATTGTGAGATTAGATGGACTATTTCCAGGACGAAAACCTGATGAATTGATTTCTAAACCACACAACTATTATATTCAGACTTATATTATCAACGTTGAAAAATTTTATATTATCGGGATTAAATCAAGCGGAGAAGTAGAATTAATTAAATGTTTTGAATTTGGAAACCCATATGGATTGACTGAATTAAACCCTGAAAAATAACGCGCCACAACACCGCATATAATACAGCGGTCACATTCGGCTATCATTAAAATTCCCTAACTTTATAGAAAATTTAATACAGCGGATAAATCCGTAACAGCGGCGCCACTGCCCACGGCTGATTCGCACGCTGCGCTGCCGACGCTCAGCCGATGCAGCCGCCCAAGACCCGCCGTATCATATGCAAACCCGTTGTACGCAAGCTGAGAAACGTACTCAGAAATTGAAAAATTGATGAAATAATGAATAAAAAAGAAATCGCAAGGCTATATATTACTCACCTTGAAAATGGAAATATTGAACAAGTTATCGCTTTATTCAATCAGAATGGAATGGTTGACTCACCACTATACGGAATAAAAAAAGCAGATGAATTTTATCATGAATTGAATAACGATACTTCAAATTCTGAACTTTATTTAAAAGGAATTTTTGAAGATAATGACTCAAGTGATTTAGCTCTTTATTTCACCTATAAATGGACTTTAAAGAATAATCAAAAAGTGGAATTTGATGTAGTAGACATTATTGAATTTGATAATCAAAACAAGATTAGTAAACTAAAAATTATATATGATACTGTTACTGCTAGGAAACTAGTGGAGCAATTATAAAAGAAAGCCTGCGTACAACACCGCATATAATACAGCGGGTCTGATGGTTAAGTGAATTATATTTCCTACAAATAATTGTAAATTAGTCCATCGGATAAAACCGATAGGCGGCGCCACTGCCCTGCCGACGCTACAGCCAGATGCTACGCCACGTTGCTACTCCGCATCTACGCTCTGCCGAAGCAGCCGCTCATTACCCGCCGTATCATATGCAAAACCGTTGTGCAAAAGTTGAATGAAAAATATCCTTCTATTATCGCTGATTTTATTACTTCTCATTTCCTGTTCTGATAATCGGATTGAAAAAGGTCGCTATGTCGTTTTGGAATATGAGCAAAATACAATGAATTGGATATTTGAAGAAGGTGTACCAACTGAACTTAGTGAAAAAGAGTTAAATGAGATTGAAAAAATAATTGAACCGAAAATTTCAAATTTACTATCTCGTAGGAAATACTATAGGCAATATGTTCCTGTCATCAATATTGATGGTGATAAACAAATTTGGATTAATTTTCTCTGTGGTAATCCGGAAAACGATCGATGGAAAACTAAGCCAATGTATGTCCTTGATGGTGGCAGTTGCTTTTTTCAAATCAAAGTAGATTTGTCAAACCATTTATTCTACGATTTTTGGATTAATGGAATTGCCGAAGTCCAACCATTGCACAACAACGCATATAATACAGCGTTCACATTCGGCTTTAATTAAATTTCCTAACTTTATAAAAAATTGATACATCGGATAAAACCGATAGGCGGCGCCACTGCCCTGCCGACGCTACCGCCAAATGCTACGCCACGTTGCTACTCCGCATTTACACATAGCCGAAGCAGCCGCTCATGCCCCGCCGTATCATATGCAAAACCGTTGTGCGCAAGCTGAGAAAACCGATGAACGAAATAAAAACCGACATAAAAATTGGACAACAGATTTTTGAAAATGTTCCTGAAATTGTACGTCCAAATTGGGCAGGATTGGTTTTATCTCGATTTGACAGATATTTAGAAAAAATTCCTGTTGAGATTTTAGAACTTTATGACATTATTGATGAAAAACAAAAATGGAAACTTGCTCACGACCAATTCACCAAAATCAGAATGCTGAATTTATCGAATACTGACAAAGATTTTGAATTGTATTTGAGATTGGCTGAAAGAGTTGCTAAAATCACTTATAACTCTTCTGAACAATCAGCACCATTTGACGCAAATAGCGGATTTGCCATTCCTATGTTTGCTTTGCAATACTGTGATTTAATTGATGATGAGCATTTACATCAAGAAGTAAAATCTACAATTCTAATTTTTCAACGAAACAAAGGATTTAAAAATAGCATAACCGCAACGACCGATTTAATAGTTTACAAGAAAATTGATGATATTCTTTGGATTGATTGGGACCCAATTGGAGTTAATGACGTTGCGCCAAGAGATGAATATCAAGGTTACGTTCCAGAAATATTCCGACTGAAAAAAAACGGAGCTGACAGGATTGAAATCGCGAAAAAGTTGTTAGATATTGAAAGAAATCAAATTGGAATGTTGGGAACGTTAGACGAATGTTTAATAGTAGCTGATAAAATAATTGAAGCGTAGAAAGCCAGCGCACAACACGGTGTATAAAACATAGCTAATAAGTGCTTAACCGAAAGGTTTCTGTATATTTATGAAGTCCGCCAAATTTTTAATTTGGCTTTTAAAATGAAAAAAAGTTAAAAACAAAATATAAAAATTCGGCTCTGTGTTAATCCGAAAAGTTAGTGTCTATTTGCACGCTACGTTTCATACACAAGTCCGTTATGCGTCATTTTAATACAAAAAAAGAAAATGCCTAAAATATTAATTACAGGAAATGGTTTCGATTTAAATTTTGGGTTACCAACTTCGTATGATGATTTTATTAAAATATTGAATTTCATTTCCTCCAATGAGATAGATTTTGAAAATATTTATTCAAAAACAAAGAATTACGAAAAACTATTAGAAAATTTTTCCCCACATATTTTTGATGATGAAAAAATAGAAGTGCTGAGAACGGATATTTCTAAAAATCTTTGGTTCAATTTTTTTAAAAATGAATATGAAATTGATACTTGGATTGATTTTGAGAATAAAATTGAATATGTATTAAAAATCTTATTTCATTCATTAGATTATATTAAAGAAAAAGTGTTTTCAAAAGGTTCTATTAAAGTTAATCAACTAAGTTATGATACTAGTCTTTTTGGGAAAAATATCGAAATAGTACAAGTAATGGCTAAATTCGGTATAATAACGTTACGTAATAATTCTCAGCTCGGATTAAACAAAGAATACCTAGAGGAAAAATATGGATTATTTATTAATGTAGATTTAGGTAAAATAACAAGAATGCTTTATCAGGAACTTGTTGGTTTTAAAAAAATTTTCAATTATTTTTTTGAAATCTTTGTCTTTCCTTTTTATAGCAATCTAAAGAAAAAAACTGATACCAGCATTTATAAAAATATAGATAAACATTATACATTCAACTATACTCCAACTTTTGATAAAATTTATCATAATTCAAATATTACTAATTTCTTACACGGTAAGGTAGATTCCGACTTAAATAAAATAGTTTTAGGAATTAGTGAGATTCCTAAGAATAATGTTGACAATAAATATTTTATCCCTTTTACTAAATATTTTCAAAAGCTGAACAACGATACGGATTATATTTTTATTAATGAATATGAGAAAAGCTATTCGGAAAATTTCATGTTTTTCTTTATGGGACATTCCTTAGATAAATCGGATGCTGAATATATTAATGAAGTATTTGATTTTGTAAATAATTTGAAGTCAAATATTAAGAAAATTATAGTCATATATCATAATGAAACCAGCAAATCGAATTTAATAATTAATCTTTTGGATATAAGGGGAAAGGACGATATTCAATATCTCATGAAAAATAATATTCTCGAATTTCATATGATTGATTCGAGTGAACTGAAAACTGAATTGTTAAAAAATATTTCAAGAACACCAGTAATTAACCCAGGAGTGTATTAAAACGTCGCATAACAACGCATATAATACAGCGGTCAGATGGTTAAGTGAATTGTAATTCTTACAATTAATTGTAAATTAGTCCATCGGATAAAACCGATAGGCGGCGCCACTGCCCTGCCGACGCTAAAGCCAGATGCTACGCCACGTTGCTACTCCGCATCTACGCTCTGCCGAATCAGCCGCTCATGCCCCGCCGTATCATATGCAAGACCGTTATGTGTAAGTAATGAACAATATCAATGATTAAAGAATTTATATTAAAAAAATCTCCTCTCCTCAAAATAGTGCTCAGAGAAACAGAATTCGAAATAATCAATCAACAATATAAAAAAGAAGGCGGAATGTTTGAATATTCAAAATTGTACAACATCGAATTTAGAGAAGAAAGCATTGACCATTCAGGTTCACTTATGATTTTCATTATGAGTCTTTTTTTACCTAAAGCAACAAGAACTGCTAAATTTAGAGAAAGGTTAATAATGAATTACGATAAAAAACAAAAGAAAGTAATACTATTTGACTTTGACAAACAGGAAACCCAAGACGCTTTAAAAGAGATAAGAAAACTGATGGATAAAAAATATCTACAATCACAATTGAGATAAACCTACACATAACACCGCATATAATACAGCGGTCACATTCGGCTTAAATTAAATTCCCTAAATTTATAGAAAATTTGGTACAGCGGATAATTACGTAGTGGCGGCGCCTCTGCCCTACGCTGATTCGCACGCTGGCGCTTCCCACTTTCGCTGACGCAAAATGTTGGCACTGCCGAAGCTGCCGCTCAAGACCCGCCGTATCATATGCAAACCCGTTACCTGCAATTAAAACAAACATCCTGCAAACAATATAAATGGGACTATTTAATAAAATATTTGGAAAAAGTAATACGATAAAAGTCCAATTCATTGATTCGTCAAATGGAAACGTAATTGGAGTTTCAGAAATGCCACCAGAACAACTTCCTGAAACGTTTGAAATTCAAACAACAATGCACTTAAATGATGAAGATTGGTCAATTCAAGAAGCAATTCCTGCACACTCAAAAGAATTCCTTCAGTCAAAGAACTTAACATTAAAAATGAGAAAAGTGGAAAAAATGAACCCGAACGATATTTGGTTCACCACACCTACCATATCCAACGAATTTCCACAGACCGAACCAAAAACTAAGGAATCTGACTTTGACATTAACATTCACGAAGATGATTACAGACAAAAGGAGTTTTTGAATATCAACTCGCTTCCCAAAATAGAAGAAGAATTAAAGGCTATCAATGAGATTTGGGAAAATCATTCTAAAAAGAGTGAAGAATACACATTGTTCAAAAATTGCCACACAAGAAAAACGATTGGGTTGGCTAACTTATCAATCGATTTCAATCAATTACAAAATTCTTTGAATTCTAATTCAATTGGCCAAGTTTTAATAAACGGAGAAATGCTTTCAAACGGATTCAGTCTAAAGACAGAAAATACAACGTATTTCGGAACTCTTAATGACGGAAAAGTAATTGAACTTTGCGTATCTCAATGGAACGACAAGACAAAAAACGAAATATTAAAAATCAACAATGAATTTAATTTACTCTTTGTGAATTGGTTTAACTGCGACATAATTAAAAATGATTAGCGAGAAACAACAAACACATATAAGTAAGTTTTTAAGTTTGGTATTAAGACACAAACCTGAAACAATTGGAGTTCAACTTGACCAAAATGGTTGGGTTGACATTAATGAATTGATTGAGAAATCAAACAAATACGGAATTAAATTTAACAGAGAAACATTAAACCATATCGTTGCGACTAATTCTAAAAAACGATTTGCTATTAATAATAAACTTGACAAAATTAGAGCAAGTCAAGGACATTCAATCGAAATTGAATTAGGTTACACGAGTCAAAAGCCACCAAGAACTCTTTTTCACGGAACAAGTGAAAAATCGGTTCAATCAATATTGAAAAAAGGACTTAAAAGACAGAATAGACAACACGTTCATTTAAGTAGCGATATTGAAACAGCAAAGAAGGTTGGTCAAAGACACGGAAAACCATATATATTTAAGGTATTTGCAGAACAAATGTTCAACGACAATTTAGAATTCTTTATTTCTGAAAATGGAGTATGGCTAACTGAAAATGTGCCTGAAAAATATTTAAGTGGACAAGAAAAATGGGAATAATAACTGCAGGTAACAATGTATAAAAAAAATAGTGCAAAAAGTTCTTAACCGAAAAGTAAGTCTGTATTTGCTAAGTCGCCAAATTTTTAAATTTGGTCTAATTAATATAAGAAAAGATAATTAACAAAATTTAAAAATTCGGCTTTAGTTTAATCCGAAAAGTATCGCTTACAACTGCCCTACTTTTCTTATACTAGACCGTTACCCACAATATGAAAACAACAAAATTCATTTTAATATTTATAGTAACTTTTTTCGTGTTTACCTCTTGTAAACAAAAAGAAATAACTGATCTAAAAAATCAAATTTCAGAACTAAGTAAAAAGAATATTGAGCTAAAAGATTCTATTTCTCAACTTGAACTAAAAAATTTATATGCTTTTCACATCTTGGGCGGATTAGAAACAACAGAATTAAAAGTTAATCAAGAATCTACTGTTGATTTCTTTTTTGCATACAAGGACTACATTCACAAATATGATTTGTACCGTATAACCGGAGATGGTGAAAACGATAGAGAATTGATTAAAGAAAATAACGAACTAAGTGAATTTCAGTACACTTATACACCGAAAGACAAAAATGACAATCATATTAGACTTGTCGCAGTTTTCGATTTAGATAGTATAGGAATTGAAATTCCAGCAAATCTAAAATTGCCAATATCTGATTAAAATACTGTGGGTAACAACGCATATAATACAGCGGTCACATTTGGCTATCATTAAATTTCCTAACTTTATAGAAAATTTGGTACAGCGGATAATTACGTAGTGGCGGCGCCACTGCCCACGGCTGATTCGCACGCTGACGCTTCCCACTTTCGCTGACGCAAAATGTTGGCACTGCCGAAGCTGCCGCTCAAGACCCGCCGTATCATATGCAAACACGTTATCTGCAAGCTCAAAAAAATCTATTGCCTTTATGAAATTATGGCTTTTGATGTTAATAATTATATTTTCTACTAACTCCTATAGTCAGGACGGTATAAGAATTTATAAGGTTGAAGGAAAAACACACGAGATACAGAAAAAATATTCGGTTCACGAATATACCCTCCGCTCAGACTCGACTTATACCTTTAAAAATTATCGTCTTGACAACAAATTTCAACGAGAAAACTATAGATACTATAAGCCACTAACAGACGAGGGGAAATATAGGAAAGAAGGAGAGTTTTATATTCTAAGACCCTTTAATCAAGATTTTGACCTCGGGAAATTTAAGGTGACCGATGATAAAATGACCTATTTCTATGAATGGAAAGAAACCAGATTGAGAAAAGGCGCAACTTACAAAAGGTTAAAACCTGAAGACTTACCGATAATTGAGATTTTTAAGCAAATCAAAGATTATACTTATTATAGAAATATAGACAAGGACTTAATTGAATCTATAACAGAAGGAGAAATAAAATACGGACCGCAGTTTAAACAAATTGGAGGTTTTTCTTGCTCTGAATACTTTTACGACGAACAAGGAAAGAAAGAATTAATACGTGTAGAATACTCGCAAAGTACAGACCAAAGTTGGACAGAAAACTATTATTACAAATTTGAAGATTTAATCTATGCCATAAGAGTAAATGAAAGTCCAGATGGAAAAACTGAAACCAAAAGAAATTTTCCTAAGTAATGGACACATTATATTCGAATCAAAAACCAACTTTATAAGTGCTAAAGTTTTAATCGAAAATGGAAACAAATTTTTGGCTGAATATAAAGCCAGCAGATAACAAAACCTATAAACAATACGGGCTTTGGGCTTAATCGCTGGGTTTGTGTATTTTTATGATGTCCGCAAAATCTTTTGGATTTTGCTTTTTAGCGGGACAAAGAAAAAAAGAAAACCAAAAGATTTCGCTATGCGCGTGGCGGAAAGCAAACGCCAGTTTGCTCCCGTACTGTTCATAGCTCAACCGTTGCCCACAATATTCTAAATGACCCGAGTTATAAAATTTCTAACTGATTTAGATGATTATGAATTAGCATATTTTGCCAAATTCAAACTCAAAACTTACATGCCAGAAACTCAATCCGAAATCGAGAAATATATTGCGGATAAAGGACTGACTGAACAGCGGATTGAAAAACTAATTGCGACTAATCCAAAACGCGATACGGAAAATGGAAAAATAAGATGTCCAAGATGCTCAACCGATAAAATTAGATATGAAAAAGTTGAATGGATAAATAATACTGGACAATTTGGATTGGAAGATGAGATTTCTTCGCTTGATGGATTGGATGGAAGAGCAACTTACAAAGATCAAGTTATTTGTAATGTTTGCGGATTTTGGATAAAAGACCCAAATTTTGAAAAGAAGAAAAAGTCGTTTTGGCATTACATTGCGGACGGAATTTTTGACATTTTTACTGGTTGGCATTAAATAACGGAAAGAAAAATACTGTGGGCAACAACGCATATAATACAGCGTTCACATTCGGCTTTAATTAAATTTCCTAACTTTATAAAAAATTGATACATCGGATAAAACCGATAGGCGGCGCCACTGCCCTGACGACGCTAAAGCCAGATGCTACGCCACGTTGCTACTCCGCATCTAAGCCCAGCCGAAGCAGCCGCTCATTACCCGCCGTATCATATGCAAAACCGTTGTGCAACATATGAGAAAAACCGTACGACATATTAAAAAGAGAAATCGATTCTCAATTATTTTTCCAATTTTAACAATAATCGCGATTGGAATTCTATTTACGTTTTCATCATTTTATGAAAAGAGTTGGTCTTATAATTGGAATGGAATTAGTGAGCAAATTAGAGATAGCATAAAAGTTGCAGAATATGGTGGGATTTCAAGTGGAGTTGTTGGCGTGTCAGGAAGAAAACCAAAACAATTTGACCGACGAATTTGGATAATGAAAAATGCTACTGAAAAAGAACTCTTAAATCTTACTGAATACCCTAGTGGCACAATTAAAGCTATTGCCTATGAAGGCCTTTTGCGTAGAAAAGATTATAAAGATAAAACAAGTTTGGTTCTCAAATCATTAAAAGATACTGAATACCCAATTGAATACCAATCTGGTTGCTTATCTTCAAAAATGTATGTTGGTGAATATTTGATTAATCAAGTATTATTTTTAGATAATCAAGGTCCTCCTTTACCTGAAAGTTTTGTCAATTACAGAAAAGAAAAATATGATGTTGATAAAATAATGAAGGAATATTTGAAACTTAAAAAACTATGATGATACGTTGCACAACAACGTATATAATTTATGGCTTAGTTGAGTAAGAGAATTAAACTTCCTACATTTTTTCACTAACTTGTCATTCGGATAAAATCGGCGAGGCTTGCCACCCGAAACCGCGCTTTTACGCTGGCTAAATTGAAAAATTCGGCTCAATCAAGCGCTCAACGCTCAATTCGCTTTAGAATACATAGTCTAGGGTGGATTTCGTAAGAAAGGCTCATTAAGCCACCCTAGCAAGCTAAGTCGCCACAAATCATATACAAGACCGTTACCTTTAATTGCATTAACAATGCCATATAATAAAATAGTTCCTCCAAAGTATAATGAGACGAATGCAGTTTTAAACAGTTACTTTTATTTTGATCAAGCTATTATTTCGACATTGGATTTTGCTCTTGAAGATCTTACTGACTTGTATAATTTATCAATTGAACCGATAATAAAAAAGGATGAATTCTTAACCGAACAAGCTCGGAAGCACCCAATTCCTATGGACATAGAAACCGACGAGGATTATCGATTAATGCGAATAAATCAAGGAATCAGCGAACAGGGTTCAAAAATTAATAGCATGGCAAGTTTTCTAAATCAAGTCACAGCTATCTATTTATGGGTTATAGTAGAACAAACTGAAAACAAGCTTATAAATCTTATCGAAAACACTTTGCAAGGTAATGATAAGCATAATGGTTTTACTGATTGGAAAAGACGAAAAAAGTATTTTAAAGCACTAAACGTGAAGGTCGAAGGATTTAAAGCATATTTTGATGTTTTGGAACTTCAGAAATTCAATAATAAAGCCAAACACTTAGGAAAAGTTGATAAAGAATTAGCCAATATTAAGACTTTTAAAGGAAAGGAGAATATACCGCTTGAGCATGTAACAGTTCCTATAGAAAAATACCTTAATCAAAGCTATTATTATATTCTGGAACTTTTTAATCAAGTTGCGAAAGAAATTTTTCCTAAAAAAAATGAACTATAATACATGCAACTAAAAGGTAACAACGCATATATCACAGCGGTCACGGGCGGCTCGAATTAAATTCCCTAACTTTATCAAAACAACAAACAAGCGGAAAGGAACATAGTTGCGGCGCCACTGCCCTGCTGATTCTCACGCTGACGCTTCCAACGCCCAGCCGAATCAGCCGCGCATCACCCGCCGTGCCATATGCAAGACCGTTGTACACCATTTGAACGAACCAATGAAAATCATTTTTTGCGATAGCGTAATTGACAATAAAGTAGTCGAACCTGACTACCAGTCGGAATTTGATTCCGCAAAAGAAAATGAATTTGAGACACACATTTTCAGTTTCGAGGAACTGACTGATGGAAACATAAATGGAGCACTAAAGTTCATTAAAAGTTCTGACACAAAAGAATTTGGAATTTATCGTGGTTGGATGATGACACCAAAGGTTTATGAACAATTCTATAATGGACTTTTAAAAAAGAATATTGAGTTAATCAATAATCCAACTGAATATGAACATTGCCATTACTTACCGAACTCTTACGACAAAATTGTTGGAGAAACACCAAAATCAAATTGGACTAAAGATTTATCAAAAGCTAAAATCATTGAACTAACTAATGAATTTGGAGATAAGCCGATAATCGTGAAGGATTTCGTGAAATCTGAAAAACACAACTGGAATGATGCCTGTTTTATTCCAAACGCTTCTGACAAAACTAAAGTGGAAAAAATTGTCGACAGGTTTTTGGAATTAAGAGGCGACTATTTGAATAAAGGAATTGTATTTCGTGAATTTGAGGAATTGGAATTTTTGACTGACCACTCAAAAAGTGGAATGCCTTTAACTAAAGAATTTAGAATTGTATTCTTGAATAAGAATGTAGTCCAAATCTATAATTATTGGGACGAGGGAAATTATGACTCTGAAATACCAGATATTGATTTCTTTAAAAATATTGCGGAAAGTATAGAAAGTAACTTCTTCACAATGGATGTTGCAAAAAAGAAAAATGGAGGTTGGATAATAATGGAATTGGGAGACGGACAAGTTGCTGGACTTCCTGACAATGCGAATAGAAACATATATTATAAACAAATAAAAAACGGTGTACAACAATGGCTATAAGTAATTGCTTGTTCTCGCCTACTTCTGAAAATCCTCGAGGATTTTCAGTTTGGTGTGTACTTGCTAAGTTAAGTGCTAAACCACGCAACTACTCATAGCCGAGACCGTTGGCAACAATTTGAACCGAATGCAAAATGAGAAACTATCTTTTACTTTTTATCATAATCGGACTAATGAATTCGACATTAGGATTTTCTCAAGATGTGAATATCAAAATCGGAATTAAAGACAGCATTCAATCCAAGAATCTGAATGAGAATAGAGCATTTATCATAAATCTTCCGAAAGATTACGAAACTTCAAATAAGACCTATCCTGTTTTATACGTTTTGGACGGATTACAAAGCAACTTAATAGAAGCTATAAACGTGACGAACAAACTTCGGACTGAAATGATAATCGTTGCAATACCAAATACAGACCGAAATAGAGATATAATGCCATTAAGCACACCAACATATGAAGTTGACAATCCTGGAGCTGAAAATTTTCTCTCATTCATTGGAAATGAACTAATTCCACATATTGAGAAAAATTATCGTACAAATGGAACAAGGACTATTAGAGGAAGGTCGTTGAGCGGATTATTCGTAATGTATGCTTTTCTGGTAAAACCAGAATTGTTTGACAATTATATTGGAAATAGTGCAGGATGGTACGCGGATATGGATTATTATTTTGGAACCTTAACTGACAAATCTTTTAAAAACAAAGACCAATTTATTGGCAAAATGCTATTTGTTGCTAACTCTTTAGCTGACCCATTTGACCCTAAAAAAGAAGTTCATACTGCAATGCTCGAATTTTCAAAAAAAGTAAAATCTGAATTAGGAGCGAGACTATCATTCAAGTACGTAACCTACGACAATTATGGACACGTTCCTTATCCGAGTTTTTATGACGGATTGAAATACGTTTTGAATAATAATGAATAAAAAAACTGTTGCCAACAATGGCTATAAGTAATTGCTTGTTCTCGCCTACTTCTGAAAATCCTCGCGGATTTTCAGTTTTGTGCGTACTTGCAAAGTTAATTGCTAACCCAAGCAACTACTCATAGCCGAGACCGTTGTAGTGCATTTGAGAAAAAATGAAACCTGAATTAAAATATATCGAATTGAAAAGCGGATTTGGATATAATGGACCAGCTTGGATTGGAATGGCTGAATTTTCGAAATCTGGACGGACTGTGTATTTCAATGGAAGAGCACTTAAAAATTCAAATGCTCAAGGAATTGCAGGAAATTACTTTGATATAGAAAACGGAGACGAATATTGGGTTTCTGGAATTAAGAAAAATGGAACTGATAGACATTGGGGTGGTGGTGGAAAGATAATGATAGACAAAAATATTGTTGAGCTCTATTTGAGTCTAGTTGATTTTAATGTTTTAGACAAAAATCACTTTGAATTGACTGAAATAAAAACAACTGACAAACAAAGATTTACGGAGTTAGAAAATAAAAAACTTAATTGAAAACCTTGACCGAAAATAAATTACATAAACTTTATAAACTGATTGCATATACTCTAATTGCAGTAAGTCTGATTTTGATTTTAATACCAATCAAAAACTTATCAGTTCAAGATAAATTTGGAATTGCATTAGTTATGAATATTGGTTTTCATATGTTTTATCATCTCATTAGTATTGTACCAATAAAGCAACTGAATTGGGTAAAAGGCAATTCAACAGTACAAAATCTTGCTTTCAAAGCTATTATGGTAATATCTTATTTTATTCCAATTGCTTGTATTTTGGCTTCAGTTATGATTATTACAGAATCGTTTTCAAATCAAGAATATTACAAGCTGACTATACTTTTAGTTTTTTCGGGAGTAATACTTGGCGCACGTAAATTAAATTTAAAATTAAAGGATTGGAAAAAAACGCACTACAACAACGTGTATAAAACATAGCTAGCGAAGGCTTTCCGAGAGGTTTGAGTTTATTTACAATGCCCGCCAAATTTTTAAATTTGGCTTTTAAAATTGATAAATTAAAAACAAAATATAAAAATTCGGCTCTGTGTTTAATCCGAAAAATTAGCGTCTTTTTACACGCTACGTTTCATACACAAGACCGTTGCCCACAATTAAAAAAAGCAGTTCCCTAATCGAAATGAACAGTTCACTCATTATAATTTTTGAATATAAAAAAAGGATTATAGTTTTGGAGAAACAACCGAATTATGAATAAAAAAATTCTTGTCTTATTTCTCATTTTTCCAACTTTACTGATAAGCCAAAATGATTGTGGAAAATTTATTGAGAAATATATTCCGACTGACCTAAATGACGCAATTGCTTTTTTTGAATGTAAGTGGTCAGAAGAAAATTTAAACGAATTTAAAAACAAAGAGGAACAAAAGGCAACTTCTGAATTACATTTCGGAACTGGAAGGTCATTAAGAAACAATTGGAAACTTTGGGCTGGAACATCTGAATTATCAAAATTTTTTAGAGATTTAGGAATAAATCATCCTGATGATATGTCAGGAATAATTTTGACTTCGCTTCATCGAAAACTCAACGGAATTGAAATAAAATTAGATAATCAAATAAAGTATTACAAAGATTATTGGGCAGAATCCGAACGTAAAGAAACTGAAAGAAAAAACAAAGAGTTTAGCGAATACAAAATCGGAGATATTGTCGAATTTACTTTTGACTATGATTTCGTTTCTAAAAAACAAGAAGAGAAATGGATGGACGACAAATGTTATGCAACTGCAATAATTCAAGACTTGAACTCTGAAAAGTTGGAATTAAAAATTAAACTCAAAAAAAGTTGCGACCCAAAAGGTATTGTTATTTTAAAGTATGATGTTTGGGAAGAGATTGATGGCAAATATGAAAAAACAGCAGAGGACAAAATTGAGATTATGAAAAAAGGAGAAACACGCTGGAGTTCTTATGAATTATGGGACATTGTCGAAAAATAACTGTGGGCAACAACGCATATAATACAGCGGTCACATCCGGCTATCATTAAATTTCCTAACTTTAAAGAAAATTTGGTACAGCGGATAAATACGTAATGGCGGCGCCACTGCCCACGGCTGATTCGCACGCTGCGCTTCCCACTTTCGCTGACGCAAAATGTTGGCACTGCCGAAGCTGCCGCTAAAACCCGCCGTATCATATGCAAACCCGTTAGCCACAATTAAAATCAAAGAAATGAAAAAAATATTACTACTTCTGACTTTAATATTAGGGTTTACATTTTGTTATAGTCAAAACGATTGCTCTCAAGGTGATGGTACCTTTCGATATGAAGCAAAATTATATATCGTAAATGTACCAAGCGAATTTGATAAAAATGACTTTATTAATCATATTATCAGTCTTGATAACATTTCTAATGAAGATTTAGCAATTCTAAATGAACACATAACATTAGTTTATAAAACCTTTCCCTCGCAAAATCCACACACGACGGTGACTATTGTGACTACGCTAGATGTATTCTCAATATTAGATGATTTAAATAATTCAATTGAATTTCATTATTGCGTAGTTAACGATTGTTCATGGAGTGATGGAACGTTTAGATATTATGCATTATTAACGAGTACTGATGTTCCAAACGACTTTGACAAAGATGATTTTATCGACTTTATTATTGGAATTGATATTATATCAAATGAAGATTTAACAATACTTGAAACACACATTACATCTGTTGAAAAAGCTTTTCCATCATCACAATCTGATCTGCTTAAAAGAGTTGTTGATGTTGAAGCGACTTTAGAGATATATTCAATATTAACTGATTTAAATAACGCCATTGAACATAACTCATGTAATAGTGAGGCTATTTTAGAAATAAATGATTATAACAAACACAAAAATTCAATTATATATCCCAATCCAGTTACCGAACATTCTATTCTCGAAATTAATTCGAATTCCAACAATATTAAAATAGATTTAATAAATAGTTTAGGTCAAATAATTCATTCCGAGAGAGTCTCAAAAAAAACTATTATTGAGCTAAGAAATTTTCCTAAAGTTATTGGGGTTTCATTTCTAAATATTCAAGACTTAACAAATGGAACTTTAGAAATATTAAAAATAATTAGGGAAGAATAACTGTGGCTAACAACGTATATAATTTATGGCTCTGTTGGTTAAGGCGATGAAAAGTCGTACAAAAAACATAACTTAGTCCATCGGATAAAAACGGCGAGGCTTGCCATCCGAAACAGCGCTTTTACTCCGGCTAAATTGAAAAATTTGGCTAAATCAAGCGCTCAACGCTCAATTCGCTTTAGAATACATAGTCTAGGGTGGATTTCGCAAGAAGGGCTCATTAAGCCACCCTAGCAAGCAAAGTCGCCACAAATCATATACAAGACCGTTAGCTACAAGCACTAAAGAAATATTTAGAAAATTTGAATTAGCGATTATAAATTTAAGAATACAATTAAAAAATATAATGAAGATACTTATTGCCCATTATACTTTATTTTTGATTTTGCTTTCGTGTGATAGTTCACAGAAAAATGATTTGGTTAAACAAACCGACAGTCCCAACAACTTCTCGATTTATACTGGCTGGCAGGAATATAACTTACAAGGAAAACCCAGAGAGGTTATTTTTAAATATGAACGTAACTACGAAATAAATCGGGAAAATTGGAGCTATTACGAAAACGCTAATGAGTTTTGGAGCCATAGCCTATTTAATGGAAGGTTAGTATTTGATAGTTTAGGTTTTCGAACTTTTACCTCCTTGCGCCATAAAGATTCAATTGGTATTGAAACAAACGATTTTAACAATAGAAACGTAAACAAATACATATATGATATTGAGGACTACAAAATTAAGATTGGATTAAGACAACTAGGTGTTCCTAAATTCCCGATTGAACATCCTTACGGAATACAAGTTAATTATTTATCCATATATACTCCCACTAACGACACAACTCAGGTTAAATTTGATTACGTAGTAGATAAAAAAAAGATAATTAGAGAAGACATTTATGTTCACGAAGATTCTTTGACCGATCTCCTACGTCAAGGGAACAACACGTTTGAGAAACGTATTTTCAGTTATGATGAAAAAGATCGCATAATTAAAATGCAGTTTTTGCCAGATGAGTACTTGAAGGACGATGGTTTTATGTACAAGATGCAAAACAGGATGGTTAATGATATTGCATTACCAGCAGGGGAAACCAACCTATACACTTATACTTATGACGAGAATGACAGGATAACCCAGACGGTGTTGACTATAAATGACTTTAAAGTCTTTCAAGAGGATTATGCCTATGACAATCAAAGCGATTTGCCATTTAAAGTAAATAGGTTTACACTTTCTACTGTTAAAAGGTATCCCACTAAAAATATGGAATTATATTATGATGATTGGGGAAACCTTACCCAACGTATTGATATAGATGATAATGGCAAACCCGTGCGCTGGCGTTATTATGATTACGAATACGATTCCCATAATAATTGGGTTCGTTTAGATATGTTCATGGAAGGCACAAAAGAAAAGTCTGAAGAACCTACATTAACCGTGTTTAGAGATATAAAATACTTTTAAAAGGACTGAATTTTAATTATTTAATATTATCTAACTGCAAGAACTTGAAAATAAACATAGTAAAGTGCCAGTAGCTAACAACGTATATAATTTATGGCTGGCATTCGTAAAGATTGAACATTTCCACATTTTTTGATTAACTTTCAACTCGGAATTAATCCGGAAGGCGGCGCCACTGCCCTGCAAACGACACCAGCCAAATGCTGCGCCACTACGCTACTTGCATTTACGCTCTGCCGATTCAGCCGCAAAGTCGCCACAAATCATATACAAGCCCGTTACCAAACATTGGCACTAACGTTAGTTTAAACAAACTGTCTTTACATCGGATTTATTTACGCAGCTTATCAAACCGAATTCAATATTGGATTCATTCACGCTTTCTTGGAATAGTGTTAAATCTGAAAGATGCGTCCACGGCGGACTCAATTGCGCTTGCGGGAAATGTGACAAGAAGATTATCCTTCTGCTGAAAGATTTAATCGCACTCGCAAAGCTCGGGTCGTGCAACGTTAGGTAACAACGCATAAAGTCCATTGCTTATTTTTAGATACTCGGAATCAATTGCCATTCGGGAAATCAGGGAAATTCTATGTAACTTGGTCTGGAAGTTCCGCAACGGAACTTTATGCAAAACCGTTGGCAACAAGTAAAAATTAAAATGTGAACATAGAAGAAAACGAAGAATATCCTAAAGGTTGGAAAACAACTTGTACTCGATATGTTGGAATCATAGACATAATGGGTTTTAAAAATTTAGTTTCAAGAAACAGTCACAACAAGGTATATTTAATGATGAAATCTGTATCTGAATCACTATTTTATTCTCAGACTGGTTTTGGTTATGATTTAGATGAAAATGACGAACCGATTCAAATAGTTCACGTTATGACTTATTCAGACAGTATAATGATTTTTTCAAAGGATAATAGTAAATCGTGTGCCGATGCGTTTATAGGTTGTATCTCATTTTTATCACAACAATTATTTGAAGAAGAAATTCCACATAAAGGTGCAGTAGCTAATGGCAAGATGACAATAGATTATAATTCATCAATCTTTTTTGGACAACCATTAATTGATGCATTTGTGTTGCAAGATGAATTGCAGTTCTATGGTATAATAGCGCACTCTTCAGCCGAATTTAAAAAAGAATTCGATACTGATGAGAATGTGTTAGAATACAATTGTCCATTTAAAGGAGGTAAAGGAATTCATAAAACTATATTACCTGGATGTTTTATTTTAAAAGATCCTCTTGCGGATGAAGCGATTGATCGATTAATAAAAAGCGTTAAAAAATTACGTATTAATACATCTGGGAGTTTACGTAAATATATTGATAACACTATTGATTATATAAATTACGCCAAAGAAGAATTAAAAGAATATTTAGAATCTAATTTTAATACAGATATCGGCAATGAGCAAAATGATATTGATTTGCCCTTTTGATAATTTACCAGTTGCCAACAACGCATATAATACAGCGGTCACATTCCTCTTAAATTAAATTCCCTAAATTTATAAAATAATTTGGTACAGCGGATAATAACGTAACGGCGGCGCCACTGCCCCACAGCTGATTCGCACGCTGGCGCTTCCCACAAATGCTGACGCAGTTTTGTTGGCACTGCCGACGCTTGCCGCCCAAAACCCGCCGTATCATATGCAAAACCGTTGCGCTTCATACCTAAAAAAATCTAGTAAATGTTTGACGAATTAGAGAAATATAAAAAAACAAACCACTTCTTTTATAGTAAAAATGACGAATTAAAGGATGTTTGTAATGCCCCAAATAATGGAATTGGAGTATATTTAGTTTATGCTCTAAAAAACGGTAAAATTGATTTAGTATACATCGGATCATCGGGCAAAATAACTAATGATGGAAAAATGAAAATTAGGATTGGTGGAATGTGTGATCGACTGATTAACGGAAAACAATTTGGCGGGGCTAGAAGAAAGACTTGGAAAGATAAAGTTTTAGCGGATAATATTGAGGCGTTAGATGTTTATTGGTATCATACTTTTGACGAATTAAACAACGATATACCGAATTACGTAGAAGGCATTTTACTTCAAAGATATTATGAACTTTATGGCGGATTACCACAATGGAATAAAGAATACTAGTTAGACCGGTACGAAAGCACAACACCGCATATAATACAGCGGGTCTGATGATTAAGTGAATTGGATTTCCTACAAATAATCGTAAATTAGTCACGCGGATAAATAAGGAGTGGCGGCGCCACTGCCCACGGCTGATTCGCACGCTGGCGCTTCCCACTTTCGCTGACGCAAAATGTTGGCACTGCCGAAGCTGCCGCTCAAGACCCGCCGTATCATATGCAAAACCGTTATGTAACATAAATCAATTGAACTATGTGCTATGACATCAAAGCAAGTTTAGAAGCTCAATTGAACAGGGCTAGAAGAAGAAATGATTCTCAAGCAATTGAAGAAATTATTGAAAAACTTGCTCCTTTAACTGATCTTCCGATTCATCATAAATCAGGTTTTAGTCATCCTGAATTACTAATTTACACAGACCGCTCACCTATTTTTCCAGAAGTTGCAACTTGGGGCTTAGTTCCTCATTGGGTAAAGGATAATGAACAACTGAAAAAACTTTGGAATAATACCTTAAATGCAAGAGGTGAAACCATATTTGAAAAACCGTCCTTCAGAAATTCAGCAAAAAGTAACAGATGTATCATTTATGTTGATGGATTTTATGAACATCATCATTTTAATGGAAACACCTACCCTTTTTACATTTCAAGAAAAAACAATGAGCCTCTTGCCCTTGCAGGATTATGGAGCGAATGGAAAGATCCGGAAACTAACGGAATTACAAATACCTTTTCAATTGTGACAACTTCTGGTAACGAAATGATGGGTAGAATTCACAACAATCCAAAATTAAAAGAACCTCGGATGCCTTTAATTCTAGCAGAAGAATTTGAAGATAATTGGTTAGCTAAAATTGAGGACGAATTGGATATTAAAGCAATTCAGGAATTAATTCAAGAATTTCCGCAGGAGGAATTAGTGGCGTACACCGTTGGAAAACTTCGAGGAAAACAATACGCAGGAAACGTTGAAGAAATATCGGACGAAGTCATTTATGAAGAATTGATCTTTTAGATTTACGTTACATAACAACGCATATAATACAGCGTTCACATTCGGCTTTAATTAAATTCCCTAACTTTATAGAAAATTTGGTACAGCGGATAAAACCGATAGGCGGCGCCACTGCCCTGCCGACGCTAAAGCCAGATGCTACGCCACGTTGCTACTCCGCATCTACGCCCAGCCGAAGCAGCCGCTCATTACCCGCCGTATCATATGCAAAACCGTTACCTGCAAGCTAAAAAAACATCGTGTTGAAATGATAAACCGATTTTTTGAGAACAAACCAAAAGGACTTTCCAAAGATGAATATTGGAAAAAGTGGGAGTTTTTTGAACTTGTCGATGACTTGCACAAAGCTGAAAAAATTTTAGCAGAATTTAAGGGCGGATATTCTAACCGATTTGACTCTGCAGAAGACTTTCATTCTCATTTGGTCGATTATATTGACGACATTGAATATGGTAATCGTATAGACATCTCGGAATTATGGATTTGGTTTGCGCCAACTTGTGATTGGGATGATTTAGTTGGAATGGACGGATTAGAAATTGGAAACCGAATATATGAACGAGTAGATAATTGGAAAAAGCATAACCCTAAAGAATGAAATTTCACAAACCGCTTTTTTCGATTTTAATAATATCAATCCAACTGATTTTGTCTGTTATCAGTTACATAAACTTTATCGCTTGGGAAAAGGCAAACCCTGAATTTGTTGAACATATAAATCGGATTTTTCACGGAGACACCTTATTCATGTTTGTTTTAATCATCGGAATTTATGAAATGATAACAAAAACAGGTCTATGGAAAAAATTCATCCGAGTATTTTTGATTTGCATAGTTTTAGGAACACAATTTTCCGAATCTATACCTATTGACGATTTTTATTATGGTGTTTACAACACAGCTTGGTTTACATCAGTTTTAGCATTCGTTCTGATTTTAATTAAGTTTGGTAAATATAGAATTAGTAGAATGACAGATAAAAAATCAAACAATACGCAGAAAGCCAGCAGGTAACAACGTATATAGCTCATAGCTAATCAGTTACTCAATCGAAGTCAAGGTATATTTGCAAGTCCGCCAAATTTTTTAATTTGGCTTATTGAGAAAAAAAGGTAATAAGAAAACTAAAAAATTCGGCTCGTGCTTAACTGAAAAAATATCGCTAATTTACACGCTACGAGCCATATACAAAACCGTTACCAAACATTGGCACTAACGTTAGTTTAAACAAACTGTCTTTACATCGGATTTATTTACGCAACTTATCAAACCGAATTCAATATCGGATTCATTCACGCTTTCTTGGAATAGTGTTAAATCTGAAAGATGCGTCCACGGCGGACTCAATTGCGCTTGCGGGAAATGTGCCAAGAAGATTATCCTTCTGCTGAAAGATTTAATCGCACTCGCAAAGCTCGGGTCGTGCAACGTTAGGTAACAACGTATAAAGTCCATTGCTTATTTTTAGATACTCGGAATCAATTGCCATTCGGGAAATGAGGGAAATTCTATGTAACTTGGTCTGGAAAAGTTCCGCAACGGAACTTTATGCAAAACCGTTATACGCAATCTAAAAAATGAAAATATTAATTATTCCATTATTCCTTCTTTTTACAATATGCCCTTCAAATGCGCAAGATGCTGAAAATTATCGCGTCAAAAAAAATACTGGAAAAGTAGTAGTGACGCCTTATAATAATTCAGAAATAACAATTCTTCGCATTTCAGGCCTTTTCAGAAATGCAAGAAAAGTAATATATCTTGACACTTTAAATGGATATCAGGCGGAAGTTCCCAAATCGTTGGAAATACAAGAGACGAATAGTCCTTATAATTTTTGCATGATGATACCTCGAAAAGAAGGTCGAAAGAATGCGATATGCGTAAATTCTGCAAATAAGCAGGACTTTCAGAGCTTTGAAGATTTCAAAAACCACATAATAGGAAATCCCGAATATTTTAGAGATAATGGCCGAAATTGGTTGTGGGGAAATCAAAGCAAGCTAATTAATGTAACTCCAGTAACTTTTCAAAAATTTGATTCCTTTAAAGTTTCAATTGATATCGATGACCGAATAATTTTAGGGCAATTTATTCTGATTGAAACTAATGAATCCTATTTGTGGATAAACTACGTAGCTGATGAAGATACATTTGATTCTGATCTTGAATATTTCAAAATATTCTTAAATAAGTTCGAACTTTTAGAATAGGTCGACTGCGTATAACAACGTATATAATTTATGGCTTAGAGGGTTAAACGAGTTAAACTTCCTATATTTTTTCACTAACTTGTCAATCGGATAAAAACGGCGAGGCTTGCCACCCGAAATGGCGCTTTTACGCTGGCTAAATTGAAAAATTCGGCTCAATCAAGCGCTCAACGCTCAATTCGCTTTAGAATACATAGTCTAGGGTGGATTTCGCAAGAAGGGCTCATTAAGCCACCCTAGCAAGCAAAATCGCCACAAATCATATACAAGACCGTTGGGCACAAGCAAAGAAATTTAGTTAAAAGTTACCGTTTTGGTAACTTTTTGTTTATATTTGCGTCAAATACATTAATGTGAGAATAATTGCGAAGAGAACCTTACGAGATTTTTGGATAAAACATGCTGATTGCGAGCAACAACTCAAAGCATGGTATCGTGAAGCCGAAAAGGCAGAATGGAAAACCATAAATGAACTTAAGGCTGAGTATCCAAGTGCGAGCATTTTGACGGAAAACAGAATAGTTTTCAATATCAAAGGTAATGATTATCGACTGATTGTGAAATTTAACTTTGACTTTCAAATTGGCTGGATTAGGTTCATTGGAACACATGCAGAGTACGATAAAATTAACGCTAACGAAATTTGATTATGAAAATATCACCCATTAGAAACGAAAAGGATTATCAAAAAGCCTTAGAAAGATTAGAAGTCATTTTCGACGCCAAATTGGGGACACCAAAAGGCGATGAACTCGAAATATTGTCAATTTTGATTGACCGATATGAGAACGAGCATTTTCCAATCGAGATGCCAGACCCAATTGAAGCCATCAAATTTCGAATGGATCAAATGGGTATGAAACAAAAGGACCTTGCGGCTGTTGTTGGATTTAAAAGTAGAGTAAGCGAAATTCTAAATGGCAAACGAAAATTGACTTTGAATATGATTCGTCAACTCAACAAAACACTTCGGATTCCAACAGAGGTACTTGTACAAGATTACTGATTGGCATAGCCAGTGCCCAACAACGCATATAATACAGCGGTCAGATGGTTAAGTGAATTGTATTTCCTACAATTAATTGTAAATTAGTCCATCGGATAAAACTGATAGGCGGCGCCACTGCCCACGGCTGATTCGCACGCTGCGCTTCCCACTTTCGCTGACGCAAAATGTTGGCACTGCCGAAGCAGCCGCTCATTACCCGCCGTATCATATGCAAAACCGTTACCAAACATTGGCACTAACGTTAGTTTAAATAAACTGTCTTTACATCGGAATTATTTACGCATTTAATTACGCGGAATTCAATATCGGATTCATATATGCTTTCTTGGAATAGTGTTAAACCTGAAAGATGAGTCCACGGCGGACTCAATTGCGCTTGCGGGAAATGTGCCAAGAAGATTATCCTTCTGCTGAAAGATTTAATCGCACTCGCAAAGCTCGGGTCGTGCAACGTTAGGTAACAACGCATAAAGTCCATTGCTTATTTTTAGATACTCGGAATCAATTACCATTCGGGAAATCAGGGAAATTCTATGTAACTTGGTCTGGAAGTTCCGCAACGGAACTTTATGCAAAACCGTTACCAAACATTGGCACTAACGTTAGTTTAAAGAAACTGTCTTTACATCGGAATCATTTACGCAACTTATCAAACCGAATTCAATATCGGATTCATTCACGCTTTCTTGGAACAGTGTTAAATCTGAAAGATTCGTCCACGGCGGACTCAATTGCGCTCGCGGGAAATTGTGTATATTAGGCTTGCTTACTATTAAACAAGGCTTAGAACGGCTCTTTTAAGCTCTGGTCGTACCACGTTAGGTAACAACGCATATAATACAGCGTTCACATTCGGCTTTAATTAAATTTCCTAACTTTATAAAAAATTGATACATCGGATAAAACCGATAGGCGGCGCCACTGCCCTGCCGATGCTAAAGCCAGATGCTACGCCACGTTGCTACTCCGCATCTACGCTCTGCCGAATCAGCCGCTCATGCCCCGCCGTATCATATACAAAACCGTTGGGTTTCATTATGACTAACCAATAATTAATGATAAAATTCTTTAGAAAAATAAGACAAAAACTAATCTCTGAAAATAAATTCAGTAAGTATTTGCTTTATGCGATTGGAGAAATAGTATTAGTAGTTATCGGAATTTTAATTGCTCTTCAAATTAATAATTGGAATGAACAGCAAAAAGTAAAATCGAATGAAATAGCTCTTCTAAAAACTTTTAAAAGAAGTCTTGAAAAAGACTTAGAAAATATTGACTCGAACATTGAAGAATTTAGAACTGTTGATTATTCCATAAACATTCTAATCAAGGTGTTTGAAGACAATTTACCTTATCAAGATTCATTGAATTTTCATTTTCTAAATTCAACTGCTAGATGGATGCCAACTATCGAACAAGAAGTTTATGCAACCATGACCGCAACCGATTTAAATATCATAACGAATGATAGTTTGAAAATAGAAATTGTAGATTACTACTCATTCGCAAAAAGAAAGTTTGACACTAGTATAAATCGCTATGCAAATGTCATTGAAAATGCAAGTAATAATATTTTTAATACAAGATTTGATAGATTGTGGAATACTGAAGATAGAGCAATGATACCGCATGACTTCGAATTATTAAAAGTTGATAAAGAATATAATTATTTCATTAAAAGTTTAAATAAACAATTATGGTTTGAAGTAAGAGATCCATTGAATAAAGCAAAATCTAAATCTGAGAAACTGATTACTCGAATTGAAAATGAATTATTGAAACTTGAAGAATAACGAAAACCCAACAACGTGTATAATCAATTGCTTGATTTTCGCCTACTTGGAAATTCCTTCGGAATTTCCTCTAGTTCGTTTTTGTTTACTAACTTAATCCTAGCCAACGCAACTAATCATACACGAAACCGTTGGGCATAATTATAATATACGTGTGATTTCATAAATGGAAGTTGATTTAATAATATTTCAAAAGTTAATTGAAATTTCGGTTGAAAAATCGGTGGGATTTCTTGGAAGATTTTTCGTTTCTGAGCCTAAAATAATCGCAAAGGATATCAATGAAGGCATATCATTTAACCTATCCAAAGCTATTACCTTTTCAGAAAATCTATCCACTTTTAAACTCCCAGATACCAAAGATCTGCTAGAAAACTCCGTGCAACTAGAAATGCATAACCAAAATCGCATTTTTAAAGCTAAAAAAGGAGGTAATACAGTTACAGAGGAACAACTACTTTACGACCCTAGACATACTTTAATTTTAGGAGATGTTGGTGCTGGTAAAACAACAACGCTAAAGCGATTGGTGCGAAAAAGTTTTGAAACACTATTTTCTTCGAAAAAAGAAACTTTTCCGTTTTCATTTTTAGTTGTTATAAAAATAGCTGAGATTAAAAATAGTGAATCATTGATGACTCATCTTTGCAATCAGTTGAGAATTCCTATAGACAAAGTTGAAATTAAAGACCATAATGATAGAATAACTGGTTTTAAATACCAAATTGGCAACACAACGATAGAAGATGGGTTATCAAGTTATCTTAACGATGTGCCAACAATAATTTTCTTGGATGGCCTAGATGAAGTAAAATCACAAATTAGAGATAGCTTATTTAATGAAATTAAGAATCTTTCACAGTCTTTACTTAACTCCAAGATTTTTTTAACATCTAGATACATTCAGGAAATTGGAAGTTTTAAGCAATTTGTCAATTTTGATATATGCTCTCTGGATATTGACCAGAAAAAATCCATATGCTCGATTTGGTTAGACAATCCAAAAAAGTTCCTAAAAACTTTAAAAAAACTACCATATTACGATTTATCAGATAGACCACTGTTTTTGACATTTCTGATTCTCATTTATCAAAACAATAACTATATCTTACCTTCTCGTTCGATTGATATTTATCGACAAATAATTCAATTAGTTCTTAGAGACTGGGATGATGACAAAGAAACGAAAATTACAAGGTATTCAAAATACCAGCATTTTGACTTAAATAAAAAAGAAGATTTTCTTTCAGAATTAACCTATGAATTGAGTTACACTTTCGAAGTAAAAAAGACATTTAACCTTTTTGAATTGGAATCTGCGTATCAAAAAGTTTATTTAAGGTATCCAGAACTTACAAAGAATGATAGTAAAGCCATTATAAAGGATTTGGAATCAATTAGTGGACTAATAATTGAACTAAATAACAATAATTTCGAATTTAGTCATTTGTCACTTCAGGAATATCTATGTGCCAAATATTTAATTTCTATTCCTTTATCAAGAACTCATTATCATATTTTCAATAAATTTCCTTCATCGGTAGCAGTTGCGAACGTGCTTTCTCCAAGACCGGCAGAGTGGTTTGCCTTTTTATTCATTAATCAAACTATTGAAACGAAACACATTCACAAATTACAATTAACTCCTGTCTATGAATTCCTAGATCGTTTGCTTATCGAGAAGATTCATTTTCCATATGCAAGTAAAGAGCTGGGTGTTGCTTTAATTTATTTGAGATCTGATTTTTTTGATAAAGAAATTCAAAAAAAAATTGATAAGATATTTAAATTAAATAATGTTATAAACTCTTTAAATAAAGCTTTACAATATTTCTATGTTGATATCGAAGAAGAATACATTACCTTAAAAAAGAACCGTTTACCATTCTATTCAAATCTCAATTTACCTAATCTGGACGGAATGTCTTTTGAATTCAAAGCTAAATATTATTGGAAATAACTATGCCCAACAACGCATATAACACAGCGTTCACATTCGGCTTTAATTAAATTTCCTAACTTTATAAAAAATTGATACATCGGATAAAACCGATAGGCGGCGCCACTGCCCTGCCGACGCTAAAGCCAGATGCTACGCCACGTTGCTACTCCGCATCTACGCTCTGCCGAATCAGCCGCTCATTACCCGCCGTATCATATGCAAAACCGTTGTAGGCAATACGAGAGAAACTAAATGAATAAAATTAACTTATCTGAAATTGATAATTGGGAGCAGTTCGAAAATCTCGCTTCAAGATATTTCAATGAGATTATTCAATTAGAAGAAAATCATCTGACAGAAGTCATTGTCAATAGAACTGGAATTGGACCTGATGGTGGTCGAGACATTTTGTTGACTATGAGAGTTAACGATTCCATAATGCCATTTGAACGAAAATGGGTAGTTCAATGTAAATTTTACGATAAACTTAAAAAAAGTAATTTAGATAAAATTGACATTCCTACATTATTAGAAGAATATAGAGCAGATGGTTATTTACTAATTTGCAAAAACTCAGTTACATCAGGAGTTACGAATACATTTGATAATTTAAGTCGGAACTGTAGGTGGAATCGCAAATATGTTATTTGGAACGGAAGTGATTTTGAAGAAAGGCTTTACAAAACGACTGACCTACACGAACATTTTTTTCCTGAATTTTATGATTATAAGGTTAAAAGAGCGAAATCTATAGATATAACAAAAATTTTATCGGAATGAAAAAAACTGCATTTATATCATATTCAATGGACGATAGTCAATTATACGTTCTTTCTTTGATTTCCGAGTATTTATCAAACAACGGTTACTATGTGGAAAATAGTTATAATAGCTTAAATCAAGGTCAAAATTTTGAATTTGCCGTACGAAATAAAATAGCTAAAACTGACCTTTTCATTGGAATCGCTTCACATTCAGGTGTTAATTCACAATCAGTTATGAAGGAATGGGAAATCGCACAGATAAATAAAAAAACTTCCGTTTTCATAATTGAAGATACTGTTCCAATTAATCCAGCATTTGAACAAGGTAATTTAATAATTAGATTCAATCGACATTTCCCTGAAGAAAGCGTAAATAACTTGAGAAAGATGATTGAGAAGGAAAAGAAAAATGAAAATAATTCAGCATTGAATTGGGTTGTCGGTGGATTATTGGGTATTGCAATAATTAAACTATTGTCTGACGAATAAGTACTGCCTACAACAACGTATATAGCTCATAGCTAATTAGTTGCTCAAACGAAGTTAAAGCGTATTTGGTAAGCCGCTAAATTTTTAAATTTGACGATTTCCAATAAAAAGATAAATAGTAAAATTTAAAAATCTGGCTTGTGCTTAATCCGAAAATAATCGCTAATTTTCACGCTACGAGCCATATACAAGACCGTTGGCAGTAATTAGACAAAATGACGAACAAATATTTAATAGATGAAAATGAAGAAAAATCATTGTTTAATGATGCCTTAATTATTTTTGACACTTCTTCCCTACTTGATTTCTATTACTATTCAAGTAAAACACAAAATGAAATTTTTGACACTGTTTTTAGAAAAATAGAAAATAGAATGTGGCTTCCATATCAAGTTTTCTATGAGTTTCAAAAAAATAGAGATAAGGTAATGATGAAGCCTATCGAAACATATCAAAGTTTACTATCAAAAAGTAAAGACAATAAGGATAGTGGCCACTTTGACGAAATGCACTCAATCATAAAAAAATTCAAGACTGAACAGATAGCTAATGTTAAAGGACATTTAAAAACACTTGTAGAAAAAACTCATAAAGATGATAAACATCCATTTTTTGAAGATAAATATTTTGACCATCTAGAAAAAAGGATTAATCTTTTAGACGAATATCTGTCAAAAACAGATGAGGAATTCAAAAATTTCAAAAAGCTTCTAGAAAAAGACATAAAAAAGAAAATTAAACAAATTGAAAAAATAAAATCAAGTGATTCAGTTTATCATTCTTTTAAAGAAAATTTCACAATAGGTGAAGAATGGAATTATGATGAATTATTAGCTATTAGTAAAGAGGGAGAATTTAGGTATAGAAATGAAATCCCACCTGGTTTCGAAGATTTTGATGAAAAAAGTGGTTTTCAAAAATATGGAGATTTAATCCTCTGGAAACAATTACTAAAATATGCTAATGTAAATGGAAAACCTGTCATATTTGTTACTAACGATAACAAGAAAGATTGGTGGTATTTTGATGGAAATATTAATACTAAATCGCCTAGACACGAATTAATTTCAGAATTTAGTTCTAACAATGAACAAAAATTTTGGATGTATAATTCAAATGATTTCCTCTATAAAATTAAAAAAATCCTAGATTTAGAAATAGAGGATTCATCGATAGAAGAAGTTAAAGAAGTTTATGAATCACATTCAAGTTCAAATAAAGACTCAATCCTCGGCGAATGGTTAGCTAAAAAACATAAGTGGAGGATGTTTATAACATTTGAAGGTAAAGAAAAAGATAACGGTCTTGATTTTTTAAGCATTAATAATGACGGAGTGAAACAAGGTTTCGAAATGAAAAGAGCGATAACTAGCAATTATGCATCAATTTTTGGTAATCTTAAAAAATCTATATTGAGCAAAACAGAAGTAATCTCTAAGAACAGTCTGGATAGATTTACACATATTATAGAAGGAAAAAACAAAGCCTCAGCAACTATAATTGCTAGGCATTTAGTTCGAGCGAATCCAAGAAAGGTTTTAAGAGAAAATGAAAATGATTTTAATGTAATTGTCGGATATTTTGATAAATCAAGAAAGGAATTTATTGCAACTTTTGAAAGTGAGAAACTAAAATAACTACTGCCAACAATGTGTATAATTCATTGCTAGTTATAGCCTACTTACGAAAGTCCTCGCAGACTTTCTATCTGTGATTTATTTGCTAACTTTAGTGCTGAAATTCGCAACGAAATCATACACTAGACCGTTATACCGCATTTTGGAAAAAATAGCTCAAAACATAAAACTCGGAACAAAAACTTGGATCAGTAAAATAGGATTGATCCTTTTTTTTATTGGATTACTTAGTGTTTTTGGGTTCTTTATACTTTGGGTTTCCGGAAACAGTTTACCAAGTGAGATGCAGTTTTTATATTACGGCTTCGTAATTGGAGATTCATTACTCTATTCTGGACTAACCGGATTGATCCTGACTCTTTTGGGCATCAGAATTGCGAATTTTCGAATATATGAAAACGCAAATTTGATTTTTCAGCCTGGAGAGGAAATACAGCTGATTTCAAAAGCTGAACGGATTGAAATTGAAAAATGGCAAATAGGAAAAATATTCGTTCGCAAAGAATGGTTTTCAAATGATTATAAATTTCGGATTAAAACAACAACCAACAAAGAGTATTATTTGAGAGCTGACAAATCTCTGATCGACAAATTTTCAAATAAGTTTGAACACAAAATGAATTTAAGAAACGCGGTATAACAAAGCATATAATACAGCGGTCACATTTGGCTATCATTAAATTCCCTAACTTTATAAAAAATTGGTACAGCGGATAATTACGTAGTGGCGGCGCCACTGCCCACGGCTGATTCGCACGCTGACGCTTCCCACTTTCGCTGACGCAAAATGTTGGCACTGCCGAAGCTGCCGCTTAAAACCCGCCGTATCATATGCAAAACCGTTATCTACAATTGCTCGAAATAAACATTAACAGTTTAACTAGTAACTTACAGTAATATCCTTATTAAAAATCGAAGTTTTCAATATTTTTATTAAATACTTTGTATTTTAGGTAAGCACAGGAAATTATATTCTTTATTCTATCTTAGTGTAGATTGGATGTGGAGCATACACAATATCTTCTCTTTCTTCAAGAATAGTTTCTCCTACTAAATTTCCATTTTCATAAATTACTCTTTTCAACAATTTTCCTTCGATATCAAATTCCTTTGAGACGCCGTCTAAACATCCATCGATATAATTAGAATCCTGAATAGCCACATCATGAAGTTGAAATGTAAGATATTTATTTTCAAAAGAATGGAAAGGGATTGCACGTTTTATAGGAAAAGGCTTATAGTCTTCATTACAATTTTCTGGATTTCCGTAAGAAACAATTCTAATTAAATTCTCTCCATCCATTGAATACATCTTCCAAGTACCAATTTTGAATTTGTCTTTAATGTAAGATTCGACAATAAGTACTTCATCTCTATACATTTTCCATTCTTCGATTCCATCACGACTTATAGCTTCTAACCTGTATATACTGCCATTAATTGGATTTACATTCTGGCTTGTGAATTCAATCAATTGCCCATTACTAAATTTACCAGAATATGTTGCATTAAGGTTTGGATCTGTTCCAAATATTTCACCATCAATTATACCATTTTTCAAATAATACCTAGTTGTCAATTCACCATCAGGACTCCAAGCTTGCCATAAGCCATCCTTTAAGCCGTTTTCATCAAACTGTCCAATATATTCCTTATTGCCATTTGAAAAATACTGCCTTATTTCACCAGTTTCTAACCCATTTGAAAAGGTTTTAATTGCATATAGTTGTCCATTTTTATGATATATTTCATGATCTCCGTAAGGCACATTGTCCTTGTAGAGGAATTTGCCTTTTAACTCTCCTGATTCATAAAAATCTTTAAAGTATCCATTAAGCTGATTTTTATTATAATTGCTGATAGCTTGAATTGATCCATTCGTATAATAGTACTTAACCTCGCCCTCCCAAAAGTCTTGGGTATTGCTTGAAGAATATCCGTGAGATTGAATTTGCCCATTGATATAATAATCTTTGACTTCAAATAATTCGCCTACTTTTTTTACCGGAGGACGGTAGAAAGAAGCATATTCCTTTATTACAACTTTCCAATCCTTATCATAAAAAATTGTGTCATTTTGTGAAAAGCAAATACTGAATGAAGTCAAAAAGATGAGTGTGAAAATATTCTTCATATTTAAATCTTTAAAATTTTAAGTTTAAAATAATTATTTACAATTATAAAAATATTCAATAAACTATACATTAAGTAATTGGATATTTAATTAGATAGGGGTAGTCTCGCAAAAATAGATAACAACGCATATAATACAGCGGTCAGATGGTTAAGTGAATTGTATTTCCTACAATTAATCGTAAATTGGTCCATCGGATAAAACCGATAGGCGGCGCCACTGCCCTGCCGACGCTAAAGCCAGATGCTACGCCACGTTGCTACTCCGCATCTACGCCCAGCCGAAGCAGCCGCTCATTACCCGCCGTATCATATGCAAAACCGTTACCAAACATTGGCACTAACGTTAGTTTAAAGAAACTGTTTTTACATCGGAATTATTTACGCAACTTATCAAACCGAATTCAATATCGGATTCATTCACGCTTTCTTGGAATTGTGTTAAACCTGAAAGATGCGTCCACGGCGGACTTAATTGCGCTTGCGGGAAATGTGACAAAAAGATTATCCTTCTGCTGAAAGATTTAATCGCACTCGCAAAGCTCGGGTCGTGCAACGTTAGGTAACAACGCATAAAGTCCATTGCTTATTTTTAGATACTCGGAATCAATTGCCATTCGGGAAATCAGGGAAATTCTATGTAACTTGGTCTGGAAGTTCCGCAACGGAACTTTATGCAAAACCGTTACCAAACATTGGCACTAACGTTAGTTTAAACAAACTGTCTTTACATCGGATTTATTTACGCAACAAATCAAACCGAATTCAATATCGGATTCATTCACGCTTTCTTGGAATAGTGTTAAACCTGAAAGATTCGTCCACGGCGGACTTAATTGCGCTTGCGGGAGATTGTGTATATTAGGCTTGCTTACTATTCAACAAGGCTTAGAACGCCTCTTTTAAGCTCTGGTCGTACCACGTTAGGTAACAATGCATATAATACAGCGTTCACATTCGGCTACAATTAAATTCCCTAACTTTATAGAAAATTTGGTACAGCGGATAATTACGTAGTGGCGGCGCCACTGCCCACGGCTGATTCACACGCTGCGCTTCCCACTTTCGCTGACGCAAAATGTTGGCACTGCCGATCCAGCCGCTCAAGACCCGCCGTATCATATGCAAAACCGTTACCAAACATTGGCACTAACGTTAGTTTAAAGAAACTGTCTTTAGAGCGGAATTATTTACGCAACTTATCAAACCGAATTCAATATCGGATTCATTCACGCTTTCTTGGAATAGTATTAAATCTGAAAGATGCGTCCACGGCGGAACTAAATGCGCTCGCGGGAAATGTGACAAAAAGATTAGTCTTCTGCTGAAAGATTTAATCGCACTCGCAAAGCTCGGGTCGTGCAACGTTAGGAAACAACGCATAAAGTCCATTGCTTATCTTTAGATACTCGGAATCAATTGCCATTCGGGAAATCAGGGAAATTCTATGTAACTTGGTCTGGAAGTTCCGCAACGGAACTTTATGCAAAACCGTTAGGCATAATATGAAAAAAGCATTTTCAATGCTATTATCACTTCTATTCATTTCTTGTTTGAATACAATTATAAGAGAAAATGGAATTGAGGTTATTATTGTAAATGAAACGGATAATACACTAACGAATATTAACTTTCACACATCGGAGAAAATAGCATTAAACCTGTTAAATGATATTAAACCAGGAGATAGTTCACAATCATTTTACATGATGAAAGAACATAAAGTGGATGGAAACTATGTTTTAAATTTTTCAAGAAATGACAGTGTTTCTGAAACAATTCCCTGCGGATATTACAGTAATGGATTTTCATCTGATCGATGGGTTAAATTTAGAGTAAGGAATGACACAGTATTTACGGAATTCAGTAAATTCTAAATACCCCATACTAAGCCTAACAACGTATATAATTTATGTCTCTGTTGGTTAAGACGATGAAAAGTCGTACAAAAAACTTAAATTAGTCATTCGGATAAAATCGGCGAGGCTTGCCATCCGAAACAGCGCTTTTACTCTGGCTAATTTGAAAAATTTGGCTCTGTCAAGCGCTCAACACTCAATTCGCTTTAGAAGACATAGTCTAGGGTGGATTTCGCAAGAAGGGCTCATTAAGCCGCCCTAGCAAGCAAAGACGCCACAAATCATATACAAGACCGTTAGAGGCAATTTAAAAAAACACGATAGGTAAAAAGGACAAGTCTGGAATTATTTTTGATGTTGTCAATTATCCAAAAGAAATAATTACAAACTAAAACCTTACCAAACAAATGAGAAAGTCTAAAATTGTAATAACCATAATTACCTTGTTCCTATGTTTCAAAGGAATAGCACAATTTAATCAAAATAGCGAAAAGCAAATAGTAGTTGGGAAGGTTGATAGCTTATATTCCAAAATACTAAAAGAGCAAAGAGAAATTTGGATACATACACCTGAGGACTTTAATAGCACTAAAAAATATCCAGTTATTTATGTATTGGACGCATCTCAACAATTTTATGTTATTACTGGAATGCAAAAGCAACTAACGCCTTTCAAAATTCCTCAATCTATAATAGTTGGTATTACCAATACGGATAGAACAAGAGATTTCACGAATACTAATGTTCCTTTTCAACGCGGACACGAATCGGAAACTTCTGGAGGTGCCAGTAATTTTTTAAAATTCATAAATCAAGAATTAAAACCTTATATCAACAATAAATACCCAACCGAAAACAACAATACCATTATTGGTCATTCTACAGGAGGTCTTTTTGTACTTTATTCATACTTACATCACGAAAATTCTTTTGATAATTATTTGGCAATTGACCCAAGTCTTTGGTGGGACGAAGAAAATTTGGTTAAAGAAACTCAAGAACTACTAAATAAAGGAAATCGAAAAGAAAAGTCATTATATATAGCTGTGGCTAATAGTATTGGCAAAGCAATGGACACGGCTAAAGTTAGAAAAGACAAAACAGTTCCTACTGAACAGATTAGAGCCAATTTAAAGTTTCACGACCTATTAGTAAAAAATAATAAAGAGATTAATTTTAAATGGGAATACTTTGAGAATGAAGACCACGGAAGCATTGTTGTTCCAGCCCAGTATAATGGATTGCGGTATATTTTCTCTTGGTTTCCATTCCCAGAAATGTGGCGTTTTAACACACCAAAAGAATATTCCGCCAAAGAATTAACAGAACCATTTAAAACCCACTATGAAAAATTGAGCATTCAAATGAAACGTGAAGTAAAACCTGATTGGGAATTACTAAATCAAGTTGGGTTCTTTATGTTGGATGGACATAATCTTCCTAAAAAAGCGTTAGCATATTTAGAACTGAATGCTGATTTCTATCCTAATGAATCAAAAAGTTTTGTTGCTTTAGGGAATTACTTTTTATCTCAAAAAAACAAATCAGAAGCAATTGACAACTATAAAAAAGCAGTTGGAATAGACGGAAATCAAGAAGCTCAAGCTAAACTAAAGGAATTAGAATAGTAATAAAAACTGCCTCTAACAACGTATATAGCTCATAGCTGGGCAGTTGCTAAATCGGAAGTTAAGGCATATTTGGAAAGTCGCCAAATTTTTAAATTTGACGATTTCCAATAAAAAGATAAATAGTAAAATTTAAAAATTCGGCTCGTGCTTAATCCGAAAATAATTTATAAGTTGAACGCTACGAGCCATATACAAGACCGTTGGCAACAATGCAAGACAAACATCACCTATGAAAATATATTTCTCTGATTTCTTCGAAGTAAACCCTTCAATTCTTGAGGAATTTGGAGCATTCAATATTTCATTAATAAATGACCTACCTCTTTTTATTGACCCTTTTTTATTGTTTGGAAGTAAAAAAACAGAATATCAAGAACTTCACGAGAATATTCTGAAATACTTGACTTTTCTTAAAACAAAAGCAGAAAACGGAATCAACGATTTTGCGGAAGTAAAATCTTGGTATCTATTTCCAGAAGTAAAACAGAACTGGTTTGGTTATAGTAAAGTTGGTAATGGAGGAAGTGGATTGGGACCAAAATTCGGAAAAGCATTTTCTTCATCAATTCATATCGTGTTTGACGATTTAGGAAAAGAACAAGTCACTCAATCATCACATCTTGAAAAGGCAGGACTTTTTGAAATTGGCGTTGGTAAAGACAACATAAGTGATTTTACAACAAATCTCATAAAAGAATTTCTATTAGAATACACTCAAGAATTTACCAAAAAGCACATAGATAAAAAGCACATAAAAACCATAAATGTAAATAAGGTCTATTTTGATTACGAGTTGGAGAGGTGGATGCCAAAAGAATATGAACTTCCATATTTGTTTGGAGATTTTGCTTTATTAACACCAAGAGACATACTTACTAAAGATGATAATTGGATAAACAGTAATGATTTAAGAGGCGATTTCACAAGAATATGTGGTAGTATTCCAAATGACCAATTGAGACACGAAATATTTAATTATTTCAAGAAATCATTGCCAAAACCACCAAAAAATAAGAAGAATACTCAAAAAGAAATTTCTTTAGCCATTCATAATACAATAAAGCAGTTTCCAGAAATTATAAAGTATTACGTAAAACAGAAAGAAGAAAATAAAGTTGGAGCAAAAAACATTTCTAAACAAAAAGTTCAAGAAGTTGAAAGCATTTTTATCGAACAATTAGGGAAATTTGTTGAGCTATTAATGGACAAGTCGGACTTCTATGAAATAAGTCCTGAAAGTTCATACGAAGAATCATTGAAAAGAATAAACTATCTAAAAACTGTGATTGAGGATAATGATGGATACAGACTTTTTTATGTAAATCATCAACCTATTAAACGAGAAGAAGATTTACAAATCATTTATCGACTGACTTGGTTTGCATCGGACTTTGATGTTAATAGAGAACCGAATAATGGACGTGGACCTGTTGACTATGCGATTTCCAAAGGCTCAAAAGACAAAACCCTAATTGAATTTAAGTTGGCTTCTAATTCCAAATTAAAACAGAATTTGGCGAAACAAGTGGAGGTTTACGAAAAAGCAAATGCAACTAAAAAATCAATAAAGGCAATTCTATATTTTGATGCATCAGAATATAATAAAGTCAAGAAAACATTAAAAGAATTGAATTTAGAAAATGCTGAAAATATCGTTTTGATTGACGCTGGAAGGAAGATTTCAGCATCGAACGTGAAATAAGCACAGTTGCCAACAATGTATATAAAACATAGCTATTATAGGCTTTCCGAGAGGTTTGTGTGTATTTGCGAAGATCGCCAAATTTTTAAATTTGGCTTTTTGAAAGAATTAATATAACAAGAAAATTTAAAAATTCGCCTCGTGTATAATCCGAAACGAAAGTGTCTATTTGCACGCTACGTTTCATATACGGAGACGTTGTAAGTAATGCAAGAAAAACCAATCTACATATTAATAATCTCACTTTTATTTTGCTCTTGTGACTTTACAACAGCAGAACAATATTATGATTTAGCATACGAACTTGAAGAAAAAGGGAAATACGCTGAAGCCATTCCATATTTAGATAAAGCGATTGAGAAAAAAGCGGATTTTAAACCTGCGTTGTTGAACCGTGGCGCAGACAAATCTATTCTTAAAGATTATAATGGAGCAATTGCGGATTATAAAATGATTTTAAAATATGATGCTGACAATACTCAAGCACTTATGAATATTGGTAATAACTATAAACGATTGGATGATAACGAAAATGCTGTTTTATTTTATACGAAAGCTTTAAATACAAAAGGTGCTATTAAATCGGACAGTATTTATATTGATATAAATATTTACGGACAATGGGACAGAGAAGCTGATTATTACGTAAGAAAATATGAAATCGAATTTGAACGTGGAATTTCATATATTCATTTAAAAAAATATCAGCTTGCAATAAAAGATTTAAAACAGTCTGTCGAATATCAATATGAATTACCAGATGCTTTGAGTTGGCTTGGCGAAGCTTATTATTACTCAAAAGACACATTAAATGCTCGTAAATATTTAACTAAAGCTTCTAAATACGGAATGTTAGATGCGCAAGAGTTATTGAAAAGATTGGATAGTATATGATTAAGATGTTAGTTAATATTATCAAATGGATTTTTATAATTCTATTTTTTCCACTTTCATTAATTTTTGTAGCCTATTATCGGCAGAAAAGAGAAAGAAAAAAATACCGAGAAAAGGAAAAAAGTGCGGAATGCACTACTTACAACAAAGTATATAATTTATGGCTGGCATTCGAAAAGATTGAATGTTTCGACATTTTTTGATTAACTTTCAACTCGGAATTATTCCGAAAGGCGGCGCCACTGCCCTGCAAACGACACCAGCCAAATGCTGCGCCACTACGCTACTTGCATTTACGCTCTGCCGAAGCAGCCGCAAAGTCGCCACAAATCATATACAAGCCCGTTGGCAGTAATATTGACCCGTCCTGAAATATGTATACACTAAACCAATGTATATGTATAAAAATGATGGATATTCAAGACGTTACAGCGAGAGCTTTAAATTGAAAGTTCTGACAGAACTTTCAAAAGGTAACCACTCCAAAAGACAAATCGGACTCCTTTACGGAATCCAGCCCAGTACCATTAACGAATGGATCAAAAAGTACAATCGAACCGATTTAATGAACACCCGTGTAATCGTGCAAACAGATGATGAAATCAGCCGAATAAAGGCACTCCAGAAAGAACTCAAGCAGCTGAAAGAACTCCTGATTAAAAAGGATCTCGACAAGATGATCGATGATAGTTACCTGGAAGTGGCCGCCGAAAAACTGGGCTACAAAGATGTTTCGGAACTTAAAAAAAAACTAAACATCAAGCCCTAATGAAAACTGTCGAGAAAAACTCAAAAGAGAAGCTATTCAGCAAAAAGATTATTTGCCATGGCTTCTCCTTAAAACGTGATGCGCTCTACAAGTACCAGAAACGATTTGTCGAACGAAAACAACTGGAAAGCCAAGTTATAGAACTCGTCCATAAAAGACGAAGGACACTCCCCAGAGAAGGTACTCGAAAACTAATGAAATCACTCGATTGTGACTTCCAGAAGCACAACCTGAAAATTGGAAGAGACCGATTGTTCCGGATTCTAAGAGAAAATGACCTGTTGATACGGCGAAAGAAATATTCGTCCCGAACAACCCATTCGCACCATAGGTTCTACAAGTATGACAATATCATCAAAGATGTAGCCATTGATAGACCAAATCAGGTCTGGGCGGCAGATATCACTTACATCAGGACCATAAAGGGGTTTTGCTACCTAGCGCTCATAACGGACATGCACTCGCGAAAAATCGTGGGATTTGACCTCAGTGATAGCTTGGAACTCTCTGGATGTGTCAGGGCGCTCAAAAAAGCCCTGTACGCAAACAGAGGACTGAAAAACCTGATACACCACTCTGATCGCGGAATACAGTATTGCAGTAATGTCTATACAAACGAACTAAAAAGAAAAAGCATCGCCATAAGTATGACACAAGAGAACCACTGTTATGAGAACGCCCTGGCAGAACGTGTAAACGGAATTCTAAAAGATGAATTCTACCTCGACCAGACCTTTGCCAGCGTGAAGGAAGCAAAAAGTGCAACCAAAAATGCAATCAAACTTTACAACTCTGAAAGATTACATTTATCTTTAAACTATAAAACACCTAACTACGTGCACAAAAATGCCGCTTAAAACCAATTTTAACCTGTAGCCGTATTTTAGGACGAGACATATAAACTGAACTAAAATTAAACAATAAAATGAGTAGTTACTTTTATTTAAATGCAGAAAAAAATGCTTTGAACATAAACTTTATCGAAGCTCTAAATAAATATTCTGACGAAAATCAAAGTTTGATTTATGTTTTAGACAAACCATTGACTGACCAAAAATACTCATACAACTACTCAAAAGCATTAATTGTTCTATCACCAAAAAACAAAATTGCAATTTTAAATTTTGGAGAAAGAAAAGATTATGAAAATTTCGAAAATTTTGTTGAAGATGTAATTGAAGATGTTGGTTACATTTCTGATAAATATTTGTACAAAGATATTATTGGTAGAACTCGTAATTGGAGGTCTTCATTATTAGAAATATTCAACGTAACAGAAGAAATAGAAGATTTAGAAACCTTTTTGACAGGATTAAAATTATCTACTGATGTTGATAGAAAAAAATTGGAACTTTTAATATCTCTATTTATAGGAAGTATAAATGACATAGATAGAGTTAAAGAAGAGGTTCCAGTCACTGCATTAGATAAAGTAAAGCAGAAAATTCAATTATTTGATGGAGACCAAACTAGATTTGTATACGAAAATCCAAACAAGAAAAAAATAAGAATTCAAGGACTTTCCGGAACAGGAAAAACAGAATTACTATTACACAAACTAAAGGATTTATACATCAATGATATTGATTCTAGAATATTTTTTACTTGTCATAGTAGAGTTTTAGCAGATAGTCTTAGAAAAAGAATTCCTAATTTTTTCAATTTTATGAAAGTTGAACAACAAATTGAATGGAACGAAAGATTATGGTGTACAAATTCTTGGGGTTCAAACTCATTTCCAAACTCAGGGGCTTATAGATACATATGCGCATTCTATAAAATTCCCTTTTACAGTTGGTCATATCAAATGTCGTTTAGCAAAGCTTGTAAAATGGCTATAGAAGATATAAAAGCTAAATACTCAGATAAAGAATTGAAATTTGCGTTGACTTATATGTTTATTGATGAAAGTCAAGATTTTGATGAAAATTTTTTCAATTTATGTGAATTAGTAACTGAAAAGAATATTTATATAGCTGGTGATATTTTTCAAAGCATTTTTGATGAAAACATATCTAGCACAATTGAGCCAGATTTTCTACTTGGAAAATGTTATAGAACAGACCCAAAAACCTTAATGTTTGCTCACGGTTTAGGAATGGGGCTTTTTGAAGAAACGAAACTTAGATGGTTAGAGGAAAAAGAGTGGAAAGATTGTGGATATAATGTAAAAATTCAAGATTCTAAGTTTCATTTAAGCAGAGAGCCATTAAGGCGATTTGAAGATTTAGAAGTAGATTTTGAAAGTATTAGGATAGTTGAAATATCTAAATCATTCTCAGATACAACTATAAATATTTTAAATGAAATTATAGATGAGAACAAAACGATACAACCTGATGATATTGGAATAATTCTGTTGGACACACATCAAGACACTTACGAGTTAGCAGATATTTTAGAAGTGAAAATTCAAAAAAAGTTTGGTTGGGAAGTGAACAAAGCCTATGAAACTAAAGAAAGAATTCCCGACACTCTATTTATGAGTAACAGAAATAACGTCAAAGGATTAGAATTCCCTTTTATACTTTGTATTACTTCTCGGATAAAAGATAGTCCTAGTTATCGTAACTCTCTATATACTATGCTAACAAGGTCTTTCATAAAATCTTTTTTTCTCACGCAACCAGGTAACAAATCTGGTTTAACTGACGCAATGAAAGATGGTTTAAAACAAATAGTTTCAACTCAAGAAATGATTATTCAAGAACCAACGAAAGAAGAAAAACAAAAAATACAAACAAGGTTCAAATACAGTTTGAAGAAAATGTCTCATTTTGATTTAATGATGTCAATATTTAAAGAATTAAAAATCGACAAAAAATATCAGGACAACCTGTTGCAAGCTGCACAAAAAATGAACCTTTTAGAGAGTGATTATGAAACGTTAAAGGAGTTTGTTCAAGATAATATGAAGTTCCTTCCTAAATTTATTTTATGAAGTTAATTGAACAAGAAATACTGCCGTTTCAAGAAAAACACTTTTTTATTCCTATTCGAGATAAAATTGATTATGCTAGAGTAATAATCTTTGCTACCAGAAATTTATTATTAGATATTAATAATGATGATATAGAATGTAATAGTAAGATGAAACTATTAGTTGACAAAATGAGTAGATTATTCTTCTATAAGGAAAAAAAATATTTTAGCTTATCATTTCCATTCATCACACTGATTGACAATAATAAAGTGACTAAAATAAATACGTTAACAGGTAAATCTATAACAAATCAATCTTTATCAAGTGCTCTCTTAGTTCTAAATGATGAGCAGTTCAAACTGAATCCTTCATTGTTGGATTATTATATACAAGCAAACAATGGAGAATCTATTGGAATATCAATACTTGAAGAGATTTTTCAATCCGAACCTGCATATGTAAGATACGACTACGACATTGATAATGAAGATGGAAAAAAGCATCCTTTAAATCATCTTGATATAAACTATTCATCATACGGTACGTATAAATTAGGACTGAACAATATTATTACAGAAAGTAACTTAGAAGACGTTTTAAATATTAATACAGATTGCTCGTATTTAGACAAATAAAAATACTACTGCCAACAATGGCTATAAGTAATTGCTCGTTCCCGCCTACTTCTGAAAATCTTCGCGGATTTTCAGTTTGGTGTGTACTTGCTAAGTTAAGTGCTAACCCACGCAACTACTCATAGCCGAGACCGTTAGGCATAATTAACAAAAGAAATGAGAAGAGCATTTATCGGATTAAGCTCACCTTTAGGTTACAGCTACGCTAATGACTACGAGTCAAGATTTGGAAGGCCGAATCCGGTGCTTGATTCGCCTTTAGGAATTTTTTTATTTTATGATGAAATATGGTTTGCTAGTCGGAACACTTGCCCAATTAATTGTGAGAATCTTCATTATGTACGCTTCTTTGATGAAGCGTATGATATGAGTAAAATGGATTTGGAACAATTTCACTGGAAAAACGAAGAAATTCAAAAGGTATTAAATTCTCAAGGTTATATTCCTTTTGACAATTGGAATGAAGCAATTGAGCTAAATTTAGGTGACAAAAAAAGGTTCGTAGATAATCATAGTCGGGGATATCCATTTGGCAAAATAAATCCTGCTCCAAACCCCACTCCTTTGAATCTTATGATAGATGACCATATAGCCGGTAAATTTGGATTTGAATTGATAACTAATTCTGTCACAAATCAATATGTTCTAAATACGAGAAAAGCATCAAAAGATTCTGATTTGCTCAATCTAACCCAAAGTGTTCTATGTGAAAACATCCCAAGCTTTCAGCTCGAGGATGGACCTTATCACGAATTAATCGAAGACCTTAGATCGGATGAATATCTGAAAAGGTTTAGACGCGAATTAGATCTTTCATTGCTAACTCAAGAAAATAAATCCATTCAAGAAATTAAAACCGAACTTGAAGCTAAGATGTCTAAATATTTGAATGAACTTATTCTAAGAGAATTAGATGAAGCCAATATTCAAAATGGTATTTTCAATGCAACAGTGGGACAAATACCTGTGTTGTCGAATGTTTACAGTGGACTGGATGGTGGAGCTCAAGTTCTTTCTACCATTCAGAAACGCAAAGAAGTTGGATGGATGGGTTTCGTGGCGAAAGTTAAAAATAGGCTTAGTTAACTATGCCTAACAACGTATATAATTAATGGCTGGCATTCGTAAAGATTGAACATTTCCACATTTTTTAATTAACTTTCAACTCGGAATTATTTCGAAAGGCGGCGCCACTGCCCTGCAAACGACACCAGCCAAATACTGCGCCACTACGCTACTTGCATTTAACGCACAGCCGATGCAGCCGCAAAGTCACCACAAATCATATACAAGACCGTTACCAAACATTGGCACTAACGTTAGTTTAAAGAAACTGTCTTTACATCGGAATCATTTACGCAACTTATCAAACCGAATTCAATATCGGATTCATTCACGCTTTCTTGGAACAGTGTTAAATCTGAAAGATTCGTCCACGGCGGACTCAATTGCGCTCGCGGGAAATTGTGTATATTAGGCTTGCTTACTATTAAACAAGGCTTAGAACGGCTCTTTTAAGCTCTGGTCGTACCACGTTAGGTAACAACGCATATAATACAGCGTTCACATTCGGCTTTAATTAAATTTCCTAACTTTATAAAAAATTGATACATCGGATAAAACCGATAGGCGGCGCCACTGCCCTGCCGACGCTAAAGCCAGATGCTACGCCACGTTGCTACTCCGCATCTACGCCCAGCCGAATCAGCCGCTCATGCCCCGCCGTATCATATGCAAAACCGTTGGCAAACATTAAGAAAAACGCATTGAAAAAAGTAAAATCCGATAACAGAACTTTAATTATTGACGGAAAACAATTTGAGCTAGAACACCAAATAAAAGATGTTCGAATCATTGACAATTTAGCTGTTGTGATTTATGATTTTGACAAAAATGCGCCACGACACAGACAGTTTCAAAACTGCAAAGCTTTTGACAGTAATGGCAAATTGATTTGGACGGCTGAACACCCAACAAATATGACTGCTGACTCTTATGTGGAATTTATGAAAGGACGTGGAAATAAACTATGGAATTTTGGTTGCTTTATTTGCGAATTGGATTTTAAAAACGGAAAACTTAAAAATGCTGTCTTTACCAAGTAATTAAATGAAATGACGGAATTAGTTATAGAAAATTATAAAGTTCAAACAACAGGAGCTGATGGTGGACACAACTATATTCTGACCGAAATCGACTATAAGGGAATTATAAGAAGAATTGTGATTTTGTTTTCGGACAAATCAGAAGAACCAGATATAAACGAAAACAAAACTATCAAAGTGATAGGGAAAATCAAGGATGATGGGATTGAATATGATTTAATGATGAGTAATGCGACAATGAAGAAATAATAACGTTTGCCAACAACGTGTAAACGCAATAACGGCTGAATTTCCTAATCGGAAATTCAAGCCTTTTAATTAAATTAGTTGCGTCAGAGGAAAGTACTCGCGCACTTTCCCGTTACTGACGCTTACACAAACACGTTGTAAGTAATTGTTGATTTAAATGAAGTTAACATTAAAAATATTATTTCTATTTGTAACTTTTCAACTTTCTTCTCAAGAATTTGAATTATGGGGAACTGTTAGAAATGATCTCAACATTGCAATCGAAAAAGCAGATATTGAAAATTTGAGAACTAATGAACTTTCTTCTTCTGATTGTAATGGGAATTTCAAATTGAAAGTAATAATTGGGGATACATTGAAAATAAGTAAGGGTCATTTTATGAATGGATCTTCAAAAGTGGTAAGTCACGAAAGAATTGACATTAATTTGGAATTCGATAGAAAGAAAATTCGTGAAACGTTTACTAGAGTTATGGATAATCGGTATCAAGATCCATCCGAAGAGAAAAAAAAATTAATAATATCTGGGCGGAGTGCAGTCACATTGATAAAAGATTATAACTTTGAGAAAGGCTCAATTACAGAAGTATATGGTATAAATCCATTGGTAATTGATACGCTAGTCACATTGAGGAATGATTATGCAATTGATTTATTAGGCGAATGGGGCAAGGGTGGAGTTGTGTGGCTATTTACAGAATGCGAAAAATGAAACAACTACTTACAACACCGCATATAATACAGCGGTCTAATGGTTAAGTGAATTGTAATTCTTACAATTAATCGTAAATTAGTCCATCGGATAAAACCGATAGGCGGCGCCACTGCCCTGCCGACGCTAAAGCCAAATGCTACGCCACGTTGCTACTCCGCATTTACACATAGCCGAAGCAGCCGCTCATGCCCCGCCGTATCATATGCAAAACCGTTAGCAAACATTTGATGACAAATTCAGAAAAAATCATAACTCACGTCAGAAATTATTGCTTAGAACTGTATAAAAATGGATTTAGCACACAGCAGTATATAGCAAAAGCATTGCTAAATGGTGTCCTGTATTTGACTGGAAAATCATATGATGATTATGATAAACTTAAATCTGACATCATTAAACTTGGAACTGAAAACTTGAAGAATGAAACAACTGCATTCAGCAAAAAAGGGCATTTGAATAAAATTGAATCTGAAAAAAATAACTTTATCCAATTTGTATCGGAATTACAGCCTAATGAATTGAAAAACATATCGCCTATTAAATTTAAACGAAGGCTGACAAATGAAGAAAGTCTTAAAATTAAAACAGCGTTAAAACAAAAATGGGATTTTAACAGTTGGGAATTTGACAATTATTATTGGGAACCATTAGTTAAAACTAAGGCTGAAAATACTTTCTTTTTTGACGTTGATTTTTTAGACGATACGGACTATGAGAAAATAGCAGAAATTATCTCATCCGATAGCGGAAAAACCATCTATCACCTGAATGAGGACAAAGTTGATTTCGAATTAGACCCAGCCTTATTTAATGATGATTATTGGGAATCAGTATTCACGGATAAAAATCATAACTGGATAATCTATTTTTCACACGAAGGCACAGTTGCTTTTGGTGGCAAGAGTTTAATTGATAAAATTGACTTGGAACTTCCAAAACGAGTAGAAATAAAAAATACGTGGAAATAAAAACGTTTGCTAACAATGTATATAGCCCATAGCTGGGAAAGTGCTTGAACAAAGGCCTTGGCGCATTTGCGATGCCCGCCAAATTTTTAAATTTGGCTCGTTAGCGAAAATAAAGTAACAAGAAAATTTAAAAATTCGGCTCAGTACATAACCGAAAAGTCCGTACCTTTTTGCACGCTACGGGCCATATACTGGACCGTTACCAAACATTGGCACTAACGTTAGTTTAAAGAAACTGTCTTTACATCGGATTTATTTACGCAACTTATCAAACCGAATTCAATATCGGATTCATTCACGCTTTCTTGGAATAGTGTTAAATCTGAAAGATGCGTCCACGGCGGACTCAATTGCGCTTGCGGGAAATGTGACAAGAAGATTATCCTTCTGCTGAAAGATTTAATCGCACTCGCAAAGCTCGGGTCGTGCAACGTTAGGTAACAACGCATAAAGTCCATTGCTTATTTTTAGATACTCGGAATCAATTGCCATTCGGGAAATCAGGGAAATTCTATGTAACTTGGTCTGGAAGTTCCGCAACGGAACTTTATGCAAAACCGTTGCCCACAATATTCTAAATGACCCGAGTTATAAAATTTCTAACTGATTTAGATGATTATGAATTAGCATATTTTGCCAAATTCAAACTCAAAACTTACATGCCAGAAACTCAATCCGAAATCGAGAAATATATTGCGGATAAAGGACTGACTGAACAGCGGATTGAAAAACTGATTGCGACTAATCCAAAACGCGATACGGAAAATGGAAAAATAAGATGTCCAAGATGCTCAACCGATAAAATTAGATATGAAAAAGTTGAATGGATAAATAATACTGGACAATTTGGATTGGAAGATGAGATTTCTTCGCTTGATGGATTGGATGGAAGAGCAACTTACAAAGATCAAGTTATTTGTAATGTTTGCGGATTTTGGATAAAAGACCCAAATTTTGAAAAGAAGAAAAAGTCGTTTTGGCATTACATTGCGGACGGAATTTTTGACATTTTTACTGGTTGGCATTAAATAACGGAAAGAAAAATACTGTGGGCAACAACGCATATAATACAGCGTTCACATTCGGCTTTAATTAAATTTCCTAACTTTATAAAAAATTGATACATCGGATAAAACCGATAGGCGGCGCCACTGCCCTGACGACGCTAAAGCCAGATGCTACGCCACGTTGCTACTCCGCATCTACGCCCAGCCGAAGCAGCCGCTCATTACCCGCCGTATCATATGCAAAACCGTTACCAAACATTGGCACTAACGTTAGTTTAAACAAACTGTCTTTACATCGGATTTATTTACGCAGCTTATCAAACCGAATTCAATATCGGATTCATTCACGCTTTCTTGGAATAGTGTTAAATCTGAAAGATGCGTCCACGGCGGACTCAATTGCGCTTGCGGGAAATGTGACAAGAAGAATATCCTTCTGCTGAAAGATTTAATCGCACTCGCAAAGCTCGGGTCGTGCAACGTTAGGTAACAACGCATAAAGTCCATTGCTTATTTTTAGATACTCGGAATCAATTGCCATTCGGGAAATCAGGGAAATTCTATGTAACTTGGTCTGGAAGTTCCGCAACGGAACTTTATGCAAAACCGTTACCAAACATTGGCACTAACGTTAGTTTAAAGAAACTGTCTTTACATCGGAATTATTTACGCAACTTATCAAACCGAATTCAATATCGGATTCATTCACGCTTTCTTGGAATAGTATTAAATCTGAAAGATGCGTCCACGGCGGACTCAATTGCGCTTGTGGGAAATGTGCCAAGAAGATTATCCTTCTGCTGAAAGATTTAATCGCACTCGCAAAGCTCGGGTCGTGCAACGTTAGGTAACAACGCATAAAGTCCATTGCTTATTTTTAGATACTCGGAATCAATTGCCATTCGGGAAATCAGGGAAATTCTATGTAACTTGGTCAGAAAGTTCCGCAACGGAACTTTATGCAAAACCGTTGTGCTTAATTTCAGAAAACGGGAAAAATTACTACAAGTAAATTAATAAGTTGAACTTTTATTAATAGTACTAAAGAAAATAATTATGAAAGAAATACTTGAAGAATATGCTTTGATTGCAGAAATCATTTCAGCCCTTGCTGTTATCATTTCATTGATTTTTGTAGGATTACAAATAAGAAGTAATACAAAAGCAACACAAGCATCAACTTTTCATGAGATTGCGGCCTTAGATATTCATATACTCCTAAGTTTAGGTTCTTCAAATGAATCATCAAGAATAATTTCAACTTTCCGAATGAATCCAGAAGTCTTAACCGAAGAAGAACATAATCATGGTTTTCACTTATTTGCTGCCGAAATAAGACACGTTGAGAATCTATTTTTACAGAACGAAAACAAAATGTTGAGTAAAAAAAATTGGGAATCTAGAAAATCATTAGTTGATGGTATGATACTAACTCCTGGCTTTGGAGCACTGCTAGAAAGTCCAAATAAACAATTTTTTGATGGCTCTTTTATTCAATACGCAGAAAGTTTAAGAAAAAAACACTTATAAAAGTATGGCGATTTTGAAAATAAAAACTAAGCACAACAACGTATATAATTCATGGCTAACATTTGTAAAGGCATTTTAAATCCTATAATTATTACTAACTTGTCAATCGGATAAAATCGGCGAGGCTTGCCATCCGAAACGGCGCTTTTACTCCGGCTAAATTGAAAAATCTGGCTCTGTCAAGCGCTCAACGCTCAATTCGCTTTAAAGAACATTGTCTAGGGTGGATTTCGTAAGAAGGGCTCATTAAGCCTCCCTAGCAAGCTAAGTCGCCACAAATCATATACAAGACCATTGTAGCCAATTAAAAAGGACAATAGTAACCCATGAACAATGACATAGAAAATATAATATTTTCACGGTTTGTTAACCAACCTATTCCCTTTGAATTCATATCTTTTAAAGAACTTTACAGACGGTGTAAAGAAAGTGATTATGATTTATCAAATCCTCATAGAATCAAATTTAATGCTTTGTTAATAATTACGGAAGGTGAAAGTTTCCACACTATTGATTTTAAGGAAGAACTGTTATCTCCAGGAGTAATTTTACCTCTTACAAAAGACCAAATTCATTCTTTCAACAAAAACCTAAACGTTAAAGGATGCATTATTTCTTTTGAAGAAAAATTTATCACCGAAAATATAAGTGAAAAGAACTTATTTCACTTTCTTCATATTTATCACACCCCGAGTATTTTGATTGGAAAAGAGAATATGGCAACCTTGAATCCGTTTTTACAACTTCTTGAAAATTTACATTTGGATTCCAACAATATGATGAAGTCTGAAATTATCAATTCAACATTTATGGCGTTAATGTTTCAAATAAAACGTCTTTCTATTTATCAACACAAAACATTTGAGAGCCAACGCTTTAAAGATTTTATTCAATTTAAACAATTAATAACGGAGTACTATCATGAAAGTCATAATGCAAAAGATTACGCAAAAAAACTAAATGTGTCTTACAAATATTTAAACGATGTTTGTAAAGAGATTGGTTATAAGACAGCCAAAGCTTTCCTAGATAGTTGGTTACTACTAGAAGCCAAACGAAATATTTCAGAAAACCAATATACTTCTCAAGAAATAGCTTATAAAATGGGCTTTAAAGAACCCTCAAATTTTAATCGGTTTTTTAAAAAATTCACAAACCAGACTCCAAATCAATTTCAACAAAAATTAGAAAAAACTACTCTCGGTTAGATATTGACTATTTATTTGCAAGTATAGATAATCAAGTTTCAGTTGTTTGAAATGATATTTGTACCAACAAAAATTTGGTGTAAATATGACATTGCAAGAACAATTAAAACAAATGCGGAATGCTACTATGGAAAGAATGCCGCAGTCAATAATTAAAGTCTTCACCGATAGTATTGATGACATCAGAAAAAATAAGTTAAAAGAGAATGCCCTACAAGTAGGTGATTATGTTCCAAATATGAATCTTCAAGATAATAGTGGAGATAGTTCATTATTAAGTGATTTAATAGAACAGAAGTTTCTAATTCTAAACTTTTACAGAGGCGGTTGGTGTCCTTATTGTAATATGGAACTTCGTGAGTATGAGCGATTAAGAGAAGCCTTTAATGAACTAAATGCTGACATTGTAGGAATAAGTGCAGAAATAAGTAAGCTTGCTAATGCAACTACCAATAAAAACGCCTTATCATTTCCGGTTTTAACAGATGTAGATGCTCAATTGATGAAAGCAATTGGTATCGTTTTTAAACTAGATGAAGCCTCCAAAAAGGAATTTGAAAATTTAGGCATGGATTTCACAAAAATTCACGGGAACAACAATTTTGAATTACCGGTTCCAGCGGTATATATTATTAATAAAAAAATGGAAGTAGTATTTGTCCATTTTGAAGAAGATTATATGACACGAATTGAACCCACAGAACTATTACACATTTTAAAAAACAACCTACAAACCGAAAAAATTTAATATTATGAAAAGAAACAAAATTATTTATTGGACCTCAACAGGAATACTTAGTGCATTATTCATGTTTAGTGCTATAATGTATTTTTTTAATTACACATACGTTGAAAGTGCTTTTACAAGTCTTGGGTTTCCAACTTGGATAATCTATCCATTAGCAACATTAAAATTGTTAGGCATAATTGCCATACTGTCTAAAAAGTCTCTATTTCTAAAAGAGCTTGCTTACGCTGGTTTTCTATTTGATGTCTTATTAGCATTGATAGCTCATTTGGCTATTGGTGACGGAGAACAAATGCCAGCTGTAATTGGTGTAATTGCCGTTACTACCTCATGGATTTATGATAGAAAAGTCTTTGGAAAATATACGCAAAGCAGTACTAAATCTTAAAAAAATGAATACACAAACAAAAGAAGGAATAAGAAAAACGATTGAGAATTTAATAGCAACCGCCACAACTTTTGATATTGATAAATTAGATGAAATTTATCACGATAATTTGCATGTACTAATGATTGATGCATCTGGACAAACAATGATTTCCAATAAGCAAACGTTTATAGATTTATTTCAATCTAAACTTGATAATGGAGATGAACCTTTAAATACTTGGGTTGAATTTATCCACATTGAATGCAATCAAACTAATGGTCATGCAGTATTAAAGCGAAAAGTAAACTTAACTGGAATTGAACAAAAGATAGCGCTTAGTATTGATTTAATTTGGGAAGATAATCGTTGGCAAGTAACTAGAGAAGTTATTTTTACAGCATTTGAATAATAACCTAATAAAAGTTGGTTTGAAATCAACTGGCTACAACACTGTATATAAAAAATTGCTAGTTTTACCCTAAACCAAAGGAAGTTGCTTTGTTTGCTAGCTTCTGATTTTCCTTCGGAAAATCCTCGCACACAAACACGCAACTTTCCATATACAACAACGTTAGGGGTAATTACAAAATGACAGACATAGAATTGACAGATTTTCAAATAGGTAAACCAAAACGAAATACTACAATTTGGTTTTCTATTTTGGCATCTATCATGTTTTTACCTTTCAAAATTTTTATTTTTTTCATCCCGTTCAAAAAAAACTACACTGAGGTACATGAAAATTGGACAATTTGGATTGAAAGTGGAAACCGAGAAATACATCGGAAAATCTTTGCGGAAACAGGTTTTGATGGAGTAATTAAATTCTATAAACTAAAATTCAAAAATAACACTTTGAACGATCTCGTAGATAAAAGATGTTTTGGTACTTTTTTCTTTGAGACTAATGAAAACATATTCTTGCGAGAATTTAAATCTCCAAATCAATGGCCAAAATCTTTCCTTACTGTCATTAACAAATCTGACAATACAATAAATCGGATAAAAATAATATCAGCAAGTTGGACTGATTGGGTAATTGAGTCGATAAATGACAAGGAGTTTAATATTATCACGCATCCAGCTGATGATTACACGAAAGGGATTAAAGTAACTACCCCTAACAACGTATATAATTTATAGCTAGCATTCTCAACAATTGAAAATTCCCATATTTTTTGATTAACTTTCAATTCGGATAAAACCGATAGGCGGCGCCATTGCGCTTCAAACGTCACCAGCCAAATGCTACGCCACGTTGCTACTCCGCATTTACGCTCAGCCGAAGCAGCCGCTAAGTCGCCACAAATCATATACAAAACCGTTAGGGGTAATTATGACCCGTCCTGAAATATGTATACACTAAACCAATGTATATGTATAAAAATGATGGATATTCAAGACGTTACAGCGAGAGCTTTAAATTGAAAGTTCTGACAGAACTTTCAAAAGGTAACCACTCCAAAAGACAAATCGGACTCCTTTACGGAATCCAGCCCAGTACCATTAACGAATGGATCAAAAAGTACAATCGAACCGATTTAATGAACACCCGTGTAATCGTGCAAACAGATGATGAAATCAGCCGAATAAAGGCACTCCAGAAAGAACTCAAGCAGCTGAAAGAACTCCTGATTAAAAAGGATCTCGACAAGATGATCGATGATAGTTACCTGGAAGTGGCCGCCGAAAAACTGGGCTACAAAGATGTTTCGGAACTTAAAAAAAAACTAAACATCAAGCCCTAATGAAAACTGTCGAGAAAAACTCAAAAGAGAAGCTATTCAGCAAAAAGATTATTTGCCATGGCTTCTCCTTAAAACGTGATGCGCTCTACAAGTACCAGAAACGATTTGTCGAACGAAAACAACTGGAAAGCCAAGTTATAGAACTCGTCCATAAAAGACGAAGGACACTCCCCAGAGAAGGTACTCGAAAACTAATGAAATCACTCGATTGTGACTTCCAGAAGCACAACCTGAAAATTGGAAGAGACCGATTGTTCCGGATTCTAAGAGAAAATGACCTGTTGATACGGCGAAAGAAATATTCGTCCCGAACAACCCATTCGCACCATAGGTTCTACAAGTATGACAATATCATCAAAGATGTAGCCATTGATAGACCAAATCAGGTCTGGGCGGCAGATATCACTTACATCAGGACCATAAAGGGGTTTTGCTACCTAGCGCTCATAACGGACATGCACTCGCGAAAAATCGTGGGATTTGACCTCAGTGATAGCTTGGAACTCTCTGGATGTGTCAGGGCGCTCAAAAAAGCCCTGTACGCAAACAGAGGACTGAAAAACCTGATACACCACTCTGATCGCGGAATACAGTATTGCAGTAATGTCTATACAAACGAACTAAAAAGAAAAAGCATCGCCATAAGTATGACACAAGAGAACCACTGTTATGAGAACGCCCTGGCAGAACGTGTAAACGGAATTCTAAAAGATGAATTCTACCTCGACCAGACCTTTGCCAGCGTGAAGGAAGCAAAAAGTGCAACCAAAAATGCAATCAAACTTTACAACTCTGAAAGATTACATTTATCTTTAAACTATAAAACACCTAACTACGTGCACAAAAATGCCGCTTAAAACCAATTTTAACCTGTAGCCGTATTTTAGGACGAGACATTATTTGAACTTCCCAATTCAATTAAAATCATATCTTTAGAGAAACTAACCTCTAATGATAAAATTCTTTAGAAAAATTAGACAAAATTTACTCTCTGAAAATAAATTCAGTAAGTATCTCATCTATGCTATTGGAGAAATAATTCTTGTTGTTATTGGGATTTTGATTGCGCTTCAGATTAATAATTCTAATGAACTAAGAGTACAGAGCAAATTAGAACAAAACTATCTTATTGCATTGCAGGAAGAATTTGAGTACAACAAAATAATGCTTGAAAAATTGATGATTAATAATTCCAAATATGCTGATTTTGCATTAGAACTAATCAAGAAAATGGGGCCAGATGAACCCCAATTAAGTGAGAAAGAATTCTCTAAGATTTTCTTTAATGTTACACTCAACGAGGTGGTTTACCATCCAAGCAATGGAGTGCTTGATGAAATAATAAGTTCAGGAAAACTTGATCTTTTTAAAAATCAAGATTTGAAAAACCTTCTTTCATCATGGGGAGGTCACTTGGATAAGGTTCAGTTCCAAGAAACGGAACTTGCTAAATATAGAATTGCATTAATCGACCAATGGATGGATGAAGGGAATCCTCGACAAGGGGTAATTGATACAAGAGGCAATGTTTATGACCTTCCCAATTCAAAATTTAATATACAAAATAGGCATTTACTAAAGTCGCCAAAGTTTGACAACAAATTAACCGGATTTGTTTTTTCAGCTAGGTCGGCTAACATCAACTATTACGGTAAACTCGAAGAGAAAATACAATCTATTCTTCAAATTATCAAAACAGAATTAGAATGATAAAATTCTTTAGAAAAATTAGACAAAACTTACTTTCAGAAGGAAAGACTGGAAAGTATTTTAAATATGCCATCGGAGAAATCATTCTTGTCGTTATTGGAATTTTAATTGCTTTGCAGATAAATAATTGGAATGAAAACCGAAAAAATAAGATTACTGAAGCAAATTATTATTGTAGAATTTTAGATGACTTTGAACTAAATGAAAAGTTAATTGATGAAAATTATGAGCTAACAACCAACAGAATAGAACTAACTAAAGAGCTTATAAAAGATTTAAACATTATACCAAATGATAGGAGTATAATTCTTAACAAATTTACTGCCGCTTTAAGACACGATGTTTCTGTACCCAGTAACATTACTTTTGAAGATTTAACATCTTCTGGACAATTAAAACTGTTAACGGATATTAAATTAAAGAACAGACTGATTGAATACAGTACATTTTTGGATAATTCTGTAAATCTACTAAAAGAAAATCGGAATGAAATTGTTAAAAGATATACTGATTTTGAGCTTATAACTGAATTAGGATATCAAGACATTGACTATATGAAAAAAGAGCTTGATAAGGAACATATTGCTTTATTGCCAAACGTTAATTGGACCAACGACCCTACTCACCCATATTTCATAAAATTTCAAGACAATCTTGTTTTTATTTTGGGTATGCAAATTAGGCAGAAACATCATTTTTCTAATTTAAGACAAGAATTACAGAAACCTATGAAACTATTAAGAGATAAAAAGTGTAAATAACGAAAGTACAACAACGTGTATAGCTCGTTGTGGCTAATTAAACGAAATGAAAAGTATTGTAGCTTACACATTGATTTCCTGCATTCTATTTGCTTGTAAAAAAGATGACGAATCGAGTACGTTTGAAAGCATAAACGCCCACATCGAATATTTCGGATTTACAATAGTCGACACATATTGGGATGACCCAACCGATTCCGAAGTCAAAACCAATTACGCTGATGAAATACATAACTTCAGTAACATAGCTGATATTTTAGTTGTGAATCCAAATGACAATATTGTTCAAAGGACACAAACCTTTGCCGATTTGGATTTAAAAGCAATTTTACACCTCAATGAATTGTTCTTTGTATTAATAGACAATAATAGTCCTTCAGAATCAAATTATGATTTAAGGACAGATTATCAGGAAAGATGGAATGAATTTAAAACTATAAATCAATCTATTTTAAGCACCAATTACATTGGTACATTTTACATTGGCGAGGAACCAACTTGGAATGGAATAACTTTCACAGAATTGGATGCTGTAGCTCGACTACTGCAAACGGAATTCCCGAACATACCCACAATGATAATTGAAGCTTATCCATCATTAAATGACTTACAAGTTCCGCAGACAGTTGACTGGATTGGTTTTGACCGTTACTTCGTTGAAAACCCGAATACCAACTTTGAATTTCAACAAGATTGGAATACGCTACAATCAAAAATTTCTGACCCGAATCAAAAGATTATGATTATTCTAGATAGTCATTATATAAACTGGGCACACGGAGACTTTGGAGGGATAGAATTGACCCAAATGGATGACGTGGCTGAGAACTATTACGAATTAGCCAAAAGTGATGAAAAAGTCATTGGCATTCTAGGATACTTTTGGCCAAACGGATTTGATATTTCAGAATCTATTGGAGCTAGAGGAATGCCCCAAAACGTAAAAACGGAATATCAAAGAATTGGAAGAGAAATAACTGGGAAAAATAACTAGCCACAAAAACGTGCATAGCTCATTGCAATGAATTCCTAATCGGAATTCATTGCAATTTGCTATCTTTCGGTTACGTCGGAAAATCATAGCTGATTTTCCGCAACGAGCAATACACAAACACGTTACCAGAAACCACTAACCAATGATAAAATTCTTTAGAAAAATTAGACAAAACTTACTTTCAGAGGGAAAAACTGGAAAGTATTTTAAATATGCTCTTGGAGAGATTGTACTAGTCGTAATTGGTATTTTGATTGCGCTATCAATTAGTAATTGGAATGAGAATCGTAAACTTAATGATACAATCAAAGGAATTTATTCAATTATACAAAGTGATTTATTATCTGATATTGAAACCATTGATAAAGTACTTGTTGGTAGCAAGTCTCGAGATAGTTTATTCAAACGAGTCATTAATAAGGAAATGACCTATGATGATTATTTAAAATGTAACAGTTGTATTAGAACTCTTGGTGGCTTCCCAGACATAAAACTAAAAACGAAAGGATTAAAATTATTAGAGCAAAATAGCACAGTTCTTAATTCCTATCAAGATAGTCTTTCAATAGAGATTAATAATTTTTATTCATTCTTTAACATTGAAATTGATGTAGCTTTACAAGAAGTAATTATAGATTTCAAAGAAAATCGCAGCTATTTTAAAAACAATATGACTTGGTTTGAAGATTATGAAAAAGTTGTATTTAATGAAGACTTTGTAAAATATGCACTTTCATCTATTGATTATAGAAATAGAGTAATTTCATTTTATGGACTGTATTTCAATGGATACTTAGGTCATTTAAAACAATATAAAGAAGAGGCTCTTCAACTTGTTGAGAATATCGATAAAGAAATTAAATAACGAAAGCGCAACAACGCATATAATACGGCGGTCACATTGCTAAGTGAATTGGATTTCCGACAATTAATCGTAGATTAGTCCATCGGATAAAATCGATAGGCGGCGCCACTGCCCTGCCGAAGCTATAGCCAGATGCTACGCCACGTTGCTACTCCGCATTTAAACATAGCTGAATCAGCCACTTATTACCCACCGTATCATATGCAAAACCGCTGTGCTTCATTACCAGAAACCACTACCAATGATAAAATTCTTTAGAAAAATTCGTCAAAATTTAGTTGTTGAGAACAAATTCAGTAAATATTTGATTTATGCAATTGGTGAAATAATTCTTGTGGTTATCGGAATTTTGATTGCATTGCAATTGAATAATTATAATGATGCCTTAAATGAAAATGATTTTGAACGAAAGGCACTTCTTAATCTTAAACTGGATTTTGAGTACAATCAATCAGAATTAAATAAATCTATTGCAGAACTAAAAGAAATTAAAAAAAATAGTTTCATAATTCTTGATAATACAGGTAGTAAATATCAAGCTTCATTCGATATCGATAGTTTACTGCAATCGGTTGGAAACGTTCCAAAATACTATCCTCAAAATGGGTTTTTATTGGATTTGATTAACTCGGGTAATCTGGGTATAATAAAAAACGATATTTTACGGAATAAACTTTCTTCTTGGTTACCGACACTTGAAACATTAAAAGACAGAGAAAAATCTGTAGTTGATTTTACTGATGACTTTATTAGATACATCATTAAAAATGGCAGTTGGTTAAATTCTGATGAAAAAACCAATGACGAAGAGATTACTAAAATAAGATTTCCTAAATCAGGATTTGAAATAAACAATAATGATCTACTCAAAAACATTGAATTCGAAAATATCGTTGAAAACCTGATTGTATATAAATCATTATTACTTGATAGACACGAAAAATGTATTGAACTGAATAAGGAAATAATTAATTTCTTGGAAACCGAAATTAAAAAATAACGAAAGCACAACAATGGCTATAAGTAATTGCTTGTTCTCGCCTACTTCTGAAAATCCCCGCAGATTTTCTATTCAGTTTTTATTTGCTAAATTAGGTGATTAGAACACGCCACTAATCATACACAAAACCGTTATGTGCAAGCTGAATAAAATACTGAAATAAATATGAAAAAAATTTTGGGTTTACTGACAACAGTAACGATTTTAGTGAGTTGTCAAACAGAAAAAAAGGGCTATAAAAACATTGTAACAACAGACATAAATAACTTTTGGGAAGCCTATGACAAAATCACAATGACTCAAGATTCAACTTTGCAATACCATTATCTCGACAGCCTGTACTTTAAGAAAGGGACAGAAGGATTAAAAGCTATCCGACAAGTAAGAAATTATACACCGCAAGATTACTTACGCTCTATTAACAACTATCCCGAATATTGGACTTCAATTAGAGAAAACACTTTAAAAGCCAACCTATTTGGTTCTGAATTACAAGATGGAATTGAAAAATTTAGAAAAATTTATCCTGACCTAAAACCTGCAAAAATCTATTTTACAATTGGAGCATTTAGAACAAATGGAACCACATTAGACAGTTTAGTACTAATAGGTAGCGAATTGGCAATGGCAGATAAACACACAATTTCAACAGAATTTCCTAAAGAAGAGCAAGAAGATAGACGAACATTTTTTGATAGTAGCCCTATTAATAATTTGGTTCTATTGAACATTCATGAATATGTCCATACACAACAGAAACCAATGGTTCACAACTTACTTTCTTTGGCAATTTACGAAGGTGTTGCAGAATTTGTTTCTGTAAAAGCAATGGGTGTTCCTTCTGCTGCACCTGCTATTGAATTTGGGAAGAAAAACGCAGATATTGTTAGAGAAAAATTTGAACAAGAAATGTTCTATACCAACAATAGATTCAAATGGTTATGGAGCAGTGGTGCATCTAATGAATTTGGAGTGCGAGATTTAATATATTACATAGGGTATCAAATGGCAGAAAACTTTTATGACCAAGCAGAAAATAAGAAAGAAGCCATCAAAAAGCTTATTGAATTAGATTTTAACAACGAAACCGAAATAGAGCAATTCGTACATTCAACAAGTTTTTTTTCAGCATCGCTTGATGAACTTTATCAAAATTTTGAGAATAAAAGACCTACTGCGATAGGAATAAATCAATTTGAAAACAAAAATGAAAATGTAAATCCAAAAATCAACCAAATCACGGTAGAATTTTCAGAGCCATTAAATGGTACTAGTACAGGAATAGAATTTGGGCCTTTAGGCAAGGACTATTTCCCGAAAAATAGCGTAGTTGGTAGATACTGGTCAGAAGACAATAAATCTTATACAATTCCCGTAGATTTAGAACCTAATAAACAGTATCAAATCTTATTACATAACAATTTTAGAACAAAAGATTGGATTCCATTAAAACCGTATTTGATTGAATTTAAAACAGGAAATAAATAAAAGCCAGCACATAACAACGTATATAAAAAATAGCCGTTTAAGTACTTAATCAAAAGACAAATAATAAAAAAGGTCAGGGATAAACTGAAAAATTAGTGCAAAAAATCCGCTGGTTATCATATACAAACTTGTTAGCAAACATAAAATAAAAAAATGAATGAATCTATCCAAGAAAACTCATTTAGGGAATATGTTTTTAGAATAAATAGAGTAATTGATTATATAAGATTAAATGTAGACCGGGAGATTAAATTAAACGAGTTGGCCGAGGTTTCAAATTTTTCAAAATTTCACTTTCACAGAATATTTAAAGCAATTACAGGAGTAACTCCCAATGACTTTATCACAAAAACCAAATTAAGTAAAGCTGAATATAAATTACTTAACAATTCAGAAAGTACTATATCGAATATTGCTTATTCTGTTGGATTTACTAATGTTTCTTCATTTTCTAAGTCCTTTAAAAAAAACTATAAAATTAGTCCTTCACAATGGAAAGAGATAAATAGCAAGAATAGACAACCAGATAGCAAGATTGGACAACCACTAAAAAATAATGATATCGAAATTGCACCCATATTATTAATTCAAAAATTTACAAATATGGAGCTTAAGAACAACATCAACATTGAAATTAAAAATATAGATGATATACCTGTCATCTATCTTAGAAACCATTCAATTCATGTACATGATTCTGAAAATTTTGGAAAAATGTTCGACTCATTATTAACTTGGGCGAATGCTAGGGATCTTTTGAACTTCCCAATAACAAAAGCTTTGACGGTTTATAGAAGTATGCCAGATTCTGACGGAATGCTTCAAGCTGATACTTGTTTATCGGTTTCAAAAGAAATTGAGGGTGAAGGAGAAATTGGAAAGACAGTTATTAAAGGAGGTAAATATGTTGTTCTTCATAAAGAAGGCACGCTAGATGAATGCTTTTCAGCGTGGGACTATCTCTATAACGAATGGTTTCCAAATAGTGGTTATCAACCAGACGATAGAGCGGTATATTTAAGTCACTTAAATGATGCAAAAACACACCCACAAGGTTTACATATTTTTGATATGTGTATTTCAGTTAAACCCATATAATAGGTATAAAAGACTCACAGACAGAGTAAATATTAGAGACATTTGGTGTTTTACCAAATGTCTTTTAATCTTTTTTTGACACACATTACAATGATTTACATATTCAAGACATCAGTAAAATCTAAAAATTCAATAAAAGTGCTAACACCGCAACTGAATGAAATTGAAGCTATTTCGAGTTGGAATTTTGACCTTGATGATTGTGATAATATTTTACGTATTGATAGCCAAAGTGATATCGTAGAGAATATAATTAAAATCTTAAGTGATTTTGATTATAAATGCGAAGAACTCAATGATTAAAATACGTTTGTTAACACGGTGTATAACATAGCTAATAAGTACTAAACCGAAAGGTTTGTGTATATTTATAAAGTCTGCCAAATTTTTAATTTGCCTTTTAAAAATGAAAAAATAAAATGAAATATAGAAATTCGGCTCTGTGTTAATGCGAAAAGTTAGTGTCTTTTTACGCGCTACGTTCCATACACAATACCGTTGTATGCATTAATAAAAATCTAAGTGATGAAAAGAATAATTTTTGGAATAATTTGTTCAATCTTTCTTTTATCTTTTATAAGCTGTAAGAACAAAGAAATTCAAGCTGACATAGTAATCACTAATGTGAATATAATCGATGTCGAAAATCAAATTACAAATTCAAGTCAGACCATTGCGATTGAAAATGGAAAAATAATTTTAATCGAACCTTATTCGGATTCTAGTGTAATTAAAGCCGAAACCATAATTGATGGCACAAACAAATATCTAATTCCAAGTTTATGGGATATGCATACCCATTATACAACTTCAAACAAGCATAAAGGCTTTCTCAATCTATTCATGGCCAATGGTGTTTTGGGAGTACGAGATTTATGGGGAAGCATTGAAGCACGGGATTCACTTGTGGCATCAAATACACTTATGCCAAGAATTTTTCTTTCAGGACATATAATAGATGGTCCATTTACATTATTGCAGGGTACATTACAACCTAAATCGGCTGATGAGGCAATCCATCTTGTAGACTCCTTACATCAAAAGGGAGCTGATTTCATAAAGGTTTATGATGACCTTTCCAAAGACATTTACGAGGCAATTTCACTGAAATGCAAAGAACTGAATTTGCCTTTTACGGGTCATACGCCAGATATTATTACTGCGATTGATGCTTCGGAATTGGGTCAAAAAAGTATAGAACATTTAAACGGTATTTTTGAATCTTGTTCATCTCAACAAAGTAGAATAGATAGTTTAGAAGTTGTCTTTAAGCATGCCTTTATGCAAAGAAATATCCCAAACGCAATTAAGGCATTTACTGAAATTGGAACTTTATATTCTAGTACATTAGATGAAGATGAGCTAAATAAATTGTCTAATACTCTTGTCAAAAACAAAACATTTATTACACCTACCTTAATAACTTTGAATAATCATTGGTACAGAAAAGAAGTTGATTTTACAAAAGATTCAATAAACAAATACATTCCACTTGAAATGTTTAATGGATGGGATCCGAATAATGAGTTTCCAACCAATATGTTTCCTGAAGAAACTTGGGAATCTGGCAAGAAAATGGTGTCCATTGCTAAAACTATTACTAATAAATTAAATAAGAATGGAGTAAAACTTCTCGCCGGAACTGACTGTGGTGTTTCATATGTTGTACCAGGATTTAGCATACATAATGAACTAAAACTATTGGTAAAAAGTGGATTAACTAATGGAGAAGCCCTGCAAACCGCCACAATTAATCCATCGTTATATTTTAATTTATCCGATTCATTAGGAACAGTAACTGAAAATAAAATTGCTGATTTAGTATTACTAAATAATAATCCTCTTGAAAAAATCGAAAATACACAGACCATTTTTGGTGTCATTCAAAACGGCAAATATCTAGACAGGAATAGACTAAATGAGCTTCTTAAAAATGCGGAAATTATAAAATAGCTATTATTTACTGCATACAATAACGTGTATAATTAATGAGATTAATTATCATTCTGTTACGGCGGAAAATGACTCGCGTCCTTTCCCGCAACTATTTATAATCAAAACCGTTGTGCTTCATTATTTGAAAAACCAATTCAATTAAAATCATATCTTTAGAGAAACTAACCGCTTGTGATAAAATTCTTCCGGAAAATTCGAAAAAAAAACTCTGACTGAAAATAAATTCAGTAAATATCTGATTTATGCTATTGGAGAAATTCTACTTGTGGTAATTGGAATTTTGATTGCATTGCAGATTAATAATTGGAATGAAATTCAAAAGGGCGAAATGAAAGCTACCACAATTTTGAAAGAGATTCGTTCAGATATGTATAAAGATTTAGAGTTAATCGAAGAATTAAAACCTTATTGGGGAAGAGAGATTATGTACTTTAAGAAGGTTTTGCCTTCGTTTAATCCTCGAAAAGAAATAACTTCCTTTGAAGGCTTTGATACTATTAGCAAAATATCTTATTCGGAGTTATTTGGATATGATATGCCCTTTCGGTCAAGCACAAGTGCCTACGATGCAATGATTGCTGATGGCAATTCTGACCTTATAATAAATGACACTTTATATTCAAATATTCAAAGGTTTTATACTTTTAATGCGCCTACCAATGAAAATCTATTTGAAATCTTAAGGCAGGAATCATCTGATTTAAATTATAAATATGCTCATATAATAGCTTATAAGCCATTTAAAAACATTAGTGATTTAACGGATGAGTATTTAATTGCTGATCTTAATATTTATTTTCAATCCAAGAATTTTTATTATTGGAGAACATTTGTAATAAACCAGGAAAGCCTTAAGGATATTATTTTTCAAATTGACAAAGAATTAGAACAATAGCTGAATAAAAAGCAACGAAAGTAAAGCAACGCATTTAATACAGCGTCCATACTTGGCTTTAATCAAATTTCTTAACTTTATAAAAAATTGATATATCGGATAAAACCGATAGGCGGCTCTACTGCCCTGCCGACGCTACAGCCAAATGCAACGCCGCGTTGCTAATTACATTTACGGCTCTGCCGAATCAGCCACAAAGCCGCCACAAATCAAACATAAGCCCGTTGTAAGCAATTTAATAAAAATACCAAAATGAAAATATCAGGAAAATCTATTAGGGCTTTTATAGGTTCTAAGAATTACACAATTTCTCGAAACTTTTACAGAGATTTAGGTTTTGAGGAAGTAATTACTTCAAAAAATATGTCATACTTCCACATTGGTGATTTCGGATTTTATTTGCAAGATGCATATGTTAAAGATTGGATTGATAATTCAATGATTTTCTTGGAAGTGGATAATTTGGAAAGTATTTTGAAATATATACAGAATTTAAAATTGACCGAAAAATATGAAAATGTCAGATTATCTAGAATAGTATTTAATGAGTGGGGAAAGGAATTTTTTCTTCATGATCCTAGTGGAGTATTATGGCATATCGGAAAATTTAATTCTAAAGAATTATAGAATCGATAAAACTTCTTACAACAAATCATACAATCCAACTGTCACATTGTTAAGTGAATTGTATTTCTTACAATTAATCGTAAATTAGTCTATCGGATAAAATTGAAAGGCGACAAAAATCATACATAAATCCATTGTGCGTCATTATTTGATCTTCTTAATTCAATTAAAATCATATCTTTAGAGAAACTAACGACTTGTGATAAAATTCTTTCGGAAAATTCGCCAAAAACTGCTGACCGAAAACAAATTCAGCAAATATCTTCTTTATGCAATCGGCGAAATAATTCTTGTCGTTATTGGAATTTTAATTGCCTTATCGATTAATAATTGGAATGAGAATAGAAAATCCAAAAATTTAGCACAAGAAAATTATCTGAATTTACTAACATCGCTGGAACAGGACTCTATTACAGTTAATCTAACTATTAAAAGGAATACGATAGGATTAGATGCACTACGCAAGATTATTCCCTTAGAAAAGAACGTTGAGCTTTTAGAACTCCCCGAAGATAAACTTAATGAATACTTGATGTCATTTGGTAATGCTGGCCGAAGCTTTATTCCAAAATCAGGAGTTTATAACTTACTTACCTCAAACAATGGTTTTGATTTAATAAAATCTGATAAAATAAAGTCGTTGCTTATTAATCTTTACGATTATCAATATAAAGCTTATGAAGATTTAGATTCCCAAATTGACAACAAATATCATAACCAATTGGGTTCTATATTAAAAGAGAAGATTGGAATAGTTGTGGAATATACACCAGAACTACCTATTACCCAAAGTACAACACCAGAGCTATTTGAAAAACACTACTTTGAACTAGCATCTGAGTCAAGAGATATATTTGGAATGTTATCGTTTAATAAAAATAACCTAATTCAAATAGAACAGTCAATAAATGAACTCATTTCATTGATTAGAGATGAAATTAAAAAATAACGAAAAAACTAGAAGGCGTCGCCATTGCCCTACCAAAACTACAGCTAGATGCTACTATGCTGCTACGTTCCGCGAGCCCGGCCTGTCATAGGCAAATTCGTTGCCATTCATTGGGTGTGCAAACTTTATCTAAAAATTAAACTGATTTAAATGAGAAACTTAAAAAAAATTACAATTCTGACTTCGATAATGGTATTGTCTTCATTTTTCCAACCAATCTTCAGCCAGAAAAATGACTTTATCAAGGAATATTTGGAACGATTGGAAAACTCTAGAAAATATCTTATCCTCATTGCCGAAACTATGCCAGAAGATAAATATGATTTCAAAGCAACACCAGAATCAATGAGTTTTTCCGAAAACTTAATGCACATTGGATGGGCCATGGATTGGCATAGTCAATCATTAATGGGTGGACGTGAAGCAAGGGATTGGAATACCGACATAGAGCTTAAAATAGATAACAAATCAAAACAGGAAATGATTGATAAAATAGACGAGACTTTCAGTAAAACAATTGAATTCATAGCAAATTTTGATATAAAACGATTGGATGAAAGGTTGGACTATTTTGGATCGAACAGAACAAAACGACAAGTTTTATTACTGCTTGCCGACCATATAACTCATCACAGAGGGCAAATGCTTGTTTATATGCGACTAAATGGACTGAAGCCTCCGAGATATGTCTTATATCAATAAGTCAACACGAGAGCTGAATTAATGAAAGACAACGAAAGGACAACAACGTACATGGGTAATTGCGATTGCTGGTTGAAATAGTAGAGGAAAAGCTAATTCCTGAAGGTGTCTGGGACTGATAGTCTGAATGGCATGAACCTTTAGATAAAGTAAAAAAATAGTGCTAACGGTTTTGCATATAATATTGCGCTATGACGTTACTTAGATTCACGCTAACCAACCCACCCGGGCTGAAAAGGCTACATTCTGGCGAGAACAGCCGAAAAGTCACTACAAATCATAATTAAACTAGTTGTGCTTCATTATTTGAACTACCTAATTCAATTAAAATCATATCTTTAGAGAAACTAACCACTCGTGATAAAATTTTTTCGAAAAATTCGACAAAAAATGCTGAATGAAAACAAATTCAGTAAGTATCTACTCTATGCCATTGGAGAAATTATATTGGTTGTAATTGGAATATTAATTGCATTACAGATTAATAATTTTAATAATAGTAGACAAGAAACAAAAATAGAACAATCGTATTTATTGTCGTTGCAAACTGAATTTGAAATTAACTTAGAGAAAATAAATAATAGTCTTCAAAACAACAAGGAAAGAGTAAATGCAGTAGAGGATATGTTGACTTTATTTGATGCGAATGTACTAGACACAATAAGTGATAAGGCTATATCAGATATGTTGTATTCAGTTTTTTCTGGCGACGCAACCTATCAACCTTCAAAAGGAGTTTTAACCGATATTATCAGTTCAGGGAATCTTAATATAATTAAAAATAAAAAACTAAGACAAAGTCTGGCTTCATTTGAAAGCAAATTAGATTTTTTATTTTTAATGCGAAATACCATTACTAATTTAAAGAGTAAATTAAAAAACCATTTAAATAAGAATGGAAGTATACGAAATTTGTTGATGGATAGAGGTCGTGAATTTGAAAACAAATCAATTTCTGATTCAAGGAATAATAGGCAAATATTTAATTCTATTGAATTTGAAAATGAGCTTTTAGATTATTATCTAACAATTTCAGCTGCCAATGGGCCAAGAGTTTTTGGCGGAATAAAAGAGCAAATTGAACAAATTTTAGTTGAAATTGATTTAGAAATTAACTAATAAGGAAAGTACAATAACGAATATAATTTATGGTTGAAATTGTTATAGCATTCTAAATCTCTTATTTATCACTAACTTGTCCATCGGGTAAAACCGTGAGGAGGCGCCACTGCCCTACCATAACTGCCGCTCAAGACCCGCCGTATCATATGCAAAACCGTTGAGTAGAATTTAAAGAACAACTAAGTCAAATTGAAATTATGAGAAAAATCAGAACTTTACTAATGCTTATTGGACTAATTTTCATTAGTGCCATTTCATTTGCACAAGAAGAAATTGCCTATTTAAATTATTCTCCAAAAGTTGAATACAATGCTAAAGTTGTTGAAAGTAACACATCAGACGACGGCACCATTTTTGAAAAAAATGTTATAGATGGATTTGATTCTAGAATACCATTCTACGTTATTAAACCAAAAGATAATAGAAAAAACAAGTTCGTTATACTACTTCATGGTATGACTGGTAGTAAAGAAAACTGGGTTAACCCAACATCAAGCCTGTCTAAAAAATATGTAACTTTAAAAGATTCTCTATTATCAATTGGATACAATGTTATAATACCCGATGCTAAATATCATGGAGAAAGAAGTTATGAAGCCGACTTTGCATCACCAATTTCATTTTTCCCAACACAAGATGTAGAAAAAATAATCAACCTTTTTGCAACTTCGGTTAAAGACGTTAGAGTAATAATGGACTATATGCAATCACTTGCGAAAGAGGCGCAGATTACTTTTGATGTAGTTGGGTATAGTATGGGTGGAACAATGGCTATTTATTTAAACTCGGTTGATAACAGATTGAACCGAATAGTCGCATGCGTAGCACCTTTGGGAAATGCTCTTAAGACAGGTATGAGTTTAGGACTCAATGAGGAAAACGCTAAAAGGATTGATGAACGCTATTCAAGTGAAATATATGCACCAATACAAAAAGCGCCTATTACTTTACTTATGGGAACAAAAGATAATTGGTATACAGAAAAGGAGGTGCAAGATTTTTATGATAAAATCGAGATTAAAGACAAAACATTGAAATTCTACGAATCAGGACATTATTTACCTGAAGAATTTATTTCAGATGTGATAGAATCATTAAATAAAAAGTAAAAAACTCTGCTCAACAGCGTGTATAATTTATCGCTAGTACTCGCATACTTACGAAAATCTTCTGGGATTTTATATTCGTGTTGTATTTGTTAATTTAGTTGTTCAAATGTGCAACGACATCGTATACAAAACCACTGTATCCAACTAAGAAGTTAAGAATAATGAGAAAAAATAAGATTATTCATAATTTAAAAATTGAAATAATATTTTTAGTGTTGATTTTGATAATTCCTATTGCTACTTATGGACAAAACCAACCTTCTGACAGCTTAAATATCCAGCAAGTTATTGTTGAATTTAAAGAATCAATAATTGAAAAAGATAGCCTGAGATTCTATAAAATTTTCTTTGATGAATCTGTACCATTTACTGGTATAATGTCTGAAAAAACTGAATGGTCTATTAAGAAAAAATATTCTGATTTTCAAGGAGTCGCAGTTTCAGATCACAAAGAATTTATACGAGATATATGTAAATCAACTAAGAATCTACATGAAAAATTCTATCAAATCAACACTACGATTAACGGACCTATAAGTTCTATATCTTTTGATTACGCGTTCTTTTCGGATGAAAAAATGATACAGTGGGGAAATGAAAAATGGAATTTAGCGAAAATAGATAGTACATGGTTAATAACTGATGTCATTTACTCAATTCATTTTCCAGACATAGAGCCATTTCCGTTATCGAAATTGAAGAACTAGTTGACTACACTGCATTGCTATTTACGTTTACGCTCTACCAACCTATGCGTACCGAAAGGGTACCTTTATACGATAACAGCCGCTCATGACCAGCCGTATCATATGTAAAACCTATGTACGTCATTATTTGAACTGCCTAATTCAATTAAAATCATATCTTTAGAGAAACTAACGGCTTGTGATTAAATTCTTCAGAAAAATCAGACAAAAATTTAGTGCAATTCATTGAACAAAAAACAGATTTAATACTGTTGGCAACAAGATCCATAATTCAATTCTAGCTGATTTACAGTTAGAAAAGTCATTAGACCACTCCTTCAATACATTGTAATTTCTTTATTAACTTTCCACTAAATACAACGGCAACAAATCATACACCAGACCATTGAAATTGAAAATGAGAAAACAAATCCACATTCTTAACGGTGATTCATTAAGAGAACAGTTTCCAAAAAAAATTAAAGGAAAATTAATAGTCGCAAGAGAATGTCTTATTGAGGGAAACGTAGCGGGGGATGATTTTAATACATTCTTCAAAAACCGAGCTGAATTCATTTACCAGAATTACAATGATTCGAAAGAAGATTACCAAAGTAAGGTCAGGACAGAATTTCAAAAAATTCAAAATGTTGAAAAAGGAACTGAACTAAATCTTTGGTTTGAAGATGACCTTTTCTGCCAAGTGAATTTTTGGTTTGTATCTTACTTTATATCCCAAAATAAAATTAATGAAAAAGTATATCTTATTAGACCAAAAAATCACAACCAATACGGCTTTGGCGGATTGAATAATGAGGAATTGATCGCTGCATATACTAACAGGCAAGAGATTTTGGAATTAGACAAGATTGCAAATCTTTGGATAGAATACAAAAATAAGAATTGGAAAGGCTTAATGTCAGCAGCAAAAAATATTGAGGATGATTTTCCTTTTATAATCGCTGCTGTCGACGCACAGATTGAGAGAATTCCCAAAGGAAATAACCCTGGTAGACCAACAAGGGTTTTGTTAGAAATAATGGATGAGCTCCAAACTGAGGACTTTGGCCAAATTTTTCGAGAGTTTTCTAAACGAGAGAGTATTTATGGATTTGGTGATCTACAACTAAAAGCTTTATATGAGTGTGCAAAAAACAACCGTTTTTAATTTATAACTGCTTTCATGAATTTTGATTCCAACAAATAAATTACCTTTAAAGTAGAATAAAAACCGAAAGGCGGCGCCATTACCCTACCCCGTCACCAGCCACATGAAGCTTAATTTTAAGCAAAAACTTGTAGACCAATTTTAGACTAGACATTTGAAAAAACTTAATATGGACGAATTTTACACCTTAAGTCAATTAGCCATTTCTATTGCTGGATTTGCTGCATTATTTTCAATTCTTAAGCCGAAAACTGATTCGTATGAATTAACTGATAAGCTAAATTTGATTCGATTCTATGTGATGATAGAATTGGCTTGTATGGTAGTAATTCTATGTTATTTGCCAATTATACTTTTGGGATACTTTAATCCTGAAATTACCTATAAGTTGTCTTTCTTAACTTTTTTAATTTTATCAGGTATATACCATGTTTTTGCTATGAAAAGAAATAAAAGAGTATCTAAAAAAATAAACATTGGAGGAATCTCAACAATCATTATAAGAATTCTCACAATTATAGGATTTATTTTTGCGATTTTCAATTTGACAGGTGTCATTAGTTCGCAATTCCGGGAAAACTACCTCATGTTAATTTTCTTAATTTTTTCTATGGACATATATTTTTTCATCCGATTAATATACTTTTCAATTGGTAAAAAAGCTGATTTATAGAAGTAAAACATGTTATAAAAATGCATCTAACGGAACCAGCTAATGGTTAAGTGATTGTATTTCTTTCATTTAATCGTAAATTTGTCCATCGCATAGCATGTATAAGGGACACCACTGTTGTAGCTATTTAAACTAAATAAAATGAAAAATATCTGTTCAGCAAAAACAATTCGGTTTACAGTTATTCTACTCTTTGTCACTATATTTTCATACGCTCAAGAAAACGAATTACCTGAAACTAATGGTTCATTTTACGCTATTTCTGTCAAAAACCTTGATAAAGCAGTAGAATGGTATGCCAACCATCTAGATTTCACTATTGAATCTACAGCTGAAAATGATGAACGTAAAGGAGTACTAATGACTCGAAAAGGGTGCATTCTTGAATTAGCAGAATTCACAGGAGCAACCGATTTAAAAGAAATTAAATCAAACATTGAATCTCATGAACTATTTGGGATCTTTAAAATTGGTTTTATTACCAGTAATATTGAAGAATCCTTTAAAGCACTTGAAGAATCGGATGTAGAAATTTTCTTTTCAATAGTAGATTTACCTAATGGAAAACGGACATTTGGAGTTAAGGACCTCGAAGGAAATATTATCCAATTCTTCGGCGAATAAAAACACTCTAAATAAATAACTATTATTCGATGTGGTTTTGAGTCACACCATAATTAAAGACTTACGAGATTAATTTTAACTATTACTTTTATCCAGTATTTAGGAATATTTAAAGCTCAGAATACAACGTATAATTGTTCTGTAAATATTGATTTTATGCTCGCCGATTTTGAAAAGACTAGTCCGTCTTATGATATAGCAAAGAAATGTTGGTGAAATGAGTAGTTCAAAACATCTGTAGCCCTACGCTACTATGATTATTTTTTGTGGACATCAATAAAAAACTGAATAGAATTTACAAAGAGTATCTACAATACGAACATTATGAAATAGATTCAGATTTCGAATTAAACGATACTAAAGATTAGATAGTAAAAGCGTTAGGTGAAATTAACAATGGGTAAGAGTGTATTCTCGAAGAGCTAATTAACTGTTTAATAAAAGTGAATTTAGAAGATGTAATGGGTGGCCATCATTTAGGATACCTTTTTAAAGACGAATGATTGTGGTTGTAGCATTGCGCCGCCATAACAGCCACATGATTGCGACAACTTATATATAACCATTACCCAAATTAACGAGAACAAGATGATACATTTAGTAGTTGGCAATACTGGTTCTGGAAAAAGTACATATTCAGCAGAATTGAAAAGAAAAACAAATGGAATAGTTTTTTCAATTGATACATGGAATAATACACTATTCCTTGCAGACAAAAAGCCGGAAGATGGATTGGATTGGTTTTTAGAGAGAATCGACAGAGCAGAAAAAATAATGATGAACCTAATTAGGCAATTGGAAAGCACAAGTACTGATTCTATTTTGGATTTAGGATTATCGAAGTATGAGCATCGAGAAAAGTTCAGAAACTTTGCCAAAGCTAACGGGTTTGAACTAAAGATTCATTATTTAGACATTTCAAAAGAAACTCGTTTGGGCAGGGTTATGAAAAGGAATGACGAAAAAGGTGCTACTTTCGAATTTGAAGTAACGAAAGAAGATTTCGATTTCATGGAAGGTTATTTTGAAAAACCCAGTGAAGATGAAATCGGTGACGGAATTATCATTACAGAATAAAAATCAATAGACGATACCATATATTAAAACAATTAAGATGAAATATCTACTACTCACATTGACTCTTGTTTTGGGAATGCAGTCGGTTGTTTCACAAAACATCTCAGAATCTGACAGTTTACAAATTGTAAATAAAATTGCCGATTGGAATAGAGCTTGGAAAATCAAAGACGCTGAATTAGCCTGTAAATGGTATTCAGAAAATGCTGATTTTACGAATGCATTCGGGTTTAATAGAATCGGACAATTAGAAATACAAAAATATTTAACTGAGGTTTTTGGATTTGACTTTGTAATGGCAGGAAATACGGAGCAGACCTCCTTAAAACTAAAAAAAATATCTGAAAAAGCAATTTTAGCAATTACAACTGTTGAACGGAAAGGACAAAAAACAGCAGACAACAAAAATTTGGAACCTCGAAGAACTACCCATTATCGATTGTTTGAAAAAAATGAACAATGGAAAATTACGGCACATCTTATTTCAGATGCAAGAAGCATTAAAATAGAAAAACACTAAATACGCAATACAACGACGCCCAGTGTTGATTGCTCTTGTTGCCTAAGACGAAGATTTTTCCCTACTTATAACAGGGTATTTCAAAATAAAATAGTAGCCTAATGGTACGCCAAAAATCTTTTACAAGACTATCTCACTTCATTATTTGAATTACCTAATTTAATTAATATCATATCTTTAGAAGAACTAACCCCTAATGATAAAATTCTTCCGAAAAATTCGCTACAGCCTTATAAAAACAAATAAAACTAGAAAATATATAAAATATGCTATTGGAGAAATCCTATTAGTAATTAAATGTATTTAAATGATTAAAGAAAGCACCTCATCGCTAAACACAGTTACTTAGTTAGTAATGCATATCTGTTAAAAAAAAAAATGAAAAATCATTTTTATATATCTAGAATTATAGATATATTTGAAATATGAATTTAAAAACGGCCACAGAAATTGGGAAATGTTTATCAAACAAGGTCAGATTTCAAATTTTAGAGTGGCTTAAAGAACCTGAAAAACATTTTCCACCCCACGAGACATTAAAACATTTCAATGATGGTGTTTGTGTTACCTATATTCAAGAAAAATCGGGTTTATCACAATCGACCATTTCAACATATCTAACCAATATGGAAAAATGCGGATTACTAATATCAACAAGACACGGAAAGTGGTCATATCTGAAAAGGAACGAAGAGACAATTAAACAGTTTATGAATTTTCTATCATAAAAAAATTTAGTAGTACATATCGATATTTCGCAATATAACAAACTATGAAATCAGTAATTGACATTATGGGTTGGTTGGGTTCAGGATTAATAATCCTTGCCTATGCCCTAACCCTTATTAAAAGTAAAAAGTATTTAGATTATGGTAAGTATTTAAACTTACTTGGAGGTGTTTTAATAGCTACAAACTGTTATTACTACGACGCCATTCCGCCTTTTGTCACTAATTTACTTTGGAGCGTTATCGCGACGTTAACAATATATAAGTCACGAAATAAAAGAAGAATCACCAAAACTCAATGTTTAACTTAAAAATACAAACAATGAAAATTTTAATAATTGGAGGAAACGGAACTATAGGAAAAACTGTTGCTTCATATTTCAAAAAAAACAACGATACTTTAATCGCTGGACGAACTAAGGGCGATGTAACTGTTGATATTGCCGATGGTAATTCAATAAAATCTATGTTTGAAAAGATTGGCAAAGTCGACGCCATAGTATGTATCGCCGGAGAAGCCAAATGGGACGACTTTAATAGACTTACTGAAGACGATTACTACATCGGATTAAAAAGTAAGTTAATGGGACAAGTTAACCTTGTACGCATTGGACAGAATTATTTAAATTCTAAAGGTTCGATTACGTTATCAACAGGAATTTTGGCAGACGACCCAGTTGTAAAAACAACAAGTGCAGCCATGGTAAATGGTGGGATACATAGTTTTGTACGAGCGGTTGCTCTCGAAATTGAAAACGGAATAAGAGTCAATGTAGTTTCATCTGGAATGGTAGAAGACGCATACGAGAAGTACAAAGACTATTTTCCAGGCCACAATCCGATACCCATGAAAAAAGTAATTAATGGATATGTAAGAAGTGTAAACGGAAAAGGAAATGGCGAAATAATTAGAATATATGACTAAAATAGCCAGTTACAGCAAAGTACAAGGCTAATGTCTGTTTTTGGTTACTACTAGTAAGTCTTCCACCAATTGTTATCATTCTAGAATCTAATTTTGAACGATAAAATCCTACCTAACATTTCGCAAAGATTACTTTCTATAAAGAATTCGGTATTATTATTGAAGCTGTTGTTTAGTCAAAAGAAATATTGACCAATTAAAAACTGCCTTTAATAAGGTGTTTTTATTTTAGTAGGCAATAGTTAAAACAATTAAATTTTCTATTTTTTTTTTAATTTATCTATCATATAAAACAATTGTCTGTAAATTACATCAATCAAAATAACTTGAAACGTAGTGCATAGGATATATAAAATAGTACCATTTTTTCTACTTACCATTTTTGGTTGTAAAGCACAGAACATTTTACCTTCAGATTTTATTCCAGAAAAGTATGTTGAATTTGAAAGGTTCTTTGGCGACCTTAATAAAGATGGACAAGATGATTGCGTACTTATTATTAAAAGAGTAGACACAATTAACATTGTTACCAATAGATTTGATGAACAAGTAGACAGAAATAGACGTGGAATTATAGTATTATTTAAAGACGGGGAAACTTATCGACTTGCTGATAAAAATTATGACTGTTTTTCATCCGAAAATGAAGACGGTGGAATCTATTTCCAACCAGAATTACAAATTGAGATTAAAAATGAAAAGCTATATATTCAATATGGACATGGTAGGTATGGATTTTGGTCATATACTTTCAGGTTTCAAAACTCAAATTTTAAATTAATCGGATTTGATTCTAGTAGTAATTATGGCCCGATAACGAATAGGGAGACAAGCATAAACTTCTTAACAAAAAAGAAATTAGTTAAAGTAAATACCAACGAAGAAGCAGAAGGCGGAGATGAAATTTTTAAAGAAACTTGGAGTAATATAGAATTAGAAAAATTAATGAACCTTTCTGAAATAAAAGACTTTGACGAGTTAGATATGTATCGGTATTAGGGGTAGCACACTAACAAAAATGTATACATTTCAAGGCTACGACAGTTTTCTTTTAGAATCGTTGCTTATTTTTAATTAACTTGCTCTTCAGACCTCTCAAAGCCATGACTAATGTTGGTCTAATATAGTTACACCTAGCCGAAAAGTACTCTGCTTGCTACATTAACACATTATTTATATGCTACAGATAAAACCACATACCATGAAACAAGTTGTATTAGTGCTACTGTTGGCTTTACTAACAGTAAGCTGTTCTAACGTTAAGCAAGACAGAGGAGAAAGTGATGAATTACATCAATTACGTGCTAAACTTGATAGTTTGAATAATTTAAACACAGAAGAACCAACTACAATGAAAGAGCAAATAGCAACATTTTTCACATTTCAAAAAGAAGACGCAGAACAGGCTATGAACTTTTATATTGGGCTGTTTGATAACTCTAAAATTATTGATTTAAAACGTTGGGGACAGGAAGGGCCTGGAAAAGAAGGAACTATAATGCACGCCACATTTAGTTTAAACGGCAAACTATATATGTGTAGTGATAGCCCACCAATTCACAGTTGGGGTTTTACACCGGCGGTTTCAAACTACATTGAATGCTCTAACAATAGCGAAATTGAACGGTTATTCACACAACTATCAGAAAACGGAAAAGTTATGATGCCTTTAAATAACTACGGATTTAGTCAGAAATTTGGTTTTGTGGAAGATAAATTTGGAGTTTCATGGCAACTAAACCTTCAATAAATGGTTTGAGACGATTTGCTTCTGTTACTTGCTTTCAAATTAGCTAAAAACTTAAGACGATACTAATACCATATTTACTACCATACGGTTGGTAAATGACATTTTAGCAAATTTGGTTTTTTAAATTTTCCGAAGTAGATAAAAATCAACCATTGTATTAAATCAAGTGCAAAAAGAATTCGAAAATACACCCTACAGCTACGGTCTACTCTAACCCAAACCAAAAAGTATACAATATTCGAAAATCTGTATAAAAAGTTACGATCACCTCACCTTTACCTTTGTCCTATTCTTATTAAAAGTTAAAACAAATAAAGATGAGTACAACACAGTTTGGTAAAGATGGGTGGACCCCAGAAAGAATTGGAAATTTAAAAGGGAAGACATATGTCATAACTGGTACAACTAGTGGTACAGGATTTGAAGCGGCAAAGATATTACTTTCAAAGGGCGCAAAAGTGGTGATGCTTAATCGTAACTCCAAAAAAGCGGAAGATACGATCGCAACATTAAGGCAGGAACTTAGTGCTAGCATAGACGTATCTAATATACGTATGGATTTAGCAGAACAAGCTTCTGTTAAGAAAGCTGCACAACAGATTCTCCAAACAGTTCCTCAAATTGATGCACTAATCTGTAATGCTGCCATTGCTCAAGTACCGAAACAGACCTTTACCATCGACGGATTTGAAAGTCAACTAGGTGTAAATCATTATGGTAATTTCTTACTACAAGGACTACTCTACCCATTAATTTCGGCATCTAACGGACGCATCGTGGTTGTGGGTAGTATGGGTTATAATTTAGGGATAAAAACCATACAGTTTGACGATATGAACTGGGACAAGAATTACAGTCCAAACGGTGTATATAGCCAAAGTAAATTGGCGCAGATTATGTGTGTTTACGAATTACAAGACCGCCTGAAAGAAGCAGGTAAAACTAATGTAAAGGTTTACGCCTGCCATCCAGGGGCCTCACGAACTTCATTAATTAAAACCAGCGGTAGTTTCATGACGCGCTTTATTTGGCAACTAATGAAGCTTTCACCAATGGTACAATCGGCCGAAAAAGGTGCTTATCCGCAACTCATGTGTGCCACAGAACCCTATTTAGACCAAAGCGGTTTTTACGGACCCACGGCTAGAAATAATTGGAAGGGTCCTGTGGGAGAGCACAAATTGGAGCCTCATGCGAAAGATAAAGCGGTAGCCGAGAAATTATGGGAAGTTTCAGAAATAGCCACAGGTTTTAACTGGAGCTTTTAAAGCCTACTATCATTTAACATATTATCCTTAACTTCCCAATAGTAATTTTGAACTCAATTATAAGCGTTCTGAAAGAATACAGAATTGATATGAAGCATTTTAATACAGTATCGTCATACTTAGAATACCTTGAACTACCTGGCCCAGAGCATCCTATGCTTAGTGTTTTTAATTCAAAAGGCGATGGTTTTCTTCCTTGTCCGAAAGAAAGTTCACCACCTATTACCAACGATTGCTATACTATTAGTTTAAAGAAATTTGTGAAAGGCGACTTAAACTACGGCCGTACAAAATATGATTTTACAAATGGTGTCTTAATTTTTATCGCTCCAAGACAAGTCTTACAATGGGATAATAGTGTGGTTTTTGAACAAAAAGGTTTTTCTATAAACTTCCACGAAGATTTTCTAAAGGGAACAGAGTTAGCACAACAAATTAAGAGGTATGGTTTCTTTTCCTATTCGGCCAATGAAGCGCTTCATCTTTCGCCTAAAGAGGAAAAGCAGATAGAATCTATAGTAGCGAGTATTGAAATAGAATATCAAAATAATCAAGACGAGTTTAGTAAAGATATTATCATTTCCCAATTAAGCACGCTTTTCAAATATGCCAATAGATTTTATGAAAGGCAGTTTTTAATTCGAAAAGAACTGGGTAATGATTTATTAGTTCAATTTAATCGGCATTTAGAAGCTTATTTTGAATCAGGACAATTAAAAGAAAATGGCGTACCAAGCATAGAAAAAATAGCAAACGAAATGTCGGTTTCGCAACGATATCTCAGTGATACGCTTAAAAAAGAAACAGGTAAGTCTACTACTGAACACTTACAACTTTACCTGATAAATGAAGCGAAAAATATTCTATTAAAACCCAACAAAAGTATATCTGAAGTGGCTTATGAATTAGGATTTGAATATCCACAATATTTTTCAAGATTATTCAAAAAGAAGGAAGGTATTAGCCCGTCAGCCTTTAGAGAATTATATAAAATGAATTAAATTATGGATATATTAAAAACAGCAACCGATTGGGCAAAAGCAGAACTTTTTTCAACCCCCTTTTTTATTGTATTCGGACTCCTATTTGTGGTGGCAAGTGTTGGATTTTGGCAGCTGGGTAAAACCGAAATTGCCAGAGCCTACATAATTCCAACCTTAGTTGCAGGTGTGTTACTACTAACCATAGGGGTTGGATTGTATTTCACCAATAAATCTCGAGTTGTAGCATTCGAAACTGAATACCATAACAATCCTACTACTTTTATTGAATCGGAGATTACACGTGCTGAGAATACCTTAAAGGAATATAAAACAATAGTTTTTACTGTTATTCCGGTACTAATTATTGTAGCATCTTTGTTACTAATTTTTATAAACACCCCAACTTGGCGAGCAGTTTGCATAACAACCATTGCCATGATGGTAGTGATTTTGCTAATAGACGGAACTGCCCACGCAAGAATTAAGGCTTATAAGGCAGAATTGGAAGTAGCACTTGGTCAAAATAGTATACTTCAATGAAATATTTTAGGTTTGTAAAACTGAAGTTGAACTATAAATTTCTTCTTTTATGAAGGCAGTTTATTTAGTGTTAATAGCAATTCTATTCGTATCCTGCAATGACAAGACAACGGTCTTAAATGAAGCAAGAGCTGACACATTACAACATAAAATTATTGTTCCACAATTTCAAAAAACAATCGATTCTGCAGGAGTTAATGGTTCAATTTTAGTCTATAGTCTTGCAGATGACACCTATTACTCGAATGATTATAAATGGTCTGAAATAGGACGACTGCCAGCCTCAACTTTCAAAATCGCTAATTCAATTATTGCTCTTGAAACTGGAGTGGTTGAAAATGACAGTACGCTTTTTAAATGGAATGGTGAAGAAAGAAGGCTTAGCAATTGGGAACAAGATTTAATTTTTAAAGAAGCCTTTCATTTTTCTTGTGTTCCTTGTTATCAAGAAGTAGCAAGAGAAATTGGAGCCAAAAGGATGTCAAAATACTTAGATAAACTTGATTACGGAAACATGAAAGTTGACTCAACAAATATTGATTTGTTCTGGCTTGAAGGTGCTTCTCAAATTAATCAGTTCCAACAAATAAGCTTTCTGAAAAAGTTCTATCAATCTGAGTTACCAATTTCTCAACGTACTGAAAAAATAATGAGGAGGATGATGGTAATTGAAGAAAATAAAAAGTATAAATTAAGTGGTAAAACAGGCTGGTCTATTAGAAACGGAAATAATAATGGTTGGTTTGTAGGGTATGTAATAGCACAGCAGAAAGTATATTTTTTCGCCACAAATGTTGAGCCGAAGGAACAGTTTGAAATGAACCAATTTCCAATGATTAGAAAAGCTATAACCTACAAAGCGTTAGAAGCGTTGAAAATTATATAAAGCTTATTATTTATGCTTTAAACATCTTAATCATTAAAAAGTTACTTAAATTTTTTAACTTATTACGCTATAAATCTTCGGCAAGCAACGTTAAGAAGCACTCGATCTTGTGAAAGACCAATATAAGGGAAAGGAAAATCTACTTCCAATGTACGAAAATCTTCTGGCTGTGGTTAAAGAATTTGGTAGCGATGTCACAATCACACCTAAGAAAACTAGCGTAAGTATCATCAGGAAAAAACAATTTGCGTTAATAAAACCTGCAACCAAAACTAGAATTGATTTAGGACTAAAGCTAAAAGAAAAACCAACCACAGACCGTCTCGAAAACTCAGGACCCTTTGGAACCATGTGTACGCACAGAGTTAAATTGACTGATACAAATCAGATTGACAATGAATTAAAAGACTGGTTGAAAGAGGCATACAACAAAGCAGAATAAATACTTGCTGCAACTTCTCGTATGTTAAATTGCTACTTTTGTACTACACGAACTAGAATTTCGAATAAGGCTAATAGAACTGACTTAATCTTTGTCTCTAAGTTTATAATTATGATGAAATGATATTTAGAAAACCACTATTACTCATACTTTTTTTGTCAATACTAGTTATAGGTTGTGAAGAAGTGAAGCAAGAAGTAACAAAATTAGATTTAGAATTAGCAACAAGTAAAGTTGAGTTATTTGGAAAAGGTATTGTTTCGACAAAATTATATGAAAGAGATATTGCAATTTCGCCAGATGGAAAGGAACTTATTTATAGTTTAGGCGACTACAAACAACAAAAACGGTGTCTAGTACAAATCATTAAGAAAGAAGGGAAATGGGGTGATCCTCAACTATTAAGTATCTCTGGAACATATCAAGACATTGAGCCATTCTATGCGGAAGAAGGTCGTAAGCTGTTTTTTGCTTCAAATAGACCTATAGAGAAAGGTTCGAAAAGAACAGATTATAACATTTGGTATAGCGAAAGAGATGGAACTGCCTGGAGTGAGCCTAAAGCGTTAAATGAAATGATAAATACCGAAAAAGATGAATTTTATCCATCTTTAAGTCGAAATGGAAACCTATATTTTACAGCATCAAGACAAGATGGGATGGGGCTAGAAGATATTTTTGTTTCAAAACTAGTCGATGGCGTGTATCAAAAGGCAGTAGCTTTAGATAGTACCATTAACACAAAACACTTTGAGTTTAATGCGTACATTAATCCCGATGAAAACCTACTAATATTCAGTTCGTTTGGAAGAACCGATGGATACGGAGGAGGTGACCTATATTATAGTACTAAAGATAAAGATGGAAACTGGAGTCTGGCTAAAAATATGGGCGAGAAAGTCAATTCACCTCAGTTAGATTACTGCCCCTTTATTGATAGTGAACGAAACAATTTCTATTTTACAAGTGAAAGAACAGAAGAAATTCCGACTACAATCAACAACCTTGACCAATTAAAAGACTTTTCTAATAAGACGGAAAACGGGATGGGAAATATTTACAGCATTAGACTAAAAGAATTGAACTTTAATTAGATAATTTCTTATACCTACATCTCTTTTCATTATCTTAGTCCCAAACCTTGCAACCTATAAACTAAGGGGTTAGCAATTGTAAAAGTCTCCTAATGAAAAATTTATTTATACTTTCGGGAATAATCCTTGTAATTGTGTCTTGCTCTTCAACAAAGAATATTTCAAAAAATGTAAAACAAGAACTCTTAAATGATTATACGTTTGTAATTACTGAAATTTCTCAAGATAAAACCTACGGGCTTTCCCCAAAAAATCCAGTTGAAGTAGGTGGTGCGAAAATTTCTTCAGGCCCAAAAAATGAAAGAAGATATCTTAATGCACTCGCAGGACCCAATGGAGAAGAAATTTCTTATTATCGAGCAGGTAGTTGCTGTCCGGTTAAAAGTGAAAACGGTTTTATGGGAAGCGCAATGTTAGATAACTATAGAGTTACTTGGGAAGGGGCTAAGGATACTATTTCAATTTATATAAACATGTACGATTCTGGACACTTAAAGGCTCCTAGCGGATTTACAATACAAAAATAGTGGCTGTCAAATACGTGTAAAATTAGGGTTGTATACATTTAAATAGGTATTATTTCCTACGGAAATTTTATGCTTTGTGTAGTACTGAAGTGCATTATAAGTTTTTCTATATAAGACAAAACGGGGTAGCCGAAAACCGACCAGAGTAGGCACTAAAACAACTAACAAATGAAAAAACTAACCAAATTAACCAAAAAACTACCATTTATTGTACTCCTTATTGCATTGACTCTTGTCATACAAAGCTGCGAACAAAAGGAAAAAGAAGTGACCAAGGAAGTTGAGAAAGAAGTTGTTACAGAATCTGAAAAACCTGAGTATTTTTTACTTAGACCAGAAGTGGAAAAAGCATATGGATATTCGCATGCCGTAAAAATTGGAAATTCTATTAAAGTTTCAGGAGCGGTAAGCATGGACGATGCTGGAAATCCTACCGCAATTGGAGATTTGGGCCAACAAATGAAAAATTGTTATGCCGATTTAGAAAAGATTTTAAAGCACTACGGATGCACTTTCGACGATGTAGTTGTAGAGAACATCTTTACAACCAACATGCCTTTATTTCTAGAAAATGCCGCGTATAGAGGTGAAATCTATAAAAATCAATTTCCAACGGGCTCGTGGCTTGGTGTAAAAGAACTTGCAATACCAGAATTCATGATAGAAATTGAATTAGAAGTACATAAGTCTGAATAACTTTTCTGCAGATGAAGTTTTTTAGAAAAATTAGAAGAAAATTACTTAACAAAGGCAAGGTTAGCAAATATCTAGCCTATGCGGCAGGAGAAATTATTTTAGTAGTGGTTGGGATTCTAATTGCGCTATATATTAATAATCTGAATACAGAAAAGCAAGAGACTAGTACGCTAAACGGTTATTTATTTAATATTTCAGAAAATATCAAAGCAGACCAGATAAATCTTGACCAAATATCAAAGTTTCGAGATAGTTCAGTGATTGGCTCAAAGTATTTCATGAATATGATTGAGCAAGAATCTACAGAATCTTATGCAACCTATTTTGCTACGTACTTTAAATATAATCCTTGGCTCGATGAATCTTTTCAATCTAATAAAAGCGGATTTGAAGCACTTAAAAACTCTGGCTACCTGAGTAAGATACAGCAAACCTCTCTTGAAGCTGAGTTGTATAAATACTATAGTTTGGTTGAAAAAATTCAAGAAGAAGAGCAGAGTCTAAACAATTTCATGGAAGAAATGGAGTATGATATGTATAAAAACAATATCGTGCAGAGAACGAAAGTGATTATTAAAAAGCTCTTTCAAAATGTCGCATCAGATGAAGATAGAACTGAATTAAAAAATATTCTATCGTATCCTGCTTTTGCAGGTAGCCATTCTAGAAACGCAGGCACTAGCTATATGAATGTTTTATATGCAGAGCTTGGCAAAGTTGCGTCCAATCTTCAAACTGAAATTGAACGAGTTGGCAAAGAGTAATTGATCAGTTTTTTACAACAATTGTCTAATACCATGCTAGCCTTAGCTTAGTTTAAAATGGTTAAGAAATACATAAACTCCACCCTGCGCAATTCCTGTTACCCTACCTTTGTAGATAGGAAATTTCCGTAGAAAGAAATAAATTAAACTACAAAATAGAATTTGAAATGGATAACACAAACGCAATCGGACTTAACAACAACAAAGCAGAGCATTTATCAGAAAAATTAAATGAGCTTCTGGCAAATTATTCGATTTTCTATCAGAATACTCGCGGATACCATTGGAATATTAAAGGTGAAAAATTCTTTGAATTACACGTGAAATTTGAAGAGCTATACAATGATTTACTACTGAAAATAGACGAAGTAGCCGAAAGAATTCTAACATTAGGTTTTACGCCGAAGCATAATTATGCTGATTACAGGAAAGTTTCTAAAATTAAGGAAAGTGATGAAGTGAATGATGGTGTAAAAGCAGTTGGAAATATTTTAACCTCTTTTCAGACTATTATAGTGTTACAGAGAGAATTACTTACGATTTCTGATGATGCAGACGATGAAGGAACAAATGCATTAATGAGTGATTACATTAGAGAACAAGAAAAGCTAGTTTGGATGTATTCAGCCTTTCTAAATAGATAGTAAGGCGTTTACTGTGAAGGAAACGTGTATAAATTCTAGTTTAAGGTTTGCTGTATTAGTCGCTCAAAAACCCTATTTTAGTCAAATATATGCGTTAGAGACATTACTATGTTCTAACGTTAACTATCACGAGGTTTTATAAAACTGCGTTTTAAATAGCTATTTCTAATTAAAGCCAGAGTGCTAGTTCGTACCTTAAACTTAAACTAGAATTAATGACTAAAAAATTTATCACGTTTGTACCAATGTTCTCATTGGTTGGGGTTTTGTTGCTACTTAGCAGCTGTAATAATAAAAAAGAAGCTAGTACTACTGAAATAGAGACTTTAAATAATAAAGAAGCTCAAAAAACTATATATGCCAGCGATATTACTCCGTTTTTTGATCACTGGAAATTAATTTTAGGTGATGGCTCGAATGTTGGAATAGCCAATAATTTTGAGAATAAGGATTTCTTCTATACTGCAAACGACGGTGAAGATTGGGTGGTCTACAAAGCACCAAACGGAGGTGATACTCATGGAACATCTAATAACACAAGGACCGAACTTGCGCAACAAAAAAAGTGGTATCCTAAAACTGCCAACGACAAATTAACGACCACACTTAAAGTAATGAATGTTTCTAGTACAGGTGATGCTCGTGTGGCTGCTTCATATTCTGTAGTGGTAGGCCAGATTCATAGTGCAGACAAACACGAGAACGAACCTCTAAAGATTTTCTACAAAAAGTTTCCTGGGCATAGTAAAGGCTCGGTTTTTTGGCACTACGAAATCAATACAGCTGGCGATGACAATGCCAAAAGATGGGATTATTCTACTGCCGTTTGGGGAAATGATTTTTCTGTAGTTGGCACCGATGTAAGCACATATCCAGAAGAACCAGAAGATGGTATTGCTTTAGGCGAAGCGTTTAGTTATGAGATTGTTGTTAAAGATGGTGTTATGAACTTAAAATTTACGAGTGAGGGGCATGAGACAAAAACATTTGCTAAAAACTTAATTGTTTCAGAATATACCACAACGGCAAGTATACCAGAGCAAACTCAAAAATTATTTGTGCCCATTGGTCAAGACGGTGTTGAGCGCGAAAATGCATACGCAGGAGAAGGTCTATTCTTTAAACTTGGTTCTTACAATCAGACTAATGGAAAATCGCCTGAGGTGAATAAAAATTGGTGTTCTGGGGCTGAAACACATGGCGGTGATATCCAGAAGCAGTATCAAGACGGAAACTATGCCGAGGTGTGGTTTAAAGAAGCAAACATATACGTAAGTGAAGCAGCAGTTTCAAATGAAGGCTATTTCACTAAAAACGACTAGCAGTTCAGTATGTACAATATATAAACCCGTTATGAATTTTTATCTAATTGGCCTATTTGGTGGGATTGTATTATTAATTCTTCTCACCTTCATCAAAAAAGACAGTAAATATGCAAAGTTTGGAATCAAACTAAAACGAGTGTATTGTCCCAATTGTAATTTAAAGCAACCTATAATGCGTAAGCCCGCAAACCAAAGACAAGCCTTATTTGGTGGATATACCTGTAAAAATTGCGGTGTTGAAATGGACAAATACGGAACAGAAATAGATTCCAACTCTGTGTAGCCTTCATTTTTATTAAAATTTTATTTGTTAAATCGTATACGATATACTATATTTGATTTATGATTTCAAAAATAATTTTCAGAAACGTTATCAAAGACATACTACTAAGCTATATGCTGAAGGGTACTATAAAGGCTGGAGAACGCCTCTCGTTGGCTCAAATAGCATCAGATTTAGACGTAAGTGTCACCCCTATTCGTGAGGCCCTAACGCAACTTACCGAGACCGGACTTGTAACCTACAAATCGAATCGAGGATTTTTTGTTACCGAATTAAGTGAACAAGAAGCAACAGAGATTTATGAGATAATTAATCTTCTTGAGAGTGAAGCTATTAGGAACACAACATACAGTGCAGAACATATCCGTCAGCTAAGAGAGATTAACAAACAGTTTTCTGCATGTAAAGATGTGAAGGACAAATTGCATTTAGATAAAACATTTCATCAGAAATTAATTGAAAAATACACCAACCAACACGCACTTAAAATAGTTGAAGATATACGCGTTCGTGTATTTATCTACGAGCTTGAGTTTATGAATGCCGTATCCACTAGCGATTCTGCTTTAATGCATGAAAAGATTATTGATCTTCTAGAAGCTGAAAACACAGCTGCTGCAATTCTCGAACTTGGCGCTAACTGGAAACTAAGTGTAAACTATATTATTAATATGTATCAATCTAAAACGTTATGAGAGCCATTTTAACATATTCAGGTATTATACTAGCAGCCATGTGCTTAAGTTGCAAGAAAGCGCCTTCTAAGGCTTTAGCGATGAATACTACAATTGTTGAGACCGAATTAGGGGCTCGTGTTGATAGTGTTTTAACGCCGTATCTAGAAAACTTACGAACAACTACAGATAACAATGCCGCTCTTGCTGTTGGAATCACCAAAGGCGACAAAATAATTTATGCTAGAACGTTTGGGTATGCCAATATAGAAAAAGGTCTAAAAGCAGATTTAAATACTGTTTTTCATATTGCTTCAGTGTCTAAGCCATTTACTGCGGCTGCAGTAGTTAAACTCATTCAGCAGGGTAAATTAAAACTAGATGATAAAATTATAGATATTGTTCCTGAGTTTAAAATGAAAGGTGACAACTACAAAAATATTACAGTAAAGCAAATTCTTACTCATACTTCAGGTATTCCTAGACATGTTACCGTAGACGACTGGAACAATCCTGTGTACGGCCCTACTGCCCCATTAAAAAATTTAAATCACGCAAGAGATTTTGAACTCGATTTTGAACCTGGTTCAAAGTTTAATTATAGTAATTCAGGTATCGACATTTTAGGTATTGTAATTAGCAGAGCAAGTGGAATGACATTTGAAGATTACGTTAAAAAACACATTCTACTTCCTGCGGGAATGACTCAAACACACTATTTGAAGCCAAAAGATAGTCTTCCAACTAATTGGGCCGAGGCCTATTCGTATGGTCTTGAAACCGAAAAATGGTCTCCTTTCCCATATACCGAAAATTGCTTTCCGAGTGGCGGTGTACACGCTTCCTTAACAGATATGTGCAAGTGGGGAATGATGCACGTTGGCAAAGGTTCATTTAACGATTACAATGTTTTAGACAAGGAGCATTTCGAATTAATGGTTATCCCACACTCAGATACACCATGGGGAGATAAGATAGGTTTAAGTTGGTTCTTACAATCGTATTTAGACAAGCCTATTATCATGCATACTGGAAGTGATTCTGGTTTCGAAGCAATCATGTACGTCTACCCAGAAGAAGACATTTCTATTATTGTTATGGCGAATAGAGATTATGGTAGAACAGGAAGAGTTGTAAATGCTGCTTCTGAAGCGGTGTTTGACAAAGAACTTAAAGCGTATGAGGTCTCAGCAATCTATAGTTTTGCAAAAACATATAAAAAACATGGGATAAATGCTGCCAAGGAACATTGGGAGTCGTTAAAGAAAGATACAACAGACGCTATGTATGTAAGCAATAATCATTTACTTTCCACGGGCGCAGTTCTAGGAATAAACAAAAAATGGAAGGAGTCTAAAGAAATACTTGAATATTACTTAACATTTGACCAAAATTCAACTTTTGCATGGAGGTTGTTAGGCAATTCTAACCTAAATCTTGGAGATACTTTAAAAGCAAAAGCTTGTTACGAGAAAACGCTGCAAATTAATCCAAATTACGAAAAAGGTAAATTAGCGCTTGAAGACCTTCTAAGTACATTAGAGCACTAATTTATTCTGAAATAGAACGTACATCTCCAATTCGTTATTTGGTTCCTAATTAGTTATCTGTAAAACACACATGACGAATCCTAGTAGTTGCTCCTAATTCACACGAATCTAAAAGTATCTTGAATTAATTCTATACCTTTATAAACAACAAGTTAGAATTATAAACTGTTTAATTTTACCAACTTTCGCTTAGGTAGAAATATCTAGATAATTTACAAACATGAAAACTACTCCCGAACACAATGCGCGTGTTGCAAAACTAACCTTTAGTGGGGTTTATCCGCACTACGTTACTAAGATTGAGAAAAAAGGCAGAACAATAGAAGAGCTGCACCAAGTTATTGAATGGCTCACTGGGTTTAATGAAAAACAGATTCAGCAACTTATCGATGAAAAAGTAACTTTTGAAACCTTTTTTGAAAGAGCAACAATACATAAAAACGCGCATCTCATAAAGGGAGTAATTTGCGGCTACAGAATTGAAGAAATTGATAATCCACTAACAAAAAAAGCGCGGTATTTAGATAAGTTAATAGAAGAGCTGGCTAGGGGAAGAAAAATGGAAAAGATTCTAAGAACCGAATAAGTCAAATACTTACATAACTACTCATACCAATAAACCAATGTCTTATTTCATTAAAATTTCAGCAGTTATACTTATAGCCTTAACTATACATAGTTGCAAGCAACCTTCGGAAACTTTAATCCCTCAAGAGAATCCAAGAAAAAAGATAGAAATGACCACTAACTACGGCACCATGATAATTGAGCTTTTCAATGAAACGCCACTACATCGTGATAATTTCACCAATTTGGCAAGAAATAAAGCGTATGACAGTATTCTATTTCATCGCGTTATAAATCAGTTTATGATTCAAGCTGGCGATCCGGAAAGTAAGAAAGCAACACCCACAGACACGCTTGGTGAAGGAGATGCACCTTATATGGTAAAGGCAGAGTTCAACGATTCTTTATTTCATAAAAAAGGAGTGCTTGCGGCGGCCAGAGACAACAATCCAGAAAAGTCTTCGAGCGCTATGCAGTTTTATATTGTGCAAGGTAAAGTCTTTAACGATAGCCTTATAGATCTTGCAGAAATACGCCTCACAAAAAACAAAGCAATAGATTATTTTAAAGAAAAATCTGAACAAACTGCCTTATTAGATTCTGTAAGCAAAGCCATGTTTACAGGTAAAAGAGAACGTTACATGACTTTAACAGACAGCGTTTTAGAGTTAGCAATAGCCGCGGGCGATTTTCATCCGTATAGCATCCCAGAGTATCAGAAACAAGTGTATAAAACTATTGGAGGTACACCGCATCTCGATCAAAACTATACAGTATTTGGAGAAGTTGTTAAAGGTTTAGATATACTAGATAGTATAGCAAGTGTTGAAACTTCTAATTTAGACAGACCTCTTAAAGATGTAAGAATATTTTCAGTAAAAGTAATAGAAGAATAAGTTTTATTCGTTAAGCAAAGTAGCTACAAACGCTTCAAAGTCTTTAGTAAACGCATCGTACTTATCGCCTGTGGCAGGACCGTTAAAACCTGTGTGTATTTTACGCACAACTCCCTTTTTATCAATAAAAACGGTAGTTGGATAGCTTAAAACATGATTAAGCATAGGTAGCTTCTCGTTGGCCTTCTTTTTGTCTTCACTGCCATATTGGGCAAGTAAAATTGGATACGGAACCCCCACCTTCTCTTTTAGTCTATTAATTGCCGCCATCGCCTTTTCTTTAGAAGGGGCATACTCAAAAGCTAGGGAAACAAATTCTAAATTGTCGTTTGGGTTTTCTTTTACATACTGCGTATAATACCTTGTTTCATCAAGACAATTTGGGCACCAAGTTCCCATTATTTGAACGATAACCACTTTATTTTGAAAGCGCTCATCAGATAAAGAAACCATGGTATCGTTGGTGTCAGGAAACGAAAATTCTAATGTTTCATAGCCTTCTCTCAAGAACGTTAATGAATCTGCTTTGGGCAATTCGTACGCCTCGTTCTTTTTAGCCGTAAAATTTTCTTTCCAATGGTTGCCACTATAGAAAACACCGTTCATTAAAGTATCTCCTTGCACATTGGCTTCAAACAAAAAGGCATGCGCCCCATCGAATGTAGAAAGGCGAAGTGTGTCATTTTCTACAGAGCCATCTAAATAGCGGTAATCTCCCGTGGTAGTTCTAAAGGTACCAACCACCTTATGTCCGATCTGCTCAAACACACCTTTAGCAATGTAGCGATCTGAAGGCTTTTTTGGGCTAAATACCGTTTCCCAAGTGCCCGTAACAGTTGCTTTGGGCGCTGCATTTACCGAAAAACGTTCTTCTCTACCTTGCTTCATTACAAATGGAACCACTCTATTTAAACTTGGCTTTATAAAATTTCCATAGATACTGTCTTCAGTAAAAACACCTTTAAAAACACCTTCATAAATTGGGTGTGCTATGGTAATACTATCGCCAACTATGGTAATATCAGAAAAGACAACTTCTTCTTCAGCATTATGTACTACTAGCGTTTGTTCTGCAGTATAATCGAAAAGAAAGGGCAACGGCTTTCCATCTATGGTTTCTAAAACTGCTCTCCACTCCCCTACTTTAGGTTCCTTTACCTCTCTGGAACAGGCAGAAATTACTAGTACTATTAAAACTAATAGACTGGAAAAACGGAAACGGAAAGAATTCATAATCAATAGATTTTCGTGGTAAGTCGTACAAAATGGAATCAGATTTCATTTTTATTACAACTCAAGTCATAAAAGTAATCACAAAAAATGGTATAAATGCTATCTTTGCGGCTCGTTAAGATTATTTTAGGATGAAAATATCATACAACTGGCTAAAACAATTTATAAACCTAGACTGGGATGCTGAGAAAACAGGTGAATTACTCACAGATCTCGGACTCGAAATTGAAGGTATAGAACCTTTTACTTCCATTAAAGGCGGGCTAGAAGGTATTGTAGTGGGACATGTACTAGAATGCAACCAACACAGCAATGCAGACCGATTAAAGGTTACCAAAGTAGACCTAGGTACTGGAGAACCCGTACAAATTGTATGTGGCGCCCCTAACGTTGCCGCAGGACAAAAAGTACCCGTAGCGACTGTCGGAACCACCCTGTATGATGAAGATGGCAACCCGTGGCAAATTAAAAAAGGTAAAATCCGCGGTGAAGTAAGTATGGGTATGATTTGTGCCGAAGATGAATTAGGTTTGGGTAAAGGTCATGATGGTATTATGGTGCTTGCTGAAACTTTAACTCCAGGAACACCTGTCTCACAAGTTTTCGAGATTGAGAACGATACGGTATTTGAAATTGGCCTAACGCCCAATCGTGCCGACGCTATGAGTCATTGGGGTGTTGCTAGAGATTTACGTGCTGGTTTGTTACAACAAGAAATTCAAATTGAGCTAATAACACCTTCTACCAGTACCTTTCATATTGATAGCAGAACTTTAAAAGTTGATGTTTCCGAAGTAGACTCAGAAAAAGCACCGCGCTACTGTGGAGTTACCATAAACGGTCTTAAAGTGGAGGCGGCACCAACATGGTTACAAAACAGACTTAAAGCCATTGGACTTACACCAATTAACAATATTGTTGATGCAACAAACTATGTGCTACACGAATTAGGGCAGCCCCTTCATGCGTTTGATGCGAGCAAAATAGCGGGTCAAAAAATTGAAGTTAAAACACTGCCAGCAGGAACTAAATTCACCACCCTAGATGGTATGGAACGTGAACTGCACGAAGAAGATTTAATGATTTGCGATGTAGAAAAACCTATGTGTATCGCAGGGGTTTTTGGCGGTGAAGAAAGTGGCGTTACAGAAAGCACTACAAGTATTTTCTTGGAAAGCGCGTATTTTAATCCGGTGAGCATTCGTAAAACAGCAAAACGACATGGGTTAAACACAGATGCTTCTTTCCGTTTTGAACGTGGTATAGACCCAAATAGTTGTGAATATGCGCTTCGACGTGCTGCTATACTGATTCAGGAAATTGCAGGAGGTGAAATTACAAGCGACGTCATAGATGTGTACCCAAATAAAATTGAAGACCATCAGGTGTTTTTAAATTTTGACAATGCAACGCGTCTTATCGGGCAAGAGATTCCAAAAGAAACAATTAAAAGTATCCTTTCATCTTTAGAAATTAAAATAAATAATGTCACAGAGAGCGGCTTAGGAATGACCATTCCTGCCTATAGAAATGACGTTACACGAGAGGCAGATGTGATTGAAGAAGTATTACGAGTATACGGCTATAACAATATTAACTTCACCGAAAAGTTAAACGCAAGTATCGCCAGTAACCAAAAGATTGAAGATCATTTAGTGCAAAATAAAGTTGCCACACAGCTTACTGCACAAGGGTTTCATGAGATTATGGCGAATTCGTTAACCAATCCTTCTTATATTGATTTAACTGAAAGTTTAAAATCTGAGCATACCATTGAAATGCTTAACCCACTTAGTAACGAACTCTCGGCATTGCGCCAAAGTATGTTGTTTGGTGCCTTAGAAGCTCTGGCTTACAACCAAAATAGACGTATGCCTAATGTGAAGTTGTTTGAGTTTGGTAAGACCTACCATGACTTCGGAAATGGTCGCGAAGAACACAAACATCTATCTGTGCTTATCGCAGGACAAAAAAACGAAGATAGCTGGGCTATGCCCTGTGCTCCTGCCAATTTCTTTCAGCTGAAGGGTATTGTTACAAGTATATTGCAACGATTAGGAGTTACAGATACTACAGAAAAACCAACCAAAAACGCAATATTCTCTGAAGGTATCAGCTTGGTAAAAAACAAGAAATCGTTAGTAGAATTTGGTGTGCTGAAAAAGCAAGTTTTAAAAGGCTTTGGCATAGATTCTGAAACGCTGTATGCCGATTTCAACTGGGATGCCGTCTTAGCTGAAATTACTTCGGAAACTTTCCACGTTCAACCAATTCCTAAGTTTCCAAAGGTAAAACGTGATTTTGCACTTCTGTTAGATGAATCAGTTACGTTTTCAGAATTACAAGAAGCCGCTTTTAAAACCGAAAAGCAACTCCTTAAAAATGTAAATTTATTTGATGTATATACTGGGAAAAATCTTCCCAAGGGGAAAAAATCGTATGCTTTAAGTTTTACATTACTTGATGAACGTAAAACACTAACAGATAAACAAATAGATAAAATAATGAAAAAGCTCCAAAATCGGTTTGAAACCGACTTTGGAGCTGAGCTTCGATAAGCTTACCTCACATAAACTATCTAAACAATTCTTACATTTTTTTCTTGTCAGCCCCTGGAAGTAGTACCGTGTCTACTACGTGTATCACTCCGTTAGACTGAAATACATTGGCCTGAGTTACCATTGCAGATCCACCATTCTCATCGGTAATAACTACATTTTTACCCTTTAGGCTTGCTGTTAACATCCCACCACTTACGGTAGTGAAGGTTGCCTTTCCTTTTCCCTTTTTTATTGCCGTAACAATATCTTTTGCGCTCATGTTTCCTGCAACCACATGATAGGTCAATACATTTTGGAGTGCTGGTTTGTTAGCCGGTTTTAGCAACGTACTTACTGTGCCATCTGGTAATGCAGCAAAAGCGTCGTTTGTAGGGGCAAAAACAGTAAATGGGCCTTTAGATTGCAGAGTTTCTACCAAACCTGCAGCTTTTACTGCTGCGACTAATGTGGTGTGGTCTTTAGAATTTACAGCATTCTCTACGATGTTTTTAGTAGGGTACATTGCAGCACCTCCCACCATTACTATTTTCTCTTTCTTCATCTTCATGTCTTTTTGAGCAAAAGATGTAGTGGTAGCCAGCAAGGCTGCAATAAATAATGTTGAAGTAATTATTTTAATTCGTTTCATATCAATTCTTTTATTAAGGTTATATGTCTTAATAAACGAGATATGAAATCGGAGGGTTTTTTAGAAAGTACGTTTTGGGATTTATTTAACTTTTACAAGAGTCAGTAATTACTGTTCTGTGCTTGGCAATAAAAGTCCATCTATAATATGGAAGAATCCGTTTCTATGACGAAAATCTGTAGCGATAACTTTAGCAGTGTTGCCGCTTCCGTCAAACAAAACGAGGTCGCTGCCAACACGCTTAGCCCCCAAACGCTGACCTAAAACGGTAGTAAAATAGGCAGTACCATTTCCTTTAGCAATTGCTTTCTCTAACGAATTGGCATCTACTCTACCGGGTATAAAATGATATGTAATAAACGATTTCCAAGTGTCACCAAAAAGCTTTTTTTGCTTGTCCTCCTCTAGGTTAGAAAACGATTTGTCTATCATTACAAAAGCAGTAAGCATCGCATCGTCTTCAATAACACCATCTTTAAATAAAGGGGCTGCTTTCGAAAACTCTGAAGAACTTTCTAGATTTTGAAACATTGACTTTTCCGAAGAAAATGTTAGTCCGTTCCACTCTTTTGTGGTTTTTTGTGTTTTAGTATTTGTATATTTTTGGGCAGTTGCAGTAAACGTAAATGCAAACAAGGCTACGAGAAGTATGTTCAGTTTCATAACTAATAATTTAGTCAAAGGTAGTTAAAATTGTTATCCTCAACTGTAACGCAATTTATGTAATAAAATTGAGTGTCATTGACGGGTGTTAAATTCTTGTAGACACAGGTGTCGTTTTGTATCTTTAAAATAAAAATCATGCTCCAAAAAACCAATTTAGAGCTACAATTGTTTCGTACGCGCAAGAAACGCATAAATGAAGAGGCTATTTTAGATGAAGTGGCAGCTATTTTTCAGCAAAACGAAAAGGAACGAGGTGATATCAAGGCACGCATCGAAAACGGTGAAAATAAACACCAACTATCTTCTCTAAATATTGAATTATTAGAGACTGATAAAATTTTCGGTATAGATGATATTAAACAGCTTTGTGTAACCTACCGATTGCGGTTTTTAGATTCAAAATTCTTTAAGAAAGATATTCCAGAAGAAGCTATCTCAAAGATTCGTGTATTAGAAAAGGACCACAATACAACGTTTCATTCTTATAAAATTGTGGCTCCCGCAAAGTTAATGAAACTTGAAAATGCAGACGACCCCCTATTATTCATACCACTAGGAAATGATTATTATTATCTGGTGCACAAATGGGGAAACGATTTACACCCTCTGCGCAAATGGTTAATGTGGCCGTACAAAAATTTTGAAAATCTAATATTTACTGTATTTTTAGTAAGCATCTTTCTTACATCCATCACTCCGATGCGTGCATTTACTAAAGGAGAAGTTAGCAATCAAGAATATCTATTAATGTTCCTTTTTATGTTTAAAGCAGTGGCGGGAATCGTATTGTTTTACGGTTTTGCCAAAGGAAAAAATTTCAACAATGCTATATGGGATAGCAAATTTTACAACGCCTAAAACCTTACCATGAGTGAAAATAACGAAGAAACAACTAGAATTTATACAGGGCCTATGATGATTGCCCAAGGTTTACGCGCCCGATTAAATGACCTCGGTATTGAACCCATTATAAAAGATGATCACCAAAGTGGTATTACCAGTGGATTTGCCATTGGTGTGCCTGGGCAAGTGCGTGTGTTTATACGGAAAGATGAGCTTATTAGAGCCGAAGAAACCATTAACGAGTATCTCAAAGAAATTGGAGAATGAAGTGATATTAAGCTAAAAAGTACTCGTCACTTTAGATAAAAACAACTTTATTTTTATGAAAAAAAGAATACGACCTGTACAAAATAGCATCTATAACTACTGGATTGCCATGTAAATCGGTTGCATCAATTTTGTAATAGTTTTTAGTATAGCATAAGAAGCTTAAAACCGTTTCGCCTTTTTCAAAAGAAGGATTCCATGATTTTCGCACGTTGTAATGTCTTATATAATACAGGTCTTTATCGTTTAGATATCTCTTAATATTCGCAACTGGTAATTTACTTCTAAAAAGCATTTATCTCGTTCTAATAAGAGAAGTAGATTTGCCCTCTACCAAATGACTAACACTACTACGAATACATCTTTTGGCGTAGTTCTTTAATCTTTTTATCGCTCATATATTCATCGAAGGTTGTATAGCGATCAATAACTCCTTTTGGGGTTAGTTCTATCACTCTATTTCCTACAGTCTGAGCAAATTCGTGATCATGAGTGGTAAGTAGAACCGTTCCTTTAAAATTTTTCAATGAATTATTAAAAGCTGTAATAGATTCTAAGTCTAAGTGGTTAGTGGGCTCGTCTAGCATAACCACATTGGCACGCATTAACATCATACGACTTAACATACATCGAACTTTTTCACCTCCAGAGAGTACATTACTCTGTTTTAGCGCCTCTTCGCCACTAAAAAGCATTTTTCCTAAGAACCCTCTAATATAAACTTCTTCTCGCTCTTCTTCTGTCTGAGCGTATTGACGAAGCCAGTCTACGAGCGTTTCATTTCCACTATCGTTCTTAAAAAAACTACTATTGTCAAGTGGCAAGTAACTTTGATTGGTGGTTACCCCCCAGGCGTAGTCTCCCTTCTCTGCTTTCTGATTTCCATTAACTATCTCGTAGAAAGCCGTAGTTGCACGCGAATCGCGACTAAACAACACAACTTTATCCCCTTTTGCAAGATTAATGTCGATGTTATTAAATAAAACTTCCCCATCGATAGATGCAGATAGGCCTTCCACGTTTAAAATTTGATCTCCCGCTTCACGTTCTCTCTCAAAAATAATCGCTGGATAGCGACGGCTAGAAGGTTTAATATCTGAAACATTCAGTTTGTCGATCATCTTCTTTCTACTAGTAGCCTGCTTACTTTTGGCAACATTAGCAGAAAAGCGACGAATAAATTCTTCTAGTTCCTTTTTCTTGTCTTCGGCTTTTTTGTTTTGCTGGGCGCGTTGTCTCGCAGCCAACTGGCTACTCTCATACCAGAAGGTATAATTACCGCTGTAGTTATTAATTTTTCCGAAGTCGATATCACTAATATGCGTACAAACACTATCTAAAAAGTGACGGTCGTGTGATACTACAATTACACAATTATCGTAATTGGCTAAAAAATGTTCTAGCCACGTAATTGTTTCATAATCGAGATCGTTAGTAGGCTCATCCATGATTAGCACATCTGGGCTACCAAACAGCGCCTGGGCTAAAAGCACACGTACTTTTTGTTTTCCATCTAAATCTCCCATCATCGAGTAATGTAAATCTGCAGGAATACCCAAATTAGACAGGAGAGCAGCAGCATCACTATCTGCATTCCATCCATTCATTTCTTCGAAGGTTACTTGCAATTCGCCAATTCGTTCGGCGTTTTCATCTGTGTAGTCTTCGTATAATTTATCTATTTCAGACTTAATAGCAAAGAGTTCTTTGTTACCACGTACAACGGTTTCAAGTACTGGGAAATCGTCGTAGGCATTATGGTCTTGCTCTAGTACAGACATACGTTTACCTGTCTCTAGATGCACATGACCAGAGGTTGGATCTTGCTTACCAGCAATAATTTTTAGGAAGGTAGATTTACCCGCGCCGTTAGCACCAATAATTCCGTAACAATTTCCGGTTACAAACTTTGTATTTACATCGTCAAACAATACTCGTTTTCCGAATTGTACCGATAGATTTGAAACTGATAACATCTTTGCTTGTTTTATTTTTGAATTGGGCGCAAAATTAACCAAAACCCGCTTATAAGCGAAACATTAACGTTTATATATTCCTTTTAACCTACACTTAACATCTTTGATAATGAAGTACGTATATTTTTGCTACTCAAGTTGGCAATTACATATGATTAAAAAAATACTTATTCTTTTAGTTACAATCCTCATGGTCTCTTGTAACGACTCTAAAGATGTCGGGCATGAGTTTACAACCTTTGGTGGTGAAATTGTAAACCCTAAAGGGAAGACTATAATTATCTTCAAAGATGATGCAGTAGTAGATACCCTAACGCTTTCCGAAGATAACACCTTTCAGTATACTTTTAAGAATCCGAAAGCAGGTTTGTATTCTTTTCAGCACAACGAGTTTCAGATGTTTTACCTCGAGCCAGGAGACAGCTTACGACTTCGGGTAAATACAATGGACTTTGACGAATCGCTACATTATTCTGGTCGCGGTTCTAAAGAAAATAACCTCTTAATGGAATTATTTCTTCAAAATGAAAAAGATATTAAGACCTTAGGAGCTTTTTATATGCTTGAACCTACTCAGTTTCAAGAAAAACTAGATTCACTCAATAAACGTAATAAATCAAAATACGATGCTTTTATTGCAAAACATAAACCTTCAGAAGGTTTTAAAAGTGTTGCACAAAGTAATTGCAAATACAACCATTATATTAAAAAAGAGCTTTACACCTCTGTACTCAATAAAAATGAAGAACGGGTAGCAACGGCTGTTTTCCCTAAAAACTTTTATGAATATAGAGAGAACATTGATTTTAACAATAGTTCACTACGCACCTACTATCCATATTACCGTTTCCTGAACATATACTTTGATAATATTACCTATCCTAGTTATGCTAAAGAAGGTGGCCAAAACAATAGGTCTTTTAAACATGTTTATAAAAAGGTTGCCTTAATTGACAGTCTAGTGCCAAACGATTCGCTGAAACATAAGTTAATTGTACGTAATGTTCGCAGATACTTATTGTCTGCTAAAAACGTAGAGAACGAGCGAAAAATGGTAGCTTTCTTTAAAAAACACGTTGATAACCCAAAAGCTCAAGAAGAAATTGATGCTTTGGCAGAGGCAACTATGAAATTAACTCCAGGACAAACCTTGCCTAACATACTATTATTGAATACAGGCAACGCAACCGAAGGTTTACACGCTATTCTGAAAAAGGACGCCGTATTGTATTTTTGGTCACTCGAATCTGTCAAACATTTTAAAGACATACATTCTAAAGCGGCCGAATTAGCCTCTAAATATCCCGAATATCAATTTGTTGGTATTAATACAGACACTCATTTTAAGAAGTGGCTGAAAGCTGTAAAAGCCTCGGGCTACAATCAAGCCAACGAATATCAGTTTGAAGATATTGAAACAGCCGAAAAGAAATTACTACTAAATTCTCACAACAAAGCGCTTATTATCACTAAGACTGGAGAAATATTAGAAAGCAACACCAACTTGTTTAACCCGAAAATTGAGCAACAACTGCTTGGTTTTTTAAACCAGTAAATTAGGTAGAAAAAAGCAACAACTCTTCCGGGTCATCTTGGTACTGATACACTCCTACATTTGTTAGACCTAATTTTTCTAATAATTTTATAGATGCTGTATTCTCAGGAAGCGTAAATGCTACTACCTTTTTTAGTTTTAATTCTTTAGTAGTCTTGGAAAGAATAGCAGCTGCAGATTCATATCCATATCCTTTTTTATAATACGCTGGTAAAAAGGCAAAACCTATATCTGGATGGTCTAAATTGGGGCGCTTATACATGCCGCAAGTACCTACAGGACACCCTGAAGCTTTTTCAATGACGAGGTAAGATCCATACCCGTTATTCTTGTAGCTTGGGATATATTTTTCAACAATTTGTTTTTCGGCATCGGCAACGACACGAATGTTTCGGTCACCTATATATTTTAGCCACCCTTCGCTATTAAATAGTTCATAGAAGAACGGTGCGTCTGCCACCTTAATTTTCCGAAGTAGTAAACGCTCTGTTTCTATAGGTGTCATTTCTTTAATGCTCTTACTATGCTTTAAACAAAGGTTTGCCAGCCATCATGGTATTTACTTTTTCAGCAACACCTTCTAGCAATGTATCATTTTCAAAATTAAGAATTGCCTCATCTATTAAATCTACAATAGCGGTCATATCTTCTGCAACTAATCCTCTGGTAGTAATAGCGGCTGTACCTATTCTAATTCCACTTGTAACGAAAGGTGATTTATCGTCAAATGGCACCATATTTTTATTTACCGTAATATCTGCTTTACCAAGTGCTTCTTCTGCTTGTTTTCCTGTAATATTTTTGTTTCGAAGATCGATAAGCATCATATGATTATCTGTACCTCCACTGATGATTTTATATCCCTTAGCGACTAAGGCTTCTGCCATAACTGCGGCATTTTTCTTAACCTGAATCATATAATGTAAAAACTCATCGGTTAGTGCTTCTCCAAAAGCAATCGCTTTAGCCGCGATGATATGTTCTAGTGGGCCACCCTGGTTACCAGGAAAAATCCCGCTATCTAGCAACGATGACATTTTACGCAGGTTACCATTTTTTAAGGTAATACCAAAGGGGTTGTCGAAATCTTCGCCCATCATAATCATGCCACCTCTTGGGCCGCGTAACGTTTTATGAGTGGTTGTAGTTACAACATGGCAATGCGGTATTGGATCACTAATAATTCCTTTAGCAATTAGACCTGCTGGGTGTGCAATATCTGCCATAAGTAGCGCACCTACTTTATCTGCAATTTCTCTAAAACGTTTGTAGTCTATCTCTCGAGAATATGCTGATGCACCGGCGATTATCATTTTTGGTTGTTCACGTATGGCTATTTCTTCAATAACATCGTAATCTAGCATTCCTGTTTCTTCATTCACACCATAAAAGACAGGGGTATATAATTTACCACTAAAGTTTACAGGAGAACCATGAGTTAGGTGTCCGCCATGTGCAAGGTCGAAACCAAGAAATTTGTCACCCGGTTTTAAGCATGCAGCAAAAACAGCTGTATTTGCTTGAGAACCACTATGTGGCTGGACGTTAACGTATGCCGCACCAAACAACGTTTTAGCACGATCTATTGCTAATTGCTCTACTTCATCTACAATTTCACATCCACCATAATAGCGTTTCCCTGGATATCCTTCTGCATATTTATTAGTAAGTACAGATCCTGCAGCTTCCATTACTTGGTCGCTCACAAAATTTTCAGAAGCAATTAATTCTAATCCGTTTAATTGTCGTTGTTTTTCGGCTTCAATAAGCTCAAATATCTGTTGATCGCGTTGCATAGTTTATCAAAAAGTTAATAAAAGGCAAAAATACAAAATGGTTGTGGTTAGTTGTTCAGAAATTATATATTTGATTCAACAAATTACAAACAAAAAAAACTGTATATGCCATTGACTGCCAACGACCCAAAACGAACTTCTTGGTTACATGTTCCGAAGAATAGTGACTTCCCAATCCAAAATATTCCGTTTGGTGTATTTTTAACTAGAGATGATATTATTACCATAGGAACTCGAATAGGTGAAACAGCTATTGATTTAGGAGCATTGCATCAACTAGGTTACTTTAAAGGCATTGATCTTACAGACGATATATTTTTACAAGATACTTTAAACGACTTTATTGCCGATGGAAGAAAAACCTGGCGTTTGGTTCGAAATAGAATATCAAACCTTTTCTTAGAAGGGAACGATGAGCTAAGAAAGAACAAAGAGCATTGTAAAGAAGTACTTTTTCGCTTAGATGAAATTGAAATGCAATTGCCGGTAGATGTAGGCGATTATACAGATTTCTATGCAAGTAAAGAGCACGCCACCAATGTTGGATCCCTTTTTAGAGATCCGGAGAATGCATTGCTTCCAAATTGGTTGCACATCCCTATTGGGTACCATGGTAGAAGTTCTTCAATAATTCCATCAGGCACTAATATTAGAAGACCTGTTGGGCAGACAAAACCTGGCGATGATGGGGTTCCTGGCTTTGGTCCAACCAAATTGTTAGATTTCGAATTGGAGATGGCGTTTATAACTACAGCTACTAACGACTTAGGAAAGCGTGTAAAAATTGAAGAAGCCGAAGAAAATATTTTTGGTCTGGTTTTGTTTAACGATTGGAGTGCTCGCGATATTCAAGCATGGGAATATGTACCATTGGGACCATTTCTAGGAAAGAGTTTTGCCTCAACGATTTCACCTTGGATTGTTACACTTGATGCATTGCAACCTTTTAGAACCAACGGGCCAAAACAAGAACCAACACCGCTACCCTATCTTCAGCAGGGAGCGAACATGAATTACGATATTCATTTAGAGGCAGCGATTAAGCCTAAAGGGGGAACAGAAACGACCGTGGCCAACTCTAACTTTAAGTATATGTATTGGTCTATGGCCCAACAACTCACACACCATACGGTAAACGGTTGTAACCTTCGTAGTGGCGATATGCTTGGTAGTGGAACCATCTCGGGTCCTACCAAAGATAGTTATGGTTCTATGTTAGAATTAACGTGGCGAGGGCAAAATCCGATAAAGCTAAATGACGGCACAGAACGAAAATTTATAAACGATGGCGATACTGTAATCATGCGTGCGCATTGTGAAAAGAATGGATTGCGTATAGGTTTTGGAGAATGTAAAGGAAAAATCTTACCTGCAATAGAGTAGTTTCTGGTTATTTTTAAGTATGTTATTAAAAATACAGAAACAATAAACCATATGAAGCTTTCTCTTTTGCTATGCGCATTAATAGTATTTATTTCTTGTAGTAAGACAGATGACAGTGCTGTAAATGATTGCAATGCAGATTGTACAATTGTTGCCGGAAGAATTGTAAGAGACAACGCTATTGGAATTCCAAATGTTTCGGTAGAATTTTATTTTGAAGAAAGTGCTACATATTCTTCAAACAAAAGAATCATTGCAAGAGGCAGTACCAATGAGACTGGATACTTTCGTATTAAGGGATTCATAAACAACGAAGAGCTAGGAAACACAGCAGATGGTACTTTTTGGGTAAGCATCGATGAATCGAGCGTAGGAAATGAATATATTAAGGACACGCAGACATATTCTAATGTTCCTGGATATGCAACTGGTATAAATACAGAGTATCGAAAAAATTTGCAGTCAATTTCGAGCCGAGATACACTAATTAATTACAATCTCACTATACCTCAACAAGCTCCGTTAATCCTTACATTTCAGAACTTTGACCCATCTGTCGAGATGAATAATATCCAGATCAATACGTATTTAGACATCCCAGAAAACACCTCTGATGGTTCTGTAGGTATTTTCAACTCAATCAACGCCGATTATAATCAACAGAATTTTCAAATTGAAACGGTTGGGGCTCAAAATTTTAGTAATATTCTGTATATCCGTAAAAGAAAAAATGGCGAAATTGAAACAGAAACAATTACATTTTTTGTAGATGAAAATACAACTAATGAAATTTCGATTGAATTTTAACACTAAGGAATTGAATTGTAACACACTGTTTATCTAGAACTTACAACATATATTTCTTTTGGCACGCCAATTGTAATTTACTTTATGTAACCAAAACCGATTCGTTATGAAACAGCTAACGATTATTCTAACATGCTTTTTGGCTCTAAGCGCTTGTAACAGCGTAAAGAGAAACCAAAAAATGCTTCTTAATGGAAATTACGACCAGGCGATTCGCTTAGCCGTTAAGAAAATTGCGAACGACAGAAATAGCAAGCAAGTTAATGAACACATTGTCTTGCTTGAAGAAGCCTATGCTAAGGCAGTTTCAGACGATAACCGAAGAATTACAAAACTTCAAAATGATAATTCTCCGCAAGCATTACGCGAACTTTATTATTTGTATTTCGGTTTAGAGTCAAGACAAAATACCATTCGCCCGTTATTGCCTTTGCAAAACGTAGTAACTGGCTTTGAGGCAAGTTTTCCAATGGCAAACTACACGCAGCAAATAAATAGAGCTCGAAACAATTTTGCCCAATCGTTGTATGATGAAGCTCAAGATCTTATGGCGCAAAACGCAACATTGGCTTACAGAGATGCTCATGAAGTACTGAGCGAGCTAAACGACGTACAAGCAAATTATAGGGATGTTGCTCAACTTTTAGATGATGCACATTTTTATGGCACCGACTTTGTTTTAGTAACTTTAAACAACCGCAGCAATGTTATAATTCCAAGAAGATTGGAAAATGAATTGCTAGATTTTAACACCTATAAATTAGACGATTTTTGGACAGTATATCACAGCGAACAACAACGTGATATACAATACAACTTTGGGATTGTTCTTAATTTTAGAGAGATTGCAATCTCTCCAGAGCGTGTTACCGAAAAAGAATACAGAAGAAAAGAGAAAATTAAAGACGGATTTAAATATAAGTTAGACCGTAATGGTAATAAGATAAAAGATGAAAATGGCAACTACGTTACCATAGATCTTTTTAAGGAAGTAACTGCACGAGTTACCCATACGGTACAGTCTAAATCTGTTTTGGTTGGAGGCGATGTAATTTACCGCGATTTGCAAGGGGGTAGAAATATTGACAAACACCCGCTGGCTTCAGAATTTATTTTTGAAAACGTATTTGCAAAATTCCGAGGTGATGAAAGAGCCTTAACTATAGAAGATAAGGCATTGTTAAAAAATGACTTTGTACCGTTTCCTAATAATGCACAAATGGTGTTAGATGCTGGAGACGATATAAAAGAACATTTAAGAGATATTCTTAAGAAGAATGATTTAAGATAAAGACAAATCAGTAAGGAGAGCCGGCAATTTTGTCGGCTTTCTTTATATAAAGTTCTGAAGCTCTTCTGCTCTAATGCTATGGTGAGATGCATTAGCTACAGCCACACCGTTTTTTATCACAATTAATTGCGGACTCTGGTGAAGCACTTGAAATTTGTAGCCTACTTCATCAGAAACATCTCTATGCGCTAATAAATCTAGAAAATACAATTTCATCTGGTCATCGGTAAGGCTATAGGTACTTTCAAAATTACGTAGTACCATACGCGAGATTCCACATCGTGTAGAGTGTTTAAATATGGCAACGGGCGTAGTTTTAGATGCTTCGGAAATTTCCTCTAATTGTTTCATTTCGGAAAGCACGTGCCAAGGTACTTCAACGATTTCTTCTTTGGCGATATCGCGTTGCGTTTTGTTGAATTTACTAAAGAGTCCCATACACTTTGAATTTCAGTAAAAATACGACATATAGGGTAGAAACTTTCTCAAAGAAATACTAAAGGTTAAAAAAAGGCTGCCGTCTTTATTGTAGACAAACAGCCTTCTGCTAAGGGCATAGCATAAGTCACCTCGTGGTTAGTTCATTTCTAACTTCGCGATGCGGTCTTCCAATTTTCTTAATTCTGAAATTTCCGCTTTTAACGTATCAATTTCTTTTTGTTGTTCTTGTATTGTTTTAATCGCCAAAACTCCAAAGGCTTGATAATTTAGACTTAGAAATGTACCATTTTCTGTTTCCTTTTCATTTACTAATTCTGGAAATAATTGTTGCACCTCTTGAGCGATAAAACCATGTTGAAGCCTATTTGTTTCATCTGAAATATAACTGTAATTCACAGGCTTTAGTTGTAATACCTTTTCTGAAATAGTTGTTGAAATTGGGGCAACATCTTTCTTTAACCTTCTATCTGAAAATATATTATAACTACCATCGGTATCTTGAACGTACGATTTTAGTGTTCCGTTGTAGAAAAAATTATAGTCATTTGCCAAATCTACTCTAGTAAACCAGAAGTCGGTATCTGCACTTGCCTCAATTCGTATATCGCCCTTAACGTGTAGCTCGTCGCCAGGGGTTGTGGTATTAATACCCACTACTCCATTTGCATCTATAATCATACGTTCTACCCCATTGGTGTCGAAACGTATTTTATCTTCGTCTCCTACTTCTTCAACCTGTATTTGAGTATCGCCATCTATGTCTGAAAAACTCGGTAAAGACAGCGTTGTCCAACTTACTACACCCGCTCCATCAGTTTGCATGATTTGTCCATTGGTTCCTCGAGATGCTGGTAAGGTATACGTATTTGCAGTTGTGGTTCCAACCGCTAAATTTCCTAAAAAGTAACCAGCGTAGCTTCCTGTTTTTAGCGCTTCAGAATAAAGTCCGTAATGTGTGCCTCCTGCACTTGGCGGTAGCAAGATATGACTCCCGTATTTCAAACCTGTTCCACTACCTGAAAGTATAGTTTGAGTACCATAATGCGTTCCATTACCCGAATTATTTACTCCAATATAAGTTCCTAGTTGGTTACCGCTGCCTGCATTTCCCAAATTTATATAGTTTCCGAAGTGAACACCAGACCCCATGCTACTAACATCTGTATACGCCCCGTAGTGTGACGCATTGTTGGCAGCTGCAATAGATATATTGGTTTGGGTACCATATTGTGGCCCTGTAGCGTTTCCTGAGAGTTGATTGTCTGTACCAATATGTATTGCTTCTCCTGTAGCGGTTATGATATTTTTTGTCCCCGTTTTGGTATTAAAATTACTCCCAGTTATTTCGTTTTGAGTACCAATTAACGGCCCATTACCAACAGCTAGAATCTCGACCTTATTACCAAATCTGTTACCATCTCCATTACCAGCAATGTACACATCATTTCCAATTTTATCTCCGCTTCCATTTCCTGTAAGGTCTGTATCTAGGCCAACATGAAGGCCGGTTCCATGGCCAATAATAGAAGTTACCACTCCTTTATGAATACCATTTCCTTGATTGATAATTTCATTATGAATAACGGTTTGATTCCCATTCTGACCGCTTGAACCACCCAAGGTGATTTTTGAACCAAAATGAGTGCCTCCACCTCCTTGTAACAATAACCGTAAACCTACATGATCATAATTATTATCTGTATTAATAGTAGCTGAATAAGCTATCTGTTCTCCGAGGCCCGTTCCTTCTAAGGTAGCCCAGTACCCATATTGTGGCGAATTTGTTCCAGCGGTAGACATGCTCGCATGAAAACCAACATTATAATCGGTACCAGTAGCAGATACTTGTGCTAATACACCAATAGCAGAGAAAGTACTTGGGTAATTTCCAAATTTACGTACATGAATCGCTCGCAATTCTGAATCGTCAAAAACTTCTAATTTACCACCTGTACTTAGATTGCCTCCAATAACTACTTCGCCGTTCGTATAAATATTGTCGGTAATGGCATCTGCTGGAAGCCCAGTACCTTGTTCTAACCAATCTGCATCTGCCCCACCACCTGGTGCTGCCCAGCTTACGTTTCCTGCTCCGTCTGTTTGCATTACTTGACCCGCTGTTCCTCTTGAGGGAGGTAATGTGTATAAGTTGCCTGCAGTTGTCCCGATAGCTACGTCTCCTAAAAAGTATCCTGCATAAGCACCTGTTTTTAATGCGCTCGACCAGACTCCGTAATGCTGTCCACCTGCGGTAGGAAGTAGTAAACTCTGTATTCCATATTTGTCGCCAGAACCGGCCCCATTTAAAAAATTATAGGATCCTATGTGATTACCAGAACCTGAGCTTGCTACCCAGTTGTTGGTTCCTATATGGTTTCCCGAACCAGATGAGTCTACAAAATTGTTAGCACCTGTTTTTCCGCCGTCGCCAGCCCCAAGCAATTGGTTATCAACACCCATATGAAAGCCATTGCCAGAATTATTAATGAATGTTTTCTGACCAATATGATTACCGTCGCCAGAATTTGTAATTCTATTCTCAATCGCAAATTGACTTCCTGTACCTGTTCCGTATAATGAATTTGTAACGCCTACATGCGCACCAGAGCCAGAACCACCCATAGTATTTATAAGGCCTGTATGAAATGCATCTCCAGAGTTTGTGATATCGGTTATAATTCCTGTTTGGTCGCCTTGACCCGCTCCATCTAAAAATGAACTAAAACTCGTTTGATTTCCCGTGCCGGCTCCATTCATAAAATTAATTACACCCAATTTGAACCCAGAACCTGCTCCATCTATAAAGTTAAATTCTCCAACACTCGTTCCAACGCCCGTAACGGTTATTTCGTTTTGATTGGCTACGGTTACAGAAGAGGGATCTGTACTATCATTCTGTAAAATGGTTTGCAAACCATACATTGCCACATCTTGCGTAGAACTATTGGTAAAAAGTCCGCCAACACTTTTGTCGCTTCTCACCGTTAATCTAGCCGAAGTGTCATTTAATCCTCCGACAGACACATCTTTAGTTGCACCAGCAACCGGGCTAAGATCGGGACCATTATCTACCCATTCTGAAGCACCTCCGCTTCCTACAAACGGTATCCAAGAGGTTGTTCCCTGATCCCAATAATAAAAGCCTTTGGTTGGTGTGCCGTTTCCGGTCACAAAAACTAACATTCCGTCTTGTGCGCTCGTTGGTACAGTAACGGGAAATTCGTCAATTTTTGGTATTAGGAGTCCGTCGGTATTAGACGGAGTTGCCGAATTGCTTGCGCTTATATCAAGTTGTGCATTTGGTGTAGTTGTACCAATACCAACTTGCGAAAACGCTTTTCCGAAGAAAATTAGAACAAAAAATAATGTGAGTGAAGTTTTCATGTTGTGCCCTTTAAAATTTATATAAGCAAACATAAAGTGCTGATTTTCAAAGGGCATTCTCTAATTAGACAGATACCGTCTTGTTCTTGCCATGGCGAATTTGAGACATATTTTTATCTATATTTGAGGAAACTACCAACCATGAAAAAATTGATTTTTGGCTTTTTAGCTTGTCTTTCGGTACATATTGCTGGAGCACAAAAATTAATTCCTGATAGTCTGAAAAATGCTTCGGTACAACAAAAGATACTATTTCTTAACAGTGCAGCAGTTCAAAACCAATTAGACTCTTCATTAATTTACACCAAAAAGGCCATCGAAATCATGTACGACTGCACGTGTGATTCTTTGCAATTGGCTACGTTATATAACAACGCGTATTACTTAAATCATATAGGGGATTATGACAAGGCAAAGATTCAATTACTGCAATTAGACAGTCTAAATGAAGTATATAACATGCCTATCTACTTTTATAAGAGTATCGTTCTTAAAGGCAGCATAGCTTCTTACTTAGACAAAAATAGTGAGGCACTTACCTACAATGTACAGGCAATGGAGCTTTCAGAAAAAATGAAAGATACGACTCTAATGGCCGAATCTTATTATAATCTTGGGTATCTCTATACTTGGAATGAAAATAGGCGCGATGCAAAAAAATACCTTGAAAAATCCTTAAAGATGTACCAACAAATTGGTGCCGATTACACAAAAACCTTTGCTGTCTATACTGCGCTAAGAGAAGTTTCTGAAAATTACGATGAGTTTCAGAATTATACGGAAATACTATTGAATCAAATAAAGGAAGACGACATAGGAAGTCTTGCGTATATATATGTTACTGGCTCAACAATTATTATGGATAATAATTACGATATGCAACGTGCAAAGAACGATGCGTTAAAAGGGTTAGAATTTTCTCGAAGTATTCAATATATTCCTCTTATAAAAGTGGCTTTATACAATCTTGGTTTTATAGAAAATGAGTTAGGAAATTACAAAGAGGCTGTTTCATATTTCGAACAATCCTTATCGGCTACTGAAACCAACATTCGTGATAAAATTTTATTGATGAATGGGCTTTCTAAAGCACACTCTAAGTTAGGTGCATACGAAAAGGCAATTGACTATAAAGATGATGTTATTCGGCTAAAAGACTCGCTATACAACTCAAAAGCAACTGAAGAATACGCAGCGTTTAACGCAAAATTTAACGCCGAACAAAAAGACAAAGAAATTGCTGAGCAGCAATTAGAAATTGCCAAACAAAAGAACAACCGAAACAATTGGATATTTGGCAGTGTGGCAACCCTACTTCTAGCATTAGGGCTTTTTCAGTACATCAGCTTCAGACAGAAGAAACGGAAAATAGCGATTGAAGCAGAACTTCAAAAGGAGCAAGAAGTTAATGAACTTCGGTTTAAATTTCTTGGTAACATTGCCCATGAAATACGTACTCCCTTAACCTTAATTTCTGGGAACCTTAATCTGGCTTTAGAAAATTTCAGCAATAAAGAAAAAGCAGAACGCAATATTAAAATAGCGCTAGAAAACAGCAAAAAAGTGACAGAAGATGCTAACGAGATTTTAGCCTTACTGAAATTTGAAAAGAAAAAAACAACCATTAATAAAGAAACAACAAATCTAGATGATACGTTACGCAGAATGGTACTTTCGTTTAAATCGTTAGCAGACATGAAGCAGTTAACACTAGATTATCAGTCTTCAATTTCTGCGACATACACCACCGCATTAGATCTTGAAAAAACCGAGCGAATCGTTAATAACTTATTGTCTAATGCCATTAAGTATTCTCCATCTAACAGTGCTATAACTGTAAATACTAAAGTAGTACAAGAATTGCTTTATTTTGAAGTTAACGATCAAGGAGAAGGCATTCATTATGACGAAACCGAAAAAATATTCGAACGATTTTACCAAGCCTCTACCAGCAAGGCCATTGGAGGTATTGGAATTGGCTTATCACTCTCGCGCGAATTTGCGCTCCTATTAGGAGGCGACTTAGGTGTAACGAGCCAGTTAAATACTGGAAGTACCTTTACCCTAACGCTACCCGTACCTAAAGTTGGTGGTGACGTTGTTGCCGAAGAAGAACTACCAACTAGAACAGAAGCACTAGTTGAACCATTGGTTGACACTACGAAGGGGTATGATAAAAAACCGAAAATTTTAATTGCCGAAGACAATCCGCAAATGGCTTCTTATTTAGAAGAAATACTTTCACCGCAATACCATTGCACTTTGGCATTTGATGGCGCAGAAGCATTGCAAAAGGTAAAAGGTGAAACATTCGATTTGATCACCTCAGACATCATGATGCCACAGATGGATGGTTTCGAGTTACGAGCTAGTCTTAATGAAATTTCAGCGGCTAAAAACATTCCTTTTATACTAATTTCAGCGAAAACGCTTGAAGAAGATAAAGTAAGAGGATTTGCGCTGGGTATAGACGATTATATTGTAAAACCCTTCAGTAAAAACGAGCTGCTAGCCCGTGTTGAGAACTTACTTACACACCAAGAGTCAAGAAAAAAGTATCAACTGCAAAACAAAGATTTGTTGAATGACACCCAAAGTTCTGATGAAAAATTACTGAAAGAGATGGAGGGAGTGGTACTTGAAAACATAAGTGACGAACATTTTAAGGTTGCCCAATTAGCTGAACGTGTACACTACAGTCAGCGGCAATTAACACGAATTGTAAAGCAGTACACAGGAATGACACCTGTTCAATTTATTCTTGAAGTTAGACTTCAAAAAGCATATCAACTTCTACAACACCGTACCTTCTTTACCTTGTCTGAAGTACGGTATGACGTCGGAATTTCTTCTTCGCCTTACTTCAACAAAACTTTTAAAGCACGTTTTGGTATAAATCCGTCAGAATTACTATCATAATTATAGTACAAACTCTTCCTGTATCAGCCAAATTGTCTGTTTAACACACTCTTTTTACAGACAAACTGTCGTAAACTTACTATGGTTCAGTATTTGAAATACTAGTTTCGAAAGATGAAAATTTACGTAACAAAACAAAATTTTAATGTAACATAGATTTTCGGCGTAAGCCAAATTATTGAATAACTAGATACTAACAATAAAAGATACCGCCTTTGCGGACGAACTATATGAATTTTAATAATTATACTATAAAAAGTCAGGAAGCCATCCAACAAGCACAGCAGTTGGCGCAAGGTTTCGGACATCAACAAATAGAAAATGAGCATATCTTAAAAGCCATATTCGATGTTGATGAACACGTGATCCCATTCCTCTTAAAAAAGTTGAATGTAAATACAGAATTGCTTGAGAAAGTGCTCGACAAGCAACTGGAGAGTTTTTCGAAAGTTTCGGGAGGAGATATTATGTTATCTCGCGAAGCTGGAAAAACAGTAAATGAGGCGAGCATTATTGCTAAAAAAATGAACGACGAATATGTTTCGATAGAACATTTATTATTGGCAATATTTAAATCTAAAAGTCAGATTGCCCAGTCCTTAAAAGACAATGGCGTTACAGAAAAAGGTCTGAGAAGTGCCATCGATGAATTGCGAAAAGGAGATCGAGTAACTTCACAGTCTGCAGAAGAAACCTATAATTCGCTTAATAAGTATGCCCGCAATCTAAACCAATTAGCGCGTGATGGCAAGCTAGACCCTGTAATTGGTCGTGATGAAGAAATTAGAAGAATCCTTCAGATTCTTACTCGTCGCACCAAAAACAATCCCATGCTTGTTGGTGAACCAGGTACTGGTAAAACTGCCATCGCAGAAGGACTTGCACACCGTATTGTAGATGGTGATGTGCCAGATAATTTAAAAACAAAAGAAATTTTCAGCTTAGACATGGGTGCTCTTATTGCTGGAGCCAAATTTAAAGGTGAATTTGAAGAGCGTCTTAAAGCTGTTATTAAAGAGGTAACAGGTAGCGATGGGGATATTGTGCTGTTTATTGACGAGATACATACCTTGGTAGGCGCTGGTGGCGGACAAGGAGCTATGGATGCCGCAAACATCCTTAAACCAGCTTTGGCAAGAGGTGAGTTACGAGCAATTGGTGCCACTACCCTAGATGAATATCAAAAATACTTTGAAAAAGACAAGGCGTTAGAACGTCGTTTTCAGAAAGTATTGGTGGACGAGCCAGATACTGAAAGCGCCATTTCTATACTGCGTGGTATCAAAGAAAAGTATGAGACACACCACAAAGTGCGTATTAAAGATGAAGCAATTATTGCTGCTGTTGAATTATCGCAACGTTATATTACCAATCGTTTTTTACCAGATAAAGCTATCGATTTGATGGATGAGGCTGCCTCTAAATTGCGCATGGAGATTAACTCGAAGCCAGAAGAGCTAGATGTTTTAGACCGAAAGGTAATGCAACTAGAAATTGAAATAGAGGCTATTAAACGAGAAAAAGACGAGCAAAAATTAAAGTCACTACGTTCTGAACTAGCAAATCTAAAAGAAGAGCGCAATGAGCTTAATGCGAGATGGAAAAGCGAAAAAGAAGTTGTAGAACGCATTCAACAGTATAAAACTGAAATTGAAGGTTTAAAATTAGAAGCCGAAAAGGCAGAACGTGATGGTGACTTCGGAAAGGTTGCTGAAATTCGCTACGGAAAGATTAAAGAAACACAAGAACAATTGGCTGCTCTAGAAAGCGAATTAGCCAGAAATCAGTCTGAATTTTCACTTATCAAAGAAGAAGTGACCAATGAAGATATTGCCGAAGTTGTAGCAAAATGGACAGGAATTCCAGTGACCAAAATGCTTCAAAGCGACCGTGAAAAACTTTTGCAATTAGAAGAAGAGCTACACAAACGTGTGGTGGGCCAAGAAGAGGCAATTGTTGCGGTTAGTGATGCTATACGAAGAAGTCGTGCTGGTTTACAAGACCAACGTAAGCCTATTGGAAGTTTTCTATTTTTAGGAACTACGGGTGTTGGTAAAACAGAATTGGCAAAGGCATTGGCAGAATATCTGTTTGACGATGAAAATGCTATGACTCGAATAGACATGAGCGAATACCAAGAACGCCATAGCGTTAGTCGATTGGTAGGTGCGCCTCCAGGATATGTGGGCTATGACGAAGGCGGGCAGTTAACCGAAGCCGTGAGAAGAAAGCCGTATTCGGTGGTATTGCTAGACGAAATTGAAAAAGCACACCCAGACACCTTTAATATACTTTTACAAGTATTAGACGAAGGACGTTTAACCGATAATAAAGGAAGGACAGCCGATTTCAAAAATGCTATTATTATTATGACCAGTAATATGGGAAGTGATATCATTCAGCAAAAATTTGAAAGCGTTAAAGACCCTGAAACGGCTATGGAAGGTGCCAAACTAGAAGTGCTAGGGTTATTAAAACAAACAGTACGACCTGAATTTTTAAACAGAATTGATGATATCGTGATGTTTACTCCTTTAAACAAGGAGGATATTAAAGAAATTGTCGGGCTTCAATTGAAAGGTTTAACAAAAATGTTGTCTAAACAACATATCACCTTAGATGCTACAGAAGAGGCTGTTGCATATTTAGCCGAAAAAGGATTTGATCCACAATTTGGAGCAAGACCCGTGAAGCGAGTGATACAGAGAGAAGTACTTAATCGTCTTTCGAAAGAAATTTTGGGAGGCAAAATTACAACAGACAGTATTATTCTCTTAGACAGTTTTAACGATGAACTAGTGTTTAGAAACGAAGGAGACCTAGTGAATTCGAAATGAATTAAGGCCGGGGTTGCCTAACGAAGCGTGAGATACTTCAATAAAACCTCAAATTTGGTTGGTTAGTCCACCCGCATTCTAACGAGTGTGGGTGGTTTTTTTTACGTCATAATCGGCTAGAATGTGTATTTTCGTGGCGTATGAACAGGCTTCTCTATTTATTCATTATCGCTCTAGGGCTCATGTCTATGTACAGCTGTGAGGAACCTAAAGCAGTAGCCGACGGCCGTAAAAGTGATTACGCCCTATATGATAGCGAAGGAAAAATGCATCGCTTCTCACGCTATAACAATCGTAAAGCAATTGTGCTTTGGGTACAAGGCAACGGCTGCCCTATTGTTCGGAATGCATTAACCGATTTTCATTCTGTTGTTAATGACTACAAAGACGACTTCCAGTTTTTTATGGTGAATAGCAATATGCAAGACGATGTTAAAGAAATTGCCAAGGAAGCATCTGAGTTTAAATTTCAAACGCCGGTGCTGGTTGATAATGCACAAGTTCTTGCAGACGCATTAGACATTAATATTACAGCAGAAGCTATTGTTCTGCACCCCACAACGCGCCAGATTTTATACCGAGGACCTATTAACAACAGGATTGACTATGAGACTCAAAAGAATAATGCTTCAGAAATCTATTTACGAAATGCGCTAGATGCAATTTTAGATGGTGATCCAGTTCAGAGCAAACAAGAAGTTACCCGAGGTTGTACAGTAACCAGAATTGCTAAACTTCGAAAAGAACAAACACTTACCTATACAGACGATATTGGTCCCATATTAGCAGATAACTGTGTACAATGCCATAGAAAAGGTGGACGCGCGCCTTGGTCTATGGACGATTACCAAACGGTTTCAGGCTGGTCTGCAATGATAAAAGAAGTATTATTAAGTAAAAGAATGCCTCCATGGAAAGCAAATCCGAATGTGGGAGCGTTTCAAGATAATTTCTCACTGGCAGATAGCAGTGCTCGCAAAATCATTGAGTGGATTGACAATGGTTTGCCTCTAGGCACTGGTACGGACACGCTGCAACAGCTAACATTTCCGAAGAAAGATTGGCAACATGGCGAACCAGACAAAATAGTGATTCTAAAAGAAGAGGCTATTCCCGCCACCAAACTGCTCCCATACAGATATCAGACATTTGATCTTGAGTTAAAGGAGGACAAATGGTTACGTGGCGTAGAGATAAGACCAGGCGATCCAAGGCTACTACATCATATTGTTTTGGTGAATAGAGAAGCTCATAAAAAAAGTCCGATTACCGATAGAGAGCTACGTCTTTGGAGTGATAATTTTATTGCGTTAGGAGCTGGAGCAAATGAAGCCACATTTTTTCCTAACAATACGGGGGTATTTCTCAAAAAAGGAACCAAGTTAACGGTACAAATGCACTACACGCCAATAGGTGTTGCTACCACCGACCAAACTAAGATAGGCTTCTATTTTTATGATGCAAAACCTGAAAAACTATTTTATCCGCTTGCGCCGACCAACATTAGGTTTAAAATTCCTGCCAATACTGATAATGTTAGAATTGTGGCCAGCGACACAATCAGCAAGGCGATACACATTCACTATTTAATGCCGCATATGCATTATCGTGGGAAAGAAATAAACATGTCTCTAATTAAGCCCAATGGTGACATTACAAAACTTGTTTCTGTGCCCGACTTTAGTATAGATTGGCAATGGTTATATAAATTAAAAAAGCCAATTTATGCGCCAGCCGGTTCTGTAGTATTTGTAGAAGGTATTTATGACAACACGGTCCAAAATCCGTTAAACCCAGATGCCTCTAAAGACATCGGTTTTGGCATACAAAGTTTTGATGAAATGCTAATAGGATTCTTTGGCTATACCTTAGCCGAATGATAAATTTTAAGTTTAGATGTAACAAATTCAGTAGGTTGGTCGTCTTATTTGTATATCAATCTTAAAACTGAACGACCATGAAAACGCAAAATGAAATTTTATCAATGACCCGAAGTAGGCAACCAAGAAATAAAGCTTTGGCACTATACATTGCTTCTATTACCTTAGTAGTTGTAACATATTCTTTAGCAACGGCTATTACCGTTTTATAGAGCTAAGAACCCGAATATCATAAAAAAAGACCACGCTATTGCGTGGTCTTCTCTCTTTCATAACAATCTAAATACTGCTAGCTGTTACCAACTAGCAATTTCTTCTTTGATGGCATTTTTGGCCTTTCCAGTTTTCTCTTGAATTTGACCAATCATTTCATCATATTTTCCTTCGCTAAATGATTCATCATCATTAAAGGTAATGCCGTATTGTTGCTTGGCGTTTCCTTTAATTTGATTCCATTTTCCTTTTAATTCTGTCGTGTTCATAGTTTTATTTTTTTGTTACCATAAAGATAATGCAGCTATAGGTGTTCGGGTAATAAAGAAATCATAATCCCTTATGTTTATCTGTTATTATTTTACTAACATCTCTTAAAAAGTGTTATTTTTCGGCTTTAAATAAAATATACCTATGCGTTATCTCTTGTTTTTTACCTGTATGCTATTTATTTCCTGCGGAAATGATACTAAAAATGCTGAATCAGCTAATATTTCCGAAGAAGGTATTAGCAGTACATATTACTTAATAAGACATGCTGAAAAAGACAGAACGGTAACCGATGATCCCGGTTTGCTTCCTATAGGTTTAGAACGCGCTAATCATTGGGCAAATTATTTTGAAGATATTCCATTAGACCAAGTGTATAGTACCAATTACAATCGCACAAAAGAGACTGCAGCACCTACTGCTTCAAAAAAAGGACTTACCGTAGCGTTTTATGACCCAGCGAACTTATTTGACGAAGCATTTCAAGAAGCCACTCGAGGAAAGCAGGTCTTGGTGGTTGGCCACAGCAATACCACACCTGCCTTTGTAAACACAATTATTGGCGAGAAAAAATATCGTCAGATAAGCGATACAGAAAATGGAATGCTCTACACGGTAATTTTAAAAGAAAATGGTGAGAGTGAGGTTGAGGTAGATACAATACCTTTTAATTAGTGATTAATGATTACTGTATCGGCGCCCTTTCTTACTTTTTTGAGGGTTGCAAACATATCGTCTGAAGCACGATAGCCTACTGCCAGAACAAGAACAGAATGCAGATTGTGAGATGCCAAGTCTAGGAACTCATCGTATTTTTTAGGTTCAAATCCTTCAATTGGGCATGCATCTATACCTTCGTACGCACATACTGTTAGGAGGTTTCCAAGCGCAATATAAGCTTGTTTTTCCATCCATTGACGGACTTCTAGCGTATCCTTTTCAGAAAAACTGTCTACTAAAAAAGTTTCAAATGGTTGCAAAATGGCTTTGGGGGTGTTTCTAATGGCCGCAACCCTATTGAAATATTCTTCGATGTAACTCTTTGACAAAGTTCTTTCTACACATAAAACTAAGACATGAGAAGCATCTGCGACCTGCTGTTGCTCCATCGTAATTGGAACGAGCTGTTCTTTAACCTCCTGATTTTGTATCACCACCATCTTTAGCGGTTGCAGACCGTATGAAGTAGCCGTTAGATTAAATGCTTCTTTCAAAATATGTAATTTTTCTTCGGAAAGCTTCTTTGAGATATCAAACTTTTTCGTGGCATATCGCCATGCTAGCTTTTGTAAGGTTTCGTTCTCCATTTGCGTATCTTTGAGCAACAAAAATACTATTCCTATTTTGTATGAGTTATACAGGGGGATTACTTTCTTTAATAAGTAGATAATAAAAGACAATGCAAGACGTAGAACTTCGTAAAGATGAGTCTGAAACTCGAATCTTTAAAGCTGTATTTCCAAACACTACAAATCACTATGACACACTATTTGGTGGCACTACCTTACATATGATGGATGAAGCTTCTTTTATATGTGCCACTCGATTTAGTAGAAAAAAAGTAGTAACCGTTAGTACAGATAAAATTGATTTTACCAAACCTATTCCACAGGGAAGTATTGTAGAACTTGTAGCAAGAGTAAATAAGGTAGGACGCAGTAGCTGTGTAGTTAAGGTAGATATGTTTATGGAAGACATGTACAGCAGCAACCGTGAAAAGGTGGTGACGGGTTATTTTACGTTTGTCGCTATTGGTGAAGACAAAAACCCAGTACCCATTTTAGACTAATGTATTATAAAAAGCACTAGATGCATAAACGCCCCTCTTTTAAAAATTTCTATGTTCCCCTGCTATTTGTAGCTCTTGGTATTAACGCTAAGGCACAAGATACCATTCCATTTACACTTGGCAGTGATAACAGAATCTATATAAAGGTACGTGTAAATGATTCGAAGCCTTTAGATTTTATCTTCGACACAGGGGCGAGCTCTATGGTTGTTAATACTACACAAACTGATCATAAAATATCTTTGAACTTCGATAGTGAGGTGGACAACAGAGGCGCTAACGGTTTTACAAAACAGGCGGTAAGTAGTAATAACACACTTCAGATTGGAAAGTTTATACGTAAGAAAGAAGAACTATTAGGGATTGCATATCCAAAAGAACACTACAGTTTTGACGGTGTCGTTGGTTATCCCTTCTTTAAAGATTATCTTATTGAAATAGACTACAAGCTAGAGCATTTAATAATGCACCTAAATGAAACAACGTTGTCTCAACGAGCGACGTACGAATCGCTTCCTATAGATTTAAAAGAAGATGTACCGTTTATTGATATGTTAATTTTTAAGGGGGAAAAAGCTGTTGTTGTGCCAGTAATGATAGACACCGGATTTAATGGAGAACTCATTGTATATCATAAAATGATTAAGAAGCATGGTTTAGCAAATCAGTTTCAGCAGCAAGGCACATCTGCATCTGAAGGTACCGATGGTTCAGTAATTAGATCAGATCGTGTTTTTATTCCAAAAGCGACCATAGGTAGTATTGAATTTGCCGACCTCCCCGCCTATTTTAACAAAACTCCTTCTCCAACCTCATTTACAGCAATTCTTGGAGGGCAAATTCTCAAGGAAGTTCATTGGGTACTAGATTTTAAACAACGCAAGGCATATTTTAAAGTAGATTAACTTAAAGTGATACCCCTAATTTTTCGGTTTAATACAGTCACCAAATTCAATAGTCCGAAACTATCTGTAAATTATTAGAATCGATAGCAATTCTATATAATTAGCTTTTAGTTAATTTATCTTTATTGCAATATAAATAAACAGCTATGGATTTAATAAAAGAAGCACTTGAGTTTGAAAAGGCAAAAATGAGCCATATGTCTACCAGCGATAGAGTGGTTGCCTCTAGAGAAGCCAAACGACTAATTTTAGCGTTAAATGATATTTATAAAAAAACGAAGGATTCTAAACTTATGGATATCATGAAGCGTCTAACAGCTAAAAAGAAAAAAATAGAGATTCGTCTTAAAGGAAGACCAGATCCGGCATTTTAAAGATTACAAATTTTTAGTTTTCCCCTAAAAAAACAAAGCCCTGTCATCATTGCGATAACGGGGCTTTTTGTTGGAAATCGGAACTGTCAGTACTTTAAAAAGTAAGAGTATTTAGTACTTAACAGGGGATCCATTAGTTTATGCTTCTAATTACACACCTAATTTTGATGCTTTAGCTTCTAGACATTATTAATGATAGAGATAATCGAATTAAAAGAAATTGATGGAATCTGTTGTTAAACTCATAACCTCTAGGTTACTGGAGAGTACATTTAGGCTACTTAGAAAATCAAGTATCTCAAAAGAGTGAATGATTTTTTATTTAATAGCTACTGAATACAACGTTTTTCCTGTTCTAAAGATTAGGGATAATTTTATCAATTTAAGACTCTACCAAATTCTATTTTAAAGATAGTTTTGTGATTTTTATCAAAAATCTAATCTTGTCGACTTCACTTGAAGACTACATCAATTAACAGACAAGAACAATTTCATCTGAGATATACTTGTAATTCAGATTGCATACGTCAAAATAAGTGCGAAAAAGTGTTTCTGTACTTATTATACTACAACTTTTTTCGAAAAACGCTATGGTATGTCAATTTTTGCCCACTCACTAATCTGTAGTGAGACCACAATTATAAAATTTAATAGTTCTTTTAATTTGAAAAATTTGTTATGATGAAATACCTTACAACTATCTTACTTTTACTAACGGTTCAATTGGGGCTCGCTAATGCCCCTTGTTCTGAAGAAAACCTGACTAATAATTTTGAGACCGGGATTACTGGTTTCTTGGCAGCAGATATTACGATAGCTGCCGATACCGATATGAGTTTATCCTCTTTACAGTTTAACCTATGGACTGACTTTACTAGCGTTACGGTAGATGCTGCAGATATTATTATCTATACCGACAACGGAGGCCTCCCAGGATCAGAGATAGCTTCATTTACGGGGTTAATACCTGATTCAGATGTGGAAGTAATGTTTCCAGTGGGGCCATTTGGTTTGTCTGCTAGGGAAGTAAAATTTACCATTCCATCAACTGAGCTTACTGGACAAACTGGTTCTACAACGACATTTTGGGTTAGTATAAGTAATATTGTTACATCAACTGGAACTCCTGCTTATGTAGAGATAAATACCACAAGTATCATGGGTAATGAGGCTGCGAGTTCTTCTGATGGCGGTGCTACTTGGTCAACAAGTAGTGGAAATGAATTTGTCTACACTTTTGACGGTGAATGTACTCCCATTGGAACACCTCCAAATTGTATTGAAGAAAACCTGACTAATAATTTTGAGACCGGGATTACTGGTTTCTTGGCAGCGGATATTACGATAGCTGCCGATACCGATATGAGTTTATCCTCTTTACAGTTTAACCTATGGACTGACTTTACTAGCGTTACGGTAGATGCTGCAGATATTATTATCTATACCGACAACGGAGGCCTCCCAGGATCAGAGATAGCTTCATTTACGGGGTTAATACCTGATTCAGATGTGGAAGTAATGTTTCCAGTGGGGCCATTTGGTTTGTCTGCTAGGGAAGTAAAATTTACCATTCCATCAACTGAGCTTACTGGACAAACTGGTTCTACAACGACATATTGGGTTAGTATAAGTAATATTGTTACATCAACTGGAACTCCTGCTTATGTAGAGATAAATACCACAAGTATCATAGGTAATGAGGCTGCGAGTTCTTCAGATGGCGGTGCTACTTGGTCAACAAGTAGTGGAAATGAATTTGTTTATACTTTTGGTGGTGGATGTACTCCCATTGAAGTGGAGCCAGGGTGTTTTGAAGAAAACCTATCCAATAGTTTTGAAAATGCATTACCAAGTAGTTCAAACGGATTGTTTCCAGATCAGATTGTAGCTACTGATTTAACAATTCCAGCGGATACAGATATGAGCCTCACATTGATTAATGCCAATTTATGGGTAGAGTACCAAAGTACCGGACAAACTGGTGGAAGTATTCTGGATGCCGATATTACTATTTATAGTGATGCAAGTGGCTTACCTGGTTCTGTTATTGCAACTTATACCGACCTAATTCCAAGTTCACAAACATTGTTAGGTACACAATTTGGATTTATAGAGGTTTTTGATGTTGATTTTGAAATTCCTGCAACTGATTTGTCTGGTCAAGTTGGAGAAGATACCACTTACTGGGTGAGTATATTCTTTACTACTGATGGAATAGATGCTGTAAATGGAAATTGGGAAGTAACAACTGCTTCTTCTCAAGGTAATCCAATTGCATTCTCGCCTGATCTAGGAAACAGTTGGCAGATAAGCTCGAGCTTTGATGGGGTATATAATTTTGGTGGTGAATGTACTCCCATTGAAGTGGAGCCAGGGTGTTTTGAAGAAAACCTATCCAATAGTTTTGAAAATGCATTACCAAGTAGTTCAAACGGATTGTTTCCAGATCAGATTGTAGCTACTGATTTAACAATTCCAGCTGATACAGATATGAGCCTCACATTGATTAATGCCAATTTATGGGTAGAGTACCAGAGTACCGGACAAACTGGTGGAAGTATTCTGGATGCCGATATTACTATTTATAGTGATGCAAGTGGCTTACCTGGTTCTGTTATTGCAACTTATACCGACCTAATTCCAAGTTCACAAACATTGTTAGGTACACAATTTGGATTTATGGAGGTTTTTGATGTTGATTTTGAAATTCCTGCAACTGATTTGTCTGGTCAAGTTGGAGAAGATACCACTTACTGGGTGAGTATATTCTTTACTACTGATGGAGTAGATGCTGTAAATGGAAATTGGGAAGTAACAACTGCTTCTTCTCAAGGTAATCCAATTGCATTCTCGCCTGATCTAGGAAACAGTTGGCAGATAAGCTCGAGCTTTGATGGGGTATATAATTTTGGTGGTGAATGTACTCCCATTGAAGTGGAGCCAGGGTGTTTTGAAGAAAACCTATCCAATAGTTTTGAAAACGCATTACCAAGTAGTTCAAACGGATTGTTTCCAGATCAAATTGTAGCTACTGATTTAACAATTCCAGCGGATACAGATATGAGCCTCACATTGATTAATGCCAATTTATGGGTAGAGTACCAAAGTACCGGACAAACTGGTGGAAGTATTCTGGATGCCGATATTACTATTTATAGTGATGCAAGTGGCTTACCTGGTTCTGTTATTGCAACTTATACCGACCTAATTCCAAGTTCACAAACATTGTTAGGTACACAATTTGGATTTATGGAGGTTTTTGATGTTGATTTTGAAATTCCTGCAACTGATTTGTCTGGTCAAGTTGGAGAAGATACCACTTACTGGGTGAGTATATTCTTTACTACTGATGGAATAGATGCTGTAAATGGAAATTGGGAAGTAACAACTGCTTCTTCTCAAGGTAATCCAATCGCATTCTCGCCTGATCTAGGAAACAGTTGGCAGATAAGCTCGAGCTTTGATGGGGTATATAATTTTGGTGGTGAATGTACTCCCATTATACTTGGGACTGAAGATAACCTTTTCGAAGGATTTAAATTTTACCCTAATCCCGCAAAAGAAAAGGTTTACATAGAGTCAACTAACAATAACCAAATTGAATACTTGATTGTTTATAATCTTTTAGGTCAAAAAATTATTAGGAAGACCGTTAACGACACCTTCTCCGAGTTAAATATTTCATCACTGAGTTCAGGAACTTATATAATAAAACTGGTCGGAGAAAGTAATTTAATTTCGACCAGTTTAAAACTGATTAAATTGTGAGTTAGATAAAAATATTAGATTTCTCTAAAAGCCTGCAAAGTTTTACACTTCGCAGGTTTTTTTTTGATTAAGTTTTATATTTTTAAACTTTTAAATAACCAATTGGAAGAATAGATTAGATGTATGTGGATCAAATATTAATAGTTGGATACAGCATTACTGCTTTTAGTATTGTTACACTATTTTTAAAGCAAAACAAAAAAGTTCCTTCGCAATATGCTATATTATTATTATTCATTTGGTTCATTAGGTTCTTTTGTCTCTATTTAGAAGATCATGTAAACCTCTACAATTTTCCGTATCTAATTGTTTGGGATCAAAATCTATTTTTTCTTGATGGTGTTTTATTGTATTGGTATATAGCCAGCTACGACAATAGACTGAAAATAAAGAATCAACTGTTAAGTTTAATTCCCTTTTTTATATCATTAATTTATACAACAGTCATTTACTTTTCATTTGATACCGAAAAACTTGTCCATGTTCACAATCAAATAATAGAAAACTTATTAGCTGGTGATTATAAAATTTCTTTGCGCTCGGCAGTGAATATATTAGTTATGATTGCAGTAAATTGTTTTTTCTTGTTTAAGAGTGTAAAGCTGCTCAAGGAATATAAACTGTTGCTTTTAGATAACTATTCGACAATAACCGACCTTCAATTAAATTGGTTGCGAAAGCTCGTATTTGTTTGGTTAGTCCTCTTCTACATACCATTCGTTTTTTACTTTATTGACGGAGTGTCTTCTATCTTTCCTATTCAATATATCGAAATTGTTGCAGAATCAGGTATGGTAATGACAGCGATATTTTTTTCAGCCAATGCGATAATTCAAAAATATCCTAAGTCATCTCTAGAAAAATTTTCATCTTCTACACCCAATTCTCCGAGTAATGAGGATTCTCGCGATTCAGAATTAAAGTTCGAGATGATAAAGAATTTCATGCAAGAAAATAGGCCGTACCTTGATGTAAACTTAACTCTTGAATCTCTAGCAAATAATTTAGATATGAAATCATCTGAGCTCTCAAGGATAGTGAACACTCAGAACAAGACAAACTTCCATGAATTTGTGAATTCTTATCGAATAGAGCAAATTAAGACTGAGTTGCTCTCAACAAAAGAACAAATTATAATTATCGCCTATAATAATGGATTCAATTCTAAATCTACATTTAATGGTGTATTCAAAAGGTTTACTGGAATGACCCCTTCACAATTTAGAAAAACGAATACATCGGAAAGTCTCACAAGCTAGACCTTTTATTATTTTTATGATAAGTATCAGTTTCTATGTTGAAATATTAAAAATAGAAATGCAATAAAGAAATAATTTGAAAGACTAAAGCAACGGCAATTATAGATCCACTAAGGTAGCATAGAGCAGGATGCAACTAAAATTGTATTTAGTAAGAATAATACTATAGAATGTAATTTCCAATTACAAGTAGAATACGAAGAGAGTGAAAATGGAGAGAACTTTTTTTTGGAAAAAGAAAAGTATAAAGCAGAAAGCTTATATGAAATATTGAAAATCACACAGATTCATGGAGGAGAATCGGAGGAAGTCGTAACTAAATTAAAAATATGTACTCCCGTCCACACTTTAGGGGAGGCAAACAAATTATTAAATATGCAGAACAATATAACATGATGAAACTTTGGCGAATAAATCGCTCAGAACTGTCAACTATTCTTTCCCCTAAAAAAACAAAGCCCTGTCATCATTGCGATAACGGGGCTTTTTGCGGAGAAAGAGGGATTCGAACCCCCGGAGGTGTGACCCTCAACAGTTTTCAAGACTGCCGCATTCGACCACTCTGCCATTTCTCCTGAGTGCCTCATCAGGTATTCCCTGAATGCGGGTGCAAATATAACATGCTTTTTTATTTTGTTGAAATAAAATTCAATTTATTTAGTTATTAAAAACATATAGCCATATCGATTACTTCATACAGCCTAGTTAAATAGCGCGTTCCCCAGCTGTTTTCCATATAAAAGCTATACAGACTCAGAATCAAACTAAATAATAGAACTGTAACATTGTATATTTAGCAGAGTCTTTAATTCATCAATCAACAACCAATCAATGAAAAAGCAACTGCTATCCATCCTTGCGCTACTTTTTATTTTTCATATTTCAGCACAAGAAAAAAAATCACTGCAAATAGAACGTACGCAAACTGCACCTAAAATAGATGGTGTTCTAGACGAACCCTTTTGGCAAACAGCAAAAGAAGCAGTAGAATTCACCCAATTTAGACCAGACAGAGGCGTAAAAGATACCGAAGCCAATAAGACAGTGGTAAAAATGACCTACGACGATCAAGCAATTTACGTGGCTGCATACCTCTACGACGACCCCACTCTTATAGCAAGACAACTCTCTAGTAGAGACAATTTTGGACAATCAGATTTTTTTGGAATTGTACTAAACCCCAATAACGATGCACAAAATGACACCGAATTTTTTGTTTTCGCCTCAGGAACACAAGCAGATGCCATTGCCAATCCAAGTATAGGCGAAGATTTTGGTTGGAACGCAGTATGGAGCAGTGCCGTACAAATAAATGACGACGGTTGGGTGGTTGAAATGAAAATTCCATACCGCTGCCTCCGATTCGATAACAACAACCTAGACACATGGGGATTACAGTTTCACAGACGTTTTAGACGAGACGATTCGCAATACACATGGAGTCCAGTAGATATTTCACAGGGTAACATCGGATTATACCATGGAGAATTAAAGGGACTTTCAAATTTAGAACCACCCGTACGACTTGCCTTCTACCCTTTTCTCTCAACAGTGCAACGCAGTTTTGACGGCGAACATGAATCTAACTTCAACGCTGGATTAGACGTGAAATACGGTCTTACTGAAAATTTCACACTTGACGCTACCCTTATTCCCGATTTTAGTCAGGCAGGATTCGATAATGTATCGCTCAATCTAGGACCCTTTGAACAAACATTTTCTGAACAACGACAATTCTTTACAGAGGGAGTAGACCTTTTTAACAAAGGTAATTTGTTCTTTTCACGTAGAATTGGTGGCAGACCAAGCACCTCCCCAGAACTTACCGATGATGAAGAACTGGTTGATCCTCCACATACCGTCAAAGTTTTAAATGCCGTTAAAGTTTCAGGAAGAACAAAAAAAGGCCTAGGCTTAGGGGTCTTCAATTCTATTACAGAAAGTACAGAAGTTACCATAGAAAATGTAGTTACAGGAGAATTTCGAAAAGAAGAGGTAGAACCCTTTACCAACTATAATATTTTAGTGGCAGACCAACAATTTAATGGCAATTCTTCTATCGGGATTATAAATACTAATGTATTTAGAACAGGGTCGTTTAGAGACGCAAACGTAACAGCATTGGTTTCAAGTATCAGTAATAAACGAAACACATATAACTTTCGCGCCGAAGTAAAAATGAGTAATGTAAACGAAGAGTCAGGCACCGAAACAGGCTACAGCTCTTTTTTCTTTATTAGAAAAACCCATGGTAAATTCCGTTATAGTTTCGACCATAGTTATGCAGACACAAAATATGATATTAATGATTTAGGGTTACAATTCAGAAACAACTTCAACAACTTTGGTATTGATGCTAGCTATCAAATTTTTGAGCCCGTAGAGAAATGGAACCGATACTCTGTAGGTACCTATGTAAACTATACCAGACTTGCCAACCCAAGTACATTTACGGGATTTCAGTTTGGAGGTTGGGCAAATGGAACTACTAAAAAGCTTCACAGCATGGGATATAACCTAAATTTAAGCCCCGGCAAACAATACGACTACTTTGAGCCTAGACAGGAAGGAAGTTTTTTTGTAACTCAAAACAGAGTAAACACCAACGGTTGGTTCGAGTCTAACAGAAATAAAAGACTATCTTTTAATAGCTTTATAGGTATTCAAACACTCTTAGATGAAGATAGAGACTACGTTAATTTTTGGTTTGGAGTCTTCCCTAGATTCCGAATGAACGATAAATTCACACTTTCATATGGTATCTACAGAGAGTACTATTCGGGTGATCGTGGATACGTGACGCAAGAAGATGACGATGTGATTTTTGGAGATAGAAAACGTATTGAGATTGAACAAACATTTAGCGCAAGTTATAATTTTAATCCGTACAACACCTTAGCACTAACTATGCGTAATTACTGGGGCACTGTTACTTACGACGAGCAACTATTTTCACTATTGGCAGACGGTTCTGTAACCGATACCACTGGCTACACCAAGCAAAACATAACTGATAATCCTGACATCAATTTTAGCACTTGGAATTTCGACCTTAGCTATTCATGGCAGTTTGCGCCTGGAAGTTTTCTCACAGCACTCTACAGAAACCAACTTTTTAATTCAGACAATGCCTCGTTAGACTCGTATACAAATAGTATCGACACCTTATTTAAGCAGCCTATTACGCATGTTTTTTCTGTGAAGGTGCAGTATTTCTTAGATTATAACCAGATTCCTGCTTTATTTAAAAAGAAGAACAGAGAGAAAGGCTCAGACCAGTCATAACTGGCTACATTTTGGCTTAACTATAGTTTTCAACAAGTTCTGCGGAAAGTTTAACTCCTGCAAATTGGTATACCAATTGTAGCTATTGCTCGCATGCCCTTACGCTGCCGAGCTACCTCTGATACTCTTAAAAAACTGTTCTCTACAATTCAATCACGTCTAATATTAAGACTACGTTATGTTAATAAAACCATAGTACATTTCATTGCGAAAAAAGTATTTTTGCCACAGTAAAAAACAACTCGGTCGTACAACTAGGCTTAGTATGTTTATGGTACTTATTATTAAACTGAATAGAAATTCGCATGATGAGAAAACAACTCCCTTTTATTTACGTACTAACCCTTTTATGCTGCATACCGTTTTCATACGGACAGACCACTTTAGGGTTTGAAGATTTTGACGGCAACGCCGTAAACTTAAATGCCTCCGCTAATGTGGCAGACTACCTTTCAGGTGGAGGATCTGGCGGCGATGTCTTTGGCCGAGTAGACGGACAGCTAGGAGGCAACGGAATGCCTTTTGACGTAGCAGACGATACTGCCGCAGATGTGAGCGGAGCGATGATAGGAAGTCCATTTCCTGCAGATACTAGAGGTATTGCAGGCCAGAACACAACAGCCTTTTTTGCATTAAACGACATGGATGGCGTTGGTGTGAACAATGCTACTTGGACGTTCACTGGCTTCGGAAGTGCTACCCTCACTAGTATTGCAATAGATATTGCAGCCATGGGCGACTTTGAAGCTGCAACAACCGATGGATTTCTAATTGAAGCTTCGGTAGACGCAGGTCCTTTTCAGGAAATATTCCGTGCTGCAACAGATGAAAGTGCTTCAAAAACATACCGTCAATTAGATAGTGGTACCATTTCTACAGAAAATGACCCGTTAGAGCTATTTATCGACGGAAGCGCAACATCTGTAGGGTTCTTAGATAAATGTGATCATACCACAGGAAATTTCGACACTTATACCTCTACCCTACTTAATGGTACTACCGCAACTTCGGTAACAATACGCTTAAGTTGGGCAGGTACTCCAAGTGGTTCAGAACCAATGGGAATTGACAACATTACCATTAGCGGAACGCCAGCTGGGCCTCCACAATTGGTAATTTCAGAAATCATGTACAACCCAAACAGCAGTGAAGATAACTGGGAATGGGTAGAAATTTATAACGCCGGAACCCTCGCTGCAGACCTTTCAGGCTTTGTATTAGACGATAACAACGGTGTAGCACATGGAAGTGCAAATATTGCCTCTGGTACTATTCCTGCTGGTGGCTCTGCAATACTTTATAACGCAGACGACGTTACTGCAGCCGATTTTATGGCAGCTTGGGGTACTGTAAATTTAATTGCAGTAACCAACTGGAGCGCAGGCGCACTTAATAACGGTGGAGATACCGTAGGTATTTGGGAAGATTTTGCTTCTTACTCAGGAGATAATGTAACACAAGCCAACGTAATTGACAACGTTCCTTACGATGACGCAGGTGTATGGCCAACAGATAATAATGCTGCTTCTATTTACCTTACCAACCTAGCAGCAGACAATGACAACGGCGCCAATTGGGCAATTTCTACAGACGGAGGTACAACACCACTTTTTGAAGGATATACAAGCACAACCGGTGGTGGTAACTCTGGAAATGACATAGGTTCTCCAGGAATAGCTGCGGGTGGCCTTATGCCACTACTTATTAGCGAGGTTACAGTAACACCTACAGCTGGTGAGTTTATTGAAATATACAACCCTAATGCAGCAGCAGTAGACCTTACCGACGTATACCTTACCGATGCAACATTTGCAGGTGGAAGCACCTATTACTATAATATTGTAACAGGAACCAACGCTGGAGGTGGCGGATTTGGAGATTTTCTAGCGCGTTTCCCTAATGGAGCAAGTATTGCCGCTGGAGAATACCAAACTGTTGCAATTAGCGGTTCAGATAATTATACGGCTACCTATGGTACCGCGCCTACCTACGAACTTTACGAAGATGCTGGTACTGCCGATGCAATCCCAGACATGTTAGAAGGACTTCCAGGATCTATCAACGGTCAGGGAGGTTTAACCAACAGTGGTGAAGTAGCTATCTTATTCTATTGGGACGGCACAACCGATTTGGTAACAGACCTTGATTATATACTTTGGGGCGATACTGCAGAAGCAGTAGACAAAACAGGAATTACCATAGATGGTCCAGATGCAGATGCTATTGGTAGCACCTACGCCAACGACACACCTATTGCAAACCAAGAGTTGGTTGCAGGAAGTTCTCATTCAGCTGGCGATTCTTTTCAACGAAACGATTTAACTGAAGGTGCTGAGCTAACAGGCGTTGGTAACGGATTAAACGGAGATGATGAAACTTCTGAAGACCTCAGCAATACATGGTGTACTTCTGCTCATACTGCTGGTATCTTAAATGCATGTACTCCTGTCGTTGCTCCATTACTACTTGTTAGTGAAGTACAAGGTCCAGGATTAACTACACCAGAAGCAGGAAATTCGGTACGTGTAGAGGCTATTGTGGTAGGTGACTATCAGAATGACGATCAGTTAAGTGGATTCTTCATTCAAGAAGAAGATGCAGATGCAGATGCAGATAGCATGACTTCAGAAGGAGTCTTTGTGTATTGCGATACCTGCCCTACAGATGTTGCCGTTGGTGACTTGGTTGACGTAACAGGAATTGCTGTAGATTTCTTCGGAATGACACAAATTGATGTATCTTCAGGTGGGACGATTTCCGTAGTAAGTTCCGGTAATCCGCTACCTACACCAGCAACCATTACATTACCGGCACCTGCTGGTACTGATTTGGAAGGAACCTTCGAAAGTGTTGAAGGAATGCTTACCACTATCACTACAGACCTTGTAGTAAGCGAATACTTTGAATTGGCACGCTATGGTACCTTGGTATTAAATGCTAACAACCGCGTAAAGCAATTTACAGACACTAACGATCCAGACGTAGCAGGCTACGCAGCATTTTTATCGCAGTTAGAGTCTTCTCGTATTATTCTAGACGATGACACCAACATTCAGAACGATGCTGTATTAGTAGGTCCAGATGAGCCTTATTACTATCCGCGTCCTGGTTTAAGTAACACAAACCTTATTCGTGGTGGTGACCAGATTAGCAACCTTACAGGAGTAATGCACTGGTCTTTTTCTGGCCAAAGTGGAACAGACGCTTGGAGAATACGCCCAGTAGAGCCAGCGTTTAGCTATGACTTTACAAGTGCAAATCCGCGCCCTGCTGCACCAGACGCTGTAGGTGGTACGGTTAAAGTGGCTAGTTTTAATGTATTAAACTACTTCACCACACTCAACGAACGTGGTGCAAACTCTATTGCCGAATTAGACCGCCAGCGCGAAAAAATAGCCGCTGCCATTTGTGGTCTTGAAGCAGACATTGTTGGACTTATTGAAATTGAAAACAACGGTGTAACAGCAATTAATGACCTGTTAAATGGAACCAACGGAGTGAATGCAATCTGCGGTACAACCTATGCAGCGGTTAATACAGGCGTTATTGGAACCGATGAAATTGCTGTAGCCTTTATTTACAATACAGCTACTATAAGTTTACAAGGTGCTTTTGCACTTCTAGACAATTCGGTAGACCCACGTTTTAATGACGATAAAAACCGTCCGGCACTAGCGCAAACATTCTCGCAAATTTCTACGGGTGCTGCACTAACCGTTGTGGTAAATCACTTAAAGTCGAAAGGATCGCCATGTGATGCTGAAGGAGATCCTGATTTAAACGATGGGGCCGGAAATTGTAACATCATTAGAGCCGAAGCTGCTGCTGCTATGGTAGATTGGTTAGCAACAGATCCAACGGCTAGTGGAGATGAAGATTACCTTATTATAGGTGACTTAAACTCGTATAGCAAAGAAGACCCTATCGATAATATTCTTGCTGGACCAGATGACATTCTAGGTTCGTCAGACGATTATTCAGACCTTATTTTAGACTACCAAGGACCCAATGCATATAGCTACGTTTTTGACGGACAACTAGGGTACTTAGACTATGCAATGGCAAGTTCAACGTTGGCAACTCAGGTAACTGGAACCACGGTGTGGCACACCAATGCAGACGAAATCAATGTATTCGATTATAACGACGATATCCAAGATACTGGAGAGTCTTCTTTCCAGAGAGAGTCTTCTGTATTGCCGGTGTACGAAGCAAATGCATTTAGAGCTTCAGATCACGACGCTATACTTGTAGGAATCAATTTAGCTTCACCACCAACCATTACCTGTCCTGCAGACATCACTATAGACAATACCCCAGGTATGTGTAGTGGTACTGTGAGTTTTCCAGATGCAGTTGCCTCAGATCCAGATGGTGACTTGGTTTCTGTGATACAAACACAAGGTCCTGTTTCAGGAAGCACCTTCCCTGTTGGCACAACACTTATTGAATTTACGGCAACCGATGCAGCCGGAAATACAGCTACCTGTACCTTTAATGTGACAGTGGCCGATACTGAAATGCCAGTAGCCGTATGCCAAGACATCACAATTCAATTAGACGCTGCTGGAAATGCAACGATTACTGCTTCAGAAGTAGACGGTGGTTCTACAGATAACTGCGGAATTGCTTCTATTTCAGTAAGCAACGACACATTTGACTGTACCAACGTAGGTACCAACAATGTTACGCTAACTGTAACCGACGTAAACGGAAATGTTGGAACATGTATAGCAGTTGTTACTGTAGAAGATGTTACAGCACCAACAGCAGTATGCCAAGATATTACCGTAGCATTAGACGCTACAGGTATGGCTACAATTACTGCTTCAGACGTAGATGGTGGAAGTACAGATGGGTGTGCTATTGCAAGTTTAGCTGTAGACATCACAGAATTTGATTGTACCAACTTAGGCGAAAATACAGTAACCTTAACAATCACAGACGTAGGTGGTAATACAGACACCTGTACCGCAATCGTTACCGTAATAGATGATATTGCACCAGTTGTAAGCTGTATGGACATCACCCTAGCCCTAGACGAGAACGGAGAGGCGTCTATCACTGCCTCAGATATATTAGATGGCAGTACAGACAACTGTGCCGTAGACGTAAGCTCTGTTGATATTTCAGATTTCGACTGTTCTGATATTGGTACGCCTGTAGAGGTAACGGTACTAGTTGCAGATGCTAGTGGAAATAGCGCAGCGTGTACAGCCATTGTAACAGTAGTAGATGACTTAGCACCTGTACTTACGTGTCCGGCAGACCAAACGGTGGTTGCCGAGCTTCCAAGCGATTTATACGAAGTACCTGACTATTTTGCAACAGGAGAAGCAACTGCGGTAGATAATTGTACAGACCCTGTAACACTTACTACACAAGATCCTGCAGCAGGAACGATGATTCCAGCGGGTTCAACTACTGTAACCTTAACGGCTACAGATGCCTTCGGAAATGTTGCAACATGTAGTTTTGAAGTTGAAGTTGATTTACAGTTAGGGGTTGGCGAAAGTGATTTTGAGAACGGTATCACCGTATATCCAAATCCAGCAAGCACTGAATTTGTATTAGTAAACGGAACAAACGATACGCTAAAAGCAGCAACTTTATTTGATGTTACCGGAAAGATGGTAAAAACCATAAACCTAACCAACATGAAGAACCAACAAACCATTGGTATTTCAGAATTGGCATCTGGTGTATATCTGTTACAAATAGAAGGAACTTCTAACAGTACCATAAAGCGTATTGTTAAAAAATAAACCTTTCAACGTAATTGAAAACCCGCTCTTAATTAAGGAGCGGGTTTTTTTATGCTTTAAAGTATTGTTAAGGATGATTCGCACAAAGGCATATATTGTATTTTTATAGGAACTAACTTTAATTGTTATGTCTGATATTTTAAGACGAATCATAGCTGCCGAACGCCTAGAGGACAATCCGTTTTTTAAAGATGCCGAAGGAAGGATTATAGAACTCACTTCAGATCGCGGTGAAGTCTTTACAGGCTATTACCAAGCAGATGATGCCACCTATTATGCTGAAAAAGATTGGTTAGAGAAAGAACGCGCCTTAGAGCTTGAGCGACTTGCTGAATTAGAGTACAAAGCCGAACAAGCTAAACTTTCCGCAGCACGTGAAGCCCGAGAACAAAAGCGTGCCGCATTAGAACAACTTAGTAAAAAAGCAGAGAAAGGCAACAAAAATACTGTTCAATCAACACAAAAAATGGGACGGATAACCCTGATTTTTGCCAGCGCGAGTATTCTAATAGCAATCATAGCCCTTTCTTATTTTATGTGGCCTAGGACTACTTCGGCAGTAACAACACCTACTCCAACAATTGAGAACGATAGCATAAAACCCGAACCAACACCAACGGTATTTGGCAATGCCATAATCACAGGAAGTGATGTACGCATGCGAATGGAACCTAATCTTGAAGCCAAGGTAATTACATTTTTCCCAGAAGAAGGCGAAGCTGTTCAGTTACTACAGCCAGCTACAGATTCTCTAAATTGGGCAAAGGTGCAACGTGAAAACGGGACTGCAGGTTGGGTGTATGCAAATTACATCAAGCCTTTACAATAACTGTATGCGTAAAAAGCAAGCGGCTTTCGTACATTTTTCAACAGGCTTCATACCCCAATTACACCAACAACCGCTACCTTTGTTGCTTTAAGTAAAAAAACTATGCTAAAAGCTGTATTATTTGACATGGACGGGGTAATTGTAGACACAGAACCCTTACACCGTAAAGCCTATTTTATGATGTTTAATGATATGAACATCAACGTAACCGAAACTATGTATACAGGTTTCACTGGGCAATCTACCATTAATATTTGCAAGCAATTGGTACATCATTTTGGGTTAACGGTTCCTGCGGAAACTTTAGTGGCGGTAAAACGTAAGCATTTTAAGCAACTCTTTGATACAGATACTTCGTTGCAATTATTAGATGGCGTACTGGATCTTATAAAAGACTATCACCAAAACGGACTCACCTTGGTCTTAGCCTCCTCTGCTTCTATGCCTAATATTAACCGAATTTTTGACCGCTTTGATCTCAATCATTATTTTGTGGGGAAAATTAGTGGCGCAGATCTAAAAGCAAGCAAGCCACACCCCGAGATTTTTATAAAAGCAGCCGAAATGGCGGGACAACCTAGAGAACACTGTATGGTGATAGAAGATGCCACTAACGGAGTTAAAGCCGCGAAAGCTGCCGGGATTTATTGTGTTGCCTACGACAGCAAACACTCTACCGAACAAGATTATAGTCTAGCCGATAAGGTTGTGAGGAGTTTTGAGGAGATTGGGTATGCATTCGTAAAGAACATTGTTTAAGAAAGCGAGATTTATTAAGATTTAAATATTTCATTATTCGTCATCGTCTAAAGTTGCTATTATTTCTCTAAAACTATTCAATCCTGCTTCAATGTTTTCTATAATTTCATGAGCTAACACATCGGGGTCTGGAAGATTGTCTAAATCTGTAAGACTTTTATCTCGCAACCAAAAAATGTCTAAGCTTGTTTTATCTCTTGCAATAATTTCATCATAATTGTATTTTCTCCATCTACCCTCTTCATTTTCCTCGCTCCAAGTTTCTTTTCTTTTATCAATGTTTTTACTATTGTACAACTTAACAAACTCCTCAAGATGCTGTTGACGCATAGGGCTTTTCTTTGGCGTGTGATGCACGTTGGTTCTATAATCATAAAACCATATTTCTTTTGTCCAAGCTTCTTTACTTGCAGGCCTATTCTTGAAAAACAAAACGTTTGCTTTTACGCCTTGTGCATAAAAAATACCCGTTGGAAGTCTCAAAATAGTGTGTAATTCTGCCGTTTTCATTAACTGCTTTCTCACTTCTTCTCCTGCACCACCTTCAAACAATACATTGTCTGGAAGTACAACCGCTGCTTCGCCGTTTATTTTAAGCTGTGTTTTTATATGTTGTAAAAAGTTGAGTTGTTTGTTTGATGTCGTCTCCCAAAAATCCTGACGGTTATAACTTAGATCTTCTTTTACAATTTCACCTTGTTCATTGGTAAAGGTCATGCTGCTTTTTTTTCCAAAAGGTGGATTTGCCAACACATAATCGTAACGTTCTCCATCATCTGCAATTAAAGCATCATTTGGGTTGATAAACGATTCTCCATCAATTTCTCCAATATTGTGCAGATACATATTCATTAAACACATTCTACGTGTATTGGCAACAATTTCGTTGCCGTAAAAAGTTTTGTTTTTTAAAAATTCCTTTTCTTCTCGGTCTAACTTATTATTATCTACAATCCAATCGTAAGCCGCTAAAAAGAAACCACCAGTACCACACGCTGGGTCTACAATTGTTTTTAATGGTTTGGGTTGTATACAAGCCACCATAGTTTTAATTAATGCCCTGGGTGTAAAGTACTGCCCTGCTCCACTTTTAGTGTCTTCTGCGTTTTTCTCTAAAAGGCCTTCATAAATTTTACCTTTAATATCTGCCCCCATCATGGACCAATCTTCTTTGTCGATTAGGTTAATGACTTTAAGCAATTTGGCAGGGTCTTGTATTTTATTTTGGCTTTTGGTAAATATTTGCCCTAATGTTCCTTTTTCTGTAGAAAGCGTGCGTAATAATTGACTGTAAAAAGACTCTAACTCTGCACCACGTTTGCTGGATAGGGTTTCCCAGTTGGCAATTTCGGCATCTGCAACCTCATTGCCTTCTACATCTTTTAACTTCGGAAATTTTAAGCCTTTATTATAGGGCGGTTTGTTAAGCTCATCTGCCATTTTTAAAAACAACAAATAAGTAATTTGTTCTAAATAATCTCCATAGCCCACACCATCATCACGAAGTACGTTAGCAAGGTTCCATATTTTTGATATTATTGTTGAATCTGTCATTAATGATTTTTAAATTTTTTATTTAATGTTTTTTCCTCTGAAGAATATGACCAATATTTCAAAGGCAATTTTAATTTGTCTTTTAAGTTTTGAAAATAAGTCAAATCGAATTCAGTTGGTGTTGCAGGACCAATAATTATTAGTTGTTTAAATTCCAAAGAAGTATCCAGAAGCGCATATTCAATTATTTGTCCTAGAGCCTGTCGTATACAAGCCAAAACGGAATTTGCAGTTTTAACTTCGAATAATATGTACTTGTCTTTGTGTTTAGCTGCACAATCAACAAGGTTATTACATATTCTTGTCTTTTCAGTAGAAATTTCAAAACCTTTGTATTCTTTAGATTGTGTTAAGTAAGCATGCAAATCGTTCGTAATATCTGCGTGTGTGCGATTAACGTTTCTTTTTCCACCACTTACATTTTGAGCATAAGAATTTGAACCTGTCCCATTTCCAGTTTCAAACTTCATTTTTGGGTCTTTAATTTCTGCATCAACAATTTCGACCAAAGTTTCCAAATCATCATCTATAACTCTAGGTATAAATCGATGTATTTTTATAGCATCCTCGTCTAATAATATTGGTTCTTGGTATATTACTGCGTCATCAACATGAAAGGCCAGATTCGGTCTTAACTCTAGTGTTTTCATCAATTTAGTATCTGCCTCCACTTCTTCTAACTCCCTTAACATCAAATCTCTACTGTTTTCAAAAACTGTTACTACTTCTTCCTCAACATCATCAATATCATGATATACTTCTACATTTGATAATTTTCCTATGAGAAAATTTTGCTTTGTAGAAGGATGAATACTGTATAAATAAAGCTCATTTATAAACGAAGCATTTACAGGCATAGATGCGACACCTCTAATGTAACCATATCTGTAACTATCAATTAAATACCTATTATTAAAAAGCCACTCTTCAAATCCAAAACCATATTGTTGGTGGTGTGCTTTATTTTTTCTTCCTTGCCATTTTTGATTCCAATACCTCTCCATTGGAACTTGCCAATTATTGTCATTCCAAACAATACGCATTAATCGTTTTTCAGGCCAAAGCAAATAATATATTTCAGAATAAGTATCTAGATGTTTGGAATAAAATGCATCCGTTTCTTTTACTAAAGATTTCCATGAATATTTTTCAACATCTTCTTTTTTTACATAGTGAAAACTAGCATTAGCTTGTTCTCGTAGTTTGAAAAATAAATCTTTTTGTGATTGGGTGATAGTTTTATCACTCCATTGAATATCCATTTTGTAATCTAAATCTCCATTTTCATCAACTCCAACAGTAAAAAATAATAAACTATTATTTCCATCGTATGGCTTGAGACTACACCAAGCATATTGTTTATAGGTTTGAAAACCTGATTTTTGATGACGTGTATTCCATCCACGCCTTTTACTAACAATTTTCCAACCTAATTCTTCTAACTTTTCAGCCCAAAGTTGTGTTTTACTCCATACAGTATCTCTTAAAAAATCACCTATGTTTCTGTCAACAGGATTTAAGGAATTATAATCTTTACGAGCAATTAATATTTGAAAAGATTTTAATTCTTTTTCTGTAAAAAAATTATCAGCTCTAGTTGTATCAACAATCGGGAAACCAAGATTTAATAAAGCTTTTTGTGCTTGATTCGTATCAAAACTATCTCTATTTATGGGATTAGCAACAATCTCGTAATGTTTTGAAATTACTGCACTAGGCGAAATCAATTTACCTTTCCACCAAACAGCGTAGTCAGTTTTTCTTAAGTTGTCTTCCCTAATTAAAGCTTTAATTGATAGTACTGCATCGTTTTGAGTTATATCTTGAAACATACTTTATTTCTTTAATTTCTCTGCTTTAATTCTCTCCAACAAATCCCCAGCTGGCTCATACTCTGGATGCGCTTTACAAGCAGCAATTTCTTCTTCGCTTAACAATTTTCCCTCAAATGCTTTTTTAAGAATGCTTTGGCGTAAGGCTTGGGCTTTCTCTAAACTGTCTGCAATATCTTTTTCTACTGTGTCACAAACCGATAAACGACTTTCTATGTCGCTGACAATTTGGTGTTGAGCTTCTTTTGAACAAATTGGAATTTCTAATTTTAAGAAGGCTTTCTGAGTTAAGTTCAATCCACTATCGCTACTACCTGATTTCATTATTTCTATTTCACTTAAAATTTCAGGGGAATTTAAAGCGTATTCGAAATATTCTGGTGTAACCAATTCTTGGTTTATACCAATACGGTAAACTTTATCACAATTAATAAGTTTTGGTCTAGTTTGTTTTACCAAACAACAAATACCAACTCTTACTCTTGGTCCAGCACGAGTTATTAAAATATCCCCCTTTTTTATTTCGTGTTGTTCTCTAGGTTCTAAAGTATCTGGTAAAATCTTATTTTCAATTTCTACAAATTTTCCAGCTTGAATTGCTGACGTTTTAATTACAGCCCATTCTGTTGGGTCGGTTGAGTTTTGATTAATACATTTTGGACTCCAACCTTGACTTAAGTTATCAACTAATTCCGAAATCTCTATTTTTTTATTTTTTGGAAAACAAGAAGAAAGAACCGCTTGCCTATAAATAACCAATTGGTTTTGTGCTTTTTTAAGGTCTGCAATACCACTATCTAAACTGCTGAAAAGTTCTTCTATTTTTTTGACAATTGTTTTTTGAATTGGTAAAGGCGGTAATGGAATTTCCGCATTTAAAATATGTTCTCTTTTTAAGTTATTAATGTTTGAACCTTTTGAGGCTTTACTAATAATTCCTCTGAATGTACTTGAGTGAAAATAACATTGGATAAATTTTGAATTAATGTTTTCATTCGGTCTAAAAACTGAACAAAAAGCTCCAAAACTTAAATTGTAATTATCTTTTGCCTGTGCCGATTTGCCAACTAAATGTTTGCTTCCACTCGACATTGCAAAAATAATATCGCCAGATAATATTTTCTGTTCTTCCTTAACTAACTCTTCTTCAACATACTTTAAGTTATCAAAATTTAGGTGGTTTTCATTTATGTTATTTGCTCTTAAAATCGGTAAAAAATTGTCCTTTGCAATATCTGCTGATTGAGGTTTTTTATAATTAATTCCTCTTATTAAATCGCCTAGTAAATTAGCCTCACATTCTATCCAATCTTCTTTCATTATGCAGCTAATACTTCATTGAGTTCGTTAATAACTTCATTCATTTGGTTGCCAAATAATTGGTGCATTTTTCCTTTTCCGCCTTTGGCATCAAAAGGTGTGTAATCTAAATCGTCTATTTCTATATGGTAACTGCTCACTACATGGTCTTTTATCATCCGTAGCCATTCCACTTGTTCAGGCATAAAACGATTGTGCTGTCCTGCATTTTGTTCAAACATCCATTTTCTAAAATTTTCATTAATCGTTTTATCATAAGGGATTAGTTGTTGGTCTATACCACAAGCACGTCTAATTAATGAAACCAAACCAGTTAGTTGCTCCTTTGGTGGTTTACTCTTTACTTCTTCGACAGTAGCGTAGGCGTTCCAAACATAATCAGGTGCTAATAATGGTTTTTCTAACTGTAATTTTTCCATCACGTCTTTTATCATTTTAAACGTAATGTCTCTACGGTTATAAGGTTGGTTGTAAAAAATGCTCAACGCTTTAATTTCATCCTTGTTTGCTTCTAAATATTCAGTAAAATCCTTTACAATTTCAGTAGCTTTATCTACAGAAGTGGTTTCCCACTCACTTTTTGTAACCGAATCTATGTTTACACTATCAATAATTTGTTCGTGTTGTTTACGTACGTTATCCAGGTAGTCATTTAATTCTCCATTAAAGGTTTTACTAGCTTCGAGAATCAATTGTTCTTGAGCTTCCTTTTTGGCTTCTTCTAGTAAAGCTGGCGTTTGGTCTTGCACAGGGATTTTGTCAATCTCTAATTGTGCTTTGGTTTCAATTTCGTCTTGGTCGAAAGCTGTAATTAATTCTTTGGTTATCTGCTTGAGGTTTTTACCACCAGAAAACTCCAATAATTTGTCTTTTTCTTTTTCTGTAATTTGCTTTTCTAAACGAATTAATCGGTTAGCCAAAGACAAAAACAAATCTTCGTCTGCAACACCCATAGTAACAGCTCCCAGTAAATCTTTCATTGGTACAGACTTTTTACGCTCTAAAGGTCTACTGTCTGTTTTTTTAGATTTTGTTGCTCCAACAGCATCTACAATAACGAAATGCGTTTTTGTTTTCGCAGTTTTAGATACGAGTTGTAAAGAATCACTATTAATGGTTCGTGTACCACGACCTTTCATTTGCTCAAAATAGTTGATGCTTTTTACATCTCGCATAAACAATAACACCTCTAATGGTTTTACGTCTGTTCCTGTAGCAATCATATCCACAGTAACTGCAATACGTGGATAATACGAATTTCTAAAACGGTTTAACACCGATTTTGGGTCTTCCTCAATTTTGTAGGTTACTTTTTTACAAAAGTCGTTACCTTCGTCAAATTCTTCTCGAATGATTTTTATAATATCGTCTGCATGACTATCTGTTTTTGCAAATACTAGGGTTTTTGGTACCTCGTAATCGCCGTTTTCATCAACACGGTTAGGGTAAATAGTCGTTTTTAAGGCACGTTTATATTCACGTATAATATTTCTAATTTGACTAGGGTTAACAACCTTTTTATCTAAATCGTTGCGTTTGTACTCGGTATCTTCATCTTCTTGTTGCCAACGTTTTTTTCGTGTTAATTTATCTCGTCTGTCTACATACCAACCTGCTTTTATAGTTTCTCCATTTTGAGAAATCTCCGTTTCAATTGTGTACACATCATAAGGAACGTTTACACCATCTGTTACAGATTCTTCATAGGTATATTGGCTAACTACATTTTCATTAAAAAAACCGAAGGTTCTTTTATCTGGTGTTGCGGTTAAACCAATTAGAAAAGCATCAAAATAATCTAATACTTGTTTCCATAAATTATAAATGGAACGGTGCGCTTCGTCAATGACTATAAAATCGAATTGTTCAATAGGTACTTTTGGAGTGTACTCAACAGGAACAGCTTTGTTTTTAGAAATTTTGTTCTGTAACCAAGAATTTTCGTTTGGATTATCGAGTTCAGCACTTTCATCTAATTCTTCTCCTTTTAAAATAGAATACAAACGTTGTATTGTTGAAATACAAACTTGACTATCGGAAGCAATATAACTTGATGATAATCGCTGAACATTATACAATTCTGTAAATTTTCGGTTATCGTCATTGGGCTGAAAGGTCATAAATTCCTGTTCTGCTTGTTCGCCAAGGTTTTTGGTGTCCACCAAAAACAACACACGTTTGGCATCTGCGTGTTTTAACAAACGATAGACAAAAGTGGCTGCTGTAAATGTTTTTCCAGCACCGGTTGCCATTTGAATTAAGGCCTTTGGTCGGTTCTTTTTGAAAGAATGTTCCAGATTGTTTATGGCTACAATTTGAGCAGGACGTAATCCTGTTTCATCTAAACTTGGAATAGATAATAATCGTTCTCGTAGCGATTGCCCCTTTTTTAACCACTCTGCAATTGTTTCTGGTTTATGAAAACTAAAAACACTTCTTCCTCTTGGTTTTGGGTCTCTGTAATCTGTAAATCTTGTGATAGTTCCTGTGCTTTCGTATACGAAAGGCAAAGGGTCGTTATTCAAGTATTTTAATTTTGCGTTGGCATAGTTTGAAGATTGTTCTTCCACAACTGTAAGTCTATGTCCTTCATCCTCTCGTTTCGCTTCAATAATTCCGATAGGTTTTCGGTCTACGAACAGAACATAATCGGCAGGACCTACATCGGTTTGGTACTCACGTACTGCAATGCCTTTTCCAGCAGATAAGTCTACTTGGCTTTTAGACTGTACAACCCAATTGGCAAGACGAAGCATTTCATCGATTTTATCGCGAGCTACTTGTTCAGGATTTTGGTTGGGAGTTGTCATATAAAATTTAGTATAGCTGTAAATATAAAAATCCTACCTCACTCTAACACTAAGGAAAAACCCTTAATTTTTGTGATGTGCTGCAATCATTAAATATGTCTGCATTAAGACTACTCAAACGAGAAAATAGAATACCCTACTCCTATTCCTACCCATGGTTTTCCATAAAAGATCCATTCATCGCCAAATCTTGACAAAGGCAAATCAATACCTGCACCAAATAAAATATTGAAGCTATTATACGATAAACCGTAGGCTAAGCCAAGATCTAAAGAAAGTACATCTGTATCCTTTTTAATTACTCCATCTGTGTTCTTATTGTTTAAAGTAAGCTTAGATGCACCAATTAAAAAATTAGCTGATTGCATTTTTTTAGTTTTCAATTCACCTTTGCTATTAAAACCATGAACTCCCCATTGTTTACCAACAAATAAGGCAAAGTCAACATCTGTTCGAACATTATTTGTCCCCCCAGAAATCGAATCAGAATCTGAATCCACATATAACTTTAAAGGCAATGATAAAGCACCTACATGAAATGATGTTGTAGGCACAAACAGTTGTCCATTTTCCGGTAGCTTTAGACCAATGCTCTCTTTTTCATAACCTTTTAGCTCTCCATTAAAGTACTTTATTAAACGGTTTTTTCCTTCAGTATTCTCGGTAGACTCAGAAAACTTAAACGGTTTCAGTTTCAAAAAACCATCTTTACTCTCAATAGTGCCATCAATTTTTCCAAAAGATTCAGGACATTTTACTTCTTCCAGTTCGTTTTCTAATGCATCCTTCTGCGCCTTTAATACCTTCTTTTCGTTATTGTCAAGATTCGGATTCCTTAATTTGTCAACTAATTCGTTTCTTTTAATAAATTTCTTTCTCAGTTCGACAATCGAGGGATCCCCTAGGGCCTTATTTTGGTAGATAGCATAACATCTTAGTCTCAGTAATTCAATTTTTTGCAATGCAACATTATCTTCCTTTATCTCTTTTCCATCTACGTAATAAACGGTTTTCATTGAAGTTACACTTTTAAGTACCAGCGTTTCAACATTTTCCGCATTTGGAATAATTGAATACTTTTTTTTGATTTCATTTTGAGCCATTAATGTCGTGATTGACAAGAGTGTCAATAAAAGTAAAATGTAATTTTTCATCCCGCTATCAATTAGTTATGAAATAAATGTACCTTAATATATAAGAAGAACTATACCCAATACCGGGTATTTCCAAAAAAAAGGGAAAAATCCTGTAGCGCATATTTCTAGATAGCTCATAAAAAAACCCCACAGTTTCCTGTGAGGTTCTTTAAACTATACTATTTCAATTTTTACTTCTTATCCCGCTGCCCAGAAGGGGTTTCTTTTATGTTACCATCGTTATTATAACCTGCTGGGTCGTTAGACTCTGGCACCTTATCTGGGTCTTGCTTTTGAGGGCGCTTACTCGTATCTGGTTTAGCGTTGGGCTCTCCAGGATAATCTTGGTTGGTAATGCGTTGTTCGTTTTTCTTCTTAGGGTCTAGCATTGGTGCTACTTTATTTTTTTTCATTATTATGTTGTTTTAAGTTGAACTACGCTGCTAAATATTGCTTACAGGCTTCTATACAGTTTCTGCACGCCTGAGCACAATCTTTACATTGTTGGTGTTCATGTTCTTCACAGATACTTGCGCAATCTTCGCATACACTTATGCAATAGTTAATCAGTCCTTCTACATTATCATACGTGGTGTGCAGTATTTGCGATAGACTACTACATACTTCTGCACAAACACGGTCTGTACGTATACAGTCTGCCATCATCTTTACATCGTCTTCTTCTAAACAAGCATCTGCGCAATGGTTGCACGCATTTATGCAACTACCTAGGATACTTATTAATTCTTGCTTTTTCATCGTTCTTGTTTTTAAAATTTCAATTTATTTCTGTGTTCGTGTGGTCTTATCCTTATTGCCATACTGATTTGTATGTTCTGGTTTCTGCGGTCCTTTATGCGTTTCTGGATGAAGGCTTTCGGCCACTTCTTCACGTTCTTTCTTCTTTTTGTCTGTCTTCTCTTTATCTGTACTCATCTTTTGCGTTTTATGCGTTGTCACGCGGTTGGTGCTTCTCACGTTTGTCTTTTACCTGATGGTTAATTTCACGCCCATCTGCAACATTTGCCTTTTCGTCTATGGCGCTATCTTTAACGCTGGTATTGTTTTTCTCTTGGTTCGGAATTTTATCTTTATCTGTGTTCATAATGTTGGTTTTAATAAGTTATACCTTAAATATACTTGTATCTCTTCGGAAATTTTAAAACATTAATAGTCTTTAACATCAAGTGTTAAACGAATGTCAATTAGCATTTCCATAAGACCTTAGCCGTTTTCTTCATGGTACTTTTATAAGTATAAAATAACCCGCTGGAAGATTTCAGCATAAAAAAATAGAACTATGAAAACTACAAAAGAACAGGCAGATATAGATATCCATAATAACTTGGTGAACAATCTTCAAGAGCTATTAGAGAAAAACGTAGACGCCGAAAAAGGATTCGCAAAAGCTATGCAAGATGCTAAGAATGCAAACCTTAAAAACTTTCTTAAACATCAGGCAGCGCAACACGGACGCTTCGTGAACGAATTAGATCAAGAGATTAGAAATTTAAACGAAACTCCAAAAGAAGGTGGTAGCGTAACAGGAAAACTACACCGTACATGGATTGATATTAAAACCGCGCTAACAGGAGAAAACGATGAGGCCGTATTGGAAGAATGTATACGTGGAGAAAAAGCCAGCTTAGAAGAATACGAAGAACGTATCAAACAAAATAACTTTCCACCTCAAGTAGAAACAATCCTTACCAACCAACTAGGTGAAATAAGAGGGACATTATCGCGCGTGAAGACGTTAGAAGATATTGCCGACAGTATAAATTAGACACCTGCTAACTATACAAAAACCGTCTTGAATAGGTTTCAAGACGGTTTTTTTATGTGTAGTATAGCAATTAGTTCTAGTTCAACTAAGACTATGCGGTTACAGCAATGTCTGCTTCTTTAATGGCTTTAAATCCACCTGCCACATCTATCACGTTATGAATTCCGCGTGCCTTCAGTATAGATGCCGCAATTACAGAACGATACCCTCCTGCACAATGCACGTAAAAAGGTTCTTCTTTTGGAAATTCAGACAGATGTTCATTGATAACTTCTAATGACGCATGTTTCGCCGTTGGAATATGTGCGCTGTCCCACTCCCCGTCTTTTCGTACATCAAACACCTTTGCGTCATTTGCTATTGCATCTTTTAAGGTTGTAGCAGAGACAGATTCCATACTATCTATTTCTTTAGCTGCGGTTTTCCAGGCTTCAATACCACCTTCTAAATACCCCAGCGTATTATCGAATCCAACTCTAGATAGTCTAGTTACAGTTTCCTCTTCACGACCTTCGGGAGTTACCAGTAAGATGGGTTGCTCTACATCACCAATCATAGCTCCAACCCAAGGTGCAAATCCGCCATCAATACCTATAAAAATCGATCGTGGAATGTGCGCTTCCATAAAATCTTTTTGATGGCGCACGTCTAAAACAAGGGCTCCTGTACTGTTTGCCAATGCTTCAAAAGCATCTGGGTCTAAAGGCTTCGTACCGCGATCTAGCACATCAGATATGTCGTCGTAGCCTTCTTTATTCATCTTTACGTTAAGTGGAAAATACACTGGAGGTGGTAATAATCCATCGGTAACTTCAGTAATAAATTCATCTTTAGTCATATCTGCCCGTAAGGCATAGTTCATTTGCTTTTGGTTCCCTAAGGTATCTACCGTTTCTTTCATCATATTCTTTCCGCAGGCAGAACCAGCACCATGCGCCGGATAAACAATTACATCGTCTGCCAACGGCATAATCTTGGTGCGTAAACTATCGTATAAATAGCCCGCAAGGTCTTCTTGGGTTAGGTCGGCTCCCTTTTGCGCCAAATCTGGACGTCCTACATCTCCCAAAAACAAGGTGTCTCCACTAAAAATACAGTAATCTTTTCCATTTTCATCTCTCAACAAATACGTTGTGCTCTCCATAGTGTGTCCTGGAGTGTGCAGTACTTTAATAGTTACGTCGCCAATCTTAAATTCTTGGTTATCTGCTGCCAATATAGCTTCAAAAGCAGGGTTTGCATTTGGGCCATAAACAATAGCCGCTCCTGTTTCGTTTGCTAGAGATACATGACCGCTCACAAAATCGGCATGAAAATGAGTTTCAAAAATATATTTTATCGTCGCCTTGTCGCGTTTTGCACGTTCAATATAAGGTTTCGTTTCTCGAAGCGGATCTATAATAGCCACTTCACCATTGCTTTCTATATAATAGGCACCTTGACTTAAACAGCCGGTGTAAATTTGTTCTACAGTCATAGGGATTAGAGTTTCTACAAAGATACAAAGGATTCCGATTTATAAGTGGTTTATTTAGGGTACATCATACCGTATGAGACGAATACATCTTTATTTTTTTATTAAAAACTCTTAATTATTTCTGAAAATTAATACCTACCTAATTGCAAAATGTATCTTTACCTTCTATACTAAATTTAAACTTCAATGAAATTATTACTCATCTCTAGTTTCGCTTTGCTGGCTGTGGCTTGTAACTCTACAAAAACCGCGGAAACTAAAAAAATGACGCCGGTAGATTATGCAAACACAATCACCGCAGAAGACTTAAAAACACATTTATACATCTTCGCTGACGATAAAATGGAAGGTCGTATGACAGGAAGCGACGGACAAAAATTAGCCGCCGAATACCTTCGTAATTTTTACCAAGATCAAGGCATTGCTGCTCCTGTAGAGCCCAATAATTATTACCAAAATATCCCTGCAGAATATTTCAGCAGAATGAAAACTCCTGCCGCTTCAGAAAACGTCGTGGCATTTATTAAAGGAAGTGAAAAACCCGATGAAATCATTGTACTTTCTGCACATTATGACCATGTAGGTATGGAAAATGGCAAAATTTTTAACGGTGCCGATGACGATGGTAGTGGTACAGTGGCCATGCTTGAAATGGCAGAAGCCTTTCAAAAAGCAGTAAAAGAAGGGAACGGCCCAAAACGCTCTATCCTGTTCTTGCATGTAACCGGTGAAGAAATTGGGTTGTACGGTTCTAAGTATTATACAGAAAATCCAATCTTCCCGCTTGCTAATACTGTTGCCAATTTAAACACAGATATGATTGGTCGTATAGACCCAAATAAAAAAGATAACCCAAACTACATTTACCTTATTGGTAGCGACAAATTAAGTCAAGGGTTGCACGATTTATCTGAAAAAGTTGCTGCTAAGTACAGCGATTTAGAACTAGACTATACATTTAATGATGAAAATGATCCTAATCGTTTTTACTACCGAAGTGATCATTACAACTTTGCAAAAAACAACGTACCTATTATTTTCTATTTTAATGGAGTACACGAAGATTACCACCAAGCAACCGATACACCAGACAAAATTGAATATGAGTTAATGGCAAAAAGAACGCAGCTTATTTTTCATACCGCTTGGGAAATCGCAAACCAAGAAGAGCGAATTACAGCAGATAAGTTGTAATACTTCAAATAAAACACAAAAGGCGTTCTGTAGAGGAACGCCTTTTTTTATGCCTACATACGGCGTAATTATTTTTTTATAATTTTTTTCTGTTGTGTACCAAAATCGCCAGTGGCTTGCAGGTAGTAGATTCCTTCGCTTACTGCGGAAATATCTATAGATGCACTCGATTTAGATTCAAACACCAATTGTCCTAGGGTGTTATACAGCGCTATGCTGTTGATAGTGGCATTAGATTTTACAAACAAGGTTCCTTGTGTTGGATTAGGATACACTTGAAAGGAAATTTCAGCAAGATTAGAAACACCTAAAACTTGCTCTACGGTCACCTCGTATGATATTTCATCCCAACTTTTAATATCATTTTCAATATAGAGTTTTACATTATATGTGCCATCTGCAGCGTAGGTATGCACAGGGTTTTGTAGTGTAGAGGTTGAACCATCTCCAAAATCCCACCACCAAGCTAGTGCTCCATCGCTGGTGTCTGTAAAAGTTACGTCTAAACTTCCAGGTGTATCACTTATAAAATCTGCTATAGGTTTATGCTGTAGCCAAAGAAAATTAACCGATTTATTTACAATCTCGTCCCAAAATGCATTAGGCGTTCCAGGCCAATTCCCGTTATCGGTACCGTGAAATTCATGCCCTTCTCCAGTTACAAAATAAGTTTCTTTATTGGTAAAATTTAAGGTCTCTAACTTGTCATTGATTGGGTTGCTTCCGTATACATCCGGAAATGGAGGAAACCCAAAAGGAGGGCCTACTTCAAAAGCAACAGTTGCATCTTCGGTTCCATGCGCCATAAAAATTGGAGTTGTATCGTTGGCTTTAATTAAATCTGGAGTTTGTACGGCGCCCCAAAGGGCTAAAATACCGTCGGGCTGCCCATTCTCTCCTAAATTTAGGCCTACGTCTACGGGTCCCATATCGGGGCCAGTATGAAAAAACGGAAAGATGGCATTATTATACGACACAGCTTCTGTTTCGCTTGGTTTTTCGTCGGGGTCGTTCATATAAGCGTCATGCAAGACAATAAAAGCACCTGCACTGCTTCCGCCCATATACACTTTTGTTGGGTCTATACCGTAGGTTGCGGCGTTAGCACGTAAATAACGAACCGCAGCACGACCGTCTTGAATGGCGCGATACACGGCTCTAGTACCATGCATGGGCACATTAGACAATACATAAAAACTCTTTCTATAGTCTATAGTGGCAGTCACATAACCTTTCCGCGCAAGCGAATCGCAAAAAGCGACCATGTCTTCATGATTCCTGTTGCCATTGAGGAAACCGCCCGAATGTGCAAAAATTACAGCAGGACGTAATTCAAAATCATCTCCTTCGGGTAGGTATAAATCCATTACTAAGTCGGCATTGGTCGTATTGCTCTCATCGTGGTATGGGAAATTAATAGCAGGAGCATTTCCGTAGACGATATCGGCTACTTTCTCTGCAGAAGGAAATAGCGTATTGGTATATCGATACTCTTGAGCATTGCCTAAAATCGACACAAAAACGAATAGGAAGAATAATAATTTTTTCATGGATAGATTTTCAATAAATGGAACAGACATGTAAAATAGGAAAATTTACAGAAGTCCCTTCTTATTTTATAAACTTATGAGATTTGAAAATGAGTTTTTCTCCATGTTGTCAAAATTTTCTACATTTAGGCAACTAACAACTGAACCTGTATGAAATCGTATTACTATATTTTTATTTTTTGCTGCGGCTTTTTAGTCTCATGCCAACAAGATGAATACACGCCTGCACCAACGCAACTAGATAACGAGCTTGCGTTACTCCTAAAAGAACGGTCTGAGGGGGAAGGCAATACCTTCTTTATGTTACCTGATTCTGGTGATTATTCAAGCATTCCACAAGATCCCTTAAATCCAATTACGGCAGAAAAAGTTCGTTTAGGCCGGCTTTTGGTACACGAAACAGCTACTGGAGGTAATCCAAAAATAGCGAACAACAAATACACCTACGCCTGTGCTAGCTGTCATCCAGCAGCTTCTGGGTTTTCGGCAGGTATACGCCAAGGTATAGGTGAAGGCGGTATAGGTTTTGGTTTTAAAGGAGAAGGCAGAGTAGCTATGGATGAAAATTCTATGCCTAGAGACAGCATAGATGTACAACCTATAAAACCCCCTACCCTAATTAATGTTGCGTACCAAACCGTAGCATTGTGGAATGGCGCACTAGGAGGCACAGGAATTAACGCACCCTACGTTCAACAAAACGCTGCTGCAGTACCAGAGAACTTATTAGGGTACCAAGGAGTAGAAACGCAAGGAATGGCTGGGCAGGTCATGCATCGTTTAAAGATTGATGAAGAATTTGCCGAAGAATTTGGGTATAAAACTTACTTCGATAGCGCTTTTCCATCTGTTCCTGTAGAAGAACGCTATTCACTGCTCAACGGTGCCTTGGCGATTGCAGCTTTTAATAGAACGGTTTTAGCCAACCAAGCTCCGTGGCAGGATTGGTTACGAGGCGATACCGAAGCACTAACTGCCGATCAAAAGAAAGGAGCACTCTTGTTTTTTGACAAAGCCCAATGCTACCAATGCCATACAGGACCTGCATTAAAATCTGAAGGTTTTTACGCTTGGGGATTGTTTGATTTTAATCCAGAAGAAACCATCATATTCGACCCGTCCTTGCGTTCATTTAATATTGAAACCCAATTGGGAAGAGGTGAATTTACAGGGCGTGAGCAAGACAATTTTAAATTTAAAGTACCAACCCTCTACAATTTAAAAATGAACAAATTTTATGGGCATGGCGGTTCTGTAACAAGCGTTAGAGAGGTTGTAGCTTATAAAAACGCTGGAATAAAGCAGAATGCAGAAATACCTGATACTCAATTAGCACCACAATTTGGAACCACAAACCTTACGACCGAAGAAATAGACCTTTTAGTTGATTTCTTAGAGAATGGTTTATACGATGCTACCATAGCACGTTACGCACCCGCTGCTGTGCTATCTGGAAACTGTATTCCTAATAACGATCCGCAGTCGAGAATAGATTTAGGATGTGATTAATCTCCGTCTGGATCTGGAAATTCTGTAGCTTGATATGCACCTGCATCTGGAGCCGCGGCTGTGTTTCGCGGAGTACCATTTAAATCTAAATCTGGCCCTACGCCTGGCGCACCAATACCTTGTGCTCCTGAAGTACCTAGTTCAATATTGAAATTGTTATTCTCGGTATCTTGAAACAACGGGTCTTCATTTCTTACGATTTCAGTATACAATGAGGGATTGCCAAACTGGTATTCAGGAATTTCGGTAAACTCATTGTTGGGGTCTTCAAAGCGAATTAAACTATTACGAACATTAAACGTAAATGTTCCGCCCGGCTCATTAATAATAGCCAGCTCTCTTAATTCATTTCCGTAGATAATACAATTATTGAAATTTGCTTCAAAGGTGTCTGCAACTAAGATTTCATCTGGACTAACAATAAAAATATTATCTAATTGTACACTAGAGAAATTTCTGAAGCTGTTGGTCCAATAATTGGCAAACGTACAGTGGTTAAATTCGTAGCGACCACCAAAAGAGCATGCTAACGATGCCTGACCACTATTATTTATAACTACATTTTCTCCATACACATCGCCTGTAAATGCAATAAGCCCAGAAACAGCACTGTTGTAAATCTGAACATTACGAAGGTCGAGCGTTCTAGGTCCTGTATTATTATCCATTCTAATACCGGCAATTCCGTTTTTAATGGTTGTATAATTAAATTCGTGATCTACACTACCATCTGTAAGCCAAATAAAGCCCCACTGTCCGGGTACATCGCTAAAGGAAGGCTCTAGTCTATCTCCTTCAAAAATCACTTCGTTTTCTAGTGCTATTGGGTCTGTACTTGCTTCACCGTTTACTTTTATAGAGGCACCGCTAGCAACTAAAATTCCGCTGTTTTCGTGAAAATGAATCCGCGCCCCTGCATCTACCGTTAAGGTTTTGTCTTCTGGAACGGCGGCAAATCCATAAATTACATAGGGTTTTTCGTTTGTAAAGTTGAGTTCGGTATCATCTAGAAAAAAGCCTTCAATATCGAAAGCTCCTTCACCTTCACCAATGGTGAGTGTTTCAAACATACCATTACCTAAATCGTCTGGAAAGAGAAATACAGCATCTTGAATTAATGTTACTAATTCAACTTCTTGCCTACTACCTTGCCCATCAAAAACTAATTGATCTGTGTATAAAAATTGTGTGTCGTTATTAGATGCTGCAGCGATATCTAAGGTAGTTTCAATAAAGATAAAAATACTGTCTTGTGCGAGTACTTGAACGTCTGTAAAGCTCTTTCCTGGCACTCCGTCTACGTTTAAGCGATAATTAGAGGCCTCTCCCTGCGCTAAAGCTACGGTAGGTATACTAATATCATCGTCGGTTCTGTTGTAAACCTTGAGGTTGTAGGTGCTTGACCCAATATTGCTAAAAACGGTGTCTAGAAACACAGTGTCTTGAGAAAACTCTAAGTTACCAGTACTGGCTACAGTTTCAAAATCGTTTCTACAAGAACTCCATGTTATCACACAGGCCAATAAGGCAATGGCGTACAAATACTTCATTAAGCTAAATTTTCAGTAAAAATATAACTTTTTTATAAGGGGAATATTGTTTGGGACTCAAAGTTTGCATATTGAGGGTAAAAAGGAACGTTAGCTATAAAAAACAGGGCGCTACGCAACCAGTTAACTTAGAACTACCACATTAGCATGCTTATCTGTTTCCATCATTATTTTTAGACCGCTTTGCTTTTGCCTTTGCACGTTTTATTTTCATAAATTCTTTATGGTTACGCATGGCTTTTTCTGAATTGGTTTCTTCAGTTTTAGATTCTGTTAAATTTGCTCCAATTTCATCACCAAATGGCTTCGTGGTAGGGCCTTCTTCAAATTTTGACCCTCGTACACCAATACCCCCCATGATCACCATCTCGCCCATCATACTTAAATCTTCTTGAAGCTGAAGGTTAATACTGTTTGATACATTTGAAATTAAAATTTCTTTCGATATATAACCTACGTTAGAAAACACTAGTGTTTGTTTAGGCGCTACTTCGATGGTGTAGTTACCTTCAAAATCTGTCTGGGTTCCTTTAGCCGTACCTTTAATTAAAACATTAACTCCAACCAAGGGCAATTTGTTGATATCTGTAACGGTTCCTATAATAGTCACTGTTTTTGTTGAATCTGAAACCGTCGGTGTTTTAGTAGTGATTTGAGCATTAGACTGCATGCTACCAATTCCTAACGAAGTAAATTCCTTTTGTTGGGGTTGCGCGACAGGATTTTTATTTGTAGTGGCGAATAGTGTAAATGGTATTAAAAAAGAAGCCGCTAAAGGCGCAAAACGATGTGTAGTTTTTCGCTCTAAGGTTAATTTACGATTTAATTGAGACGGTATAAATTTTCCGCAGACATTGTTATTTTTTAAAACATGTGTAACGATAGCTTCATCTGTAGCCCCTGTAAAGTCTATCACTTCTTTTGTACATGCTGCACAAAATTTACCTTTCTCGGTAGGAGACATAGCTGCCCAATCTTCCTGACAGGGTTCAGCAATACTAACTGTGATTGATTTTTTCATGAGTGTGTTTTAGGTTAATGCTGATACAAATCACCTAAAATTTCCGAAGCATAAAAAAGACCAATGAGTAAACAGGACGTTTTATTGAGGGAACATGGAGTATAAACTTAAAGCTAAAGAAGAATAGCATTTTTTGAAGTATGAATCAGTAAGCCCTTACTTTTTTACTACTTCAATTTTAAAAAGCTTGTCCCAGTTTTTACCAGTTACGTATAAAATATTTGGTTCGCCTTTGTAGGCTATGCCGTTAAGTACGTCTAATTTTGGATGCTGGGTTACGTTGGCTTTCAACCCTTTTAAGTTAACAACCCCTTCTACGGCGCCAGTTTGCGGATTTACAATAGCAATGGCGTCTTTTTTATAAACGTTGGCATAAATACGGTTGTCTACCCACTCTAATTCGTTAATGGTGTCTATCTTACTTTTATTGGTGTACACCTCTATGTAGCTCTTTTCTGCCAGCGTTTCTTTATCGAGCGTCCAAATTTTTTCGGTACCGTCGCTCTTATAAATTACCTTTCCGTCGTTGCACAATCCCCAACCTTCTTTACTTTCTCCATACACAAATGTGCCCGTTTTTTCAAAGGTGTTTTTGTTGTAAATAAATCCGCTACCACTTCTCCAAGTTAGCTGATATATTTTATCATCAACAATTGTAAGTCCTTCTCCAAAATAGCGATCGCCAATGGCGAGACTTTCAAGAACGCTCCCAGTGGTTACATCTGTTTTACGCAATGTAGACTCTTTAAACTGGCCGGTGCTCTCGTAGAGTGTATCGTTACTAAATTCTAGGCCTTGGGTATAGGCATTTTGGTCATGCGGATAGGTTTCAAGTATATTGTACGAGAAAATTTCTGGTTTGTTTGGTGCTACAATGGTAATTGTCTTTTCTACGGAAATATCTTTGCCGTCTACTGTAGCCGTACCTGTAATAGTATGCTTGCCCATCTTTTGCTGAGTTAACGGAATAGATGACCCTACAATTTCGGTATCGTTAAATTTAAATTTTGTTGTTGAAATCGTTACATTCTTTTTATTCTGAAGCGAAACCGAAATAGTTTCAGCAGGGGTATACGTTTTCTGTTCGTCTTGAATTTCTACAGAAAAATAAGCATTCGGGTTCTTTATTTCTTCTTCGCAACTCACCAAAAAGATGCTTAAAAATATGAAGATGATACCGTTATAAAATTTCATAGCATGTAATATTTTAAACGCAAGATAGCCAATAATAATTGATGTTAAAAATGCTTGTAAAAGCATTAAATGTGCCTTATATTTGCACCGGCAAGTCCTACACAACTAGCTCCTGTTGAACCCCCCAGGGCGGGAACGCAGCAAGGGTAGACGGTCGTAGCAGTGTGATGTAGGTAGCTTGCCATTTTTTATGCCCTAAAGTCTCGTTATTTTTGTTGCCTAAATCCTTCAGAAACTTCTTAAAAAAGGGCATTTACTAAATAAATTTTGGAATACTAATTACAAGTGCGCATCTTTGTGCCACACAACAGACCTATGGCAAAAGTTGTATTTATTACAGGAGCTTCTTCAGGAATAGGAAAAGCTATTGGCTGTTACCTTCATAACAAAGGGTATGTTGTCTACGGAACTAGTAGGAGTCCTGAAAAATACAAAGATGCTATTCCTTTTACTTTAGTGCCGCTAGATGTTACGCAACCCGATACCATTACTGCTGCTGTGGCACAAATACTAGCCAATTCTGCTACCATAGATGTGCTTGTAAACAATGCGGGCGTAGGAATTACTGGACCAATTGAAGAAACCCCAACCGACGAAATTAGGAACGCCTTTGAAACAAATTTCTACGGCCCCTTAAACGTGATAAAGGCTGTATTGCCACAAATGCGTAAACAACGTAGCGGTCATATTATAAATATTACTTCTATCGCAGGTTATATGGGGCTTCCCTATCGCGGGATTTACAGTGCAACTAAAGCAGCGCTGGAAATTACAACAGAGGCTTACCGAATGGAAACTAAGCAGTTTGGTATACAAATGACCAATGTGGCACCAGGCGATTTTGCAACAAATATTGCCGCTGGACGTTATCATGCCCCTGTCTTAGAAGATTCACCCTACAAAAATGCCTACGGTGCTACGCTAGAAACAATGAATGCGCATGTAGATGCAGGAAATGATCCAGACGAAATGGCAAAAGCCATAGAACGCATAATTGAGACCAAACATCCTAGAATTCATTACAAAGTAGGTGCGTTTATACAGAAATTCTCTATTGTACTAAAGCGTGTATTACCAGGCAAGACGTATGAAAAGATGCTCATGAAACACTATGACCTCTAAATCATAATCTATCCTACTGAGCCTGCCCAAGTGTAGCACTCACCACTAATTTATCACAAGTTATCGACATTCGTTTTTATCGCATCTATATCTTCTTATTTTTGCTGAAACCTTAACTCATAATCCTATGAAATTTTTCATCGATACTGCCAACTTAGACCAAATTCGCGAAGCCCAAGATTTAGGCGTTTTAGATGGTGTAACTACCAATCCTTCATTAATGGCTAAAGAGGGTATTTCTGGAACAGATAATATCTTAAAACATTACGTAGACATTTGTAATATTGTAGATGGCGATGTGTCTGCCGAAGTAATTTCGACCGATTTTGAAGGGATGGTTCGAGAAGGAGAACAACTGGCAGAATTACATGACCAAATTGTGGTTAAAGTACCAATGATAAAGGAGGGAGTAAAAGCTATTAAATATTTTACAGACAATGGTATTCGTACCAATTGTACCTTAGTATTCTCTGCAGGACAAGCACTTCTTGCAGCAAAGGCTGGAGCCACTTATGTTTCGCCTTTTATTGGAAGGCTAGACGACATCTCTACAGATGGTCTTAACCTTATTGCTGAAATACGTCTCATTTATGACAACTACGGTTTTGAGACGCAGATACTAGCAGCAAGTGTACGCCATACTATGCACGTCTTAGAATGTGCGAAAATTGGTAGTGATGTAATGACCGGACCTCTTTCTTCAATAGAAGGGTTACTAAAGCACCCACTAACCGACATAGGACTAGCAAAGTTCTTAGCAGATTATAAAAAAGGAAACTAGTAGTTGGTAGCAACCATTATGCTCTTCTATGCTTTATAGAATAGAAGAGCGCATTATTTTTTAATTAATTTACTCGCTGCCTGCTCCCAATTTTCATCATTATATCCTTCCCAATCCATGAAGGATGTAAAAGGTTCTAAGGACTCTAAATTGATAGTTCCGCTCTTTACTACACCTAAATAATCTATATTATCACTTAGATAGGTGGCTGTATAGACATGATATATTTCGCCTTTGTAAGTGAACTCGCCGAGTGAATTTATTCTATCTGGATAATAACCAGAATCTTCGCCAGCATAATTATATAGTGACAGCTTTCCAAATTCAACAACATCTAAATATTTTGCAGTTATTTGTTCCTTATTATTAGTCTCAATGAGCGCTTCCATTAGCTCATAACGTGAATAAAAATTTTCGAGCTTATCGTTAAGAACAGTTGATGAAATTTTTACTTTTCGTTTCAATGCCACAATTAACGCTCTTACACTAATCCACGATTTTTCTTCGGTGCTCTCCCCAATTGTTAGTAACGCACGTTTTGTGCTTGCATTTAAGGTATCTGTATTGTTTACCAAGGTGAGATAATTTGAAATGAGACCATAAGTTAGGTACTGAAATTTTTTTCGTTGTAACGTATCTACATACTTTTTAGCATCGGTTTCAAAATAAGACAGTATCTCATCTGTATACTTTTTAAGTGTTGGGGCATTTATAGAATCGTAACTAATTTGTTGTGCATACCTACTTACAATTTTATCTCTAAACTGCTCCTTTTCTAATAAAGATAGCAGCACTTCACTTTTTTTTAGCGCCAGCTCTGGTTTCTTCATTACGTTTTGAAAAACCGAATAATTTGCATCTTCTAGTCGTATTGGAGCTTTCGTCTTAAGCAATGAAAAATATTGCTCATAGGCTTCAGTGGTTCCTAGACTAGGAAGTACTTCCAGCACCTTTATTTTAGCAGCATTTGTACTGTAGGCTGCATTGTAAAACCGAACCAGCGTTTTAAGCGTTTTTTTACTGTTAATTGTGGCAAGCTCATCAATTATTAAATTCTTTACACTGTAATCGTCATCACTATCAATAAACTGGTAATCTAGTAGTGCGGCCAATTCTTTCTCCTCCTTTTCATCAAAAATATAATAGTCGAATGCTCCTTTCGCTTCCTCAAATACAATAGAATCTTTAGATTTTAAATTCTTAGAAATCAAGCTCATTTTAGATGCTTCCAGATCAAATTTTAATGCTCCACCTGTGATTTTGAAATTCTGAAAATATTGGTCTACTCGATCCATTTCAGCATCACCTACATAGGCCAACATTAATATCAGGTTTTTTCCATCAAGCAAAAATTCCATTTTTTGCCTAACGTGGGTATCCTTATTGTGCATTATAACTTGACGAGACGGGAGTCCGCCCAATAAACTTGACTTTGAGCTAATGATTGTGTCATTGTATTCCAGTAACTGTTGGGCGTAGTCATCATAAAACGTATCTAAGGATTCTGCATGCAGGTAAGGTTTTGTCTCAATCCATTGAAAGAAATAAGAACCCCCAGCTGCTTCGTCTAGAGCTACAAACCCCTTATTGTCTGTATAGGCATCTATTGCTCCGTACGCTATACTTTCGGTCTCTGTAACATGTTGAGGTAACTTTACCTCGTATCGATTATTAACTGAAATCACCGTATCAAGTTTAAGTGCCTGGTATGGTTCAAACTTGAAGGATTTTAAAAATGTATCATCTTCTAACACTTTTTCTTCTTCGTTAGTTTTTTGCGATAATATAAAATGAAAGCGATTTCCTCTAAAATAGGCTTCTGCCCGAGCATGAAAATTATCTCCAAAAATCACTTCATACGATGCGCCATTCACACCATCTCGCTCTATTGCTGTAGGACCGCTAATAACCTTTCCTCTAGAATTTAACAGTGTTTCAACTTGTTCATCAAAAATTGATGAGTCATTAATATAATAACCGTCCGGTTGATCATTGTAGCGTACAATATTGAAGGTTTCATTCTCTACATCTACAGTAGTATAAATAGTAAGTTTGTAAAAAATTTCTGGGTTTTCGGGTGCAGGAACTTCCCTAGACAAACTTTTAACCGCGCCTTTTACTTTTATAGAGTACGCTCCTAGCGCATCATTTTTTAATTCCCAAATCGGACTTGGTGCTTCTGGTTCGAAAAAAAGAATTGAATCAAAAAAAGCATTAGCGTATTGGGTTGTTAACTCATTTAGTTTGTTTTCAATTAAAAAAACATAAAGTATCTTATCAATTTCAAAGTATTGAGCCCTCATTGTTTCACCTCCAACTTTCATAATGGCTTCTGTTCCTGTTTTACCATCTTGCTGAATTTCTCTTCTGCTAAGTAACTCACTACCTTCATCGGCTAGTTGATTCTCAATAATCTTATTGATCATTTCCTTAGATCCGTCGTATTCTGAATTGCGATAATCTAAATGGAAATAGTTAAAAGTACCGCCCGAATAAAGGTCTGCAACCGTAAAACTCTCAACGTCGCCCATCATAGGAATAGCAAGTGCATCGCCAGGTGTTCTAACGCTGTAACCAGCTTTCTTATACCTGTTTTCTTTCCATGTTTCAATAGTTGGCGTTAGCTCGTATTCAAATTCGGGGTTTTTAAATGTAGCGGTAACAGCTCTAACATTATAGCCCTTTTTCTTTAGCAAGTCTAGCACCCCATCATTGCCAGGCAGATGTGCTGCACCTACGCCTGCGAATAGAGTTTTATCCTTCATTATAGAATCCATACTCTGTACGATGGTCTCATTTCGGCTTTTCATGACCGCATCAATAGAGCCTAATCCGTTTACCAGATAATAGATTTCTTCTAAACTTCCATTAAAATACAACTCAATTAATCGTTCTTGCTGTTGTTTTGCTTCAGCTTCATCTAAATCGATAAGCTGAAGTATATTTTCTCTGATTTCAGATTCGGGGAGTGTCTCAACTTCAGGGAATTGATCCTCTAGGGCTTCCAGTCCTGTGATTTCTTTATTAAAATGACTTGCAACCCCAAAGAGATGAACATCTAAGAACGTGCGCTTATCAGTTTCATTTTTAAATGATGGTGAAATGGCAGCCTCAATCATTAATGGATGCGACATTGGATAATCTTCTATAGAAGAGCCATTCACTTCCATAAACTTATTAGCTAGAAGCTCATATTCTTCTTCCGATAAGATTTTTCGATACATATTTTCTCCACCCTGTAACTTCTCAAAACGTTCGGAAAGTTCCCCACCTACAAGTGTTGGATCCAGTTCTAATGCAAAAACATCTGTCGCTTTAATTGCAGGTATGACCGAATCTGAAAATTTAAACACTCGCTCATCTTGCAAGTGCATGGTACCAAATACGTACGATTTTGAAGATTTGCCTTCTTTAGTAATCTCCCACAGGAGTTTATAATTGGACCTGTCTTGTCCGTAACTATACGTAATTAAACATACACCAATAAGTAGAAATAAGAGTCTTTTTTGCATAGAACAGAAACTAGAAATGTTGAGTAATTAATAATAAGAAGTAGCTAACTACACTCAACAAAGATGCATAGATATATCTAAAAAAATAGAAAACCAAGAGACTATTGGTTTTTACTTTTGCCCACAAAAAAACCTCCAAGTTTCCTTGAAGGCTTTCTTTGGGTGGAAGACGGGATTCGAACCCGCGACCCTCGGTACCACAAACCGATGCTCTAACCAACTGAGCTACAACCACCATGTAACTTTTCATCCGAAAAGCGGATGCAAATATACTTCAATTCTCACGCTTGCGCAATAGAAGAAAGATTTTTTTAAATCAAATCGAAAATAGAGTCTACCGCAGGCAATCGTTCTACCGTAAACCCTTCAGCAGCTTCGGTACCAATGAGTCTCCCCAAGTTTCTATTTCGGTACAACATACTGTCTGTAGCATTTTTTGAAGAGATAGGTGTGTTTGGCTCGTCTGAATCTGGATCAAAAAACTGGCTCTTGTAGGCGAAAATTGCCTGCATCTTCTGTGCTTCATAGCCAGAAATATCTACCACAATATCTGGAGTTAGTTCTTTCCATTGAATATAATGGTAAACTTGCTTAGGTCGCCACGCATGCTGGTGATTCCCTTGATGTATCGTTTCAATTTTTGCGAGTCCGCTTAAAAAACAGGCGTCACTTACCAACTTACTACCTTTACCATGATCTATATGCCTATCGTCTACGGCATTGCACAACACAATGTCTGGACAATATTTTCTAATAATTTTAATCACTTCCAGCTGAGTAGCGTGGTTGTTTTCAAAAAAGCCATCGCCAAATCCTAAGTTATGTCGTTTAGAGACTCCTAAGATTTTAGCGGCGTCCTGCGCTTCAACGTCTCTAATTTCGGCGCTGCCCCTTGTTCCTAATTCGCCTCGGGTTAGGTCTAAAATCCCGACCTTTTTTCCGTTAGCTATTTCTTTGGCTATGGTACCGCCAGCACTCATTTCTACATCATCTGGATGTGCGCCTACGGCTAATATATCTAGTTTCATACAAGTTCTTTGTTTACTACGGCTTCAAAAGCCTGCTCTATATCTTCAACGAGATCCTTCTTTTCTTCAATTCCTACTGAAAAACGCAGCAAATTATCTGAAATGCCTTGATGTGTTCGTTCTTCCGCAGTTAATAAAGCATGGCTTGTTTTTGCAGGCGACAAGATTGTAGATTCTACTCCTGCCAAGCTCATAGATTGCTTAATTAGTTGTAATGCCTCCATAAAGGCTTCTGGATTCACAGAGGGTATTAATTCAAATGAAAGCATGCCTGAGTAGCCTCGCATTTGCTTTCTTGCAAGCAAGTAGTCTGGATGCTCTTTTAATCCGGGGTAATATACTTTGGCTACTAATGGATGCTTTTGCAACCATTTTGCCATTTTCTTTGCATTTCTATTTTGAGCTTTTACCCGCAGCGCCATCGTTTTTAAACTTCGCTCTAGCAACCATACAGTGTAGTCGCTTAAACTACCTCCTATATTTTTAGACAGGTTCCAGATTTGTTCCATATGCTTGTTACTTGCCGCTACAGCACCAGCGCATATATCGCTATGCCCTCCCATATATTTAGTCGCACTATGAATAATAATATCTATTCCGAAATCGGCTGGGTTCTGATTAATAGGCGAGGCAAATGTATTATCGATAATAGACACCAAATTATGTTCTCTTGCAATTTTCGAAATCATTTCTAAATCTGTTAGTAACATCAATGGGTTACTTGGTGTTTCAACATAGATAACTTTCGTATTAGTTTGCAACGCACTTCTGAAATCTGCTTCAGAAAAGCCATTCGCAAACGTATATTCAATGCCAAATTTCTCGAACTCTTCTACCACAAAATTATAGGTACCCCCATACAAAGTTTTTTGTAAAACTATATGGTCTCCTTTTTGAAGAAATGCCAGCAAACTATGACTTACAGCCGCCATACCGCTGCCAAAAATCATTCCAGCTTCAGTATGCTCTAAGGCTGCTATTTTCTTGCCTAAAGCCTCTTGATTTGGTGTATTAAAGTAGCGCGGGTATCGTTTAACGTCTACATTTTCATACGCATACGAACTACTCATGTACAAAGGAGAAATTGCTCCTTTAAATTGTTCGTCTTTAAGCTCTCCCGCATGCGCGCAGATAGTATTCATGCCCATTTTATTCGATTTCATAATAGCGTAGATATTTTAAAGCTCTAAGGTATTAATTCCTTTCAAGGTTTGCTATATTTAACCAATGAAATTATTGTTACGAAATATCAAAGAACTGCTTCAAGTTAGAGAAGAAGCACCCTTAAAAGTCGCAGGTACTGCTATGAAAGAACTTCCAAGTATTTCCAATGCTTGGTTACTCATAGAGAACGACATTATTTCCGATTTTGGGGCCATGGCTACATTGCCTAAAATTTCCGCAGATAAAACTATAGACTGTACCGGTAAAATTGTACTTCCGTCGTGGTGTGATAGTCATACACATTTAGTATATGCCGGCAATAGAGAGCAAGAATTTGTAGATAGAATTAACGGACTTAGCTATCAAGAAATTGCTGAAAAAGGAGGTGGAATTCTAAACAGCGCTAAAAAATTACAGGAGACTTCAGAAGACAGCTTATACGCACAAAGCGCAGCTAGACTAGAAGAAGTCATGCGTCTAGGAACAGGAGCTATTGAGATTAAAAGTGGCTACGGGCTAACTACGCAAGCAGAACTTAAAATGCTGCGTGTTGCCAAACGCTTAGGCGAGAATTACCCCGTTGCCATTAAAACAACATTTCTAGGTGCTCATGCCGTACCCGCAGCATACAAAGGTGATAAAGAGGGATATCTCAATCTTATTATATCTGAAATGTTACCAAAAGTAGCTGCCGAAAAATTAGTCGATTATGTCGATATTTTTTGTGAAGAGGGCTACTTTTCTGTTGAAGACACCCATACACTATTAAGTGCAGCAAATGGGTACGGACTTATCCCAAAAATACACGTAAATCAATTTAATGCCATTGGGGGTGTGCAAGCAGGTGTTGCGCATGATGCGTTAAGTGTAGACCACCTAGAAGTAGTAACGAATGACGATGTTGCCGTTCTTAAAAACAGCAATACTATGCCGGTGGCACTTCCCTCCTGCTCATATTTTTTAAGCATACCATATACACCCGGTCGAAAACTTATTGATGCGGGGCTACCCCTAGCATTAGCAACAGATTACAACCCAGGTTCTACCCCTAGTGGCAACATGAATTTTGTGGTCGCTACTGCCTGTATAAAAATGAAACTTACCCCAGAAGAAGCCATTAACGCAGCAACTATTAATGGTGCGTATGCCATGGGACTAAGTCATTCTCACGGGTCTATAACCAAAGGAAAATCGGCTAGCGTAATTATTACCAAAGAGATTCCTTCTTATAATTATTTACCATACGCGTTTGGCAGTAATTGTATAGACAAAGTAATAGCTAACGGAGAAATTCTTGAGTAATGCTGAAATTTTATTCCAAAGAAATAATACTAGAACACACTAACATTCGTAAAGGCGAAACAAAACTTGGCGAAATAGCGCAAACGATTTCTCAATGGGAAGCTCTTAAAAATACGCCTCAGCAATATGCCTTAATTGGTATACCTGAAGATATTGGAGTTCGCGCTAATGGCGGAAAACCGGGAACTTCTGAAGCATGGAATGCCTGTTTACAAAGCCTCTATAACATTCAAAACAACACCTTTACAAAGCCTCAAAATTTAGTAATCCTAGGCGAAATTGACTGCGATGCAGAAATGTTGGAAGCAAGCAGGTACAACCCTAAAGATCCACAGTATCATCATCTGCTTGGTCTGTTGGTGGAGCAAATAGACACTAAAGTAAGCGAGGCAATACAACGTATTGTTGCCGCAGGAAAAACACCCATTGTTATTGGGGGTGGCCATAACAATAGCTACGGAAACTTAAGTGGAACCTCTAAAGCATTACACTCAACTATAAACTGTATTAATTTTGACGCCCACACAGATTACCGCACTCTAGAACACAGACACAGCGGAAATGGTTTTAGCTATGCGGCTGAAGATGGTTTCTTAGACAACTATTTTATTTTTGGATTGCATAGAAACTATACCTCTCAACAGGTTTTAGACAAGATTGATGCAGATGGACGTGTTCTTTTCAATAGGTTTGAAACAATTTCAATTCGGCAAGAAAAGACATTTTCTGAAGCAATGAAAGAAGCCGAAGAGCACTGCTGCAATAAACCCTTTGGACTTGAAATAGATCTTGATGCAGTTGCAAATATGGGTAGTAGCGCTATGACCCCTAGCGGATTTACACTAGAAGATTGCAGACGGTTTACACAATACTTTTCAGCTAAAGAAGCCTGTGCGTACATACATATCTGCGAAGGCGCACCAAATAAAGAAGCTTTTCCAGGGCAGGTAGGCAAAGGTCTAGCCTATCTGGTATCAGACATCATTGGACACTAACAGCATGAAAATTGTTCCTTTTCATACTGACTACGCTCAAGCTTTTTACAATTTGAACATAGCTTGGTTGGAGGCCTTATTTTATGTAGAAGCGTATGACAAGGAAGTACTGAGTAAGCCCGAAAAGTATATTATTAACCCAGGAGGACATATCTTTTTTGCTGTGGCAGACAAAACTGTTTTAGGCACAGTTGCACTTTTAAACCGTGGCGCTAACAGTTTTGAACTAACTAAAATGGCGGTACTCCCTGAGGCGCGTGGTAAAAATATTGGTCAGCAGTTAATGCAACACTGCTTAGATTTTGCGACCGAACAGAATTTTGAAAAGCTCTTTTTATACTCGCATAGAAAGTTAACTAACGCAATTCATATTTATCGAAAATATGGTTTTACTGAAATTCCGCTAGAAACACCTAATCCGTACGAACGCAGTAATATTAAGATGGCGTATTTTTTCTAAGCTGTAATTTCAATTTGTATCTTTATAAAAACTATAGCTATGAAAAAGTCACTTTACCTTCTATTATTATGCGTTGCCTTTGTGTCTTGCAAGGAGCAAACTACTAAAAATACAGAAACAGAGACAGCTACTGAAACTAGTTCTGAGATAGTAGAAAACTCAGGGCATTCGTTTAATGTAACGCCTATTTCGCACGCTACCATGGTTTTAGAGTGGGATGGTATTATACTATATGTTGACCCTGTAGGTGGCGCAGAAGCCTTCCAGGGGCAGCCAGAGGCAGATATCGTATTAGTAACAGACATTCATGGCGACCATTTTAATATGGAAACCTTAAATGCCGTTGCTATCAATTCAATTTCTATAGTTGCGCCTAAAGCGGTAGCCGATAAAATGGACGCGAGTATAACAGAACAAGTAATTGTACTAAACAACGGTGAAACAACTACGGTTCCTGACTTAGAGGGTTTTACTATTGAAGCCGTTCCTATGTATAATTTACGTGAAGAAGCATTAAAATACCATGAAAAAGGGCGTGGCAATGGTTATGTTATTGAAAAAGATGGTAAACGAGTTTATATTTCTGGAGATACGGAAGACATCCCTGAAATGCGAAATCTAAAAAACATAGATATTGCCTTTGTTTGTATGAATTTGCCGTACACTATGACGGTTCAAAAAGCTGCGAGTGCTGTTGTAGATTTTAAGCCTACTAAAGTATACCCATATCACTATCGCGGTACAGAGGGTTTAAGTGACGTAGGTGTCTTTAAAGCATGGATCATGAAATCGAGTGTAGGCCGTGAAATTGAGGTAGTACAATTAGATTGGTATCCTAATCAATAATTATTTATAATTCGACTACAGTGCATCATTCGAGTATATTGCACAGTTTATTGAAATTTTTCAAACCATGCTAAGGTGTGTGCCACCTTGGTAATTAAATTACTAGGTCGTGCCGCTATACCGTGCGAAGCTTCAGGAATTTCAACCAAAACGGTTTCAATTTTACGCAGTTTAAGGGCATGATACAATTGTTTAGCCTCGCTAGGCGGGGTACGCAAATCGTTCATACCTACCATAACCATAGTTGGAGTTTCTACGTTGCCAACTAAAGATATTGGCGAAAACTTCCAGTAGTTTTCAAAATTTTCCCAAGGTTGCCCGGGATATCTAGAATTGGCGTATCCATAATAGTTATCTGCTACCAACGTCTTACTAATCCAATTCATTACTGGCTTTGCAACTACTGCTGCTTTAAACTCATTTGATTTCCCTATCATCCATGCTGTCATAATTCCGCCAGCACTACCCCCAGTAACATACAATCGGTCTTTAGCAACAATTCCTTTATTAACTAGCTCGTGTACGCCGTCCATTACATCGTTGTAATCTTCGCCTGGGTAATTGTTGTACAAAAGATTACCAAATTCTTCTCCGTAACTCGTGCTACCACGCGGATTGGGATAAAAAACAACATAACCTGCTGCTGCGTACAATTGAATTTCGGCTGAAAAATGCGGACCATAATTTAAAATAGGACCCCCGTGATTTTCTACCAACAACGGATACTTCTTGGACGTATCGTAATTAGGAGGATAAACCACCCAGCCTTGTATTTTCCTTTGATCGAACGTTGACGTATACCACATTTCCTCTACCTCGCCTAAATCTCTATATGCTAATAAGTCTTCATTTAGTTGTGTTAATGTAGTCGTATTGTTTTTTTGGAATACGGCTACATCTGCTGGTCGATTCGCTTTAGATAAGGTATAGGCAATTGTATTATTATTGCTTACTGAAAAAGATCCGCTGGCATATGGACGCCCCAATGTTGTTCCCCCTACATTACTAACAAGCTCAGTTAGTTTTCCGTTTAGACTTAAATAACCAATTTTGGTGAGTCCTAAGTCGTTGTATTGTATGTACAATCCTTTACTATCACTAGCCCATATAGCGTTAGAGATACTTCTGTCCATAGCATTAGAAATCGCTTTTTTAGAAGATCCATCTGTATTCATTATGTGCAATACACTGGTCTGATAGGTTTGAACTTTATCTACAAACCCAATAAATGCAATATGCTTTCCATCTGGTGAAACTTTTGGTGCTCTATCTGGTCCCGGACTGGTAGTTAACGTCTTAATAAAACCTGACTGCACGTTTACAGCATAGACTTCACTATTTCTAAAATCGTATTCCCAGTCTTCATTTCGGTTAGAGGAAAAGTAAATTTGAGTACCATCGCTACCCCAAGACAGGCTACCCCCATGGTTAAAATCGCCAGAGGTAAGTTGCCTCGGCGCTCCTCCATCTGCTGGAATTGTGAAAATATGACTAAATCCAGGTTTTAAATATCCCGCTCCATCAGCTTCATGCTTTAGTCGGTCTGTAATTCGTGGTGCTTTAGCCCATTTAGCACCTTTAGGTTTTGCGGGCATTTTGGCTAAGACTGGCGCTTTGGCATTCACCTTCATGCTAAATGCAATGTGCGTTCCGTTGGGAGACCATGTAATATTTGAAGGGCTATTTTCAAGCTGTGTTAGTTTTGCAAGCGCACCAGAATTGGTCCAATACACATAAATTTCGCTTCCTTCTCCTTCACTACTTACAAACGCAATACGATTGCCGTCTGGAGACCAACGTGCCGATCCTTCATTTACATCTCTTGTAGTGAGCTTATGATGTGTTTTACCATCTGCACTAAGTAGCCAAAGGTTACCTTTAGAGCGATCCTTCATAATATCGAAACCTGTACGACGATAAATTACGAATTCACCATTAGGAGAAATTTGTGGGTCTCCTGCATATTCTAGCTGAAAAACATCCAGATATTCAAACGATTTCTGGGCTTGACCAACTAAAATTTCCGTAGTAAAAAGAAGAATAAAAACAATAAAAATGTATTGAGAATACGTACGCATGATAAAAGAGATTTAGAATTGAAAGATACAAGTTTTGATACGTTTCTCAAATTGTCTTATCTCCCTTATCTTTGAAAAAAAAGCACTATGAAATTTACATTCCTAAAAAGTATTGTTCTTGGGATATTTGCGGTACTATTATTTAGTTGTCACTCGAATAATGAAACAGCACCTGTAGCGAAGAAGTTTTCAGAAAACAATCAATACCCACTGGAGTGGATGTACAATCAGCGTGCTTATCCTGATAATTATATAAACAAGCAGGCAATGGTAGATGCTATTGCACAGACCAAAAGTATTCTTGCTGCAAGAAATATTGCAGGCGGTGACTGGGAATTTGTGGGGCCATTAAATACAGGAGGGCGTGTTACAGACGTGGCTATTTCGCCAGATAGTGATGACGTTTTATTTGTGGGTACTGCGGTAGGTGGTGTTTTTAAGACTACAGATGGCGGTGAAAATTGGACTCCCATTTTTGATGACATCGGAAAAGCGTCTATTGGGAATATCGCTATTGCACCTTCTAATTCGCAACGAATTTACGTAGGAACAGGAGAGGCTAATGGAAGTGCAACATCGGGAGCATTTTTTGGAGATGGCGTTTATCGATCTGATGATGGCGGGACTTCTTGGCAACATACCGGACTTGAAGATTCAGATCATATTGGTCGTATAGTAGTAGACCCAACAGATGAAGACAGAGCATTTGTTGCTGCAACTGGGACGCTATATGGGTATAACAATGAGCGAGGAATTTATAGAACTACAAATGCTGGAACCGATTGGGAACAGGTTTTATTTGTTACAGATTCTACAGCAGCTATCGATGTAGCAATGAACCCTGTAGATACCGATATTCTATTTGCAGCCACTTGGGAACGTACCCGCAAGCCATGGCAACGTGATTATGGCGGACTTACTTCTGGTGTATACCGATCATTAGATGGTGGAGATACTTGGGTAGAATTAGGTGCTTCAAACGGATTACCTGCTCCAGACGCTCAAACAGGGCGTATTGGATTGGCAGTTTCGGAGTCTAGCCCAAGCACTGTTTATGCGCGTTATACTACCAATGAAATAACGAATGTCTTTAATGGGCTGTATAAATCTACAGACAATGGAGACAATTGGACGCTTGTAACATTAGGAGAACTTAGTACTATTGATGCTTCGTTTGGTTGGTTCTTCGGAAATGTTCGTGTGAATCCAGAAGATGCAGACGAGGTTTTTGTTTTAGGGCAGCGCATTTTCAGAACTTCAAACAGTGGAACTTCGTGGCAAGAAATTAATGGTATGCATGTAGATCATCATGCCTTAGAATACTCTAAAAATAACAACAATTTTTTATTGGCAGGAAACGATGGTGGCGCTTATACTTCTACAAATGGCGGTACTACGTGGACAAAATTTACCAATTTACCGATTACCCAATTTTACAATATAGATGTAGATAATATTCAACCAAACAATGTGTACGGTGGGACTCAAGACAACAATACCATTAGAACACAATCTGGCGGTGCAACAGACTGGAATGCAGTTTGGGGTGGGGACGGATTTCATGTAAACATAGACCCTGTAGATAACAACTTTATATATGTAGAGTCTCAATATGGTAATTTAGGTAGATCTACAAATGGTGGAAATACATTTGACAACGCTACAGCTGGAATTGACTTTGGAGCCGATAGAAATAATTGGAACACTCCAGTAATTATCTCTCCATTTAATACTGAAAAAGTATATTATGGAACCAATCGTTTGTACATTTCAGATCGTGCTGCATTTTGGAATCCTATAAGTCCAGACTTAACCGATGGTGCGCACCCAAGTGGATCACTTTCTTACGGTACGCTTACAGCAATTGCACCTTCCTATAACAACTTAAATGTAATTTACACTGGTAGTGATGATGGAAATGTAAATATCACTTTAGATGGAGGAACCACCTGGAACTCTATCAGCGCAGGACTACCTGACCGCTACGTTACTTCCATTGCGATTTCACCAAGTGACGATGCTACGGCCTATGTAACGTTCTCAGGGTTTGGATTATTAGACCAAACGCCACATGTCTTTAAAACTATTAACTCTGGACAAAGCTGGGTCGATATATCTAGTAATCTGCCAGACATACCGGTAAATGATATTATAATTAACGAACAAGACGGATTATTGCTTATTGCAACAGATGTTGGGGTATGGTACTCACATACAGACGGTGCAGTTTGGACAGTACTTGGTGATAATTTACCACTTACCGTGATGCGCGATATAAAATTACACAAACCTACTAACACCTTATATGTTGGTACGTTTGGACGTTCAATTCATAAGTATTCCCTAGATAATTTAATTTTGGGGATAGACGATGTTACAGCAGCTTCGCAAGATTTTAGCATCTATCCGAATCCGTCGAATGACGCTTTCATGATTCAAGGAATTACTTCAGAAGATGAGGTTACCGTTAATTTATATGGAATTACAGGAATAATAGCAAAACGTTTGTTTCAAGGTAATGCCCAAATGGTAGCATCACAACGCTTTTCGGTAGCAGATCTTGTGAGTGGCGTGTATTTTGTTACTGTTAAGACAGGAAACCAAACAACGACTAAAAAATTACTTGTAAACTAATCAAAAAAAGCCCTCTTTCAAAATAAGGGCTTTTTTTATAATTCATACATTGTTGGTACTTAACGTACCAATTTCTTGTATTTAATTCGTTTTGGCAGTAAATCGCCGCCTAAACGCTTTTTCTTATTCTCTTCATACTCGCTAAAACCACCTTCGAAGAAATAGACTTGGCTATCACCTTCAAAAGCAAGAATGTGTGTACAAATTCTATCTAAGAACCAACGGTCGTGACTAATTACTACAGCACATCCGGCAAAATTCTCTAGTCCTTCTTCTAAAGCTCGAAGTGTATTTACGTCAAGATCGTTTGTAGGCTCATCGAGTAAAAGTACGTTACCCTCTTCTTTTAGGGTCATTGCTAAGTGCAGGCGGTTTCGCTCACCACCAGAAAGTAGTGAAACCTTCTTATTCTGTTCACTACCACTAAAGTTAAATCTACTTAAATACGCACGAGAGTTTACTTCCTTTCCGCCCATCATCACCAATTCTTGTTCGTCGCTAAAATTTTGCCAAATCGATTTTTCGGGATCAATATTTGCGTGTGCTTGGTCTACATAGGCTACTTTGGCAGTTTCACCAGTTTTAAAGGTTCCTTTATCTGGTTCTTCTTCTCCCATGATCATTCTAAAAATTGTTGTTTTACCAGCTCCATTAGGGCCAATTACACCAACAATACCAGCTTGTGGAAGGTTAAAATTTAAATCTTCATATAAAAGTTTGTCGCCATAAGCCTTGCTAACGCCTGTTGCTTCAATAACATTAGTTCCCAAACGTGGACCATTTGGAATATATATTTCTAACTTTTCGTCAAGCTGTTTCTGATCTTGACTCATTAGTTTATCGTAATTTTTAAGCCTAGCCTTTTGCTTGGTCTGTCTTCCTTTAGCTCCTTGGCGTACCCATTCTAACTCACGCTCCAGTGTTTTTTGACGTTTGGAAGCTGTTTTACTTTCCTGTGCCAAACGTTTCGATTTCTGATCTAACCAAGATGAATAGTTTCCTTTCCATGGTATACCTTCACCGCGGTCTAATTCAAGAATCCAGCCTGCTACATTGTCTAAGAAGTATCTATCGTGAGTAACAGCTATTACGGTTCCTTTGTACTGTGCTAAATGATGTTCTAACCAATGAACACTCTCTGCATCTAGATGGTTAGTAGGCTCATCTAATAGTAAAACATCAGGTTCTTGTAGCAGTAATCTACACAGTGCTACACGCCGACGTTCTCCACCAGAAAGGACTCCAATTTTTTTATCACCATCTGGGGTGCGCAGAGCGTCCATAGCAATTTCTAATTTTGTATCCAGTTCCCAGGCGTTTGCGGCATCAATTTCATCTTGTAATTCAGCTTGTCTTGCCATAAGCTTTTCCATCTTATCTGCGTCGCTGTACACTTCTTCTAGTCCGAACATATCGTTAATCTTGTTGTATTCATCTAGAATAGCAACTGTCTCTGCCGCTCCTTCTTTTACAACATCCATTACCGTTTTTTCAGGATCTAATTGCGGGTCTTGCTCTAAATACCCAACAGAGTACCCTGGAGCAAATACAACATCTCCTTGGTAGTTTTTATCTACACCCGCTATAATTTTTAACAAGGTAGACTTACCACTACCGTTAAGTCCGAGAATACCAATTTTTGCACCGTAGAAAAAACTTAAATAAATATTCTTAAGCACAGGTGTCTGTGCGCTTTTAAATGTCTTAGTTAAACCAGACATTGAGAAGATTACTTTTTTATCGTCACTCATTGCTTTAAGTTTATGGTTTGTTATGATTTTTTTTTGCTAGCCTAACACACTTTTTTGTTATCACAAGCATGACAGGATATATAGCTATAAATATGCAGCAGGTATCCTTACATTCTTCCTTTAAGTGCATTAAACACCCAAGCAATAGCAAAAAATCCAATTCCAACTGCTGCAAAGCCCCAGCCGGCTACATCGTCATATCTAAAGGCTCCAAGTGCAATCAACGCACAACCCATGATTATCATTATAAAAGTGGCCCAAGCCAGTACTGTATTTTTATTCATCATAATTTTTAATTTTCGGGCGTTTGCTAAGTTGGTATTGCTACCCTGATTTATTACGTATAAAACTTAGCTATTAAAAGCCTCAACCAAAGTTAGATTAGTGGTTGTGCACGGTACTGCACCACTATCCCAACTTATACGTAATCTTCAATTACGGGCGGACCCAACGCATATTAAGTTCACATTTCACTGAAACACAGTTGTTTTTCAAATAAATTTTAAATGATAAAAATTATATTTCAGTAAATTATTACAAGAACTAAATGTAGCTACACTATGGATGCATAGCTTGAAGCAAATATCGGATTTTTAAACAAAAAAAGCATCCATAAGATGCTTAATTGTTAGGAAGGAAGAAAACCCATTTTACCGTCTTGGAAATCGCGTAGTGCCTCCATTATTTCCGTTTGGGTATTCATTACATAAGGCCCCCAACTTGTAACCTTTTCATTTAGTGGAGCTCCCGATAAAAACAACAACTTACTAGCTGTATTTGCTTGTAATGAAAAACCATCGCCGTCTTGTTCAAACCATATTAATTGGTTTTTATTTAGCGCTAAATTGTCGGTATTATTTATCTGCACACTTCCAGATACTAAATAAACAAGTGCCTGATGTTCTTTCGGAATCTTCACTGTATATCTTCCTCCTTCGGCAGCAGAAATCATAAAAGCATTTACAGGGGTCTGGGTGGCAATTCTTCCATAGACTCCTTCAAGCTCGCCTGCAATGATTTGGATATTCACCTGTTCATCTTCGGAAGTAACAACTCTGAAATCTTCGTTTTTCTCGTGCTGATATGCTGCGGGGATCATCTTTTTTTCACTTGGTAGATTAAGCCAAAGTTGAATTCCTTCTAACGTTCCCCCTCGCTTTACAAAATCTTTTGTTGGAGCTTCGGCGTGCATGATACCACGTCCGGCGGTAGTCCATTGTACATCTCCAGATTTCACGACACTTTCATTTCCAAGCGAGTCGCGATGCAGTTGTTCTCCTTGAAGTAGAAATGTAACAGGTTCAAATCCACGATGCGGATGAGGGCCCAAATCGAATGGATTGTTTAATTCATTGATTGGGTAAGGACCGTAATGATGCAAAAGCACAAACGGATCTATTTGTTCAATTTCTTGCGTTGGTATAGGCTGTCTAAGTTTTACAGGCCCCATATTCACAAAATCACTTCTTCCAATTCTTTTTATACTATTTAGTTTCATCATCTTATCTTTTTCGTTCTACATAGTTAGGTTTTGTGGCTATCTAATTTTATCTAACAAATCGCTGAGCATTGCTGCTTCTTTCAAACTGAGATTCTCAAGGTAATCTGTACGATGTGCCTTATCTATTTCGTCTAAAAGTATTAGACCCGCTTTTGTAATTTCAACTTGCACAACACGGCGGTCGTTACTACATGCCACTCGTTTAATAAGGTTCTTATCACAGAGTTTATCCATCATCCTTGTTGCATTTGGTGCCCGTTGCAGCATTCTATCTTTAATGGTTTGTACTGGCAATACCTTTTTAGCACCACGTAATATGCGCAGCACGTTGTACTGTTGGGGAGAAATACTATATGTTTTAAAAAAGCTGTTTTGCTTACTCGTAATCCAATTTGCTGTATAGATTATGTTGAGCATGGCTTTCTGCTTATCATTTTGAAAGGTGCTTTTTATGTCTTTTGAAATATCTCCCATGACGCTTCAGGTTTATTGTTGAATAGCTGCTTGAAGTTGTTGTACTGCAACAATCAATTCTTCTTCGAACGCCTGACTTTCAATCCCATTTTCTGAAAAATTATCGTTAAAGTTGGGCAGTGAAAATGTGGCAGCAATAGCACCTCCCATGTACGGAAATCTACCTTTAGCAATGTCAAGTACTGTAGCTCCCCCTCTACCGCCTGGAGATGTAGCCATTAGCAACATTGGTTTTTCGCTCCACAATTTTCCATCGATGCGCGACATCCAGTCAAATATGTTTTTAAACACGGTTGCATAGGCGCCATTATGTTCGGCTAGGGACAAAACAATACCATCGGCTTCTTTTATATAGGAAAGAAATACCTGAGCATTTTTAGGTATACCATATTCTTTTTCATAATCAATTCCGTAGAGCGGTAGTTCAAAATCATTTAAATCTAACACCTCAATATCGACGTCGGTTAACTTACTTGCTGCGTACACTGCCAATTGTTTATTTATAGATGTACTACTGTTGCTTCCTGCAAAGGCTATTACTTTTTTCATGAATTAAATATTTAATACAAAGATATCAATTTTTATTTTCCTAGGCAACTATTTCCTAGGAATATATATAAATCGTACTATTTCCGCCGAAAAGAAGCTATAGATTTTTGTACCTTAGCGACAAAATATAAGCACGTGGATATTAACTTCAACAAGAACGAAGACTATAACAAATTAGCCCTTTCAGACCTTAAAAAACGCCTTGCAAGGGTGAAGTTAGGTGGCGGAGAAAAAAGAATTGCAAAACATCATTCTAAAGGCAAAATGACTGCCAGAGAGCGTATTGCATATTTGTTAGACGCTAAAAAACCAAGTGTAGAGATTGCTGCTTTTGCTGGCGAGGATATGTACGAAGAACATGGAGGTTGTCCTAGCGGCGGTGTGGTAGTAAAAATTGGTTATGTTCAAGGCAAGCAGTGTATTGTTGTGGCGAACGATGCTACGGTGAAAGCTGGAGCTTGGTTTCCTATAACAGGAAAGAAAAATTTACGCGCTCAGGAAATTTCTATTGAAAATAAGTTACCTATAATTTATTTGGTAGACAGCGCTGGGGTGTATTTACCAATGCAAGATGAAATTTTCCCAGATAAAGAACATTTTGGACGAATATTTAGAAATAACGCCATAATGAGCAGCATGGGAATTACACAAATTGCTGCCGTTATGGGTAGCTGTGTAGCAGGAGGTGCTTATTTGCCTATAATGAGTGACGAAGCTCTTATTGTAGATAAGACAGGGAGTATTTTCTTAGCAGGTAGTTATTTAGTAAAAGCCGCCATAGGTGAAAGCATAGACAACGAGTCGTTAGGAGGTGCTACTACACACTGTGAAGTAAGTGGCGTAACAGATTATAAAGCCAAAGACGACAAGGATGCACTTGACAAGATAAAGAACATCGTTTCTAAAATAGGAGATTTTGACAAAGCTGGTTTTAACAGAACCGAAGCAAAGAAGCCGAAAGAAAAGCAAGAAGAAATTTATGGTATTCTACCTAAATCGCGCGCAGACCAATACGACATGCGTGAAATTATAAAACGCTTGGTAGACGACAGTGATTTTGAAGAATACAAGGAGGGCTATGGTCAAACTATATTAACAGGATATGCTCGTATTGATGGCTGGGCGGTTGGTATTGTTGCGAATCAGCGTAAGTTAGTAAAAACCACTAAGGCAAAGACAAAGCCAAGTGAAATGCAATTTGGTGGAGTAATCTATAGCGACAGTGCCGATAAAGCAACTCGATTTATAGCCAATTGTAATCAGAAAAAGATACCGTTGGTGTTTCTACAAGATGTCACTGGCTTTATGGTAGGAAGTAAAAGCGAACATGGAGGTATTATTAAAGATGGCGCTAAAATGGTAAATGCTGTGAGCAATAGTGTGGTACCTAAATTCACCATTGTAATCGGGAATAGTTATGGTGCCGGAAACTATGCGATGTGCGGAAAAGCCTACGACCCACGACTGATTGTTGCTTGGCCAAGTGCAGAACTTGCAGTGATGAGTGGTAACAGTGCAGCAAAGGTATTGCTACAAATTGAAACAGCCTCTCTGAAAAAGCAAGGCAAGGAAATTTCCGAAGAAGACGAGAAAAAATTATATGATAAAATTAAGGCGCGATACGATCGTCAGATTTCTCCCTATTATGCGGCATCTAGAATTTGGACTGATGCGGTTATAGATCCGTTAGACACCAGAAAATGGATATCTATAGGTATTGAAGCCGCTAATCATGCACCTATTGAAAAGCCTTTTAATTTGGGGGTGATACAGGTTTAGTGAGTAGTGAGTAGTGAGTAGTGAAACATATATACTAATCTATTGCTTTCACAGCTTCCTGCCTTCCATTCACATATCGAAATCCGTTGGGCCCCCAAAATCCTGCTTCCTCTAGCATAATACGCACGTCTTTATCCCACTCCTTAATGTAAGTAGTATTATTAAGTTCAATTGCGTACACGGTATTTTCATGTAGCGGATAATCGCCATTTACCGGAACACCGCCCTGACTGTCCCACATTCCTAAGGTTGTTCCTGAGCTATGGCCATAGGTTCCTAAGGGGTGTGTATAAATTGCAGGACGCAATCCTTCGGCTTTACCTTCGGCTAGAGACTTTAGTAAAATCTCGTTGCCAGTTTTTCCAGTTTCGAAATTATCAGTAAAAATATCTTGTACACGGTTACCAGTTGCGAATGCTTCAGCTAAAAAATCTGGTACTTTTGTTTCGCCTTCTTTCAAAATATAGCCGTGTTGCTGGCAATCTGTATTTAAAGTAATGTATGTAATCCCAAAATCACAGTGTATTAAATCTCCTGGCTGTATTACATCATCTTTTTTTGCTTTACTGAAGGATTCAATATGGCTTTTCAATTTTCGGTCACTGCGCTGCACATCTATAGTTGGGTGAAACCAAGTTTCTAGTCCCATGTCTGTTACTTTTTGACGCATCCACCAAACCACGTCGTCTGTGGTTGTTTTTCCTGGAGTGATTACTTTACTAGAAAATGCTTCGTCTATAATATCGTGGGTAACTTGAACCAAGGTGTTATACAGCTCCATTTCTATCTGGGTGCGTGTTTCAATCCATGCGATAGCCAATTTTTCTGCGGAAACGAGCTTATTTTCAAGTGCGGGAGGTAATGCATCCTTGAGTTCTTCAAAATCTGTATGCACGAGACCGTCTGCAATTGCAAAGTGTTTGCTATAGTTTATTGCTATTTTCTCAGGATTTCGCTCTTCAATAATCTCAACCAATCGTTTCCATTGGTCTGGCTGTTTTTCTTTATCCCATGCAGAGGTAATATTTTCACCAACGTCGTAACGTGCCACGGCTAGTTTTTCGATAGTATTTTTTGCTTTGTTTCGATAAAAAACCAATATGGTTCTACGTCGGGCATTTAACCATCTTGCGGGCAACATGGTTCGCATAACAGGGTCTTCGTTATACTCGCGAGAAATTACAACCCACATATCAATATTGGTGTCATCCATTAGTTTTGGCAAAAGATTATTAAAGCGATCTGCTAGTATTTCGTCACGTTTAGTGGCGCGATCCCATTCTGAAAGTATCTGCGCACATATTTCCGAAGAAAAAAAGATACAACTAACAAGGGTGATGGTTTTAATGAGCGAACTGATTTTCATATCTTTAAAATAAAATTAGTATTGTGAAATATTGGTCTTTATTCGTGATTACTTTGATTATTGCCGGCTGCAGTGACACTTCAGAAGCACCAGCAATGATGCAACAAGACGATGATCCGATTGATGACCCTAATATCGTAAACATTTTATTTATTGGCAACAGCCTGACCTTCTTTAACAATGGTGTAGATTTTCACGTACAGCAATTTTACGACAATGGTGCTCAAGGTGGCGATCAAGTGCTTACAGACGAACGAACCCTCCCAGGATATACTTTGCACCAACATTTAAACAATGCTGGCACAACAAATAAACTAGAAAGTAAAACTTGGGATGTTGTAGTGTTACAAGAAAATGGTGATCATGCACGTACCAATCCAGAAGACGCTTTAGCCTCTTTTAATGCCTACAAGGAGTATTTTGAAGGTAAATCTACGCAAGTATACCTCTTTATGACATGGGAATATACAGGTTTTCCAAAAATGACAGAACAGTTAGAAACCCTGTATTATCAAGCAGCTACAGAAACTGGGTTTACGGTTTTACCTGTTGGTTTAGGTTGGCGGGACGTGAATGCTACGAAACCGGAGTATGAGTTGTTAAGTCCAGATGGTGTTCACCCAAGTTTGTACGGAACTTATTTTTCTGCCGCAATGATTTTTGAAATACTATCAGGGCAGCAGGTAACAACAAATAGTTATGCTCCTCAATTACCTGTTGCACACAGTATGCAACTTAAGCAATATGCGCATGACGCAGTTGTAAATTATTTTAATTAAAAAAAGGAGCTATATTTCTATAACTCCTTTTACCAACATCCCCAACTTTCCTCCTCCGTGAGGGTGTTTTGTTTCTTTATGCTTAATTACAATGTAAATATAAAGTCAAAACATTACCCTAATTAGCGTAATTGAGGGAACCATCCTTTAGAATGAGGGAACGTGTCTTTTTAGCTATTTTTTACCTTATAAGCGTACTTAGATACTCCGCTATATATGTATCTTTACAGTACAAAACAGAAGATCAATTTTTAGCTTTTAACAATGACTGAACTCCAAAAAACTATTGAGACTGCATGGGACGACCGTTCCCTCCTTACGAATCCGGAAACTATCGCTGCCATTAGAGAAGTAGTACGTTTATGTGACGAAGGCACACTGCGCTGTGCAGAGCCTACTTCCTCTGGATGGCAAGTAAACGAGTGGGTGAAAAAGGCAGTGGTTTTGTATTTCCCAATTCAAAAGATGGAAACCATGGAGGCAGGTATTTTTGAGTACCATGATAAAATACCACTAAAGCGCGGGTATGAAGCCAAAGGTATTCGTGTGGTACCACATGCAGTTGCACGTCATGGAGCATATATTAGCAAGGGCGTAATTATGATGCCTAGCTATGTAAATATTGGTGCCTATGTAGATGAAGGTACCATGGTAGATACTTGGGCTACCGTAGGTAGTTGTGCTCAAATTGGTAAGAATGTACATCTTAGTGGCGGTGTGGGTATTGGTGGCGTATTAGAACCGTTGCAAGCGGCCCCAGTAATTATTGAAGACAATGCTTTTATAGGCTCAAGAAGCATTGTAGTTGAAGGCGTTCGAGTAGAAAAGGAAGCCGTACTAGGCGCAAACGTTGTACTTACCGCTTCAACCAAAATTATTGATGTTACAGGAGATACGCCAAAAGAAATGCGCGGATTGGTACCTGCTAGATCTGTTGTTATACCTGGTAGCTACACCAAGAAATTTCCTGCAGGGGAATTTCAAGTAAGTTGTGCACTCATCATTGGTGAACGCAAAGAAAGTACCAATAAAAAGACTTCGCTCAACGACGCATTACGTGAATATGATGTAGCGGTATAAGGACGTAAATCAACAATCTCAGTGTAAAAGTGATAAGTAGTGCGAGGTGAAAATTATTTTCTTCGTCGCTTACGCAATTTTTTACTGTTTACTTTTTTCTGAAATTCCCTGCTGTGCTTTGTCATAAGTGCATGGGTTTCTTTTTCAGATGTTCCAAAAAGCGATGCATACTCTTTTGCCATGATATTAATCATAGTTTTTGAAAGCCACAGCCGCCTAAAGTTATGCATGCGTTGGTCTAAGTTTAATGTCTCAAAACGCATTCTATTTAAATCAATTAGATAGAAATCGTATGCCCCCTCTCCCCTATGTTTTATAAGGGTATTTCCTGGAGAATGGTCTAAAAAGTTGATGCTATTTTCGTGTAGCTGAAACGTGAACGCCGCCATTTGTTTTAGTATTTCAGCACGATTGGGCCACCTTGGGTTGTGGTTAAGCACTCTAAAGTCGAAATCGTATGCCACATGTTCAGAAACGTAATAACTGTCTTTTAGTCCACCGCTAAAATTTTCTAGATAGGCCACAGGAAACGGGGTTTTTATGCCTTTTTCAATAAGGAGTGAAGCATATTCGAAAGATCGTTTTGCTTTACTTTTCCGAAGAAAACGGTACACCAAACTTTGTGCTAGGTTAGGCGTTTTAAATCGTTTAATATTAAACGTTTGTCCGTCGAGGGTTACTTTTTTAATTACGTTTCTATCTCCTTTTGTGACGTAATCACCAGAAGTTTCGAAGTCTAGTAAAACCTCGTGCAGTGCTTTTTCAAACACAGTAAACTTAGGATGCATAACAAAATGAGTCGTCATTTTAATTTTAATAACTTCAAAAAAAGAGATACTTTGCGAAGGTAATGCAACCAAAGAAAATACTTGTTATACAAAACAAAAGAATTGGCGATGTGCTCATAAGCTCTGTGATTGCCAATAATATTAAAAAGGTATTTCCGGAGAGTGAAGTTACTTATTTTGTGTACGATTACACAGTAGGTGTTTTGGAAGAAAATCCGAATATTGACCATATCATTCGCATACAAGAAAAGTGGTTGAAAAAAATCCCCAACCTACTTAAAACACTACGTAACATAAGAAAACAGCGGTACGATATTATTTTTGACCCCTACTCAAAGTTTCAGAGTAGACTTATCTGCTTATTTTCTAACGCACCTATGCGTATCGGACTTAAACGTGCTAATAAAGAATTAAAATTTCGGTTTTACACACATCCTGTCAGTCTTTTAGAAAAGCGTAGCCATGCTTGTGGGAAAGCTATTGAAGACAGGATTCATATGATTTCTTCCGTTTTTGAGCTAAAACAGCCTAATTACGAACCAAAAATTTTCTTAACAGAGAACGAACGGCAAAACAAGACGGTTTCCGAAGTAAAAAAGCCTATTATTATGCTCGGGGTTTTAGGGAGCACACCTCAAAAGTCGATGCCGTATGAGTTTGTAGCAAAGCTTGTAGATTATATTACTGAGACGTATAATATTACGCTACTTTTTAACTACGCGCCACATCAAAAACCAGAGGCGTTAAAAATTTATGAGCTCTGTAAGCATAAAGAACAGATTAATTTAGACATTTATGCCAATAGCATTCGCGATTTTGCAGTGTTAATGAATAAGTGTGATATATTGGTAGCAAACGAAGGCGGAAGTGTACACATTGCCAAGGCACTTCAAAAGCCAACATTTACCATTTATTCGCCTTATGTAAACAAAGAACATTGGAGTAGTTTTGAAGATAAAATCTTTCATGAATCTATTCATCTTTTAGAAGAAAAACCTGATCTTTTTAGTAGCTTTACGTTGGAAGAACGAAGACGTATTGAAGAAAATCCAGATGCGTTATACCACCAGCTCACCCCAGAACTTATCTTGGGTAAGCTAAAACCGTACTTAGCTCACCAACTTTCTAACGCAAAGAAATAGTATGAATTTACTAGACAAGTTTCATCATTGGCGTCGCAAACAACGCTGGAATAAGCAATACAAAAGTGGCCGCTGGGACAGTTTACAGGACGAAAAAGAAGCGAAAAGGTACCAAACTATTGTAGATTTTGCGAAAAGATTTGCACCTGAGAATCCGTCGGTTTTAGACATAGGCTCTGGAGATGGTGTGCTTACTGAACGGTTTGGGTCTGAAAATTACAGTTATTTCTTAGGAGTAGATTTTTCTAAAGTTTCCATAGAAAAAGCAAAAGAGAAAGGTTATAAAAAAGCAGTTTTTGAAACTGCAGATGCCATAACTTTTTCGCCAAAACAAAACTTTGATGTTATTGTTTTTAATGAAGCCTTTTACTATATTCATGACACCGAAAAACAAAACGTTCTTGATAGAATGTTGGCCTCACTCACCAAAGAAGGTATCTTAATTACCTCTATTTACAGAGAAGGTCATGGTTGTTGGGAGTTCTTTAAAGAAAATCCAACGTTAAAAGAGCTCGCTTTTGAAAAAGTAACTACCAATGAGGAGTTACGCTATTGGAAGATTGGAGCGTATAAATTGAAGTAACAACACACAATTTTAAATTTATTGAAATTATTTCAGCTCAACTCATTGTACTGAAATAGAAAGACAACCCATACCTTAATATTTTTTTACTGTACTTCGGAAAGATTAGCACAATGAATACACCTCGCAATATTGTACATATGGATTTAGACACTTTTTTTGTGTCTTGCGAACGATTGCTTGATAGTAAACTAAAGGGAAAACCTGTGCTAATTGGTGGCACCACAGACCGCGGGGTAGTTGCCTCATGCAGTTATGAAGCACGCACCTTTGGAGTACACTCTGCCATGCCTATGCGACTGGCAAAACAACTTTGCCCAGAAGCAATTGTGCTACGAGGTAATTCGGGTATTTACAGCAAGTTTTCGAACGATGTAACCGAAATCATTAAAGAAACTGTGCCTTTATACGAAAAAACATCGGTAGACGAATTTTATATCGATCTAACCGGTATGGACAAATTCTTTGGGTGTCATCAACTGTCGTCCGAGCTTCGCGATAGAATCATGAAAGAAACGGGGCTTCCTATATCGTTTGGACTTTCGACCAACAAAACGGTTTCTAAAATAGCCACTGGAGAAGCAAAACCCAACAACAAAATTTTTGTAAATCGAGGTACCGAAAAACCTTTTCTCTCTCCCCTTTCAGTAAGTAAAATCCCTATGGTTGGTAAAGTTACCTATAGAAAGCTCTGTGATTTAGGCATTAAGCGTATTCAGACTATTCAGGAAATGCCCATAGAAATGATGCATAAGGTATTTGGTAAAAACGGACAGGTAATTTGGAAAAAAGCCAACGGAATTGACAACAGCCCTGTGGTGCAATACTCAGAACGTAAATCAATTTCTACAGAACGCACTTTCAATCGCGATACTACCGATGTAAAAAAGTTGGAGAGTATTATTGTAGCAATGGCAGAAAATTTGGTATACCAATTAAGACGTGGCAATAAACTAACAGCCTGCGTGACCTTTAAAATTAGATTTTCAGATTTTCAGACCTATACATTACAAAAACGCATTCCGTACAGTGCGGCAGACCATAAAATCATTCCTGTGGTAATGGCTTTGTATAAAAAACTATACCAGCGTAGACTCTTAGTGCGTTTGGTAGGTGTTAAGTTTAGCCACCTTGTAGAAGGCGGTCAGCAAATAGATTTATTTGATGACAACGAGAAAATAATAAACCTTTATCAGGCAATGGATAAAATGCGCGAACGCTATGGCGATCGTTCTGTGATGAAAGCGGCTGGCATGGGAGCTAAAAGCATTAGTCGTTGGAATCCTTTTACAGGAGAGCCACCTCCCTTACTAGCCAACAGAAGGCAATAAATTAGTCCTTAAAATCACTACACAACCAATACTATCTTATATTTGTTCTGAAAATTTCATCTATGGAAAGTATCAGTGTTTTTGATATGCTTAGTATTGGTGTTGGACCATCTAGCTCCCACACTTTAGGTCCTTGGCGCGCCGCCAATATGTGGATTAAAAAGCTCCAACAGCGTGAGTTATTTACAGGAGTGGCCACGGTTAAAGTTAATTTATACGGTTCGCTATCCCTTACTGGAAAAGGCCATGCTACAGATATAGCCGTAGTTATGGGACTAATGGGCACCGATCCTGTTAGCTGTAATATCGATAACATACAACCAGAAATAGATAAGCTGAAAGAAAACGCTATTTTAAAATTAAATAACGAAAAGCCGATTACTTTCAATTTTAAAGAAAACATTGTTTTTAATAGAAAATTCTTAGACTTTCACCCCAATGGCATCACCTTTGAAGCCACACTTAGAAACGGTAAAAAAACACGAGACACCTACTATTCTATAGGTGGCGGATTTGTGGTACAGAAAGAGCGAGCCAGAGCCAAACGACAAACTGAAAAATTTAAAAGTTTCCCTTATCCTATTTCGTTAGCTACGGAAATCTTAGAGCATTGTACCACTGAGAATATTTCCATAAGTGAACTTGTCCTGCGCAACGAGCTTTCACTACGCGACCCAGAAAGAATAGACGCCAAAATGAAAGCCATTTGGGATGTTATGCTAGAAAGCATGTATATTGGCTGCCATACTAAAGGTATTTTACCCGGCGGACTAAACGTCGTGCGCCGAGCGTTTGAAACGCATGAAAGGTTAAAAGGCACCACTCCATACACAAACAAATACGAATGGATACAATCTATTCGTAGTACTGAAGTAAAATTTAGACAAATACTAAAATGGGTGAGCTGTTTTGCTTTAGCTGTTAACGAAGTAAATGCGTCGTTAGGTCGTGTAGTTACAGCTCCTACAAACGGTAGTGCTGGAGTAATTCCCGCTGTACTAATGTATTATTTAGTTATTGAAAATCACGACGGAAATTTTGACGACGTTAAGAAATTCTTACTTGTAGCAGGAGAAATAGGTAGCTTGTTTAAAAAGAATGCGACCATTAGTGCTGCTATGGGTGGTTGTCAAGCCGAAATTGGCGTTTCATCTGCAATGGCTGCAGCAGCGTTAACAGAACTTATGGGTGGTTCACCTGCACAAGTACTCATTGCCGCAGAAATTGCCATGGAACATCATTTAGGAATGACCTGTGACCCTATAGGCGGATTGGTTCAAATACCTTGTATTGAACGTAATGCCATGGGTGCAATAAAAGCTATAAATGCATGCGAAATGGCGCTAGACAGAGACCCCGTAGACGTAAAAATTCCTTTAGACAAGGTTATTGCAACCATGTGGGAGACAGCCAAAGACATGACAACTAAATACAAAGAAACAAGCGAAGGCGGACTTGCAGTACAAGTAAACTTAAGCGACTGTTAGCCTGATTATTAATCGGTAATAATAGGAGGAACCAGATTATTCTGAATGGCAAAAATGACCAAACCAGCAATATTTTTAACCCCCGTTTTTAATAATAAGTTTTTGCGATGTACTTCAACCGTACGTGGGCTGATATACAATTGTTCTGCAATTTCAGATGTTTTGTATTGCTTGCAAATAAGCTCTAAAACTTGAGCTTCCCTATCTGTAAGGAAATCGGCATCATGAAACGATTTATCGTCTCCCGTTCCAGAATACTTATTGTTTAAAATATCCATCACCTGTTTATCGTAATAAAATCCGTTGTAATACACTTGGTTTACCGTGTGAATTACCTGCTTAGGTGTTGCATTTTTAACTAAATAAGCACTCGCACCAACGTCTATCATATTTTTTATGAAGGGTTTGGTATTGTATGTTGTAAGTGCTACGATACCTATCTCCGGATAATCACGATGTATAATTTTAGTAGCTTCTACCCCATTTAATTTTGGCATCTTAATATCGGTAATCACAATATCTGGCAATTGTTTCTGTGCAGCAAGAAACGTAAGCAAATCTTCCCCGTTTTCAGCTTGGTGGATTACCTCTATGTTTGGATCACGTGAGAAGATATGGGCAATACCCACTCTAAAAAGCTCCTCATCGTCTGCTATTACGACTTTAATTTTCACGATATATTGATTAGTTAGTTGGTACTATCAAGTGTAATGACATTCCTTCGTTTGGTTTTGAATCTAACGTTACATGGGCATCAAGAATAACCGCCCGGTTGTGTATTCCTGAAAGTCCGAGCCCTTTTGCCATCCTACCTGTTTCCAGTTCGAACCCTTTGCCATTATCTTGGTAGTGTAAATGTACAGCGTTTTCGATAGATTTTAATGATAAAACAACCAATTTTGCGTCAGCATACTTAATCGTATTATTAAAAAGCTCCTGTACTATTCTAAAGACATGCAGTGCGTTACTTTCAGTAAGAACATTGGCAGATTCATCTAAATCTGGCTCAATAATTATTGTCCCACACTCTTTAACCTGATCGCATAACTCATCGACTGCCGCTACTAACCCAAACTTTTCTAAAGACGGCGGTAACAAATCGTGAGCTATACGTCTAGAATTCTCAAGCACTGTCTTTGTCACATTTACAATACTTTCGCCAAGCGTATTTGCTTCATGGGTAGTGATCGTTTCTTCGGTAAGGAAATTAGCATTGAGTGAAACAATATTGAGTTTAGAGCTAATGGCATCGTGAAGGTCTTGCGCAATTCTTTTTCGTTCTTCTTCCTGTGTTACTAGTGATGTTCTTAGAACTTCTTGTTGATGATCTATTTTTAAGCGAGCCTTCTCAAGTTCAGTTTTTGTAATTTTTTTTCGAGATAAATAGAAAAATGCGATAATGGCAGTAGACATCAATAATAATAGAATGATGGCTATGAGAATTACAGTAATTATTTGGTTATCCTGTATGAGTGGTTCTTCCATATGTACGAAGATACTACTTTGAAATTGCTTGTTATACCATTTTTTTTCTTCGGAAATTTTTAAACCATTCAATTAATATTAATGTTAGAAAAATAAAATATAACACATCGTTTATCGAGTTAAAAATAGCCCGTATTAGAAACGGAAGCTCTAAATTCTGTATCCAATCTGTTGTAGAAAAAAATAAAATACTCGCCATGAAGTACATCAAGACCCCTGCGTTAACAAAAAGAAAATCGGCATCTCCCTCTAGCGACTTATAATAATAAAGCAATGCATAAATAACGATTAAACTCTGGGTTACACTAAGTCCAAACGGATTAAAATCTTTAACTGTCTCTGGTAACCACAGGTACTGAATTAGGAGACTACCTAGGACGAATGGTATAAGCCACAGCAACCAATTCTTCCGAAGTAAAAAATAATAAAAAAGTGACATACATATATATTGCCCAATAAAATAGTACGGGAATAAGAAAAGATTATTTGTCCCATAATGCGCGTGAATTAAAAGCAACAACTGGATAATTGCAATGAATACTAAATAAACACTGAAAGTTTTATAAGCTGGAGTCTTGTATCGAAAGCGAGCTACAAATAATATAGCCACCACGACAGAAAGGAAAATTAAAAAATCATTAAAAACTGAAGCAAGCATGAATTTGGGGATAGCACGTTAGGTTGTTTGCTATTCTATTTTGATGAACGATAATTTCGGAACCATTCTACAAACACTAAAACTAAAAAAATAAAATATAAAAACTGGTTTATTATTCCGATGTAGCGTTGCGTTTCTTTGGGAAGGTTTAGATCTAAAATTAGATTTCCAGAAGCGAAAAGTAAAATACTGGTTAAAAAATATAATAAAATACCTGTATTCACTAAGAGAAATAAGTTATGACCAGAAAGTGATTTGTAATAATAAAGTAATGCATATACCACAATAATACTTTGGGTAATACTAACCCCTATGGTATGGTATTGGTTAAAAATAGCAGGATTTACAGCATAATACCCCCCTAAACCAATAAGCACTACAATAAGTATCCAAACTATTAACCTACTTTTTAAAAGCTGCCTATAAAAGAGAGATAACAATATAAACTGCCCCACAAAATAGTAATGAAAAAAGAAAATGCTGTTTAGCTTCTTGTAGGCATAAATGTACATAACAATTTGTATCACTGCGACTAGCAAAAGATACAAGGTAAAAAAGGTATAGGCTTTACTTTGTCTTGTAAAGCCTATACTATAAAGCAAAGCTAAAATAATTGAAATTATAGTTAGTCCATCCGCTATGTAGAGTGACAAGTCAGTCATTTCTTAATTCAAAGAACTAGATTTATCACAATGCGGTGGGCAGGGTTTTACAAAATCCCAAATGCTGTTTTTATTTCCATCTGCTTGGTTAGATGTTTCAGGGAGTAAATCTCTATAAACACCTGTTTCATCTATCTCAGTACCAACAATTACTAATTTTTCAGTATTATCGCTTGGATCTACTGCTAAATAAGCACGTACACATGCATCGCTAGAATCGTCAGGATTTCCCATTTCAGCTAACACATCATTTAAGTCCTGAACGGGTATTAAAAAACCATTACATTCATTGTGCTTATTGTAGTCCGATTCTGAATTACGCCATTCTGTGGTCCAAGCAATTGCTTTGTCTAAACTAATTTTCTTGTTCTTTTCACTCATAATTTTAAAATTTTAAAGGTTAGTTTGCTCTATACCAAAGACATACGTCTAGCAGTATAAAACAGTGATTAATTATTCATAAAAATAAGGAAAGATGGTAAAGAAAAACGGTGATTCCTACAGTTTTTTGAGCAGTGCTTTAGTGGAGGCATTAGCAACCCCTTTTGTATCTTTGTTTTGAATAGCCTTTAGCGTTTTAGTAGCTAGTTTTTTTCCAAGTTCTACACCCCATTGGTCATAGCTATAAATATTCCAGACAATGCCTTGTACAAATAGTTTGTGCTCATACAAGGCTAGTAAACTTCCTAGGTTTTTAGGCGTTAACTTCCTTATAAGTAAGGTAGTGCTTGGGTTGTTACCAACAAAATTTCTAAACGGTTCATCAGGGTTATCTTTCCCTTCCATAAGTGCTTCCGTCTGGGCAAGGCAATTAGCCAAGAGTATATTATGATGCTCTCCAAGCGTATGTAGCGATTCAGAAAAACAAATAAATTCGGCCGGAATCAGTTTTGTTCCTTGATGTAGTAGTTGAAAAAACGCATGTTGAGAGTTGGCGCCTGTAGCTCCCCAAATAATGTTTCCTGTTTGGTATTTTATAGATGCTCCATTGCGATCTACAGATTTTCCATTACTCTCCATAATAGCCTGCTGTAAATACGGCACTAGTTCTCTTAAAGTTTCAGCATACGGAATAACAGCTTCAGTTTCACATGCAAAAAAGTTATTGTACCAAACCGATATAAGTCCTAACGCCACAGGAATATTCTCAGACAACGGTGCCGTTTTAAAGTGAATATCCATTTCATGGGCTCCTTTTAGCAAAGCTTCAAAATGATGGTAACCCACCCCACAACAGATAGACAAGCCCACGGCACTCCACAATGAGAAACGACCTCCTACCCAATCCCACATGGGAAAAATGTTTTCTTCTAGTATTCCAAAATTCTGTACTTCATCTATATTAGCAGAAACAGCTACAAAATGATTTTTAACTGCAGAACTTGGTGCCGAATCTAAAAACCACTGCTTTACCGTAGCCGCATTGGTGCGTGTCTCTTGGGTGGTAAACGTTTTAGATACTACAACAAATATTGTTGTTTCACGGTCAAGTGTTTTTAATGACTCGGCAAGAAAGTCGCCGTCTACATTAGAAATAAAACGCAGCTCTATATGGTTTCTATACGAATGGAGGGCTTCGCAAACCATTCGCGGACCAAGATTGCTACCACCAATACCTATATTTACAATTGTTTTAATGGTTTTCCCAGTATACCCTTTCCAATTACCATCAATTACATTGTTTGAAAACGTTTTCATTTTCTGTAACGTCTCAGCTACAACAGGGTTCATAATGCCAAAATCACGTAAGGCCGAATGTAAAACAGCCCTATTTTCTGTTTCATTAATTGCTTCACCATTTATTTGTGCCGAAATTGCCTGCGGTAAATTAACCTCTTCTGCAAGTTGAAGTAAAAGGCTGCGCGTCTCTTTTGTAATCCTGTTTTTTGAAATATCTACATAAAAATCGTTCCAGTCTAAACTGAAATCTGCGACCCGCCCCTCATCTAAAGCAAACAAATCGTTTAAATGAACATCTTTAATTTTATTAAAATGAGTTTGCAATGCTTTCCAGGCGTTGGTAGAAGTTGGATTTATTTTAGGTATTGACGACATTATATGTATTTGATTTTCAGGAACAAACTGCCTTTTTATGCTTTCGTTTTCTATATACCAAGTTATAAAAACATGTTAGAAAATCGAACTCCTTTGTAAACAGATTACACTACTCTTTAATTTTACGCTGATAATAGGCCACCAAACCATCCATAGGGCGGCGTACTATGTTTCCTAATTGATATCCTTCGGCTTTTAAACATCGTTCTATAATAGGGCTGCTAAAGTGAGCAATACTACCTATAAAATGAATGGGTACATTAGATGCTTCAGGAAACGTTTGGATTCTACAAGTTATAAATTCTTTTATTCCTTTTTCAACTACAGAAACACAGTATGAATCTGTAATTTCTTCGGTAAAAATAAATTGCGCGAAGGAAGCTAAATAGGCATTCGGATTTGGTTTCTGGTATATATTTACTTTGATATCGTCTGCCTTCAAATTGTAAGCAGCTTCAAACCTACCTGCCGTATCTTGAGGCATTTTACGATAAAAATAATCACGAAGCAGCTCCTTTCCGAAGTAATTTCCACTTGCCTCATCCATAATGCTATACCCCAATGAAGGTATTGGCGCGTGGATTTGGTTTCCGTCAAAATAACAACTGTTTGAGCCTGTCCCTAGTATACAAACAATACCTGGAGCTTCAGTTACTGCATAAACCGCCGCCGCAAGATCTTCTTGAACCTTTACCTTTCCTTTGCTAAAAAGGGATGACAAAACATCCTTCAGTATGTTGCGAGGCGTTATCGTACCACAGCCTGCTCCATAAAAATCTAAGGTTTCTACTAGTTGAAAAAATTCTTTGAGCTCACTATTTTCCTCTATTCGTTTCTGTATTTCTTCTGAAGAGATTACAGTAGGGTTAAGACCTTGTGTTCTTGTTTTTAGTACTACCTCGCCCTTATGGTCTAATAATAGCCAATCACATTTTGTAGAACCTCCGTCTGTGAATAAAATCATAGATTACATAGTGGCAACGTGCCTGGTTAAGTCAATTAGTTTTGCAGAATACGCATATTCGTTATCATACCAAGCCACTAATTTAAAGAAATTGTCGTTAAGAGCCATTCCAGCATTTGCGTCGAAATTACAAGTATGGGCATCACTAACAAAGTCTTGAGATACCACAGGGTCTTCGGTATAGGCTAAAATTCCTTTGTAAGCTCCTTGCGCTTCTTTCTTAAAAATTTCGCAAAGCCCTTCGTAGCTAATTCCTTTCTTTGTGCGTACGGTAAGATCTACCACAGATACATCTACGGTGGGAACCCTAAATGCCATACCTGTTAATTTTCCTTTTAAGCTTGGAATTACTTTGGTTACTGCCACAGCAGCACCTGTTGTTGATGGAATGATATTATTTACACCACTACGCCCCAAACGATAATTTTTCTTTGAAGGTTGATCTACCGTAGATTGCGTAGCTGTTAATGAATGTACGGTGGTCATTAGACCTTCTTCAATACCTAAGTGATCTTCAATAATTTTTGCCAACGGTGCTAAGCAATTCGTAGTACAAGAGGCATTAGATACAATGGTATCTGTAGATTTCACCTCTTTGTGATTTACACCCATAACAAACATTGGTGCATCTTTAGAAGGAGCAGAAATAACCACTTTCTTCGCACCAGCTTTAAGATGAGCAGAAGCAGATTCTTTAGTGGTAAAAATACCCGTACAATCTACAACCACAGCAGCTTCAACGGCATCCCATTGTAAGTTTTCAGGATTGCGTTCACTCGTTACACGTATCTCACGACCATCTACCACTAGTTTGCCATCTTTTACACTTACAGTTCCTGGGTATTTACCATGAACAGAATCGTATTCTAAGAGATAGGCCAGATGCGCTACGTCTAATAAATCGTTTACAGCTACAACTTCTACCGTTGGGTCTTGAGATGCTATTCTAAAGGCTATTCTTCCAATGCGTCCAAAACCATTAATTGCAATTTTTACTTTCATAGGTACGTACCGAAAAGTCGGCTGACTTGATTATTTAGTTAAATTCTACTTTTTCTTAAACCGACGTAATATCTGCGACCCGGATTAAATCGAGGTCTATATTATTTTCGCCTTTTAAACTTTCAACAAAAGGAACTTGAACAATTTTACTATGTACAGTTCCAATCATCACATTACGATTTCCTTCTAGCAAGGCATCTACAGCGCCAACACCCATTCTACTTGCTAACACCCTATCGAAACAACTAGGAGAGCCCCCTCGTTGAATATGCCCCAACACAGTTACTTTTACTTCATACTCTTCTAGGTTCTCGCGAATATAATCTGCCAACCCAAGAATATTTTTTCCTATTTGATCTCCTTCAGCAACAACAACAATACTAGATGATTTACCAGATTTTTTACTTCTTTTCAACGAGGCTAACAATCTATCACGCCCCATATCTTGTTCAGGTATGAGTATTTCTTCTGCTCCTGCACCAATTCCAGCATTTAAAGCAATATCTCCAGCATCGCGCCCCATTACTTCAACTAGAAATAACCTATTGTGAGAATTAGCAGTATCTCTAATTTTATCGATTGCCTCAACTACCGTATTTAAGGCAGTATCGTACCCAATAGTGAAGTCGGTTCCGTTAATGTCGTTATCTATTGTTCCTGGCACGCCAACTATTGGAAAGTTGTGTTCATCGTTAAAAACAATGGCACCTGTGAAGGTTCCGTCACCACCAATGGTGACCAAAGCGTTAATTCCATGACTTTTTAAATTATTAAACGCCTTTTGCCTTCCAGCTACCGTTCTAAAGTTTTCAGAACGTGCCGATTTCAGAAATGTACCTCCTCGATTAATAATGTTTTTTACCGAGCGCGCATCGAGCGTGATAAAATCACCATCTATAAGGCCTTCATAACCTCTGTAAACACCTACGCACTCAATATTGTGGTAGGCGCAAGATCGTACAACCGCACGTATGGCTGCATTCATTCCAGGCGCATCACCACCACTTGTTAGTACCGCAATTTTCTTTATAGACTCGTTCACAACTGTAAAGCTAAAACTATATTTTTAAAAACCGCGCCCATTTTGAAACGATAACGTTTTCGGTTAAAATCTTTTTGAAATAAAATACGTGTAAATACGTATAGGATACTAATTACATTACATATATATTTACTGTTGAATTAGTGAATTGTTCCATACAATTCTTTTTGTGGGGATAAAAAGAAATTTTGGAGCAACTAAAATTTACTAAGTTAGGTTTGTTATGAGCGTCTCAATTTTTGAGACGCTTTTTTTTAAACCATCTTTTTTTACTCCTGAAGCACTGTAAATTCTATAGCTGAATCGTTAAACACCTTATGTGTTTGCTTGCTGAAATCGCCTTCTTTTGCGTAGAAAATATTGTCAACAAAGGTCTGCGGATTAATATCGATGTATGGAAACCAAGTGCTCTGTATCTGCACTTGAATTTTATGTCCTTTTTTAAATGTATGATGCACATCTTGAAGCTTTATCGTAACATCGGTTTTTTGATTTGGCACAAATGCTTCGGGATTACTAAAACTATTTCTATAACGACCACGCAACACCTCGCTACGCACCAACATATGATAGTTGCTCATTTTTAAATGATCTTGTGTTTCTTCGGTGTCTTCTGCATCTGCTGGAAACACGTCAATAACCTTTACTATCCAATCTGAATCTGTACCAGTAGTAGCGACTTTCAACTTCGCCATAATCTCGCCTGCAAGCGTTAGGTCTTCAGATAAGACTGGTGTTTCAAACGTAAGTACATCGGGTCTTCTAGCCGCAAAGCGCTGATCGTCTGTCATAAATTTACGAGGTGTAAATACCATCTTAATATCTTCAGAATAAGGTACTGGTTTTTTTGGGTCACTAATAAATTCTTCAAAAGTGTAACTACGTTCGGCCCGCTCGTTTAGGCGTTCATTGTTTTGCAACCAAAATGTTTTCTTAGTTGTGTTTTTTGGAGGCCATTGGGTGTATTCTTTCCATTCTAAAGAACCCGAATCGAACATATAGGCTTCTGGCAGCGCCGTTTCTCCATTGCCCTCCCCTTTCAGAAAATGCGCAAAGAACTTAGATTCAATATCTTTTTGGTAATTTGTAGATATATCATCTCCAAAATAAACATTCCCAATAGCTTGTCGCTTCTTAGTTCGCGCCCAATCACCATGGCTCCACGGACCAAAAACTACTGTATTATAGTTGTTACTATTTTCTTCAATCTTTTCGTAAGTTTCAAAAGGACCGTAGAGGTCTTCAGCATCAAATAAACCGCCAACGACCATAACCGCTGGTTTAATATCTTTTAAATGTTGAATAATACCTCGCTTCTGCCAAAACTCATCATAATCGGGATGCTCTTTTAACTGTTGCCAAAACACATTGTCTTCTTTATAATACTTATCTAGATTAGACAAAGGACCCGCATCTAAGAAGAATTGATATTGGTCTTGAGTTCCTAAATCAGGAAAACTATACCACGGTTTTTTAGTGGGCGCTGTTTTTTCGTAGCCAAATACAGACGTTGCTCGCCAGTAGCTTAATAAATAAGCTCCGTTATGATGAAAATCATCAAAATAGAAATCACCAATACAAGCTTGAGGAGAAGCAGCCTTTAACGCTGGGTGTGCATCTAACAGAGAATATGTAGCGTAAAATCCGGGGTAAGAAATCCCCCAAGTACCTACCTTACCATTGTTATTTGGAATATTTTTTACCAACCAATCTATAGAATCGTAGGTATCACTAGCTTCATCAAACTGTTTCCCTTTTTTATTTGGTATGTAAGCACGCATATTGTCGTACGTTCCCTCACTCATCCATCGTCCTCTCACATCCTGATAAACAACAATGTAGTCCTCTTTCATCATAAATTCATTTGGCGCAATCTTAGAAGCGTACATATCTTCACCATAAGGTCTACAACTATACGGTGTTCTTTTAAGGAGGATAGGGTATTGCTTAGATGTATCCTTGGGCGCGTAAATAGCTGAAAAGAGTTTGGTACCATCACGCATGGTGATGTAAGTTTCAGTTTTCGTATAATTATCTTTTACATACGTATTGTCTTGTGCAATTACTAATACTGTAAAAAGCATCATAATTACTACTGAAATTTTCTGTACCATACTATTGTTAGTTTTTGTTTTCGCCTTTAAAATTCTTAACCCCCTCTTCTAGCCAATAAAGATACTCATCTGCATCTGGTGTGTATCCTACAGGTTTATTTAATAGGTTAAAATCTGCATCCATTAAAATGTAATAGGGTTGTGAGTTATTCTGAAAGTTTACAGTTTGGAAAGTAGCCCATTTATCACCAACCGTTTTAATAGATTTAGTATCTCCAGACGATTTTAAGAAATTGAAACGGTCTGCTTCTGGCAATTCTTTTCTATCGTCTACGTACAATGAAATTAGCACGTATTCTTCGTTTATAACACTAAATATATCGTCTCTACTCCAAACTTGCTCTTCCATTTTTCGGCAGTTTACGCAAGCCCAGCCTGTAAAATCGACCATTATAGGTTTTCCAGATGCCTTCGCAGCAGCCACACCATCATCAAAATCTTTATAAGCCTCCAGCCCTAATGGTGCTTCTGTATCTTTGTCGTATAAACTATAAAACAGGGGTGGTGGAAAACCGCTTAGCAATTTGAGATTTGCATAGCTAGAGTTTGTCAAGCCCGGAATTAGATAAAGCATAAAAGCAAAAGAAAGTACACCTACCAACACATTTCCTATTGGTGGCTTACGTTTTGGTCCGTCGTGCGGAAATCGGATGACTCCAAATAAGTACAGCACCATACCCAATGCACATAAAATCCAAATTCCAATAAAGATTTCACGCTTTAACAAGCCCCAATGTTCTACAAGATCTGCATTCGATAAAAATTTGAATGCCAAACCAAGTTCTATAAATCCAAGTACCACTTTTACGGTATTTAGCCAACCCCCACTCTTGGGAAGTGAGTTCAGCCAATTTGGGAATAAGGCAAATAATGCAAATGGTAATGCCAAGGCAAGACCAAAACCACTCATACCCATTGTTAGTTGCCATGCGCCTCCATCGCTAGATAACGACCCCCCTAATAGCGAACCTAGAATTGGTCCGGTACATGAAAAAGAGACAATCGCTAATGTTAAAGCCATAAAGAAAATACCCACAAATCCGCCAATACTATTAGCCTTACTGTCCATTTTTGCACTCCAAGCCTGTGGTAAGGTAATTTCATAAAAACCGAAGAATGAAAAGGCAAACACCATAAATATCACAAAGAAGATGATGTTTAGGGTTACATTGGTTGAAATATTGTTTAAAATTTCAGGGTCTAGTGAGTCTAAAAGATGAAATGGGATACTTAATAAAACATAAATTAAAAAGATGAATAGCCCATACAGTATTGCATTAGCCAAACCATTTTGTCTGTTTTTTGCGCTTTTCGTAAAAAACGAAACCGTTAGCGGTATCATTGGAAAAACACAAGGCGTTAGCAACGCAATAAGTCCACCAACAAACCCTAATAAGAAAATGGTAAAGAAGCTTTTCTCAGAACTTTCGCTTTCATCTTTAAAAACATCTTTCCCTTTTACATCTATGGTAAGCGCAGCCGATTTCTCTAAATCTTCTTGGGTTATTTCTGCCATTGCCTTTTTAGACATTCCAGACGCAAGATCTAGCTCAAAGGTCTTGGTATTTGGCGGCAAACATTTTTCATCATCACATACCGAATAGTAAACATCTACAACAACTTTTAGCCCGTCTGGGTTTACGACCTTAATAGGCTGTATAAACATGGCTTTATCTTCAAAATACTTTACATCAATTTCAAAAACCGGATCAAAAATTATAGGCACATCCGGTTCTTGTGTTTCACCTACCAAAGTAAATGTGTCTGGTGAATTATTATAGGTAATCTCTGTTCTTATAGGCCCCTCAAACTCTTCTCCAAATTGTGTTTGGCTATACAAATGCCAACCTTTATCGATGGTTGCTTTTATAAGCACATTATAGTCTGTGTCAGATTCTTTTTCGAGGCTAACATTCCATTTCACTGGATCAAAAATACCAGTGTCTTGAGCTAACAGGGAAGTAAGAGAAAAAAGTAAAAAGAAAGAAGTGATTATAAAATTTTTCATTCTCGGCTTGTAATTTTAAGTAGTTGTTTTGTTTTTGGAGTTACTTTGAAACGTTCGTCTAAGCGATGATTCACAACCCACACAATTTTGTCTTGACTACAGAGTAGCCAAACATTTTGTTTCGCTACCAAAGATAACTTTTCATCTTTAAAAAACTTGCTCAATTTCTTCTTTCCTTTCATCCCGAAGGGTTGAAAAACATCACCTTGCTGCCATTTTCGAAGTGTAAGTGGATAGGTGAGCTTCTCCATATCTACGAAGACTGTAGTGTTTTCAATATTCCCTATTTTTTCAGTAGGACTAAAGCGCAGAAAAATAGGATTGCTAATTATTTCTTCATTTTTTTTTATAAAAAATTGTTTTTCACCCGTGTTTTCATCAATTTTTGTCAATAAAAGTTCATTTCTGTTCTTTAATAAACGATGACTAACCGATTTTACCTCTTTTCCGGTTTGGGCAGTAAGCAAGCTAAATATATCATTCCATGAGGTAAAACCAAAAGGATTTAAAAGCTCATATAGTAAGGCATTGGTGTTGGGTAATTCTGAAATTTTAGACACATTTATACTGTATCCCTCGGGTATTTCTGTAACAACAAGGTTATATATTAACGCCATATAATCTTCTACTAGTTGCTGACTTCCCTGTAAATGTTGTTGTGTTTTTTGAAAATTTTGAAGCGTTTTTTCTGAAACTTCCTTGAATTTGGGCAGTACCTCTAAGCGCAGTTTATTTCTAAGATAGTCTGTCTTTATATTGCTGCTATCTTCACGCCAAAAGAATTCCATTTTTTTGGCATATTCTAAAATCGCCGTTCTCGGATATGGGAGTAATGGTCGTACAACACCTTCATTTTGCACAGGAATACCAGTTAATCCACGAAGCCCCGTTCCTCTTGACAAATTAATAAAGAATGTTTCTAAATCATCATCTGCATGATGACCCGTTAGTACATGCGTGTAGGCGTGTGTGTCTAATAATTCATTAAACCAATTATAACGCAACTCTCGTGCAGCCATTTGGGTAGAAAGTTTATGCTTACGAGCAAATAGTTTAGTATCGAATGTTTCAGAATGAAACGGTAAATTCAGTTTTTTAGCTAGACTTTCAACAAATTTAGCGTCTTCATTACTTTCATTTCCGCGTAGCGAAAAATTACAGTGTGCAAGAGCAATAGTGTAATTTAATTCTTTTAATAAATAGGTTAGTACAACACTATCTACCCCTCCACTACAAGCGATGAGTAACTTTGCATCTTCAAAAAATGAAAAATGCGTTTGTATATGTTTTAAGAAGGAGCTTAACATTGTTTTATAAAACACCTGCTAAAATACCCAAAACCACCGCAATACCAAAGCTTAACATGGTACCAATAAGCACATACTCTGTTTTTAGCGTGTCTGTGTCTTTATAACGCAAAATAGACTTAGCAGCAATTAAGAAACCAACTGCTTGGTATTGACCAATAAGAATAAATGTGAGTGCCAGTGTACGTTCTAAAATACCAATGAGCTTTCCTGCGTTTGGAAGCTCATCTGCGCCATCTAATATTTCTGCCTTTTCTTGTTTAGCAATGGCGACATCTATTTGGGAAGAACGAAAAACTTCTTTTATAACAATATTTGCAGGTTTCAAGCAGCATAAATAAGCAATAACTATGGCAATACCATTGGCAGAGAACGGAATATCCCATAATGGCTGCAGACCATGATAGCTTGCAAAAAGGCATGAAACTGCCACCAACACTACTAAATGAAGGATTTGATCTGCAAAGAAAGCATATTTCCAGAGGGTTTTATGCGTTGTTATTGTGGCCTTAAAACCATCTATGATATAATGAAGGATGGCTATAATACCCGCGCCTACAAAAAACTCTATTTGAAATGATAACAACCAAGAACAAGCAAAAACTATAAGAATATGTAGCGGTAACAATCTACTTTTAAACCCTAAGGTGTTTTTTTGATGCGCCATCTTATTTGTCTGAAAAAAATAATCTGCCAGCAAATGTGCTAAAAACTGAAGCAATAAAAATTCGGTAAACTCCATCATTTATTGTGTTAGAGATTCATTAAAATAAGATACGGCGGTTTCTATAGCATTCCATCCTACGTTTGTAGAGTGTCTATTTACCACAGATTGATCAATCCCTAGGTTTTTTGAAATTGTCTCTTCGTTAGCACCTAATAGCTTTAAATATACCACTTCGCATTGGCGTTGGGTTGCTTTGGTAAACAGTACATCCAACAATTCTAAAATAGCCGTCCACTTTTTATTCATGACAGTATTTTTTGAAGCGAAAAACAAGGTGTTTTTTATCACGATACGCTCTTTGTCATGCGTAGAACGAGTATTTATTGTTCTACCTGAAAGATAAATTGCCTCCCCATCTATCACGCCTTCATTAGGTTGATACCGCTCTAGAGGCCCATAACCAATGGCAAGACGTACACCATGCTCTTTAAACAACTTTACTCGGTGTTTATCTTTTTCGAGTGTTTTTTGAGAAATGGGTATGGTTTTCACAAAACTTTTAATCGCCAAACAAGCTTGCAAAGCTTCTCCCGCATTTGGAATAACGCATTCAATATAATCGCCTTTTAACACGCGACCAAAGGCATTAAAATGTTTCTCAAGATCTGCTAGTAGCAGTGCTAAGTGCTTTTCTAAAGCCTTTTTATCCTCGCTTCCTAAGCTAGTGGAAGATATAATATCACCCGAAATTACTGTATAGTTCACCTTTTATTTTTTACAAATATAGCAATTTATGTTGTCTAGAATGCATAAAACATATTTATGTTGTCTAGAGTGCATAAATAGTATTTATGTAGTCATGGATGCATAAAAATGGATTCAGAACCTTTACGAATAAGTAAACTACTATTCAGTTCTCATTCTAATACGCTACGCATTGCTTTGGCCTTTAGAAGACATTCTTCATACTCCGCCTCTATATTAGATTTGGCTGTAATGGCTCCTCCCACAGAAAAGCTAACGTATTTTTTTGTCTGGTTATATAAAATACTACGTATAACCACATTAAAATCAAAATCGCCAGTAGGTGTAAAATACCCAACCGCACCGCTGTAAACACCTCGTTTAGCATCTTCTAGAGTTTCAATAATCTTCATGGCACTTACCTTAGGGGCTCCTGTCATACTCCCCATTGGGTACGTATTTTTAATAATTTGCACAGGAGAAAACCCTGTTTCTGCCTCACAGCCAATGGTAGAAATCATCTGATGTACCTGATCGAAAGTATAAATTTTACAAAGTTCTTCTACATACACCGATCCTTTTTTAGCAATGCGCGAAAGATCATTTCGCACCAGATCGGCAATCATTATATTTTCGCTACGCTCTTTTGGGTCGTTGGCCAAATGAATTACCATTTTAGCGTCTTCTTTTGGGTCTTCTAGCCGTTTTGCAGTTCCTTTTATAGGTTGGGAGATTATGCTTGCACCCGTTTTCTTAAGATATCGTTCTGGCGAAGCAGAGAGCACAAAATGTGCATCTAGTTTTAAAAAGGTAGCAAATGGCGGTCTTGAGATTGCGTTTAAAGCTTCAAATACAGCCAACGGATTCATATTTGTATTTTCAGCATAAAATTCCTGACAGAAATTAGCCTCATAAATATCGCCACGTTCTATATGTTCTAGCATTTTAGCGACTTTACTTGCGTAATTATCTTTGCTGGTGCGTAGTTTTATTTTAATAGTTTTAGGGGTACTTTCTTCGGAAACTTTAGTGTTTTGAATCGCTTCCCAATCTATTTCTACCTCATCATCTACCATGTTTAGATAGTGTATTTCAACATCGGTTTCAGAAAAAAGAAATACCTTCTTTGGTTGAAAAAAATACAAATCAGGAAAATTTAATCCGTCATAGTTTTTAGATGTTAAGGCTTCCACATCATTTTTAAGATCGTAACTTAAATAGCCAAAAAGCCAATCTTTTGTGACAGTTTGGTATTCGTCTAATTTTTCAAAAGCATTGTATACATCTGTTTTTATTGCCGTAAATGCGTCTACCGCTAATATTGCCTGATGATGGCTATGTTTTTGAAGGTGTTCATTGCTATCTAACCAAGCCACCTCTTCAAATTGAGACGCCCAAGCAAGTATTTTTTGCTTTAGCAATGGAGTAAGTTTACAAGTCTTAGAAGTGATGTACCGCATACGAAACCGAAAGGTATTGAAAACAAAAAACCATTCCTAATGATTAGAAATGGTTTTTTAATGATTGTAATTTATGATTAACTATGTAAAGCTCTATCTCCTGTGGCAGCCAAGGCCGCTTCTTTTACAGCTTCTGCGTAGGTTGGATGTGCGTGGCTCATACGTGCAATATCTTCTGCACTCGCACGAAACTCCATACCCACAACCATTTCAGCAATAAGGTCTGCTACTCTTGCACCCACCATATGTACACCTAAAATTTCATCTGTAGTGGCGTCGCTTAATATTTTAACAAATCCATCGGTATCTCCACTAGCGCGACTTCTTCCTAAGGCACGCATTGGAAATTGACCAGACTTATACGATACATTTGCTTCTTTTAACTGTTCTTCTGTTTTACCAACACTTGCTACCTCAGGCCACGTATAGACCACGCCAGGTATAAGGTTGTAATCGATATGAGGCTTTTGTCCCGCTAAAATTTCAGCAACCATTACTCCTTCTTCTTCGGCCTTGTGAGCTAGCATTGCTCCACGAACCACATCACCAATTGCGTAGATATTTTTTACATTTGTCTGTAAGTGATCGTTTACATCTACTTGTCCGCGCTCGGTAATTTTCACACCAGCGTTTTCAGCATTTAGCCCATCTGTATACGCTCTTCTACCTACAGAAACCAAACAATAATCGCCAGTAAGGGTTACTTCTTTATCTTTTTTATCTGTTGCAGTCACAGTAATTTCATCTCCCGATCTAGATACTGCAGAAACTTTATGCGAAAGGTAGAATTTAACGCCTTGTTTTTTCATCACTTTCGTTAATTCTCTACTTTGCGAGCTATCCATGGTTGGTATGATTCTATCCATATATTCTACCACAGATACTTCGGCACCTAAACGTCTGTATACTTGCCCTAATTCTAGACCAATTACTCCACCTCCTATAACAATCATATGTTTAGGAATTTCAGAAAGAGTTAACGCTTCTGTAGAAGTAATGATACGTTCTTTGTCTATTTTTATAAAAGGTAGTGTAGCCGGCTTACTACCTGTTGCAATGATAGTGTTGGCGGCTTCAATAGTTTGTTTTTTCTCTCCATTAATTGCGATATGGGTAGCGTCTATAAACGACCCCATACCGGTAAATACATCGATTTTATTTTTGTTCATTAAAAAGTTGATCCCGTCTGTGGTTTGTTTAACTACAGCAGCTTTGCGTTCGATCATTTTCTTAAAGTTAAGCTTAATTTCACCTGGAATGTCAATTCCGTGCTCTTCAAAATGTTTTAGAGCATCTTCGTAATGGTGCGAAGAATCTAAAAGCGCTTTACTTGGTATACAGCCAACGTTAAGACAGGTTCCTCCTAGCGTATTATATTTTTCAATAATTGCCGTTTTCATACCCAATTGGGCACAACGAATAGCAGCAACATAGCCTCCAGGGCCCGAACCAATTATAGCAACATCATATTTAGACATAGTGTGAGTTTTAAAATGCGAATGCAAAGGTACGAAGGTTGTTTGTAGTTTAAAAGTTTAGTAGTTTATATGTTTAGGACATTGGCTCCATGCCAGGGAATGCCAACATCTGTCCCATGCCTACGGTAAAGAGCCAATTTCCGTAGAGTGCATGCTCTATGCTTACTGCCGTAGTACTGCGAAACTTTAGGTAAGTATATCCAAAGATAATTCCTCCAATAAATGTGAGTATTAAAACCAAGGTGTTTCTAAAAAACAAATGTGCCAAGGAGAAGACAATGGCATTTATAAAGATAAAAAGCGTCTTGTTTTTAAATAATACTTCGTAACGTTCAAAAAAGAAGGTTCTATAAATAATTTCTTGCGGCCACACAGAAAGAAATGTATAGACAAACAATATAAAGACAAATAACATGGGATTGGTTTTTGGTACAAAAAAGAGAGCCTCTTTATCTACGAACCAGACATAACTGGTAGTGGCAATTACAACCATCAGAAATGTAACACCCAGTCTACGCCAAAATGCATTCCAATCTATATTCTTCTTTACCGTAAATTTAATCGCCTCAGATTTCCGAAGCACCCATAAAACATAAATAAATCCGCTTGCTACCAATCCTACCTTAATCCAAACATTAAAATTTATAGCCAAACTTACAGGCAATACTATAAATAGCACGAAAAACTCGACACAACGAAATTGGTTAGTTTGACTCATACATCGAAGATACAGAATTTTGCTAGCTAAGGTTTAAGGCCAATGTATTTTTAACTTCATTAATGCTAAACGAACTAGTTGTGCTTCCTATATGCTCTATAACGGTGAGTTTACTTACCATAAACGCTCTAAAATGATCCATATCTCGCACTAGCACCTTTATTAGATAGTCGTAGTCACCACTCACATGAAAACATTCCATCACCTCTGGAAGTAGCATGACTTTAGATTCAAATTTTGTAATGTTTTCTTCAGAATGCTTCACCAATTTAATATGGCAGAACACGGTAAACCCCAAATTAAGCTTAGTTTTATCGAGTAGAGCGGCATATTTATAGATAAGCCCCTTTCTTTCTAGTTTCTTGATGCGTTCAAACACAGCTGTAACAGACAAGTTTAGTTTTAACGAAAGCTCCTTATTGGTTTGCTTCGCATTTTCCTGAAGAAGGTTCAGCAATCGTTTATCGGTAGCATCTAGTTGCATGGCAGAAAATTTTTCTGAAAGGTACAAAACTTACCAACAAACTCATTAACAATAAACTTTCAAATTAATAATTTATAGAATATAAAACTAATTACACACTTTATGATTGATATTTTTTCTAAATCGATTTACATTTGATGAATATAAAAATTTCATCATGGCATCAGATAACAATACATTTAAACCCGCAAATAACATTCAGGACCTACAGTATTTTGGGGAATTTGGAGGTGTTAATCCATCTATTTCAGACTCTTCTACTTACACCTTCCTCTCTGCAAAAACAATGTTCGACACCTTTGAAGGGAATGCCGATGGTTGTTATTTGTATTCTCGACACTCTACTCCTTCAAATTTGTATTTAGGTGAAGCATTAGCAGCCATGGAGGGTACAGAAACCGCAAATGTAGCCGCAAGTGGTATGGGTGCAATTACACCTACACTTTTACAGTTTTGCCAAGCTGGAGATCACATTGTATCGAGTCGTACGATCTATGGTGGCACCTATGCCTTTCTAAAAAACTTTACTCCACGAATGGGAATAGACACATCTTTTGTAGACATTACCAAACTTGATGTGGTGGAAGCGGCTATTACCCCTCAAACTAAAGTAATTTTCTGCGAGTGTGTTAGCAATCCGTTATTGGAAATTGCAGACATTAAAGGTCTTGCGAAGATTGCAGAAAAACACAACTTACAATTATTAGTAGACAATACATTTTCACCATTAAGTATTTCACCAGCAAAGTTAGGGGCACATGTTGTAATGCATAGTTTAACCAAATTTATAAATGGTGCCAGTGACACTATGGGTGGTGTGGTATGCGGAACTCAAGAATTAATAGATACGCTACGAAATGTAAATGATGGTGCTTGTATGTTACTTGGTGCATCTATGGATAGTTTGCGTGCTGCCTCTATTCTGAAAAATTTACGAACCCTGCACATTAGAATGCAACAACACAGTAAAAATGCATTGTTTTTAGCTGAAAAATTCGAGGCCGACGGATTGCGAACTGTATATCCTGGTTTAAAAAGTCATCCCGGGCATGAGCTCATGAAACAACAAATGAACCCTCAATACGGTTTTGGAGGGATGCTAACTATAGATGTTGGTAGCTTAGATAAGGCTAATGAGCTAATGGAATTAATGCAAGAACGTAATCTTGGTTATCTAGCCGTAAGTCTTGGTTTCTACAAAACATTATTTAGCGCTCCTGGCACTTCAACCTCTTCGGAAATTCCCGAAGACGAACAAACTGAAATGGGCTTGACAGATGGATTAATTCGTTTTTCAATTGGTTTAGACGCCGATATTGAACGTACCTATGAAATGATGCATGCGTGTATGAAAGAGTTAGCTATTTTATAAAAAGAAGTCCACTCTGTCGAGTGGACTCATGTAGGAAAGTTGCTTGGGAGATTATTGCTTGTTTTTAAGAAGTGCTTTGATTTCAATCATTTCTTTTTTTAATTTTTCAATTTCCATTTGTTGTGCTTCTAATTGTTCTTGAGCCTCAATAGCATAAATAAAAAGCTCTTCTATTTTTTCAAGATTGGTTACAGAAACGTCAGAGAGATTAATTCTCATATTATTTTCTTTCACATCTTTAAACGAAGGTACTCCCGGAAGGTGTCCATTAGATAAAATATACGCTTTCGTTTCCTTCAACGAAAGAAAGTTATAGTCTGGGTTAATTTCTGAGTGATTCTCAAAATACTTTTCGAAAACATAATCTGGATAGGTAGCGGTGTCGGTAATAATATCGCCATTCACGTTAATATTTCCAACAACAGACATGACCGTTGTGCCTGTTAAATCAATTTCTACGACACTATTTCCTGCACTTAAAAAACGAAATGCATCGTCGCTATCACTGTATTGGAGTCCGAAGGTTGAATAATTTGTTGAATGAGCTACTACCATTCTATCTGCATTCGAAATGCCCGAATCGAACATATAAATCATTGCAGGAGGGGTTCCAGAAGTTGCTGGAAAGGTAATGCTGGTCTGGTCACTTGTAAATGCGATGTCATCTGTAGCAGTAGCAAGATTTAACACGCCTCCGGTTCTTGTCCAGTAAGAAGCGGTGGGATTAACCCAATTTATATTTCCAACACCATCGGTTTGCATAATTTGGCCGTTAGTACCTCGTGATGAAGGTAAAGTATATATATTTCCAGCTGAAGTTCCAATCGCCAGGCTCCCTAAAAAATATCCTGCATAACTTCCTGCTTTTAATGCTTCAGAATAGATACCGTAATGGGTACCTCCAGCAGTATTTATAATTTCACTATATACTCCATATTTAATTCCTGTTCCTATTCCTTCAATTAAATTATATATCCCATATTTATTACCATTTCCACCACCAGAAAAGTTAGAATACGTACCATAATGAAATCCATCACCTATACTATCGAATTCGTTATACGTACCGTAATGAGGATTTGAGCTTCCACTATTGGAAAAATAGTTTTTTACACCATATTGCGCTCCATTTCCTGTAGCTAAAAAACTATTTTGTGTTCCTATATGCTCTCCATCACCATCACTTGAAATAACATTGTCTACACCAATTTTCATTCCTGAACCATTTCCTGATAAATAATTTTGTGTTCCTTTATGCCTGCCATTAGTTGTATTTGTAATCAGGTTGTTAGTTCCTATATGCTCTCCTGTTCCCGTACCGCCAAGTTGAGAATATACTCCATATTTCAATCCTGTTCCTCCTCCTCCAATTGAATTATACACTCCAAATTTATTTCCATTGCCATTATTTGACAAAATAGAATAAGTTCCATAATGAAACCCATCACCGCTACTATATATTTCGTTATGAGTACCGTAATGAGGATTTGAGCTTCCAGTATTGAAAAAATAGTTTTTTAGTCCATATTGTGCTCCATTTCCTGTTCCTAGTAAATTATTATCAATTGCTATATGCAAACCGTCTCCATTACTTGTGATTGTATTATTTAGACCTGTTTTTCTACCTAAACCATTACCCGAAAGCAAATTATAGGTCCCTAGGTGATTAGCATCTCCGGAGTTGTTAATTTCATTATAAGTAGAATTTTGGATTCCATTACCTACCCCCTGGAGTCTGGTCCAATTTCCATAATGCGTACCTGTTCCTGTTCCGCTTAATACATTATATGATCCATAATGTAATCCGTTGCCACTATTATCAATTACATTAATAGTTCCTAATTGGGCTCCGCTCCCAGAGCCCGATAATTGTATCTCGGTGCCATTATGTGTTCCTGTGCCATTTCCTTCTAAACGAATAAACTCACCATAGTGAGTTGCGTTTCCTGAATTAGCAATTGCAACCCTATTCCCAATTTGTACACCCGTTCCTGCGCCATTTAATAACGTCCAATTTCCGAAGTGGCTACCACTACCTGCACCACTTAAAGTTGAATAAGTACCATAATGCTGTCCGTTGCCTGAGTTTAAAATTTCATTTACAACTCCTCTCTGGGCTCCAGATCCCGTACCTAAAAATCTATTTCTGCTACCGGTACGCATGCTTGAGTTATTTCCCTCAAATAGATTATAAACGCCTGTTTTAATACCATTAGACAAAGTACCAAACTGATTTGCAACTCCAGTCTTTTCTCCTGTACCTCCTCCTGAAAGCAAATTGCTCAGTGCTGTATGAATGCCATTACCCGAATTATTTATAGTATTTGACACACCAAATTGATTTCCTGATCCTGTACCCGCTAAAACATTATTTAGACCTCTATGAATCCCTGTTCCACTTCCAGAAATTTGATTCAACCCCCCAGTATGTTGACCATTCCCCGTGTTGGAAATTGAAGAATATACTCCTACTTGAGAGCCCGACCCTGAGCCCGAAAGTGAATTTTGTATTCCTTGATGGCTACCAGAACCGTTGCCACTTAATAAATTAAACTGGTTGATATGTGTTCCTGTACCCGTGTTAGTGTTTTCAATATATTGCCCGTATTTTGTTCCATCATCTGCACCATTCACCACCACGTTAATACTTCTTTCATTGGCTGTATTTTCTATATCTAGTGACCAATCGGCAGTGTTTTTTCCTATAGCAAGGTTACCCATTGTAAACATGTCATCATTAATATCGTCTGGCGAGGTTGTAGTTCCTTCTTCATAAAAATCATGATCACCCGAGCTCACTGCTGTAGATAATCGCTCCCATATGGTTCCGTTGAAATAATAATATCCAACTCCAGAACCACCCGTGGTACTGGTGTTGGTATTGTAGATAAGTAAGCCTACTGCAGCAGTATTAGTTCCATCTATCATTGTATCTGAAATGTCTGACAGTGAAACTTTTGGTATTAAAACCCCCTTGTCTGTGGCACTAATTTCTAGAACTGAAGAAGCATCTGGGGTTGTGGTACCAATTCCCACTTGAGCAAGTATGGTTAATGTTAAATGAGAAAAGGCGAAAAAGAATAGCAGTCTAAGTTTCATTGTGACACAAATTAAATTGTTCGAAATTCACATTAAAACTGCACTTTTATTACTAATAAAAGCCTAACCTTACGGGTTAGGATTTAAAAAATAAATTATAACCTACTTGTTTTTAAGCATTTATACTGAATTAGGAAATTAGAACATTACAGAGTGTGTACCTCTGTTTCCAAGATATAGAACGGCTCAAATAGACTCTAACATATATTGAAAAGCTTCTTTTCGATTGTTGACACCCAATTTACTGTACGCATTTCGCAGGTGAAACTTTACCGTACTTATAGTTACAAATAATTCTTCTGCGATAGTAGCATTGGTTTTCCCGGCAACACATAGTTTAAGTGTTTCAAACTCTCGTTCGGTTAATGGTGCGAGTAGCTTTTGGTTTAACTCCTCCATTCTTAAGTCAACCGAAAGTTCTGACGGGCTACTATGCAATTCCATAAAACGTTTTTGCAAGGCTTCAACCTGTAACGTTTGAGCAACCTTTTCTGCCTTTATTTTCTTATGTCTTGAAATGAAGAAAAGAAGTAGCATTCCAATTATAGACAAACCACTAATAATTATAATGATTAGTTCATTTCTTGTTTTAGTGAGTTCAGCTTCATTCAATTCACCTTCGAACGTAAGTTTTTGTATCTCCTGTTCCTTTTTTGCGGTTTCATATTTAGTTTCCAAAGCGGCAACACGCTCTTTAATCTCAATATTACTCAATGAATCCTTAAGGTGTATGAAAGCGTTGCGGTACGATAGTGCTTTACCAATATTGCCGTTCTTTAAAGCAACTTTATACATAATATCATATGCCTTCTGCTCGCTATTAGAATACCCGTGGTTTTTAGCTTTGCTCAGTGCATTTTGAGCGTATTTTTCAGACTCGGTAGGTTTATTTTGTTCAAGCTTAACGTTAGCCATAGCAAGCAATGTGGTAATATACTCTTCCTGATCTCCTAAAATTTTAGCATATTCATGAGCCTGACGATAGTGTATAAAAGCACTGTCTAATTTCTGCTTTTTTAAGAATATTTCACCCAAATTACTTTCAGAATACACCAACATGGTTTGGTTGTTTAAATTCTTAAAGAAACTACGAGCTTTTTTTAAATGGTCTATTCCATCGTCTAATTGATTTAAATCGTTGTAGACCATCGCTAACCGCAAATGGTTTAGTGCTATGTCTGTAGTATCTTGGATAGCAATTGAAAGCGCTAAACATTTTTTAGTGGTTTCTAAGGCTTTATCTATTTGCCCTAACTGGTAGTAGACACCTCCTAAGTTGCCATAGGTTTTACTTAAAACATCATTAAGCTGTGGGTCATTTTTACCTTCAGCGAGTTTCATAACCGTCTGATATGCATTCAAAGATGCCTCATATTCGGCCTTCCCCATAAATACCAAACCACGAGTGTTATTCACCATGGCTAACAAAAAATCTGACTCTGTTTGGTTTGCAATCGTTTCGGCTTTTTTAAGGTACCAAAATGATGAATCTGCGTGGTTTATCTGCCCATATGCAATACCTAAATTAAGAAAGTAACGTCCTTTTAAGGAATCTTTAGTTTGCTCTATTTTGTGCTGAAATGCTAGTAGATTATTAATGCCTTCCCTAGGGTTTTCGGTTTGGGCAAATTCGTTTAAAATTTTCTCTAATTGATCGTCGGCAGTTTGAGAATACATTGTGAATGGTACAGCCACAACCCATACAAGAAAAAGTACATTTCTATAAGTAATTTCACGAAGCTGAGACAACATAAATCTTAGAATTTTCGAATCTTGACATTTAAATATACCAAAAATGATTTTAGACACTTTCAAAAACTCTAGACATATTCCACATCATTAAAATTTCAGAGTAAAAAAAAATTACTTTTTAGATGCTAACAATTCTTTTACCATTTTTTCTAATGCCTCTATTTTTTTGGACTGTGCGTCTAGCTGTTCTTGTTGTTCTTGTACACCTTTAATTAAAACAGGGATTAAGTCTGTATAAGAAACTGTTTTTAAATCTACTATACCATTTCCATTAGTATCATCTCCCATAGTACGTACTACTTCAGGGAATAATTGTTCTATTTCCTGTGCTAGTACTCCAATCGATTTTTTTTCTGAACTATTTTGATCTCTAATGTGGTATTTCTTAGGTTTCATTTTGAGTATTCTATCTAAAACAGGCTCCAAGTCTTGAATATTCTTTTTCATTCTTCTATCTGAAAAAGGAGAATACGTACCATTTACGCTACTAAAAGTCCCACGCAGCGTACCGTTATAGTATATTGCTAAATCATCACTACTCTGTGAGGTATACAACGTCCATTCGTTCCCTGTAAATGATTGTAAAATGGAGACTCCTCCTGATCCCGAGGCACCAGTATATCGGTCTATATCAATTTGTAGGTTTTTCTCGGGAATCGCTGTTTTAATCCCAATATTATTTAATCCACCATCTATAAAAAACATATTATCTTCATCATCACTTTCAACTCTAAAATTTCTATCGAGACCCTGTTCATTAAAAACAAATTGTGTATTTGCGTCTAAATCTACGCTAATACTACCATTTTCCATTATGGCAAATCTGCCATCGTTGCCATCATCTATAAATTGACCTAAAATTGTACCGGCTGTATTATTTTCACGCCAATACACATCACTTCCAAAAGATGCATCGCCATTAGAAGAAACAGTAAAATGATCTACCCCACTATCTTGAATGTTAAAATTGCCAGTGTCACTTAGGTTGATATTAAAATCAAATGCTCCATTTGTAATAGCAGTATTTTCAACCAAGGCTCCCCCCAATCGGATACGATCTGCTCCTGCGTTTACATACAAACCGTTATTTACAGCAGCTGTAATTGTTACTGCTCCAGTTGTTCCACCTCCTATGAGTCCTGCTCCAGCAGTTACACCTGTGATATCCCCAGTTGGAATGGTTTGTGTACCAACAACTCCACTAGCATCTGCTACAACCATTCTGTTACCTGCACCTGCAAGTTCAGTAAATAATACATCACCAAGAAAGTACCCTGCAAAGCTTCCAGGTTTTTGAACATCTGAATAAACGCCATAATGTGTACCCCCAGCGCTTGACTCGATAGAATTATAAGTTCCGTACTTTGCGCCTGTTCCACTACCTTCTAATATATTCCTAATACCGTAATGATCTCCGTCACCTGAATTCAATATTGAGTTATACACCGCATACTGATCTCCAGTCCCAGTTCCTGAAAGCAAATTTCGTGTTCCAAAATGTTCTCCACTTCCTGAACCAGATAAGGTATTATAACTACCAAAATGGTTGTTGTTTCCGGCGCCTCCTATACTTGTAGAAAGACCTATCTTTAATCCACTACCTGAACCAGATAGTTGAGCTCTAAAACCTGTATGACTACCATTTCCATTTCCGAATAAAAGATTGTAGGTGCCTGTATGAGTTGAATTGTTGGTATTCGTAATCTGATTTCGTACACCATACTGTAGTCCAGTTCCAGAACCCGACAGTGTATTATAAAGACCATAGTGTGCCCCTGAACCCGATCCAGAGACAGTTACATTAGCTCCAATATGTTCTCCATCTCCAGAATTATTAATATTAGTTTCAACACCTTTTTGGTCGCCATCGCCAGTGCCAATCAATTGATTGTCTATCCCAAATGTCTCCCCATTGCTAATGCCAGAAAATGTATTTAGAATTCCTTTCCGGATACCCGAACCCGTATTATTCACCAGATTATCAACTCCTATTTGTTCCCCTGAACCAGCACCTGCTAGTTGACTTTGCACTCCAAATTTATCACCAGAACCAGCACCAGAAAAAATTTGCCTGGTACCGAAATGCGTCCCACTCCCAGAGTTACTATTAGTAGTGTTTACCCCGAAATAAATTCCATTACCTGAGCCGCTTAACAAAGTTGAAACACCTGCTTGATTACTATTATTATTACTTGCTATGCTATTTACAACACCAGCTTGATAGCCCGTACTCAGCCCTGTTAAATAGTTATACACCCCATAATGCGCACCGCTACCATTACCAGAAAGTTCATTGTAAGTACCATAATGAACTGCATTTCCACTATTAGAAATTCTGTTGAAGGTTCCGTATTGTGGGCCCGTTCCTGAACCGCTTAGTCTATTTTCAACACCATAATGAAATCCGTTCCCACCATTTAATTCATTCAAAGCTCCGTGATGTGTTCCAGTACCTAAACCAGAAAGTTGAGTTCTAAGCCCATAATGTTCACCATCTCCAGAATTGTTTATGGTAGTATGTGAACCGTATTGTATTCCATCTCCAGACCCGCTTAATACATTAGAAACAGCTGTTTTTTCGCCTGATCCAGTTCCGGAGAAAAAATTTCTAATACCAATATTTGAATTTGTAGAATTACTAACAATATAATTCATAAATCCAGTAAATAAGGGATTTCCCGACGCAATCAGCACATCGTTTTGAACTCCGTAGAAAAACCCTGAACTATTAATCCCAAAATCATTTCCAACCGCAACGTTAGTTCCATTTGCGGTATTTGTAAATGCATTAAACTGTGCAAATCTAGGGGCTGCAGATGTTGGAGCATCTATAGAAACTTGCAAGCCTCTAGTTGCAGCGCTAGCATCTATATCTAACGGATAATCTGCAGTTACTTTACCAATAGCAACATTTCCTTGCGTAAAAATATCATCTGTAATAGCATCTGGGGCGGTCGTAGTGCCTTCTTCGTAGAAGTCGTGATCACCAGTGGCAGCAGAAGAAGTGGTTAGTCGCTCCCAACTAAGACCATTGTAATAATAATATCCTGTGCCAGAGCCGCCAGTTGTTAGCGCATTTGTATTATAAATCAGTAATCCTGTTGCTGCTGGATTAACGCCATCTAACATAGCACTAGAAACGTCAGGTAGTGAGACTCGCGGAATCAATACCCCTTTGTCTGTAGCCGAAATATCCAATTGTGAAGAAGGATCTGGTGTTACAGTGCCAATACCCACTTGGGCAGAAAGCGTGAAACTTGCTAAAAAGATTATAATAACTAAAAATTTTCTCATCATGTCTTGTTATGATAAGAAGCTAAAGTTTATAGAACTGAGGCTTTTGCAAATTAGCTACTTTTTGTACGTCTCAAAAGATAAAAGCTTTATTTTAGTTAAGTTGCCAAATTCTAGGACGAACTGTTCCTTTTAATTTTTAATCTTCAACATTTCTTTTATTACTTGAATGTCTTCTTTTTGTTTTAAGAGTTGCTTTTTAAGATTTTTGTTTTCTTCGGAAAGTTTCTTAATCGTAGTGTCTGCCTCAATTGCGTAGAGGTATAATTCTTCTATTTTTTCGAGATTGCTTCGAACGTTTTCGGAAACATTCCAACCATGCCTAGCTACCTCTGCCCTGCTTTGAACACCTGGTAAATGGTTGTTCTCTTTCAGAAATAATGCAACTTTCTCTAGAGACTTTAATGTATAATTTGGGTTAAACTCTGAAGCTCCATTAAAATAGCTTTCAAAAACATAATCGGGAAAGCTATAAGCACCACCCGATTGACGAATGGCTCCTGTTGTATTAATGTCACCTGTTACATCTAAAGCATAGCCAGGGGCGGTTGTACCAATCCCTACGTTTCCGTTTTTTAGCCATGTCATACGTATATCTTCATTTCCTGAAAAATTACGCGACCATAAATGTAATTTATCACTGTTACCATCGTACTGAAGTTCATAGCCAAAGTTGCCTGTTTCAAATAATTCTAAAGAGGAGATGTTGGCATTAGCAGCTAAAACCTTAATTGCCGCAGCCGCTGTGGTAGTTACCTCAAACTTTCCGTTAGCAACTGATACATCTCCTAAAAAATAACCCGCAAAACTTCCTGATTTTAAAACTTCAGAATAGATGCCATAATGCGTACCTCCTGCTGTACCAGCAATAGTAGTATACATACCATATTTATTTCCAGAACCAGTACCATTTAAATAGTTATACACACCCAAATGTGTGCTATTACCTGTATTAGTAATGGTGTTATAGGTGCCATACTGTTCTCCTGAACCGCCATTTATTAGCTCATTAAAAGTACCATAATGCGTACCACCACCATTACCATGTAATAAGTTTTTGATACCATAATGGTTGCCATCGCCGACATTTGTATTAAGTGATGAGATGCCAACTTGTTCTCCATCATTAATACCTGATAATATAATTGACGATCCATAATGAATTCCGCTACCGTTTGTGGCATTTACAATATATTGCCCATAGGTGGTATTGTTATGGGTCCCTGTCATAACTAGGTTTAATCCTCTGGTAACAACCCCTGTCTCGCTAATATCTAATTTAAACAATGCATCCGTTTTACCAATAGCCACATTTCCGAGGGTATAAATATTATCATTAATATCATCTGGTTTTGTAGTGGTGGTTTCTTCATACCAGGCATCGTTGGGAGTTTCAACAGCACTAACATCTACCCAAGATATAGTTCCTGAACCATCGGTTTGAATTACTTGATTTGCGGTTCCATCGATTACGGGAAGATTGTAACCATTAATTGCGGGATTATTTATTTGTAAAGTACCATTAACTCTTAACATATTGTTGTCAAACTCACCATAAATAAGCGGGTTTGTAGATGCGGAATTTTCAATATATAATCTATGACTATTTGTTTCGTTGTATCCAGCTTGATTCCCCAAAAAAACATTGTATGATTTAGTATGACTGGCTGTTCCAGCGCCTGCTCTGTAGCCGATAAATGTATTATAATTTCCATCTTCAACATAATAACCAGTAAAATAACCTAGTGTAGTATTGCCATGTCCTCCTTCATTTACTGTTAAAGACCATTTTCCAATTGCCGTATTGTAACTACCCGTTCGATTCCATTGTAAGGTAGCATTGCCAACTCCTACATTTTCGATACCCGTAGTGGTATACCGCATTACGCCATGCCCTAATGCAGTGTTTCTAAAACCAGTTGTGTTAAATTGTAATGTACCATATCCCAATGCAACATTTTGATCACCACCACTATTAGATACTAAAGCATTACCCCCAACGGCAATATTTAATTGACCATCTACATTAGCATTAAGTGCATTTAAACCAATTCCTAAATTAAAATTATTTTGACCATTATCGTTTGCCCCTGCATCAATTCCAAAGAAAATGGAAGACCCGTTATCGGTACCATCATCATCAGACTTTGCATCTTCTAATTCATTTATTTTACCCACAGCATTTGAGCTTCCAACAACTTGAACCCAATTGGCTACTGTGTGATTCCAATAATAAAACCCTTTAGCAACACTACCATTTCCAGTAGCAAAAAGCAACATACCATCTTGCGCGGCCGTAGGGTTGGTTGCTGGAAACTCGTTTACTTTTGGAATTAAGACACCGTCTGTATTTGAAGGGGTGGCCTGATTACTTGCTTGAATGTCTAGTTGGGCATTGGGTGTAACAGTGCCAATACCCACCTGACTGAAGGCAAAAAAAGGTAGCAGTAAGCTTGTAACAAAAAGTGAGGTTGTAGATTTCATAACTATAAACTTTAAAGCCAATTAATTTCCTTCCTCCTCACCCACAGGTTCTGCAGCAGTTGTCACTCTACAATATTTATCTGTAGTTCCCCATACTTCTATATAAACAGGGCTCTCCTCTCTACACAAGGTGTAAATATCTTCAAACTTGTTATAAGGATAGTAAAGTGATAAAGTACCATTGGCATTAATTGTTGGTTCATTAATAGTACCAGACATAAAAGTTATAATTCCCTGATAAACATTGTTTTTATAGCACAAAATCTGCGCTTCACTCCAAACTCCATGGGTTAGGTGTACTTTGTATGAATTGAATTCTTTTTTTGGCATGATTAATAGCTTATAGGTTAGTATTGAAATTGAACTACATCGCTAGCCCTTCTTGCTCACCAACTGGTTCATTAGTGGTGGTAATTCTACACGTAGTGAAGGAACCCGAGGTGATGACCTGAATGTATATAGGGCTCTCTTCCCGAAGTGTTTGAACAATACCATCTAATCGGGCCACCGGATACGCTAAATGAAGGCTTCCGTTGCTATTTAGGCCTGGCGCTGGCAAATCTTCGGGTTCATAAAAATCGATGTAGCCCTGAAATTGTCCCTGATCCCAGCAACTGATATAAGCTTTCTGTTTAACTCCTTCGATGTAGAGTAATTGATACGATGTTACTTTTTTGCTTGGCATAGTTTCTTGATTTATCTCAAAACTATTTCAAAAACAAGGACTTACATACATAAGATGAGTAATTGCCCTAAATTAACTGTAGTTAACGGTAATCAATGAGTAGGTAACAAAACTATGTATCGCTAGAATTTGGAAAGAAGCGCTTCCTTTCTACTACGGCTTACGCTCAACGATTTTTTATCGTCCATAATTACATACCCACCATCGCCGCGAATATATTTTTCGATTTTCTTAAAATTAATTAAATGCGAATGATGTATGCGCAAAAAGCTTTGCACTGGAAGCATGGCTTCAATTTCTTTGAGGGTTTTACTCACGAGCAATTGTTTTCCCCCATCTAAATAAATAAACGTGTAGTTACTGTTTGAAATACAATATAAAATTTCATTTACCCTAACAAAATGTAATCCTTCTTGAGTAGGTACTGCAATACGTTCTTTAACTGGTTCTTTTGCATTAAGAGCTCCATACAGAATATTCATCTGTTCTGGAAGAATTTTTGGTTGCTTCTTTTTACGGACTTTAGCAATTGACGAAATAAGTAAATCTTTGTGAATTGGCTTCAAAAGGTAATCAATTGCACTAGCATGAAATGCTTTTATGGCAAACTCGTCATACGCCGTTGCAAAAATAACTTCAAACTGAATATTTTGTACTTGAGCTAAAAAGTCGAAACCATTCATTTCAGGCATTTCAATGTCGAGAAATACTAAATCTATGGCATTCGATTCAAGATAAACAATCGCCTCTTTTGGCGAACTAAATGCAGCTACAACACGTACCTCCTTGGTGTATTTATTAATTTGCCATGTAAGAGTATCTATACAGTGCTGTTCATCGTCAATAATTATTGCTTGAATCTCCATTATATGGCAATTTTAATGATCACTTTAGTACCTAATGCTAGTCCAGTTTCCGAAGTTAAATCGAATATTTCTACTTGGCTACGTTCTTTGTACTTTTCATTGACATGCTCTAGGCGTTCTTCGGTAATATTCATTCCAAACGATTTTTGTTTCGTTTTACTGCGGCTTTTTATTGCTGCGGCTTTACGACCAATTCCGTTGTCTTCAATGCTACAAACTAGCATATTATTGTGCTGTTTAATGTCTATAAAAAGCTTTCCAACACCTTTGTCTTTGTGCATTAAACCGTGCCAAATACTGTTTTCTACATATGGCTGAATGAGAAGTGGGGGTATTTCGAGATAATCTACTTCCACAGATTCTTCTATAGTAATAGTGTGTTCAAATTTATGATTACATCGCAACGCTTCCAATTCAATGTACAATTCTAAGGCCTCAAGTTCATTGGCGAGCGTAACTTTAGGTAACTTTGAATTGCTTAAAACTTTTCTAATAAGCATGCTAAACTTAGACAAGTACTCTGAAGCTTGTTCCTGTTCGTTTTTAATGATAAAACTATTAATTGAATTTAAACAATTAAACAGAAAATGCGGATTCATTTGCGCGCGAAGGGCCTGTAGCTCTGTTTCTGAAAGTTTCTTTTCATAACTTTTCTCTAGTGCTTCTTTAACCAATTTGTCTGTTTTCACTTTGTTTTTATGACGCGACCAAAGGAGAATGATTACTAAAATGGCTAATACAGCACCCGCCAAAAATGCTAATTGAAGCTGTCTACTTTTCTTTAAGTCTATGGCACTCACTTTTTTCTCTGCGTTAAGGAGTTCTATTTCCTTATTTTTCTTTTCGGTTTCATAGGTAAGGGCGAGCTTTTCAACTTCACTTCTACTTTTAATGTTGTAGATAGAGTCCATAACCACACTACGTTCCTTAAAAAAATCTAACGCTTTTTTATAATCGCCCTTCTTCAAATAAATGTTATACATTAAATCAAGGTTGTACTTCGCCAAGTATAAGTCCTTATTTTTCTTACTCATTTCTATAGACCGTGTCATATATTCTTCAGCCTTGGCAATTTTGTTTTGGGCAAATAAAATTTCGGCATACGTACTATAAGCATACATCGCTTCGGTTTCTATTGCTAAAGAATCTGCAAGATGAATCGCCTTTTGAATGGTAGTTTCAGCCTCACCTAACCTTTTCATTAAATAAAGGGTATATGCCTTATTATTATACGAAGGAATAATACTTACAAAGCTCTTCGCTTTTTCTTTAAGTTGAATTGCTTTATTTAAATACACCAAAGATTCTGCATATTTACCCTCTGCATCGTAACAGTTGCTGAGATTGGTATAGAAAGTTCCTAAATGTTGATCGTATTCATTATTGCGTTCTTTAATGGCAATAGCTCTCGAGTAATACTCTTTAGCATTATCAAACTCAGACAAATACAAATACACTCGTCCAATACCATTACAAATTGTTGCAATTTGAGCGTCATATTGTAAAGTCTCTGCATATCTAAGTGCCTTAAAATGATGGGCTAGCGCCATTTTCGCATTAGAATCGTCATCGTATAATGCTCCTAGAATATTGTAAATTTTCGACTTGTAGCGCACCGAGTCTTTATGCACATTGGCAAGTTGTAATGCTTTATTTGCTTCGGAAATTCCAGATGATAACGTACCATCAATTCTATGAAAAATACTTCTGTTAAGATGATAACGAATCCAGAATTTGGGTTTACTAGTGGTGCTTAAATTAGCGTGAATGGTATCTAAAGTAGCACTTGCCATTTCTAAATTGCTTTCTAAGTATGCCTCAGCTAGTAATAATCGAAGTTCTAACGCCTCGTTAGAAGAGATTTCGGCATTTAAAACATTTTGAAGACTATCAATATTAACTTGTGCAATTACGGAATCATGTTTAGCATGTAGTATCACTACAAGCATACATATCAAAAGAAGCTTATTTCTTGCGATATGAAAAAATGAATCTTGTCTTATCAATGTTATAATGATGGGCCTATTTTAATACAATATCCGATTTTTTTCGAATAAAAATTATACAAAAGAGTGAAGAGCTAATTCTATGAGTGGTTAACGTAGTTCAATGAGTACGTACCTAACTATAAACATGTGATTACAATACGCAATATGCTTCGATACAATCAAGTTTGCTAAAAAGGTAACAAAGTCGTAACATTACATTTCTATTAAACTACAACCAATGCAAGAAAACGACAACCTCTCTGAAATTGATATCGAGAAACAACATATTATAGATAATAAAGAGCTTTCTATTTGGGAGGCACTTATACCTGTTGTAATTCTCATGGGTCTACTTGCCTATAACATCTTCTTTGTAGAAGGCCAAGAATGGTTGGGCGGTTATACCAATCAACTAATACTCCTTATGGGAGGTGTAGTAGGTGCGGTTGTTGGCCTCTTTAACAAAGTCTCTCTAGGCGTCATGTTACTAGAGGTGTGGGAGAATCTAAAAAGTGTATTTGTACCTATCGTGATTCTATTTTTAGTTGGTGCATTGGCCGGCACATGGCTTATAAGTGGTGTTATACCTGCAATGGTTTATTACGGACTACAAGTTCTAAGTCCAGAAATTTTCTTGCCTGCATCGCTAATTATTTCTGCTATTATTTCAGTCGCTACAGGGAGCTCGTGGACGACCTCTGCTACGGTAGGTATTGCCCTTGTAGGAATTGGAACAGCCTTAGGCATAAATCCTGGAATGATAGCAGGAGCTGTTATTTCTGGAGCTTATTTCGGAGATAAAATGTCTCCCTTAAGTGATACCACAAACTTAGCCCCAGCAATGGCGGGAACAGATTTGTTTACACACATAAAATATATGGCATGGACAACAGTGCCAACGGTTATTGTTACCTTAATCGTCTTTTCAATTATAAGCGCGACTGTAGATGTGACGGGAGATGCCGACATTAGCGGATTATTAACGACTATTGATGCAACTTTCAATATTACGCCTTGGCTTTTTATCGTCCCAGCTATAGTTATTGCATTAATTTTCTTTAAAACAAAGCCGCTTATCGCATTAACAGCAGGGATTGTAACTGCAGCAGTTGTTGCTGTAATATTCCAGTCTGAAGTGCTCGCAGGTCTAAGTGATTCTAGTATGGGAGCCATAGTACAATCTATACTTACAGATACCGCAATTGTTACCGAAAATGAAAAACTAAACGACCTATTTTCTGCAGGAGGTATGGAAGGAATGTTATGGACTATTTACCTTATCATCTGTGCCATGGTTTTTGGAGGAATTATGGATGGAATTGGCGCATTGTCTAGAATTACAAAATCATTATTGGCTTTGGCAAGCAGTATCTTCGGACTCTTTGCAAGCACCGTAATTAGCTGTTTAGGTCTTAACGTAGTTGCGAGTGATCAATACCTTGCCATTGTAGTACCAGGAAAAATGTTTAAAAAAGCATATGAAAACAGAGGACTTGCACCTCAGAACTTATCTAGAACGCTTGAGGACAGTGGTACTGTAACTTCGGTACTAATCCCTTGGAATACATGTGGGGCCTACCAGAGTGGCGTTTTAGGCGTTAGTGTGGCCGATTATTTTGTCTATGCTATCTTCAATTGGCTAAGTCCGTTTATGACTTTACTATTTGCAGCTTTCAGAATAAAAATAAAGATGTTACGTCAGCCTAAGACTGCATAATTATAAAAAGCCTTAATTTTTTAATGCTTCGGAAATTCCCTTTTCTGAAGCATTTTTTTTAACTGAAATTTATAAAAATCAGGCTTCAACTTTCTTTCTTTTTGACTTACGATTCTGTACCTTTGCACCCTCTAAAATCAAGGCAACAATTTTAGCCGATTTCAGAAGAAAAAACAATATAAAATATACACATATGGCCATTGTAGGTAAAAAATTTCCAAATATTGCAGTAGACGCAACAAACAAGTCAGGAGTTACACACAAAGTGAACATTCTTGAGAAAGCAAAAGAAGAAAACAAAAAGGTTCTTTTGTTTTGGTACCCTAAAGACTTTACGTTTGTTTGTCCAACAGAATTACACGCATTTCAAGACGCAATGGATGCTTTTGAGCAGAGAAATACCATTGTAATTGGAGCTTCTTGCGACACTCCTGAAGTACATTTTGCATGGTTAAACACCCCTAAAAATCACGGCGGAATTGAAGGTGTATCTTATACGCTTTTGGCAGATAGCAACCGTAACCTATCAAACCAATTGGGCATTTTAGATGTTACTAATGAGCGCTATGATGAAGAAACAGGAGTAGTTTTAGTAGACGGTGATAATGTTACATATCGCGCTACATACCTCATCGATGAAGAAGGAACAGTTTTTCATGAAGGTATTAACCACATGCCACTTGGTAGAAACGTGTCAGAATTTCTAAGATTAATAGACGCATACACCCATGTGCAACAAAATGGTGAAGTATGTCCTGCAAATTGGCAGGAAGGAGCAACGGCTATGAGCGCAAATCGCGAAGGTGTTGCAGCATATCTTTCAGAGCATTTAAACTAATTCATGCCAAGAAATTAGTTTATTTATTTAAGTAAGTTAGGTTAAACTTGACCCGCTTTCTGTTTAGAAAGCGGGTTTTTTTATGGTTTGCATTTCTAACAATATCACCCAAATGGGTAAGGAATTACAGCACTATTTTTAATAGCTTCCTTCGGAAACTTAACAAGATTCACAAAATGTAATCTATTGATTTTCAGTATTTATTTGTAATTTTAAAATACTAACCAATTTATTTATGAAGAAGCCTATAATCTTTATACTTCTTTTGCTCTTTATTTTCGAAATTTATGCCCAAAACCAAATTCAATTTCAGCATTATGGAGTGGATGATGGATTGAGCCAAATTGCTGTATACGACCTAGAAATTGATAAAACGGGGCATGTTTGGGTTGCTACGCACAAAGGAGTAAACAGATTTAACGGCTCCAAATTTGACGTTTTTCAAACACCCATAGACACCTTAAAAAACGGACTCGTATTTAATGAAGTGTTCCACACCATTGAAGACACAGATGGAATGATATGGTTAGGCACAAGAAAAGGACTTTCTAAATACAATCCCAGAACCCAATTATTTACTAATTTCTCTAAAGTTGGTACTTGCGACCAATGCCTTATTCGAGACCATATTGCATTTTTAAAAGAACATGGCCCGTACATTTATATTGGCACCAGCGGAGGTCTATCTCGTATAAACAAAGAAACTCATAACATTACTTCTTGGCCGTATGTGGAAGGAAAAAAAGATGGTCCAAGGAAGACTGCTATACGAGAGATAGAGGTTTTAGATGATGGTAGATTAGTATTAGTCTCGAACGTGGGAATTTCAATTTTTAACCCCGAAAATGACACATTTAAACATTTAGACTCAACAAATGGATTACCAGAAGACAAGCTTCAATCTATTTTTAGAGATAGTAAAAATAGGTATTGGATAGGATGTGAAACCCTAGGATTAGTATTATTAACTGGTACTTGGGACAACCCTAGCTTTAAGCATTATCCGCCGCAACCAAATAAAGGCCCATCCCACGGATTTATCTACGAAATTTCTGAAGATAAAAATGGCTTGCTATGGATGGCTACTTTTCATGGCATTACTTTACTGCAACCAGAGACAGAAACCTTTACATATTTATATCACAATCCTAATAATGATAACTCCCTAAGTTCTAATCAAGTGTTTAGCATAGCCCGAGACGCTAATGATAGAATGTGGGTGGCGACCATCTCTGGTCTGGATGTTTACGACCCCTATCTCAATCAGTTTGGTGTCTTACGTTATGAAAAAGACAACCCTAGAAGTCTAGCAAGCGATAAGACTTTTTCTATCTATGAAGATTCTAAAGGGTTTTTGTGGATTGGCAACTACGAAAATGGAGTCACAGTAATTAGCCCAGATAATTCTGTAGAAGCATATATTCATATCTCTAATGGTGAGGGAGAACAAAAGCTTTCAGGGGCTCAAATTATTGGAATTGAAGAAGATGATCATGGCAGGATTTGGCTGGCAACTTTTAATGGCGTCAATATTATAGATTGGGCAGATAGAACAAAGAAAACATATACAATTTCTCAATTCGATTTAAGCACGGTTACGCACAACGCACATTTAAGTCAGTATACTTACTTTATAAAAAAGGGCAAAAACGGCAGTATGTATGTTGGCACACATGGCGCTGGTCTTATTAAAGTAAATAGAGATGGCTCTCTTAAACAATTTAGCTTTAAGGACAAGCCTACCGGCATTCTTGAAAATGTAATAATTTCTATGGAAATAGATGAAAAGGATAGGATATGGCTTGGGACATCTATTTTAGGTTTTGGAATGATAGAAGATGAAAACACCCAAGATTACTTTACCCGTTTACCAGGGAATGCAATTATGGGCTCGTATGGTATTCACAAAATTCTATGTGTAGATGAAAGGGAACTTATCATGACCACAGGTGCAGGAGTTTTTCAATTTTCCGATAAAGAGGCCCTCTTTACATCATCTACCCCGCAAGTAAAAAGATTTACTGAAGAAGATGGTTTAAGTGACAATGTAGTATATGAAATGGTTAAAGTAAACCAAAACCAGTATTGGCTAAGTACTGGAAACGGCTTAACCAAATGGAACAAAGCAACAAATGAATTAAAACCATATATTAAAACCCTAGCAAATAAAAACCTAGATTTTAATCAAGCAGCTGCAGTTAAAACTAAAGATGGTAAGCTGTATTTCGGAAACACTTCTGGGGTAATTCATTTTAATCCAAATAAAATTTTTGAAAATACTGCAGCACCTAAGGTTTACTATTCAAATTTGAGGGTTCTAAATGAAATAGTACCAATAAAAGGCAAAACGAAAGATACTTTTACAATTCCTGAAGCACTTAGATATCTTCAAAAAATCACGCTAAAACCTCAAGATAAGATATTTTCAATTCAAGTTACAACCGTAAATCATACGTTGCCAAAACAAACCTCCTTCGCCTATAAACTCGATGGTTTTGAAGAAAATTGGACCTACACTACAAACCCCATCATTACCCGCACAAATTTAGACCCAGGCACCTATACACTCTTAGCTAAAGCTTCAAACAATGATGGAGTATGGAGCGCTCCTATTTCGTTACAAATTGAAATATTACCACCTTGGCACCGCACGTGGTGGGCATACATTCTTTTCGCGTTAGCAGCTATTGGATTTGTCTACTTTTTACTGAAACTTAGACTGCAACAAGAGCGACGCGTAGAATTAGCACGTGCCCAAGAACGAGATATTTTCAGAAAACGAAGCTCACGCGATTTCCATGATGAGGCGGGTACAAAAATCACACGAATTTCATTGATTACCGAACTAGCCCGTATGGAAAACATTGATAATAAAGCATTACAAGACCATTTGCATCAAATTGAAGAAAACGTACAAGACCTCAATAGCGGTATGCGTGATTTTATTTGGACCTTAGATCCTTCAAAAGATAATGCCTATGACACCCTTACCAGATATACCGAATTTGCAGGCAAGTTCTGTGAATATGCAAACATTCAATTTAAAAGTGAGCCCATTTCCGAAGACCTAAAAACAAAGGAGCTTAATATGGCAGAACGTCGGCATTTGCTAATGATTTTAAAAGAGGCTACCAACAATTGTGTAAAGCATGGCAACCCTACTACCCTACATTTTAGCATTCAGCATAAACCTGGTAAGCTTATCGTGATACTTAAAGACAATGGTAACGGGTTTGATACCAATCAAGAAAGTAATGGTAACGGACTTAAAAATATGCGTGAGAGAGCTGAAGCTTTGGGTGGTGCTCTAAAAATAAATTCTAAAACCAATGGCGGAACCGCGTTAACACTCACTTTAGAAACTACCCGTCTGGGTAACTGACAGTTAGGAGATAAAACGTATCTTGCTTTAACTTAATGAACAAGCTATCTAACATAAAAATTTCTATTGTTGAAGACGATGCGCTCATCTTAAAGTCGTTGCAACAAGTTCTTAATAATGCCGAAGGGTTTCATGTAACCGGAACTTTTTTTTCTGCGGAAGCTGCGCTGGAAATTCTAAAAAATCACTGCCCTGATGTTTTACTTCTAGACATTGACCTTCCTGGTATATCTGGTATAGAGGCAATTCCGAAGTTAAAAAAAATACAACCAGAACTCAATATTGTGATGCTAACCGTTCATGAAGAATCAGATCTAGTTTTCTCTGCTTTACGAAATGGCGCCGTTGGCTACTTAGTAAAAGGAAGCTCTTCTAAGTTTCTTCTTCAAGGTATTCGCGATGTATTTGATGGCGGCGCTCCTATGAGTCCGTCAATTGCACGCCAAGTAATAGCTTCATTTACTCCACAAACAGAACACCATTTAAGCAGCAGAGAATTAGAGGTATTAGAAAAGCTAAGTAATGGCACGAATAATCGCCAGATAGCCGAAGATTTATATGTGTCAACCAATACCATTAAAGCCCATATAAAGAACATCTACAAAAAGCTACATGTAAATTCTAGAGCCGAGGCCGTAAGCAAAGCAATAAAAAAAGGCTGGATATAGATACCATACCAATTCTAAAATGTTAAGAACAAAGCTTCTAAAACACATCAAAAACTTAATTGACGGTTTTTTAAATAGATAGCTAAACCAATAAAATTTTATACCATGAAACTTACCATGTTTATTTCAATTGCTCTAGTGTCAACTATTGCTTACTGCCAATCATTTACAGGCAGTTTCGACTTTGTAGTGGCGCAAGAAAACCAGAACGGAAACGTACGCACTGATACGGTCTCCTATTTTTTCTCAAAAAACCAGACTGCCATTATCATACATGCAAAAAAGAATGAAGATTTACGCTTACTTTTCAATCCAACAGATAGTACCATAACGGGATTGTACGAATTAAACGGAACAAAAGGAGGTTACATTCTGCCTATGAACAAAAAGTACTGGCCCGGAATGCACCATGCATTACTAAATGACTCTCTGGATACAATTCAACAAAAAGAAAGTTTTGGCGATACAAAAAGAATAAATGAATACGATTGCCACGAAATTTCATGCAACAATGCAAACTATGAAGGTACATTCTGGACCACAGATAAAATTGCAATAAACCTTATACAGATACTTGCCTACCAATCTGTTGGAGCGGGAGAAGACACAGATTTTATAGACATGCTTAGTGATTGCGGCGTTAGTGAATTTGCTATGGAGGCTTCATTTAATGATAAAAAAAGAGAATCACAGATCACCGCAAGAATTATTAATCTTTCAGACACTATTAATACAGCTGCCTTTAGTGTAGAAGGGCATCTTCTTAGCGATATGCGTAAAGAAAAATAGCCCCCATTCGCTTCAATGTAAATAAAAAGGAGCATTCAAAGTAATCTTTGAACACTCCTTTAATTACAATATTATCTTAGTGATTAAATAGACTTACTCATACTTGCAGTTAGTAGCTTGCACGCCATCAAGTCCTGGCATTTGCTGGTCTGTTAATTGAGGGATACTTGCTTGAGGGTAGCCTTTTAAACGCAACCCTTTCACTAGTACATTTCCTCCACTTTCAACTTTAATTGCGTTTTCTCGTACACTTACTTCAATGCTAGCTGACGTAAGGTTTACCCCGCCTGGGTTTACCATAAACAATTGTGGACTATACACGTAAGCATTAGAAATATCCATTAGGTTACCTCCTTGCTGATGCTTTAACTGTCTTCCATTAACTAACAACGCAGGAACCGAAGTATCCATTGGATTGCTATAATTGGCAGCATTAAATACCGGCTTTTGATCTGGATGTAGCGTCCCATTTGTAGTCATATACAAATTCTGCGTTTGACTCTGCCAATTAGGGTTCACCGTAATAGGTTCAGAACCTATAAAAATCGCTTGATGTAGATTCTCTGCTTCAATTTGTAAAGGAGGTAGATTTCCACCATTCCCACTTATCGAAGCCTCTTGTCTGTAGGTCCCGTCTTTAACAATAATTTTCACAGGCTTACCTTGCAATCGCTTTCCTTGTGCTACCGTTAGTGCCTTTTGAATGGTTGCAAACGGATTCGCTCTTGTACCAGAATTAGTGTCACTGCCGTTGGGAGCCATATAAATAACTTCCCCTGTTTCATTTCCTGAGTTGTTTTCATCTCCTGTCCCGGATCCAGAACCTCCCCCAGTTCCCATTCCTATAGCATTTAATATAGGGTCATCAGGGTCAATTACATCTGCTTCTCCACAAAAACATAACTCATCAATAAACACTTCGCTACCGTCGGTACTAGGATATTTTTGAGCTAATTCTATAGCACTCATACCATATGGCGGTGTAACTGGAAAACCACTACCAACCATTTGCATTTGGATTAATGCTTTTACCGGAGTTCGGTCTGGAAGTAAACGTAATGGGATTCTAAAGGCGGTCCAATCGCTTGTGCTTTTTGTAATTACAGAGGCCGTTTCACCTGGCATTACACCACCTGCCGACATATCATTTTCTATAGCCAGGTAAGGAAATATCCATAATTTATCGCCCTCCTTTAAATTAGCTTTGTAATATCCACATAAGGCGCCCGGAGCTTTTTCTAACGGAAAGAACATGTTTTTTCTCATAAACACTTCATTTTCTGACAAGGTGGCGTCTTCACAATTACCCTGACACGTAAAGAGAGAACCACTAAAAGAACTCTTCCGAAGTTGTTCTTTTACAGATGCAGGAAGCTTTGCAAACTCCTCTGGCTTTTCACTTTTTAGCATCTCTAAAACCGATGCGTTTTTAATGCGTACCCCAAAGCCAAATTTTCCTGGAGTTCTAAATACATTACGCATATCGAACCCAACTGTGGGAGTTCCGTATTTATCGCCCATATTGGTGGTAAGCCAATTAACGGGGTCGTCATTTCCAGACCAATTTTGAAAATTTCCATTCGGTATAGGAATACAATCATCTTGACCGTATAAACCGAAAGAAACTATAATTGCGAGTAAAAAAAATGTTTTTTTCATGAAGTTCTGTTTTAGTTGAAATTCTACATGTGGAAGCATTGTCTGCATTTGTTGAATCTATGCCTATGCCCGAGGAGAGTTAGCCAAGAAAAGAATGTACAGAACTGCACTGCTTTCGTGTAGTTTTCGTGTTCAATTTGTTGAATTTATATTGGATCGTTTTTATACGAATCAAAACTAAATTTTATGTAACTAACTGTCAATTACCCACTTGGGTAGTTTTAATATTAGCACAATTTAAAAGTCAGGAAATTTCCGAAGAAAAATAGCTAAGCTCTTTTTATGAAACCTTTATTATGAAGATCTCTTCCGAATGCCTATTTTTATAACTTAATTTACATTTATACCATCATGGCTAACATTACATTAGGAGGAACCCCAATAAAAACTTCTGGAAATCTTCCTGCAGTACAAAGTATCCTCTCAGATTTTGAACTCACAGCAACAGATTTATCTACAAAAACCCTTAGTGATTACAAGGGTTACCGTAAGTTACTAAACATTTTTCCTAGTGTAGACACAGGCGTTTGTGCTGCCTCGTCTAGAAAATTCAACGAAGAAGCAGCTTCGCTAGAAAATACCAAAGTGCTTTGTATTTCTAGAGACCTACCATTTGCTCAAGCTAGATTTTGTGCAGCAGATGGCTTAGAACATGTTGAAATGTTAAGCGACTTTAAAACAGGTTCCTTCGGAAAACAGAATGGTCTAGATATTACTACTGGAGCTTTTGAAGGCCTACATTCTAGAGTGGTATTGGTTTTAGATGAGAATAATACTATTCTTTATAGTGAACAGGTGCCAGAAATTGGACAAGCACCCAACTACGAAAACGCATTAAATGCATTAAAATAATGTGGAACACTTTTCTAGGCAAACGTCTTAAAGGCTTTAAATACGCAGCGAAAGGTGCCTATATGCTGGTGCGTCATGAAGCGAGTATACAGGTACAGTTTGTTATTTCATTAATTATGATTGGTGCTGGCTTTTACTTTGAAATTTCCGCAACAGAGTGGATGTTTCAGATGTTGGCTATTGGGTTAGTTCTTAGCGTTGAAGGCTTAAATACCGCTGCCGAAGAAATTGCAAATTTTGTTCACCCAGACTTCCATAATAAGATTGGTTATATTAAAGACGTTGCCGCGGGTGCTGTATTCTTTGCCGCTGGCATTGCCATAGTGGTAGGTTGTATTATTTATATTCCGAAGTTTTAATATGAAATGGATTTTACTTACCATATGCGCCCTTTCGCTTACTAGCTGTTCTTACCTTACTGAGTTTTATATTTACAATACTTCGGAAGGTGAAATTCATATAACCTATACCACAAAACGAGTAACTAATCAGTATCCTTTTATTACAAACCCTGTTGTAAAAGATTTTCGAAGTTTTACACGCGTAAAAGATCCTACCCAACCAAAAACAATTGCACTTTCTGCAGACTCTTTAACCATAAAGGTCACCTTACTTCCTAAACAGGCATTATATATTGGTGCAGAAAGTAATTTTAACTTAAACAGTGCGTCTGATCGACATGATCTTGTTCAGAATTTAGAGTCACTACATATAGTAACTTCAACAGACAGCATCACATTAACCCCCGATGTCATTCTACCTTATTTTGAAGAGTTCGATTACGAACATGTTGGAATCATATTTCCGCTTAAAAAGGAGCAATAAGAGCCTTCAAAAACCCTATTTTCACACATCTTTCTGAAACTACCCAAACGGGTAATTGACACGCTAACACATTGGTTGTAAGTTTGTTTCCAATAAATTTATTGTTGTAAATTTAAATTTAGCCACTAACTAATATATTATCGTATCATGAAAAAATTACTTCTGATTCTTTGTCTGGTTTTTCTCGCTAATCTAGCGTTTGGACAAAACAAGCAAAATCCTGAAACACCCTCGCCTATCATCTTTATTTATGATGCTAGTGGTTCTATGTGGGGACAAATGGAGGGCAAAACCAAAATGGAAATCGCTTCGACAGTACTTTCTACTTCTATAAACGACTTTGCTGAAAATCAGCAAATTGGTTTAATTGCTTATGGCCATAGAAAAAAGGGGGATTGTCGCGATGTGGAAACATTATTGCCAATGTCTAACACTTCTAAAAGTAAAGTAGCAACCGCTGTTAAAAATATTAAACCATTAGGAAAAACACCACTAGCCTATACGGCAGAAACGGTAATTGGGCAGCTTAGAACTTCAAAACAAAAAGCGACCATTGTTTTAATAACAGATGGTATTGAGTCTTGCGATGGTGACATCTGTAAGGTAGTTTCCGCAGCAAAAAAAGAAGGAATCGATTTTAAACTACATATTGTAGGTTTCGGACTAAAGAAAGGCGAAACAGAACAACTTAAATGTGCCGCAAAGGCAGGCGATGGTAACTATTACGACGCTGCAGATGCTAGCGGACTAGGAGATGCAATGACTTTAGTAGCGTCAGAAACTGTAGACAAGCCCGATGGAAATCACGGAGTGTATGCCACTATGAATGGAGAAGCTATTGATGCATATGTTAAGGCATATAAAGCAGGAACCGATAATGAAGCAGGCTACAAGCGAACTTATAGAGACACTGCCTTCGTCTTTCTCCCTCAAGAAACATACGATTTGGTGGTTAGACCTTTAGAAAACTCTAAAGTAAAGCCAATTACAATAAAAAATGTACAAACGTCTGATGACAAACTCACTTACACTATTGTAAGCTTTGATGGCGGAACACTTGCAGTCACCACGACAAATAATGGTGAAGGCTGGGATAGTACATTAAAAATAAAGGATGCAGATGGTAAGGTTGTAAACGGGGCTAGAACATATGGAAAAACTAAAGAAATTGAATTAAATGCTGGCACCTATAGCATCGATATTCAGGCATTAGTAATGAAAGGGCTTAACACCACAACTACCATAAAAGATCAGGTAATTGTTGGAGGGCAAACAACAAATGTGTCTTTTGACTTTGAAACCGGGCAAGCGAGTATTGCGGGAACTTACAATGGTGAGCAATATGATGTTGGTGTAAAGATTAAAGATGCGGCAACGGGCGAGATTGTTTATGGAGGTAGAACCTACAAGAAATTTAGAGATGTTATTCTAAATCCTGGTACATATAATGTTACATTAGTAGAGGTGGGCGTATACAATTCTTCTGCAAAAAGCGCTCAATTTACTATGGAAGTTAAAAAAGGAGAAACGGTAACTGTCTCAAAGGAAATTAAATAATGTGGAAACAATTAATTAAACGTGTAGGTATCACAAGCTTTGTGTTGTGCTTTGGAATACAAGTTATGCTAGCACAACAAAGTACATTAGGTGAAGGCTTTTTTACACCAAACACTAAAGATGTAGCAGTGCTTTACCTGTATGATACCCCTAATAGTAAAGCAGGATCCCAAGAACGGGCGATAGACAGCATAACTTTTACTAAGAGACACGGCAATTATGTAGATGGAATTGGGTATGCCCCAAAGGGTTTTGAACCTTTTAATGAAAAATTAGACTACGGAATCTTTATTATGAGAGTGAAGCGTTTAGGAGTTGATTATACTGAAATTGTAATTAACGAAAGTACGGGTACCACCGCATATGTGCACACCTACAGCGGAAATTTTATGAGTTGGGGACAGTTTATGTTGAATTGTCACTCTGTAGAATTTATAGATAAAAACCAAAAAGTATATGACCACCCAATGGTTAAATCGGCTGGGCGTATTATTACTCCTGCCTATTTTAAACCTCGCTACGTCATGGGCGATTGGATGGAAGTAGAAATTTTAGCAGACGACTACAATACAGTAAAAGGAAAATGCTGGATACGATGGAAAAAAGATGGAAAACTGCTTATAAACTACAATCTATTCGCTTGATGAAATGTACGTCTAGAGGAAACAAATAATACAATGCCTAATTCCTGAAAATCATGAAAAATTTCTTTAAGCCCGCTCGACTCGCATTTTACGTTTTAATGCTCTTCGTATTTTTTTTAATAGGTCTCTTTTTTGCTGGTTATATTGAAGCAGGCAAAAATCAGGGTCTGGCTGGAGGCGCCATAGTCTTAGGGTATGGAGTTATGTTTGGTGGTATTGCTTTTGTTGCATCGTTTTTTATTGCTCATTTCCTAGAAATCTCTAAAATTAAGGTTATTAATTGGGTGCTCCTGGCAGTGCTCTTGGGTACTTGTGGGTATACATATTTTGAGTATAAAGATAAAAATGCGCGTCAAGAAGAGCGTAATAAGCCGTTTCAAAATAAAAACACCTCTCCTACTGAAGAGACAATACCTGTTTCGGCCAACTTACTTATGAAACTTGATACTCCATTAAGCAAACATGAACTTGGTTTAGGTTTTTATAAGCACAATTTTTACAAAGAACCTACCCTCTATTTTTATGGAAACATAACGCATGGCAAAAGTGTAAATGAGCACACCCCTCAAGACAGTCTTGCCTTAGGACGGGATACATTTGGTGATTTTACACTACTTTCTGCCCCGCCTTGGCTCTTACCCGAATCTATGAATCAGCAATTTGGCATTGCTTATCTAAAAGTAATTGCAGTAGGTCGTGAGTTTGTTGTTGTTGAAGGCAATTCACAAAATGGGCAGAAAGTGCGCATCAAAAAACAAGGAGGCGAACTACTTTATTGGCCAGATTTTCTACTCTCAACAAATAGTATTGATTTTCTAAATGCACAAGCACAAGTCCCAAAAATTAAGCCCTTTCACGAAGCAAGTGATGTTAACACTGCTTTTGAGCATATGGCAATACTAGAAATACAAGGAGAATGGGCTTTGGTTGAACTTAAGGACAAAGGGCTTCGCCAAGTAGACAAAGGTTATATACAATGGAAAAAAGGAGATAAACTCCTTATAAATTACATCCTGCCTAATATAGAATCATAAGCCATTAGCAGGGCAAATCGTTACAAAAGCATTTATAAAATTTTATTCGGTTTGTGCCGTTTGATATTTGTATTTTTGTGAATAGCGAACCCAACCTAGATGGCGAAGAAGAAAACTTCAAAAACAAAAAAGACTAAAACTCCGCGTAAAAAGATGACATTTACGCTTTCTAAACAACACAAGATTGTGCTAGGAAGCTTTTTAGCGCTAATGGGAGTGGCATTGCTTATTTCGTTTGCTTCTTACTTTTTTACGTGGCAGACCGATCAAAGCCAGGTAGGGATTTTAGCGCGAGAGACTGAAACAGCAAACTGGCTAAATAAGTTTGGAAGTAATGTAGGGCATTTCTTTGTGTACCGCGGCTTCGGAATTGCATCATTTATTTTTGCCTTTTTAATTACGCTCACAGGGGTGTATCTCTTTTTAGATTACGCAAAAAAACAACTGCTCAATTTTTGGTTTTGGGGGCTTTTAGTTATGATTTGGATTTCAGCGTTCTTCGGATTTTTTACTGAAACTTCCTCTCTATTAAGTGGTGTTATTGGGTATGAGTTAAACGACTTATCACAAGACTATCTCGGGCTTATTGGAACCATATTAATTATGGCGTTCTTAGCAATTGTGTATTTGGTACTTCGGTTAAAGCTTACACCCGAAATGGCGATTGCGGCTTTCAGAAAAACAAAAAACGATATAAAAGAAGATTTTTCTACTTCAGAAAATATCAATCAGACAGATTACGAGAAAGAGGTTGTTGAAACGCTAGATGTAAAAACAACTCAAGTTTCCGAAGAAAAAACATCGAGCATTGAAATTGTAACCCCTCCCACCGAAACTATTGAAGAGCCGGTGCTTAAAACCGTTGTTCAAAAAGAAATAGCCTCGGAAGTAGATGTTGCTATGGAAGTAGAGACCACGGCAGAAGAAGAAACCGTAGAGGAAAACCTCAGCAAAAAGCTGGTTGAAGATTTCGGACAGTTTGATCCTACGCTGGAGTTGAGCAACTTTAAGTTTCCTACCATAGAGCTTTTAAAAGATTATACTGCTGGAAAAGGGATTACCATAAACCAAGAAGAGTTAGAAGAAAATAAAAACCGTATTGTAGAAACCCTTCTAAATTATAAGATTGGCATTTCTAATATTAAGGCAACGGTTGGTCCTACAGTAACACTGTATGAAATTGTTCCAGAAGCGGGAATTAGAATTTCTAAGATTAAAAATTTGGAAGATGATATTGCCTTATCGCTTTCGGCACTAGGCATTAGAATTATTGCTCCTATCCCTGGTCGTGGTACTATTGGTATTGAGGTTCCTAATAAGAATCCGCGTATTGTTAGCATGCGTTCTGCAATTGCATCGCCAAAATTTCAGAATGCTGAAATGGAACTACCTCTCACCCTTGGTAAAACTATTAGCAACGAGACTTTTGTTGTAGATCTCGCTAAAATGCCGCACCTTTTAATGGCTGGAGCCACCGGACAAGGTAAATCTGTTGGACTAAATGCAATTCTCACATCGCTGCTTTACAAAAAGCATCCTGCAGAAGTAAAATTTGTGTTGGTAGACCCTAAAAAGGTGGAACTTACCCTGTTCAATAAAATTGAACGACACTACCTAGCAAAACTTCCAGATACTGAAGAAGCTATTATTACAGACACCAACAAAGTAATTAACACGCTTAATTCGCTTTGTATTGAAATGGACGATCGCTACAACCTCCTTAAAGATGCGATGTGCCGAAATATTAAAGAATACAACACCAAATTTAAAAACCGAAAGTTAAATCCGAACGACGGACACAAATTTCTGCCTTACATTGTTTTAGTAATAGATGAGTTTGCAGATTTAATCATGACGGCAGGTAAAGAAGTAGAAACGCCTATCGCCAGGTTGGCACAATTGGCGCGTGCCATTGGTATTCATTTAATTGTAGCCACACAAAGACCTTCTGTAAATGTAATTACCGGTATAATTAAAGCTAATTTCCCTGCGAGGATTGCCTTTAGAGTAACTAGCAAGATAGATTCTAGAACAATTTTAGATTCTGGTGGTGCCGATCAATTAATAGGGCGTGGAGATATGTTGTATACCCAAGGTAATGATTTAACCCGTATACAATGTGCTTTTGTAGACACCCCAGAAGTGGCAGATATCACAGACTATATTGGCAGTCAGAAAGCGTATGCAAGTGCTCATTTGCTTCCAGAATACGTAGGAGAAGAAGGTGGCACAACAATTGATAATAACATTGAAGAACGTGATAAATTGTTTCGTGATGCTGCCGAAGTTTTGGTCATTGCACAGCAAGGATCGGCTTCGTTATTACAGCGAAAGTTGAAGCTTGGTTACAATAGAGCAGGACGAATTATAGACCAGTTGGAAGCAGCTGGGATTGTAGGCCCATTTGAAGGAAGTAAAGCAAGACAAGTACTCGTTCCAACAATAGATGCATTAAACCAACATTTAGAAAACGAACATGAAGATCTTTAAAATGAAAAACTTAGTATTAATAGCATTTACGCTATTTGCCTTTTCTTTTGCGAATGCGCAAGACGCGAAGGGATTGTTGAAAGAAGTTTCGGCGAAAGCCAAAAGTTACGACAATATTGCAATCGATTTTAAGTACAATTTAAGTAACGCTAAAGAAGGAATTAACCAAGATACTCGAGGTGATGTTACTATTGTGGGTGATAAATATGTATTGCACATGTTAGGCACAACAACTATGTTTGATGGAGCAAAAATATATACTGTAGTTCCGGAAGACGAAGAGGTAACGATTTCAAATTACAACCCTGCAGAAGACAAACAGATTACACCAAGTAAAATGTTGACCTTCTACGAAAAAGGATATACCTATAAAATGGATGTAGTACAAAATGTAAAGGGACGTAAAATTCAGTTTGTAAAATTAATTCCAATAGACTCTAAAGCAGAGATTAAGGATATTTTATTAGGAGTAGATGCGCAAACAAAGCATATCTACAAATTGATACAGACAGATGCCAACGGTACTAAATACACGCTAACGGTAAATTCTTTTAAAACCAATCAGCCTGTAAGTAAAGGGATGTTTACCTTTGATGAAGCCAAGTATAAAAAAGACGGCTATTACATCAATAAATTAGACTAAGCTTCTGGTGAAAATACTAGACCGGTACATATTGGTAACATATTTGAAGACGTTTGCGAGCGTCTTCATTATTTTAATGTTCATTTTTGTACTACAAAGTATTTGGCTATACATTTCTGAATTAGCAGGAAAAGATTTGGATGTTTGGATTGTTCTGAAATTTCTTTGGTTCTTCTCTCCTAAGCTTATTCCCATGGTGTTACCACTTACCATTTTGGTCACCTCATTGATGGTTTTTGGTAGTTTTGCCGAAAAATACGAGTTCGCTGCAATGAAGTCTACAGGTATCTCTTTACAGCGGGCCATGCGTAGTCTTATTTTTTTTATCGTCGGACTTGCAGCACTAGCTTTCTTCTTTTCAAACAACGTTATTCCCTATTCTGAATATAAATGGCAAAACCTAAGGCGTAACATCGCACAGTTAAGTCCGTCGATGGTGATAAGCGAAGGACAATTTAGTCAAATTGGAGACGATTTCAATATTAAGGTAGACCGAAAACATGGAGATCGCGATCAATATTTAGAGGGTGTAACCATTCACAAGAAAAATCCTAAGAGGCCAAATGGAAATTACATTGTCATGAAGGCAGACCAAGGAGAATTAATAGGTGAAGAAGATAGCAACACCCTAACGCTGCTGTTAGAACGTGTTAATTATTATGAAGACGTACAAGTAAAAGATATTAAGGAGCGGCAACGTTTACCATTTGCTAAAAGCTATTTAGACGAATATGCCATTAACTTAGATCTTACAAAGTTTAATAGCGTAGATGTAGATCAAGAAAATGACCTTAACAGTCATAATATGTACCAAGTTCATGAATTGGTTGATGTAATAGACACGCTTTCTAATGCCTATTCTGAAGACATTGTGGTTTTTTCTGACCAGATGTACTTTCGTACTGGATTGACAAAGTTTAACGATGAAAAAGTAGCAGACAGCGTAGCGGTAGAAAACCCGAAAGAAATACTAGACATTGTGCATCCAAACCGAAAGTTAGAGATTATTGGGCAAGCCCTAAATAATGTTAAACAGACCCAACAATCTATTAGTGCAAAGAAGAATGAGTTTCAGATTAAAACCAAACGTCTTAATAAGCACGAAATAGCCTTGCATGATAAATTTGCATTGGCTATTGCCTGCATCATTTTATTCTTTGTAGGTGCTCCCTTAGGTGCTATTATTCGCAAAGGAGGAATGGGACTTCCAATGGTAATCGCAATCTTATTATTCTTAACGTATCATTTCATCGGTATTTTTGCAAAGAACAGCGCAGAAGATGGTACGATGCACCCGTTTTATGCCACGTGGATTAGTACTGCCATAATGTTTCCGTTAAGTATATGGCTTACGTATCGAGCCACAACAGACCAAGGTGTTTTTGATTTCGATGCTTTCTTTCAACGTATTGCGAAGCTCTTCGGAAAAAAGGATACAGATGCAGCCATTGTAAATGGAGAACAAGCTATTTTACTCACACAGCAAGAGAAAGCGTTAGTGTTGTCTAGAAATGACAAGCAACTTATTGAAATCGTGAAAAACGCGAATACTCAGGAAAATTCTCAAGAAGTCATTAAAGCCGCTAAAGAGCAACTTAAGATGAAAGGTTACGATTTAGAAAATCTATAGTTTAATAGGTAACTTTACTAAAAACAAAAACGCTCCTGCTCCCAATTTCTTATCTTTGTAGTCTAATTTTGGAACATGATTACTACAGAAAACAATACCCAAATTCAACTAAATACCATTGAAGAAGCCATTGAAGACATTAAGCAAGGCAAGGTAATTATTGTAGTAGATGATGAAAATCGTGAAAATGAAGGTGACTTTTTGGCTGCCGCCGAATTAGTAACACCTGAGACTATAAACTTTATGGCCACCCATGGTCGCGGACTCATTTGCGCCCCCATTACCGAAACACACTGTAAAGAATTACAGTTAGAGATGATGACCGGCAACAATACAGACCCTATGGAAACTGCCTTCACCATTTCTGTAGATCTTAAAGGACATGGAGTAACCACTGGGATTTCTGCTTCAGATCGCGCAAAAACGGTAAAGGCACTTATAGATCCTAATACCCAACCACACGATTTAAGTAAACCTGGGCATATTTTTCCACTAAAGGCGAAAGATGGCGGTGTTTTAAGAAGAACTGGACATACAGAGGCAGCTATTGATTTTGCAAGATTAGCTGGGCTAAAACCTGCAGGAGTTATTGTAGAGATCATGAATGAGGATGGTACTATGGCACGATTACCACACTTGGTTAATGTTGCCAAACGATTCAATTTAAAGTTGGTATCTATTGAAGACTTAGTGGCTTACCGCATGGAACATGACTCATTGATTGAGAAAAAGGAAGATTTCGAAATGAACACCAAGTTTGGAAGTTTCCGTTTACGTGCCTACAAACAAACCACCAATGATCAGGTACACATTGCATTAACAAAAGGTTCATGGAAAGCAGATGATCCAGTAATGGTTCGTGTAAATTCTACCTTGGTAAATAATGATATTTTAGGGACACTTACCAACAATGCAGATAAAAAGCTAGATGATATGTTTCGCGCAATTTCAACAGAAGGAAAAGGCGCCATTGTATTTATTAATCAGCAGAGTCAGTCGTTTAACTTGCTTAATCGACTAAAAACGTTACGAGAAACTCAGAAAGAAAACGAAATTGTTAAAGCACCAAATATTGTGATGGACAGCAAAGATTTTGGAATAGGTGCGCAAATATTGCATGATTTAGGTATTCATAAAATTAAATTACTTTCTAACAGTGAGCAAACAAAACGTGTTGGGATGATTGGCTATGGGTTGGAGATTACCGAGTATGTCGAATATTAATTCAATATTGAGCTTATATTCTTTTTTTTGTAAAATCTGAGTCCGGTCTACTATAGGGTTCAGACAAAAAAGTGTTAACGATGCCATTAAAATAAGCAGGGTTTTCATTTGGCGCAAAGTGAGTTTGGCCAGGCATAATACATCTTTGCGCAGTTCTTACTCCTCATCTCCTACTTCTTCTCTTGATGTAGAAATAAAACCGTGATTGGTGCGGTAATCTAGAAAATGACAATACAAAGGTTTTTCATATCGTAATGTCTGTATGATATTGATAAATTCTTGTTGATGGTAATTCAAAGTAACAAACCCTGTTCTTGCATTTATAGTAGGTTCAGGAATGGTCATACCATTTTCAAAAAACCGAATGATACCTCTTTGCATACGATTGTCAAACATTTTAATAAAATGTGTGGTACCTCTATAATTTGACATGTGGGAAATTTCGTATTTCTTAATTTCAAAATCCATAGTATTAGTTTGATTTGTTCAGTTCTAATTTTTTAATACGAGCATCGAGCAGATTGTATTCTTGAATTTCTGTTTTGAGCATTTCTATTTCACGATGTTGTTCTTTGACAGCATTAATTAACACTGGTATTAGTTCGGTATAATTTACGCTCAAATAGCTTTCAGGTGTTTCAGAACCTTCAACCAATTCTGGTAATATTAAAGCAACCTCTTGCGCAATTAGCCCTAATGATTTATTTTTTGTCTCTGCTCTATTCTTCCAATGGTACTTTTTAGGCTCTAATTGTAGTATTTCATTTAAGCCATATCCTAATGCTTCAATATCCTTTTTTAGCCTTCTATCGCTGGCATGCACAACAGCTCCCCCAACAGTTACATTTCCTCCTTCCACTTGAAGGTTTAGATTTGATATACCTCCATTATTTCTAGCCATGATTTCATTTTCGTCTATAACAATGTTCTGACCATTTAGATTACCTGTAGTAATGTAACCCCCACCGCCAATTGAGGCGTCTGTACCTCCTACAACGTGTAGTTTCGTACTTGGTGCTATTACTCCTATTCCAACTCTATTGGTACTAGCATCCATTCTAAAGGTACCCCCGTCCATTTCAACATCTCCGTTATTATCGGCTTGCAAAAATAAAGTGCTATTATTATTAGTTATTATTTCGTTACCATCTAAACGTAGGGTATTGTTAATTTCTAAGGCCCCAGAACCTGAAGTTCCAGAGGCGTCGGTTCCGTTTATTACTTCGGTGCGGCCATTTATATCGGTTGCTGCGTTCAGGCGTAAAAAATTGGTGTCAAATTCACCATAAATAAGGGCATTATTGGCGTCGGCGTTAGAATTTTCAATGTAGAGTTTGTTATTACCTGTTTCATTAAGACCCGATTCATTACCGATAAAAACATTAAAGCTCCCAATTCCACTATTTCTACCAGCACTATACCCAATTGCTGTATTATTGGTTCCAGAATTGTCTCTAAGTACAAGACTTCCAATTGCAACATTACTTCCGCTATTTAAGTTTGAATACAACGCTTCAAACCCTATAGCAATGCTACCATCTCCACCAAAGCCGCTATACAATGCTGAGGGACCAATAGCTATATTAGAGTGTCCAGTAACATTCGAATATAGCGCATCACTCCCCAACGCAACATTACCAATACCACTTTCATTAGCACTCATGGCATAACTCCCCATAGCTACATTTGCAAACCCTGTGCTAGTGCTGTTCATGGCCCAATTACCTACCGCTGTATTTAAATATCCGTCGGTATTAGAAGTTAACGCATAAAAGCCAACGGCCGTGTTGCCTGAACTCGTACTATTTGAGATTAAACTTCCACTCCCAACAGCTGTATTCTCTTCTCCAGTAGAATTATTAAAAAGTGCGCTATCACCAATCGCTGTATTGCCATTAGCCGTATTACTTCGCAATGCTAAATTACCAACAGCTGTATTAGAACTTCCAGTGCTATTAAATCTTAAGGCGTCACTACCCAAAGCCGTGTTATTAGTTCCTGTTGTGTTCTGAAACAATGCCAAATAACCAACTGAACTGTTTCTAGTTCCTGTGGTGTTAAACTGCAGCGCAGATCTTCCAACTGCTACATTAAGTGACCCGGTAGTACTGGCAAACAGACTAAAGGTGCCGAGCGCCACATTACTGCTACCAGTTGTATTATTATATAATGATTGGTAACCACTAGCTACATTATATGTACCTACGGTATTGTTTAGCAATGAACCATTTCCATACGCCGCGTTAAAACTACCCGTAGTATTTAGAAGCATATTAGCACTACCCATCGCTACATTTTGTTCACCAGTTGTATTTGCATTTAAGGCTCTATTTCCAATAGCGATATTACCTGAACCCGTTGTATTAGTTTGTAATACATTGTATCCAATTGCCGTATTTGAATTTCCAGTTGTATTTGCAACAAGTGCATTATGCCCTAAGGCGCTATTCCAATTCCCTGTTGTGTTGGCGTTTAGTGCGTAATAACCAATTGCGGTATTGCTTGCACCAGTTGTATTAGCAACAGACGAGAAACTCCCTAAAGCCGTATTACCATTTGCAACATTATTTTGTAGTGATTGGTAGCCAACAGCCGTATTATAATCGCCAGTAACATTCAATAGCATGGCGTTATGTCCAATTGCCACATTACTAAACCCTTCTGTATTTGAATTAAGCGAAAGACCACCAACAGCAACGTTGGCATACCCTGTAGTATTATTTTCCATACTTACGGTTCCTACTCCTACATTCTCAAAACCTGTAGTATTATTATTAAATGCCTGATAACCAATCCCAACATTTTGATTTCCTGTTGTATTACTTTGTAAAGCTTGATAACCTAATGCTACATTTAATTCACCACTTGTATTCGCTTCAAGTGCTTCAAAGCCAATCCCCACATTTGCATTTGCACCACTATCATCACTATTTCCAGCATTTACACCAAGAAAAATAGAAGACCCATCGTTACTACCGTCGTCATCAGACTTACCATCTACAAGTTCGTTAATCTTTTCAGCACCTGTGCCACTAACGCTCACCCAAGTTACCAAAGCGCTATCCCAATAATAAAATCCTTTAGATGGAGTTCCATTACCTGTAACAAAGACCATCATTCCGTCTTGGTTTACAGTAGGTTGGGTAACAGGAAAGTTATCAATCCGTGGGATTAAAATTCCATCATTATTATTGGGAGTCGCCACATTGCTCGCGGTTATTTCAAGAGTTGCCTCAGGGTTAGTATTATTAATACCTACTTGCGCGAAAAGGTTTAGGGACAAAAAAAGAAAAAATACTGAGGTTATTATTAAATTTTTCATGGCTATTTTATGTTATTATTGTTTTCTAAAATGGGTTGTATTAATCACCTTATTGTTATCAACTATTTTAAGTTGGTAGTTTCCTTGTTCCAAAAGATTTATATTTAAATAAATTTCTTTTGAATTTAGACCGTCAAGAATTGCTTCATATTTATTACTCATAAATAGCTACAGATTATTCGATAAGGGTTTTAAAAGAAGTGACTAATTTTTCTTTAGTTTAAAAGTAACTTCCAAAAAACAGAAGTATTAACACGCTTGTAACAGATTCTGCCACTTATGTAACATCTGCCTATTTACAAGGCTTAAGAACGCAAAGAAGTAGTTATTGGTTTCGAAAATTAATCAGTACTATGTGCTTTGTTATATCGCGCTTATAACTGAAAATTTATTTGGATAACCGTATGTTATTGTAGTTGACAGTGTTGTACTGCATACAATTACCACTAACTATATAGTTACTTTTTGATAAAATGAATGTCATTTATTTATCAAAATAATACTTTAGTCTATAGTCATTTTAGTTTTGTACATACTCTGAAGGCAAGCATCCAAATGCGTCTTTAAAGCATTTGGTAAAATAAGAATGATTATTAAAGCCTACTTGATAGCAAACTTCAGAAACATTTACGTCACTTCCTTTTAGCAAAGAGGTAGCTAAAAGAAGTCGTTGAGAACGTACAAACTCAGACGCAGTTAAACCTGTAAGTGCTTTTATTTTTCTATGCATTTGCATTCTACTCATGTTAAGCAGCTTGCTAAACTCTTCAATACTAAATTCTGAATCTGTAAGATGTACATCGAGTATTGCTTGCACTTTTTGAACAAATTTTTCATCAATTCTAGAAATAGAAATGTCTTTTGGCTTAAGCACTACCTCTTGGCTATACCTATCTCGAAGTAGTTTTCTGGATAACACCAAATTCTTTACCCGGGTTTCCAAAAATTTGGTTTTAAAGGGTTTTAACACGTAATCATCGGCACCCAAATCTAAGCCTTCGTATTGAGCATGTTCTTCTACTTTTGCGGTTAAGAGAATGATAGGAATATGCGAAGTACGTTCATCATTTTTGAGACGCTCACACAGCTCCAAACCATTAACTTCGGGCATCATGATATCTGAAATAATCATATCTGGAATAGATGCTAAGGCCAATTCAATTCCTTCTGCACCATTTTCTGCCTCCATTACTTGGTACTCACGTTCAAAGGCAGTCTTAATAAATGTTCTAATATCTTCATTGTCTTCAACCACTAAAAGAATTGGAGCATCGGCATCTATTTGGAAAATTTGTTCTTCATTCTCGTACGTTAATTGCGATGGAGTTGCTTCTGTTAAAGAATCGGTCTTATTAGTTTCGTAAACGATGTCCTGGTCAGAAAATTGATGCTTCTTAATAGGCAATCTTATGTTAAACAAAACTGATTCATTGGTTGTATTTTCAACATGAATTGTTCCTTCATACAACGTAACTAATTCTTTTACTAAAGCCAGGCCAACACCAACACCATCTGCACTATCATCGGCCTGATAAAATCTATTGAAAACTGCTTCAATATTCTTGGTTGTCATAATTTCACCATCGTTTTCAATAACAATTTCAAGCATTTCATTTTTTACACTAGATGAAAATTTTATGTTTCCATACTTGGGCGTATACTTAAACGCATTTGTCAATAAGTTGACCACTATTTTTTCTATCGCATCTGCATCAAACCATGAATCTTTAATCTCTTCAATATCGACATGGTAATTTATGTCTCTTTTCTCTGCTTTATACTGAAAAGCTCCTGCTAAAGACTTCAAAAGCATGCTCACACTTCCTTCTTTTATTCGAAGTTTAAGATTCCCGGATTCTAATTTGGAAAGGTCTAATAATTGATCTACCAAATCTAATAATCGCTTAGAATTTCGTTGCACCATTTCTAGATCCTTTCGATCCTCATTAGCTAGTTTTGAGTTCTCTAACTGCTTTTCGATTGGGCCAGAAATTAACGTTAGTGGTGTTCTAAATTCATGAGAAATATTTGTAAAGAAATTAGATTTTATAGTATCAACTTCCTTTAATTTATCATTTATTTTCTGTTTGTTTCGGTAGAGAAAGTAGAGTACCAATCCAGCTAAGAAGATTAATCCAATAATAGCAAACAGTAGATTTCTCTGATTTCTTTTTTGTTCTTCAACCAACTCATTCTGTGATTGTAGCAATTGAATTTCTTGCTTCTGTTGTGAGTTTTTATATTGGGCTTCAAGTTCTTTCGCCTTTTCAATATTCTGCATTGCAACTAACGTATCGCTCGCTCTTTTGTGGATTTTGGCATATTTGTAAGCATTCTCAAAATCTCCTAGCTTCTCATAGTTTAAATATAGTTTTTCATACACTGGTTCTAAATTACTATAGTTCTCTAGTTCAAGCCCTAAAACTTCAGCCTCTAAGGCTAGTTCATTACTTTTAATATAATCACCATTCTCATGGAGTATTTTCGACTGACCTAACAATGCTAAGAATAAGCCATAATCATAATTGTTTCTTTTATTTAAATCGATACTCGTCTGCCCCGCCGTAATCGCTTTTTCTATTTGGTTGTTTTTAAAGTAAACTTCACTAAGAAGCGTATAGCAAATTCCTTCGTTGATCGGAAACTTTTTATCTTGGTAATAAGCGATGCTTTCCAACAAATAATTTATAGCCTTGTTATAGTTTTTATCTTCGGCTTCTATATTGGCCAACTTTGTGATTATAAGTTTTTGCTTAAATTCATTTTTAGACGTATTAAAAATGGTCAATGCCTTTTCTTGATAAGCTCTTGCCTCTTTTATATTGCCCAAAGTTGTGTATACATCGCCAATGTATGATAAGGTAGAACCACGTCTATCTCCATGAAAATTATTTGCCAGATAAATACTATCTGATTTTAACAAGAATGGTAACGCTTTTTCAGTTTGATTAAATCCGAGGCTGTACAATTCTCCTGTTTGACCATAGATATATGCCATTTCAAACCATAAATCCTCTTCTATGGCAATTTTAATAGCTTCTTGAACATATCCTAAGGCTTCATCATTCTTCCCTAATCGAACTATTTCTTGTCCTAATCGAGAATAATTATAAACGACTAATTTAGGATCACCCGTTTTTTTTGCATACGATAGTGCCGAAAGCAAGTTGCTCCTCAAAAATTTGTATTTGTCATGACTGAGCTCTGGAAACAACCCATAGTAACCTGCTTTTAATCTGTAGTAGTGGTAATTTGCGAGGGCAGATTCATTTTTATCGGCATACTCTTTTAGTCTGCGGAAATACACAAGACAACTATCTTCATTATTCCGTTTGTAGTGTCGTAATAAAGAAGCATAGCTATTACTAATAATACTATCATGAAGTTTTTCTTCAAACGTAATTTGTTTGAGAGAATCTATACCAATAGTCTCTTGTGCCAATAAAGGGGCAGAAAAAAAGATTAGAAAAAGTAAATATTTATTCAATTGAGACTATTTAAAGTACCTAAAATTAGGCAATTAAATTGTAATTGAACGATTGGTTGGTAATTGGCAGCACAACTGCTTTTAACGTGTTTTTATGCTGAAATTTCTATACTCGGATTTATATGTATATCCACTAATCTATTGGGATAAAAAGGTGCCTGTAATGTAAATGAGCCGGTATTGGTTCGAGTAAATTGTACGATTGGTCATCTTGTATGAATATTAAAGACGTATCAGTTTATTTAATTCTAAGGCTCCTATAGCCTCCCATAGCTCTTCATATGTTAGACCAGTGCTTTCTATGGTAATTCCGAAGCGCATATCATATAAAAATGAAACTCTGTAAAAGGCATCCTTTTGAACATATGTTTCTAATACTTTTAACCCATTCTTCTCGTAGGTTTTTTCATATTTTGAAGGTTTAACATTATTCAACTCGAGCGTCTGTGCCATATAATGTGATTGAATTGCTAACAAACCATCTTTACTAGCGCCATCGGCAATTTTTATTTCGAGCTTCTTATTTATATCCCCATTACTATATATAGCACCAGCCGTAGCGATATCACTTTGCGAACCTCTAATCTTCATAAATTCGGTTCTTCTAAAGGTATAGATACTTTTTGGCAACCAATCTTTTAACTGACTTTCGGTAGCAGGTTCTTGCGCTTTAAGGCGATCTCGAAATGCATCTCCAGTAGTATTACTTTTTACGGTCTTTACGGTTTCTTCTATTATGGTTTTGTTCTTTTCAGCCTCAGTCTTGCAGGATACTAAAAAACTTGTAAAAAGTAGAAGAATAAAAATAGATCTAACGTTTGGTATACTCATGTTCTATAGATTTTTTAATTCGTTTAAATTCAACTCGGTAAAGATTAAGTCAAGGGCGTGTGGCTCAAGTTCGAAAGTCTCTATTTTAATCCCAAAACGTTCTCCGTAGAACATAGATAGACTATAGTAATTCCCGGTTTTTCTATAAGATTCTACTACCCTAACGCCTTCTAGCACTCTTGTTTTTTTATAACGTTCTTCATCTTCGGTATCATAATCTGTTTTGCTATACATTTTGAAAGACCCTACACCGCCAGCCCCCTTTTCGCCAGCACCGTCAATTACCATAAATTTTATTCTTTTATTTCCAGTACTATAGGTTGCACTGCACGACCCAAGTCCAGGCATAAAGTTAATCTGCGAAAATGAACGTGGCATATCTAGAAGAGTTTCTGGTAGCCACGATTGCCATTGCGATTCTGTTAAATAGTCTTTATCTCGCAATAGCTGAATGTTCTTTTCCTTCTTAGTTGTTTCGTCTGCAACCTTTTTTGAGTTATTTATCGTATGAGAGGCTTCTTCATTTTCTGACACCGTCTTTTTTACATCGTTTCTACAAGAGATTAAAACAAATGTGAGTAACAATAGCGTTATGTATTTTAATAATTTCATGCTTTTGAATATGAGGGTTTAATTGCAAGGTAAATTTCTACGTATAAAATCAATTTCATCAGCTCGCTTTAGCATGAATTCTGGTGATGTATAATATGTAAAATAGTCAACTACAGAAATGTAAAATTTAGCACGGTCTTCTTCCTTAGGTATATTTTCCGGATTAATGATGTATGCCATTGTTTTTATAGAAGAATATCTATTTCCAAATTTTATTTCTGCGTACAAATAATTTGAAAGTATGGTGTTTATCAGAACCAAATCCTCTGGTAATTCTTGAGCTTCTTGTGATGCTAGTCTTTCACTTATTTCAGTTATTTCTTGTAATGTTTTTTGCAATTCACTCCACAATGCTGGTCCGTGTTCCATCTTATATTCAACATCTTTTGAGCTCATTTCTACAACCTCTTGGTGTAGGGCTTTAAGTTTGCTCTTTAAACGTTGTAATTTTTCATATAGATTTTCACCTCCCGAAGCGTTTCCGCCATTCATATTATGAACAAAAAATGGTCTTAAAAACTCAAGTATTTTTTTTCCATACATTACTTTGTCAGAATTTAGTTCGTCTGGGCAATAAATAATTGTTCCGGCAGAGAGCGCGGCTAGAGATTGTGCTTCAATATATTCTTTCTTCTTTTTACATTCTTCTTCTTGTTCAAATTGATTTTGCAGCTCTGCTAATTGGCGTGCGTGTTCAGACATTATTGATAAACAATTTACCAGCATGGGTTTGTCGGCCATCTTATTAATGCCTCCAAAAAAATCCTGCATACCTTGTTCCACTGCCTTTCTATCTGCTTTTTCTTTGGCATCTTCTGTGGCGTCACTACTTGCATTTTTTGCCGCATCAAAAACACTTCCCCCTATTTGGGCATTGGCTAAAATTGGCACTGTAAAGCATATAGTTAATAGTATATATAAATGTCTCATTGTTTTATAATTAAATAATCGTTCGATTAAGTTTAATAATCAGCCTTATTAATGGTTAAAGGCTTTTCCTCTAGTTTTGTGCAAATCATATGCATGTTATCTCTTTTTCTTTTATGTGAGGTATATTCCATTTCCATAATCATCGACTTTTCATCAAAAGGAATGGTAGCATTGTAGCCAGATTTGGGCATTTGTTCGATACTTGAAAAGACGCCTACAAAACTTACAGGTGCTTCATTGGTTATATAAAATTTACTTACCCCGTCTTCTTGTTCTATTTGGTAGCCCCGACAATTGTATCCTAAAATCGTTTTATTAGGCAAAGGAGTAATCTTTCCAGTGTCTTGATTTGTATCATTTTTAGCCATTTCTTTCTGGGCAGCTGCATCAAAAGGCATACGCGTTTTCATGGCCATTTTCTGTGACCCGTTATCCATGAAGGTCACCATGGCCTGATTCTCCATATCGTACACAATGACGCTGTTAGCATTTTTATCTGCTATAGCGTTCCCAAAATAGTTTGCATTAGGTTGAATGTAATACTGCATTGACATTTGATCTTTTTTAGTTGTCAATTGCATATCCATGACATATTGAAATTCATACGTATCTGGCAGACCTTCTAAACTTCCACCAAAAATGTTCATGATATTTTTTTCGGCGGCTTTTTTTTCTTCATCGGAACGTTCATCGTCAGTCTCGACCTCTGAACTCTCTTGGTTTTGTTCAGATTCTGTTGAATTAAGTATTTTATCTTTTATTTTTTTTAATAGTTGCGCTTCTACCGTGGGTATCGACATTAGCGCACATATTAGAAACGAGAGTAGATATTTAGTTTTCATAATTTCTTTATTTATTTTAATCTTCTGTTGGTTCTGTATAAGTTCTTTCCCAGTCTATTAGTTCATACCCATTAAATTCATTTGTGGTATGTAGGTCCATAAAATTGCAAAAGCTCATAGTATAATCGTCCGTTTCATTAATACTCGTCTTTTGCGAAACCCCGCTTGTCTCCCAGATGCTTGCAACAGACCAATATTTACCTTCTCTATTATTGTTGTAATACGATTCTATATCTAAAATTTGACCGAAACTACTATAGGTTCCATTTTTTAAGTTCTCTCTAAAATCGGTTTGATTTTCGATTAAAAACTTATTAGGATTCCCAGCGGTAAATAAGCACAGAAAGTTTTGATGAGAATCTTTATTCACAGGAATTGCTTCAATATCGATAAGCCTCAAATTCTGAGCTTGTTTCTCATTAATTTTATCGACGATATCGAGCGTTGTGAATGAATGAAATAAAGTAGATTGGGGTGCATCTCTTTCAAAAAGTGCGTTTATTGTAAAATTATATACCCCATCATCTGCGTTCTCTGGTTTATCTCTCCCATAATTAACATCAACAATCTCAAGGCCTTGTTCTCTAAAACGAATTACTTCTCTGTCTATACCTGCCGGATACTTACCTGTTATTAGCACTTGTGTTTTATTGCCTTTTTTAAAGACCCCATCATAAATTTCTTTATTATTTTCACCTGTATATGAAATATCAAAAGAGTCTAGATAATAGCCATAACTTTTTAGTGTATTCATTTCAATTTTAAACGACTCAAGATCGAGTCCGGTTCTAATTATTTGATCTTTACCTGTTCTTCGCCAAACCCCAACAAATTGATCATTCTTACTTTTCATACTATGATGACATTTGTTTAATGGTCTGGTATCTGAACCATAGAGGCCTACTCGCAAGTTCATATTATTCACTAAATTTCGTATGAGGCGTTCAAGATCTGCATGGCGAAGAGAGCTAAGAACCACGATACCTGTAGTATCGCTGGGAAAAAACTGCATATAAGATCTAGCGTAATTATTGGTACCGCCATGATACACACGCAGATTATCACCTGTACCCATCCTATTCACCCCTAAGCCATATCCCCGAGTAGTCATATCATCGAACATGTACATATTTTCTTTTTTCCAAAGCGCATTATCATCATACAAAAGTTCTCCTCTACTTAAAGCTCTCGCATAAGTGGCTAAATCGCAGATGGTCGATTCCCACCCACCAGCAGGTAAAACTTTGTTAAACGATCCTACGGGATGATTCCCTACAATCCCGTCATTAAAGATTTCGTAACCGTATTTATCTTCATTCGTAGTTTTTTGAAAGCTTTCTAAGCCAAGACGGTCTTTAATATGCTTCATAATATATGCCTCATATCCATTATTACTTTGTTTATCTATCATAGCTCCTGCTAATACAAAACCATACGAAGAATAGAGGTAATCTGTTCCAGGTTTAAAGTCTAATACCGATTTGTTAAACATTTCTGTAGCTCCTTGCGCATTAAATTGTCCATTAAGAAGGTCTTCATAACTGGTATTTCTAACAAAAGGAACTTTCTTCCTTTTATAAATTGTAGCCGTTGAATCATTCATTCCTTTTCCGTAGTGCTGAATACCGCTAGAGTTGTTTAATAGATGTTGTAAGGTTATTTCCCCCAATCGATTGTCTGTTAATGTATTGCCGTCTTCATCTTCTACTTCTATACTTGATGGCCAATAGGGAAGCAACTTAGAAGGCTTATCACTTAATTTAAGTCGTGAGCCAATTTCAACCATTTGCATTGCTGCTACTGCTGTCACAGATTTCGAAATAGAAGCCCAGTGTAGTCTTGATTCTAGCGTGAGGGGTTTTCCAGGCCCCATTTTGCCATAAGCCTTCATATGTATAATTGAATCTCCTTTAAAGACACAAACAATTGCCCCAGGTATATTTTGAAATAACATTTCTTGTTTAATGGTAGCGTCTGCGATAGGATGTATCACTTCTTCACAATCGAATGGGTTCTTTTCTTCCTCATTCGACGGAAGTGTTCCTCCGCTCGAATTTCCACCCGTGCCGTCATTTCCTCCATTACCACCTGAGCCACTAGTCCCGTCATTTCCTCCAGAGCCATTGGTTTCATCGGTTCCTCCAGAGCTGCTATTACCTCCAGTAGAACCGTCATTTCCTGTTTCGTTACCAGTATCATTAGATCCTCCACTTGTTCCACCAGAACCACTTGGGTCACCGCTACTTCCTCCACCCCATACGGTGCCTCCAGGAGGAACATCCGTTTGGATAATTCTCTGTCCAGCAGGATTTGCTGGTGTTGCAATAGAATTTCTAGATTGATAGTAGGTTCCTACAGTGGTAGGATAAAAGTCGCTTGTATAAGGCCCCTTCCCTCTAATAGGAGTGTATGCTTCAATATTATTTTCCGGTACGTAAATTTGCGTAAGTGTACCTCGGTAACTCTTTAGAGAATATCGAATAAAAAATCCATTCGGATGTTTGGTCCAACGACCTTTGTTAAAACCGTGAAATATTGGTTCAACGCCGGCTCTCATAGCAACCTCCTCGTATTCGGAGTATTCTGAAACACCTTGATAGTACTTTCTTCGAAGGTTATTCTCTGCCTCCATTATATAGCGAAGCGTTTCATTTTTCTTGGCTATATCTTTTATTTCGTTTGTGGCATATGTTTCTAATGCCCCTTTACTTAATCGAGCAAGTTGATTTGGTGTAAGTAACTTTAGGGCTGTTACTTTAATCGGGCCTTTCATTTTTTGAAAGTCTGTCTTTGCTATAATTGCCCATAACAGCAATTGAACTTCTTTTTGCGTGATATCAGGATCTTTCTGATATCCTTCTATAATTGCCGAAATTATATCAGCTTTAGGTCCTTTTAACTCCGCATAAAACCGACCATTTCCACTCTGTGGGGCGTACGTCCCTGCTTTTATACAAAACGAATTAAAATTTCCTTGGTAAAATCCTGGGGTCAAAAAAAATCCTTTTTCCCAAGTATAAGGCTGGTCGTGAATGTTTTTATACACAGCATCATTTCCGAAGTCATCTTCTAAATATTTTGTCTTATTCACATCTTTAAATGATGTGGTTACTGGATCCCTACTAAGCTTATCTAACGAAATAACACTTGTTGCCTTACCTATCGTTTTCTTAATTTTATCAAATATTTGCGCAGATGATGGACTGCAAATCGCTAATGCAAAGACTATAAATAATATTTTTTTAGTTTTCATGATGTAGAGTTTAATAGCTGATTTTTACATTTCCTGAAATCGAAAAGTTTTTACCGTATTCCAAAATACCACTCCCTTCGCCTTCAAAAGTCATTTGTAATTCGTGCTCTGTTATCTTTGTGATATGTATGGTTCCTTTTCTAAAAATGATACGTTTATTGGTTCGTTTTACATCTCGGTCTTTATTTAAAAAACTAAGATCTACTTTAATTTTAGGAGCATTTACATCGGGAATAGCATACGTGGCCGATCCGCTACTTAAAATGGCTGTATTGTTTAAGTTGAAATTTAACTGCAACGGATTCCCATCCTCCCAAAGTGAAAATTGTAAGGTGTCTTTTTTGATAACTACAATTGGTGACTCCAAATTTTCCTGTGCAATCCTGAAAGTCTCATCTTCCATAGAAACCGAAACGGCATAACCTATATTTGTTTCATTGACTAGAGTTACATTTGGGTTTTCTGAAACTTCCTTACACGAAAAGATGACCACTAAAACCAGAAACACGCCTATCATTTTCATATCTCAATTATTATTAAATTTCTCAATTTGTTACTTAAATCTAGCTAAACCAATTGGTGTCCAACGCTAGAAACATACAAGTAGTAGTAAATAATATATGTGCAGTAGTAAATGAATTACAATTTGTATCTTGAAGGGTATATATTACTTTTTGTAACTTATACAGATAAATAGACAGACCGTACAAGCAATTATACCATTAAAGTAAATTTGAAATTGATACCTATATAATGTACCTATATTTGAAATTAAAACGTATTTAGATGATTAGGGCGATATTAGTTGATGACGAGTTGAGTGCTATTAAAAGTTTGCAATGGGAAATTGAGACCTTTTGCAAAGACGTAGAAATTTGTGATACGTTTACAAATCCCGAAGAAGCCATTTCTGCAATTAACTATTTGAAACCTGACTGCGTTTTTTTAGATATTGAAATGCCCGAAATGGACGGATTTCAACTTATAAACCATTTAAGCTATAGAGATTTTGATCTCATCATTACAACGGCGTTCGACAACTATGCCATTAAAGCTTTCAAAGAAAGCGCTGTAGATTACCTTCTAAAACCAATAGACTCAGACGACTTAATCAAGTCGGTTGAAAAGGTAATTGCAAATAAGAAAAAACTATCCTTAGGTACCGAGGTAAAAAAAATTCTAACAAATATTTCGAATGAACGGAAAAAACGACAAGGTCGCGATATCGGTTTCTGGTAAAATTATTTATGTAAACCATAACGACATTGCATACTGCAACGCCAATGGTAATTACACTAATATTTACTTCGCGAATGGCAATAAAGAATTAGTATCTAAAAAAATTAAAGAGGTTGAAAAAGGAATTGACAACAACAACTTTATACGCGTGCATAATTCTTACCTTGTGAATAAAAATCAAATAAAAGAATTTATAAAAAGTGATGGCACCTATCTGGTTTTACATTCCGGAAAGACCATACCCGTATCGCGCTCCAAAAAAGCTGCATTACTAGAGCTTTTGGGCAATCCGTTATAGCAAAAGACATCAAAAATAGACGCGCTTTTAAATATACTAGAGAACCATGAACAAAACGGGATAAGCACATTTATCATTGGTGGTCTCTTGGTACTTTCAGTTTATCACTTTTTACTTTTTTTTCAGAACAAAGACAAAAGCTACCTATTCTATAGTAGTTATACATTTCTAATCTTTCTTCGCAATATTATCATCCCAGAAAATACATTTCTTCATGAAGTAAGCTTCTTTCAACCTTTTGTAGATTTTATATCATATATAAGTGTAAACCTAGAATGGACCTATAATACTGTTTATTTCATTTTTGCTTTTTCGTTTGTAAACTTAAAATCATATTCTTTAAAATGGTATCAGTTTGTATTTTGGGGAGTGGCTGTATTATTTGTACTAAACATTTGTACCGAGTTTATCTATCAGTCTACTAAAAATTCTGAGCTCAATGATACCATGTATTATATAATGTCTGGTATCCTAACTGTTTTTGCCCTTATTTGTTACATCCCGTTGTTTAAGGCGAAAGGATTTCTGAAATATTACATCATTGTTGGTTCGTCTACCTTTTTACTTTTTTCAATACTTGCGCTACTAGAATCTATCTTTCATGTTATCTCAGACGCTCCAGATAAGAAGTTTTTTATTTTCATTTTTTATATCGGAGTGGTATTAGAGAATATGCTTTTTTCTTTAGGTCTTGGCCATAAACAGCGTGTTATTCTACAGGAAAAAAACAAAGCAGATCGCAAGCTCATCGCGCAGCTAAAAGAAAATGAAAGGCTTCGAGAAGACATACAAATTCAGCTGAAAAAAGATATTGAAATAATTAGTAAAACAGCAGAGCAAAATAAAATTGAGAAGCTAAAGTCTAAATACGACAAAGAATTAGCCGAATTAAAGTTGTCTTCTTTAAGAAACCAAATGAACCCTCATTTTATCTTTAATTCCTTAAACTCTATAAAGCTGTACATTATTAATAATGAAAAGGAAAATGCAGTCTATTACCTTAATAAATTTTCAAAACTCATTCGTAAAATTTTAGACACAACTAGTAAAAAAGTGGTGCTGTTTGCAAAAGAACTAGAAACCTCTCAACTATATATAAGTATGGAAAACATACGTTTTCAAAATGAAATCGATTTTCAACTTACCGTAGAAAAATCGTTGCAAGTTGAAACGCTAAAATTACCATCTCTTATTTTACAACCCTTTATTGAAAACGCAATTTGGCATGGCTTGTCTTCAAAAAAAGGCAAGAAGAAATTAACCATTAAAGCTGCACACGACCCAAAAGGCTATATTCACATAGAAATTGAAGATAACGGTATTGGCAGAAAAAAAGCGGCTGAAATAAAACGAAATAAATTGCACAAAAAGCAATCTATCGGACTGCAACTAACGGAAGAACGCTTGTTACATTTTTCAAAAGAGTTCAAAAATCATTATAAAATCGAATTTGTAGATTTATATGACGACCAAACTCGGAAAGCACTTGGTACTTTAGTTATCTTAAAAATACCCACAAAATAGGGCTTACAACACAGATAAAATTGCTTTTTTCATACACTCTGCACGATCTCGCACCTGTGACTCAGTCCAGCCAATTTTCACAAGACTAGATACGGTACGCCCCATCCATGCATCGCTTTTTGAGAAGTCTGTTGCGTTTAAGTCTTGCATTTGTGCTTTTACTTCGGAAGAAAGATTTCCTAAACTCTTAAGATTGCGAAGATGCTCCCAACCATTAATATAGTGCCAGTTATTTTTAAACCAATAAAAACATGCATCTACGCCATTTTCAGACAAGGCTTTATGTGCACTTTCAGCTAAATTTTCCGAAGGCAAAAAGAAATTTACAAAACTGTAATTCTCTTCACCGCCTTCTGGAACTCTCCTAAACGTAACCCCATCTATTTGCGACAAGGTCTCTCTAATAATATGATAATTGCGTTCTTGAGTTTTTAATATTCCATCTAATTTATCTAATTGAGCCAAACCAACCGCAGCATTTAATTCTGAGATTCTAAAGTTATAACCCAAAAAAGGATGGGATTCTGCACCTCTATCGGTTCCAACATGATCGTGCCCGTGATCTTGGTAATGGTCTGAGTTTAGTTTGTATTTCTCAGAATTTGTAATGATTCCACCACCTTCTCCACAGGTTATTGTTTTTACATAATCGAAAGAGAAGCACCCTAGGTCTCCATAACTACCTAAAGGCTTGCCATCGTACATCCCGCCAATTGCCTGACAGGCATCTTCTAGCAGCAATAGGTTATGTTTTGTACAAATTGCCTTTAACGCACCTAAGTCTGCCATAGATCCGCACATATGTACAGGCATAACACATTTTGTTTTAGGGGTAATAGCGGCTTCAACAGCAGCCGGGTCTAGCGTTAAAGTGTCGTCAATGTCGACTAAAATAGGAATCGCACCAAGCATCATGATACTTTCAAAACTCGCTACAAACGTAAAGGTAGGCATGATAACCTCATCACCCGCTCCAATACCTGCCGCAGCAAGTGCTACTGTAAGTGCAGATGTACCGCTTGACACTAACTGACAGTAATTAGATTGCATGCGTTTTGCAAAAGCCGTTTCAAACTCTTTGGCTTTCCAATGGTTGTTTCGCATACCGTCAAAACCATAGCGCATTAATACTCCGGTTTCTAATACATCATTCACTTGTTTGCGCTCTTCGGCACCAAATACTTCAAATCCAGGCATATGTTATCAAAATTCTATGTTACGAACTGTAAATTTTACAATAAATACTTGCTTACACTTCTTTAAGATACCCGCAAAGATAAAGGTTGCGCACAGCTTGTGCAATAAGCAAGAAGTATTACGAAGGCTATTTTACTAGTAAGCAATTAGTTTTTGGTACTTGTGCTCACTTGAACGTTCTCAGTTTCAATTTTTGAAAGAAGTTCTAACTCGTTATTCTCAAACATCTTGGCTAAACTAATTAATGGAATACCCAATCCCTTAGGTTTGTAATTTTTGTAGTCTACAAACCGAATACCGTTTACATTACGCGGATTATACGCCTCTCTAAATCGAATACCTCCTCCATTTACGGCATAACTATACGCCAAATAATCTACTAAAAAGTGCTTTTTATGCACCCAATAAACAAACCGGTCTTCAAAGTCTGTACCGCCACCTTCTTCTAGAAATGTTACGCCAATCTCATAATACGGCTCTCCCTTTATAACGGTCTCGCCTAGCAACTCCTTTTGAGCGGCTGGAGCGTTTAAACCATACGGTAATTGTGCAAAATAATGCACCGAATTAACACTTTCTGCGTATTTCTGTGCAGTACTATCAACCACGGCGATAAGCGAATCATTTATAAAACGCTGAAACCCTTCATTAGAGATAACATCGCGAACTATACCTAGAGAGTCTGTAAATGTACGGTCCATATAAAACATACCTTTACTTCGGGAACTTTTATAGGCTATTCCTCTAAAATCGAAATCAATAGTAACGGTATCACACTTTCCGTTGCATGATTGTTCTATGGCTTTGTTTATTATGGTGTCTGCAGAAAGTGCTTCCTTTTGCTGACAACTTGCCATCAGCAGCACTAAAAATATAATGGAAATAGGTTTCATACGTTGTAATTGTAACAAATGTAATCATTAGGTCACTTATAATAGGTAAACCTTTCAGAATACTCGACACAATGAAAAATACGTTATTAACCATCTTTTTCTTACTCTGCGTTAGCTTATCTTTTTCGCAACAAGAGAAGAACACCGCAGCGCTGCAACAGTTTCAAGAATATTATAATGCTGGCGATAGCGATGCCATTTATAATATGTTAGGAGCGTCATTTCAAAAAAGTATTGGCCAGGAAAATATAAAGCAACTCATGTCGCGCTTTCAGAATAGCCTCGGAAACTTTATTTCATTTAAATTTTCAGAAGGACAAAAAGATGTAGATACCTTTTTAGGTACGTTCGAAAAAGGAGAACAAAATATAGCCATCACCGCTAAAGAAGATGGTAAAATTTACGGCTTTCTTTTTAAGCCCGTAGAAAATAACCGTCCACCAAAGTTTGAAAGAAATACCACCAAGTTAAGGCTGCCTTTTGAAGGTGATTGGTTTACCGTTTGGGGAGGTACAACTAAAATGCAAAATTATCATGTAACCGTAAAAGTGCAACAAGGGGCATTCGATTTTTTAAAATTAGGGCCTAATAACAAGACATATGTAAGAAGTGGTACCAGAAATGAAGATTATTATGCTTTTGGGCAACCCCTTTACGCAGTCTGCGATGCCGTTGTGAGTGACGTAATTACAGGCATAGAAGACAATAGGCCTACCATTATGAATCCTGGGCAACCATTGGGAAATAGTGTTACCTTGTTAACAGACAACGGAGAATATATAGTGTATGCCCATCTCGAAAATGAAACCGTTGCGGTTAAAAAAGGAGATACCGTAAAAAAAGGGCAGTATTTGGGCAACTGCGGAAATTCAGGAAATTCTAGCGAAGCACACCTGCATTTACACATTCAAGACGGGCCAGAAATGATGACCGCAATTGGCGCTCGTTGTTTCTTTGAAGAAGTTAAGGTTGGAGAAGAGATTAGAACAGATTATTCGCCAGTGCGATTAGATAAAATCTCTAGACCGAAAAAAGAGTAGGATTTTGATAAAATTGTACTGTCAACGTTCTCGCCGTACTTTGTGCTACATACAGCTTTCCAACTTCGTTAATCGTAAATCAAAATTGTACCTTTGTAGCCTATGGCGCTTCAGAAAAACGTAAAAATAAAAAATAAAAAGGCTAAGTTCGAGTATGAGCTTCTAGACACCTATACTGCTGGGATTGTCTTAGCTGGTACCGAAATTAAAGCAATTAGGGAAGGTAAAGCTTCTATTGCTGAAAGTTTCTGCGAGTTTAATGATCAAGGAGAGTTATTTGTAATAAATATGACTGTTCAAGAATACTCACATGCCACACATTTTAATCACAACCCAAAAAGCGAACGTAAACTACTTTTAAATAGAAGTGAGCTAAAAAAGCTCGAGAAGGAAGTTAAAAATAGCGGACTCACAATTATCCCCTTAGTTTTATTTACCAATGATAAAGGCCTGGCGAAAATGGACATTTGCTTAGCTCGAGGAAAAAAGCAATTTGACAAGCGAGAATCTATTAAAGACCGAGACAACAAACGAAATCTTAGTAGAATTAAAAAAGCGTTTAACAACTAAATGGTTAAAGTTTTGTTAGCAAAGTAACATATTGTCTAACATTGACGTCTCTATACGTAAACCAACCCTATGAATCGAATTTTACTCCTGCTCTTTTTTTTCTCTACCCTACTAACAAATGCCCAAATTGTTGGTAAAGTGACAGATGCCAAGGGTGAGCCCTTAGCATTTGTAAATATATATTTACAAGAAACATATACCGGTACGACCTCTAACGACGATGGTAACTTTGAATTGAATATTTCGGAAATTGGTGAATACCAAATAGTATTTCAGTATTTAGGATTTAAAACTGTTACTAAGCGTATTACCGTTAACTCACTACCGTATATACTTAATTGTACCATGGAAGAAGAGTCTGTAAGTCTAGATACCGTAGTCATAGATGCTTCTGAAGATCCTGCGTACCGTATTATTCGAGAAACCATAGCACGACGCAAAATTAATCTTGATAAAATTTCAGAATACAAAGCAGATTTCTATTCGCGTGGAGTCTGGCGAGTAGAAGACCTTCCAGAAAAAATCTTCGGACAAGAAGTGGGCGATTTAGATGGGCAACTAGATTCTACTAGAACGGGTATTATTTACCTCTCTGAAACAATTAGCGAAATTGCTTATCAGAAACCAGACGATTTTAGAGAAAATATCATTGCTAGTAAAGTAAGTGGCAACGACAATGGATTCAGCTTTAATAGTGCTAGAGACGCTAACTTTTCGTTCTACGAAAACACAACAGACCTTAATGCAGCAATTGTCTCTCCTATTGCCGCAAGCGCGTTATCTTATTACAACTATAAACTAGACGGTGTTTTTTACGAAGGCACGAAGCTTATAAATAAAATTAAAGTGAGCCCTAAACGGCCTAAAGATAGAGTTTGGGAAGGTTTTATTTACATTGTTGAAGACGACTGGCAGCTCTATGGCGTTGAGTTATCTACAACTGGCCAAGCTATACAGGTTCCTATGGTTACCAAACTTCTATTTAAACAGAACTTTAAATATGACCCAGAGAATGATTTCTGGATTAAACTTTCTCAAACTATAGATTTTGGATTTAGCTTCTTTGGCTTTAATGGAGACGGAAGGTTTATTGCCGTGTATAGCAATTACGATTTTACCCCTAAATTTAGCAGTAAAGAGTTTACCAATGAAGTACTCACTTTTGAAGCTGAAGCCAATAAAAAGGATAGTTTATTCTGGAAAGGCACACGCCCAGTTCCGTTGACAGACGAAGAGCTAAATGACTACATCAAAAAAGATAGTATTCAAGTGCTTCGGAAATCTGAGACTTATCTAGATTCGATAGACCAAAAAAACAATCGTTTTAAAATTCTAGACCCAATAACTGGATATAGCTACGCAAATACGCATGACAAATGGCGCTTGAGCTATAATGGCCCCTTCCCAAAAATAAATTTTAATACCGTACAAGGTTGGAACGGAGGTGCAGGCCTCTCCTATTTCAGCTGGAAAGATGAAAATCAGACAAATTGGTTTGCTGCGAACTTAAATGCAACATACGGTATTGCAGAAGATAGAGTACGCTTTACTGGAAGCGTGGTTAAAAATTTTAACCGCACAAACAGGCTACGCATTGGTCTTTATGGAGGAAGCGCTGTGACGCAGTTTAATGCCGCTCAGCCTATTTCTGAATTAATAAACACAGTTTCTACACTATTTTTTGAACGGAATTACATGAAAGTATATGAACTTAATTATGTTGGAGGAAGCTATAGTCAGGAATTATTTAATGGGCTGCGAATCGCGACTAACTTAAATTATGAAGAACGTGCTCCCCTTTTTAATAATACAGACTACGTTACAATACCAAATGACGATGTTTCTTATACTTCAAACAACCCATTAGCTCCAAACGATTTTACTAATGTCGGTATTCTAGAGCATAGTATTTTTAAAAGTAGTATCACGGCCAACATCACTTTTGGACAAAAGTATATGACCTATCCCGATGGTAAGTATAACCTCGGAAATGATAAATATCCTTCCCTTTCGTTACGTTTTGAAAATGGCTTAGGAAGTTCTATAGACGACTATAATTTTAGTCAGATTAGCGCAAGATTAAGACAACGTATAACAACGGGTAATAAAGGAGAATTTTCATATAACCTAAAGGGAGGAACCTTCTTTAACGGCGACAATATTAGCTTTGTAGATTATCAACATTTTAACGGTAATCAAACTCGCATTGGGACGTCTTCAAGATACACCAATGTGTTTAACTTATTGCCTTACTACGATTTAAGCACCAATAAAAGTTACTTTGAAGGCCATTTAGAACATGACTTTAGAGGATGGATATTGGGGAAAATTCCTGGAATTAACCAGCTAAACTTTAATTTAGTTGCTGGCGCGCATTTTTTAAGTATTGACGGCAAAAAGCCATACTCAGAGGTTTCTTTAGGGATTGACAACTTAGGCTGGGGCAAGTATCGCTTCTTACGCTTAGATTATGTGAAATCGTATTACAATGGTGGTAGCGACGGCGCGTTTATCTTCGGAATCAAGTTCTTAAACTTTCTAGACTAGTTTTTATCCTCTAGTAAAGGTACAAACCGAAATTCGCCAAACTCTTCTTTATCAAATCCGGTAGCCGAAGTTCTTGTAAACACCGTCATAATCTGAACATCATCACCCACAGGTATTACAAGCTTTGCTCCTACCTTTAATTGCGCCAACAATGCTTTTGGAACAAATGGAGCTCCTGCTGTTACAATTATTCCGTCATAGGGTGCCGCTTCTGGGTGCCCTTTATAACCATCACCAAAAATAAGTTTCTTTGGTCTGTAGCCTAATTTAGGGAGAAAGCGTTTAGTTTTTTTAAACAACTCGTTTTGGCGCTCTATAGAGTATACAGTAGCTCCCATCTCTAACAATACAGCCGTTTGGTACCCACTGCCGGTTCCAATTTCTAAAATAGTTGCTCCAGATGTAATATTTAGTAGCTCGGTCTGTCTTGCAACTGTATATGGTTGCGAAATAGTCTGATCTGCAGCAATCGGGAAGGCTTTATCTACATAGGCGTGGTCTAGAAACCCTGAATCCATAAATAAATGTCTAGGAATTGTATTAACCGCCGCAAGTACTTCAGTATTAGTGATGCCCTTTTTCTGAAGCGTTGCCACTAATTTTTTACGCATTCCCTGATGTATAAATGTATCCTTCATTGCCACAAATTACGGAAAGAATGTATGAAATTACAAGACTTCATTTTCATTTTATGAATGCTGGCACAACTTTGGCATTTGGTAAAATAGTAGGTATCTTTCAATCTTATTTATACAACATATGAAATACTTTTTTCTAGCTTTTTTTCTACTCAGTTTTAGCTTTGGGCAATCGCAAAATTTTACGCGTGCAGACTCGCTTAGAGGTAGTATAACCCCAGAACGAGCATGGTGGGATGTTCAATATTATGCGTTAGATGTAAATGTAAACCCAGAAGAAAAGTTTATTGAAGGCACCAATACCATCACCTACACAGTACTGGAAAGCCAGAAAGTGATGCAAATAGATTTACAAGCGCCAATGAAACTTGAAAAAGTAGTACAAGATAACAAGGAGCTAGCTGGTGTTTCTGAAGGTGCTGCACATTTTATTCAACTTAAACAGAAACAGAAAAAAGGAAAGGAATACAAAATCACGCTCTATTTTTCTGGAAAACCGAGAGCAGCTAGAAATGCACCGTGGGATGGTGGTTGGTCATGGAAAACAGACACCAATGGAAAGCATTTTATTGCTACCAGTAATCAAGGTATTGGTGCTAGTATATGGTGGCCCAATAAAGACCATGCCTACGACGAACCAGATAACGGTGCACGCATTGTAGCAACGGTTCCTAAAGGGTTAGTGGCGGTTGCCAATGGCCGTTTAAAACAAACCATGGAAGACCTAGATGCAAACACCTACGTTTGGGAAGTTGTAAATCCAATTAATAATTACGGCATTAACATCAACATTGGAGACTACGTTAACTTTAATGAGAAGTTTGAAGGTCTTAACGGAATGCTCGATATGGATTATTGGGTGCTTCGAGATAATTTAGAAAAGGCGAAATTTCAATTCGAGCAGGCCCCTAAGATGATTCGCGCTTTTGAGTATTGGTTTGGCCCGTATCCATTTTATGAAGACAGCTTTAAATTAGTTGAAGTACCTTATCTAGGTATGGAACACCAAAGTAGTGTTACCTACGGAAATGGTTATAAAAATGGGTATCGCGGGCGTGACTTAAGTGACACGGGCTGGGGCTTGCAATTCGATTTTATTATTGTTCATGAAGGTGGACACGAATGGTTTGCAAACAACATTACTCATATAGATGTGGCAGACATGTGGATTCATGAAGGCTTTACTGCGTATGCCGAAAGTTTATATCTCGACTATCATTTTGGTACCGATGCTGCAGGTGAATATACAATAGGTACCAGACGGATGATTCAAAACGACAAACCGCTAATTGGTGTGTATAATGTACAGAATGAAGGTAGTAGCGACATGTATTATAAAGGCGCTAATATTTTACATACTTTGCGTCAATGGGTTAATGACGATAAAAAGTGGCGTAGCATTTTAAAAGGACTCAATGCAGAGTTTTATCATAAAACAGTGACGTCTAAGCAGGTAGAGAATTATATCGCCCAGAAAGCCAATCTCGATTTAACAGCCTTTTGGCAGCAGTACCTGCGCACTATTCAAATTCCAAAACTTGAATACAAGCTAGACGACGCAACGTTGACGTATCGTTATGTAGAAAGTGTAAACGGATTTAACATGCCAGTTATCATGCTTATAGATGGTAAAGAAGAATGGATTACTCCCACTACAGAATGGCAAAGCAAAACATTTTCGAACATGATTCAAGAAGCAAAATTAAAAACAGACTTCTTTATCAAATCGGTTCAGTTATAATCGCACACACTATTCTTTTGTAATTTTTGTATCTTGATTGCAACTCAAAACCTCACGCATAGATGTATTCTAAACTTACCGTCTTATGGTGCTGTTTCGCCTTTTTTATGACTGCGGAAATTTCCGCGGAAGCGATATCACCACCCCCCTGTACATTAGATTTTATAGTATCAAAAGGGAAGCAAAAAAAGCTGTTTCCGAAAATCATGATAGACCGAAAGGTGTTTTTTGGAATGAAACAAGACAAATTTCTCGCCAAAAACCCGGCAGTGACACCTACAGATTCAGGCTTTGATTTTAGACGAACTTATACTGAAAAAATCCAGACGGGACCTGTAGTAGAAATAATTTATTACTTTACCACAACCGAAAATGCTGTTTTATACGAGTTTATTATAAAGTATCGAGACATGCAATCTGTACAAGCCACAGCTACGCAGCTTCTTGGTATCCCAAACCACAAGAACACAGAATGGCGCATCTCAAATAAAGAAATTAAAGAAGATTTTAATATTGGCGTTTGGACTTTTGGGCATAAAATTGTGTATGCAGCAACACTTGAAGGATGCGAGTGGGAAAAAGGATTTGAATCGTAGGTAGTACAATAAGATACAGAACAGCGCGCCAACATACTCTGAATGAATATTGTTGATACAATTTCAGGCTTCAAAATAGGCCGAAACCAAAAACAACGCAATGTGCATTTATTTCGAGCAACTAATATTTTAGTAATTCTTTCTATTTTTAAGCAATGAGCGAAAAACCTCAATTATATTTTCCGCGAGATGTGGAATGGCGTGAGTGGTTAGATCAAAACCATATGAACTATCCACAAGGGGTGCTTCTTATTTTCTATAAATTAGAGACTAACGTACCTACCATGCGCTGGGAAGAAGCTGTAAAAGTTGCACTGTGCTACGGTTGGATTGATAGTACCGTTAAAAGCTTAGGCGGCGGTAAACGCCACCAATACTTCTGCCCCAGAAACCCTAAAAGTACTTGGAGTAAATTGAACAAAAGCTACATCGAACAATTAGACAAAGAGGCTCTTATACATGAAAGCGGTTGGCGTATGATACATCTCGCAAAAGAATCTGGCACTTGGTCTACTATGGACGATGTTGAAAATTTAGTAATTCCGGCAGATTTGCAATTAGCTTTCAACACAAATAAAATTGCTTATAAAAATTATCAGAATTTTAGTCCTGGATATCGTAAAGGTTATCTAAGTTGGCTACACAGTGGAAAAAGGCAAGCAACAAGAGACAAGCGTATCGCTGAAATAATAGCTTTATGTGAGGCTAACGTAAAATCGAGAATGTAGTTTATTCTTCTAGTAGGGCATCTAATGTTTTATGTACAGCTGTGCTATTCCAATCTGCTGCTCCCTTCTTATTCATCACTATATTCCCTTTTTTGGAAATCACATACGTAGTGGGGAAACTACTTGTAGTTAAAGCTTCAGGAAATTTTGCTTGAGTTGTAAATACTGGAAAAGTATAGCCTTTTTTAGTCATAAAACGTTGAATTGTCTCAGGGTTTTCTAAGGATACAAAATAGAAATCTACCGTATCTTGGTATGTATCGTACAGCAACTGCATGGAAGGCATCTCTGCCACACAGGGCGGACACCATGTTGCCCATACATTAACCACCACTACATTACCTTCAGAAACTTCAAAATTAGTAGCTACACCATTAAGGTCTGTCACCCTCCAATTATAATTTTGGAGTGTGGTTTGTTCCTCTAGTTCAATTTCAGAAGGGCTAAAAGCAATAAGTCTATTAAAAAACACCTTAATTGGCATACCTGTCTGTGGAATAAACAACAGTGCTAAAATCACCAAAATGACTAAGGTCGAACGATTTTTTTTTAAGAAGTTAATCATATTGCAAATATACCATGAAATCTAATTGTTTTTCTGTTTAACACATCAAACGATATAAGGAATGTATGGAATCTAAAACGCGACTCTATGAATTTATAGCCGCCTGCAACAAATTGGCAACGTAGTATAAAAAACAAACTTTTTATCGATTAAATACATATTTATTCGCTGTAATACATTTTTTATTTTATATTTGTAGGAAATCTCCCCGATTAACTTAAATTCATTAATATGAAAACGACACTATTTGTAATGTTAGTTGGGTCTTGCATGTTTGCTCAAGTTGGTATTGGAACAACCTCACCAATTGCTACTTTAGACATTAACGGAACGATTAACATACGTACCATTCCGCACGCTTCAAATCTTGACATCACAAAAGATGTAGTCTTAACAAGTGAAAACGGCTTAGTTAGTAGTATGACGGCATCAGAAATTGTAGATAAAGCAATTCCTACTGCCGTGAAAGGATCATTCTCAGTAGCCACTCCAATAACAATATCTTTACTCTCTGGGTCTGATATTATTCCGTTCGATAGTGAAGATTTTGATACTATGAATGAATTTGACACTACCACACACGAATTTACAGTCCAGCGCGACGGAATTTATGAGATTACGGTGCAAATTGGAATGGACGCTACCATAGGGGCAGCTACTAATTTGGGTGTTCGAATCTTAAAAAACGGCACGGTTGTACACAAGCATAGTCATGCTAATGTTAATGTAATAGGTATTAATGTGACTTCCCCCATTAGAAAGTTAGACACATTACTTTCGTTAAACACCAACGATGTTATAACTTTTGAAATAGAAGGTGATATAGCCTTGGGCTCTATAGATCTCACAGGAGATAGTTTAACAAGCTACTTCACAATTCAACAAATAAAATAAAAGATACTGTTTCTCATAAAAAAAGACCTTAACGAAAATTAAGGTCTTTTTTTTATTTAGTTAATTGATACGATACTACTTGTTTTGTTTTTTAATCAAATTTAAGGCCGAACCTTCTCTGTACCAATCTATTTGCGCTTCGTTATACGTATGATTTGCCACAATGGTATCGGTACTACCATCTGCATGTGTAACTTCTATAGTGAGTGGTTTGTCTGGAGCAAATTCTGAAATATCAACAAAATTAAATGTATCATCCTCCTGAATTTTATCGTAATCTGCTTCGTTCGCAAATGTTAAACCTAACATACCTTGCTTCTTCAAGTTTGTTTCATGAATACGAGCAAAACTCTTTACCAATACTGCAGCAACACCTAAATGTCGCGGCTCCATAGCTGCGTGTTCTCTAGAAGATCCTTCACCGTAATTATGATCTCCAACCACAATACTATAAATACCATTTTTCTTGTATTCACGTTGCGTGTCTGGCACACCTCCATAATCACCATCTAACTGATTTTTTACAAAGTTGGTTTTCATGTTAAATGCGTTTACCGCACCAATAAGGCAGTTGTTTGAAATGTTATCTAAGTGACCTCTATAGCGTAACCACGGTCCTGCCATAGAAATATGATCTGTAGTACATTTTCCGAAGGCTTTAATCAATAATTTCACATTGCTTAAATCTTCATCCTTGATAGGCTCAAACGGTGTTAAAAGCTGTAGACGTTCACTATCTGAAGCAACCTTCACTTCTACCCCACTACCATCTTCCATTGGTGCCACATAGCCATTTTCTTCTACTGCAAATCCTTTAGGTGGTAATTCCCAACCTGTTGGCTCATCAAAACGTACCTCCTCACCATTTTCGTTAATAAGTACGTCGGTCATCGGATTAAAATCTAATCGGCCAGCGAAGGCAATAGCTGCGGTAAGTTCTGGAGATGCCACAAACGCATGCGTGTTGGGGTTTCCATCGGCTCTTTTCGCAAAGTTTCGGTTAAATGAATGTACAATACTGTTTTTAGGCGCATTTTTTGGATCTTCATAACGTGCCCATTGCCCAATACATGGTCCGCAGGCATTTGTAAATATCTTCGCTCCTAAATCTTCAAAAATTCCTAAGATTCCGTCGCGCTCTGCCGTGTAGCGTACTTGTTCAGACCCAGGATTAATACCTAGCTCCGATTTTATTTTAAGTCCTTTATCAATTCCTTGTTGGGCAATAGAAGAAGCGCGCGATAAATCTTCATAAGAAGAGTTTGTACACGAGCCAATTAAGCCCCACTCTACTTGTAAAGGCCACTCGTTCTTAGTCGCCTTTTCTGTCATATCTGTACCTACTTCGGTAGAAAGGTCTGGTGTAAAAGGTCCATTTAATAAAGGCCCTAATTCAGATAAGTTAATTTCAATTACTTGGTCAAAATACTGCTCCGGATTAGCATATACTTCTGGGTCTGCTGTTAAGTATTCTTTTACTTTGTTGGCAGCATCTGCAACATCTGCTCTCTCGGTAGCGCGTAAGTAACGCTCCATAGATTCATCATATCCAAAGGTAGATGTAGTTGCTCCAATTTCTGCTCCCATGTTACAGATAGTTCCTTTCCCTGTACATGACATAGCGGTAGCTCCAGGTCCAAAATACTCAACAATGGCACCTGTACCACCTTTAGCGGTTAATATTTCAGCAACCTTTAATATTACATCTTTAGGTGCTGTCCACCCGCTTAGTTTACCTGTTAAGCGTACTCCAATTAGCTTCGGAAATTTTAGCTCCCATGCCATTCCTGCCATCACATCTACAGCATCTGCCCCACCAACACCAATAGCTACCATTCCTAGTCCACCGGCATTTACCGTATGCGAATCTGTACCTATCATCATTCCTCCAGGAAATGCATAATTCTCTAATACCACTTGGTGGATAATTCCAGCGCCTGGTGCCCAAAAGCCAATTCCGTATTTATTTGAAACCGATTCTAAGAAATTAAATACTTCACTACTAGTTTCATTAGCATGTTTTAAATCTGCCTTGGCCCCTTGCTTTGCCTGGATTAAGTGATCACAATGCACAGTTGTTGGTACTGCAACATTCTTTTTACCAGCTTGCATAAATTGCAGTAATGCCATTTGAGCAGTAGCGTCTTGACAAGCGATACGATCGGGTGCAAAATCTACATAATCTTTACCTCTAGTAAACGCCTTAGTGGGCATACCATCCCAAAGATGATTGTATAGTATTTTTTCTGAAAGTGTAAGAGGTTTTCCAACAACATCACGAGCTTTATCTACACGTTCTGCCATTTGGGCGTACACTTTTTTTATCATATCAATATCGAATGCCATAGTTTTCTGTTTTTTTGGTTTGTGCTATTCTTCTTCTTCCCTAACTAGGTTTTTTAGAATGCATACAAAAGTAAGAAAAAACGATATTATTTAAAAATGCTTAATAAAAAACGAATTTAAGTGCATATAATTCATTAAATGATAAATTTTGATGCGTATAATTGAGTAAAAATCATTTTTTGCTTACAAAAATTGAGAATTTAAAAAGTGATGAAAAGGAAATATGTGGGTTAAAAGTCGCGAAATTTGCTCAAAAGCGACAAAGTTGAATTTACTCACGAGACATTTTAACCAACTTTACAATTGCAAGTATAATTGCTACCAGCTGAAAAACGGATGCAACTATTAGCAAAGTGGCTCCGCTAAAACTACCCCAGCCCCAATGTAGAACTTTAAAAAGTGCGCCCACAATGTAAAACGCAATTCCTAAAAGAAACAAGATGATGGGTACGATGAACTTTTTAAACATTAAAATAAGCTCCTAATAATTTCTTCTATAGAAAGCCCTTCTGCCTCAGCCTTATAGTTTTTAATAAGACGGTGGCGCAATATTCCTATTGCAACTTTTTGTACATCTTCTATATCTGGTGAGAACTTACCATGTAAGGCAGCATTTGCCTTAGCTCCTAAAATTAAATTTTGTGATGCTCTCGGGCCAGCACCCCAGTCTATATAGTTTTTTACAATCTCTGGTGCTCCTTGACTTTTAGGTCTAGTCTTACCTACCAGCGTAACAGCGTATTCAACCACATTATCTGCCACAGGAATTTTCCGAATAAGTTGTTGAAAATCTATGATTTCCTGTGCAGAGAACAACGCATTAACCGATTGTGTTGTGCCACCCGTTGTAGTTTTCACGACTTCAACCTCTTCGGCAAATGTTGGGTAATCTAAATTAATAGCAACCATAAAACGGTCTAACTGCGCTTCTGGGAGTGGGTAGGTTCCTTCTTGCTCTATCGGGTTTTGAGTAGCCAATACGAAATATGGCAAATCTAATTTGTAATGATGTCCTGCCACAGTTACCGCGCGCTCTTGCATTGCTTCTAACAACGCTGCTTGCGTTTTTGGTGGTGTACGGTTAATTTCATCTGCCAAAATAATATTTGCGAAAATTGGGCCCTTAATAAACTTAAACGTTCTGTTTTCGTCTAGAATTTCAGAACCAAGAATATCGCTAGGCATTAAATCTGGCGTAAATTGTATTCTTTTAAATTGAAGTCCGAGTGCTTCTGCGACTGTATTAACAAGTAATGTTTTTGCCAAACCAGGCACACCAATTAGTAGGGCATGTCCTCCAGAAAAGATAGATAGCAATACCTGCTCTACCACTTCATCTTGACCAACAATTACTTTTTTTATCTCTTGCCGTAAGGCATTATATTTTTTAACCAGTTGCTCTACAGCCGCTACGTCTCCCATAGTATTTTGTTAGTTAGAAGTTTTTATCCAGTCGCTTGAAAACTCACATTCTTGGTAGTCTTCATTCACGCTCACATACGTTTCTTTAATTTGTTTGTTTTGCCAAGCTTCTATAGCCCGAATTTTTTTCTCTTTAAGCGCAAGCTCCTTAATACGTTCGTAATCGGTAGCGTATTCTGCGGGGTGCTCTTCGTTACGTCTATTCACCGTATATATTTTGTAGGTAGCCTTTCCTGTACGATCTCGCTCAGTAAATATTTTAGAAACTTCACCAGGTTTAAGGTTGTATACCTTAGCACTTAATTCTGGATCCATTTTGGTAAGATCGAACCAGGTATCGTAGGTTACTGGATTCACCAAAATTCCTCCATTATTTCGTGTTTCTTTTTCTTCCGAATACAATCTAGCTGCTTCAGCAAAAGTTACAACACTGTCTAATATACCAGTACGAACTTTTTCCATTTTCTCCTTTGCGGCATCGATACTAGATTGTGGAACGTCTGGGTAAATTAAGATATGACGAACATCAATTTCCTGACCTCTAATTTTATCAACTTTCAGAATATGGAAACCGAAAATAGTTTCAAAGGGTTCGCTAATTTCACCTTCTAGCAGTGAAAATGCTTGGTCTTTAAATTCTTTCACGTATTGAGAATTACGCTTCACCCCTTCAATTAGGCCACCACGCGTTTTAGAACCATCTTCAGAATACAGTCCAGCTTTGGTAGCAAAACTAATTCCGTTATTTAGAATATCTTCACGCATTTGGTTAAGACGATCTATTGCTTCTTGTTTAGCTTCTTTCGTAATTTGTGGTTCTGCAACAATTTGAGCTACTTCTACCTCAGCACTAAATACCGGACGCTCATCTTCTGGAATGGCAAAGAAAAACTCGCGAATCTCTTCAGGAGTGATTTCGACATTCTCAACAACTTTAGCCTGCATTCTACCCGATAACTTTAGATTTTTTCGAGCGGTAAAAAGTTCACTTCGTAGTTCTGGCAAAGAGTTTTTACGGTAAAATTTCAGTAATTTTTCTTCACTACCAATTTCGGAGGTCATAATTTGTAACAATTGGTCTACCTCCGGATTTATTTCAGAATCTACAACCACAATACTATCTTGTACTGCCTGATGTAGGTATAATTTATCTTCCATAAGTTTACCTAAAAGTTGGCAACGAGTAATATCTTCAATAGATATTCCTTGCTGCTGAAATTCTAGATATCCCTTATCTATATCGCTATCTAAAACTACATAGTCGCCTACAACGGCAGCAACACCTTCTGCTTTATACCTTTTAAAAGGCGGCTTAACTGTATCTTTTTGTACCGTTGGAGTTTCTACATTCTCTACTACAAGACTCTCTTGTGCTTGAACAAGAGTCATCGTAAAAACAGCCAGCAGTGCCAACATATTATTCCTCTTCATATATTTCAAAATTGTTATTTTTAAGTGCATCTGTTGTTATATCTTTTTCTAACTTTTTAATAAGTTCTAACTTTCGCTTATTAAGTATTACCTGTTTAATAATAGGCTCTACGTGAGACAAGGGCGCGATATCATTGGGGTTAAGCCTGTCTTCAATTTTCACCAAATATACTCCTATTGAATCTTGTATACGGAGAAAATTAGATTTTTTTAACTTTTGGTTTTCAACCGTTTGCAATGCCGGTATGGCTTCGAATAAATTCTTACGCTTTACCCAAGTAGAATCGTTAAAATTGTGATTTTTATATTGAATACTTTCTGTAGCTAAATTCTCCCTGTCGTCTTCAGAAAATGACGCTAACCTAGCAGCTGTCTTATCTAGGTTTGCAAACCCTTCATTTACCTCAATGTAGCGTACTTTAAACAAGACATCATTAAGTTTAAAGTTTTCTTTATTTTCATCGTAATACGTCTGTAGCTCTAATAGAGACACAGTGCTGTCTAGCGTTCTATTTACAATGGTATTTTTATAAGCTTCTGTATATAAATCTTGTTTATAGTCGTTAATGAGTTTATTATAAGCTTCTTGTTTGTTTTCTGAAATGTTAATAATTGCCTGATCCATAAGCAATTGTTGCGTTGCCCAGCGATTGATATAATTATTTACAATGATAGTACTATCTTCTGCCGATGTTTTTTCTGAAATGAGCGCAGCTATGTCTTCCTTATACAAGTAGCTATTGTTTACTCTAGCCACCGGAATTTGCGTTTCTGTAGTTTTAAAGTAGTCGCAACTAACAAACAGAAGTACTACTCCACATATGGAAATAATCTTACTCATTAATTATTTAATTCCTTCTTAAGTTTATTAAGGATCTCCTTATTTACGTCTATCTTGTATTTACTGCGAAGTTCTGTCATTAATTCCTCCTCTAATTTTTGTTGGTATTGTGTCATTACTCTACCACGCACGTCATCAAATTCTTTTGTTGTTTCAGGAATTACTTCTAAGACCTTTACAATAGTATAACGACTTTCTTCCTGAAACGTTTCAGAAACTCCCATTTTCATCTTAAAATTCTTTGGAAGTTCTTTTGCTCCTTCTTCAAATTTACCTTCACTAATAATAACATTAATCGCTTCATCGGTATTTAGCGCACTTTTAATGGCGTCTCCAGATTTTCCTTTCCCCAATAGCTGTTTTGCTTTTTTAGCGTAGCTCTTTTCATTGGTATTTACAATTACAGCATCAACACGCTTTCCCCATTTGTACTGGTCCTTATTCGCTTCGTAAAACTGTTGTGCTCCAATGGTATCCTTTTTTGCTTTGTTCCAAACATTAGTTTGCATTAAATCGAAAATTAGTAAGCCATCTCGATACTCAGTTATAACGCCCGCATACTCCGGATCTTCATCTTCTAATCTATCTTTGTAATATTGCTTTATCGTTTCTGTCTCAAACTGATTGTACCAATACACAATGGCATCGCCTAGACTTCCAAAATTACGCTTGGTTTTTCTTTGCATGTTACCAATGTACTTGGCAAACTGAGCTCTGTACACTTGTCTATCGCCTATGGTAAATAATAACGTATTATCTGTCTCTGGTATTGGAACGTATTTCCATCTTCTTTTAAGCACGTCATCATTTAAGTAGGTTTTAAAGTACTCTAAGAAAGGAGCTCCTCTTTCAAAACCATACTTTTTCATGATATCGTTGGTTACTTCGGCCGTTACTATTTTAGCACGCGCACCATTTTGTACACGCTTCTCCATCGTTTCTTTTTCTTCTTCAAACGAAGAAATAGTATGAATTTTATCTAGTCGCACTATGTGCCAACCTACCATGCTCTTAAAAGGCTTGGTTACTTCTCCTACCTTTTCTATACCAAATGCTATAGAGTCAAACTTTTTAGCCTTAATCTCTCCTTTTCCGAAGGGACGTAACATACCTCCATTGGTAGATGAACCTGTATCTTCAGAATATTGTTTTGCAAGATCTTCAAACGTTTGACCTTGCTGTAGTAATTGATAAATATTGTTTATACGCTCCTCAGGATCGAACGTACGTGCGTCGTCTGCTCTATCTGAAATCATAATGTGAGAGATTGTTCTCTGTGGAGCACGTTCTCTCCTATCGTGTACTTTTATGATATGGTACCCAAAACGAGTACGTACAATTTCTGAAACACTTCCTACCGGTGTATTATACGCTACAGTTTCAAACGGATAGACTAAAGAAAATACCGAAAAGTAATTTAAATTCCCTCCTGTTTTATCTGCATTAGGTTCTTCTGAGGTTTCTTTTGCCAGCGCTTCAAAATTTTCGCCATTTAGCGCTCGATCTCTAATCTTACTAGCCTTTTGGTAAGCTTTTAAAGTATCAGCCGGACTGTCTGCATAAGAACTTTTAATTAAAATATGTGATGCTTTAATTTCTTCCTTTCCACGCTCGTATGCCTCTTTTGCAAGATCTGTTGTTGCATTATCTTCATATATATAATAACGTGATAATTGCTCTTGGTACTTTTCAAACTCTTTAATATAGCCCGGTTTTTTGTCTAACTCTTGTGCGTAGGCTTCTTGAACTTTTAACTTATAATCTATAAACAAATCTAGATATCCTTCAACGGTTTTCTGACGTTCATCTTGAACCAACTCAAGGTTTTTTTGGTACACCCTTTTAAACTCAGATGCGTAGACTGGGTTTCCATCTAATGTAAGCAGCACATCACTCTTTTCTTGTGCTGTTGCCGCCATAGTTGTAATAAACAACATAATGATGAAGGTAATTGATCTATTCATAGTGATTCGAGGTTTTTCTGAAATGTCTGCAAAAATAACAAAATATAGCTGTTTGAGGAGCCATTTGAGAACCATTTTTTCTGCGGAAATAGCCTACTATTCCAGCATTCTTAAAATTATTAAATATGTATCTTGTACCTACAAATTGTATACCATGAAGTACACCACAGAAATTATTATTAATAAACCACGTGCTGAAGTAATCGAAAAATTAGATAATCCTGAAAACATGAAGCATTGGCAACGCGGATTTACAGGCTACAACCAATTAAATGGAACTTCAGGCGAAGCGGGTTCTCAAATGGAAATGCATTACAAAACAGGAAAAAGAGAAATGACACTAACTGAAACAATTGTAAAAAACAACTTCCCTGCAGAGTTTCATGCTACCTATGACGCTAAGGGAGTTCATAACATACAAAAGAATTTCTTTGAAGCTATTGATGAAAATACAACGAAATGGCGAAGTGAATGTGAATTTCAATTTCAAGGATTTGGAATGAAACTCATGGGTTTTCTAATGCCCGGAGCCTTCAAGAAACAGTCTAAGAAATATTTAGACGATTTTAAAAATTTTGTCGAAAATGGAACTTCAGTAGCAAATTAACAGCATGAAAAGGATTAAACTCATTTGGGATTTTAGAGGCCCAAACGCCAAGCCAATTGCCGAACATCACGCAATACATCTTCAAGAATTTGCGATTTCCGAAGCACTTCAACATACCATTTGTAAAACGGAAGAAATTTCAGAAATGCATCATATTGCATATCTAGTGGTAGAAGAAAAACACATGAATGATCTTAGAGAACGGCTAAAACCCAACCGCGGACAACACTACATTGAAAATTAAGTCTTATCGCGAATAATTAGGCGCTTCTTTTGTAATCGTTACATCATGCGGGTGACTTTCATGAATACCAGAAGCTGTAATTTTCACAAACTTTCCAGTTTCTTTGAGAGTATCAATGTCTTTGCTTCCGCAGTACCCCATACCAGCTCTTAAACCTCCAATAAATTGCGTCATACTTTCTAGCAACTCACCTTTATATGGCACACGACCAACAATACCTTCAGGGACTAATTTTTTAATATCATCTTCTACATCTTGAAAGTAGCGGTCTTTAGAACCTTTTTTCATGGCCTCAACAGATCCCATACCACGATAGCTTTTAAACTTTCGTCCTTCGTAAATAATTGTTTCACCTGGAGACTCTTTGGTTCCCGCAAGTAACGAACCTAGCATTACACAGTCTGCTCCTGCTGCAATGGCTTTAGGTATATCGCCTGTGTATCTAATTCCGCCATCTGCAATTACTGGAACACCTGTACCTTTAATGGCTGCTGCCACCTCTAGTACTGCCGAAAATTGTGGAAATCCTACACCAGCAACTACTCGAGTGGTACAAATAGACCCTGGGCCAATACCTACTTTAACGGCATCTGCTCCTGCATCTACTAAGTATTGAGCGGCCTCGGGTGTGGCAATATTACCAACCACAACATCAAGCTCAGGAAATTTTTTCTTTACTTCTTTTAATACAGATACCACACCTTTGGTATGGCCGTGAGCTGTATCAATAATTACTGCATCTACTTGTGCATGTACCAATGCTTCTGCTCGCTCTACAGCATCTGCGGTAACACCAAGCGCGGCAGCCACACGTAATCTACCGTAATTATCTTTATTAGCTATAGGTTTTTGAGTAAGTTTTGTTATGTCTCTAAAAGTAATTAGGCCTAATAGCGTACCATCGTCTTCTACTACTGGTAATTTTTCAATTTTGTTTTGCTGAAGAATTATCTCTGCTTCCTTTAGTGAAGTTCCCTCTGCTACTGTAACTAGATTTTCTGAAGTCATAATATCGCTAAGCTTGCGATCGTAGTTTTTCTCAAATCTAAGGTCTCGATTGGTTACAATACCTATTAGTTTACCAGCATCATCTACTATTGGTATTCCGCCAATACTGTATTCGCGCATTGTTTTTTGCGCATCACCAACATTGTTATCTCTTTTAAGCGTAACAGGGTCTTGAATCATTCCACTTTCAGCACGCTTTACTTTACGAACCTCGGCAGCCTGTTGCTTTATCGTCATATTTTTATGCAATACCCCAATACCTCCTTCTCGAGCGATTGCAATTGCCATTGCACTCTCTGTTACCGTATCCATGGCGGCAGAAACAATTGGAACATTAAGTGTAATGTTTCGAGAAAATTTGGTTTTAATAGAAACTTCCCTTGGTAATATTTCGGAAAAGGCAGGTACTAATAGTACGTCATCGTATGTTAAACCTTCGCCTAAAATTTTGTTTTCGTGTGCAGTCATCGCAATTAAATTAACTTCCGAAGTACCGGAAAGGGTTACTGTTTAATTGCATGCAAAGATAGTGCTTAAATATGACAAAATAACTTCTTTCTCATAAGATTGCCAATTACAGCAAATTAGCACAAAAAATTATTGTAACGCACTCACAATAATTAAACAAAAAACAGCCATTTTCTTCCTTGCTTTTTTGTGCGTAATTTTTAATTAAAAATACAATCTGTCAAGAGGTCATTTTTTTTCGATGAAGTCGTAATTTAGAATTGAATCCTTAAATACCTATTTATCAATATTTTACATCATTTTTTATTTAGAATAGGTCTTAATTAATGGTTTCTGAAGTGTTTATCGTTATTTAGAATAAATAAAAATAACTAATTTTGTGCTCTCAAAACAATGGAATAGATGCGCATAGTTTTATTAAATATTTTTCTCTTCACAACCACGGTTATTTTTGCCCAAGTAACACAGAAAAGTGACTCTATTCTACCTGAAAAATTGGAAGAAGTGATTGTGACAGGACAAATTAATCCGCAGTCCGTTTCAAAATCTGTCGTAGAAATAAAAGTAATTTCTAGAAAAGATATAGAGCGTCAAGCAGGAAATACACTTGCTGACGTGTTGAACACCACGCTCAACCTTACTATTACGCCTAATACCTCTACTGGTAAAAGTGGTGTTAGTCTTTTTGGGTTAGATAGTCAATACTTTAAGGTGTTAATAGATAATATTCCCATAATTAACGAAGAAGGGGTTGGAAACAATACCGATTTAACGCTCATTAATCTAGATGATATTGAACGGATTGAAATTGTGGAAGGTGCTATGGGTGTACAATATGGTTCTAATGCCGTTTCAGGAATCATTAATATTATTACAAAAAAGTCCTCACGCAATGATTGGGATATCACTGCGTACGTTCAAGAAGAAACCGTAGGCAGTGAGTACGAATGGTTTGACAAAGGCCGTCATATCCAGTCATTGAAGGTGGGGCACAATTTCTCGGAAAATTTCTATGCAAATGCGGTATATACCCGAAACGACTTTGCTGGATTTTTTAACGATCGCCAAGGAGAAAATTACGATGTAAATGATGGGTTACGTGGTCATGAATGGTTGCCCAAACTACAGCAGAATACAAAAGCGCTTCTTGCCTACAAAAAAGAAAACTTCAACCTTTTTTATCGTTTCGATTATTTGAACGAGCGCATCGAGCGTTATAATGAAACGGTAGACCTTAATGAAAATGCGGCTACTGCCACGACTAATCCTTCGGCATTAGACGAAATTTACACCAATAATCGTTTGTATCATCATGTAAATGGTACAGGAACTATCTTCAAGAAAATAGCGTATAATGTCTCCGTTTCTTATCAAGAACAAACAAAAGACTTAGAGCGCTACACCTACCGAATTAGAAGTGGGCAACAAGAAAATATTGAAGAAGGCGAATACCAAAGTCGTAGTGCCTTTTTCTCACGAGGAACTTTCAGCAATATTATAAACACCTCCAAAGTAAATTTACAATTAGGCTATGAGCTTACCAATGAAAAGGGCTCGGGATCGTCGCTGGCAATAGTTATTGGACCAGAAAGTAATGAAGTAACTCAAAAATTAAATAACTACGACTTTTTTGCTGCGTCTGAACTGCAACTTACCAGTCGTTTCTCGCTTAGACCCGGTTTTAGGGCCTCTTTTAGCAATTTGTTTGAGGCACAATATATAGGTTCTTTAAGCGCCAAACAGACCTTAGGTGACAGCTGGGAGCTTCGGGCGATATTAGGATCTGCTAACCGTACACCAAATTATAATGAGCTGTACACGTTTTTTGTAGATGTTAACCACAACGTGCAAGGTAATCCAGCATTAAAACCAGAAAAAGGATACTCTGCCTTTCTACATATAAAGAAGAGAAGCACATTAGCGAATAGCGCTATACGCTTAAAAAATAAGTTAAGTTTTAACTATTTAGGGTTACAAGACAGAATTGAATTGATCGTCGTAAATCAAAGCCCGTTAGCTTTTCAATACAATAACATCGATAGATTTAGAGCGGTTGGAGTGTTTTCTGAAAATGAAATTTTCTACAAGAATTTTAAAGGTCAGTTAGGTGCTTCAGTACAGGGAGTTTCAAAAGTATTAGATAGTAATACGCAAAGTAATGATGACTTTCTTTTTAACCTTCAGCTTAATTCAAATCTAGCATATACCGCACCAAAGTGGAATACAACATTTTCGGTGTTCTTTAAGCATATTGGCAAGCAACAGCAATTTGTTGAAAAAACAAATGCCGAGGGCAATCAAGAATTTGTACAAGGAGAAACGGAAGCCTACAGTTGGATAGATGCTACGATTAACAAATCATTTTTTGACGGTGCTTTTATTACCACAGTGGGGGCGAGAAACCTTTTTGATGTAACTCAAGTAAATACAACAGCTTTTGAAGGTGGTGCACACAACGGCCCACCAACACAAATTTCATTGGGTTACGGACGCTCCTACTTTTTAAAATTAACCTATAACCTATCATTATAGTCATGAAAATATTGAAAAAATATAGCACTATTATTCTATTTATAGCAATTGCCACGTTAGTTAGCTCATGTAGTGAAGACGATAGTTCTGCGCTAACAAGTGACCCGTTTGTTGTAGCTTTTCAAAATTTGTCTGCTAACTTAGGCGAGATTGAAGCAAGTCAAAAGATTAATTTGGTATACTCAGAAACTACTACCCAACCAGGTAGTGTTACACTTTCATTAGCCCCTACTAATGCGGTATATGGTGAAGATTTTACCACCAATCCGCCTGCTGAAGGAAATACCCTCACACTTCCGCTCGCGCAAAACGAAAACGGCACTAGTTTTAGTTTTATAAAACTTACTGAAGTATTTGACGAAACAGTTGAAATTAATTTTAGCATAACTTCTATAGACTATCCTAACGCTCAAGTACAGGGAAACACTTCCTTTTTGTTGAATAGTTCAGCATCACTGGGTCGCGGATTTATTCCTACCGTAGGCGGTCCCAACCAACCCAACCAGGTGTACATAGATTTAAGTACTGAAGAACAAACAGCTATTAAAAGAGATGCGTGGGATTTAGGATTTTATGGAGGTTTAGATTTCCGTGTAGGGATTAATGGTTCAATTTATATGGCTGCTGCTGCTTTAGAAACTTCAGATATCGATGCTGTAACAGAAGCCAGCGTTGCAGAGCTTCAAAGTCAAGTTGCGGTAGGTACATTCGATCCTGCCAATGAAATTTACATCGATAACCCAAATGGTGATATAAAGAAAACTGCCATCGCATCAATTAGTGAGACAGACAGTGAAAATCAAGTCTATTTAATTAATCTTGGCTATTCTGTTGGAACTGAGAGTCCTGCCCCTGGGGCTGTTGCTGTTGCTGGCGAAGCAAGAGGATGGAAGAAAATTCGCGTCTTACGTCAAGCTGATGGATATCTGTTGCAGTATGCTAACCTGAACGATACAACACATCAAGAAGTTTTTATTCCAAAAAATGCGGCTTACAATTTTACCTTCTTCAGTTTTGACACAAACACTACAGTAGCTGTAGAGCCAGCGTTTGAAAATTGGGATATCAACTTTACCGTTTTCACGAATGTCTTAGATGGAGCAGGGTCTTATGGCTTTAGCGATGGGGTGTTACATAATCGCAAAGGCGGCGTTACTGTTTACTCGGTAGACACAGCGAATATCGCCTACGACGATTTCCAAATGAGTGACGTAATCAGCTCAAATTTTAATGAAGACCAACGAACAATTGGAAGCTCTTGGAGAGATGTAATTAATGACGACAAAACCCTAATAGACAATATCTTTTACATTATAAAAGGTACCAATGGAACAATCTATAAACTAAAATTTACCGCCTTACTTAGTGACAGTGGAGAGCGCGGTTTTCCAGAATTCAAATACAACTTATTACAATAAAAACAAACTATACAAAATGAAAAAAATTATACTATCGGCCGTAGCATTGGCCACAACATTATTCGGTACTGCTCAAGAAACAGTAAATATCTCTATGAGCGAAGGATACTCAGATCAAGTATATTTTAAACTTGAAGATCAATCTATAAATACATTTGAAGCCTCTAGCTGGGATATTGCTTTTTTACGAATTGATCCTCAAAATATTGGTATTCGAGTTAACGACGGAGCAGGCATACAGGTTTTTGAAGCTGCTAATGACCCAGCAGAATTTGACAATATAGCTATTGCAAATGAAGGTGATTGGACACCTCTATACAATGACGATACTAATTGGGACAACGGAGCCTTTATGCAAGGTTCTGCTACGTTTGGATGGGGAGAATACAACCCAGCAACACATCATGTAGAGGGAACTATAGTTTTTGTTCTTAAATACGCAGATGGCACTTACGTGAAGTTTATTAACGAAGATTATTTTGGAGCCTATACTTTTAAATATGCTACTTGGAATGGTACTGATTGGGTAGGTGAAACAACCAAAGTTGTTGAAAACGCAAGCAACCCAGACAATAGATATAACTACTATTCATTCACAAATAATGAAGAGGTTATTGCAGAGCCAGCATTAGACAATTGGGATTTTGTATTTACTAAATATACTACGTACCTAGATCCCCCTGCAGCGTATTATAATGTAACTGGTGTGTTACACAATCCGAATGTAACGGTTGCTGAAAATGAAGAAACTTCAGGAGCTGGAGATCCAGATGACCAAGTGTATCTTGAAGAAATCAATACTATTGGGTACGACTGGAAAGCATTTAATGGCACCGGATACGACGTAAATAGTGACATGGCGTATTATGTTAAAACTACTTCAAACACAGTTTACAGAATGGTTTTTACTGAATTTAATGGTACTGCAACAGGGGACATAGCATTCGATTTTGAAGATGTTTCTGAGCAATTAGGTTTCGAAACTATTTCTGAAGGCATCTCTTTTGGTATGTATCCAAATCCATCAACAAACGGCGAAGTAACCTTAGTATATGATATTTCAACAGGAAATTCAGAAAAGAATACTGTTGAAATTTATGCGATGAATGGAACGCGTGTTTTCTCTGAAGAAGTAACAAGTCAAGATGGTTTCTACAACAAAACAATAAATGTTTCTTCACTTCGAAGTGGCGTGTATGTTGTAAACTTCATTTCAGGAGGCAGCAGTATTTCTAAAAAGTTAATTATAAAATAACAGACTAATGAAAAAATTATTTCTATCGGTAGTTGTATTGGGACTTGCTATTTCAGCATCGGCCCAAAACAAACAAAAGCAAGATGCAGAAGCCATAAAAAAAATGTGTGGATGTTATGAAGTTACCTTCAATTTTGCTGAAACTTTCAATTACAGTACTGATTCCTTATACAAGCCTTCTAAAACGAAAGTTGACAAAGGTTTAGAATGGGCACAGCTTGTAACAGATGAAGATGATAAAATTCAAATCCAACACATCTTGCAAGTTGGAAATCCTGCCAAACCAATGATTATTAAGCATTGGCGCCAAGATTGGTTATTTGAAAATACAGATTTGTATACCTATAATGCAGATAATAAGTGGACCTATGTTAAGAAGTCAAAGAACGATGTAAAAGGACAATGGACACAAAAAGTATATCAGGTAGATGACAGTCCGCGTTATGAAGGTACATCTTCTTGGGTACACGTAGACGGTAAAAGTTATTGGGAAAATACAACCCCTGCTCCACTCCCAAGACGTGAGTACACAAAACGGAGTGACTATAATCTCACCATGCGTGGCAACCGACAAGAAATTACAGATTTTGGATGGGTACACGACCAAGACAATTCAAAAATTGTACGTGAGTCTGGAAAAGAAGATGTTATCCTTGCCAAGGAAAAAGGCTATAACACCTACGTAAAAGTAGACGACAGTAGATGTGCTGCTTCAATGAAATGGTGGAAAGACAACGAAGAAAAATGGGCATTTGTACGCACTAAATGGGACGAAGTTTACGGGCGTAACAAAGACCTTGTATTAGAAGAAAAAGTAGATAACAAAGTACTATACAAATATCTTTTTGATGAAGAATACACGCAAAAAGACGAGGTGAATACCGTTATTGAATCTTTCGTGAAAAAATAAAACGATGAAAATATCAAAAATAGTTGCAGCTGTAATTGTGCTGTTAAGTGTTAATGTTGCAGGAACCGCTCAAGAAGAAAATATTCTTCTTGAGCGATCCTTTTGGAAAGGAAATCCGAATTTACAAACAGTACAACAGAAAATTTCCGAAGGAGCAAACGCCACAGCACTCAATGCTAACGCCTTTGATGCGGTAGTTTATGCATTATTAGAGAAAGCTGAAGACGATGTCGTCAAGCATCTCTTGTCGCTACCCGGAAACCCTGTAAATAAAAAAACACACGATAGCCGAATTTATTTACACTGGGCGGCTTATGCTGGACAAACAAACGTAGTAAAGCACCTATTAGAACAAGGTTCGTCTGTAACAGCATTAGATAGCCATGGGTATACACCACTCGCCTTTGCTGCCAATGCAGGACAAAAAGATAGCGCTATCTACGAAGCATTTGAGAAATACGGTGTAAACCTTACAGAAGAGAAAACAGAACAAGGTGCTAACCTAATGCTGTTAGTAGCTCCTGCACTATCTAACAAAGAGGAGCTAAACTATTTTATTAATAAAGGTTTCGATGTATCGAGTACAGATAATGACGGTAATGGTATTTTTAACTATGCAGTTAAAAAAGGAAATATTGATTTTCTAAAACTACTTGTAGCAGAAGGGGTTGATTACAAAACGGTGAATAAACAAAACGGAAATGCATTTCTCTTTGCGACGCAAGGTGGTCGTGGGTATAGCAATCCGTTAGCCGTTTACGAGTATTTAAAAAGCTTGGGGTTAGAGCCCAATGTTGTTACAAAGCAAGGATACACACCTTTACATAGGTTAGCATTTGGTACTACAGACACTGCTATTTTTAACTTTTTTATCAATGCTGGTGCCGATGTTAATCAGAAGGACGCAGATGGTGCAACACCTTTCCTGAATGCTGCTTCGCGTAATAAATTAGAAATAGTACAGTTACTGTCTAAGCATACCAAAAACTTCAACGAAGCGAACAATAACGGTCAAACTGCATTGATGCTCGCTGTACAAAGAAATACACCAAATGTGGTTTCCTTTCTTTTGAAAAAAGGTGGCAATGCGCAAGTAGAAGACGCTCAAGGCAACTCCATAGCTTCTTATTTGGTAACATCATTTAATGAAAAGAACTCCGCAGCTTTTGATACAAAGCTAGCGTTGCTACAGCAACAAGGGGTAAATTTAAGTAAGACACAGTCTGAAGGCAATAACCTATATCATTTAGCGGCCAAAATAAACAGCCTAGAATTATTTAAGCGCCTGGCAACCTTTAAAATTGATATTAATGCCAAAAACGATGAAGGTCTTACTCCATTACACCTAGCGGCTATGAAAGCCGACGATGACAAGGTAATGAAATACCTTATCTCTCAAGGCGCCGATGCTACTATTACAACAGATTTTGAGGAAACTGTTTATGATTTAGCAACAGAGAATGAGCAATTACAGAAAAAGAAAACATCTTTAAACTTTTTGAAATAATATGAAGAGCTTATATAAAATAATCCCAGCACTTATGGTTGCTGGATTCTTGTTAACCGCATTTACAACTACAAATTCGAAGGCTGTAAAATGTATGATACAGATGACTAACTACACTGGTGAGGGTGCGTATGTGGTAGTTTCTCTACTTAATCCGGAAGGTGAATATGAAGAAACTCTTTATGTGCAAGGAAAAGATAGCGAGTGGTATAGCGAAATTTCAGAATGGTGGAAATTTTACGGTAAACGCCGTCCAAATATCGATGCTATTTCTGGTGAAACCATTAGTGGTGGTGAACGTACCGTTACTATCTTAAAAATACCAGAAAATAAGATTGATAAGGGATATACGTTACGTTTTGAGACATCTGTAGAAGATCAAAACTATTACACAGACGACTTACAGTTTCCGCTTACTACTGAAAATTTAAAAAGCAAAAAAGAAGGAAAAGGCTGGATACGATATGTTCGGTTACTTGCTAATTAATCTAGGAACATGACTATTTCTATCTGGCGATATAGTCATCTACTATTGGCTATCGTAGCCTCTTTATTTTTAATTGTTGCCTCCCTAACGGGAGTTATTTTGGCTATAGAGCCTATCTCTAATCAGGCAAAGGGGCACGATGTGGTACAGCTTGATGAAGTGTCTTTAGCTACTACAGTTACGGCCCTTACCAATAATTTTGATGAAGTATTCTCACTAGAAGTTACCCCCGCTAATTTTGTTAAAGCGTCGGTGTTGACAAAAGATTTTGAGACTAAAGACCTGTACATTAATGCGAGTACTGGTGAAACTTTAGCCGAGGTTGCCGAGAGACCTTCTATTTATAGTTTTGCCACCAACTTGCACCGCTCTCTTTTTTTAAAGAGCATTGGGAGGTTTTTTGTTGGGTTAGTTTCACTATTGCTAGTTCTCATTACATGTTCAGGAATTGTTCTGTTAGTAAAAAGACAAGGTGGAATTAAACGCTTTTTCTCAAAGGTTCAGAAAGATTATTTCGAAATGCGCTTTCATGTGGTTTTAAGTCGGTGGTTGTTTATCCCAATTATCATTGTGGCTGCGACGGGTGTTTTTCTTTCTGCTGAAAAGTTTAATTTGTTGCCAGATACCGCACTTCAGTTTGAAGAACAGCCAAAAAATAGTGCGGCCATAGCGTATGCAACGCACACAGAAATTCCACTCTTTCAAAAAACGAAACTTTCCGAAGTACGTTCTGTAACATTTCCTTTTTCTAAAGAACCCGAAGAGTACTTCCAAATTGCTCTCAAAGACAAAGAAATTAAGGTGCATCAACACACGGGAGCTATTATTAGTAGTGCCTCTTACCCTTTTGTGGTGCTCACCTCGAGATTAAGTTTTGCCTTGCACACTGGGGAAGGCAGCATCTTGTGGTCCATTATTTTATGTATTGCTAGCGCCTCTATATTATTTTTTATGTATTCGGGCTTTGTTATGACTTTAAAGCGCATTAGAAAAACAAAACCGAGTACTACCATGACAGATAAAGATGCATGCGAATATATTATTCTAGTTGGTTCAGAAACAGGAACGACCTACGGCTTTGCTCAGCAATTCTGCGATGCATTAACTCTAGCTGGTAAATCGGTTTTTATTACAGAGCTTAATTCGTATACTGTTTTTAAAAATGCCACACACATATTCGTGTTTACTGCTACCTATGGTGAAGGAGAGGCAACAACCAATGCGCGAAAATTTGAGTCAATTTTTCCTACCATTCAACAACCAAACCCTATTAAATATACAGTGGTTGGTTTTGGCTCTTTAGAATACCCAGACTATTGTCAGTTTGCAATTAAAGTTGATGGTCTCTTGCAAGGTCAAGAAGGATTTTCACCACTCTTACCCCTCTATAAAATTAATAATGCCAGTGAAGTTGCATTTAGAGATTGGGTAAAAAACTGGAGTATTGCAACTACCACACCTGTACAGCTAAAAGTTTCAGAATCGAAAAAGAAAAGGCTTTCATTTAAAGATTTTGAGGTCATTGAACGAACCTCAACCAATCTAGACGAAACCTTTTTACTTAAACTAAAACCGCTTAAAAGAACAACGTTCTCTTCTGGAGATTTACTTGCTATCCTTCCTGAAAATAGTGAAGCGGCACGACAGTATTCTATTGCAAAAGTAGACAAGGCAGTATTGCTGAGTATTAAAAAACATGAAAAGGGGCAGGTATCGCCCTATTTGTACAGTCTAGAAAAAGGAGAATTGCTTCGAGCAGCGATAACTGTAAATCGCCGATTTCATCTTAGAAAAAAAACACCCGCTATATTAATTGGTAATGGCACTGGAATTGCCCCTTTTTTAGGAATGATTCAAGAAAACAGAACAAGCGAAATCAATTTATTTTGGGGCGGACGTACAATGGCCTCTTCAAATATATATTCTTCAATTATTTCGAAGGAACTTTCAGCAAATAAGAACTTAAAAGTTCATGCTTGTTATTCGCGTGAAGGAAAAAAGCAATATGTTCAAGACCTTATTGCGGTGAATAAAGAATTGTTATTAGCCACTATAGAAAAGCAAGGAGTGTTAATGATTTGCGGCTCTTTAGCCATGCAAAATGATGTATTAAACACTTTAGATGTGTTACTAAAATCGTCTAAATATAGCTTAGACGAGTTACAACATAGAGAACAACTATTTATGGATTGCTACTAGTAAAATCTTAATCGGTATGAGAAACTTCAAGTTTTTCTCTATACTTAAGTCTTGTTAAGCCTGCCCATTGTAATAGCAATTCAGTATCCTCTGGAGAAAGATTTCCGTGAAGCCATGTATACGAATCTAACGGCATCTCACCTTCTTCAACCATTTCGATTAGCTCTTCTAACTTATGGTCTTTTTTCTTAGCAGAATACGTATTCCATTCTGAAACGTTAAAATGCCCTTTACCGTGCTCAATATGCTCATCTAACCACAACGAAAACGGCGCAATTTCAGAATACCAAGGGTATTGTGTTTGGTTACTATGACAATCGTAACAGTTTGATTTTAAAATTTCTGCAACGGCCAAACTTGGTTTTGTTTCATTTTCAAAGGGGATTACACTTTCATAACCTCCGTTATTTTTTTCGGGACGAATAAACTGAATAATCACCAATGCAATTAGGGCCAGTACTAAAATGATTTTGATTATTTTTTTCATACCTATTTCTTTAAAGATTTTAAATATAAGATTACCGCTTTTCTAATGTCATAAGCTACTTCGCTTTCGGTGGGTTCATGAATTTCAACTATTCCTTCGTTCTCTGGAGTTAAAAAAGGAATATCGAAGCCTTTTAATAAGAAGTCACTCGTCGCAACCGTATAGGTATTTGTGTCTTCAATAGGATTTCCTTTAAACAGCCACGGACCATTGTCTGTTGCCTTTGTAACATACATTCTATGTAAATAAGCTCCGGTTCCGGCTTGAGATTGGCCATAATCTAACACTTTTTTAAGTAGAGAACCTTTCAACTTTACCTTTACAACACTACCGCCAAAGGGTAATACTCTAAAGATATCTACACTTGTTACATCGTTGTTCAACATATCATCGAGACGAAACGAACCTCCATTCACAAAAACTAAGTCTATTTCATCTGGATATGCGGCCGCCATTCCTTTAGTCACAATCTGCCCTAAGTTGGTTTGGGTGCTTCGATTTGCCTTATCGGTACCATCTAAGGGCACATTAGCACTATAAATAACCTCACTCGGGTTAGCAATAACCTCTCTAATCTTTTCATCTAAAATAGCGCTCCATTTATCTACAACCTTTGCCACGCTAGGGCTGGATGCAACCATATCTGTAATTGGCATGAGGTGAGAGTCTATCACAAGCTTTTTAGTCTTAAGATTGTACACAAATTTGTGGATATATGCAGTTTTAGCATTTGCATCTGCTTTTGCTATTATTGCATTATCTACAGGTACTAACATTGCATCGTGCTCATGTCCCCCCATTATAAATTGTAACTCAGGAAGTGATTTAGCCAAGGCAATATCCTGTAATACGTCTACGTGGGTTAGACCAAAGATAAGGTCAGATTTTTTGGCCTTAAGCGTCACAAATGCTGTTTTAGCCTCTAATAGGTAATCACTGTAGTATACATAATCCTGAGGGTTAGAGTCTAGCGTAACGCTTAAAATCCCTACAGAAGCCGCAACCGTATCTGCTCGCTTTATCTGAAATTGGAACACTTCAGGCACTCTAGTAGTATCGGCACCTTTTATTATCTGAAAGCTGCGAGGCCCTTCTTCTGTGTTTTGAAATACATTAGCAGACGTCCATGCAAATTCAGATTCATTTAAGCGTTTTTGAAGATCTTCTTCGCTAAGGTCAAATTCATGGTTTCCGAAGGTAGCAAGATCAAACTTCATAGCGTTCATGACTTCAATCATATGCCTACCGCGAACCCTTTCACCATTCACCTTTACCGTACCTAACAACGACGGATTTAAAAAATCGCCTGCCATCACAAGAAAGGTGTTGGCATTTTCATTTCGCAACGAGTCTACTACATTCGCCACACGTGCTAGTCCGCCAAATTTACCTCCGCTTAAAGGTGCAATTTCATACACATCGTTTAACTGTACGATGGTAAATTCAACCTCATCTGCGTTTGTAGCTGCGACTTCCTTTGTTGTTTTACAACCGCTAAACACCAACATGGTTAAAAGCAGTCCTACAACAAACAAGGTCTGTTTACTCTTCTTAAAAGAATTTTTCTTGGTTGTATGTGCAATATTTTCTTCCAAATTAATGGTACGTTGTAAAAATTTTGGTTGCTTCATTGTGTGCACTTTCAAAAGACATTGTGTTTATATTCGTTGTTACCTTTTCTGCAGTAAAAAAGCTAAGCATCTTTTCTGTAGGCATATTACCTGTTAGTTCATCTTTGGCCATAGGGCATCCACCAAAACCTTGAATAGCGCCGTCAAACCTCCTGCAGCCCGCTTCATATGCTGCCTGAATCTTTTCATGCCATGCCGTTGGCGTTGTATGTAAATGTGCTCCAAATTCAATAGATGGATATTTCAGAATAAGTTCAGAGAATAAGTACGTTATAATATCGGGTGTAGAAGTTCCTACGGTATCGCTTAACGATAATATAGAAACGCCCATATTTGCAAGACGCTCTGCCCATTCACCAACAATTTCAACATTCCAAGGATCGCCATACGGGTTTCCAAAACCCATAGACAAGTACGTAACTACTTCTTTATTTGCAGCATTGGCTAGTTCTAAAATTTCTTTTAACACCTCTATAGACTGGGCGATTGTTTTATGCGTATTACGCATTTGAAAATTCTCTGAAATAGAGAAAGGATATCCCAAATATTGAATTTCGGGATGTGTCACAGCAGCCTCTGCTCCTCTTACGTTTGCAACAATTGCTAGCAATTTACTAGTGGTTGTAGACAAGTCTAATTGTGCAAGCACCTCAGCGGTATCCTGCATTTGCGGAATAGCCTTTGGAGACACAAAGCTCCCAAAATCTATGGTGTCAAATCCGCATCGCAATAACGACTGTATATACTGAACTTTTTTCTCGGTAGGAATCCAGTCTTTAATACCTTGCATGGCGTCTCTAGGACATTCTATAATTTTCACTTCTCCCATTACTTTCAAAGATACTATTTGATGTACGATTTACGAAGTGCGGCATGTAAATTTTACGAGTGCCATAAACCGTACTAACCGACTAAGTTTCTAATCTGAAAATTTACGGAATTAAGATATACACAGCAATTCCAACAAAAACTAAAATTTGCATCCATTTTAGAACAAGCCCTACTCTACTATTGGCTTTTAAATAGTTTGAAATAAACCCTGCTAACAAAGCAATGCTACTAAAAACTATAAATGAGACAACCATAAAGACCCCTCCTAAAACAAAGAACTGCAGAATTGTATTAGACTCGGGGTTCCATAGAAACGCTGGGAAAAAAGCGATAAAAAATAACATCACTTTCGGGTTCACTAAATTCATAATGACTCCAATCTTAAAATAAGCCCAAGCCGATTTTTTTTGTGTGGTATTCTCTGTAAATGAAATTGTTGCTGGAGCTCTAAACACCTTGTAAGCTAAGTATAGTAAGTACGCCGCGCCAACACATTTAATTCCGTAAAACACAAATTCTGAAGCTGTAATAAGCGCAGAAATTCCGAAGGCCAATAATGCGGTATGTACAATGCAACCGCTTATGAGTCCTGCAGTGGTTGCGATACCACTTTTACTTCCGTGTGCTAACGACTGTGTGAGTACATAAATATTATCAGGCCCTGGCGAGAGTGCCAAGACAATGGTAGCGAGAGAAAAAGATAGTAATACCTCTATCATTGGCTCTTATCCTGAAAGAATTGCTTTATTGATTCTTTTAATGAGGGCAGGACCTTCATAAATAAAGCCGGTGTACAATTGTACCAAACTAGCTCCTGCTTCAATTTTTTCTAGTGCGTCTTTTGCAGAATGAATACCTCCCACTCCAATAATAGGAAATGCTCGATTGCTATGTTCTGCTAAAAATCGAACAACTTCTGTAGCTCTCTTAGTTAGTGGCTTTCCGCTTAAACCGCCCATTTCTTTTTGATTAGCAGCTGTTAAACCGTCTCGAGCAATTGTGGTGTTTGTTGCTATAACGCCATCTATTTTTGTATCTGCAACAATGTCTATAATATCTAGTAACTGTTCATTAGACAAGTCGGGAGCAATTTTCAATAAAATTGGTTTACGTCCCTCTTTGGTGCTATTCTTATCTTGTAAAGTGTTTAAAAGTTCTGTGAGTGGCTTCTTATCTTGTAATTCTCGCAAATTGGGAGTATTAGGCGAGCTTACATTCACAACAAAATAATCTACATAGTCAAACAAGGCTTCAAAGCAAATCACATAATCGTTAACCGCCTCATTATTGGGTGTGATTTTGTTTTTACCAATGTTACCACCTACCAAAACATGTCCGCGTTCTCCGGGCTTCGGGTTTTGCTTTAATCGTTCTACTGCTGCTTCTACTCCCCCGTTGTTAAAACCCATTCTATTTACAATGGCGCTATCTTCTTTAAGTCGAAACAGGCGTTTTTTTGGGTTTCCGTCTTGAGGTTTGGGTGTAACTGTTCCAATTTCAATAAAGCCAAATCCGAAATTAGATAATTCTTTGTATAACTTAGCATCTTTGTCGAATCCAGCTGCCAAGCCTACGGGGTTAGAAAATTTCAACCCAAACAACTCACGCTCTAAGCGTTTATCTTCCTTTTTATAAATGCTGCGGAAAATTCCTCCGAAACCAATCTTGTGAAAAAATCGCACCATCTTAAAGGTGAAATGATGTACATTTTCAGGATCTGAAGTAAATAGCAACGGACGAAGAATTGTTTTGTACATAGTTGAAATTTGTTCTGCAAAAATAGTACTAAAACGGCTAAAAATGTTGGCGTTATTCCGTTAATTTGTATAGTAATTTAATACACCATGATAGACAAACAACACCTCATCAACAGATTTATAAGCTACGTTACAGTAGATACCGAAAGCGATCCAGAAAGCAACACTACACCAAGTACAGAGAAACAATGGAACCTAGCCAATGCTCTTGTGGCCGAGTTAAAGCAAATTGGGTTACAGGATGTTACCATAGATGAAAATGCCTATATCATGGCGACGTTACCATCTAACATTGAAGGAGACGCACCTGTAATTGGGTTTATTTCTCATTTCGATACCACACCAGATTTTACAGGAGCAAATGTAAATCCGCAAATCATTGAAAACTACGATGGTGGTACAATTGTGTTAAATGAAGAACAAAACATTCTGCTATCTCCTAAAGATTTTGACGATTTGCTATTATATAAAGGGCAAACACTCATCACCACAGATGGGACAACACTTTTAGGGGCGGATGATAAAGCTGGTATTGCTGAAATTATCTCGGCAATGGAATATCTTGTGCAACACCCAGAAATAAAACATGGAAAAATTAGGGTTGGTTTTACACCCGATGAAGAGATTGGAAGAGGAGCTCATAAATTTGATGTGCAAGCCTTTGGCGCCGATTGGGCGTACACCATGGACGGTAGTCAAATTGGAGAGTTAGAATACGAAAATTTTAATGCTGCAGGCGCTGTAGTTAAGGTTAAAGGTAAAATTGTACATCCTGGTTATGCCAAAGGGAAAATGGTGAACAGCATGTACATTGCAACAGACTTTATTAATTCGTTACCTCGAATGGAGACACCAGAGCACACTGAAGACAGACAGGGTTTCTTTCACCTGTACAGTGTGAATGGTGAAGTGGATGGCACGTCGCTTCAATATATTATTCGCGATCATGATAAAGAGCATTTTGAAGCCCGTAAGGCGATGATGACACAATTAGCAGACGAATTAAATGCGCAATACGGTGAAGAGCGCGTAACAGTTGAAATAAAAGACCAATACTATAATATGCGCGAAAAAATTGAACCTGTAATGCACATAGTTGAAATTGCTGAGAAAGCCATGCAACAAGCCAATATTAAACCCTTAATTAAGCCAATAAGAGGTGGAACCGATGGTTCTCAGCTAAGCTTTATGGGCCTACCTTGCCCAAATATATTTGCTGGCGGGCATAATTTCCATGGGAGGTATGAGTATGTTCCTGTAGAAAGTATGCAAAAAGCGATTGAGGTTATTGTAAACATTGCGCAGATAGTAGCAACAAGAGATAAGAATTAAGTGGTATTGGCTTAGAAACTTGAGTAATAATCAAATAAAAACCTCGTAACTTTCTGTTACGAGGTCTTTTTTATATAGTATGTTATAGTCAGATTATTTTCTTTCTATAATAGCGCCTTTTTTATCTTCATTCTGTTTTTTACTAAGTTCCATAGATATGGAAGAACGCTCAAACTTCATTTTACCTGCACCAGTTTCAATGATACATGTTCCGTCGTCGTTAAGATCTAAGATCTTTCCGTGCATTCCACTCTTGGTAACGACTTTATCGCCACGTTTGAGGTCTGATGCAAACTGTTTTTCGTTTTTAGAACGCTTCATTTGCGGACGTATCATAAAAAGATAGACCACCAAAAACATTAGAATTAAGGGCGCAAAGCTCTGTAATGATTCCATAAAGTAAGTATGCTTCTATTATTTTCCGCTTAATGGAGATCCATTTGCAGTAGTAGCACCTTCTTTAGGATTTACGAAAGCTTTGATTTGCAATGTTTCTTTACCAGCCTGTGTATTTGCAGTAATCGTAACGGTTTTGCTTACTTGGTTTTTACCACTTCCGTTAAATTTAACTAGCAACTCACCTTTATCTCCAGGAGCAATAGGTCCTTCTGGCTTTTCTGGCACAGTACACCCACAGCTACTTTTAGCATCAACAATTACTAAAGGAGCTTCACCAGTGTTTGTAAATACAAAACGGTGCTCTACATTAGTACCTTGATCGATAGTTCCGAAATCGTGTACTGTCTTTTCAAATTTCATTACTGGATATTTTCCAGCATTTACATCACGGTCTGCAGCAGCAGCCACGTTTTCTTCTTTCACTTTCTCTGAAGCATCTTCTTTACAAGAAGTAAAAATGAATGCTGAAAGTACAGCTACAATTAGAAATGATTTTTTCATAGTCGTATTAATTTAAATTTATTTTTTAGAAAGGCTAAAAATAACCATTTTTTTGCATTTACTGCAAGCCCCTACCTATTTTATTTAGCGTCTTTTTTTCTGCATATTCTTTTACTAGCTTGTCTAAGATACCATTTACAAAAATACTGCTCTTAGGAGTGCTGTATTCTTTCGATATTTCTAGGTATTCATTAATAGAAACACGAACTGGAATCGAAGGAAAATACAGGAATTCTGCAATACCCATTTTCAAGATAATTAAATCAATATCTGCGATACGCTCTTTATCCCAATTTGGTGTTTTTCCATCGATTTGAGCTGCTAATTTTTCATCATTTAAAAGGACCTTTCTAAGTAACTGAACGGCATAATCTCTATCATCTTCATTTTTGTACAAGGACGGAATCATGGCGCTTTCATTTTCTGCGGAAATTTTCCCTAATACCTTTACAATCGCCGTATTTACAATAGGGAAATCGTCTACCCACGTTAAACGTTTATCTTCAACGTATTCGTACAACTTATCATTGGGTGCAATTACTTCTTTGTATATTTTGGCTAAGAATGCCTTGTCTTCTTTCAAACTATTTCCGTTGCCTGAAAGGTATTCTTCATACCAATCTTTTGAGGTAAGTTCGTTAAAAAGAATCGCGATATACTCATCGTCTTCTTTCCAGTAATTTAATTTTTTCTTTTTCAGAATGTCTTGCAGATAGGTATTTTCAGCAAGCAAAGAAACGGCTTGATTATCTACAAAACGCCGACTCGGATTTCTCTCTAGGGCTGTTGCTAAATGTTTTTGCTGCGATTTGAGTAAGAAAATTTCCGCATGATCACGCAATGCTACCATACTCTGTAGTAATAAGACATACAAATCATGCATTTGGTCTAAACTATACAAAAGAAACTTTTCTTGTTTCTCTAAATCTGCGTGTTCAGTATGGTTGAACGCGTAAATGGATTGTAATACTTTTACCCTAATGTGTCTTCTTGTGAGCATTGTTTTGTAAGAACTTTTGTGTATAAACTAACAGCGCACAAGGTGAATTCCTGTGCGCTGCAAAGATATGATATTATAAAACGGAAAAAACTATTTTTCGTTCTTTCTAGCGTCTATTTTCGCCTGAGCAATATCAAAGGCTGCCTGATGGGTTGTTACACCATTGGTTTCAGCATTATTTAAGATCTCTAGCGTTGTGTTATAAATATTCTCAGTCTTTCTAATAATTTCCTGCTTTCCGTAATTTTCTAATTCGGCATACACATTAATAATACCTCCAGCATTAATCAAGAAATCTGGTGCATACACAATACCTTTTTGTTTAAGTATTAAACCGTGCTTATTCTCGTCTGCCAATTGGTTATTGGCTGCACCAGCAATTACTTTTGCAGTTAATTGATTAATGGTTTCATCGTTTACCGTAGCGCCTAAGGCACATGGTGCATAGATGTCCATTTCTTCGGCGTAAATATTGTTACCACCATAAATTTCTACGCTATACTTATCGCGTACTTCTTCAAGTCGTTCTTGATTTATATCTGAAATATAAACCTTTGCACCTTCGTTAGACAAATGCTCAACTAACGATTCACCTACATTTCCAATTCCTTGAACATAGACCGTACGATCTTCTAACATATCATTTCCGAAGGCGTATTTAGCAGCAGCTTTCATCCCCATAAACACCCCATAGGCTGTAATGGGTGACGGATTTCCAGCACCACCCTTTTCTTCAGAAATACCTGTTACATAAGGTGTTACTGTGCGAACTAAATCCATATCGCCTGTCGTCATTCCAACATCTTCAGCTGTGATATAGCGACCGCTTAACGAATGTACAAATTCACCAAAACGCTTCATTAATTCTGGCGTTTTCTGTGTTTTGGCATCGCCTATAATAACAGCCTTTCCTCCACCAAGGTTTAATCCGGTGATAGCAGACTTAAAGGTCATACCGCGTGAAAGACGTAATACATCATTTAATGCGTCCCATTCACTATTATATTGCCACATACGGGTACCACCTAGCGCAGGTCCTAATACCGTATTATGAATTCCAATTATTGCCTTTAAACCTGTATCTTTGTCGTTGCAAAAAACTACCTGTTCGTGATCATCGAAAGAAAGTTGGCCAAAGACCGGGGCCATTTTTTTTAGGTCTTTTGTGTTAACTACATCAGTCACCATATTTATTAAAATTTTAAGACATCCTCAAAAAGGACGTGCAAAAGTAGTTTTAAATTCATAATCCCGCAAAGAGATTGTTGTTAAAATACGAATTTGTTAATAAGTTGAAAAACCCTAAATGAAAGAACTTCAATACATTAATCGATATTTTGTAAAATATCGAGGTAGATTATTAGTTGGCTTATTGGTTACAATTATCGCAGCTGTATTTAAATTGTTTGTACCCATTATTATTGGCGATACAGTAAACGTTGTTAGAGAGTATATTACGGGAGAAATAACAGATCTTGAATTTGTAAAATCTGAACTTGTCAAAAACATTTTACTAATTTTAGGCACAACACTTTTAGCTGCCATATTTACTTTTATTATGCGTCAGACTATCATTGTAGTCTCCAGGTATGTTGAATACGACCTAAAAGATGAAGTGTACCAGCATTACCAAAAACTTTCGTTAAGCTTCTATAAAAATAACCGCACTGGAGATTTAATGAGCCGCATTAGTGAAGACGTTGGTAAAGTACGTATGTATGTAGGACCTGCCATTATGTATAGCACTACAACAATTACGTTGTTTTTAGTGGTACTTCCTTATATGTTTTTTAAAGCCCCTATGCTAACCTTATATGTGGTTGCTCCATTGCCAATTCTCTCTGTTTGTGTGTATAGATTAAGTCTTGCAATTCATAAAAGGAGTACCGTAGTTCAGCAATATCTGTCTAAGCTAACCACCTTTACTCAGGAAAGTTTTAGTGGAATTTCGGTTATTAAAGCGTATGGTATAGAGCCTAGAATTAACTCAGAATTTGTTACACTCTCTGAAGGCAGTCGTGATAAAAACCTTCATTTAGTTAAAGTTCAGGCACTATTTTTTCCTTTAATGGTTTTGCTCATAGGTGCAAGTAACCTTTTGGTGGTTTACATTGGTGGTAAGCAATATATTGATGGGCTCATTGATTTTGGAACTATAGTTCAGTTCTTAATTTATGTGAACATGCTCACCTGGCCGGTGGCTATTGTAGGTTGGGTATCTTCTATGGTACAACAGGCGGAGGCTTCGCAAAAGCGTATCAACGAGTTTTTACAACAAGTTCCAGAAATTCAAAATACATCCTCAGAGGTGCAAACAGTACACGGTACAATTGAGTTTAAAAATCTTTCGTTTACCTATCAAGATACCAACATCACTGCACTAAAAAACATATCTTTTTCAGTAAAAGCGGGTGAAACCCTTGCCATAGTTGGAAATACTGGCAGCGGAAAATCTACTGTTCTAGAACTAATTGGCCGTCTTTACGATGTAGCACCTGGCAGTTTACTTATTGATAGTATTCCTATAGCAAATCGCAACTTAGACAACCTTCGTGATGCAATCGGGTATGTTCCTCAGGACGCTTTTTTATTTAGTGATAGCATAAAGAAGAATATTAGATTTGGTAAAGAAGAAGCTACAGATGAAGAAGTTGTGAAAGCTGCTAAAAATGCTGCAGTACATAAAAACATTATTGACTTTTCTAACGGGTATGATACCGTTCTTGGGGAAAGAGGTATTTCGTTAAGCGGCGGACAAAAGCAACGAGTTTCTATTGCTAGAGCCATTATAAAAGACCCAAAAATACTGTTGTTTGATGATTGCCTCTCTGCGGTAGATACTGAGACTGAAGAAGAAATCTTACAAAACCTTCAAAAGATCTCTCAAAACAAAACAACCATTATAGTGAGTCATCGTGTTTCTTCAGCAAAAAATGCAGACAAAATAATCGTCCTTGAAGAAGGGCAGATAATCCAGCAAGGAACTCATAATGAACTTATAAACCTTGAAGGCTATTATAAAGAATTGTACAATAAACAACTTTCTGAAAAAGAAATATAGCCCTACATTTGGCTTATATCTATTTTTTTTTGATTTTTGGCAGACGTTTAAAACAACAAGAAAATTATGAGTGATTCATATTCGATGGAGAAAGAAGAAATTTACAGTAAAGTAATGCGCGCTGGACGCCGAACCTATTTTTTCGATGTTCGATCTACCAAGGCGGGAGATTACTATCTAACTATTACAGAAAGTAAGAAATTTACAAATGACGATGGATCATTTCATTACAAAAAACATAAAATCTATCTGTACAAAGAAGACTTTTCAGAATTTAAAGATCATCTAAGTGAAATGATTGATTACATCATTAATGAGAAAGGTGAAGAAGTAATTAGCGAACGTCACCAAAGTGATTATAAAAAAGAAGACCATACTGAAGGTCCGCAAAGTGCCACCGAAGCAGGAACTGTTTTAGACGAGCCTGCGCCTTCTAATTTTACAGATATCGATTTTGACGATATTTAGTCTTTAAAAAACATTTATTGCAAACCGTCTCTACATTAGAGGCGGTTTTTTTATTTTTACAATATTAGGTTCACCAATCAAAATGCCTTTGATATAGGGTCTAGGCAAAAATCATATTTTAAAAATGACGCGCTCAATTATGAAAAAAACTATCCAACTTTTTGTATTTCTTTTTACACTTACTGTCCTAGCTCAAAACTATCAAGTAGATCTCAACTACTACCTGCCACAAGATGTAACATATAACCAAAATATACCGACACCTAAAAGCATAATTGGTCATGAGGTTGGCGATTGGCATATTACACACGACAAGCTCGCTCAATATATGTATGCGCTTGCCAATGCCAGCGATCGTATTACAATAGAAGATAGAGGTACAACTTTTGAAGGCAGACCACTTCTATTGCTCACTATTACTTCTACAGCTAATCATAACAATCTTGAAAACATTCGTAAGAATCATGTTGCCCTTACTGAGAATGGCAGTAGCAGTCTAAACACTGCCAACATGCCTATAGTAGTGTATCAAGGATTTTCAATTCACGGGAACGAACCTAGTGGATCTAATGCGGCACTTGCTGCTGCCTATTATCTCGCCGCAGCACAAGGTACTAAGATAGATGAGCTTTTAAATAACACTGTTATTTTATTCGACCCCTCTCTAAATCCGGATGGACTTCAACGCTTTGCGTATTGGGCAAACATGCACAAGAGTAAAAATATAAACCCAGACCCTAACGATAGAGAATATGGTGAGGTGTGGCCAGGAGGAAGAACGAATCACTACTGGTTCGATATGAATAGAGATTGGCTACCTGTACAGCTTCCCGAAAGTCGAGCGCGTATTACCACCTTTCATAACTGGTATCCAAACATCTTAACAGATCATCACGAAATGGGAACCAACTCTAGTTTCTTTTTTCAGCCTGGTATTCCTTCAAGAACACATCCATTAACACCAAAATTAAATCAAGAACTCACAGGTAAAATTGGAAACTACCACGCCAAGGCACTCGATGAAATTGGTAGCTTTTATTATACTGAAGAAAATTTTGATGATTTTTACTACGGAAAAGGGAGCACCTTCCCAGATATTAACGGAAGTATTGGTATTCTCTTCGAACAAGCATCTTCTAGAGGTCATGCGCAGGAGAGTGACAATGGCATCTTAACCTTCCCATTTACTATTCGCAATCAATTTACTGCAGCGCTTTCAACACTTGAAGCAGCTGTGGGTATGCGAACAGAAATTTTAGATTATCAGCGTGAGTTTTATAATAATGCTCGTAACGAAGCTACGGGTGGCGCCATTGTTTTTGGAGACGAAAAAGATGCTGCCAAGGCTTATCATCTAGCTGAAATTTTAAAGCGTCATAAAGTTAAGGTTCATGAACTAAAGCAAGATTTTAGTGCCAATGGCAAAAACTACAAAAAAGGATTTGGTTACGTGATACCAAAAAACCAAAGACAACAAAGACTGGTAAAGGCCATGTTTGAAAAACGCACTAGTTTTCAAGACAGTTTATTTTACGACATTTCTGCATGGACACTACCACTTGCATTCAATTTAGACTATACAGAAAGTGCAACAATGAGTCAAGCCGGTGCAGAAATAACAGACCTACAAATGAACCGTCCTAGCGTGCCAAATGCTTCAAACTACGCCTATTTAATGGAGTGGCACGAATATTATAGTCCAAAAGCATTAAACCTAATCTTACAAGAAGGGTTGCGAGCAAAAGTGGGTATGACGCCTTTCAGCATAGAGAATAAAGAATACGATTACGGTACCGTAATGATCCCCGTACAAAACCAAAAGTTACAAGGAGCAAACCTCCTTAAATTTTTGACAAAGGTAAGCCGCGAAACCGGTGTAAAATTTACAGGGGTACAAACAGGTCTCACCAAAGGAATTGACCTAGGAAGTAGCCAATTTAGAGCTATAGAAACGCCTAAAGTAGCAATATTGGTGGGTGACGGGGTAAATCCATATGACGCTGGCGAGATTTGGCATTTATTTGACACACGCTACGATATGCATATTACCAAGCTAGACACCCGCAGTTTTGGACGAGCTGATATAAGTAGCTATACCGATATAATTATGCCTGCAAGTTGGGGTGGCGGACTTGATAAAGACGACACAGAAAAGCTTAAAACATGGGTACGCAATGGTGGTTCTCTAATAGGATATAGAAATGCGGGACGTTACCTAAACAGCAATGAGTTTCTTAAAATGAAATTTAAGACCTCCCAAGACACCGCAAAAGCAATCACCTTTGAACAACGACAAAACTATTTTGGTGCTAAAGGAATTGGAGGGGCTATTTTCGATACAAAATTAGATCGATCTCATCCCATCGCATTTGGGTATAAGAACAACACCTTACCAATGTTTAGGAATACTACCCTATTTGTTGAAGCAGACGCGAATAGTTACAACAATCCAATTCAGTATAGCAACAATCCGTTGTTGGCGGGGTATATTTCAAAACCACGTTTAGAAGAGTTAAAAAATACTGTTCCTTTTAAAACCAATGGTCTAGGGCGTGGACAAGTAATTTACTTTACCGATAACACCAACTTTAGAGCGTTCTGGTATGGTACCAACAAGCTGTTAATGAATGCTATTTTCTTTGGTGATGAAATGTAAAGTAGCATAGGTTTCAGGAAAATCACTTACAAAACATTTTTCGCAAGCTTAAGCACAAAAACAACTCTGTGGGGTGACTGAGACTCTCGAAGTTACCCTTCAAAAAAACAACACATATTGACAACCGCAGTAGTCATTTTAAACTGGAATGGGAAAGCCTTATTAGAGCAATTTCTCCCTTCAGTTGTTGCCTATTCTAAAGAAGCGACTGTATATGTTGCAGACAATGCCTCTAGTGACAATTCTATTGCATATGTTGCTAAAAATTTTCCAACGGTTCAAGTAATTCGAAATACTGAAAATGGTGGATATGCGAAAGGCTATAACGATGCCTTAGCACAACTTACTGAAGAACTATTTGTGCTGTTAAATAGCGATGTTGAAGTAACTGAGAACTGGTTAGCTCCTATAGTTGATGCTTTTAGAAACAACCCTCAATTAGTTGCCGCTCAGCCAAAAATTTTAGATTTCAAAAATAAAAGGAACTTTGAATACGCTGGAGCAGCAGGTGGTTTTCTAGACAAATTTGGATACCCCTATTGCCGCGGACGGGTTTTTAGCACGGTAGAAGAAGATAACGGACAGTATGATGATACCATCCCTATTTTTTGGGCTACAGGCGCCTGTCTTTTTGTTACTAGCCACGCCTTTATATCGGTTGGTGGGTTTGACGAAGATTTTTTTGCGCATCAAGAAGAAATTGATTTATGTTGGCGTTTACAATCTAAAGGAGGTGTTGTAAATTATATAGGTGCTTCTAAAGTGTATCATGTGGGAGGGGCTACGCTAAGCGCTGCCAACCCAAATAAAACATTTTATAATTTTCGAAACACCCTATTGTTATTACTGAAAAATGTAAAGGGCAATCGAGTTTGGGGACTCATTCTAGCGCGCCTTTTACTAGATGGTCTTGCTGGAATACAATTTTTGCTGAAAGGTAAATTAACACATATTTTCGCTTTGTTAAGGGCGCATATTTGTTTTTACGTATTGGTACCTAAATTTCTTCAGAAAAGAAAAAAATGGGCCAGCCCTTTACGCTATTTTAAAATTAAATCTGTAGTATGGAAGTACTTCGTGCAAGGAAAAAAAACGAGTAACACCTTCTAGGAAATTTTACTTAAAGTATTGTTAATCGTAGGAGCAGAAGCATTCCATTTTATAATTTTGACTTACATTTAACTAGATACAATTATACAACTATGAAAAAACTGATGATACTGGCTTTATGCTCTGGGTTGATGTTCACTTCTTGTGTTTCTAAAAAGAAGTTTACAGATTTAGAGGCGAAGCAAAAGAAAACGCAAGACCTATTAAATACTGCTACCGTTAAGCTCAATGACTGCTTGGAGGAGCGCTCTGGACTTAGAGCTCAGAACGAGAGCTTAAAAAGTCAAGTTGCATCGTTAAATAGTACCAACGGCGATCTTATTAGACAGATTGGTGACTTTACCGATTTAACCAAAAAAGGAGCAGCTAATCTAGAGAAGTCTTTAGAAAGCTTACAAGAAAAAGATTTAACGATTAGAAGACTGCAAGATGCGCTTACTCGTAAGGACAGTGTAACACTTGCTTTGGTAACAAGCTTGAAGAAAGAAGTTGGACTTGATGACGAGGATATTCAAATTAATGTTGAAAAAGGAGTTGTTTTTATCTCGCTTAGCGACAAGGTTTTGTTTAGAAGTGGAAGTTATAACATCACACCAAGAGCATCAGAAATTTTGGCCAAAGTAGCGAAAGTAATTAACGATAAGCCAGATTTTGAGGCCCTTGTAGAAGGTCATACAGATAACGTACCATATAGAAGCGGTGTACTTTTAGACAACTGGGACTTAAGTGCAAAACGATCTACTGCCATTGTACGTGAATTGGTTAACCTAGGTGCTAATCCAGCGCAGTTAATTGCTGCAGGACGAAGTGAATTTGTACCGAAAGTAGACAACTCTACCGCAGAAAATCGTTCCATTAACAGAAGAACAAAGATTTATGTACTTCCTAAGATTGATCAATTCTATGAAATGATTGAAGATTCTATGGACGAATTAAGCAAAGAAGGCGAATAACCCTTTATTGTTTCCATAAAAAAACCCGACACCTTAGGCGTCGGGTTTTTTTTATTCAAATAAGTTGCAATTTCAGTTCTACACAGATTTCTTAGATTTCTAAACTTCCCTTACCCTCTCGCACCAAAACTGGTTCTCCACTAGTTAAATCAATGACGGTAGAGGCAACATTACCCCCATAACCACCATCTACAACTACGTCAACCAATTTCTGCCACTTCTCATAAATAAGCTCTGGATCTGTGGTGTATTCTATAACTTCATCTTCATCCTTAATTGATGTAGATATAATAGGGTTACCGAGTTCGCGTACAATTGCTTGTAAGATGCTGTTATCAGGAACCCGAATTCCCACCTCTTTTTTCTTCTTAAAAACGGTTGGCAAATTGTTGTTTCCTGGTAAGATGAACGTATATGGTCCAGGTAAGGCACGCTTTAAAAGTTTGAACGTAGTAGAATCTATCTGCTTCACGTAGTCACTTAGATTGCTTAAGTCTTCACAAATAAAAGAGAAATTAGCTTTTTCTAACTTCACCCCCTTAAGTTGTGCTACACGCTCTAAAGCTCGGTTATTGGTTATATCGCAACCAAGGGCATATACGGTATCACTTGGATAAATAACCAAACCACCTGCTCTTAACACCTTAACCACTTCTTTAATATCTTTTGGGTTAGGGTTTTCTTCGTAAATTTTAATGAATTGTGCCATGATTCTTACAATTAGGTGCTATAAATATACGGCAGCAATTGTTGTAAACAAATAGCCGCGAATAGATTAGTTGCACGTTCTACCTCACTTTCTAACTTTAGCACTTTATCGCCATCTTCTTGCTCAATATACAGCGCTTTATTTCCTTCTTCCCCATCACGTGTAACATCACTACCTTTAATAGTTTTAGTAACCTTTTCGGTATATGTTTCAATTACCTTTCCAGTAGCGGTACCACTACCCCATTTCCATTGTACTTCGGTTCCTTGTTTTATCATTTTTTATTTAAAGGTAAGAACGATTTCCTATAAACCAAAAGCATCTAACAAGCCCTTAACATTTCCGCAGTAATGCTAACACAGAAACTGTGAATTCTACTAAATACCTTTTGAAATTTTTAATGTTCGAGTCTGTCTAAGGCATTCTTAATGTGAGCAAAATGATGCATACTGTGCCAAGCGTACATTAATGCATTTTCTTTTAGCGAGGTAGGTTCTTTTTTATCTGGATGCTGAAATGTTCGCTCCCATTGGTCTGGCGTTAACATCTTTAGTACATACGCTAATTTATGGTGAACGGCGTCAATATGACTAAGCGACCAAGCAATAGGAAGTGTATCATAATCGCCTAAGCTTGCCCAACCTTCTTGATGGTACGCTTTTATTGTTGGGTTCTCTTCGGTGAGCGCCCATTTAAACCTAATGTAGCTATGGTGATGACTGTCTGCAATATGATGTACTAATTGCCCAATAGTCCAACCTTCTGGTCGGTAGGGTTGTTTTAGGGTGGCTTCTGGGAGATGCGCCACTAATAATCTTAACTGCTCTGGAAAAATTTCTAGAATTGAAATTGCCTCATCCAAATCATTTTTAGAAATTTTAGCAGGTAATTTTAAGGGGCCGATTGGGTATTGTAGTTTTTTTATGTCCATAGCACGAAAATAAAAAACGCTTCAATTTCTTGAAGCGTTTCTCTATTTACTTGTAAAGAAGTTATGCACTATGCTTTAACATCCATTAATTCTACATCAAAAACTAAGGTTGCATTTGGTGGGATAACACCTCCAGCGCCTTGAGCACCATATCCTAAAGTACTTGGAATTACAAAACGAGCCTTATCGCCTACATGCAATAATTGAATACCTTCATCCCAACCAGCAATTACATTACCCATACCCACTGGAAATTCTATAGGATTTCCACGTTTGTATGACGAATCGAATACGCTACCATCTGGGAACATTCCTTTATAATGTACAGAAACTGTATTTCCTGCAGCCGCCTTTACTCCATCTCCTTTTTGAATGATTTGATAACGTAAACCACTTTCAGTTTTATCAAAACCTTCAGAAATTGACGTTAGCAACTCTTCTTGTTCTTTTAATGCTGCCGCTTCTCTTTCTGCCTTCGCACCGTTGAATGTTCTAAATGTTTCAACTGCGTTCCATGCTTGAGCTTTATCACCAACGCGAATAATCTCAACTTTTTGCATAGTATCACCTTGCGCAATGCTATCTACTACATCTTGTCCTTCGATTACTTTTCCGAAGACAGTGTGCTTATTATCTAACCATGGTGTTTCTAAGTGCGTAATAAAAAATTGGCTTCCATTAGTTGCTGGCCCAGCATTTGCCATTGAAAACACCCCAGGAGAATCGTGACGTAACTCTGGATGAAATTCATCATCAAACTTGTATCCTGGTCCGCCAGCTCCTGTGCCCGCAGGATCACCCCCTTGCACCATAAAATCTGGTATCACACGGTGAAATTTTAATCCGTCGTAATAAGGAGTGCCTTGAGCTTTTGCTTCATTTTCTAAATTTCCTTCGGCTAATGCCACAAAATTACCCACAGTTCCTGGAGTTTTTTGATAGGTTAATTCACCTAGGATTTCGCCTTTTTCAGTAGTAATCTTAACGTAGATTCCGTCTTGCATTTCTTTGTTTTTAAATTGGGTGCAAAGGTACAAATTCTAAAAACAAAAATCCTACTTCACCTACCTTTCAAGATTGAAAATAAGCTCCTTATTGTAAACTTTATAAAAAATTTAAGAACCTCTTTACTGCTAGCTATTACTTTTACCGACTTAAATTTTTTTTAACCTTAAAACAAAAACAATGACACACCAAGATCTATTAGCTGTTGCACAGGAATTTGGTAACCCTGTGTATGTCTATAACGCTTCAACCATGGAAGCACAATACAAACGGCTAGATAAGGCTTTTAAAGGTGTGAAAAAGGTTAAGTTTCATTATGCAGTAAAGGCGTTGTCTAATCTTTCAGTATTAAAATTACTACATAGTTTTGGTTGCGGAATGGATACCGTTTCTATACAAGAAGTGCAATTGGCATTACAAGCTGGTGTGCCAGCAAAAGACATAATTTTTACACCTAATGGGGTTTCTTTAGAAGAACTAGAGGCAGCCGCTAAGCTAGGTGTTCAGATAAATATAGACAACCTCTCTATCTTAGAGCAATTTGGTACACGCCACCCAGAAATTCCGGTTTGCGTACGTATTAATCCGCATGTTATGGCGGGAGGTAATACCAATATTTCTGTTGGTCATATAGACAGTAAATTTGGAATTTCAATTCATCAGGTTCCATTGCTTCTTCGTATTGTTGAAAATACAGGCATGCACATTAATGGAATTCATATGCATACAGGTAGCGATATTTTAGATATTGATGTTTTTCTGTATGCTTCGGAAATTTTATTTGAAACCGCTAAACGTTTTACCAATTTAGATTTTATAGACTTTGGTAGCGGATTTAAAGTTCCGTACAAAACAGGAGATATTGAAACCAATATTGAAGAGTTAGGTGAAAAGCTAACAACGCGTTTTAATGAATTTTGTAAAAACTACGGAAAGGAGCTCACACTAGCTTTTGAACCTGGTAAATTTCTGGTAAGCGAAGCCGGTAAATTCTTAGTTCAAGTTAACGTTATCAAACAAACAACCTCAACCGTTTTTGCACAGGTAGATAGTGGTTTTAATCACTTAATAAGACCTATGCTCTATAACGCGCAGCATCACATTGAAAACATTAGTAATCCAGCAGGAAAGGAACGATTTTATAGTGTGGTAGGCTACATTTGTGAAACTGATACGTTTGCAAATAACAGACGCATTTCAGAAATTACAGAAGGAGATGTACTAGCGTTTCACAATGCAGGCGCATATAGCTTCTCAATGGCAAGTAACTACAATAGTAGATTTAGACCAGCCGAGGTATTGTGGTATGACGGGAAATCGCATCTCATACGTAAACGAGAAACATTTGAAGATTTGGTAGCAAATCAAGTAGAATTTCAGCTGTAAAAAACAAAGCCTCCTAGTAGTAATCGCTAGGAGGTTTTTTCGTAAAAAACGGCTCGTTAGACTGATTAGGTTCCCTGACAAAATTGTATCTTTGGCATTCAAAATTTAGGTAAATGATTTATAGATTTCGAGCGATATTAGATACCCAGGAAGACGTATTTCGCGATATTGAAATTGAAGCTTCTAACACCATGGAAGATTTTCACAATGCAATTACACAAGCGTTTGGCTTTGCGGGTCAGGAAATGGCTTCTTTTTATGTAAGTAATGAATTGTGGGAACAAGGCGAAGAAATTGCACTATTTGATATGAGCGAAGGTGGCGATACAGTTCGTACCATGCATGATACCATTCTTGAAGACACGGTATGGGACAAACAACCACGTTTATTATATGTATACGACTTTTTGAATATGTGGACTTTTATGGTTGAACTAGCTGAAATTACCGAGCCAACTCCCGGCGTGTCGTATCCAAACTTAATGTTCTCACACGGTCAAATCCCTGATGAAGCTCCTGAAAAAGAGTTTATCGCAGAACGAACCGACGGCGAAGACGATTTTGATGATGATGAATACGACTTAGACGCCGAAGATTATGACAACCTAGATTTTGATGAAAACTGGAATTAATTCAGTTAGCAACTTGTTTACTTTGTAGACCAGAGTTGTAATTGTAGATCCTAATGTAGTTAACTTTCAACCTTTCCAATGATCAATCTATATAATACCCATATTGCATCGCTATCCATTCACCGCGTTGGTAACAAGAGTCGGAATGAAGGCATTCTTCTTTCTGCTTCTCCTTATGAGATGAATGACGAAATTACACCACTTCTAAAAGAATTTTTTCTAAAGCCGTTTCGAGATAAAGAGGAAAACTATTTCCACTTCGACACTCAAACCGACTTAGAGTTTCATGAATTGTTCAATTTGGTTGCGGCTGGTTTTGCGGTGCCAGACAACATGCATGATGAGAGTAAAAAAATAGCAAAATATTTATTCGACCAATCTATGCATCCGCACATAAAAAGTGGAGAAGTATACGTAGCTTATCTTGAAAATGTACTACTTGATAACGAAAAGGTAGATGCCATAGGTATTTTTAAATCGGAGCTAAAGCAGGATTTTCTTCAATTTTCCGAAGACGAACACCAACTAGATGCGCAGTTGCAGCAAGGAGTTAATTTAAATAAGTTAGACAAAGGGGCACTTATCTTCAATGTAAAAAAAGAGGAAGGTTATAAAATTCTTTCAGTAGATAGCAATCGGTACGATGCACGTTATTGGCTTGAGAGCTTTCTAGGAGTTGAGGCCACTGCCGACGATAATTTCTACACAAAAAAGTATTTAAAATTCTGCCAAGACTTCGCAAAAGATGTTGTGCTTCCTGCCGAAGATAAAAAGGAGGAAGTTCTTTTTATGAACAGAGCTGTAAATCACTTTGCGAAAAACGACAATTTTGAAGAAAGCCTGTTTGTAAATGAAGTACTTGACAATCCGGATCTTATTCCAGAGTTTAAGCATTACAAAACTGAACAAGCTCCAAAGTATAACATTGAAGACATAACGACATTTCCTATTGCAAATACTGCGGTAACGGCGGCTCGAAAAAAAATAAAGAATGTCATTCAACTAGATACAAATATTCAAATTAAGATGGATTTTATTAATCCAGAAAGTGCCGAAAAGTTTGTTGAAAAAGGTTGGGATGAAGAAAAGCAAATGTATTACTACTTAGTTTACTTTAATAAAGAACAAAAATCGTAATCAGTACGACCTAGAGAACAACATCCCAAACATGAAAAATAGCTTTCTGTGTTTGGGATTTGTTTTTTGTAGCTTTAAGAAATGTAACAAAACGATGACACATTCGTCATACTCTTAACTAATCTCCAAAAATTAATCGCTTGGAAACTATACTCTCAATTAACAATCTTACCAAAAAGTTTGGTCCCATTACCGCTGTAAACGACCTTTCTTTTACCATTGAAAAAGGAAATGTTTACGGTATTCTTGGCCCAAACGGTAGTGGAAAATCTACCACCTTAGGCATCGTTTTAAATGTAGTGAATAAAACCACCGGTAGTTATAGCTGGTTTGGCGGAACAGAATCTACCCACCAAGCTTTGAAAAAAGTAGGTGCTATTATTGAGCGTCCAAATTTTTATCCGTACATGACGGCCGCGCAAAATTTGGCGCTTGTCTGTAAAATTAAGGATGTCGATGTTTCAAAAATAGATGAAAAACTAGAAGTTGTAGGGCTGCTAGACAGGCGTAACAGCAAGTTTAACACCTTTTCGTTGGGGATGAAACAACGTTTAGCAATTGCTTCGGCCTTGTTAAATGATCCTGAGATTTTAATTCTTGATGAACCTACCAACGGTTTAGATCCACAGGGGATTCATCAGATTCGACAAATTATAAAAGAAATTGCAAGCCAAGGAACAACAATACTGCTTGCTTCTCACCTCTTAGACGAAGTTGAAAAGGTATGTACTCATGTGGTCATTTTACGTAAAGGTGTGAGTTTGTATAGTGGTAGTGTAGAAGGCATGAACGCAAGCCATGGTTTCTTTGTGGTTGGTAGCTCGAACATGGAAGCCCTAGAAAATGAACTCAATAGCAACGCAAACTTTGGAAGCATTAAAAGGGAAGGAGATCAATTTATAGCTTATCTCAAAGAGCCTCTCGATGCTGCAGAATTTAACCAACAAATGCATGCTAAAGGAATTTCATTATCTCATTTGGTTAAAAGAAAAGAGAGCTTAGAAGAACAATTCTTAGAAATTACTAAAAACCTTAACTAACCCATATGTTACGACTTCTCACTATAGAACTTCAAAAATTGAGGTATAACCGCTCTGTTAAGGTTATTTCAATTGTATATTTTTCACTTATACTTTTTATTTCGGCAATTGCGTCGATTGAGTTTAATTTTGCAAATGTCAATTTCCGAATTGCCGATCAAGGTATTTTTAATTTCCCATACATCTGGCATTTCAACACCTTTATTGCAGCCATTTTAAAGATTTTCTTAGCCATTGTTATCGTCTCCATGATGAGCAATGAGTACAGTTACCGAACACTAAAGCAAAATTTGATAGATGGACTAAGTAAACGAGAATTCATCACGTCAAAGTTTCTTACCGTGGTAGTGTTTGCATTGGTATCCACCATATTTGTCTTTCTAGTGTCTTTGGTACTTGGACTCATCTTTTCAGACTATAAAGAGCTGGGAATTATTTTTAGCGACTTAGAATATATTCTAGCCTATTTTATAAAACTAGTAGGGTTCTTTTCTTTCTGCATGTTTTTAGGAGTTTGGGTGAAACGCTCGGCTTTTGCAATTGGTTTTTTAGTTATTTGGCAAATTGTAGAAGGACTCATAGCGATTCTATTTCAATACATAAGAGTAAAGACCGATGTAAACTTATTTGATAGCGTATACAATTTTCTACCATTAGACTCTATGTCTGATCTAATAAAAGAGCCATTCTCAAGACTTGGGGCAGTTCAATCTGCGGCAAACCAATTGGGTGAAGAGTTTACCAAATCATACGACGTAAGCTATCTTTCAATACTTATAGTTCTAATCTGGACGGCCCTGTTTGTATACTGGAGTTATGCTTTATTAAAACGTCGAGATTTATAAATTAACGGAGACTGTAAGTTTTGCTAAGAAGTAGGTACTAAATATTGTTTATATTTAGCTATCAATTCACAACCATGCAAAAACACTACCTTCTCGCGTTCTTTATTTGCCTTACCGCATTTGCAACAGCACAACAAATTGGTCAGTTTCAACAATACAATGGTCGTTTTGATTATACCGCAATAGGAAATACCCTAAATACAGAGGAAAATGGAGGTTCTTCCACATGCGAAATTTTAACCGAAAGTAGCGCAACACTTACTTTAGAACCAGGACAAACTGTGGTTGCAGCGGCACTCTATTGGGCAGGTTCTGGCGATGGTGATTTAAATGTAACACTTAATGGAACTCCGATAACCGCTAGCCGTAATTTTGAAGTTGATTTTTTGGCTGGTAGCGGAACTAAATTTAATTATTTTGCAGCGTATGCAGATGTAACTGCAATTGTAAACGCAAACGGAAATGGAACCTACACCCTATCTGATCTTGATTTAACAGATGCCATACAAGCCTTTTGTGCAATAAATGGAGGAAATGCCACCAATTTTGGTGGGTGGGCAATGTATGTAATTTATGAAGATGCAACGCTTCCCCTTAACCAGATTATTTTATTTGATGGCTTAGAAGGAGTCTTTCAGACCAATCCAGAAATAAATATTCTGTTAGAAAACCTAAACGTATTAGATAATACAGGTGCCAAAATAGGCTTTCTCGCTTGGGAAGGAGATAGAAACATTGCTGTTACCGAAACCTTATCGATAAACGGAAATATTTTAAGCAACGAACCTCTTAATCCTGCCAACAACCAATTTAATGGAACCAACACTTTTACCAATTCTGAGGTGTTGTTTAATATGGATTTAGATTTCTATAATATTGAGAATAACATACAACCAGGAGATACAACTGCCGCGATACAAGTAACATCTGGCCAAGATTTAGTTCTCATAAATAACATCATTACTGTACTTAATGTAGAGCTTCCAGACGCCACTATGGTTATAGATTCTGTTAGCGGAATTGACGCTTGTGACGATAGAGATATAACATTAGAATACACTGTATTTAATGTAAATAGCACTGGCGAACTCCCAGCAAATACACCTATTTCCTTTTATGCAAACAGCATACTTATTGGTCAGTCTGAAACTACAACTATTTTACCAATAGATGGTTCTGAAAGTGGCACTATCGACTTAACAATCCCTGAAGGTATACCAGCCGATTTTCTTTTAAGCGCCTTTGTAGATGATGCTGGAGGCGGAGTTAGTACCGTGAATGAACTTGATGAAAGCAACAATGGATTTTCAGTAGATGTGCATTTATTTGTTTCTCCAGATGTTTCAAGTCTGGAAAATTTAGAACAGTGCGATGTGGTGGGTACTGAAATTTTCGACCTTACAGATGCTACTACAAGTGTAACAGATGCAGACATTATAACCTATCACCTAACGGAAGATGATGCTCAAAATAACACAGACCCAATAGCAAATCCTGAAACCTATGAAAATCCAGAAAACCCGCAAACTATTTGGATTCGCGCCTCAAACCCCGATTGCTTCGTGGTAGCTAGCTTTACCGTTGAAGTAATTATTTGTCCGCTACCCGATGCTACAATTGCAATCACCAACGATTTAAATGCTTGTAGACAACGAGACTTAACGATTGAATACACTGTTTTTAATACACTAGGAACAGCGCCATTACCCGCTGCAACTCCTATTGCGTTTTACTTAAACGGGCAACTAGTTGCACAAGCAGCAACTCAAAATGTTATTCCAGAAGGAGGTAGTGAACCAGGGATTTTAGAACTAACGATTGCAGACACAGTACCCAATACATTTACATTGCTCTTAGTCGTAGATGATGACGGCACTGGGAATGGTTTTGTTTTTGAGTTAGATGACACCAACAATGAATTTTTAATTACAGTAGTTTTTGGAAGCATCCCTCCTATTGGTGCTCTTCCCGATTTATTAGAATGTGATGAAGGTTTTGATATGGCTACGTTTAATCTTACCGAACAAAATGACCTCATCTCAACAGATCCGAACGATACCATCACCTATTTTACGAACGAAGAAGATGCAATTGCCAATTTAAACGCCATACAAGATCCAGAACAATATGTAAACAGTATCGATCCTCAACGAATCTTTGTGCGGTTAGAAAACGTCATCTGCTTTGCGACGAGCTCATTTCTATTAACCACAGAAAATTGTGAACCTACCATACCTCAAGGTTTCTCACCTAATGATGACGGATTTAATGATGTTTTTGAAATTAGTAACCTTCTCAACATTTTTACCGATTTTAAACTTCAAATCTACAGTCGGCAGGGTAACCTAATCTATGAAGGCAATAATGACGATGGTTTTTGGGATGGAACACCAAATACAGGATTGCTCGTTCAAAATAAGATTGTTCCGGTTGGGACCTACTATTATGTGTTGCAGCTTAACGACCCACAATTTCCAGATGCATATTTAGGATTTGTGTATATCAATTATTAAAATTAGACCGCTTGTAATTCTGAAACTGTAATTTCTAAAGTGCCATAATAATGGTCTCTTCTGAAATATCTAAATTGGCGATATATTAAGTAAAAACTAGGTTCAAAATTTTATCTTTGTTAGGTTATGAAATTTGAACTTGTATCTGACTTTAAACCTACGGGAGACCAACCTACAGCTATTAAATCTCTTGTTGAAGGAATTGAAAGCGGGGAAAAATACCAAACCTTACTTGGAGTGACTGGAAGTGGTAAAACATTTACCGCCGCTAATGTAGTGGCAACTGTCCAAAAACCAACCTTGGTCCTTGCGCACAATAAGACATTGGCCGCACAATTATACACCGAGTTTAAACAATTTTTCCCGAACAACGCAGTAGAGTATTTTGTATCGTATTATGATTATTACCAACCTGAAGCATTTATACCCACTAGCGGCACATACATAGAAAAAGACCTTTCTATTAATGAAGATATCGAAAAACTACGTCTCAGCACGACGTCATCACTGTTATCTGGGCGTCGAGATGTGCTGGTAGTTGCTTCTGTTTCTTGTCTCTACGGAATAGGAAACCCATTAGAATTTCAGAAGAATAAAATCATCCTTACAAAAGAACAAATACTATCTCGCACCAAATTATTACATCAACTCGTACAAAGCTTGTATTCGAGAACTGAAGCAGAATTCCACAACGGAAGATTTCGAATTAAAGGAGATACCGTAGATGTTTTTCCTGGTCATGGTGAGCAAGCTTTTAGAATACATTTCTTTGGAGATGAAATAGAAGATATAGAAGCATTTAATCCGCAGACCAATGAGGTGATAGAAAAGTATGACCGACTTACAATTTACCCAGCCAATATGTTTGTAACCTCTCCCGATGTGTTGCAAAATGCTATTAGAAGTATTCAAGACGATTTGGTAAAACAAGTAGACTATTTTAAAGAAATTGGAAAGCATTTAGAGGCCAAACGACTGGATGAACGAACTAATTTCGATTTAGAAATGATACGTGAATTAGGGTATTGTAGTGGTATTGAAAATTACTCGCGCTACCTAGATCAACGCCTGCCAGGAACACGACCCTTTTGTTTGCTAGATTATTTTCCGGATGATTATTTAATGTTGGTAGATGAAAGTCATGTTTCAATTCCTCAAGTTGGAGCCATGTATGGTGGCGATCGCTCAAGAAAAGAAAATCTGGTTGAATATGGTTTTAGACTACCAGCTGCAATGGACAACAGACCGCTGAAGTTTGAAGAATTTGAAGCCATACAAAACCAAGTAATCTACGTAAGTGCAACTCCTGCAGACTACGAATTAGAAAAAACCGACGGTGTATATGTTGAGCAAATTATTAGACCTACAGGTTTATTAGATCCGCCCATTGAGATTAGACCAAGTTTAAATCAGATAGATGATTTGTTGGAAGAAATACAGCAGCGCGTAGAAAAAGATGAGCGTGTTTTGGTTACCACACTCACCAAAAGAATGGCCGAAGAACTTACTAAATATATGACACGTGTTAGTATTCGCTGTAGGTACATTCATAGTGATGTAGATACCTTAGAGCGTGTAGAAATAATGCAAGATCTTCGCTTAGGAGTGTTTGATGTATTGGTTGGTGTTAACCTACTTAGGGAGGGACTTGATTTACCAGAAGTTTCGTTGGTGGCAATTTTAGATGCTGACAAGGAAGGTTTTTTAAGAAGCAACCGTTCTTTAACACAGACCGTAGGGCGTGCAGCCAGACATATTAATGGTAAAGCTATTATGTATGCAGATAAAATCACTAAAAGTATGCAGGCTACTATTGACGGCACCAATTATCGTAGGGAAAAACAAATTGCATATAATGCAGCAAATAACATTACTCCACAGGCCATTAAAAAGAGCTTCGAAAATGCATTGACTAAAAAGAAAGTAGAACGCTATACGTTTGACACTGCAGAAAGTCTCGCCGCAGAAACAGAAAATGAATATCTCACAAAACCGCAAATTGAAAAGAAAATTAGGGATACCCGCAAAGAGATGGAGAAGGCAGCTAAAGAATTAGACTTTATGATGGCAGCAAAATTAAGGGATAAAATTAAAGTGTTTCAAGAGCAGCTAGCTAATGTTTAGGCCAGGTTTATGCTGAATTTAACACACATCTATATCGCTATTTTGTATTTTTCTTTTTCTATGAATGTAACGGCAAAAACAAACTTTGAGAATAAGATTATTCCTGAAAGCATAAAAGAAGAAGCCCTCTTAGCTCTTTCGTTTTATCCAGAATTAATTGATACGGCCATCGAGTTTAAATTTAAGGACCAGATTAAAAAGTCTACCATGCAAGCGCAACCAACATTTGGTAGCCTATTTGCTTCCCGAGCGAATCGAAAGTATGTAATTTTAATTAGCAGAAAGATTCAGATTGAAGAAGAAGAATTCACAATTGCCGATATTCCGGGTGATGTGCTTGTAGGTTGGTTAGGACATGAGCTGGGACACGTAATGGATTATCGCGACAGAAGTAGTATTGGAATGATTTTCTTCGGAATAAAATATTTGTACAGTGGTGCTCATATAAAGGAAGTAGAACGTGCCGCCGATACCTACGCTATCAATCACGGTATGGGGAACTATATTTTAAAAACCAAGAATTTTATCCTAGACAATGCGAGCTTTTCTGAAACATACAAGGCAAAGCTAAGAAAGCTGTACATGTCTCCTGAAGAAGTAATGCACCTTATTGAATCTAGAAATTAGTCTAGCTATTGCTCTTTTGCAAAGAGTTCCCACTCCTCAAATTTTTCCTCTCCCATTACGCGTGCCATTTTCACTTGACCACCCTTCTTCTTATTTTTTCCATTCCACTCGTAAAAGACTTCAGGTGAAACAGCTGTTACTTTCACCCCTTTTAATGCCTTACCACGCGCAACACTATAATTTTTATTCGCCTCTTTTAAGGTTGCGTCTAATGCATTGGCAAATTCTTCTTCATCAATCGAACCATTAGTTCCAACATACCAATGATGATAAAATTCGTTATTAATTTTAACCGCAGCCAACGTAAATTCTGGAATTTCAATATCAAATTTAGTTTCCATTTCTCGTAGTGCGGTGTCCATTTTATTTACTGAAAGTTGAGAACCAACAACGTTTAAAAAGAACTTAGTCCTTCCAGTAATTATAATTTCAGCTTTATCAATATCGGTAAAAGCAATTGTATCGCCAATTAAATAGCGCCACGCGCCAGAGACCGTAGAAATGATGAGCACATAATCTTGGTCTAAAACAACCTCATCTAGTTGAACTACGGGAGCATCTTGACTTATAGATCCGTCTTCTTGAATAAATTCTGGTTGAAATGGTACAAATTCAAAATAAATACCTCCATCGGTAACTAACTTCATAGAGGTTGTTTCTGGTCGCTGCTGAAAAGCTATAAACCCTTCTGAAGCTAAATAGGTGTCAATAACAGTAATATCTCTATTGCATAGCTGTCTAAAACTTTTTTCATATGGTTGAAATGCAACACCTCCGCTGGTATACACCTGAAGGTTTGGCCAGACATCGTGAATTGTTTTAGCATCGTGATAGTTGATTACCTCTTTCATCATAAGTTCCATCCATGATGGGATTCCGCTTAAGGCACCAATATCCCATTGTTTTGCCCGCTTCGCTATGGTAGCAACACGAGTGTCCCAATCGTCAATTTTAGCAATGTCCTCTCCAGGTTTATAGTAACCTTTAAACCAAAAAGGAATGGTACTGGCTGTAATACCACTTATTTCTCCCTCCAAAAACTCATCTCGTTGGCTTAGATCGGTAGAACTTCCCAACATCATGATTTCCTTTTCAAAGAAATCTGTTGGTAGATCGAAGTTTGCCAATGCTCCAACTTGCTTGGTACCCGTATCTTTTATTGCTTGAATCATTGCATCGGTAACTGGAATACGTTTGCTAGTTTTTCCAGTAGTACCACTACTTAAAGCAAAATAAGACGGCTTCCCTGGCCATGTTATATCTTCTAAACCATCGATAGTTTGGTTCCACCACTGCTCTTTCATCTCATGGTAATCGAAAAACGGGACTTTTTCAGCAAATGTCTTTGCGACATTTTCAGATTCTAAAATTTTAGAGAAACCATAATACTTACCAAACGCAGTATCTTGAGCTGTTTTAAGTAAGGTTTGCAACACTTCCTGCTGTTCTTTTACAGGAGAAGATTCTGCTGTTAAACTATCTCGAAGGTCTATCGCTCCCTTAATTATAGAACCTAAAATCGCCATACTGTTATTGTTTTGAGTTAAAATTACGATAATCCCTAAATCCATTAATGAGGTTTAATTCAAGTTTAACCTTTAGTTGTAAAGCTGTATTTTTGCGATATGAGCCATCATCCAGATTCTACAAGATTAAACAAAGCCATTAGCGACAGCGGCTATTGTTCGCGCAGACAAGCAGATGCTCTAATTGAGCAAGGACGTGTAACGCTTAATGGTACTAAAGTTTCATTAGGAGATCGTGCAATGCCCAACGACACAATTGAAGTTGATGGTAAACTTATTACTGAAAATACCAACCTTGTCTACATTGCCCTAAATAAACCAGTAGGAATTACATGTACAACCGACCAACGAGTTGAAGGAAATGTAGTTGATTTTATTGGGCACAAAGAAAGAATTTTTCATGTAGGGCGTTTAGACAAGCCTAGTGAAGGGCTCCTCCTTATGACAAACGACGGAGATATTGTGAATAAAATATTACGTGCCGGTAATAAACATGAGAAAGAATACATTGTAAAAGTAGACCGCCCTATTACTCCTAGCTTTATTCAAAAAATGGGAAATGGTGTACCGCTACATGAATTAGAAACTACCACAAAGAAATGTGAAGTAGAACAACTAAGTCGTTTTGTTTTTAGAATTGTTCTTATTCAAGGACTCAATAGGCAAATACGTCGTATGTGTGATTATTTTGGATACGAAGTTGTTGAGTTAAAGCGAACGCGGATTATGAATATTCATTTAGGTGATTTAGAGCTGGGTGCATGGCGTGATTTAACTCCCCAAGAATTAGGTGACCTTAAAAAAGCTGTAGATGATTCTGACAACAGTTCTTACGTAGATAACATTGATAAAAAAGCTACTCCAAGACGAAGACGCGGTAGACGATAATGTGCTTAATTTACGCCAAAAAAAGAGCCGCACCCCGATTGAGTAGCGTGCGGCATTTTCAACTAACTAACCAAATTAAATTTCAATTATGAAATCTCAACCATTTTTTTCAAGACTTTCTTTTCCATTTTTGGAACTGTAATCGTCAAGATACCAGCGTTATAAGCGGCATTAATTTCTTTCGAATTTGCTGTTTCAGGCAGCGTAAACACTCTTTTAAACTTTCCGAAGTAAAATTCCTTATGTGTGAATTTAGAATCTTCGTTCTTTTCTTTCTCGTCAGATTGTTTAAGCTCTTCTCTTGAAGACACTGTTAATGTGTTCTCTTCAACTTCAATCGCGATATCGTTTTTATCAATACCAGGGATAGCAATTTCTAGAACAAAATTCGTGCTTTTTTCCGATATATTGACGGCTGGAATGCTAAATTTTTCATAATTAGGCACGTCCAATCTATTTTCAGTAAATAAACCTTCAAAAATTGAAGGAAAAACCGTACTATTTCTTCTAACTGTTTTCATTTTCTAATAATTTTTTATTACTAATAGTTTCTGTGAGGTCTATTTCAAAAAGAATTCCAAACCCATAAAACTGTCTATTTGACTGATTTAAACGAAAAACAGCTGACTTTTTGACTTGGTTATAGTACCAATAATTCTTATTTAATTCAATTTTAAGAATATTGACATTGAATATAAGTACTTTAGTTTTCTGACTAGATTGTATGAAGAAGCTATACTTAAGACTTAAATCCTTTTTTAACACCATTCAGGGTAAGATTGCGTTTTACCCAACGCTCTTAGCACTCATAGGATTTAATTTTTCCTTTCTAATGGTGTGGTTAGAAGGATTGGGAATTTCTAAAAAAATAGTTTCTAATTTTCCGCAGTTAATGATTGAAGATGGAGATACGGTGCTCACACTTATAAGTGTTTGTATTGGAGGATTAATCTCTATGATGGTTTTTAGCTTTTCTATGGTAATGCTCTTGCTAAGTCAAGCATCGAGTAATTTCTCTCCACGCTTGCTACCCGGACTTATTAGTGATAAAAAGAATCAGCTTATCCTTGGCACGTACTTAGCCACAATTATATACCTTATTTTTATTTTGTTTTCTATAGAGCCAGATGACAAAAAATATACGTTACCTGGGCTCTCTATTCTACTTGGAATTATCATGACTCTGGTTTGTCTTGGAGCATTTATTTATTTTATTCATAACATGTCGCAAAGCATTCAGATAAATAATATTCTTGACTCAATCTTCTACAAATCGAAAGGTCGGCTTATGAAAACAATTGAAGCCGAAAAAAATGTAGAAAATTCACGAGCAGGGGCTTTTCCGAGTACAGAAAATTGGTACAGTTATACTACTAAAAAGAGCGGCTATTTTCAAAACATATCTATTCAAAATATCTTAGACATTTGTAAAGAAGAAAAAACAAGAATATATCTTGCTATTCCAAAGGGCTTTTTTGTTCTTCAGCATGTACCCTTTATACTTTCAGAAAAAAAGCTAGAGGAAGATACATTACGTAAAATAATAGACAATATCAATTTTGCCCGAGGCGAGTTTGTTGAAGACAATTATGTGCTGGCCTTTAAACAAATTACTGAAATTGCCGTAAAAGCCATGTCGCCAGGAGTAAACGACCCTGGAACTGCCGTGAATGCTATAGATTATCTTACCGAACTTTTTGCTTTACGCATGCTGAAACATGACAACGCATTATACATGGAGACAGACAAGGTGTTGCTAAAAATTAATACAGTAGATTTCAACGAATTAATATATACCAGCATGGCTTCATTACGAACCTATTGTAAGCACGACCCTGTGCTTGTAGAAAAATTACTTCGTATGCTCCAGTATTTAGTAAGTCAAGAAAATAGTGCACTTAAGAGTTATAATATAGCTGTTAGCAATGAAATACACACACTATTAAAGGATGCGAAAGCTTCAATTACCAACAAAAAAGATTATAAGCGAATAAAAAAATTGGCTAACAATTAATTGTAATAGGTATTGAAAATTTGCAGTAACTCTTGAGACGGGATAATTTTATGTTCATACCGCTCCATAGCAACCAATATCTGATCTACCGCGCCAGGTCTTAACCCTAACTCCAGTCCAAACTCACGCAACAGTTGTACTTCTTTTTCATGAGTCTCACCATCTACATTCATTAATAACACCATTCTATGAAAATGCGTAATACGCTCTAATTCTGTAAAAGTTGCTTTTGTTGGTAATGGGTCATGAAAGAGTTCATCTACTTCTTTTGGAGTAACACCTATTCGTTCTGCAATACGCTGAATGAAGTCATATTCGCCATGTGTAATCTTATCATCTGCCTTCGCGATAAGAATTAGATCACTTATTAAAGATTTTTGCTCTTTATTCATATTTCAAAAATAAAAAAAATCCCGAAGCAATGCTTCAGGACTCTTTTAAAATGACTATCAGTTTGTTGTTAGTCTTTAGAAACAAACTTTACAGGTAATGTAAATACTTTACCCTTTTCTAAAGTGGTTTTTAAAATCTTGCGATTAAGACGTTCGCTTATAAATGTAGAGACATCTGCATCAGTACAGTCTACCGAAAGTAATACTACCTCGTTTTGTTTGTTTACAACAAACTCTACATGTACGGTCTGGTTTTCTGTCACCAGAAACGAAGGATTGTCTAATAAAGCACTAATTTCTAACGCCACCGTTTCAGGCGCGTCGTTACTGGACGGATTTGTTGCTAAAGCACTCGCTGCGATTACTAACGAAAGTGCCAAAAAAACTGTTTTTAATGTTTTCATGATTTTTTTGATTTAATTGATGAATAAATTACTTACTAAATAGACGACCACTTATAATCATTTGTTACATAAAAGCCTGACAAATAATAAATTGTTAACATATATTAACGTATGACCTAGATTAATAGTCTAACAAGAAACAAAACTGTGGTATATGCCAACACCCTAGCCAAATTGCACTGCCGCTTCCAAATATCCTTTACATTTGGGGAACTTATCCCATAAAAAAAGCCTTGGTTATAAACCAAGGCTTTCAATTCTTAAGCGCGAAGTGTTAGGCAAGTACAGCTTGTACTTTATCTGCTGCTTCTTGAAATTCGATGGCGCTTTGCACATCCAATCCACTATTATCAATAAGTTCTTTTGCAATATCTGCATTGGTTCCTTGTAAACGCACAATAATTGGTACGTTAATAGTCCCCATGTTTTTATAAGCATCTACAATACCTTGTGCAACACGATCGCAACGTACAATACCTCCAAAGATATTTACTAGAATTGCTTTTACGTTTGGATCCTTTAGAATAAGGTTGAAAGCAATTTCTACACGCTCTGCGTCTGCCGTTCCACCCACATCAAGGAAGTTTGCTGGCTCACCACCTGCTTGCTTAATTAAATCCATTGTTGCCATAGCCAGACCTGCACCATTTACCATACACCCAACATTTCCGTCTAGGTCTACATAGCTTAACCCTACAGCCTTTGCCTCTACCTCTACCGCATTTTCTTCTCTAATATCGCGCATTGCTTCGTATTCTTTTCTACGGAAAAGCGCATTATCATCGATACTTACTTTTGCATCTACGGCAATAATTTTATCGTCACTAGTTTTAAGTACTGGATTAATTTCAAACATAGAAGAATCGCTATTGATATAGGCTTTATACAATGCAGAAACAAACTTCGTCATTTGTTTGAATGCCTGTCCGCTCAACCCTAAGTTAAACGCCACTCGTCTCGCTTGAAAAGGCATTAAGCCAACGGCCGGATCAATTTCTTCTGTGAAAATAAGGTGCGGAGTAGCTTCAGCAACTGTTTCTATATCCATACCTCCTTCGGTAGAATACATAATCATGTTTTTACCTGTAGCGCGATTTAAAAGTACGCTAATGTAGAACTCTTCTGGCTCACTATCTCCTGGATAATATACATCTTCAGCTATTAGTACTTGGTGTACTTTCTTACCTTCTGCACTCGTTTGCGGTGTAATCAAGTTCATCCCAATAATCTGACCAGCAATTTCTTCAACTTCTTGAAGGTTTTTTGCCAGCTTTACACCACCACCTTTACCACGTCCACCGGCGTGTACTTGTGCCTTAATTACATGCCAGCCAGTACCTGTTTCTTCGGTAAGTTGCTTAGCAGCTTCAACAGCTTCTGCGGGAGTAGTAGCTACTTTTCCTCGCTGGATTTCTACTCCAAAACTGTGTAATATTTCTTTTCCTTGATATTCGTGTAAATTCATAATAGGATGTTTCTTGTTTTTAAGCGCGACAAAAATACAAATTGTAAGGCGTATTTAACACCTATTTCTTCGGAATTTCCTTCAAAATTTCTAGCACAAACTCCCAAAACTTCTTTGTTGAAGAAATACTTGCTCGTTCGTCTGGTGAGTGCGCTCCTTTTATGGTAGGTCCAAATGAAATCATGTCCATTTCTGGGTAATTTTGTCCTAGAATTCCGCATTCTAATCCGGCATGACATGCGGCTACATGTGCCTTCTCTCCGTGAAGCTTTTCATATAAACCGTCTAACACCTTTAAGATTGGACTATCCATATTTGGCGCCCAACCAGGATACTCTCCAGAAAAAGTCACATCGAAACCAGCTAAATTAAATACAGATTTTAGCGTATTTGCCATATCTAGTTTTGATGAATTTACCGAAGAGCGTGTTAAGCACTCTACCTTACTACTTCCTTCCTTTACCGTAACTTTCGCTATGTTGTTTGAAGTCTCTACCAAGTCTTCAATAGCAGGACTCATTCGGTACACACCATTGTGCAGTCCATACATGGTTTGGAGCAATTGAGTCTGTCCAGTTTCTGCCATTACTTTTGTTGCGTTGGTATTAGAAGCTTCGCAAACGATTGCCAATGAAGGTTCCAGCAATTTATACTCTTCCTTAATTTCTGATGCAATTCTTTTAAATTCAGATTCAAAAGCATTTTTATTTAAGGTTTCAACCACAATTTTGGCTACACTTTCTCTAGGTATGGCATTACGTAGACTACCTCCCTGTATCTCGGCAATACGAATAATTCCTTGACATTTGTAAAGGACACGGTTCATCATTTTGTTGGCATTACCCAAGCCCTTAATGATATCCATACCACTATGTCCACCTTGCAAGCCTTTAACGGTAATTGTGTAGGTTGTGGCATTCTCTGGAGCTACTTCTTCTTTATAGTATTTTTCTGCTGTTACATCTACGCCGCCAGCACACCCAACACCAATCTCATCATCTTCTTCGGTATCTAAGTTCAATAAAATCTCACCTTGTAAAAGGCCGCCCTTCAATCCCATAGCTCCTGTCATACCAGTTTCTTCATCGATGGTAAACAGTGCCTCAAGAGCAGGATGTACAATTGTATCACTTTCTAAAATAGCCATAATGGTTGCCACTCCCAGACCATTATCTGCCCCAAGGGTAGTTCCATTTGCCCGAACCCAGTCGCCATCTACGTGCATTTCGATTCCTTGGGTATCGAAATTAAAGTCGGTATCATTATTTTTTTGATGCACCATATCAAGGTGGCTTTGCATAACAATTGCTTTTCTATCTTCCATTCCTGGCGTTGCAGGTTTTCTAATAATAACGTTACCCACTTCATCTTCTATGGTTTCTAAACCAAGAGAATTTCCGAAGTCTTTCATAAAAGCAATAACCCTTGTTTCCTTTTTGGAAGGGCGCGGTACTGCGTTTAGGTCTGCAAATTTATTCCAGACAGCTTTCGGTTCTAAATTTCTAATGGCTTCGTTCATGTTGGTATACTAAATTAATAAGTTAATATTTCTCTCGTCAAAGTTACGAGTTTTCGTATTTTTAGTGGCTATAAGAAATGTTTGTTATTCACAAATCGTACGATTGTTTTTTAATGCTCTACGCTTTCGCGGAAATAGTTCTACGGATGTACAGACAAGTTAAAAACGTACTAAAAAAATAATCATTGAATAAAATTTCCGCAGTATTTAAGGCAAGTCGTACCAAATTAATCTTAGCACTACTTCTTCCTGTGCAATACTTTGGTTTAAAGCTATTGCGTCACTTTCCAGAATTTATAGAACGCTATTACAGCCAAGGTATATTTCCTTTACTTTCAAAAATCTCACGCTATTTATTTGGGTGGATTCCATTTTCTATTGGAGATATTTTTTACATACTTATTGGTATAGTAGCGCTGCGTTGGTTGTATAAAAATGTGCGTCGCTTAAAACGCGAACCTGTACGTTTTTTTATCGATATTGCTGCAACGCTCTCCTTGGTCTATTTTGTCTTTAATCTTTTATGGGGCTTCAATTATTACAGAATGCCTTTGCATGAAACCTTAGCATTAGAGCGAGATTATACTACAGAGCAACTAATTGAAACCACAAAGCGTCTTATTGCGAAGTCGAACGCCCTACATCGCGAATTAGGATTTGAAGACAGTACAAAAGTGACCTTACCATATTCTCAGCAGGAAATTTTTGACATGAGTGATAACGGCTATAAAAATCTTGAAAAAGAATTTCCGCAACTAGCCTATCACCCTAAAAGCATCAAAAAAAGTGGATGGAGCTTAGGGTTAACCTATATGGGATATAGCGGATATTACAATCCGTTTTCTGGTGAAGCACAGGTAAATAACCTCATTAAAACCTATAAATTCTCTGTTGTAAGTTGTCATGAACAAGCACACCAAATTGGATATGCAGCAGAAAACGAGGCCAATTTTGTAGCAACATTAGCCACCTTACACAATGATAACACCTATATAAAGTATACGGGGTATATTTTTGCCCTTCGGTATTGTGTGAACGAGATTGCTAGACGCGATATGGAAGCCTACGAGGCGTTACTACCTACTATTAACTTCGGAATCTTAGAAAGTTACCGAGAAATGCGTGAATTTTGGGCGAGTTATCAAAATCCGTTTGAGGATATCTCCAAAGCTTTTTGGGATCAATTTCTGAAAGCTAATAATCAATCTAAAGGGATTATGAGTTATAGCTATATGGTAGCCTTGGTTGTTAATTATTTTGAAGACAAGCCTTTTTAGAGGTGTACTTCAACATGCCTCGTATGAAAACGGTGCGTTGTTACGAATAGTACTTGCATTTCACAATGCATTTGTTCTTCAACTCTTATTTGACTTTCTTAATAACATGTTAAACCATTCTTAATGCTTTCAGAAGAAAAAAGTGTGTAGTATCTTCGGAAAGCAATAACTTCAATCAAAAAAACATGAAAAACCGACTTCTCTGGGTGCTGTTTTTATTCAGCGTGACCCTCACCTCGGCACAAGAGTACTTCCCTGACAACGGGGGGCTTAAAGAGCAAAACACAAACTACACGGCTTTTACAAACGCTACCTTATATATTACGCCTACAGAGGTGGTAAAAAACGGTACCTTACTAATTCAGAATGGTAAGGTAATAGCTGCCGGAAAATCGGTACGTGTTCCTTCTAATGCTATTACTATTGATTTGCAGGGTAAGTACATCTATCCTTCCTTTATAGATCCGTATACCGATTTTGGTGTAGCCAAGCCCAAAAGAGAAGGAGGCGGTCGTCGTTCTCCACAGTACGAAGCCTCTCGAGATGGATTTTACTGGAATGACCACATCATGCCCGAAAATGAAGCCATTTCAAAATTTAAGTACGACAAAAAGAAAGCTGATGCTTTTAGAAAAGCTGGCTTTGGCGTATTAAATACACATATCATGGACGGTATTGCCCGTGGTACTGGGGTACTCGTAGCGCTTAATGATGATGAAGGAGCAGGTATAAGAATTATTAATGACCAGAGTGGGCAGTATTTTTCATTTAGTAAAAGTGTAGCCAGCAGACAATCGTACCCTACCTCACTTATGGGTGCCATGGCATTGTTAAGACAAATGTATAGCGACGCTGCTTGGTATGCGAAAGGAAATTCTAAAACCAAAGACCGTTCGCTAGAAGCTTTAAATGCAAATAAAAACCTTGTTTCTTTTTTTGAAGCAGGTAGTAAAGACAATAATCTACGCGCAGACAAAATTGGTGATGCATATGGTATAAATTATATAATTGTTGGTGGTGGCGATGAATATGAAATGCTAGAGGCTATCAAATCTAGTAATGCCCGATATATCATTCCGCTAAATTTTCCCGATGCTTATGATGTAAGTGATCCGTATGCCGAAAAGTACTTGAGCATAGAAGACATGCGCGAATGGAACCAAGCGCCGATGAACCCTAAATGGTTATCTGATGAAGGAGTACAATTTTCTCTAACCACTTTCGAATTGAAAAACCCTTCAGAATTAAAGGGGAATCTTACAAAAGCCTTTAATTATGGATATGACGAGACAAAAGCGTTAGAAGCACTTACCACAATTCCTGCAGCTTTCTTAAATGCGTCTGATAAAATAGGCTCGTTACAGCCAGGACGGTATGCAAACTTCTTAATTGCCTCTGGTCCTATTTTCGATAAAGAAACAACGCTTTATGAGAATTGGGTACAGGGACAAAAGAATGTGATAAACACAAAAGATCAAAAAGACATACGTGGAAATTATAAAATTTCAGCAGGAGGAAAAACCTATGACGTAAAGTTAAGCGGTGACATTGCCAAAATGAAATCGGAAGTATCTATTGGTGATACTAAATATCCGTCAAAAGTGAGTTACAGTGATAATTGGGTAAGCTTAAGCTTCACAGACGAAGCCAGTAAAGAAGTATTTCGCACTACTGGAATTATTCCAAAAGACGGTCAGAACTTTTCAGGTAAATTACTACTGCCTTCTGGGGGAGAACAAGATTTTACAGCCATAAAGCAAAATGGTAGTAGTGCAGACGAAAAGAAAGATAAAGAAGATAACCAAAAACCAAATGAGGTAGTACCTATTACTTACCCCAATGTAGGGTACGGATTTACAACCAAGCCACGCCAGCAAAATATGTTGTTTAAGAACGCTACGGTTTGGACAAGTGAAGCTAGTGGCATCTTAGAAAACACAGATGTACTTGTTAAAAACGGTAAAATTGTATCTATTGGCAAGAATCTAAGTGCTGGAGGAGCCACAGTTATTGACGCAACTGGCAAGCACCTTACCGCTGGAGTGATAGATGAACACTCGCACATTGCAGCGCTCTCTATTAATGAAGCTGGTCATAATTCTTCGGCAGAGGTTACTATTGAAGATGTTGTAAATCCTGAAGACATAAATATCTACAGGAATTTAGCCGGTGGCGTTACCTCTATTCAAATTTTACACGGAAGTGCCAATCCTATTGGAGGACGTTCGGCAATTCTGAAATTAAAATGGGGAGAAGATGCCGACGGATTGATTTATGATAACAGTCCGAAGTTTATCAAATTTGCCTTAGGTGAAAATGTAAAGCAAAGTAATTGGGAGAGCTATAGCCGATTTCCGCAGACACGAATGGGAGTAGAACAGATGTATGTAAACTATTTTAATCGCGCCAAGCAATACGAAGCGGAGAAAAATAGTGGAGCCGACTACCGATACGATGAAGAGATGGAGGTTTTAGTTGAAATCTTAAACGGCGAACGTTTCATTAGTTGCCATAGTTATGTGCAGAGTGAAATAAATATGCTAATGAAAGTAGCAGAGCGTTTCGGCTTTACCATAAATACTTTCACGCACATTCTTGAAGGATACAAAGTTGCAGACAAAATGAAGCAACACGGTGTTGGAGCCTCTACCTTTAGTGATTGGTGGGCGTATAAATTTGAAGTAAATGATGCTATACCTTACAATGCGGCGATAATGGCAGATCAAGGCCTTGTGGTTGCTATTAATAGTGACGACAGGGAAATGTCTAGAAGACTAAACCAAGAAGCTGCAAAAAGTGTAAAGTACGGAGGTATGAGCGAAGAAGAAGCCTGGAAAATGGTAACTATTAATCCGGCAAAGCTCTTGCACATAGACAATAGAACAGGAAGTATTAAAGAAGGAAAAGACGCAGATTTAGTACTATGGAGTGATCACCCGCTATCGGTATACGCCAAAGCTGAAAAAACAATCATTGATGGCGTTACGTATTTTGATGCCGAGAAAGATAAACAGATGCGGCAGCAAATAAAAAACGAGCGTACCAAGTTGGTAAAATTAATGCTAGACGAAAAGAACGGTGGAGGTAAAACTCGAGCACCAAGAGGAAGAGATAAAAGAGAATTTCACTGTGAAACCATTAACTAAGACATCATGAAAAAGTATATATCTATCATTTTAGCGCTAGTTATTGGAAGCGCAGTAGTTGCACAACAAACACCTGCTCCTGTTCAGAAAGAGGTGATAACAATCTCAGGAGCCACCGCTCACCTAGGAAACGGATCTATTATTGAAAATAGTGTGATCGTATTTGAGAACGGCAAGATTACCGCTATTGGTAATGCTAGTACTCCAACAAAGGGAAGAACAATAAATGCACAAGGTAAGCACGTATATCCCGGGTTTATTGCTCCTGCCAAATCGTTAGGACTAATAGAAGTAAACTCAGTACGCGCAAGTGACGATCAGGACGAGTTGGGTGAATTTATCCCTAACGTACGTAGCTTAATAGCCTACAATGCTGAGAGCAAAGTAGTTGAAAGTATGCGACCAAACGGAGTGTTACTCGGTCAAATTGCACCGCAGGGAGGAGCTATAAGTGGTACCTCTTCTATCGTACAATTTGACGCTTGGAATTGGGAAGATGCAGCAATTAAAGTAGATGACGGCATACACCTTAACTGGCCTAACAGCTTCCGTCGAGGCAGATGGTGGTTAGGCGAAGATCGTGGCTTTAAACCAAATAAAGATTACGCAAAGCAAATTCAAGAAGGTGTCGATTTTATACAAAACGCAAAAGCTTACGGTTCTGGAAAAGCAGGAGAACAACCAAATGAAGCCTACAAAGCCATGCAGGGTTTATTTAATGGTAGTCAGAAACTCTACGTATACGTGCACGGTGAAAAAGAAATGATTGATGCCGTTACTACAGCAAAAGAAAATGGTATTAACAATGTGGTAATTGTGGGTGGATACGAAGCCTATAAAATTATTCCTTTTCTAAAGAAAAACAACGTTCCTGTTTTAGTACGTCAGCCACACGCCACGCCTCAGCGAGACGACGATGATTACGACATGCCTTACAAACTGCCAAAATTATTGGTAGATGGCGGACTGTTGGTTGGATTGCAAAACGCAGATATGAGTAATTTTCAGACCAGAAATCTACCTTTTTATGCAGGTCATGTTGCAGGCCAAGGACTTGACAAGGAAAAAGCATTACAACTCATTACTGGAAATACTGCGGAAATTTTAGGCATTTCAGACAGTTACGGCACATTAGAAATTGGTAAAAGTGCTACTTTGTTTATAAGTGAAGGAGATGCGTTGGATATGCGTACAAATGTCTTGACGCATGCGTTTATCGACGGTCGAGAAATTTCTTTGGAAACCCACCAAACAGAGTTATGGAAGCGATATATGGAAAAGTATAGCAGAGAGTAATGCTCTTGGACTAGCGTAGTGTTAAAATAGTGACTGGTGAAAGATAAAATTGTTTATCTCTTCATTATAAAATTTGAAAATCTAAAAAATTATACTAATTCCATGAAACCTGCCACAGCTGTACAGCTTCGCAAAGAAGTGAAATTTCGCTCAAAGGAGGAATTGGAAGCATTGTGCTTGCGATTGGCGCGATTTAAAAAAGAAAATAAAGAGCTTCTCACCTATTTACTATTTGAAGCCGATCATGAAGACAGTTATGTAGCCGAAGTAAAAGATCATATTTCTGCTCAATTTGATGCCATAAACGCGGCAAAATTCTACTATGTAAAGAAAAGTATTCGGAAAATACTTCGGGAAACAAAAAAGTACATTCGATACTCCCCTGTAAAAGAGACGGAAGTAACGTTATTGCTGCATTTTTGTGAAACCATGATCCATTTCAGCAGTAGCATAAAACGCAGCAAAACCATGATGGCATTGTACGAACGACAGTTGCAATTGATAGAAAAAAAAATTGAAGATTTACATGAAGATCTTCAGCATGACTATTTATACGAATTAAGAGAATTACCAAGATGATTACAATATATCATAACCCAAGGTGTAGCAAATCGAGACAAGGACTGGCCATTGTTGAAGCTAGCGGACAAAATTTTGAAGTGGTAAAGTACTTAGACATTCCCTTTTCCGAAGAAAAGCTTCTAGAAGTAGTAAAACTGCTAGGTGTAAAACCCATAGATTTGGTTCGAAAAAATGAAGCCATCTGGAAAGAACAATTTAAAGGTAAAACAATCTCTGATGGCGAAGTGATTTCGGCCATGATAGCTCACCCCAAATTAATTGAGCGTCCAATCGTTGTAAATGGTAATAAAGCTGTTGTTGGCAGACCTCCAGAAAGCATTTGTGATATTTTATAATTTGTCCGGCTTTTTTTAACAAAACTTTGTAGTTTCTAGGTTAAACCCACCTGTATTTTAGCAGTCCAACATCCAAATAAAATTCATGAAACTACTTACCAGCCTACTTGCGTTACTTTTTAGCGCTTTTTTAATAGCTCAAACCGACGTTACCGCAACAGGAAAAGTACTTGAACAAGGTACTAACTATCCACTAGAATATGCAACGGTATCATTTATAGACGCCACTGGAAAAACTGTCACAGGTGGGATTACCGATGTAGACGGAAATTTTTCAATAGACATTCCTTCTGGTACGTATACGGTAAAATATGAGTTTATAAGTTATAAATCTATTCAAAAACCCAACCTGCAAATTCAACAGGCTACCACGCTACCTACAGTCTATCTTTCGTTAGATTCTGAAAGTTTAGATGAAGTGGTGGTACGTGCCGAGACAACAGAAGTTCAGATTAGGCTAGATAAAAAAGTATATAATATAGGAAAAGACCTTACTACAAGTGGTGCCACCGTAAGTGATGCATTAGGGAATGTACCTTCTGTAACCGTCGATGTAGATGGTGCAATTAGTCTAAGAGGTAATGAAAATGTACGTATTCTAATTAATGGAAAACCTAGTGCCATTGCCGGGTTTGGTAGCACCGATGCCCTACGTCAACTTCCGGCAGATGCTATTGAACGTGTTGAAGTAATTACATCACCCTCTGCTAGATACGATGCAGAAGGAACTGCTGGTATCCTTAATATTATACTACGGAAAGAGAAAACATTGGGGCTAAACGGCTCTGTACAGGCAAATTTAGGGGTTCCTCTAAGTAGTGGTTTAACTGGTAATATTAACCTAAGAACCGATAAATTCAATATATTTAATACAACAGGGGTACGCTATAACAAGTCTCCTGGTAACGCCTATTTTGAAACTCGATATTTAACGGCGAATGCTTCTAACCCGTTAGTGACAGAAGACCGCGAGTATGACCGATTAAATCGCGGATTTAATACCAACTTAGGAATTGAGTATTATTTAACCGATAAATCTTCAATTACAGCTTCGGGATTTTTGCGATTGGGAGACGACGAAGATGTCACTACCAATTTAACAAAAGAGTTTGACGCGGCTAATGTACTTGCTATTGAACGAAGTAGAATAGAGACTGAAACTGAAGAAGACACCAGTCTTCAATTCTCGTTAAATTACGTGAACAATTTCGACACAAATGGTCACAAACTTACCATAGACTTGCAAGCAGAAGATGATGCAGAAACAGAGACTTCTTTTATTGATGAGTTTAATACGTTTCCTACCAACGAGTTACTACCCGCAGAATTTATTACGCAAATAGAAGACCAAAATGAATATTTAGTACAAGCAGATTATGTACGACCTATTGGGGAGAATGCGCAATTTGAAGCGGGCTACCGTGGTAATTTTGAGAAAACAGTAACAGATTATTTGCTTACCGAGCAGCTAACGCCAGGCGGAGCCTTTGTAAGAAACGATAGCTTGTCTAACGTATTTACCTATGAAGAGAACGTAAACGCCCTTTACACTCAATATGGGAACAAATTTGGAAAGTTCTCTTTCCTATTAGGACTAAGATTAGAAGACACCCAATTAAAAGGAGAAGTTACTGGAGAAGATATTACAAGTAATGACGATTTCAACGTAAACTTTGATAACAGCTATACAGGGTTATTCCCAACAGTAAATGTTGTCTATGAACTGGGAGAACGTGAAAATGTTACACTAGGATATAACCGTAGAATTAATCGTCCGCGTGGATTTTTTATTAACCCATTCCCTTCTAGAAGTAGTGAGGCTAATGTTTTTCAAGGAAATCCTAGCTTACGTCCTGCTTTTGCAAATGCATTTGATCTAGGGTATTTAAAAAGATGGAGCAAATTAACACTCACAACATCTGTATACTACCAGCGTGAAACCGATGCTTTTGAGCGAGTGAGTGAAGATACTGGTGAAGTAACGCCAAACGGTGTTCCTATTATTAGAACCATTCCGTTTAACTTAGCTACTAATGAACGCTACGGTTTTGAAGCAGGTGTTTTGTACAATCCAGCAAAATGGCTACGTCTTAATGGTAGTTTCAACTTCTTCGGATTTAAAACTGTAGGTATATTTAACGATGTGGACTATGGTACAGAAAACACCAGTTGGTTTGCACGTGGAAGTAGTAAAGTAACACTTCCGTATAAGATAGATTGGCAGACCACTGCATTTTACAGAGGCCCAAGGATTAATGCCCAGGCCGAAACAGAAGGTATGTTATCTGTAAATCTAGCTTTCAGTAAAGATATTATGAGCGACAATGCTACAATTGGGTTTAATGTAAGTGATTTACTAAATTCAAGAAAAAGAAACACTACTACAATTACTCCATCTTTTGAAAGTGAGTCTGAGTTTCAATGGCGTGAACGACAGTTTAATTTAAGTTTTACCTATAGATTCAATCAGAAGAAAGAACGTCAACGTGGAGGAAGAGGCGATGGAGATTTTGACGGCGACGATGGAGACTTTGGAGATTAAAAAACACAAAATACCCCACAAAAAAAGGAGCTCAAGTTGAGCTCCTTTTTAATTATATCTAGACGGCTGTTTAACTTGCCTCTCTTTCTTTTCTTTTCGCTTCACGCTTTAATTTGAAATTTTCTAGTAAAGCTCCACCAATCCAATAAGGAATAAAAGAAACTAAGAAAATCATTAACCAAAAACCGATTGTTAAAATGGTTAAAAATGCTAAAAATCCTAAATACTGATCAAAGTCGAACATAATCTGCGTGTTTTGCTAGGCAAAGATAACAAGGTTTTCTCTAAAAAAACAAAAATTAATTCCTATTTATCCACAACAATTAAACAGTTGGGTTCTTGAGTAGGCTTTTGTCTTTTTGTAACTTTGCAACCTCTAATAGTAAGACAATGAACTACCGAATAGAAAAAGACACCATGGGCGAGGTTCAAGTACCTGCCAATAAGCTTTGGGGAGCTCAAACACAACGCTCTCGTAATAACTTCAAAATTGGGGCTGCTGGGTCCATGCCGTTAGAAGTAGTCTACGGATTTGCATATCTGAAAAAGGCGGCAGCGTATACCAACTGTGAATTGGGGGTACTTTCCGAAGAAAAAAGAGATTTAATTTCTAAGGTCTGTGATGAAATTTTAACTGGAATGCATGATGATCAGTTTCCATTGGTAATTTGGCAAACTGGAAGCGGTACCCAAAGTAACATGAACGTAAATGAAGTGATTGCCAATCGCGCACATCAATTAGCGGGAAAAACAATTGGAGAAGGTGATAAAACATTACAACCTAACGACGACGTAAATAAGAGTCAGTCTTCTAACGATACCTTTCCAACTGGAATGCACATTGCCGCGTATAAAAAAATTGTTGATGTTACCATTCCTGGCGTAGAACAACTACATGCTACACTCGTTAAAAAATCTAAGGACTTTAAAGATGTTGTAAAAATTGGACGTACGCACTTAATGGACGCAACTCCATTGACACTCGGACAAGAATTTAGTGGATATGCATCTCAGTTAGACCATGGTTTACGCGCGTTGAAAAATACGTTGGCACATCTTTCTGAACTTGCCTTAGGAGGAACTGCTGTGGGAACAGGAATTAACACGCCTACGGGATATGCTGTAAAGGTAGCCGAGTATATTGCAAAATTTACAGAGTTACCGTTTGTAACCGCAGAGAATAAGTTTGAAGCACTAGCTGCACACGATGCGATTGTAGAAACGCATGGTGCGTTAAAACAACTTGCCGTTTCGTTAAATAAAATTGCAAATGATATTAGAATGTTAGCAAGTGGCCCAAGAAGCGGGATTGGTGAAATAACGATTCCCGCTAACGAACCTGGCTCATCTATCATGCCCGGTAAGGTTAATCCAACACAATGCGAAGCCCTTACTATGGTTTGCGCACAAGTAATGGGTAATGATGTAGCTATTGGAGTTGGTGGTATGCAAGGTCACTACGAGTTAAATGTATTTAAGCCCCTAATGGCTGCAAATATTTTGCAATCGGCTCAGCTAATTGGAGATGCCTGTGTCTCTTTCGATGAACATTGCGCAGCGGGAATAGCACCTAATTCTGAAGTAATTCAGAAAATGTTGAATAATTCGTTAATGCTAGTTACTGCCCTGAACACTAAAATTGGGTATTACAAAGCAGCCGAAATAGCAAATACCGCACACAAAAATGGTACTACTTTAAAAGAAGAGGCCATAGCCCTTGGATATCTCACATCTGACGAATTTGATGCTTGGGTAAAACCTGAAGATATGGTCGGGGAAAAATAATTTTTATAACATACGTTTAAAAGCTCTTACAAATACTTATTGTAAGAGCTTTTTGTTTTTACCGAAATGTATAGATTATTAAAAAACACATAAAAATATCGATTAAATGCAGATTTATTAGTTGAAATGTAATTTTTGCGTATATTGGACTACCCAAATAATTAAAACCAACTTATGATAAGGCTACAATTTTACCCCGTATTGTGGTGTCTTTTAATAGTAGTTTTAGGAAATATTACAGCTTCAATCGCTGCCGAAAGTGAACTTTCATTCAAAGCGAAAAGTGCCGTAAATACTACTAAAGTCAACAAAAAGGCAACTGCGTTTCAAGCTTTTAAAAAGGCTCATTTTATCTCAGAATTAGATAGCGACGCATCTATTTCGAGCAGCATAAATCAACCCAACACCCAAAAAGGTGAAACGGCAGAAAATGCACAACTTGAAGAAATTTCCTACAATAATTTACAAACGGAAAGTGTTGTTCAAGAAAAAAATTCAGAAAAAAGCCTATTGGCCGCACAAGTATCTCAAGCAGATAATGCAACGTCGTTTAAACAAGGCATGTATTATGGGTTTGCACTCATGGTATTACTCGTAAACATCTTGTGCTACTTTATTTTTGATGAACGTCTTTTTCTATTTTACGCCTTAGCATTAAGTGGAGTTACAGCCGTGTTTTTCTATAACGACGGGCTTCATCATCTCTTCGGACTTACAGGCCCAGCTAATCCGTTTTTAGTTCAATCGCTTCTATTGTGGTTTGCTATGGGCTTTAGTGCGTTGTTTGCTTCGAAGTATTTAAATCTTGAAGAATTTTTTCCGAAGATAAAATTTATAACATTCCCATTGGTTTTAATTGGTGGTGCGTTGGTATTTTCGGCATATGTAGCCAAAGATACGGTAACTGCTTACGCGGCAAATTTTGTTTCTATTTCGGTACTCATTTGTTATTTCATGGCCGGGGTTTTCTTATTCAGCAGAAAAAACTATGCGAAATTTTATGCAATTGCGGGCTTTATACCTCTACTCTTCGCTGTAGATTTCTTTGTATTGAAAAACATAGGAATAAACTTTCTTTCTACGGAAACGGTACATATTAAAATCGCCGGACTTATAGAAATGCTTATTTTAACGTATGCTATTATCTATAGAATTCGTGCGGTTAAAGAAGAAAATGAAATGCGCCAGACAGAAATGCGCATCTTCTTAAAGCGCCAAGAGGCAATGAATCGTCAGAGTGCAGTAAAGTTGTTAGAAGATGTATATCTTGAAAATCTAATTATGCACTATGATCTTGATGGTTTAGAGATAAAGTTACTTCAGTACATTAGTGAAGGAAAAGAAAATGATAAGATTGCTCGAAAGCTTAAGACTACTGAAGAAGATATTGAAGCGCTTACAAAAGAACTATATGAAAAATTAGAGATTGGTGAACAGATTCAAGAAGACTTTAGACTACTTGACAGTCAGCCAGACTATCTCTATAATTAAAGTACCCCCCGCGAGGATGTTTTTTACAACCTCCCAACTAAACCTAACTCAAGGGTAGACTTAACAAGTCTACCCTATTTTGTTGGTATAATATTTCTTGTACTTAATAAACGAAACTACACTTAAGACAACAAAGAAGCCTATTAGATAATATATAAATGTAGGTGTTACTGGCACATCGCCGCTTGCATAACTATGTAAGCCTGTTAGGTAAAAATTCACCCCAAAGTATGTCATCATAATGCTAGCGTACGCAAATATTGAAAATACAGCAAATGTCCATTTACCACGTAAACCAGGAACCAAACGTGCATGAATCACAAAAGCGTATATCATAATACTAATCAACGCCCAGGTTTCTTTTGGATCCCAACCCCAGTAGCGTCCCCAACTTTCGTTAGCCCATTGCCCCCCGAGAAAATTTCCGATAGTAAGCATTACCAAACCAACAGTTAATGCCATTTCAGTAATAATGATGAGCTCTTTTATATTAAGATCCATCTTTTTCTTGTTCTCTTTGGTTGTAAGTAAGATAAGAAGCAAAATGGTAGTTCCTAGAATCATTCCTAAGGTGAATGGCCCATAACTCGCCACAATTACTGCAACATGAATCATTAACCAATAGCTATCTAACACAGGAACCAGATTAGAAATACTTGGGTCTAACCAATTCTGGTTTGCCACCCACAAAATAATAGCAGCTACAAATGCCGTAGAGGCAATAGTAAGGTCACTTTTTCGTCCAAACGCTAAGCCAAAGAAGACTGTCGCCCATGCTACGTAAATAATACTCTCGTACGCATCACTCCAAGGTGCATGTCCGCTAACATACCAACGAGCAATTAAGCCAAGGGTCATTAGCGCAAAAAAGGTCCAAATTACGTATTTACAAGCTTTTATCAACGTGTTTACACGCTTACCTTCTTTAAAAATTTGGAAGATGATAAAGACAAACATAAGTACTCCCATTACTGTAAAGTACATGTATAGCCTATTGAAAATATCTACTTTATTATATACTATCTCAGCCTTTATTTTGTTTTCTGATGGAATAACAGAAGCCCCATAGGTTCTCTGAAACTTTTTAATTCCTTCTAAAAGTTCATCTGCCTGCGTATAGTCACCCGTTTTTCTTGCAGTTGCTAGACTTTGAAAATATGCTGGTAAAATAGTACGCACCGCCATAGAATCTTTACCCGTGAAATTGGCCTCGCCTAATTCTAGATACGACACCCATTTATTACCTGGATCGTTAGGTATAGGAAATATTTTTAGAATACTACCGCTTAAGGCTTCGTTAAGCAAGAAAACGTTCTCGTACACCTTAATAAAATCCTTCTCAAACTGGTTGGGGTTATTTTTAGATGTCGCCTTTTCTAAATAGGGATCTAACTTATTAGTACCCTTTTCATCGAATAGGTCTAACAATGTAATTTTTTTAGTCGCTACTGGAACATCCAGCACCTGCCGAATACTATCATTTCCTCTTTTTAAACTTACCAAAGGCACTTCTACCCAAAGCCTTGGAAACTCTGTCATGGAAATAAATACCTGATTAGCATCCATACCAGCATAAGTATTGCTTCTGCTAATCTTACGCAACAACTGGCTTGCGTAGGTGTGTACGGGTTTCATGCGCCCGTTGTCTTGAATAATTAATTCTGAAAATTTAGCAGCATGTTGCTTATCTACAATATTTGCCTTTATAATACTATCTATCTGTTCGGCCTTAGCCTCGGTATGCTCATGTGCGTTGGTCTGTGCCTGACCAGCAAAAGCAATCAACGCAAATACAATAGTGAGTGCTGCTTTTTTTGCTTTCACTTTATCTAACATTCTCTTTAAAGAACCAAATCGCGATCCTTTCACAAAGAGTATTGCCATTAGTCCGAAGTAAAGCAAGAAATACCCGATATAGGTAATCCATGTTCCCCATGCATCGTGGTTTACAGACAAAATTGTTCCTTTTTCATCTGGGTTAAAACTGGCTTGGAAAAAGCGGTATCCTTTATGATCAAGGACGTTATTCATAAAAACTTCAGTATCAAAAAATTCTGTTTCAGAATCACTTACTGTTAGTTTACTTTTAAACGATTTATAATTACGTTCGGTACCAGGATATTTTTCAGCAATAAAATCGCGCAGCGTAATACTAAATGGCAGCTCGTATTCCTTAGAGCCATACGTAATGTAGACGTCCAGACCATTTACTGTAACCTTGGTAGGGTCTGGTGCATTTCCAACGCCCCCTAACAACTCTACTGTTTTAGTCTCACCTCCAGCGGTAACATCTAAAATCAATCCGTCTGCATTAGTTTGCTCTGAAGCTTCTGCCCGTACCACACCTTGACGTCCTACGGTAACTGGACTCGGAATTACAAACTGCATATCGGCTATGTTGTATAGAGAGCGAAGCATTAGCGTCTGTACACTATCTTTAATAAACCTTCGCTGAAATTGCTCCATATTAGCAGATGCCTGCCCTGGCTGTATACCAGCAGCACTTAATTCTGCCATGTTTAAAAACGAGCCTTCAAAAGGAGCTACAATTGAATAACTACCATCGGTTTCATTGTAAGTAATATTAATGGCACCTTCTGTGGGATTGTTAAGGGCGAACAAAATATTATGAATGTTTGCTACTTGCCCAATTTGCAACCAATGATCATGTTTTTCACCGCCACTACTTTCTACAATCTTTAAATATCCTTCTCCATCAACCTCAGCTATTAAACTTTCCTTGGCATTTTTTATAAAACTCTTTAAGGTTATCGACACAGGAACACCGTTATAGTCTGTGTGCATAGAAAAGTTGTTGTCTAGTCTTTCTGAAAAGCGTACTTCTTGTGCTGGAATCACCCTACGTTGTTGCACTCCATCTACCACAAAATCGCCATCTACAAATGCTGTAACAAAAGTGTTGTCTGAAAGAAACTTATTTTCTGTAGCCCCCTCGCGAATTTCCATTCTACCTTCATACCCTATGTAACGCGTAACAAAGGCACCAACCAAAATTAAAATAAAGGACAAATGAAGAATTAGTGTAGCCCATTTCTCTTTTTTATACAATCTGAAACGAAAAATATTTCCGCAGAAATTGATGACAAAAAATACCATAATAGCCTCAAACCACCAGGCATTGTAGATAATCTCTCGGGAGTAAGGTGTTGGTGAGGTTTCTGAAGAGGCGTCTAGAAATGTTCCAACGGCCATGGCAACAGCAAAAACAATAAATAAAACAGCGGTAAGGCGGGTTGAAAAAAGGAATGCGGCAAGTTTCTTTTGCATTGGGCAATTTTTATGCAAATTTAACCAATCAAAACCACAAAAACTACATCATTTTATTGAATCGGTAGCATTATTTTTACGTGCGTTAAAAATTTGAAGATGAATAAAAGTTCCCATGTTTCTAGCCCTATTTTTGGCTATCTGAGCTAGTTCACCAACAAACAGGTCGTCTACAGTTTCAAACCACATATTAAGCCAAACACCAAAATGAAGTTCGTTTATGCTATGTCCTTCGGCTGTATCTACTTCAACATGCTTCTGTATTGGGTTGCCCTTAAACTTCCGTTTAAAGAAAAGATTGGTCTCCCAAAAATCTGTAAGATGCTCAAAATGTGTATCCCAATCGGTTATCGCTCTATTAAATATGGGCCCCAGCAGTTCGTTGTTCTGCACCTTTCCGTAGAAAGTTGAGACCAATAGGTACACATCTTCTCGTGTTGTAATATCTTTTCTTGCCAACATTCACACAAGGTACTAAATTACCCGGGGTTTCTATTTATCCTTAAACTGAAATATAACTTTTAACCACACAAAAGGTCTTTCAAAAACTTAGTACCTTCGCAATATGATTCGTGTTGTGATACTTGGTTACGGAAATGTAGGGTTTCATTTGCATAAAGCAATTACCGCCTCGTTGGGTGTAGAAGTGGTTCAGGTGTATAATAGAAATAGAATAGACAATTTAGCTACGGCTCAAACTCAAAAATTAACGGAACTTGTCGAAGCCGATGTATACATCATGGCGATTCCTGACAACGCAATCGCTTCATTTTCTGAAGTACTACCGCTTTCAAACAAACTCGTAGTTCATACGTCTGGAGGTGCCGCCATGAACCAGCTTTCGAGTGGTAATCGAAAAGGTGTTTTTTATTTGTTGCAAACCTTTAGCAAGGAAACTGAAGTAGACTTCAATAATATCCCGATTTGCGTTGAAGCTGAGAACGTTAACGACACCGCACTTCTTAAAAAGTTAGGCGAATGTATTTCTGAAAGTGTTGTTGAAATAAATTCAGATAAGCGAGCCATCTTACACCTTGCCGCAGTTTTCGTAAATAACTTTGTAAATCACTTATACGGCATCGCTTCGGAAATTTCCGAAGAAAATAATATTGACTTTAATTTACTGAAACCGCTTATTACCGAAACCGCAAATAAACTAAGTACGCTATCGCCTTCTGATGCCCAAACGGGTCCGGCCAAACGAAACGATACAAAAACCATAGAAAAGCATTTACATCTTTTAGAAGATAGCAAGTATGCTGAAATCTATGAGCTACTCACCCAATCAATTTATGCGAATCAAAAGAAGCAAGACTAAACCAATACACTACGATGGAAAAAAGCTATAAAGAATACCTCAACCATATCACCACACTTGTTTTTGACGTAGATGGGGTGCTTACAGATGGAACCATAACAATTACAACCGAGGGAGAAATGTACCGCTCTATGCACATTAAAGACGGGTATGCATTAAAAACCGCCATAGACCAAGGGCTTCATGTCTGTATTATTAGTGGTGGCTCTAACGAAGGTGTACGTAAACGTCTGCAAGGTTTGGGCATTACAGATATATACTTAGGAACACATCAAAAAACCGACACGCTTAAAAAATATCTTTCAGACAATAAGCTCTCTGCAGAAAACACACTATATATGGGCGACGACATCCCTGATTATTATGTGATGCAAGAAGTTGGCTTGCCTTGTTGCCCGCAAGATGCTGTGCCAGAGATTAAAGAATTGAGTAAATATGTTTCGCATAAAAAAGGCGGTGAAGGTTGCGTGCGCGATATTATTGAACAAGTTTTAAAGGTACAGGGAAAATGGATTTCTAAAAGTAGCTTTAGCGCAAAATATGATTAACGAAATACGTACACTTTAATACCTAAGAAATGGCCTTTCTGCGTATCGTTCGCCCTGTTAATTTGTTGCTACTTCTGTTCACCCAAGTAGCTATAAAATATGGCTTTTTTGAGCCATTAGGGATCGATGTAGCTATGGGACATATCGATTTCGGCTTTTTAGTAGTCGCTACGCTCTGTATTGCTGCTGCGGGAAATGTAATTAACGACATTCACGATGTTGCCATTGATACCATCAATAAACCTGGTCGCGTGATTCTTGGCACTAAAATTTCAGAAAAAAAAGCATATAACTTTTATCTTGTACTTAATGTTTTAGGCGTGGGAGCCGGATTTTTAGTCGCTAATAGACTTGGTCATCCTGGCCTAGCAGCTATATTTATTGGTATTTCTATTTTACTTTATAGCTACGCTAGCTATCTTAGTACTATCGTTGTACTTAGTAATTTGGTAATTTCTATACTTGTTGCGTGTAGTCTTTTAGTGCTCATTATTTTTGATATTTATCCGGTCATTATCGAAAACCCAACAGCTTTGCAAATTACTGCTGCCACGACAATTGTTTGGTTTGCAGCCTCTGCCTTTTATCTAAACCTTCTGCGCGAAATTGTAAAAGACATTCAAGATGTTAATGGCGATAAAAATGGAGGTCGAAATACGTTAGCAATAGTACTAGGGCGTTCTAGAACAACTACTATTGTTTTTGGCTTAGGGCTCATTGCGCTTTTTGCACTGTTATGGTTCACAAATACGTATTTGTACAACTTTAAAACAGTTAATTCTTATTTTATATTTTTAATAGGTGCGCCTCTCCTCTATTTTTGCATTCGTGCTTGGAATGCCAAACGAGCCAAAGACTATATGGTACTGTCATGGATCTTAAAACTTGTAATGTTTACTGGGGTCTGTAGCCTTTTATTTTTTGCTGAAATTTTAACTCTTTAGAAATGAATTTCGACACCTCACAATCTGTTATACTAGAAAACGAACGTGTATTGCTTAGACCGCTACACTCCGAAGACATTGAGCATCTTGCTATCTTCTCAGAACAAGAACCTGAGCTTTGGGAATATTCTCTTCTACCTGCAAACGGTCAAGAAAACTTGAAACAGTACATTGCCATTGCCTTAGAGAAAAAAAAGATAGGCGATTCGTATCCTTTTCTTGTATTCGACAAAAAAGCGAATGCCTACGCTGGGAGCACTCGATTTTATGACATTCAGAACACACATAAAAGTGTGCAGCTTGGGTACACTTGGTATGGTAAAGAATTTCAGCGCACTGGGCTTAACAGACATTGTAAGTATTTAATGCTTGAATTTGCATTTGAAACGCTGAAGGCAGAACGTGTAGAGTTTAGAGGAGATGCTAACAACGCACGCAGCATTGCTGCTATGAAGGGCATAGGTTGTACCGTAGAAGGAATATTAAGAAACAATTGTAGCAGTCCTACGGGTAGAAGGGATAGTATTGTGTTGAGTATTCTAAAAACTGAGTGGGTTTCGCATGTAAAAGAAAACCTCAAACTAAAAATAATGTAAGTTATGCTTCGAGAGAAATTAAAAAACCACACCCTTATTCTAGCGTCTGGATCGCCGCGAAGACAGTATTTTTTCAAGGAACTTGACCTAGAATTCACCATAGATGTTCGTGCAGTTAATGAAGTATACGACAGCCAATTAAAACAAGCCGAAATCACCGAATACCTTTCTAAGCTAAAAGCATCGGTTTTTACAGACCTAAAGGATACTGATATACTTGTGACCAGCGACACCATTGTCTGGAAAGATGATAAGCCCATCGAAAAAGCAAAAGATGAACTTGAAGCTAAAGCCATGTTGCGTAACCTGAGTGGTTCTATGCATGAGGTATATACTTCGGTTTGTTTTACGGGCAAAAACTTTCAGAAGGTAGTATCAGACTGTACCAAAGTGTGGTTTAAGGAACTTTCCGAAGAAGAGATAGACTATTACATTAAAACCTATGAGCCCTACGATAAGGCCGGAAGTTATGGGGTTCAGGAATGGTTGGGATATATTGCCATTACTAAATTAGAGGGAAGCTATTTTAACGTAATGGGGCTACCTACAAGACTGGTGTACAAAACTTTTCTAGAAATCGCTAAAGCTTGATTTTTCGTACTTTTACTGAAAATTTAACTGCTATGAAGTTTTATCAAATTACGCTGTTACTCTGTGGCTTTGTTTTAGTTTCTTGTACTAATTCTGAAGGAAATTTAATCCCAAATAGCGAGAACAGCCAACTAAATAAGTCTGCTGAAGCACCCCAAAGACAACTCTCTGAAGCTTTTAAAGCTTATTGGTACGCAGGTGATGCAGAAATCACTTCATATGCGTTAAGTCAGGAACGCTATGGAGAACTAAGAGATGGTACTGCGGTAACTATATTTGTGACCGAAGATTTTTTACCCGAAGCTCAAGTAAAGGCAGATAGAGCATCAAGTAGTAATATACCTGTTTTAAAGCTCAACAAGACTAAAAACTACGTTACAGGTATCTACCCATACACAGTAATGTCCAGTACATTTACACCTGCCGCAGCTAAGAGCGCTGCCTTGAAAATTTCGCATGCTACACAAGAGTGGTGTGGGCATGTGTATGTGCAATTAAACAATAGAGATCAATTTGAAATCATTCAACACTCGTATTTTGAAGGAGAGGCAGACGCATCAAAAACATTAGAAAAAACATGGCTAGAAAACGATGTATGGAATCTCATAAGATTGAAGCCAGAAGAATTGCCAACGGGTAACCTTACCATGCTCCCCTCCTTTGAATTTTTTAGAATGCATCATAAAGATATTGAAGCTCATAATGTTTCAGCAAAACGCACCACCACAGATTCGTTGGTAGCCTACGAACTAAATTACCCAGCGCTTAAACGAAATTTAAAAATTTACTACAACAAAGACTTTCCACATACTATAGAACGTTGGGAAGAATCTTATGCTGATGGGCTAGTAACTACCGCAACTAAAATGAAGCGTATAAAAACTGCCTATTGGGGGCAAAATAGTACTACTTTTGAACACTTAAGAGATTCATTAGGACTTTAAATTATGAATAGCGACTTCTTTTACATACATGGTATACAATCTATTTGTGTTATAGCCATACTAATTATTCTGCGCTGGGTCTTGGTGGTTGTAACCAAAAGAGCAGCTAGAAAATTTGAACGCGTAGAGCACCGTACTGGACTTATTGTTAAACATATAAATTACGCCACGCTCTTCCTGTTATCCTTATCTCTTGTACTAATTTGGGGAGTCGATTTTAAGAATTTTGGCTCGGTTATTCTTTCAGTTTTTGCTGTTATTGGGGTTGGTTTTTTCGCGCAATGGTCTATTTTGAGTAATATAACAAGCGGAATTATCATGTTTTTTATCTTTCCGTATAAGATAGGCGATTTTGTGAAAATTCATGACAAAGAGCATCAATATGAAGGAATTATAGACGACATTAAAACTTTTCATATCATTCTTAAAACTGACAAAGGCGAAACAATTACTTACCCCAACAGCCTGATACTCCAAAAAGGAGTAAGCGTTTTAAAACCAGATGAAATTAATCTTGCCGATTCGCTTTTTCATCCAGAGGCAACAGAAGATGAAAAGGAAGACAAAAATGTTAAAGAACAGCCAATAGATTAGCCCGATATAGCATTTTAGGTATATTTGATTACCATTGAAAAACTCCTACCAATGCTAAAAAAAATACATGTATTGCTACTATTTTTTGTAGCTGGATTTACCATTTCTTTCGCACAACAACCAGCCAAACCAACTGCTTCAGAACTATATCACAATTTACAAAAGGTTAACTTTTTAGGTTCTGCACTCTATATTGCGGCACACCCAGACGATGAAAACACACGTCTGATTTCATATTTGGCAAACGACTTAAAAGCGCGTACCGCATATTTATCACTTACCAGAGGAGATGGTGGCCAAAACCTTATCGGTCCAGAAATTAGAGAGTTATTAGGCGTTATTCGTACACAAGAATTACTGGCCGCGCGTCGCACAGATGGTGGGCAACAGTTATTTACACGCGCTAACGATTTTGGGTACTCTAAACATCCAGATGAAACCTTAGCGATATGGAATAAAGAAGAAGTGTTAAGTGATGTTGTTCGTGCTATCCGAAAGTTTAAACCAGACGTAATAGTAAATAGATTTAACCATCGAAACCCAGGTTCTACTCATGGGCACCACACCTCATCTGCTATGTTAAGTGTTGAAGCTTTCGATTTGTTAAACGACGCTACAAAATATCCCGCTTCTGCAGAAACTTATGGAACATGGCAACCTAAACGCCTTTTCTTTAATACCTCATGGTGGTTTTACGGAAGTAGAGAAAATTTTGAAAAAGCAGACAAGAGTAATTTGGTTGAAGTGCAAACTGGAAATTATTATCCACAACTTGGGCTCTCTAACGGAGAAATCGCCTCTCTTAGTCGTAGCATGCACAAATCGCAAGGTTTTGGAAGCACTGGTTCTCGAGGTGCACAAACTGAGTACTTAGAATTTCTAAAAGGCGATTTCCCGGATGATAACACTAACATTTTTGATGGCATTAACACTACATGGTCTCGCTTGGAAGGCGGTGCTGCCATAGGTGCTATACTAAATCCGTTAGCTGAAAATTTCAACTTTAAAAATCCGTCGGCAATGTTGCCAGACCTCATTAAGGCCTACGATTTGGTTAAAAATTTGAAAGACACACATTGGCGTGCTATTAAATTAAAACAATTAGAAACCTTGATACTTGATTGCGGTGGTATTTTCTTAGAGGCTGCAGCCAACACCAATGCAGTAAACCCTAACGGTTCTTATGATGTAACACTAGAGGCAATTAATAGAAGTGAGTTTCCTGTAGTAGTTACTGGTATTAAAAGTAAAGATGGCTCGGTTTTACTAGCCCTAAATGAAACCTTAGCACCTAACGAAAAGAAAGAATTTGAACTTACAATAGAGAAAGCTTCAACAAAGATATCGGCACCGTATTGGCTCAATGAACAAGGAACACTTGGAATGTACAAAGCTCCTGAAGCCATGATAGGAATGCCCGAAACTCCAACGCCAGAACAACTAATCTTCGATATACAAATACAGACGACGAAACTAAATGTTGTACGAGATGTGGTATACAAATACACAGACCCGGTAAAAGGAGAAGTCTATCAGCCCCTAGAAATATTACCTGCTGTTACTTCTAGTATTCCAGAAAAGGTTTTAATTTTTTCTTCGGAAGCTTCTCGCGAAATACCAGTAATTGTAACTGCCGGACGAGATAATATTACGGGCACTGTAACCCTACAACATCCTAAGGGATGGATTGTTTCGCCATCGCAAGGCGTTTTCAATATTAAAGCAAAAGGTCAAGCACAGACACTAAAATTTACAGTAACTCCGCCTAAAAATCAAAGCGAAGGCGCGCTTACTTCTTTAGTGCAACTAGGCGATCAATATTTTGAAAGCGAATTGATAACCATTGATTACGATCACATTCCGTATCAACGGGTGTTATTACCAAGTCAGGCAAAAGTTGTGCGCATAGGCATTGAAAAGAAAGGTGAGAATATTGGTTATATAGAAGGAGCAGGAGATGCTATTCCGCAGAGTTTAAAAGAAATTGGATACAATGTAACCACTATTAGTCCAGATGCTATCACTGCTTCAAATCTAAAGCAATTTGATGCTGTTGTGGTTGGTATAAGAGCCTACAATACGGTTCCCGAGCTTGCTTTTAAGCAGACGGCATTGAATAGCTATGTAGAAAATGGCGGAACGCTATTATTGCAATACAATACAGCACACCGTATGGTAACAAAAGATATTGCGCCATATTCAATTACTTTATCTCGAGATCGTGTAACAGATGAATTTAGCGACGTCTCTATTTTGGCACCAAAGCATACCGTTTTAAACAGTCCGAACAAAATTACACAAGCCGATTTTGAAGGTTGGGTACAAGAACGCGGTTTGTACTTCCCAAGCGAATGGGATGATGCCTTTACCCCTATTTTGGGAATGAACGACAAGGGTTATTCAGAAACCAAAGGTTCTTTATTAGTAGCTCCCTTCGGAAAAGGTCATTATATTTATACAGGTTTAAGTTTTTTTAGAGAATTACCTGCTGGTGTGCCTGGTGCGTATCGATTATTCGCTAACTTATTATCGATTGGAAAATAAACGACATGAAAACAGATGAAATCGTTGAACAAGTAAAAGACAAATTTGTCTGGAAATGGAAGTACACCCTTGTATTACTTTTAAATGCCGGATACATTGTATTATTCTACTATCTAATGAAAAACTATACCTAAAATGCATAATTACGATTGGTATGTACTTATTGGCACACTACTTTTTATTGTGCTTTATGGAACCTACAAAGCACGTGGGAGTAAGAATGTGACCGATTACCTCAAGGGCGGTAACGATTCTAGATGGTGGACCATCGGGCTTAGTGTTATGGCAACCCAAGCCAGTGCAATTACCTTCCTCTCAACTCCCGGACAGGCATTTCATAGCGGAATGGGGTTTGTGCAATTTTATTTCGGCTTGCCCATTGCCATGGTAATTATATGTTTGGTATTTATTCCAATTTACCATCGCTTAAAAGTATTTACAGCATACGAATATCTAGAAACACGTTTCGATTTAAAAACACGAACGCTCACGGCAATTTTATTTTTAGTGCAACGCGGGCTAGCTGCCGGAATCACCATTTTTGCTCCCGCCATCATCTTATCTGCAGTTTTAGGATGGAATTTACTATACCTAAATATTATTATCGGTGTACTTGTTATTATTTACACAGTGAGCGGTGGTACTAAAGCGGTATCTGTCACCCAAAAACAACAAATGGGAGTTATCTTTCTAGGAATGTTTATTGCGTTTCTAATAATTCTGAATTACTTACCATTAGATATTACTTTCAACAAAGCACTTGAAATTGCTGGAGCTAGTGGCAAGATGGATGTATTAGACTTTTCATTCGATTTTAACAATCGATATACTTTTTGGAGTGGTATTATTGGAGGTACTTTTTTGGCCTTGTCTTACTTTGGAACCGATCAGAGTCAGGTGCAACGATATCTATCAGGAAAGTCCGTAAAACAGAGTCAGATGGGTTTAATCATGAACGGACTCTTAAAAGTGCCTATGCAATTTTTTATTCTTTTGGTTGGGGTTATGGTATTCGTTTTCTATCAATTTAACGCATCACCACTTCATTTTAATCCGTCTGCTGTAAAAGATGTAATGAATAGTGAATATGCATCAGAATATACGGCTCTTGAAGATGAAAAAGCAGCAATCGACCTTGCCTTAATCAAGGCACAAAAAGCCTATTCAAAAACTAAAGTTTCCGCAGAGCAAGAAGCACTAAGCAAACAAATTGGAACCCTTCAGCAAGAAGAAGAAGGACTTAGAGAACAATCTAAAGCCATTATTAAGAAAGCAAACCCAGATGCAGAAACTAACGATAAGGATTATGTGTTTATACATTTTATCTTGACAAACCTTCCCCGTGGGCTCATAGGCTTGTTACTAGCGGTTATTTTAAGTGCTGCGATGTCTTCTACAGCTTCAGAACTTAACGCATTAGGATCTACGACAACAATCGATTTGTATAAGAGGAATAGACCTGGGAGAACAGACAAACAGTATGTAAACGCAAGTAAATGGTTTACCATGATGTGGGGAGTAATTGCCATTCTCATTGCTTCGGTGGCAAATTTATTTGAAAATTTAATTGAATTGGTAAATATTATTGGTTCAATTTTCTACGGAAATGTTCTAGGTATTTTCCTGCTAGCCTTTTTTATCAAATACATAAAGAGCAACGCTACTTTTATTGCAGCACTCATTACACAGGCAATTGTAATTGTTGTTTGGTACATGGACGTTATGCCGTATTTATGGCTTAATGTGTTTGGTTGTATTTTGGTTATTAGTATCGCTTTTTTAGTACAACTTATCATTGGAAACAACACCAAAAAATCTATAACTAGTTAAATTTCAGTACATTTAGAAGTCTAAATAATACTTCCATGAAAAATTTTGACTGGACACAATTTACCCGTAAAATTGCCATAGAGGCCTCTCTACAAGAAATTTACGATGCTTGGACAATTCCAGCTGAACTAGAACGATGGTTTTTAAGCGATGCTTCATTTCTCACTTCGGAAGGTGAAGAACGAAACAAATCTGAATCGATTCAAACTAACGACACCTACGCTTGGAAATGGTATTTGTGGGAAGGAACCGAAACAGGAACCATACGCACCGCAAACAAAAAAGACACTATTGCCTTTACATTTGCCGCAGACGACTGTATTGTTACAGTTTCGCTGAAGCCATACAGCAAAGGCACGATTGTTTCACTGCATCAGGGAAATATACCCACAACAGATAAGGACAAAGAAACTATTAGATTAGGGTGTGACAGTGGCTGGTCTTTTTTTCTAGTTAACCTTAAGTCTGTTTATGAAGGCGGTTTAGATTTAAGAAATAAAAATCCGAAGTTGAAAAAGATGCTGAATGCTTAATCGGGCAAATCTTTCATAAAAAGTCTAGCCACAACGGCGTAGTATAAATTCTTTTTTGGCAGTCGTTTCCCTCTATGTCGCGCCAAACGTATACGATGGATTGTATAGAAGATTCCAAGAACAACTAGAATAGCTATAATAAAGATGAGGAAGTAAGCCACAATATGAAGTAATAGTTAGACAATGATAAAGAAATACATACGAAAAAACTAATTTTCTAGATTTCTAAAATTGTCTTTATAGTAAGGTTGCTTGCTTTTTCGCCAACTCAAATTCTGTAACCATTTCATTTACAATTGTTGCGGCTGGTTTTATGTCGTGAATGAGTCCAGCAATTTGACCAATTTCTAACTCGCCATCTTCTAAATCGCCTTCAAACATACCACGCTTTGCCCGTGCACGTCCTAATAATTCAATTAATTGCTCCTTTGTAGGATTGGTAGTATAAAGCTCCATTAATTCGTTAAAGAACTTGTTCTTCAACATGCGAACTGGGGCTAACTCTTTTAGCGTAAGTAGCGTATCACCTTCTTTAGCAGCAACAACCATCTTCTTAAAGGCTTGATGCGCGCTACTTTCTTCAGAAGCCACAAAACGACTTCCTACTTGCACCCCGTCTGCTCCAAGAATCATGGCGGCTAACATTCCTTTTCCGTTGGCAATTCCGCCAGCTGCAATAAGTGGCACTTTAATTTGCTCTTTCACCATTGGGATTAAGGTGAATGTGGTGGTTTCTTCTCTACCATTATGTCCTCCTGCTTCAAAACCTTCGGCAACGACGGCATCTACGCCAGCTTCTTGAGCTTTTAATGCAAATTTCACGCTACTCACTACGTGCACCACGGTAATACCATGATTTTTTAAATGTTGCGTATATGTTTTAGGATTTCCCGCAGAAGTGAACACAATTGGAACGCCTTCTTCAATAATTATCTGGATAATTTCTTCCAGATTGGGATATAGCATAGGAACATTAACACCAAATGGTTTATTGGTTGCTTTTTTGCACTTCACAATATGCTCGCGAAGCACATCTGGGTACATAGAACCCGCGCCTAATAGTCCGAGGCCTCCAGCATTGCTAACGGCAGAAGCTAACCTCCAACCACTATTCCAAATCATTCCTGCTTGAATAATTGGATATTTTACGCCAAAAAGATCTGTGATTTTTTGCTGCACTACTGCTTTAAAATTTTAAAGTTATTGCTAGTACCTTCTCCTGTTACCTTAGCGATATACATTCCTTCGGAAAGTTGCGACACATTAACTCGGTTGCCAGTGCTTGTAATTTTTTGTTGAAGTACTCTTTTCCCTAAGACATCATAAATTGAAACTGTAGCTTCTTCGATAGTTTTTGGAAAAGAAACATTCATGACGTCTCTAACTGGGTTTGGATACACGGCAAAGTTTTCTTTTAGAACTTGCTCTTCTATAGCTAGAAGTTGTAATGCGTTGTAGGCATCTTCGAAGTTTGGTATTCCGTATCCCATTTCGTCTGTGGGATTGTTAAACAAGTGAGCCGATTCTCTAATTACCTGCATTATTACATCGTTTCGTACTTCTGGTCTAGATTCCCAAAGGCTTGCCACAGCACCAGCCATAATTGGCGAGCTAAAGGAAGTACCATTATTGAAGGTAACATCTCCATCTTGGTCTACAACTGCAGCATCTAAGCCCTGTGCCATTACATCTGGCTTAATTCTTCCATCTACGGTTGGGCCAATTGAGCTAAAACCAGCATAATCACCACTAGAATCTACAGCACCCACCGTTAAGACTCCTTTCGAATCACCAGGAGTGGCTACAAATGTAAATCCGCCTCCATCATTTCCAGCTGAAGTAACTAGCAGCATTCCTTTTTCAAAAGCAATATTCCCGCCACGCGCAGCGATGGTTGTTTCACCATCTAAATCTTCGTAGCTATGATCGTAATTCGGATTATCGTAGTCTTGATATCCTAATGAAGTGTTTACAACATCTACTCCAAGGCTATCGGCTCTTTCTAGCGCTTCTACCCACCATGCTTCCTCTACGGGGTTTTCGGTAGGTGCAAATTCAGTTCTAAACAAATAGAAAGATGCTTCTGGTGCCGTACCTACAAAATCCTGGCTTCCATCTAAGAATGCACCAATATTACTAAATGTTCGGGCACCATGCGAGCCTGTACCGTCTACATTGGTTTGTCTTTCGGCAAAATCGTATGTCCCTAACAAACGTCCGTCAGATACTACATCAGAAAAGGCGTTATTAGTAAATACATTAGGAAACCCGCTATCTAAGACAGCGATAACCATGCCCGTTCCAGTAAAGTCCTCTTCGTGTAAGAAATCGGCGCCAATCATTTCTGTTTGGTTGGCAGCAGCTCCGTAGTTATAGGTTACTCTAGATGCTTCATTTTCGAGTGCGAATTTATCTCTTTGTTTCTTCTGAAAAGGTCTACGATTTAACGTCTTATCTGCAAATTCAACATCAGATACCGAAGCTAGACTAGTTAACCCATTTATAGCACTTTCTGAACCTCTCACGTAAACAGCATTAAGCCATTTGCTTTTTGCATGTACCGTAATTCCTGGCTGATTTTTTATTTCGGTAATATACACTTCATTTACGGGTACGTCTCTTTCATCGATAGCGATACCATGCATCGCCTTACGATCAAGCGCGTCTTGCGTAAGAATACTAATAGGATTGGCAATTGAAGTTGCAACATCTGCCTTGTCTACAAAGAAAACGAGCGCGTCTTGTTGCGCCATAGCCGTTGTTGAAATTACAAAAGATAGGAGTACAAATATTTTTTTCATAACAATTATTTTTTTTTAAGATATCACACCGCTTCCTAGTAATTCATCGTCTTGATACCAAGCAACAAACTGGCCTTCGGTAATTGCGTCTTGTGGTGTTGTAAAGATAACATATAGTCCCGAAATTGTACGGTGCAATGTAGCTTTCTGTAAAGGTTGTCGGTATCTAATACGCGCCATTACATCTAAGGTTTCATCTATAGCCAATTCTAGGTCTTCGCGAACCCAATGAATTTCTTCCGCTTTCACAAAAAGACCGCGTCTGTATAACCCAGGATGGTTTTTTCCTTGCCCTGTGTAAATTACATTCTCTTTTACATCGGTTGCGATTACAAACAATGGTTCTTTTTTACCTCCAACAGCTAACCCTTTACGCTGACCGTTGGTGAAATAATGTGCTCCCTGGTGCGTACCAACAACTTCGCCATCTGTTTTTTTATACTCAAATTTTGCTGAAATTTCGGCTAACGTTCCTTCTTTTGAAGCAGTTGTATATCCTTCAAAATCTGAAGCTACCTCAACAATAGCCCCTTCCTTGGGTGCCAATTGTTGCTGTAAAAATTCTGGAAGCCTTACCTTTCCTATAAAACACAATCCTTGTGAATCTCGTTTTTCTGCAGTCACCAAATCTTGCGCTGCCGCTATTTTTCTTACCTCAGGCTTCAACAATTCTCCAACAGGAAATAAGGTTTTAGCTAATTGTTCTTGAGATAACTGACATAAAAAATATGACTGATCTTTGTTAGGATCTTTTCCTGCAAGTAACTGATGTACTTTTGTTTCTTTTCCATTTTCATATACAACCTTCGTGGAAGTACGACAGTAATGCCCGGTAGCAACATAATCTGCACCTAGCTCTAACGCAATTTTCATAAAGACGTCAAACTTAATCTCTCTGTTACAAAGCACGTCGGGATTAGGTGTTCTACCCATTTTGTATTCACGAAACATATAATCTACAATACGCTCTTTATATTGCTCGCTTAGGTCTACGGTTTGAAAAGGAATGTTTAGCTTTTGCGCCACCAACATAGCGTCGTTACTATCGTCTAGCCATGGGCAGTCGTTAGAAATAGTCACAGAGTCGTCGTGCCAATTCTTCATGAACAGGCCAATAACTTCGTATCCTTGTTTTTGTAATAAATAAGCAGCAACACTGGAGTCTACTCCGCCGCTTAATCCTACTACAACACGTTGTTTCTTTTTCATCTCATTACAAAATTACGGAAAGAGCACGTATCTCTACCGTCATTAGGATTTCAAAATATAATTTAGCTATCGGGTTCTTCTATGACGAACACTAATTTCCTCGTTTCTGAGGCTTCGGATACGTTTCTTCTAACTCTAACTTACCGTCCTTGAAGTACTGCCACAAGCCGTGCTTTTTTCCTTCTTTGTAATGGCCTTTTATAGTGACGTTACCGTTAGCATCGTAAAACTCTGCCGGACCATGAAGTTCGTTGTCGTGATAGATTAGCTTTTTGAGCAAAACACTTTCTGGAGAATAATAATTATTAGCCCCTTGTTTTATGCCCTTTACATAAGTAATTTCTTCGGTTATCTTTCCGTCGGGATAGTAGGTAACCTGAACCCCGTCTAATTCTCCATTCACGTAGGTTTCTTTGCTCATGGGTTGCTTAGACTTCTCATGAAAATAAAGCCATTCTCCTACTCTATTTTTACCTTCCATCATTCCTTTACTCACTAATTTGCCCTTGGTGGTAAAATAAGACACTTCGGCACGTGAATCTGTATTGTTGAATTCCTTTACCGTAGAAGGGTTTGTTCCACAATCTTGGCAGTAGAATTTAAAGGTTCCTACTTCTTTGCCATGATTAAACTGCCCTTCGTATCGAAGTTGTTTGGTTCCTGGGTAATATTTTTTCCAAACACCATGACGCTTTCCAGCTTCATCCATTTGGTTAAACTCACCTTGCGCAAAACTAGAAGGTATTGCTACAAGTGCAGCAAGAAAGAAAATTATTGAAAATTTCATAAAACAATTCTTTTTACTATCAACGTTATTTTTGAAGTTCTATTGAACATCCTACACGTCATTTTTCAAAAAGAGTGCCAAAGCTACTTTGTTTTGAACAAAACTATTTCTTCTTTTTCTGAGCTCTTTTTTGTTCTTCGGCTTGCTCCATCATATCTGCCATTTTTCGTTGAAAACGATTCTGCTTCTTTGGCGTTTTCTTTTTTACCTGAATTTGAGCATGAATTTTCTCTTCATCTATGATATAATTCTTAATTACCAACATAATACCAATGGTAATTAAGTTAGAAACTAAATAGTACAATGAAAGACCACTTGCGTAGTTGTTAAAAAACACTAGCATAAACAATGGTGACAAGTACATTAAAAATTTCATGTTTGGCATACCTGGCTGTTGCTGTGCCTGCATGCTTTGCCCAGCACTCATTATCATATACGCGCCAATAGCTATAGACGCCAAAATTGGAAATAAGCTAACGTGATCTCCATAAAAAGGAATACTAAACCCTGGAGGGAACTCGTAAATAGTATCGTAACTACTTAAATCTTCTGCCCATAAAAAGCCTTTTTGCCTTAAATCGAATGCCATTGGGAAAAATGTAAACAAGGCATAAAACACCGGAATCTGCAATATGGCAGGCAGGCAACCTTTTAACGGACTTGCACCAGCAACATTTTGAAGTTTCATGGTCTCTTGTTGAATCTTCATAGAATTCCCTTCATGCTTCTTTTTAATTTCGTCAATTTCTGGCTTTAATACCTTCATCTTTGCCTGAGAAAGATATTGCTTGTACTGTACTGGCGACAACGCTAGTTTAATTAAAATAGTTAGTACAATAATGGCAATACCCGCTGGTAAAAACCCACTCAAGAAACCAAACAATGGTATGATTATGTATTTATTAATCATCCCAAAAATTCCCCACCCAAGTGGTAAAGCTTCGTCTAGATTTCTATCATAATCATTAAATATCTGATAATCTGTTGGGCCGTAATACATGTTCATGTTTTCAGCCAAAGCACCTCCCTTAGGTTCAATGAGCATTTTTGCCCCATAGTTCTTGGTGTACACCGTATCTATGTCTTCATCTTCTACTAAATCTTGTGACGTAAATGTAACTTCTTTAAACGGCGTATCTGTTAACAGCATAGAGCTAAAAAAGTGCTGACGGAAATTCATCCAATCTACATTCTTTTCTACTTCATCATCTTCGCCAGTAGGGTCTAGTTTACTGAAATCTTCATCATCATGCTCATACGTTAAACGTGTGTATCTATTTTCATATGAAATACTCTTTGCCTGACGAAATGCCTTTAGATTCCAATTAAGGTAAATAGGTTGCGAAGTATCCATCACGCCGTCTAAGCCTTGCGACTTTAGACTAAAATCTAGCATGTACTGCCCAGGAGTTAATTCGTAACGGTATTCGACATAAGCATCGGGTCCCGTTTTTAGTTTCATCGATAACACATTGTTTTCACCACTTTTGCTTACCGACGGCTCAAAATAAAGATCCCGAGTATTTAAAAGTCTATTTTCAGCAGTAAACTGTAGATTGAAATCATTATTGCCATCTCTAATTAATGTAACATGATCTCCTTTGTATGTTGTGTGATCTTTAAGCTTCGCCTCGACAATATACCCACCTTTATTGCTCACCTTTAGTTGCAACACATCATTTTCTATAGTAGTGGTTGCATCTGTAGCAGAAGCCAACGTACCTGAATACGCAAAAGAACCTAGTCTGTTTTTAAGATTTTCAACAGCAACAGAATCTGTAGCAGACGCCGTATTTATCTCGGCTGGCGTTACTGTTATTTCTTTAGTTGACTTATCTGTAGCAGTTTGCGTACTGTCTACTACTTGCTCTGTATTGGTTGTTTCTTGATCTGGTTGTTCATCACTATTCATATAAAGCATCCAAATAAGGATACCTCCAATAAGTAAAAAACCAATGAGTGAATTTTTATCAAACTTCTTTTCTTCCATGCTTGTGCCGTATTTCGACTCCGCTTTATAAGTTATGCGGGTATCTTTTAAATCTTTAGTTTCGGTTACAACAACTTAGCCTAAGTGTGTAAACCGACATATTGTCTTATTTATTTTGAATGTTGGTGTGCTGCTTTTACAAATGCTACAAACAACGGATGCGGATTGGCAACCGTACTTTTATATTCTGGATGGTATTGTACACCTACAAACCATGGGTGTTCTGGTATTTCAACAATCTCAACGAGTCCCGTTTTTGGGTTAATTCCTGTAGCTCTTAATCCTGCTGCCTCTAATTGTTCTCTGTACTGATTGTTGTACTCATACCGATGGCGGTGACGTTCTTGAATGATATCGTCTTCATATACATTGCCAACAATACTATCTTCTTCTAGAGCACAATCCCATGCCCCTAAACGCATAGTCCCACCCATATCTGTAATACTTTTTTGTTCCTCCATTAAATTAATAACGGGGTGGTCTGTATGCTTACTCATTTCACTAGAGTTTGCATCTTTTAAACCCAATACATTTCGGCTGTATTCAATTACTGCCATCTGCATTCCAAGGCAAATACCTAAAAATGGAACCTTATTTTCACGCGCATACTGCACGGCTTCAACCTTCCCTTCAATGCCTCGCTCACCAAAACCAGGAGCGACCAATATTCCGTCTAAGTGTGCTAATTTTTTTGCAACATTAGAACTATCTATATGTTCAGAATGCACAGAAACAACCTTTACCTTAACCTCGTTTTCTGCACCTGCATGGATAAAAGATTCTAGAATAGATTTATAACTGTCCTGAAGTTCTACATATTTACCGACAAGTCCGATAGTAACTTCTCCTTTCGGGTTTTTAAGTCGGTTAAGAAACATATTCCAGTGATCTAGGTTGGGTTCACTATCTGCTTCGATATTTAATTTTGAAAGCGTCACTCTATCTAGCCCTTCTGCTAGCATCATGTTTGGGACGTCGTATATGGTAGAAGCATCAATTGACTGAATCACAGCTTCTTTTTTAACATTGCAAAACAACGCTAATTTTTTTCGTAAATCGTCACTTAATTCATGTTCTGTACGGCACACCAAAATATCTGCTCGAATACCGCTTTCCATTAAGGTTTTAACAGAGTGCTGTGTAGGTTTCGTTTTAAGTTCACCCGCAGCAGAAAGATAAGGAACTAGTGTTAAGTGAATTACAAGCGCATTATCATCACCTAATTCCCACTTTAATTGTCGAACCGACTCTATATAAGGTAACGACTCTATATCACCAACAGTTCCTCCTATTTCGGTAATAACAATATCGAAATCGCCACTTTTACCAAGAATTTGAATACGTTCTTTAATTTCGTTTGTGATATGAGGAACAACCTGTACTGTTTTTCCTAAAAACTCACCTCTGCGTTCCTTTTGTATGACACTTTGGTAAATTCGTCCGGTAGTTACATTATTGGCTTGAGAAGTAGGAACATTTAAAAAACGTTCGTAGTGTCCTAAATCAAGGTCGGTTTCGGCACCATCGTCAGTCACGTAACATTCACCGTGTTCGTACGGATTTAAAGTTCCAGGATCTACATTAATATACGGATCTAATTTCTGAATGGTCACACGATACCCTCTGGCCTGCAGTAATTTGGCTAGCGACGCTGCGATAATTCCTTTACCTAAAGATGAAGATACCCCGCCCGTAACGAAGATGTATTTTGTAGTACTCATGAATGCTCTTGCTATGTTAGCTATACGGGATGCAAAGGTAGCGATTTATTGATACAGTATCTTGAATTTTAAACAGAAAGTTAAGCGTCAATTTGATTACTAGTTTTCTAGTCATTTTTATTGAAAAACAGTACTTTGGTAGTATGGTTTTAGATACACTAAAAAATTGCGACACCTACAGCAAGCTACATCACAGAATGGAAGCTGCTTTTCAGTTTTTACAGAAAGAAGATCTTCAACAAATTGACGAAGGCACCTATGAAATTGACGGCAAAGATTGTTTTGCGATTGTAATGGCATACACCACGAAACCAAAAGAATCGGGGTTTTCTGAAGCGCATTACAAATACATAGATATTCACTACACCATTTCGGGCTCAGAAAAAGTTGGTGTTGCTACCCTAGAAAAGCAACAACCAACCGAAGTGAACAAAGAAAAAGATTACGCTTTTTATAATTGTAAAACACAAGATTTCATCCTCCCCGAAGGTTCTTTTATGGTTCTTTTTCCGCAGGATATCCATCAAACAGGAATACAGATTGAAGGTCCAAAGTCTTTAAAAAAAGTAGTTGTAAAAGTTAATGTTCAATAAATGGGCCCAATAACGGTTCTAAGCCGTTTACTTTTATTTCGAACATTTCTTGCATCATGCGTCCCAATTTTCCCTCAGGAAATCCTTTTTGTTGAAACCATACAAAATAAGCCTCGGGAAGGTGCAACAACCGTTGGTTTTTATATTTACCAAATGGCATCCTATAATTTGCTAGTTCTTTTAAATGGGCAGGGTTGGGAAAGAGTGGCTCGCCCTCAGGATTTCCAGCGGTCATAAGCTTGCAATTCTTGGGCTACAAATTCGCGCCATTGTAATTCTGCGGTTTTATTCTTAGAGTGTTCGCTCTCTTCGTCGTATTTATTCTGCATTGCTTGGCGCGCCTTTTCAATAACTTCATACAAGGCATTTACTTCTTCTTTGGGATTGTTAGAAAACGTTGTTTCTGCCATTGCCTTACGCAGTTTTCTTGCAAACAATTCTGAAATATCAAAATGTGTTTGCTCATGCTTTAAAATATACGGTGTTACTAAATCGGGTTTATACCAAGAAAGTTCTGGATAAAAATTACAGAGCACTTCATAATCCATGGTCATCTTTCCGTTTCTTGTTTGATAAGAGAAAGAAAATGAAATACCGCTATTGGTGCTGGCAACAAAGTCGTCACCCCTATTGGGTTCACCTTGAAAATCGTTCCAGGTAAGTTGTCTGTTTTCATTCCATTGCATTTTTACCAAGTCGGCCTCTGCAGTGACAAGGAAAAAACAAAACAACATAGATACCAAAAATTTCATATTTGTAGTAACGTGCTAATTCAAAATTTATTGGATACTGAAACTAAATAAAAAGCTTAGGTTATTTCCATAGAAAGGTAATATCTTTCTCGATATCTGGATGAAGACTATTGTGAACTGGACAGGTATTACCAGTGTTTTCAAGAATTTTCTGGTTCTTTTCAGACACGTTGCTCGGAAGGTTAAGAACAATTTTAATTTTAGAAATACGTCGCGGATTGGCAGCCATTGTCTTTGTGACTAACGCAGTACTATTCGACAAGTCTACAGCTAATGCTTGCGCTTTAATCCCCATAACAGTAAGCATACAATTGGCCAAACCCGTTGCCACAGTATCTGTAGGAGAAAATGCCTCACCCTTTCCATTATTGTCTGTTGGAGCATCTGTTATATAGGTATTCCCTGATTTTAGATGCTCGTTTTCGGTGCGCAGATTACCTAGGTATATTACTTTAGATGTGCTCATTTAACAACTTCAAACTTTAGATCTGGCGTATATTTTAAAATATACATTGCTTTATTCTCATACCCCTTAAATAACTTTTTAGTGTATCTAAACTTATTTTCAATATACTCAGTTTCAAAGGCAGAGCTTGTTGCGTCATACACATCTTTTGCCGAAGCCAACCTTAGTAACACATCGTACGTAACGTCAAATCCACGTACAGCGAAACGGTTTGGCAACACTCCGTATTTATTTTTATAACTAATCAAAAACGGCTCTTTTTCATCGTAATCATAGCTCTTACTTACCGATGGAAAGGTAAAATTAAGTTTTGCCAAGTTAGAATTACTAATGTCGTTAAACTCATACGCCTTATTTTTATCGAGCGTAAAAACACGCAAACGATAATCGTCTGGCATTCCGTTTAAAATGGTAATTACATTACTTAGAAGAATTGGATCTAAAGTCTCTACAATCACCCAGTTATCTGCAGTACCACGAGCCATATGTTTATTTATATCACCAACATAGAGAAATCCTTTTTCTCTAGGCGTAATACTTTTAGCACCCGGCAAGGCATTCAATATTTTTCCTTTTTGTCTACTGCGCTTACTGTCTGAAATGACAATTATATTTTTCCCTTCTCCGTTTTCCTTAATCCAAGCAATCATACCATCTTCTAAGAGCTCGTCTGATGGTAACGTCTGGAACACGTTAGAAGAAATTTTAATCTCCCTATTACTTAGTGGTGAAAAAAACAGGCACGTCTTCACCTTTTAAAGCTGCCGCAGCTTTCTCTACATTACTACTTAACAACGGACCAATAACTGCATCTACAGTATCAAAATTGTTTGAAGAAATAATACTTCCAACCTTCCCTGCACTTGCTTGGGTATCAAACACATCTACAGTTACTGAAATACCTTGATCCTTGGCAAATTCTGTTGCCATAAGTACACCGCTATAAAAATCTAAAGCAATACGCATGGTGCGTTCGTTCTTTAAAATCTCAGAATTGTTTACCGAATCTCCCTGGGCACGATTCAGCAAGAAAGGCAACATAATTGCGATTCGCTTCTCACTTTTGTTACTAAGGCCAGTTTCTAAATTTACTGTTGAAACCGTATCGTTAGAAGCAACTTCATCTTTAGGTATTTTAAGAATCATGCCTTCCTTAAGACCTTCTTTCGCATACGGATTAAGACTTACAATCTCCTCTTCAGACAACCCTAACTTTACTTTTAATCGGTAAAATCCTTCCTTAGGTTGTACTTCATAAAAAGTATATTTTTCAGTATCTAATGTTGCTTCATTAGTTACACTTTCCGAAGGAACCTGAATAGTTTCGCCTATTTGTAATGACTCACCCAAATTTGGGTTCAGCGCTTCTAGTTCGGCTATAGTTATACCGTACATCCTTGCAATACCAAACTTTGTTTCCTTTGGTTTTACTTTATACGACTTCGAATCTGATCCTGTATTAGAAGTTTCTGACGTTGTATTTGTCTCGCCAGTTGTGTTATTTGCGTTTACAGATTTAGGAATCTGCAACTTCTCACCTTTTTTAAGTTGCTTGGCATACAAATGTTTGTTGTAGCGTTTTATATCTTCTACGGAAACATTATACAATTGCGCAATGCTAAATAAAGTCTCTTTTCGTCTTACTTTATGGGTTTTAAAAGTAACCGCACCAGAGCTGTTAATAACATCTGTAGACGGAATGACCAATACGGCATTTTCTTTCACTCCATTTTTTGCATCCGGATTTAACAGATAAATTTCTTTACGAGTTGTCCCGTATTTCTTGGCGATACTATATACGGTTTCACCTTTTTGAACCGTATGACTACGGTAGTTAGCCTGTGATGGAGATGACAGCACATCGCAGCTTACAATCATAAAGCTTACAACAGCAATGTATAGGAGATATTTCAATGTTTGAATCAAGGTTTGTACTTTTCCCTAAAAATACGGATAAAGTGGTTTGTTCTTCTTAAAATATGGTAAAAATTACAAGCAGCATGCCAAATTTTATTCCCACTCTATGGTTGCAGGTGGTTTACTACTTATATCATACACTACCCTATTAACGCCTTTTACGCGGTTTATTATATGATTGCTGGTTTCTTGCAAGAACTCATAAGGTAAATTTACCCAATCGGCAGTCATACCATCGGTACTTTCTACAGCACGCAATGCTACCACTTTTTCGTAGGTTCTTTCATCTCCCATCACACCCACACTTTGCACAGGTAGTAGAATAGCACCTGCCTGCCATACCTTATCATACAAGTTCCATTTGCGTAAACCATTTATAAAAATAGCATCTACTTCTTGTAGTATACGTACTTTCTCTGGCGTAATATCACCTAGAATACGTATTGCCAATCCCGGACCAGGAAACGGATGACGACCTAACAATTTAGGATCTATTTCCATCTCTGCACCTACCCGACGAACCTCATCTTTAAAAAGCATTCGTAAAGGCTCTACTACTTTTAATTTCATGAAATCTGGCAATCCGCCAACATTATGATGGCTTTTAATGGTTACTGAAGGCCCATTTACAGAGACACTTTCAATTACATCTGGATAAATCGTCCCTTGCGCTAAATATGTAACATCTGTAATAGCATTTGCCTCATCATCAAACACTTCAATAAAGGCATTCCCAATTGCTTTTCTTTTTGTTTCTGGATCACTCTCCCCAGCAAGGGCATCGTAAAAACGTTGAGAAGCATCTACTCCTTTTACGTTTAGCCCCATGTCTTTGTACTGATCTAAAACATCACTAAATTCATTTTTACGCAGCAAGCCATTATTAACAAAAATGCAGTATAAATTTTTTCCAATAGCTTTATGAAGTAACACAGCAGCAACCGTAGAATCTACTCCGCCACTTAGTCCCAACACCACTTTGTCATCGCCAATCTTTTCCTTTAACTCTGCCACAGTAGTATCTACAAAGGCTCCAGGTGTCCAAGATTGTGGAACGCCCGCCATGTGTACTAGAAAATTCTCTAGCAATTGCTTTCCATGTGAGGTATGGTATACTTCTGGGTGAAATTGAATGGCGTAGGTCTCCTCGCCCTCAATTCTGTACGCCGCATTCATGACATCTGCTGTACTTGCAAGTCTAACCCCATTTTCTGGCAACTTAGCGATAGTATCACTATGGCTCATCCACACTTGTGTATCTTGTGGAATATTATCAAAAAGAGCTTCTCCATCTTTAATCATAGACAGTTTGGCACGGCCATACTCTCTAATGTTAGACGGTTCTACACTACCGCCATTAAAATGTGCCAAATATTGGGCGCCATAACAAACACCTAGCAAAGGTAATTTTCCTTTAATGTTTGTAAGGTCTGGATGGGCGGCGTCTTCTCCACGAACCGATAACGGACTCCCAGAAAGAATTACCGCTTTAAATGTAGAAAGATCTGTTGGAATGTTGTGATACGGATGAATCTCGCAGTAGATGTTTAATTCGCGCACGCGTCTTGCAATGAGCTGTGTGTACTGCGATCCGAAGTCTAGAATTAGGACGTTGTTTTGCATCCACAAAAATAATACTTCGGTTCAAAATGGAAACATAAAAACTTCAAAGTTTTTAACAGAAATCAACAACCCTACAATGCTCACAGCGTTATCACTGAAAAAGACATGTCTAACGGATCTAATTCTTCCTTTAATGTAGAAAGCAAATTAGCGCCATAGGGCAAATAATATTCAGAAAAGTTGGTGTTTCGCTCTTGTAAGCTTTGCTTCGGAAAGAGGCTGTCTTGAAGTGCTGTTAATCGCTGTAGTTTATCGGCTAATTTCCTTTTTTGGGCTTTTAGCAACCTTTTTTCAAGATGATTTATACCTTTTAACTGTTTCTGCTCCTGTGCTCCAACCGCTCCTACAAAAGAAGCGTCTGTTTGTTTGGCTAAGGTGTATAGCGCTTCAAATTGTTGCTTTAAATATTCGCGTTGTGTAGAAAAATCTATTTCTACATCTGAAATCTGATGAGTAAATGCTGTTTTTAATTCGGTTTGCTTTTGAAATAATCTTTCAATAGAAACATCCAGTTTATTCAGTTTATCTGAAAGTTTTTCGGGCACTAGCAACACAGAATTTCTTAACAAAAGAATCGGGAAAGGCACAGCTACCGCATCAAAATAATCTTTCAGCTGAAACCAATACGCCAACTCACCACCACCACCTACATAACAAAGGTTAGGCAAAATAACTTCCTGATACAATGGTCGTAGCAAGGCATTGGGTGAAAAACGCTTCGGGTGTTCGTTTAGTTCTTTTAAAATTTCATCTTTTGTAAAAACAATAGCAGTGTCGTTTACATAATACAAACCTTCTCGCTCAACAATTCGCTCTCGCATCCCATTGGGGAGGTAAAACAAATTAATATCGCGCGGGTGCACTTGCTCATTATATCCTAATTGCGTTAAACGCTCGGTTGTTTCTGTCACTTTATGATAAGAAACCTGCTTCAGCAAATCCTTTTCTGCGTACGGTACAAAAGCTCTTTTCAATTCGGTGTCGTTACCATCTACAATTATCAACCCGTATTCTTTAAACAATTCGTTACCTAAATAACGTGTGGCATCTGCCAAATTAGTATGCTTTGTATAAGCTTCGGTAAAGAGTTGTTGTAACTGCTTTCCATTTTTACTTTCACCAAAAATTTTTGAAGCCTTTTCAGCAATTTCTGCGAGTCCGTTAGTACTTAACTCTCCTACTGCGCCTCCGTGGGGTGCATCCCATTCTATTTTTTGGTCTTTAACCGTGAAGTAATTAATTTCATCGAAGTCGTGATCTTCTGTAGCCATCCAATACACTGGCACAAAATTATTGGCAGGATGTTTCGCGTTAAGTGCTTCGGAAAGATTAATTACCGAAACAATTTTATAAAGAAAATATAGGGGCCCTGTAAACAAATTTAACTGGTGTCCTGTTGTGATGGTAAACGTATTATTCTTTTTGAGTAATTTAATGTTCTCTTGTGTAGCTGCGGAAATTTTAAAGCCTTCGTATTGTTTCTCTAGCTGCGCAACCAGAGTATTTCTAGAATTTGCCGTAAACGATTGCTGCTTCAGTTGAAGTTGCTTTTCAAAATTTTCTATCTCGGGGAAATTTCCGTAGAAAGATGTAAGCGTTGATTTTTCAGCTATATAATCGCATATTAATCTAGAAAAATAGCCAGTCTCGGCATACGAAAGCGTTGTTTTAGACATAGAATGTTTAGAAGGTTTCTTCAAAAATAAGGGATTAATCAGAATTTAAAATTATCAGCATCACTTTTGGGAAATATTTAAGTCGGTTTTTTTACTGTATCATTTCTGAAAGTGGAAATTCCTGTATCTTTAGCAATCTTTAAAAAAACCAATCTATGCTTAAAAATATATCATTCATCTTTCTATTTATCTGTGCTTCAGTTTCTGCACAATTACAATCACCAGCAGAATTCTTAGGGTACGAAATCGGTACCGAATTCTCTCGTCATGCAGACGTAGTGCGTTATTTTGAACATGTTGCTGCAAATAGCGATATGGTAACTTACGACACCTACGGCAAAACAAACGAACGTAGACCTCTTACTTACGCCGTGGTAACTTCGGCCCAGAACATGAGTAATATAGACCAAATTCGTCGAGATAACTTAAAGAACATTGGTTTAGAAAACGGAAGTGCCAATCCGCAAACCGCAATTGTATGGCTTAGCTACAACGTACACGGAAATGAAGCGTCTTCTACCGAAGCTGCTATGAGCACTCTCTATAAATTAATTACAGAAAAACAAGCATGGTTGCAAAATACCGTAGTAATTATAGACCCTTGTGTAAATCCAGATGGACGCGATAGATATGCCAATTGGTACAATCAAGTAAAAGCAACTCCATACAATAAAAAACAAGCCGCCGCAGAGCACAACGAGCCATGGCCAGGTGGAAGACCTAACCATTACCTCTTTGATCTTAACCGCGATTGGGCATGGGCAACACAAGTTGAAACACAACAACGTTTAACTATTTACAATCAATGGATGCCGCATATTCATGTAGATTTTCATGAACAAGGTATTAACGAGCCGTATTATTTTGCACCGGCAGCAGAGCCATATCACGAAATTATCACTCCGTTTCAGCGTACATTTCAAACTAAAATTGGAAAAAACCACGCACGTTATTTTGATCAAGAAGGTTGGTTGTTTTTTACCAGAGAACGTTTCGATTTATTATACCCAAGCTACGGAGATACGTACCCAATGTTTATGGGAGCCATTGGTATGACCTACGAACAGGCTGGGCATGGACGTGCAGGACTGGGTATTGATACAGACGAAGGCTACGAACTTACGCTTGTTGATCGTGTAGCACACCATACCACTACAGGTTTGTCTACCATAGAAATGGGGAGCCAAAATGCGGCACAGCTTAACAGTGAGTTTAAAAAATTCTTTCAGAACGATAACCTAAAGTACAAGAGTTATGTTGTAAAAGGAAACCCAGATAAAATTGATGCACTTACAAAGCTACTTCAGAAACATAATATTAAATACGGATTTAAAAGTAGTGGTACAGTGAGCGGTTATAGCTACAGCACGAACGGACAAGCGAGTATGAATGCAGCTAATGCGCTTGTGGTGAGTACGAACCAGCCAAAAGGAAAAATGATAAAAGTGCTTTTCGAGCCCAATGCTCAACTTGAAGAACCGTTAACATACGACATTACAGCCTGGAGTATCCCTCATGCCTACGGACTAGATGCTGTGGCAAGTACAAGTTTGGTAAGCGCAGATAAAGAGCTGTCAACATACAACATTAATAATGTAGCTTCACCTAATGGCGCCGGATATATTAGTCGGTGGAATAGTATGTACGATGCACAATTTTTAGCCGAATTACTAACGGAAGATATTCGGGTGCGTTTTTCTGAAAAGGATCTAAAATTTGGGGGAACAGACTTCAAGAAAGGAAGTTTGGTGATAACAAAAAGTGATAACAGAAACAATCCAGACTTTCACCAGAAAGTAGTTGAAATTGCCAATAAACACAACAGACAATTGTACACCTCGCCTACAAGTTTTGGAGATACGAGAACCGATTTTGGGTCGCCAGATGTAAAGCTAATAAACAACCAACGCATAGCTGTTTTAAGAGGTAAAGGCACCTCTTCTTTAAACTACGGTGCTATTTGGCATTTCTTCGAAACGCAACTACACTACCCCATTACTTCTATAGACACCGATGCCTTTAGACCTTCTGTACTAGCAGGTTTTGACGTTCTAATTTTGCCAAGCGGCTGGTACAGTAGTTTGAGTAGTGAATCTACCATGGACGATATAAAAGCATGGGTACGACGTGGTGGAAAGATTATAGCGATTGGCGGTGCTAACAACGTGTTTGCCAATAAAGACGGTTTCGATTTAAAAACCAACAAAACAGATGATGTTAGCGAAGAAGACTCTAAAGGAAATCTTACACCATACGACCAGCGTGAACGTGAAAGTGTAAAAGACTTTATTACCGGTAGTATTTATAAAATTAAACTAGACCCAACGCACCCTATGGCTTTTGGCTATGATGATACCTACTATAGTTTAAAGTTAGGAAGCACTTCATATTCATTTTTAGAAAACGGATTTAACGTGGGGTATATAGAAGAACCTACATCTGTATCTGGTTTTTCTGGAGATAATGCGAAAGCAAAACTAAAAAACTCTATGGTTTTTGGTGAAGCTCGAGTAGGCAGCGGAAGCGTAATTTATATGGTAGACGATGTGCTATTTAGAAGCTTCTGGGAAAATGGAAAACTGTTAATGGTAAACTCAATATTCTTTGTAAATAATAATAAGTTTACATTGTAGAATTCGTTTTGTTAATAGTTACTGGCGTACTTGTCCCGAGTTAAACTTGTATTTGAGCGGGTGAACATAGAATAGGTAGCAAAACAAATTTTTGTGTTAGCTAAACGGTCTTAAACCAATTAATTTTCAGCATTTTCATTGAATAGTGACCACTGCGCATCTATAGGCCTATGGCTTTTTGCAAATATGGAGGGCTCCATTAAAAAGAAGCTATCTTCATAGCTAAACTCGAAAGAATAGTTAGACATATCTATAATCCCACTAGACCAAGTAGCATCGCATAGGTACCACTTGTTATTTAGCTTGATTGCATTCCAAGAATGATTGGGAAGCTCCATGTTGTCGAATTTTATATTCTTAACCTGACCATATCCATGTATGATTTCGCACTCTAAACCAGCCAAATTAGCAAGCTCTTTGATTAAATAAGCATAGCCTGTACAGAGGGTTTTTTTCTCATCTTTTAATTGTTGGAAAATTTCTTTTTTAAATTGCTTGTTCCATTGGTGGAACTCTTCGGGATTGTTTTTTAGTTTTCTATGCATATGGCTGTTGGTTGACGTTAGATGGTAATCGCCACGTACATTATGTGTCACCCAAATATAAATTGCCCGAAAACGCTCAACATCTGTTTCTAGTTGGGCCGTAAGTCGTAACGCTAGTACTGGTAAATTAGTAAGCTCTTCACCTTTATACCTATCTGCAATGCGGTCTGCTTTCTGAAAGTTAATTTCATTAAAATCGTTTCGCTGGGAATGCAAACACAGTGTAAAAGTGAAGAACACTAAAAGGATAATCCTTTTCATATAGAACATTTATTAGTTCTTGATATACTTCGTATAATGCGATTCTTTGGTATGCACTGTGCGCATTGCACCATAAATGCGAACCGGAATATCCTCTAAAAAAGGCTCTATATAGGTGGTTACTTGACCTATAGTTACCTCTTGATTTTTGTACCCCAGATAACTCACCACCAAGACGTCATCTTCTTTTAGTTCTTTCGGAAATTTGAAAGCCCCCGTTTTGTCTGAGGTCACCCCAATGGTGGTTCCTTTTAAAACAATGCTAGCTCCAAATAAGGGTCCGTCTAAGCTCGTTACCACTCCAGTGATAGTTCTCTCTGTTTTGGCCTGGGCGTGCATAGGATTGGCAAAAAGCCAACATACCATGATTACGCTAAAGGCGCATACAACTTGTAAAAAGTTTCGTCGATGTGTAATTTGTGTTCTCATAAGATATTTATTTTTGTTTACTCAAACGTAGGTAGACTTAGATAGCTTAAAAAGTGTGAATGAGGTAACAAAACAAATGTCTGAGGGAATGGTGTATTTTAATGAGGGAGGTATAAGATTATATTGATGCAATTTACTGGCAACAACTACAATTGCTTTAGTGGCGCACTTTTTAAATTTTTTATTTTAATCTCTTTATTTTTCACTTTTCGATGTGTAACAGACGTCATACTAAGGGTTTGCTCCCAAAACATTCCCTTGTTTACAGTAACGATAGCAATCCCTTTACCTTCTTTACTAATTTCGTTGAAATTTCCTTCATAGAAATTATTGTACCATTTTGGGTTTACTGGTAAATCCTGAGCATATGTTGTAACCCCCTTTACCTCTATAGGTTTTCCTTCAAAGCCTTCACCAGAAACAGTAGATTTGGTTGTAATGATTCTGCATGGGTGATTCATAACTACAGTATCTTTTAAAACAGTGAATGTTGTTTTAGTATCATTTATGGTAATATCTACCCAATATACAGTATCTGAATCTTTAGTTCTGAAGTACGATTTATCGTGTTTTAGCTGCACAAATCTTTCTTGCACAAGTTCACCATTAGGAGCATAGTATTCTTTCTTATAATTTCCATTTTTGAAAGTTAAGACCATTTTAGAACCAATTAGTTCTTTTAGTCTTTCTATAGGATAAGAATCGCTATATGGTGTGTACGTGATGTCATACACCACTTGGCCTTCAAAATAATCTCTCGTTGGGGTGTTCTGATTACCGCACATGAAAGAAAAACACGCAAAACACACTACTAGTACAAGTACTCTTTTCATAAAATTAGTATCAATAAGCATTTACATTATTTTCAAAGCATGAGTACTATGGCTTATTTAACCATTTTTACAATTCGCTTATACTCTTTCCACTTGGGGTCTTGGTTAAATCCGCAACCAAATTCTACCATTTTAGTATCGTCTTCTAAAAGTCCAGCGAGCTTTTCTGAAGCAAATTCTGCATCGTCGATATACATATCCATGATAAAACCAAAATCGGTTGCTACCCTTGCCACTAGATGAACTACACAGCCTTTTTTTAGTTCGTCTACAAAATAATCTTCTAGGGTTGCAAAATCTATGGTATCGTTATCGTTTGGAATCTCAACTGAAAATTGCAGATTAAAAGGACAGCATTTCTTGAATTTATAATCAACATATCCCATATCTACCCATCCTGTTGCTGGTTTTCCACTTTCTGATTGAACCATTACAACTGAAATTGAATTTTCTGGGTAAAGATCTGCGTCATTTTTGAAGTCGGAGCAATCTGTCTTGTCCTTGCTTGAACTAAATATATCTAATATTCCCAATGCTTTCTAAGTTATATCCTTTCTATTTTAGGCGATTTGCACAACGAAAATCCGTAAGGTTTCGGGCACAGCAACTAAGATACTAATAGTGATGGGATTTCTGAGAATACCTTTAAAGAATCCTTTTTGGCATTGCTGTTATTAGCCAGCCTAACGGCCCAAAATCTTCTCTAGCAAACAATAAAATATGTTGAATCCTTTAACTATGTCTTTTTTTAAAGGCCGCTTTTCCTAAGAGAAATCTAACAATTCTTACATAGCAACAAGTGCTAAAAAAACTAGACCAATTGACGTCTGATATATGCCTTGTTGCGCTTTATTTATTTCCGATCATAAATTCAATTCAGCATTCGAAGCAGTAACAATATCTTGCATTGTTACCCTAAGCGCTTGAAAATTATCTCGTAATCGAAACGCAAGAAAATAAAAATTATCAGCCCTGTTTTCAAATTCAGGAATTTTTAGGAGTTCCAAGCTGTTATTGGCAATCGTAGATTTTTGTAGATGTTTAGTCTCTTCTGTTAACGCATCTATATTTCTAACAGATCCATTTTTAGTGATAAATTCAATATACTCTTCTCCATACAATATATATGCATCTTTGTTTACATGCATATTGGCAAATTCTCTTTCCCATTTAAATAACAATGTTTTTAACTCGTTATTTTTAAGTTTAGATAAGGCTCCAGAACTTTTCAATTCTACAAGCACGAAAGAGCTAGGTGTCCAATTGGGTGTCCAAAACGTTTTTTGAAGTAGCTCGTCAAAACTAGCTTCAGTTAAACTACTATCTTGAGTTCTCATAACGGTTAGCAGTTCCTCCAACCCTTCAATTATTCTATTGAATTTAGTAATTCTAGAGTCTAATTCAATTAAGTTCTCACTAAACTCTTTATTTAAATTCTGTACTATAATCAGGTTTTGTTCGTTTAAGATACGTTCCTGATTTAGGTTATTTATTTGAAGGGCGATGAGAATTCCAATGACAACTAAAATAATCTCACCAACCGCATATTTCAAATATTTCCCAGTCCTTCCCTTTGACAGAAGATTGTAACGAACTTTTCTAAAGAATTTTATCATTATTATATTGGTTGGTTTTCATGAAGCGTACTACTCTCAGCAATGAGTAGTTGTGAGATAGCAATTATTTACATCCATAGTTGTTTAAATTTAAATTAAAAATAATTATTGTAGATGGTTTCTAATGTTTCGTTGTAACCCCGATGCTTCCTTAAGTAGGTCTTTTGACATTCTTTGTTTAAATGCTATTATTTCTTTCGTTGTTGTTAGAAGACTTAAATAAGCCGAATCTGTTTGCAATGCTTCGAAAGAATTTGGAATGGCCGGTTTCAAGAGCCAAGAATAACTGAACTTTTCAATCATCGTAGGTCTTACACTCAAATTGTGATGGGGATTAACAATTACCTCCTCATTTTTCCTTAGATAAGGTGAAGAGTATTCATAATATCTTACAATGCTTTTCTGAAGACTATCATTTGAAATAACATCTAATCCAATTGATGTTAACTTTTCATAGACCGAAGAATTTGTTATGAGATTGGTAAACAATGAACTTCTGGTGAAATGAATATTTAGCGAATCGTTATATGGCAATTTGTTTTCAAAATGATTTAATAACAAATCAATGCTTTCTATGGTTTTTTGAGAGTTATTTATATTCGATTTTAAGTCAATGATATCTAAATCAATGGCTTCAGACAATTCCGTTAAGTATTTTACCTCGGTTCTCTTGATTATACGATTTTCATTCCAATTATTTACTTGAAGTGCAATTAGAATTCCAATGACAACAAGAACAATTTCACCAACTGCATAAATTAAATACTTACTGAATTTATTTTCGGAGAGTAATCTTTGTCTAATTTTTCTAAAGAATTTTATCATTATTATTTTGATTCGTTAAGAAAAACAACAGGGTTGTATATGACCCATAGCCTACAATTTAGCGATTTTTATTCTCATGAACTGTATTTATGCGTGCATTCATTTTTTGGCTTTTCATGTGTTTAATCTGTTGTTTCAATTATTCACTACTGATTATCTCGTATCACTTTTAAAATTTCATTTAAAAGCTTTATACCTTCAGTACTTTTTAAATACGCATCTGCGTCTGCTATGAGAGCAGGCACCAAATTGCATTTGTCCATTGCCAAACTAGTCTTGTAGGTTGGTTGCATGCGGTAGTATTCAAATCCTGTATTCGCTTCTGCAAATCGCTGTAACTGACTAACAGGCACAAATTGGTTGGCATAGCTTTCTACTTGCAATAAAGCAGGAATAGCAATTATATCATCATTTAAATTATACCAACGATTCCCCACAACAGAGGGCGCAGCCCAACTATCGCCCCAAAATCCAAACCTGTTTGTTGGACCTGCCTTACCACCAATAATAACATTAATACCACCATTAAAGGGATCTATACCGCAGCCCAAAGAAATTACTACCAAATCATTCATAGTATTTGCGACCTTAGTTCGCAGGGCTTCAGACGCAGCAAACATAGCTGGATCATTACTCATCACACCTCCATCAAGCGCCCATTTTTGAGCCGCCCCAGAACGAGGTCCCATTCCGCCTCCCACATGAGCCACTGGAAAATAGGTTGGTGCCGCACTTGTAGCACGTGCCGCTTCCCAAATATAGTAATTGTCGTATGGGTCTATTGTAGCATCATGCCAATTAAAGAGATAAGGGCCGAAATCGCGACCCATTTCAGGCTGTCTTCCTACTACTTTTCCTCCTTCTCCATTAATAAGATAACTAGTGGTGAATACTTGTTGTACCCGTTTGTTTACAGGATCATTCATTGCAGAACTCTTAAGGGTATTCCCGCCAAAGTTGGTTCTCAAAAATGCTTCCACACCAGCACCATTATAATCGGCAAAATATTTAGGTCCAGAATTCAATCCTGTATTGGCTACAAAGATTTTGCTGCAATCTTTTTTGTAAAAATCTAGTACTTGAGAGGCGGTTCGCGGTGGTAAATTAGGCCCCGCACCATTGGGTGTGGTTAGTCCTAAAGAGATAATACCCCCAGTAGAAGTACCTCCAATAACATCAAACACTTCATACATTTGCTTCCCGAGTGAGTCTTCTAACGCTTTTATTATGGTAGCCGGGATGATTCCCTTTATTCCACCACCATCAATTGCTAGCACTAACTTCTTTTTGGTCAAGGTGACAGTTTCTTTTTCTTCAGCTATTTTGTCACTGATTGTGGTCTCACAGCTCATTGAGAAAAGTATAAAAATGGCGAGAATTAAAAATGAATAGTTAGTTTTCATAATGTATCTATTGATTAGTTTATAAATCGGGCCAAGCATAATTTGCAGTAGCCTGCACCGTAACACCATCATACCCAAATAAAATTGCGGCTTCTTTTGTATTATTTTCAGGATGTATCTTCAAGTAAATCTTACTAATTACCACATCAACTCCTTTAATCTTATAAAGTGTAGGCTGCATATCACTTAAAAACAATAGCGTATCTACTGGGTTTTCTAGGTTAAGAGAAATGGCTAGCATACTTCCATTAATACCTAACAATTGTGCTTTCCCTTCTCCACCTTCTGCATCCCAATAATAAGTAAACGTACAATTAGCCTCAGGGAGCAACAATTTTGCACCCTTTACCAAGAAATTGAGCTGCAACGTAAACGCCGTGCTTGACGATGACTCTACCATACAATTGAAATTCCTAATTCAACTCTTAAAAGTAAAACCTTCTGATTTACAGTGCAATACGGGTAAACACGTAAATATGAATAAAGAACAACAATACGCTCAATAGCAATCTAAGATTTGGTATTAGAAAGCATAAAAACCACTAAACCTTTAAACTTCTGCTCCTCCACATCTTTGCATTTTCGTCCCTACCACCTACATTCTAGCTTCCACCTTCCCATAATTTGTAGTATTTTTAAATCTTAAAACTACACCATGCATAAATACCTTGTCATTGTACTTTCCCTCTGCTTCGCAAGCTGTGGAAATTCGAATACAAAAACAGATGACCCTGCACCCAATTGGACTCAAAAATATCAGGCGATTTCTAAATTAGGCGACACCTTGTACAGCAAAGCTCCGTCTCAAAAATTGATGAAGCAATACGAAGCCAAAAAAGAAGCATTCGATAAAAGTGCTACATTAGAAAACACCATTTGGTACGGACGGTTTACGGCATATACAGGTAACTATAGAGAGGCCATCGCAATTTATACAGAGGGACTCAATAAATTTCCTGACGAATCGCGGTTGCTACGTCATCGCGGACATAGATATATTACTGTACGTGAATTCGACAAAGCAATTATAGATCTAGAAAAAGCCGCAGCGCTTATTCAAGGACAAGAAAACAAAGTAGAAGAAGACGGAATGCCTAATGCCAAAAACATACCGTTAAGCACTATGCACGGTAACATTTACTATCACCTAGGCCTTGCTTATTACCTCAACGGAAACGATGTACCAGCAATAGAAGCATACAAAAAATGCCTAAAAACTTCTAGTAATCCAGACAATGTAGTTTCTGCAACCCATTGGATTTATACTATTAATTGCCAAATTGGTCGTAAGTCTACGGGTCTTAATTATGTAAAAGGCATTACAGCAGATATGAATATAATTGAAAATCAGGCGTACCATAAGGCTTGTCTTGTGTACAAGGGCGAATTACAACCAGAAAAAGCTTTATTGAATTCAGATGACGACGCTTCTAACAGTGCGCTAAACTATGCAATCGCTAACTACCTTTTGTGTGACGGACAATCTAGTAAGGCAAAAACCATGTTTTCTGAAATAGTTTCGGGTTCAGATTGGGCATCGTTTGGCTATATTGCTGCAGAGGTAGATTTGGCTTCTAAGTTTTAATTATCACGCTTCACAATAATTTTACCTGTCCTTACTATTCTTAGCTTCAATCCATTTGCTTAAATATTTGGTTGCTTGCATACTTTGGTGCTGTAAAATTTGACCAATAAAATGTTTTCGTCTATGCTGGTGTATCGTGTTCAGCAAGTGTCTTATTTCCTTTTGAAAAGACACCTCAAAAAAGCTTCTCTGAAAGCGATTTTTAAGAATGTTAAACCCGCGATCTTGTGCTGTGGCCCAAATAGGTTCATTTGTATATAAACGAATCGATTCTTCTATAAATGCCTCCCAAGTATTCGCAATAAAGCCGGGGGCATTTTCATCTTTAAACATACCTTCTGCTCCAATAGGTGTAGTTATTGTAGGCAGCCCATACCGCATTGCATCTATCAATTTTCCTTTTAAACCCGCACCAAATGGAAGTGGCGCAAGTTGAACTTTAGCGTTTTCAAGTACTTCGGAAATTTTAGGCGCCCAACCCATAATTAGAAAACCGTCTTTAGGGCTGTGCATTTCTTGTATTTGCTTAGGGGCGTAGGCACCGTAAATGTGTAATTCGGCTTGCGGAAGGTTATGTCTAAGCTTCGGCCAGATGTGTTGTTTCAATAATTGAACAGAAGCCACGTTTGGTGCATGTTTCAAATTACCTAATGCCACAAAATGCTGACGATTCCTAAAAGTAGCTAACGCATGTATCTTATCTTCGGAAATTTCCGCAGCAACCAATAACGGAAGATAAAATAGCAGTCCGCTAGGGACCTTAAATGTGTGAGTTAATAATTCAAGTTCTATTTCAGAAATTATAAGCGACATATCGCAACGTAAAATACTAGCGATTTCACGTTTGGCAGTATCGGTAAAAAGTATTGCTTCGGTAACTGCAATTCCTTTTTTAAATGCTTCTTCTCGTGCTTTTCTAAGAAAATGCAGGTCTTCTGTGTCTAAAATCTGAACGGCATTGGGGCATACTTCGGTAACGCGCCAACCAAACTGTTCTTCGGTGACAAACCTGTCAAACAATACTATATCGGGCACTACTTCTTTCAAAAGAACATTCAACGAAGCGTCGTTTAGGGAAATAGCATGTGTTGAAATATTTGCCGTTGCTAAATCTTCAGACCTTTCAGAAATTCCTGCAGTGCTGGCAAAAGAAATCATACAACCTTGAGCTGTAAATAAGTCAATAAGCTGCATCATTCTACTTCCAGCGGCCGTCGTGGAGGGCTCTGGATACGTATGACCGATAATGAGAAGCTGTTTATGCATTACATAGCACGATATTACGGTATATTTTCTGGCATGACAAGTGCATCTAGCGATAGCGTTGCGGTTTCAATTACTGCCTGTTCTTTAGACGAAGCCGTCCAAGCAAAAATTAAATTATCGCCTAGCTGCTCCATTTGTGGAAATCCGCTCGCTCTATCGCTACTTGTTTCAGAAACAACTACAGGCTGGCTTGTAATACCATGTATATTCACTTTCATTACATATAGAATTTCCTTTTCATCTTGAGGTTGCATCCACAGTATTGCGGCCTCCTGATTGTCTAGCATCACAACATCCACTCTTCCTATTGCACTTCCTGAGTCTATTCTATAAGGTCGGGTAAATGTTTCACCGGCATCCTCAGAAAAAACTACTTGTACATCACCTTCTCCCCTATGGACTGTAAACCAGGCTATAGCTACATTATTTTCCCTAGCGTCTACGGAGGGGCCATTTACTGGACATCCGGCGATTTTCCAATTATCATCGCCAATAGTTTTAGGTGACGTCCATGCTCCATCTAGATATCGTACTATCGAAATATCTCTAATTTCTTCATCACTTCTATCTCGATATGCCACTATCGGTCCCATGCTGGTCATCGCGGCGCTAGTTTGGCAGCAGTCACACACCTTGCTATCAAGTTCAGTACGCTGTGCTACTTCGCCAGTGGCAGGTATAACAGCACTTCGTAACGTCATAGGCCCACCAGAACCATGACCCCCAGTTGTATGTCTGCCATCTAACCAGGTAACGAAAAAGCTATTTTCTTGGTAGGGTATCATAGAAACAAACCCATGTTCGCTTTTGGTACCATCGTTATGAAGTATGAAGTTTCGCTTTGTGTACTGTACACCTTCCTGATCTGAGCTAGGATTTGGCAAATTTTTCTCAAACAAATTCAATCGTACATCGTACGTATACGTACCATCTGCAGATTTTTGTAAGTGGTTGGTTAAAACAGAGCCCTTATTTGCTGCAATAGCAGGGAAATCGGCCCAGTTGGTAAACCAATTTTTACCTTGCGTAATTAGTTTTGGCGTTTGCCATGTATTGTTTGTAAACACCGAATACGATAAATAATCTGTACTATCTTTTCGGGTAACCCATGAAAAATACAACTCATTTCCATCACTAAATAGACGCGGTAACTGGCTATTTTCTTCGGAAGGATTATCTATTAAAATTATGGAGTTGGTTGTAGCAACTTCAGCTGTAGATTCGCTACTAGGGTTCGCTTCCTTATTCTTACTATTGTTACAGGACAAAAGCAATACGATCGTTGCAAAAAACATAGTGTATTTCATAACGACGAAGGTACGGATTTATGTGTACAACATCATTATTGCACTACTTCGGCATATAAATCGAAGTCTTCTGCCGCTGTTACTTTTACATTGAAAAATTCTCCGGTTCGCAGGTATCCCTCCTCTGCATTAATAAGCACTTCATTGTCTACATCGGGGCTGTCAAATTCGGTTCTCCCAACATAGTACGTCCCTTCTTTCCGATCGATAATCACACGAAATGTTTGTCCGATTTTCTGTTGATTTAATTCCCAAGAAATCTGACTTTGCACTTCCATAATTTCGTTAGCGCGCTGCATTTTCACATCTTCTGGCACGTCGTCTTCGAGATTATAAGCATGTGTATTTTCTTCATGCGAGTACGTAAAACAGCCCAAGCGTTCAAAACGCTGCTCGCTTACCCATTGTTTTAGGGTTTGAAAATCTTCTTCGGTTTCGCCTGGATACCCAACGATGAGTGTAGTACGTATTGCCATCTCTGGCACGGCCGCTCTAAACTCATCAAGCAACTTGGTTGTTTTGGCTTTTGTGGTACCACGACGCATACTTTTTAAAATAGGATCTGCGATGTGTTGTAGCGGAATGTCTATATAATTACACACCTTAGGTTCATTCTTCATTACATCTAGCACATCCATCGGGAAACCAGTTGGAAATGCGTAATGTAAACGAATCCAATCAATACCTTCAACTTTTACTAAATTCTGAAGTAATTCGGCGAGGTTTCTCTTTTTGTACAAATCTAAACCGTAATAGGTTAGGTCTTGTGCGATTAAGATGAGCTCTTTAACCCCATTTGCCGCTAACTTCTCTGCTTCAGTAACTAAGTCTTCTATAGGAGTACTTCTGTGTTTACCGCGCATAATTGGAATAGCACAAAAGGAACACGGACGGTCACATCCTTCGGCAATTTTTAGATATGCATAGTTTTTTGGAGTGGTGGTGAGGCGCTCACCTATAAGTTCATGCTTGTAATCTGCTCCCAAGGCCTTTAACAGACCTGGTAACTCTGTAGTACCAAAGTATTGATCTACATCTGGAATTTCTTTTTGGAGGTCTGGTTTATATCGTTCTGAAAGACACCCTGTAACAAAAACCTTGTCTACAACGCCTTCTTCCTTTTTCTGAACGTATTCTAAGATAGTATTTACACTTTCTTCTTTGGCATTGGCTATAAAACCACACGTATTTATAACTACTACATTTCCTTCTTCTTCGTGAACCACTTCTTTATTGTTGGCGCGCAATTGCCCCATGAGCACTTCACTGTCGTACACATTCTTAGAGCAGCCCAATGTGACTACGTTGATTTTATTTTTCTTGAGTGTTTTTGTTCTCATAAAATGGGAGTAAGTATTTAAAAGTAAGAAGTCAGAATTAAAGTCCTTGTTCCATCTTACGGATATATGCGTTTAATAATTTTGACTCTTCTTCCTAATACTTGCTTTTGGCTTCTTATTTAAAAAATGAATCTACAAATTCAAATTTATTAAATACTTGCAGGTCTTCAATACCCTCACCAACACCAATATATTTTACTGGTATCTGAAACTGATCACTTATACCAATTACAACACCGCCTTTTGCAGTACCATCTAGTTTAGTGACAGCAAGGCTTGTTACCTCTGTAGCGGCAGTAAACTGTTTTGCCTGCTCAAATGCATTTTGCCCAGTAGAACCGTCTAACACAAGTAATACATCGTGTGGCGCGTCTCCTACTACTTTTTGCATAACTCGCTTCACCTTGGTAAGCTCATTCATTAAGTTAATTTTATTGTGAAGTCGGCCTGCTGTATCTATGATTACCACATCGGCATCCTGATTAACAGCACTTTCTAGTGTGTCGAAAGCAACACTAGCTGGATCGCTACCCATACTTTGTTTCACAATAGGTACTTCTGTGCGATCTGCCCACACTTGCAATTGGTCTATGGCTGCGGCACGAAATGTATCTGCGGCACCCAGCACTACTTTTTTACCAGCCTTTTTAAACTGAAAAGCTAACTTACCAATTGTTGTAGTTTTACCTACACCATTTACTCCAACCACCATAATAACGTGTGGTTTAGTTCCTGATGGAATTTCAAATTCTGTGGCATTTCCAGAATCTACTTCGCTAAGGAGTCCTGCGATTTCTTCTCTAAGAATTAGGTTGAGCTCATCTGTACCTAAATATTTGTCTTTAGAAACGCGGGCTTCAATACGATCAATAATTTTGAGGGTGGTATTTACTCCAACGTCGCTAGAGACTAAAACTTCTTCGAGGTTATCGAGTACATCGTCATCTACTTTGCTCTTTCCCGCAACAGCTTTGGAAAGTTTATCAAGAAAGGTAGTTTTAGTTTTCTCCAGACCTTTGTCTAGGGTTTCCTTTTTCTCTTTACTAAATATTTTTTTAAAAAAACTCATGTTTTCGGTGATGCATTTTGATGTTTAGTTGGCTAGGTAGTTCTTTATACGTGTTACAATTTCGTTGCGCTAAGGATAGCAGCGGCATCCCCCGATAGCTATCGGGGATACAGCGGATAGCCTGACCCCGATAAAAATCGGGGGAGCGCCCCAAAACGTATAAAAATACGAAAAGCCACCTTTGTAAAAAAGTGGCTTTACTAAATATCTTATAAACGGGTTATCGTTTGCTTAACCAATCGTTAACCTTGTCTGGAGCCATGATAGACTCTACAAATGTGTAAGCGCCTGTTTTTTCAGACTTTACCATTTTGATGGCTTTCGTTAAACGCTTAGATCCTGTTTGTAATGATGCTACTGATTTCTTTGCCATGACTCTAACTTATTTTATCTCTTTATGAACCGTCATTTTTTTAAGAATAGGGTTGAATTTCTTCAACTCCATACGGTCTGGAGTGTTCTTTTTATTTTTCGTGGTGATATAGCGAGAAGTTCCTGCCATACCGCTTTCTTTATGCTCGGTACATTCTAAAATTACCTGAACTCTGTTTCCCTTTTTAGCCATTATCTAATGCTTTTTATTTGGAATTACTGGTTTAAGAACCCTTTTTGACGGGCTTCTTTCACTACAGCGTAGATTCCTTTTTTATTGATGTCTTTTAATGCAGAAGTACAAACCTTTAGCGTTAACCACTGATCTTCTTCTGGAATGTAGAAGCGTTTTTTAACGAGATTCACGTTAAACTTACGCTTTGTCTTGTTCATCGCGTGGGATACGTTGTTCCCTACCATTGCTCTTTTGCCCGTAAGCTCACAAACTCTTGACATTACTTATTGTTTTTAGTTATTTTAAAACAGGGTGCAAATTTAAATAAATTAATCGGTTTGAACAACAACATCAACTTAGTTTTTTAAAATTTCTTTGAGAAGCATTTCAAAAGCCTTGTTGGTGGCTTTCGCAATCACGCGTTCTCTTAGATTTCCAAAAACAAATTTCTCTGAAATTACACCCCTAGGTGAAGCCACCGCGATATACACTGTACCCACTTCATCTACTGCATCACCCTTGGTTGGGCCAGCAATACCCGTAGTTGCTACTGCATAATCGCTGCCAAATAATTTGGTACATTGCTGTGCCATGGCCTCTGCTACTTCACCACTTACTACAGTATGTTTTTTTATGAGCATAGCATCTACTCCCAATATTGAAGTTTTCTGCCGTGTTTCATAAGGCACTACCCCTCCTTTAAAATAGGCAGAGGCTCCTGCTGTAGCCGTAATCTCTTGAGCTATAGCGCCTCCCGTACAACTTTCGGCTACACTTAAGAAAGCTTTTTGTTGAACTAATACTTCGGAAATTCGTTGTTGAATATTGGCTTCATCTTCATACCCTACCGCAATGTCTTGTAGCAGGTCATGTAAAGCGTCCATTTGCTGGTCTACGGCCCTTCTTAACACCTGTTCATCTGTTCCTTTAGAAGAAAGCCTAAGTCGTACACGACCTAAAGAGGGCAAGTAAGCTAGTTTAATAGTTTCTGGAAGTGCTGCTTCCCAAGTTTTTATTTGTTCTTGTATTTCACTCTCACCTCTTCCGTAGGTGAGTAATGTTTTATGATAGATATGAGGCCTGCTGTATTTTTTAATCACCCGAGGAATAACCTCATTTCTCATAAGGTACTTCATCTCATACGGCACTCCTGGCATAGAAACAAACACTGTATTCTGTTTTTCCATCCACATACCTGGAGCAGTGCCATGAATGTTGTTTAAAATTGTAGCCGTAGCAGGAACCATGGCCTGCGTAAGGTTACTAGGCAGTGGTTTAAGATTTACGTAGGTAGCAAAAATATGCTTGATATTTTCTAGCACTTCCTGATTTTCTACGAGGGTATCATTAAAGTAAGTACAGAACGTCTCTTTGGTAATATCGTCTTTTGTAGGGCCTAGCCCTCCAGTTACCAACACTAAATCTACACGTTGTTGTGCGTCTTTTAGTGCTTGTAAGATATGTTCTTTCTCATCCTGAATTGAAGTAATCTGATACACCTGCACCCCAATACTATTGAGTTGTTTACTTATAAAAACAGAGTTTGTATCTACAATTTGGCCTATGAGAATTTCATCGCCAATGGTTATAATTTCTGCTAACATTTACAGCGAAAAGTCTCTTTTTAGTTCGTCAAAAACTGTGTTTACAGTTTCTACAACCCGCTCCATTTGTTCTTGAATAGCATTATTATTTTTTGAAGAGCGCGTCCAAGTCTCAATGCTTGTTATATCCTTTTCTAGCCCAAGACCAAACATTTCGAAGTTGGGCTTCATTTTGTGCGCAAATTGGTATGCTAGTTCTTTATTGTCATTAGAAACAGCTTCTTCTAATGCGTGAAGGTCGGGTGGTATTTCTTCTAGAAAAGTCTTGGCAACAATGATCATAAATTCTTGATCACCCCCAGAAATTTCTTCTAATTTTTCTCTTGAATAGTGTGTACTCATTTATTTTACTTTAATGGAAAAGGCTTGTTTGTCTTCTATAAATCCTGTTAGTATGTCGTTGGGGAATACTTTGCCAACTCCTGCTGGCGTACCTGTAAATATAACATCTCCAATCTTTAAAGTAAAATATTTTGAAATATATTCGATTAACGCATCAATTTTCCATAATTGTAAGGCCGTACTTGCTTGCTGTACAACAGCTCCATTGCGTTCTAACCGAAAGGAAATATCGTCTACTGAGGCGAATGTTATCTTAGGATAAAATTTCCCAATTACAGCAGCACCATCAAATCCTTTTGCCTTTTCCCATGGTAGCCCCTTTTGCTTTAGTTCCTGCTGAAGATCTCGAGCGGTAAAGTCAATACCCAGTCCGATCTCATCGTAATATTTATGAGCAAATTGTTGCTGGATGTGTTTTCCTATTTTCTTGATTTTTACCAGCACCTCTACTTCATGGTGAATATCATCTGAAAAATCTGGTATGAAAAAAGGTTGTTTTTTCAATAAAATTGCCGTGTCAGGTTTTAGAAAAACAACCGGATCTGTAGGTTTCTCATTCTCTAATTCTTTGATATGATCTGTGTAGTTTCGGCCTATGCAAATGAGTTTCATGAGCGTATATTTCAATTGTCAATTTCGGGTTGTACGTAATGCACAAAACAGAGTTCTTATTTCTTTGTGGCTTCAAGAGCACTTTAACCTAGCGCAGTATAACATCTCTGTCACCAAGGAAGCACTATAATTTATTGTTCAGTTTTTGAAGTTTCAATCGGGTGAGTACTTTTTTGGTATACAGCGGAAAATCGGCGTTTAACAACCATCCAAAATAGCCTGGTTCTTTTTCCATTACCTCATCAACTAGTTTTCCGCGATGCTTTCCGAAGGAAAAAACTTCTCTTCCTTGTTTGTCATATCCAATATACCCAGCAAAATCGGCAAAGTTTTTATGTGCGCTAAAGTTTGCTAAAAACTTGGTGTCATTTTCGAGATCAGCATATCTGTCTAATTGCGCTTTTAAAACTTCGTAAGTAGCGTTTGTATCTGCCGCAGCACTGTGCGCATCAACAAGCTCTTTATCGCAGTAAAACTTATACGCAGCTTCGAGGGTCCGCTTTTCCTTTTTATGAAAAATAGTCTGCACATCTACAGCTAAATTCTTCTTTAAGTCTAAATCAACTTCTGCTCTTAGCAACTCTTCGGCTAACAGGGGAATATCGAATCTATTACTATTATAACCTCCCAAATCACTATCTTTTAACAAGTCTTGTACTTTAGGTGCGAGCTCTTTAAATGTAGGCTCATTTGCCACCATCTCATCAGAAATACCATGAATAGCTGTTGTCGCGGGTGGAATGGGTACCGTAGGATTTACACGCCAGACATGACTTTCTTTGTTGCCATTGGGAAATACTTTTAGGATTGCTATTTCAACAATACGGTCTGAGGCGACGTTGGTTCCTGTAGTTTCTAGATCGAAAAAACAGATAGGTCTTTTTAAATTTAATTCCATTGGTACGGTTTGTGTTACAAAGGTACTAATTGTTACTTTTGTGCTATGTTGAAAAAACTACTTTTTATTACCGTATTATTGGCATCCTTTGGAAGCTATGCTCAAGGCCTTAAAGTTCTTATTACTGAAAAGAAAAAAGGGAAGCGTATTGTGCTTGTTGCTGAAAATAAAACCACAGATACGCTCAATGTATTCTTGATGGTAAATGCGCAAGGCTACCGAAAGAGCGCTAGCAAGCCAGTAATTAAAAACATTCCCCCAAAAGCCAAGGTACCCATGATAACGCTTATTGAATTATCTGGGGAAGAATCTACTTATACTTACGACTTAATCGTTAACGAAGAAGAACTTGACATAAATATTAGTCACGACAATCAGGTAAAAGATATTGAACGAACCATTGACGGACGCCTGGTACTTTTTTCTGCAGATGGTTGTGAAAAATGCACAGTGTTATCAGACTCATTAACAAAACGACGTATAGACCATCGGGTATTCAACATTAATGAAAATCCTGTAGTATACCGACAGTTTATGGCATTTATTGAACGTAAACTTACAAGTGAAACCAAGATTAGATTTCCGGTTATTTGGAATAAAGACGAAGCTGTTTTTGGGTATGATGATTTGGAAAAAACAATTTCTGAATTAGCAAAACAGTAAAAACTGCTCTCAAATTGAAAGAGCAGTAACTGACTTTACTTTTGTTCTACAATGCACAATCTCCGTTCTGCATATTGGCTAACGATGGATTATAGGCATTATTCTCTGTTGTAAACGAAGCGATATTTCCCGAATTAACTGCATTTGATAATCCGCAGTAATCGGTTAAAAAATAATTGCTGGTAAAATATGCGCTAGTCACACTATTCAAATTAGAAAACATATCAAGATTAATTAACCCCTGGTTATCTGCTATTAAAAGCTTATTTCCAACAGAAGTAATATTCTGTAAGCCATCCCAACTAGCCGCATTTCCCAATCCAATAATAGAAAGTTCGTCGGTTACAGTAGTAATCTGAGACAAGCCAGATGTATTCTGAAGGTTAGGCAGGTCTACGAGTTGTAAATTTTCAATTGTACCTGAAATCCCAGACAATGCATCTATATTGGTGAGCAATTCATTACTATGAATTGATATCGACCCACGATCGCCCTCGATAGAGATATTGCTAAGACCATTAATATGTTGAAGTTTCGGGTTTAGCCCAATATAAATTCCAGTAACATTATTATATGATGGCTCGATTAAAGTGGTAATACCCGATAATCCATCAATAGTGGTTAACACTTCATTTCTAGATATATCAAGCAGAAAAAATTTTGAGGTAATATTTACGAGTGCATCTATATTTTGTAGCGCATCATTATCACTTACCTGAAGGTAATCTTCTACAACACTAAGGTTGTGTAACCCCTCTAATGTCTCTAAGCTATTTGTTCCATTTATATAAAGGCTGAAAACACTGCGAATGTTCTGCAACGGACTTAAATCTACAATAGGATCTTGCTCGCCTTCGGCTTCCTCAATAATGAGCTCTGTTGTTATTCCGCAGTAATTATTGGCTCCAAAAGAGTCTACTTCGGCCTGATTGGTTAAACGCACTTCTCCATCAAATATATTAAGAGTACAGGTATTAGTAGTTGTAAATGAAATTTCATCGCTATAGGCCACTCCCGTTGCATTCTCTGCATATGCGCGTACATAATACACCGTGTTAAAGGCTAAGTTTTCCATTACGCTGGTAAAGCTTGTACTACCATTTCCATCAGTGGTTGTAAAATTAGTGAGGTCGGGATTGGGAGAAGTGTCCCAACAAATCCCTTTTTTGGTAATAGCAGAGTTACCACTATCTATAATTGAAGCTCCCGAACTAGCAACATCTCCTTCAATTAGAACTACAGGACTCACACTAATTCTAGCGAGCGTTTGATCTTCGGTCTGCACTTCACTGTCGTCTTCACTACAACTAAAAAGTGAGACCATTAATACTATTACTAAAATTATGTATCTGTGCGTTAATTTTGTCATGCTACTTAGTTTTTCTAATAATTAATTTATTCTGGAGTCTTCCACTTAGAAGTCTGTAGCATTCAGAAAAGGTTGCGTGCATGAATAAAATTCATAAAAAAACCGTTCTTGTATTGGAACGGTTTTTTACAATATATTTTTTTACTATAACTAATTTTCCTCGATGTAGTAGTTTAATTCATAACTATTACCGTTATCATAGGTAATTTCCGTAGGATACTCTAATCCTGAATACTCATAACCGTACGTTCTAAGCACATCACCATTTACCTTTATCGACACGACATTATTAGCACTTCTCATCAAAAAAAGTTCGGGTATATATTTTAATCTACCATAAAGGTTATCTATATCTAGCCATCGTACTCCAGCGGCTAATTTTGTAGGTGACCCACCACTTATGGCAAACATTGTATAAGTAGCGTAGCTTTTCTTAGTATCGTATGCTATTTCATACAAAACATCGTTTTTTACATCGTTTAATTGCACCAGGTTTTCATTGGCATACTCAAAGGTCATTTCATCAATGGTAACTCCATTCGCATTAAACATTTCAAAATATTGAATTTTTCCTTGTGCATTTCTATTGAGTTCAACGGTATAGGTATAATCGAAAGTAGGAGATGCTAAATTGTCTCTATGTCTTATAGAATACGCATTAGAGCTTGTAAAATCATACTCCATTATTAGCGGGGTATCACTAATAAAAGCATTTTTAATATATGAAAATGAAGTCCCTAAATATTCAAAGTCGGTAAAAATCCCATAGATATCACCTCGTTCAAGCTGTTTGGTTATTCTACCTTGACTATCGTAAACAAATTCTAAATCTGTGACATAACTTTCTGTGCTGCTAAGTAATTCGTTGTTATCATAAAAGCAATAAGGTTCGTCTGCTCCAATCGATTTCAATAAAAAATTGTAATCATCTGGATTAATTGTAGAAAAAGCAATTTCTTCTGTATAAATAGCACCATCAATATCGCCTATAACTTTAAAAACGTAAGAGGTGTTAAACATTAAATCTTCTAGCACATATCCCGGATTTAGCTTATTAGCCTCCAACAATTCGTCATTTAGATAAAGGTCGTAAGACACGTCAATATTCACTTCCCGTGTAGGGCGTTTCCAAGAAAATTCTACATAATCAAAAAATACTGTGGCTTCTAGGTCCATTGATCCATCAGTACTAGAATCATCATCTCCTTTATCACAAGAAATGGTAAGAGTAGAAATGGCTACGAGAAAAAATATATAAACGTTTTTCATAAAATAAGTAGAAAATTTTAGAATTACACTTCTGTCATAGTCGCCAAAGGTTGCTTCTGCTTTCTTCTATAATAATAAAATCCGCTCTCAGCTGAAATCGGTTTAATTTTAGTCTAACTTCGGAAATTTTAAATCTCTCTATTAACGTCCCAAGCCTCTAAGTAATCGGCAACTGCTTTTACAAACTGTCCTCCTAGTGCCCCGTTTACAACTCTATGATCATAACTATGGCTCAAGAACATTTTGTAACGAATACCAATAAAGTCACCATCTGGAGTTTCGATTACAGCTGGTACTTTTCTAATGGCTCCTAAGGCTAGAATACCTACTTGTGGTTGATTTATAATAGGTGTTCCCATAATACTTCCAAAAGTACCCACATTGGTTACTGTGTAGGTTCCACCTTGTATTTCATCAGGTTTTAATTGACCTTCTCTTGCACGTCCCGCCAAATCATTCACGGCTTTACTCATACCCACCAAGTTTAATTGATCGGCATTTTTAATAACAGGCACAATAAGATTACCATCTGGCAGCGCGGCTGCCATTCCTAAGTTTATATTTTTTCGTTTAATAATAGTATCGCCATCTACAGCAATATTCATCATTGGGAAGTCCTTCAAGGCTTTCGCAACAGCTTCCATAAAGATAGGCGTAAAGGTTAGGTTCTCCCCTTCACGTTGTGCGAAATCATTTTTTACTTTTTTACGCCAGTTCCAAATTTTTGTAACATCGGCTTCAATAAATGATTGTACATGTGCACTGGTTTGCACGCTATCAACCATGTGATGCGCTATGAGTTTCCCCATGCGTGTCATTTCTATAATTTCGTCACCACCATTTACAGAAACTGGAGCTGCGGTCTTAGCAGCTGGTTTTTTAGTTTCTACAGCGGCCTTAGGTTGAGAACTATCTACTGCGTTCGATGTAACAGCTTGCTTCGAACTACGATTCTCAACATATTGCAAAATATCATTTTTGGTCACGCGGGCATCTTTCCCTGATCCGGTAATGCTATCTAATTCTGCCTGTGAAATTCCTTCTTCTTTTGCAATATTTTTCACCAAAGGAGAGTAAAAACGATCTTCAGAACTCTCAATTACAGAACTTGTAGAAGCCTTGGCTGCAGTTATCGTGTCTTCAACAGCTGCTGCTGTTTTGGGTGCTTCAGCAGGTGTTGCTGTACTAGCAGGTGCAGCTTCAGTTGAAGTTCCCTCACCTTCTATCTCGATAATAGCAATAGTTTGTCCTACCTGAATGACATCATCTACTTCAAAAAGTTTTTCTACCAATATACCATCCACCTCACTAGGAACTTCACTGTCTACTTTGTCTGTAGCAATTTCTAGCACCGCTTCGTCTGCTTCAATGGTATCACCCACTTCTTTCAGCCAGTTGGTTAATGTAGCTTCTGCCACACTCTCACCCATTTTAGGTAGTTTCAATTCAAATGTTGCCATTATAGAAAGTTTCAATTTTTACGGAGGCAAAATTAATCAAAAATTAGCCGTTTATGTATTCATTTTGTGGAAAATTAAGAAAACAAAAGTACCCCGCCTTTATCATCGCTTTGATCACTGCCTAAGATAAAATTACAGCCTGGGGGACGTATGCGAAATTGGTTTCCTCGATTTTTACATTGCCGCATCACTTGAAATATCTGATTGTAGGGTATGTAATCTGCATCAAAAATAAGCATGGTATTACTAACATGACCATCTTGAAATATACTTTTAGAAGATGCTTTAAGTGGCACAGTTACTACTTCGGAAAGTTTCTGCAACATGCCAATGTTATCTGTAATTACAATCGCTTCAGACGGGTTGGAGACCTGACGTTTCTTTTTACTAATTGCTTGCTTCTTTCGTAATTTCGCCAGCCCTACACCTACTTTAACCGAAATATCTAAAAGTACATTGGTCTTAAAATGCTTCTTATAGAAAATCTGCATGGCCCCATAAAAACGTTGTAAATAAGCCGCGTCTTTCTTTGTACTCTCACCTTTGTAGTGTAACGTGTCTACCGCTCCAAAATAATAGTTGGTGTAACCTGCCTGCGTAATTTTATACGATAGGTCGATATCCTCCCCGTACATAAAATAATCCTCATCAAAACCATTAACTTCATTGTATACACTTCGCTTTAAAAACATAAAAGCACCAACTAACACCGCTATTTCACCTTCCCCTGACGGGTCAACTCCCATAGCGTAGTATTTTTTAGTACGTCCTAACAGTTTTAATAACGAGGCTTTTGGAGTGGGTAAATTTCGTTTACTCTCTGGTAAGAAATTACCAGTACCGTCTAGTAGATAAACACCCATTGCGCCAAGCTTAGGCAATTCTTCAGCTTTTTGGAAGCACTTTAAAAATGTATCTTCAGCAACTGCGGTATCTGGGTTTAAAATACATACATATTCTCCCTTAGCAACTGCCACCGCCTGATTGTTTGCAACGCTAAAACCTACATTTTCTTTGTTTTCAATTAATACTACCTTCGGAAATTTCTCTGCAACCATAGCGCAACTTCCATCAACCGAAGCATTGTCAATCACTATAATTTCAGCATCCAAATTACCTATAGCACGTTCTACGCTACGTACACATTGCTCTAAGAAATAGCGCACATTATAATTAAGAATGACAACAGACAGCTTCACAGACGCTTAATTTTTCAAGGAAGTTTCAAAAGGAATACGATGTACAATACTTCTTCCTAGGGTTACCTCATCTGCATATTCCAGCTCGTCTCCTACAGATATCCCTCTGGCAATAGTAGTGGTTTTTATATTGAAAGATTCAATTTGTTTAAAGATGTAAAAGTTAGTAGTATCTCCTTCCATAGTAGAACTAAGAGCGAAAATAAGTTCTTCTACCCTACCATTTTTAACCTTGTCTATAAGCGATTGTATAGTAAGCTCGCCTGGCCCCACACCATCCATTGGAGAAATTTTACCTCCCAATACGTGGTAGTGGCCTTTATACTGACTCGTATTTTCTATAGCCATGACATCTCGAATGTCTTCTACAACGCAAACCAAGGCTTCATTCCGATTAGGATTTGCGCAAATCTCACATAATTTAGTATCTGAAATATTATGGCAATTAGAGCAAAAGTTTACTTCTTCACGCATCTTGCGAAGGCTTTCTGCCAATGTTACTGTTTGGTTCTCAGACTGTTTTAGAAGATGCAACACCAATCGCAGCGCAGTGCGCTTACCAATGCCAGGGAGTTGTGACATTTCATTTACAGCGTTTTCTAATAATTTTGAAGAGAATTCCATCGGTGCGTGAAGATAAAAAAAATGCTTCAGATAAGATCACCCTTGTCTGAAGCATTTTTTAACTAAAGTTGTATTTTATTTTTTCAACAACTTTTTGGTCGCCGTTCCATTTTCGGTATTAATTCTAACAAAATAAACGCCGCTTTGTAATGATGAAATTGCAATGGATTGTGAGCCATCTAACATAGTTTCATTTTTATAGATAACTAATTTTCCTGTAGCGTCATAAATTCGTACTGCTCCAGACAATGCCTCTCTTGTAGATACAGTCACTTCATCACCCGCTGGGTTTGGGTAAATCGATATACTTTCAGCAAACGTATTGGTTCTTGTTCCTAAAATGATACTAGGATCTGCTGTTGGCGACACCCATAAACCACGACCATAACTCGCCGCATAAAGTTCATTATTTGCGGTATGAATTTCTAATTCATTAATAATTACGTTAGGTAAATTATTGCTAAATGGCTGCCATTCTGTTAAGCCTGCGTCTATATAATAAATTCCGTAGTCCATACCCACATACAAACCATCGCCACCGTTGTCATGCCACACCACTGCAAGTGCGCTAAAATCTGGAAGGTTTAATTTCATACTTTCCCAATTTTCACCGCCATCATGAGACACCAATACTTTGTTAGTAGACGCTATAGCTACGGCAACGGTATTTGGTTTTGTAGGATGTATTGCAATGCTGTTTACTTGCCCGTTTGGAGACGTTACAGGACTCCAATTTGTTGCTCCACCGTCTTCTGTGCGAAAAATTTGACCACTAACAGATAAATACATAATCTGGTTATTTGAAGGCGCAATTTTCAGGTGATTCAAGTTGTTTGGAAATGATTGAGAGATAGCCGCCCATGAATTTCCTTTGTTAGTAGATTTATACACCCTATCGAATCCGGCGTAGATTGTATTTGTTACTACCGGATCTTGCTCAAACGGAGTAACCCAGTTTCCTGAAGCAGGGTTATTAAGTCCGCTCAAGTTATTGGCACCATCATCTGTCCTATACATACCTCCAAACTGAATCATTCCATACATAACATTTGGATCATCTTTGTCTACAAATCCTTCCATACCGTCTGCACCAATCCAATCTGTCCATATACCCGTTGCTTCATCGTAAAAAGAACTTCCGTTGTCCTGACTTCCACCAGTTACAAGCACATCTGGTGTTTGAGAAATACCAATTTTGTACCATTGTCTAATACCAATGCCTGCCGTAATATCTTCGTAATAGTCTGCTGTAACATTACTGGTATTTTCAGCTTTAAAAATTCCGCCATCGGTACCTGCATACAGTGTTGTGCCTTGAAATAACAACAAATCTACATCTGCATGACAGTAGCCAATATTTGCATTTGCTGCAGCATTAGGAATCCAATCTGCAGTACAACTAAACGAAACTCCGGCATCTGCAGAACGCCATGTTAAAACTCCAGCAATGTGTACTTCATCTGCGTTATCTGGGTTTACCGCAACGTCCATATCTCTTGGAGCCTGACCTCCAGATTCGATACCAGCCGTATCATACCCAAAGTAATTTCGTCCTGCATGGTTTCTTTCTATAAATGTTGCGCCACTATCAGTCGACATATAAAAAGCTCCAAATGAACCGCCGTCTGCCTCTAACACATATACTCTATTTGAATCGTCTGGAGATACGCCTATCATTTTTGGTCCATTTCCTAGACCTGCAACGGTAGCAAATGTTACTCCAGAATCTGTAGAAACATGAAAACCTTCTCCAGATGCATAAACCGTAGTAGGATCTCCTGGTTTAAACTCAACATCGTACGCCCGTCCGTCTACTCCTATAGAATTCCATGTGGCCCCCGAGTCTGCAGATCTAAAAATTCCTGCGTTTTGAGAGCAGGCATACATAATTGCATTGTTAGAAGGGTCTATCACAATTTTATTGATAAGTGAATTACTCATATCTGCCATCTCTGTCCAAGTAGCACCCGCATCTGTAGATTTAAATATGAGTCCGCTAGAAGACCCAAAATAATAGGTATCACTATCTGAAGGATCTATAGTTACCGCGTACACAGTAAGGTTAGTAAAAGTATCTCCTAGAGGCTCCCAATTCTCACCACCATCTAGTGTACGCCATACACCCCCTGTATTTGCTCCAATTATAATATGGTCTGTATTGGTTTGGTCTATTGCAATTCCGGTGATTCGTCCAACACCAGGATTCCAACTTGTAGAACCATTTTTTTCAAAGGGCCCCAATTCTAGCCAATTGTCATTTAGGGCTTGACGCGTAGCTGCTGTTTCGTTTAAGTATTGGTTATAGCGTTGTAATTCGGTTAAATTTTCAGTAATCGTTGGTAGGTAACCCGATTCGTTTTGAAGGCGATTTGCCATGTATTCCCAACGTTTAAATTGTTTATACCCAGTGCCTCTACCTTTGTCTTTATCTGCAAAGTAAGCTTCTGCTTCTTGAACGACTTCAGATACAGCATACGTACCTGCGTCAATCATTTCTAAATATTCTTGTGCCGTGTTTTGCTGAAATATAAAAACGACAAGTGCGAGTAAGGAAAATTTTAATTTCATAAGGATGGTAGTAAACAATTAATTTTCAAACGATTTCAAAAGTATTAAAAAATAAAATGAAGATGGCTTCAAACTTTGTATTTTTACACACACTTCTAAGTCAAAAAAAGCATGCAACCCTTACATATTTTATTGTTAATTGGCGGTTATTTTGGAATGCTACTCCTTATTTCATACTTAACCAATCGCGGGGGAAGCAATGACGACTTTTTTAAAGCTGGTAAACAATCGCCTTGGTACCTAGTAGCGTTTGGTATGATTGGAGCATCTCTTAGTGGGGTGACATTTATATCTGTGCCTGGCGCTGTTGCTGCAACAAGCTTTAGTTACTTTCAAGTTGTTCTGGGCTATACAGTGGGCTATGCAGTAATTGGTCTTGTGCTCTTACCCTTGTACTATAGACTTAACTTAACATCTATTTATACCTATTTAGATCAGCGCTTCGTAAATGCATCATACAAAACAGGGGCGTCTTTCTTTTTACTCTCAAGAGTCGTTGGGGCAAGTTTCAGACTGTACTTAGTTGCCATTGTATTACAAGATTTGGTATTCGATAAAATGCCATTTTTTGGGCAACAAGGAGTTCCGTTTTGGGTAACAGTTACCATTACAATCTTATTAATCTGGCTGTACACGTTTAAAAGCGGTATTAAAACCATAGTTTGGACAGACACGCTTCAAACCCTTTTTATGCTTTTAGCGCTAGGGGTAGGAATTTACTACGTATCTGAAGGATTAGGAATAGGCGGAAGCAATCTTATCACTACAATATCGGAAAGCGATTTATCGCAAATTTTCTTCTTCGACGACTACAAAAGCGGACAATACTTCATTAAACAATTTATTAGCGGTGCTTTTATTGCTATTGTAATGACGGGCTTAGATCAGGATATGATGCAAAAAAACCTAACCTGTAGAAATTTAAAAGATGCCCAAAAGAACATGTTTTGGTTTACCCTAGTACTAACCATTGTAAACTTAGTATTCTTAGGTCTAGGGCTGTTACTAACGCTCTACGCGCAACAAAATGGTATTGATGCTGCCAAAGACAAGCTATTTTCTACCATTGCCGTAGATTCGGGCTTAGGAATTGGTTTGGCCGTATTTTTCCTTCTCGGACTTATTGCGGCAGCCTACAGTAGTGCCGATAGCGCACTTACATCGTTAACTACATCGTTTAGTATCGATATTTTAGATATTGAAAAGAAGCGCTCAAAGGCAGATCAAATAAAGATTAGAAAGCGCGTACACATTGGTATGTCGCTCTTACTCATTTTAGTAATTATCTTTTTTAACTATGCCATCGGCGACACGTCGGTTATCGTGAAGCTTTTCACATTTGCTGGCTATACGTATGGGCCATTATTAGGCTTGTATGCTTTTGGATTGTTTAGCAAGTGGAAAGTAAAAGATAAGTGGGTTCCGTTGGTGGCGATTCTTACCCCTTTTATTGGGTATGCCATTAGCTATTTTAGTGAAGCTTGGTTTCGTTTTGAATTTGGCTTTTTTATCCTAATTCTTAATGGCGCCCTTACCTACTTAGGTTTAATATTGGTTCGTGCCCAAAAGAACTAACGTACACGCTTCCTCTACCTTAATATTATTTTCTCTCAACAACTTGTAAAACTTCGGATTTTCGGTTCCTGGATTAAAAATTACACGTTTGGGGTGTAGTGAAATAATATAGTTGTAGTACGCTTCCTGTCTAGACGGATTTAAATAGAGAGTTACGGTATCTATTTCTTCATATTCTTCTTTTTCGGTGGAAATTTCCACCCCTGCAACTTCTCCTTCCCGTAAACCAATAGCTTTAACGGGGTGATTATACATTACTAGCCGTTGAATTGCCATATTAGAATAGCGCTCCGGCTTCAAGCTTGCTCCAAGTACGAGTGTCTTTTTCATATGTCAAATTTCGGAATAACTTTAACGCCAAAAAGACGCTTTCCGCTAAAAGAATGTTAAAAAAATAATTCGTTGTAACAATTTGAAACCTGCTACGTCTATATAATAGAAATATTTCATGTTTTTGTTGTGAAAAATTTTACGTTGATGGTTAGTGTTAATAATAGCAACAAAAACGAAAACCCGAAGTTCTAGACTTCGGGTTTTTTTTTTGAATTCAATGTAACATAATTTCTGTTCTAGCGTCTTACTTGTAATCAACTTCTATTTTGTGGCTTACTAGCATCAATTGCTATGCTATACAAAGTAGTTTGCAATACATTCATCAAACAATTTAATCAATCAAAAAATGAAACAGTTTTTTTTATTTTTCATGCTATGCACGTTGTTAATTCCTATCTCAGCTGGAGCAACAAACGACATTAAAGGTTCGGTAAGCGGATCTGTATTAGACAAAAACCTTCGCGAACCACTTCCGTATGTAACGATCGCAATAGAACAATTAGACGGTGCTATTCTTACTGGCGGTGTTACCGACGACAATGGAATTTTTAAAATTTCAGAAATACCTGGCGGCACCTATAACGCTTCTATTCAATTTATTGGTTATAAAAAATATACCGCCCAGATAACTATTTCGTCTGGCAACAAGAATATAGATTTAGGGGTTATTTTATTAGAGGAAGATGTTGCTTCTTTAGGAGAAGTAACCGTTACGGCAGAGCGTACAACTATTCAACAAAAACTAGATAGAAAAGTAGTTACTATAGGAAAAGACCTTACCACGTCTGGTCCGACTGCAGCAGATATTATGAACAACCTTCCTTCCGTAAACGTAGATCAGCAAACAGGTGATATTTCGCTACGAGGTAATCAAAACGTACGCGTTATGGTAGACGGAAAGTTAAGTAACGTTCCTATTGCGCAACTTTTAAAACAGATTCCTTCTACCTCTATTAAACAAATAGAACTTATCACCAATCCTTCGGCAAAGTACAATCCCGAAGGTATGAGCGGTATCATTAATATAGTGTTGCACAAAAACACCATGATTGGATTTAACGGGAATGCTTCGGTGGGCCTAACGTATGAAGAAGAAGCCAAATTTAATAGCGCTATTGATATGAACTATAGAAATGGTAAGTTTAATTTCTTCGGAAACTGGGGACATAACAGCTCTAAAAACCAAAACAATGGACATGTTTTTAGACCAGACGACAATTCTGAGCAATTTTTTGATGTGTTAGACAAAGGACGATCTAATCTTTTCAAAGTGGGCGTAGATTTCTACTTAAACGATAAACATACCATTTCAGTTTTTACCAATCAGAATCTTTTTGATGGTGGCACTACCGGACTCACTTCCGTTTTTTACTATGACGAGCCACTTTTTGACCAACAACAACTATTTAGAGCAATGAGCGACAACCGCTCTTCGCAATACAATTTCGACTATAAAATAGACTTTGAAAAAGAAGGTCATAATATTGAGTTGGAAGCAGATTATAACACATTTACAGACGATCAAGATATTGATTTCGATTTTACGGGTAATGCCTTTTTAGATAACTATGAAGATGCATCAGACACAGACCGTGATAGACTTACCGTAAATCTTGATTATGTGAATCCGCTAAACGAAACCACAAAATTAGAATTGGGCGTACAAGCGCTTTTATTTGAAACAAATATAGCGTACAACTCTACCGGAAATTCTCTGAATAGTCAAGGAACCCTTGTGCCAACGCCAAGTACAGATTTCGACTACAAAAGAGATATTTATTCGGCCTATGCCACTTTTGGAAAGAGCTTCGACAAATGGTCTGTACAGTTGGGAGCACGAGTAGAACAGGTAGAAGTGAAAGCAGACACCAACACGGTGAAAGCCTTTACCAACGACTACTTACAGGTGTACCCTTCGGCATTTGTTACTTATACTCCTAGCGAAAAAAACCAAATGCAGCTAAGTTACAGTCGTAGAGTAGACAGACCTGGTATTAGTCAAGTAAATCCTATTAGAGAGTTTACTACACCTTTTATTTCTGCCTTCGGAAATACGCAGTTACAACCTCAGTTTACAAATTCTATTGAAGCAAATTACACGCGCAGTCTTGAAAAAGGAAGCATTACAGGAGGTGTATTTTATCGCGCTATTGAGGACGAAATTAACAGAGCGCTTTTTGTAGATAGAAACGATATTAACCGAGTGATATTAACCTACGATAATTTTGACAATACTAGTGCGTATGGAGTTGAACTCTCAGGAAACTACAGACCCACAAAATGGTGGAGTTTTAATGCAAGTTTCGACCTTTACAACCAAACACAAACTGGTATAAGTGAATTTGTAGATACCAATCAAGCAGATCCATCTGTTGCAGATATCGTAACAGAGACGGTAGAGGTAGATAACACTGCATGGAACTTTAGAGTGTTTAATAATTTTAAAGTAACCAAAACCGTATCACTTTCGGCTTTCGGATTTTATAGAGGACAAAATCGTACCCTCCAATTTGAAATAGAGCCAATGTATTTTGTGAACGTGGGTGCCCGAGTAAGTTTATGGGAAGGTCGCGGAACCTTTAGTCTTAATTACAACGACATTTTTGACACTATGCAATTTGCCTTTGATGGTGTTCGTCCGTACCGCCAAGTAGGTGCCTTTAATTGGGAAAGCAACACCGTGAATGTATCGCTCGCATACCGCTTTGGTGGAGGCAAATACCGAGCAAAGTCTCGTAAGCGACGTGATGACAATGAAAAAGATGGTAGCGGAGGTATTTTTTAATACCGAAACTGTCAAAGTTATGTTAAAACGACTATAGAGGTGCAACGTTTGGCACAGTTTTTAAGTCTATTAAAATGAAACAAGTACCTAAACATTTATAATTTATTTGAATTAGCCTTTAAAAAATTAAAATTGTTGGTTTAAAGCCTCCTATCGTATAAGCGCTGGGGGGCTTTGTTTTTTAAATACCCGCTACTGGGTATTTTGCAGAATGACTTTGATACGTACTTTTGAATTCAACTAAGTAACTAAATGGATTGAGGAAATCTCAACCCTAGTTGCGAGACTAAAATTGAGGAGTTTTAGTTTATATACATGGACCGTTCTTGGGGAAGCGCGGTCCTTTTTTTTTATTTTTTATTTCTGAAAGTTAATTCCAATAAAAATGTTTCAAGGCTTAAAGTTTCCGAAGTAAGTAAAAAAAAGAACTACCACCTAATAATGGCACTACCCCACGTAAAGCCGCTACCAAAAGCAGCTAAAACAACCAAATCGCCCTCTTTAATTCTCCCTTCTTCCCAGGCTTCACTCAAGGCAATAGGAATAGAAGCAGCAGTTGTATTGCCATATTTTTGAATATTATTAAATACCTGATCATCGCTCAACCTCATCTTTTTCTGAATGAATTGTGAGATACGCAAATTGGCTTGATGCGGAATTAGCATGTTAATATCTGAAGCTTCCAAATTATTAGCTTGCAATCCTTCATTAATAACCTCTGCAAAACGAACTACGGCGTGCTTAAAAACAAACTGCCCGTTCATGTATGGGTAATACGGAATATCTTCCTGCGGATTATCGGCAATTATTTCTGGTACCCAATAATTGGTACTTGGCCCTTGAAGTGATAATTCATCTTTATGTGCGCCTTCAGAATGGAGATGGGTAGATAAAATACCTCCTTCACCTTCGTTTCTAGACAACACAGCTGCTCCAGCGCCATCGCCAAATATCACCGAAACACTTCGTCCCCGTGTGGTAAAATCAAGTCCGCCACTATGATTCTCGGCACCAATTACCAACACATTTTTATACATCCCTGTTTTAATAAACTGGTCTGCTACCGAAATTGCATAGACAAATCCACTACATTGGTTACGCACATCTAGCGCAGGAATGGTTCTCATTCCCATAATTTCCTGAATTTGCACACCACCACCCGGAAAATACATGTCTGGGCTAAGAGTAGCAAAAACAATCATATCTATATCGTTTGGCGCTAAATTGGCACGCTCTAGCGCAACCTTAGCCGCCTTGGCACCCATAATAGAAGTTGAATTGCCATCCCCCTTTTTTATATGCCTCCGCTCTTTTATACCTGTACGCTCTTGAATCCAAGCATCGTTGGTCTCCATTAATTTTGAAAGGTCATCGTTAGTAACCACATTCTCTGGAACATAATGTCCCACACCTGAAATTTTGGAAGTATACATAAAGTGTCGATAAATTCTTCCGAAAGATACCAATTCGACTCTAGCAGATAAAACTTTTCGAAATTAGATGTTATGCATGCATAATATTAAATAGTTCCTCCTACTCCAACTAGGTTGTGTAACCCATATTGTGGTTTCGCTTTGATTGTCAAAATTTGTATCTTTTCAGAAAATACATTCATCATGAGAAAAATCATTTTTACACTTACATTTTTATGGCTGAGTATCCCTTTATTGGCTCAGGAAAACACTAGATATCAGAAACCACCCCAAGAAATTTTAGACTTAGTAGATGCGCCCTTAGCGCCAGCTGTCTTAATGGATGATGCAGCGGTTAATGTTGTATTATTGTATCGAGATGCATACAAAAATATAGAAGAACTCTCTGAAACCGAATTACGATTGGGTGGTTTGCGCATCAATCCGAAAACCAATATTGGGAGTCGCACCAATTATTACAATAACATTCAGGTAAAAAAGGCAACCGCCAAAGAAGCCACGCAAGTTACTGGATTACCAAATAACCCGAGGCTCTCTAATTTTTCTTGGTCTCCCAACCAAAAAATGATTGCTTGTTTAAATACCACGTCTACGGGTGTAGAAGTTTGGCTGCTAGATATTGAAAAAGGAGTGGTAAAAAAAGTGACAGACGCTACCGTTAATGCCAATATGGGGGATGCGCTAAACTGGTTTAAAGATAACAATGCTCTTTTAGTAAAAATGCTTCCACCTAGTAGAAAACCTCTTATTAACGTAGCTGAAGCTGTACCTACAGGACCTACAATTTCGGTAAGTGACGGAGCAAAAGCGCAGAATAGAACCTATCAGGATTTGTTAAAAAATCCGAATGATGAGGCAAATTTTGAACAATTGGCTCTTTCCGAAGTAAAAAAAGTTAGCATTGGTGGTACCGCTACTCCATTTTTACCAACTGGAATGTATCGCGGCATTAGCTTTTCTCCAAATGGCGAATATGTAATGGTTACAGAAATACAGAGACCTTTCTCGTACTTAGTGCCTTATTATAGATTTCCGTTTACTGAAACCATTTATGCGAAAAACGGAACCAAGGTACAAGAGGTAAATAACGTACCACTAGATGAAGTGCGTCCAAAAGGATTTATGGCAACGCGTAAAGGAAAACGCAATATGTCTTGGCGAAGTGACAAGGGTGCTACCCTAGTCTATGCCGAAGCACAAGATAACGGTGACCCAGAAATTAAAGTAGCGTATAGAGATATTGTTTATCAATTAGAAGCTCCTTTTAACGGAAAAGCGTCGCAAATTGTAAAAACTAAAAATAGATTTTCAGGTATTACTTGGGGAGACGATAATACGGCAATTGCATACGATTATTGGTGGAATGACAGAAATACAAAAACCTATTTATTTAATCCTTCTACACCTAATGTAGAGGCAACTATAATTAGCGACAGAAATTATCAAGACCGATATAGCGACCCTGGGAATTTTGTTACAAAGCAAAATAAATACAACCGAAATGTGCTTTCTATAAATAAAGGAAAAGCCTACTTAATGGGTGATGGATACTCTAAAGAAGGGCAGTTTCCATTTTTAGATGCTTTCGACTTGAAAACACAGAAGACTAATAGGTTATATCAATCTAAGTATACCGATAAAAAAGAACGGCTCATAGACGCGGTTGATTTAGATAAGGGAAAGATTTTAGTACGAATTGAATCTCCAAGTGAATATCCTAATTACTACTTCAGAAATATTAAAAAGGAGAACGATTTAACCGCTGTGACCTCGTTTGAGAACCCGTATAAAAGTATTCAGGATGTACATAAGGAGGTTATTACATACAAACGTGATGACGGATTAGAATTAGAAGGAACGCTTTACCTGCCTGTGGGATATGATAAAGCCAAAAAAGAGAAAATGCCTATGATTCTATGGGCTTATCCACGAGAATTTAAAGATAAAAACAGTGCATCTCAAAGCACTTCAAATCCGAACGAATTTATTTATCCGTATTACGGATCACCTATATATTGGGTAACGCGCGGATATGTGGTTCTAGACGATGCAGCATTCCCGATTGTTGGAGAAGGAGATCAAGAACCCAATGATACGTTTAGAACACAGTTGGTTGGAAATGCAAAAGCAGCAATAGATGCAGTAGACAAATTAGGTTATATAGACCGCAATCGTGTGGGAGTTGGTGGTCATAGCTACGGTGCATTTATGGTTGCAAATTTATTAAGTCATTCAGATTTATTTGCCGCTGGTATTGCAAGGTCTGGTGCGTATAATAGAACGCTAACTCCTTTTGGCTTTCAGAGTGAAGAACGCAGTTATTGGGATTCTCCAGAAACCTATTACACCATGTCTCCGTTTATGCATGCAGATAAAATGAAAACGCCACTTTTATTGGTTCATGGTGAGGCAGATAACAATTCTGGTACCTACCCTTTACAAAGTGAACGTTATTTTAACGCACTTAAAGGTTTAGGCGCAACTGCCAGACTAGTAATGCTACCAAAAGAAAGTCACGGATATCGTGCAAAAGAAAGTATTTTACACCTATTGTGGGAGCAAGATACATGGTTAGAAACCTATGTAAAAAACAGGGAAACTAACACGATTAAAACTTCTTCAGAAATTAAAAAGTAAGACACGCTTATTTGTCTGAAAGAAAAAAGGGGAGCTTTAGGGCTCCCCTTTTTAAAACAACCTAACCAATAATAAATAATAGGCATTCCTTTTCATAGCAATTCTATTATCCCATATGATTGTAGTAAAAATACAAATTTTGTTTAATCTATTCTATTCTGCATTAAACAATAATTTGTTAAAGTTTTGTGTCAGTGTTTAGCAACAGCCGTGCTGCTTCACACAATTTTTTAGACAATGAAAGCACTACAAGTGACATCATGTCAGCATCCCAACATTGGTACTTTCTTTGCCTATACAATGGCAAACAGATAATAACGCCAAAAGGCCATAGAAATAATAATAACATGAGTACAGGAACAATTAATGTAGCGGTAGAGAATATTTTTCCGCTTATCAAGAAATTTTTATACAGCGATCACGAAATATTTTTGCGTGAGCTTATCTCTAATGCAACAGATGCCACCCTAAAATTGAAGCATCTTACCAACATAGGCGAAGCCAAAGTTGAATATGGCAACCCAATGATTGAGGTGAAAATTGATAAAGAAAAAAAACAACTTCATATCATTGACCAAGGTATTGGTATGACAAAAGAAGAAGTTGAAAAATACATCAATGAAATTGCATTTTCTGGTGCCGAAGAATTTATTGAAAAATATAAAGACAAGCAAGGTGAGGACGCTGGTATTATTGGCCATTTCGGTCTAGGTTTCTACTCTGCTTTTATGGTAGCAGATAAGGTTGAAATCATCACAAAAAGTTACAAAGACGAGCCGGCAGCACATTGGACATGTGATGGATCTCCAAACTACACTTTAGAAGAAGCTTCTAAAACAGAACGTGGAACTGAGATTATTTTGCACATATCTGAAGATGAAACTGAATTTTTAGAACAAGGTAAAATAACTGAGTTATTAACCAAGTACAATAAGTTTATGCCTATCCCAATTAAGTTTGGGACAAAAACCGAAACGCTTCCAAAGCCAGAAGGTGCCAAAGAGGAAGATCCATCTCCAACACAGGAGGTAGATAATATTATCAATAACCCTAATCCGGCATGGACAAAAACGCCTGCAGATTTAGAGCAAGAAGATTACTCAAAATTTTACCGTGAGCTTTATCCCATGCAGTTTGAGGAGCCGCTATTTAATATTCATTTAAATGTTGATTATCCGTTTAATCTTACCGGAATCTTGTACTTCCCGAAGATGACAAACGATATGAGTGTGCAAAAGGATAAAATTCAACTGTATCAAAACCAAGTATTTGTTACCGACAACGTAGAAGGCATTGTACCAGAATTTTTAACTATGCTACGTGGTGTAATAGATTCTCCAGACATACCACTTAACGTTTCGCGAAGCTATTTACAGGCAGATGGTGCCGTGAAGAAAATTTCTAGTTACATTACTCGAAAAGTTGCAGATAAGCTGAAATCGTTGTTTAATGAGAGCCGCGAAGATTTTGAAAAAAAATGGGATGACATTAAGATTGTTATTGAGTACGGAATGCTAACTGAAGATAAATTTTTCGAGAAAGCTCAAGACTTCACGTTGTACCCTACTGTAGATGGAACGTATTATACGTTTGAAGAATTGCGTGAAAAAATTAAAGATGCGCAGACAGATAAAGACGAAAAATTAGTGGTGTTATATGCTTCAAATAAAGACGAGCAACATAGCTATATTGAAACAGCAAAAGACAAGGGCTATGAAGTGTTGTTGTTAGATTCCCCTATTATCGCGCACCTAATTCAGAAGTTAGAATCTGAAAAAGAAAATGTAAGCTTTGTACGCGTAGACGGTGATCATATTGACAATCTTATAAAGAAAGAAGACACTGCAATCTCTAAACTTTCCGAAGAAGAACAAGAAACGCTTAAAACATTTTTAACCGAGACAATTCCTGCCGACAAGTTTACTGTGCAATTAGAAGCAATGGACAGTGGAGCTAATCCGTTCACTATTACAGAGCCTGAATTTATGCGCCGAATGAAAGAGATGCAACAAACTGGCGGTGGCGGTATGTTTGGGATGGGAGGATTTCCAGAAATGTACACTCTTATAGTAAACACAAATAATGAGTTAGTTGGTGAGATCTTAACTACCAAAACAACGAAGAAAAAAGAACGCTTGGTTAATCAAGCGCTGGATTTAGCAAAGTTGAGCAAAGGATTGCTGAAGGGAGAAGACATGACCAAGTTCATTAAACGAAGTTATGACATGATTAAATAAATAATTTAACAGTTTTGCATACAAAAGACCTTCTTTTCAGAAGGTCTTTTTTTTTAGCTTTGCATTTACCTAGTATTATGTGTCCCAAAAAAATACCTTATGATTCAAAAATTACGCTTATGTCTATTTACTTTAGTTTTTATGCCACTATTTTCTCAAGCGCAATATGTACAGCTGGGTGATGATATTGATGGTGAAAGTTTTGGAGACTTTTCGGGATGGAGCTGTTCTTTAAGTGAAGATGGTAACAGGATTTGTGTGGGAGAACAATATAACAATGAAGGGACCGCTACTAGTGGGTCGGGTTCTAATTTTGGCCAAATACGTTGTTATGAATGGAATGGCGCAAATTGGATAGCCTTAGGTGACGAAACGCATGGGGAAGTAACTGCAGACAATTTTGGCAGTTCTATTAGTCTTAACGCGGCAGGAAACATCTATATTTCTGGTGCTAGAAACGGAACTGTAGGCGCTACTAGAAACGGTTATGCAAGAGTACATCAACTTATTGCTGGTTCTTGGCAGCAAATCGGGTCTATTTTGGAAGGGCAAAATGAAGGAGATAATTTTGCAAAAACAGTAAGCATAAACGCCGCTGGAACAATTATCGCCATTGGCGCACCCAATAATGACACTGCCGCATCTAACGCTGGACAGACAATCATATACCAACGTGTCGCAGGGGTCTGGACTATATTAGGAGCCCCTATTAATGGGATTGACACTGACGATTTAAGTGGAACTTCAGTATCGCTTAGCGATGATGGATTTACAGTTGCCATTGGCGCCAATGATGATGACAGTTCGGGAGCGCAAGTAGGTGCTGTGCGTATTTATGATTTTAACGGGACAACATGGTCACTTAAGGGAAATGTTATTTATAGCGCATCAGACGTAAATAATTTTGGTCATAACGTGTCGCTAAATAGTGACGGAAGCGTTGTTGCTATAGGTGATCCAAGTAGTGATGAAGCTGGCAATAATTATGGCCTAGTACAGGTGTATGAATTTAATGGTACCACCTGGACTCAACGAGGTCAGGATATGGTTGGAAGTAATACATTTGACAACTTTGGAAATGCACTTTCTTTAGATTCTGACGGGAATACGTTGCTTATAGGCGCTCACCAATCGACATCAGACGTTGGTTATGCACAATTCTTTGAATACAACGGTATAAGTTGGGTACAAGTTGGCGCAACCATTGATGCTGAGAATACGGGACAAACACAGTCTCAGTATTTTGCACATTCTACCAGTATAAGTGGCGACGGACTTACAGGAGCTATGGGCGATTATTACAACCAAAATGAAGGCGATACATTTCCAATACCAAAAGGAAGTACACAGGTGTATCGGAGAGACGTACCTACCGGGGCAGATCCTGTCGCCTCATGCCAGAATATTACTGTTTCTTTAGATGCTACGGGTACCGTTACCATTTTACCACAAGACGTAGACGATGGTTCTTTTGACGCCGATGGGCCTATAACACTTTCTATTAGCCAAGATACTTTTACATGTGCCAATTTAGGGTCAAACTCCATAACACTAACAGTAACCGATAACGAATCAAACACTGCAATGTGTACCGCAATGGTAACCGTGGAAGATGTAACAGCACCATCCATTACGTGCCCAGCAGATGAAAATGTAGATTTTGATAGTTCGTGCCAGTTTACTATACCAGATTATACTGGTTTAGCAACTACCTCAGACGCATGTGACACAGCTCCTACTGTTACCCAAAATCCACTCCCTGGCACGGTAATTTCAGCAGCCACTACAATAACCTTGACGGTAGCAGATGTTAGCGGGAATAGTGATTTTTGTACGTTTAATGTAATTCCGTCTGACAACACTGCTCCTTCTTTAAGTTGTCCATCAGATCAGACAGAAGACCTCGACACCAATTGTGAATTTACACTACCTAACTACACCACATTAGCGACCGTTTTTGATACTTGTGACCCCAACCCAACCGTAACACAGAGTCCTGCGCCAGGAACTGTAATTACGACGGCAACTGTTGTAACAATTTTTGCTGAAGATGTAGATGGAAATATAGACAGTTGTACATTTAATGTGACGCCTGTAGATACTACACCTCCTACAATTACTTGCCCAGCTACTCAGAACGAATCTGCAGATGCTAGTTGTATGTTCACACTACCCGATTATACCACATTAGCAGTAGTAATAGATAATTGTAGCATGACTTCTATTACGCAATCACCTGCGCCAGGTACTATTATTGGCTCGGGAACTACAATAGTTACTTTAGAAGCAAATGACGGCACCAACGTGAGCAGTTGTACGTTTAACGTATTTGTAGCAGACACTACACCTCCAACGGCTGTTTGTCAAGATATCACAGCACAATTAGATGCAACTGGAATGGTTGTATTAACGGCCGCAGAAATAGACAATGGAAGCTCAGATGCATGTTCTTCTGTAACGTTAAGTGTTTCTCCTAACACCTTTAACTGTAGTCATGTAGGCAATCCACAAAGCGTTACCTTAACAGTTTCGGATGCCAACGGAAATATGAGTAGTTGTAACGCAGTTGTTACCATTGAAGATACAATTGCACCCGTTGCATTATGCCAAGATATCACTCTTACATTAGGGTCTGAAAACAGTGTTACTATTTTACCTAGTCAATTAGATGGAGGTAGCTCAGATAATTGCAGTGTAGGATCAATTTCGGCCTCCCAAACCACATTTACCTGCGATGATATAGGAACTAATTCTGTAGTGGTAACAGTAACAGATGTGAATGGAAACTCAAGTAGTTGCACTGCACTTGTTACGATAGTTGAAAACACCCCTCCTATTGCTGTATGTCAACCATTCACTGCACAACTAGATGTGGCTGGAACGATAACAATTTTGGCTACAGATGTAGATGGCGGTAGTACAGATAATTGTGCGATAGACACCATAGTTTTAAGTCAAGACACCTTTGATTGTAATGATATTGGAGAAAATACAATTCTTGTAACTGTAACAGACACTTCTGGCAATAGTGCTTCTTGTACAACCATTGTTACGGTAATGGACACAGTTGCACCAGAGGCCATTTGTCAAGATATCACAGTTCAATTAGATGGTAATGCTACAGCCACTATTGTACCAAGTGATATTGATGGAGGAAGTACAGACGCATGCGGAATTGCGTTGTTAGAGATTGACGTCGATACATTTACCTGTAATGACATAGGTTCAAATATCGTAACACTTACGGTTACCGACACTAACGGTAATGTAAGTTCATGTACAGCAACAGTTACTGTAGAAGAAGAGCAAACACCACCCGTGGCTGTATGTCAGAATATTACAGCGACTTTAGATAGTAACGGAACAGTAACTATACCCGCTTCTTCTGTTGATGCAGGTTCAACGGGCCTTTCTTGCACTGGTGGACTCTCCTTAGATATCGACACCTTTGATTGTAGCGATGTTGGAACACCTATACAAGTTACACTTACCGTGACAAACGGTAATGGAACAATAGATAGTTGCACCTCCTTTGTAAATGTTGTAGACCCGTTAGACCCAATCATTACATGTCCTGAAAATCAAGAGGTAACTTCAAGTGGTCCCTATATACTTCCCGATTATGTGGCATTGGGTGATGTATTTGTTACAGACAATTGCGGGAGTGAGAGTACGATAGAGCAAGACCCCGCGCCAGGTACACTGATGGAACAAGGTGAATATCTAATCAATTTTAGAGCTCTAGACCCTTCTGCAAATGAAGCACTATGTTCTTTCAGATTAACAGTTACCGATGTATTGGGTATTTCAGAAAACAACACTATTAATAAGGTAGCTATATTTCCTAATCCCGCTCAAGAATATTTTATAATTTCAAATCCGCTAGCGATACCATTGACTCATGTGAAATTGTATGACATGACTGGTAGATTGGTATTCAACCAGCCGCTCACAAATACAACAGAAAAGATTGTAAATATTTCGCATCTAGCTAGTGCTAGTTACATAATCATTCTTTCTTCGGAAACACAACAACGTGTCACACAATTCGTAAAAAAATAACTTGTTTACACCTTCAAAACTATAAATAAATAATCAATAAAAACCCTACAATTCATTGATTGTAAAGACATTAATCAGACACAGGTAAATACTTGTTTTTTGGCACACAGTTTCCCAAAAAAGATTACCCTGATTTAACATTCAAATCACTGTAAACTTCATATTTTTACGGCCAATTAACTAATTTAATTAATTTTCAAAAATGAAAAAAACTATTTTCAATGTAGGGCTTTTTATGGCCTTACTTGTAGGTACGACATCCGTATTTGCGCAACAAATTATGGAATACCAAACGTTGTCTCCAACTGCAGTTGCAGAAAGGAGTCTGGCTCCAAGTATCAATGCGACAAATTCGCAACGAATGATTCCTACAACTATTTATGAAACCACTCATGATGGTGCTAATTTTTATAATATTTCACCAACTCTCGGAAGTGGCGCTAGTGAATATATCTCTATGGCGGGAACCAATAGAGCAATCACAGAAATTGCTATGTTTCTTGTTGATGCTCCGATCTCTTTAACTCCTTATGATGTAACTATAAATGTCTATTCAGATTGTAATACAAGTGGGTTAGACGGGTCGTCTTGTGACTCAGGACCTGGAGTTTTAATCCCTGGTTCTACTCAAACTATAACAGTTACACCAACTGCTCAGGTACATGAAGTTGTATTTAACTATACAGGGCTAGATGTTTCTTCTGAAATCGATAATGAACTAACTATTAGTTTAAGTACGACACGTAATGATATAGGTTGGTTAGTAGGTAATAGCGGACGAACCGTTGGTTCTAGAACAGTTCAAGAAGACGGTTTTGGGGTAGATATTTTTGCGGTTTGTGGTCAGGCAATTAATAATGGATGCGCTCAGTTTTTTGGACCAGTTCCACCCAACCCGACGGCTATTTTAGACTTACGTGTAGTTGCAGACGAAGTAATAGCAGCTGGCCCAACGCCGGAAATTCTTTACTACAAATTTGAAGAAGCTGGAACTACAGTGACCAATGAGGCCTCGGCACCACCAGCAGGTACGGCTACGGCAACAATCAATGGAGGCTCATCACAAGGAGCACCAGCAATTTGTGGTGTTGGTGCACTTCAATCAAACTCAACTACAAATGAATCAATGTCTACCGGCTGGAATACAAATTTGGGAACCAGTTCTTGGTCTATTGCCCTTAAAGTAAGAGATATAGGCGCGGGTGTTTTTGGGTATCTAATGGGAGATTTTAATGCAGGTAATTTTAGAGTTTTTGCTAATGGCGCAGCTGGATCTAACAATCTTATACTGAGAGGGCCTCTTAGTGAGGTTCTCGCGGTGAATGGTGCAAATTCTGCAGCAGAAGCTACTACTGTTTTTGTGTATGATAATACTGTACCAGAAATTAGAGCTTATGTAGATGGTGTGCTAGTAAACACCGTTGCACAAGCAGCACTTAATATTAGTGGTACTGATTTTTTTGTAGGTAATCGATCAATTGACGACCAAGGTTTACCAGTAGGCGCTGCCCTTGACGAATTTATGTTTTTTAACAGAGCTATTACAGCGGCAGAGGTTGCAGAAATAACAGCTTGTGCTGCAGCTACTGGTGGAATGGCTCCTGAAATTTTCTGTCCTGCAGATATCGTTGAGAACAATGATCCCGGTGTATGCGGGGGTCAAGTTAACTTCTTAGGAGTAGCACTAGATGACGAAGATGGTAATATATCTGGAGACATTGTAGCAACTCCTTTTGAGAGTGGCGATGTTTTCCCTGTAGGTACAACAACCGTAACGCTTTCTGTTACCGATAGTGATGGTAATACTGCTACGTGCACATTTGACGTTACAATATTAGACAACGAAGCACCAACTATTACATGTCCTGCAGATATTACGCAAACAAACGATGCTGGTGTTTGTGGAGCTAACGTAATCGTACCTGCTCCTACGGTTATGGATAACTGTCCAACAACACCTGCTCCATTAACTATTCCAGGATTTACAACACTAACATCTAACGGAAATAGCACCTATTATTTAAGTGATGCAACTTTTTCTGGTCCTGATGCTTATATTGATGCTGTAGCCAACGGTGGATTTGTAGTAACGATTGAAGATGCTGCAGAAAATTCACTAATCAGAGATGCAGTAGACGATATTGACCCTAACTCTAGATATTTTATTGGCTATAATGATGTTGCTACTGAAGGTACTTTTGAATGGCAAAGTGGATCAACTTCTACGTTTGAAAATTGGGCTCCAGGACAACCAGATGATAACGGACCAGGACAAGATTATGGTGTCGTTAGATTAAATGGAAGATGGGCAGATGTTGGAACAAACGCCAATCGTAAATATGTACTAGAAGTTGTTGCAGGAACACTTGTAAACGATTATAACAGTACGGATGATGCTTCAGATTTCTACCCAGTAGGAACAACTACAGTAACTTGGACCTATACAGATGCTGCTGGTTTAAGCGCTTCTTGTACTATGGACGTTACCGTAACAGATGATGAAGCTCCTGTAATTGCTTGTGAAGGTGCTCCAACAGCAACAACTGCTACAGCTTCTGCAACACCAGGATTAACAATTGATGCAACTTCACCAGTTGTGAGCAGTACAATTTCAGTAACTGATGAGTTTGATATCACAGACCTTAATGTAGACCTTGACATTCCACATGCGTGGGTAGGTGACTTAATTGTAGAACTTACAGGTCCTGACGGAACAAGTGTGGTTATTGTTGACCAACCAGGAGTTCCTGCATCTACCTTTGGATGTGCAGGTGCCGATATCTTAGCAACCATGGACGACGAAGCTACAGACCCTGTAGAAGACGAGTGCGATGCTGGCGTACCTACTATTAATGGTTCGTTTATCCCTAACAACCCACTTGCTGCCTTCGACGGCTTAAGTACAGTAGGAGACTGGACATTAACTGTAACAGATACATTCCCTGCGGGAGATGATGGTGTCTTAGCTGCTTGGGGAATTACCTATGAGTACCTTGCACCAGCAGGACCACCATTCGATGTTGTTTTAGATGCTAATGGTATGGCTACTGTAAATGTAATCGACCTATTGTCTAGTGTAACGGACAACTGTGGTATGGTAACAGCTACAACAGATGTTACTGGTATTGCTCCAGGTTCTATTACTACATTATTTGATAGTAATAATGGAGGTTCTAATGGAGGTGCTGTATACTTTGACATTGCTGTAGATACTGGTGGAGATGTTACCTTAACAGACCTAGACTTAAACACTGAAGAAGGTGGTGCCTTTACTGTAGAGATGTATACCTTAGTTGGTACTTCTGTAGGTAATGAAGGTAACGCTGGAGCGTGGACGCTTGCTGCGACAGGTTCAGGTACTGCTTCAGGAACATTAAACGTTCCGAGTAATGCTGTATTAGATACACAAGTTGTATTAACTGCAGGTACTACATACGGTGTTGCACTTGTAATGGATGCTACTCATGGACATTCTTACTCAGGAACAGGAACAGATCCTTCTCCTGGTATGTTAATGTACTCTAATTCACACATGACGTTAAGCTTAGGTTCAGGTAGTAACGCACCATTTGATGGCGCTCCATTTACACCACGTATTTGGAATGGTACTCTTAACTACTTAGCAAATTCTACAACACCAGTACCAGTTGAAATGATCGACTTAGACTGTAGTGATGTAGGTATTTCTACGTTAGATATCACAGTTACAGATGCTGCTGGAAACACTTCAATGTGTACAGCAACCATCAACGTAATTGATGATACTGCTCCTATCTTAGTTTGTCAAGACTTTACATTAGAGTTAGGTGCAGATGGAACAGCAATGCTTGATCCGTTTGACATGATTGACATGGCAGCTAGTTTTGAGGCTTGTGGCTTCGATACAGCAGCTGTAAACATCGATGACTTTACATGTGCAGATATAGGAACTCCAATTGAAGTAACTGTATTTGTAGCAGATCCAAGTTTAAACTCTGCAGCATGTACTGCTTTTGTAACTGTAGTAGACCTTCTTGGACCTGAAGTTACATGTCCAGGAGATATGACTGTAGATCCAGGTGCTAACAACCAATTATACGAAGTGCCAGATTACTTCGGTGACGGATTAGCAACTGCGGTAGACAACTGTACAGACCCACTTACTATCTTCGCTCAAGATCCTGCTCCTGGTAGCTTGATTCCTGACGGTGTATACACTGTGACGCTTTCGTCTACAGATGAATACGGAAATGTAGGTAGCTGTACTTTTGAACTTACTGTAGAGAGTATCTTAGGTGTGAATGATAACAACCTAGATGCTGGAATCACAATGTACCCGAACCCTGCACAAGGACAGGTTACTATTGCTAACAGCTCAAATATCTTATTAGAGAAAGCAACCATGTATGACGTTAACGGTAAGTTGGTAAACACAACAAACCTTTCTGACATGCAAGGAGAAATCACTATAGATATCTCGAACCTTGCTTCTGGCGTGTACATCGTACAGATTGAAGGTGAAAACGCTAGCGTGGTAAAACGTTTAATAAAAGAGTAACTAACTCTTAAATAAATAAGACCAAGCCCCCTTTTGTCCAGACAACTATCTGGATGAAAGGGGGCTTTTTTATAACAGCAATAAATATGCGCCATATAAAACAACATGAAGCTACATTTTCAGTAGAATAATTCATACGAATTTTCTTTCTTCATTTTTTAAAACCATTAATTCTGATGTTATATAACGACTTTTTCATACTCTTCATCTAAAATAATGCACACAAGTATTCAAATTAGGTACTTTCGTGTCTCTAACTATAAATTAATTTTTAAGATGAAAAAAACTATTTTTTATGTAGGGCTTTTTATGGCCTTACTCGTAGGTACGACACCCGTATTTGCGCAAACTACCACTTCTGGCATTCAAGCTATGAGTACTAACAGCTATCCAAGCAATCAGACAGTCGATTTCGAAGGAAATGCAAATAGAATGGTAGCCTGTGATAATGTGCTGCCAAACTACTTAAACAATACAGCTCCAGGAGCTGCTGTTGCAAGTCAAATTTTTCCAGATTTTGGAAACAGCACACTTCAGTCTGCAGATGACTTTGTTGTTCCACTTGGAGGAGATGCTATAATTTGTGAAGTAGATATTGCCGGAGCATTTTTTGGCGGAGGAACCACACTTGATGATCCTTCTATTTCAATTAGAATGACCATCTACAACGATGCGCCGGGAGTCCCAGGAGCAACGGTTATTTTTACTGAAGATTTTCCAGGCTCTGTGGCTGGACCAGCCAACCCTAGCTTTACACTATCGCCAACTGGCGTTCCTGCTTTAACCGCAGGTACAACATATTGGTTGAGTATTCAGCCAATAATGAATTTTGGACTCTTCGGTCAATGGGGATGGGTTCAAACTACCGATGGTAATGGCAATCAATTTCAATTTCAAGATCCAGATGCGCTCATATCTGGAAGCTGCCCAACATGGAATAACCCAGCTACTTGTGGTATAGCTGCTACATCAGATTTAGCGATGGATATTCGTTTTAACGCTGCTTCTGGCGGAAACCCTCCTGAAATTTTCTGTCCTGCAGATATTGTTGAGAACAATGATCCCGGTGTATGCGGGGGTCAAGTTAACTTCTTAGGAGTAGCACTAGATGACGAAGATGGAAATATTTCTGGAGACATTGTAGCAACTCCTTTTGAGAGTGGCGACGTATTTCCAGTAGGTACAACAACCGTAACGCTTTCTGTTACCGATAGTGATGGTAATACTGCTACGTGCACGTTTGACGTTACTATATTAGACAACGAAGCACCAACTATTACATGTCCTGCAGATATTACGCAAACAAACGATGCTGGTGTTTGTGGAGCAAATGTTACAGTTCCGTTACCAACTATTATGGATAACTGTCCTGTAGTAACTAGTCCTCCAAGCCCAGTTGTAGATGGACCTATTACAGATATGATTTTTGTTGCTGGAGATTTAGCAGACACACCGTACACATTAACAGCTCCAGCGATGGCTGCTGGAGATATAAATGTTAACGTTACCTACAGCGGTGATTTTGGATTTGTTACCGAAGTTTTTGACCTAGAAGGTCCTGACGGAACCATTGTATATTCTAATCCAGGAGGACAGCAAGGTGATTGTAGTCTTAATTTTGGAGGCTCATTTATTGTATCCGCCGCAACTTGGAACAATTGGATTACAACATTTGGTCCAGATCTTAATTTTGAGTTACAAGCAGATCCTGATGTAGATTTGTTCTGTGCAACAAATAACTTCCAGTTAAGTTACCAAGAACTTTCTGCAAATCTAACCAACGATTATAATGGTACAAACGATGCTTCAGATTTCTACCCAGTAGGAACAACTACTGTAACTTGGACCTATACTGATGCTGCTGGTTTAAGCGCTTCTTGTACTATGGACGTTACCGTAACAGATGATGAAGCTCCTGTAATTGCTTGTGAAGGAGCTCCAACGGCAACAACTGCTACAGCTTCTGCAACACCAGGATTAACAATTGATGCAACTTCACCAGTTGTGAGCAGTACAATTTCAGTAACTGATGAATTTGATATCACAGACCTTAATGTAGACCTTGATATTCCACATGCGTGGGTAGGTGACTTAATTGTAGAACTTACAGGTCCTGACGGAACAAGTGTGGTTATTGTTGACCAACCAGGAGTTCCTGCATCTGCCTTTGGATGTGCAGGTGCCGATATCTTAGCAACCATGGACGACGAAGCTACAGACCCTGTAGAAGACGAGTGCGATGCCGGTGTACCTACTATTAATGGTTCGTTTATCCCTAACAACCCACTTGCTGCCTTCGACGGCTTAAGTACAGTAGGAGATTGGACATTAACTGTAACAGATACATTCCCTGCGGGAGATGATGGTGTCTTAGCTGCTTGGGGAATTACCTATGAGTACCTTGCACCAGCAGGACCACCATTCGATGTTGTTTTAGATGCTAACGGTATGGCTACTGTAAATGTAATCGACCTATTGTCTAGTGTAACAGATAACTGTGGTACAGTAACAGCTACTACTCCAAGCACTGGTGGTTCTATGGCTAATACCCTTACCACAACTTTTGCCGGTGGAAATGGAATTAGAAGTATGATGTTTGATATTAATGCATTAAACGATGCAACTATCGATTCTTTTGAAGTGAACTTAGATGATGGTGCAGTACTAGATATTGAAGTGTATGCTAAATTAGGAACACATGTTGGTTTTGAAGGAGATCCTTCTGCATGGACCTTAATAGGAAATGCACCTGGCGTTGTATCTGCCGGAGATGGATTACCAACATCTTTAAACTTGGCATTAAACTACCCTGTTTTAGCTGGTGAAACTCATGCATTCTATATCGCATCACCAAACAAAGCAGCTACATTAGGGTTTAATTACACTACCGGAACTGCTGTAGGCGATGTATTTGCTGCAGACCCTAACATGGAAATATTAGAAGGTAGTGCGGTGATTTACCCATTCGGAGCTATTTTCGCTCCACGTGTCTTTAACGGAACTGTTGAGTATACTACAGGCGGTGGAAGTAGCGACGTAAGCATGTTTGAAGTAGGTTGTGATGATGTAGGTATCTCTACTTACGACATAACGGTTACAGATGCCGCTGGAAACACTTCAATGTGTACAGCAACCATCAACGTAATTGATGATACTGCTCCTATCTTAGTTTGTCAAGACTTTACATTAGAGTTAGGTGCAGATGGAACAGCAATGCTTGATCCGTTTGACATGATTGACATGGCAGCTAGTTTTGAAGCTTGTGGCTTCGATACAGCAGCTGTAAACATCGATGACTTTACATGTGCAGATATAGGAACTCCAATTGAAGTAACTGTATTTGTAGCAGATCCAAGTTTAAACTCTGCAGCATGTACTGCTTTTGTAACTGTAGTAGACCTTCTTGGACCTGAAGTTACATGTCCAGGAGATATGACTGTAGATCCAGGTGCTAACAACCAATTATACGAAGTGCCAGATTACTTCGGTGACGGATTAGCAACTGCGGTAGACAACTGTACAGACCCACTTACTATCTTCGCTCAAGATCCTGCTCCTGGTAGCTTGATTCCTGACGGTGTATACACTGTGACGCTTTCGTCTACAGATGAATACGGAAATGTAGGTAGCTGTACTTTTGAACTTACTGTAGAGAGTATCTTAGGTGTTAACGATAACAACCTAGATGCTGGAATCACAATGTACCCGAACCCTGCACAAGGACAGGTTACTATTGCTAACAGCTCAAATATCTTATTAGAGAAAGCAACCATGTATGACGTTAACGGTAAGTTGGTAAACACAACAAACCTTTCTGACATGCAAGGAGAAATCACTATAGATATCTCGAACCTTGCTTCTGGTGTGTACATCGTACAGATTGAAGGTGAGGATGCAAGCGTTGTAAAACGTTTGATAAAAGAATAGTCTTTTTAGATTATTTTAATCAATTATAAAGAAACCCTCTTCCTTTGCAGGAAGGGGGTTTTTTATGTTTTCACATCTTGCCGAGAAACTTACAGTTCTGTTTACCCCTAGGATATTAATGTACCTTCGATTACCATAACAATCAAAAAATTACGGCTCTTATACATGAAATGACGCTAATTAGTGATGGTGATAACTATAACTTAGGAGATTTCCAAAGTTAAATCATCGAGGTTGGCAACAACACCAACGGAAAACTAATTGAGAAAAAATAAATTCACATCAAGAAATATTATTTGGTAAACAGAGCGCTAAAAGAGACAATTTAAGTGTAGAAATTTAAGAAAGGTAAAAGATAAACAACCTTATTGTGCGTAATTACAAGAAAATTAAACATACAATACTATTTCATTATTTCTATAAAAATCAAAACACAAGCAGTCAGATTGCTTACTCACTTTCAGCAAGTTAGACTGATAGCCTATAAAAAAACCATTTTATCGAATAAACATGAATTACGTATAAACACGTAGTTCTATTCTTAAGTTAAATTCCTATTTTGTCGTGTACAACTACCAACCAATTTCAAATGAAACATATCTATTTGCTTTGTCTTATGGCGATTTCAACCGCTATTTGCACGAGTCAAGAAACAAACTCCCTCACGACCTTTCCATCAGCTTCTAGCAGCAAAAACATTGAAAATCCATTGCTGCAGAAACAAGTATTCGCGAATCAACCATACAAGCGCAACCCTGCTGTTGGGGCTGACATTACTAAAATGGCACAAAGCAGAACTAGTAATTTGGCCCCCTCGAAAGCGCAAACCATCACTCCAATGGCGGTACAAACTTTCGGAAGCCGTACGACAAATCCCGATGGATGCGATCTTTTATCAGATCAATGGGATACGCCAACGCCAACGCCGACTGCCTATGGATTTGGGGGTGGATGGATTTCAGGAGTACCTGATCCGGCAAACCTTGTCAATCCGACCGATTTAAAAGGAGTATATGAACGCTACCCATCGTCGAATCCTGGCGTTGAGCAAATTGGCGGACTTCAAATCGGATTAGGGTCTTTGATTGATACCGATGGTGACATGACGTTTCAGATTAGTTTATATGACGATAATGGTTCTGGGGCACCCGGTGCGCTATTAGGGTCAACCGCAGGGTTTTCGCCAACTACCTTAGGGGTGCCAGGAGGAGGGTCTTTTGGCGTTTATAATCTTACATTTACCACACCGCTTATCCCTACAACGGCCCAATACCATGCCGCAGTTGAAATATTTGCAGGTGATGCAGACGATCAATTGGTGGTAATAACTTCTTGCTTAGGTCCACCAGGATGTACCGTAGCAGAAGGAGAAGCAGATGCCTCAAACCATATTTTCACTTCAGGTTTTGGATTTGAAAATTTACTAAACGTGTACGGTGCAGATTTCGATGTGTATATCATTCCATTTTTAGCCGATGTGGAAAATCCGGTCATTAGTTGTCCAGCAGATATTACGGGAGACGCTTCTTTAAATCCCATTTCCTACACAGTACCCACAGCCACCGATGACTGTACGGTTTCCGTTTCACAAACTGCCGGATTGCCATCTGGCAGCAATTTTCCGTTAGGCACCACTACAAACACCTTTGTAGCAACCGATAGCTCTGGCAATACCGATACATGCAGTTTTACGGTAAACCTTTCATTTGACTGTGCCAGTATTTCGGGTACTATCGTTTATGTAGACCAAAATGCAACAGGAGCTAATGATGGTTCTTCTTGGGCGAATGCGCTTACCGACATACAGGATGCTATCATCGCTATTAATGACTGCCCTGCACTAGACACCATTTATATTGCAGAAGGCACCTACCTCCCAACTGCAACAACAGATAGAACTATTAGCTTTGAAATCCCTGGAAATACAGATGTGTACGGTGGTTTTTCACCAAGCAATGGGGCTATCGATTTGGCGACGCGAGATTTTAATACCTACCCTACCATTTTGAGTGGAGATATAGGCGTTCCAGCAACTTCTGCAGATAATTCATATCACGTGGTTTCTATGGTAAGCGCTGGAACCACAATCTTGTTAGATGGACTTCGTGTGGTTGATGGAAATGCAAACGGCGGTGGTACCAATGACCTTGGTGGTGGTATCTATGCAACCAATGCCCAACAACAAATCACCATTATTAATTGTACTATTACAAATAATGCTGCTTCTGAAAGTGGAGGTGGGTTGTATGTTTCAGGCGCTGTTAATGTTGCTATTATTAATTCTGTATTGAATTTTAACACCTCTGATAATCTAGGAGGTGGGTTTACAATTGTAAATTCAAATATCAGAACAGAAAATGTACTTATTCATGATAATACAGCCGTTACAGGTGGGGGCCTGAATTTTCAAACAAACACATCGGTATTTGACCTGTACCTTATTGGGACTACTTTTACCCAAAACAATGCAAGCACCAATGGCTCTGCACTATACATTAATAATACCGGGGATGTAAACTATAACCTCATCAACGATATATTTTGGAATAATGGTTCAGAATCAATAGGTCTTTTAAATTTAGCGATGATTACTGAATTCGGAAGTAATAGTTTGTTCGAAAGTGGTGGTTTCGTTGGGACTTGTTGTCTGTTTGATGTGGATCCATTATTTACAAACCCTGCGGCATTCGATTTTACCCTGCAACCTGGCTCACCTGTCATCGATATTGGCACCAATGGCGATGTTATGCAAGCAACCGATCTTAACGGAAATACGAGAATCTTAGATGGCGACGGTAACGGAACAGCCACTGTAGATTTCGGAGCTTTTGAAGGGCCAGCTATACCAGATACTACCCCACCTGTGATCACCTGCCCTGCAGACATTAACGGAGATTGTGCTATCAATCCTATAACATATCCTTTTCCAACGGCAACAGACAATATTGGCGTAACACCAGCAACACCCGCTGGCTTTCAGTTTTTAGGTTCAAAGAATGGGAAATCGTATTATTTATCAGACGGCTCTCTTGATGGGCCCAATTCTTTTGCAGATGCTATTGCACAAGGTGGAAATGTAGCTGCCATTGTTGATGAAGAAACTAAACTACTCATCAACCAATCTGTTGAGGCTATAGCCCCCGGTATAACTTATTATATAGGTTTAAATGACGTGACTACAGAAGGCACGTTTGAATGGCAAAGCGGCGTTCCCTTTGTGTATGAAAATTGGTTAGTTGGAGAACCCAATGGAGGGGCTACTGAAAATTATGTATGGATGCGCCCAGACGGATTCTGGATAGATATTAGCGCTGGATTTGGTGCAAGATATATACTAGAACTTACAGGAGGAATTGAACAAACTGCTGGACTACCCTCTGGGTTTAATTTTCCGGTAGGCACAACTACCAACACCTTTGTCGCTACTGACACCTCAGGAAATACAGACACCTGTAGTTTTACGGTTACAATTACCGATAGTGCGCCACCAACAATAGTTTGCCCCGCAGATATTACCACGGTAAATGACCCTAGTCTTTGTGGCGCCTATGTAGATTATCCTTTCCCTATTCCTAATGAAGATTGCAATCAAACCAATCCGAAGCGATTGGCGCAAATGGATGAAATTATAAATTTCGCTTTAGATTGTCTCAGTACTCCTTCAAGTCACGCTAGGGTATATAACTTAGTCGCTGAAGGGGTTACTAACGACTATTTTATTAATAATATCGCAGTTGGTATTTTTAGTGCTGATCCTACTGAAAATTTAACCGTCAATATATATTTAGGAGATCAACTTCCAAATGGTATTACGTCCTATCCAGCACCTCTTGATAATGTAATTCCTCCTTATGCTACAAACACAGTCGCTTTACCTGCTGCATCTGGTATTTTAGATGTTCCATTCAACGTATTTATACCTGCAACTGCTACTATTATTATTGAAGTACAAACCCCCGCATCGACCGATTTTATTATGGGCTATCATTCTGATAATGTTTCAGAAACTGCCGTTGGTTATATCTCCTGTGGAGGAGTGTTTGGACCATCAACTGTGTATCCACCCATCATCGCCATTGATGGCTCCGAATATTTAAACCAAACCACCATACAAACCGCTGGATTGAGCCCAAATAGTTTATTTCCTATAGGAACCACTACCAATACGTTTGTAGTCACCGATGCAAATGGCAATACAGATACTTGCTCATTTAACATCACCGTAGATGACACAGAAGATCCTGTAATAAGTTGTCCCGTAGACATTACTGTAGACAATGATTTGGGTGCTTGCGGCGCCACTGTTGATTATACGGTTTTGGCTTCAGAAAACTGTGCAGTAATTGAATTACCCGGATTTGATTTTATTGGTTTCAGCAATAAAAAAATATACTATTTATCGCAAAACAACTTTCTTCCCCTTGATGCTTTTGCAGATGCTATCGCAAATGGCGGATTTGTAGCTTCCATAGAATCGGCAGAAATGAATGCCTTTTTTGAAGCAAATATCCAAGGAAAAAATTTGGAACCATATCCACTATTCGGATTTAACGATGTAGTTACCGAAGGTACTTTTGAATGGCACAATGGTGAACCTGTGACTTATACCAATTGGACAGCCGGTCAACCTAATAATAGCGGCGGTAATCAAGATTACATGTACACTTTAGCCGGTGGCGAGTGGGACGATTGGGACGACACATCTTTTGCGTTTAAATATGTATTAGAAATAGAAAACTCGACCCTTCTTACACAAACGTCAGGTTTAGCTGCTGGTTCTGAATTCCCCGTTGGTACAACAACAAATACCTTTACCTATACCGATCCCTCTGGAAATATAGGTACGTGCAGCTTTGATGTAACGGTAAATGATATTGAAGCACCTGTAGCTGTTTGCCAAAATATCACCATTCAACTGGACGCTACCGGAAATGCAACTATAGTTGCTACCGATGTAGACGGAGGCAGTACAGATAATTGTGCAGTAACCGATTTTCAGATAAGCCAGGATACTTTTAGCTGTGCAGATTTAGGAACACCTGTAAATATTACCCTAACGGTTTTTGACGACGCTTTAAATTCAGATTCGTGTACAGCAGTTGTTACCGTTGAAGATGTTACGGCTCCCTCAATTACTTGCCCTGCAGATCAAACCGAAGATTTTGATGCCAATTGTGAGTTTACACTTCCAGACTATACTGGATTAGCGACAACGGCAGATACTTGTGACACTACTCCCTCTGTAACGCAATCACCATCGCCAGGGACAGTAATTACTACAGACACCATAATCACGCTTACCGCAACAGATGCGTCTTCCAATTCAGATTCGTGTACGTTTAACGTGATTCTTGTTGATGTAATACCTCCAACTATTACCTGCCCAGGAGACCAAACCGAAGACTTTGACATCAACTGCGAGTTTACGCTTCCTGATTATACTGGGTTAGCGACCGTTTCAGATGGTTGTGATCCAAATCCAATAGTAACGCAAAGTCCAATTGCTGGAACCATCATCACAGCTACAACGCAAATAACGCTTTTTGCTGAAGATGCCTCTGGAAATATAAATAGTTGTGTGTTTGACGTAATTCCTGTGGATGTTACAGCTCCAACAATTACATGCCCAGCAGATCAAACCGAAGACCTTAACGCCAACTGTGAGTTTACACTCCCAGACTATACAGGGTTAGCTACCGTAACAGATGCTTGTGACGCTGCTCCCACTGTGATGCAATCACCTGCACCAGGAACTGTAATCACTTCAGACACGGTGATTACCTTAACGACCTCTGATGCATCTGGTAATTCAGATTCGTGTATGTTTAACGTGGTTCTTATAGATACAACGCCACCTACAGCAGTATGTCAAGCTTTTACGGCACAATTAGACGCAACAGGCATAGCTATGATTACTGCAGTAGATATAGATGGCGGTAGCACAGACAATTGTAGTGTTGCATCTATGAGTGTATCACCCAACACTTTTACCTGTGCAAATGTTGGAATACAAACAGTTACATTAACAGTAACAGATACCGCTGGAAATATGAGTACTTGTAATGCAACTGTTACCGTAGAAGATACTATTCCTCCAACCGCAGTATGTCAGGATATTTCGGTTTCGCTTGGCACTGAAAATAGTGTTACTATTTTACCAAGTGACGTAGATGGCGGAAGTTCAGATAACTGTAGTATTGCCTCAATTTCAGTTTCGCAAACAACTTTCACTTGTGACGACATCGGAAGCAATACCGTTACTGTTACCTATACAGACGTTAACGGAAATTCAAGTTCGTGTACAGCAATTGTTACAATTTCCGAAGATACTGCACCTATGGCAATATGCCAAGATTTTACAGCGCAACTAGACGCCACAGGAACCGCCACCGTATTACCAACAGATGTTGATGGAGGCAGTACAGACAACTGCGAAATAGCCTCTATTACGTTAAGTCAAGATACTTTTGATTGTAATGACATTGGTGAAAATTCTATTGTTGTAACCGTTACGGACACCTCCGGAAATAGTGCAACTTGTACGTCTATAATTACGGTGGAAGACAACGTGGTGCCAGATGCGATATGCCAAGATATTACGATACAACTAGATGCAGCGGGAATGGCAACGATTGTAGCACAAGACGTAAATGGTGGTAGTTTCGATGCTTGTGGTATTCATGATATCTCAATAGATATTGACACTTTTGACTGCAGCAATGTAGGACCTAATGATGTTACACTTACGGTAACAGATGTAAATGGTAATGTAAGCAGTTGTATTGCTATTGTCACCGTTGTAGAAGAAAATGCTACTCCAGTGGCGGTTTGCCAAAATATTACTGTTCCTTTATCTGCAGACGGAACAGCAACCATTACTCCAGAAGCTATTAATGCTGGTTCTACGGGCGCAGGTTGTTTCAACGGATTGACTTTAGACATCGATACCTTTGATTGTAGCGATGTAGGAACACCAATTACTGTAACCCTTACCGTGACCAACGGAAATGGCACCACAGACAGCTGTACTGCCATAGTAAATGTTGTTGATACCTTAGACCCGGTTATAACATGCCCTGACGACATGACGGTGACTAGCTCTGGCCCGTATGTACTGCCAGATTTTGTTGCATTAGGAGATGTTACGGTGAATGATAATTGTGACGACTTGGCAACAATAGAACAAGATCCAGTTGCGGGCACCTTATTAGAACAAGGTGAATACTTAATTACGTTTACTGCTGCCGATCCTTCAGGAAATATGGTGAGTTGTTTCTTTAGACTAACGGTAGATGATATTCTGGGAATTTCAGAAGAAAATGATATAAGCTCACTTTCACTATATCCAATTCCAGCTACCGATTTTATCAATCTTTCTAATCCGAATAACATACCATTGAAAAAAATTCAGTTGTATGATGTAACAGGAAGACTTATAAAGAGCTTTAAGGCAGATAACAGTGATAACCGCCGTATGGATGTTTCAGAGTTGGCAAGCGCTACCTATCTAATGGTCATTATTGGAGAAAGCGAACAACTAACAAAGCAGTTTATAAAGGAGTAAGTACAGCGGTACCAACCAAGTGATAAAAACCCTTTCTCTTATAAGAAGGGGTTTTATTTTTTAGCCTTACTTTTACCATATGAAAAACCCAAATTTCATAGTTGCCCTTACAATATCAGTTTTCCTTTGTGGCAAGCATCCAACAACTTAAAGACACCTTATCATGTTACCATGGCACCAATATGTATTCGGACTACTTTTTATAGTGGCTGGTGCATTTCATTTTCAAAAACCAAAACTATACGTGCGTATCATGCCACCCTACTTACCTGCACACACATCGTTGGTATTAATAAGTGGTTTGGCTGAAATGGCATTTGGCTTTCTTCTTCTCAATGCTGAAACACAAAGCATTGCTGCTTGGGCAATTATAGGCATGCTACTGCTCTTTTTAACCGTTCATGTATATATGCTTCAAGAAAAAAAAGCTGCGCTTAAACTGCCTAAGTGGGTGCTTATATTGCGTATTCCGCTTCAGTTTGTGTTAATTTATTGGGCGTATCTATACACCTAGCACAGATTTTATAGCATCATGAAAATTGAATTCATTGATCTGCCGAACGCAGAAATAGTCTACTACAAAGATTTTCTTTCAGTAAAAGAAGCCTCCGATTATTTTTCAGTGTTTAAGGATACGGTTTTATGGAGGCAGGATGATATTAAACTTTTTGGCAAGACGTATGCCCAACCTAGACTTACTGCCTTGTATGGTGATGAAGGACAGCGTTATAGCTATAGTTCATTAACCATGGAGGCAATGCCGTTTACTTCGGAAATTTCAGCTTTAAAACGAAATGTTGAACGCATTACAAAAACTTCTTTTAATAGTGTTTTATTAAATTTCTACAGAGATGGAAAAGACAGCAATGGCTGGCATAGTGATGATGAAAAAGAATTGGGTAAAAACCCGATAATAGCTTCCGTTAGCCTGGGGGCGAAAAGAATGTTTCAGTTAAAAAACAAAGGGGATGGCACATTGCGTCGCAGTATTGCACTCGAGCACGGAAGCTTATTAGTCATGAAAGGTAAAACGCAGCACTTTTGGAAACATCAAATTCCAAAGACAAAGAAAATTGTAGCGCCGCGTATTAACCTTACCTTTCGGGTCATACACTAAGTGTAGGTGTTTGCTGATTCTTATCTACCTTGAAACATAAAAAGACTAAAAGCCCAATAATAACTCCATGGTAAATTAACCTTGAGTATAGTTGATCTGCAATAATAAAGCAAATCATTACCAGCGATATACAAAAGGCAATACGTATAGATTTTTTAATATTTACATTGCTTATAATAAGTAACCCTGTAAAAAATTCAATAAAAGGAAATAATGACGCTCCAACAGTCAATCCTGTTTCTGTAGGAAGCATATCATAAAAGTGCGTTAGAACAAACTCTATGTAAGTATCTAAAAAAATAATTCGGAGTAGTCCATGAAGCAAAATTATGACCCCCGTAACCACTCTAATGGTGTATGTAATATTTCTGAATCTATTCATCCTGAAAACACATTAGCTATACTATTAAACTATATTTGAGTAATGGGGGAAAGCAAAAGTACTTCAAAAAAACATTGCAAAACGTAAAATCGATGCTCGCAAACTACTGACTATAAGTGTTTTCGATAAAGCATATTCAGGAATCGACCAAATACATAAAATATTAAACATGGAATTTACCGAAAGAGAATTAGACAGAATTATAGAAATGGCATGGGAAGATAGAACACCTTTTGAAGCCATCACCTATCAATTTCATATTTCAGAACAAGAAGTAATTGAACTCATGAGACGTGAAATGAAACCGTCTAGCTTTAGAATGTGGAGAGAACGTGTACAAGGCAGATCTACCAAGCATGCAAAATTAAGAGCTTCAGAAATGAATACGTTTAAAAGCAATAGGCAACGACAAATTTCAAACAACAAAATTTCAAAGCGGACAAATAAGTGACGCTATCCGAAGATATCATTTAACACACCAGCTAATCTAATCCCACCTTTTTGCAACTGGTCTCTAACAGTTGTGAAGTTGTTATACATATACCGATAGCTTAATTTTTCACCAGCCTCAGTATTCTTATAAATTGTTTCGCACAACGCGCGACTTTCATACATCCAGTCTTTAACAGAGCTGTTTTGAATAGCTTCAACTTGAAGAGGAGATAAACGTTTAGCACTAGCCGTTAATTCTGTATAAGACATGTTGTAGTGTTCAATCATGTCTGTGTCCCATACCGCATGTAAATTTGTTCCTTCGTTAAACCATCTCACTTGAAAATCGTTTCCACCCTTATCATCTGCAATACCAACATGAAGCGGTTGGTGTATGTCACCTATAAAATGTACTAACATTTTTAAATAAAACACTTTGTCAGATTGGGAAGAAGTATCATCTTTTAAAATAGCAACACAACGATTAATTGCCATATAAATATCTCCCTTATCATTCTTCGTACTGGCCTCATAAGTACCCCCAAACTCAAAATTTACATAGTGCCAAGGTGCAAACTCTTGGTATCTATCATCACTTCTAATTTCGTCTGCATAGGTAGAGACAAATGCCAACGACTGTCCGTTTAACAATTTATCAATCGCCCTTTTTGCTTTTTTAGACAAGTGTTTCTCGGCAATTTCTCCAGTTACCCTGTGACCAGTAACTCCCCAATCTACTTCTGTTGCGGTTACCTGTATGCCTATAAATAAAAGAAATGTAATCTGTATAAGGGCCTTCATACTAATGTTATTTCTACAAAGATAGCATTACTTCGGAAAAGCATCTCAAAAATTAATTTGGAAATTTCATAAAAAATAAGTTATATTTGTTTAATATCATTTTAATATCACTTTAAATTAATTCCTATGAGCAACGAAAAAGTTTCTAATCCGTCCAGTGGTTATCTAATGCTATTTGTCTTTTTACTTCTATTTTTTGGAGGTATTGCTGCTATTTTTATCACTAAGTCTCCTTGGTTTATAGCACTCATCATCTTCGCTCTCTTGCTTCTTCCTGGATTTGTTTTGGTAAACCCAAATGGTTCTAGGGTTTTATTACTTTTTGGAAAGTATATTGGAACCATCAGAAAAAATGGATTGTACTGGGTAAATCCTTTTTATATAAAACAAAAAATATCGTTACGCGCCAGAAACTTCGACAGTGAGCGGTTAAAAGTGAATGATAAATTAGGAAATCCTATAATTATTAGCACCATTCTTGTTTGGCGAGTTAGAGATACCCATAAAGCGGCGTTCGATGTAGATAATTACGAAAACTTCGTACGTATACAGACAGATGCGGCAGTAAGGGAACTAGCCAGTAAATATCCTTATGATAATTTCGCAGACGAAGGCACAGACGAAGACATTACCCTTCGTTCTAGCATGGCTGAAGTTAATGAAGCGCTTGAAAAAGAATTAGAAGAAAGACTTGATATAGCTGGTATTGAAGTCTTAGAATCTAGAATTGGATACCTTGCTTACGCCAACGAAATTGCCAGCGCTATGTTAAGACGACAGCAAGCAACTGCCATAGTAGCTGCAAGACATAAGATTGTTGAAGGTGCCGTTAGCATGGTAGAAATGGCTTTAGAAGAATTAAGCCGAAAAGAAATTATAACCTTAGACGAAGAACGTAAAGCTGCAATGGTTAGCAACTTAATGGTTATTTTATGTAGTGACAAAGATGCATCTCCTGTTGTTAATACCGGAACCTTAAACACTTAAACATTAAATTCACACAAGATAACATGCGTCTATTTCACGAATCTCAAAAGTTTAATCAGGTTTGGCTTGTCATTTTAATGATGAGCACTGTAGCGATTACAATTGGCGCCTTGGCTATGTCGTATCCAAAAGTTGCTCCTAGTGAGATGACAGACTTTCTTGCTGTTAGCATTCCTACGGTGGTATTGGTTCTAACAATAACCGTATTGATATTCACTACTCGATTAGAAACAAAGATAGACAGCGTAGGTGTTCATTATGGTTTTTGGCCTTTCCAGAGAAAACTAAGAACTGCGTCTTGGCACGAAATTCAAAGTTGTCGCGTTAGGAAGTATAGCCCATTAAGAGAATTTGGTGGCTGGGGCTATAAGTTTTCTTTAAGTGGGCATGGCAAAGTGTATAATACCAAAGGTAATATGGGCATACAAATTGTGTTCAACAGTGGCAAGAAAACCTTAGTAGGCACACAAAAACCTGAAGAAGCCAGACAAATCTTAGAACGATTCACAAAAAACAAAAACGTATGAAACGCAACATCGTATTCCTCTTACTACTTGTATGTACTGTAGTTACAGCACAAGAGACTACTACCCTTATTAAAAAAGACATAAGTGTAAGTGCTTTTATAGACGGCACCATACTAACTCCTGAGACTACAGACAAATCGGCTTTAGTGATTATTATAGCTGGTTCTGGGCCAACAGACCGAAACGGCAACCAGCAAATGATTCATAATAATTCGCTAAAATACCTTGCAGAAGCATTGTATAAAGAAGGTATCGCTTCATTTAGATACGACAAGCGAATTATTAAGCAAATGAAAGATCGTACGATAAATGAAGAAAGTATTCGTTTCGATGATTTTATTAAGGATGCCAATGATGTTGTTGCCTATTTTAAAAGATCGAATGCCTTCTCCAAGATATACGTCATTGGGCATAGCCAAGGGTCTACTGTAGGCATGATTGCTTCTCAAAATGACGTTGATGGTTTTATATCTATTGCCGGACCTGGTCGCAGCATAGACGATGTTATTGTAGATCAGCTTTCGAAACAAGCGCCTGGGTTAAAAGACAATGCTCGAACTGCTTTCGATGATCTTCGAGTGAACGGTGTTGCTCTTAACTATAGTGATGGGCTAGGGTCTATATTTAGACCAAGTCTTCAACCCTTTATTCGCAGTTGGATGCAGTTTAACCCTTCCGAAGAAATAAAAAAATTAGACATCCCGGTACTAATTCTAGCTGGAGATAAAGATTTACAGGTGCTACCTTCAGAGGGCGAAATTCTTAAAGCTGCCAAACCTGAAGCTACTTATACAGTAATAGCGACAATGAATCATATTTTGAAAGAACTAAAAGCAGACGATGACGATTTGGTAAATCAAAAATCTTACAACGAACCCAAAAGACCAATTTCTCCAAAGCTTATGGAGGCTATTGTAGCATTTATAAAAAAATAAACGAAGTACAAGACACATTATGTCGAAGAAGAAAGCATTTGCGCTACGTGTAAACGAAGATACCATGAAGGCCATTGAAAAATGGGCGGCAGATGAATTTCGTAGTACCAATGGTCAAATAGAATGGATGCTTCATGAAATGCTTAAAAAGGGTAAACGATTGCCAAAAAAATAAAATTTATAATTCTGAAATAGAAAACGTATTTTGCAGTCAAACTACAATACCATGCAAGATACTATTACTGAAACCATAAAAGACACAACGCCCCTTTTTACCAGCGACACCATTGTTTTTGGATTGTTAATGATTGCCTTAGGGTTGATTTTCTACACCTCGCACAAAAAACAAGGGTTCTGGTTTAAGTTTTATAAAATAGTTCCTGCACTTTTCATGGCCTATCTCATCCCAGCCATCCTAACATCGGCCGGGCTTATAGCACCAGAATGGACCACTGTTCAAGACAATGGAGAGGTTGTAGAAGGAAGTACAAGCCTATACTATATGGCAAGTCGTTATTTATTACCAGCAGCTTTGGTATTAATGACCTTGAGTATGAATCTTAAAGCAGTTTTCAATCTAGGCCCCAAAGCCCTTATTATGTTTTTTACGGGTACCATAGGTATCATTCTAGGAGGGCCTGTTGCAGTATTACTTATTGGGCTTGTTTCGCCAGAAACGGTTGGAGGCGTTGGCGCAGATGCAGTGTGGCGTGGTCTGTCTACCTTGGCAGGAAGCTGGATTGGCGGAGGTGCTAACCAAGCAGCTATGCTGGAAGTATATCAGTTTAACCCTAGCCAATACGGGCAAATGGTTTTTGTAGACATTGTAGTTGCCAACGTGTGGATGGCGATACTTTTAATAGGTATAGGAAAAGCGGCTCGCATAGACAAGTGGTTAAAGGCAGATACTTCTGCCATTGAAAGTCTAAAAGAAAAAGTCGCCACATATTCGAAAAAAGTAGAGCGTAATCCTACCCTCACAGATTATATGATTTTAGCTGGAATTGCTTTTGGTACTGTAAGTTTTGCGCACTTTGGTGCGGGATACTTGAGCCAAGCTTTTGAAGGTTTTGTACAAGGTCTAGACCCAGGAATTGCGCGTAATTCACTTACTTTTTTAAGCTCAAGCTTTTTCTGGATGGTTTCTATTACTACCATTATCGGGATCATACTCTCGTATACAAAAGCGCGAAATTATGAAGGTGCTGGAGCCAGTAAAATTGGTAGTATATTTATCTACATACTTGTAGCAAGTATCGGAATGAAGATTGATATAATGGAAATTTTTGACAACCCCGGACTACTTACTGTAGGCTTTGTTTGGATGGCCATTCATGCTGGATTACTCATTCTTGTTGCAAAATTAATTCGCGCACCTTATTTCTTCTTAGCAGTTGGAAGTCAAGCGAATGTTGGAGGAGCGGCCTCTGCCCCTATTGTAGCGTCAGCATTTCACCCATCATTAGCTACTGTTGGTGTATTGCTGGCAGTTTTTGGTTACGCAATTGGTACATTAGGCGCAGTTCTTTGTACGGTAATGATGCGTTTAGTTGCAGGCGGATAATTTATCTAAATTTTATTCTGAAACTTAACTAGTCTGCTTAATTTTGCATCTTTGCCAACTTGTTCTATAATTCCTAGTTCTATTAAAAGCTAGGTTATAATCATAACTACTTATATGAAATTCAACTTCCTCACTATATGCATCGCACTATTAGCATTGACTAGCTGTGCTCCTAAAAACGAAATGAAACTTACCGGAACTGTAGATGGTCTTAAAAAAGGAACCTTAATTCTTCAGAAAATTGAAGATTCTGTTCTCGTTTCGATGGATTCTGTTGCAATGACAGGCGATGAAAATTTTGAATTCTCAGTAGCTGTTCCTAGTCCGCAGTTGTTATTTCTATATCTACGTTTAAAAAATGGAGATTTGCTAGACGAGCGAATTCCCTTTTTTGCTGAAGAAGGAGAACTTACTATCACAACAACCTTAGAGGAATTTGGTGCAGAATACAACGTTACAGGTTCTCAAAATCACGAAAAATTTGAGGAATATAAAGATTTAATGCAGCGTTTTGCCAATAAAAACTTAGACATTGTTTCCTTAAAACTAAAAGCATTGGCCGAAAAAAATGATTCGGTATTTAATGTATTACAAAAACAGGAAGAAAGTGTTTTGCGTAGTAGGTATTTAGCATCTGTAAATTATGCCTTGTCGCAAAAAGATTATGAAATTTCACCTTACATTATGGTAAACGAAATTCAGGGAATTACTCAAAAATACTTAGATACAGTCTACAGCACTTTACCTCAAAACATAAAAAACTCCAAATACGGAATGGATTTGGAGTCTCTTATAAAACAGCAGGCTGCAAACTAATGTTACAGGCTGTTTATTTCATCTATTAGTTTTCTACCGCGTGTTTCTAACTCGGCATTTACAGCCTTAAAGTGTGCCTTTTTATTTTCAGCACTTCGGTCGTTTACTTTTACAATAAGGTCGTCAAAAGTTTCAATCGCCTCATCAATAATTGCTTGAGATTTCTTTGTATCCTTTTCAGGATTTGTAAGCTCCCAAATGTAAACAGCTTCAATTATGTCGCCTAATACGTAGTTAATATCTCTTTTTAAATCGCGTACACTCGCCATGATTTTTAGTTTAAAATTATGGGCGCAAGGTACAAATATCTACGGAATGTACACCTCTAAAAGTGTAGCGTTTTCAGTTTCAAAAACATAGTGCTTACAGCATGCCGGAATGAGTACCGTTTCTCCTTTTTTAATCGCTACATGCTCACCTTCAAATAAAACAGAAGCTTCTCCAGCTACACACATGTATACTTTAAAGCTATTTTCTTTAAAATTGCTAACAACAAAGTCTTCTGTGAGTTGTAATTTATGTGTCACAAAATAAGGACAAGCCTTAAGCAGTACTCTCGTGTTTTCGCAATCGCTGTATTCAATTTTCGAGGGCTGGTTTTTAAAATCGATTGCCTCTAAAGCTTCTTCTGTATGTAATTGTCTTAATTGACCATCTGTATCGGGTCTGTCCCAATCGTAGATTCTATAGGTAATATCTGAAGTTTGTTGAATTTCAGCAAGCAACACACCTGCCCCAATAGCATGGACGGTACCGGGTGCTATAAAAAAAGATTCTCCTTTAGATACTTTTTTAGATTGTAGTAGAGATGTAATCTGTCCTGCCGCTAAAGTTTCGGCATATTGCTTTTTGGTAACTTCTTTATTAAAACCTAATATAAGTCTAGCATCACCGCTTGCCTTTAAAACATACCACATTTCAGTTTTTCCGAATGAATTATGCCGCTTCTTAGCCAATATATCATTAGGATGTAGTTGTACGGAAAGATCTTGTTGAGCATCAATAAATTTAAAGAGCAATGGAAATTCATTTCCATACGTTGCGTATACAGAAGTTCCTACCAGCGCTTCTTTGTAGTCTGCGATAATCTCAGTTAGTTGTTTTCCTTTTAATGTACCTGTAGCTACCTTAGAGATTGTACCTTCTACGCCAGAAATCTCCCAACTTTCTCCAAGTACACCCTGACCTTCTTTATTAAGACAAGAAACCAACTGCGATCCACCCCAAACTTTTTCTTTAAGCTCGGGTGTAAATTTTAGTGGGTATAGCGGAAATCTTGTCATTGGTTTTTAATCGCTGGTCTTCTCTAAATTTTTCTGTAATATCGACCAAGAATTTTCATAAAAAACTCCTAATCGATCAATGAACATATCTAAACTGTCTTCTTTGTGAATCATGATTGTAACAGGAGACCCTTTCCCAACTCGCATTCGCGTCTCTATATATTTTTCAGTTCCATGCTTCATTGTTGAATCGGTATCGATATACGTAAAATAATAGCTCGATAAATGTCTCTGCCCCTTAACTATTGCAGGATTCACTTTGGTAATAACTCCTTGAGTTTCATAATAGTCATTTATGTCTATTTCTTTATTTACGTTTTCACTACAACTCCAAGTGAGTATGCAAGTAAAGACAAGGATCATTATAGTTCTTAACATCTACGCTTACTTACCTGTGTACACCACAAAATTTCTGGGTGTTTCATAGAGTTTTACTGAAATATCGTAGTGCTTGGCTAGTTTAGCGCGTAATTTATTCCAGATAACAATTGCAATGTTCTCTACCGTTGGATTTAAAGTTTTAAACTCTGGTACTTCTTCGTTCAGATTTTTATGATCGAAGGGAATTTCAACTTCGGTTTCAATAAGCTCTTTTAAAATCTTTAAATCAATTAAAAAGCCAGTTTCATCGTCTATAGTTCCAGAAACCCCTACTTCTAACTCATAGTTATGACCGTGGTATAGTGGATTGCTACACTTTCCGAAGACTTCGTAATTCTTAGCATCGTCCCATTCTTTTCTATACAAACGATGTGCTGCATTAAAATGGGCTTTCCTATATACAGTTAAACTCATGAGACTAAGGATTTGTAAAACTTCTCGAAAATAATTTTAAACCATTCTGTGTACAGTTCTGGTCGTAGTGCAATATCATCTTTAACAACATCTAAGGGCATCCATTTCCAGTCGGCAACTTCATCTTCACAAATAGCTGGTGCATCATTATAGGTCCCTAGCAACACATGATCATACTCATGTTCTGTAAGTCCGTTATCGAAGGGTGCTTTGTAGATAAAAGAAATGGTTTCTTTAAGTGGCACTGTAAAGCCCATTTCTTCTTGTAATCTTCGTTCTCCTGCTTCTATAGACGACTCTCCATCGCGTTGGTGACTACAGCAAGTGTTGGTCCATAATCCTGGAGAATGGTATTTGTGCAAGGCTCTTTGTTGAAGCATTAATTCGTTTTGTTCGTTAAAAACAAATACTGAAAACGCCCTGTGCAAAACACCTTTTTCATGGGCTTCAAGTTTAGGCATGAGGCCTATTTGCTCATCTTTTTCATTTACAAGTATTACTTGTTCTTCTACCATAGCAATTCGTTCTTTTTTCTCAAAAATACGAAATAGGTCTATTACAAAACAAAACGTTCCATAAAAAGATATGGAACGTTTAAATAAAATTCAGTTTAGAATTCCCCTATTCTAATTCTGAATAATAAACATAGATCTTCTGTTTAATTGGTGTTCTTCTTCGGTACATTCTACACCGTCGGCACATTGATTCACCAATTGTCTTTCTCCGTATCCTTTAGCGGTTAACCTACTTCTATCGATGCCTTTATCTACTAACCAATTAAGTGTAGATTGTGCACGTTTTTCACTTAAGCGCTCGTTATATTTAAACGGAGCTCTAGAATCTGTATGTGATTCTATATGAATGATAAGTTCTGGATATTTTTGCATTGCTGCTAATATCTTAGCTAACTCTACAGCAGCATCTGGACGAATGTTATAGCGATCGAAATCGAAATAAATTGGTTGTAATTTCAATCTACATCCTAAGTCGTTTGGAGGACAAGGGTCTATTAATTTAAGCGGCACTGGCACTGTTATCTCGCTAGTCTTATCTGGAGTAACCACTTGAGTTTCATATGGTGCATAGCGATCTTTTGCCCCTCGAATAGAATAAGTAGATTCACAAGATGCCATAAATTGATATGCTGCATCTTCTCCAACAGTCACCTCTTCTACAAGTCCGTTATTTTCATCTAGTAGTTGTACCACAGCACCCGGAAGTAATTTGTTTGAGTCTACGTCGAAAACAGTTCCATTCAAGATAATTTCACATTTTTCTTGCACTCGGTAGATTTCATCATCTATACTACCACGATTTCCATCTCTGTTTGAAGACAAGTATCCAATACGCTTTTCTTCTCTAATAATAAATCCGAAATCGTCCTGATTACTATTTGCTGGCTCTCCTAAGTTTGAAATTTCACCTGGCATACCATCGGCGTCAAGTGGTGTTACGTAAATATCGTATCCACCTAGACCAGCACGACCGTCGCTAGCAAAATACATATTACCTGCATCACTAATAAATGGGAAAGATTCTCGTGCTTCAGTATTAATTCCTGGGCCTAGGTTTACAGGTTCGCCGTAACTATTATCACCTTGAATTTCAACATACCATAAATCACTCATACCAAGCGTTCCTGGCATATCTGAAGAGAAATACAAGCGTTTTTGGTCTAAACTTAAGGCTGGGTGTGCAACAGAATACTCTTTGCTATTAAATGGTAGTTCTTGAATATTAGTCCAAACATTATCCCCATTTGTAGTTGCTTTGTACAGCTTTAAACGAATGGTTTTGTTTTTATCTTTTCCTTTTTTACCATCAATAAAGTTATTTCTAGTAAAGTATACTGTCTTCCCATCTTTAGAAAAGCTAGTTGATGATTCGTGGTATCTAGTATTAATTTCTCCAGATAAATCGGTGGCATTAGAAAGTCTTCCTTCTGCATCCATATCTGCAACAAAAAGATCAAGATAGGGCTGATCGTTCCATTCGAAGTTTTTAGCACCTTCAGATTTTTTTGTAGATGAAGCAAATACTAATTTATCTCCATAATACGAAGGGCCAAAATCTGAGTACTCTGTATTAATTGATACTTTTTCAAGCTCGTAGCCTTTCGCTTTAAAGGCAATGCTTTCTAGATAATTTGGATCATCCTTATAGTTTTGAACTATGAGTCCATCACCACCTACTGCAGCATAAAGATCCATTAGTTTGTCTGAGTCTTCGTATTTCCCAAGACTTTTTAGAGATTGAGCAGCACGGTAATAATAGACTGCCTCTACTTCTGAAGGATAATTTGCAATGAGTTTCTGATACCATTTAGCGGCATTATCATAGTCACTATTCCAATAGAACGTATCTCCAAGATTCTTAAAAATTTGAGCAGACTCATATCCATCTTCCACTACCTTTAAGTAGATTTCACGTGCATCGATATACGAATACTTGTCAAACTCTTTGTTTGCTTTTTCTACTTGTTTTTTCTGTGAAAAAACAGTACTAGTTACTAATAGCACCAATACTGTTAAAACAAGTTTTTTTAATAATGTAACTGTCCTCATGAATTATATTTTTTTTAGAAGAATCTTGGTGTTAGTACACGTTCTGGTTTCTTAAAGATATCGAAGCGAAGCATGATTTCGTAAGACCCATCACTAAATTGTTCGATATCGGTAGTTTGGTAATCATATCCAAAACCAATAAAGATACTGTCACTAGCCTGAAATCCTGCTAGCGCACTAAATGCAGCGCTCCAGCGATAGGCAGCTCCCAAGGTAAACTTCTCGTTGATAAGGAAGTTGGCCGATACATCCCACTGTAATGGCGATCCGCTCACTGCCTTTACTAAGGTAGCGGGCTTAAATTTGAGGTTTTCACTTAAGTCAAATACATACCCTGCAATTAAGAAATAGTGTAATCTCTCTGCAGCAACGGTTGCATTGTCAAGGTTATTGATATTACTTTCGTCGTAATGTTTTGTTGTTAAGAAGTTTGGCACTGAAAGTCCTGCGTAGAATTTATCAGTGTTATAGTACACTCCAGCTCCAATTTGAGGTTGTAGTTTATTATCTATATTATTCTGAAACCTCGGATCATTATTATCGAAGATATTTAGTTTCGTGAAATCTACATCTAATAAATCAACACCAGCTTTTAATCCGAAACGTAATTCGGCAGTTTCTGAAGTATTTATACTATACGCGTAATCTATATTTACGTTAGATTCTATGGCTGGACCAATCTCGTCGCGAACGATAGACAATCCGAGTCCCATATTTTCTAATGAGCCTATAGGTGAGTTCACTGTGAAAGTTCCTGTTTTAGGAGCTCCTTCAAAGCCAACCCATTGCGTTCTGTATAAGGCACCAAAACTAAGGGCACCTCTAGAACCTGAATATGCTGGGTTAACCACTTGCGTGTTGTACATATACTGGGTGTATTGCGCATCTTGCTGTGCCCATCCCGATACGGTGGTCACAAGGGCTAAAACCAAAAGTGTAAAATAACTGTGTTTCATCGTTATGTATTTTATACCTGGACGGACAAGCCGTCCAGGATTTATTCTTCAATGATTGTTTATCTATTAATGTATAGGTAACCTGAATTCTTTAACATTTCTCCAGAATTAGGATCTTGTCGAACTAAAACGTAGAAGTATGTTCCCGTTGGTAAGGTCTTGCTGTCATTTACTGTAACTCGACCTTCAGAGTATCCTCTAAATACATTCTCTTCTCCAGTGGCTCCACCGTATCCATCTGTTTCATATACAAGTACACCCCATCTGTTGAAAATCTTCATATTGTTGTCTGGGAAGAATTCAATTCCCTGAACTCTGAAGAAATCATTTAGTCCATCACCATCTGGTGTAATACCGTTAAAGATTTCAAATGTTACTTCTGTTCCTACATTAGGTAATAACGTTACCGTTGGGTCATCTGGATCACCATCGCCATTAATATCTATGTTGGTTAAATCGTTTGGATCATCAGAAGTATCTTCTACTGTTGTTCCGTCTGATGTTGTACCAGTAATTAATGCTTGGTTTATTACCTCGCCATTTTCAATATCACCTTCAGTGATAGCATAAGTTGCAGTAAACGTTGAATCATCAACTTCACCAACTGCTAACACATCTATAGGACCTCCTTCTATCACAATACCTTCTAGATCATCTTCTAGCGTTAAGTTGTACAGGCTTACGTTTCCTGTGTTTTCAACTCTAAAGATATATGAAATCGTCTCTCCTACTTGTGGTATACCGTCTCCGTTATCATCGTTAAAGATTCCAGACTTCTCAAGTGAAACTCGAGGGTCTTGACATAAGCTAAGCTCTGTCACTTCATCTTCATCGAAGCTATCATCATCTGAAAGGTCCATCACTACCGATCCATCAGGTGCAGTACCTTCTGCAGTTGCTTGATTCATTACAAATCCGTTATCCACATCCTCCTGAGTTACGAAATACTCGGCTCTAAAGGTATCTGAATCTGAATCTGAAGGATTCAATGTTATAGGTCCTCCAGTTACAGCCACTAATGGATCTGTTACTGTGATATTTGTTAACACTACGTTTCCTGTGTTTTTAACAACAAACTCATAGATTATAGACTCGCCAAGTTCAACACAACCATTGCCATTCTGATCTTGTGGGTTCGCCGTTTTAATCAGTGCAATTGATGCTCCTTGACATAGTGTTGTAATTGTTGGTCTATCATCTAAGAATGAATCGAAATCAGACTCATCATCAACAACCTCTCCATTAGGATCTGTTCCGATTACCGTTGCTTGGTTCTCAACAAAGCCATCATTTATGTTGGCCTGCGTAATTAGATACGTTGCCATGAATGAATTTACATCTGTTTGTCCAGGCGCCAATGTAATAGGACCTCCAAGTACATTTACTAATGGATCTTCAATATCGATATTCGTTAAGGTAACGTTACCTGTATTTTGAACTGTAAATCTGTACTCAATTGTTTCCTTAGGATCTGCACAACCACTACCATTCTCGTCCATCACAGTACCCTCTTTAATTAAAGCGATACTTGCGTTCTGACAAAGTGTGGTAACTGTTGGTCTATCGTCTGTATATACATCGAAATCTGAAATGTCTTCTACTACTGTTCCATCAGGTGCAGTACCCATAGCTGTAGCAGTATTTTCGAAACTTCCGTTGTCGATATCAACTTGTGTGATTGTATAAACCGCAGTAAACGATAGTACATCAATCTCATCTGGAGCCAACACTATTGGACCACCAACAACGTTCACTAATGGGTCATCAATATCTACTCCTGTTAGTGTTACGTTACCTGTATTCTTCACTTCAAATACATATGAAATAGTCTCACCTACATCTGTACATCCACTTCCGTTTTCATCATTCAATGTACCTTTCTTGATAAGTGCAATTGAAGGTGACTGACATAATGCAGTTACTGTTGGATCGTCTTCAGTAGTTAAACTTTCATCTGAAAGGTCATCTACAACCGTACTATCTGGAGCAGTTCCTTCTGCCGTTGCTTGGTTTGTAATCTCACCAGCATCAATATCGGCTTGTGTGATTGCATAACTAGCAGTATACGTCCATGTCTCATCTACATCTAATTCACTATCACCATCTGTATCACCACCAGCGAACACGATAGCTACTACTGGGTTTGGTGCTTCTAACAATGGATCTGTTACTGAAATAGCTGATAAACTTACGTTTCCTTCGTTGGTAACTGTAAAGGTATAGTCGATTGACTCTCCTGGATCAGCACATTGGTCGCCATCGCCATCTACAAACACACCTGCTTTTACAATTGCGATTGCTGGACTCTGACATAGTGTAGTTACCGTTGGATCGTCTTCAGTAGTTAAACTTTCATCTGAAAGGTCATCTACAACCGTACTATCTGGAGCAGTTCCTACTGCCGTTGCTTGGTTTGTAATCTCACCAGCATCAATATCAGCTTGTGTGATTGCATAACTAGCAGTATACGTCCATGTCTCATCTACATCTAATTCACTGTCACCATCTGTATCACCACCAGCGAACACGATAGCTACTACTGGGTTTGGTGCTTCTAACAATGGATCTGTTACTGAAATAGCTGATAAACTTACGTTTCCTTCGTTGGTAACTGTAAAGGTATAGTCGATTGACTCTCCTGGATCAGCACACTGGTCGCCATCACCGTCTACAAACACACCTGCTTTTACAATTGCGATTGCTGGACTCTGACACAGTGTAGTTACCGTTGGATCGTCTTCTGTAGTTAAACTTTCATCTGAAAGGTCATCTACAACCGTACTATCTGGAGCAGTTCCTTCTGCTGTTGCTTGGTTTGTAATCTCACCAGCATCAATATCGGCTTGTGTGATTGCATAACTAGCAGTATACGTCCATGTCTCATCTACATCTAATTCACTATCACCATCTGTATCACCACCAGCGAACACGATAGCTACTACTGGGTTTGGTGCTTCTAACAATGGATCTGTTACTGAAATAGCTGATAAACTTACGTTTCCTTCGTTGGTAACTGTAAAGGTATAGTCGATTGACTCTCCTGGATCAGCACACTGGTCGCCATCACCGTCTACAAACACACCTGCTTTTACAATTGCGATTGCTGGACTCTGACACAGTGTAGTTACCGTTGGATCGTCTTCTGTAGTTAAACTTTCATCTGAAAGGTCATCTACAACCGTACTATCTGGAGCAGTTCCTTCTGCTGTTGCTTGGTTTGTAATCTCACCAGCATCAATATCAGCTTGTGTGATTGCATAACTAGCAGTATACGTCCATGTCTCATCTACATCTAATTCACTATCACCATCTGTATCACCACCAGCGAACACGATAGCTACTACTGGGTTTGGTGCTTCTAACAATGGATCTGTTACTGAAATAGCTGATAAACTTACGTTTCCTTCGTTGGTAACTGTAAAGGTATAGTCGATTGACTCTCCTGGATCAGCACACTGGTCGCCATCACCGTCTACAAACACACCTGCCTTTACAATTGCGATTGCTGGACTCTGACACAGTGTAGTTACCGTTGGATCGTCTTCTGTAGTTAAACTTTCATCTGAAAGGTCATCTACAACCGTACTATCTGGAGCAGTTCCTTCTGCCGTTGCTTGGTTTGTAATCTCACCAGCGTCAATATCGGCTTGTGTGATTGCATAACTAGCAGTATACGTCCATGTCTCATCTACATCTAATTCACTATCACCATCTGTATCACCACCAGCGAACACGATAGCTACTACTGGGTTTGGTGCTTCTAACAATGGATCTGTTACTGAAATAGCTGATAAACTTACGTTTCCTTCGTTGGTAACTGTAAAGGTATAGTCGATTGACTCTCCTGGATCAGCACACTGGTCGCCATCACCGTCTACAAACACACCTGCTTTTACAATTGCGATTGCTGGACTCTGACACAGTGTAGTTACTGTTGGATCGTCTTCAGTAGTTAAACTTTCATCTGAAAGGTCATCTACAACCGTACTATCTGGAGCAGTTCCTTCTGCCGTTGCTTGGTTTGTAATCTCACCAGCATCAATATCGGCTTGTGTGATTGCATAACTAGCAGTATACGTCCATGTCTCATCTACATCTAATTCACTGTCACCATCTGTATCACCACCAGCGAACACGATAGCTACTACTGGGTTTGGTGCTTCTAACAATGGATCTGTTACTGAAATAGCTGATAAACTTACGTTTCCTTCGTTGGTAACTGTAAAGGTATAGTCGATTGACTCTCCTGGATCAGCACATTGGTCGCCATCGCCATCTACAAACACACCTGCTTTTACAATTGCGATTGCTGGACTCTGACATAGTGTAGTTACCGTTGGATCGTCTTCAGTAGTTAAACTTTCATCTGAAAGGTCATCTACTGTTGTTCCATCTTCGTCTGTTCCTTCTGCTGTTGCTTGGTTTGTAATCTCACCAGCATCAATATCAGCTTGTGTGATTGCATAACTAGCAGTATACGTCCATGTCTCATCTACATCTAATTCACTGTCACCATCTGTATCACCACCAGCGAACACGATAGCTACTACTGGGTTTGGTGCTTCTAACAATGGATCTGTTACTGAAATAGCTGATAAACTTACGTTTCCTTCGTTGGTAACTGTAAAGGTATAGTCGATTGACTCTCCTGGATCAGCACACTGGTCGCCATCACCGTCTACAAACACACCTGCTTTTACAATTGCGATTGCTGGTGCTGGGGTTTGCGCGATTAAGATATACACAGTAGCTTGATCTGTAGCAACTGGACTACCATTGTCAAATATTTCATAGACAAACTGATCATTTCCTGTGAATCCAGTTCCTGGTGTATATTCAAAACTACCATCAGGATTCACTATTACAGTACCATTAGTTGGACCTGAAACAGGTGTTGTTCCAACATTAAGGACTTGAGTATTGGATTCAGGATCGCTATCATTATCTAACACATTCCCTGTTACTGGCGCATCTATTTCTCCATAATAAGCGTCATCATTAGCAACCGTAATATTTCCTGTATCGTCGATTATATAAATTGTCACCGTTGCAGTATCACAAAGTGGTGTAGCAGCGTTATCACAGATAGTATACTCGAAAGTATCTTCTCCCGTGAATCCTGGATTTGGAATGTATGTATAACTTCCGTCAGGACTAACAGTAACACTACCATTAGCTGGATCTGTATTTGCTGTTACCGTTATAATATCTCCTAAATCTGGATCGAAATCGTTTACAAGTACATTTCCGTCTACTGGCGTATTAATTTCAGTAATATTTACATCGTTATTTGCTACTGGAGGATCGTTTCCAATAACTGGATCATCTACTATTGAAATCGTCACAGTTGCTGTATCACATGCTACTGGGTTACCAGCATCACACACTTGATACACAAATGTATCTTCTCCTACAAATCCTGGAGCCGGAGTATAATCATATGTTCCATCAGGGTTGAAGGTTAATGTACCTCCTGCAGTTGGACCACTTACTAAAGTGAACACTTCTGTTCCTGTTGGACCATCGAAGTTTTCGTCATTAGTAGCTACATTACCACTCACTGGTAGGTCTACAAATGTGTCATTAATATCATCTACGGCTAGGATTTCGTTTCCTGGATCAGCAATAGAAATGTATACCGTAGCAACATCTGTTGCTACTGGACTTCCATTGTCGAAAATCTCATACACAAAACTATCTGTCCCTTCAAAACCAGCTCCCGGAGTATATGTAAATGTTCCGTCTGCATTCAAGACTACAGTACCATTGTTTGGTCCGTTGCTTGGGCTAACAGCTACATCTACTGTTTGGTCATTGTTCTCTGGATCTGTATCGTTGTCTAATACGTTACCAACGATATCTGTATCAGGGAAACCATAGTAAGCATCATCTACCGCTGTAGTGATATTCTCTGTAGTATCTAATACCTGAATCGTTACCGTTGCTGTATCACACAATGCCGGAGTCTGGTTATCACAAATTGTATACTCGAAAGTATCTTCTCCTATAAAACCAGGATCTGGTGTGTATGTGTAAGTCCCGTCAGGGTTTACTGTAACACTACCATTGGCTGGATCTGTGTTGCCAGTTACAACGATTGGGTCTCCATCTGGATCAAAATCGTTTGGTAATACAGTACCATCTACTGGTGTATCTACCTGAGTACTGTTCGTATCAGCATTAGCTACTGGTGGATCATTATCTGGACTACCTAGTGGCTGTACTTCAATATAAACTATTGCTGTATCACATGCTATTGGATTACCTCCATCACATACTTGATACTCAAATGTGTCTTCTCCTACGTAATCAGTACCTGGTGTGTAGGTGTAGCTTCCATCTGGATTGAACACCAACATTCCATTTGCTGGACCTGTAACTAGTGTAAACACTTCAGTTCCTGTTGGACCGTCTGCATTAAGATCATTTGTAGCTACACTACCTTCTACTGGTAGGTTTACAAATGTGTCATTAATATCATCAATCGCTAGAATCTCGTTTGCTGGGTTAGCAATAGAAATGTATACCGTAGCAACATCTGTAGCTACTGGACTTCCATTGTCGAAAATCTCATACACAAAACTATCTGTCCCTTCAAAACCAGCTCCCGGAGTATACGTAAATGTTCCGTCTGCATTCAAGACTACGGTACCATTGTTTGGTCCGTTGCTTGGGCTAACAGCTACATCTACTGTTTGGTCATTGTTCTCTGGATCTGTATCGTTGTCTAATACGTTACCAACGATATCTGTATCAGGGAAACCATAGTAAGCATCATCTACCGCTGTAGTGATATTCTCTGTAGTATCTAATACCTGAATCGTTACCGTTGCTGTATCACACAATGCCGGAGTCTGGTTATCACAAATTGTATACTCGAAAGTATCTTCTCCTATAAAACCAGGATCTGGTGTGTATGTGTAAGTCCCGTCAGGGTTTACTGTAACACTACCATTGGCTGGATCTGTGTTGCCAGTTACAACGATTGGGTCTCCATCTGGATCAAAATCGTTTGGTAATACAGTACCATCTACTGGTGTATCTACCTGAGTACTGTTCGTATCAGCATTAGCTACTGGTGGATCATTATCTGGACTACCTAGTGGCTGTACTTCAATATAAACTATTGCTGTATCACATGCTATTGGATTACCTCCATCACATACTTGATACTCAAATGTGTCTTCTCCTACATAATCAGTACCTGGTGTGTAGGTGTAGCTTCCATCTGGATTGAACACCAACATTCCATTTGCTGGACCTGTAACTAGTGTGAACACTTCAGTTCCTGTTGGACCGTCTTCATTAAGATCATTTGTAGCTACACTACCTTCTACTGGTAGGTTTACAAATGTGTCATTAATATCATCAATCGCTAGAATCTCGTTTGCTGGGTTAGCAATAGAAATGTATACCGTAGCAACATCTGTAGCTACTGGACTTCCATTGTCGAAAATCTCATACACAAAACTATCTGTCCCTTCAAAACCAGCTCCCGGAGTATATGTAAATGTTCCGTCTGCATTCAAGACTACGGTACCATTGTTTGGTCCGTTGCTTGGGCTAACAGCTACATCTACTGTTTGGTCATTGTTCTCTGGATCTGTATCGTTGTCTAATACGTTACCAACGATATCTGTATCAGGGAAACCATAGTAAGCATCATCTACCGCTGTAGTGATATTCTCTGTAGTATCTAATACCTGAATCGTTACCGTTGCTGTATCACACAATGCCGGAGTCTGGTTATCACAAATTGTATACTCGAAAGTATCTTCTCCTATAAAACCAGGATCTGGTGTGTATGTGTAAGTCCCGTCAGGGTTTACTGTAACACTACCATTGGCTGGATCTGTGTTGCCAGTTACAACGATTGGGTCTCCATCTGGATCAAAATCGTTTGGTAATACAGTACCATCTACTGGTGTATCTACCTGAGTACTGTTCGTATCAGCATTAGCTACTGGTGGATCATTATCTGGACTACCTAGTGGCTGTACTTCAATATAAACTATTGCTGTATCACATGCTATTGGATTACCTCCATCACATACTTGATACTCAAATGTGTCTTCTCCTACATAATCAGTACCTGGTGTGTAGGTGTAGCTTCCATCTGGATTGAACACCAACATTCCATTTGCTGGACCTGTAACTAGTGTGAACACTTCAGTTCCTGTTGGACCGTCTTCATTAAGATCATTTGTAGCTACACTACCTTCTACTGGTAGGTTTACAAATGTGTCATTAATATCATCAATCGCTAGAATCTCGTTTGCTGGGTTAGCAATAGAAATGTATACCGTAGCAACATCTGTAGCTACTGGACTTCCATTGTCGAAAATCTCATACACAAAACTATCTGTCCCTTCAAAACCAGCTCCCGGAGTATATGTAAATGTTCCGTCTGCATTCAAGACTACGGTACCATTGTTTGGTCCGTTGCTTGGGCTAACAGCTACATCTACTGTTTGGTCATTGTTCTCTGGATCTGTATCGTTGTCTAATACGTTACCAACGATATCTGTATCAGGGAAACCATAGTAAGCATCATCTACCGCTGTAGTGATATTCTCTGTAGTATCTAATACCTGAATCGTTACCGTTGCTGTATCACACAATGCCGGAGTCTGGTTATCACAAATTGTATACTCGAAAGTATCTTCTCCTATAAAACCAGGATCTGGTGTGTATGTGTAAGTCCCGTCAGGGTTTACTGTAACACTACCATTGGCTGGATCTGTGTTGCCAGTTACAACGATTGGGTCTCCATCTGGATCAAAATCGTTTGGTAATACAGTACCATCTACTGGTGTATCTACCTGAGTACTGTTCGTATCAGCATTAGCTACTGGTGGATCATTATCTGGACTACCTAGTGGCTGTACTTCAATATAAACTATTGCTGTATCACACGCTACTGGATTACCTCCATCACATACTTGATACTCAAATGTGTCTTCGCCTACATAATCAGTACCTGGTGTGTAGGTGTAGCTTCCATCTGGATTGAACACCAACATTCCATTTGCTGGACCTGTAACTAGTGTAAACACTTCAGTTCCTGCTGGACCGTCTGCATTAAGATCATTTGTAGCTACACTACCTTCTACCGGTAGGTTTACAAATGTGTCATTAATATCATCAATCGCTAGAATCTCGTTTACACCATTTCCTACAGTTAGATAAACAGTTGCTTGATCTGTTGCAGGGTTAGCATTGTCATCTAAAATTTCATATACAAATTGATCCGTTCCAACAAAGCCAATGTTTGGCACATAAGTGAAACTACCATCTGCATTGATAGTAAGTGTTCCGTTAGATGGACCACTTACAGGAGTTACGGTAGTATTAACATCTTGATTGTCTCCTTCAGGATCGGTATCATTATCCAATACATTCCCAACGATATCAGTGTCTATTATTCCGTTATATGCGTCGTCATTTGCAACTGTAATATTTCCTTCATCTGCAATTACTTGAATTGTAACCGTTGTAGTATCACATAATGCTGGTGTTGCATCATCACAGATTGTATACTCAAAAGTATCTTCTCCTATAAAACCAGGATCTGGTGTGTAGGTATACATTCCGTTAGCGTCAATCGTAACTGTACCATTTGCAGGATCTGTATTAGCCGTTACCGTGATTGTATCTCCATCTGGATCAAAATCGTTTGGAAGTGCTTGACCTGTTACTGGCGTATCTACTTCTGTAGTATTTGTGTCTGCATTTGCTACTGGCGGCTCATTTCCTGTATTAGGAGTTGGTAATATTTCAATATATACTGTTGCTGTATCACATGCGACTGGGTTACCAGCATCACAAATTTGGTACACAAATGTGTCTTCTGATACTAAAGGATCTACAGGTGGTGTATAGTTATATGTACCATCTGGATTAAAAGTTAATGTTCCTCCAGCTGTTGGACCGCTTACTAGTGTAAATGTTTCAGTTCCTATAGGGCCATCGTAATTTTCATCATTAGTCGCTACATTTCCGCTTACCGGAAATCCGACGTAGGTATTGTTAATATCATCTACAGCAAGAATTAAATTCTCTCCTGCAATAATAATACTCACGGTAGCACTATCTGTTGCTACTGGAGATCCATTATCGAAAATTGAGTAAATGAAACTATCGTTTCCGAAGAAATTAGGATCTGTAGGCGTATAGCTAAAGCTTCCATCTGCGTTTAATGTAACAGAGCCATTAGTTGGTCCGTTAGATGGACTAATTGCTACATCTACTGTTTGATCATTTCCTTCTGGGTCAAAATCGTTATCTAATACATTACCCGTAATGGTAGCTCCTTGGTTACCACCATATCCATCATCTACAGCAAAAGTGTAGTTCATTGCTGGGTTACCTACAACTGTAATTGTAAGTACAGCAGTATCGGTTGCTGGTAGCGCGTTATCGTCTATAATCTCATAGGTAAATGTATCTGTTCCTGTAAAGCCAGGGTTTGGAGTATACACAAACGTACCATTTGAATTCAATACAAGAACTCCACCTGGTAAATTGTATGTCCCAGGGTTGGTTACTGTTTGGTTATCACCTTCAAGATCTACATCATTGGTCAATACATTTCCAGGAATTGCAACATCTTGCTCTGTAAACACAGCATCTGCATTGGCAATAGTATTGTTTTGTCCAATTGGGTTGATTCTAATAAATACCGTAGCACTATCTGTTGCTTGTGGGTTTCCGTCATCTTCAATAGAATACATGAAGAAGTCTCCTCCAACATAGTCTGTTGGCGGTGTGTATGTATAACTTCCGTCAGGAGCAATATTTACAACAACTCCTTGGTCTGAAGTAACTGTTAAGGTAGTAACCACTTGGTTATCTCCCTCCATGTCTTCATCGTTTGTAAGTACATTTCCATCAATCGGAATATTTACAACCGTATCGCGGAAATCGTTCACAGCAATCGTAGTATTCTCTCCTGCAATAATAATACTCACGGTAGCACTATCTGTTGCTACTGGAGATCCATTATCGAAAATTGAGTAAATGAAACTATCGTTTCCGAAGAAATTAGGATCTGTAGGCGTATAGCTAAAGCTTCCATCTGCGTTTAATGTAACAGAGCCATTGGTTGGCCCATTAGACGGACTAATTGCTACATCTACTGTTTGATCATTTCCTTCCGGGTCAAAATCGTTATCTAATACATTACCCGTAATGGTAGCTCCTTGGTTACCACCATATCCATCATCTACAGCAAAAGTGTAGTTCATTGCTGGGTTACCTACAACTGTAATTGTAAGTACAGCAGTATCGGTTGCTGGTAGCGCGTTATCGTCTATAATCTCGTAGGTAAATGTATCTGTTCCTGTAAAGCCAGGGTTTGGAGTATACACAAACGTACCATTTGAATTCAATACAAGAACTCCACCTGGTAAATTATATGTCCCAGGGTTAGTTACTGTTTGGTTATCACCTTCAAGATCTACATCATTGGTCAATACATTTCCAGGAATTGCAACATCTTGCTCTGTAAACACAGCATCTGCATTGGCAATAGTATTGTTTTGTCCAATTGGGTTGATTCTAATAAATACCGTAGCACTATCTGTTGCTTGTGGGTTTCCGTCATCTTCAATAGAATACATGAAGAAGTCTCCTCCAACATAGTCTGTTGGCGGTGTGTATGTATAACTTCCGTCAGGAGCAATATTTACAACAACTCCTTGGTCTGAAGTAACTGTTAAGGTAGTAACCACTTGGTTATCTCCCTCCATGTCTTCATCGTTTGTAAGTACATTTCCATCAATCGAAATATTTACAACCGTATCGCGGAAATCGTTCACAGCGATAGTACAGTTAGCTAATATTGTTACCTGTACGGTGTCACTACAAAGGTTAGAATCTATTGCTGTAACAGTATATGTACCAGCTGCCAAGTTGTTAAAAGTACCTGAACCTTGAGGTGCACCACCATCTAAAGTATAACTATAAGGTGCAGTACCTCCTGATGCTTCAACAGTAACAGATCCTAGTCCGCTTTCACATACTATGTCCGTTTGTGCCGTAATAGCAACATCAAGCGCAGCTGTTGGCTGCCCAACAGTTCCACTATCATTTAATACACATCCATTTCCATCTGTTATCACAACAGTATAAGTACCTGCGGAAAGATTAGAAATATCTTCTGTGGTTTCACCATTGCTCCATAAGAAGGTATATCCTGGTGTTCCTCCGCTTACTGTAAGGTCTAAAGACCCTGTACTCTCACCAAAACAAGCAACGTTTGTTACTGCAATACCTGAAGTAAGCTCTGTAGGCTCACCTACAGTTGTTGAGCTTGTAGCGGTACACAATGTATCTTCATCTGTAACAGTTACTGTATATACTCCAGCAGTTAAACCTGAAATAGACTGTGTTGTTTGTCCGCCTGGACTCCATGCATAGGTGAAATTACCTAGACCCCCAGAAACATTTACTGTGGCTGTTCCGTCATTTCCACCGTTACATGATACTGGTGTGCTCGAAGCAGTTGCTGTTAGGTTATTACAATCACCATTGTTCACAGTAACTTGTGTCGTCGCCATACAATTGTTAGCATCTTTCACAGTCACTGTATAAGTTCCATCACTTAAGCCAGTAATTGTTTGTGTTGTTTGTCCGCCAGGACTCCACAAAAATGTATAAGGAGGAATCCCGCCAGATGGGTTAGCCGTTGCAGTTCCATCGTTAGTTGTTGGTCCAGTTTCATCTGTAGCCGTTGCCGTTACAGCAACTGCTGTAGAAGGTTCTGTAATAGTTATACTTTCTTCAACAGGCTGACATAATGTACCATCAATAGTTACACTTACTGTATACACTCCAGCTCCTTGGCCAGAAATAGTACTTGGAATACCTGGCAGAACACCCGCATCAACTTGCTGAGGCGATGTATTCCAAGTATAGGTAAATGTTGCATTTGGATTAGCCGAAGAACTTGCTTGTACCGAAGCACTACCTGTTTCAAAATCCTTACATAAAACGTTAGTAACATCTGTTACATTAATTACCGCATCACAATTTTGTACACAAGTAATTATAACGCTTTGTTCGTTAACGCAACCATTTGCATCAGTCACCATTACAGTATACTGCGTTCCACCCAAAAGACTTCCCGACAATCCGGTTGCTGTAGGCGTTGTTTGCGCTAGTGGATCATCCCATAAATAGGTATAAGGACCAACACCTCCAGTAACTGTTGCAGTTGCAGTTCCATTGTTACAAAGTGCAGTTGCCGAAGCGTTTGTTTTTGTTAATTCAATGCTGATTGGTTCTGGCTGCGTAATTTCAACCGGAGCAGGTAATGTTGTTGTACACCCGTTATCATCGGTTACAGTCACATTATAATTTCCAGCTGTTAAACCAGAGATATCTTCTAAAGTACTTCCGTTTGTCCAAGCATACGAATACGGTGGCACTCCTCCAGAAACTGTTAGGTCTATAGATCCAGTGCTATCACCATTACACAATACGTCAACTTTTGTTGTACTCAATAAAATTCCTGCAGTAGGCCCCATCACTGTAAACGTCTCTTCGTATGTACAGTTGTTAGCGTCTAAGATAGTTACCGTATAATCTCCAGCTGTAAGACCACTTATATTTTGTGTAGTAGCTCCGTTACTCCATGAGTATGTATACCCTGGCGTACCTCCTGTAACAGTAAGTGATATCTTCCCAGTAGCTTCTCCAAAGCAAAGTACATCGGTAATCGTTTCTTTAACTGAAATAGCCTCTGTAGGACCGTCTACTACGATATCAGATAAGAATTCGAACAGACATCCTGAAGAATCAGAAATTTCTACATTATAGGTACCAGGTGCTAAATTTGAAACATCTTCGGTTGTAGCACCGTTAGACCATACATATGAATATGGTGGAAAGCCTCCAGAAACAGTAATATCTATTGTTCCATCGTCATCACCAAAACAGTCTACATCTGTAACAGATGTAACAGAAGCCGTTAATGTTTCAAGGGTTACACTTGTTGAAGATGGTTTATTTTCACATCCTGTACTAAGATCTCTTACACTAAACACATATGTTCCAGGACCTAAATCGGCGAAACTAGGAGAAGATTGATACGGATCATTATTTATTTGGTATTCATAATTTGATCCTACCGGATCTGTTACTGTAACATTATAACTTCCATCTGGGTTACAAGCTACATCTATAGTAGGATCTGGCGGATTCGGGTTATACGTTAATGTTACTGTATTTGTATCGGTAATATTTTGGTTAGGAGCAGGAAGCCTTACTTTATAAGTAAAAGTTACATCCCCTACAAACCCAGGTGAAGGCACATACTGGTAGCTACCATCAGAATTTAACGTAAAACTTACTCCTGAAGGGTTTGGACCAGAGATTAATGTATAAGTAGATCCTGCAGGAACTGTACTAGAATTATCTATTTGCCCATTAAATGTACCGTCTACACAACCCATATCAACTTGCGGTTGTGCATAACGCTGTAATACAAAAACTTTACCATCTCCATGGTCAGTACTTGCAGCAATAAAACGTACTCTTGTAATTTTAGAGCCTATCGGTGCAACATTGTCTAGTTGGAACAATGCAATTGCAATCGTTTGTCCATTATCTTGCTCACGACCTGAACCCCAATAATCTGAACCAGCAACTGGCGGACTAAAATTACCGTTGTACATATCGTTATTTGTACGAACAAAAGTGTCTCCTAAGGGAGTTTCCGTATTACTTCCAGGTAAAAATCCAAAAAGTCTTACATACAAACAGTTATTTCCTCCACGCTCTGTAACAGCAAGAACACCTCCAGCGTTTGCAGGAAGTGGCGGGTCATAAAAAAGTGTTTGCATTTGTGCATCTGTCTCAGGCACTCCATTTAGACCATTGGCAGCATTAAAATTACCACAAATTGATCGCCCATTGGGATTTGACGTAAAATAGTAATTCAAGTTTTGTGATTGAAAAGCAGCTTTTGCAGCATTATCCCACTGATTCGAATCATTTATATTTTGCGTTGCTCCCGAACTATTAAATGAAGAATAGTTACCGTTTTCAGCAATTCTATTTGGACCATTTCCAGCAGGACCTAATCTCGTTAACTGATAAGCACTAGGTACTGCAAAACTGTTATACACAGTTCCGTTAATAGTAACAGACTTAATAGTAGCAGGATTATTATCATTGTACACCCCATTTATCGTTTGAGAATCACTCCATTGAAAAGTCACCCCAGCTGTTATAGAAGGTGATTGCACACCTATCTGTGCTTGTACTGCCGTACCCATTAAAAGTAACGCCAAAAGAACGTAGCTTTTACGAACGTACTTATTCCAGAAAATAAAAGTAAAATTATGCATACTTATCTTATTTATATCGTTGTATTGAAATGCCCCAACTGCATTTTTCGTCTATTAATGTTGCCAAATATACGATGCAACAAACGTTAAAGACTTCCTAACAAGTCACTTTTAGCTCACTTGTAGGAAAAACTCGTTGAACTGCACAAATTTGTTATTTTTCAGTAAGAAATATGTAGGAATAATCTATACGTATATATACGTATATAGCCTAAAACATTGGTATTTTAAGCCATTCTAATGTAGGAAATATTTATAGCCCTGCCGTGATTTGTAGCACTAAATTTTTATGAAAATTTAATTTTCAGTGTGTAGCTGTGTGTATTTATAACACACTTTTTATGTAAATATGTACTACATTTCTTACAGTTTGAATTAACACAATAATTGTAATAATCAATCTTTTATTACATACGATAAAAACATAGGTTCGGATTTTTTTTTAAGCAAAACAGAAACACGCCTATACCTTACTAATTAAAGTAGCAGGGTTACTTTATTTTCAACAGAAAATTTAAAATAATCCCTTATATACATAGTATATTTGCTTGCTTCTAAACAAATACTATGCTTCAAAAAGAAATAAATCGCCGAAAAACTTTCGGAATCATCTCACACCCCGATGCCGGGAAAACCACATTAACCGAAAAACTTTTATTGTTTGGAGGTGCAATACAGGAAGCCGGTGCCGTAAAAAGTAACAAGATAAAAAAAGGAGCTACGAGTGATTTTATGGAAATTGAACGGCAACGTGGGATTTCTGTAGCCACATCAGTCCTCGCTTTTGAATATGACGGAACGAAAATAAATATTCTCGATACTCCAGGTCACAAAGATTTCGCAGAAGATACATTTAGAACCTTAACAGCCGTAGATAGCGTAATTGTTGTAATAGATGTTGCAAAAGGTGTAGAAGAACAAACCGAAAAACTCGTGGAAGTATGCAGAATGCGAAATATCCCCATGATTGTCTTTATCAATAAACTAGATCGTGAAGGAAAAGATGCTTTCGAATTACTAGATGAAATAGAACAAAAACTACACCTACGAGTAACACCCCTTTCATTTCCTATTGGCATGGGATACGATTTTAAAGGTATTTATAATGTCTGGGAAAAAAATGTGAATCTTTTTAGTGGTGATAGTAGAAAAAATATAGAAGAAACAATAGAAATAGAAGATCTTACAAACCCCGAGCTCGATGAACTTATAGGAAGTAAGGCTGCGGAAACTTTACGAGATGAACTAGAGTTAGTATATGAGGTGTATCCAGACTTTAGTAGAGATGAATACTTGGAAGGCGCACTCCAACCTGTATTTTTTGGCTCTGCTCTAAATAATTTTGGGGTTCGAGAACTGTTAGACTGCTTTGTTGAAATAGCACCAAAGCCTAGACCTAAAGAAAGTAATACCCGCTTGGTAAAACCCGAAGAAAAAGAATTTTCTGGTTTTGTATTTAAAATACACGCCAATATGGATCCTAAGCACAGAGATAGACTGGCCTTTGTAAAAATTGTTTCTGGTACTTTTGAACGTAATACCCCCTATTTACATGTTCGCCACGGAAAAAAATTAAAATTCTCTAGCCCGAATGCCTTCTTCGCAGAAAAAAAACAAATTGTAGATGTTTCCTACCCTGGAGATATCGTAGGGCTTCATGATACAGGAAATTTCAAAATAGGCGACACACTTACACAAGGCGAAGAAATGCTTTATAAAGGTATTCCTAGTTTTTCTCCAGAGCATTTTAAGTACATTAACAACGCAGACCCCATGAAGAGCAAACAGCTTGAAAAGGGAATCGACCAACTTATGGACGAAGGGGTTGCACAACTATTTACATTAGAGCTCAACGGAAGAAAAGTAATTGGTACGGTTGGCGCACTACAATTTGAAGTAATTCAATATAGACTAGAACACGAATATGGCGCTAAATGTAGATATGAAAATTTAAATGTTCATAAAGCGTGCTGGGTACAACCTAAAGATCCAAAAAGTGCAGAATTTGCAGACTTTAAGAGAGTGAAATCTAAGTTTCTAGCCAAAGACAAAAAAGGACAATTAGTCTTTTTTGCCGACAGTGCGTTTACACTTCAAATGACACAGAGTAAATACCCAAATATTCAATTACACTTTGTTAGCGAATTTGAAAAAGTATCGAAACCTTAACAAATTCGCACCTTACATCTTATAAATAGATCGCCTGAATATCTAATCGATCACCATTTCCGAATATTGCTCTAAATGCAGCATCGGCAACAAGACCACCACCAAACGCAGCCCCTTGTAAGTGTATGCTGTGTGTTCCTGGCTCTAACATTATAGTCATAGAACGAGAGTTATATACATACCCAGTTGCCGCATCACAATTTACATTTGAATAAACAACACTTGTCATACCATACGATTTTGACGTATTTGCCGTAGTTCCATCTCCAAGGTAAAAATAGTTATGAGCCACTTTAGCTCTTCCATCATCAATTTTTGACGCGCCATCATACGATTGAAAGTCTACTGCCACATAATATGTAATAACAACCATTGCTCTTTGGCTAAGTGTAAAATTCTTTTGATACAATTCGGCAGAATTTAAACTTGAATTCAGTTGAGTTTGAACCACAACAGGTGTTGGTATGTTAGAATCTGAAGATATTTCGCCAGACAACATTCCAAGACCTAGCGTCCCATTTCTATCGGCCACAACGTTATACACAGAAGAACCTCCTAAATTATTGGCATTGTTAGAACTACTTAACCCATCTATTCGTATTAAACCTTGGCTTCCTGATACATGAAGTGCTTCTTGTGGATTTGTTGTACCAATTCCCACTTGAGCGTTAGCTATAAAGCTTGTAAGAACGCAAAGTAAACATAGTGTGATTATATTTTTCATAATGTTCAGTTATTAAAATTGAATAGTATTTTTTTATCTTGTTTTTAAAAATTGATTTAATTCTGTAAAGCGGGTGCATCTGCATTTCCTGAAGAACATTCACATCCCGTTCCCGGTCCCGATTCATATGTAATTGTTACTGTAGATCCATCGCACGTACTTGCGTTAGGAGCTGGTAGACAGACCGAATATTCAAAAACCACATCGCCTGTAAACCCAATACTTGGTGTATACGAATAACTTCCGTCTGAGTTGAAAGTGAAAGCTTCGCCTTCTGGCGTTGGAGCGCTTACCAATGAAAATGTAGACCCTTCAGGAATTGTATCTCCATATACACTACCGTTAAACTCCACATTCATACAACTTCCTTCTGTTCTCGGTACTGCATAGCGCTGAAGTATAAATAGTTTTCCATCACCATGATCCAAGGTCGCCGCTAATAAATCTACTCTTGTTATTACCGAACCAACAGGAGCCAAATCATCCAGCGAGAATATCGCGATACCAATCGTACCGTTATTTTCAACAACTCTTCCAGAGTTCCAATAGTCTACTCCCGCAGGAGGTGCATTTAATAACGGACCTGTTTGAGTTGAATTTGCACGAACAAAGGTGTCTCCTAAAAACTGCTCCGCCCCTCCGCCAACTGGAATTCCATACATTGCTATATAATAGCAATTATTTGCGTTTCTTTCTGAAATGGCAATAATACCACCATCGTTAGACGGGATTCCTGGGTTATAATAAAGAGATTGTAATTGAGCATCGGTAGTAGCTACATCTTCAAAATCACCACAGATATCTCGTCCATTCGGGTTTGCTTCAAAATAATGATTAAGGTTCTTGTCTTGAAAAGCAGCAAGAGCATCAACATCCCAATCAGCATTTGCACTACTGTTATTTTCTGTAGTACCATTTTTTAAAATTGAGTTAGGACCATGACCACTAGGACCAAGGCGCGTCATCGAATATGACGAAGGCACTGCAAAAGATTGAAACACTTCACTATCTATTGTAATAGAGCTTAATGTAGCAGAATCCTTAGGCACTGATTGCGTATCTTCCCATTGGAAGGTAACACCTGATGTTACAGAAGGAGCTTGAGTTTGCCCAATAATAGTGGTAGCAAAACAGCAACATATTAAAAATAAATACACCGTTAAAGATGGTGCCAACCGATTTGTAGGTACAGTTGTTTTCATAGGTATAAATTTGGGTTCAATTTTCAAGAACAACTAAACTAAGTTGCGGGGCTCTGAAAATCAGTCAAATATATACACGATTATTATTTTTCCTACAAGACAATTTCAATTATTCGATATTCTGTAATTTATACTCGTTAAAGTGCAGTTTTTTGCATAAAAAAACGATAAAATACACAAGTTATACCGTTCAAATTGTAAGAAAAAAGTTGGTTTATAGTGAAAAACGAAGGGAAATAGTAAGCATTTAGCTGCATTTTTGGTAGAAATAAAACAACCTGCTAAAATTTAGCAGGTTGTTTATATCATTTTTAAGCTTCTCCAGTGGGTCCAAAATTAATCGGTATAGCTGGTTGCTTATAATCTTTAATCTCTCCATGTTGTTGTTCAAACCTAGAAACATTATCGTGCATTGCCTTTAAAAAACGCTTTGCATGTTGCGGTGTAAGTACAATTCTGGATTTAACCTTGCTTTTAGGGACGCCAGGCATAATACTCACAAAATCTACTACAAACTCACTTTGCGAATGGTTAATAATAGCCAAGTTACTGTAGGTTCCTTGTGCTACTTCTTGGTCTAACTCTATATTAATTTGTCCTTGCTTCTGCTTATTTTCTTCTGCCATCGTAAACTTGTTTTTACCTCCATTCGAAAAAACGGAAGTCTATTAATATTAAATTTAAAACAAAATCCCGTGATGTGATGTCACGGGATTTTTACTATTTCAATTTGGTTACTAAACAACCAACATGTTAGCCTAGGCCAATATGTACATTAATTGTAATTCACCTCTTGTTTCTCTTGAGTCATTTCTTCGAACTCTTCTTTAGAACCTACAATAATAGTATCATAACGTCTCATACCTGTACCGGCAGGGATTCTATGTCCTACAATTACATTCTCTTTCAGTCCTTCTAATGTATCAACTTTACCACTTACAGCAGCTTCGTTTAATACCTTAGTAGTTTCCTGGAACGATGCCGCAGAAATGAACGACTTGGTCTGTAACGACGCTCTTGTAATTCCTTGAAGAATTGGTGTAGCAGTAGCATTTACCGCATCACGAGCTTCTGCCAAGGTTTTATCTGAACGACGCAAGATTGAATTTTCATCACGTAAATCACGAGATGTAATTATCTGACCTTCTTTAAGATTTTCTGAATCTCCAGCGTTTGTAACCACTTTCATTCCGAAAATTTTATCGTTTTCCTCAATAAAGTCGTACTTGTGTACCAATTGGTTCTCTAGGAATGTTGTATCTCCTGGATCAACAATTCGTACTTTACGCATCATTTGTCTTACAACAACCTCAAAGTGCTTATCGTTAATTTTCACACCCTGTAAACGGTATACTTCCTGAACTTCATTCACTAAGTATTGTTGTACCGCAGATGGGCCTTTAATACGTAAGATGTCTTCTGGAGTTATAGAACCATCAGACAATGGCATACCAGCACGAACATAATCGTTCTCCTGTACCAAAATCTGATTACTTAGCTTCACCAAATATTTCTTGATTTCACCAAGCTTAGACTCTACAATAATCTCACAGTTACCACGCTTAATTTTTCCGAAGGAAACAACACCGTCAATCTCACTTACTACAGCAGGATTAGAAGGGTTACGTGCTTCAAATAATTCGGTTACACGCGGAAGACCTCCCGTAATATCACCTGCTTTAGCAGATTTACGCGGAATCTTAACTAAGATCTTACCTATTTTAATCTTATCACCATCATCTACAGACAACAATGCCCCTACAGGAAGGTTGTACGAACGAATTACTTCGTCTTTCTTACCAATAATTTGTAGTGTTGGTATTTTTTTCTTGTCTCTAGATTCTGTAATTACCTTTTCTTGGAATCCGGTTTGTTCATCAATTTCTACAGAATAGGTAACTCCTTGCTCGATATTCTCGTATCTGATTTTACCTGCAAATTCTGAAATAATAACACCATTATATGGATCCCATTGACAAACTACATCGTCTTTCTTCAGTTTCTCGCCGTCTTTTACAAAAATGGTTGAACCGTAAGGAATAACATTTGTACTTAATGTAATACCCGTTTTCTCGTCTACTAATTTTAATTCCGAAGTACGCGAGATTACAATATCTACAGTTTTTCCATCTCCATCTTCACCTTTAACAGTTTTCAAGTCTTCGATTTCAGCTTTACCATCAAATTTAACGGTAAGCTTATTTTCTTCGGAAATGTTACCTGCAATACCACCCACGTGGAAGGTACGCAATGTTAACTGTGTTCCTGGTTCACCAATAGACTGAGCCGCTACAACACCTACAGCTTCTCCTCGTTGTACCATTTTATTGGTAGCAAGGTTACGCCCGTAACATTGAGAACAAATTCCTTTCTTAGCTTCACATGTTAAAGCAGAACGAACTTCTACAGACTCAATTGGTGAAGCATCTATTGTTTTGGCAATTGCCTCCGTAATATGATCTCCAGCGTGAACTAGTACTTCTTTTGTAAGTGGATTAACAACATCGTTTAACGACGTACGTCCTACCACACGAGCACCTAATTTCTCGACTACTTCTTCGTTCTTCTTCAATGCAGAAACTTCAATACCTCTAAGTGTACCACAATCTTCTGTATTAATAATCACATCCTGAGAAACATCTACCAAACGACGTGTTAAGTATCCTGCATCTGCCGTTTTTAATGCGGTATCTGCAAGTCCCTTACGTGCACCGTGCGTAGAAATAAAGTATTCAAGAATTGAAAGTCCTTCTTTAAAGTTAGAAAGAATCGGGTTTTCAATAATTTCACCTCCACCACTATTCGATTTTTTCGGTTTTGCCATCAAACCACGCATTCCTGTAAGCTGACGAATCTGTTCTTTAGATCCACGTGCTCCAGAATCAAGCATCATATACACCGAGTTAAACCCTTGTTGGTCTTCACGAATACGCTTCATTGATAGTTCAGTCAGCTCAGCGTTTGTTGCAGTCCAAATATCAATTACTTGGTTATAACGTTCGTTGTTCGTAATAAGACCCATATTATAGTTTCCTACAATACCATCTACCTGTGTATTTGCATCGTCAATCATTTGTTGCTTTTCTGGAGGGATAATAATATCCCCTAAGCTAAATGACAATCCACCTTCGAAGGCAAATTTATAACCAAGACTTTTAATTTCATCTAAAAATGCAGCTGTTACTGGAACACTTGTTACAGCTAAAATATCACCAATAATATCACGTAATGACTTCTTAGTTAATACTTCATTTATGTAACCTGCCTCTTCAGGAACCTGCTGGTTAAAGATTACACGACCAAGTGTAGTGGTAATAATTTGGTATACCAACTCACCTTCTTCGTTAAAATCTTTTGTTCTAATTTTTATTTCAGCATTTAAGTCTACTTGCTTTTCATTGTAAGCAATAATTGCTTCTTCGGCAGAGTAAAATGTTAATCCTTCTCCAACAACCTTCATCTCTGGGGTAGACTTTCTCAATTTGGTCATATAATATAGACCCAATACCATATCCTGAGATGGTACCGCTACTGGGCTACCATTTGCAGGGTTCAAAATATTGTGAGATGCTAGCATCAATAATTGACACTCTAAAATTGCCTCTGGCCCAAGTGGAAGGTGTACCGCCATCTGGTCACCATCAAAATCGGCGTTAAATACCGTACATACTAATGGGTGCAGTTGGATTGCTTTTCCTTCGATTAACTTAGGTTGGAATGCTTGAATTCCAAGTCTGTGTAAGGTAGGGGCCCGGTTAAGCATAACAGGGTGTCCTTTCAATACATTTTCAAGTATATCCCAAACAACAGGCTCTTTCTTATCTATAATTTTCTTTGCAGATTTAACGGTTTTTACAATTCCTCTTTCAATTAGTTTTCTAATTACAAAAGGCTTGTAAAGTTCTGCTGCCATATCTTTAGGGATACCGCACTCGTATAATTTTAATTCAGGTCCTACAACAATTACAGAACGCGCACTATAATCTACACGTTTACCTAATAGGTTCTGGCGGAAACGTCCTTGCTTTCCTTTTAAGGAATCTGAAAGGGATTTCAGCGGGCGGTTACTGTCTGTTTTTACTGCTGAAGATTTACGTGTATTGTCGAACAATGAATCTACAGATTCTTGCAACATACGCTTTTCATTTCGTAAAATAACCTCTGGCGCTTTAATTTCCATTAAGCGTTTTAGACGGTTGTTACGTATAATTACACGACGGTATAAATCATTTAAATCTGACGTTGCAAAACGACCTCCATCTAATGGTACTAACGGGCGTAATTCTGGTGGAATTACAGGCACCACTTTCATAATCATCCACTCTGGATTGTTTTCACGGTTTTTATTAGCATCGCGTAATGCTTCTACAACCTGAAGACGTTTTAGAGCTTCTGTCTTACGTTGCTTAGAAGTTTCGTTGTTTGCCTTGTGACGTAATTCAAAAGACAAGGTATCTAGATCGATACGTTGTAACAATTCAATTAAACACTCTGCTCCCATTTTTGCAAGAAACTTATTTGGATCGCTATCATCCAAGTATAAATTTTCTTGCGGAAGGCTGTCTAAAATTGTTAGGTATTCTTCTTCAGTAAGGAAGTCCATTTTCTGAACAGGCTCTCCTTCTTCATTCTTTGCAATACCTGGTTGTATAACTACGTATCTTTCGTAGTATATAATCATATCTAACTTCTTAGATGGCAATCCAAGAAGGTATCCAATTTTGTTTGGTAAACTACGGAAATACCAAATGTGTGCAACAGGAACAACTAAATTAATGTGTCCTACGCGATCACGACGTACTTTCTTTTCGGTTACCTCTACCCCACAACGGTCACAAACAATCCCTTTATAACGGATACGCTTGTATTTTCCACAAGCACATTCGTAATCCTTTACAGGACCAAAAATTCGCTCACAGAACAAACCGTCACGCTCTGGCTTGTGCGTTCGGTAGTTAATAGTTTCTGGTTTTAGCACTTCTCCACGAGACTCAGCCAATATAGATTCTGGTGATGCTAAACCAATAGAAATTTTATTAAATTTCTTTTGTTGTTGTTCGTTATTATTTCTTGCCATAATGCTGTATAATAATCATTGTTGTTATTGAAATGGAAACATATTTCAGTTTCCGAAGAAAACTACGAGTTCCCGCCGAAGCGGGAATTCATTATTCTTCTAATCTAATGTCCAGTCCGAGACCTTTCAATTCGTGCATTAACACGTTGAATGATTCTGGCAATCCTGGTTCTGGCATAGCTTCACCTTTTACGATACTCTCGTAAGTTTTAGCTCTACCAATTACATCATCAGATTTTACCGTCAATATTTCACGTAGGGTACTTGAAGCTCCATAAGCCTCTAATGCCCATACCTCCATCTCACCAAAACGTTGTCCACCAAATTGTGCTTTACCACCAAGTGGTTGTTGCGTAATTAATGAATAAGGTCCAATAGAACGTGCGTGCATCTTATCATCTACCATGTGTCCAAGTTTCAGCATGTAAATCACTCCAACTGTTGCTGGCTGATCGAAACGCTGTCCTGTTCCACCATCATATAAATAAGTATGCCCGTAACGAGGTATTCCCGCTTCATCTGTCAATTCATTAATTTCGTCAATCGTCGCTCCATCAAAAATTGGAGTCGCATACTTGCGTCCAAGTTTCTGACCAGCCCAACCAAGTACTGTTTCGTAAATCTGACCAATGTTCATACGAGAAGGTACCCCTAGCGGATTTAAAACAATATCTACTGGAGTTCCGTCTTCCAAGAAAGGCATATCTTCTTCACGAACAATACGTGCTACAATACCTTTGTTACCGTGACGTCCTGCCATTTTATCTCCTACTTTCAGCTTACGCTTCTTAGCGATATAAACTTTAGCAAGTTTTAAAATACCTGATGGAAGTTCGTCTCCAACAGAAATAGTAAACTTCTCACGACGTAAGTTACCTTGTAAGTCGTTTTCTTTAATACGGTAGTTGTGCATTAGATCACGAACCATTGCATTAGTTTCGTCATCTGTTGTCCAAACTCCTCCAACAAGGTGTGTATAATCGTCTACACCATTCAGCATTTTAAGTGTAAATTTCTTTCCTTTTGGGAAAACAACTTCACCTAAATCATTGGTTACACCTTGAGCAGTTTTACCTCCTACAATAGCGAATAGTTTTTCAACTAACACATCTTTTAGGGCATCAAACTTCGCATCGTACTGCACTTCTAATGCAGCGATGTCTTCTTTATCTTTAGCTCTTTTACGCTTATCTTTAATAGCACGAGCAAATAACTTCTTGTTAATTACTACACCGCGTAAAGATGGAGACGCTTTTAAAGAAGCATCTTTTACGTCACCTGCTTTATCACCAAAGATCGCACGAAGTAATTTTTCTTCTGGAGTAGGATCACTTTCCCCTTTTGGAGTAATCTTACCTATTAATATATCTCCAGGCTTTACTTCAGCTCCAACGCGAATCATACCGTTTTCATCAAGGTCTTTTGTTGCCTCTTCAGAAACATTAGGAATATCGTTTGTTAATTCTTCGTTTCCTAGTTTCGTATCACGTACTTCTAATGAATATTCATCAATATGAATAGACGTAAAGATATCGTCACGCACTACTTTTTCAGAAATCACAATCGCATCCTCAAAGTTATACCCTTTCCAAGGCATAAAGGCTACTTTCATGTTACGTCCAAGTGCAAGCTCTCCTTTTTCGGTAGCATAACCTTGGCATAAAACCTGTCCTTTAGAAACTCTGTCACCTCTGCTTACAATAGGCTTCAAGTTAATAGAAGTACTTTGGTTTGTTTTTCTAAATTTAACTAGTTGATATGTTTTTGAATCTCCATCAAAACTTACCATACGCGCTTCTTCGGTACGGTCGTATTTAATAGTTATTTCATTTGCATCTACATATTCTACAACCCCATCACCTTCAGCATTAATCAATACACGCGAGTCACTAGCAACCTGACGTTCAAGTCCGGTTCCTACAATTGGAGAATCTGCAAGCAGTAAAGGTACCGCCTGACGCATCATGTTAGATCCCATCAAGGCACGGTTTGCATCATCATGTTCTAAGAACGGAATCAACGATGCCGAAATAGATGAAATCTGATTAGGCGCAACATCGGCATAATTCACGGTGGTAGGATCTACAACTGGGAAGTCACCTTCCATACGTGCAATTACACGATCACTGTCTATCTTTCCGTCTTTAGCTAACGGAATGTTAGCCTGCGCGATTAATTGTCCTTCCTCTTCTTCAGCAGAAAGGTATTGTGGCTCAGTTTTGAAATCTATTTTACCATCATCAACCTTACGATAAGGTGTTTCAATAAATCCTAAGTTATTCACTTTTGCATATACCGAAAGTGAAGAAATAAGACCAATGTTTGGTCCTTCAGGAGTTTCAATCGGACAAAGTCTTCCGTAATGTGTATAGTGAACATCACGAACCTCAAATCCAGCACGCTCTCTTGATAAACCTCCAGGCCCTAATGCAGAAAGACGACGCTTATGCGTAATCTCTGCCAGCGGGTTAGTTTGGTCCATAAACTGAGACAGCTGGTTGGTTCCAAAGAATGAATTAATAACCGAAGATAAGGTCTTCGCATTAATCAAATCTATAGGAGTAAATACTTCATTATCACGAACATTCATACGTTCGCGAATAGTTCTTGCCATACGAGCAAGACCTACTCCAAACTGAGAAGATAGTTGTTCACCAACAGTACGTACACGACGATTCGATAAGTGATCAATATCATCAATCTCTGCTTTCGAGTTAATTAACTCAATAAGATATTTTACAATAGTAATGATATCTAACTTGGTCAAGACTTGCTTGTCCATTTCGATATCTAATTGTAATTTTTTGTTCATACGGTAACGACCTACCTCTCCTAAGTTGTATCTCTGATCTGAGAAGAACAACTTATTGATGATACCACGAGCGGTTTCTTCATCTGGCGGTTCAGCGTTACGCAATTGTCTGTAGATGTGTTCTACCGCCTCTTTTTCTGAGTTGGTTGGATCTTTTTGTAAGGTATTGTGGATAATAGCATAATCTGCTTGCTGATTATCTTCCTTGTGCAATAAGATAGTTTTTGAACCTGAATCTAGAATTTCTTCGATGTGTTCTTTTTCAAGAACAGTATCACGATCTAAGACTATTTCATTACGTTCAATAGATACAACTTCACCTGTATCTTCATCTACGAAATCTTCGTGCCATGTTTTAAGCACACGGGCAGCCAATTTACGGCCTAAATATTTTTTAAGTCCTGTTTTAGAAGCTTTCACCTCTTCAGCAAGGTCGAAAATTTCAAGGATATCCTTATCTCTTTCAAACCCAATTGCGCGGAAAAGCGTTGTAACAGGTAACTTTTTCTTTCTATCGATATATGCGTACATAACGCTATTGATATCGGTAGCAAACTCAATCCATGATCCTTTAAAAGGAATTACACGTGCTGAATAAAGTTTTGTTCCATTTGCGTGGAACGACTGTCCAAAGAATACACCAGGTGAACGGTGTAACTGAGAAACTACCACACGTTCTGCACCATTGATACAGAATGTTCCAGATGGTGTCATATAAGGGATAGTCCCTAAGTACACATCTTGTACGATGGTTTCAAAATCTTCATGTTCATCATCTGTACAGTATAATTTTAGGCGTGCCTTTAAAGGTACACTATAAGTAAGACCACGCTCTATACACTCTTGAATCGAGTATCTAGGTGGATCTACGAAATAATCTAAAAATTCTAGTACGAATTGATTACGGGTGTCTGTAATCGGGAAATTCTCTAAGAAGGTTTTGTATAACCCTTCTTGACCTCTTTCTTCTGACTTGGTTTCCAACTGGAAAAAATCCTGAAAGGATTTGATCTGTATGTCCAAAAAGTCCGGATAATCCGGCTTGTTCTGTACAGAGGAAAAATTCAATCTTTCAGTTTGCGTTGCTGACATCTATGGACGGAATTTTAATTAAAATTATAGGTGTGCGCGTATACTTATTATATCTCACCTTTATATACGCAAAATGGTTTAGGTCTTTCTGGGCAATCCAGAAGACCTAAACCTTAAGGTTTGAAGTGTGGTTAGCTTACTTAAGCTCAACCTCTGCTCCAGCTTCTTCTAATTGAGCTTTAAGTGCTTCAGCTTCGTCTTTAGATACACCTTCTTTAATTGGAGAAGGAGCATTGTCTACTAATGCTTTTGCATCTTTAAGACCAGCACCAGTTAATTCTTTAACTAGTTTTACTACTGCAAGTTTTGAACCTCCAGCGGCTGTAAGAATTACGTCGAATTCTGATTGCTCTTCAGCAGCGTCACCACCACCAGCACCACCACCAGCAGCAACAGCTACAGCTGCAGCAGCAGGCTCGATACCATACTCATCTTTTAATATAGTAGCTAATTCATTAACCTCTTTTACGGTTAGATTAACTAATTGTTCTGCGAAATCTTTTAAATCTGCCATTTTCTATCGTTTTTAAAAATTGTAATTTATATTTATGTACTTAGTGCTTAATTTATTACCCTTCTTTTTCAGAAAGGGTTTTTACAATACCTGCAAGGGTACCACCGCTACTCTTAAGAGCAGAGATAACATTCTTAGCAGGAGATTGAAGTAATCCTATGATTTCTCCAATAAGTTCTTCTCTAGACTTAATGTCTACAAGAGCATCTAATTGATCATCTCCTACATAGATTGCTTCTTCAATGAAAGCTCCTTTCAATAAAGGCTTATCAGATTTTTTTCTGAACTCTTTAATTACTTTCGCAGGCGCGTTGCTTGCTTCTGATACCATTAAAGAGGTGTTTCCTTTAAGTACTTCAGTTAATTCACCAAAGTCTTTTTCTGAGGCTTCCATTGCCTTTGCTAGCAATGTATTTTTTACCACGTTTAACTTTACTCCCGCTTTAAAACAAGCACGACGTAAGTTTGAGGTAGTTCCTGCATCCAATCCTGAAATATCTGCTAAATAAATAGTAGCATTTTCAGACAACTGTGCAGTCAACGTTTCGATTACTTGTGATTTTTCTTCTCTAGTCATATCTTCAGTGTTTACTGCTCAGTAAATCTTTTAGTATCAATTGCAACTGAAGGAGACATTGTAGAAGACATATAAATGCTTTCTATATACACTCCCTTAGAGGCTTGAGGCTTCAGTTTTACCAATGTGGTTAATAATTCTCTTGCGTTTCCTGCAATTTTCTCAGCATCGAAAGACGCTTTTCCAATAGCAGCGTGAACAATACCTGTCTTATCAACTTTAAAGTCAATTTTACCAGCTTTCACGTCTGAAACAGCTTTAGCAACGTCCATCGTTACAGTACCTGTCTTAGGGTTAGGCATTAAGCCACGAGGACCTAATACACGTCCTAAAGGACCTAATTTACCCATTACACTAGGCATTGTTACAATTACGTCAACATCTGTCCAACCTCCTTTAATTTTATCGAGGTACTCATCTAATCCCACGTAATCTGCGCCAGCTTCTGTAGCTTCGGCTTCCTTATCTGGAGTAACCAATGCTAACACCTTTACATCTTTACCTGTACCATGTGGTAAGGTAACAACACCACGTACCATTTGATTCGCTTTACGTGGATCCACGTTTAAACGAACCGCTAGGTCTACAGAGGCATCAAAATTTACGTTGGTGATATCTTTAATTAAAGCAGAAGCTTCAGCAACGGAATACGACTTGTCTTCCACTTTCTGAACAGCTTCCTTTTGCTTTTTTGTTAATCTTGCCATTTTATAGATTCTTTTTTGGATTAAAAAGGAGCAGCTCCTTTTACTTTAACTCCCATAGATCTTGCAGTACCTGCTACCATTTTCATGGCAGACTCAACGGTAAATGCGTTAAGATCTGGCATTTTGTCTTCTGCAATCGCCTTTACTTGATCCCAAGTGATGGTTGCTACTTTATTGATGTGTGGTTCACCAGAGCCTTTTTTAGCTTTGGCAGCCTCAAGAATTTGCACTGCAGCAGGTGGTGTCTTAATAACAAAGTCGAAAGACTTGTCTTTATACACCGTAATCTGTACAGGCAATACTTTTCCTTGCTTATCCTGGGTTCTTCCGTTAAATTGCTTACAGAATTCCATGATATTCACACCGGCAGCACCCAATGCTGGTCCAACTGGTGGAGACGGGTTTGCCGCTCCTCCGCGAACTTGCAGTTTTACTACTTTATCTACTTCTTTTGCCATTGTTTAAGTTTAATAATTCGGTTTTTCAAAAGTGGAAGCCTAAGAAAAAACCTATTTATAGCGTGTAACAATTATACTTTTTCTACTTGCATATAGCTAAGCTCTAGTGGCGTTTTTCTTCCGAAAATTTTCACCATTACTTCTAGCTTACGCTTTTCTTCGTTTATTTTTTCAACAGTTCCATTGAAACCATTAAAAGGACCGTCAATTACCTTAACGGTTTCGCCTATGATATACGGAATGTTTACATTATCATCTTGAACTGATAGTTCATCTACCTTACCTAACAATCTGTTTACCTCAGCTTGTCTTAACGGCACTGGGTCTCCCCCTTTAGTTTCACCAAGAAAACCAATAACACCATTAATTGACTTTATAATATGTGGAATTTCTCCCGCTAAACTCGCCTGAATCATAATATATCCAGGAAAATAAACACGTTCTTTATTTGTTTTCTTTCCGTTGCGAATTTGCACTACCTTCTCGGTAGGAACAAGAACTTGATCTATATAGTCTTGTAAATCTAATCGTGTAATCTCACTTTCGATATACGACTTAATCTTATTCTCCTGCCCGCTTACAGAACGAACCACGTACCACTTTTTTGTACTCTTTGTTTCAGTCATCATTACGACTTAATCCAGTTAAAATATTGCTCAATAACGCTGCTGAAAACTTGATCAACACCAAATACCGCCAAGGCAAGTATCACAGAAAACACAGCTACTATTACTGTTAATTTTTGTGCCTCACCCCATTCTGGCCAAGATACATGGTTTCTCAACTCGTTATAAGATTCTTTAATATAGTTTACCATTGTAATGGGTTTTATATTTTGTATGAAGCTACGCTTCAAAATAAGCACGGGTTGAGAGACTCGAACTCACGACACCTGGTTTTGGAGACCAGTGCTCTACCAACTGAGCTAAACCCGTATTGGGCTTTTAACAGGTACCTACAAAACTACCCTTAACCCCGTTATAAAAGTCAAGGCGTCCACCTCTTAGGCGGACACCTTTCCTTTTATATATATACTAAATTAGTCTAAAATTTCAGTAACCTGACCGGCACCTACTGTTCTACCACCCTCACGGATTGCAAAACGAAGACCAACATTCATTGCGATTGGCTGAATAAGCTCAACATGAATTGTTAAGTTATCTCCAGGCATCACCATCTCTACTCCGTCAGGAAGACTAATGTTTCCTGTTACGTCTGTTGTACGTACGTAAAACTGTGGACGGTAATTGTTGTGGAATGGAGTGTGACGTCCACCTTCTTCTTTCTTAAGAACGTAAACCTCAGCTTTAAACTTAGCGTGTGGAGTTACAGATCCAGGCTTAGTAATTACCATACCTCTAGAAATCTGAGTTTTCTCAATACCTCTTAAAAGAATACCAGCGTTATCTCCAGCCTCTCCTCTATCAAGGATTTGACGGAACATTTCAATACCAGTAATTGTAGAAGTTAATTTCTCAGCTCCCATACCAATGATCTCAACTGGATCTCCAGTATTTGCAATTCCAGTTTCGATACGACCTGTAGCAACAGTACCACGACCAGTAATTGAGAATACATCTTCAATAGGCATTAAGAAAGGCTTGTCAATCTCACGAAGTGGCTCTTCGATCCAAGAATCTACTGCTTCCATTAATTCTAAAACAGTATCAACCCATTTTTGCTCACCATTTAATGCACCAAGTGCAGAACCAGCGATTACAGGACCATTATCACCATCATACTCGTAGAAAGAAAGTAAATCTCTAATTTCCATCTCTACTAACTCAAGTAATTCCTCATCATCAACCATATCCACTTTATTCATGAATACAACGATACGTGGAATACCTACCTGACGTCCTAAAAGGATATGCTCACGTGTTTGTGGCATTGGACCATCTGTAGCGGCAACCACCAAGATAGCACCGTCCATTTGTGCAGCACCAGTAACCATGTTCTTTACGTAATCGGCGTGACCTGGACAGTCAACGTGTGCGTAGTGACGGTTAGCAGTTGCGTACTCAACGTGTGAAGAGTTAATTGTAATACCTCTTTCCTTTTCTTCAGGAGCGTTATCAATCTGGTCAAAAGCAGAAGCTTCTGAATAACCAGCATCTGCCAATACCTTAGTAATTGCAGCAGTTAACGTTGTTTTACCGTGATCTACGTGTCCAATAGTACCTACGTTTAAGTGGGGTTTCGACCGATCGTATGTTTCTTTTGCCATTTTGTATTAATTTAATTCTTAGTTATATATTAGTGTTCAATTATCTGTTATGTTGAGCCAATGATGAGATTTGAACTCATGACCTCTTCCTTACCAAGGAAACGCTCTACCCCTGAGCTACACCGGCGTAAAGTGTTTATTTCTTTAACCCCCAAAAGCCTCAAAGAGGCATTTATTTTAAGAAAAAGAACTTGTCCCTAAAGACAACTATAGAGCGGGAGACCAGGTTCGAACTGGCGACATTCAGCTTGGAAGGCTGACGCTCTACCAACTGAGCTACTCCCGCGTTTATTATAGCAACATGTACTATAAATGGTATTCAATATTTCAAAACTTCAGAAGTTACCTCCTGAAATCGGGGTGCAAAGGTATTAAAAATATAATCACTTTACAACCTTTTTTAAGATTACCTCCTTTCGTTAGACAACCTTAGTGGGGAGAGCAGGATTCGAACCTGCGAAGACGTAGTCAGCAGATTTACAGTCTGCCCTCGTTGGCCGCTTGAGTATCTCCCCGGACCTTTAAAAACTCTACACTTAAAAAGTTTTGAATTTCTAAATAATTATTTCAAAAAGAACGTTTCTTTTTAGAGCCGATGGAGGGACTCGAACCCACGACCTGCTGATTACAAATCAGCTGCTCTAGCCAGCTGAGCTACATCGGCTTTTTAGTACTTTTTTAAGTGAAAATTTCAGCATAAAAAAGTCCGCTATTTCTAACGGACTGCAAATGTATATAATTTATTTTTTCCACAAAACTTTTTCTAAGAAAAAATTAAGCGTGTGCACGTTGTTTTTGCTTTCTTTTTTTCAATTGTCGCCCTAACGATTGTACACATTCATCTATTGCTGCTTCAAAAGTTTTTGATTCTTTCTTGCAAATCAGGTCACTACCTGGAACACTAAGCATAACTTCAGTGATTTTATTTTCTTTTTCACTTGTCTTTTGAACTTTTAAAAAAACATCGGCGTACACAATTTTATCATAAAATTGTTCCAACTTACTTAGTCGTTTTTCAATAAATTCTAGCAGACTAGCATCTGCTGCAAAATTTGGAGCTTGCACATTTACCTTCATACATAAAAATTTTAAGGTTACTATTACTTTGTGTTTCGCGGATGGCTCTTCCTGTACACTTGCTTTAACTGCGCAATACTATTATGCGTATACACTTGTGTTGAAGCGAGACTAGAATGCCCTAGTAATTCTTTTACCGCATTTAAATCTGCGCCTTCATTTAAAAGATGCGTTGCAAACGAATGCCGCAGGATGTGCGGACTCTTTTTCACCTTTTCAGACGCTTTACTAAAATAATTATTTATCACCCGATACACAAGCGTTTCATAAATTTTAACGCCCTTAGAAGAGAGTAATAGATATTCCGAATCTGTTATTATTTGTAAAGCATTGCGTTCTTTCATATATAGATCCAACGTTTTGCTTACGGCATTTAACATAGGGATGATGCGCTCCTTATTTCGCTTACCAAGCACCTTAATAGTTTTTTGAGCTACATTTAAATCGTTTAACTTTAATTGCACCAACTCTGCTCTTCGCATACCAGTAGAATAAAACAGCTCTACAATTAATTTATTTCGCAAACCTTCAAAACCTTCTTCTTCATCTAAAAGCTCTAAAACTGTTGTTATCTCTTTTTCGGAAAAAGGTACTTGTAATTTTTTTGCAACTTTTAGCGCTTTGTGCTGAGCCAAAGGAGTGACTTCAATTTGTTTAGTTTTCAGCAGAAATTTGTAATACGTTCTTAAAGAGGAAATTTTCCTGTTAATACTTCTGTTTGAAATACCAGAAGCAACCAAAGACACAATCCAACTTCTAATAACCCCATAGTTTACGTCAATTACATTTTCATATTGATATTCTGAAACAGCAAAGTCTAAAAATGCCTCTAAATCTTTTCTATACGCAGTTACAGTATGTTGAGAATATTTTTTCTCATAGCACAAATAATCAATGAATGTTGTAAAAGGCATTTGAGATTAGACAATAGGGATTAGAAATTAAAGATAGGCAATTTTGACCATTGTAAGACAGAACAGCAGAATACTCGCCATGCTTTAATCACGAAAAATTACTCACAAAAAAATCCGTTGAACGAAATGCTCAACGGATTTATATGTAATTGGAAAATAATCTCGCTTTCGCGGAAAGCTTAAATTTCTTCCTGATCTCTTAGATTCTGAATATACTGGGCCTTTTGTATCTGGGCTCTTCTTTTAACTGAAGGCTTCGTAAACTGTTGTCTAGCACGTAGCTGACGCATTGTTCCTGTACGGTCAAACTTACGCTTGAAACGCTTTAGGGCTCTATCGATATTCTCTCCGTCTTTAACTGGTATAATTAACATAGTGTCATCACCTCCTCTCTTTTGGACGGCAAATATAAAATTAATTTTAGACCTACGATGTACGAATTGCGATTTTATTTATTGAAATAAACAACTTCTCAAAATTGCGAAAACACACCTCTTAAATTCCTTACTGCTTAAACAATGAAGCTCGCTTGCTTAAATCCTGGATTAGCTTTTCTTCTTCTTCACTTTCTAATAAAACATTATAGTTTTTCCAGAATTCCTCATTGTAAGGGCGTGGCGAGAAAATATCTTCAGACCATTCTTTTTGCAGCTCCTGCGCAATAACAGTGGAGTCTTGTATAACCTCTGTAAAAATAATTTCTTGTATAGTATTGTAATACCGTTCATCCTTATTCTCGTTATACGCTTCTCTACCTTCAACAAACTGATCTGAAGAACGGTCTCCAATATTCACCAATTTTGGCGTCTCGTAGTAAATGTAATTAGGGTACATTTTACCTTGATATTCTCTATAATTAATAACCAGCTTATGATTTAATAATGTGCCAAATAAACTCTTACTTCTGCTCTTTTGTTCTTTAGAAGCCGCTACAAGCTCATATTCTACCTTTTTAAAGGCATAGGTGTCCCAGTAGATATATAACCATCCTCTTGCTTCAAAGCCCTCGTTAAACATGCCTGGCGTATTTAGCCCTACATATTCTTTACCTTTTGAAATTTCAATTTTATAGAGTTTTCTATCATTTTCAACAAGCACAGTGTCTAATCTAAATTGATGTTTTTCTAACATATCTTCCCCGAAAAGCGCTTTAGTACCGTTCGCATTTCGAATCATGTTTAGTTTTCCTTTAAATAGATTTTCTAAACCATTTACACGTTCGTCATTCCAGCGTATCGCTTTTACCAACGACGCTGTTTTTATAGTATCTCTTCTTAAATTCTTAGCTCGTAATTTCTTGTTGTTGGTACGTTTCTTCAAATATGCCGTATAGGCGTACAAACTATCCACATCGCGCAAATCGTAACTTTTTCGATTTTCATCAATGTTTATCTTTAAAAAGTTTTTCGCTCCTGCCGCATAGCTCGAGTCGTATAAGGTTAAGGCGCTTTCGATAAGCCATTTATATTCTAGCTTATTTCGCTCTTTATGTCGTAAAAAACCTTTTTGCAGATACGCGTACTCTGGCAAATTATCTTCCAGTTCTTCTATGGCGCGTAGCACAATATCATTTCCTGTTTTTGGTCGTGTTTCTGCAACAATAAGCACCTCATCTAGAGAAGCAACATCTTCTTCTAGGTAGATATCCATACTACCATCAAATTCTGAAACAACCGATTTAAAACTCCGGTATCCAATAGAAGAAACCACCAGTGTATCGTTTGCAAATTTTCTAGGTACTGAGAGTACAAACTTCCCATCAGAGTTACTAACTACCCCAATCGTGGTACCTTTCACATAAATACTTGCATTTTCAATAGGCATCAATGTACCAAAATCAACAATTTTGTTTTTGATTTCAATTTGTGCTGTTGCAGCATAACTGAAAAAAACTAAGATAAAACTGAATGCAAGGTAGTATTTGAAATTTCTCATGTAATTGTTTTTTAAGTTGCCTTTTTGTAGCTCTTACCATCCATGACCATCTTCGCTATAATTTCACGAAGTATCTCTGAGGTACCACCACCAATAGGACCTAATCTGCTATCACGCAAGTTTCGTGCCAGCGGGTATTCTTCCATATAACCGTACCCTCCTAACATCTGTAGACACTCGTACGCCACTTCATCTGCAACTTTAGTTGAAATAAGTTTAGACATAGTTGCCTCTTTCACTACATATTCTCCTTTATCTAAGCGCTGTGCGGTAACATAGTTAAACGTCTTACACACTTCATTCTCGGCTGCCATTTGCGCAACCCGATGGCGCAGCGCTTGAAACTTTGAGATAGATTTACCAAATGCCATACGTTCCTGCATATAGTTAATAGTATATTCTATTGCCCATTCGCTTCTTGCGTGCGAGTTAATACCCATAATTAAACGCTCAAGGGCAAAATGCTGCATGATATATGGAAAACCTTTATTCTCTTCACCCATTAAATTTTCAGCAGGGATTTTTACATTATCAAATGCTATTTCTCCAGTATCACTCGCCCTCCATCCTAATTTATCTAGTTTGGTTGCCGAAACACCAGCAGTTTCTCTGTCCATCACAAAGATACTGATACCTTTATTTCCTAACTCCGGAGCGGTTTTAGCGGCAACAATTAGGTAATCGCTATACACTCCGTTAGTAATAAACGTTTTTGACCCGTTAATAATATAAGAGTCGCCTTCTTTTACCGCTGTAGTTCGCATACCCGATACGTCACTACCACCAAACGGCTCAGTAATACAGAGACAACCAATTTTTTCTCCTGTTATACTAGGTGTTAAATATTTTTCCTTCTGCGCATGGTTGCCTTCTTTGTTTAAGTGCGTCATAGCCAAATACGCATGCGCCCACATTGCAGCAGCAAAGCCACCAGAATTAATCTTTTGAAGCTCCTCTAAGAAGATTACCGTGTAGAACAAGTCTAAGTCCATACCACCGTACTTTTCTGGGTAATTAATACCGAAATATCCCATCTCGCCAAACTTCTCCCAGATGAACCGTTCTATATGTCCAGTTTCTTCCCATTTTTCTATGTGGGGTACAACTTCCTTTTGAAGGAAATCTTGGAAACTCTTTCTAAAAAAATCATGTTCTTCGGTGAAATATACGCTCATTAGTGTCTATTTTTAATGTTTTTTGGGGTTTGTATGCGTAGCTTTTAAAAGGTTTTTTAATTTAAAAACTGCTCTTCATTCAACAGACAAATATAGTTGAATTCGCTGTAATTTATTGGCAGTCATGCCGTCTATTTTTTCAAGTTCGGAAAGTGTTGTTAAGCCTTCACGCAACCGAACAAACTCCCAAATATCTTTTCCAAGCTCAAACGATACTCCTGGAATTGTTGCTAAATCTGATGCGGTTGCTGTGTTTACATTTATGTGAGTTATGGGTCGTGGAGTTTTTACGGTGAAGCGTTCTTTTACTCGTGCTACTACAGTTGAAGACAAACCATAAACATCGTAGAGCTGAACATCTTCTGTAAATCCTCCTAGTTTGTCTCGGTATGAAATAACACGTTTGCTTAGCGCTGGACCAATTCCTGAGACTTCCTGTAGTTCTTCTTCAGTGGCCGTATTTAGATCTGTTTTTTCTGAGAGGGTATGTTTACTTCGGAAATTTTTGTATTTAGACGTATAGTTAGGCTTCGGATTGGTGATCCATTCGGGGAATTTGAAGTAGGGCGAAATGCTATCGAGCCATACATCTGAAACACCCGTTACACGTTTAAAATCGGTGACACTATGTAGCCACAGATCCTTTTCTCGAAAGGCCTTTAATTTATCAAAAGATTCTGGGGGCATTTTGAGGGTGTATGCTTTGTAGTCTGTTATAAAATTTGGATTAAACGGGTATATCTTAGGCTTTCTTGCCTCTTGTTCAACACAACGTAAAGAATCAAGATAATGCTGTTTTTGGACGATTTCCGAAGAAGTAACATCAAAGACGCTTTCCGAAGAAAAGTCTACAAAAAGGTAAATACTAAGTAATACAACAATAAGAAGGGTTAAAAAGAAAATCCCACCTTGTTCACTTCGGTTAAAAGTTAGGTGGGATTTTAGATTAAATTTAGTCATGACGCTCTTTTTAAATTAAAAAGGGAGTCGACCTGTATTTTATTTTCTATTATTCTATAGCATCTCGTTTCAGCTTAATAGCATCTAGGTATCGGTTTAGTTGTTTCTTCACTACTGGGAATAAGAAGAAAAGACCTATCATGTTAGGGAAAACCATCGCAAAAATCATTGCGTCTGAGAATGCCCAGATAGACCCCATACTTGCTGCTGCACCAATTACTACAAAGGTTAAGAATAAAAGTTTGTACACCATATCTGCCGCTCTTCCTCGTCCGAATAAGTACTTCCATGATTGCAGACCATAGTAAGACCAAGAAATCATAGTAGACACTGCAAATAATACTACAGCTATAGTTAAGAACACATCAGAGTACGGTATGTATTCTGCAAATGCTTTAGAGGTAATACCTGCTCCCTCATAAGAAACTCCGTCTATTAATACCATTCCAGCTCCAGTTGCATCTCCATAATCGAAATAGCCTCCAAAGTTAAAAATGATAATTACCAATGCGGTCATGGTACAAATAACAACCGTATCTATAAATGGCTCTAACAAAGCTACAAGACCTTCAGATGCAGAGTATTTTGTTTTAACTGCAGAGTGTGCAATAGATGCAGACCCGGCTCCTGCTTCATTTGAAAAGGCTGCTCTTTTAAATCCAACTAAGAGTACACCAATAAGGCTACCTACTCCAATTGCGGTAGGATTAAAAGCTTCTCTTACAATAAGAGCAATAGCGTCATCTATTAGAGAGAAATTACTGAATATGATATACAAACAGCATAAAATATACATTACTGCCATAAGCGGCACCACTTTTTCGGTTACTGAAGCGATACGCTTAATTCCACCGATAATAATAATACCCACTAAGATTGCAAGAACAATTCCTACGATAGCTCCGGCAGCAGTACTTTCCCAATTAAACATTTCTTTTATTACAATTGTAGCCTGATTACTTTGAGCGGCATTTCCACCTCCAAAAGAACCTCCAATACAGAAAATTGCAAACAAAACAGCAGCAATTTTACCAAGCCATGCAAATCCGCGTTCTTTTAATCCTTTACTCAAATAATACATAGGACCTCCGTACACAGTACCATCTTCTCCTACATCTCGGTATTGAACTCCTAGTGTGCATTCTACAAATTTTGTACTCATCCCAAGCAAACCACATACAATCATCCAGAAGGTTGCTCCAGGCCCCCCTAAGGCAATCACTAATGCTACACCTGCGATGTTACCATTACCTACGGTACCAGAAACAGCAGTAGCCAATGCTTGGAAGTGAGACACCTCTCCATCACTACTTTCATCTCTAATGGTATCGCGTATATCTCCATCTATAGCCAGCTCATCTGCAGTTTCTAGATGTTTATCGATACTCTCTACCTTGTTCATATCAACACCCTGCGCGATGCCACCTTCTCCGTACAATTCTTTTGCCCCGTACTTTTCTATATCTTCATATTTTCCACGTACGGTATTGATTGCCTTTCCAAAAAAGCGAATGTTTGGGAAACCAAAATAAAGGGTGAAAAATATAGCACTTAAAACCAACAGTACAATTACAAAGGGTGTACTTGGTGCTACTTCAAAGAAAATCATATTAAAGAAGAAATCTGATACAGGTTGAAATGCCTGATCAATTTTCTGATCCAGCCCAACTTCTTCTACTTCTTGAGCAAAAGTTAAAATTGGAATGAGTAGTGTAAATAGAGAAAGAAGAAATTTCTTCATAATTTGGTTTTTAGTGAAACTTTTTTAGGTCAAGCAAGATGCTAAAAAAATTAACCGTTTTCAAATTTTAGCCGTTAAAAAGTTAACCATTTCTTAAACGTCATATTGATTTTTCAGCTTTTCGATCTGCTCTGGACGCCCAATCAAAATTAGTTTTGAATCTTTTTTAACCACCAAAGACGGTTCTGGATTTACAATATAGTTGCCTTCAGGAGATTTGTAGCCAATTACACTACACCCTGTTTTCTTACGTATATCTAACTCCTTAATTGCTTTTTCTTCGCCGTTAGAACATACTTTTTCGAAAGGTATTTGTTCTACATTTATACTGTCGCCACTTCCAGAAACGGCTAGATTATCTAAAAATTCGACCAAATCTGGTGTTACTACAAGATTTGCCATATGGTCTCCTCCAATTTTATCTGGTAAAATCACATTATCGGCACCCGCCAATTTTAATTTTTGAAAGCTTGTATCTTCGGTAGCGCGACTAATAATTTTTAAATTGGAATTCATCTGTCGCGCAGATAACACGATAAACAGATTGTCTGCATCGCTTGGTAGCGCACAGATAAGTGTTCCTGCTCTTGCTATACCAGCTTGTAAAAGCATTTCGTCTTCTACGGCGTTGCCCTCAATAAACAACATTCCTTCTTCTAATTGTCTAGAAACAATGTCTTCGCTCATTTCAATGACTACAAAATCTTTATCGTACGCTTCCAATTTATGAACGGCTTGTTTTCCGTTTCGTCCATAACCACACACAATTACGTGATTTTTCAATAAGTCTATTTTGTGTTGCACCTTCTTTCGTTTAAAATTTCCAATATTACTTTTACTCAGTAAATACTCACTAATGGCACTAATAGCATATCCCACAATAAAAATACTAGAAAGTATTAAAATTGAGGTGAATATTTTTTCACCTGGAGACAATTGCCCAATGGTTCCATACCCAACCGTGGTAATAGTGATTACCGTCATATAAAACGAATCTACCCACGAGTATTCTGAAATGATTTTGTAACCAAATACACCAATCAAAAAAATGACTACCAACAACAGTAGCGCCAACGCCAATTTAGATCCAAACAGTCTTTTCATAAATCGAATACCGACGTTCGTTTTGTATAAATTAAATCTTTCAATTTAAGTAAAAACCCTAGCGTAAGGTATACCGCAAACCACACTCCTAATGTTGCGAAAGACACATAAATAAAAAACAAGCGTACACTTTTTACCCGCATTCCTAAACGGTCTGCCAAGCGAGATGACACGTAGAATCCATGTTTCTCAAAATAGTATCGTATCTTATAAACTAAGCTAAGCATGAGTGCAAATTAGGGAAATTTTCACGAAGAAGCGTTTCCTATGCCACTTATTACGATTCATGCAACAACGTATGACCTACCGCACAGTCTAAACACCTATTGGCATCACAATAATGCTTTTTAAGCTGTAACAAGGCTTGACTTTTTAATGCATTATTGGCTATTGGTCTAAGGCTGTTAAATTGTTTTACTATACTATTTAGTTCAGGCGCAATAGATGCAGCTAGATCAATTATTTCTTCGGAAACTTCCTTTCCTTCCAGTTTCGCATAACAAAATACAATGGGTATTACGGTATTAAGCAGTACCAAATCTATAAAGCTTTTTGTAAGTGCTTTTTCCTTTTCTAAAGAAGTAACCCCAAAGTTGTAATGTGTTTTCCAGTACGCACTTGCAGAAATGTTGAACACCTTGTAATACGCATCTTTATCTGTACAATTAATTATTGATGAAAATAAATAATCACTAGTTGCATACAAAACAGCCAATTGAGACAAACGTAGGGTTGGGAAATTTGCTGGCCGCAATCGAAAGAATTTTGGCGCAATCACTGTACTATTTGACAACTTAAACTTCTTTACCAGATAGTGATATTCTCTTTGTAACCTTTGCGCATATGCATCTTCTAACTCGCCCAAGAGCAACCCTGCTTGCCCAAATAACAAGGCTTCCAACATAAACACATTGCCTTTACACCTCTGCACCACCGAAAATGGAAACGAGTGGGCTATACTGGCAAACGATTCGCCATTCACTTTTAAACCAAAGGTCTTGCACAATTGCCTAAACAGTAGCAATTCCCAATGATTATTAGTTTTACGTAGTTCTTTTTCCAGTGGTACTATTTTTTGTTGTAACCGATCTATATACACACGTTCTAACCAGTTCTCAAGGGTAAATTCTTTTACCAATGCAAAATTCTGCTCACAATTAATAAATCGAGCATGACCAGAAAGCAACGATTTATACCCAATAACGGCAGCTGGCGTTACTCGGTCTTTTATTGCTACCGTTAGGATTGGTTCGTCATTTTCTCGAAAAACAGCGACATTGTATTCCCAGACCACATGTAACAAAACACTGTCGTAATTAAAATCGTCTTGATGCTTATGTGCATACCAATCTGATGACTTGACATGAATTTCTACGTTACCCGCCCAAAGTTGCCCATCTATTACAAGCTGTGCATTTAAAAAATCGGGACCTGCATTGGTATTGTGTAATCCGGGATGAACTACAGAAACCGTCTCTCCAGAAATTGTAGTTAGTAACGCAGTAGTCAGTTTTTGATACTTCCACACATAGTGAAGAAAATCTTCTTTCATCTGAAAAAAAATTGTGGGAAGCTGCACCGATAAGAATCAGTGTATTAAAGATACTCAAAAAAAAGTAATAAACTAGCTGGTAAAATTGTGAATTGGGGAAATGGCTTTAAAAACCTCCAGCTCACTGCTCACATTATTATAGTGCACTAATAATATCGTGCTTGGTAATAATATGGTATTTTCCGTTGCCTAGGTCTACTAGTACCGCATTATTTTCTTTATGAATAAGTTTAGAGACTTCTTCAATTGGAGTGTCTTTCTTTACAATAGGAAAAGCATCGTGCATTACTTGCTTAATAGGAAGCTGAGCTACATCTTTGTTTTCAAGATATTTCCGAAGCAAGTCAGTTTCGTCTAAAGCACCAACAAATCCGCTGGTATCCTCAACCGGGATTTGCGAAATTTTGTATTGCTTCATACGTTCAATGGCATGACTTACTAATTCTTCAGTTTTTACAGTTACTAAAGGTTTGTCTGCATGGTCTTTAATTAGATCTGAAGCTACCGTAACCTCATCTTCAACAAAACCACGTTCGCGCATCCATTCGTCATTAAACATTTTACCTACATATCTACTTCCGTGGTCATGAAACAACACTACTACCACATCATCTTTGGAAAAATGGTGCTTTAACTGCAAGATTCCTTTCATAGCGGCTCCGGCAGAGTTTCCTAAAAACATACCTTCCACCTTCGCCAATTTTTGGGTGTAGATTGCCGCATCTTTGTCGGTTACCTTAGTAAAGCCATCAATAACAGAAAAGTCTACGTTTTTCGGTAAAATATCTTCTCCAATACCTTCGGTGATATACGGGTAAATTTCGTTTTCGTCAAAAACACCTGTTTCGTGGTATTTTTTAAAGACACTTCCGTAGGTATCGATGCCCCAAACCTTCACATTCGGATTCTTTTCTTTTAAATATTTACCTACACCGCTAATGGTACCTCCCGTACCAACACCTACAATAAAGTGTGTTACTTTACCATCTGTTTGATCCCAGATTTCTGGACCTGTACTTTGGTAATGCGCTTTGGCATTGCTCGGGTTGTCATATTGGTTTACATACCAGCTATTTGGAGTTTCTTTTGCCAAACGTGCCGATGTTGAGTAATAACTTCTTGGGTCATCCGGCTCTACATTGGTTGGGCACACCACTACTTTACTACCCACAGCACGCAGAATATCCATTTTTTCTTTACTCTGCTTATCGCTAATTACGCACACCATTTTGTAGCCTTTTACAATAGCAGCAAGCGCAAGACCCATTCCTGTGTTTCCCGAGGTTCCTTCTATAATAGTGCCTCCGGGTTGTAGTCTTCCATCGGCTTCGGCGTCTTCAATCATTTGCAACGCCATACGGTCTTTAACCGAGTTTCCAGGATTAAAAGTTTCGTATTTAGCCAACACCAATGCTGGAATGTCTTCGGCCAATTTATTGATTTTAACCATTGGTGTATTTCCAATAGTTTCTAAGATGTTCTTTGCGTAGTTCATAGGGTGTTTTGAAGGTGCAAAGGTACAATTATCACTTCGGAAGAACAAAGAAATTACTCAAACCTAATTGCCTTTACAGGAGATATCTTGGCAATAATATAGCTTGGTACAAGAAGCATGAGTAAACACAAGATAAAAGTACCTACATTCAGCAATACTATAAAACCAAAATCTAGATAAACGGGTGCTTCGGTTACATAGTAAGTATCTGGATTTAGCGGAAAAAGTTTAAAATATTTTTGCGTGAGTAAAAGTCCGAGTCCGATAACATTTCCCCAGAACAAGCCAACCAAAATTAGATACATAGCATTATACAGAAACACTTTACGCACACTCCAATCGCTGCTTCCTAGTGCTTTTAATATTCCAATCATTTGGGTACGCTCTAAAATAAGAACGAGCAAAGCGGTTATCATATTAATTCCCGCTACCAAAATCATAATTCCAATAATAAGCGCAACGTTAAAATCGAATAAATCCAACCATTCAAAAATAGACCCGTACTTCTGTCTAATAGTAACCGCATCTAGCTTACTTCCAACATCTTGATAGACCGCAGCACCAACGGTGTTGATATCGTCAAAGTCTGACACAAACACTTCAAAGGCACCAATCTGGTCATCTTCCCATTTGTTTAAAAACTGTATGTGTCTGATATCTGCAATGAGGTATTGCTCATCAAATTGTTGAAACCCACTATTGTAAATACCCACCACCTTAAATCCGCGATTTCTCGTCTTCTGCGTTTTTCCTTGTTGTAGAAAGAAGGTTACTACCTTATCATTAAGTTTCAGGTCGAGGCGATTCGCCAGATATTCAGAAATTAAAATTTCCTCGTTTAGTTCTCCCGTATATTCTGGTAGACGTCCTTCGCGAAGAAACTCTTTAAAATACGTCCAATTATAATCTGTACCAACACCTTTTACAACAACACCTTCAAAGGTAGTGGCCGTTCTAATTACAGCACCTTTAGATGCGGTGATTTGAATGTGCTCTATTCCTTCTACAGAAGTGTATTTTGGGTAAAATGCCTGCTTCTTACTTATGGGTATTTGCGAATCGTTACTTTGGTTGGTATCGTAGTTGGTAATGAGGATATCTCCGTTGAATGCAGATACCTTCTCATGTATTTTTTTCTGAAATCCTAGAGTGGTGGCTATACTTACCAACATCATGATAATTCCAATAGCAATTGCAGTGATTGCAATTTTTATTATTGGTCCTGAAATACTACTTTTATAATCCTTAGCAGCAATGATGCGCTTGGCGATGAAATATTCGAAATTCACAAACTGAACTATGCGGTTACTGTTGTTCAAAAATACCATATTAATCTTGTTCCTCGCCTTTTTTTCCTGCGGAAGTACCCAGAACGAAACTAACGAAGGCGACTCGGGATCATTAAACAACCTTATTGAAACAGGAAAAGAAGTTTCCGAAGCCAACAGCCGTTACAATAAAAGACAACCTCAAGATGCTACAACTACTATGGAAGTTGGAGATGTTGAAGAACTTAATGAATCCAACACCAAAATTATAGTTGGGGCTAACAGATACAATGAATACGCTGCACTACTTCGCGGAAAGACCCTAGGTATTGTAGCCAATCAAACTTCTGTACTAAATATTGAGTCTAAACCTACTAAAATGGACGGTGCTGAAGTTGTGGCACTAGAAACAATGCATCTTGTAGATTTCCTTGTTAGTCAGAAAATAAATGTTCAAGCTGTTTTTGCCCCGGAACACGGATTTAGAGGCACTGCAGATGCAGGTGAAACGATTGTTGATGGTGTTGACAAAACAACCGGATTGCCTATAATTTCTCTCTACGGAAAAAATAAAAAACCGAGTGCTTCACAACTGGCCGGTATAGACCTCATGATTTTTGACATTCAAGATGTGGGCGCTCGTTTCTACACCTACATTTCTACCTTGCACTACATAATGGAAGCATGTGCAGAACTAGGTATACCGCTTTTAGTATTAGACAGACCCAACCCAAATGGGCATTATATAGACGGTCCTATTTTAGAGCCTGAACATAAAAGCTTTGTGGGCATGCACCCAATACCTGTGGTTCACGGCATGACCATTGCCGAATATGCGCAAATGATAAATGGTGAAAAGTGGTTGGCAAATGGTGTTCAGTGTGACCTTAAGATTGTGAAAGTAGCTGGGTATACGCACGATAGCTCGTATTCCTTACCAATTAAACCTTCGCCTAATTTACCTAATGATGTTGCCATATCACTTTATCCTAGCCTATGCTTTTTTGAAGGAACGTTTGTAAGCGCCGGCCGAGGAACCGATATGCAATTTCAGGTTTTTGGAGCACCTTCATTACCGCAGCGTTTTTACGAATTTGAATTTACGCCAAAATCTAATGAAGGAGCAAAACACCCAAAATTTAAGAATGAACGCTGCTTCGGAAAAGACTTGCGTAACTATCCTAAAATGGACAAGCTGAATTTAGAATGGCTTATTGAAGCTTATGTAGCGAACGGAAAAAAATCTGATTTCTTCAGTAAATTTTTCACCACGCTTGCGGGTACAGAGAAACTGCAGGAACAAATTGAGAAAGGCTATACGTACCGTGAAATTAGAAAAACATGGTTACCTGGTCTTAAAGATTTCAGCAAAACACGTAGTAAGTATTTATTATATGAGTAACAGGTAACTTCGAGTACCTCAACCACGTTTACAGTTTACAAATTTATCCTACGTTTCATTTCTTCAACAATATTGTATGCAGCTGGACAAATGGCCACATTTTTCAAGGTAATGTTTGAAATCTGCTGAAATTTCTTTCTATCGGTATGTGGAAATTCTCTACAAGCTTTAGGTCTAACATCGTAAATGCTACAGTAATTATCTTCACCTAAAAAAATACACGGCACAGCTTGTAAAACATAATCGTTGTCTTCATCTACGCGCAGATACGTTTCAATAAACTGCTGTTGTTTCATTCTAAAATGCTTAGCAATACGTTGTACGTCTTTATCTGTAAATAAAGGCCCAGTAGTTTTACAGCAGTTGGCACATGTTAAACAGTCAGTTCGCTCAAATTCGGCATCGTGCAAGTCTTGCATTAGAACATCAAGATTTTTTGGTGGTTTTTTCTTGAGTTTAGCAAAGAATTTTTTGCTCTCGTTATGCGTATCTTTGGCTTTTCTAGGAAGTTTCCGTAGGGTTTCGTCCATACTACAAAAGTAGAAAAACAAAACCTTTTCAATACCACTAATAACAAGTTATACATTTGCTACATGACAGATTTATTCGGAAAAGCGTTACAAGATTACTACAACGGAAACTATTCTGAAGACATTCTTGCGGCAACCAATATAAGTGACGAAGATGAATTACCGCTGCCGTATCTCTTTAGAACCTATGCTGAAATGCCCAAATTGGAACAGCACGCTCTGCAACAATGCCAAGGAACTGTTTTAGATGTTGGGTGTGGTGCTGGGAGTCATTCTCTTTGGCTACAAAAGCAAGGACATGATGTGACAGCAATAGATATTTCTGAAGGTGCTGTGCATGTTGCCAATGCCAGAGGAGTACGTCACTCACAGCATAAAAATGTTCTCAGCTTACAAAATAAAACCTTCGATACCATACTTCTTTTAATGAACGGCACCGGAATTTTTGAAACTGTCTCCAAGACTCCTAAACATCTACAACATTTAAAAGGGCTATTGGCTCCAAACGGACAGATTTTAATAGATTCTAGCGATTTGCAATACATGTACGACCGTAACGAAGATGGTAGTATTTGGGTACCTGCTAATCGGTATTACGGCGAATTAACATTTACAATGAGTTACAAGGGTGAAACAACAGAAGAATTTCCTTGGCTTTACCTAGACCCGCGTTTATTTCAAGAATTGGCTGAGAACGAAGGATTTTTATTCGAAATACTAGCTCAAGGCGAGAATTTCGATTATCTAGCGAAACTTAGTGTGGTAGATGATACCCTTTAGCACTTAATTTTTCGGTAGTAGCCTTAAACAAATCACGGCTCCAAAATTCAGAAACCTGAGAGACATCTGCGGCAAGTTCTTTTTGTACCGAGGCAATTTTCTGCCCAACTTCTGAGCCAAAAAATTGCGACACCTCAGCACGCTGATTTTCAGAAAGGGTATTCGCATCTACAACGAGTTGTCTCCCTGCTTCCGACTTATAAAAAGCTAACATTTCAGAAATATCGGTTTCCGTGAAGTTTTTTTGATACGCAGCGCCTAATAAGGTAAGCACATTATTTACCTCAACCTCTTTGTTTTTTTTAAGCTCTTCCCACAACGAACTAGGTACATTCTCATTAGAAAATTGTCGTTCTAACATTTCAAACATTTGGTCATACGCATTGCTGTATTGCGTATGTGTGCCGTTTATAAGAAGGTACTCGCCTATCTTTTCCTGAAAGTTTTGACCAAAAGCACAGACTATAAAAGAAAGCGTAAAAAAAAGCGTTAAAAAAAGACGACCTATATTCATAATGACATAATTACGTTATGTTTGCTAAAATTACGAAATAAATACATGAAGACCTACTTTTCTAAACTCCTACTGCTTCTTGCTTTTTCTGTGATACTAACTGCCTGTAAAAAGGATGATGACGCTTCCGAAAATGATGATCGTTCTGAAAATTTATTAGGTTTAGGACAATCTGCAGAAGATCTACTGTCTGACGATATTTACAAAACCTTAGTGGTAGAAATTGTTTACAGTAACGGGTTTAGACCAGAGCAAGAGACTATCGATAACTTACGCACGTTTTTAAATCAGCGTGTAAACAAACCTGGTGGCGTTCAGATTGTTGAAACTGTTATCTCACCCCCAGAAGGAGCTCCTTACACCACTCAAGAAATTAGAGATATTGAAAGTACTCACCGTACGCGCTACACCAACGGCGATGAGATTGCGGTGTATGTATTTTTTGCTAACGGTAACGCGTCTGGAGACACCGCCTCTAGTGTAACATTGGGAACAGCTTACAGAAATACCTCTGTTGTTATTTATCAGGAAACGTTGCAGAGTTTACAGGTAGATCGTTTTTTAGTTGAAGCAACTACCCTGCGTCATGAATTTGGGCATTTGTTTGGTCTAATAAACATTTTAGACGACGATATTCACCCAACAAACCATGAAGATCCGGACAGTAATAAACATTGTGTCGTAGAAGATTGCCTAATGTATTTTGCAAGTACAATTCCTAGTACATTGCCTAATCCAACCGCGGCAGATATTCCTACGCTTGATCCTTTATGTATAGCAGACCTTCAAGCTAAAGGCGGTAAGTAAGTTATTCCTTATCTTTTCTAGCATATACCTTTTTACCATTTATAAATGTGGCGAGTACTTTTGTGTTTGGTATACTATCTACAGGCACCGTCATGATATCTCGGTCTAGCACGGTAAAATCTGCAGCCTTACCTTTTTCAATGCTTCCTTTCTCGGCTTCTTCAAAATTTGAATAGGCTGCCCACGTGGTCATTCCTTTCAATGTTTCTTCTCTACTAAGCGCATCCTCCATTCTAAATCCACCTTCGGGATAATTTTTTAAATCCTTTCTAGCAACTGCAGCATAAAAAGTGTGCATCGGATTTACACGTTCTACGGGAAAGTCTGTTCCTAGTACAACGATTCCTGCGATGTCTAAGAGCCTTTTGTATGCGTAAGCACCTTTAATACGCTTCTCACCTACGCGGTCTTCTGCCCAATACATATCGCTTGTAGCGTGCGTTGGTTGTATAGAAGGGATGATATTTTTTGAAAATATATCAAAATCGGTCATAGATACAACTTGTGCATGTTCTACTTTCCAACGTGCATCTGGATAGTTTTCTAGGGCTTTTTTATAGGCTCTTAATACTGAAATATTAGCAGAATCACCTATTGCATGTGTATTCATTTGGTACCCTGCCCTCGCTAGTCTGTTAGCCAATAGCTCAAGGTCTTCTGCAGGAGTAATCATTGCTCCAAAATGACCAGGTTTATCACTGTATTCTTTACGCATAGCCGCGCCACGAGAACCCAAGGCTCCATCTGCATACACTTTTACAGAACGCACCGTTAGTCTATCGGTTTTTATTACACCTTTCTTTAAGAAATAATCTAAGTTCTTTTCGCTATTACTTACCATAGCATACACTTTAATTTTAAGCGCTTCTGCTTGTTGTAGGCTATCAATAAGTTCAATAACATCTCTAGATAAGCCTGCGTCATTTACAGTAGTTAGTCCTAACTCTAAACAAATCTTTTCAGCTTCTTTAAGTGCCGCTACAGAAAAAGTCTGAGTCGGGGCTGGTAATGCCCGGTATACCATTCCCATTGGAGTATCAATTAGTATCCCTGTTAGTTTATTCTCTGAATCGAGCACAACTTCACCGCCTTTTACCATGGTGATATTGGTGATACCTGCGAGTTCAAGGGCTTTACTGTTTGCAATCATAGCGTGACCATCTATACGCGTAAGTACTACAGGAATGTCTGGAAACAACGAATCTAAAGCGACGTTAGTAGGAAACTCTTTCACCTCCCAATCGTTTTGATCCCAACCACGACCCTTAATAACTGTTAGATTTTTTTCATTTTGAAAGTCTTTAACACGTTCTAAAACCTCTTCGAAACTGGTAGTCCCTACTAAATCTACTTGTTGGCGCGTAACACCAAGGTTATACAAATGCGCATGGGCATCTATTAAACCAGGAACTATAGTTGCCCCTTTGGCATCGTACGTTTCGGCAATAGCGTATTTTAATTCTAGTTCAGGTTTTTTACCTACTTCAGCAATTTTACCATCATGAATGACAAACGCATTGGCGGTATCAAAATTTTGATTTACCGTGTAGATGGTTGCATTTTTAACGAGTAGATCTGCGGAAATTTTCTCTGGGGCACAAGAAGTTAGTATAAGTAAAGCGGTTAGGAAAAACAGGATAGATTTCATGGTTGCTAGTTTTCAGTAAAAATAGAAAATCTAACACAACGAAACGAACGATTCAAACTTATTAAGCTCTAAATCGTACCGCTAATTTATAAAAGCACACACCCAAAAAGTATAATACTGCCTGTAACCCAAACAACAAGGCTGTTAGCCAACAAAACTCAAAAACAGTCTGCCAAATACTATCATACGGTTGGTCATTATCTAGAAGAAATCCCAATGAAATACACCCAATGGCAATTCCAGCAAAAATGAGTAGCATCTTTTTATGATTCATAGACATTTTTTTTAACCAATTAGTAAAATTGTACTATTTCAGAAAAGATGAAAAATCAACAAACCGTTGCGTTACCAATCAAATTTGTAGGTTGCTCCCAACAATCCTTGAATTCCTTGTACAGGATAATTAAGCCATTTTTCGTAATTATCACTCAACAAATTACTTCCCTTAGCAAAAATTGATAAGCGCTCATTTACCCGATATCCCAGATGTACATTTGCGTCGAGATACGCGTCTAACGTTTCAATAGTTGCCAAGCCAGGTCCAATAATCCCAACATTTATGTATTGGTCGGTACGTTCTCCTACATAAAATAAACTGGCGCCTCCGTAAATTTCTTCAGTAATGCTAAAATTAGAAAATAAGGTTGCTTTTAATTCAGGTAAATTCCATGCCTCTGCTTCTATTTCTGTATCGTAGCTTAAAAATTCTGCGTTTACACCCAAACTAAATTTTTCAGAAACGTCAACTTTCAACTCACCAAAAATAGCTAAGGTGTTTATGTTATCGTATACAACGTTAAAAGAGTTTCCATATTCATAACCTTCTAAATCTGCAGTACCATTACCAAGGTCTGGATTATTTTTAAACAACGCCTTGCTTTCTTCCCTTCCGTAAGAAGCGCGCACATTGTAACCAACACTATTGGTGAGTTTCCCTTTTAAACCTCCAAAACCATTATAAATCTGACTTGTTGGAACGACCGTGAGTGTTGGTGACACAAACGGATTCACTTCTTTAAAATCGTAGTAACTATTTTGTGAGAGTCCGCCATCTACCCCACCGTATGCTATAAGCAATTCGTCTACCAATCGGTATGAAGCATTTAGCTTTGGGTAGATGTAAAATTCAGAAATTTCGTCGTCTAACTCTAACCCAATATAGGTCGCAACTCCTAGAGAAACAGTTAAATCGTTGTTTACATATACTAACGACGGACTTACACCTGCAATGAGTACATTGTGGTTTACTTCGGTTATGCCTAGGTATTCTTTTTCGAAACTTCCGCTTAAATAATCTACTTCACCATCTATTTTAAGGGTGAACGTGGTAAGCGGAAAAGAGAATTCTGGTTTTGCTGTGAAGTTAAACTCAGATGACCCAAAACCATCGCCCAAATACCTTACGTTAGCCGACACCCTATCAAAAACAGACTCATCTATCGAAATCGTTCCGCCAGCGTACCCGCTAAAATAGGTCTGAGTTATGTCTAGACTATTTATAAAGGCATCGTCTACCGTGTTAAAAGATTCATTTAAGCCGTACCAATTAAAAACTTGATATTTTACACCGGCATCAAGTCTGTAAGCAACATCTCTCTGACGACTGGTATAGTTACCATCTAATTGGGTATTGTAATATTTGTTATCTACTCGAATATCTTCTATACCACCTTGAGAAGAATTATGTCTAAAAAAGAAGCCTGCATCATCTGTTCTACTAATCTGAAAGTTACTATACAACTCTCCTAAAATACTAGTGTAATTCCCAAAACCTAAGGTTGCATAATTATCATACAACTTCATAGGCTTAGATTTTTCAACGGTAGCAGCCTTTCCTTTTGCTGGTGTAAATGTAGAGGCCACAGGCACTGAGAATATTTGATACTGTACCTTCTTTTTTTGTGTGGTCACCGAATCGTTTAGCAATGGTGTTTGTTTCACCTTAAAAGCATCGCTAATGGTAGGGGTATACGGTTTAACAATGTTAATAACCTCTGTCCCTATATTTTCTTCCTCTTCCTGTGCAAAAACAGCTGTTGACAGCAAAAGGAACCCTAAAAGCATTGTTCGTTTAAAGCTGAAGCCGAATGTAAAAGCTTGCTTTATAAATTTATATGTATGAACCATAGCATGTGTCATAGTATCTCTGTTGTGATGATGAATGGGAATCTAATTTTTGTTTGTTTCAACCGAAGCATTTGTTTTTGCTTCTGCACTTTTAATAAGTGATAATTCTGCTTTAGCCTCATTAACGACTTCGGGATAGTCTGCAAAATTACTGATGACGCTTTCAAGAATATAGGTTGCTTGATACGCATCGTTTAAGGCATAAAAGTTCTTTGCCATGAGTACGAGTCCCTTGGCACCAAATAATTTATAACCCGAATAGTCTTTAGCCAACTGTTGCACCGCAGCATTTGAATCTTCATAGCTTTGCGCTTTGTTTAAAAAATAAGCATGATAATACAAGGCTTCAGCGGCGAGAGAACCTGTAGCTATTTTTGCTACTTCGGCGTAAGCTGTTTTTGCTTTTGCTTCATCTCCTGTTTGCATTGCTGCACGTGCTATAATAATTTGCGCATCACTTTTTATAGCATTGTCAATTTTTTCATTCTGCAATACCTTTTCAGCAAAACCTACTGCCTCTGCATATTTTTTTAACTCATAGCTCGCCTTCATACTATTGGTTTGGGCAAAGATGATGTTCTGCGGAAAATCGGCTTCGGTTTCTAAACGCGTTAAGTACGTCAAAGCATTTTGGTAATCTTTCTTCCCTAAATACAACTCTGATATACGCGCCAAGGCCTGTTCTGAAAATTCATTACGCTCTTTAGAAACAACATATTCAAAATGAGGAATTGCTTGATCGGTCTCCTTTTCAGCAAAATACAACTGTCCTAAATAAAAGTGTGCCTGTAGCGCATGCTGTCCATTTGGAAACTCATCTAAATACGCCACAAAACGCGATTTGGCCTGACCAGGTTTGTTTTCTAAATATGGTTGTTCTGCCGCTTGGTAGGTAGCATCGTCTAGCTCTGCATCTGCTACCTCCACATAATCTAAAGTAGCTACCCAATTGGCATATTCATTTACACGACCTTGATCTATGTAAATTAGTTTAGCCGATGTAACTGCTTGCAACGCTTCTGTTGAATTTGGATAATCACCCGCAACTCTTTTAAATATAACCAATGCTTCGGCGCTTTTTCCAGTATTGTCGTAGATAAGCGCTTTCTTCATTAGCGCCTTTGGTACAAAACTACTTTTTGGCTGTTCTAACACTAGTTGATCATACACTCGAATAGCTTCGGGTGTTTTATCTAGTGAAACGTATGTATTTCCTAATTCATACAGGGCATCATCTCTGTAAATCGATGCTGTATAGGTACGCGCAAAATCTTGCAGTGCCTCAACTTTTTTTGGTGTTCTATCTACAAAACCATAGCTTATTGCTTTCTGAAAAGCGGCATAATCTTTATCTGGAGAGCCCATTTCAAGTGCGGTATTGTAATTCTCCATGGCAGGCCAGTATTGGCTAGTTACAAAATAACTATCTCCCAATCGTAGATGTGCATCGGTTTTACGAGCAGCATCAGAGGTGGAAGACTCTAAGTACCCTTTAAACAAAGTAATGGCATTACTATAGTTTTTCAACTTAAATTGGTTGTAGCCAAGATTATATTTGCTGTGTTCCCACTCTGGCGTCTGTGCAGCAGAAGGTAATTGTAAGTATTGTTTAAATCCAATAAGTGCCGCATCAAAATTAGATAGTTGGTAATCACTCTCGGCTTTCCAATACGTTGCTCTAGCTGTATATATGGCATCCCTCGGTTCTTTTAAAGATTTGTCGAAAAGTGCAATAGCATTGGCAAAATCTCCTTCGTTAAACACTTCAATACCTCTGTAAAATGCTACCTTCTGAAATGCCAATTTATTTTCAAACTTTTTATTGTTTTCAAGTAGTTCTAGTGCGGCTTTATAATTGCGAGAAGTAATATAACTGTCTATTAACAAGTCTTGCAACACGTCGTTATTGGCGTTCTTTGGGTATGTTTCTATAAATGCTAGAAGCACACTAGGCGCACTTTGATAGCTGTTTCCTATTTCGTAACTAAGTTTGGCATAGTTCAAAAAGGCATCTTCCTTAATTTCTGCGGAAAATTCCATTTCTGAAGCATTTTTAAAAGCATTTAGGGCTTGTTGCTTTTGATCTAATTGAAGGTAACTTTCGGCCAAATGGTAATAGGCATTTTGGGCAACGGCGTTATCACCATCAATAATTTTGTTGAATTCCCCAATTGCGGCTTCAAAATTGCCTTGTTTGTAATATGCATACCCTAGTTGGTAATAATCTGTATTGTTCCAGCGACCACTTTTGCCTTTATACTCTTTTAAGTAGGGAATGGCTTCGGCGTAATTTCCGAGATTAAAATAGCTCTCGCCTATAATTTTAGAGAGTTCACTCTGTTCTTTCGGGTTAGATTGCTCAAACTGTTCTGTCCCAAGGTCTATTGCCTTCTGAAATTTACCTAGTTTAAAATTCATATCGGCTTGGTAATAGCTCAGCCCTTCGTTATAACGCTCGTCGCCTTTTACCTCTTCAAATAAATCGTTTGCCTCTGTATAGTCATCTCCTTCGTAGGCAATAAAACCTAGGTAATATTTAGCTTGCGAACCGTACTTTTCTGAGGTAGACACTCTGTTAAAGTATTTTTTAGCTTCAGAATATCGCTTGTTTTTAAAGTACGCATAGCCATTATTAAAACTGTAACGGTCTTGCTCACTTCTTGGCAAGCTCGCTTCATCTACTTTGTCGTACCATTTTCTTGCGTAGCTATATTTTCCATTCTCGAAATAGTAATTAGCCACGTTAATATAAGCTTCATTTCTTTTAATACTTGTGGGATACGAGGTTACAAAATCTTCCATTAATCTATCGGCATCTTGCTGATTTAAACGTACGGCACAATTTGCAATATAGTAGGCGCAATCACCTTCAATGGTAATTTCAGAAGTAGTGGTTTTTACTTTTGTGAATAAAGATTGTGCAGCCAAAAATTGTTGGTTATTGTATAACTCTATGGCTTTGTTATAATCTACTAATTCGTTGGTGTAGGTAGCAGTGCGTTGCGAAAAAGAGGTTAGAGTAACGCATAGCAACACTGCAAAAAGAGCGAGGCTTTTAGGCATAATTGTCAAGTTTCAGTTTTATGAGTAGCGTTATTCCTACTCTTGTAACGATTTTAATAATGGATAATTATATTTTAAGGGGCTTAAAAGATTTCCAATTTAAAATTACTTAAATTTAATGCTCACAAATTTTAAAGTTCCATTTGTTATGAAAAACATATTGTTAATAGTAATCGCCCTAATTTCAGTACACTGCGTTGCACAACGCAACACATTTAAGAATATTTCAGAAAAAAATGGAATGATTGGTATTGGCACAAACGCTCCTGATGAACTACTAACTGTAAAAGGTAAGATTCATACGCAAGAAGTTATTGTAGACCTTCAAGGTGCTGTTGCCCCAGATTACGTGTTTGAATGGTATGCACATGGGCACTCAAATTTATTACCTTCTTATTCGTTAACTCCCCTGCCCGAGTTGGCAGCTTTTATAAAAAAGCACAAGCATCTTCCTGGTGTTCCTTCGGCAAATACACTAGATAAAGAGGGATTGTCTCTAAAAGAAATGAATTTAATTTTGTTAGAAAAAGTAGAAGAACTTACACTTTACACGCTTCGGCAACAAGAAGAAATAGACGCTTTAGCTGCAAAATTAGAACGCATTTCACCCACTAAAGAATAATATGAAAAATATCACCTATTTCTTATTGTTCTGCAGCTTCGCGATGTGGAGTCAAAACGAAAGTGAAGAGCGTTTCTATTTTCAACTTAACATTAAAAATGGAGAACAGCTACAACTATCACAGAGTTTGGATAAAAAATTTGTCATTATCAGCCCAAACAGCACAGACGAAACCAGAATTTATGCAGCCTACAACGTGTTTCTATTTGAAAAAGCTTATCGTAATAGCAGTAGCGACTTGTTATCGAATGTTTACAATATTGCCACAGACAACGTTGCGCTCATTAGCAATCTAAAGCACAACTTTCCTGAAAAATATTCTAGAATTGATCAGTACTACCCTTCTGAAAAACCCTACTACCCTAACGACTACGGTGCAACGAGTCCGGTTGAAAATTTAGGAACAGCACAACGATTAGACGATTTAGATCTACTTGAAATGCCAAAAGCTTGGGGAATTACAAAAGGTTCTAAAAAAGTAGTGATTGGCATTTCAGATTCTCGAGTAGATTCTACAGATGCAGAATTTAAAGGACGCGTCTCCAAATACCTCAAATATTTTGACACCCCAAAAGGCCTAGGTTGCTTTCATGGGTCTAACGTTGCGGCCATCGCTGGCGCAGCTACAGACAATGGCTACGGACGTCCAGGAATTTGCTCAGACTGCGATATGATTGCGCATGGCTATGGTAGTTTTAGCTACATTGAAGATTTGGTGGAGGCAGGTGCCAAAATAATTAATGCCAGTTGGGTTGTATGTAATATGGGCACCTACCACGAAAACATTGAAGAGCGCATTAATGAGTTGTATGAAGATGGAATCATAATCGTAGCTGCTGCAGGCAACGGTAAGGGGTGCAACAGAGATGGGTTTGATCCAGACGACTATGGTTATCCTAATGCTTTCGAAAAGGTGATTTCGGTTACGGGTACCTATGTAACAAACGACCTAGAAACCGCTGTTCTTGAAAAAGACGAAAATGACCGAATGATTGTAAAATTTATTAAAGACAGACACGACTCCAAGCTGGCTTTTCGGGAAAATGGTGAAATTGTTGTTCCCTACCCAAAATTTGGGTTACAAGCAAACGATGCTATAGACATTTGCGCTCCTGCATACACCTACTTGCACGGAAACCAAATCTGTGAATACAAAGATATTATGGGAGGTGTTACTTCGGGGGCTGCTCCTTTTGTTTCTGGAGTTTTAGGGCTTATTTGGTCTGAGAATTATTGTTTGAGCGCTTATGAAGTAGAGACTATTTTAAAACTGAGTTCTGAAGAGATAGAAAATTTATCGGGTAACACACGTTATCGCGGAAAACTTGGTGCAGGACGAATTAACGGTTATCGTGCTGTAAAAATGGCAAGAGAAACCAAAGAGATGTTTGGTAATGTTGAGGTAAGCAATCGAGATATGTATAGATATCATTATAGATTAGAGAATGCACCTTACAATATTACTGTAAAGAATCAGACCTTTAGAGATTCTGCTTCCGTTCGGTTTAAGGCGCGAAATGCCATTTACCTAAAACCAGGCACTACATTGCGACCAGACAAAACATCGCGTATGCATTTCAGTATAGATGCTACCACCCCAACTGGCGAATGTTTCCCAGAACAACCGAAATCGTATCCAAGAATTTTTAAAAAGAAATAATATCATTTTTTAAGTCGCGTTAGATGTGACTAGGTTTGGTTTGTTTATTTTTGTTCCTATAGAAAATTTAATTTATGTCTGAAGCCGTATTAGAATTAAAGAATGCATCCATATTTCAGCGTGAAAGCCTTATACTTTCAGACGTTTCTGTGTCTATAGACAAAGGTGAATTTGTATACCTCATTGGTAAAACTGGTACCGGAAAGAGTAGTTTTATGAAAACGCTCTATGGTGATTTACCGCTAAAAAAAGGAGAAGGTCATATTGTGGGATACGATTTACCCACTTTAAAAGAAAAAGACATACCTTTTCTTCGTCGTAAATTGGGTGTTGTATTTCAAGATTTTAAACTTCTAAACGATCGCACCGTTAGTGATAACCTTCACTTTGTATTAACCGCTACAGGATGGACAGACAAAGCCGAGATGAAATCTAAAATAGACGATGTTTTAGATAAGGTAGACATGAAAACAAAAGCGTTTAAATACCCTTATCAATTATCTGGTGGTGAACAACAACGCGTTGCCATTGCACGTGCGCTTTTAAACGACCCTGAACTTATTTTAGCAGATGAGCCGACAGGAAATTTAGACCCGCAGACCAGTGTAGAGGTAATGCAGGTACTTCAAGAAATTAATAAAAATGGTAATACTATTTTAATGGCAACGCACGACTATGCCTTATTACTGAAATATCCTTCAAAGACCTTGAAATGTGATGAAAATCAAATTTTTGAGGTGGTACAAAAAACTGTTTAAGATCACTGAAAGTTTTCTTCAATAAAAGCATTAATAATTTTACTTGCTTTTGCAGCCCCTTCGTTGGTTAGATGATCTGCATCTCTTAAGTCTTTATCTGTAAATCGGTTATCTTCGGAAAGTTTTAAATATTGCACATTGGGGTTGCTTGATGCTAAATGCTCTAAAACAGAAACTATTTTCTCTTTTTTCTCAGGCATCAATGCATTGTAATACGTTTGATACATGGGCATTTCAACCAACAACACATTTATATCTCGTGCCTTACATGTGGTTATCATGGTTTGTAATCGGTTTGTATTATGATTAAAATCGAGGGAACCGTCTTCATGCTTCTTAACTATTATTGGCACTATAGCCTCTTTATCTGCCACAATATCTCGTTCGTCTTGTAAACCATATCCATTGGGTTTTACAAGTGCAACAGTACCTTCTTCGGCATACACTTGAAGCAATTCTACCGATTTTCGAAATCTTCTTGTTAGTGCAAGACTGTAGTTTCGTACATCCCAATTAGACACTATTGGAACATCTAGTCCCATCTGGTGCTTATAAAAATACTTTCGCCACGTATCGCCTAGCGAATTGTCTTTCTGCGATAAGCTAAAGTAACTTATCGTTACGATAACGGTTTCTAACTCTGGTAAGCTGTCTATATACGTATTTAATATACGTTCATCGAAGTACAGAGTCTGACTAATATTTGCAGCGTTAAACGTTCTGGCTTCAAAATAAGAAGGGTCTATTCCAAACAGTGCGTGAGAGTTACCCAACACTAAAACCTCAGCATTTTTATATTCGGTGCGTAATTGCTTATCTTTTTCAGTATAGGCAGTATCGGCAAAACGATAAAATAGTTCAATTCCCAACCACACCAGAAAAACGGGTATTAAAAAGAGTGCTATGTAGTTGTATAATCTTTTCATTTAAAACTGAAAATAGATAAAGGGTTGTAAATCGCCCGCATAATAAAAAGTACAAAATAGTACCACGTAATAAATTCCATATCTAAACCATGCAGATTTTATATGCGCAATGTCTAAAATATGTCCTCGGTGGCGCTGTAGCCATTCTAACACCATATAACCAAACAGCAATACTATACCACTTCGGGGTAGGTAAGGCATGCTAAAAAGCGATTCTGAGAATACAATTTGCAAATACTGAAAAGCGTCTGTAATGGTTTCGGCTCTAAAAAACACCCATGCAATTACTACAATAAAAAAGGTAATTCCAATGCGAGCCAATTCTGAAAAAGTTGGCCAAAGTCGTTTCGGGTTAAAGCTTCTATCTTTTTTGATAAACAGCAATACAGGGATAACACAAATAGCATGAACCAAGCCCCAAAAAACAAAGGTAAGGTTGGCACCATGCCATAATCCACTTACTAGAAATACAATAAGGATATTTAAGATAAGTCGTATAGTAGAAACACGACTTCCTCCTAGTGGAATATAGACGTAGTCGCGAAACCAAGTAGAAAGCGAGATATGCCAACGTCTCCAAAAGTCTGATAAATCTTGTGCCAAATAAGGAAAATTAAAGTTCTTCATAAGGTCGAACCCGAGTAACCTTGAGGTTCCTATAGCAATATTACTATAGCCAGAGAAATCGCCATAAATCTGAAATGCAAAAAATACAGCAGTAAAAAATAACGTGCTACCAGATTGATCCTGATAGTTTTCAAAATATGTATTTACAAATAGCGCACAATTATCTGCAATGACCATTTTTTGAAACAGTCCTGCTAAAATTAGACGCAGTCCGTCTATGTTTTTTTTATAGTTAAACGTACGTTCTTTTTCAAATTGTGGCAACAGGTTTGATGCGCGTTCTATTGGGCCCGCCACAAGTTGTGGGAAGAATGAAACAAATGCAAAAAACGCTACCACATTTGTAGTGGGTTGGAGTCTTTTTCGGTAAATATCAATAGTATAGCTAAGCGTTTGAAATGTATAAAAGCTAATACCTACGGGCAGCAAAATATTCCACGTTGACGATTTCAGCGTTGTTCCGAAGAGCGCAAACGTATCTACAAAAGTTTCAACAAAAAAGTTATAGTACTTAAACACTCCTAAAAGTCCTAAGTTAAACACCAAACTAATCACCAATAACAGTTTTCGTTTGCCTTTGGCTTCTGTTTTTCCTAGGAAATTTCCGATGGTAAAATCTACAAGAGAACTTAAGAAAATAAGCGAAAGAAACCGCCAATCCCAAAACGAATAGAAGATATAACTCACCACTACTAAGAAGATATTCTGTAGTGATAAGGTACGTCTAAATACGGTCCAATACAGTGCTAAAACGACTGGAAAGAAGACGGCAAAATCTACTGTGTTAAATAACATAAAGGCGGCAAGCGTTATGAAATGCCAATCTACAAACAATCATTTAAAATTGCCATAATAAAAATACTATTTCTCGTACGAGATAGGAAGTTAGAATTTGTAATTTAGCAGCATGTATAAAGCTGTAAAAAAACTAGCACTTACTGTTGTCCCTAAAAGGTTTTTACTGAAAAATGAGCTTTTTTTCAGGTCGTTATTTGCTATTAATTACAGAGGAAAAAACCATACATGCAACATTTGCACCCACTCACTTAAACGGTTTATTGTAATAGACGATGGCGATGTGCTTTGCCCATTTTGTGGAAGTAGAGCACGTACTCGTAGACTCTACGACATTTTAACTACTGAAAAATTACTAAGTGGGAGAATTTTACATTTTTCTCCTTCTCGAAGTTTATACAGAGTGTTAAGTAAGGAAAAAAGCATTGACTATGTGAGCACCGATTTTGAAGATGAATTTATCGCTACACACAGGTATGATATAACGGCTATTGATTGCCCTGATAATAGTTTCGACTTAATTATTTGCTATCACATACTCGAGCATATTGAAGATGATAGCGCGGCCATGAGAGAATTATTCAGGGTTTTAAAACCAGGAGGTACATGTCTAGTTCAGACACCTTTTAAAGAAGGTACCGATGTGTATGAAGACTTTTCTATTACCTCTAAAGAGGGACGGTTAAAAGCGTTCGGACAAGACGATCATGTTCGAATTTACTCTGTTAATGGCTTGCTGCAACGTTTAAAAACAAACAAATTTACAGTTAGTAAACAAAAAGAATTTAAGGAAGATACAAGGCTTGGGTTTACACCAGAGACAGTACTGTTCTTAAAAAAACCTGTATCTTAAACGTTGATTTAGACGATGCTTTCAATTCTAATTCCAACATACAATCATTCTGTTTATTCGCTGGTACAAGCGTTAGACAATGAGTTTACATCTCTAAATATTACCTATGAGATTTTAGTCTTCGACGACGGATCTACACTACCCCTACCCGATAATGAAAAAATTACGTCGTTTGCACATGTAAAATTTCAGAAATTAAAACAGAATATAGGCAGAAGTGCCATTCGTAAAAAACTTGCTGAAAACGCTATTTATGAAACTATTCTTTTTCTTGATGCAGATGTTTTGCCCGTGTCTCCATCTTTTATAGACACCTATTACAAAGCTATGAACCAGGGCGCCTTTGAGGTAATCTTTGGTGGTGTAGCCTATGCTCAAGAAAAACCTAAAATTGACGAACGCTTGCGGTGGGAATACGGGAGACAGCGGGAAGTAAAAGCTGCCGCAGAAAGACAAAAAGCGCCTCATTTTATTATCACTCAAAATGTGTTACTTAAGAAAAAAACATTTTTAGAATTATCTATACCAACAGAAAACTTTTATGGAGATGACCTTGTTTTTTCGCAACAATTGAAAACCAAGAATATTAATGTGCTTCATATTGAGAATCCGGTTTTTCATCTAGGTTTGGAATCGTCTCAACACTATCTAAAAAAAGCATTAAGCGCAGTAAAATCTATTGTAGCTCTAGAAGATAAAGGTGTTTTAGACCCAAATCTAACTAAATTGCAACAGACCTATGTAAAGCTAAAAAAGTTAAGGATGCTTGGTCTTTTTACCTGGTTCTTTTCTAAAAAAAAGGCAAAAATGAAAGAAAATTTCACCAGCGCATCTCCAAATTTAAAATGGTTCGATTTATACCGTCTTTTATACTATATTGAACTTAAATCAAAATCTAATGCCTAAGTTTTCTATTATCATCCCTTTGTACAACAAGGAAAAAGATATTGCTAAGACACTTAATAGCCTTTTCTTGCAAACTGAGAATGATTACGAAATTATTCTAGTGAATGATGGTTCTACAGATGGAAGTGAAACCGTGGTGAAAGGTTTTACTGACGCTCGTATTAGCTACTTCAGCAAAGAAAATGAAGGAGTATCTCGCACGCGTAATTTTGCAGTAACAAAAGCAACTAGTAAGCACATTGTATTTTTAGATGCAGACGATTATTGGCATCCAAATCATTTAGAAAACTTACATGATTTAATCACTGTATTTCCAGACCAACAGTGGTATGCCACAGCTTACGAGAAAAGACACAATAGTAAATTTGTAAGCCCAATGCTCTCTCCTATCATGCAAAAACCAAAAGACTGGAAGGGCGTGGTAACTAATTATTTCGAAAATAGCTTAATCGATGCCTTAGCATGGACTTCGGCGGTATGTTTTAAAAAGTCCTTTTTTGAAGCCTTAAACGGTTTTGACACCAGCATTACGCATGGTGCAGGTGAAGATACAGATCTATGGATACGTGCGGCCTTAAAAGCTCCGATGGCATTTACAACCACTATTACAGCAAGACATAATCTAGACGGCAGCAACCGTATCTCTCATACGCCAACGCTTATCCGAAATTTTATGAATGTAGATGTCTATGAAGCCGAAACAGAAAAACATCCTGGCCTGAAAGCATATCTAGATTTAAATAGATTTTCGTTTGCTATGCAGCATAAGATGGCTGGTGATAAAAAGACGTTTGCACGCTTTGTGCAAAAAATTGAGTTAAACAATCTAACTGGGAAACAACGCTATATGCTAAAACAACCCAAACAAGTATTACAACTCATATTAAAAGGAAAAGGACTTGCTGAAAAGTTAGGCTTTCGGTTAACTTCGTTCAATTGATTTAAAATCGGTATAGTCTCTAATGTAATCATCTTCATCGTATTCTTGACTCACCAACGAAAGGCATACAGCACCGGCAGAAAAATTCTCTAACTCACGCCAAACACCGCTTGGTATTAACAGCCCTTTATTGGGTCGGTTTAAAAGAAAGGTTTTACGTTCCTTCCCATTATCTAGCACTACAGAAAAGCTTCCGCTTACAGCGATTAAAAACTGTTGTAGCTCTTTATGGGCATGACCTCCACGAATAGAATCACTTGGAACATCATATAAGTAATATACGCGCTTTATTTCGTACGGCAATAGCTCTTTTTCTACTACTGAAAGGTTACCACGACCGTCTTCTGCGATAATCTTAGGGATATCTTTTAAAGTAATAGCTTCTAAATCAACGTACTTCATCTTGAACTAATTGGTTCCACTTTTTTGAAATTTCCTGCATTGAAAATTGAGCTACCGAGGCTTTCGCATTCTTACTGCAATGCGTGTGCAGCTCTTTATTCGTCATCATTTCTATTAATGCTTCTGCAAATAAAGATACTTCTCTTTTTGGGATGAGCAAACCATTTTCTCTGTCTTGTACAATTTCCGAAGGCCCCGAAACAATATCTAGTGACACCACAGGTACGCCTAAAGATAAAGACTCCACCAAGACCATAGGAAACCCTTCAAACCTACTCGTAAGTGTTACACATTGCGCACCCCTTACAACAGAAAACGGTGACTGATGCGGTAAAAATATAATATGATTTGCCGATGGCAAACCAGCTGTAAATTGTTGCAGCACCTTTTTATCTGGGCCGTCTCCTAAAACAACAAGGTGCTTTCCTTGTTGCCAAAGATTAGAAGCCGTGAATGCATTTAGTAAAAAAGTAAAATCTTTAACGGTATCATCTATTCTACCGTAGGATAGTAAATACTCTTTATTGGCGAGTGTTGTAGGCACATCACCAGGCATATGTACCCAATTGGCGTTGAAAGCATTGTGTATGGTACAGCCATTGGTAATCTGTAGGGACTCTAAAACTGTTTCAGTAATGTAATTAGACACTCCAACAGTTTTTAAATTTCGATTATAGAATCCAGCAAATTTTTTGGGACTTTCAGAAAAATACAGCGATTTGTTAGCGCTATGTACCACATAGATTTTTCTAAAACCTTTGTAAATAATTTTATGATAAAACAATTCTCGAGAATAATTGTTTTTGGTACGATGATCAATTACAATGTCTATTGCATGAGCTTTCAGATATTTTCTAAGTTGCGATAGGCGTTTAAAACGCTCTCGCATGGTCTCTTTCTTAGGTTTAAGTAGTCCTAGATTTAACAATTCTCCTTTATACGGGTAAGCAATATCATTGGTAAGAATAGCCATGTGCACTTCATGACCATGAGAATGAAGCATCTCAGAAAGCATAGCCGCAGAACGTTCTGCGCCTCCCTTTCCGAGTGAAATACTCACTATGCAAATTTTTTTATGCGTATTTTGCAAGCGTAAATTTATTTAAATTCCAAGTACCCAAGTTACATGAAAATACTGTTGGTAGGCGAATATAATGCTTCTCACTTTACTTTAAAAGAAGGTTTAACGCATTTGGGGCATGAAGTTACCGTTGTTGGTTTTGGTGACGGATTTAAAAACAGGAAAGTAGATGTTAAGTTTAAAAGACCGTATGACCATGGTGTTAGGCAGTTTGTAAGACGAGTGCTTTACAAACTTTTTAAAATTGACCTCAACTCTTCAAGTATTAAAAAACAGTTTTATAGCCAGCAACAACTTTTTCAGGGAAATGACATTGTACAACTCATAAATGAAAATGCATTTGGCACATTGCCAAACATAGAACAAGAGTTACTTCAATTTATATTTCAGCACAATAAAAACGTTTTTTTACTATCCTGCGGAACCGATCACTTAAGTGTAAAGTATGCTATGGATGAAAAGTTTCGTTATAGTATTGCCACCCCTTATCTAGAGAAACGAGGCACCGAAGCAGACTTTCTGCACATGACTCAATACATTCGTCCGGCTTATGAAGCCTTGCATAATTTTATAGCTAAAAATGTTAAAGGCATTATTGCTTCAGATTTAGATTACCACATACCTTTAGAAGGTCATCCAAAATATCTTGGGATGGTACCCAATCCCGTTAACCTGAATCCCTTTAACTATATTGCGCCTGAAATTACCGATAAAGTGGTGATATTTCACGGAATTAACAACAGTAATTATTACAAAAAAGGGAACGATATTTTTGAAGCTGCACTAGCTTTGGTCTCAAAAACTCATTCAGATAAAATTGAAATCACAACCGTACGAAGTGTTCCCTATGCCGAATACATACAATTGTTTGATGGCTGCCACATTCTTTTAGACCAGGTTTTTGCGTACGACCAAGGTTTTAATGCCCTTGAAGCTATGGCCAAAGGGAAAGTAGTTTTTACGGGTGCAGAACAAGAATTTTTAGATTATTATAATCTAGAAGAAGATGAAGTTGCCATAAATGCCTTACCCGATGCACAGGCTATTGCCAATAAACTTATTTGGCTCATTGATAACCCAGATAAAATAGTTGCCATTGCCAAAAACGCACGTTCCTTTATAGAAAAGGAGCACAACCATATCTTAGCCTCGCAACGCTATTTTGAAAAATGGACGAAGTAGTCGTTTGTTTTTCACTAATTAGATGAAGCTTTTTATTACTTTACCTTCGGAAATCTTAATTCAATAGAAACTCTGGTGTTTTCACTGCGATTTACGGCCGCACCATGAATTAAGAATGGCGAAAACAACAACGCTTCTCCTTCTTTCGGATTTGGACGTATCATTCTTAAATCGCCTGCCGCAGTTTTTAATATACACGGTACGTAATAGGTATTCCCGTTAATTTTTGCTCCTTTACTTTCGGTTCGTAAAATTTCGTTTTCGGGTAATAGGTGACTTCCAGGCAACACAGGTAAAGATGTTTCTGGTGTACACCCCTCTATAGGAATCCATACGTTTATAACATCCTTCCAATAGCTTAAATACCCATCTCTGTGGGGCGGATTGATATCTAAAGAACTGGGCCTGTTAATACGAATCTGTATATGTGATTTCTGTAATTCTTCTACCCACGACGTGAGTTTGTACCCCAGGATATTTCCGAAGCGCTCTGCCAGCATATCAATATCGAAGTCAAAATCTTCATTTGTTAAATTACGGGTAATATCAATGACCTTTAAGTGGTCCTCAGTAGTTTCAACGACCTTATGATACTCCTTTAGGTTGAAATTTTCTGGGTAGTTTATTTTATGAATTTCAAACGCCTTTTTGATATTCTCAGTTATAGATTTTTGAAGCGCTGCAAACTCGTTACCACGGAAAGCGTCTACCACTCCAAAACCTTCATTCTGCCAATTTACTTTAGAAATAACACTGTCTTCTTTCTCAAAAAGCACTTCCTTTTCACCCCAAAAGAAATTACCTTCAACAGAGAATTCGAAGGGTTGGTTATCTAAAAAAAGGGTACATGTTTCTACAGACATAAGTGGTGTAAATTTATACTATTCTTCTATTTTTTGAGCTTTCAATCGCTGTTTTCTTTGGTTTGTAAAATGTCGCCATAACAAGAAAGCTACCAGTAAGAAATAAAGAACATATCTAATAAAATGGGCCATTACAATACCTTCCACTTCATAAAACTGAACGAGATAGTACGAAAGGCCGAAAAAAGTTGCTATCGAGAAAATTTCAGAAAAAATAAAATTACGCACCATTTTCTTAGCCAAAAACTGATGTGCCAACACCAAAGACCCTAAGCGAATAAAGTCGCCAATAAGTTGCCACTTAAAAAGCGGTGCCATTTCGGTAAGTCCTGGATATAGCAACTCGATAATTACGTTACGCAGTAAAAAAACAAGCACCATGCCCACTCCAAAAATAGGCAAGAGGGTTTTATAAATTGTTAAGACTTCTTTTTTAAAATCACGCCCTGTATAGATACTTGCAAATTTTGGCAACACATATAAGGTAAACAAGGATCCTGAAAACACCATATAATTTTTCGAAATAAAAGACATGTTGGTCCAAACTCCTGCGTCGCGCTCTGAAAGCGTTTCAGCCAGCATGGCACGAATATCTATCTCTACAAACGGCAGCAAAATAGATGACACAAAACTCATTAAGGTAAATGCCAAAAGACTTTTAGCCATAGGAGTTTTAAATGATAATTCTTTAAACTGAATGTACTCCCTAAGCACCTTGTAAAAGATTATTAAAATCATTCCTACCTGTATGGCCGGAGCCAGTGCAATTGCCACCAACGCTCCATCTAAATTGTACGAATACAAACATGCCAATAATAGGGCTGCACTTAGAACATAACTAATAAGCTGAATTTTTGCGTACTTCTTGTATTGGGAAAGTCCGTTAATAACTCCATCAAAAATACGTTGTAAGGCTACTGCTGGTGTAAGCACGGCTACAAACTTTAGAAGGTACTCAAAGTCTGAAGTCCCGAAAAGATATTCGCTTAAAAAACTAGCCGAGAAAAATAAGGTGACTGCCGCTACTGTTGTTCCTATTGTAGAAAAAACAAAGGCTGTAGAAAATAGTTTTTGTAGCTGAGGTTTGTCTTCTTTGTGTTCGGCAAGGTACTTTACCACTCCGTTAAATACACCCATGGAAGTTACAGACATAAGTAGCTGCTCTAGGCTTCGCAATTGGCCTATTTTATATTGCCCTTCGGCGCCAACAAGTTCGTAGATAATACGCTGCATAACCGCAGATATCACCAAACGAATTCCCACCACCACCGCATTAAGGGAAGTCATTTTTAGCAGGAGATTAGCTCGTATAAATTGAGGGATCTTCATAAATTAGACAGTTGTCTGCAAAAAGTTTTTATAACCAATAATCCGAATTTAATATTCATTTAAAACCTTTATTACCCTACGCACTTGTTGCTCTGTCATTACAGGGCTCATAGGTAGGCTTATTACTTGTTTATGTATCTTTTCAGTAACAGGAAATGAAAGGCTTTGATACTCTGGAAGTGCGCTCTGATGATGTGGTGCGATAGGATAATGAATTAAATAGCCTATGTTGTTTGCTTCTAGATAATCTGTAAATGTTGATCTGTCTTCAACTTGAACAACAAACAAATGAAACACATGGTTCTTCGAGTCGTTGTATTTTGGAAGCTTAATTTTTTGATTTTTAATGTTAGCAAGGTATGTTTTTGCAATTGCTTGTCGCGCACGATTATGTTTGTCTAAGCTAGGTAATTTCAGTTTTAAAAATGCAGCCTGAATTTCATCAAGCCTCGAATTTATACCTAAGAACTCGTGCTCATATTTTTTTGAACTTCCATAGTTACGCAATTTTTTAATTGCTGTTGCCAATGCCTCGTTGTTGGTTGTCACTGCGCCTCCATCTCCTAAAGCACCTAAATTTTTTGACGGATAAAAACTAAACCCTGCAGCATCGCCAAGATTTCCTGCACGTTTTCCTTCTTCATTCATCGCCCCATGCGCCTGCGCTGCATCTTCAATAAGTAGTAAGTTATATTTTGTAGCCAGCACCTTCAAGGCTTTCATAGGCGCTAGTTGGCCATACAGATGCACTGGCATGATAGCCTTTGTTTTGGCTGAAATTTTAGATTCAAGAACTTTTAGATCAAAATTGAATGTGTCTTCTTCCGCTTCAACTAAAACTGGCACTAGTCCTGCTTGTTTTATGGCAATTATGGTTGCAATAAACGTATTGGCAGCTACCAGTACTTCGTCACCAACATTAATTTTATGTAAGGTCTTATAGCCTTCTAAGATTAACCTAAGGGCGTCTAAACCATTTCCAACGCCAATGCAATAGTTGGCGTTGCAGAATTTGGCAAAGTCGTTTTCGAATGTTTTCACCTGATTGCCTAACACGTAATATCCAGAATCTAAAAACTGCTGAAACTCCTTTTTAAAGGAAGCTTCAAACTCTTGGTTTACACCATGTAAATCTAAAAATGGAATCATATAAAAACTGAATCTAATAACATGTGATTTGCAGTAGCGACCTCATAGAACTCATGACTTATAGCCCGAGCCCCAAAACATTCTTTCCAGTATTGCAGTCCGCCGTTGATGTTTTTTCCTTTATTCTCATTAGAGACTCCAAAATCGAAGTACTTTTTATCAGCGAACTTCTCGTTAATTAGGTGATGAAACAAAAAGTCTAAACTACCCAATTGTTGTTTGTCTTTATTAGCTGAAATATACTGCACATGCACAACATTTTTAGTTACAAAAAGGGTGGTTCCTGCTACAATCAATCCGTCATGCATTACGTTAAATTGTCTAATCTGTTTCGAAAAACGAGAGGCTAACAAACTTATTTCTTCCAAACTATGCACAGGTTTTGCGTCATGACGCGCTGCTAAATTAGGAACTAGAATTTCATTCCAAAACAAACCAAAATCTTCAGATTCTAGTATTGACAACCCTTGTCTTTCAGCTTTCTTTACCCCTTCCATCCTATTACCTTGTATCGCAAGCGCATTTCTGTTCTCTATGGTAGCAGATACATCTACACGGGTGCGGGTTGCTTGCAAAAGAAATAAAATGTAGTCTATTTCGTCTGCAGGAAGGCTGTGATATATTTTTGGCAGAAGCTTTATAGATAATGTAGTAACGTTGTCTTGTTCTAAAAAAGTTAGAACTGTCTTAAAGACTAAAAGCGTTTCGTTCATTTTTATTTTAGAGGATAGTACTAAACCTCCATAAGACAAGCCCTGATGTGAATGCACTACTGCCCCTACTCGATTCGCAGGTAGTAATGCCACAACTTTTTTTCCTTTTAAAACCAGTAACGACCCATCTTCAAATCGGTCACTATGGTACTCCATGAAATCTCGTAGAAACAAGAACGTAGCGTTCTTTGAATTTCGCACAAATTGGTCCCATGCATTTTTATGCGCAGGGGTATATTTTTCAACGTAAAAAGACGCGTCTGGTTGGTTCAAATAAAACAGTTGTTGGTTACCGATTGTAAAACTAAAATTATTTTTACTTTTATCGGGTCTTCTATAACGCTTAAATAGCCTATAAATTGAGTAAACGCTCTTCATTGCTTCCTAAGAACACCTTTGAGAACAAAGTACTCTTCTTCTTATTTATTGCGTTTTTTAGTTTTTTCATCTTTCAACCCGCATTATTTTCTCCAGATACACACAGCTACTTACGCGCAGACATTACACGTTTTCCTGGATACATTATTTACCTAAGAGGGCTACAAGCAGTATTTGGGGAGGTATTTTCAACTGCGGCTGTAGTCGGACATTTGGTGATGGGCTTTCTTGCTATTGTTGTGTTTTTCAAAAATTGCAGTCGTTTATTCTCACTTTCAGTAATCGCTCAGGTGCTACTGCTTATTGTTTTATTATTTCCGTATTTCAAACCTATTGAAGTAGCCCTTAACTTAACGTCTGAAGGACTCGCGTATCCATTATACTTGCTCTTACTATCATTTTCTATCGATTTTCTATTAAAAGATCAGACAAAAAAGGTCATTTACATTTCCGTAGTTTACCTCCTACTCGTACTCACACGCGGGCAATTTATTATTGTAGGTCCGATTCTAGGGTTTCTCTTTTTACTGAAAAAGAAACGTGCCATACGCACACTTAAACCAATCTTAATTTTTGCTTTATTAGTGCTGTTGCCTGTAATTTCTGGAGTTGTAGATAAGACGTATAGGTATATTTTCTACGGCTATGCAGAAACTACCCCGTACAGTTATGTGAACGCCATTGCTCTTCCCCTGTATGTTTCTGAAGCAAATGACACAAAATTATTTGATGATAGAGCGATTCAAGAAGTTTTCGATTATTCGTACAAAAGACTAGACAGTCTCCAGCTATTAAGTAGTGAAGTACAAGGTAGTTACCATCAAAAATACTTACGATTTCACTATCATTTTCCAGAGATTTGCAACCAAAATATTCATGAATTTGGGCTAAACTATTACAAAGAGAATGGAGAAACACCTCCTAAAAATGCATTTGCTATAGAAGCTGCTTGTAAGGTGATGTTTCCAAAACTAGTATCACAACATTTTTCTGAATGGCTCACCCTCTACTACACCAGCATAGTTCATGGCTTTAAGTCTGTTTTTGTACTTGTTTTTGTGGTGGTTTTGGCATTTTTAAGCCTTTTTAGAGTGTTTAAGCACTTTGGAAATAAGAGTGCATTTATACTATTAGGCACCCTATTAATACTCTCTAACGCCATGATTGTGGCTGTAGCATCTCATAGTATTATGCGCTATTTATTTTACAATTATGTTATCGGATTGCTAATAATAATCCTACTTTTGAAAAAATTTATTCCACGTCATGAATCCTGAGCTTTCTGTAGTAATGCCCTGTTTAAACGAAGCCGAAACCTTGGCTATTTGCATAAAAAAGGCGCAAGGTTTTTTTGAACGTGAAAACGTACGTGGTGAAGTGGTGATTGCAGACAATGGCAGTACAGATGGCTCACAAAAGATTGCAAGAGATTTAAATGCTCGGGTGGTAGATGTGCCTGCTAAAGGCTACGGAAATGCCCTTATTGGCGGTATAACTGCTGCAGAAGGCACCTATGTAATGATGGGCGATGCAGACGACAGCTACGACTTTAGTAATATGATGCCGTATCTCGTGAAATTAAGAGAGGGCTACGACCTTGTCATGGGAAATCGTTTTAAAGGGGGTATTGCTAAAGGCGCTATGCCTTTTTTACATAAATATCTCGGAAATCCTGTTCTTAGTTTTATTGGACGCTTGTTTTTTAAAGCCAAGATTGGCGATTTTCACTGTGGCTTACGTGGCTTTAGTAAAGATGCCTTTGGTAGAATGGAATTAAAAACTACCGGAATGGAGTTTGCCAGCGAAATGATTGTAAAGGCGAGCTTAAAAGAAATGAAAATTGCAGAGGTTCCAACTACGCTCTCTGTAGACGGTAGAACGCGTCCGCCGCATTTAAACACCTGGCGCGATGGGTGGAGGCATTTACGCTTTTTAGTACTGTACAGCCCGAAGTGGTTATTCTATTATCCAGGATTTCTAATGTTCTTTTTTGGCTTGGTAATTTCAGCAATACTGGTCTACAATCCAGTAACTATAGGCAGTGTTACCTTTGATGTTCACACCTTATTATTTACCGCAGTTTGTATGCTTATTGGCTTTCAGTTTATAGTATTCTATGGGCTTACAAAGGTGTTTACCGTAGAAAACGGACTTTTACCTAAATCGAAAAATTACGATAAGCAATTTCAGTTCATTAATCTTGAAAAAGGTCTCATCGTTGGAGCGCTTCTAATTATTGCTGGGGTTGTTTTAAGTTTTCTTGCCTACAATTATTGGCAGGATATAAATTTTGGAGATATTACCAACTCAAATACCTTACGTATTGTAATTCCTGCAGTAACTACTATGCTATTGGGCGTACAGGTAATTTTATTTAGCCTCTTTTTCAGTATTCTTGGGTTAAAAAGATAAACTATCTAACGGTTTAAAAACTACATTTCCAGTATCGTCTATAGTCTGATAAATTCCTGGCTCTGCTTTGTTTTTAATGATAAGATAACTACCATTTTCCTGAAGATGCTCTAAGTATCGATTGTCCTCAGATAAATACGAAAACAAAACTCGAAATAAGTTTACAGACGATTTCAACTGAGAATCATAAGAAGGTGGTGAATCGTTAGGCCATGAAATAGCCAGATTGGCTCCAAAAATACTATACTGAAAATCGCGGTCTATATTCTTAGTACGTTTTTCTCCAGTATGATTCATGCCTACAAATCCGCCGTGGTCAGACATCAAAATTACCACGGCATTGAGATCTTTAGATCTTATCTCTTTTATGGTTTTTATAAGCGCAGTATTTGTTTCTTCCAATCGTTCTAGATACTGCTCTCGTTCGTTTTCCTTTTTTCTAGATACATGGTTTACACTAGAAACATGCCACGGATTCAAAATCTGTACAAAGAAAAATTTAGGCTGTTGGGTTTCTTCCGCTATGAATTGTTTTAAAGGTTCCTCAACATCTTTAATTCTTCGCGCCCCATTTCTAATGTATTTTAAATCGCTGTACGGAAAATTAGTAGTATGAAACCCCATTTTAGGTCTATTAGCAATAAGGTAGGGAGTTTCGGTTAAGAAATAAGTTTTATAGCCATTATGCTTAAAGGCATCAAGTACTACATTTTCTGAAACAATCATGTTTCGACCATTAAAAATTTCGTTGTACCCGATAGATTTGTTGTAGTAATGATGCTTCATATTGAAAAGCGTCACGTTAGACTCTACCGTTGTAGAATAGTTACTTCGGTATTCTGGATACAATGTAAAATTTTCTGCTTTCAAATAGCGCTCTAATGTATTTTCTGGATAGTTGTAATATCCTTTTTTCAATTCAGCGAAATTGGCGTATCCATCTGCCTGAATTACGTACACATTTGGTGTATTCTTAAATTGAACATTCGCTATACCATCGGGTTGCGTTCTCCAATCGTCACTTATTGAAAGAAATTGCACCATGGTACTTCCCATACTCACTAGGCCAATTAGGGCAAGTAAAAACTCAAAAAAAATAATTTTTAGTAGGTGTTTATGTAAAAAGAAAGAAACAATTGCGGCAATGACTGCTGCAATTAATATTTTGTCTTTTTCAATACCAATGAAGTAGCATACTTTTAATAAATACAGCAGTGTAAATACGTTTAGAAATGGCAGTAGGTATTTGTGGTAGCTCTTAAAAGGTAACAACCCAAATAGCCAATTAGAAACTAAAAAAACAACCACCGGAATTGCAAGAAATGCAATAATAAAGAATGCGAGATGCTCCCAAGAATTCACCAACGGAAAGTTTTTACTGTAGTAAAAAAAGATGGGATACAGTCCTGGCGCTATAGCAGCCAAGATGCATAGTTTTAAGCTGTATTTTTTTTCGCTTTTCAAAGATTAAAGTTTTTCAAAGACTACTTCGCCCTCGCTATTTATACAGCGGTATACCCCTTTTGGAGCATCTTTCTCGATGGTAACAAAACTGGCATCTTCTTCTAAATATTCTAAGTACGAAGTATCTCCACTTAATTCTGAAAACAAAACCCGAAAGAAATTCACATTGGTCTTAAGCTTGTCTTTGTAGAAATTTGTTGTGCCTTCTGGCCACCGAATTGCCATTTGTGTAGAAAACCCAGAGTACAGCTTATCTCTATCTGTAGTTTTACTGTGTATTTGCTCCATATACTCAAAACCAACATACCCCCCGTGGTCTGATAAAATTGCAATAATTGCTTCTGAATCGTTAGCTACAATGGTATTTATAAGACGCTCTAGCTTTGTGTTTGTCTCTTCCAAACGCGCTAACCACTGTTTGCGCTCTTCTTCTACACCTTCACTGTCTTTTTCAAAAAATTCTACATGTCCTGGACTAAATACTTGCAAAAAAAAGTACTTGGGTTGGTTAATTTCTTCTGCGATAAATTTTTGCAGAGGTGCTTCAATATCTTTCTGTTTGTAATATCCCTTGCCCACAAAAGACACATCTTCTTCTAAACTAAAGTTACACTCATCATAGCCCATTTCAGCAAAACTAGTTAAGAAAAAAGGCCATTCTGGTAAAAAGTAGGTCTTATAACCGTTGTTCTTAAAAATATCGAGCACCGGATTCTTGGTAATAACAATCTCACGGCCATTTATAACTTCGCTTAAACTAAAACCGTAGCTATTGTAATGGTGCTTCATAGAAAACATAGAAGCGTTAGACAGTAATGTTGCTGTATAATTACTTCGGAAATCGTCGTACAATGTAAATCTGTTAGCCTCTAGATAGCTTTTAAACGCATCGTTATTATGACGGTAAGCACCGTTACCTATTTCAGAAAAATTGAGATAACCATCGGGCTGAATAAAATACACATTAGGCTTCTGTTGAAAGCTAACATCTATAATAGCATCTGGCTGGTTCATCCAATCTGAATCGTACGAGAGTTGCTTGTAAACTATAGGAACCAGAGAAACCAACCCTACCACTGCCAAAATGTATTGCAGCGCCATAATCTTTCTTAAAAATTTGTACAAGAAATAAGCGGCTGCTAAGCCAATAACAACACCTAAAACAGAATATACTAGAGTTACATCTGCCAACAAGCAAATTTGAATGTACAACAGAAATAAGGTGACGTTAAAAAACGTAAACAGTCGATTGCGCCATAAAGGAGTAGGCTTATTTCTAGTAGCAAACTGAATGAATGAAAATATACATACAGGAACGGCTACAAAGAGCGCTACAAAAAACAACAATTGCTTCACTGAATTAACAAGTGTAAAGTTGTTGGTGTAGTAAAAAAAGAGTGGATATAATCCTGTGGCTATTCCCAATGCTATTGGAAACTTAAACTGCTGTATGAATTTAGTATTAAAAACGCTCATGGGTAATAGCTATCCAATTTCCGAAGTTAATGTTTTTTAAAAACAACCTCGCCTTCACCATCAATAACCTTGTATATACCTTGAGGGGCACCATTTTTAATAATGGTGAAACTAGCATCTTCTTGCAAGTGATCTAAGTACTTAGGATCTTCGGCCAAATACGAAAACAAAATGCGAAATGTATTGATACCACTTTTAAACTTTGTATCAATTGCTGGCGCCTCACCGTTAGGCCATTTTATAGAAAGTTGCGTGCTAAAAGCAGAATAAATTCGGTCTTCATCTAAGGTTTTATCACGAATCTCCAACATGTGCTCATAGCCAACATAGCCACCATGATCTGCCATAATGAGAATAAGCCCATCGGGATCGTGCTTTTGTATAAGATTTATGGCTTTTACCAACCGCTCGTTACTAAGGCGTAAATTTTCTTTATACAGCTCAAATTCACCTTCTACACCTAAGGTTTCGGTTTTTGAACTGCTAACATGGCCAGGTTTAAAAATTTCAATGAAAAAGAACTTAGACTGATCTGTATCTTCCTTTAAAAATCCTTCAAGCGGTATGGTAATGTCTTCTTCCATACTAAAGCCATCTGTGATAAAATCTAAATCGTTATAATCAAAATTACAAGCATCGTATCCCATCTCTGGGAAATTGGTTAGCAAGTAAGAAGCTTCGGCGATAAAATGTGTTTTATAGCCATTGTTCTTAAAGATGTTAAGTACTGGATTATCTGATATAATTACTTTTCTGGCGTTGGCAATCTCACTAAAGTTAAAACCATTATTGTAATAATGGTGTTTCATAGTAAAGGTTGCGGTGTTCGAAACCAATGTAGAACTGTAGTTACTGAATACATCGGGGTATAATTTAAAATTATTCTCTCGAAGAAAATCCCAAAAGACCGTGTTGTCAATCTTATAAGCTCCTTTACCCATTTGCGATACATTTACATACCCATCTGGCTGGATGTAATATACATTTGGACGTTTCTTAAACACCACCTCTTCTATATCATCTGGCTGAAATGTCCATTCGTTAGAATACGTCCACTGATTTTTAATGGTAGGAAACAACCAAAACAGGCCAATAATTGCCAAAAGAAACTGAAGGGCTAGAATTTTCTTAAAAGATTTTCGAAGAAAAAAAGCAACTAAGGCCGCTACAACAATAGAAATTAAGGTAATCCAAAGATGAAATTGGGCATACAAACAAATCTGAATAAACCCAAGAAATGCCGCGATGTTAAAAAATGGAAAAACAATTGGATTCAATTTTTTAACGATAGGAATAAAATCTAAAAATCGAAGCGCTACAAACGTAAAGATTGGCAGTCCTAAAAATAAGCACAAGAAAAATGTAAAGTGCTTCCACGAATTAATAAGTGAAAAATTATTGGTGTAAAAGAAAATAATAGGATACAACCCTGCTGCCAGGCCTACCATGGCAGGAAAAACGTAATTCTTACGGAGTATTTTTCTAGCGGTAGTCATGTAACACTTAAAATTTCAGTAAAATAATTAGCCGTATAAAAAGGTACGGATTATAAATTTTTCGGACTCATAAGATAAAGTACACGCTTTGTACCAGGTACCACTTCTTTCTTATCGATTGTAAAGTAATGTTCATAGCCAATTTCAAACTCCTTTTCGTTGTAAAAGTCGAAATGGTTTATAAATTCACGTTTCCGCACCAATAGACTTTCTACCCAAGAATCTTCTCGTTTCGGAAATTCAATAATCAGTTTCTTAGAAAACTTTGCAAAAAACTCGGCAGACTTCTCAAAAGGCACATTACCAGAGAGGGTGATATGATGTATTAACGCCAACGCCATAGTAACATCTGGCGCATACTCTTGCAGGCGATCTAATAATGAGTTACGTTCTGTGTTATTAAAGCCAATGCCCGGAGCTGGTTGTAAAACATCACAAACGAAGGGCAACATATTAGATTCGTTGTTTTCTTGCAGTTGTTTGTAATTGTAGTCTACAGCATTGCTATCTATGTCTGTAACTAAAACGTCAGGTACTTTATCTAAGACTGTTCTCGCAAAGGTCCCGTCGTTGCCACCTACGTCTATCAATCGCTGCGGATTTAAAGGCGTAACCCACTCACGGATTAATTCCTTTTTTCCTTCAAAGGCAGCAACCTCGTAATTGGTCTTATCGTAGTAATTGCCCCACTCGGTACTTTCGTTAAGCTCTAATTTCTTAATGAAGTTAAAAAGACTCTCTAAGATATTGCTCTGTGCTTTTTTAGACAGCTTGGCTACTTTAGCTTCTGCCTTGTAATCTTCGCTGTGCTTACTTTCCATCTTTGCCAATAAATGAATATTGGTGTGTATGGTTGCACTTAATTTGGTTTTGCCAGGTAATAAAGAAGCGATAAGCTTTACTGGAATTCCATCGATATGCGTTTGCAACATTTTAAAGATATCGGCTCCATGGTATTTCGCTAAAACCAACGGACCGAAAAAGTGTGTAATAAATTGTTTGTAGGCTCTCCAAGGTGTGCCTTCTTCATAAAAATCGAATGAAAGCGTATCTATAAATACAGGCTTTCCTTTATGAAACGTAATGTTATATGCAGAAGCATCTTTTAAAATAAATCCTTTAGACAAAGCGTATTTCTGAAGCTTTAACGTATGCAACGCTGCATGTTTAAACTGCTGAAAGCTCCACTCGTACGGATTGGTAATAAAAGGAATATGTTCTGGGGTGATGATAATTTTATCATCTGCAACCGAAGTTTCGGTATGGGGTATGAGTATGTTTTGTTTGATGAGTGTATCAAAAAAACCGCTCTCTTTCAATTTTGTATACTGCGGAAAGTAGATAGGGTTGATAACACGCCTTAGGGTGTCGCCATCGTGAAACATGTATCCCGAAGGGTCTCTAAATGAAGCTTGGTGGGTATTATTGTTTGTGCTCATCGGTATCGGTTTCAGAGTCGTTATCGTCTATGTCTATGGAATCGTAGGTATCTTCATCTTCCTTCATCAAACCGAAAAATGCTTTAACCTTATACCACACACCTTTTGAAAACAATAAAACCCCTGCAGCGACAGCAACTACAGCTTGCACAATCATTGCACCTATTCCCGGATCGAAATACAAAAAATTCATACGCTTAGCTATTTAGGTAGTGAGAACCTTTTTTAATTAAAATTGACAACAAATAAACTAAAAAACGGGCAAAACTGCCCGTTTTCAAGTCTTAAAGTTTACAGCTTGTTACGTTTGCGGTCTACTTCTTTTAGGTGCACTTTACGCAGTCTAAGGAAGTTTGGAGTTACCTCAACGTATTCATCTTTCTGTATATATTCTAATGCTTCTTCTAACGAAAACTTAATGGCAGGAACAATTTTAGCCTTGTCATCTGCTCCAGAAGAACGCACATTACTTAACTTTTTAGTTTTGGTAATATTTACTGTCATATCGTCCTGGCGTGTATTTTCACCAATAACTTGTCCTTCGTAAATATCTTCTCCCGGATCTACAAAGAAGCGTCCGCGATCTTGTAACTTATCGATAGAATACGGAATTGCCGAGCCGTTTTCCATAGAAACCAAACTACCATTCTGGCGTTCTGGAATGCCTCCTTTAAGTGGTTGGTATTCTAAGAAACGGTGCGTCATAATTGCCTCACCAGCCGTAGCGGTTAGCAATTGGTTACGCAGCCCGATAATACCACGAGAAGGTACGATAAACTTACAAATCATTCGCTCGCCCTTGGCTTCCATACTGGTCATTTCTCCCTTACGAATGGTTACCATATCTATGGCACGTCCGCTTACATGTTCTGGAAGGTCTATGGTTAATTCTTCTACTGGCTCACATTTAACTCCATCAATTTCTTTGATGATTACTTGTGGCTGCCCAATTTGAAGCTCATAACCTTCACGGCGCATGGTTTCAATTAGCACAGAAAGGTGTAATACTCCACGACCAAAAACCATAAATTTATCCGCACTACCGGTGTCTTCAACACGAAGTGCAAGGTTTTTTTCTAATTCTTTTGCCAAACGGTCTTTAATATGGCGTGAGGTTACAAACTTTCCGTCTTTTCCGAAGAAAGGCGAATCGTTAATGGTAAACAACATGCTCATTGTTGGCTCATCAATTGCAATGGTTTGAAGTCCTTCAGGATTCTCAAAATCGGCTACAGTGTCTCCAATTTCAAATCCGTCAATACCAACCAACGCACAAATATCTCCTGCTTGAACCTCGTCTACTTTTAGTCTACCTAGCCCTTCAAACGTATGTACTTCTTTAATACGTGTTTTTTTAATAGCGCCATCTCGTTTTACTAACGAAACAGGCATGTTTTCTTTTAACGTACCACGAAGAAGTCGTCCTATAGCAATTCTTCCTGTAAAGCTAGAGTAATCTAGTGATGTAATTAGTAGTTGTGGCGTACCTTCTTCAATTTTAGGTGCTGGAATGTGCTCTAAAACCATATCGAGAAGAGGCTCGATATTTTCTGTTTCATTTTGCCAATCGTCACTCATCCAGTTATTCTTTGCCGAACCGTATACGGTTGGGAAGTCTAACTGCCATTCTTCTGCGCCCAATTCAAACATAAGGTCAAAAACAGCTTCGTGTACTTCGTCTGGTGTACAGTTTTCTTTATCAACTTTATTTACAACAACACATGGTTTTAGTCCAAGGTCTATTGCTTTTTGCAGTACAAAACGTGTCTGAGGCATAGGGCCTTCAAAGGCATCTACTAAAAGTAGTACACCATCTGCCATGTTAAGTACACGTTCTACCTCACCTCCAAAATCGGCGTGACCAGGTGTATCGATGATATTGATTTTAGTTCCTTTGTATTTAACCGATACGTTTTTAGACGTAATGGTAATTCCGCGTTCACGTTCTAGATCGTTATTATCTAGGATAAGTTCTCCTGTTTTTTCGTTTTCACGAAAAAGACTACAGTGGTGCATAATTTTATCTACCAAGGTTGTTTTACCGTGGTCTACGTGTGCGATAATGGCGATGTTTTTAATTTCCATAACTAAGGCCGTTTTTAGGCGGTGCAAAAGTAGTGATACTTAATCAATTTAATGTTAAATGTTTCATTTGTTTTACGTTCAGGTTCAGCGGTGTAATTAATATTTGATATCTTTAAGAATATTATGCTCCCCTTGGCAATGCTACCCCTATGAAAACAACGCTAATCTTAACAGCCTTTTTGTGCTGCTTCTTGACATCGCAGGCTCAGTTTGGGCCAGCTCAAATTATATCTTCAGAAATAGTAAATGCGTACAGAGTTTTCCCTATTGATATTGATGGTGATGATTTTATAGACGTAGTTGCAGCAAAAGGAGAACCATATGAATTAGTTTGGTTTCAAAACTTAGATGGCCTTGGAAATTTTGGACCGGAACAATTAATAACAGATGTTCAAGCAATCTATTTAGCTATTGAATTTGTCGATATTGATAATGATGAAGATCTCGATATTATTTTTCTGGTTAATAATCCGAGAGAAATTAGGTGGATTGAAAATCTTGATGGCGAGGGAAACTTTGGTAATGAAAATCTAATAATCGCTTTTGATTTTATTACCGACATTGACATGCTGGATTTTGACAACGATGGCGACCTTGATATTTTAGCTCCGACTACCGATACATTTACTGGAAGATTTGTTTGGTATGAAAATACAGATGGTGAGGGTAATTTTGGTCCAGAGCAATTACTTTTAACTAATTTCGCTGATTATTTCGACCCTATACCAATAGATATAGATGGTGATGGCGACCTAGATATTTTGACGTCACTAGAAAGCTATAGTCCTTCCAAAATAGTATGGTATGAGAATGACGGAAACTCAAATTTAGTAGAACATACAATCTATGAATTTAACTTTTTTGCATCTGATTGGACAAGTATATTATACATGGAATTAGTTGATTACAACAATGATGGACTGGAAGACATAGTTATTAATACCCAACACGACGATGTTGGACAAATTAATTATGTGCTAGCAAATTTGAATGGCAAAGGTAATTTTGACAATCCGGAATTCATTTTCAATTTATATTCCCCTTACTACTTTGCAGATTTAGATGACGATGGCGATAAGGATCATTACTATTGGTATAGCACCACAAATACAATTGCATGGAGAGAAAATGACGGATCTGGATTATTTTTGTTCGAAAGGATTGCAACAACTGAAACAGATTACCCGAGGGATACCAAATCGGCAGATATTGATGGAGATGGTTTAATTGATATTGTTGTTCCTTCCTTAGGAAATAACACTGTTGCTTGGTATAAAAACACAGGGATTCTTGACGTTTCGGAAAGCAAAATTATTAGCACCCAACTCTATCCAAATCCAACAGCAGGTATTTTATATTTTAAAACCGCAGAAATTATAGAAACTGCTACAGTACATGATGTATTAGGAAATGACATCTATCACTTTCAAAAACCTGATTTTATAGACATTAGCACAATTCCGGCGGGAGTATATTTTATAGATATTAAAACAGATTCGGGCATCAGCAACATGCATAAGATAATTAAGAAGTAAGCTCTTCACACCACTAATTTTTGTAAAATGTATTCAGGTAGTTTGTCATTTTTGGGCGTTCCCTTTTTAATGCTGTTCACATACCTAGAAACAATTAGGCCCGGTCTAAATCATTAAAAAGGTCGGGCTATACGCTATATCTTTTTTAGTACATTTCGCCTACTCAATGCACAAAAAAAGGATGCCGCTGCTATCCCTTACGCAAAACTACTATCTTTGTATATTCAATATTACCTATGAACTTAGAAAAGATTCCGCAGTTAAAACATACCAACTCCAACAACTTTTTTCTACTTGCTGGCCCTTGTGCCATCGAGGGTGAAGATATGGCTTTACGCATTGCTGAAAAAGTGGTAAGCATTACCGACAAGCTTGAGATACCTTACATTTTCAAAGGAAGTTTCCGAAAAGCGAATCGCAGTCGTATAGACAGTTTTACGGGGATTGGCGATGAAAAAGCGCTAAAAATTCTTCGAAAAGTTTCTGAAACATTTAAAGTTCCTACAGTAACCGATATTCACGAAGCTAGTGATGCTGCGTTAGCTGCCGAATATGTAGATGTATTACAGATTCCGGCCTTTTTAGTGCGCCAAACCGATTTGGTGGTCGCCGCGGCAGAAACGGGCAAAGTTGTAAATCTTAAGAAAGGGCAGTTTATGAGCCCCGAGAGTATGCAACATGCCGTAAAAAAGGTAACCGACAGCGGTAACAACCAAGTGTGTATTACAGATCGAGGCACCATGTTTGGCTACCAAGACATGATTGTAGATTTTAGAGGTATCCCTACCATGAAACAATATGCTCCCGTTATTTTAGACGTAACGCATAGTCTGCAACAACCCAATCAGAGTGTGGGAGTAACAGGTGGGAGACCAGAAATGATAAGTACCATTGCACGAGCAGGAATTGCTACAGGCGCTAACGGACTCTTTATAGAAACTCATTTTGATCCTGCAAATGCCAAGAGTGACGGTGCCAATATGCTCGATCTTGCCAATTTAGAAAAATTACTCACAGATTTAACAGCCATACGCAAAACCATTAACCAGCTGTAAAACCTTTGGTTTTGGTTCTATAGGCCTCCTCAAGGCATTCTATTAAAATTTTGCCATCTATATCCTCGGGTTTGTAATAGCGTAGTGATTTTACAAATTTTCGCTTTTCAGCAATAAGAACATCTAAATGCACATTAAATGCGGTGCGCGCCCAAAAGCATACATCTAAATACCCTTTTGTAACATTTAAATAGCAAATTGGGCAGTCTTCGCTATAATAAATGGGCAATCGCCATTTGTACAGCAAATCGAAATCGGGTAACGTCTGCTCTATATACACTTGTACTTCAAGCAACATAGACCTAAACGGCTCGGGCTTTTCTAAAATGTATTGCTCTGCTGGATTCATACGACTAAAATAGTTGTTTCTAGAATATAAAAAAAGGTCGCCCTGAAGACGACCTTTGTGAAGTACCTTTGTAACTATTGACTCCCCAATCAATAATGACAAAGGTTTTAAAATATGGCTAAAAACTATCAGCTTATTTGTTATCAAAAGTCCAAAAATTTGAAGAACCATACAAGAGGGTTTTTCCTGTATTTTATACAGGAAAAACCCTCTTTTGTTTTATGTTCAGGTTGTTAATAATTTAATAATTTCTTGAGAAGAGTAGGAAATATGAGAAGTTATACTTTACTTTGTTTTTCAAAGTACTTTTATATGAGTGAGCAAGATTATCTAAAAGACATCAGCGAGATTAAGAATTTGATGAACAAATCGTCTCGATTTATTTCATTGAGTGGTTGGGCCGGAATATTTGCCGGATTATATGCACTTATTGGAGCTGCAGTAGCCTATTACATAGTTTCAAATTCTGGGAGAGACTATTTAATTTTAGACGGATATGTATTTCAACTTATAGTCTTAGATTTATTTCTAATTGCCTTTCTAAGTGTAATCACTGCTATTTTTATTACCACTAGGAGAGCAAAGAAAGACGGTGTGCGTATGTGGGACGCCTCGACCAAGCGGCTGTTATGGAGTTTTTTAGTTCCTATGATTGCTGGAGGAATTTACATTCTTATTATTCTCAACCAACAAAAATATGGACAGACAGGTGCGTTAATGCTTATATTTTATGGCCTTGCATTAATTAATGCTTCTAAATATACATTTAGTAACATTAAATATCTTGGTTATACTGAAATCGTCTTAGGGCTTATTTGTGCCTTCTATCCTGGCTACGGTTTTTGGCTTTGGGTGATTGGTTTTGGAGTTATGCACATTATCTATGGAAGCCTAATGTTAGTTCAAGAAAAAAAGCAGTAGTGGGCATTATAGACAACATAAATAAATTATTTGATCACCGCATTCGTTTAGGTATAATGTCTATACTCGTGGTGAACGATGAGGCCGATTTTAATCGGTTAAAAGAACTGCTAGACGTTACAGACGGTAATTTGGCAAGTCATATAAAAGCCCTAGAAAAAGAGGAATATATTTTAGTAGAAAAACAATTTATTGGTCGTAAACCAAACACCCGATACAGTGCAACCCCCTTGGGAAAAGCAGAATTTAAAAAGCATATTGATGCCTTAGAAAAGATTATTCACAAAAACAAAGCATAGCGAAAGCTATTTTTTTAAACACTTACTTTGAAATACAAAGTACTTTATGAAAAAGATTAGAAAACAACTTATTAATTGGCTCTTCGAAAAATCCATGATGCTTTATTGCAGGTTTAAGAATAAACAAGCTTGGAATATTACAACAGAAGAATTGTTACAAATGTCCCACCATACCTTTGGTCATCATTTAGGAACGTTTTTAAATCAAAATGGATTTGAGCTCATTCCGAAGGTAGAACGCCACGACGCCTACCACGTGCTTACCGGTATGGGCACCACCGTAGAAGAGGAAATTGCCCTACAATACATCTGCTTTGCAAATGGCAAGCGTACCCCCTACTTATTTGGCGTCTTACTTTTAGGCACATTAATATTACCCGATTATGCTTCCCTTTACATAAAAGCATATCGCTTCGGGAAAAATGCCCGAACATTCCATCATTTCGATTATAAACAAGTGCTTCCAGTACCGTTCCACCAATTTCAGGACATGATTTTTTCAGAAGCAATGAGAAAACAATTTATAACGTATAAATCCACTCAAATTTCAGCTATATGAACACTTTACAAACTTCTTCAGCCATTGCCATAGTCTCATTCACCTTAGGCACCATATTATTTCTATTGCAATTGGTAAGCGTAGACAATCACAATCTGCCAATGCTTGGCTTTTACTATGTATGCATTGCCATAGTAGTAAACCTAATTGTTCTCTTAGCACTTGCCGTAAAACTGTTTATAGTAAAACAGAAAGTAGCGATTTTAAAGTCTATGGCAATCATTGTTATAAATGCCCCAATAGCTTACGCATACGCATACATCTTATTTGAATATTCATTTATCTAAAATCACAGTATCATGGAACAGAAAAAAAACAGATTTGGAAACTGGTTACGCAACTCAATCACCGCTCGCATGCTCGTAGTGGGGTTTTTACTATTGGTTTTACTAATCCCTTTAGAATTTGTACAATCGCTTATTTATGAACGTTCTCTAAGGCAAGCACAAGTAGTTAGAGAAATTAATGAAAAATGGGGAAACGAAGTTGTGCTTTCTGGCCCTATGCTGAAAGTTCCTTACAAAACCTACAAAGAAGAACGCGTGTTTATTGAGCAAACAAAAACCTATCAGACCATCACAGAAACCATCGTAAAATACGCGTATATGTTACCCGAAACGTTAAACATAAACGCCGCGGCAAATAGCAAAGAAGAGCCACTTAAGCGGGGCATTTATGAATCTGTGGTCTACACTGCCGACATGGATATTACGGGTACTTTTACCGCGATTAATTTAACTGATCAAAACATCGCAGACGACGCTATTTTATGGGACAAAATTTCGGTGGTTCTTATGACTTCAAACCTTAAAGGAATTAGAAATACCATGGAAATTTCTATAGGCAGCGATCATTTAGAACTCGCCCCTAAGTTTTCTAACAATTATCTAAACACACTAGAAAGTAAGGCAATTTCCGAAGCAACGGCAAAAACAGATCAGCCCATTTCCTTTTCTAGCAGCATGAAAGTTAATGGTAGCGAATATTTACAGTTTATCCCGGTAGGGAAAGAAACCAAAGTTAACATGACCTCTAATTGGCCATCGCCAAGTTTTAATGGACGATACTTGCCAGTAGATGGATCACGAGAGATTACAGAAAACGGATTTAAAGCAGCCTGGGAGGTATTTCAAATTAACCGCCAGTTTGAACAGGTGTTTTTAAATACTATTCCAGACTTAAAAAGTTTTGCCTTTGGTACCAATCTTATTATACCCATAGACGAATATCAAAAAAGTGAGCGCACCGCCAAGTATGGCTTTATGGTAATAGGTCTTACGTTGCTTGTTTTCTTGCTTATTCAACTCGTTAGCAAACTTTATATTCATCCATTTCAATACGTAATGATTGGTTTGGCCTTGGTCATGTTTTATACCTTACTCATCTCTATTAGCGAGCATAGTAGCTTTTTAAAAGCCTATGCCATAGCAGCGGTATCGGTACTCGCCCTTGTTACAATATACTCAAGAGCGATATTAAAAGGGTTCAAATTTCCGTTGTTAGTATGTCTTTCTTTAGCATCGTTGTACGGATTTATTTATGTTATTATCCAGCTTGAAAATTATGCTTTGTTAGTTGGCAGCATTGGTCTTTTTGCAATTCTTGCTATAATTATGTTCGCTTCGCGGAAAATTGACTGGGGGAACGGAAACGAATGAAACAAGAAATTAAATTGTCAGGCTGGATTCAGTTAAAATAACTGTTCAACTGAAATAAGCCTGACAATACTACGCACAACTACTAAATGACTAAAACAATGAAACGCACCTTAACCTTTTTCATCTTACTGCTAGTAACCGAAGTAGCCATTGCTATTTTTCACTTCCACAAATTCATTAGAGGCTTTGTGGGAGATGTACTGGTCATTCCGTTGTTGTACTATTTCTTACGAATTTTTATAAAATGGCGAACAGTGTACCTTTTAGGAGCTGTTTTAGCCATTGCTTTAGGTATTGAACTACTACAATACTCAGGGCTATTTCAACACTTAAACATACAATCACCACTACTTAAAATAGTGCTGGGCACCACCTTCGACTGGAAAGACATTTTGGCTTATGGAGTAGGTGGTGTTCTCACACTATTATTAGAAAAAAATCAAGCTTATGGAAAAGATTAAAAACTTTATAAACACACACTTTTACACCCTGTTTCCACTTATTGCGATAACGGTGGTAAGTCTATTTGCATTAATGATTCGGCTTAAAATTACACACTCATTTTTCTTTTTATTTCTAGTGTGGAATCTCTTTCTAGCTGTCATTCCCTTTGTACTATCTTTTATACTTCTTCAGTATCGAAACGCTTCAAAAATAGCAGTGAGCATTGTTTTTATAGTTTGGCTATTGTTTCTTCCAAATGCGCCCTACATACTTACAGACCTTATTCACTTACAACATAGTAAAGCCACATTACTAGGTTTTGACGCCCTGCTAATAGGCTTATTTGCCATTGGTGGCATGCTTTGTTATTTGCAATCTATGTTTCAAATGGAAGCCATAGCAACTCGCTTTCTTGCTAGAAAGTATAGAAAATGGATGTTACTTGCAATTCCCTTTTTAACAGGATTTGGTATTTATCTAGGACGTTTTTTACGCTTTAACTCATGGGACATACTTCAAGACCCAATCTCACTAGTTGTAGAAGTCACACAAATTATAATTAAACCAAGCCAACATATGGGAGCGTGGATCGTAACTATAGGATTTGGATGTTTTTTATGGGTTGGGTATGTATTTTACAAAAAGATAAGTCTCAGAAAAAATGTACTACGGAGTCATTAATTCCAAATTTTTTAAAAAATTATTTTAGGGTTCACCATCATTTACGGTATCTTTCAAAAAAAAAGTAAATTCATGGTGTTTCAGCAGTATTTTCTGGCAATTTTATTCATTACAACTTCAATTTCGAGCTTCGGACAAACACGGCAAACAGCAGATTTTGGCAATCCAACAAGTTTAGAGCTTACTATGACCTCTTATCCCAATGATAGTGAAGCTGCGGGTGTTGTGTTGTTTGAGAAAGGAAAAACCTATGTAAAATTGGTTGGTAATTATGTGCGATTGATAAAAGAAGTACATAGAAAAACAAAAGTGTTAGATGCCAAAAACTTTACAGCTGCGAGTGTTGGTATTCCATACTATATTGGAAGTACAAGTAAAGAAAAAGTCACTAATGTGGAAGCCATTACGCACAATAAGGGCGTAAAAAAATATGTAGCAAAAGATGCCTATTTCACAACAAATGAAGTTAACCAATGGAACCTTAAACGGTTTACATTTCCTGATGTGCAAGATGGTAGTGTCTTAGAATACCGCTACACCATAGAATCACCCTTTTTTGGATACTTAGACGGTTGGGATTTTCAGAGTACCATGCCAAAAGTATACACAGAATTTGTTTCGGAAATACCAGGAAACTATAATTATAGAAGGTCTTTAGTAGGAACGCTGAAACTTGAAGTAAACGAAGTTTCATTAAAAGAAGACTGCTTTTTTATACCTAGTTATGAAGTAAACGCAGATTGTGAAGTAGCTGTTTATGCAATGAAAGATGTACCTGCCTTTAAGAAGGAATCTTACATGCTTTCTGAAAAAAACTACATGGCACGTGTGGGATACGAGTTAAAAGAATACTACGACTTTAAAGGTAACAAAACCGAAGTTAGCAAAGAGTGGAAGGATGTTGACAAAGAGTTTAGAACCGACAAAGATTTAGGTCGTCAATTGGGATCTAAAAATTTCTTTGAAAATAAGTTGCCGCCAGCCCTACTTTCTGAAGCCGATCCTTTAGCAAAAGCCAAGGGTATTTTCTACTTTATACAACAGCATTTTAACTACAATGGCAAACAGCGAATTTTATCAGACATACGTGTGAAAGAAGCCTTTGAGGAAAAAGTGGGCAATAGTAGCGAAATAAATTTATCGCTTGTAAATGCGTTAAATGTAGCCAACTTAGATGCCAAAGTAGCCCTTATCGCTACTAGAAGTCATGCGTTACCCACCAAGCTATACCCGGTGCTTACCGATTTTAATTATGCTATAGTATATCTAAAAATTGGAGATAAGGAATACCTATTAGATGCCACCAGCAAATATATACCCTTCGGCTTTTTGCCTTCAGAAGCTTTAAATCACCAAGCCCGAGTGTTAGATTTAAAAGAGGGTAGTTTTTGGGTAGATATTGTTCCTGAGAAGAAGAATGTAGAATACATTAATGCGCAGCTAGAATTAACAGAAGAAAATACTATTACTGGTAAAGTTGCAGAAACCTATGTTGGATATCCATCGGTTGTAGAACGCATAGCAATTGCTTCTTATGGCAGTAATGAATTTAAAAATGAAAAGCAAAAATATATTGAAGATGCGACTATCTCATCACTTAACATTGAGCACTTAAATAATCTTTCAGAAAACTTAAAGGAGACCTATACTATTGAAATAAGTCCAGAACTCGCAGGTGGAAAGTGGTATGTCTCACCTTTCTTTCTAACTAATTTTTATAATGAAAATCCGTTTAAGCTCACAGACCGTACCTACCCAGTAGATTTCGGGTATCCTGTATCGCAGACTTTTTTAATGAGCCTCGACTTAAAAGGCAAATACAATGTTGTAGAGACTCCCCAAAACACTATTGTTAAGCTTCCTAACGGTGCTGGCGAATGTAGTGTAGTCTACGGCAATACTGGCGATAAAATCACGGTTCGATTTAGTTTTAAACTCAACCAATATTATTTTACACCAGAAAAATATAAAAGTTTGCAAGACTTTTTTGACACGGTAGTAACTATGTTAAATAAGGAAGTGATGGTATTAGAAAAAATTTAATTGTTTCCAGCTACATAATCTTCTAAGTATGCATATCGCTCTGTTAACTTGCCATCAGAAGTAGTCATTCTAGCACGTTTTAGAATACCACGTTCATCGCCGTTAAAAAAGGCAGGAAGCACATGCTCCAAAAACATTTCTCCAAAACCTTCGCTGGCGTCTTTTGGCAATTCGCAAGGTAGGTTATCTACCGCCATCATTGTAATGGCTCCAGAAGCATCCATTGCAACCTCTTGCTCAGTTTGCGGGTCATAGCCATAAAATGGGTTGGCTATAGTGCTTGGGCGAATGGTACTGGCTACAGGACCGTCTATATCGCACGAGATATCTGCAACTAAATTTATTCTGAAATTTGCTTTCTTGGCATCTTCTCGAGTAAAAAGATAAGGAGCTCCGTCTCCATAAAAGTGCCCTGCGATAAAATAATCTGTTTGCGCTGCATAAGGCATAAAGTTGCTTTCGTACCCAGATGGATCTTTATAAAATGCATACTTATCGCCTACCTTTCCATCTTTTCGTTTGTTGTATTCCATTACGTCTGCCATACAATAGACGGGCTCTGTAAATTCTGAGGTAAGGTACAAGGCATCGCTTACCTGTTTAATTTGTAAATAATCTAGAATTTCTTTGGCTCCTTTGGCAACTTTACCTGTTCCTGTAAGTAGAATTTTAATTGCTGGCAACGTGATTTTATCCAATTCGGCTTTAACAGCATCTAGGTCTGCTAGATTTTCAACCTTTGGAAGTTGAAATAAACCATCTCTAATGCCTAAAGCTCTAAAGCCATTATACGCCCCTACCAATCCAGCATAACGACCAAAACCAATGAGTCGCGCACCACTTTGTTTGACAATAGTTTCATGATCATACATTTCTATATTCTTTTCTAACATTGCCACTAACAGTTTTCGATTATACGGTTGCTTTTTAATGGTATGGCTGAAATAGAAATACTTTTTATTTGGTATTAATGCTTCTACTGGCACTTCTTTCACCCCTAGCATTACGTCTGCTTTTGAAACATCCTGCACTACATCAAACCCCGCATCTGTATATGCTTTATCTGGAAAGACACGCACATCGCTTGCTTCTACTATAAATCGCGCATCAGGAAATTTTTTAGCTGCTTCTTTTAAATCTGAAGGTGAAAAAAACGACACGACGATCTGGCGGATTCTTACGTTCTTTAATGATAGCGAAGGTGGTAGACATTTGGTATACTTTTTGAAATGTTAAACTGGGGTACGAAGATACTATTAATCTTGTATCTTTGCCAATCGCGTGAGGGATTGAATACGCTACCGTGTAGCGATGAAAGCCCGACTCGCCGCGGCGAGTCACGCCCAAAGAATTATTGGTATTATTTTAATAAATCTTTGAAATTTGTTTTTTGAAATGTTGGATTTTTTTCAACTATGGGGCCGACTGGTTTTGACAGCGGGTTTTGTGGTATGGTAAGCATGTAGAGCGCTGGGAAACAGCTCTTAAATCTCATTTTTCACACTTTTTAAACGGCGAGAATAACTACGCCCTAGCTGCATAATCTGAATTATAGTAAGATTACGCCTCGGCCTACAAGGTAGGCAAGCAGGAAGTCACTCAAACACCTTGGTTTACGGTTTTTGATATAGTGACTTCGTAAAAGTAAACCTATTGGGAATAGTGCCTTGATATTCCTGAGACATCTAAGTGAGGATAAGGAGTGCGTTGGTAGTTTTTGACCGGCAATCTCTCGAAAATTGAAACAGAAACTAAACATGTAGAAAGCTGTAACGCAGCACGTTTGGACGAGGGTTCGAATCCCTCCGGCTCCACGACACTCAAAAAGCCATCCGCCGCCACGGATGGTTTTGTGTTTTATGAAAACGCGGAGCTTGCTCAAAGCGTTGAAATAAAATGACAAAGCAAGAGCGCTGCTCATGGCTTTTTATTTGCAACATTGGTTAGGTGGGAACTTAAATCCCTCCGGCTCCACTAAACTTTCACAACTGGGTTGTGCATGTAAAAACATGAGCTCAACAAGCATTATTGCTAGATTGGGCTTTGTTGTTTCTATAAACCAGGATTGCAAGCAATGACAGTTCTATTTGGAAATTGGTATAAATGGAATCAGGTTGTATAATCTATGCGAGCTATCTGCCATGACTCTGGAGGGAAGGTGCTAAGGCAACAAAAAAAATTGAGGCCATACTAAGGGATTAGTAGAAGCTAGTTTTCTAGCTGAAATTTTTACTGAAATTTCCACCATTCTGTATAATTAGACACAGAATCCTTTATCTTAATTTCTTGTCCAATTTGTGGAGTTATTACTTCTAGCTGTAATTCTTTTGCCTTAGCTTTTACTCGTGTTATGGGGTCTGTCCATTCGTGCAACGCCAGTTTAAAACCTGCCCAATGAATAGGCATTATTTTATCTGCTCTTAAATCTAATCCCGCAAGAGCAGTTTCTTCTGGCATCATATGTATATCTGCCCACTTTTCGTTGTATTGTCCACATTCCATCAGAGCAAGGTTAAAGGGACCATACTTCTGCCCTATTTCAGTAAAATGCGCTGCATATCCACTGTCGCCACTAAAATATAGGTTTTCATTTTCAGATTGGATTACCCAAGAACTCCATAAGGTACTTTGACCATTATTCAATTTGCGTCCAGAAAAATGTTGTGCTGGCGTGCACACCAGTTTTAATGAATCTATTTGTGTTTCCTGCCACCAATCCATTTCAGTAATATTTTCAGAAGACACTCCCCATGATTCTAAGTGTACGCCAACCCCAAGAGGGACATAAAAATGTTTTGTTTTATCCTTAATTTTAAGTACTGACTCATGGTCAAGGTGATCGTAATGATCATGAGAAAAAATAACGGCATCTATCTGGGGTAACTTCTCAACTTCTAATGGGAATTTTTCATTAAAACGGCTACTTCCCAACCAAGGATGTGGCGCAGCTACTTTTCCTAACATTGGATCAAGCAACAAATTTTTTCCATCTATTTGCAACAAAAATGCCGAATGTCCGTACCATATGAGTCGGGCGTCTCCCTTATAATTAGCCACCGCTAGAGAATCTACTTTACTTACATCTAAATCTCTTTTAGGCCGACCATTAGGCACTTTTGCCGTAAAGAAGGAATAGACAACGCTCATTGTTTCTGAAAAGTTCATTTCTTTAGGAACTCTAGGGTTTACGTTCGTAAATTTACCATCTTTGAATTGTTTAGAGTTCTGATATGAAATTTGACGAGGTTTTGAAACGTCACCCCCAAAGCTTGGGTAGTAATTGGTAAATGCAAGATAACTTAGCACAAGTACTCCTATTATAATTAGCGTAATAATCATTGTCTTTTTTAATACTTTTTTAAGATGGTTCATTAACTTTTCAATTTTGTGGTTTCAGGTAGTTCTTTCCATTAACAAAATAAACAAACACCTCAATTTTGCCCACGTTTAGTGCTTTTGTCAAAATTTGCACCGTTATAATTCGCTTTTAAATTCATGTACCATTTCCAAAGTGGATTTATGTGGTCTTCCTGTTACTTTTTCATAGTCAGACGGAACATCGTTTGCACCTTCTCGAATACCCTCATAAATACCTGCGATGACCGTTCCAAAAAAATCCCCCAACGCTGCTTTCCTCTCGGCGGCATATGCTGGAACAGAAACTGAATTATAAACAAGGTTTGTGTTATAAACTTGGTTTATCGTAGCTGCAAGTTGGTTTTGAGTAATAGGTTCTCCAACAAGATTATATATATTCCCATTGTGTCCTTCTTCGATTAGCATTTTGGCATAAGCAATACCCAACTCTACTCTACTGGTATAGGCACACTTTCCTTCAGCAGCACAGTTAACAATTCCACCCTCCTGCACATAGGTCTTGATGTACTCTAAATCTGGTTCAATATAAATTCCGTTTCTGCCAATGGCCCATTGAAGTCCAGAATTTTGAATATCCTTTTCTGTTTGTCGGTTACTTTTTACAACAGGACTAAATGCATTTTTCTCTTCCTCTCCTACAATACTGGTATACACAATCTTCTTAAGTCTGTTACCAATAGCGGCTTCAATTACATTTCTATGTTGTTGAATTCTTTTTTGGGGATCGTCCATACCCGAAATCAGAAGCACAGTATCTATGCCTTGTAAAGCGACGTCAAATTCTGCCTTATTATTGTAATCTCCTTTTCGAACCTCAACTCCCAAATACTGTGCTTTTTTCGGTGTGCGAGCAATACCAATTACATGATCGCTTCCAATTTCATCTATTAAATGCTTCACAATTGAAGCCCCTAATTTCCCACTTGCCGATGTTACTGCGATTTTCATATTTTCTAAGTATGTTTTTCGTTTTTATTTATAATTTCAATTAAGAATGGAATAATAAGTTCAATATTCTAAAAGAAAATCTCAATCATCATATTTTAATCCTTACATATGTCTATAATATATTATTCTGGCTCCCGCCACTGCTAAACAATACTTAAACAGCAAGTTACGCATGTGAATAGTAGACAAAAGGCCAAATATTGGTTTTATCTTATTACGTATTAGTATACTTGCGAGTATTAAAAGGCTTCTAAAATTTTCACCCTTCTGATTGGTTATCAAAATCTACTATACCTCTTTTAAAATCTTCATTTAATAACTTTTCTTGTTGTTCTAATTCTTTTCTAGCTTTAAAAATATAGGAATCATCAAGTTCTGGTTCGTTAGCCAAACGTCTTAAACTTTCTTCATCGTACTTAATAAAATTTTGGACTTGCATTTTTAATGTTTCTTCTTTAAAACCAACCTTGGTTAATACATCACTGGCAAGCTTCAATGAGGTCTCTAAAGATTCACGGTAAATATTTTCCATACCCAGATTAAGCAGCTCATATGCATCGTATCTATTTCGTGCTCTAATCATAAGTTCTACATGCGGGTATTTTTCTTTTACACGTTTTGTGATTTGTTGAGCAACGTCTGGATTGTCAATCGCGCAGATTAATATTTTAGCATCAGCAATGCCCGCAGATTCTAATAAATTCATACGAGTAGCATCCCCATAATACACTTCAAAACCCATTTTTCGAAGAAAATCTACACGATTTGAATCCTGGTCTAAAATTGTTGCTTCAACACCGTGCGACCTCAAAAAGCGCCCTACGGTACTTCCAAAGTGTCCGAAGCCAACCAATATTATTTTTTGGGCTTTAGCTATATGATCCATTGGGCGTTTAATTGATTCTTTGGTGCCAATTCTCGGCAGAATTAAACGCTCATTAATAATACCTATTATTGGTGTTAAAGACATGGTTAATGCAGTTACTACTAACATCATGTCCATTTGTTCCTGTTCTAAAATATTAGATTGAAACGCAAATGATAGGAGGACAAATGCAAATTCACCTATTTGAGCTAGACCAAACGTAAGCAATAAGTTTTGATCTAATTTAAGTTTAAAAACCTTTCCAGTTACAAAGAGGACAACAGCTTTTAAAACAATAATTGCAATCATAATACCACCTATTGCTAGTGGACTTTTAGCAATAACAATAAAATTTATTGATGCGCCAACAGCCATAAAAAACAAGCCGAGCATGAGATCCTTAAATGGTTGGAGTGTACTTTCTAGTTCGTGTCTAAATTCACTATTTGAAAGCACTACTCCCCCTAAAAAGGCTCCTAAAGCAGGGCTTAACCCTACAATTTCCATTAGATATGAAATTCCGAAAACAATTAAAAAAGCAGCCGCAATTAACAGTTCTCTAACTCCAGATCTAGCAACTTTTCTTAACATGGGCGCAATTAAATACTTACCAGCAACTATAATAATCACAACAGATAAAAATATGGCTAACGTTTGATATCCCATGGGCAAACTATCTAGTAAATTAATCTGCGTTCCATGCGCATCTCCAGATGCTGCTTCAGATGTATTAGACAACAGAGGAATAAGGCCTAACATGAAGATCACGATTATATCCTGAAACAATAAAATAGAGAACGAAGAGTACCCAGAGGTTGTATCCATCATCCCCTTTTCTTTAATAGTTTGCATTGCTATTGCTGTAGAAGATAAAGACACAGCCATTGCTATTACCAGGGCAACTTCCCAATCAAATCCAAACAATGTAAACAAGGCGAATGAGAGTATCATTGTTCCTCCAACTTGTATTCCTCCCATGCCAACGATTGTTTTTCGCATGTTCCAGAAATTTTTAGGTTCTATTTCTAAGCCAATTAAGAACAGCATAACAACTACACCAAACTCGGCAAAGTGTAATATATCATCACCTTCTTCTCCAATAAAACCTAAAACATAAGGTCCAATTAACACCCCTGCGAGAAGATAACCAATCACTGAGCTTAGACCCAATCGTTTGGCGATAGACACACAAACAATGGCTCCCGCTAAAAAAACAATAGCTTCAAAAAGGATACTTCCTGTCATATTCTTACCATCAATTTAGGACATTAAGTCAAAAGAAATCTTAATCCCTTCTATAATCATGCCTGTACCTATAATAGCAATAATTAACCCCATAATTTTTCCAATTACAGAAATCACATTGTTGCCAAAAACCTTAACTATAAGGCTACTCAATCGAAAAGTAAAATACGTTAATAAACTCATAGTCCCAAAAATTGCTATGACTAATAGCATTTTTAAAGTAGAGACATTAGACACAAAGTTCATTGCTGTAACAATAGTTCCTGGTCCCGCTAAAATGGGTATTGCTAATGGAGAAACAGCGATGTTTTCATCAACATTTACATTGTTAATGTGTTTCATATTTGATCGTTTTGATTGTAACATCTCAAATCCAATATAAAATATTAAAATACCTCCAGTTATTTTAAATGCAGGAATACTGATATTAAATAATTCAAAAATGTATTTGCCCAAAAGAACAAAAACTGTTACTATGACAAATGCTATAATGTTTGCCCTCTTATTAATCCCTTTTTTTACATTCTCATCTGCACCCTGTGTTAAAGATAAAAAAACGGTCATATTAGAAATAGGGTTAGTTATTGCAAAGAATCCAGTAAATACAGCAATTGAAAATGTGATTAAGTTATCCATGTTTCGTTAAGTTCTATATTTATCTCCAACCACCTCCAAGTGCTTCATATAGGTCGACAATAGATACTAATTGTTGTAATTGGGTTTCTATTATATTCAACTCCGCACTTAAGGCACTTTGTCTTGCTGTTAACAGATCTAAATAGTTGGCGTAGCCATTTTTAAGCAACTCTTCAGAATTAGCCTCGGCGGTACGTAAAGCCTCAACTTCATTTTTTCTAAATTCAAATTTTTTAGTTTCAGATTCATGCGTAAATAGTGCATTAGACACTTCACTCCCCGCAACTAACAAGGTCTTTTTGAAGTCGAGTAACGCCTGTTCTTGCTGTGCTAAAGCAACTTCTTTCTGTGTTCTTAAACTTCTTTGGTTAAAAAGTGGTTGCGACAAACCACCGATAATGGTAGCAAATAAGGAGTTAGCATCTAATAACTTGTCTAGCTCTAAACTTTGTAAACCCCCAGATGCAGTTAACGTGAGCGACGGATACATATTACTCTTAGCTACATTAGTTAGCTCAAAAGATTGTATTAACCCATACTCTGCTGCCATAACATCTGGTCTATTGCTTAACAGCGTAGCTGGCACACCAAGCTTAATCTCTTGATCTATTTTCTGATTGTTTAAAGTGGATCTCTCAAAATTTTGTGGTGCTTTGCCAAGTAAAATACTCAATGTGTTTTCTGTTTTGAAAATGGCTATTTCAATATCCACCAGCAACGCTTTTGCACTATTGTATTGCGCTATATTTTGGTCTACAGCAACTTGAGTTACCTGCCCGGCATCTTTTAATGCCCTTATAGTTGTAACACTACTATCTCTTGTAACAATAGTTTGCTTGGTAACTTCTAATTGCGCATCTAGAGCTAATAAATTATAATACGTATTTGCAATGCTTGAAATTAATTGAGTTTTCACAGCTTGATGTCCCGCTACACTTTGCAGGTAGGCCGCCTGTGTTGCTCTTTTATTGCTTCTTATTTTGCCCCAGACATCTGCCTCCCAAGAAAGATTTGCCGTCACATCGTAAGAATCTACACCTCCAGAAAACAATGAGCCAAACTGGCTGTTCTCAGAAAGTTCTTGATGTGTATAATTTGCACCAATATCTATTGATGGTAAATATCCTGCTTTCCCTTGTTTTGCAAAAGCTTCGGCTGCAGCCATTTGCTGAATGGCAATACGTACATCCATATTATTTTGCAGTCCTTCTTCTATATATTGTTGAAGGTACTGGTCTGTAAATAATGTTTTCCAAGACACATCTGCAATAGATATACTATCTGTTGGTAAATTTTCTGTTCTATAGAGTGCTTCAGTTTCTGTTTTTAACTCTGGACGCACATAGTCTTGTGCTACAAAACAGCTTTGTAATGTTAGTGCAACGACTAACATTAAAACACCTTTTCTTAAATTTTTATATGTTATAATTGCTTTCATCGTTCTTATGCTTCAATAGTTTTAACTGCTGGTTTACGAGAGATTTTTTCTTGCAACCACTGAAATAATATAAATAAGATTGGAATGACAAAGACACCTAAAATGGTTCCGATTAACATTCCTCCCACTGCACCTGTACCTATTGCATTGTTTCCTTCTGCTCCAACACCATTTGCAAGTACTAAAGGCATCAATCCTAAAATAAAAGCAAAAGAGGTCATTAATATGGGGCGCAAACGGGATTTGGCTCCATGAATTGCTGCATCTACAATGCTTTCTCCATTCTTTCGCCTTTGCAATGCGAATTCTACAATTAGAATGGCATTTTTAGCTAATAAACCAATAAGCATAATGAGAGCAATTTGGAAGTAAATGTTATTTTCTAATCCTGCAAATTTTGTGCTTATATACGCGCCAAACACGCCAAATGGTAATGATAATATCACTGCAAATGGCAATAAATAACTTTCGTATTGTGCACTTAGTAAGAAATACACAAATAGAATACTCAATATAAAAATGAAGGTTGTTTGATCACCTGCATTCACCTCTTCTCGCGTTAAACCAGAATAGGCAACTGTATAATTACTTGGCAGCTTTGCTACCTCTTCTTCAATAACTCGAATAGCATCTCCAGTACTATAACCGTCATTTGTTGCCCCTGTAATACTTGTAGAATTAAACAAGTTAAAACGTGTTACCGATTGCGGGCCATAAACACGTTCTAATTTTACGAACTGCGTTATTGGGGTCATTTCTCCAGAATCTGTTCTCACATACATGCTATTTAGGTCATCAACACCTGCTCTATCTTCTGGCAGTGATTGTATATACACTCTAAATTGTTTTCCAAATCTTGAGAAATCTGAAGCGTAAACACCTCCTATATATCCTTGGAGCGTTGAAAAAATACTAGTAATAGGAACACCCTTTTCTTTTGCTAGGGGCACATTAACTTCCATTTCATATTGCGGGTAATTTGTATTAAAAGAAGACGTTGCATATTTAATTTCTGGATGGCTCATTAAAGCCATAGAGAAATCTTTATTTGCTTGGTCTAAATCTGAAAATTCCCCGCCAAACTTGTCAAGTAAGTTTACTTCAAAACCGGCTGAATTACCAAAACCTCTGATACTTGGTGGTGAAAAGAAAATAATATTTGCTTCCGGAATTGCTGCTGCGATTCCAAACAATTTCCCTGTAATAGCTTGTACTGAAACAGCTTCATCTTCACGCGCTTCCCAGTTATCCAATTTAATAACGCCAAAAGCAAAATTGCTACCCGCTCCGCTAATTAAACTTGTACCTTTAATAAAGTTTATCGCATTAATACCTTCCATACCATCTACTTTAGCGAATAAATCTTTCGTCACAGCATCTGTTCTATCTAGTGAAGAACCCGGGGGTAATTCGATATTTGCGAATATAATTCCTCTATCCTCGTCAGGCACGAACCCTGTAGGGGTAGTATTTGCCGCCCAGAATATTCCTACAATAGCAATTACAAGTAATAAAACAGATACAATTTTTCTTTTGTATAAAAACTGAAGGGATTTACCATATCTATGTACTGTAGCATTAAAACCACGATTGAACAAGGTGAAAAAACGTTGTAATGGATTTTTACCCTTTAATTCCTCATCTTCCTTATGTGGCTTTAACAACAAGGCACATAGCGCTGGACTTAAGGTTAATGCATTTACTGCTGAAATTAAAATCGCAATAATTAAAGTAATACCAAATTGCTCGTAAAACACTCCTGTTGGGCCTGTTACAAAGGTAACCGGAACAAACACCGCTGCCATTACCAACGTAATAGAGATGATGGCTCCAGATATTTCGTTCATCGCTGATAACGTTGCATCTTTAGGGTTTTTTTCGCCTTCATCCATTTTGGCATGAACAGCTTCCACAACTACAATGGCATCATCAACTACAATACCAATGGCGAGTACTAAGGCAAATAGTGTTAAAAGATTAATGGAATAGCCAAAAACACTCAGAAAAAAGAAGGTACCGACAATAGAAACCGGAACAGCAATCGCCGGGATTAACGTCGACCTAAAATCTTGTAAGAATAGAAATACTACTAAAAAAACGAGTAAAAAGGCTTCTAACAGTGTAGTAATAACCTTGTCTATAGATGCATCCAAGAACAAACTGGTGTCATAAGGCACAAAAATATCCAACCCCTCTGGAAGATCTTTTTTAACCAATTCTAGTGTAGCCTTAATATTCTCTATAATCTCTTGTGCGTTAGAACCTTTGGTCTGAAATATCCCCATAAATACAGCTGGGTTACCTAAGCTCATAGCGTTAGATGAATATGACTGCGCATCTAACTCGATGGTTGCCACGTCTTTTAATCGCAAAAATTCTCCATTACCTAAAGCTTTAATTACAATATCGCTGTACTGTGTTTCGGTTTTAAAGCGACCACTATATGTTAAAGTATAAGAGAAAGATTCTCCATTATTCTCGCCCAATGAACCAGCCGCTGCCTCTAAATTTTGTTCTTGTAACGCAGCAGTAATATCAGATGGTATTAAGTTATAAGCAGCTAATTTATCTGGTTTTAACCAAATACGCATTGCGTAATCTTGCTGCGAGAAGACACTTACATCTCCAACACCATCAATACGCTTCATGGCTGGTATTACATTGATTTTTAAATAATTCTGAATAAATGTAGCGTCGTAGTCTTCACTTTCAGTATACATAGAGATAAACATTAGCGCACTTGTCTCTTGTTTCTGAGTAGTTACACCAGTTTGAATTACCTCTTGTGGCAATAAGGAATTTGCTCTAGAAACACGATTTTGAACATTAACAGCTGCAATATCAGCGTCCATTTCTTGGTCGAAATAAACTGTGATAGTAGCAGTACCATTATTTGAAGCAGTAGAAGTTATGTAGGTCATGCCCTCTACTCCATTAATTTGTTCTTCAATTGGTACAATAACACTCTCTAATACTGTCTCTGCATTGGCCCCAGGATATGAAGCTGATACTTGAATTGTTGGTGGTGCTATATCTGGGTATTCTTCTATAGGTAAGGTAGATATACTAATTACCCCCAGTATAACTATGATAATAGAGATTACCGTTGAAAGAACTGGTCTTTCAATAAATGTTTTTAACATGGCTATATTTTTTGGGTTATCTAATTTTTGAATAAAGTTGCGACAGGTGTGATGGCATCCTCAAAGGACCTTTCTTGTGGTGAAATTGCCATTCCACTTCTTAATTTACCGACGCCAGATATAACAATTTTGTCGTTTATATCTAATCCAGATTCAACAACGTATAAGTTGTCTACTGTACCTTGTATTTGAATGATTGAAGTCTCAACTTTATTGTTCTCCGTTAGTTTGAAAATCATAATATTTCCTTGTTGCTCAAAGGTTGCAGATTGGGGAACCACTATAGCATCTTTATACTCTATAGGAAATCTTATTTTACCACTATTTCCGTTTGTTAAAATTTCATTTGGATTGTCAAATGCAGCTCTTATCTGTATGGTTCCAGTGTTTTGATTTATTTGGCCAGTACTGGTTTGAATTCGTCCTTTTTCAGAATAAATTTTTCCATTAGCTAAAACCAAACTTAAATCTGGTGAGTTTTTAATACGCTCTGCCTTATTTTGCCCTTCAGATTTTTGCAAATGATCTATGTATTGAGCTTCATTAAAACTAAAAAACGCATAAACTTGGTCAATTTCACTTACCGTTGTTAAAGGTGTAGTATCATTAGGACTTATTAGTGCGCCTTCTCTAAAATTAATTGATCCCACGTATCCATCTATCGGACTTTTGATAGTTGCATAACTAATGTTGGCAGTAACGCTACTATAATTGGCTTTGGCTTGTTCTAAATTTGCTTTAGCAGTTTCTAATTGAACGGCGCTGATTATATTTTTTTTCACAAGTGGAATTAATTTATCTACTTCTACTTGTGCTACATTAACCAATGCTTTTGCAGCCCCAGCATCTTGACTTAAAGACTGTGTTTCTAATTTAAATAATACTTGTCCTTTACGTACTTTTTCTCCTTCATCTACAAACACTTTTTCAACATATCCAGATGTTTTTGCTCTAACATCACTATTTACTATACCTTCAATAGTAACAGGATATTCATTGTATCCAGTAACAGTTTTACTTTGTATTTGAGTAACAGGAAAAGTTGCTAGCGGTGCTTCTGCAGGTGTTTGACTCTGATCGCTGTTTCCACAGCTTACCACAACTAAGGATAAACTTAGTGCGAATGCTAATTTTAATAGGTTCTTTTTCATTCTAATTTGTATTTTACAGATTGAATTTTCTGTTTTTAATTTTTGTTCTTAATTCTTCAATAGAAGTGATTGCTCCGTCTATAAATTTTATATAGTCGTTGTGAAAATCTAAGTCAAATTTTTCTTCTTGATTTTCTGCTTTTTTAATGTTTATTGTCTCTTTATAAGCTCTAATTTCTAGATGCAATCCTCGAATTTCAAGCCATTCTCGAATGATATTATCTATATGTTGAACAACAGAATCTTTGTTTATAACAAAATATTTTTTTCGATCTCCAGTTTTTGTAAAGTATTCCAACTTTTTCAAATCTTGTAGGTGGTTGAGATGAGTTGAAATAGTGCTTTTGCTTGCACAAAGGATAGTAACCATTTCTTCAAATGTAGTTCCTTCTTTACCCTTAAGAATTACATACGCCATAATACGGGCAGCCACAGGAGCCAAGTTTTCTCTATTTTCTAAATGCACGCCTAGTTTTTCAACTAAAGCCATTTTTTCTTTACAAATATTCTCATCCATGCTTCTTATTTTTCAATGCTTATTTAAAACCAATAGCAGGTTAATAATAAAATTCTAGGCAAATATATATATTGGTTCGGAACAAACCGAACTAAACGAAGTTAAAGTTTGTTAAATTTCTGCAGTCAGTAACTTTATGGGTTGTTTTTATCGCTCTGAGAGGAGGAGTGCTTCGTTTTAAAAACGGATTTTTAGTATCTTGCTTAAAATTAATTCTATGAAAATTCCTAGCTATTTACTCTTAATATTTTTTGTTTGTATAAGTTGCTCAACAACAAAAACAATTCCTTCACAATATATTTCACAAGAGTTTAGAGAACTACAATTAGACCGTATGTTGGTTTTTGCTAATACGGAAGATACAGCACTTCAGAATCGATTTGAAGATAAAATGGCAGTAGTTTTACGTGAAAATGGTATTACTCCCTTTAAGATGCATGAAGTTTTCCCTGATATTGAATATAAAGAAAGTCATTCACAAGAAGAAATTAAAGATTTCATACTACAGTGTAAAAAGAAAGATATAGATAAGGTATTATTCGCATCTCAAAAATCTATGACAGTCGATACTGTGCTTACAAAATCATTACATAATTATATGAATTCTCTAGAGCCTTTAAGGTTGCACAGCGACACTGAAGAAAATCTAGAGTACGACAAAACTCAAATAACAACTTATACCATAGAAGCGGCTGTTTATGATATTGCTGTATCTTCAGAAGATAAGCCAATTGCAACAGCTACACTTAAAGCTACCAACCCAAAATCTTTTGACAAATTGGAAAATAAATTTCTAAATGCTATAAAAAAACTTTTTAAGAGTAGATAGTCTTTTTAAAGCTTAATGCATACAAAAGTATATTGGACTATCTAGAATCTAGCGACGAATTTTATACTATCTATCAAGTATTTTATCTGTAATTTCTATCAGCTCAATAATTTTTGCTTCGTTATAAGCATCTATATATGCTGGTGAAAATTGCCCCTGTGGATCTCCTTTGTCATTATCAAAGTACTTACCAGAATCGTTTTTATATCTTTCTGAAGTTGCTAAATCGTAAATAATATTAACCCCCTTTTCTGCTGGGGACCAATGCTGACCGTATGCTTCGTTTGCCATTTTCGTATTTAACAAAGAGCCTGGATTCACAGCTATAGTTGTGATATTTGGTTCCTCTTGTGCTAACCTAAAGCTCCACATTGTTAGCGCCAATTTACTTTGCGCATAGCTATTATTATCTGAAACTTGTTCTTTTCCTATGAGAACAGCTTCAGAAACTGGAGCTTGAGCGGCTGAACTTAAATTAATTATCCTTGGAGCATCGGCCTTTTTAATAGTAGACAGAATTCCATTAGTTAGTATATAAGGTGCTAAGTAATTTACAGTTATTCTTATATCTAAACCGCTTCTATTTTGCGAAGTTTGGCTTTTCAAAACCCCTGCGTTATTAATTAGAATATCAATAGAGCTATTTTCCTCTTTAATCTGATTAACCAAATTAGAGACTGCCTGTAAATCTGAAAAATCAGCTACCAAACCTTTTACATTCTGGTTGTTTGTGGCATTTTGAATTTCTTCTACAACCTTGCTAACTTTTACTTCACTTCTACCATGAACATACACTTTGTGACCATCTTTCGCCAATTTCAAGGCAGTAAGTTTGCCAATTCCGTCAGTACTTCCCGTAATTATAACTGTTTTATTCATTGCAATTAATTTTTTCTTTTAAATGAAATTCTGGCAATACCTGCTTTGATATTTGCTCTAAGGCTTTATCCATGTTCATGGAATTGAAACGTAGATTCAATGCTAAATGGTTTACACCAATACTTCGTAATTTATCTAAATAATTGGTTAAATAATTTATTCCTAGTTTAAAACCCAATTGAATAGGTTGGGGTTTTGCATTTGGATCATTCATTAGATCTAAATAAATTGGCTGCATAAACGGCTTATCAAATTCATGTGTTTGTGCCACTAAATCTCTATAATTTTTTATTGTAATATTTTGATTATATAAATCTCGCGGATAATTCATCCAACCATCTAAGTTTTTAGCATTCCACTCTAAAGATTGCCTACTACTTCCTGTCATTAACATCGGAATTTTATTTGCGGTTGGTTTTGGTAACATATCTATGTTTCCATTTAAACTTCCATAGTTCTCGGTTTTGATAGTTGGAAAACTAGCCTGTACTTTTCTGATATATTCAAAAGATTCTCTGAAGAGCTCCCCTCTATTTTCATAAGAAATTCCCATTGCCGGATATTCATCAATACGATCTCCTGAAGCTACACCTAAAAGCAATCTTCCATTTGATAGCTTGTCAATACTTGCTGCCGATTTTGCCACATGTAAAGGATGATGCAATGGCAAGGCAATACTAGAAATACCTAGAGCAATTTTGGATGTTTGACCAGCCAAAAAACCTAAATAGGTAAACGGATCAAACGTTTGGCCGACATCACCAAAATTAGGTACATTAAAAGGAATGTCTCGAATCCAAATTGATTTAAAACCTAAGGATTCCACTTGTTTAACTCGTTGCAAATGGTCTTGCATGGTTGGTTCTGGACCTCTTGCATATCTTTCAATTGGCACAACCACTCCAACACTCAATTCATTTTCTTTAAAAACTGAGTTGTAGGCCATATTTATATTTTCAAATCTCATCATCTTGCTTTCTATAATTTACATCTGAGTATTTGCATATTCGGGAAGCGGATTTGGAATAACAGTAGCATCATCTTCTATCATTTCTCGAATATCTATTTCTATACCTCTTGAAATGGTTGAAATTGGGACATCATTCCCCATGCCTTCAAATGGATTTTCTGAAGTATCACCTACACGTTCCATTGAGAAAAAGATCCAAGAAATAATTACACTAAACGGAATAGTTAACCAAACAAAATTCTCTGCTATTAAATCAAAAATTAAATTAGGAGCCCCTAAATCTACCAGAGACTGACCCGTTAAATCAAATTGACGCATAAGACCAAATGGCATAATAATTATAAAAATCCAAATAAAGTACGAGTTTAAGGTGGCGAATTGTCTTGGATATGGAAAATTCTTTATGCGCTCAGCTTTTCCTTGAAGTGTAAATAATTCACCAATCATTTTGTTAAACTCCATATGTCTAAAATTATCTATTAAGCCTTTGGCCTTAAGCTTTCCTATATGTCTAGATTGCAGATTTAAGGCAGCCGTTTGCTTGTTCGTTTTGTTAAGTACATATTTTTTTTCAGTTTTAGATAAATAGCCCTCTAATTCTTCTGATAAGGAATTTTCAAACTCCAAAACCTTTATTGATTTCATATGCTCCCGATCAGATTTATTGGTCTTGGCAGTTTCCCATGTTTTCTTTTGACGAAGCGCATGCCTTAATGAAGTCATCCAAGAAACATGACGTAAAATCATTGCTTTTCTAATCTGAAATAATTCTTGATCTGTACGATTATCTATAGCAAACTCATTCGTTATAAAATCATTTACCATAGCTGCAAAAAGCCTTGAGGCATTCACAATTCCGCCATATATTTTTCGAGCCTCCCATTGTCTATCATAAGACGCATTATTTTTAAAGCCCGTAATAAATGCCAATGCCGTACCTATCAAACCTATTGGCTGCCATGGAAGGTTTAGCCATTTAAGACCAAAAGCTTCATACAGCAATACAGGAATAAGAGCTGTTAAAAAGAATATATAAATATATCGCCTGGTCCATTTAAATACGACAATAATTGGATATTTAGGTTTGGTGTACATGCTTTTGGTTTAATAAGTTCTGATTGTAATACATATCTATGAAACAAATTTAAGTTCTATATACTAGTTGTTTTAGTAGTAAAAATGGCTTGTTAGGTAAATTTCAAGGTTTATTTTCAGAAACATAAAATGCCTCCATAACGAGGCATTTTATAACTATAGATTTCTCTACAATTCAAACGCTAATTAGCTACTACCACTTTGCCAATGGCTTCTCCACTTTCTAAGTGCGCGTATGCTTTACCAACTTCTTCAAGTGAAAAATAATTTTCATCAAGTATTGGTGTTAATTTTCCCTCGTTTGAAATTTCAGCTAAGTATTTCAAAATGTCAGCATGTTGTGATCTTCTAAAATTGTGTAACATAGGTATTAACATAAAGACTACGTGTAGAGAGGCGCCTTTAAAATGTAGCGGTGTTAAATCTAATTCGCACAGAGATACCGTAGTTGAAATATGTCCGTTTAAGGCCACAGCTTCAATAGAGTTATTCAAGTTTGCACCTCCCACAGTATCAAAAACCACGTCAAAACCTGCTCCACCTGTATATTTTTCGGTGTATTCGCTAACCTTTTCTGTTGTATAATCTATAAAAGTGGCTCCTAAATTTTCGACACTACTTTTTTGTTTTTCTCCAGTTCCTGTGGCAAAAACTTCTGCGCCAAAATACATAGCTAACTGAACAGCTAAGTGACCAACACCCCCTGATCCACCATGAATTAAAACTTTTTGCCCAGCCGTTATTCCTGCTCTTGTTAATCCTTCGTAAGCTGTAATACCTACCAAAGGCAAAGCCGCAGTTTCTCGCATCGTCAAGTCTTTTGGTTTGTGACCAATTAAATTGCTATCTGCTACAATGTATTCTGTCAAAGTCCCTGGCAAATCTCCAAGTCCACCCGCACAACCGTACACCTCGTCACCAACATTATAAGTTTCTACGCCTTCTCCAAGAGCTTCAATCGTTCCTGAAAAATCCATTCCTAATAAGGCCGGTGCTGCTGGTGATAATGGTAAATCTGGACCCATATTTTTTATCATCGTGTCAATTGTATTTACACTAGATGCTGCTATTTTTATTAGAACGTGATTTGCTCGTACTTCTGGTTTTTCTATTTCTGAAATTTCGAATTTTGCATTTTTACCATAGTTATTAATAAGCATTGCTTTCATATCTATCTTTTTCTTTTTTAAAATTTTTATTACTGAAAATTTAATCTACGAATACTTACTTTACGTATAACGTATCCATATTTACTTCGCTGTATACTATTTTTTGATTCCTAAAGAGGAATAAAAAATGGTATGAAATATTGTGTTGTTTTATGTTATCTATAATCCCGTCGGAAATAAATTCAGAACTGACTGTGCCTTTTATTCTGTTTTTATCAACTTCAATTTAATTCACTTCTTGAATGTCAATAACCATCTGTTCCCAGTTTTTCTGATTTTCATGATCAAATTGGGCACCATTGTCATTGGCGTATTGAAAACGTTTTACGGCTGGTGTCTTGCTGGTTGCTTGGAATAATTGATACGCTTCTTCTCGCAGTGCTTCTTTGATTGGCAAATCTATAGATGCATAAACAGCCCGTTTACATGCCGCAATAGATTCTGCTGGAAACTTAGAAATACGTTCTGCCAGGGCATCTACATAAGGGCCTATTTTATCGGCATCTAATGCTTTATTAATGGTTCCAAATTTTTCAGCTTCATCGGCATCCCAATCTCTCGCTCCCAGAATAATTTCTAAAGCTTTACCTAATCCTGCTTGTCTAGCCATACGAGAGGCACCTCCTCCACAAGGCAAAATTCCCATGCCTACTTCCATCTGCATGAATTTTGCTTTTCCTCTAGCTGCAAAACGCATATCTAAAGCCAGTGCCATTTCATGCCCACCTCCACGCGCAAAACCTTCAATTTTTGCGATGGTTGCTTGGGGTACATTACTTAACCTTTCTAATACAGATTGTAAGTCTAATAATTGTACTTCGTTTCGGGGCAGTGCCTCTGTAGATAAATCTTTGAGTAGGTCTGTATCGTAGTGGCATACCCAATAGCCAGCATTAGATGATTCAAAAACCACCACTTTAATGCTTCGGTCTCGCTCCAATCGTAAACACAAACTGCTCAAATCGGCAAGCATTTCTTGCCCTTGAACATTCACTGGTCCAAAATTGATATCTACCGTTAAAATTGCTCCTTTTTGTGTTGCTGTAAATGTCTGAAAGTTCTTGTAGTTCATACCATCGATATTTAAATTGTTATTTGTTGTGTTTAATTACACTACAAATTTAAAGGAGGTATCATCGATGAGTTTGGTAGAAAACAACGTACAAATAGTATAAAAAAAGGTAAAAAGTAAAAACTTAGGCTAAACTTTCTTTAAAAGCACTTAAGCTTGTGCCCTTATAAGTTTTAAATGTTTTATTTAAGTGGCTTGAATCTGTAAAACCAAGTTCATTAGCAATTTCAGAATATTGCAAGTCGGTATATTTCAAACGTGTTTCAACGAGTTTCAATTTATAGTTAATTATATACTTTTTTAGAGAAACATCTGTATGTTTTTTAAAGTACTCGCTAATGTAATTATCTGCCATATAAAATTTTTCAGCTAAATTTTTTGTAGATAATAGTTCTGAATTATAAATGTTAGCATGTATATAATTAATAATTTGCTGAATTCTTGAAGACTTTACCTTCTTTATAGAATCGGTATTAATGTACTGAATGTTTCTAGCTATTAGATGTAAGATTACCGATAAGGAATTTTGAATAATAAAAATATCGAATGTCTGTTTTTCGTTATATTCTGCAGCTACCATGTTGATAAGAGACGTTAAATGCATCTTATCGTGTTGAGATTCAAACTGCATTTCGCGTAACTGATGACTCTCACTGTGTAAAATTTCTTCAATTTTACGAAACCAGTCATTTACAGGTAGTGTTGTATTTTGTATGTGGGTATTCCTAAAAAAACTTTTCAGAAACTTTATAGTTACAGTACTTGTGGCTGTTTCTGCATTAACGATATAAACATCATCTGGTATGAATACAAAAATACTATTGGGTGCGTAGGTAACAGTATTACCATTTATTTTTAGCGTACCTGTACCTTTCTCAAAATATAAAATTTCGAAAAAGCGAATAGTTGTGTATTTACAAAACTCAAAAAACGATTGATTTTTGTACTCTTGAATAACAATATTTTCAATTATCGTTCTTGGCATAGTAGCTGTTGTGATTCATTGTATTTCTTGAGAAATAACTACGAGCACAATTTAATACATTGTGTTTTTATTTGCCGATGTTTGCGGAATTTGTTGAATAGAATCCCAATGCTCGCATATTTTACCCTTTTCATCAAACCCAAAGAAATCCATTGTAATATACTCGTCATTGTCAGGCCAGATCTGGTGCGTGTGTAAGGCCACCAAATTACCTTCGGCTACACTTCTTACAAAGTTTATAGACTTGTCTGGGTATTCGTTCTGCATACGTTCAAAATAATCAATAAAACCTTTCGTACCACTAGCAACTGCAGGGTTATGTTGGATATACTCATCACCCACATACAATGCAACTGCTTTTTTCGGGTTACCCTCGAAAGCCATTTTGTAAAAAGAAATAGCATTTTGTTTATTCTGTTCTTGATTCATAACACCTTACTTGTTCTTTAAAGTACTGACTACAAATTTTCCATTTGTTCGTATATAAACTAGCACTTCTTGATTGTTTTTTACTGAAATTTTATGCGTTGAATTTTGTGCGGCGCCAAAATAGCTTCCTGCCTCTAAAGTATGTATATTCTTGTTATCTGAAACTTGATGCTCTAATGTTCCTTGAATAACAACTGCTCTAAAGTTAGGACTTAAATTTTGGATTTGGCCATTAAAACCAACGGGAAGTTTTAGCATACTTGCATTTAAATCTCCTTTGGCATGACTTCCCCATAAAAATGCAGTCTGCACATTACTTTTGTCTGTAACCCAAGTAATATCTGAAGCGTTTAGCCAGACAATATTCGATGAATCGACATTAACAGGACGTTCGCCATTATCGAAAGCTTCTTCGGTTGGTTTCACTAAATATGGTCCTTCTTGAATTTCTATATAAGCCATATTGTTGTTTGACAAAGCAGCCGTTATATGTGCCTCGCCTGCTGGCTGTTGCCAGAAAGAACCTGCTGGCAACCACATCTCTTCTGCATTTTCATCGTCATTGTGCAGCAATCCTGTTATTACAACTCCTCGATAGGTGACATTATGAATATGAGGAGGGGAAGAAAACCCCTTCTTAAATTTAACTAAAAAACCAGAAGCTAACGTATCTGTTCTATCACCCCAAAGTTTTCCAGCAGCAGGACTTTTATCACCACGCAAGGGGTTTAACCATCCCCACGCTACATCTTGTACCGTTACAACCTCATTCTTAGATAGTGAATTATCTATTTTAGAAGTTTGAGCACTTGCATAAAAACTGAATAATATTGCTAAATAAATTATAACTTTTTTCTTCATATTATTTACTATTAAAATCCTTCTAATACTATTTTCCCTTTTGCCTTTCCCGTTTCTAAAAAAGCGTGCGCTTTACGTAAGTTTTCAGCGTTAATAATTCCAAAATTATCACCTAGTGTGGTTTTAATCGTTCCGTTATCTATTAACTCTGAAGCCTTATTCAATATGTTATGTTGCTCAATCATATCTGCAGTTTGAAACATAGAACGCGTAAACATTAACTCAATGTGAATTGAAACTGCTTTGCTTTTAAAGGGCATTATGTTTATCGATTTAGGGTCGTCTATAAAACCAAATTTTCCTTGGGGTTTAATAAGTTTTACAATCTCATCTATATGATGTTCTGTTGCATTCAAGCTCACAACATAATCTGGCGCTGGCAAATTATTTTTGTCAAGCTCTTCACTAAGCTTATTTCGATGATTAATAACCCTATCTACTCCTAAATCTTGTAACCAAGTCGAAGTTTCCTTGCGAGAGGCCGTGCCTATTATTTTTAGATTCGTTAATTTTTTAACCAATTGTACCATAATAGATCCAACTCCACCAGCTGCGCCTATTATTAGAATAGATTTGTTGTTGTTACTTTTATTAACGTCTAGTCTATCGAATAACATTTCCCAAGCCGTGAGTGTTGTTAAAGGCAAGGCTGCCGCTTCAGCATACGACAAACTAGATGGCTTTTTACCTACAATACGCTCATCAACTATCTGATATTGCGCATAACTTCCTTGGCGTGTAAAATCTCCCGCGTAATACACCTCATCTCCCGCCTTAAAGAGTGTGACTTTATCACCAACATCCTTAACAATTCCGGTGGCGTCCCATCCTATTACTTTCCAATTGTCTCCATCAACTGGCATTCCAAGGCGTACTTTATAATCTGCTGGATTAACCGAAATGGCTTTTATCTCAACTAAAATATCCCTCCCCGTTGCCCTTGGTATTTCCAATTGTACATCTTGAAGGGACTTTGCATTTTCAATTGGCAAATTCTCTTTATACCCTATTGCATTCATCATAACTTTAGATTTTGATCGTTATATCACCGTAAAGATTTCACTTTCTGCTAATCTAGATTTTGGTGTCTTTTCAGTTGAATTAAAATCAGATTCAGCTCTATATCCTAAAGACACAGCAACCAGGGCTGTATATCCATTTTCTCTTAATTCAAATTCTTCATCTAATGCTTTTACGTCAATTCCTTCCATAGGCGTTGCATCAATTTGTAGACTTGCAACACCCAATAAAAAATTACCTATATTAAGGTATACTTGCTTTTCTAACCAATGCTGAAGGTCTTTTAACTCGTATTTATGGATACCCGAAAATGTTTTAGCAGCACCTAAAAATCCGTTCTTCACATCCTCATTTGGGAATCTTCCATCACTATCTTCAGTATCTGCAATATGTTTTATGTACGCTTCATTTGCATCAATTTTTGAACAAAACAACACTACTGCAGCGGCATTTGTTACTTTCGGTTCATTAAAACTGAAAAAACCTTGGGTTCCTTTCGCAATTCGCTCTTTTCCCTCTTTCGTTTCTGCAATGATAAAATGCCATGGTTGCAAGTTTACACTCGACGGACTCATTCTCAATAAATTTTTGATTTGAGCCATGTCTGCATCGGAGATGCTTTTTGTTGGGTCAAATTCTTTAGTAGTGTATCTCCAGTTTAGTGTTTCAGTTAAATTCATTTGATATATTTCTTTTATGTTGATTATAATTAATAATTGAAAAAATTACACGGTGTTAACTTAATACTATCAATTGTATAGTGCCAAAAGTATGTATAGTGATAAATCTTCACAATAACGGTCAAAAAGGATAGTATCCAAATTCTAAATCGAACGCTCCTATAAATCTGATTTACAATGTTTTATAACAATGTTAAATTTACTATAAAAAGTATAGTTGTATACCTTATGATAGTATAGTAACTTTGATATCATAACAAAGATTATATATGGAGATTCAGCATAAAAAAAGATTGATAAAATACAATGACAAAACGTTTTCGTGTACTACAAGTATTGCTATGGAATTAATAGGTGGTAAGTGGAAAAGTGTTATTTTAATCTATTTAGTGGGTGGAAAAAAACGCTATAATGAGCTTTACAAATTAATTTCTACCATTACAGAAAGAACGTTGAGCCTACAACTTAAACAATTGGAAAAAGACGGCCTTATTACCAGAAAGGTCTATACAAAAAAACCACCTTTAAAGGTAGAATATGCACTCACTCCGTTTGGAGAAAGTTTGGAGCCTGTATTAATTGCAATCGCAAATTGGGGGAAAATTGTAGCCGATAAGAAGGGTGAAACGATTGAGTGAAATAATACTTCTCAAGAATAGAGCGCAGTATTTGGGTTAAGATTTTTTCGACATATAAAACACTTAAGCACTTACAGACATCACATTACTGTCATCTGTATGATTGTTGTAGTGAAACAACATGGTTTTATAGAATCTAGCTTGTGTTTCTCCTTCTTCTAGGCAACCCTTAAGAGTTTCTTCTAGGTTACTGTACGAAACCCTAGCTGCAACCGCATCTCCGCAATCGTATAACCTATAATTATCTGTATTTCTAGGTTGTGAATTCCACAACAAAATTGTCTGTTGGTCGAAATCTATCGTAACGTCTATGGCTCCAAAATAAAATTTGAGAAGTGATTTTTGAAAGCCGTAGTAGTCTCTACTTAAATTTTCAGTAAACACACAACTTTTTGAGATTAGTTTTCTCATTTCGTCCTGAACTATTTGGTGCTGATTTGTCATAGCGTAATTTTTAATAATTACACCAAGATAACCTACCAATTGTGAAGATTTCGTTAAACGCCAGAATGTTGGCTTCGATTTAACGGTACTAGTGTCAGTATGTTAAGATTTTTAAGAATCCTTATTCGCTGGTTTCCAGACCTTCAGACTCCCATGCCGTGATACCCCCCTGTAAATCGTATACTTCTTTAAAGCCCATTTCAACTAGAATTTTAGCTGCTCGAGCGCTTCGCCCCCCTTTTTTGCAATAAACATAAACGGGCTTTTCTTTATCTAAGCCTTCAACTTTTTCTTTAAAGTCGTTCTCTGTTACACAAATATTCTGGGCATCTTTTAAGTGTGATACTCCATATTCTTCTGGTGTTCTAACATCCAATACTTGTAATCCTTGGTTCGACTTTTTGTAAACAGCATTATATACGTCCTGAGCGCTAACTTCTTGAACCTTTTCGGGAGTGTGCGTGCAGGAAACTAAACTAGCTAGTATAATACCTACGATGAGAATTTTATACTTCATACTAGTGCGTTTTATCTCCTGTCCATTCAGAAAAACCACCTAATAGATTGTAGGTGTTAGAAAAGCCCATTGATTCTAAAATCATACATGCCTGAGCACTGCGCCCGCCAGAACGACAATACACATAATAGTTCTTAGATTTATCTAGTTCTTGAGCACCTTGCATAAAAGTAGGCGCATTCTGAATATCTAAATGAGTGGCATGAGGAATCATTCCCTCTTCAATTTCATGAGGAGTACGAACGTCTATAACAACGGCGTTGTTATCTTCTTTGACTTTTTCTTGCCATTGCGTTTGCGTTAGGTCTTGCATAGAATAATTTTTAGTAAAAATAAAAAATCTGCTACAGTTAGGTACTATAGCAGACTCATTTATTAAACTAATGTTACAATTATGCCTTCTTTTGTTTTACTGAACAACCAATTGCTTTCGTTTCTTTTACTGAAATTTCCTTGCCTGCCAATAATTCGTTGATCGCATTAGCCAAGAAACGATCTTTTACAGCATCTCCATTTCGAACATTGTCATCTATAGCTCCAATATACTTCACTACGTTTCCTTTGTCTTCTTTATTAAGTAAATAAATGTGTGGTGTCTTTGTTGCTCCGTAGGTAGCATAGACACTGTTAGAAGAATCGTATAAATAAGGGAACGTAAATCCGGCTTCTTTCGCCTTTGCTTGCATTAACTCATAGGTATCGTCTGGCTGTACCTCTGGGTCGTTTGGATTAATAGCAATAACTGGATAACCTTTTGCCTTATATTCAGTGTCTAGCGCAACAATTCGTTCTTCACTAGCGACAGCAAATGGACACGTATTACAGGTAAAAATAACAATAAAACCTTTGGCATCTTTGTAATCACTTAATGATACCATCTTGCCGTCAACATCTTTTAGTTTGAAGTCTGCAGCAACATCTCCAATTCCATACCCCTTAGTCTTTACAGGAACCTCCTTGGTGTCTGCCAATGCAACTTCTTTAGTTGTCTCAACGTTCTCTACAGCTGTTGTAGACACTTTTTCTTGACAGCTAGCTAAAACTGCAATACAAAAAAGCGGTAATACGATTTTAAAAATTTGTGTTTTCATGATTCTATTTTATAAGATTAATTTAAGTTCTGTTTCTAATTCTGAATAGGTAAAAGACTGTTCGTAGAATTTATACTGATCTCCTTTTACTATAATGGTAGCTGGAATTGCTCCACTCCATTCCTTGCTAACCTTCGGAATCCAGCTATTAGCATCAGGGTCATCCAACAATACTACCTCACTTTTTAATTGGTGCTTTTCAATAAAAGGTAAAACCTGTTTCTCAATATTTTCTGGAAAATCTAGACTTACCAATACAACGCTAACATTTTTGTCCTTATAAGTAGCGTTAAGTTCTTCAAAATATGGTAGCTCTTTTACACACGGCTTACACCATGTAGCCCAAAAATTAAGCACATAAGTCATTTCTGTATCGGTTGCTTTCAAATATGTAGTTTCAAACTCCTTAAAATCTATAATCGGTAGTTTGTCTGAAAAATCCTTTTGGGAGGCATTTTCTACATCTATTGACGCAGCAACTATCTCTGTACTATCTATAGTCTCAACCTTTTTTGAATCAGCTTCTCCGCAGGATATAAGTAAAAGACAACTGATGAATGCAATTATAATTTTCATAATTTAAAAGTAATGTATACAGTGGTCCCTCACCTACGTAGCCATGTTAAATAAATGATAAAATAATGATCGTAATAAAAATATAATTATATTTGTATATACAAATGTTGTAAATACATTAATGAGAATAGAAGAAGAAATAAAAGCAACGGGGGTTATGGAGTTAGCCGCTAAAACGGTTATCAACATAGCATACACCAGCAGGTCTTTAGAAGAACCTTTTAAAACTTTTCTAAAAGAGTACGATCTGTCCACCCAACAGTTTAATGTGCTTCGAATTTTAAGAGGTCAACGTGGCAAACCTGCTAATCTCTCTACCTTACAAGAACGAATGATAGACAGAAATAGCAATACAACCCGTCTTGTAGATAAACTTCTAAAAAAAGGATGGGTCGTTCGACAAGTATGTGCTAATAATCGAAGAAAAATAGAAATTTTCATTACCGAAGACGGCCTGCAACTTTTAAAAACACTCGATCCAATTGTTACAGAGAAAAACAAAAGAAGTGTAAGCAATCTCACCAAAACAGAACTAGGAACCTTAAATACATTATTAGATAAACTAAGATCATAAACCTTAATAATAAATAAATAATCATGAAAACGCTAAAATTAACTGTATTAGTAGCAATAGTTGCACTAACCTCTGCATTTACAACACCCGTAAAAAAGAAAATAGACATTATAAAGAGTTCTATTGAATGGAAAGGAAAAAAGATTCTTGGTTCGCACACCGGGACCATTCAATTAAAAGAAGGATACCTTGAAATGGAAGGAGACAATCTTGTGGGTGGGATGTTTGTAGTAGACATGACCACAATTAATGTAACAGACCTAGAAGGAGAAAGCAAAGGCAAGTTGGAAGGACATCTTAAAAGTGCCGATTTCTTTGGTGTTGACAATTTTCCAACCGCAACACTTGTTATTAAAAATGCAACAAAAGACAGAAACACCTATGAAGTTATCGCAGATATTACCATAAAAGGTCAAACCGAAGCCATATCATTCGACTTAGAAATGGGTGAAAGCGCAGCACAAACCAGTTTTAAAATCGACCGAACTAAATTTGGCGTACGCTATGGTTCTGGAAGTTTCGCAGACAACTTAGGCGACAATGCTATTTCAGACAAATTTACAATTGATGTAATGCTGAAATTTTAAACAATTGTTGCTCGAAATTAAATTTTCATTTCTATATTTGAACCAAATTATGAATAACAACGTACATACATGGTGGTGGAAAAATTTACGTCAAACGTCGTGAACTAACCAGCGTATGTAATACTCATATAAAGGCTTATCATCACGATAAGCCTTTTTTTATGCTATATTTTAAGAAGAACAACTAATGCCGTATACAATAACAACATACTCAAAAAAGTTACTTGCCGACACCTTAACACCAGTGTCTGTATACCTCAGGCTACGGGACAAATTTCCCAACAGTCTGCTTTTAGAAAGTAGTGATTACCATGCTAACGACAACAGCTTCAGCTATATTTGTTGTAACCCAATCGCAACATTCCAGGTAGTTAATGAAGTAATAACACAAACATTTCCAGATGGCAGAACTATAGAAGCTTCTACCAAAAAACTAAACGTTGTAAGTGCTTTAGAAAATTTCAGTAGTAGTTTTAAGGCAACATCAGATACGCATTTTAAGTTCATTAATAATGGCATCTTTGGCTATACAGCGTATGACGCCGTACGCTATTTCGATAACATCCCAATTAACAAAACCAAAGCATCGCTAAACATTCCAGACCTGTATTATGCGGTGTATCAAAATATTATTGCCATTAATCACTTCAATAATGAAGCCTATATTTTTGCACATTGCCATGAAAACAGCTCAAACATTTCAGAAATTGAACTGTTATTAAAGTCGAAAGATTTTGCCGAATACCCATTTAAAAGAGCCGGAACACCCACAACCAACCTTAAAGACCAAGCATTTATAGACTTAGTTAAAACTTGTAAGGCGCACTGTGCTCGAGGCGATGTGTTTCAAATTGTGCCAAGCAAGCGCTTTTCGCAAACATTTACAGGAGATGAGTTTAACGTGTATAGAGCCTTAAGAAGTGTAAATCCTTCGCCCTATTTGTTTTATTTTGACTACGGAAAGTTTAAAATATTTGGTAGCTCACCAGAAGCACAGCTTGTGGTACAAGACAACATTGCAGAGATACATCCAATTGCGGGCACTTTTAAACGAACTGGAAACGATGAGCAAGATGCCATTTTAGCAAAGCAACTATCTGAAGACGACAAGGAAAATAGCGAACATGTGATGTTGGTAGATTTGGCTAGAAACGATTTAAGCAGACACGGAAGTAATGTAAAAGTTGAAACGTATCGCGAAGTCCAATATTTTTCACATGTGCTACATTTAGTCAGTAAGGTTACCGCAACAAAAAATGAAAAAACTAGTACCATGCAAGTGGTTGCAGATACATTTCCCGCGGGTACCCTAAGTGGGGCTCCTAAGCACAAAGCCATGCAACTTCTTGAAAAGTATGAAAATACAAACAGAGAATTTTATGGCGGCGCTATTGGTTTTATGGATTTTAATGGCAACTATAACCATGCTATCATTATTCGTTCTTTTGTAAGCAAAAATCATACGCTACACTACCAAGCAGGCGCTGGGGTAGTTTCAGAAAGTAATCCCGAAAAAGAATTACAAGAAGTATATAATAAATTAGGTGCTTTGACTAAAGCACTAGAACTCGCAGAAGAAATATAAAATGAAAATTGTAGTCATAGATAATTACGACAGCTTTGTGTATAATTTAGTACACTATTTAGAAGAATTTGAATGCGACGTAACTGTTTTTCGTAACGATCGGTTTTTAATTGAAGAACTAGCGAACTTCGACAAGATTCTCTTATCACCAGGCCCTGGTATTCCCGATGAAGCGGGGTTACTCAAAAAAGTAATAACTACCTATGCTGGCAAAAAGCCAATTCTTGGTGTTTGCCTTGGGCAACAAGCTATAGCAGAAGTCTTTGGTGGCACCATTATTAACTTAAGCAACGTATTTCATGGTGTTGCTACAAAAGCAAATCTAACTGTTAAAGACGAACCGCTTTTCAAAAATATTGAAACCCCTATAGAAATTGGAAGATACCATTCGTGGGTGGTTGCAACCAACAATTTTCCTGAGAGTCTCGAAATTACCTCCACAGATGAGAACGGACAAATAATGTCGCTTCGACATAGAGAATTAGACGTCAGAGGTGTTCAATTTCATCCTGAAAGTGTCCTAACTCCAAAAGGTAAACAAATGATTCAAAATTGGATTCATAGCTAAAAACCACCTAATCAACACAAAAATCGCTCAAGTCAGAGTCCCTTAAATTACGACAATTGAAAAAAATATTGAACAGACTTATTAATCACGAACAACTCACAAAACAAGAAGCGAGTACCGTTTTGGTTAATATAAGTGAAGGAAAATATAATAACAGTCAGATAGCCGCATTCTTAACGGTATTTATGATGCGAAGTGTTTCTATTGAAGAATTAGAAGGTTTTCGCGATGCACTGTTAGAATTATGTCTTGCCATTCCCTTTAATGACTACAACACAATAGACCTTTGCGGAACAGGAGGCGACGGAAAAAACACCTTTAACATCTCTACTTTAGCTTCTTTTGTAACGGCTGGGGCTGGTGTTCATGTAACAAAACACGGAAACTATGGAGTATCATCTATTAGTGGTAGTAGTAATGTTATGGAAAAGTTAGGAATTACGTTTAGCAGCAATGCCGATTTCCTGAAAAAATGCTTAGATGAGGCTGGAATCTGCATATTACATGCGCCCCTTTTTCACCCAGCTATGAAAAATGTGGCCCCTATACGCAGAGAGCTAGGTGTTAAAACCTTCTTTAATATGTTGGGCCCAATGGTAAATCCTGCATTTCCGAAAAATCAATTGGTGGGTGTATTTAACTTAGAGCTTGCAAGAAAGTATGGGTATTTATATCAAAAAGGTGTAAAAAACTATGCCATCATACATGCTATGGATGGTTATGATGAAATCGCGCTAACGGGGCCGGTTAAAATGATATCTAACCGCACAGAAACAATTCTTACTACAGAGACTTTTGGAGTAAGTAAAATAAAAGCGAACGAAATTTATGGAGGAGAAACAATAGAAGCCTCGGCTAAGATATTTCAGCAAATCTTAAACAATAAAGGTACCAAAGCACAAAATAATGTAGTTTGTGCAAATGCCGGACTTGCAATTTCTGTCGTTAATCAATGTAGCATTGAAGAAGGTTTTCAAAAAGCAAAAGAATCGTTAGCATCTGGAAAAGCAAACAATGCTCTCAAAAAACTTCAAGATCTAAGTAAAAAAGCAAAGTAGTGACCATACTAGAAAAAATAACCGCTTATAAAATAAAAGAAGTTTCAGCAAAACAAGAAGCTTTTCCAGTTGCATTGCTGCAAAAATCCAACTGGTATCAACGAGAAACAACGTCTCTAGCACGGGCTATAAAAACCTCTTCTACGGGTATCATAGCCGAGCATAAACGCCGTTCGCCTAGCAAACAAAATATAAATAACGCTGTACAAGTGCCAGATGTGGCAACTGGTTATGAAAATGCCGGAGTTAGTGGAATGTCTGTACTTACAGATACGACTTTTTTTGGCGGATCTATAGACGATCTAGCCATGGCACGAACAGCTGTTGCCATGCCTTTATTACGTAAAGAATTTATTATAGACCCTTACCAAATTCATGAGGCAAAGGCCTATGGAGCAGATGCCATTTTATTAATTGCTGCCTGTTTAACAGTACAACAACTCAAAGAGTTTTCGAGCTTGGCAAAATCGTTGCAACTGGATGTTCTATTAGAAGTTCATAATGACGAGGAGTTACGCAAGTCGTTATTACCAACCGTAGACATGTTAGGAGTAAACAATAGGAATCTTAAAACATTTAAAACCTCTTTAGACGCTAGCAAACAATTAGCGTCTGTAATACCTGACGATTTTGTAAAAATCTCAGAGAGTGGTATTAGTACTGTTTCGGCTATAAAAGAATTAAAAACCGTTGGCTATCAAGGTTTCCTAATTGGTGAAACCTTTATGAAAACAGAAAATCCAGGAAAAAGTGCCGCACAATTTTTAAATCAATTACAATGAAGGTGAAGGTGTGCGGTATGAAATATAACACCTCTGAAGTTGCACAACTTCAGCCAGACTATCTCGGCTTTATTTTTTATGAGCGTAGCCAGCGTAACTTTAGTGGCGACATTCCTGAACTACCTAAAAACATAAAAAAGGTAGGAGTTTTTGTAGATGCCTCCATAGACTTTGTTGTAGCAAAAGCAGTAACCTACAACTTAGATATAATTCAATTACACGGCGATGAGAGCCCTGCATATTGCAGTGAAATTAGAGCTACTTTATCACCCAAAAGCGAACTTTGGAAGGTGTTCTCGATAAAAAATACATTCGATTTTTCAAAATTACGACCGTATGAGGAAGTTGTTAACGCCTTCCTTTTCGACACAAAAGGGAAAGAAAAAGGAGGCAACGGGATCACTTTTAACTGGAGCATATTAAACAGATACCCCTCTTCTCTTCCCATCATTCTAAGTGGAGGAATTGGATTAGAGGAAATTTCAGCAGTAAAAAAAATAGCAAAAACCAAAGTACCCATAATGGCCGTAGATGTAAATAGCAAGTTTGAAACAAAACCTGGGCTAAAAGACATCGTACCACTCAAAAAATTCATGACCACATTAACATCTAAACTATAATGCTATGACGTACAACGTAAACGAAAAAGGATACTATGGCGAATTTGGAGGAGCATACATACCAGAGATGCTCTACCCTAACGTAGAAGCGTTACGTACTCGATACATCACAATAATGCAAGAAGCCTCGTTTCAAAAAGAGTTCTCAGAACTATTACGTGACTATGTAGGTAGACCAACCCCACTGTATTTCGCAAAGCGTTTGTCAGACAAGTACAACGCCAAAATTTATCTAAAAAGAGAAGATTTATGTCACACGGGTGCGCACAAGGTTAACAACACAATTGGGCAGATTTTAATGGCAAAAAAGTTAGGTAAATCGCGGATCATAGCCGAAACCGGTGCCGGGCAACACGGAGTAGCTACAGCAACCGTATGTGCGCTCATGGGGTTAGAATGTATTGTTTACATGGGTGAAATAGATATTGAACGACAAGCACCTAACGTTGCCAGAATGAAAATGCTAGGCGCTAATGTCGTTCCTGCAACAAGTGGAAGCAAAACGTTAAAGGATGCTACAAACGAGGCCATCCGAGATTGGATTAACAACCCAACCAACACTCATTATATTATCGGAAGTGTGGTGGGACCTCACCCCTATCCAGACATGGTGGCACGATTTCAAAGTGTGATTTCTCAAGAAATTTCGACACAGCTACTCGAAAAAGAACAAAGAAATGCGCCAGATTACGTTGTTGCTTGTGTGGGCGGAGGTAGTAACGCAGCAGGTGCTTATTATCACTATTTAGACAATCCTGATGTAAAAATTATTGCTGTAGAAGCGGCTGGTAAGGGCATTGCTACTGGAAAAAGCGCTGCAACTTCTGCACTGGGCAAAACGGGTATAATTCACGGTAGCAAAACACTATTAATGCAAACTCCCGACGGACAAATTACAGAACCATACAGTATTTCGGCAGGATTAGATTATCCAGGCGTAGGACCTATGCACGCACATCTTTTTACCAGCGGTCGGGGTGAATTTATTTCGGTCACAGACCATGATGCCATGCAGGCCGGCCTCTTGCTTAGCAAACTTGAGGGTATCATCCCCGCTATAGAAACCAGTCACGCTCTGGCTATTTTTGAAACAAAAAAGTTTAAAAAAGATGACGTCGTTGTAGTTAATTTAAGTGGTCGTGGCGACAAAGATTTAAACACCTATATCAATTATTTTAACTTTTAGGGCGAGCCCCTCTACGCGCTATAGGAAATCAACAACAGCTCCTTTTAGAATCGGGTCGGGCTATCGGCAGTCGCTTTTTTAAACATAAAACCATGAAACTAAAACACACAACAGTACTTTAAAAAGAGCTCCAACAAAGCCTCTATCCCTCTCGCAAAATAACATATCGCATGAATCGAATTCAGAAAAAATTACAAGAAGATAAAAAACTATTATCTATCTATTTTACCGCAGGATATCCTAACATCGAAGATACGGTGCCAATTCTAAAGAGTCTTGAATCAAGCGGCGTAGACATGGTAGAAATTGGCTTGCCTTTTAGTGATCCTTTGGCAGATGGCCCAACGATACAGGCTAGTTCTACCAAAGCCTTACAAAACAAGATGACTACCCAAAAACTATTTGAACAGTTAGAAGACATTAGAGAAACGGTAACTATACCGTTGCTAATCATGGGGTATTTTAACCCTATATATCAATATGGTGTTGAAGCCTTTTGTAAAAAGTGTAACGAAATTGGGATTGATGGCCTAATAATACCAGACCTTCCATTAGATCAATATCAAGAGCATTATCAATCAATTTTTGAAAGGTATGGGCTAAACAATATCTTCCTGATTACACCACAAACAACTGCCAACCGAATTAAGGAGATAGATGCAGCTAGCACAGGGTTTATTTATATGGTAAGTAGTGCTAGTACCACGGGTGGCACGGTAGGTTTTGGAAATGACCAAGATTCATATTTCGAACGTATTTCAGCTATGCAACTGTCTAATCCTACCATTGTAGGTTTTGGAATTAACAATGCAGAAACTTTTCAGCGCGCTACACGCACATCGCAAGGTGCAATTATAGGAAGTGCTTTTATTAAAATGCTCTCAACTAAAGGTGTAGACGGTATTCCTGGGTTTATAAAAAGTATTAGAGTATAATATATAGATATGCGTAATAAAGCGTAGCATTTAGTTAAACTATAAGCAAATAAAAACCCCTTCCAAATTTGGAAGGGGTTTTCTTTTGGTTGGTTAAAATAATCTAAAAAGACTATTCTTTTATCAAACGTTTTACAACGCTTGCATCCTCACCTTCAATCTGTACAATGTACACACCAGAAGCAAGGTTCGAGATATCTATAGTGATTTCTCCTTGCATGTCAGAAAGGTTTGTTGTGTTTACCAACTTACCGTTAACGTCATACATGGTTGCTTTCTCTAATAAGATATTTGAACTGTTAGCAATAGTAACCTGTCCTTGTGCAGGGTTCGGGTACATTGTGATTCCAGCATCTAGGTTGTTATCATTCACACCTAAGATACTCTCTACAGTAAGTTCAAAAGTACAGCTACCTACATTTCCGTATTCATCTGTAGACGAAAGCGTCACAGTGTATACACCGTCAGGAATCAAGCTACCAGGAGCAGGATCTTGAGCGAAGATAGTAAGTGGGTCTGTACAGTTGTCTACCGCAGTTGCTAATCCGTCACCGAAGTAATCTGGCACTTCGTATAATTGGTTGTTAGCACCTGGATCTACAGTCATATCTCCTGGACATGTAACTTCAGGTCCAAGAAGGTCTACTACAGTTACAAAAGCAGTACATGCTGCAGAGTTTAAACTTGGATCTGCTACAAATACAGTTACTTCAATTGGAGTTCCTATATCTGCACATGTAAAGTCATCGATGTTTACAGCTGCTGTATCGAAGCCACAAGCTTCAAAACTAGCTGCCATGTCAATCATGTCAAACGGATCAAGCATTGCTGTTCCATCTGCACCTAACTCTAATGTAAAGTCTTGACAAACTAAGATAGGAGCAGTATCATCAATTACGTTGATGGTTGCTGTACACATTGAAGTGTTTCCAGCAGCATCTGTAACTGTGATATCTAACGTAGAAATACCTACATCACTACAGTCTAAGTCGATCATTTCAACTGGTACTGGTGTTGTAGAATTTGCTAAGTAGTTAAGAGTACCATTCCAAATACGTGGTGTAAATGGAGCGCCATCAAATGGTGCGTTACTACCTGAACCTAAGCTTAACGTCATATGTGAATTAGAGTACATTAACATACCAGGAGAAGGATCTGTTCCTGTTCCTGAGTAAGAATGTCCATGAGTAGCATCCATTACAAGTGCAACACCGTATGTAGTACCTGCAGTTAATACAACTTGTGTATCTAATACAGCATTACTCGGAACGTTTAATGTTCCTGAAGCAGTACCTGAACCTGTCGCAGCAAGCGTCCACGCTCCAGCGTTACCTTCATTACCTACAGAAGTACCAACTAAGGTATACATCTCTACAGTAAAGGCACCACCTTCTTCAGTGTTTAAGTCTAGGTCTGTTAAGGTAACATCTCCACCAGCATCTACAGCAATGTCAAAGTATACAGCACCTCCATTAGAACCTCCATTATTACTATCAAATAATGTAGTAATAGAACCTGGAGCAATACCAGTAACATCTGTTGTAGCTGTTACCATACCACAGTTATCTGTTACTGTAGTTAATAGGTCGATTACATTTACAGTAGCCATACCGTTAGCATCTAATACGATGTCTGCTGGTGGTCCTGCAGCTGCAAGGTACTCATAGTTAAGTGTCCAAGAGTTAAGTGAACCTGTATCTAAACCAGCATTGTCGGTAATAAATAATGTCCAGTCACCTAACGTGCTCATTCCGTCAAAAACAGAAAGCGCTTCGTTTGGAATAAATGATCCATTGTACTCTGTAAGACATGGCTCTTCAATCATATCTACTGCTTCATCATCCATATCTACAAGGATATCATTTACAGTATTGTTACACCCAACAGTAGATGTTGGCACACCTGGTCTGTCAACAATTACAGAAGCTGTAGTACCATCTGGTGCTGTAAGTGTTACAATTAAATCTCCAATCCAAGAGTGGTTGATATCAAGATTTACATTAAGGTCTGTGATGTCAAAATCATCAGTCACCGTTAACGTACTTGTTAAACCTGCTGGATCGTTATCTGGAATAGGAGTATTCACTATTTCAGTAGCAGAACCTAGTGTAGGTGTTTCAGCACCCGCACATACTATTACCGGAGCTTCATCATCCGTTACAGTAACGTCCATAGTACAAGAAGCGCTGAAACCAGCAGCATCTGTATACGTCCAAGTTACTGTAGTTGTTCCTACTGGGTAGAAATCTGAAGCGTCATTCGTACCGTTGTAATCATTACTAAGTGTTCCATTTACAGAACCTTGAGCTACTGATAGTTGGAAACTAGCATCTAGACAGAAGTTATCTACGTCGTCATCTTGAAGCAAAGTAAAGGTAAGGTCTGGACCAAATGTTGTAACATAATTGTTCCAATCTGCTTCAGCAATTGTAAATGTTTCGGTGTAGAATGTAGTACAGTCTGCTCCTGTTGCAGGGGCATTCGAGTATACAATAGTAGCGCCGTCTGGGCCTTGTAATACAAATTCTTCAGTACTAAATGAGAAATCACCATCATACATAGCTGTAACGGTTACATCGCCACCAGTAGATACTACTGTACCCGTAAGTACTGTTGGTGTATCAATAAGACCTGATGGTCCATAATTGAATGGAGTTTCTGGCCCTGTCACAACAGGAGGAGGAGGTCCTGCAACTACAGGACAGTTATCCATAATTGTTGGTAATGGTACTGTAATATTTGCTCCACAAACACCAGCATCGTTTGTCTGCGTAATATCTGCAGGACATGTAATAGTTGGTGCTTCGTTATCTAACACTGTAACATCAAACGTACACATAGCGCTATTACCGTCACTATCGGTAACAGAAAGCGTTACGGTTGTTGTACCTACTGGGAATACATCGCCACTCTCAAAAGGAGTTGAAACAATATCGCCAGAAATATTTCCATCTTCGTCATCTATTGCCACTCCTAAGAAGTTAACTTGACCACCACAAACACCAGGATCACTATTTTCAGTGATATCTGCAGGGCAGAAAATTTCTGGTGGCATACCTACATTACATACTCCCGTTACTCCAATAACAGCTTCCCAACCGCTTTGTGTAACCGAGGTATCTGAATTAAAAGTAAAAGATAATGATCCACCAACAGCTGAGGTAAACGGCCCTAAAGTTGGTGCTCCAGTAGCGTCTGTAGCATCTGTACATGGTAGACTTGCACCACCATCACCATCATCTCCTGCATAGGTGGCGTTCATACCACCGGCGTCACCCACAACTGCCAAGGTATCCCAACAAGTAGTAGTTGTTGCCTCCACATCAAATGCAGTAAATGTAACAGAAACAGTTTCGCCTGGAAGTGCTTGTAGTTCCAGGGTTGATGATTCGTTTAACCCGTAATCACCTGCAGCTCCACCAGAATCTGTATAGATATCTCCGTCAACAAAGTCTGCACATGCCATTAATACTGCATCTTGCTGAGGAATCTCAACAGGTGCTACTACTGCTGTAACAGTAATATCTGCAGTCCATCCCGGATCTGTAACAGAGCCGTCGGAAAAAAACGAAAACGATAATGTTCCACCCTCACTCGATGTGAATGGCCCTAATGTTGGAGCCCCTGCAGCATCTGTAGCATCTGTGCACACAAGGCCTGCACCCGCGTCATCATCATCTCCAGAGTACGTGGCATCACCACCTCCTGTATCGCCAACTACCGTTAAATTATCAAAACAAGAAGAACCAGTACTTGCCTCAACTTCAAAAGCAGTGAAGGAAATTGTAATTATTTCTCCTGCACCTGCGACCAAATCTAGCGTAGAGGCCTCATTACTTGTGTAGTTGGCCAAACTACCGCCAGAGTCTGTGTAAATGTCTCCGTCAACAAAGTCAACTCCCGATGTAAGGGTAGCATTCGCTTGCGGAATTTCTGTCTGAGCTTGCGTGACCCACGTGCAACACGTGACCAGCAAAGCCATCAGCATAAAAGTAATTTTTTTCATAAAAAAAATTTTAAATTAATTAATTGATTACTATTTGTTAATATCGCGTTAAGATAAATAAAATTTATGTTAACGAAAGCATTGAATTAAAAAATTAGACGAAATGCACAAATTATTGTCAAAAGAACTATAAAAAATCGCTAAACACATATACAAACGAATAGTATTGCTTAAAACGAAAAAGAAAGTCTGGAGCCTAGTTTACTTGAAAAAATTGTAGTTTTTCGCTATTATTTACAACGGCAATGTGCAGTTTATTGTTAATCTTAATTTGGTGTAATTCTTTCGCATCATAGGGTGCAAAAAAACCTGTAGAAAGTGTTGTTTTTGCTTCAAATTTACCTGTCCCATCACCTAGCAGTAGCAACCCATTGCCGGCGTCGTTTCTTGGGGTTTCCACTTCAGAACCATATAAGTTCCCTGCCAATAACACATCTAAATTTCCGTCTAAATTGAAATCTTTTACCACAAAATCGTTAACAGAAGATAGCTGCGTCATTCTTGGTAAAGGCTTTACAGTCCACGCCTCATTTCCATTATTTTGAAGGTACACACTCGCAAACGATTTAGCTTGTAAATGTAAGGCCCCTTCTAATTTATCCTCGCCGAAAATATCCTTTAACTCGGCCTTAGCGAAGGCATCATAGGTGCCAAATTTTTCTTTAATAAATGGCATCTGCTGAGACGAGCATTCGCGCCCCCTTAAGGGTACTTTTTTGCCTTCTTCTTCATAACTCAAAACAATGTCTCCTGTATTATTCCCGTCGAAATCATCATAATACAAATCGAATGAAGATTCTGGTGTTGCTTGGTATTTATAATTTTGCCCTAAATTTCCTACCACATAATCTTGATCGCCATCTCCATCAAAATCTCCTGCTTGTAAACCATACCACCATCCTTGGCTATCTTTAAGTCCTAAGTCTGTTGTAACATCTACAAATGTATTTGCCCTATTTTCAAATACCGAAATAGGCATCCATTCTCCAGAGACCATTAAATCTAAGCGATTGTCTTGATTTATATCTGTCCATAATGCAGTAGTTATTAAACCTGGATTTTTTAGAGCTGGGGCTACTTCTTCAGTTACATCGGTAAAAACACCTCCACTATTTTGTAATAAATAACTGCGTGGCGCTTTTGGGTACTGTCCCGGAATCACTCTACCTCCTACAAATAGATCTATATCGCCATCACCATCAAAGTCTGCTGGCCTAACCACTCCTCCACTAGTTAACATAACCGGGAGTATATTCTTACTTTTTACAAAGTTTCCTTTGCCGTCATTAATATATAGTCTATCCTGAAGTAGCGGTGAGTCTGGGGTCACTTCATTACCTCCACTCACTACATAAAGATCTAAATCGTTGTCATTATCGGCATCAAAAAATGTTGCCGCCATATCTTCAGCCTGTGCGTCGACTTTCCAAGAAGGTTTGCCTTTTTTTTCAAATGCACCTTTTGTATTTTGCAAATAGAGAGCACCGCTAAAGCCCTTAGCTCCGCCCACATAAAAATCGTCTAGACCATCTCCGTTTACATCTCCAACTGCCATTCCTGGCCCCATGGTAGACATTTTATGAGGAATTAAAATTTCATAGTCGAAATCGTTGTATTCATTTTCTTGATGCACATAATTTACACCTATGTTATCTGTAACATCTGTCATAAACTTTTTTGCGTCATTTTTATAAAGACTTGCCATTGGCGGATTTGCTTTTTGATATGAAATTTTAAGCAATTGATTTCCTTTCACATTGCTAAGAAGTTGGGTATTTCCATCGGGCCATTCTACCCATAAAGAATCTATTTTTTTATTAGCCCCTAGTCCAAAGTGTACTTGATTTTCATTAGACGAAATATAACCTCTACTTAAGTAGTGTTCTTTTACTTGAAAATTGCCTCCCGCCTTTACGATAACACGTGCGCCAATTCCAGAGACATTAGACGCCTTTCCTTTAAGCGCTACTTTCAAGTAGTTTTTCTTTAATTTTTCCGAATTATTCCTATAAATATTTGCGACCTGATCTATATTGCTTACCACAAGGTCTAAATCACCATCGTTATCTAAATCGGCATACGCAGCACCGTTACTAAATGTTCTTTCGGTAACTCCCCATTCTTCTTGTCTTTTGCTAAAGGAAAGGTCTCCATTGTTTTCGAAAAAGTAATTTTTGATAGGAAGTTCTGGCATGGCATCTAACACCTGTTGAATATACTTAAATTGATTCTTCGAGTTTTTAGACATTTCTCCTAATATCGAATCTCTTACCTTTTGATAGTCATTATTACGAAGATCTTTTCTATAGCCATTAGTCACAAATACGTCTTGATTTCCGTCAAGATTGAAATCTGCCCAAAGAGTAGACCAGCTCCAATCTGTGCTTGAAAGGCCCGTAAGCCTTGCTATATCACTAAAAGTTCCGTTTCCGTTATTAAGCTGTACCGTATTGGTCATATATTGATAATGAAAACCATTTTTAACCGAATTAGTAAATGTCTCAACGCTCATCCCAGACATATTTGTTTTAATACGATAATTGTCTTCGGCTACCATATCGAGTACCATAATATCTAACAAACCATCATTATTAAAATCTGCTGTATCTGAACCCATTGAGAAATTTGAAATATGGCGCATACTTTCCTTTAATTTTTCTGAAAAAGTACCATCCCCGTTATTGTAATACAAATAGTCGTGTTCGGCATAATCATTAGAAACATAAATATCTGGCCAGCCATCGTTATTGTAGTCCCCAACCGATGCATTATGACCAAACCCAATACCATTATTTACTAGACCTGCTTCAACACTAACTTCAACAAATTTACCATTGTCATTTTTAAAAAACATATCTGTGGTTAACGGGTTGCGTTTTTTCCGTTCTTCATCAAACGCCTCACCTAGTAATAGGATTTTAGGATTATTAATAAGGTACATATCTAAGTCGCCATCTTTATCGTAATCTAGAAATACAGACTGAATGGCATAACTTTCAATATCCAAACCATAGGCCGCAGCCTTTTCGGTAAAGGTTAGATTTCCATTGTTTATAAATAGCTCGTTTCTTCGCTTGTCTGCCGGAACATTTCCAGATCTACAAACATAAATATCAAGAAAGCCATCATTATTTATATCAACCATAGACGTTCCTGTCGTCCACCCCCAAGCACCTTCAACACCAGCAGCCTTGCTCATTTCAACAAAAGATAGATTCCCCTTATTTAAATACAATTTGTTGTGTCCAAAATTACTTGTAAAATAAATATCTGTTAATCCATCATTATTAATATCACCTAGGCTTACACCTCCCCCATTATACACATTTGGATACGAGAAATAATTTACAGAGGGCGTAGGTTTTGGCAGCACATTTACATAGTCTACACCGGTCACTTCTTGCGGCAATGATGTAAAGAGTGGAGTATTTAGACTTGCTACAGTAGATGTATCTGTAGCACTATCTGAAGTTTGATCTTGGCACGATTGTAAGCCAATAAATAGAATAAAAAGTATGCAATGTTTGTATTTGAGTGAAGGTAAATGAAATTTCATTTTTGGTTAATTCAAATTAATATAAGTAGTAACAGCGTCAATTGAAGGCAATAAATATAAGATTAAAATCGGTTCAGCACTAAAAATTGTTATAATGTACGCAGACGAAATAACAAACCATAGTATGCTTAAAGCCATAATCATACGAAACCAGATGTTGTATAGTCGCGACAACAGTTTGTCTAAAACAATCTATTATATTTGTGTGCACAAATTCTAGATTATGAAAAACGTATACTTACTTACTGTCTGTTTTTTTTTAATCAATTGCACTACTGCAACTAAGGAGAAGGAAGCCGTGCACAATGAAGCGTCGATCCTTTTTGATAAAGTAGCACCTGAAGCCTCAAGCATCACCTTTAGCAATGTATTGCACCAACGTGTAGACTTTAATTTCATGAATTACCTATATATCTATACAGGCGCAGGCGTTGCTATAGGAGATATCGACAACGACGGCCTAGAAGATCTTTATTTTGTTTCAAATCTAGGTCCCAACAAACTTTACAAAAATAAAGGTGATTTTAAATTTGATGACATTACAAATACTGCACGCGTTGAAGATTATTCAGGGTTTTCTACCGGTGTTACGATGATGGATATTAACAACGATGGTTGGCTAGATATATATGTATGTAAGGCAGGTTCCTTAAATAACCATGAAGAACGAAAGAACCTGTTGTTTATAAATAAGAAAGACGGTACTTTTTCTGAAGAAGCCGCTCAATGGGGTTTGGCAGACCCTGCGTTTTCGACACAAATTTATCAGATAGATTACGACAAAGACGGCGATCTTGATCTCTATTTGGTAAATCACCGAAATGATTTCCAAAACAACACAAAAGTAAACAGTCAAATTCAAAAAAATACCAGCGAATTAACAAGCGATCAACTATATAGAAATAACGGAACTAATTTTACTAAAGTCACCAAAGAAGCTGGGTTAACTAACAAAGCTTGGGGCCTTAGCGCGGTAATTTCAGATTTTAATGAAGACGGTTGGGACGACATTTACGTTGCTAACGATTTCCTAGAACCCGACGCCCTATACATCAATCAGCAAAATGGTACGTTTAAAAACGAAATATTAACTCGCCTAGACCATATTACTACCAACAGCATGGGTAGCGATTATGCAGATCTAAATAACGACTTAATGCCAGACTTAATTACACTAGACATGATGTCTGAAAATTACGCCCGTAGTAAAGAAAACATGGCTTCAATGAGCATCTCAGGATTTAATGCTATGGTAGCAGTTGGGTATCACCACGCCTACATGGCTAATATGTTGCATGTAAATCGCGGAAAAGGTAAATTTTATGAAACTGGACAGTTGTCTGGCATCACAAAAACAGACTGGAGCTGGGCTCCGTTATTAGCCGATTTTGACAACGATGGCCTGAAAGATATTTTTGTAACCAACGGAGTAGACAGAGATTACACCAATCAAGATGTTCGTACTCAACTTCAGCAAATCGTAGCACGTGGTGAAAGCAAACAACTTCAAGAAGTACTAGATTTAATACCTTCAGAACGCATCACCAATTATATTTACAAAAATGAAGGCAACTTAAATTTCAGCAATAAAATAGAAGCTTGGGGATTAAACACACCAACCTATTCAAATGGCGCGGCCTACGGAGATTTAGACAATGATGGTGATTTAGATTTGGTGGTGAATAATTTATACGATCCCGCTGGTATTTATAAAAACAATTCGCAAAATAATTTCAGTAAAATCAACCTTATTGGGCCCAGCACCAACCCTGCGGCTATTGGCGCCAGTGTTACCGTAAAAACAGCTAACAAAACGCAAGTTCAAGAACTTTACACAAACAGAGGTTACGAATCTACTGTGAGTAAAAACCTAGTTTTCGGGTTGGGCGACGAAACAATTATCGATGAAATAGAAATTAAATGGCCCGACGGCACCTTTTCGTCAGTGAAAAATCCTAAAGCCAATACAACTGTATCATTAAATTACACAACTAGTAATAAAACTGAGAAACCAACCCTACCTAAAGGCACTACTAAAAACACCAAGTCTACGACAGATTTAGGCCTCGCTTACCAACATCTAGAAAATGAATTTTACGATTATGGCGCTCAGCTTTTACTCCCCCAACGGCAATCTAGTAAAGGAACAGGTATTGTAAAAGGAGATGTAAACAACGATGGTTTAGACGACTTTTTTGTAGGTAATGCTGCCAATGCTTCAGCTGCGCTTTATATTCAAGATTCTGGCGGAAACTTTACAAACAGTCAAACAAATCTATGGAATAAAGAAGCGGCTTATGAAGATGCCAATGCGCTATTCTTCGATGCCGATGGCGACGGTGACCAAGATTTGTATGTAGTGAGCGCTGGATACGAACTTGAGGCTAATAGCAGCTTGTTACAAGACAGGCTGTATATTAATAATGGGCAAGGCATTTTTAAAAAGCAGACCAATGCCCTACCAAAAATGCTCGCTTCTGGTAAAACTGTAACCGCAGCAGATATTGATGGCGATGGCGATCTTGATTTATTTGTAGGAGGTAATGTGCTACCAAAAAAGTACCCATTGGCGTCAGCCTCATTTTTACTTGAGAATAACCAAGGAACGTTTAAAGACATTACTACAAACAACCCTGAACTTAGTGCTCCAGGTATGATCTCTGAAGCAATTTTCACAGATTATGATGGAGATAATGACGCCGATTTATTATTAGTTGGAGAGTGGATGCAACCAACATTTTTCACCAATTCAAACGGAAGCTTTAAAAAACACAACACCCCTTCACTCCACAGAAAAGAAGGTTGGTGGTTTAGTGCCATAGCAAAAGATATGGACGGCGATGGTGATACCGACTATTTCTTCGGAAACCTAGGCAAAAACAATAAGTTTAGCCCTTCAGAAAAGAAACCACTTTACATTTACGCTAAAGATTTTGACAACAACGGGAGTTTCGACGTGGCTTTAAGTAAAATAAACGAAGGAAAAGTTGTACCTGTTCGCGGGAAAGAATGCAGTAGCGAGCAGAACCCATTTTTGTTAGAAAAAATACAGAGCTACAAAGAATTTGCAAGCTTAGATATGGATGCAATTTACGGCGCCGACCAGCTGGCAAATGCTGAAAAAAGAACTGTTTTTACTTTTGAAAGCGTCTACGCCCAAAACAACGGTGACGGAAGTTTTACACTCACAAGTCTCCCCAACGTTGCCCAATTAGGCCCTACCCTGTCTTTTATTGCTGAAGATTTTAACAACGACGGAAACCTTGACCTCATGGGAGTTGGGGCCATTTACGATGCCGAAGTAGAAACTATTAGATACGATGGTAACTATGGTTATGTGTTATTAGGAGATAGCAATGGTGGTTATACGCCTTCAAAAGCTTTCGACCCTTACATAACTTCAGACGCTAAAGATTTAATCTCAATCTCAATTAATGGTAAGAAGCACTATGCGGTGGTAAGCAATAACGCGCCTCTTGAAATTTTTACATTTCAACCATAACTAAAAAAATGGTCGATATTGTTCTGCCCTAAAATCTATGGTAGTATAAGAAGGGTTCGCCCTTTTTCTATCCTTATACAACTGAACACTTCCCACCGCCCTATTTGCTGCCCCACTCGGAGCCGTGAGAGAAACAGTCTTAATTTTTCGTTGCGACTTCGGTAATTTAAAAGAATGAATTCGAGGTACTATGTCAGTTTCAATATCGAGCGACAAACCATATGCCTTAAGATGTTTTCTAAAAAAATACTCTGGTCCGTTTTTACTATTTCCGCCCGTAAAAAGCAATGTGTCTATATGCAGGTATTTCTCTAAAGTTGCCACTAAATCCCTCAACTTAATTGACTGCATACCTATATCACTTGCATCTATCTTATCACGTTCTGCACTCGCCACAATATCACAAATTCCAATACCCCTTTGTTTAAGAAACGTTTTGCGTTGGTTGATGGCGTAGGCAGTATTTTCATAAACAAGACCAAGCTCAAATATCTGATCCAAAATTGGCCATAGTTGTCCGTCTCTACTTCCATAACAAAAATCAACGTCATCTGCCTTTAAATCGCCCGTAGTAAAACGAGGTGGTGGCAATGTACCAACGATTAACTTAGTTGAATTTACCGGAATATACGGTGGATACGGATGGGTATGTAGAAACAAAAAAGGGTTTTTATAGGTTTTATGCTAAACTATCTAATAAAAACAGGTTCGTCTTCATTTTCTGTGTATTGCTCACTATAAGCATAGCCGTCGTAATCGAAACCTTTTAAACCACGTAGGGTCTTGATATTTTTATCTATTACGTAACGAGCCATACTACCCCGTGCCTTCTTCGCAAAGAATGAGATTATTTTTAATTTACCGTTTTTAAAATCTTTAAATACAGGAGAGATTACAGGAACTTTCAGCTTCTTTGGGTCTATCACTTTAAAATATTCTTGACTCGCTAAATTTAAAAACACTTCATTGTTTCCCAACTCGTTGTTAAGTGCTTCGGTAACTTGGTCTCCCCAAAATTGGTACAAATTTTTCTTTCGGTTTATGGAAAGGTTCGTACCCATTTCTAAGCGATAAGGCTGCATTAAATCTAGAGGTCGCAATACACCGTACATCCCACTTAATATACGCAATGTATTATTTAAGGTGTCAATCTTTTTTTCTGAAATCGAATATGCATCAAGTCCTTGATACACATCACCAGCAAACGCATAAACGGCAGGTCTTGCATTTTTATTTGTAAAGGGCGTGCTAAAATCCTTATAGCGTTGGTAATTAAGTTCGGCTAGTTTATCGCTTATATGCATTAACTCGCCAATTGCTTTCTTCGACTTTCGCTCTAATTTATTGTTAAGCACCTCGGCCTGCTCTAAAAAAAGAGGCTGTGTACCTCTAGAGGTTGGCAGTTTGCTTTCAAAATCTAATGATTTGGCTGGTGAGACTACTATTTTCATTATTATCTTTTAGGTAAAAATACGAATTCAGATTGGCTGAATGCATGCGTATTTATAAATATAAACGAATATAGTATCAACAAAGATTATCAATAAAAAAATTTAGTTCTAACAAATTGTGAAACACCCGACTAAAGAAAAGCAAGACGTTAATTAGGATATCCTTAACATATCGCAAAGTTTTCAAAAATTAACTTTAAGAAAAATTTTAAAGTATGAAGACTATATTACCCTTATGTGCATTTATGACATTAGCTATAGGCACACTAACGGCCCAACAAGAGTTTGGCCAAAAAGCAACCTTAAATGAAGATGGTACGATTTCAGTACAACAGGTCTTTCTACCCTCTGAAATGAGCACAAAAGAAGGTGCTATCGAACCTGTATTTCAATTTGGTAGGCCCGCCAATCCAAGCATAAAGAACTCTAGAGGAGTTACATTGGCCGACATAGACGATGACGGGATTCAGGAAATACTCTACGGAATAGACACCGAATTATTTGCGCTTAATGGCGCAGGTGAAATTGTATGGCAAAAAACAGTTGAAGGCCCAATTCTACTACCCCCAACGGTGGCCAATATTGATGGTAATGCTGGTGTTGAAATTGCTGTAAACACCGGATACCCAACTACTGTAGGACGCGTTTACCTTATGAATAATGTAGGAACTGATTTACCTAATTGGCCGTTAAATTTTAACGATAAATGGATGATCAACGCACCTGTTTTTGCAGACGTTAACGGTGACGAAGTAATGGATATAATTACATGCCAAAGAGAAAGTAGCACGGTAGGTTTTGTTCATGTACTTAACCAAGATGGCACACCTATTAACGCAAATTGGCCTGTTCAATTTGACGCCACTCCAGCATTTACTCCGTCTATTGGAGATATCGATAACGATGGAGATCAAGATGTAGTTATTGCAACTTCTTCTACTGGTCTTTACGCATATGATGCCGATGGAAATTTACTTCCAGGCTTCCCATTTGTAGATCCAAATATTAGATACTCGTATCAATCACCTGTATTAGTTGATTTAGACGGTGATGAAAATTTAGAAATCGTAGGAAGTAATCACGGTGATGCTCCAGGGTTTTATGTACTACAAAACGACGCATCGTATTACCCAGGTTGGCCCGTTGCTTTGTCAGGATGGACCTATTCACCGCCTACAGTAGTAGATTTAGATCAGGATGGTACCTATGAAATTTTTATGGCAGATAGAAATACAAGTAACGATGGAACACCTTTACCAACGATTTACGGATTTAATCCAGATGCCGAAAATTTACCTGATTTTCCAATAGAAAAATATGGTGGAAATGAAGGCGTACTAACTATCGCAGACATCAACAATGATAATGTATATGATATTATATTTTCGAGCACCCTTACCGATATGGAAGGTTTTGGATACATTCATGCATATTCGCTAGATGGAAGCGGTGAGTTAGACGGCTTTCCACTTCGCCCACGCGGATTTACATTTCTTAATGGAGCAGTTGTAGGTGATGCAGACGGAGATGGTATGATGGACCTTACGGCAAATTCGTATACCCAAACTTTCGGACAAGGAGTTGATTCAACTTTTGTGAGCAATTATAATCTAAATGTGCCTTACGACGAAAGTAAAATTTTGAGCAACGGATATAAAGGTGGAAATACTAGACAAGGATTAATCTCTCCTGAAGAAATTATGGGTATAACCGAAGTAACATTAAATGGTTCTTTTGTTATTGCACCAAACCCTTCAAATACCTTACAATTGATTAGTGATACCACAATAGAAAATGCTACTATTTCGATAGCTGGCATCGACGGCAAACAAATGTACAATGAGATTACGTCTATTAGCGCGGGAGATCGTATGCAGTTTGATGTTGCCAATTACGCACAAGGCATCTATTTTGTAACGATTTCAAACGGAAAAAGATCTAAAACCTTAAAATGGATAAAAAGATAAGTAATAGTGAAAGCTATTAATCCATTACATGTTTGGCATAAACACGCCATTTTTCAATGCAAGCCTCCATATCATTTGGTATGGGGGCTTCAAATTTTAAAGAAGCTCCTGTAGTAGGATGCTCAAACCCTAGTGTTCGTGCATGAAGCGCTTGTCTCGGTAATATTTTAAAACAATTATCTACAAATTGTTTGTATTTGCTGAATGTTGTGCCTTTTAATATTTTTTCACCGCCGTAGCGTTCATCATTAAACAAAGTGTGGCCAATATGCTTTAAATGTACCCTGATTTGATGAGTACGTCCCGTTTCTAATCTACAGCTCAATAAGGTAACATAGCCAAATCTTTCCAAAACTTTATAATGGGTCACTGCAGGCTTGCCTTTTTCGTCAGCATCATCTCCTAAAAAGACTGTGTTTTGCAACCTATTTTTTGGATGCCGCCCTATATGTCCCTCTACCGTTCCATTGTCTTCTTTTACATCGCCCCAAACTAACGCAATATATTCGCGTTGTGTAGTTTTATTGAAAAACTGCCGCGACAAATGGGTCATGGCCTCTTCAGTTTTAGCAACAACTAGCAATCCGCTTGTATCTTTATCAATTCTATGTACTAATCCCGGACGATTACTACTGTTGTTAGGCAGGTTATCGAAATGAAAAGTTAATGCATTTATAAGTGTTCCACTATAATTTCCATGTCCAGGATGCACCACCATTCCTGGGGCCTTATTTACCACAAGAACATCATCATCTTCATAAACAATATCGATAGGGAGATCTTCTGGAGTGAGCAACATCTCATAGGGAGGATGTTCAAATAAAACCGTAACTACATCTCCAGCTTTAACTTTATAGTTTTGCTTTACTACGACATCGTTAACATAGATGTTTCCATCTTTTGCAGATTTCTGAATTTTATTACGCGTTGCATTTTCTACCTTGTTCATAAGGTATTTATCAACCCGTAGTGGCGACTGTCCCTTATCTGCTACAAACCTAAAATGTTCGTATAGATCATCATTTCCAGCATCTTCGGTAGGATTATCTTGCACCATTTCCTTCTAATTCTTCGCTATTCACAGGAGTTTGACTACCCTCGTTTTCGTTTTCCTCGTTTGAATTTCTATTTATTCTACTTAAACTTTCGTCACCAATAATTAAATCTATAGTCGACGTTATTTCAAGCTCCGTTCCTGGAGTTATTTTAGACCCTGCATGACGTATTTCTAATACTTGGTCACTCATATGCGGCTTGGTAGTAACCTTACCTATTTTAAAGCCCATAGCCTTTAACGTAGGTTCTGCTTGGCGCGAAGTTTTGCCAACTACATCCGGAATTTTAACTTTTCTGTAACCAGACGGATTAAGTGTTAGATAAATTTTTCGGTCTTCCTTCACAAATTTACCTGCACGAGGTAATTGTTCTATCACTGAAAATCTTGGATAATCTGGATTAAAATTCGCAGAATCTAGAATTACGTATCTCAAGTCATTTTCGTCTAAAATATCTTCTACCTCACCAAGGGTACGCTTTGCTAGGTCTGGCACTTCAATTTGTTGACCATGGTTGGTTGTACTTCTCAACCACCAGAGTACCAAAAAAGATAATACGATAAGCCCTACAATGGCAAACAATAATTGTTTTACGAAAGCTTTTGATAAGATGTATTTAAAAAACGACATACGTTGAAGGTTATAAGGCAAAAATAACAAACCTAAAGTTAGCAACTTTTATTCGATAAGTTATATTTTTGATAAACGCACTAATTGCGTATTTGGTATGAGCAAAAAAAATATAGCAGTAGTAATGGGAGGCTATTCTAGTGAATTTGAAATCTCACTTAATAGCGGAGCAGTAGTTTGTGAATCTTTAGACACAGCACTGTACAACGTCTATCCAGTACATATCTTAAATGAGGGTTGGTTTTTTATTGCTGAAAACGGCCTAAAACAACCTATTAACAAAGATGACTTTAGTTTTATTGTAAATGATAGTGCCGTTGTACCCGATGTAATCTTTAATACCGTGCATGGCACGCCAGGGGAAGATGGTTTATTACAGGCGTATTGGGAATTACTAAAAATACCACAAACCTCTCCGTCTTTTTATGCAAGTGCGCTTAGTTTTGACAAGCGCGATTGTCTTATGGTTTTACAGGGCTTTGGTGTTAAGTGCGCAAATTCATATTATATTAATAGAGGGGTTGATTTTTCTATTGACGAAGTGATAAAAAAAGTTGGCTTACCATGTTTCGTAAAGCCTAACAGAGCAGGCTCTAGTTATGGTATTTCGAAAGTTCAAAGGCAAGAAGATTTTAAAGCTGCCCTAGAAAAAGCCTATACAGAAGATCATGAAGTGTTAGTAGAAACGGCACTTGTTGGCACTGAAGTGTCAGTTGGAGCTTACACCGTTAATGGTGAAATAAAAGTATTGATGCCTACGGAAATTGTTTCGGAAAATGACTTTTTCGACTATGAAGCAAAGTATCTTGGTAAGTCTCAAGAAATTACCCCTGCGCGCATTTCCGAAGAAGAAACAAAACTGGTACAAGCCGAAACCAAACGTATTTATAAACTTCTAAACATGAAAGGAGTGACCCGATGCGAATTTATTCTTCAAGACGGAATTCCTTTTTTCTTAGAAATTAACACAACACCCGGCTTGAGCAAAGAAAGTATTATTCCGAAGCAGGTGCGTGACGCCAACCTTACACTTACGCAATTTTTTGGAACGCTAATAGAAGAAGCAAGTAGCTAAAATAACTTTTGTACCTTGTACTCAAGAATATAAATGATTAACTGTTGAGCCAAACAAACACCATTAGACGCGCTGTTTTCCCCGGATCTTTCGACCCTATAACCATAGGGCATGTAGATATTGTTAAACGGGCACTACCTCTATTTGATGAAATTATAATTGCCATTGGCAGTAATGCAGATAAAAAGTATATGTGGTCGCTTGAAGAACGTATACAACGTATAACAGACGCTTTTCCGCAGCACCCTAATATAAAAGTGATGTCTTATAAAGGGTTGACGGCTGATTTTTGCAAAGAAATGGAGGCCCAGTATATATTACGCGGACTAAGAAACACAATCGATTTTTCTTATGAGCAAACCATTGCACAGGCAAACGAAAAGGTAAATGGTGTTGCAAGTGTATTTTTAATTTGCAGTCCAGAGTATTCTCACATTTCGTCTTCTATAGTGCGAGATATTGTTAGAAATGGTGGTGATGCTAAAAGTTTACTTCCGTAACTAATTAATCTTCTTCGCTCATTTTTAGTGGTACTATCCAAGATAGGTCGTTATAATCACGTTCATCTACTTCGGTTAAATCAACAGTTGGCACTATCATTTGCTGAGCTGGTAGCCCATTAAATTCAACAATAACTTCTGCGGAAATTTTAGGGTTTACAATCCCGTATTGTTTTTCAATTTTAGGCTTCAAATATTTAGCTAAGAGCACCAAGTTAACTGGTCTGTCTACTAAATGTAACGATTGATTATGCGAAATAAACGTCTTTTCCTTGATTTCTCCCGTAGCTCCAGAGGCTCGATCTTGCATTGTCAAGTTAAGTGTAACAACCTTTTTTGCCTGTAATTTCATGCGCCAAGCAAAATGAACGCCGGGTCCATACCATTCGGGATTATTTGAGTGTAATAAATATCGAAATGGAAAAACGAGATGAAAAATCAAAAACACCAACAAAAGCCCCGTAACAAGACCTTTATTAGATTTAGCAAACAGCACATCTGAGTTTTCAACTACAACTGCATCACCATTAGTAACTGTCGCACTAACATCTTTGCTCTTTAGTTGCTTCTTTAAGCGTTTCTTTTCTTTCTGAGAAAGCTTAACAACTTTCTTTTTCTTGATGAACAGTGTATCAGTAAAATTACCTACACGCTCGGGGTTAAAAAATAAGATGGTAGCAACAATCATAAAAAGCGGAAAAACTCCGATATCGTCAAAAAGTAAAGAATTATTCGTAAGGTTAAAAATTAGAATTAATCCTACTGCAAAAAGACGCGTCCTTTTAAAAAGCAATAAAAATACAATGCCTAAATCGTATATAAGTCCGCCGTACTTTACAAATGCTATAAGTGTATCGTTAGAAAACAGTTGTGTTAAAAAATTATTTTTAGAAGCCGATAAAATTTCAGAAACCAAATTTGTGTGCAACCAATTGGACGACAGTTTTGCTATACCTCCAAAAAAGTATGGAAGTGCTATCAAAAACATTAAGATATACTGATGCCACGCTGGAATATACATCTTAGCAATGTCTTTTCTTTTACGTGATTTGATACTATACTTTTCATCGGCACTTATAAAAATCATAACAAAAGCAAACAATGAAAAAAGATAGATATGATTGTTATATAGTGTGCTATCCATAAATGAGAAATAGCTAAAAACGATAAAGAAAAAGCTTATTGCATACCTATACCATACCCCAAGTGTAATACAGACTGTTGAAATTAACAACAAAAAGTGAAGTCCCTTTAAGATTGGTAGTGGCAGTGGCTGTAGAAAAGACAGTTCGTTAAAATAGAAAAGCACCTCTGGCCCAGCAATAAATTGATAGGTATAATCTACTTTAAAATAATAAATAATCTGATAGGTGGCAATTAGCCCAAAAATGATTCTAAAGATGCAAACAATAGAAGGGTTTATTGGTGCGTAGAAAAAATTGGTTAATCTTTTAAACATAGACCGATGATTGTGGTTGTTGAAAGATATAGCTTATCGGTTATATATTAAAATTCTTTGTCAATTTTACCACAAAAAAATAAGCTTGACATGCGCTTGTTAATTATTTAGCTAGGTCAGTTTGGTTATAACACTTGACTTTTACCCATAAAAAAACTCCCCCAACATTGGAGGAGTTCTATTTAATTCGCCATTAAAACTTATAACGTAGCTACGTGCTTCGCCAATTTAGATTTAACGTTAGCTGCTTTATTATCATGGATAATATTATTCTTCGCTAACTTATCGATCATGGACATAACAGCAGGAAAAAACTTTTCAGCTTCCTTCTTATCTGTCATCTCGCGTAACTTCTTAATAGCATTTCGCGTCGTTTTGTGTTGGTAACGATTACGTAAACGCTTTGTTTCGCTGTTTCTAATTCTCTTTAGTGCTGACTTATGATTCGCCATGATGTTTGTTTAATCTAATATTTGTAGTCCGTAGGGGAATCGAACCCCTGTTACCAGGATGAAAACCTGGCGTCCTAACCCCTAGACGAACGGACCATTGTTTTTAAATGCGGATGCAAAAATACAACTATTTTTTTATGTCGCAAATCCCTTTCAAAAAAAATTTAAAAAATTTAATATGCCTTCGCAAAAAGAACACGTCTTTTTGAAGGTTTTCCAGTTACCATACAGCTTCCAGCCTCATTATCATCATCTAATGGTATGCAGCGTATCGTAGCTTTCGTTTCATTCTTTATTTGTTCTTCTGTAGCAGTTGTACCATCCCAATGAGCAGAAATAAAACCGCCTTTATCTTCCAGCACTTGTTTAAATGCGTCGTAAGAATCTACTTTAGTAGTATGTTCAGCTCTATGCGCAATTGCTTTAGTGTACAAATTTTCTTGAATTTCAGTCATTAAGCCTTCTACCACTCCAACCACATCTTCGCGCGCTACAAATTGTTTTTCCAAGGTATCTCTACGGGCCAGCTCTACTGTACCCTTTTCAAGATCTTTAGGACCGATAGCAATCCTAACTGGCACCCCTTTTAATTCATACTCATTAAATTTCCAGCCCGGCTTATGGGTATCTCTGGCGTCATATTTCACGCGTATACCTTTAGTACGCAACTCCTTCTGTAATGCCTTAGCAACCTCGCTAATAGCCTCTAATTGCTCATCGTTTCTATAAATAGGCACAATAACCACCTGATCTGGCGCTAACTTAGGAGGCAGCACCAAGCCATTATCATCACTATGCGTCATTATTAACGCTCCCATCAATCGTGTAGATACTCCCCAAGAGGTAGCCCAAACATATTCTTGTTTCCCTTCTTTGGTAGCAAATTTAACATCAAATGCTTTGGCAAAATTTTGACCTAAAAAATGTGATGTTCCAGCTTGTAGCGCTTTTCCATCCTGCATTAAAGCTTCAATGCAATAGGTTTCTAAAGCACCTGCGAAACGTTCACTTTCTGTTTTAGTCCCTTTTACAACGGGTACAGCCATATGGTTTTCAACAAAATCGGCATAGACATGCATCATTTGCTCAGCTTCCTCCACAGCCTCTTTCTCTGTAGCATGTGCTGTGTGTCCCTCTTGCCACAAAAATTCTGCTGTACGCAAAAACAAACGAGTTCTCATTTCCCAACGCACTACGTTCGCCCATTGGTTAATGAGCAAAGGAAGATCTCTATAGCTCTGCACCCACTTTCGGTAGGTATCCCAAATAATAGTTTCTGAAGTAGGCCTAACAATAAGCTCTTCTTCTAACTTAGCATCAGGATCTACAACTATACCATTTCCATTTTCATCATTTTTTAAGCGATAATGCGTTACGACAGCACATTCTTTAGCGAAACCATCTACATGGCTTGCCTCTTTGCTGAAGTATGATTTTGGAATAAACAATGGAAAATAAGCATTTTGGTGTCCCGTTTCCTTGAACATTCTATCAAGTTCTGCCTGCATTTTCTCCCAAATCGCATATCCGTAAGGTTTTATCACCATACACCCCCGTACCCCACTGTTTTCAGCAAGATCGGCCTTGATAACCAACTCGTTATACCATTTACTATAATCTTCGTTTCTAGTAGTCAAATTCTTTCCCATAGTACGTACTTTGGCACAAATGTTGTGTCTTTGTTAAATAATTAGTACAATCGGGCAAAACTAATTATTTTTACGTAGCCCAACAATAAAATACAACAGTTATGCAAACTAAAAATTTCTCCTCCATCAATGTCTTCCCTTTTCTTTTAATGGGAATACTATCCATCGTTTTAGTTTCTTGTGGCTCTTCTCAATATGCTGCCGAAGACGGCATTTACGGATCTGACCAACAACAAGTAGAAGAAGTAGCTACAACAAATAACTCCAACTACTACAAACAGTACTTTAAAACCAAAGAAGCTGAATATGAAAGCTTACCGGAGGAAGATCTAATCTTTACAGATATAGACTCGTATGTTTCAGAAGAATATATAGACGACGAAGGCTATATAGTAACCAAAGAATCTCAATATGAAGATGGCTATGGGGCATGGGGCAACAACGCAGACAACGTTACCGTAAACATCTACGAAACTGGCTTTAACAACTGGGGCTGGGGAGGCTGGTATGGAAATCGTTGGGGCTGGGGAGGCTGGTATGGTAATGGCTGGGGCTGGGGAGGCTGGTACGGAAATGCGTGGGGCTGGGGCGGCTGGTATGGAAACGCCTGGGGCTGGAACTCGCCTTACTGGTATGGTAATTATGGATGGGGTGGCTATTATGGATGGGGCGGCTATTATGGATGGGGCGGCTATTATGGTGGTCACTACGGAAATGGCTACTACGGAAACAATATTGCCTATAACAGAGGACGACGTAACACTGGAACTGGCAGATACGCTACAAGGACCAATAGAAGCAATAGCTATTCAAGAAATGAAACGGCGAGAAGAAATTACAATTCTGATGCGAGAAGCTCTGTAAGTAGATATAGTAATAGCCGAGGCAATACTGTTAGAAATTCTAGAAGTACAAACTCTCGAGGCTACACGCAAAATAGAAGAGCTACTAACACTCGAAGTATTAACAGAACACAACGAAACACAAACATTCGATCTTCAACTACTCGAAATCGTACAAACACAAGACCCTCTTCAAGCAGTAGGAGATCATCTGGTTTCTCTAGACCTTCATCAAGCTCGCGATCTTCTGGATCTATGAGAAGTTCTGGCGGATCAAGATCGTCTGGAGCTTCTAGGGGTGGAGGCTCACGTCGAGGAGGCGGTCGCGGATAATCTTTTTAATTACATTTTATAACTTACACCTTATGAAAAGAATCTCATTCTTACTCATAGCAGTCTGCGCTATGGCTGTTTCCCAAGCACAAAATAGTACCGACGGACTTCGATATGCAACTGACAACATTAATGGGACAGCCCGTTTTAATGCCCTTAGCGGTGCTTTTGGAGCTCTTGGAGGCGATATGAGTGCCATCTCTATAAACCCAGCAGGAAGCGCTGTATTTCTAGATAATAGCGGCAATGTTTCTTTTGCAATTACAGATGTTGACAACACCGCACGTTATTTTAATAATTCACAAACCAGTGGTGAAAACGAACTTAGTTTAAATCAGGCAGGTATTGTATTTGTTTTTGATAGCCCTAACGACTCAAATTGGAAGAAATTTACAATTGGATTAACATATAACAATACTGAAAATTTCGACAATGATATATTTGCGTCAGGAAGAGGCAATACATCCATCGCATCATTTTTCACAGAACAAGCACAAGGTATACCGCTAGACTTATTGCAGTTGCGATTCGATGAGGGAATTTCAGATTTATATAATTTTTTAGGTGAAACCGAAGGCGTAGCAGCACAAAATGCATTTTTGGGCTATCAAGGGTTTATTTTTGATCCGCTAACAAATGACCCGCGTAATACAGAGTATATAAGTAATGTTTCCAACGGAAATTTTAATCAAGAATACACTTATTTAACTCAAGGGTACAGTGGTAAATACACCATTAATTTTGGAACGCAATACGGTGAAAATTGGTTTTTCGGGATTAACCTGAACTCCCACGCAATTGATTATGACCAGAGCACATTTTTGTTTGAAACTAATAGCAACCCGGGTTCATCTGTAAATCAGATTGGTTTTGAAAACAATCTTTCCGTACTAGGCGCAGGGTTTTCAGCTCAGATAGGCGCCATAGCAAAATTTGAAGATTTTAGATTTGGGCTTACCATAGACACACCTACCTGGTATGAAATTTCCGAAGAAACATCTCAATACTTAGAAACGCAACGTACAGTAGACAATCAAGTTTTTACAGAAATTGTAGACCCAAGAGTCATTAATGTTTTTGAAAATTACAATCTTAGAACTCCAGGAAAATTAACAGCCAGTAGTGCCTATATTTTTGGCAAAAAAGGACTTATTAGCATAGACTATTCCTTCAAAGATTACTCAAATATTGAATTTAGACCTACAAGTGATACTTTCTTTGCCAATCAGAATAACGTTATTGAGAATCAGTTAACAGGAGCTTCCACACTTCGAATTGGTGGTGAATACAGAATCAACCAGTTAAGTCTTCGTGGCGGTTTTATGTATGAACAAAGCCCGTATGTGAATGAGCTTACAGTGGGTGATACTAATGGCTTCTCATTGGGACTTGGATATAACTTCGGAAATTATAGTTTCGACGTATCTTACGCTAGAGCAGAACAGGAAAGACAACAACAACTTTATAATATCGGTCTTACAGATGCAGCTACAATTAATGCTGTAACAAGCAATGTGGTGCTTACTTTTGGTGTGAATCTCTAATTAAAGAACTACCTATAAACAACAAAAGCCTGTCTAAATAGACAGGCTTTTGTTGTTTTATACAATGTGTATTATCTTTTTAAAGTGAAGTGTCCTTTAAACTCCTTTTGGGTTTCGTCTTCTGTATATTCTACCACGAACCAGTAATCGCTAGAAGGCATAGGATTTCCGTTAAAGGTTCCATCCCATCCTTCTCCTGTTGGACTAATCTGCTTAAGCAGTTTTCCGTGGCGGTCAAATATATAAATTTTTGCCGTAGGGTCTGCATCTGCAATACCAATGATATTCCACGTGTCATGGTATCCGTCTAAATTAGGAGTCATAAACCTAGGATAATCCACAACACCTACCGGTACCGTCACACTCCCACAACCATTTATATCTTGTATGGTAACCGTATGACTTCCAGGAGCCACATTGTTAAACATCCCTTCATCTTGGAAGGCTCCATCATCTAACTGGAACTGATACGTCCCTAAACCTTGGGCAGTAGCAGTTATCGCATGCTCTCCTGCAAAGGCACCCGTGGTAACATCTACATCAAATGTCGTTGGAGGTGAACTCAATATCACCGTAGTGGTATAACTCTGCATACAGCCTGTAACACGCTCGGTAACAGTGACCACATAAACACCCTCTTGTGTCGCTATAATTGAAGGACCTACTTCTCCAATAAGTACCGCTCCATTTAACTCCCACAAGAAAATATAATCCTCTGGTGATAACCCTGTATCTAAAACCGGTGGTGAAGGACCTCCAAATTCAGCCTCGATCGGTAACCCATCGGCATCTACACACAACCTATACTCCTCATCTAATGCCAAAATTGGTAATTGCTCCACTTTCAGAATAACTTCAGTAATCGCAAAACAATCGTTGGCGCTATTACTCACACGAGCATAAATCACTTGTGGATTTACAATATTAGTATACGTAGCTCCTAATGGATCTATGTTCCCTTCTGCATTAGCAAGAGTCTCATGATAGGTAAGTAAAAATAACGTCGGATCTTGACCCCCGAGTATCTCATCACGCAACAACTGAGCCTGTGAAGTAGGGTCTGTTGGATCGTCTAAGGTAAAGTCGGCTATACCATCATTAGGGTCTGTATTATCACAAATAGCGTATGGCGCTGCAGGTGTTGTTGCCGTAGCTCCATCATCTACACGTAACTCAAACTCTTGCATAGCAATATAACACTCCGTCTCTATATTCTGTATCCCTACATAGATAGTCTGTGGATTGCTAAGGTTTGTATACGAACCAGGGGTTGTAATTGGATTAAACATAATGGCCGCATCTGCAGCACTCTCATAATAACTAACCGTGAAAAGCGCTGGATCTTGACCCCCGAGTATCTCACCTTCCTTATCGGTAAGGTTAAACAACCCAAATCCAGTGTTAGGTGCCTGACATAAAACCAATGGCGTTACCACTGCGCTAGCATCTGGTAATGGATTCACAATAAGTTCTAATTCTACAATCTCAAAGCACATCTCAGGAATGGTACCATTGGTAACACGTACATAAACAATCTGAGGATTACTTATATTAGGATATGCCCCAGGGGTACCAATAACATTGGTCTGATCTACAGCATCGGTAAAGGTCTCATAATACTCTAAAGTCCAATTCTCACCATTGAGAATCTGAGCCTCGCGTATGGTTAAATCGAATACCTCTACCCCATCGTTTGGATCATTAATATCACAAACCTCAATAGCATCTGGCGAAACAGGTTCTGGATTAGACACCACACGAAGGGTCATGCTTGTAAAGCCTTCACATTCTGTAGTAACATCGTCTACACGTACATAAATCGTCTGCGGGTTAATAGCAGCTCCTGTAACTGGATCTTGGTTTACATACGCCGTAGCTGGATCAATAGCATTGGTCGCATCCTGAGCATCTTCAGGTGTAAGGTAGTAACTTACATTAATACCAATACCAGCACCAGCAATCTCAACATCTTTGGTCGTTAAATCGAAACTAGCAATACCATCATTAGGCTCACCTAGATCATCACACTTAGTAAACGGAATAGGCTGTGTGGCCATAGGTGGCTCACGAACCTCTATCTCAAAACTACCCGTGACAGCACATAGATTCGTGTTATCTGAAACACGAACATAAATAGTCTGTGGGTTGCTAGTATTAGCATATGCCGTAGGTATAGCAATAGCATTAGTACCCGCCTGTGCATCTACTAGTAATTCATAATAACTAACCGTAAAACTCAACGGATCTTGACCATTTAAAATTTCTACTTCTCGCTCTGTTAAATCGAACACCGCAGTACCACCTGATTCACAAGCAATAATTGGCGATATCTCCAAAGGCAAGGTTGGAGAAGGAAGTACAATAAGGTCTAACTCAACAATATCAAAACAACCATTGGTATTAGGAGCCATAGAGAAAACAGCACGCGCGTATACCGTCTGCATGTCGGCTACAATGTTTTGATACGGACTCGTAAGGGCAAACACCCCATCCTGAGCATCTAAAAGTGTTTCATGGTAGGTAACAGTTACACTAGGATCACCTCCTGCAATCTCTGCATCTTTACTGGTAAGATCAAACTGAGCAAAACCATCATTATCCATATCACAAACAACCAAAGGTGTTGGATCTTCTACATCAGGAATGTTATCTACACGTAACTCAAGAACCAACCCGTTTACACCACCTGTTTGTTCACAACCCGTGGTAGCGTTCTCTCCTCGAATATAAATGTTTTGTGGATTGGTTAAATTGGTATATGCCTCTGGTGTCGCAATGGCATTTGTGCCTGCCTGTGCATCGGCCAAACTCTCATAGAAACTAACCACAATACCTATATTACCGCCTGTGATCTCTGCTGTACGACTGGTAAGATCAAAAACCTCCATCTCCTCTCCAGGAGGATCATTCTCATCACATAACGTATAGGCCATAGGCTCATTGAGCGATGGTGGAAGGTTTACAATAAGTTCTAAAGTTGTCTCTGCCAAACAGCTATTGCCTGTATCACTTACTGTCACAAACAAAGTCTGAGGATTACTAATGTTTGGATATGCCGTAGTATTAGCTATCGCAATGGTAAGGGCTGGGTCTTCATAATAGTTCACCACATAAGGACCTCCCGTTAGACCCGCCAAAATCTCTGGCTCAGCATCAGTAAGGTTAAATACAAAAACACCATCTCCATCGGTATCACACTCCTCTAATGGTGAAGGATCTGATATCTCAGGGGTCTCTAAAACTATAAGATCTAACGTTGTAACATTATAACATCCCGTAGCAGTATCGCTCAAACGAACATACACCGTCTGGTTAAAAGGAACTATATTCAAATAAGGACTCGCTAAAGGATCTACATTGTTCTGAGCATTGACCAACGTCTCATGATAGCTAACTACCAAATTACCCGCCGGATTACCATTGACAACCTGATCATCTGCATCTGTCAAAGTAAACTCCCCAAAACCATCGTTGTTGTCATCACAAATTGTAAGAGGATCTGGCTCAAAAATATCAGGACGCTCCACAACGATAAGCTCCATGTCAAATACACCATAACAACCACGACTATTACTCTCTACACGTACCCAGATAACCTCGCCTCCACTCACATAAGGACTCATTAACTCATTAGTAGCATCGTCTGCATCTAACTCGGTAGGATGATACGTAACACTTAAATCTAAATCACCATCGACAATCGTAGCATTCTGAGTATTTAAATCGAAACTCTCAACACCATCTCCATCATTGTCACACTGCCTAAACTCAGGAACCTCAACAAACAACGGAATCGTGTCTAATATCAATGTAAAACTAACAACCGTATAACATCCAGCTATATTCTCTCCACGCGCCCAAATTATCTCACCACCACTTATATAAGCCCCAGGTGTAGCAATAGCTCCAACACCAGCCTCAGCATCTGCCTGACTCGTGTGATACGTAATTGTTAAATTAACCAAAATGTTCGCTATCTCACCATCCTTGCTCGTTAAATCAAATTCCTCTAAACCATCCTCGTCATTGTCGCAAATAATATAATCAGTGACCGGATCTGTAAGAGGTGGACTGTCGTTGACTTTTAAGTCTAAAGCAACAACATTGAAACAATCTGGACTATTTATATTTTCTGCTCTTGCATATACTGTTTGAAATCCTTGCACTATATTAATATACATAGTAGGCGTTGCAATCACGTTCATTGCGTTCTGCGCGTCATTCAAAGTTTCGTAGTATGTAACGACCGCGTCAGGGTTTCCACCTGTGATTTCATTATCTTTTGTTGTCAGGTCAAATTCTGCAAAACCATCATTCGGTAACTCGTCGCAAATTTCATACGGTGTAGGCATATTCAAAGCCGGAGCAATAAAAAATTCAACAATAAAACTATCGGTAGCAAAACATGATCCGCCTGGGCTATTATTATTTTCAACTCGAACAAAAATAGTTTCTGGCGATACGGTTACATCATATGGATTTGGATGTGGGTTTGTATTGTTATCGGCATCTAATTGTGTTGGGTGATAACTCACTGAATAATCTGATGGGTTTTGTCCGTTTAATGCTTCCGCATTTTTTAGTGCAACTAGGTTTAAAGTCACCATACCATCTGAATCCTGATCACACAAATCAAGAATATCTGTCATTGGTCCTGCACTAACTGGCGAGAATTCAATATTAAATTCGTCTGTCGCAAAACACGTACCTGACAAATCTTGAATTCTAACATAGATTACTTCTAAAGGAGGTGTTGCAATTGGGTATGCAGTATCTGGCATAATTGGGTTTGCCCCGGTATCGGCGTCTGCCTGACTATTATGGTAAGAAAAGGTAAACTCGGCTGGATTTTGTGTTCCTAAAACTACTGCATTGTTTACTGTAAGGTCGAACTCACCTAAATTTACACCATCATCACACTGAAACAAATCATCTGCAGGATTTTCAATAATAGGCTGTGGATAATAGTTAATGTCTACACTATCTGACACAACACAGGTTGGATCTCCTGGATCAAATACTTCAACAGTATAAGTTCCAGAATTAGGAGCAGTTACTAAAAATGTATTATCATCGACAGTAGATGGTCCTTGAGAAACGGCATTATAAAACCACTCATAAGAAAGCCCTGTTAACCCAGTATTCGCATCTAACAAAATTGGATCTGTATTACAGGTTTCTACGTCGGGACCTAAATCTGCTGAAAAATTTCCGAAGGTAATTTCAATATCATCTTCGAGTACAACTACGTCCCCATTACAAGTATTGTTATAAGTTACACGTGCTGTGTAGGTTGTAGTTCCACAAGGAACGCATACATTAAACACTGGGTCTGTACTCACTACGGTTCCCATGTCGTCTAGCCATTCAAACACATAAGTCTCTGTACCAACTGGACTGAAACTCCAGGCTTCATTATTAGTGGTCCATGGAGAATCACTTGTATTTCTTCCAGGGGGTACATAGGCTGTATCACCTGCATTATTTTGAATACCCACCGCAGCATTTCCGTCATTCCACGTTGTACAAGTTGGCTTATCTCTTATGTAAATTTCGATTACGTTAGAGTATTCATAAAACACAGCCATGTGTGTTGCTTCCATTGAATTACAAGATCCTGAAAACATGGCAACTTCAAAATAAGAAACCACAAGAACTCGGTTAGGGAAGGTTCCTAAAACTTCGTATCCAATTTCATTATTTGGATTAATACCAGGGTGAATATCGTGTACGGGTGTAAATACATTTGCTTCGGCTAGTGTTGCATTTGTATTGTTTGGTAAATCTTCACTAAAAGCCCAACCATTAGTTGTATCACCAGCATCAACATCAAAGCGAATTACTCCATTTGAGCCTACTTGAAAATCTTGCTCCAAATTTCCGAAGAAACAAAAATCAAAAGGCAATGTATCTACTGGAGACCAAACATCGTCTGTAGAAATATCGATTGAATTTGCCAAACCGTCAAAGGCAAAGGGCGGATTATAAGGAATTGAATTTACGGCATACGTAGAACCAGAGGTGTCAAACGTTTCAAGAAATGTTGCAGTAATCGTTGTACATCCTCCAGACCCTGGTATTAAAGCTTGATCGGGTCCAGCATCAACAAATAAAGAACCTGGGCCTTGCGCATTCATAGCTGCAAATGAAAATAAGAGTATAATAGACGCAAAGAACGAGGTGGGGTAAGTCTTTTTCATATTTTTTATTATAATCCGCGAAAATTAAGAAAATTTTATGAAACCATAGGACGAAACGTGCAAAACATGCTGTTAAATACAATTTAACAAATATTCATCGCAATCGCCGAAATACGTATCTTTGCACACCACAAATAAAGTATACAATAAAATTGACTATGGATTTGGAAAAATCGCTACTACATACTGATGCTTCAGCAGACGATCATTTAAGTGCTGCGCCACATACACCATTGCGTAATGACGCCTTTGAACTAAGCGATATCGAAAAGATTGCCCGCATTAAAAAGGACGTTCAAAACATCATGCAAACTTTAGGCTTAGACCTAACAGACGACAGCTTGCAGGGAACGCCTAACAGAGTTGCAAAAATGTTTGTACAAGAAATTTTTAGCGGTTTGCACCCAGACCGAAAACCTAAAGCTTCAACGTTCGACAATAAATACAAGTATGGAGAAATGCTTGTTGAAAAAAACATCACACTCTACTCTACCTGCGAACATCACTTGCTCCCAATTGTTGGCAAAGCACATATTGCCTATATCTCGAACGGAACAGTTGTTGGACTTTCTAAAATGAATCGTATTGTAGATTATTACGCAAAACGCCCACAAGTTCAGGAACGACTTACAATGCAGATTGTAAAAGAATTACAGCAAGCATTAAAAACAGAAGATGTTGCGTGCGTTATTGATGCGAAACATTTATGTGTAAATTCTAGAGGAATTCGCGACATAGATAGCAGTACGGTGACTAGCGAGTTCGGCGGAAAGTTTAAAAACCCCGATACGCGTCGCGATTTTTTAGATTACATCAACTTAAATACCAGCTTTGAAGGTGTCTAGTTACCATAAAATTAGCATCAACAAATCTTGAAACCAACTGAAAAGCCACTCAAAACATATCATGAGCCTTTATAAAAATCAACAAATTCAACTCTATAATTCCTTAACTAAACAAAAGGAAGATTTTGTCCCAATTCATGAAGGCGCCATAGGCATGTACGTATGTGGCCCCACAGTGTATAGTAATGTACATATGGGTAATTGCCGTACGTTTTTGTCATTCGATTTAATTTTCAGATATCTGAAACATCTTGGGTACAAAGTTCGCTACGTTAGAAACATTACCGATGCTGGACATTTAGAAAATGATGGCGAAAGTGGTGACGACCCAATTCTTAAAAAGGCAAGAATTGAACAACTTGAACCCATGGAAGTGGTTCAGAAATACACCTTAGATTTTCATGAAACTATGGCAAAATTTAATGCGCTACCTCCAAGCATTGAACCAACCGCCACAGGACATATTATAGAACAAATTGAAATTGTAGAAAAGTTACTTGCCGAAGGATATGCCTACGAAAAAAATGGTTCTGTATATTTTGATGTTGTAAAATTTAATGAAGATCATGCCTACGGAAAGTTAAGTGGAAGACTACTTGAAGATATGATCACCAATACGCGAGAGCTTGCCGCTCAGAGCGAAAAGAAAAATCCGCAAGATTTTGCGCTTTGGAAAAAAGCAGAGCCACAACATATTATGCGTTGGCCTTCACCTTGGAGTGATGGTTTTCCGGGTTGGCATCTAGAATGTACTGCGATGAGCACAAAATATCTTGGCGAAACCTTTGACATTCATGGAGGTGGCATGGATTTAAAATTTCCGCACCATGAGTGTGAAATTGCACAAGCAGAAGCAAGTAACCATAAAAGTCCTGTAAATTATTGGTTGCATACTAACATGCTAACTCTAAACGGGAAGAAAATGTCTAAATCTACAGGAAACAATATTTTGCCTGGCGAGTTATTCTCTGGCGAAAATAATGCGCTTGGAAGAACATTTTCACCTTCAGTAGCAAAATTCTTTATGTTTCAGGCACATTACCGAAGCATTCTAGACTTTTCTAACGACGCGCTAGAAGCTTCAGAGAAGGGTTTTAATAGGTTGTTAGACGCGTATCATGGTATTGCTGAAATCAGCACATCTTCAAGCAGTACGATGAACGTTCAAGCCTGGAAACAGAGCTGTTATGACGCCATGAATGACGATTTCAACAGCCCGATTTTAATTGCTCAACTATTTGAAGCCGCTAAGTTTATTAATGCGCTAAAAGATGGTAATGCCACTATAACTGCTTCAGATTTACAACTATTAAACGAGACGCTCACTGTGTTTATATTTGATGTGCTCGGACTAGAAGACACGAAATCGAAAGGAGATGGCAGTGTTGACAAGTTAGATGGCGCTATTGCGTTACTTATTCAATTGCGAAATCAGGCACGCGAAAATAAAGACTTTGCTACAAGTGATACCATACGAGATCAATTACAGGAAGTAGGAATTCAGTTGAAAGATGGCAAAGATGGAACTACGTATTCTTTGAGCTAAATTTCAACTAAAAAAATTATGAAACACCTCTAAATTTCTATTTAAAGGAGTTGAGATGAAAAAAATACTCACATATCCCTTTATCTTTTTAGTGCGTGTTTACCAGCGTGCTATTTCGCCACTATTTCCCTCTACCTGTCGCTATCAGCCAACATGTTCTCAATATACTGTAGAAGCACTGCAAAAACACGGGTTGTTTAAAGGAGGATGGCTTGCTGTAAAACGTATTGGGAGTTGTCATCCCTGGGGAGGTTCGGGCTATGATCCTGTTCCGGATGGGGATGACAACTCGCCAACGCGCTAGCTCGCCTGTTCGTTAAAAATGTACACCGTACATTTTCTTAACACTCCAGCGCCCTGGGGAGGTTCGGGCTATGATCCTGTTCCGGATGGGGATGACAACTCGCCAACGCGCTAGCTCGCCTGTTCGTTAAAAATGTACACCGTACATTTTCTTAACACTCCAGCGCCCTGGGGAGGTTCGGGCTATGATCCTGTTCCGGATGGGGATGACAACTCGCCAACGCGCTAGCTCGCCTGTTCGTTAAAAATGTACACCGTACATTTTCTTAACACTCCAACGCCCTGGGGAGGTTCGGGCTATGATCCTGTTCCGGATGGGGATGACAACTCGCCAACGCGCTAGCTCGCCTGTTCGTCCTTCTTCCTAATAAAAATAGCAACATACCATTCTTATTGAGAACGCAATTTTCCTATCTTTACATTTCACAAAACAGCCCTATGCTACACTTTTTAAGTACCACATGGAACCCCAGCGAAGGTATTGACCTTGGTTTTTTTATGATTCGATTTTATAGTCTCTCTTACGTTGTTGCCTTTGTTATTGGGTGGTTTATTATGAAGCGATTCTATAAGAATGATAACATTTCTATGGAAAAGCTAGATAGTCTTTTTATCTATATGGTGTTAGCAATCTTAATTGGCGCGCGTCTGGGACATGTCTTTTTCTATGAAACCGAATTGCTTTGGGAAGATCCGCTATCTGTGGTTTTACCTTTTAAAACAGTTCCCGAATTTGAGTTTACAGGTTTTCGAGGTCTCGCAAGTCACGGAGCGGCGATTGGTATTGTAATTGCATTACTCTTATATAACAAGCGTGTACTTAAGAAACCCGCCCTTTGGATTTTTGACCGAGTAGTAATAACAGTAGCTATTGGCGGAGCTTTTGTGCGCTTCGGAAATTTTATGAATTCTGAAATCGTTGGGAAAGCATCAGGTGGTCATCCATTTGGTATAAAGATGTTGCGACATGACATTTTTCCGCAGCAAGCCGTGAAAGCTACAGGTATAAAAGATGTAAATAAGGCATATGACGCTATTGCAAATAATGCGCAGTTTTCAGAACTATTGGCTACTGTTCCATTACGTCATCCAGCCCAGTTATACGAAGCATTGGGCTACATCATTACCTTTTTAGTTTGCTGGTTTATTTACTGGAAAACACCTCTTAAAAAGCATGTAGGCTATATTTTTGGCTGGTTCTTAATTTTACTATTTATGACACGCTTTGTTGTAGAGTTTTTTAAAGAGGTACAAGTAGATGGTCGCGAAACTTGGCTCTTAAATACTGGGCAACTTTTAAGCATCCCATTTATTTTGGCAGGTTTCTATTTTCTGCTTCGTTCAAAAAAAACTGAATACACAGCATGATAAAATTATTAATTCCCGCATGCCTATTGTTTTCCCTTTTCACGTTTGAGGGATGTAAAGAAGCACCTAAAGAAAGTAAGGTTCTTACCAAAAAAGTTACGTTTACCAAAGAAGCTACAGGAGTTTTAAAGAAGGCAACAACCGATAGCGTGCTTGCTAACTTAGAGTTAGAAATAGCTGAAGGCGACTACGAAACACAAACAGGACTGATGTACAGGCAAAGCATGCTTGACACCCGTGGAATGCTCTTTATTTTCCCTAATGAAATACGTCGTTCTTTTTATATGAAGAACACAGAATTTGGCTTAGATATTATATACCTAAATGCAACTAACGAAGTAGTAAGTATTCAGAAAAATGCCCAACCATTAGACCAAACATCGCTTCCGTCTGACGCACCTGCTATGTACGTATTAGAAGTGAATGCTGGACTCACTACAAAATGGGGTCTGGAAGCCGGTGATATTCTAAATTGGCAACGTGATTAAAAAGGTGGAGAAATAGTAACTTCGGGAGCTTCAGTCACTATTTAGTAACACGCCAGTTTAGAAAACACATAACCCTATAAACAGTTAATAAAAATAGAAAGCCCGCTCCTTTTAAGAGCGGGCTTTTATTATCTAATATTTCCGAAGAAAAACTTAGGCGACTACCTCTTCTTCCTCTTCTTTCTTATCGGTTAAATCGATTCCTCTTTTTCTTACAGTATCATAGAATACTGGCGTTGCAATAAACAACGATGAATAAGTACCTACTACTACCCCGACAATTAATGCAAAGATTAATCCGCGAATAGATTCTGCTCCTATAAAGAAGATACATAACAATACAATCAAGGTTGTCATAGACGTGTTTAACGTACGGCTTAACGTACTGTTTAAGGCACTGTTAATGATACGATTCATTTTCCAACCCGGATGCTCGTTAAAGAATTCTCGAATACGGTCAAATACAACCACGGTATCATTCAGCGAGTATCCAATTACGGTTAAGATTGCCGCAATAAAACTTTGGTCAATCTCCATGTTAAATGGCATTACCTTGTATGTTAGCGAGAAGATACCGAGTACGAGTAATACATCATGGAATACCGCTGCTACGGCACCTAAACTAAACTGCCATCTTCTAAAACGTAGTAAGATATATAAGAATACCACCACAAGAGAACCTAAAACTGCCCAAAATGATGACGTTTTGATATCATCAGATATAGTAGGATTCACCTTATTGTATCCCATAAGTCCTGCGACTTTGGTTTCGGTGTCATTTCCATTAATCTTAAAATCTTCTAACGTTAAATCTGAAGGGAAATCAGATTTCAAAGTAGAAAATAGCATTTGTTCAATTTCTGTATCGACTTCTTCTCCACTTTCGTCTACTTTATATTTTGTTGAAATTTTTAACTGGTTGTCAGACCCGTATGTTTTAGCTTCAACACTTGTAAACACAGGAAGTAATTTCACTTCAATTTCTGGAGCACTTACATCCTTATCGAAACGAACCGTATATGTACGTCCACCCACAAAGTCAATACCCTGGTTAAGACCTACTGTAAATAAAGACCCGATACTAATTGCAAGTAGTATTCCAGATATTACGTATGCAATTTTACGCTTTCTAAGGAAATCGATATTTACATTCTTAAATAAGTTCTTCGTAATTGGTGTAGAACAAGTTAATGACTTACCATTTTTAGTATATCCATCAATGAATAATCTCGTAATGAAAATTGCGGTGAACAGTGACGTTAAAATACCAATTAGTAATGTAGTTGCGAAACCTTGAATTGGCCCAGTACCAAATACTAATAAAATTAGACCTGTAAGACCTGTTGTAATGTTTGCATCTAAAATTGAAGATAATGCATTGCTAAAACCATCTTTAATAGCATCGCGCTGCGCCTTACCTTTTGAGAGCTCTTCTCGTATTCGCTCAAAGATAAGTACGTTCGCATCGACCGAAATACCAATGGTTAATACAATACCAGCAATACCAGGAAGTGTTAATACCGCTCCAATACCTGCTAATATCCCGAAGATGAACAAAATGTTTACTGCCAAAGCGATATCGGCAAAAATACCCGCTTTTCCGTAGTAAAAAATCATCCATATAAGTACAAATAATAAAGCAATGGCAAATGATAAAATACCACTATCAATTGCTTCTTGACCTAGTGTTGGCCCAACAACAGCAGCATCGATAATATCTGCAGAAGCAGGTAATTTACCTGCACGTAATACATTTGCTAAATCTTGTCCTTCAGCAATGGTAAAGTCTCCCGTAATTTCACTTCTACCTCCAGCAATTGGTCCAGAAGATACTCCAGGCGCAGAGTATACAATGTCATCTAACATGATTGCAATCTGACTTCCTTCTTGTGAAGCTTTTCCTGTCATTTCTTCCCAGATTTTAGCTCCTGTACCATTCATTTGCATGGTTACGGCTACACGACCCACTTGGTCGTATCCTTGAGCAGCATCTGTTACAACACCCCCACTTAATGGCGGTACATTTTCTCTGTTTCCAACTAAGGCATACAAATCTGCATACTCAACAGTTTTTGTTTCGTTGTCTACAGTTACCTCTCTGTCTGTAGGTAATCCCCATACAAACTTCACATAACGCAATTCAGTTGGAAGTAACTGACGTATTTGAGGGTTATCTAGGTATTCTTTTATAGTCTCTTGATCTTTTGTTTGTACCGAAGCAATGATAGGTGATCCTGGTGTTCCAAAAGAAATTTTAGATAATAATGGGTTATTTACTGCAGGGTCTGTAGAGGCTTCTTCACCATCATCTTCTCCCAACAAATCCTGAAGGTCATCATCTGTAGCTTCTTCAGTAACTTCTTCAGTTACCGCAGTACTGTCTTGCGCTACTTCTGTTTCTGATACCTCAGACTCTACTACTTCCGCTTCTGGAGAAAGCATTGTTTTCAGTTTAGCATCTGCTTCAAACAAGAAACTTTGGAATGTTTCTGCTTTGTAAGCTTCCCAAAACTCTAATTGAGCCGTACTCTGTAAAAGGTCTTTTGTACGCTCTATATCTTTAGCTCCTGGCAATTCTACCAAGATACGTCCAGAATTCCCTAGACGTTGTAGGTTTGGTTGTGTTACCCCAAACTTATCGATACGCTTACGAAGTACTTCAAATGCTGAAGCAATAGACTCATCTATTTTTCTTGAAATTACCGGACGAACTTCGTCGTTGGTCATAGAAGCATTGATTTCGTCTTCTAAGTTCTTGTTAAAGAAAATATTTGGAGAAGCTAACTTGTTGTCACCCGGAATGGCTTCAAAAGCTTCGTAAAAAGATTCAAGGTACGTATCTTGAGTTTGCTTCTGAAGTTCATCTGCATTAGACAATGCCTGATTAAACGCCGGATCTTTGGTGTTATTTGCCAAACCTTTCAAGATATCTTTTACAGATACTTGTAGGATCACGTTAATACCACCCTTTAAGTCAAGACCTTTATTCAGCTCTTTTTCTTTTGCTGTCTTATAGTCTATCCCCAACATTTGAGGCAAATTGGTTACAGAATCTAAATATTTAGTTTCTGCTAAAGCTCGTTGAGCTGGTTCTGTTTCAGGATACTTCGCTTGCGCGTATTCCTTGGCGTCATCTTCTACTCCATTGGCAATGTAGGTGTACGATAATTGGTACAAACTTACAATTCCGAAGAGAATAGCAAAGACGGTAATAAGTCCTTTATTTTGCATGTTGTTTTGTTTACAGTGTCTTTTACATCCCAAATTTTTGGGAGGGCAAATATAAAATTTACCACATTATTCAACACTAAATTATTGATATTAAATATGTTTTTCTGAAAGTCCTACGCTCTCGCATAAGGATATGATAAAAGATCAATGCCAATAGCTAGCTCTGTTTCTTTTTAAATTGAATGTTAGGAAGTAATCTATTTTCCTTTACGATAAAGGGCCAGCCCGCACTTCTGGGAAATTAAAAGTAGAATAATCTATATGAAGACTACAATCTAGTTGCACTTCATATGCAATTTTTTCAAAGGAATTGCAAAGGCGAATGATTTCTTCGGAAATACCCGCATATACAAAGGGGTCTACATACCGATCATTTCCTCCTTTGATTTCTATAACAAACCCATCAAAATCGAAGCCACCTTCTTGTCCATAATCTATGGCATCGATGTTAAGTTGATAATTATTTGAAGGGTTGTTAGCAGGAACATCTGTTGGAGCTTGGTCTGTATTTGAAGTAAAACCAATTTTTAGTAAGGTGTCATCAGAAAAAATACTTCGTACAGCCGCAACGTCCATTGCACTGTAATAGGTTATTTTTAAGTTTCCTTGTTGAGACTTGGTAATCTGAATGTTTGTACCGCCAATAGATTGCAATTGCTTTTTTACAGCTGCAACAGCCTTTTGCGTTTCTTGCGCGGTTACTCCTTCGTTGTTAAATTGAACAACTATTTCCTGATTAGGTACAACCGTATTGTCTAGACCGATTCCTAAGAAAGCCAAGGCAATTACTATAATTGGTATGTACCATTTTTGGTTCATGCGCCAAATATAAAAAAATAAAGACTGTATCACTACAGTCTTTATAGATATTATTGGTTAGAAATCATTAATCTAACGGTTGCACATCGAAAGAAATAAGCTCCATTTTTGGCAAATACCCTAAAGCAATCTTCGCTGCCAATTCTTGCGCTTCTTCTACTGTAAAATCTCCAGTTATTTCAGACCTTCCCCCCTCTATTGGTCCAAAGACAACTCCAGGAGCAGAATACACCAATCCATTAATGACCATTGCAATTTGGAATTGCTTTTTATACGCTTGCTCTGTTAGTACAGCCCATTGGTTAGCGACGTTAGGATACATTTGTATAGCGATTGCCGCACGCCCAATCTGATCTGTTGTTTGGCGAGCGTTTTCAACCATATTTCCTCCCATAGCTGGGTTCCCATTGGCGTCTGTTTTCACCAAATACAAAGGCACCAAACCATCTGCATCCATAATTCCCCAGAGCCAGCGCTGCTTATTAACAGGCACATTAGCAGACATCTTTGGGAGGTAGTTGTCTAGAAACCGCCGTATCATGATGGTATCGGCGGCATGTGTATAGCCAATAGTAGGCATTCCAGAATGCTGACTAAACTCAAAATTTTCTCTAAACTGCTGTACTATCGAATCGTTTAATTGCAAGACCTTTTTAAAATTCTCAGACACTTCTACATTCGAAATAACTTCATAAAATTCGAGTTTTGTTGTGGCTGTCATATTATTTCTAACAACCTCAGCAACGCCAGAAGTTTGTAATTCAACCTTGATTTCGTTGTTTGTAATTTGTGCGACTTCAGCCAAGACACCAAACTTTTTAAAGCGTTCTTGTAATGCTTGAATGGCTTCTGTAGTTTGTTTTGGGTTTTCAACTTTCAAAATCGCCACCACTTGCTTATCTGGTTTGTCCAAAAAATTTCCGCAGGAAGAAGTGGAAACAACCACTGCTAGAAGAATGATGTATTTTAAAAGGCGCATGCTTGGGTTTATTTAGTGTGTTTCAAATGTAACAAATCGGCAGCATTAAAAAACCTCTCAGAATATAGAAAACTGAGAGGTTCATGTTTATGCTAAAAAGAGTTCTATAACTCTAACAATCCGTTTGTTTTGCTTACACCTTCTGCGCTTTCTTGCATATGTGCTTTTTCAGCATCGTTTAACGATATGTCTACAATTTTTTCAATTCCGTTTCGCCCTAAAACTACGGGTACTCCTATACATAAGTCGTTAAGACCATACTCTCCCTCTAATAAGGTTGAACAAGGATATATTTTCTTTTGGTCACAAGCAATAGCCTGTACCAATCCGCTAACAGCCGCTCCTGGAGCGTACCAAGCAGAGGTTCCTAAAAGTCCGGTTAATGTAGCACCACCAACTTTGGTATCTTCCTTTACTTGATTTAATCGTTCGTCACTAATAAACTCTGTAACTGGAACGCTATTTCTGGTTGCCAAACGCGTTAATGGCACCATACCTTTATCACTATGACCGCCAATAACCATACCATCTACATCACTAATTGGAGCTCCTAGTGCTTCTGCTAATCGGTATTTAAATCGAGCACTGTCTAAGGCCCCACCCATACCAATAATTCGGTTTTTTGGGAGATTGGTTGTTTTATGCACCAAATATGTCATGGTATCCATTGGATTGCTCACTACAATTATAATGGTATCTGGAGAATGTTTAATAAGATCTGAAGAAACAGATTTTACAATTCCAGCATTAATCCCGATTAACTCTTCACGAGTCATTCCTGGTTTTCTTGGAATACCCGACGTAATAACGCAGATATCGCTGTTTGCTGTTTTGCTATAATCGCTTGTAGAACCAGTAATTTTTGTATCAAATCCGTTTAACGAAGCCGTTTGCATCAGGTCCATCGCTTTTCCTTCAGCATATCCTTCTTTAATGTCTAACAATACTACTTCGCTTGCAAAATTTTTAATAGCAATGTACTCGGCACAACTTGCACCTACCGCACCTGCTCCTACAACAGTTACTTTCATTTTTTTGGTTTTTGTTATGGTTGCCATTGCAACCTTGATTATTATGTGTTCCTATTTTCTTCGGAAATCTGACGCAAAAATACAATTCTAGACATATATATTATACTAAGAGCCAGTTAAAATAAAAGCCCCGACGTTGTCGGGGCTTTTGGTAGCTTTTTGTTAGGCATCGATATTGGCGTACACCGCATTTTTCTCGATAAATTCACGTCTTGGTGGTACTTCATCACCCATAAGCATAGAGAATATTCTATCGGCTTCTGTACCATTGTCAATTGTTACTTGTCGTAAAGTTCTAAAATCGGGGTTCATTGTTGTGTCCCACAATTGTTCTGCGTTCATTTCACCCAGACCTTTGTAACGCTGAATTCCTGCGCTCCCGCCAAATTTATCATTTAGCGCATCACGCTCTGCATCGTTCCATGCGTATTCCTTCTTCTGTCCTTTCTTGACCAAATAAAGCGGCGGAGTTGCAATATATACATGTCCGGCTTCAACAAGTTCTTTCATATACCTAAAGAAGAAGGTTAATATTAAGGTAGCAATATGACTACCATCAACATCGGCATCACACATTATCACAATTTTATGATAGCGTAACTTATCTAAATTTAGTGCTTTACTATCTTCTTCGGTACCAATAGTTACCCCAAGTGCCGTAAAGATATTTCTAATCTCTTCGTTCTCAAACACCTTATGGCTCATTGCCTTCTCTACGTTCAAGATTTTACCACGTAATGGAAGAATGGCCTGAAACATACGATCGCGACCTTGCTTTGCCGTTCCACCTGCCGAATCTCCCTCGACTAAAAACACTTCACATTTCTCTGGGTCTTGCTCTGAGCAATCTGAAAGTTTTCCTGGCAACCCACCACCGCTCATTACGGTTTTACGCTGCACCATTTCACGTGCTTTACGTGCTGCGTGTCTTGCTGTTGCCGCTAAAATTACTTTCTGAACAATAGTTTTAGCGTCGTTCGGATTTTCTTCGAGATAATTTTCTAACATTTCAGAAACCGACTGACTAACGGCCGATGTTACCTCACGGTTTCCTAGTTTAGTTTTAGTTTGTCCTTCAAATTGTGGCTCTTGAACTTTTACTGAAACAATAGCTGTTAAGCCTTCGCGGAAATCGTCTCCCGCAATATCAAATTTCAATTTATCTAACATTCCAGAGGCATCTGCGTACTTCTTTAAGGTGGTTGTTAAACCACGTCTAAAACCACTTAAATGTGTTCCTCCTTCGTGTGTGTTTATATTATTTACATAACTGTGAAGGTTTTCGCTATACGACGTATTGTATATCATTGCCACCTCAACAGGCACTCCATTTTTCTCACCTTCCATCGCAATTACATCTGCAATAAGAGGTTCTCTATTACCGTCTAAGAAACGAATAAACTCACGCAATCCTTCTGTACTGTGAAACTTATCAAATATAAACTCCCCTTTTTCGTCGGTTTCACGTTTATCGGTAAGCGTAATGGTAATTCCTTTATTCAGAAAAGCTAATTCTCGCAAGCGACTTGCAAGTGTATCATAATTATATTCTAAGGTTTGCTTGAATATTTCAGGATCTGGCTTGAACGTAACAATGGTTCCACGATAGTCTGTTTCGCCTATAGGCTTCACAGGATACAACGTTTTACCTTTTTCGTACTCTTGCTCCCAAATCTTACCATCTCTGTGCACAGTGGCTCTTAAATGAGCAGAGAGTGCATTTACACAACTCACACCTACCCCGTGAAGACCACCAGACACTTTATAAGAATCTTTATCAAATTTACCTCCAGCACCAATTTTAGTCATTACTACCTCTAAAGCAGAAACTCCTTCCTTTTTATGAATATCTACAGGAATACCACGACCGTTATCTTTAGTAGTTATACTGTTATCTTCGTTAATGATAACATCTATACTATCACAATGCCCAGCCAAGGCCTCATCTATCGAATTATCTACGACCTCGTATACCAAATGATGTAATCCTCTCGTACCTACATCACCAATATACATTGAAGGACGCATACGTACATGCTCCATCCCTTCTAACGCCTGAATATTATCCGCGCCGTAGTTACTTTTATTTTGTTCTTCGCTCATATAAAATGGGTTGTTTTAGGCTATTTTTTCTAAGTTGAACAAATATAACGAAACCACCTCTAGAATCGGCGGTTTTGGCGTTTTTAAAGCATGAAGTTATTAACAAAACGTTGTGAAAAAAATCACACTGTATCTAGACTTTAAAACTGGTGTTGTTATTTCCTATTCCCGCAGTTATTCTGATCAAAAATAATCGCAAAAGAAGGTCGTGTTAGGTTTTTGAAAAGCTACCGACAAAAGCACCAATACTTTTGCTTTTTATTAACGTAAGAATCTATTCAATACCAGTACATTTAACCATAATTTTAAAACCGATAAACATGACAAAGAATTTCCTCACAACCGCTCTTATTGCATTAGCACTTTTATTTACTGCAAACGCAGACGCGCAAAAATTTTCTGACTTAGATAAAAGTCCGATGGACATGGCTGCTTATCCTTCCAACCACCGAGAAAGTAATAAACTTATAAAAATTGCTTACAGTCGCCCTCAACTAAAGGAGCGTCCGGTAAGCAAACTTGCTCCTACAGGAAAAGTATGGCGAACAGGTGCCAATGAAGCTGCAGAAATGACCTTGTATGTGCCTATGAAAGTTGGAGACAAAGTGGTACCTGCTGGTACGTACTCTTTCTTTACAATTCCGGGAGATAAGACTTGGACTGTAATTTTAAGTTCAGACGTAAATGTATGGGGTGCATACAGCTATAACGAAGCTAATGATGTGGCGCGAGCAACAGGAAAAGTAACTACTTCAGACGAAAAGTTAGAAGCATTTAGCATTGCTTTTGAAGAAGGAAACGGGGGTGTAACCATGCACTTAGGCTGGGGCAACCAACGTGTTGCAGTACCTTTTATGTTGGTAAAGAAGTAGCGTTATAATTCTCTATTAGGAGAATAAACAATATTAAAAAAAGCCTTGCAGAATTAGTTTTGCAAGGCTTTTTTAGTAGGTCGTTTGGAATTATAAAAACTACGGAATGTTTAAATATTTATGTGTTTGTAATGAAACTATCCACTTAGGGTTTGCCATAACATAATCTACAATGGCGGGCATCATTTTATCTCGTTTGCTCCATTCCGGCTGTAAATACAACTTACAGCTTTTAGAGACTTTTGCCGCTTGTTCTTCTGCAAAGCGGAAATCGTCATTGTTGTAAATTATCATTTTTAATTCATCTGCAGCTGCATAAACACCAGGTGTTGGCAGTTTCATTTTTTTAGGTGAAAGGCATACCCAATCCCATGTACCGCTTAATTCATAAGCCCCTGAAGTTTCAATATGAGTATCCATCCCTTTCGCTTTGAGCAGCGTAGTTAATGGCCCCATATCCCACGTAAGAGGTTCCCCTCCAGTTATAACTATGGTTTTAGAATAGTTGGATGCATTTTCGACAATAGAAGTAATTTCTGTTGGAGGATGAATATTAGGATTCCAACTTTCCTTCACATCACACCAATGACAACCCACATCGCAGCCCCCAACCCTAATAAAGTAGGCAGCTGCTCCTTTGTGATATCCTTCTCCTTGAATGGTATAAAACTCTTCCATTAGCGGAAGCATGGTACCATTATCAACTAGTTTCTGTACGTCACTTTTCATGTGCTGCAAATTTACAGTTTTTAGTCGGCACTAACAGCGGCAGTATGCAGTAAGTTTTTAGGAATACTAGTATTGATATTTATATGTTTAAAATAATAAAAACAGCCAGTAAATAATTGCACTACAAACTGCCGCGATTGGTAAGGTTAGCAGCCAGGATAACAAGATGTTCCGCACCACTTTAAGATCGGCTTTTTTAGTTACGGTTCCAATACCAAATATAGAACCCACTGAAACATGCGTTGTTGAAACAGGCATACCATGAATACTTGCGGTAGTTACCAAAAGACCTGTGACTAAATTAGCGGTAAATCCCTGACCACTGTTCATGGGTGTAATTTTTTTACTCATTAGTTCACCTACCTTTTTTGCATTTAACAATCCGCCAACAGCCATTGCAATTGCAACGGCTATCATACCCCATTCTACATCTAATGCATTTATAACGATAAGCAAACCCACAATTTTTGGCGTATCATTTAACCCTCTTGCAAAGCTCACGATTCCAGCACTAAGAAAATGAGCTCCATCTAGGAGCTTTTGAGAATTGATACCATGAAAATTTCCTTTGTAGGTTTCAATACAATCCTTTTCATTCATAACATGAACCGTTTGTTTTGCATCGGTGCCAATTTCAATAAATTCATTTTTAGTTGCAGTAGCCACTACAGGTACTTTTTCTGAACCTACACAAATGCAGGTTTGTTTGGTGACTCCCATGGCCTTTCTAACTTTCTTAAACAGGAGATAAACAAGCAGACTAACGACAGCAGCCATTAATGGGCTTACAATTAATGGCATTAAGAAGGTACCTCCTAGTTTTGCAAAATTAAAAGAAGTCCCTACAGCAACTACCCCACTACCAAACAATGCTCCGACCAGACTATGAGTAGTAGAAATAGGCATTCCAATTTTTGTTGCAATAAAAACCGTAATTGCAGCTCCTAATGCTATAGAAATAGCAAACTCTGGAGCCTGAATTAAGTTATCAGGCACTAGCCCTTTGCCTGAAAAGTTTTTAACCAAGGTACCTGCCAAAAAAATGGCTGCAATCGACCCTGCAAAGGTAGTAACTGTGGCCCATGCTATCGCTTTCTTATAATTTGTTGTGCCGCTACCAAATAAGGTGGCAACTCCTTTAAAATTATCGTTGGCACCGTTCGTATACGCCAAAAAACACGCTGCTAAAAAAAGTAGAATTAATATCATAGGTAGGATTCAAAAATAAATTGAGATGATGAACAGTCGCATATAGCAAGTAAATCTTTCTATAATTACGAAAAATATCGCTTCTAAGTTTTTAATCAGATTATAAACTGCTCTTAATAGCTACTACCTCAATTTCAATTTTTGCTCCGCGTGCCAATGCCTCTGCCGCAAAGGTGGTTCTTGCAGGTTTTTGTGGAAAATATGCACTGTACACTTCATTAAAAGCTGCAAAGTCTTCTATATCGTCTAAAATAACTGTTGCTTTTATAACATCTGTCATGTCTAAATTATGCTGAGCTAAGACGGCTTGTATATTTTCTAACGCCTGTGCTGTTTCAGTCTTTATACCCCCTGCTACCAGCGTACGGCTGCTGTGGTTCATCCCAATCTGCCCAGAGAGGTAATAGGTGTTTCCTACCTGCACAACATCGCTAAAAGGGGCGTTTAGTTTCTTAGGCTCGTGAGAACTATGAAAAACAGGCGCTTCAATCAAAGTATCATATTTGTTTTGTGTATTGGCAGTAGACTCAATTCTATTTTCTTCGGAAATTTCAGCACAACCAACTAGGATAAATAAAAGTAAAAAACGAATCCCTAATTTCATACATCTTAAATTTCAATTAAAATACGTAAAATTTCACAAGCTCTATCACATTGCGTATTTTTATCGAAAATTTCAACTTCATGGCAGATCAACAGGAATTTTACGATCATATTACCAAAGGATACACCACGAAAGGCGATGCTATTACCTTGGGAGCAGCAATGCTTGAAGGAGAAACTATTACCAATGCATTGGTGAAAGTTCCTTTAAAAACCTTGAATCGACATGGGCTAATTGCGGGTGCCACAGGTACGGGTAAAACTAAAACACTGCAAGTTTTGGCAGAAAACCTTTCAGAAAAAGGCATTCCTGTGCTTTTAATGGACATGAAAGGAGATTTAAGCGGAATTGCACAACCAAGTCCTGGTCATGCAAAGATTGACGAGCGCCATGAAAAAATTGGTATTCCATTTAATGCACAGAAATTTCCAGTAGAAATATTAACGCTTTCTAAGCAAAATGGTGTACGTCTACGAGCAACAGTTAGTGAGTTTGGTCCTGTACTTATCTCACGAATTTTAAATGTGTCTGAAACGCAAGCAGGTATCATTTCAATTTTGTTTAAATACTGTGATGATAATAAATTACCGCTACTCGATTTAAAAGATTTCAAAAAAATACTACAATATTCTACAGGCGATGGTAAGGCCGAAATTGCCGAAGAATACGGACGCATTTCACCTGCATCTTCTGGGGCAATACTTCGGAAAATTGTAGAACTAGAACAACAAGGAGGTGATTTGTTTTTTGGAGAAAAAAGCTTCGATACAGATGATTTACTGCGCGTAGATGAAAATGGGATGGGCTACATTAATATTGTACGCCTCACCGATATACAAGACAGACCAAAATTGTTTTCTACATTTATGCTCTGTATGTTGGCAGAAATCTACAGTACGTTTCCGGAACAAGGAGACAGTGGGCGTCCTGAATTAGTGATTTTTATAGACGAAGCACACCTAATTTTTAAGGAAGCCAGCGATGCACTGTTAGATCAAATAGAAAGTATTGTTAAACTTATACGTTCTAAAGGTGTAGGGCTGTACTTTGTAACACAAAATCCTACAGATGTACCTGACGCAGTTTTAAGCCAGTTAGGACTTAAAGTGCAACATGCGTTACGTGCTTTTACTGCAAAGGATAGAAAAGCAATTAAACTTACCGCAGAAAACTACCCATTGTCAGACTATTACAAGACCGATGAAGTTTTAACAAGTTTGGGTATTGGCGAGGCATTAGTAAGTGCCTTGAATGAAAAAGGAATTCCTACCCCTTTAGCTGCCACTATGCTACGAGCACCTATGAGTAGAATGGACGTGTTAGAAGACAGTGAATTGGAAGCCTTATTAAAGAGTTCGAAACTTGTTACGCAGTACAACGAAGAGATAGATCGAGAAAGCGCATACGAACTCTTAAATGAGAAAATTGAAGTTGCTAATAAGAAGGAAGCCAAAGAAAAAGCCGAGAAGGAAAAAGCCGCAGCAAGTCGTTCGTCATCTAGAAGTCGTGGCACCTCAACTCGAAGACGAAGCACAAGCAAAGGAGCGCTAGAAAAAGTCTTAACAAGCCCTACGATTATTAGAAGCGTATTGGGTATTTTGACAAAACTTATCAAGTAACTAAAGAATTGAAAATTTAATTAATAAAAACTAACTGCTTAGGCAGGCAAAAAAGATGAAAAAGACCTTATTAATTGCCGCAATTACCGTGGCCTTATTTGTACAATGTGAAGAAGAGAAGAATCCATTTGCGATCTCAGAGGGCGCTATTGGCCCTATTACGACTACAACCCAAATGAAGCAATTAGATTCTATTTTTGCGCAGGACAGTATCGTAAAATTAAATCCAATAAAAGGCGCAATAGACACCCAGGGCGAGGTAGAAATTTATGAAAAAGGCGGTGCAAAGCTGCTACTTATTTCACCATATGATGAGAGCGACCCAACTTCTAAAATCTCAAACATTCAGATTTTTGATAGCAGATATAGCACCCCTAGCGGACTCACAAAGGCGAGTACGTTTAAAGATGTGAAGGCAAACTACGAAATTGTTGCGATTGAAAATGCTATTAACTCTGTTGTTGTATTTTTAAAGGATACAGATTTGTATCTTACCATAGACAAAAAAGAACTACCAGAGGAAGTACGCTACAATTTTAACCAAAAAATAGAAGCGTCTCAAATACCCGATACCGCCAAATTTAAATACTTTATGATTGGCTGGGATGCTGGAGAGCCTATTGAAATTCAGGAAGGGGATATTTAGAATAGAACTTCCAAATCTGAAAAAAGGATATTTCAAGAAAAATAATGATTAACTTAGACCCTCTGCAAGGAGGGTTTTTTTTATCAAAAATTTACTGGTTATGCGAATTTTTCTTTTACTTCTAGTTGCCACTACCGTAATGAATGCGCAAGTACCCACTATGTACGTTGCCAACGCAGCACAGCCTTATGGGAAGCTGAACCCAGAAGCTCCACCAGAAACAGCCGATTATGCTCCCTTAATAGGAAAGTGTAACTGCACCTCTACAGCTAGAAAAGCAGATCAGTCATGGGGAGAACCTCAGCAAATGACCTGGACGTTTAAATATATAATGAATGGTAATGCTGTGCAGGATGAAACCCTAAAGGAGGATGGTAGTCATTCTGGAAGTATAAGACAATTTATAGCAGACAGCTCTAAATGGTATGTTCACTATTACTCAAATATAGGTCCTACTCCAGTACTTTCTGCGTGGGAAGGTGGAAAACGTGGCGACAGTATTGTATTATACAATGAACAAAAAGCACCCAATGGCACCGACGGATTTTTTCGAATTACCTTTAATAATATTTCTGAAAAAGGATTCAATTGGTTGGGTGAATGGGTGAACACGACAGAAACCTTTCTATATCCTACATGGAAAATAGTTTGTACTAAAACCGAAGACGATTAATATGAGTACTCTTAGACCATTTCATTTAGCAATCCCTGTAGATTCTTTAGAACCTAGTCGTACTTTTTACAGAGAGACGTTAGGCTGTGAAGAAGGGCGAAGTAGTGAACATTGGGTGGATTTTAATTTTTTTGGGCATCAGCTAGTGATTCATATAAAGGAAGTTTCCGAAGAAATTTCAGCAAATAACAATCCAGTAGATGGCAAGGAAGTGCCTATTCCACATTTTGGTGTGATACTTACTATGGAAGTTTTCGAAAGTTTCGCAGAACGCCTTAGAAACAAAGAAATTGAATTTATTATTGAGCCCTATATTAGGTTTAAAGGAAAAACAGGTGAGCAAGCAACCATGTTTTTTAAGGACCCTTCAGGTAACGCGTTAGAATTTAAAGCATTTAAAAATCTAGACCAACTATTCGCCCATTAGAAATATGACTTCAATTAACCCAAAAGTAATTAGACAAATATTCATTTTACTTCTCATCTTATTAATGGGAACGTTGATATTTAGAGAAATGCTACCGTATTTCTCTGGCGTGCTTGGTGCCATTACCATGTATGTGCTACTTAGAAAATGGATGGTAACATTAATTCGTAAAGGCTGGAAACCAGATTTGGCTGCAGCATTTTTGATGTTCTTGTCTTTTGTAGGGATTCTTTTACCTATAACAGGAATAGTACTTATGCTGGGTAATAAAATTGGAGATGCCGTTCAAAATTCTGAAAAAGTGGTAAATGCTTTCCAGACGCAAGCCGACAAATGGGAGAGCCAATTGGGCTATGATTTGGGCGCAGATATAGACACCAGCGCTTTAACAGGGTGGGTTTCTGAAAATTTACAAAATTTTGCTGGCAGCACCTTTAACATGGTTATTGCAATTGGGCTCATGTATTTTATGCTTTTCTACATGTTAACCAATAGACGCGAAATGCGAGAATCGCTTTTTGAATACATTCCTATTAGTTCCGAAAATCTAAAAATTATTGGCAAAGAGTCGCATGCCATGGTTCGCTCTAATGCCCTTGGTATCCCATTAGTTGCAATAGCTCAAGGAATAATAGCACTTATTGGTTTTATTATTTTTGGTATTGAAGACCCCTTCTTTTGGTTCGTAATAGTAACAATTGGCTCTATGATTCCTTTTGTTGGTACATTAGTGGGAATCTTACCTGTTTTTATACTCACGCTATCTTCAGGAAGTAGTTTTCAAGCATGGGGAATACTAATCTACGGATTTGTAGTAGTGGGCTCTACAGATAATATTATTCGGCTTTTTGTTTTAAAAAAGCTAGACAATGTTCACCCATTAGTGACTTTAATTGGAGTAATTGTTGGAGTGCCCCTCTTTGGGTTTATAGGTTTAATTTTTGGACCACTACTTATAAGTCTATTTATGATTGTAATGCGAATTTACAGGCGTGAATACGGAAAATCTCAACCTAATGATGATCCCGAAATGTGATCATTTCATTCTATTTTATAACATAATTTTAAAACATAAACAGCCGGATACCCTGTATCTTTACTGAAAATACCATGTATGTTTTTTACCAAGAAGAAAGAAGAAGACAAAAATAGTATCGAAAAAAAAATTGATACTGTTTATGCGGAAAATAAAGTTGCTGAAATAAACGAGGGGGATGTTGAGATTTTATTAGACAACGAAGAAAAGATTGAAAAAAAACTAGCAGGTGCCAATTCCTTGAGCAAGTATATGGAAATTGGTAAAATAATGTTCGGCATGGTAAAGGACATTAAATCTGGCAGCTACAAAAGTGTGCCTTGGTTTGTAATTGCCACCATCGTTATGGCATTACTTTATATTTTAAATCCAATGGATTTGGTGCCTGACTTTATCCCAGGAGTTGGTTATATAGATGACCTAGCTATCTTATCTATTGGTATGGGTTGGATTGAAACTGATATTCATAGCTATCTAGATTGGAAATTAGAACAAGCGCAAGAAGCTTAAATCTGCTCTAAAACTTTCTGTACTGCATTGCTATAACTTCTACTTATAGATATTGCCTTATTTTCAACGGTAACATATTCTGTTGTGTAGCTTTCTATTTTTGACACTGCTACCACAAACGATCGATGCACTCTTAAAAAATCACTTTCAGGTAATTTTTGAATGACATTTTTCATAGTCTCTCTAGTAATAAAAGTTGTGCTAGTAGTGTGCAGCTTTATGTAGTCACCAAAACTTTCGGCATACAGCAAGTCTTCGAAATTTATTTTAACCATTTTTCTATCACATCGAAAAAAGGTGAAGTCAAATTCAATCTTATTCTTAGAGACAGCATTTAGTTCTTTAAAACGTTCAACCGCGGTAATCATTCGTTCTAAAGAAATTGGTTTTAGCAAATAATCTAATGCAGCTAACTCAAATCCTTCAACTGCGTATTCTCTGTAGGCTGTGGTAAAAATTATTTGTGTTTTTTCTGAAATTGCCTTGGCAAACATAATACCCGTAATCTCAGGCATGTTAATATCTAGAAAAATAATATCTACGGAAAAATTACTGAGTGCAGAAAACCCTTCTGCTGCATTTTTACAACTCGCAACAATTGAAAACCCGCCAATTTTTGACAAATGACTTTCAATAATTTCCCGAGCAAGAGTTTCATCATCTATTATAAGAGCGTTATACATACGTTTCGGGCTTTTCGAGATTGACTTCTAAAATTACTTGGTATTTTTGGTCTTCTTTTGTACTAGAAAGAGAATAGTTTCCTGGGTATTGTTTGTCTAATCGTTCTCTAGTATTCGCCAACCCTAGACCATGGCCGTCTATATTGTTGGAAGTAATATTCAGGGAATTTTCAATTTTAAAAAATAGCGATTGCTTAGTTACTTTTAGATCGATGTTAATATAAAGGACATTTTCTACCCTACCTCCGTGCTTAAAAGCATTTTCTACAAACGCCATAAACAACATAGGCGGAACCATAATAGCACTATCTATTTCTTTTTTGAAGTGAATTACCAGCGAATCTTTAAACCGTACTCGTTCAAGACCAACATACGACTCTATATAGGTAACCTCATCATAAATTGAAACATGAGGCTTTTCTATTTGGTGTAAAACATAGTCTAGCAAATTTGATAATTTTAACACTAGCTCTGGCGTGTCTTTAGATTCTTTTAGAGCGGCGGCATAAATAGTGTTTAATGCATTAAATAAAAAATGAGGATGAATTTGCTGCTTTAAATAGTATAGTTCTTTTTGCTTGAGCTGTAAAGCGCCCTCCAATAATTTATTCTGAAGCTCCCTATTCTGATTACTAGTCTTATAATTGTACCGAAGCACATTCACAAAGCAAGCACTACCTACTACTAAATACACCAGAATGAACACGAAAACAAAATTTCGGATGAGTAAAGGAAGTTCTTCCATATTGAAATACGCCTTCATCATAAATCCGAAGAAAACCACCAATAGAATTAAAAAAAGCGAGCCAATTACTGTATATGCGCTATAAAGTGTAAACAATAGATATTTCCGAAGAAGTAGATATTTCGGTATAAGTTCGTTAGAAAATATGTAGGTCGCGGCGATGGTTACAGGCAAAAGGCTTGCAGAAAACCAAAAGACAAATGAATTGTTGGCATTATTATAGCTAAAAAAATAAACGTAAAACAACCATACAAAAACCCAAAAAAGGACATGAATTGGCGCGTATTTATATTTTTTTAGAAAAATATGTAGCATGTAACAAAGATGGTTAATTTCTTAGAAAAGGGTATCATTTTGCGATAGACAACGAAATTAACAGCTACTTCGACAAAAAAACGTGCGTTAAGTAAATTACCCATGTTAGTACGTTACTTATCTTTCATTATCTTGTGTTCGTCGCTTTGTGATTTTAGAACCAGTTTCAAACTATATCTTCGAGCCATATTAATCTTAAAACCTTACTCATGCCTATTCCATTAAATATTATTTCAGACGGAGGTGTAACTTTTATGGTTCCTCTAATTTTATTTGTTGTTATCATTTTTGCATTACTCGTTGTTGCATTATTAAAACCAACACTGCGCAGCAAATTCGAAAAATTAATCAATCACATAAGTTTATTTGCACTAGCGTGGGGCCTTTTAGGATCTACCATAGGGCTTATTACAGCCTTTGATGCTATTCAGGCTGTTGGTGATATCTCGAATGGAATGATGGCTGGCGGATTGAAAGTAGCATTAATTACAACGTTGTTTGGCTTGGCAGCCTTTTTACTAGGTCGTTTTGCACTAATTATTATCACGCTAAGCAAGAAAGAGTAACATATTAACAAGAAAGAGAAACCACACGCCCCTTGCATAATTTGCATGGGGTTTATTTTATGCACCTGCACGTTGCTCTCGTGCCAAAAGTGTGTTTTTTAGCAACATAGCAATAGTCATTGGTCCTACACCTCCAGGAACGGGAGTAATGAAGCTTGCTTTTTTACTTACATTTTCAAAATCTACATCGCCAACAATTCTGTATCCTTTTGGAGCACTTTCGTCGTCTACACGCGTAATTCCTACATCTATAACCACAGCATCATCACGTACCATTTCAGCTTTTAAGAAATTAGGCACTCCCAAAGCCGATATTACGATATCTGCTTGGCTAATAATTTGGGTTATATTTTTAGTATTGCTATGTGTTAATGTAACTGTGCTATTACCTGGCCAACCTTTTCTACTCATTAAAATACTCATTGGGCGGCCTACAATATGGCTTCTTCCAATAACAACAGTATGTTTACCTTTGGTATCTACATCGTACCGCTCTAACAACTCCAAAATTCCGAAGGGTGTTGCAGGAATAAACGTACTCATATCTAGAGCCATTCGACCAAAATTTTCTGGATGAAATCCGTCTACGTCCTTACTAGGGTCTACGGCCATTAATACTTTTTGAGTATTTATTTGCGGAGGTAAAGGTAATTGAATGATGAATCCGTCGATAGCATCATTTGTGTTGAGCTCTTGAATTTTATGAAGCAGCTCTATTTCACTGGTAGTATGTGGCAATCGTACCATGGTAGACTCAAAACCTACACGTTCGCAAGCACGCACTTTACTCCCTACGTACGTAAGACTGGCTCCATCGTCACCAACAATAACGGCCGCTAGGTGCGGAACCTTTTCATTATTGGCTTTCATTTTATCGACTTCGACCTTAATTTCGTTCTTAATGTCGTTGCTTACTTTTTTGCCATCCAATAAAACCATACTGCCTTCTTATTTTTGATTCGTCAATAAACTGCTTTCATTATAAAAAACCCACGAGGTTTCTAACGAGCCATATCTTTTAAACCTTTAAGGCTTCCCATGGCTTTATTAATTCATATTTTACAATGGCATCTCGTACGTTTAACTAGCGCATTTTCCCCATTGCCTGCATCATTTTTCTGCCGCCACCGCCTTGCATCATCTTCATCATTTTGCTCATTTGGTTAAATTGCTTTAATAGTTGGTTGACTTCCTGTACCGAAGTACCGCTTCCTTTAGCAATTCGTTTCTTACGGCTGCCATTTATAACTGCTGGAGTACTTCTTTCTTCGGGCGTCATACTATGTATAATCGCTTCAATACCTTTAAATGCATCGTCATCGATATCAACATCTTTTAAGGCTTTTCCCGCACCAGGAATCATCCCGATAAGGTCCTTCATGCTACCCATTTTCTTAACCTGCTGGATTTGCTTGATGAAATCGTCGAAACCAAATTGGTTCTTTGCAATTTTTTTCTGAAGTTTTCTTGCTTCTTCCTCGTCAAACTGTTCTTGTGCTCTTTCAACCAAAGACACTACATCTCCCATTCCAAGAATACGATCTGCCATACGTGCTGGGTGAAAAACGTCAATAGCGTCCATTTTTTCGCCCGTACCTATAAACTTAATAGGTTTATTTACGACACTCTTAATCGAAATAGCGGCACCACCTCGGGTATCACCATCTAGTTTTGTTAGCACAACACCTTCAAAATTAAGGCGATCATTAAAGGCTTTAGCAGTATTTACAGCATCTTGCCCTGTCATAGAGTCTACAACAAATAATGTTTCATCTGGCGTTATAGCCGCATGCACATTCGCAATTTCTGTCATCATTGCTTCATCTACAGCAAGACGTCCCGCCGTATCAACAATAACCACATTATGTCCATTTTGCTTGGCATGAGCAATAGCATTTGTAGCAATTGCAACTGGGTCCATATTGCCTTCTTCACTATATACCTCTACCCCTATTTGCTCACCCACAACATGCAATTGATTAATCGCCGCAGGACGATACACATCACAAGCTACCAACAATGGTTTCTTAGTTTTCTTGGTCTTTAAGAAATTTGCGAGTTTTCCAGAGAAAGTAGTTTTACCACTACCTTGTAAACCAGACATTAAAATAACACTTGGTGATCCCTTAAGATTAATCCCTGCTGTTTCGCCCCCCATAAGTTCGGTGAGCTCATCTTTTACAATTTTCACCATTAATTGGCCTGGTTGTAACGTTGTAAGTACGTCTTGCCCCAGTGCCTTTTCTTTTACGCGATTGGTAAATTCTTTGGCAGTTTTAAAATTTACATCGGCATCTAGCAATGCACGGCGTACTTCTTTTAAAGTTTCTGCTACATTTACTTCGGTAATGCTTCCGTGTCCCTTTAAGACGTGAAGCGCTTTATCTAACTTATCACTAAGATTATTAAACATGTTCTGGTGTTATTTTAAGAGTGGCAAAGATACAAATTGGCGGGCTTTTAACAAAGTGAGTGCTTGACTAAAACTATGAAGTTCTTCGTTTTAATTTATCTATTATTTCGCCTAGAATTTCTTCTACTGCCACTACTACTTTTTGTCTTGTTTTTGTTTCCAGCATTTTGTCTACCTCTTTGATTTGCTGCCTTGTTTGCAGCTTTTTTATCGAGTACATCTTGTAAATTTTCGGTGACTTCAAACCCTTCCAAGGTTTCTTGGTTAAGTCGTTCACCTAGTAATTTTTCTATGCCCTGCACATATTCAAATTCATCTACGCTTACAATGCTAATTGCTTGTCCGCTCGCGCCCGCTCTTCCAGTTCGACCAATGCGGTGTACGTAGTCTTCAGGAATGTTAGGAAGTTCGTAATTAATAACATGAGGCAGTAACGGTATATCTAATCCGCGCGCCGCAATATCTGTTGCCACAAGTACTCTTACTTTTCCACTTTTAAAGTTTGCTAATGCTTTAGTTCTGGCGCCCTGACTTTTGTTTCCATGAATGGCGGCAGAAGTGATTTTTGCTTTATCTAGTTTTTGCGCTAGTCTGTTAGCACCATGCTTCGTTCTTGTAAAGATTAATACTTGCTGCCAATCTCCTTCAGAAATTAATTTTATAACCAACGCCGTTTTACTAGACTTGTTAGTTTTATAAATTAACTGATCTACTTTTTCTGCTGTAGTATTTTCAGGAGCAGCTTCAACCATTACTGGGTTATTTAAAAAACTACCTGCAAGTTTTTTAATTTCTTTTGAAAAAGTAGCTGAAAACAATAAGTTTTGTCGTCTTTTTGGAAGTAGTGCCAGTATCTTGTTAATATCACGAGCAAAACCCATGTCTAACATTCTATCTGCTTCATCTAAAACTAAAAACTCTACATTTTTGAGAGAAAATACACCTTGACTATGTAAATCGAGTAGCCTCCCTGGGGTTGCAACTAAGATGTCTACACCTTGTCTTAAAGTACGTATTTGTGGATTTGCATTAACGCCACCAAAAATTACTGTAGAACGTATGTCTACATGTTTAGAGTACGTTTTCACATCTTCTAAAACCTGCGCTGCTAACTCTCGTGTAGGGGTGAGTACCAAAGCACGTACAGGTCTTTTATGCATACGTTGGGCTCCTGTTAGTTTTTGGAGCATTGGTAATGTAAAGCCAGCCGTTTTTCCGGTTCCGGTTTGGGCAGAGGCTAAAACATCTCTGCCTTCAAGTATTTTAGGAATGGCTTTTTGTTGAATTGGGGTTGGCGTATCGTATCCTTTTTCGCTAATTGCTTTTAGCAGGGCATCAGACAGCCCTAAACTTTTAAATGACATAGAGGGTATTTCAGAAGTAACATAAGTATATAGGCGTTACTTCATTGTGAATAGCAAAGGTACGGCTAATTTATTGGCGTAGCTATTTTAAGTAAAAAGCCTCGTACTTGCAATAAAGTAGACAAGTACAAGGCTTCTCTTCATTTATTTCTTTTTCAATTTACTTCGTAAGAATAGTACGAGTAAGATGATTACCAAAACTACTGGCCAGATATGAATTAATCCTAGTATAATAGTTTCGATTAATTCCCAACCAAAGCTAAATCCATTTCCAGCTTTGTCGAAGAATGTCTTGGTATAACTTTCAGGTTCTTCTTTATACTCAACACTCTCAAACAAATCTATTTGTACTGTACTGTAAGAAACTTTATTCCCTAAATACTTCAAGCGTCCCTGTGCAGCTTCTATCTCTTCCTGCAATCTGCGTAATTTTTCTTCAGTTGCTAAAATGTCTTCAACAGTCTTAGCGTTTTTTCGAAGTATTTCTTCATAGCGTTTTTTTACTTCAAGCTTCGTTGCTAAACGTGTTTCAATGTCTAGGTATTCTTCAGTAACATCTTGTGTAGTAATGTTTTCAAACTCGGTAAATAAGGCAACACTGGCAATACTATCTAAAAGTGCATCGAAATGGGCATTTGGTATTTTAATTGTAAATCTATTTTGTTTTTCATACAGGTTATTTTCAAACCTAAGGTCACTAATGTAACCATTGTATTGCTGTGCCATTGCCTTCACTTTTGCAGTAGCCAACTTTACATTTTTCACTTTGTAACGTGCCGAAGCCGACTTAATTATTTTTAAATCGATTGGGGTATCCAACGTTTTTTTGTCATCCGTATTTTCTTCTACGGCTTGGTAACTTTCTGTAACGTCTACAGGCTCCATAGCGAAGTCTTCTTTGTATGACGAATTTTGACAGCCAACTAATACGGAAATGCATAGTGCTGCCACTATTAATTTAAAACTGAACTTTCTGTTAGGAGTCTTCATAATTTTATATTTTTAAAGATTATGAAACAAACCTACTGCGTCTTTCAAAGAGGCCGCTGTAAAACACTTGTAAGCGTTTTGTAAACTATTTTACATTTTACAAGTAGTTGATTTTCAACTTTATAAAAACAAATTGACCGAAGCTAATCTGCATCATTTTAATTTACTGAAAGAGAAAGTTGCAACGACTTTCTTAGAAGATAACCACGCACCAAAGCGAATTAGTGAGTGGAAGGGAGAGGCTATTACCGCCTTTCAGGAAGATCTTTTTAGCAAAACAAAGGGACGTATTTCTGAGAAATCTTTTTATACATACTTTAAAAACAAGCCTAAGAATCTACCTAGAATAGATATCCTAAATTTATTGAGTCAGTATGCTGGGTATGCAAATTGGCATCAATTTAAGGATGGTAATGTAGGGTTGGTTGAAGAAAAAGAAGACAAGAAAAAAAAGGGCTTTCCGCCCGTTCTTTGGTTGGCTATATTCATTCCTATTGCTACCATGTTTATTGTTATGATGAATCAAAAAAACACCTTCACTTTTTGCATGGTAGACGAAGACCAAGGTGAGGTAATTTCAGAAAATATAATAGATATTAAAGTGCTACAATCTGGACAGTCTCCAGTATATACAAAAACAGACAGCGCAGGATGTTTTACCTATAAGACAAAAGACGAAAAAATAACGTTTGTAGTTCAATCGCCGTATTATAAAACAGACACTGTAACCCGAAGTATTGATGCTAATGATACGAAAATGGTGAAATTACGGGTAGACGACTATACCTTAATGCTGAAATATTACAGCACAAGTAATTTTAAGGATATTGAAAAACGCCGTAAGCAGTTAGAACAGCTAATAGCCGCCCAAGCCGAAATCTATCAAGTTTATCCCAATAACGAAGGGATTGAATTATATTCAAAAAACGATTTTATCCAAAAGCTTACGATCCCAACAAGCGCACTTAAAAACATCCAAATACTCAACAAAACGTATGAAAATGGTAAGATTGTGAAACTTAAATTTATAGTAAAATGAAACAGCTAACTTTCGTATCTATTTTCGCAATTCTTTTTGGCTGTAGCAACATGGCTAGCGATAAAGAAGCTGCCACAAGCGATGTTGCTGAAACATTAGAAGAAACCCAAGCATTTCGTGTAGATGAAGCGTTCGACTATGCCACTATAACCCAACAGAAGTTACAGGAATATATAGACTTACAACTACTTAAAAATGAGCACCCAGAACTGGCTAAGACAATTGCACCTCAACTTCAAAAGTTGCTAAAAGATTCAATTGCTCTTCCTAAAAATCAAGATTCTTTAGTTGTAAAAAATTTAAGTCCGTTAGGAACTTTGCTCACCGTAAACGATACCCTTCGGCAACAGAAATTTAGCTTTGCACTTGCATCAAATACATTTTTTAAAACAGATACGCTTATTGCAAATATTAGCACGATGACTCGTCAAGTTCATGGTGAAGATGTGGTAGTAAACAAAGTGTATTTCAGCAAACAATAACTTAATAACTGTACCTTTAAACATTAAATACGTCTTATGAAAACAATCTTCACATGCTTATGCACCTTAGTATTTGTCGCTACATTTGGGCAAGAAAAACAGAAAGTAGAGAACACGATTTCTAAATCTAAAATTGAGGGCCATATTTACTACTTGGCCGACGATCTGTTTAAAGGACGCGAAACTGGAACTCCAGAAAATAAATTAGCGGCTTCTTATCTTGCAAATACACTTCGTAGTTATGGTGTTAAACCCAACCCCAAAACAAACACATACTATCAGCAAATTCCGCTCATAAAAAATACGCCACCAAACAACATATCGCTAACCATTGGCGGGCAAACGGTAAAGAGCAAAGTAGCTTTAAATGCGGTGCCTATAGAGTATAATGGAGAAGCTGTTTATTTAAATTATGGTCTAGAATCAGATTACAAAGACCAAGATGTAAAGGGCAAGGTTGTAATTGTTAAAGGAGGTAGTGAAGAAAAAAAAGATGCACGTGGAGCTTTCGGACTTATAAAGAGAAAACGAGAAATTGCTGAAACTGCAGGTGCTATTGCCATCGTAGAACTACTTAACAGCGAGGACCAAATATGGGGGTTTATCTCTCATAATTTTGACGCTCCCTCTTTAGAGTTGGGTGAAATTAAAAATAGCCAACTTAAAACAGAAGGTATAAGTCATATATGGACCCAAGATATAAGCCATGAATTTGCCACTACAATTGCCTCTAAAAGAGCGTTGGGTGCTACAATAAAAATGAGTGGTTCAAAAAAAGAACAAGTTACTTCTCAAAATGTAATTGGTATCGTAGAAGGTACAGATCCTAAACTTAAAAATGAATATATTATTTATTCTGCCCATTACGACCATGTTGGCATTGGGACGCCAGACGCTACTGGAGACACTATTTATAATGGGGCGAGAGACAATGCGGTAGGCACAACTACTGTACTTAGCATGGCAGAGAATTTAGCAAAGTACCCAACGAAGCGCTCGGCGCTCTTTATTTTGTTTACAGGTGAAGAAAAGGGACTTTTGGGGAGTGAATATTATGTTGCCAACCCTGTGCTGCCACTAAACCAAATGGTGTACTGTTTTAATAGTGACAACGGCGGGTATAACGATATCACAAAGGCCACAATCATTGGCCTACCTAGAACTACCGCTACTAAACATATTACATCGGCAGCAACTGTTTTTGGACTTACTGCTATAGATGACCCGGCACCAGAGCAAGGCCTTTTTGACAGGAGCGATAACGTTCATTTTGCAGCAAAGGGAATACCAGCACCCACATTTTGTATGGGTTTCACTTCTTTTGATGGTGAAGTAACAAAATACTACCACCGACCAGGAGATCATGCAGAAAGTTTAGATTTTGATTATTTACTTAAATTTTTTAAGGCGTATGTATTGGCTGGGCGAACTATTGCAAATGATCCTGTAACCCCATTTTGGACCGCAGGTGATAAATATGAAGCCGCAGGTAAAAAATTATACAACCGATAATGCGAAGGCTTATCCTACTTTTATGTCCCCTCTTGTTCTTCGTAATAAGTTGTGGTGTAACCAAAAAGACAGACGCAATGGTGAGATATGCAGACCAGAATAACAATCAATATATTATTACTAGTTCCACCTTTGAGTATAAACCTATTACTGAAAAAGAAAGTTCTTCAGGGACGTATAATGGCGGTGTACCTATTTCAAAAGCTATGACTTCGGAAACTTTTAGCCCGGTACTGCAATTAGCACAAGAAATTCTCTCTAATGCTCCAAAAGATGTACGTCGTGAAATGCTGACTACCATATTGTCGGTTTCAACAGACGGAATTTCCCAGAGAGCTACACTTAAAAAGAGTAAAAAGAGAGCTGCTTTTGAAGCACTACTTCAGGAATTGCGCAATTCTTCAGAATAATTTTTCCTATTATATTTCTAAAATTTGTAGGAAAAAGCACCATTTAACAGAAATCATATAATTTACAGTTCTCACAGATTTCTTTGATAGTGAAACCATTATAGCGTTATAGTTTTGAAGTGAATTAAAACCTCACATCATGAAAACACTATACACAATCATCTGTACAATTTTACTTTCTACGACCATTTCGGCTCAAGAATGTAGTGAAGATTTTAAACAAGTAGAGGGACTTTGGAACAAACTCACGTTAGAAAATGCTCTTAACGACCCAGAGAGCATGACATCAGAATTTGATGCATTAAAAGGAAACCTTACCAAATCTTTAGGCAATCTTAGTTTAAAGGGAAATGCTCCTAAGTTTTTACCAACCAGCGGCAAGGTTAAGAAAGGCTCATTAAAGAAGAATAAAAAGAGAACCTACGTAACATACATGGCCCCTAGAGAACGTATTGAAATAAATATTGCCAGTACTCAAAGTTTGGCGGGCTTAGAGGTGGTAGTCTGTTCTCACACTAAGAGCAACATGACCCAAAATCTAGACAGCCATACGTTTATTGCTGGAGAATCTAGCAAGAGTTTTACATTAGAAAATGTAAAGGGAAAAGTACTTAGTGTCTCACTAAAGAATTCTGGAGCAAAAGCACCATTTACCATAGTTGCAAAATAGTACGCAAGCAACTATTTCTAAAAATACGAAGTGTCTTGGTGACTCACCAAGACACTTTTTTTTATTCTCTAAAATACTGAAATACAATACGCTACATGAATTCTGAGCACACTACATGAAATCATAGATTTTAGTTTCCTAGTCGTTTTCTTTGATACTGAAGCAAATATGTCAACCTACTTTAGCAGTATCAAAAAAGTAATCATTTAACCTAATATTTTTTAAATCATGAAAAATTACATCAACACTCACATGAAAACCATCGTACTAGCACTTGCTTTAGTATTCGTTGGTATGACAACAAGCGCACAAACTTGTACAAGCACACTTAAGTCAAGATCAGGTACAGTTATGGCTGCTGGACCAGCTAAAATCACATTCACCGCCACCTCTAATTCGGTTCGTGTATCTATTAACAAAACAGGTGGTAAGGCAAAAACTACCGTAAACATTTATGCAAATGGAAGTTTTAAAGATCGTATCATCTTTGAAAATGGTCGCGACACACCTACGAAGGCTAAAACAATACCTGGAGTTTTAGGAAAAACCATTCGTGTAGATATTGTAAACCAATCGGTAGGTAACAAGTTTAAGTATAGTATGCAAGCTACAGGTAGCACTAGTAACCTTGCTGTTGGAGGTAAAAAAACAGGACGACTTCTAGGAAACCAAAAGAAAACGATAGAAACTAGATCTTCTTGTACAAACAAAACTAAAGTAACTATTAAGAGAACAGCTGGAAAAGCTAGAGGTACTGTAAGAGTATGGAAGAAAGTAGGATCTTCTTGGGTAGAACACTCAAGCAATACTTTCGAAAGAAGTCAGCCAAGAAACGAGATGGTTCTTAACCTAAATGGAAACCACAAGTTTAAAATAGAATTAAAGAACATTTCCATAGGAAACACCTTTAGCTATTCTATGGATGCAAAAGTTAGAAACTAAAATAAATTAATAACTATTAAATTAAATATCATGAAAAAAGTAATCATATTGTTCAGTATTGCAGTGTTCGCTTTCACGTTTTCTGCCGAAGCACAAAACTGTAACCAAGGTGCCAAACTAGCAAAAGCTGCATGGCAAAAATACGGCCCATGGAAACCAAACATCACTTTAAATCCGTTTAAAGCTTCTATTAGACCCTTAAAAAATGGATGGAACTGGATTGCCTCTAACGGAGGAGCAAATATTGGACCTCGTTATTTAGAAATTGACGGTGGTAACGAAACTGGAAGTATTACTGGACAAACGAAAAGGACCTTTATCACACACCCTTCGTTTAACAATAATGTAAAACTAACCATTAATAAGTATGATGGTAGAGCAAAAACAGGCGTTGTAATCTGTGTACAAGGAAAAGATGGTGTAACTACCCAAAAAACATCATACATCTTTCCCAACGACAGAAACGGAAAGGATAAAGTCTTTAATCTTAGAAACGTAAAAGGAAAGATTATTATCGTTTCTATGAAAAACCAGTCGGTAGGTAATAAGTTTAAATACCGTATCAAGGCTGAGTAGACATTGTTCATTACGCATGCTACAATTACTAAGGGGCTGGTCTAGTTGGCGGCCCCTTTTACCACAACATAACTTCACACTAATTTAAAAGCATTTCTCATGAAAACCATACTCACACTTTTATTAACAATTCCAATATTTACTTGCATGGCACAACCAAAAGTCTCTGAAATTAAACCAGTTCCAAACGGTGAAATTTCTTACGTGGCTAACTTAAATGAAGGCGTTATTCTAGACGATCTATCTTGGGCATGGAGCAGCCAAAATGCTTGCTTCCCAGAAACACAAAAGAAAAAATTTACGGGCAAACACGTTTTCTTTACCGGCATTATACCAAAGTACAGTGAAATGGAGGTAACGGTGATCCCTAAAGACAAAACTAAAAACTTTAGTATCTACGCGTATGAAATTGGCGTAGATAATATGCGATTAGTCCCAGATTTAGACAGATGTATTCGCTGCGAAGCAGGACACAAATGGGACCGCCCCGTACGAGGAAAAACCCAAGATCACACAAGAAAAGTAACCAACCTTGTGGCAATCAATCGCCCTTATAGAGTAGTAATTGGCGTAACAGGTGCCGATGGGTTAAGTGAAGGTGATTTTACATTACAGGTAAGCATGAAAACTAGATAAGTACTATTCTCAATAAAATAGTTATCTTTTGATAATGAAAAGTAAGATTCAACGTATTTTATTTTTAATCGGGTTGATGTGTTTTTTAGCACCTCAACCCTATTCTTTGTTAGCTCAAGACTTCGGAAAACCATATATAGATAGTGTATTAAAAGCTGTAAAGAAGCAAACACAGAAAGACAAACGTGTATCTTTCTTTCATTTAGGAGACACGCTTGTATTAAAAAATGCACCCGAACAGGCAACAGCACTATTTCAATATTTCTTTCAGAAAGACACGACCGATTTTGCTAAACTCATAATGTACGAAGGGTATTCTCGAAATTTATCTAGAAGTGGGTATTTAGACGAAGCCATTATATTAAAACAGGAAGGGATTGCCCTAGCCAAGAAGTTTGAGGATGAGAGACGGTTTATCTTTTATAATATCAGCTTGGCATACTCTTATGATCAGAAAAACAAGCCAGATCTAGCTCTTGAATATCTTAACCAAATTGAAAGTTTATTAGCAAAAGAAGAAAACAAAGCTCAATTAACCAGCTTTTACGATGCGAAGGCCTCAGTTTATAATTCTTTAAAAGATTACGACACCCAGGAAGAATGCCTTTTAAAAATATATGAGTTGGTTAAAGACATGCCAAACGTTCCTAAGAAGAGATTTCATTTATACATGATACTCGATTTCTACACACAAGTAGATAAACCCGAACAACTGGCAAAATTTACACAAATTTTATATGAACATTACGAGGATGCTCGCACCAACACACCCGCCGGACATATGCCCATTGAAGCATTATTTAAGCGTAGGTTGAGCATAGAAAATGTGCCGTTGTTAAAAAAAACCATTCAAATTAGCGATAGTCTCAATAATATAAATTCTTACGTTTCTACCACCATCGCGCTATCTAATATTTTCAAGGCTAACGGCACACCAGAGAAAGGCGTTGTGTATTTAAAGAATGCCGTTGCAAAGCTGAAAAAAGTAGAAAAACCATCGCACCTTATAGACCTATATACTACACTAGCCACAACTAGCGCATCCGCAAACAATTTTAAGGATGCTTATAACTACAAGATGTTGCAGGTATCGTTACAGGATAGTGTGACTTCTGAAAATATGCAGCGTAATATTGCTGAAATTGAAATTGAATACGAAACGGAGAAAAAAGAAAGAAAAATTCTTGAACAACAACTAGAACTCGAAAAACAAAGTAGACAAAAAAACCAAATACGCAATGGTCTCATTATTTTGGGAATAGGTGCAATTGGATTGTTAATCTTCTTTAGAAACCGATTAAAATATCAGAAAACAATAGCACAGCAAACACAATCTCTCCAAGCTCAAAAAATTGTTGAACTTCAGCAAAAAAACAAATTACTTGCCTTAAACAGTATGATTGAAGGACAAGAAGCAGAACGACTTCGTATTGCAAAAGACCTTCACGATAGCTTAGGCGGATTGCTAAGTACGGTAAAAGCACATTTTACGAGTATTCAGAACGAAATAGAGCAAATAGAAAAAATAAATCTCACTAAAAAGACCAATAAGCTTATAGACGAAGCTGTGGTTGAAGTTAGACGCATTTCGCATAACATGATGCCACACGCCTTAAGTTTGTCTGGCTTGAAAGGAGCGGTAGAAGATCTCGGGCTTCAACTACAAGAAGAAGGCTATACAACAACGGTGGAGTTAATCAATATTCCAGAAAAAATAGATCCAACAAAAGAGGTAATGCTTTACAGATTATTACAAGAATTACTTAGTAATATTAGAAAACATGCTGAAGCAAAAGAAATAACGCTTCAGATAGTCGGGCATAAAGACATGGTAACATTACTAGTAGAAGATGATGGAAAGGGATTTACATATGAAGACCAACTTGGTAATGAAGGAATTGGGTTAAAAAGCATTAACAGCCGCGTAAATTATTTAGACGGAACCATAGATTGGGATTCAGAAATTGGTAATGGAACTTCAGTTTCTATATCAATTCCATTGTAATTTTGTAGGAAAACCACCTCTATGAATTCATATAGTTTTCTAAGCTCGCAGAATTCATACTTAACAAGAATACCAGCATACGTACCTTACATACCAACAAAACTAGCCCTACATGTTTGCGTTACCCACCAATAAAACAATAGTTTTTTCATTAGTATTCATGTTCTTCGGGACAAGCTTTTGTTTAGCACAGAGACAGCCATTAACCAAAGCCAAGATAGATTCTATTCTGGCTGTATCTGATACCATGCCAAAAGACATGAAACTAATTCAGTTACTTGTCTCTAGTGCTGGTAAAAATCGCTATATAAAACCCACCCGTACCTTAATTACTAAAGCCATTGCTATTTCAGAAGAAGTAGGTAATAATGAGATGAAGGCTAACTCATATTACTCTATGGGTAACTATCATTATTTTAATGCAAAATTAGACTCTGCTACATACATGCTTGATAAAGCACTCACCTTTGTAACCGAGAATGAACTACCGTTTATTAGGTCTAGTGTCTTGGCTACCAAGGGCGGAATTTCGAGCCAAAAAGATGCTGTTTCACAATCTATTGTGTATACCATGCAGGCAAGAGAAATATTAGACAAGCTAGACACTTTACAACTTACTGAAAGCTTAAAAAAGAAGCGAAGGGGACAAAGTTTTGTATTGGCAAACGCACTTGCAAATTTATATAACAAAGTAGAAGATTTTGAAACTTCTCTTGTTTATTACGACATCGCTAATGAAGCCGCCATGGCCATGGGAGATGCTAATGCCGCAGGGGTGATTATTAGCAATAAGGGTAACTTATTGTTAAAAATGAACCGGAAAGAAGAGGCCTTAGACGCCTTAGCAAAAGGAAAAGACTTAAAATTAAAGGCTGGGGCACCAGAAACCTCTATTGCAATGTCTAACCTTAATATTGGAGCCGTACTCATAGAATCGAATAGAGACGATGAAGCTCTGAAATCACTCAATGAAGCTTTAGCCATTTTCGAAGCAAAAAATTATACTGCTGGAATTGCAGAAACACTTCCACACCGAGGAACATTGTACAACAAACAAGGCAAACATGACCTTGCAATAGCAGATTGCGAGAAGGCTAAAACCTTAATTGATGCTATAAAAGTTCCGGAACTCATGTCTGCAGCATGTGAGTGTCTATATGAAGCATACCAAAAGAAAGGAGAATTTGAAAAAGCTTTAATCAATTTTAAAAAATATACAGTAGCTAGAGATTCTGTAATTAATGAAAAAAATATTAAACAGCTCACGCAAATTGAAATGCAATACGATTTCAATAAGCAACAAGAAGAGCAAGAACGTATTCTTCAAAATGAGAAACGACTAAAAAGAAATATACTTGCTGGCTTAATCACTTTGGCAGTTTTTTCAATTGTTATTATCTTGTTCTTAAGGAAACGCTTACAGTATAAAAATAAGCTGGCATTACAGAGAGAAGCCCTTCAGCAACAAAAAATCACCGAACTACAACAAAGAAACAAACTGGTAGCTATGAATAGTATGATTGAAGGTCAGGAAGCCGAACGTCTTCGTATTGCAAAAGATCTGCACGACAGCCTTGGAGGTTTGTTGAGCACTGTTAAAGCTCATTTTACTACCATTCAAAACGAAATACAACAGTTAGAGGCCTTAGACTTAACAGGAAAAACCAACTCACTTATCGATGAAGCGTGTATAGAAGTGAGGCGTATTTCTCATAATATGATGCCACATGCTTTAAGTATTTCTGGGCTTAAGGGTGCCATAGAAGATCTTGGCACACATCTTCAAGAACAAGGATACAGCGTAACAGTAGAAATCTCTAACCTACCAACTGCCATAGAACCTACCAAAGAAGTAATGATTTATAGATTATTACAAGAAATAATCTCTAACATACGAAAGCACGCTAAAGCAAGTAGCATACTTATTCAACTATTGGGGCATGAAAACGAGGTAAATCTTTTGGTTGAAGACAACGGTAGAGGCTTTAATTATAACGATGCCGTGGCTAAAGGCGGGCTTGGATTAAAAAGCATAAATAGTCGTGTAGCATATCTAGACGGCACCATAGATTGGGATACCCAACCAAACAACGGAACATCATTAACCATTAACATACCTATAGCATGATTAACGTATTTATTGTAGACGACCATAAAATGGTGATAGACGGGATGAAACTCCTTCTTAAAGACGAACCTACTATTAAAGTAGTTGGAACAGCCTTAACTGGCGAAGATGCCTTGGTTGAAATTCCGAAGCAACATGTAGATGTTGTACTTCTGGACATTAACATGCCTGGCATAAATGGCATAGATACATGCAAACAATTATTAAAAGTTCTCCCCGACATTAAAATTGTGGCCATTAGTATGCATAAAGAAAGTAGCTTAATTAAACTAATGCTTAACAATGGAGCAAAAGGATATGTATTAAAAAATGCCGGACAAGACGAAGTAATCGACGCAATAAAATCTGTAAATGAAGGAAAAATGTATCTGGATGATACGGTAAACGAAATTGTTTTAAATAGTGTCCTTAAAAATGGTAACGAAAAAATTACGAGTCCGTTCCCTACCCTCTCTCGCAGAGAAAAAGACGTGCTAAAACTCATTTTAGACGAATGCACAACTCAAGAAATTGCAGACAAGCTCTTTATTAGCTTTGGAACCGTAGAAACACATAGACGTAATATGCTGATAAAAACTGGCGCAAGAAATACTGCAGGTTTGGTTCGCACCTCTATAGAATATGATTTAACTAAATAAACCAGATATCATGAAAAAATTAACCTCTCTTTTTTTACTCGCTATTTTAGTCTGTTCTTGTGCTTCAGAAACCGAAAAAGGCGTATTAGACGACATTGCCACCGTGTACGACGCAGACACCTCATACAGCAAAAGTTTTGTATCTAATACTTCGGAAAAGCGAAAAACTTTTAATGTGGTAATTCAAAATAGTGCCATGATAGACACATTAAAGCCAACCGTTACTACCGCAAACTCTGCACTTATGGTGTACGACGCGCTCACTTCCGAAGAAAAAGAAAACTATACAGATATTGAAGTGTTTTTAATTAATGCTAAAAAAGATACCGCTTCTTTTTATTATCCAATGACTGCCTTGGCCCCAATTAGTAAGAAAGCTAAGGTACATCGTCAATTCTCTGACGCTATTGTAAACAATAATTTTGAAGCACTAAACACTATAAACAAAGCTGTTGAAATTCCTGCAGATTTTGCCATAGGTCTAGAAAACGGAATAAAGCAATTTGAAGCAGACAATGGAAGCCTTAATGGGTATTACACTTTTGGTATTGCAGAAGAACGTGATCAAATAGGCACTATTTATCAGTACCAGGCCTACCTTTTATTTGCTAATGGTACAAAGATAAATTATCTCGTGGTTGTAGATGCTACTGCGGGGAATGACCAGTTGGTAGGATTCAAATTTTTTTCTCGCAATTAAAAAATAAAAAAGCCCATCTCTGAAACAAGATGGGCTTTCACATTAACCAACCGAATTCTGCTTCATAGCAATTCAGTTTATCGCTCTATAAACTAGAACAATGTCTTTAATATTTCAGCAGTAAAGAATGAGATACTTTACCCCTGTAGTATATATAACAAGTACATTGCAAAATTACTACCTCTAAAACATAAACTATTTTTTCTATAAGTTTACAGCGTAATTTATGGAAGAACACAAACATGTTTGCGAAGAGCGTACCTACGACAAAGTCTATAGAGATTATGCCGAGACCATTCGTAATTTTATTTATTATAAATGTGGCGATAAAGATAAAGCAAGCGATATAACGCAAGAAGCATTTATTAAACTTTGGGAAAACTGTAAAAAAGTACCCCCGCAGAAAGCAAAATCTTTTCTTTATACGGTTTCAAATAATCTTTTCTTAAATACGGTAGCACACAAAAAAGTAGTGCTAAAATATGTAGAGAGTCATTTACCAAAAGTTGAAAAACATTCACCTCAGTTCTTATTAGAAGAAAAAGAATATGGCGAACGGTTGCAACAGGCTATTGCCAACCTAACCGAAATTCAACGAACCGCCTTTTTGCTTAGTCGTGTGGAAGGCAAAAAGTATCGAGAAATTGCTGAAATATTAAACATTTCAGAAAAAGCAACAAGCAAACGTATTCACGATGCATTGGAAGCATTGCGAAAAACTGTAGAAAAAATTTAAAAAAAGGGTAGTAAAATGGCTACTTAGCTGTTTTACACCTAGAAAGCAAGATAAAATGGACAAGAACGTACTAGATAAATGGCTTGACGGCACACATACTGCCGAAGAACTTAAAGCGTTGGAACAAGACCCAACCTTTGCCGCCTATCGTAAAATAGATCGTTTCGCTAAACAGATTGAACTACCCCCGTTTGATACTGAAGGCTCCCTTGCGTCTATAAAAGAAAAACTGGCTAACTCCCAGCGCAAAAAACCTAAAGTACGTGTATTACCCGCATTGCTAAAAATTGCTGCGGTCTTAGCTCTAGTACTAGTCTCTTATGTTTTTATTAATGCGCTCCCAACAACAATCAATACACAGCTAGCAGAGACTACTACGCTTACGCTTCCTGATACTTCTGAAATTTTACTTAATGAAAATTCTGAAATTTCATACCAGAAAAATTCTTGGAACGAAAATAGAATGCTCTCGTTAAACGGAGAGGCATATTTTAAGGTAGCCAAAGGCGAGACATTTACCGTAAACACACCTCAAGGAACCATTACTGTTTTGGGAACTCAATTTAATGTTACTGCTACCAATAATACATTTCAGGTACATTGTTATGAAGGCTTGGTGGCTGTGACCTATAATAACGAAACTATTAAACTTCCTGCAGGGAATGGAGTTACTGTTACAAATGAAATATTAGAACAAACCAAGGTATTCGTGAATAAACCAGAATGGCATGGAAACGAAAGTAGCTACGACAATGTGCGCATCACAGATGTTCTTAAAGATTTAGAACAGAACTACAATACCACTGTCTCGACTCAAAATATTGATGTAACTTTACGTTTTACGGGTAGTTACACACATACAGATTTAGAAGCTGCTCTACAAACCATTACCCTTCCTTTGGGATTAACGTATGCTATTGAAAGCGAAGACAGCGTCATTATTTCTACTGCTAAAAACAAAGAATAATAATTCCATTTTTCTGTTGTTTACCCTTTTCTTTATGACTATTTCAGTTGTAGGACAAGAAAGCACAACTACAATCCCTCTCATTAAGGCACTTAAAAAGATTGAAAAATCTTACGATGTAAAGTTTTCTTATAACCGTAGAGATTTAAAATCTATTGAGGTAACCAGTATTCCTGAAACTAAAAATATTGCTGAGGCCTTAAACCACTTATCGGCTGAAGCAGGACTAAAATTTACTCAAATAAAAGAACGCTACATTGCCGTTCAACTTCAAGAACAACAACTTATTACAGTCTGTGGTATTTTAATTGAAACAGAAAGCAGCGTTCCTATTTATGAAGCCGAAATTACAGTGAACAACGTAACGATTATGTCTGATAGCGGTGGTAATTTTAGGGTTACTGAAATTGGAGAAAATGAAAACCTCTCTGTCTATGTAAATGGGTTTCTAGTAAGAACTATTTCGGCTAGAGAATTAAAATCTACAGGTCAATGTCCGTTTATTTATATTTCTCAAGCCTACACCTATCTGCCTGAAGTAATTCTAGATAATTATATTACTAAAGGAATATCAAAAAATATTTCGGGTGCTACCGTTATACAAAATGAAAATTTTGACATCCTACCAAGTCTTATTGAACCCGATGTATTGCAAATTGCACAGGCACTCCCTGGAATAGACAGTGCAGACGAAACAGCCGCCAACCTTAATGTTCGTGGCGGTACTTCAGACGAATTTTTAATCCTTTGGGATGATATCCGAATGTACCAATCTGGACACTTTTTTGGACTCATCTCCGCATTTAACCCTAATCTAACAAAGCATGTTACTATTTATAAAAATGGTACTGCGGCGCGATATGGAGAAGGCGTCTCAGGGGTTATAGCCATGGAATCGTCTTCAGATACTCCTGAACAGTTTCAAGGAGGACTAGGCATTAACCTTACTAGTGCAAATGCCTATGCCGAAATTCCAGCTACAGAAAACTTCTTAATTACAGTCTCCGGACGTACATCTATTAATACTGGCATAGGAAATCCCGTTTACAATGAATTTTTCAGTAAAGTATTTCAGAATACGGTAGTTACCAACCTCCAAAATAATACTATTGAAGGGGAACGAAGCACAGATGAACAATTCAATTTTTTTGACGTCTCTGTAAAAGCACTATGGAAAATCTCTCTAAAAGACGAAGTGAGTTATCACTTTTTAGGCATAGATAATAAGCTACAATTTTCTGAGCGTATCATTTCGCAGAACGTAGGTTCATTAGTTGCAAGCGAATTAGAGCAACAAAACGGAACACATGGCATAAACTACAAGCGCAGTTGGAATCGTAATTTTTCAACAAAGTTCTTGGCCTCAACCAGTAAGTATCTACGCAGTGAGTTTAGCAACGATGTAGATTTAAATCTTTTACAAAGCAATCGCAACGAAGTTGATGAGACAAGCATAAAAATAGACCTTAGATATGCTCCTACCGATGAGTTTCAGGTTTTTGGAGGTTATCAATACACAGACACTGAAATTACAGATTCTAGAGTAAATACTACCAATACTGCTTTACTAAAAACTTCTAATACATTATATGCAAATGCTCTATTTGCAAGTACATCTTTTAAGCTTTTTGAGGGTAAAACAAATATAACTTCTGGTTTACGTTTTACACAGTATCCTAAACTTTCGCAAAGCTTTTTTGAACCGAGACTTCATATAAGTCAAAAGATAAACCCGGCACTGCGGCTTCATATTTCTGGAGAGCTAAAACACCAATCTGTGTATCAATCTGTAAACCTTAGAAACAATTTGTTGGGGGTAGAAACAAAAGATTGGTTGTTGGCAGATCAAACATTAAATCCTATTTTACAAAGTAAGCAGGTGGGCATTGGAGGAAATTTCCGAAGAAAGAATTGGACGCTTACTTCAGAAATTTATTCAAAAGAGGTTACTGGTATACAAACCAAAAATCTTGGTTTCAGAAACCAACTGCAAGATGCTAATTTTACAGGACGTTACAACGTTACTGGTGCCGAAATATCAATTAACAAACGAACCAAACAATGGAATGTCTGGCTGAGTTATGCGCACCAAGACAACTCCTACACCTTTGATAACTTTAATCCGTCATCTTTTAGAAACAATATAGAAAGTAGGCACACTACAACCCTAGCCGCTTCTTTCGACTATAAAGATTTTAGTTTTTCGCTGGGCAATACTCTTAAATCGGGACTACCATACACAACGCCAATAGCAGAAGAACCAATTATTACAACGCTAGAAGGAACTACAATTAATTTTAACGCACCCAATAATGCAAGACTTCCTAGTTATTTTAGGAGCGATTTTTCTGCCTCGTATGCTGTGGATTTAGACGAAACATTTAGTGGTAAAGTGAATATCGCTTTCTTGAATATTTTTAATAGAAATAATGCCTTAGACCGTTATTACGTTTTAGACATAGATGATACAGGCGCGCCAACCTTAAGACGCGTAGATCAATTTTCGCTAGGGTTTACACCTAATATTTCGTTGCAATTATTGTTTTAGCTACATTCTGTTTGGCACTTCAATGCCTAAAACAGAAAAGGCTGTCTTTATTATACTACCAACAGCATCACACAATGCTACTCTAAAGGCAATCTCATCTGCATTTTCAGCGCCAAAAATAGGTACGTTTTGGTAGAAGGAGTTAAATTCTTTTACTAAATCGTATGTGTAATTAGCTACCAGTGCTGGGCTATAATTCTGCGCTGCAAGTTGCACTGTTTCGGGAAACTGCTGAATAATCTTAAGCAACTCCTTTTCCTTTTCGTGTAAAACTAACGACCCGTTTAATTTACTTTTTTCTACTGAATCGGTCTTAGCTTTGCGAAGTATAGATTGAATTCGAGCGTATGTATATTGTATAAATGGTCCCGTATTTCCTTGAAAATCTACACTCTCTTCTGGGTTAAATAAAATTCGTTTTTTAGGGTCAACTTTTAGGATGTAGTATTTTAGAGCACCCAACCCAATAGTTTTATATAACTGGTTTTTTTCTTCTTCTGAAAAATCATCTATTTTACCTAGCTCTTCAGAGATTTTCTTGGCTGTTGCTGTCATATCATCTATAAGGTCATCTGCGTCTACAACCGTACCCTCACGACTTTTCATTTTACCTGAAGGTAAATCTACCATCCCGTAGCTTAGGTGAAACAAATTTTTGGCCCAAGAAAAACCAAGTTTTTGAAGAATCAAGAATAGTACCTTAAAATGATAGTCTTGCTCGTTACCTACGGTATAAATCATTCCGTTGATATCTGGAAAATCTTTAACTCGTTGTATGGCTGTTCCAATATCTTGCGTCATGTAGACTGCTGTACCGTCACTTCTTAATACAATTTTACGATCAAGCCCTTCGTCTGTGAGGTCACACCAGACAGAGCCATCTGGATCTTTCTCAAATACCCCCTTTTCTAGACCCAATTCTATAAAATCTTTACCAAGTAAGTAGGTATCACTTTCATAATAATTCTTATCGAAATTAACTCCAATATTCTCGTAAGTAGCGTCAAAGCCATCATACACCCAACCATTCATTGTTTTCCAAAGTGCAACAACTTCCGGGTCTCCTGCTTCCCATTTACGGAGCATTTCTTGTGCTTCTACCAATATTGGAGCTTGCACTTTCGCTTCTTTCTCTGCTATACCCTGACTAACTAGCGCGCTAATTTCCCTTTTATATTCTTGATCAAATTTCACGTAATAATTACCCACTAGCTTATCGCCTTTAAGGCCTGTAGACTGAGGTGTTTCATTATTTCCATAGCGCTTCCATGCAAGCATGCTTTTACAAATATGAATACCACGGTCGTTAATAATTTGGGTTTTATATACTTTTTTTCCTGCTGCCTTTAATATTTCGGCAACAGAATACCCTAGTAACACATTTCTTATATGTCCTAAATGTAGCGGTTTATTGGTATTAGGAGAAGCGTATTCAACCATCATAGCATCACCCGTGTTAGCTGCTTTTCCGAAGCTACTAAAATCGCCCATAGTATTAAAAAAGTCTACATAATAAGCATCGCTTAAAACGAGATTCAAAAAGCCTTTAACAACATTGAATTTTGATACTTCTGCAACATTTTTTACTAGGTATTGACCAATAGTTTCGCCTATTTGTACCGGATTTCCTTTTACAGAACGTAGCATCGAAAAGACTACAACAGTAATATCGCCTTCAAAATCTTTCCTTGTACCTTGAAACTCAATAGTATCTAAGTTCACTCCGTAAGTATCTTCTACGGCTTTTTTAATATGATGCGATAACGTTTCTTGCAAATCCATGTTGATGTTTTAAGGGTGCAAAGATAGCTATAATTAAGAATGTGTTCGTTACTTATTGTAGTTTCAACAATGCTATGGTAACCATTAATTATTAGAGCGAAAATAGTAAAGCTAGATACGATAAAATGGTATTTAAGTTTCCATTCTTAAAGCAAATTTAGACAGTTTACTCACATCGAATTTCTAACTACCGTTTTATCTTTTTTGCATAAAAGCACCTGCAATAAGCGCTAATACCCCTAAGCCAATCATTGCTAGCGATTGATTGCTAAGTCCTTCGTTGGCGGTAACTTCTAACGGTCCAATATCAAGCACTTCTTTTGGCATAAAGGCATTGTATAAACCAAAGCCTATGAGTACAAGTCCTACAACAACTAATACGGTTTTTAAGATTTTCATGGAGTTGCTTTTTACTCCTATAAAGATACTAAAAGCATATAGAGATGATAAAGTTATGATAAAACTAAATTTTGTTTAATTTTTCGTGACTATCTTTGAACAAAGATGTTATTTTGAAAATTCTACTTACAGGAGCAAACGGTTATATTGGGATGCGTTTACTTCCCTTATTATTGGAGCAAGGGCATGAGGTGGTATGCTCGGTAAGAAATGCTAATAGACTATCTATAAGTGATGACCTTCGAAATAAGATTGAAATTGTTGAAATTGATTTCTTAGATAAGGTAAAGCCTGACGTACTTCCCAGAGATATAGATGCAGCATATTATTTAATTCACTCCATGTCTGCCTCTACAGACGACTTTGATGAAAAAGAGGAACTTTCAGCAAAAAATTTTAACAGCTATTTAGAACAGACACATTGCCAACAAACTATTTATGTAGGGGGTATTGTAAATGAAGAAAACCTTAGCAAACATTTATGGTCTCGAAAAAATGTAGAAGATATTTTATACGAGGGTCCAGGCAACCTTACCGTGTTACGAGCGGCAATTATAGTTGGTAGCGGCAGTGCATCTTTTGAAATTATTCGTGATTTATGCGAAAAGTTACCCATAATGATTACGCCAAAATGGGTAAAAACACGCTGTCAACCTATTGCTATTCGAGATGTACTTACTTGCCTAACCGGGGTGCTAGGCAATACCAATTGTTACAACGAAAGTTTTGATATTGGCGGACCTGATATTTTATCGTATAAACAAATGATGTTGCAATATGCTAAATGTCGTAATCTTAAACTAGCGATAATAGATGTGCCATTTATGTCGCCTAAGCTTTCTTCGTATTGGTTGTATTTTGTTACTTCAACTTCATATAAGCTGGCACTCAACTTAGTAGACAGCATGCGTATTGAAGTAATTACAAAAGACACCCGCTTACAAGAGTTGTTAGGTATAAAGCCTATTTCGTATGTTCAAGCCATCGATTTAGCCTTCAAAAAGATTAAACAAAACCAAGTAGTATCTAGCTGGAAAGACAGTATGGTGAGTGGACGTTTCAGAAAAGATCTTAAAAAATATGTTGAAGTACCTGATAAAGGCTGTTTAAAAGACAAACAAAAAACACAACTTATAGATCCTGAAAAAACATTAGAGAATATTTGGAGTATTGGTGGAACGCGTGGTTGGTACTACGGAAATTGGCTGTGGAAGGTACGCGGTTATTTAGACAAGCTTTTTGGGGGTGTTGGCTTACGTCGTGGTAGAACACACCCCAACAAAATTTACGAAGGAGATAGTCTTGACTTTTGGCGGGTAATACTGGCCGATAAGAAAGAAAAAAGACTGCTTCTATTTGCTGAAATGAAAGTTCCTGGCGAGGCATGGTTAGAATTTGAAATAGACAAGAATAATGTATTGCACCAAACTGCTACATTTAGACCACGCGGATTATGGGGAAGACTTTATTGGTATGCTATGCTACCATTTCACTATTTTATTTTTGCTGGAATGATTAATAGAATAGCCAAAGCCTAATACTACAGGTCCAAAAACAAATACTGTTTTTAAATTTTTCAAACCGTGGTATTTTATACAACTAAAGCATTGTTACAAATGCAAATTTTGGCTTATGATTTTTTAGGCAAAAACACCTCTGCCATCATACAACGTGCGCTTCCACCACCACAAGTTTCTATAGTGGTAAGATCGCTACTCAAAATCTCGCAATGTCTTTCTATATGTGCTATCTGTTCTGGAGTTAAACTTTTATGAGCTGCTAAACTCATCACCATATATTTTGTATCGGCACCCTTTACTTGCAACATATTACCTGCAAACTGATGCATCTGCGCCTCGGAAATGGTAAGTATTTCTTTCTTTGATTGTTTAATAGCCGAAACAAGTTGCTTCTTTTCTTTTGGATTGTCTATACTATCAAGACAAATTACTGCAAAATTTTCAGCCAAAGCCATCATTACATTGGTATGGTAGATTGGAAGTCGTTCGCCATTTACAGTTTGGTTAGCAGTAAATATAATGGGTGTGTATTCAAAATCTTCACAAAACTCTATAAACAAGTCCTCGTCTGCTCTAGGGGAAAGTGCACAATAAGCAATTTTATTCACACGATCTAAAAGCAGGCTTCCCGTTCCTTCTAAAAAGACATCTTCATCTTCGGCTGGAGTGTAGTCCATAAAGCCTTCAATATGAAACCCTTCAGACTCTAAACGGGTCATAATTTCTTCGCGGCGTTCGCGCCTTCTATTTTCAGCAAACATTGGGTACAATCCAACCGTACCATTAGCATGAAAACTCACCCAATTATTAGGGAAGACAGAATCTGGCGTATCCATTTTAAGATCATCATGCTCTACTATAACCATTACTCCAACAGCTCTTAATTTGGCTACAAAGGCGTCAAATTCTTCTTGCGCCTTGGTATTAATATCGAAATTTCTTGCATCAATATCTTCCTGAAAATAGTTGTTTACCGCTGTCTCTTCATTCATCCTGAATGCGACTGGACGTATCATTAAAATGGTATTGGTAATTTGTTGCATCGACAGATTCTTATTTGAAATGCAAAAGTACTTTATTTAATCTGTAAATTTCATAAAATAAGACTCCCTCAGGTGATTATTTTCACAATAAAATTGCTCTCGATTATTATCGTTCAAATTTCTAACTTGTGCCTTGATTATTTTTTACATCAACCTAGTTTAAATCAAAATTATACGCTAATCCTAGCCCGTAGGCTCCTCCCAAAAACACATTTCTACCATCAAAAATATAGGCAATCGTAGCAAATGCGCCCCATTTTGTAGAAAAAGGCCTATATAGCGTTCCACCAACTTTATGGAAATCAACACCTAACTCCCTAAAATTTTGGGGAGCGGGTGTTCCGCGGTAATTAATCCCGCCAAAGGTATGTTGGTAATCATAATAAAGGTCATAATACCAACGAGAAGTAGCTTTGCCCACTTTTAGAGTAGCAGGAATACTATTTGGAACTTCGGCCAGTTTATAAGAAAAGCCACTCTGCAATGTTACAAACCACGACGTATTTGCTTTAAAATGAAACATCCCCCGTGTATCTAAAATAGTAGCTTGTTGACCAATATCATTTAGCCCGCCAAGAGAATAATTAGATATGGGTGTAGAGAGTCCTGCCACAGCACTCACTTCAATAATTCCATGCTCTAGCGTATATTTCAAAAGTTTATATTTCAAAAAAACTGAAATATCCTGTAGATTATTTTCTTTGTTACTTGAAATATATGGCAAAGAAATATTTACGTCAAGATTATCTGAAATTCCATAGGCCGTAAACATAGAAATATAATAGGTGCTTCGTTCTAAGTCTAATGTAGTGTTTCCTGCTACATATTTTTTTGAATCCTCAAAACCTCCACCTATAACAATGGCTCCTTGGTTCTTACTTTTATAAAACCCATCAACCTTGCCTTGGGCATAAGTGCTTACACAGAAGAGTACCACAACTAGCCATACTAGAGATTGCATGTAATAAATACGGAAATACAACGTCCTTGGATTTAATTTCTGAGCAATTGTTTACTCACTACTCCTTTAGACGTACTAATTTTTAAAACATACATCCCACTACTAAGGTGAGATACATCTACCACAGGTTGCTTCGTATTTTCATTTAGAAATGAAAGCACTTTTCTAGCCGACGCATCGTAAATTTCTATTGTTTCAACGGTTATTGATGCAGCGTGCGAAATTTGAAGTAATCCATCTACTGGATTAGGGTAAATCTGTATTTGCCAATCTGGTTCGTTTTCTTCTGCACTTAGAACTTTACCATTAAAATAATCTAATGCTAGTTGAAACGCCTGTGCACCAATATTTTCCCCTAACTTCCTACCCGGAATATCGTCTATGGGTGGATGTATGCCTCCCCAAATTCTAGATAGACTCGTTTGGTCTGATGCATCTCTATAGGTCGCCCATTGCAAGACAAATGGTTCAGAAGGTCCCTTTTCAAAAAATAAAAAGTCATCTTGTGGTATTTCAAAAGTACCCATACCACCAGGAAAAAAAGGATCGTCTGTAGCAAACGTTAGTATTTCTGCAGCAGCCCTTGAAAACGTTGAATGTCCTGAAACATAGCCCGCAAACGGCGGTGTTACAAAGGTTCCTCTTTGGTAAGGCCACCATCTTTTAGCCAATATCCAATCTACCCCTGCTATATCTGTTGTAGGATCTTCTATAAAATCAGGTCCTTTCCAAGCACGCACTTTCAATTCACCTATAGTTTCATCACCTGCAAGAGGATCATTTGGTCCTATTATTTCTATTAAGTTATCTATCAATGGCAGTCCATTTGGATCAAAATTAGGCAGTGTAGGATCTGTACTCTGACCTTTTGAGGCCATATACCTAATTGCCGAAATAGGACGTACATAGTCGTAATACCCTTTAATACCCCATGTGGTAACTGCAGCATCATGCATTGCACCACCTAATGCTAAATAAAGTTTTATATCCCATTCTAAATCAGATAAAATAGGCCCTTCGCCTCCAAACCGCTTTTCAAGCAACGGATTATCTGACACATAGTTAGAAATAACAAACCAATGCCCTGGAGGTGTTTCAGAATCTGGACCATCTGCCCAAAACTCTGCTAATACACGAGCATAATCGCTCCGCTTCACCATCTGAGGAGTATATGGCATTCCAGTACTAGGGTTTAAACTGTGCCCATTAGACAAAGATCCTCCATTTAAAAAGTCATAAAAATTTTGATATTCAGCAAAAGTGCTTGGCCAATCATTAGAATCGAAATTCCCCAAATTTCCTGGAGAAATATCTATACGAAGCGGGTCTGAAGGATCTAAATGCGAAGACCACGAAGCCACTAAAGCAAAGTGCCATTTATAGGCATCTTCAATCCCGTTAGACACAGATGGTTGTATTTGTGGCGGGGCACCAGGATCGTTATAAACATAGCTGTTGAAACCATTATTTAGGATTTCTAAGTCATCGCTATCTAATGCAAAAGGTGCTACTTGTCCCCATTCTGGACTTAAAAAGTTTGGAATTCCACCCGGTATAACATTTCCACTTTGGTCAATAAATGAATCGAATGCCAGTGGCTGCCAACGATTTGGGTTTATATAATCTATATCCTCATACTCTTCTAAAATTAATGGCGGATTGACTGGAGCGTAAAAAATACTGCTATAATCACCAGCTTCATTAGACCCATCCTGCAATCCAAAAGCAATGATTTGACTGGCTAGGTAATTCCCTAATGCCGCATACGAACCGGTGCTATAATCTGTAGAATTAGAAAAAAGACTATAACCATAGCTATTCATAAGCTGGTTTATAGAAATCGAAATCTCTGTAGCACCAGGCGAATCTCGAAAACGGTGCTGCATTAACCTATATATAGCATAACTCATTATTTCGTGCGTAGCTTCTTCTGGATTTTCTGGAAACGGAATTGGATTGTACGGAGCTGAAAAACCCTGTAAGGTGTTCCCTAACAAGACTGGGGTAGCCGTATCGTCAAAAATTGCCCAGGCATCATACATAGCTATAGAACTATGGTATAGATTACGTGCATGTACTGTAGGTCTGGCAAAATCGTTTCTAATCGCGAAAAGTATTTCTTCATTCCAATCTCTAGCAACAGAATGCTGAGCAGAAACTACTGCATTCATGCTCATTAGTAGTACTATCAACACAATGAGATTGGCTTTTGCGCTATTTGCTAAATTTTTCACTATGTATGTTTTTCTTCTATTACAGGCTCACGAAACAATGGCATTGTGCTACAGCGCAACAATCCCTCTTGCTTTGAAATTTCAAAATATGGCACTTCTTCAACTATAAAACCTTGACTTCTTAACCACGTATTTAAACGTGTAAAGTTTTTCTCTGAAATAATGACTTCTTCGGAAATAGAAAATATATTACTATTCATATGATACATTTCTGTCTTGTCAATATGAAAGCAATTCTCTTTTCCGAAGTAATCTACTAGCCATTGATACTCCGCTTCTTCAAGAAATCCTTCTCTATGAATAATACATTTCCCTTTTCCGATAGGTTGAAAACAGCAATCTAAATGTAAGGCATTATCTTCTGGGATAGTATTGCTTTTTCTGAGATTAAATGACTTTACTTTTTTGTGCGGAAACAAGGACTGTAAATGTCGTACAGCATTCATATTTGTTCTAGCCGTAATGTAATCTGGATAATCGTCTCCACGGTAAGTTCCAACGAAAATGTAGGCTCCATGCGGCATTACATCGCCCCCTTCTATATGTGCATTTTCAGGAAACTCGATTATATCATCAGGATTAATTTGTGAGATCACATGCGTAAGCGCATCTATCTCTCGCGACCTATCTTCTAAAATATTGGCTACTATAAACTTATCTTCAACCACAAAGGCAATGTCTCTAGAAAAGATCTGATTATAATCTTCAATTACATTGGGGCGATATACGGTAACACCGTGCTTTTCAAAAACCGCTGCTACTGCTTCCATTTCAACCACCATAGCTGCTTCAACTGGGTAAGTACCTTGCTGAATGTGGCGCGCCGATTTGGGGTCGTATGCTTCTTCTAATTTAGGAGTGGGACCATTACTCTTTGCAGAACCGAGCACTACGGCTTTTAGCCTTGAAAATTCATTGGTAACATTGAGTTTAATCATAATTTCAAATATAAAAAAAGCACTTCTTTACTGAAGTGCTTTTTCACAATTTTTATTGTCATTATCTTTTTTCTACTGGCTTAAAACTTCTAAGGTTTTCACCAATATATACTTGTCTCGGACGGCCAATAGGCTCTTTTCGTTGACGCATTTCTTTCCATTGTGCAATCCACCCTGGCAATCTTCCAAGGGCAAACATAGGTGTAAACATTTCTACAGGAATTCCTAAAGCTCTGTAAATAATACCTGAGTAAAAATCTACATTTGGATAAAGTTTACGATCTACAAAATAAGAATCCTCAAGAGCCTCTTTTTCCAGGCCTTTTGCTATATCCAGCACTGGGTCTTCAATACCGAGCGCAGTTAAAACTTCATCTGCAGACTTTTTGATAATCTTAGCCCGAGGATCGAAGTTTTTATATACTCTATGTCCAAAGCCCATAAGTCTAAACGGATCTTCTTTGTCTTTTGCCTTGTTCATAAATTTATGAGTGTCGCCACCATCTTCTTTAATGGCTTCAAGCATTTCTATCACAGCTTGGTTAGCACCACCGTGTAATGGACCCCAAAGGGCATTAATTCCTGCAGATATAGACACAAACAAACCAGCATGAGAAGAACCTACAATACGTACAGTAGATGTTGAGCAATTTTGCTCATGATCTGCATGCAGAATTAATAATTTATCTAAGGCATCTACTACCTTTTTATCTACGCTATAATTTTGGTTAGGCTTGTGAAACATCATTTTATGAAAATTCTCCACATACCCTAAGCTGTCATCACCGTAGTCTAAGGGCAATCCAGCTCTTTTTCTGTGAGCCCAAGCAGTTAAAACAGGGAATTTAGCCAACATACGAACGATAGCGTTATACATTTCTTCTTCACTGTCTACATTTACAGATGAAGGATTAAATGCTACTAGCGCAGATGTTAGCGAAGACAACACACCCATTGGATGCGCAGATTTTGGAAAACCATCAAGTATTTTCTTTACGTCATCGTCAACATGAGATTGCTCTCTTATATCTGAATGAAATTTTGCCAACTCCTCTTTTGTAGGTAATTCTCCAAAAATCAAAAGATAAGCTACTTCTAAAAAATCAGCTTTATCTGCTAATTCTTCAATAGAATATCCTCTATATCTTAAAATACCTTCTTCCCCATTTAAGAACGTGATGGCACTTTCACAAGAACCTGTATTCTTATATCCAGGATCTAGCGTTGTTACACCTCCTGTGGCTCCTCGGAGCGCTTTAATATCAATGGCTACTTCATTTTCGGTACCAACAACTACTGGAAATTCATATGATTTTCCGTCAATTGTTAATGTGGCTATTTTAGACATATATGCTTTTGGTTTTTTATTAAAATTTCAGAATTATGCTTGTATTCTACTTGCAAACAAAGAAGATGCTAATTTACGAAATATCACACAAATTTTTTAACAAATTAGTGGCTTTGTAGGTTAAAATATCCTTAAATAAACACAGACTACATAAAAAAGAAACCTCTCAAGTATACTACAAGAGAGGTTTATTAAAATTTATAGGTATTCTACCTATATCTTAAATGCATTTTTACCTGGGTAATACGCTACATCTGCTAATTCCTCTTCTATTCTGAGAAGTTGGTTGTATTTAGCCATACGGTCGCTACGTGATGCTGATCCCGTTTTTATTTGTCCGCAATTTAGGGCAACCGCTAAATCTGCAATAGTATTATCTTCTGTTTCTCCACTACGATGACTCATCACAGAAGTGTATCCAGCATTCTGAGCCATTGTTACCGCAGCTATTGTTTCGGTTAGCGTACCTATTTGATTCACCTTAATTAATATAGAATTGGCAATATTTTCATCTATACCTTTAGAAAGGCGCTCCACATTGGTTACAAACAAGTCGTCACCAACTAGTTGTACTTTGTCTCCAACTTTTTCAGTAAGAGATTTCCAACCTTCCCAATCATTTTCATCCATACCATCTTCTATAGAAAGGATAGGGTATTTTTCACATAATTCTGCTAGGTATACCGCTTGTTCTTCGCTACTTCTCACTTTACCCGAATCCCCTTCAAACTTCGTATAGTCGTATTTTCCATTTACGAAGAACTCTGCTGCCGCACAATCTAGGGCTATCATTATATCATCGCCCATGGTATACCCTGCGTTTTTAACGGCCATTGCAATGGTATCTAAAGCGTCTTCGGTTCCGGCAAGTGTTGGTGCAAAACCACCTTCATCGCCTACCGCTGTACTTAAATTTCTATCGTGTAAAACCTTCTTCAAATTATGGAAAATTTCAGAACCCATCTGCATGGCATGAGTAAAGCTATGTGCCTTTACTGGTATCACCATAAACTCTTGAAATGCAATTGGCGCATCACTATGCGAGCCTCCATTAATAATGTTCATCATAGGCACAGGAAGTGTTTTAGCACTTACTCCTCCTACATAACGGTACAACGGCTGCCCTAATTCTGCTGCTGCTGCCTTAGCACAAGCTAAAGAAACTCCCAAAATGGCATTTGCCCCAAGTTTTGATTTATTAGGAGTACCATCTAAATCAATCATTATTTGATCTATTTGTGCTTGTTCAAAAACTGAAACTCCCAAAAGTGTTCCTGCAATTTTTCCATTTACATTTTCGACTGCTTGTAACACTCCTTTACCCATATAGTTATCACCACCATCGCGCAATTCCACGGCTTCGTGCTCTCCAGTTGATGCTCCGGAAGGAACAGCAGCGCGACCCAAGTATCCATGCTCGGTAATTACGTCAACTTCTATAGTTGGATTTCCTCTTGAATCAAAAATTTGTCTGGCGTGTATGTCTATAATAATGCTCATATTATACTATTTAACTATGTCTAGTAGAGCGAAGTCGAAACTTGATTTCAATTTTAGAAATTGTATCTAGTTCTTATTAGCGCTCAAACGGACCGATTATTTTGAATTTTTAATATGCGCTACAAAATCATCAAAAAGATATCTTGAGTCGTGTGGTCCTGGACTCGCTTCTGGATGGTATTGTACCGAAAAAACTGGTTTATCTTTTAACCGTATGCCTGCGGCAGTATGATCATTTAAGTGTAAGTGTGTAATTTCTACTTCTGCATGGGCTTCAGCCTCTTCTCTATTTATTGCAAATCCATGGTTCTGTGAAGTAATTTCACCTTTTCCAACTACTAAATTAAGGATAGGATGGTTAATTCCGCGATGTCCATGATGCATTTTATAGGTTGAAATACCATTAGCAAGTGCTAAGACTTGATGCCCTAAACAAATACCAAATAGAGGTTTGCCACTTGCAATGATTTGTTTAGTGGTTTCTATAGCTTCAGTTAACGGTTCTGGATCTCCTGGGCCATTAGAAAGAAAATATCCGTCAGGATTAAAAGCTTTCATATCTTCAAAAGAGGCATTGTATGGAAACACTTTGATATAACAATCTCTTTCAGCTAGATTTCGAAGAATGTTTTTCTTAATTCCTATATCCAAGGCTGAAATTTTATACGATGCGTTCTCATCTCCATAGAAGTATGGTTCTTTGGTAGACACCTTGCTTGCCAATTCTAAGCCATTCATATTTGGCACTTCAGACAAACGCTTTTTCAAATCTTCTAGTTTGTCTACCTCTGTTGTAATAACGGCATTCATAGCCCCATTGTCTCGAATATAGCTCACTAACGCTCTTGTATCTACGTCACTAATAGCTAGCAAATTATTGTCGTTTAGAAATTCCTCTAAAGAGGCATCTGCTTCAGCTCGTGAATAATGGTAGCTAAAGTTTCTACAAATAAGCCCTGCAATTTTAATGCTATCACTCTCTACCTCATCTTTTGTCGTACCATAATTTCCAATGTGCGCATTGGTGGTGACCATTAATTGACCGAAGTAAGAAGGGTCTGTAAATATCTCTTGGTATCCTGTCATACCAGTATTAAAACAGACTTCGCCAAAGGCAGAGCCATTTTTTCCTCCAACGGCTTTTCCATGAAATATGGTGCCATCGGCTAAAAGTATAAGAGCAGGTTTTCTTGTTTGGTATTTCATCGCTTTATATGACTATTTTACAAAAATACTTTAATTGAAAGGGATTCTAAAATTAGGTTTTTATAACTTTTGAACAATAGCACACTCCTTAGTTATAAGTTTAAAAAAAAGGGATAAACATTGAATGCTTATCCCTTTTCTTATATTACTTGAAGAAAATCATTTACTCTTCTTCTTTTGTTGCTTTTGTTTCTACTGCTGGAGCAGCGGCTGCTTTAGAACCTCCTCGACGGCTTCGACGAGTACTTTTCTTTTTAGTAGCTTTTCCTGCGTTGTATAAATCATTATAGTCAACCAACTCTATCATCGCCATATCTGCAGCATCTCCTAAACGACTCCCCAATTTAATAATTCGAGTATATCCCCCTGGACGATCACCAACTTTTACGGCTACATCGCGAAACAGTTCAATAACTGCATCTTTTTGACGTAGACGAGACATTACAATACGACGGTTATGCGTAGTATCTTCTTTTGCCTTCGTAATAATTGGCTCAACAAATTGTTTTACAGCTTTCGCTTTAGCAACTGTAGTGTTGATTCTTTTGTGTTCAATTAGAGAACAGGCCATGTTTGCCAACATTGACTTTCTATGAGCTGTTTTTCTTCCTAAATGATTTACTTTTTTTCCGTGTCTCATGACATTTATTTTATCATCTTGCTACCATATCCGCCTTAGACGGAGAGCAAAATATGATTAATTAATCTTTATCTAATTTATATTTTGAAAGATCCATTCCGAAATTAAGGCCCTTTACATTTACCAGCTCTTCTAGCTCAGTTAATGATTTCTTTCCAAAATTTCTAAACTTCATCAAGTCATTTTTATTATAAGATACAAGGTCTCCTAATGTATCTACTTCTGCAGCCTTCAAGCAGTTTAATGCACGTACTGAAAGATCCATATCTACTAATTTGGTCTTTAGTAACTGACGCATATGCAATGATTCCTCATCGTATGTTTCAGTTTGTGCAATTTCATCTGCTTCCAACGTAATGCGCTCATCACTGAACAACATAAAGTGGTGGATTAAGGTTTTAGCAGCTTCAGTCAACGCATCTTTTGGATGAATTGAACCATCTGTTTGAATTTCGAAAACTAATTTTTCGTAATCCGTTTTCTGCTCTACACGGAAGTTTTCAATACTGTACTTCACGTTTTTGATAGGAGTGTAAATAGAATCTGTGAAGATAGTTCCAAGAGGAGCATTCGCTTTCTTGTTTTCTTCAGCAGGAACATAACCACGACCTTTTTCGATTGTAATCTCAAAGTTCATGTTTACCTTCTTTTCCATATTACAGATAACCAATTCTGGATTCAATACTTGGAAACCAGAGATAAATTTTTGGAAATCTCCTGCAGTTAACTGCTCATTACCATTTACTGAAATGGTTACAGTTTCGTTATCTATTTCATCTATTTGACGCTTAAAACGTACTTGCTTTAAGTTCAAAATAATTTCGGTTACATCTTCTACAACGCCTGCAATAGTAGAAAACTCATGATCTACTCCTTCGATACGTACCGAAGTAATTGCAAAACCTTCCAAAGAAGATAACAAAACCCTTCTTAGTGCATTACCAACTGTTAATCCATAACCAGGTTCCAAGGGACGAAATTCAAATTTCCCCTCGAAATCTGTAGAGTTAATCATGATAACCTTATCGGGTTTCTGAAAACTAAATACTGCCATTTTTTTCTTCGTTTTAATTGTTATTTAGTTGCGCGATTTAAAAGCTTGAAGAACACTATAAATCCTTTGGCCAAATACCAATGTGATTATTTATTATTTAGAATATAATTCGACGATAGACTGAACATTAATGTTCTCAGGAATCTGAATCAATTGTGGAACAGAAACATAAGTCCCTTCCATTTTTTCCCCATTCCATGTAATCCACTCATATACGTGACGTGCATTATCCAACGAAGATGTGATAGCCTGAAGTGACTTAGACTTTTCTCTTACGCCAACAACATCTCCAGCTTTTAATTGGTATGAAGGAATGTTTACCTTCTCACCATTTACTGTGATGTGTCTGTGGCTCACCAATTGGCGCGCACCACTACGTGTAGGAGCGATACCCATACGGAATACCACATTGTCTAAACGCGACTCTGCTAATTGTAGCAATACTTCACCCGTAATTCCTGGTGCAGCAGTTGCTTTTTTAAACATGTTTCTAAATTGACGCTCCAAAATACCATAAGTGTATTTTGCCTTTTGCTTCTCAGCAAGTTGAATTGCGTATTCAGATTTTTTTCCACGACGACGGTTATTTCCGTGTTGTCCTGGAGGGTAATTTCTTTTTTCGAAAGCTTTGTCTTCTCCGAAGATAGCCTCACCAAACTTACGGGCTATTTTAGATTTTGGACCAGTATATCTTGCCATTTCTAGTTATTTTTGAAGGAGAATCTAAATTAAGGTCTTACGTTAATCCTCTAGACTCTATAATCCTTCGGTTGATATTTATTAAATTTTGAGTTTGCAAAGATACGATATACTATGATATAAATTAACCTATATCGTAGTATATCGTATTCGCAAAAATTGTATTATACTCTTCTACGTTTTGCTGGACGACATCCATTGTGTGGCATTGGCGTTACATCAATAATTTCTGTAACCTCAATTCCTGCATTATGGATAGAACGAATAGCAGATTCTCTACCATTCCCTGGTCCTTTTACGTATACTTTACACTTACGCATACCAGCTTCAGTTGCAACTGCCGCCGCATCTTCTGCTGCTAATTGCGCAGCATAAGGAGTGTTTTTCTTAGATCCTCTAAAGCCCATTTTACCGGCAGAAGACCATGAGATAACATCTCCGTTCTTATTTGTCAACGAAACGATAATGTTGTTGAATGATGCAGTGATATGTGCTTCACCAACAGATTCTACATTAACCTTGCGTTTTTTTGTGCTTTTAGCTTTTGGATTTGACTTTGCCATATCTCTAGTGATTATTTAGTTGCCTTTTTCTTGTTAGCAACTGTTTTACGTTTTCCTTTTCTGGTTCTTGAGTTGTTTTTTGTACGTTGACCACGTAACGGAAGACCCGCTCTGTGTCTAATACCTCTGTAACAACCAATGTCCATTAAGCGCTTAATGCTTAACTGCACTTCACTACGTAACTCACCTTCGATTTTGAAAGACCCAACTGCGTCACGAATAGCACCGATTTCATCATCGTTCCATTCACTTACTTTTTTGTCTTCGCTAACTCCGGCTTTTCCCAATATATCCTTCGCACGGCTATTACCAATTCCGAAGATATACGTTAACGCGATTACACCCCTTTTTTGCTTTGGGATATCTACACCTGCGATTCTTGCCATAACTTATCCTTGTCTTTGTTTGAACCTAGGGTTCTTTTTATTAATTACATATAATCTGCCCTTTCTGCGAACAATCTTGCAGTCGGCACTTCTCTTTTTAACTGATGCTCTAACTTTCATAATAGCTTAGTATCTGTATGTGATTCGAGCCTTTGTTAAATCGTATGGGCTCATTTCTAATTTTACTTTATCTCCAGGCAACAACTTAATATAATGCATACGCATCTTACCTGATATGTGCGCAGTAACCACGTGACCATTCTCTAGTTCCACTCTAAACATTGCGTTAGACAATGCTTCAATGATAGTTCCATCTTGTTCTATTGCGGGTTGTTTGGCCATAATTATGCTACTGCTTTTCTGTTTTTACCTGACTTCATTAATCCATCGTAATGACGATTTAACAAGTAAGAGTTAATTTGTTGCATGGTATCGATAGCAACCCCAACCATAATTAAGAGTGAGGTACCACCAAAGAACAATGCCCAACCTTGTTGTACTCCTAACAATTTCACTACAAATGCAGGGAAGATTGCCACAAGTGCTAAGAATATAGATCCTGGCAAGGTAATTTGAGACATAATTCTGTCTAAAAACTCTGCAGTATCTGTTCCTGGTTTAATTCCTGGAATAAAACCACCGCTTCGTTTCAAGTCGTCTGCCATTTTATTAGTAGGCACTGTAATAGCCGTATAGAAATATGTAAAGATGATAATCAATGCCGCAAACACAACATTATACCATAATCCGAAGATATCACTAAACGTTGCCAACATACTCTGACCCCATTCGGTATCTTTAATAGATCCTAAATTGGCCAATGCTGTTGGAACAAACATCAATGCTTGAGCAAAGATGATTGGCATTACACCAGAAGCATTCAATTTTAATGGAATGAACTGACGCGCACCAAAAATATTCTTTTCATACCCACCGCTAGCTGTACGTCGTGCATATTGGACGGGAATTTTTCGTACTGCCATGACTAACATGACGCAGGCAAGTATAATCACAAACCAAATTACCAATTCTATTAACACAAACATGATACTACTTGACGCAATTTCTTGTGCAAATGATTGTGGTAATGTTGCAATAATACCAACCATAATTAAAATAGAGATACCGTTACCAATACCTTTATCTGTAATCTTTTCACCTAGCCACATTGCAAAAATACAACCTGTTACTAAGATGATCGTTGAAGAAATGTAAAACACTGGTGTTTTTCCTAAAATAAATGCATCGGCAGGAACCCCAAGAGCCTCCAAACCAAACAAGTAACTCGGAGCCTGCACCAAACAAATACCGATGGTCAACCAACGTGTAATTTGTGTGATTTTCTTTCTTCCACTTTCTCCTTCTTTCTGTAATTTCTGAAGATACGGAACTGCAATTTGCATTAACTGAACTACAATAGAAGCAGAAATGTAAGGCATAATACCCAATGCAAAAACGGATGCATTTGCAAATGCACCACCTGTAAAGGCATTTAATAGTCCTCCAATTCCACCTGCATCAAAGTTACCAGCAAATCCGCCCAATTTTGAAGCATCAATATTCGGCAATACTACCTGCGCACCAAAACGGTACACTAGCAAAAGCCCTAGTGTAACCAAGATACGGTTACGAAGCTCTTCTATTCTCCAGACATTTTTTAAGTTCTCGATAAATTTCATCCGTATCTATATTACAATGTTATTACTTCACCTCCAGCAGCTTCAATAGCTTCTTTTGCTGAGGCAGTAAACTTGTGTGCAGACACTTTTAATTTAGCTTTCAATTCTCCTCTACCTAAAATCTTCACCATCTCATTCTTTCTGGCCAAACGAAGACTTACCATTGTTTCGAAGTCTAACGTATCTTTAATCTTTTTGTCGTCAACCAATTGTTGAAGCGTATCAATGTTTACACCTTGATATTCTTTGCGATTGATATTCGTAAATCCAAATTTAGGAACACGACGTTGTAAAGGCATTTGACCACCTTCAAATCCGATTTTCTTAGAGTATCCTGAACGCGACTTCGCACCTTTGTGCCCACGGCCTGATGTTCCAGCTTTACCTGAACCTTGACCTCGCCCTAATCGTTTTCCCTCTCTATGAGTAGAACCTTCTGCAGGTTTTAAGTTATTTAAATCCATTGTATATGTCTTAAACGGTTTCTATAGAAACCAAGTGTTTCACTTTATTTACCATACCAAGAATATTTGGCGTGTCTTCATGCTCGATTGTTTGTCCGATCTTTTTAAGACCCAACGCTTCAAGCGTTCTCTTTTGGTTCTTTGTGCGGTTAATTGCACTTTTCACCTTAGTTACTTTAATTTTTGCCATCTCTCTAGTATTTATCCTTTATATAATTTTTCCAAAGTAATACCACGTTGCTTAGCTACTGTCTGTGCACTTCGCAATTGTAATAAAGCGTCAAACGTTGCTTTTACCACATTGTGAGGGTTAGACGAACCTTGACTTTTAGATAGTACATCGTGAACTCCTACTGCCTCAAGTACTGCACGTACGGCACCACCTGCAATCAAACCTGTACCAGGCGCAGCTGGTAATAAATTTACACGTGCTCCACCATACTTACCTTTTTGCTCATGTGGAAGAGACGCCTTGTTTAAAGGAATACGAACTAAATTTTTCTTGGCATCTTCAATAGCTTTAGCAATAGCACTAGCAACGTCTTTCGACTTTCCTAATCCTTGTCCAACTACGCCATTTTCATCACCTACAACTACAATAGCTGAAAATCCGAAAGCACGACCACCTTTGGTTACCTTAGTAACACGTTGTACACCCACCAAACGGTCTTTTAATTCAAGACCTCCTGGTTTTACTGTTTCTACGTTTTTATAATCTTGATACATATTTCTTAGAATTTAAGGCCGCCTTCGCGTGCTCCTTCAGCTAATGATTTTACTCTTCCGTGGTATAGGTACCCTCCTCTGTCGAAACTAACTGTTTCAACTCCAGCTTTTGTAGCTTTCTCGGCGATTGCCTTACCCACTAATTTTGCAGCTTCCACTTTATTTACTTTGGAAGCGTCTATGTCTTTATCTCTTGAAGATGCTGCGGTAATGGTTGTTCCATTTACATCGTCAATAAGTTGTGCATAGATCTCTTTATTACTTCTGTATACAGCCAAACGCGGACGCTCTGCTGTTCCTGAAACCGTTTTACGGATTCTGAATCGAATACGGTCTCTTCTATCGGTTTTTGATAATGCCATAACGTTATTTCTTATGCAGATTTACCTGCTTTTCTTCTAATGATTTCACCAACAAACTTGATACCTTTTCCTTTGTAAGGCTCTGGTTTACGGAAGCCACGAATCTTTGCGGCTACTTGACCAACCAATTGTTTGTCATGTGATGTTAATATTACTATCGGGTTTTTCCCTTTATCACTTACAGTCTCAATTTTAACTTCTGGCGCGATGTCCATAACTATATTATGAGAGAAACCTATTGCCAAATCAAGTTTTTGACCTTGGTTACTTGCTCTGTATCCAACTCCAACTAATTCTAATTTCTTGGTCCATCCGTTAGACACACCTTCAATCATATTACTTACAAGTGAACGATACAGACCGTGTTTTGCTCTATGATCCTTCGCATCGCTAGGACGCTCAACAATTACATTACCATCTTCAATTTTTACGCTAACATCAGAAATACTCTGAGTTAACTCGCCTAATTTCCCTTTTACAGTAATAGCGTTGTCTTTGACATCTACTGTTACTCCTTCAGGAATCGCTACCGGGTTTTTACCTATTCTTGACATTTCTTTCTTGTCTTTAAATTTTTAGTAAACGTAACACAATACTTCTCCACCTACATTCTGGCTGGCTGCTTGCTTTCCTGTCATAACTCCTGCTGAAGTTGAAATGATAGCAATTCCCAATCCGTTAAGGATACGTGGCATTTCTGAAGCACCTGCATACTTACGTAAACCAGGTGTGCTTATTCGTTGCATTTTTTTGATTACTGGATCTTTTGTAAGCTTGTCGTATTTCAAGGCGATTTTAATAGTTCCTTGCGGCCCATTATCGTCTTCAAATTTGTAGCTCAAGATAAACCCTTGATCAAACAAAATTTTTGTAATCTCTTTTTTAAGATTTGAAGCCGGCACCTCTACTACGCGATGTCCTGCTTTCACTGCATTTCTAACTCTTGTTAGAAAATCTGCGATTGGATCTGTTGTCATTTATTTAAATTTCGGAAGTGGTTTTTATTCACTCTATGCAAATAAACCTTCATCCAGTTAATACTTTACCAGCTTGCCTTACGAACTCCTGGAATTAAACCTTGATTTGCCATTTCACGAAACATAACACGTGAAATTCCAAACACTCTCATATATCCTTTAGGACGACCTGTTAATTTACAACGGTTGTGTTGTCTAATTGGAGAGGCATTTTTAGGAAGTTTTTGTAAACCTTCCCAATCACCAGCTTCCTTTAAGGCCTTACGCTTTGCAGCATATTTCTTTACAGTTGCGGTTCTTTTACGCTCGCGCGCTTTCATTGATTCTTTAGCCATCTCTTAGTTCTTTTTAAAAGGTAATCCTAGTTCTGTTAGTAATGATTTAGCTTCCTTGTCGGTCGCAGCAGAAGTAACGAAAGTAATATTCATACCTTCAATTTTCTTTACCTTATCAATATTGATTTCAGGAAAGATAATCTGTTCGGTAATTCCCATACTGTAATTTCCTCTACCGTCAAAACCTGTAGCATTAATACCATTAAAATCACGTACGTTAGGCAATGCACTAGTAATAAGTCTATCTAAAAACTCATACATACGCTCGCCACGCAATGTAACTTTTGCTCCAATAGGCATCCCTTTACGTAATTTAAAGGTCGCAACATCTTTCTTAGAGATAGTTGCAATTGCTCTTTGGCCAGTAATGTTAGTCAATTCCTCAACAGAGTTATCGATTAACTTCTTATCGGCTACAGCCGCTCCAACTCCACGTGATACTACGATGCACGAAAGTTTTGGAACCTGCATTACATTATTGTAACCAAATTCGTCTGTAAGAGCATTTGTTACTCGGCTCTTATATTCTTCCTTAAGTCTTGGTGTATATGCCATAACTATAATACTTGATTTGATTTTTTAGCAAATCGTACTTTTTTACCATCTTCCATTCTATAACCTACACGTGTAGCATCACCTGATTTAGGATCTACTAATGATAAGTTAGAAACATGAATAGGAGCTTCTTTTTCAGTAATTCCACCTTGAGGATTAGCCGCACTTGGCTTCTCATGCTTCTTCACTGTATTTACTCCCTCTACTATTGCTTTGTTCTTTTCAGCATCTACACGAAGTACCTTACCTTCAGATCCTTTATGGTCTCCTGCGGTCACTACTACTGTATCTCCTGATTTTATTTTAAGCTTTCCCATTTCGTTTTCGTATTAAAGCACTTCAGGTGCTAATGATACTATTTTCATAAATTGTTTATCACGAAGCTCTCTTGCTACGGGTCCGAAAACACGAGTTCCTCTCATTTCCCCTTGAGGTCCTAAAAGCACACATGCATTATCATCGAAACGAATATAAGAACCATCTGGTCTTCTCACTTCTTTTACGGTACGTACAACAACTGCTGTTGAAACGGTCCCTTTCTTTACGGTTCCATTAGGTGTAGCATCCTTTACAGATACTACTATTTTGTCACCGATTGAAGCGTAACGTTTTTTGGTTCCGCCCAACACACGAATGGTAAGGACTTCCTTTGCCCCGGTGTTGTCTGCTACTTTAAGTCTTGATTCTTGTTGTACCATGGTTACTTCGCTCTTTCAATTATTTCTACTAGTCTCCAACATTTGGTTTTACTCATAGGTCGTGTTTCCATGATCTTTACAGTATCACCTTCGTTGCAGTCGTTTTTCTCGTCGTGTGCTACGTATTTTTTCGTTTTTAAAACGAACTTTCCATACATAGGGTGCTTTACTTTTTTCACCTCGGCAACAACAATAGATTTCTCCATTTTGCTACTGGTTACTACACCGATACGCTCTTTTCTTAAGTTTCTTTTTACTTCCATCTTTCAGCTTCGTACTATTATTGTACTTCTCTTTTAGTTAGTTCTGTCGCAATTCTAGCAATCGCTCTTCTGTGAGCTCTTAGTTGAATTGGATTGTCCAACGGTGAAATGGTGTGAGCCATTTTAAGGTTTGAAAATGCTTGTCTGTTTTCAGCTAAAGCTTCTTGCAAATCCGCTGTTGATGCTTCTTTTATTTCTGATTGTTTCATCTTTATAAAAATTAAGCTTGATAATCTCTAGACATGATAAACTTAGTTTTCACCGGCAATTTCTGAGCGGCTAATCGAAGTGCCTCTTTAGCAGTATCTAATGACACTCCAGAAACTTCGAATAAAACTCTACCTGGCTTCACTACAGCTGCCCAATATTCAACGGCACCTTTACCTTTACCCATACGAACCTCAAGAGGCTTTTTAGTGATTGGCTTATCTGGAAAAATCATAATCCAAATAGACCCTTCTCTTTTCATATATCGAGTAGCAGCAATACGTGCAGCTTCAATCTGACGTGCTGTCAAGAAGTTTGAATCTAAAGATTTAATACCAAAAGTACCATAGGCTAACTGGTTTCCTCTTCCAGCATTACCTTTCATACGGCCCTTTTGTTGTTTACGGTATTTTGTTCTTTTAGGTTGTAACATTTGTTCTGTTCTTTAAAAAATTACTTTCTGTTACGACGTGGTTTGTTGTTTCCACCTCGTCCAGAACCGCCTTTGCCACCTTTTTTGGCTAGGCCAACTAATGGAGAAAGCTCTCTTTTACCATATACTTCGCCTTTCATAATCCATACTTTAACACCCAATCTACCATAAGTAGTGTGTGCTTCAACTAAAGCATAATCTATATCGGCTCTAAAGGTTGATAGTGGAATACGTCCATCTTTGTACGACTCACTACGTGCCATTTCAGCACCATTTAGTCGCCCAGAGATTTGAATTTTTATTCCCTCAGCATTCATACGCATTGCAGCCGCAATTGCCATCTTGATTGCACGACGGTACGAGATTCTATTCTCAATTTGTCTTGCAACACTACTACCAACTAGAAATGCATCTAATTCTGGTCGTTTGATTTCGTGAATGTTGATTTGAACCTCTTTTCCAGTAATTTTCTTAAGCTCTTCTTTTAGCTTGTCTACTTCCTGACCACCTTTCCCGATAATAATACCAGGTCTTGCAGTAGTAATAGTAACGGTTACAAGCTTAAGCGTACGCTCAATAATTACTCTAGACACACTTGCTTTACTTAAACGAGCATGGATGTATTTTCTAATCTTGTCGTCTTCGGCTAATTTATCACCGTAGTCGTTACCTCCGTACCAGTTGGATTCCCATCCTCTAATGATACCTAAACGGTTCCCGATTGGATTTGTCTTCTGTCCCATTTAAATTTAGCTTTGTGTGTTATCGTTAGCTCCTAATACCAGTGTTACGTGGTTAGAGCGTTTTCTAATTCTGTGTGCGCGACCCTGTGGTGCTGGACGAAGTCTTTTTAACATCGTTCCACCATCAACACGAATCTCCTTAATAAAAAGATCTGCATCTTCAATTGAAGCCTCTTCGTTTTTTGCTTGCCAATTTGCAATGGCAGACAACAATAGTTTTTCCAAACGTCCCGAAGCTTCTTTTTTGCTAAATCTTAAAATATTAAGCGCTGTATCTATCTTTTCACCACGCACTAGGTCTGCAACCAAACGCATTTTTCTTGGTGACGTAGGGCAATTGTTCAATTTGGCGAAGTACTGTGTCTTCTTTGCCTCTTTGATTTGCTCTGCTCTTTCTCTTTTACGAACTCCCATGGCCTATTATTTTTTTCCTTTGTTTTTAGCACCTGCGTGACCACGGAATGATCGTGTAGGTGAAAATTCGCCTAATTTATGTCCTACCATATTTTCAGTTACATACACAGGAACAAATTGACGTCCGTTATGTACCGCAATGGTTTGTCCTACAAAATCTGGAGTAATCATAGAAGCACGAGACCAAGTCTTGATCACAGTCTTCTTATTAGACTCTACATTTTGCTGTACTTTCTTATCTAACTTGTAGTGAACGTACGGTCCTTTTTTTAATGATCTTGCCATAGCTTATTTCTTTCTACGTTCGATTATATACTTATTACTAGCCTTAGTCTTAGAACGGGTTTTGTATCCTTTTGCAGGAATACCGTTTCTAGAACGCGGGTGACCTCCAGAAGATTTCCCTTCACCACCACCCATTGGGTGATCTACTGGGTTCATCACTACTGGTCTTGTACGCGGACGACGACCTAGCCATCTTGATCTACCTGCTTTACCTCCAACTAACAACTGATGATCACTGTTACTTACAGCACCAATGGTAGCCATACATGTAACTAAAATCAATCTCGTTTCACCAGAAGGTAATTTAACAGTAGCATACTTTCCATCTCGAGCCATTAACTGAGCAAAAGCACCAGCACTACGTGCCATAACAGCACCTTGACCAGGACGTAATTCTATACAAGAAATGATTGTACCTAAAGGTATATTTGCGAGGGTCATTGCATTACCAATCTCTGGAGCAACTTGCTCACCAGAAACGATATTCTGCCCTACTTGAAGTCCATTCTGAGCAATCACATACCTTTTTTCACCATCTTGGTAATTTACCAATGCAATAAAAGCGGTACGGTTTGGATCGTATTCAATCGAGGCAACAGTGGCTGGAACACCTTGCTTGTCGCGCTTAAAATCGATAATTCTGTAACGTTGTTTATGACCACCACCTATGTAGCGCATGGTCATTCTTCCTTGACTGTTTCTACCACCAGAACGTTTTTTCGGAGCTAATAAACTTTTCTCCGGCTTATCAGTTGTAATGGCGTCATAACCATTTACAACTCTAAAACGCTGTCCTGGGGTGATAGGTTTTAATTTTCTTACTGACATTTTTGTCTAATTTATTGCAAGCTAAGCTTACAAATTGTTGTAAAAATCTATTGTATCACCTTCCGCCACCTGTACAATTGCCTTTTTCAAAGCGTTTGTTTTACCAGTTTGGATTCCCGTTTTCGTATGACGAACACGTCGATCTGGGCGGACATTCATTGTGCGAACTTTTTCAACAGAAACTCCGTAAGTGGCTTCCACCGCTTTCTTGATTTCTACCTTATTCGCCTTTGGGTTTACCACAAAACCATATCGGTTATTTAATTCCGCATCTGCTGTGGCTTTTTCCGTAATAATAGGTTTTATTAAGATATTCATCTTGCTTCTATTTACTTAAATTCGTATTTATTCCTTCCAAAGAACCTTCAAACAGCACAACACTGTTTGCATTCATAATTTTGTAAGTACTTAATTCTGAGTTACTTATAACCTCTGTACCTTTCAAATTGCGAGACGACAAATATACGTTATTATTTGACTCTCCCAACACAAACAAAGATTTTTTGTTTTCAAGTCCTAAGTTCTTTAAAACTGAAGTGAAATTCTTTGTTTTTGGCGCATCAAAACTTAAATCTTCAACCACTACAATTGCCTTGTCATTTGCCTTTACAGTAAGGGCAGATTTACGAGCCAAACGCTTTAGGTTTTTATTTAATTTGAATGAATAGCTTCTTGGTCTAGGTCCGAACATACGTCCACCACCTTTAAAAACACCAGACTTGATGCTACCCGCACGGGCAGTACCAGTTCCTTTTTGTTTTTTGATCTTTCTAGTTGAACCAGCAATCTCAGCACGCTCCTTTGCTTTATGCGTTCCTTGACGTTGATTTGCCAAGTACTGCTTTACATCAAGGTACATTGCGTGATTATTAGGCTCAATACCAAACACATCGTTAGAAAGTTCAACCTTTCTACCTGTGTCTTTTCCGTTTACATCTAATACAGCTACCTTCATTATTTCTGAATCATTACGTAAGCGTTTTTGTGACCTGGCACACAGCCTTTCACAACAAGTAGGTTCTTTTCAGCAACTACTTTTAACACTCTCAAGTTTTGTACTTTCACCTTTTCGTTCCCCATTTGACCTGCCATACGCATACCCTTGAATACTCTCGCAGGATACGATGCAGCTCCAATAGAACCTGGTGCTCTTAATCGGTTGTGCTGACCGTGGGTCGCTTGACCAACACCGGCAAAACCGTGACGCTTTACTACCCCTTGAAACCCTTTTCCTTTGCTTGTTCCTGAAACATCCACGAACTCACCTTCTTCAAAGTGCTCTACAGTAATAGTATCACCTAATTTATACTCCTCTTCAAATCCTTGGAATTCGGCGACTTTGCGTTTTGCAACTGTTCCTGCTTTCTTGGCATGGCCTTCGGCAGCTTTATTTGCAGTCTTCTTGTCATCGAAACCAAGTTGAAGAGCTTCATACCCGTCAACCTCTTCGGTTCTGACTTGGGTAACAACACAGGGTCCTGCTTCAATAACGGTGCATGGCATATTCTTACCATTCTCGTCAAAGATGCTGGTCATCCCTATCTTTCTTCCAATTAACCCAGACATATTTATCTATTTATTTATTAATACTTCGCCGATTCTCGGCATTATTCTTATTCAAACCAAACGGGGTCAAAATAAATTCGACCCCGAATGTTATTTTGTTTACCGCTTTTCCCTTGCTTACAAGCTTAGGACATGTCTTCCGAATTTATTCGGAAATATTCTTATACCTTGATCTCTACCTCTACACCACTTGGCAACTCTAATTTCATTAGAGCGTCAATTGTTTTTGAAGAAGAGCTGTAGATATCCAAAAGTCTCTTATAAGAACTTAATTGAAATTGCTCTCTACTCTTCTTATTTACGTGCGGTGAACGCAATACAGTAAATATCTTTTTATGTGTAGGTAGTGGGATTGGCCCAGTTACCACAGCACCGGTACTTTTTACAGTTTTAACGATTTTTTCAGCAGATTTGTCCACTAAACTATGATCGTACGATTTTAATTTAATTCTTATTTTTTGACTCATTGCTGAAATATTAAGCGTTAGCGGTTCCTCTTGCTGCAGCGATTACTTCTTCTGAAATATTAGAAGGAGTTTCTGCATAATGTGAAAATTCCATTGTTGATGTAGCACGACCTGATGAAAGCGTACGTAACGTAGTTACATATCCGAACATTTCAGAAAGTGGCACCGTAGCTTTTACAGTTTTAGCACCAGCTCTATCACCCATGTCACTTACTTGTCCACGACGACGATTTAAATCTCCTACTATATCACCCATATTTTCTTCAGGAGTAATTACCTCAAGTTTCATAATAGGCTCCATAATTACCGCTTTCGCAGCTTTCGCAGCATTTTTAAATCCAAGTTTTGCAGCAAGTTCAAACGAAAGTTGATCTGAATCGACATCGTGGTAAGAACCATCTGTCAATGTTACTTTCATAGAATCTACTTCATATCCAGCTAACGGTCCATTCACCATCGCCATTTTAAATCCTTTTTCTACTGAAGGGATAAATTCTTTAGGAACATTACCACCTTTAATAGCAGATTCAAAAATTAATCCTTCAGCTCCTTCTTCTGCTGGCTCTAAAGTAAATACGATATCAGCAAATTTACCACGACCACCAGATTGCTTTTTGTAAACCTCTCTGTGATCTGCTTTTCTTGTAATAGCTTCTTTGTACTCTACTTGTGGCTGTCCTTGGTTTACTTCTACCTTAAACTCACGTCGTAAACGATCTACAATAATATCTAAGTGAAGCTCACCCATTCCAGAAATAATAGTCTGTCCTGAAGCTTCGTCTGTACGCACTGTAAACGTTGGATCCTCTTCAGCAAGTTTCCCTAAAGCCATTCCTAATTTATCTACATCGGCTTTCGTCTTAGGCTCTACCGCAATACCAATTACTGGGTCTGGGAAATCCATAGACTCTAAAACAATCGGGTGCTTTTCATCAGACATAGTATCACCTGTCTTGATGTCTTTAAAACCAACAGCTGCTCCAATATCTCCTGCTTCGATATAATCAATAGCATTTTGTTTATTAGAGTGCATTTGATAGATACGTGAGATACGTTCTTTTTTACCTGAACGGTTGTTCAAAATATAAGAACCTGCATCTAAACGACCAGAGTACGCACGGAAAAATGCTAAACGACCTACAAAAGGATCTGTTGCAATTTTAAAAGCCAAGGCTGCAAATGGAGCAGACACGTCTGGCTTTCTAATTTCTTCTTTTTCTGTATCTGGATTCACACCAACAATACCTTCTTTATCTACTGGAGAAGGCAAGTAACGACAAACTGCATCTAACAAAAACTGAACACCTTTGTTTTTAAACGCAGATCCACAAATCATCGGAATGATAGCCATATCCATAACAGCAGCGCGAAGTGCAGCGTGCACTTCATCTTCAGTTATAGAATCTTCATCTTCCATGAATTTTTCAAGTAGGTTCTCATCGTAACTAGCAACCTCTTCGATAAGCAATGCTCTATACTTACGAGCCTCTGCTTTTAACTCTTCTGGAATTTCGATTACATCAAAAGTAGACCCCTGTGTTTCATCATGCCAAACTATTGCACGGTTCTTCACAAGATCAATAATTCCTTTAAAGTCCATTTCATCACCAATGTTCAATACAATTGGCACTGCATTAGACTTCAACATATCTTTTACTTGCTGACAAACTGCCAAGAAATTAGATCCTTGACGGTCCATTTTGTTTACAAAACCAATACGTGGCACTTTATAATTGTCTGCAAGTCTCCAGTTTGTTTCAGATTGTGGCTCAACACCATCTACAGCACTAAACAAGAACACCAACCCATCTAAAACACGTAGCGAACGGTTTACTTCAACAGTAAAATCTACGTGACCAGGAGTGTCAATAATATTAAAATGGTAATCTTTTGTTTCTGGTGTAGGCTCTGCATTTTCTAATGGAAACTTCCAAGTACAAGTAGTAGCAGCCGAAGTAATTGTAATACCTCGCTCCTGCTCTTGCTCCATCCAGTCCATCGTTGCTGCACCATCGTGAACTTCACCAATTTTGTGACTCACTCCAGTATAGTAAAGAATACGCTCTGTAGTTGTGGTTTTACCTGCATCAATATGCGCAGCAATCCCTATATTTCTTGTAAATTTTAAATCTCTTTGTGCCATTTCTATTAGAATCTAAAGTGTGAGAATGCCTTATTTGCTTCAGCCATTTTATGCGTATCAGTACGCTTTTTAACTGCAGCTCCTTCTTCTTTGGCTGCAGCAAGAATTTCTGAAGCCAATTTTTGGGCCATTGATTTTTCGTTACGCTTTCTAGCAAACCCAATCAACCACTTCATAGCGGTAGATATCTTACGGTCTGCACGAATTTGCATAGGTATTTGAAAGGTAGCACCACCAACTCGGCGGCTACGCACTTCAACGTGAGGCATTACATTAGAAAGGGCATCTTTCCAAAGTTCTAAACCTGTTTTCTCGTCGTCTGTTTTTTTCTCTTCTACGATATCTATTGCATCGTAAAAAACTTTAAAAGCCACCGATTTTTTTCCGTCCCACATCATGTTATTAACAAAACGTGTTACCAATTGGTCGTTAAACCTTGGATCCGGTAAAAGCGGTCTTTTCTTGGCTGCTCTTTTTCTCATTTCTTCGTTTTAAAACTGTTTAAAATTACTTCTTAGGGCGTTTTGCACCGTATTTAGATCTACGTTGTGTTCTTCCTGCAACACCAGCGGTGTCTAAGGCTCCACGAACGATATGATATCTAACTCCCGGTAAATCTTTTACCCTTCCGCCTCTAACCAATACTATCGAGTGCTCTTGTAGGTTGTGTCCCTCACCTCCGATGTAAGCGTTTACCTCTTTACCATTTGTTAACCTAACACGAGCAACTTTACGCATTGCAGAGTTTGGTTTTTTTGGTGTAGTGGTATATACACGCGTACACACACCGCGGCGTTGCGGGCACGAATCTAAAGCAGCCGATTTACTCTTCTTGGTTATTTTGGCTCTTCCTTTACGTACTAATTGTGAAATAGTTGGCATAAAATCCTTGTTATACTTAAATTAATGATATAATTTCCCCACTATAAGGGGGCGCAAAGGTAGAATTTTTATTTGATTTATCAAACCCCATCTTATTAATTTTACAAACCTTTTTAATAACCGATCATTTCGTATATGAAAAATGCTTCTGAAACGTTAGATTTACACGCGAAAAACGAAGATTCTTGAAGCAAATTTTATACATATTTTTATACCTTAATATATATACACTATTCCATCAAGGAATTTTTGCACAGCAACTTTACCTAAAATTTGAAGCAGAAAAAACCATTTCTCAATCGTTACGCGACAGCCTTGCTTCGGAAAATTCCTTTGTAGATTATCTGTCTCTTAAAAAAGAAGTAGACACCACGGCAGTAAAACTACAACGCTTTGGATATCTGCAAGCCAACTTAGAGCAGCTTTCGAAATTAAACGACAGCACCTATTTAGCTACCTACTATTTCGGAAAGAAATTTAATTACATTAAAGTTTATTACGATACATCTAGTTTCAGCAAAAAAGAGTTGCAACAAATTTCCGAAGAAGTAACAGACAATTATTTCATTTTAAATTTTGAAACCGCAGAGTTAGCACTTCAAAAACTCAATGCAATACAAACAGAAACCGGAAATGCTTTTGCTAGACTTCGCTTACAGAACATAGAAATACAAAACAATTATCTCTCAGCACAACTTGGTACCGAAGGGAATGTTACCCGAACTCTAGATTCGATTGTCATCAAAGGCTACGACAAATTCCCTAGATCGTATCTTAAATATTTTGCCGGCATAAGAAAAGGCAAACCTTTCAGCAAAAAAAAATTATTGCTGCAAAACGCGATTATAGATAATTTAGGTTTTGCAAAAAGCACAAAGGCCCCAGAAGTACTTTTTAGAGAAGAAACTACTACCGCCTACTTTTATCTAGAAAAACAGAACAACAATTTGTTTGATGGTATTTTAGGTTTTGCCACCGACGAGACAACACAGCGATTACAACTAAACGGGTATATCAACTTAGAACTAAACAACAACTTAAATTTTGGAGAACAGTTTATAATAAACTACAAGGCAGATGGCGACGAACAACAAAATTTTAGAGCAAAAGTCACCATGCCTTATTTACTGAAGTCTCCATTTGGAGTAGGATTAGAATTAAAAATTTTTAAACGAGATAGTACCTTTGTAACCACAGAGCAAATGGCACAAGTAAGTTATCAGCTAAATCCAGTCTCAACAGTCTACGCTGGATACAAAGGTTATGAAAGCAGCAATCTTTTAGATGAGGCATTAGCAGGGAGCGCCATTGAAGATTACCAATCTAAGTTTGCGATTGTAGGGGGCAGCGTTGTACTACGACAAGAGTCAGCATTATTTCCAAAAAAGACTGAAATCCTATTACAGACAGAGATTGGAGAACGCACCCGTCTAGACATTTCTGAGAACCAGACAAGAGCTACCTTATTAATAAACCATATTTTTAACTTAAACAGTAATAACGCAGTATATTTACAAAACAGCACAAGCTCTTTATTTAGCGACACTTATTTAACCAACGAGCTATTTCGGTTTGGAGGAATAAACAGCATTCGTGGATTTAATGAAAACAGTATAGATGCTTCGCTATTTTCGGTACTCAACACAGAGTACCGATATATTTTAGATCAGGGCTTATATTTACACAGCATCATTGATTTAGGTTATTTCGAAAACAGTATATTAGCGGTTAAAGAAAAATTGTACAGTTTTGGAATTGGCTTAGGATTGCAAACAAAGGGAGGCCTACTTCGCTTTAACGTTGCAAATGGGAATTCTGAAAATCAAGAATTTAGGTTTTCGAATACAAAAATACACCTGAGCCTGACTTCCAAATTTTAAGTAATGCTAACAATAGCTTAACAAACAGATTAAAAAAAAACCAAATTTTAAGTTTAAAAAGTTGTGTAATTAACTTTTTATTGTGATTTTTGGCATTGGCTAATTCAAATAAATTATAAAATGAGAACAAAGTTTAGTGGAATTTTAACGCTTTTACTAGCGTTAGTAGTGCAACTCACGTTCGCACAAGAAAAAACAATCTCCGGTACGGTGACCGACAATGGCGGTTTGCCCTTACCAGGAGTAAATATCATCGTTAAAGGCACGAGTAACGGTACTCAATCTGATTTTGATGGAAATTATTCTATCTCTGCCAGTATGGGACAGACACTTGTGTTTAGTTACGTTGGTTTTAAAACTACTGAGCGCCCTGTTGGTGCTGCAAGTAACATAAGCATCCAAATGGAAGAAGATGCTCAGGCGCTTGAGGAAGTAGTAGTAACTGGTTATGGTATACCTAGAGAGAAAAAGGCTCTTGGATATGCTGTAAGTACCTTAGAAGCTGAAGCTGTTGAAAACAAACCGGAATCTGACGTTGTTAGAACGTTAAACGGTAAGGTTGCTGGTGTTCAGATTACAGGTACTGGTGGTGCCACTGGTTCTGGAACAAACTTCATCATTCGTTCAAAAAGTTCGATTACTGGTAGTAATCAGCCACTATTTATCGTAGATGGTGTTCCTTTTGACGGGGGTACTAATCAACAATCTGGTTTTGCCGGTGGTAACTCTGTTACTAGTAGCCGTTTCTTAGATTTAGATCCTAACAACATTGAAAGTGTTAGTGTATTGAAAGGTTTAAGTGCTGCTGTATTATACGGACAACAAGGTAGAAATGGTGTTGTATTAATTACCACAAAAAACGGAAGTTCTAAAAATTTAAATAAGAAATTTGAGATTACTTTATCTCAGTCTGTTTACACGACACAAATTTCTAACCTTCCTGATTACCAAAATGATTACGGACAAGGTTCTGACAATACTCCTAACCCAGGTTTCGTAGGAAACTGGGGTGGACGTTTTGATGCAGGTCTTACAATCGCTCACCCATATGCGACTCAAGGGGATCTTTTCCCTGAGTTTGATGGATTAGAGATTCCTTACACTGCTGCTGAGAATAACGTTTCAGATTTCTTCAGAACAGGTATTGGTAGTTCTACATCTGTTAACGTATCTGGTTCTCCAGGAGAAGGCGGAAGTCGCTATAACATTAACTTTGGTTACACTACAGAAGATGGTTATATTCCTAATAACGGATTAACTCGTTACAATATTGGTATGGGTGGATCTACAAAGCTTTCTAACAAGTTTAGCTTTGATGGAACTGCTAACTTTAGTAGCTTAGAGGTAAACACTCCACCAATTGCTGCAAACAATGCTGCTGGTGCAATCTCTATCTTTACACGTTTATTATTTATACCTCGTAACTTAGACCTTGGTAACTTACCATATGAGAATCCAAACGATAGATCTAGTGTATACTACCGTGGTGACCAAGAAAACCCATACTGGTTAGTAGATAATGCAGGTTTAGAGCAAAAAACGAACCGTTTCTACGGAAAGTTATCAGCATCTTACGAGATTTCTGAGAACATTTTAGCTTCTTACCGTTTTGGTTTAGATACATACACAGAAAACCAAGAGTTTCGTGTAGCTAAAGGAAACGTTACAGTACCTTACAACAACGGTGGTTACTTAAGAACTACTGAAGGAACAAACTTTATCTTTGACCACAACTTAAACTTTAGTTTTAACAATATCAGTCTTACAGAAAAGTTTGACATGACCGCTCAATTAGGTTTCAACGCAAGAAGAGATGAGTATGAGCAGTTTGGTATTTCAAGTGTTGGACAAGTAGTATTTGGTTTCTTTAACCACAGAAACTTCTTAACACAGCAAAACAACGATCCAGTTGCTGGAAATTTAGATTACAGACTTGAGCGTAACATTTTAGGAGCCTATGGTGAAGCTTCTTTTGACTACGACAACTTCTTATTCTTAACATTATCTGGACGAAATGACTGGGGATCTAACGTAGAGCAAGAAAATAGATCTATTTTCTATCCAGGGGTATCATTATCATTCATCCCTACGTCATTAGACGGAGTAAGTTCTAACGGTGCATTAAACTTCTTGAAGTTACGTGCTGGTTACGGTACTTCTGCTCGTTTCCCAGGATTATACGGAACAAGAGCTACATTAAATACTGTATCTAACTCGTTTGTTCAAGCTAACGGAAACACAACTACAATTAACTCTTTACCTGCTGGAAGTCCAAATCCAGACTTGAAGCCTGAGCTTCAAAAAGAATTTGAAGTTGGTGCTGAAGTTGAAATGTTCAATAGAAGATTATCTATTGATGCAACAGTGTACAAGCGTATTATTGAAGATCAAATCGTAAACAGACCAACTAATCCATCTACTGGTTTTACTAACATTAACGACAACGTTGCTGAAAGTGAAATTGAAGGTGTGGAATTAGGGGTTGACTTTACGCTATTAAAGAGCGACGACTTTACATGGAGCCTACGTAATAACTTTACTGCATTTGAAAACCAAGTAGTTGACTTAGGTGGACTAGAGGCTTTCCCATATGCTGGATTTATTGGTCTAGGTAACTATGCATCTGAAGGAGAAGCTTTAGGTGTTATTAAAGGTAACTACGCTGCTAGATATGATGTAAACAACACTACTCCAGATAATGATTTGGGTATTCAAAATGTTGGTGTTGAAGGGGTGTTATTAATTAACCCTAATGATGGTAAAGTTATCAATAGTGATGATTTAGGTTTACCGTTTGAAACTGTAGGTGATCCTAATCCAGATTGGAGAGCAACTACAATTAATACATTTGCATATAAAGGACTAACACTTTCTGCTCAAGTAGAGTATACGCATGGAGGAGATATTTTCTCTCAAACCGCAACTCAGTACTACAGACGTGGTGTTACAACTGTAAATGTTGACAACAGAGAAGGTAGTTATGTAATTCCAGGTATCTTGGCAAACCCAAATACAGGGCAGCCTTTAACAGATGCTAATGGTGACTTTATAGAGAACACAATTCAGATTGGTGCTAACGATGTATTCTTCATCAACTTAGTAGACCCAGTAGGACAAGGTATCTACGATGCGTCTCACTTACGTTTAAGAGAAGTTTCATTGACTTATAGCCTAGACGAGAAAATGTTAGACAGAACTCCATTTGGTAATGTAACCTTTGGAATTTCAGGACAGAACTTATATGTAAGAACATTCAACATTCCACAAGCATTTAATTTCGATCCTGAAGCATTAAGTACTGGTGTTGGTAATGGTGATGGTTTGGATTTCCAAACTGGTCCTTCGTCTAAGCGCTACTCATTTAGTGTAAAAGCAACATTCTAAAAAAAAAGTACAATCCGAGGTAGTAATTTATTACCTCGGTTGTTATATAATTGTACTTAAACTTATATAAATAACTATTATGAAAAATATTTTAAAAATCACATTACTTTCGGCGATTGTAGCTTTCTTTGTAAGCTGTGAGACCGGTGAATTAGAGCTTTTAGTGAGTCCTAATGATGTAACTATAGATAACGCAGATCCAAATTTCGTATTAAACGATATTCAAATTACCTTCAATGGTATCGTTGGTGGATATAGCGGTACTTCTCGTCAAATCACACGTCAGGTAAACCTATTTGGAACTTACAATAATGCTGTTGATGGAAATACTTTGTCTTTAGCTACAGGACCATGGGCACAATCATATCAGATGTTTTCTAACATCGACTTACTTGATGGAATTAACGAAGCACAAGCAGAAACAGGTGGTATTCCTTATCACTTAGGTATGGCTCAAGTTATTGAAGCATACGCTTATATGTTATTAGTTGATTATGTTGGAGATGTTCCTTTTTCAGAAGCAAACAATCCATCTGAATTTCCTAATCCTAATGTTGATCCAGGTGAGACTATTTATGCTGCTCAATTAGAACTTTTAGATGCTGCTATTGCAAACTTTAACTTAGGTAATAATACTACAGGTGTTAGAATTCCTGAAGATCTTTATTATGAAACTTTTGATGCGAGCAAATGGATTGCCTTGGCAAATACATTAAAAATCCGTGCGAATCTTAATACTGGTAACGCTAGTGGAATTAACGCTGCACTTTCTGGAAACATTATTGATAATAACGATGAAGACTTCCAATTTTCATACTCTGCTACAGATTCTCCTGAAAGTAGACACCCATTCTTTACATCTAGTTACTTAGCCGCAGGTGCTGGGCAACGTATGAGTAATAACTTATATGATTTAATGAATGTAGGAAGTGCGGATGGTCTTTTTGTTGAAAACGGTACTGTAGACCCTAGAGCTCGTTACTATTTTTACCGACAGACTTCATCAGATCCTTCAGGATCAGATTTACCATGTGAGGCTAACTTTTCTGCATATGACTATTGCTATGTTGGAAACTTATACTGGGGTCGTGACCACGCAGATGATGAAGGTCTTCCGAATGATGGTTTCAAAAGAACTGTATACGGAGTGTACCCAGGTGGAGGTGCTTTTGATGATGATTCATTTATAGAATCAAGAGCTAATACTGCAACCTTAAACGGTGCTGGTATTCGTCCAATATACTTAGCTTCATATACGCATTTTGCTTTAGCTGAAGCTGCTCTTACCTTAGGTACATCAGGAAGTGCTTCTAACTACTTAGAATTAGGTATTAGAAGAAGTATGGATAAGGTACGTGGTTTTGCCGACGGATTAGATTCTGGTGATTTTGCAATGACAAATGCTGATATTGATGCATACGTATCTCGTGTTCTTTCAGAATACAACAGTGCAAACAATGCAGGAAAACTAGAAATTATTGCTAGAGAGCATTTTATCGCTGCATGGGGTAACGGTACAGAACCTTATAACCTATACAGAAGAACAGCTGGACCAGACTTACAGGCACCTATTATTCCTGCAGGTCCGTTCCCAAGATCGTTTAGATACCCAAGTACTGAAATTGATGGTAACCCTAACATTCAGCAACAAGGACCTAATACTAGAGTTTTCTGGGATACAAATTCTGCTAACTTAGACTAATCACAATTCTAATTAAATAAATTATGAAAAATTTTAAATATATAACATTAGCCTTCATAGCAGTAGTGGGATTAACCTCGCTAACCAGTTGTGAAGATGAAGATAAAGCACGTTTTCCTGAATTAGGAAATGGTGGATTCGTAAAATTCGTTGAAGCTCCTGAATTTAATGCAGGTGCAGATCCAACAAGTGCTAACTTTAGTGCAATGACTGAAGATCCAAACGGAAATCTTGCATCTTATGAATTAAGTGTAAGAGGAAGTTTCACTGGTGCTTCTACAGATACTATTCCATTTAGAAGCACAACATCTTTTCCTTTTGACGTAAGTTTCTCTGGAGCTGATATGGCTGGCCTTTTTGGTGTAGACGTTTCTACTTTTGAAGAAGGAGATAGCTTTGAATTTTTTGGAACAGCTACTACTGTAGATGGTGTAGTGTACAGCTTTGAGCAAACTGCTTGTGACTGTCCTACTGATCCAGAAGATGAAAGTGCACCAGGTACTTGGAATGGAGCAAACACTGACGGTGTATTAATGACCGCAGCTGGTTTACTTCAGGCATTCAACTACGAGGTTGAGTTCTCTGATCCTCCAATTGAAGAATAAATAATAGTTTTACTATTTATATTAAAACCATCACGTTAACCCGTGATGGTTTTTTACTTTTGTACTATGAAGAAAGAAAATAAAATTTTTGGTATCTACCCAGTGTTAGAAGCTCTTAAATCTGACACTGTACTAGACAAACTGTATGTTCAAAAAGATATTCAAAATCCAAAAATACAATCTATAGTCGATGAAGCTCAAGCAACAGGAACCACGATAAATGAAGTGCCTATTGAAAAGCTTAATCGCCTTACACGAGGGAATCATCAAGGAATTGTGGCAATTACCTCTCCGATTAACTTCCCGAGCTTAGAAGCCACCGTAGAGGGCGTATTAGCACAAAACAAAACTCCTTTATTTCTTGTGCTTGATCAAATAAGCGACGTTAGAAACTTTGGTGCTATATTACGAACCGCTGAATGTACAGGAGTAGATGCTGTTATTATACAAAAAAAAGGAGGAGCTCCTGTAAGTGGTGACACCGTTAAGACTTCTGCTGGTGCGATTTTTAGCATTCCAGTGTGTAAAGTAGACCACATAAAAGATGCTATATTCTATCTGCAAGGGTCGGGTATTACAACATTAGCTGCTACCGAAAAAAGCAATGAAACTATTTATCAAAAAAATTTAAACCAAGCCTTAGCTATCGTAATGGGTTCTGAAGGTAAAGGTGTTTCGAAATCTGTTCTATCACTAGTAGATGATAGTGCTTCCCTCCCACTCCTTGGCTCGATTAACTCTCTAAATGTTTCGGTTGCATGCGGTGCATTTTTATACGAAGTAATTAGACAAAGGACTTTATAAAGTATCTGTTTTTTTATCAGACTTTTTATAAGAATATCGAATGACAATCTTCAAATCTTTTTTTTCAGAAAGCTCATCGTTCGAGACCGTTTCATCATCGTCAACAGGCAACGATTCAATAAAGTTTCCATCCTCATCGAAATGCTTCATAAATTCATCGTCTTCAGGATTATAACTTTCCTTTTCCCATTCAAATTTTTTATTCTGAACAGGGTTTTTACGAAATAGTACTGCCAATAACAATCCAACGAGTAAGCCAGATAGATGTCCCTCCCATGATATTTTTGGATCGATAGGAAACACATACCACAATAAGCTACCGTACAGAAAGACAACCACAAAGGCCAATGCGGTGAGTTGATATTGTTTAGAGAAAATTCCTTTGAAAAATAGAAATGAAGCTAATAAATATACTATTCCGCTGGCACCAATATGTGTTGCCGGTCTTCCTATAATCCAAGTAAGCAAACCTGTTAGAATAAACCCAATGAAGAAAACTCGAAAACGAATATTTCGATAAAAATAGAACAACGCTGTTCCTAATACTAACAGTGGTATGGAGTTATTAAACAGGTGTTTTAAACTTCCATGAATGAACGGTGCAAAAAGAATACCCCGTAGACCTTCTACACTTTTAGGGACAATTCCTAAGTAGTTTAGATTCACTTTAAATCTTGTTTCTGCCCAAAATACCAACCACGCTACAAATACAAATAGTAGCGGATATGTTATTACTTCTAATGAAAACTCTAAAGGCTTTTTAGCAGACATATTTCTTCTTCTTCAAAAATTAACCCAAGAACGAAATTGTGATAAATTGTCAGTGTACACTTTTCGAATATTGTAAATTTACAGCATGAATGTCCCTTTAGCAGAACGAATACGTCCAAAATCGTTGGATGAATATTTCAGCCAACAACACCTGGTGGGGCCAGAAGGTTCACTAACCGCTCAATTACAGTCTGGTGTTTTATCGTCGTTAATTTTATGGGGACCTCCAGGAACCGGTAAAACAACACTGGCAAACATTATAGCCAATCAGTCTGGACGCCCGTTCCATACTTTAAGTGCCATAGACAGTGGAGTAGCAGCTGTTAGAGAAGTTATTAATAAAGCTAAACAAGGTAGCGGCTTATTTACCACCAAAAATCCTATTCTATTTATAGATGAGATACATCGTTTTAGTAAATCGCAGCAAGATTCGCTTTTAGGAGCAGTTGAAAAGGGCTGGGTTACACTTATTGGCGCTACCACTGAAAATCCAAGTTTTGAAGTTATACCTGCCCTCTTGTCACGATGTCAAGTATATGTTTTAGAAGCTTTTAGTAAATCTGACCTAGAGAACCTGCTAAATAGAGCTATTGCAACAGATACTTTACTGTCTCAAAAGAAAATCACCTTAAAAGAGACTCAAGCGCTTATTAGGCTTTCGGGAGGAGATGCCCGTAAATTATTAAATATGCTTGAACTTGTGGTTTTATCTGAGTCTGCAGACATTGTTGAAGTCACCAATACCCTTGTTCTACAAAAAGTTCAGAAGAACACAGTACTTTATGACAAAACTGGAGAACAACATTATGATATTATTTCGGCTTTTATTAAATCTATTCGTGGTAGTGACCCTAATGCCGCAGTATATTGGCTTGCACGAATGATTGAAGGCGGCGAGGACGTAAAATTTATTGCTAGGAGATTGTTAATCCTTGCTTCCGAAGATATTGGTAATGCCAACCCTACTGCCCTAGTGCTAGCCAACAGCACATTTCAAGCCGTTACAACTATTGGTTACCCCGAGTCTAGAATACTTTTAAGTCAGTGTACTATTTATTTAGCCACCTCTCCAAAAAGTAACGCTAGCTACGAAGCCATAAACAAGGCCCAACAGCTCGTAAAACAAACCGACAATCTATCTGTGCCACTTTCGCTTAGAAACGCGCCTACAAGGCTTATGAAAGAGCTAGGATATGGTAAGCAGTATAAATATGCTCACAGTTATGAGGGGAATTTTATTGCTCACGAGTTTTTACCCGAAGAAATTTCAGGAACTTCATTTTACAAACCAGGAAACAATCCTAAAGAAAAGTCTATTAGTAGTTATTTAAAACAACTTTGGAAAGACAAATATGATTTCTAGTTCTTTACGAGTACGAACTTTTTAGTTCCAGCAGGTAATTTTATCGAAAGATTTTTATCAGAATCGAAAAAAGCTTCGTGCATAGACCCCATACTATCGGTGTATTGTACACCATCTTTCAACATGGTAAGTTTTCCTACTAAGACTAGTTCGTCTGCCCCTGTCACTTCCTGCGACAAAGTATACCCCGCAGCCGTTTTCCGAAGTAGAAAAGAGGACCCTTGATACGTATAACTAGAAAATTTTGCTGTTGGCATATTCCCTTTAGCAGCAACAATCTCTTTAGATGTAGTATTAGTAATTTCTTCAGAAACAGGTTCACTATTCTTTGTTGTAGCGGTAGATGAAGAATCGTCTAGATTAATTTCTTTTTGCTGAACACCTAGTTCTTCAAAACTCTCGAATGCTCGTCGAACTGCCTGATGATACGCCTTTTTATATTCTTTAAACTTACTCTTACCTTCTTGACTTCGGAAAAGCTCTACTCCATTACAATCTTTAACAATAACAGTAATTCGTGTATAAATAAAGCCTGGCTGCCCTTCTACAACAGCATAAAGGCCATCACATTTTCTAACGTTTGGAAGTTCATTCTCGAAATATGCGTTAAAGCCATATTTGTTAAATAAAAACTTGGTTAATGAATTAACCTGATGTTGGTCTTTTCCCTTTAAAAATTCGAATGTTTCAGGAACCTGAATATAACTATAATCACTCATGGATTGTTGAGCAGAACCTATATAGCTGTTCATCATTAAGAACAGTAGTACAAAAAACACCTTACCTTTCATCTATTTTAATATTTAAACCGAGTTGTAAAGATACACTTTTTGCTTTGGCCAAATTACCATAGCGTAGGAGGTTATCTGCTGCCACAAATAAATTAAATTTCCCGATATCTGCAACAACACCCAGCCCTACGTTGGAGGTGCTATAAGGGTCTACAGTATAGGTGGCTTTTGCTGAGAGTGTTTCGGTAAATTTTCTTCGGTAGTACACGGTACCTGCCATTTGGGGACCTTTTGGTCTAAAAATGCTATAAAATTGCGCTCCTATTGCTTGTTGCCAAGTAACACCACCACCTGGATTTGTACAATCGCATTCGCCCCCAATGCTATTTCCGAAGCCATACTCAACACTTGCGTTTATTTTAAGAGGTCGCCACTGTGTATAACCAGAAGTAATGGTATCTATGGGTATTTCATTTTCCAATTCATCTTCTAAGTTATCGTAATAAGGAAGTGTAGGCTCTCCATCGCCTAACGGTGGAAAGATTAACTCAATTCCATTTAATGTATAATCTCCAGTTGCTTGATAGCTTTCAATATCTTTAGTGTGAAAGATAGCGCCTAAGTCTAAAACACTTGCTGATGCCGTAATTCTATTAGTGACATCGTATGTAGCACCAATATCTACACCCACTCCCAAATTACCACCAAAAAATGCGCGCCCTAAGATATCACCACTTACATCACCTGCTCCATCTCTATCTCGCAAAGAGGCAACTCCAGAAGTGTTTACGGTAACATTTGCGTCTGCAATAGTATGATCATAAATGTTAACACCATCTGTATCTAAACTTGTTGTAAATGTTCCTTGGTTGTCGGTACTACTAAAGCTTATCATACTTGAGTAGACTTTTGCTCTTAGTCCTAAGGTTAATTTATCTGTTAGCTGTTTATTAGCGCCAAAATGATAAACAGTAAGTAAGTCTGCTGTTAAGCTTAACTCTCCTAAGTTAAACGGGTAATCAAGATAATCTCTATTTCCTTCCCATGCTAAGATTGCTAAGTCACGAGGAAAATAGGTTATAAAATCGAACTCTTGATATACACCTCCAGAAAAGTAAATATCATTCTTGCTTCTCCAACCAAAGCTAAGTATCTCTAACTGTTGCGTAGCAGTAAAAAAATCTGTGTTTTCTAGTTCAAAGATTTTATTTCGAATACGCGTGTTAATATCTATATCACTTTCTTGAAAAATATCATAGGCAGAAACACCTGATGAGCCCCCGTTAATATGAATTTGTGAAAACAACGGGATACCGAAATGCTTTTTATATGGGACTTTACTACCAGGATTAAGCATTAAATTTTGCGGTGCCTCGGTTAAACCATACAAAACCTGCTTGTTTTGGGCAAAACTTGTACACACCCATAGGGCTACAATGAAGAAACAGTAATTTTTCATAGTAATTTTTAAATCAATTCTTGATTTCTAAGAAGTATGTAGTTTTAGATTGAAGGTTTAATTCTCCTTCCAATCCCGCATCTGCCGAAGGTATTGTTACCGCAACCACAACTTTATTTGCTTGGGTTAGATTTAGAACTTCTTCTTCAGCAACTGTTTCTGTGAATGTTGTGGGTATAGGATTCTCAGGAGTGCCTTCTGCGACTGTGGTTTGAGTTTGATAAGTAGTATCATTCTGCTCATTCAAGAATTGAAAATCGACTTGAAAAGTACGAGGAATGCCATTTGTAAAATTAAACAGAAATTCTGCACGTTTTAAATCATCTTGCACAAACGAATCATCTAAAAATCTAATCTCGGTAGTGTCAACCACTTGCAATCGCGGTGTATTTGTAATGGTATCAAAAAAATCTGAAGCATTAAGATTAAAAAAGATCAAATCTAGCTCTACAACAGGCGTAATGGTAATGTCGTCGGTTTGAGTAAAGTCTGTATCCTTGACGCAGGAAAACAACAAAACCAATGCAAAAACCAGAGCAAATGGTACTATAAGATGCCTATTCATTATGGGGATTTATAGTATAACGCCGCAATCTAACGGATTAGTATCTTACAGGTAATTCTTTATCTCCCTAAGGTGATGTATGGTAATATGATTTCCAAAAATATTTTCATTTCTATAATTATAGAAAATAGTTTTCATACCAACCGCGTTGGCTCCAACAATATCGGCTTCAAAAGTATCGCCAATCATAATACTCTTTGCAGCTGAACTATTTGCCTTCTGCAGCGCGGTCTCGAAAACTAGCTTATTTGGTTTTTTTACACCAACTTCTTCAGAAGAGGTTACTGTTTTAAAAAAATGAGCTATGTCGCTATTCTTAAGTTTAATTCCTTGTACCTCGGTAAAACCATTGGTAATAATATGTAGGTTATAGGACGAAGCCAGATAGGTTAAAATTTCCGAAGCACCCTCAAGTAAGTAATTATTTCCGGGGAGTTCATCGATATAAGAAACAGCCATTTCATCAATTACGTTCATTGGGTATACCATCTGAAAAGCGGCAAATGTGTCTATGAGTCTTCCTCTTCTAAGTTCTTGCTTTGTAACACGTTCTTCACGGTATGCTTTCCAATAGTTAAAGTTAATTGGCTCGTAGACCTCTAAAAACTGTGCAAGCTTAAGTTCAACACGATGCTTGTTAAAAACGCGCTGAAATGCAAGTCCAGAATTCTTATCGAAATCCCATAAAGTATGGTCTAGGTCAAAAAATACATCGGTAATGTTACGCATAATCTTGTAATGTTTCTGAAAACAAAGTTCGCCATATTTCATTGGAATCTTCTGCTACAAAGTCTTCATTTCTAAAAACCATGCTAAAGGTACCTTTCACTGTCATAACCTCTCTAAGCAACTTGTTGACTTTAGTCTCAATTTTATGAGAATCGAATGTACTTAAAGCTTCAGTAGTAACGGCAACTGGATGTAAAAGTAGCGGCGTTTTTATTTCATAATCTAGATCATAAAATAAAAAGGGCGTACATGTACCCCCTCTAAATCCGGGTTGATCGTGATATGCCATGGTAAAATCTTTTACAATTTCTAGTTCGATTAGATTTCGATAATTTTCTGGCAAGCTTAAGACGAAATTTGCTTGTTTGGCAGATTTTAATGTTCTATTTGTAATAGCTTCAATTCTTTTCTTTTCTGTCTGTAAGGTTTCAAAACTTTCTAGAGATTGTCCAGAATAAAGCAAGCCAATTTCTTTGTAATCGCCAACATACTTTACCAGTTGTTTAAAGGATTTTCTGTGAGTATTTAAGCTATCGTGATAAGATTCGTTTTCACCCAACAGAAAAAATGCTGTGAGATGCGAGGAGCTACGTTTTGCGACATTAACAATCCAAGTGAACGTGTTAAAAGGATCTTTTCTCACCTTTAGCAGCACCTTGGTTCTTTCTGCAAGAGGTTTCAATTTAAATTTTGATAGATCTCGTACATACCCAATTACAGATCTAAACAGTCCTTTTTGCTCATACTGAAAGGGTCTCTGTATTTGCAATATGTTATGTATGGTATGTTTCTTTTTCGGAAACGTTATTTCGGAAAAACTTGTAGTAAGAATATCCTTAAAGGTAAATGCCCAAATATCGACAATCGGTAATTCTAAAAAATCATGCTTAAAAGAAATACTTTCGGAAGCTGGATATCGTCCTGCAGAATCCTTTACATGCGGCAAGTATTCTTCATATCTACTTAAGAGATAAAACGCTGCAGAAAACATATCGAAAGGAATACTGCTCTTTTCGCTAGTTGAAAAAAATGTAGGGATACCGTTCCAGTCTTTAACGGTAAGATTTACATCTTCAATTCCTTGCTGCGACAAAAGACCAATTTCCTGAACAAACAGTTCGTTTCCGAGGGGTTGTTTACCGTATGACATTTTTGCACCGTCATAACCAATAAATTCTTCAATTACAGAAGTAAAGGACACCTCAAGGCCCAAAATACGATATAGCAGATGCTTAAAAGCATACGTAAATCTAGGAGTTATCTTTTGACAATATACAAGCAACATAAGGTAGTAAAGCTAACAAAATAGTAAACCCTGACGGCAACTTAATTCGAATTTTATTAAATCTAACATCCCCATTTGTAGTACAGATATACGCACTACAGCAACCCTTCATCTGCAAAACTGAAATATGCAGATTCGGTTATGATTACATGATCGAGCACTTTTACGTCTAATTGTTGACCAGCTGTTTTCAATTTCTGAGTAAGCTGAATATCTGCCTGACTAGGCTTTAATGTGCCGCTTGGATGGTTATGTGCTAAGATTACTCCCACAGCTCCTAACAACAAAGCCTTTTTAAAAACAATGCGAACATCTACCAAAGTTCCTGTTATTCCGCCCTTGCTAAGTTGCACTGCTTGTAATACTTTGTTCGAGTTGTCTAGATAGACAATCCAAAATTCTTCATGCGGCAACTCTCCTAACGTAGCTCCTAATAATTCAAAAACCGATTGACTAGACGTGATTTGATTTTTTTGACGTATAACTTCACTATTTCTTCTTCTACCTAGTTCTAGTGCGGCAGCAATGGTTACTGCCTTTGCTTCACCAATGCCTTTAAAGGTCATGAGCTCATTTATGTCTAGTTTACCAAGTGAATTTAAATTGTGATTAGAAGACGCCAAAATACGCTGACTTAGAGCCACTGCGCTCTCGTTTTTGTTTCCGCTGCCTATAATTATGGCTAGAAGCTCGGCATCAGACAGGGCAGATTTACCTTTAAGCAATAGTTTTTCTCTGGGGCGGTCGCTCTCGCTCCAATTCTTTATAGAAAAAGATGTAACTTGCTTATTCACACACACAAAACTCTTATAAAGATAATAATGTATCTTTAACTTCACTATAAAACCAATCAATAACTTACGTATGAAATCGCTATTCAATACTGAAGCTTTCCACGAAATTAATTCGAGACTCCAAAACCTTACAGAAGATTCGCAAAAGCACTGGGGTAAGATGACAGCAGGACAAATGTTAAATCACTGCAGAGGGCCTTTAAATATTGTTCTAGAAAAGAATACATACGGGTTAAAGCCTAATTGGTTTGCCAAGACCTTCTTTAAAGGAAGCATGTATAATGATAAGCCTTGGAGAAAGAATATGCCAACGCTAAAACAATTTAGACAAACAGAAGCGCGAGATTTTAAGGAAGAGAAAAAGGCATTACAGGCAATGTTAGAGGAGTTTGACACCCAACGTTCACGTGAAGAATGGCCAGATCATCCAGCTTTTGGAGCTATGACAAAAGAGCAATGGGGCAAGATGCAGTACAAACATCTTGATCACCATTTTAGGCAATTTGGGGTATAAAAGCTTATTCGAAAATTAATTTTCCGCGGAAACGTTCTTCAACCTCAACATAGGGTGGTCTGTTTTTGGCAATTACATCGCCTATACTTAAAATCGTTCCTCTAATACTATCTTTAGGAAAACAAATAATCTTATTCGTGCTTCGGTGAAAAATATTGATACTGTTGGCTTCTAAAAACTCTGCTTCTACCCGTACATCACCATCAAACAGACCTATTTGAAAACCTCTTGTTTTTCCTTTTAACCGAAAAGTAGAAACTCCATTCGCGTTAATAATGATGCCCCCGGTATCTAATTCATCTAAATCGAAGTCTCCATCTATATGAAATAGATCTTCTACTTCTCTATCTTCAGACACAAGTTCTAAACGTTCAAAACGTATAGGCCCAATGTCTTCTACGGTACTTCCCGAGCTATTTCTTATAACATCAATATTAGGTGAAGTGACATATACTTTGGTAGTTTCAAATTCACGAAACAAATTACAACTGTTGTTATCTTTCAGCTTTAAAATGCTATCTTCTACACGTACATTTACTTCATTCAATAGATTTTCGGGAGTTTCAATCACCACTTTTTGAACCGGGCCCTGAGAAATATATAATTTTACACGATCAAAAACCATAATGCGTTTAAAGACATCTAGATCTACCACTTCCGATTGAATTAACGCTCCATCTGTCTGGAAACAGTCTGGACTATTTTCAGAACTACAACCAATGATTGTTGCAACAATTACTATGTATAGAAGTTTTTTCATTTTCGTTTAAATTCGAATACCCACACTAAATTCTACCGCCTCTGCCTTGGCGTAATGCGCTTTTACTGTTACAGACCCGAAAAAATTGTCATTAAAAAAGTATCGTTTTAGTCCTAGTCTATTATAAATTCTATTCTCAAACTCGTAGGGCCAATATACGTAATATCCTACTTGAGAGACGAATGCAATTCTGTTAAAGCGAAGTTCATGACCAACAAACACCCCTATCCTGCGTGCGTCTTCGCCTCCTTCAAGGCCATCACTTGGAAAGGCAACCGATCTAAATTTAATAAGCTCTTCAATCATTCTGGAAATAAATAAATCTGCTCCCAACTGAAAGGTGCTTTTGTAATTTATACGCTTATCTACAAATGCAGAAAGGGTAACAAATGGGTATTGCCCTAAACCGTTGACATCCGCCTCATTGGCACCACTACGAAAAACAAGGTTGTATTTAAATCGCTCGGCATAGTTGGCACTTCCCCATTCTACCGGCACTAATGCGTCTGGATAGTTAATTTCGTTAAACAGGTAGGTTGCACCAGCACTCAAATAAAATGTATTTGTACTATTATTTGGAGCTTTAAAGTTGGCGTTTGAATAATGAATAACCCCCATTCCAACATTTACACCAAGACCGTCAATTAAGTTTTCTTTTACATAATTAAACTTGAGCAGCGTAGAACTTAAAAACTTGCTTCCATAGGCATTGTTTTCAAAATTGGTGTCTGGATTATACGGATTAGTAGCATATCCTACACCTTGACCTACTCCAATAGAAAAATTTCGATTCCAAAAATAAAAATTGAAATGCCCATAGAGCCCATGTACTTTTCCTAAAAATTCGTTATCGAGATCCTGATATATGTAGGTAAAACCCCAGTCTGGGTAATTATATCTTCCCTCCCACTCATTATAACCATAGGGTTTTCTATTGTAGCTTAACATGAGCCCAGACGGATGACCCGTAATTAAATGTGCAATATCTGGGTTGTGTTCTATTATCGTTCCGTAGAAATATTCAGCTTTTGCCTCATGAAACTTAAGTTCATTTTGTTGCGCCACAACCCCTTGGTAGAACACTAGAAAAATAAACAAGTAAAAAGTAAGCTTCATATTTTTTAAAACGCGTAAATATACAAGAATCTTGAAATAGTAACCGTTGGTTTCGCTACTAATTGTAAGTGAATTTCTGATATAAAAACGCTATAGAATGTAGCTTAGTATCTAGAAAACAGCAGATGCAATTGTGCGTATATTATCACTCTTACCCATTGAATAATAATGAAGAATTGGAGCACCTTTTGCCAACAACTCTTTACTTTGCGCAATACACCATTCAATACCCACTTCCCGAACGCCTCGGTTGTCTTTACATTTAATAATTTCTTTGATAAGACTATCGGGCAACTCTACACTAAATCTATGCGGAATTAAGTTAAGCTGTTTTTTAGTAGCAATAGGCTTTAAGCCAGGTATTATAGGAACCGTAATACCCGCAGCACGACACTTTTCTACAAATTGAAAATACTTAGCATTATCAAAAAACATTTGCGTTACAATATAGGTTGCTCCCTTCTCAATCTTTTTCTTTAAAAAATGAATATCGCTATCTAAACTAGGTGCTTCCAAATGCTTTTCGGGATATCCGGCAACTCCTATACCAAAGTTTGTGGGGGTGGTGTTTAAAATTTCATCATCTAAATACAACCCATTATTAAGAGCAGAAATCTGACTCACCAATTCTCCCGCATATGCATGGCCGTCTCGTTCTGGCGTAAAATAGGTTTCGCTCTTTACCGCGTCGCCGCGTAACGCCATTACATTATCAATACCCAAAAACCCAAGATCTATCAGGAAGTTCTCTGTGTCTTCTTTCGTAAATCCGCCACACAATATATGAGGGATTGCATCTACATTATATTTGTTCTGTATCGCAGCACAAATCCCTACTGTTCCTGGACGCTTTCGAACCACTTTTTTTTGAAGCAAGCCGTCTTCTCGTTCCTTATATACATACTCTTCTCTATGATAGGTAACATCAATAAAGGGGGGCTTAAACTCCATCAACGGATCAATACCTTCAAAGATTGAAGTAATATTCTGACCTTTTAAAGGCGGTAATATTTCAAATGAAAACTGTGTTTTTTCGTTTGCATTCTTTATATGTTCTGTTACTTTCATATTATTCCGAAATATTTGGCATAAGCCATTTTGTTGCTTTTTCTATTGAAATATCTTTTCGTTTGGCGTACGCCGAAACTTGATCGGATTTTATTTTTCCGAGACCAAAATACCGAGCCTCTGGATGTGCAAAATAATACCCAGAAACCGAAGCTGCCGGCCACATTGCCAAACTTTGAGTAAGTGTTACCCCGATAGCTTCTTCTACATTAAGAAGCTTCCAAATAGTTTCCTTTTCAAGATGGTCTGGGCATGCTGGATATCCTGGAGCGGGCCGTATACCCTTGTAGGTTTCTTTTATAAGTTCTTCATTTGTTAGTTGTTCACCTACCGCATATCCCCAATGTTTGGTACGCACCTCTTTATGTAAAAATTCTGCAAAAGCCTCTGCCAACCTATCGGCCAAAGCTTTAACCATAATGCTATTATAATCATCATGGTCTGCCTCAAAATCTGCGGCAAGTTTTGCGGTTCCAAAACCAGTTGACACACAAAAACTGCCTATATAATCCTGAATTCCAGTTTCTTTGGGAGCTATAAAATCTGCCAACGCCAAATTTGGTCTGTTGGCAGCTTTTTTAGATTGCTGTCTTAGCGTATGAAAGACTATCTTATTGTCTTCGGAAATTTTAACCTCAACATCATCTTGATTTATCTGGTTTGCTTCAAACAAACCGAAAACAGCTTTGGCTTTAAGCAATTTTTCAGAAATAATTTTATCTAAAAGTTCTTGCGCATCGGCAAAGAGCTCTGTTGCTTGGTTTCCCACAATGCTATCTTGTAGAATATCAGGGTAGCGTCCATGTAAATCCCAACTTCTAAAAAAAGGTGTCCAATCTATAAAAGAACGTAACTTTTCCATATCGAAATCTTGTAACACCTGAATTCCTAATGTATTTGGCCTTACTATTTCTGCAGGATTCCAATCGATCTTAAATTTGTTGGCTTGCGCTTCTTTGTGCGAAACATACGTTTTTATCTGTTGCCTGCTTAAAAAGCGTTCTCTAAATGTGGCATATTCTTCCTTTAAATTTCTTGTATAGCCTGCCTTTCTATCTTTCTGAAGCAAATCACCAACCACAGTAACCGCCCGAGAAGCATCGTTTACATGTACAACGGCATGATTGTATTGCGGATCTATCTTTACGGCTGTATGGGCTTTACTGGTGGTAGCGCCTCCAATAAGTAAGGGCACTTCAAAATTTTGACGTTGCATTTCTTTGGCAAGAAAAACCATCTCATCTAATGAAGGAGTAATTAGACCACTTAGCCCCACAATATCTACCTGATGTTCTTTTGCTTGTGCAATAATCTGCTCTGGTGGTACCATTACACCCAGGTCTACAATTTCATAATTATTACACGCTAGAACAACAGAAACAATATTTTTACCAATATCGTGTACATCACCTTTTACAGTTGCCATTAATACTTTTCCGGCAGAATTTGTCACTGCATCTTTTTCAGAAAAAATATAGGGTTCTAGATAGGCCACTGCTTTTTTCATTACTCGTGCACTCTTCACCACTTGGGGCAAGAACATTTTACCACTTCCAAAAAGATCACCAACTACGTTCATTCCTATCATTAAATGTCCTTCAATAACAGCAATAGGTTTATCTACGCTCTGTCGCGCTTCTTCAATATCTTCAATAATATATTGGTCAATTCCTTTCACTAAGGCTCTTGTAATTCTGTCCTGTAGTGGTGTATTTCTCCACCCATCATCTACCGTTTTTTCTTTGGCCTTGTCTATAACGGTTTCAGCAAAATCTAGTAAGCGTTCTGTTGCATCTTCACGGCGGTCTAAGACAACATCTTCTACGTAGGTTAATAAATCTTTAGGAATCTCATCATATACTTCTAACATGGTAGGATTTACAATACCTATATTCATACCAGCCTGGATAGCGTGGTATAAAAAGACAGAGTGCATCGCTTCCCGAACTGTATTGTTACCTCTAAAACTAAATGAAACATTACTTACTCCTCCGCTTACACTGCAATGGGGCAGGTTAGTGCGTACCCATCGCGTAGCCTCAATAAAGTGGACAGCATTTTTACGATGCTCTTGCATTCCTGTGGCTACCGGAAAAACATTAAGGTCGAAAATAATATCTTCTGGAGGAAAATTAACAACATCTACCAATACGCGATATGAGCGTTCAGCAATTTCGATACGACGTTGAAATGAGTCTGCCTGTCCCACTTCATCGAACGCCATAATTATGACTGCAGCACCATATCTTTTAATTTTTCTAGCTTGTTCTATAAACAGCGCTTCCCCTTCTTTCAGACTAATTGAATTTACCACACATTTGCCCTGTACAACTTGAAGTCCGGCCTCGATGATTTCCCATTTTGAGCTGTCTATCATGATTGGGACTCTGGCGATATCTGGTTCTGCCATAATAAGGTTTAGAAACTTTACCATTGCCTCCTTACCGTCAATAAGGCCATCGTCCATATTAACATCTATAATTTGAGCGCCTCCTTCTACTTGCTCTCGCGCTACGCTTAATGCTTCGTCAAAATTTCCTTCTTTTATAAGACGTAGAAACTTTTTTGATCCTGCTACATTGGTACGCTCACCCACATTAATGAAATTACTTTCAGGAGTGATAATTAAAGGCTCTAAACCCGATAATTTAAGCCATCTGGCTTGATTGTTATGCATTGCTTGCTGGTGGGATTGTATCATTATTTATTGTAGTAGTTCATAAGAATTATTAAAATGGCAAGTTGGATACATCTACATTTCCACCTGAAAGAATAATGCCTATTTTTTTATTTCTGAAATGGTCCTTTTCTCGAAGCGCCGCTGCAAATGGCACCGCGCTACTAGGCTCAACAACAATTTTCATGCGCTCCCAAATTAGTTTCATACCATGAATAATTTCATCTTCTTCAACCCGGATAATTTCTGAAACCAATTCCTGGATAATTGGAAAATTGAGATCCCCTAAATTAGTTCTAAGTCCGTCGGCCACTGTTTGAGTAGTTTGGTTGGTTTCTATTTTACCCGATTGCAAAGACCTGTAAGCATCGTCTACAGCAAAAGGTTCACCACCAATTGTTTTACAGTTACCACTTAAATAATGAGTAGCTAATGCTGTTCCGGCAATTAAACCACCACCCCCAACAGGTGTCAACAAAAAATCTAAATCGGCATGCTTTTGAAGCAATTCGGCTCCCGCAGTAGCATTACCCAGAATTACATCGATGTTATTAGAGGGGTGTAAAAATGTAGCACCTGTTTTCAGTTGAATAGCTGCTGCCGTTGCTTCACGTGCTGCTAATGTACTTTCACATTCAGTAATTTGGGCACCATAGCTTTTAACCCCTTCTTTCTTTACTAAAGGGGCATTTTCGGGCATAACAACATATGCTTGTACCTTTAAAATTCTTGCTGCTAGCGCAACTGCTTGTCCGAAATTACCAGATGAGTGGGTTACCACACCTGCTTTTTTCTGCGCGTGAGATAGGTTTTGAATGGCATGCACGGCTCCGCGCATTTTAAAAGCTCCCATTTTCTGGAAATTCTCACATTTAAAATATAGCTGCGCACCAACGATTTCATTTAAAGATGAAGACGTTACTATAGGAGTTTGATGAACAAAGGGGGTAACTGTTGCTATGGCCTCCTCTAAATGTTGTTTTGTTGGTATCATAATACGTTATTCGTTTCTAGCGCTAGGGGTCTAGGTTGATATTTGGCAGCTAAAGTTGCAATTGCTGTAATGTGCTCTGGTGTTGTACCACAGCAACCTCCAATGATATTAACAAGTTGCTTTTCAAGATACGTTTCGATTTGAGCAGCCATTTTTTTCGGACTCTCATCATAGTCACCAAACGCATTTGGTAATCCGGCATTTGGATACGCCGACACTGCGAGGTTGGTACGGTTGGCAATAACTTGGAGGTGAGGCGTGAGTTGTTTGGCGCCCAGCGCACAGTTAAAACCGATACTAAGTAGCGGTATATGAGACACAGAAATTAAAAATGCCTCTGCTGTTTGCCCCGATAAGGTACGTCCTGAAGCATCTGTAATAGTACCACTTATCATAACTGGAACATCAATTTTGCGTTCTTCTTTCACTTCTTCTATCGCAAATAATGCTGCTTTTGCATTTAGGGTGTCGAACACTGTTTCAATCAACAACAAATCTACACCTCCGTCTAACAAGGCTTCTGCTTGTTGTTTGTATGCAATGCGAAGCTCGTTAAATGAGACTGCTCTAAAACCAGGGTCGTTAACATCTGGCGACATACTAGCTGTTTTATTAGTTGGCCCCATGGCCCCTGCAACAAAACGAGGTTTATTTGGCTCTTGAAGAGTGAATTTGTCTGCAACCTTTCTAGCGATTTTAGCGCTTTGTAAGTTAATTTCATACACGAGGTCTTCCATGTTATAATCTGCCATGGCAATAGTTGTACTAGAAAAGGTGTTGGTTTCTACGATATCTGCACCTGCTTTAAAATATTTACTGTGAATGGTTGCAATAGCTTCTGGTTGGGTGAGTGATAACAGGTCGTTATTTCCTTTTACTGAAATCGCTATGTTTTCAAAACGCTTGCCTCTAAAATCTGCTTCTGAAAATCGATACTGTTGTAACATAGTCCCCATGGCACCATCTAGGATAAGGATACGTTTTTGTAATTCTTTATGGATATTCTTCTTCATTTTATGTTTTTATTTTCGCTTAGTATGTATTGCGCGTATACAATCGGGCAGGGATTGAGGCTTTGTTGGAGCTACTCGCAGAGAGCGACTGCCGAAAGCCAGGCGCTTTGTTTTTCACAAAGCGGCCCGCCAAACTACAAACATTGCAACAGCGTGCAACAGTAATTTTAAGTATATCAAGAATAGGTGGGTAAAACCAAATGGGGTGTTATCTATTCCGAAGATACGGATAGAATGTAGCACCTTCCCCAATATAACATTAGGAGGTTGCTAAGGCATCAAAGGGTCTATTCCCTCAACCTTTCTTGATAACTTTCAGTACGAAATGAACGATACTGCAGAAGAGCACTAAGATCTCTTCTACTAGTTTTAAATTTTATTCTTGCTCATCTGCGATGAGACTTGCAAGGGTGGTATTTTCTAGAATATTCAGGTTAGAATCTCTAACTGTCACCATTAATTTATGAACGCTACAGGCTTGCTCGTCGGGGCAATCTTCGCAGCGTTCGTAAAAATTTAGACTCACACAGGGTACTAATGCAATGGGACCTTCTAAAACTCGGTACACGCTAGCAATGGTAATCTCTTGTGGAGATTTTGCTAGAAAATAGCCGCCGCCTTTCCCTTTCTTAGATTCTAAAATACCCGCCTTTCGTAAGATGAGTAATATGCTTTCTAAGAACTTCTGGGATATATTTTCTGCCTCTGAAATGACCAAAATTTGCACAGGATCTTGCGTATTTCGTTTGGCGAGATACGTGAGCGCTTTAAGACCATATTTTGTTTTTCGAGATAACATAAATTAAGCGATTTTAGCACCATTAACAACTACATCATATGTGATGGGTACTTGTGGCTCGATAGTTAAAGATACTGAACAATATTTTTGAAAGCTAAGATCTGCTGCTTTTTTCGCTTTCAGAGGTATAATATTTCCTTCTAGATAAATAGTTACATGCATAGCTTTAAAAGGCTTTGCTTCTTTTACTTTTATACGCTCTCCTTCTACCTCAACTTTATAACTTGTAATTTCTTGCCTTTGTTTTTTGAGTATTGAAATGATATCTATAGCACTGCAGCCACCCACGCTCATGAGTAGAAGTTCCATCGGACTTGCGCCTTGCACTCCTTCATCGGTTTTGTTATCTAGTAGTACCGGGATTTTATTTGCCCCAATTCCCTCGAGCAAATAATTATCATTCTTTCTTTCTAAGGTAACTTTCATATTTTTATAATTGATTACAAATTCGCAATACATCGCCAAAAACACCTCTGGCGGTTACTGCTGCCCCTGCCCCAGCACCCTGAATGACAATTGGGTTTGACCCGTAACTTTCTGTGTAAATTTCGAAAAGCGAATCGCTTCCTTTTAATTGCCCTAACATACTATTTTTAGGCGTTTCTTGCAAGCGAACTTCTAAAACTCCCCCATCTTCTCGCGATAAATCGCCATGAAGATCACCAACGTAACGCAATACAGAATCTTTTTTAAGATTTTTCTTCTTTAGTAAGAAAGGCAAATCGAGTTGTTTAATGTTCTGAAAGAAAGCTTCTTCGGTAACATTTCTCAGTTGTTTTGGGATGAGATTCTGAATCGAAACATCTTTTAACTCTACACGTAGTTCTAACTCGCGTGCCAATATTAAAAGTTTTCTTGCCACGTCCATTCCGCATAGATCTTCTCTTGGATCTGGCTCTGTAAAACCCTTTCGTTTCGCTTTTTTCACCATTTCGCTAAACGTACAACTGCCTTCAGAAAATTCATTAAAAATAAAACTTAAAGACCCAGAAAACACCCCACGAATACGTGTAATGTTTTCACCAGATTGGTGTAGCAGGTTTATGGTATCTATTAGGGGTAGCCCCGCACCAACATTGGTTTCGTACAAATAGTTTTTTTCGTATGTCTTTAGCAGACTTCTCAACTTGAGATACTCTTCCCAGCTATTGGTATTTTTATGTTTGTTAGAAGACACCAGATGAAAGCCATTGGCTACTAGAGCCTCATAGTTTTGAGTAAAAGCGTTATCTGCTGTGTTATCTATTGCAATTAAGTTTTCGAATTTGTTTTGTGTAGCAAAGTCAATGACATCGTGGACCGAATAGGAAACTCCTTTCTTTATTTTCTCTTGTTGCCAATTGGAATCAATTCCATCTTTTTTAAACAAAACTTGGCTTGAATTGGCCAGTGCAAAAACGGTAATTTCTAAATTTTTATTTTCAATAAGTTGTTGCTGGCGGGCAAATAGTTGCTCTAAAAATGCCTCTCCAACTTTTCCATGTCCAAAAATCGCCACATAAACGTGACATCTTTGTAGTTCGGTTATATTAATTCTCTCTTCTGAAATATGTATGGTTTCTGTATGCATCGTTCAATAATTAAAGGGCTTCTGCAACTTGTGTTGTTTCAATTTTTTTGAAGGCATTCTCCAAATCTTGAAGTAGATCGTCGCTATTTTCAATTCCACAAGACAACCTAATTAGCGAGTCTTTTATACCCGCCTTATGTCTACGAGCTCTTGGTACACTGGCATGCGTCATTTGTGGAGGATGACAAAGCAAACTCTTTACGCCCCCTAAACTTTCTGCTAACTTAAAATAGTTGGTAGCTGTTACGAATGTATTTGCTGCTTCTACGGTATCATTTTTTAAACTGAAAGAGACTATGCCTCCAAAGAGTCCATTTTGTTGTTTTTTCGCAATTTTATGGTTTTTATGCGTTGCTAATCCAGGAAAATAGACATCGTTAACAGCTTCACATTTCAGAAGAAATTCGGCTACTTTTTGTGCGTTTTCACATTGTTTTCTATACCGAATATCTAATGTTTCAATACCGCGAATTGTGAGGAATGAATCCCACGGACCTAAAATTCCGCCAGATGCATTCTGGATAAATTTTATTTTTTCTGAAAGTTCCTTTGTTTTGGTTGCTACAAGCCCAGCCACTAAATCGCTATGACCGCCAATATATTTGGTTCCGCTATGAATAACTATGTCTGCACCTAACGAAAAGGGTTGTTGTGCAATAGGGCTTGCAAACGTATTATCTACAACCAATAAGGCACCAACTTGCTGTGCAACTTTTGAAATAGCTTCAATATCTGAAACCTTTAAAGTTGGATTTGTAGGAGATTCTAACCAAATGAGCTTGGTTTTTGTGCTTATTGCATTCGCTACATTTGCTACGTTAGTGGTATCTACGTATCTAATTTGAACACCTAATTTTTCGTATACATGGGTAAACAACCGGTAGGCACCACCATAAATATCGTCTACCGCTATAATTTCGTCACCAGTTGCAAGTAACTTTAGAACCGCATCTATAGCTGCTAAGCCTGTACCAAAGGCAAAGGCACCGTCTCCTCCTTCTAATTTTGCCACCACGTCTTCTAAGACCTTACGTGTTGGGTTGTTGCTCCTGGCGTAATCGAAGCCTTTATTTACGCCAGGTGCGTCTTGAATAAACGTTGATGTTTGGTACACAGGCACCGAAATTGCGCCCGTAAGTGGGTCGCTTGGAATGGAATGAATAATTTTTGTTGCACTCATTTTTCTAGTTTTTGAATTAATAAATTAAGCCAAAAGTCAAAATGCACCGTTAGGCGTACTCTTTTAGAAAAATTGTTAGTAAGAATTGAGTCCCTACAATTCGAAATGAATATGTAGTTTGTCGTTATCTATCCCCAGCTTTGCTGGTGTAGAATGTAGCACCTTTCCCATAGTAGGCAGGTTGCTAAGGTTTCAAAGGGTCTAATCCCTCCACCTTTCTTGATAACAATTCAATAAAGATTTGAACTTTGTGAGTACAAATATTGTGAAAGTACGAGCAAAATTCCTAATAAATTCTCGTATTTTTAAAAATTAGCACGTCAAATTTAATTTAAGTATTTGTATATGAAGGTATTACATCTTGTCATTTTTTCTGTGTTTTTTGTGTGTTCAGCAGTTTCTCAAGAAAAATCTGCTCAGTTTCCAGATGATTTTTTCGGAAAATATGCAGGTATGTTGGCTATTTCTTCAGAAAATAGCAATCAAAAGATTCCTATGGAGTTTCATTTAATGCCAACAGATTCTGTGGGTACTTATACCTATACACTTATCTATGGGGAAGAAACAACAAAGCAAGTGCGCGACTATACTTTGCGTGTCGAAAATGAAGAAAAAGGGACATATGTTGTTGACGAAAACAACGGCATTATACTAGACGATAAAGTAATTGGCAATAGAATGTACGCTCTTTTTGAAGTAAATGGCACCATACTCACCACCTTTATCACCTTTGAATCTGAGCATATGGTTTTTGAAATTGTGGCATCCCCAAAAGAACGTAAACGCCTTAGTTATACTACAGACGAGCGTAAAACGGAAGTGATTTCTTACCCAATTACAACGGTGCAGCGTGCGGTGTTAAAGAAGCTATAAGAAATTTTATTTTTAGTTTTCTTTCTGTACCTTTGTCGCCATTAAGAGGAAAGATTTGACTGATTGCAACCTCGATAAAAAATGCTAAAGGCAGTGTAAACTTCCTTCGACGTTTTCGTCAAATCTTCTTCGGCACATACTATTAAATTATAAAATATAAGTAATGGCATATTTATTTACCTCAGAGAGTGTTTCTGAAGGTCACCCAGACAAAGTAGCAGATCAAATTAGTGATGCACTTATTGACAACTTTTTAGCTTTCGACCCTCAGAGTAAGGTTGCATGCGAAACTCTTGTTACTACAGGACAAGTAGTTCTGGCAGGAGAAGTAAAGAGCTCTGTTTATCTTGATGTACAGAAAATTGCTCGGGACGTAATTAATGCTATTGGCTACACCAAAGGCGAATACCAATTTGACGGTAATTCTTGTGGTGTACTTTCGGCAATACACGAACAGAGCGACGATATTAATCGCGGTGTAGATCGTGCGAGTAAAGATGAGCAAGGTGCTGGTGATCAGGGTATGATGTTTGGCTATGCAACCAAAGAAACTGAAGATTACATGCCTTTAGCGCTCGATTTGTCGCACAGAATCCTTAAAGAACTTGCCGCACTTCGAAGAGAAGGAAACGAAATAAAATATTTACGCCCAGATTCGAAGAGTCAGGTAACTATTGAATACAATGACGACAACACTCCCGTGCGTATAGACGCTATTGTAGTTTCAACGCAACATGACGAATTTGACAGCGATGACGACGCCATGTTAGCAAAAATTAAGCGCGATATTATTGAAATTCTTATACCACGAGTTAAGGCGCAGCTTAAGCCCGAAATTCTAGCATTATTTACAGACGACATTACCTACCATATTAACCCTACAGGAAAATTTGTTATTGGCGGACCTCATGGAGACACTGGTCTTACGGGACGAAAAATTATTGTAGACACTTACGGCGGAAAAGGAGCCCATGGTGGAGGTGCTTTTAGCGGAAAAGACCCAAGTAAAGTAGACCGTTCTGCGGCCTATGCCACAAGACACATAGCGAAGAACCTTGTTGCTGCCGGTCTTTGTGACGAAGTATTAGTACAGGTAAGCTATGCCATTGGTGTGGTAGAACCAATGGGCATATTTGTAGACACCTATGGAACCAGTAAAGTATCTATGACCGATGGAGCCATTGCTAAGAAAGTAACTGAATTATTTGACATGCGCCCTGCTGCCATTGAAGAGCGTTTAAACCTACGCCAGCCAATGTACTCTGAAACAGCTGCATATGGCCATATGGGTAGAAAGAACGAAGTTGTAACTAAAACTTTCGATATACCGAACGCAGAAAGTAAGACGATGGAAGTAGAGCTATTTACTTGGGAAAAACTAGATTATGTAGATAAAGTGAAAGCTGCGTTTGGATTGTAGCAGCATATAACATACCATTACAACAAAAAAGACACCTCACTAAAAGGTGTCTTTCTTGTTGTAACAGCAATATACCAGTTAAATAATATTGTGATTTTTAGCTTTCTGAACTGCTTCAATCTTACTATGAACTTGTAATTTTTTGTAGATATTTTCTATGTGTTTACGTACTGTACTAGGCGACAGAAAAAGATTGTCTGCAATAGCCGTGTAACTTAAGCCTTTACTTAATTGCTCTAGTACCTCAACCTCACGTTTGGAAAGTGATATTTCTTCCTGGTCTCTCGGGTTTTGAATATCAATTGGGTTTCTAAGCAGTTTTAGAGTTTTTAAAGCAATAGAAGGGTTCATTGCAGCGCCACCATTTAAAGTCTCATTAATGCCCTCGTATAAGTCTTTAGGGTTTATCTCTTTCAGTAAATAGCCGTCGGCACCTGCTTTAATTGAGTTAAATATATTTTCGTCGTTATCGAAGGCGGTAAGCATTATTATCTTAAGCTGCGGATACTTTTGCTTTACAATTTGAGTAGTCTCAATACCGTTAAGTACAGGCATTTCAATATCCATTAAAATGACGTCTAGGTGATGGCTTTCTTCTAGTTTTGTTAGTAACTCACTCCCATTAATTGCCGTATGCTTTATGGTAATGTCATCAAAAAAAGAAAGTTTTTCTTTGATGGCATGAATTAAAAAGGTGTTATCATCAACTATAGCTACACGTATACTCATCTTTTGGCTAGTTTATTGACTTAAAGGTAGCTAAATCTGTCCAATTAGAGATAGGGCATATGCCGTATTCTATTAGTTAGGCGTTATAGCTGTTCAGTAGCTAAGGTATTTTAATGTTAGTTTGAGGTTCTAGAGCTGCGTTTAGGTTATGCTCTAAGAAATCGTAACGAAGTAAACGTGTTTTCCGAATCCTTATTTGCGCTTCATTCTCTTTCATCGCATCTTCATAGCTATTCATTGTCATAATATGAAGTTGTTTAGCTCTTTTATTTTGAAAATAAAATATGCAAACACTTACAAAACAAACTACTAGTAAGATTACTATGATAGCTATTTTATCTATTTCTAAACCAGAAATCATAGGGTAAAGATATGTAATGAACTGGATGCAAACGATACGACAATTGCCGTACTTTTAAAACACCACCTTTACCGTTGTTCCTTCATTTAGAGTTGCAGTTATTGTGGCACTACCTCCCAAGTCTCGTGCTCGCTTTCGCATATTTGCGAGTCCGTTTCCAGCCTCAATAGTGGCTTCGTTAAATCCGAGTCCGTTATCCTTAATAGTGAGTTGCATTTTTGGATTGGCTGTAGCTTCGGAAAATTCCTGTGGTGTATCAATTGCTTCTATTTTTACTGAAATTAGACTTGCATTTGCATACTTTAAAGCATTGTTGACCGCTTCCTGAATGATGCGGTATAAATTCATTCCTTGAATAGAGGTAAAGATTACTTCAGAAATACTATCTGCAGCATTAAATTTAAAGGTCACTTGGTCGTGAGACTTTCCTGCATTTTCCATAAAATTGGCTATACGTACTTGAAGGTCTTCTGCCTTTATTGTGTTTTTATTCATTGCCCATATAGTGTCCCGCAGCTCATAGATAGTCTGTGTTGTAAAATTGCTAATATCTCCTAATTTGGTGGTTACTTTTTCGTTAGAACCATCAAGGGCATATTTTAAATTATCTACAGAAGAGGTTACAAAAGTAAGTTGCGAGCCTATGTTATCATGCAAATCTCTGGAGATTCTTAAACGCTGCTCTTGCAGTTTGTTTTGAGTCTCAATACGCGCAAGTGCGGTTTGTAATTCGCTTTCTTTTTTTAGTTGTCTATTTCTTAGTTTTTGCTGCTTATAAAATAGGTATCCTAAGAGACCGAACACCACAGCTAATGATAAACTACCAAAAATGAACGTATTTTTTTGTCTGGCTTCTAAATCTTTTTCGGCAAGATCGGCTCGTTGTTGCAAAATTATATTTTCATTTTTCTGAGTCTCATATCTTGTTTCTAATTCAAAAATGGTTTTTGTTTTTTCAACTTCAAAAAGACTATCATTGGCCTTTCTGTATAGTTCTTGGAAATCGTAGGCATTCTTGTAATTTTTAAGTTGGGCATTAACGCGTGCTAAACCTTGATAAGCTTTTACTTCAAATTCTTTAAATCCATTTTCTTTTGCAATGAGCAATGCTTTGTTAAGTGTTTGCAGTGCTTCTTCAGGTTTATTTCGGAATAGCTGGTTATGTGCCAGACCAATATTTGCATGTGATAATTCGTATGGATTATTGGTTTCTTCAAACTTGCGTATCGCTAGTTCAAAATCTAACTTAGCGTCCTCATGACGCTTTAAACTATCCTTTGCAATAGCTCTATTAAATATTGGGTAGGGAACATACCTTGTGTATCCAAGTCGTTCATAATCGTCTTTTGCTTCTGTGGTATAGGTAATAGCGCTCTCGTAATCCTCTAACTTGAGTTGTAAAGCACCTATATTTCCTTTGGTTATTACAATACCTACCTCGTAGTTATTTTCCTCATAAATAGACAGCGCCCGTTCGTAATACTTCAATGTTTTTTTGAATTCTTTTTGCTTTTTGTAGACAATTCCAATATTGCCAAGTACCATTGGAACTTTATCAAAGGATGTCTGGTGTTGTTCGTAAAGCTTTAGGGCTTTAAAGTAGTATGTTAGAGCAACTGAATAGTTAGCCATCTGATCGTACACAATACCGAGATTGTTGTAGCTATCGGCAATTCCAACAGAATCCTGATTGGTCTCTTTAATTTTGAGACTTTTAAAATGGTAGGCTTTAGCACTGTCTAACTTACCTTGTGACTCAAAAACGCCCGCCATACTATTGTATGATGAAGCCACACCGTTGCTATAATTAAAAGATTCCGAAATTTTAAGCGCTTTTTTTGCATAATACAAAGCGCTATCTGGTTTTGAATTTTTATACTCCCAAGAAATTTCATTTAGCGTGGCAACCAAGACATCCTTTTGCTGTTTTTGAGAAACTTTAAGCAAACTATCTAATGTTGTTTGTGCATTTCCAAGAGCAAAACAGCCAAAAATTAGCACTATGCAAATACATAGTGCTTTCCTATTAAAAATTTTCACATAGGTAGGAATATCCAATTATTCCATGTTTTTAACTAGGGTTTGGTCCTTCCATATACCTACTTGCTTTTCATAATCTTTACTGTGGTAGTATCCTTTCCCGTTGTATTTACCATTTTTCCATTCACCTCCATAATACCCGCCACCTTCATAGAAATATCTTCCAAAGCCATCAAACTGATTTTCACTATTAAAAGTACCGCTATATTTATCTCCATTCGCGAACGTATAGGTACCAAGATTCATTCTTCCATCTTTATAAAAACCTATATAAGTATCTCCATTGCTCCAAACGTACTTACCATATTTATTTTGGCAATCTCCAGCAGTACATCCTGTATCTACCTCGTTAGAATAGTATGTATAGGGAGTTGTTAAATTTCCGTCTACATACAAACCCTGTTCCCATACATCGCCAGTAACAGTATACCCAACTCCATTTAGTTGGCCGTTACTATACCAGCCAGCAATATTATCTTCGTTATCGGCGATGTAGATACCATACCCATTCATTTGGTCGCTACTCCAATTGCCAATATATTTTCCAGTACCAACCCACTTATAGAGACCGTATCCGTCCTTTTTTCCATTTACCCAAAAACCATCATAATACCCACCGCTGTATTGATATTTACCCCAACCATCTTGGCAATTACCGCGAACACATCCTTCTGTAGTTGCCGTGTCTGTAGGTGTTGAAGACCCATATTTTTCTACAGGTTTATACACGTAGGAAGCTGTAGTGTAGTATCCCGGAAGTTTGTAAACGTAGGTTCCATTATCTTTCACAAGTAAATCATTACCACTTTTCTCGGTGGTAAGACTTTCATAATTAAGCGCTTTACCTTCTTTAATAATATGGTATGTATCTTCTTCAGAATTGCGAGTCCAATATGTATTCGTTTCAGAGAAAGGCAATGCATTTGTACTTTTGGCCCCCCAATCTGGAAAATGTCTAATTCCATCTAAATAATAGGTTTTATTGGTGCCCGGATAATAATAAACGTAACTACCGTTAACGTTGGTAAACTTACCACTACTCACATAGGTGTCATTCACATAGTTGGCAAAAGAATTTGGATTGGTAATGTAAAAATCTTTTGCAACGTTGGTTGCTAACACTTTGGCGTTACCCATACTACCAATTGGGGTATCTTCAAAACCTTCTAACAGATAGATTGTTCTATTTGTTTTATCTAAAACACTTAACGTAGAAGTCTTCAGAAATTTTAGATCCATTAAATTTGTAAGCCACTCTCCATTGGCACTTCTCACTTCATAGCCCATTTCACCTGTCTTTTTATAAGGTGTATTTGTTGCACCTCCTTGACTTGGTGTAGGCACTTGCCCGAAGGCCGTAGCTACTAGTATGCAAAATAATACTGTTAATTTTACTGAAATTTTCATGCGTATATTGTTTTAGTTATGTTGAAAATTGTTTTTTAAAGGTATAAGAAATTGGAAAAACACTTAATTAATAAAAGTGTCTTCGTTCCAAGTACCATGTTTTACGGTTCCGTCCTTATAATAATAAATGCCTTTTCCGTGCTTTTTTCCATTACTCCATCCTCCTAAATAGTAATCACCAGAGCTCCATAGATAACTTCCTTGTCCGTGTCTACTACCATTACTAAACTCGCCGTGGTAAACACCACCATCTGGATAGAAATACGAACCAAATTCTACACGCTTTCCATCTTTAAAAAAGCCATTGTACTTATCACCATTTTCCCACGTATACGAACCATATCCTGTATTGCAGTTTCCAATACAACTTCCAGAACGTACATTATTGATATAATCCAAACCTTGGTTTGTCTGTATTTCAGAATTCACATAATAGCCAGCATGTTTTAGTTTGTTATCGCCTGAAAGCATATATCCGTAACCTTCTCGCTTGTTATCTTTCCACATACCGCGATATAAGTTTTTTGTGTCGTTCCACCCATAATTTCCAAAACCTTCTAGTTTTCCTTTATTATAATATCCTAAATAGTATCCGTTTTTATAGGTTTCGTACCCAGGGCCATGAGGAAGGCCATTTTCAAAAAACCCTTCGTAATACCCAGTTCCAAACTCCTGTTTTCCAAAACCATTCACACAATCTCCCGTTACACATACACTTTTAGTTGTAGAAGTTTTAGTAGCAGTGCTTGCCGTAGGTGCTTTCGGGGTAGTTACCTTATTGGTTGTATTTGTACTGCCTGGTGGCTTTGGCTGCTGTACTTGCGCATTTAAAGCGCCAACGAACAAAACAATGAGGCACTGTACTAACGTCTTCATAAAGAATTGATTTTGAGATTAAGAGGTATAAATTTCCAAAAAATGAGTGAATTAACCTATACGACACCTGCCTTATTTTTCAGTATTTAGAAAAATCTATGAATTCTGATAGTTTCATTTTTTATTCTGAAAGTTTCTCTAATTGACGCTTTATTTCTTCTGGCGACTGATCTGGACGTGCTAATTTTTCAGAAAGTAGTTTTAAAAAATTACTATCCTTTTTTATTGAAACAATTAGCAAATCAACACCCAACCTTATTATAATTAGAAGCAACGCAGCAACCACACCTGCATTAAAAAACACAAAGAAAAAACCTGTGAAAATGACTACAAATTGCTGAATGAAAATTCTAACATAAGGACTAAAGAATATATCTCCTGGCGCATATTCTCTATATTTATAGGTGGTCCAAAAATTATTGTAAAAGTAGCCTAAGTTTGTCAACAGAAGCGACCCAAGCATAATTGCCATACCTTCAGAATAAAGGAGCACCTTTATATTATGTAAGATATCAAAGCCCCCTTTTATTCCAGCGATGGTTCCATCAAAAAATGTAAAGACAAAAACCATTTGTATGGCTACAAACATACCATAATGAAATAAAAAGAATACAATCATGCCATACCCTCGCATACTGTTAGAACCGGGTGCATCTGGCTTGCCATGTTTAATTACTAAGAATAACTTAAGGGCATGGATACTACCAATAATAATAGTTTCAAAAAAGTATCCAAAAACTACTGTCTCTGGACTAAGATAACCTAGTAGTAACAGTATTAATAATACAATTGCCTGCCCCCAAAATAAGTAGTTTGTTGACGAGACTCGTAACATTTGTTTTAATAACATATCGATCTAAATTTAAAAAACCCCATAATTAAATGGGGTTTCTTACTGAAAATAGAACTCCTCAACTCTATTCTCTGAAATATAACCTGGCTAGATGGTTATTTTTTAAGGTCGTAAGCAAAAATGGTATTGTTATCTGCTTTATAGTATAAAATACCTCCTCTATCGTCTACTTGATATTCTGGCTTTTTATCTTTTAAAACAATTTCTTTTTCTTTGGCTCCAGTATCTTTATTTACTTTAACAAGTCCAACACCATCATCGAGCTTAGTTAAAATAAACTGGGCGTTGGCTGTTGCAGCAGTTGCTTTAAACCGCTTTAACATTTCGGCTACAGATGCGCCACTGGCAGCAGCAAGGCCTCCTGCTAAATCGGCATCGCGATCTGCTTGGGCGTCGTATTTTGCAATTCTGTTTCTTACTGAAGAATTAGCAGCTACCACACTACCTGTAGCAGAAGCCACTGCTGTAACACCAGCAATGATTGCCCCAAAGGCGCTCTTTCCTGGAGCTCTATAATACTCGTGCCAAGATTCTTTACCATCCCAATCTAACATGGTAAGGTTCTGGTCGCTTGTGAGTAATATTCCTCCATTTCTAACATCAACTAGTGTAGGAGCTTCTTTGCCTTCAAATTTTGTTTTCGCAAAATCACTTACATTTCCGCTTGCAGCATCTACAGCGAATAACTTTTCATCTGCACTAATTAAGTAACGATTGTTTTTAGCGTCAAACCCAGATGAAACAGCGTCTGCTCTTTTGTATTTTAGTGGCTTATCCCAAACCTTCTCTCCAGTGGTCATATTCACAATGTTAGCATCTTCGGAAGTGATATAAATTAAACCTTGATCTGTTTCGGCCATGGTCAAGATATTTTCACCTGTTTTAAGTGGCTTTTTGAAAAGCGTCTTACCATCATATGAAATCTTATTGATACCTCCCTGCTGTATTCCGAAGAGAATACCATCTTCCATAATATAGAAGTGTTGTACATACCCTTTCGTTTTTGGAGCCTTATCCCACATGTCTTCACCATTAGTAGCACTTAGCATGGCAATTTTAGATTCTGAAGCTCCTGCAAACACACTTTTTCCTTCATTGTAGGTATTGCTAACTACTGCGAGCCCTTGTGGTAATATTTCGAAGTTGGTTACAATACCTTTTACTTTGGCTTCATCTTCCCACAGTTCTTGTCCGTTGGTTCCAACCTTGTAAATTTTTGTATTCGATTTGTTATCGTTTGTAATAAACGCGTATATGTCTGTTTCAGATGCATTGGTAACCATCCATTGCACTCGTTTCAGTTTGTTGTCCCAAAGTGTTTCTCCCGTTTTTGCTTTTTTCGCAACCAGCCCTTGCGCCGTAGGTACAATTAAATAATCTTTCAGCAATAAAGGTCTTCCTGTTACACTAAAGTCTTTGGCAATTCCCACACGATTAGGATCTCCTAAATTAAATCGGTAATCTTCACCGCCAGTGTTTAGGTCGTATACTGCAACCTGCATGGCAAATTTTTCTTTTGACGTTCTCTGACCACTTACCACCAGTTTATTTTGCGGCATCATAACGTCACACGACATTACATTTTTCCATCCATTTTCTTCTGTGCTAAACAATTTCTTACCCGACATATAGTCTATCACTGCCTTTTTAGTAGAAATACTTGCAAATCCTGTTTGGCCCACCATTACGTACGGTGCATACGGCACAAAGGTTAGCTCTTCTGGTTTTACACGTCCGTAGTCTGTAAAATTGAAAAGCAATTCATTGCTACCTGGTTTAATACCCACAAGTCCGTCATTGGTTGCTACGACCATGGTACCTCCTTGTGTTAAAGTCATTTCATTAATTTTTGCTCCTGTATCGTAGCGAAAATCTGGAGTTTCTGCTTTTTGAGCAATTGCTATGTTTCCTATAAAGAGAACACATAACATGGTCTTAAGTATTGTTGAAAGTTTCATAATCGTGGTTTTTACTAATTGATATGCCAAAGATGCTACATAGACTAGGGCAATTCAATAGGGCAATTGACGTATTTAGTGGTGAACGGTGTGTGGTGTGTGGTGTGTGGTGTGTGGTGAAAATAAATATGCTTGATGCTATACGTTTATTTATTTGTGAAATAAAAACCGGAAGAAGAACAAATTGTTCCGCTCCCGGCTCCACGTAAAAACCTCAACACTGAGATTTTCTTGAATGGGTTGGTTAGTTGTTATTAGTAATTTCTAAATTAAATTTTCCCTCTGTTACTTCAACAGTATCGGTTGCATCGTCTTGTTTATACCCAGTAAAATTAAAAGTTCCTTCAATAGAATTTCCATCAAAGCTTGAAACTCTTAACTCTCCAGTAGCATCTGTACCATTAAGAGAAAGGTATATCACGACCGTATTCGGATCTGGATTACTTGGGTCTGGCAAATAACTGTAGGTTCCAATATTTATAAAGCTTAGATCATAAGTGCCTACACCATCAAAATTTTGAATAATCATTTGCAAATTCTCAGATTGCGAAGTACCACCAGAAATAGTCAATACATCTCCTTGTGGACTGTTAGTAATTTGTGCCTGCACCGCAATATCTGCTGTTAGTGTAGCGCCATCAATTTTAGCAGTCAATGTTCCAGTTGCTTCTCCTGGATCTTCTCCACCGTCGTCATCTTTTTTACATGCTACTACAGCTAAACTCATCAATAAGATTAGACTAATTTGTTTTAAGGTTTTCATAAATAAGGTTTTTAAGTTTATGGTACAAATGTGCAAACTGCTGTAGGGCAATTCAATAGGGCAATTGACGTATTTGATGTTATTTGGTGAGTAGTAAAACTCTTTTAGTCAAAGGTTACGTGAGGCAGCTTTGTTTGTAGTGTCGCTACTTTTTGCTGCAGGTCTTGCTGAAAGTTTACATGGGCTTCACCATTGGGATAAAAGGGTCTATGTTGTAATCCTTTTTGAACAACATCAACCTCCTTTTGAAGTTGTAGAGTTTCCGAAGCAATCCAAACCAACTGAAACTTATCCCAAATGTAATCTACCGCTATTTTAGAAGGATGTATCATGTCTTCTCCGTAAAAACGATAGTCTCTTAGCTCATCCATCATAATTTCATAAGAAGGAAAATAATGTGTTTGAAGCGTATCAATTATCGGTTTTTGATTCATAAATGTGTGGATGCCTGCAATGAGATGCGCCTTGCCTTGAGTGTTTTCTACAAAACCATCTTTAAGATGTCGTACTGGCGAAACCGTGGTGATAATTTTTACTGTCGAATTTATTTCAGAAAGTAATGAAACTGTACGTGCTATACTTGCTGAAATTTCCTGCATTGAAAGTAATTCCTTCGTAAATTCTTTCTGCGGGAGTTTATGACAATTGGCCACAACAGCGTTAGAAGCCACATGCCTATAAACCCAAGCCGTACCGTAGGTAAAAATAATATGTGACGTTTGTCGTACATACGAAGCAAACTCAAGCAACGTATTATTTAACAATGCAATTAGCTGCTCTTTTGAAGTTTCTGTAACAGAAGAGTGAGTTTCAAAACAAAACCATTGTCCGTCACGTTCAAATACATCAGTTTCGGTAAACAAGGTTTGGTGTATTGCACGGTGTATAAGTTGTTCAATCGCTAGAGGATGAAATACAATACCAAACGGATTTACACTACTTTGAAACTTAAAATACGCTAATTTTTCGCCAATATTTTCTGTAAAACAAGACCCAATTAACAAAATTTTTGAGTCGTAGTTAATTTGGTTAGCTACTGGTTTTAGTGGTATGGTTGTTTGTAGTTTCACTTTGTAATACGCTACTGCAGTTTGGTATGCGGCAAGCTTAAACTGCGCATCGCATCTAGTTAAAATTTTTAATTGATATACTCTTTAGCAGCGAGCAACGCCTTTTCTACACCATCTGGATTCTTACCTCCAGCGGTTGCAAAAAATGGTTGTCCACCACCACCACCTTGAATATGTTTTCCAAGCTTACGAACAATTTGTCCAGCATTCAGATCTTTTTCAGAAGCTAGGTCTTTAGAAATATAGCATGTTAACAATGCCTTTCCTCCTACTTTGCTACCAAACAAGATAAAAAGATTCTCTACTTCCCCTCCTAATTCAAAAGCCAGATCTTTTAATCCGCCAGCATCTAAATCTACCTCTTTGGCTAAGAAATTAACTCCATTTAAATCTTCTATTTCATTTTTAAGCTCACCTTTTATGTTTTTTGCCTTGTCTTTAAGCAATTCTTCCAATTGTTTCTGTAGGCTAGAATTATCCTCTTGCAGTTTTTCGATCGCACTTGCAGGATCTTTGGTGTTGTTCAGTAATTTCTGAACTTCTTTATATGCTTTGCTCCTATCTTCAAAATAAGATTTGGCGGCATCTCCTGTAATAGCTTCTATACGTCTTATACCGCTTGCAACTGCTCCTTCAGAAGTAATTATAAAGTGCCATACATCGCTGGTGTTTTTTACGTGAGTTCCCCCGCATAATTCCATAGATTTTCCAAACTTAATAGCACGTACTGTGTCATCGTACTTTTCACCAAAAAGGGCAATTGCACCTTCATCGATCGCCTGCTGATATGGAATATTTCTTCGTTCTTCAAGGGCAATCCCTTCTCGAATTCTCCCGTTTACAAAATCCTCTACTTCTCTCAACTGTTCATCATTTACTTTGCTGAAATGTGAAAAATCGAAACGCAAGTTACCACTGTGCACCATACTCCCCTTTTGCGCCACATGCTCCCCTAAAATATTACGCAAAGCTTGATGTAATAAATGTGTTGCTGTATGATTTGCTGCTGTTCTACCACGTTGTTTTGTGTCTACTACAACTTTAAATATATCTTCTGGACGTCGTGGAAGGTTTTTAGCAAAATGTACAATAAGGTTATTTTCTTTTTTGGTATCGATAATGTAAACCACTTCACCATTAGGCGCTTCTAAATATCCTTTATCGCCTACCTGCCCTCCTCCTTCTGGATAAAAAGGCGTTAGGTTAAACACAAGTTGATAGAGCTCTCCATCTTTTTTACTTTCTATTTTTCTATAACGCGTAATACGCACTTGACCTTCTAAGGTATCATAGCCAACAAACTCTTCTATGGCATCATCTCTAAGCACCACCCAATCTCCTGTAGCCACCTTTGTTGCAGCTCGCGAACGATCTTTTTGCTTTTGAAGTTCGGTTTCAAACTCGGCTTCGTTAAGACTATACCCGCGCTCTCGAAGTATCAAACTAGTTAGGTCAATCGGAAAACCAAAGGTGTCGTACAATTCAAATGCCTTGGCTCCTGAGATTTCTTTGCCATTGGCTGTTTGAATAATATTTTCTAGTAAGACCAAACCTTGATCTAGTGTACGTAAAAAAGAGGCCTCTTCTTCTTTAATAACATTGGTAATTAGGGTTTTTTCCTTTTTAAGCTCTGGGAACGAGTTCCCCATTTGCATGCTTAATGTTTCTATTAACTTATATATAAAAGGTTCTTTGGTATCTAAAAATGTAAATCCGTATCTAATCGCACGTCGCAAAATTCGTCGAATCACATACCCAGCTCCTGTATTGCTTGGTAATTGTCCGTCTGCAATGCTAAAAGCAACCGCTCGAACGTGGTCTGAAATCACACGAATTGCAATATCTACTTTTTCGTCTTTCCCGTAGGTACTGTTGGTAATTGCTTCCACTTCTCTAATGAGCGGAGTAAACACATCGGTATCGTAGTTACTTTGTTTTTCTTGCAGTACCATTGCTAGGCGTTCAAAACCCATTCCGGTATCTACGTGTTGCGCGGGTAATTTGTCTAAACTTCCGTTGGCTTTACGGTTAAACTGCATAAATACCAGGTTCCAAATCTCAACTACCTGAGGGTGGTCTTGATTTACCAAACTAGCGCCAGAAACTTTTGCTTTTTCTTCAGCAGATCTAATATCTACGTGAATTTCAGAACAAGGGCCACATGGGCCTTGCTCACCCATTTCCCAAAAGTTATCTGCTTTATTTCCATTTAAGATACGATCTTCGGCTATATACTGTTTCCAAATATCATAGGCTTCACTATCACGCTCTAAATTTTCCGAAGCGTCACCTTCAAAAATAGTTACATATAAGATATCTTTATCGATGCCGTACACTTCGGTAAGCAACTCCCATGCCCATGCAATAGCTTCTTTTTTAAAATAGTTGCCAAAACTCCAATTTCCTAGCATTTCAAACATGGTGTGATGGTAGGTATCCATTCCAACCTCCTCAAGGTCGTTGTGTTTTCCACTCACACGCAAGCATTTTTGTGTATCTGCAACACGCGGCTCGGTTATATCTTTGTTTCCCAAAAAATATTCTTTAAAAGGAACCATCCCTGCATTGGTAAACATTAGGGTAGGATCATTCTTTATAACCATAGGGGCCGAAGGAACAATTTTATGCTGTTTCGACTTAAAAAACTCTAAAAACTGTGAGCGTATCTCGCTAGATTTCATGGGTATCTTATTATAGTAAAAAGCGCATATTTTTTGCGCTTAAAAACAATTTATATCTTTGCAGGGCGTTTACAAAACGTACACACCACCATCACCGCAAAAATAGGATTTTTTTAGCGTATGTCTAAGGTTAAATATTACTACGATAGCGAGACCCTCTCCTATCGAAAAATTGAAAAGAAAAAAGGGCGTAAACTGGGCATTTTTGTACTTAGTTTGCTGGGGATGTTATTAAGTGGTTTCTTACTTTTAGTTGTTTATCTAAACCTTCCTGGCGTTGAAACGCCAAGAGAAAAAGCCATGAAACGCGAACTTGCTAACATGGAACTCCAGTATACTTTATTAAATCGTAAGATGGATCAAGCTGAAAGCGTCTTAAACGATTTAGCTGAAAGAGATAATAGCCTTTATCGCGTATATTTTGAAGCCAACCCAATTCCTGAGGAGCAGCGAAAAGCTGGGTTTGGGGGTATTAATAGATATAAAGACTTAGAAGGATTTAATAATTCAAACCTCATCGTTAATGCCCATAAACGATTAGACATTCTCACAAAACAAATTGTGGTGCAGTCTAAATCTCTAGATGAAATTGCGCAGCTGGCAGAGGAAAAAGAAAAGTTACTTGCGGCTATTCCAGCAATACAACCTGTAAACAATGAAGACCTAACGCGAATGGCTTCAGGTTTCGGTTTTAGAACCGACCCGTTTACTAAAGCGCTTAAGAAGCATTGGGGGATGGACTTTACAGCACCGCGAGGCACACCCGTATACGCCAGTGGTGATGGAAAAGTAACACGAGCCGATAATACGGCATCTGGTTATGGAAATCATATTAGAATAGACCATGGCTACGGGTACGAAAGCCTCTATGCCCATTTATATAAGTTTAATGTACGTAATGGCCAAAAAGTAAAGCGAGGTGATTTAATTGGTTTTGTTGGTAGCACCGGGCGTAGTGAAGCTCCGCATTTACACTATGAAGTTTTTAAAGATGGCGACCGAATTAATCCGATTAATTTTTACTACGGAAACTTGAGTCCGAAAGAATTTGCCGAGCTTTTAAAAACATCCCAACAAGAAAATCAGTCGTTAGACTAGAATTACTCTAAAGCTACGACACCTATTTTAACCGAATCTTTTCAACGTTTAGATATTTCTCACTAACTTCGTGAGGCAATATGTTTTTATGCACGTAGATTTACCTGAAAAATTATATTATAGCATTGGCGAAGTTGCCAAAGCTTTTGATGTGAACACCTCCTTGATTAGATTTTGGGAGAAAGAATTTGATGTTTTACAGCCCAAGAAAAATGCAAAAGGAAACAGAAAGTTCACCCCAGCAGATATAAAGAATCTAGAATTAATTTTTCATCTGGTTAAAGACCGTGGTTTTACATTAGAAGGAGCTAAAATACATCTAAAAGAAAACAAACAAAAAACACTTAGTAATTTTGATATTATACGAAAGCTTGAAACGGTAAAAGCCGAGCTTTTAAAAATAAAAGACCAACTCTAAAACCTCACCAATCATGAAAAAATGGATTATACCTATTATACTGATTGCCATACTACTAATGGCCGGTATGTTCTTAGTAAATCTTAATAATCGTTTAGTACCTCTAGATGAAGGTGTTTCTGCCCAATGGGGTAATGTTGAAAGTGCCTACCAACGTCGTGCAGACCTCATCCCAAATATTGTGAGTACTGCCAAAGGGTATGCAGAGTTTGAACAAGAAACGTTAATTAAGGTTACCGAAGCTAGAAGTAAGGCTACGTCAATTCAGATAGACCCTAGCAATATTACGCCAGCGCAATTACAACAATTTCAACAAGCACAAGCAGGATTAACTTCTGCCCTATCTAGACTTTTGGCAGTTTTTGAACGCTATCCAGATTTAAAAGCAAACGAAAACTTTAGAGAGCTAATTAATGAGCTAGAACGCACCGAAAACAGAATTAATGTAGAGCGAAACCGTTTTAACGAAAAAGCGCTTGCCTTAAATACAGAGCTCAAAATGTTCCCAGAGAAAATGTTCGTGGGTATGTTAGGCTTTGAAGAAAGAGCCTACTTTAAGGCCGCCGAAGGAAGTGAAAATGCACCAGAGGTTGAATTTGACTTCGGAAATGATTAATTTAAGGTACAGATGTCTAAAGTAGAAGATTTTTTAACTCAAGACGAAGAAATAGCTGTCGTAGAGGCCATTCGTACAGCAGAACGCAATACCTCGGGTGAAATTCGCGTACACCTTGAAGCACATAGCAAAATTGATGCATTTGATCGGGCAACCGAAGTATTCGATTTTTTACACATGAACAACACCAAACTAAGTAATGGTGTATTACTTTACATTGCTGTAGAAGACCGTACGCTTGTTATAATGGGCGACAAAGGTATTAATGATGTTGTACCCCCTAATTTTTGGGAAAGCACCAAAGATGCGATTATCGATAGATTTAAAAATGGAGATATGAAACAAGGCTTGGTAGATGGTATCATAAAAGCTGGAGAACAATTAAAAGTCCATTTTCCGTATAAGAAAAAAGACACCAACGAATTACCTGATGATATTTCGGTTGGGTAATTGTAGTTAAAATTACATTGAAAACAGCACAGCACAAACATATTTTATTTACCGTTTTTACGGTATGCTTGCTATTTTCACAAAGTATTGTCGCACAGTTTACTATTCCGCCTAAACCTACAAAGGTTTCTGAACAAACTTCTCTGTACGATTATATCAATTTACTTTCGGCCTCTCAAAAAACTGCTCTTGAGCAGAAACTAATTCGTTACGCAGATTCTACATCAACACAAATTGTAGTAGCTATTATTGGTACTTCTAATGGAGACGACCTAGCTCTGGTAGGTGCTAAGTGGGGTCAACAATGGGGTATTGGTCAGGCAGACAAAGACAACGGCATTTTAATTATTCTAGCCAAAGACGACCGAAAAGTAGATATTAACACTGGTTATGGTATTGAATACCGAGTGAGTGATCGCACAGCAGAACAAATTATTAACCGCGTAATGATTCCAGAATTTAAATCTGGGAATTACTACGCTGGTTTAGACAAAGGTGCCGATGCCCTTTTTAAAGCCCTTGAAGGCGAATTTAAAGAAGACCGAGATTTTTCATCGAATGATAACAGTCATTTTATTTTTGTCATAATCATCTTTATTATCATCTTAATCTTATTACGCAACCGGGGTGGTAAGGGTGGAAAAGGTGGTGGTGGCTCAAGTTTATTAGACGTAATCATCTTAAGCAACATGGGACGCACAGGCGGCTTTGGAGGAGGCGGTGGAAGTTTTGGCGGAGGCGGAAGTTTTGGTGGCGGTGGCTTTGGAGGCGGCTTTGGAGGTGGAGGCTTCGGTGGAGGTGGCGCTTCAGGTGGCTGGTAGATTAATGTGCTATAAATAGGGACAAAAATTTTGAGTCATATACCTTGGTGTTTCTATAATAGCAACCTTTCAACCTAGCATTAGAAAGCTACTTCAAATAAATTCTTACTAATTAAAAATATAGAATCCGCCATTATCATTTATTTCTCCCTTCTTTCCTAAACTATTAAATTTCCAACTAAAACTAAGCATAAAATATTGCTGAAGTACTAAACTCTGGGAGTCTTGAATATAATTTTGCGTTTGAGACCGTCTCGCATTTGCATTTTGCCCTAATAAATCGAAAGCCTTTAATGTTAGGGTTCCTGTGTCTTGCAATACAGAATAGGCCAACGTACTATTCCAAAACCAAGAACTTCGCTGAAAACCAACACCAACATCTGGATTATAATTGTAATTAATATCGTTACGCCATTCTAGCCTTTTTGGTAAAAATGTTGCTGTCTGTAGCCCTAACGTATGCTGTAAAAATTGGCGATCATCAAATCCAACCAAATCGAATGTAGATTTGGTAAACGACGGACGATAATTTGGGATAAGTTCTAACACCTTTTTCCATGTTAGTGTAAGCCTAATATTTGGACTAAGACTATTGTTGGTAGAAGCGTATTTTTCGCCATTATTAAAATTAATCGTTCTATTATTGTTCACAGACAAGCCCGCACTTACCTTCACAGTTCGTAAGGTATCCACTTTAAAATCTTTACTATAAGTAGCTCCGGCAAAGGCATAATAGTTTCCATCTACATTAGTGTAGGTGGTGTTTCTAACTAAATTTTCGTCTACTATAGTTTGTTGTACCACTTGGTTTTGTGTTTTGCTGAAACTTCCGTACATGTTAAATCCTGTTCGCTTTTGGAAATCGAAATTATTATACCCTACGTAAACACGATGCTCATTAGCAGGTTCTAAATTTGGATTTCCAGTAATGATATTTAACGGGTTACTCACATCTTGAAAGGCCTGTAATTGTGAAATTTCTGGTGGTCTATTGTTTAGATTGTAATTTGCATACAAAGAAGATTTAGGACTAAAACGATACGTTAGGTACCCTCGCAATTCTAACGCCTTAAAGCGCTGCTCAAATGATGCCTCTGGCCTTAAAGCATCATCATTAGCCAACGTTCTTAACACATACGACGCCCTTACGTTACCCGAAATCTTTTCGCCACTATATTGCAGACCAACACCAGGCGTACTTCTGCGATTAATATACTTAAAATTAGTACTCAAGGCAGTGTTAAAGAGTGTGTATTCTTGGGTTGCAGCATCAAAATCGAATGTACTTTCTATACTAGTTCTCTTGTCTTCTCGGTGACTAAATTTGGTGTCTAGATACAGTTTATTAGCTAGTATTGGATATCTATACGTTATATCTGTGAAGTAACTATCTAAACTACTCTCGTCATCTATAAATTGATTACGATTGGTTTGAGATGGAGTGTCTCCAAACACTTCAACATTAGATTGAAAGAAATCGTCTCGCGTATCATTGTCATATTGAACAACAACGCCTAAGCGAATAAAAGAACCTCGAGTTCCAAAACGCTTAGTAATATCAAGATCATTGTTAAAATTACGATTGGTATTTTCTGAATAAGAATTCGTACTACTTTGGTTAATTGCCTGATTATTATCGTCTCTAGAAGCTTCGTTGCTAGAAGACCTCCTGTTGCCTTTGCCATAAGTAAACGATGGCCGTAGATTAATTAAAAAGGTAGAATCTACCTTTATGTCTAGCTGAACATTTGCGCTATGGTTATTATTTTCAGTAAAAGATTCAGAATTACTGTTGGTAAAAAAACGAGAATCGGGCAGGATATTCTCGCGCTGAGTACTGGTACGATCTTCACTATCGGCGCCAGCATAAAAATAGTCTGCAGACAATTCAACCTTCTTCCCAAAACTATCGGCGTAATTACCCCCTGCATTACGGGACACGGTCACCCCATCTGAACCACCAAACGTTCGATTTCCAACTCCAAAAGCACCATTGCCGCTCACAAATGCGTTCCTACTATTTCCAAACATTTTACGTATTTCTCCAAAGCTAAATCCAGGAGAGTTAATGTTATTTCCGCCAGCCAGTATACTAACCCTTTGGTCGTTATCGAATTTATTAAAAAAACCGGCAAACTCATAACGGTCGTTGGTACCACCTCCAGCAGCTACTCTTCCAAAAATTCCTTTGTTATTTTCTTCTTTAATCGTGAGATTAATGGTTTTGTTTTCGCCATCTGCATCTTCACCCGCAAAAGCTTCAGCGTCGGTTTTGGTATCTGTAACCTGTACTTTTTCAATGATATCTTTGGTAAGATTTCTAGTAGTAATGGTAGGATCATCACCAAAAAAGGGTTTACCATTCACTAAAATTTTATTTACAGCCTTACCGTTTACGGTTATTTGGCCTTCATCGTCTACTTCTACCCCCGGCAACTTTTTCAGAAGATCTTCAACCGAGGCATCCTTTTTTGTCTTAAAGGAGCTTACATTAAACTCTAGGGTATCCTTTTTAATGGTAATAGGTGCTCTAGATTTAAGCACCACTTCATCTAGCGTATTGGCATCTATTTTCATGACAATGGTGCCAAGTTCAATTTCTTCGGAAGTAGCGACAAACTCCTTTTCGAAAGTTTTATAACCCACATAAGTTATGTAAATCTTTAAGTTTTTGTCTGCAGCTTTGTCTTCAATGCTGAAATATCCATTTTGATTGGTAATGGTATACGTAACCAAAGTGCTATCTTTTACGCGCTCTACATAAACAGTAGCAGACTCTAGCGGTTGACCAGCGTCATTAGCCATTAGTGTACCTGAAATTTTAAAGGGCTGCAACTGAGCAAAAGTAGCAATGCTGCATAAAAATATGAGTGCACGTAAGCAATGCTTCATGAAGTTAATTATTCGTTGATTGATGGTGTTGTAAGATAACGATCTTAACGAACATTTGTTTCCCTAAACAGATTTAGCTAGTAAGTATTAATAAAAATTACGAAAACCTGAAGCGTCTATTTTTTCCGAAGATAAATTGTTACTGGCACCCCAGTAAAGTTAAATTGTTGTCTTAATTTGTTTTCAATAAAACGTTTGTACGGCTCTTTTACATACTGCGGAAGGTTCGCAAAAAACGCGAATGCAGGAAAGGCTGTTGGCAATTGCGTGCAATACTTAATTTTCACGTACTTACCTTTATATTGTGGTGGTGGAAAAGCCTCAATGATAGGTAACATTGTATCGTTAAGAACCGAAGTTTTAATCTTCTTGCTACGATTTTTGTAAACTTCAACCGCCGTTTCTATTGCTTTATAGATACGTTGCTTTGTTAATGCTGAAATAAAGACAATAGGTACATCGGTATAGGGTTCGCATTGTTTTCTGATGTAGGCTTCCATATCTTTGGTACTCTGATTGTCCTTTTCAACAAGGTCCCACTTGTTCACTAAGATTACAATTCCCTTGTTATTTCGCTGCGCTAACCAGAAAATATTCTGTACCTGACCATCAAACCCTCTAGTAGCATCTAGTACCAACAAACATACATCACTATGTTCAATAGCACGTACACTTCGCATCACAGAGTAAAACTCAAGATCTTCTTTTACTTTCCCCTTCTTTCTAATTCCAGCAGTATCTACCAAATTAAAATCGAAACCAAAACGGTTATATTTTGTATCTATACTATCTCGCGTTGTTCCTGCAATGTCGGTTACCACAAAACGTTCTTCACCAATAAGGGCATTAATAAATGAAGATTTTCCTGCATTAGGTCGACCTACTACAGCAAATCGAGGCAGCACCTCTTCTTCAACTTCAGGTTCGTCTGGTAGCGCTGCCACCAAATCGTCTAACAGATCTCCACTACCGCTTCCATTAATACTAGAAATAGTATAATATTTTTCTACACCAAGTGAATAAAACTCTACGGCGTCGTTCTCTCGTTTAGAGCTATCAACTTTATTTACTGCCAGAAAAAACGGTTTCTGACTTTTCCGAAGTAATTGTGCTACTTCTTCATCCATTCCCGTAATTCCAGATTCTACATCAACCATAAAAATAATAGCGTCTGCTTCATCGATGGCAAGTTCTACTTGTTTATCTATTTCAGCTTCAAAGATATCGTCGCTACCTACAACATAGCCGCCAGTATCGATTAATGAGAACTCTTTACCATTCCAGTCACTTTTTCCGTAGTGTCTATCACGTGTAACGCCACTTACCGCATCGGTAATAGCTTCACGACGTTGGATTAAACGATTAAAAAAAGTAGACTTTCCTACGTTGGGTCTTCCTACAATGGCAACAATACTCATAGTTCTGGTTTGTAATATTTTGCAAATTTAGGCTTTTAAAGCTTAGGTATTGCTTAATTGAAATGAAGTTATTATCTGAAATTTTAAAATAATTCAAATTTTAAAACCCGCTTTTGGAATTTGGAGTAATTGTTTGGAAATTTTACTTTTGGTTGTACCCAAAACGTTTTAACTGCCTATTGTCGCTTCGCCAGTTTTTGTTGACCTTGACATAGGTTTCAAGATGTACCTGCTTGCCGAAGAATTTTTCTAAATCCCTTCGCGCCTCTACTCCAACACGTTTAAGAGGGCCTCCTTTGTGACCAATGATGATACCCTTTTGCGTTTCGCGCTCTACCATTATGACAGACCGAATACGAATAATGTTCTCTTCTTCAAAAAACTCTTCAGTATCTATTTCTACCGAATAAGGGATCTCTTTTTTGTAGTGCAAAAGTATTTTTTCTCTAATAATTTCGTTCACGAAAAAACGCTCTGGCTTATCAGTAAGTTGGTCTTTGGGATAAAACGGCGGACTTTTAGGCAAGAGCTCAATGATACGAGCAAAAACTTCAGGAACACCAAAGTTTTTGAGGGCAGAAATAGCAAAAATTTCTGCGTTCGGAACCTTTTCTTGCCAATGGGCTAATGCCTCTGCGAGCAAAGATTCATTTCCTGTGTCTATTTTATTTAACAACAGTAAAACAGGTATTTTAGCATTGGTAATTTTATTAAAAAACTGTTCGTCTTTTAAATCTTTCTCACCTAGTTCTACAAGGTATAAAAGTACGTCTGCGTCATCGAAAGCAGATTTCACAAAGTCCATCATACTTTCCTGTAGCTGATAAGCTGGTTTAATAATACCGGGCGTATCACTTAAAATAATCTGAAAATCGTCACCATTAACAATGCCTAAAATACGGTGACGAGTGGTTTGGGCTTTACTTGTAATTATAGAAAGACGTTCACCCACAAAGGCATTCATCAAGGTACTTTTACCTACGTTGGGATTTCCTATAATATTTACAAAGCCTGCTTTGTGATTTTGATCTTGCATGGCGCAAAGATAGGGTATTTAGGTTTCTTCCGTTTTCACTTTTTGAATCAGTTTACCCACCGTTAACCCTTGCACAATAATTGAAAATACCACAACAATATAGGTAATTACTAAAAACAAATCACGCTGCATAGCTTCTGTAAGACCTAGAGCTAGTGCAATTGAAATACCACCTCGCAATCCGCCCCAGGTCATAATTAAGTTGGTTTTTGGTACAAATTCTAGTTTTTTCTGAAAGAATTTTATTGGTAAAAGTAACGACAAGTATCTACAGATGAGAATTACAGGAATGGCAATTAATCCGGCAACTACATAACTAAGTTCAAAAGATAGCACGAGCATTTCCATACCAATTAGAACAAAGAGAATGGTATTTAGTAAAATATCTATAAGCTCCCAAAATTTATCTACGTAGGTTTCGGTAATTTCAGACATAGTGCTAGCTCTTATGGTATCATTTCCAACCAACAGACCTGCGGTTACCATTGCCAATGGCGCAGACAAATGGAAGTGTTGGGCCACGGCGGTTCCTACCATTACAGCGGCTAGTGTTATTATAACCTCTATGTCGTAATCGTCTATAGATTTCATAAGGCGGTAGGTAATAAATCCAATGAAAAGTCCCAAGGCAATCCCTCCTAAGACCTCTTGACCAAACAGGGCTATAATGTCTAAGGGTTCTATTGTACCTTGATCTCCCATTTTAGCGATTTGAAAAATGGTCAGGAAAACCACTACACCAACACCATCGTTAAACAGCGATTCTCCAACAATCTTTGTCTCTAATTTTTTGGGAGCGCCTACTTTTTTAAGAATTCCTAAGACCGCAATTGGGTCTGTTGGAGAGATTAATGCCCCAAACAACAAACAATAGATAAAGTCTACTGGAAGTCCAATAAACTGAAGCACATAGTACATAGCTCCCCCAACAAGAAATGTGGAGATTAGAACGCCAACGGTAGAAAAAACCAGCACTGGCCATCGTTGAATTTTAAGTTGGGCAAAATTGGTATGCAAAGCTCCTGCAAAGAGTAAAAAACTAAGCATTATATCAAGTAGTACCGTTTTAAAATCTATTTTGGTTATGATGTACTTTTCGGCATTTAACAACGTGGCGTCGAAGTAACTTATACCAAGTACCACAAGTGTAGACACAATGGTAATAACCATTAAACCAATGGTGTTAGGAAGTCTCAGAAAACGTACATTAATGTAGCCAAAAATTGCGGCTATAAAAACTAAGGTTGTAATTATTAAAAAATACTCCATAATGCGTTTTTATTTATAGACAAGGTAATGTTAGTTAGACGAGCAAGGGTAATTTTCTTTAATATTTAGTAAAACTTGCCTATTGAAAAGGTTTTTTTCTACCTCTATCGTAAAGTACAATACTTCCAGCTACGGCTACATTTAAACTATGTTCTGAGGGAAACTGTACCAAAAAATGCGATGCATCTATAGCTTCTTTGGAAAGGCCATGATCTTCTGCACCTAACAAATACAAGCACCTCTTTGGATGATTAAAGTCTTCTAAATTTTCTGCCACCTCGGTTTTTTCCACGCCAACAATTCGAACCCCTTTTGGGAGGTGTTTAAAAAAATCACTAAATGTTTCGTAATGAAAATAGGGCATCGACTTTACCGCATTGTGGGTATCGCTTGCCTGATTTGCGTATCGTTTTCCTATGGTAAAAATATAACTCGCCCCCATATTTTGGGCAGTACGCCATAATACACCGAGGTTTTCTGGTGTTTTACCATGAAGAATTCCTATTCCGAAGAAATTTGTTGTGAAATTATCGGGTTGCATAGGCAGCAAAGATAACTAGTATAACTAAATGCTGCACGCCAAGGTAAATGGCTTATTAAAATTATGCTTCTTTTTCTTCTTCGTTGGTAGAAGATGAATTTTCTGAACTAGGCACAAATAGATTGAAATCGAATTTAAATTTATCCATATCTATATTTGCGTATTTGGCGGATTCCTTTTTTTCTAGTGTATTTGACATATAAGTAGGTTTTTGGGGTTCCTATTAATAGAACAAAGGTCGTGCCTTATTATGCCTTCTGTAATTTTTTTAGGTTATTTTTTTGTTAACAAGAGCACACCTAAAATTAACACGCTGCATTACAATCTCTTACTAGTTTAAAATTTGTAATTTAGTAAAGTAATACTGGGTAGCACTATAAGTATTTTCTTCGGAAACTTTACGAAACCGCCCATTTTTTAGGTGTCAACTACCCTAAAAAAGCACCGTTTTTTCAAGTATCTTTGACAACATGAGTACATTGGTTCAGATTTCAATTAAGCCTAAGCAACAAGAAGATTTACCTTACATATTAGAGCTAGGTCTTACCAAAGCAAAACTGTACAAAAAAGACATCAAAGATTGGCGTATTAGGAAGCGCTCTATAGATGCGCGTCGTGCTCCCGTAAAACTAAACCTTCAACTAGAATTTTGGTTAGTTGGTGAAGAGATTAAGCATATCCCACCGTTTGTTCCTCAAGCCGTAGAAGAAAGTAAAACCATTGCAATTATTGGTGCTGGTCCTGCGGGGTTGTATGCCGCACTACGTGCCATTGAGGTAGGATTAAAACCAATTATTTACGAGCGAGGAAAAGACGTTCGAGAACGCAGAAGAGATCTTGCAAGAATTAACAAAGAACATCTGGTAGATTCAGATTCTAACTACTGTTTTGGCGAAGGCGGAGCAGGCACCTATAGCGATGGTAAGTTATACACTCGGTCTAAGAAGAGAGGCAATGTACTGAAAGCAATAGAATGGTTTGTACATTTTGGTGCAGATAAAGAAATACTTATAGATGCACATCCTCACATTGGCACAAATAAGCTTCCCAAAATAATTACAAGCATGCGTGAAGCGATTATTGATGCAGGCGGAGAGGTTCACTTTAATGCTAAGTTAACCAACCTTAAACTTGAGAATAAGCGTATTTCTTCTATAGAAATTAACAATGCACAATGGCATTCTTATGATACCGTTATCTTAGCAACAGGCCATTCTGCAAGAGACATTTTTTATTTGCTTCACAATCACAAAATAAAAATTGAAGCAAAACCTTTTGCCATTGGGGTTCGTGTAGAACATCAGCAGGAGTTAATAGACACCATACAGTATCACGGAGATAGTGACAATCCTTACCTACCTCCAGCTTCCTATGGTTTAGTAGAACAGGTAGATGGTTTAGGTGTGTACTCATTTTGCATGTGCCCGGGTGGCATAATCGCACCCTGCGCGACAGAACAAGAAGAAGTAGTTACAAATGGCTGGAGCCCTAGTAAGCGTAACAATCCGTATGCAAATTCTGGCATAGTAGTTAGTGTTGCTCCAGAAGATTTACCTAATTATGTTGAAGGAGACCCATTTGTTTGTCTCAATTTTCAGAAAAAAGTAGAGCGCGATTGTTGGGAAGCTGCCGGAAAAACACAGGCCGTGCCAGCCCAACGTTTAATAGATTTTGTAGAAGGTCGCATTTCAGTAAACTTTCCGAAGACATCGTACCAACCTGGTATTGTTTCGGTAGACTTGAATAACGTTTTACCCCCACTCATTAGTAAACGATTAAAAAAGGCATTTAAAGCTTTTGGGAGAAAAATGAAGGGATATTACTCCAATGAAGCTGTTTTACACGCTCCAGAAAGTAGAACCTCATCTCCTGTTTCTATTCCAAGGAACCCTGAAACCTTAGAGCACGTTGAGATTTCTGGACTATACCCTTGCGGAGAAGGCGCAGGATATGCGGGTGGCATTATATCTGCGGCTATCGATGGTATAAATTGTGTAGACGCTGTAGCCAAGAAAAAGGGGTATTAAGAATTGTTTTTGTTTCGATAGACGTTGAAATAATGGCTTTCAAAATATAACCATCTATCTTTACAATAATTTAGTACGGTAAAAATGAATCATACAGAAATAGCGTTAAAAGAGCGCATCAAAGAGCTAACTTGCCTCTATGATATATCATCTATTATCGTAAATGCAGATGTTGGGCAAATGGAAGAAACCCTTAAAGCGATTGCGTTAAGCTTGAAAAAGGGATTTCAATTTCCCAAACATACCGAAATTTCCATCAAAACTGCCATTGCATCATTTGAAACTAAAGTTGTGAAAGAGGGGCTTCAAATAAGCTCTTCTATTCAAATATTTAATAAATCTGATGGGATGATTATCGCTTCCTTAAAAGATGACAAAAGCTCTTTTCTAAAAGAGGAGCAGCAATTGCTAGATAGCGTAGCTCTTAAGATAGGAAATCTTTTAGAGCGTATTGAAATTCAACAAAATGAAATTTCACTTAAACGCCAAATGGAGCGAGCAGATCGTTTAGGAATTTTAGGTGAGCTAACAGCGGGAATTGCGCACGAACTTAATACGCCACTGACAAACATTTTGGGGTTTGCCGAATTATTAAAAGATGATTTTAAAACAGATAAAAGAGTTTCATCAGATTTAGACAAGATTATTGACAATGCAATTTTCTCTAGGGAAGTAGTAAAAAAATTGATGTTTTTCGCTTGCGAGATGCCCCAGGAAATGAAAGAATTAAATCTGGTACCCAGAATAAAAAATGCGTTAGAATTACTCGATGCTTCCTTTAAGAAAGCGAAAGTTAAATACCTTGTAAAAATTGAAGATGATGAGCTTTTACTGAAAGCAGATACCATTCAACTCACACAAATAATTTTCAACTTAATAATTAATGCCATTTATTTTTCGCCAGAAAATGGGTTGGTAACCATTGAAGCTTCGCAGTCTAAAAGTTATATAATTTTAAAAATTATTGATGAGGGTCCTGGACTATCTAATGAAGCATTAGAAAAAGTGTTTCAACCATTCTTTACCACAAAACCTATTGGCGATGGTTCTGGGTTAGGATTGAGTGTGGTACACGGTATTGTGGCAAGCCATAAAGGGACTATAACTGTAGAAAACAATTCCAAAAAGGGCGCAAAATTTACAGTTAAACTACCAAAAACTTAATACTTTTATAGTCGAATGCAGTTTAGAAAAGAGAATATACTCATTGTTGATGATGACATCCATATTCTGGAGTTACTGCAACGTCATTTACAATCTTGGAGCTATCATTCTTATAAAGCTGTATCGGTAAAAGAAGCTGTTCAAATACTTCGAGATACCAACATAGACTTGCTCATAACCGATTTAAAAATGCCTGAAATTGATGGTACAGAGCTTATCAAGTTCGTATCTGAGCACTACCCTACTTTGCCCAAACTTATTATTACTGGCTATCCTTCTGTTCAAGATTCTCTTGCTGCTATTAAATCTGGTGTAGTAGACTATTTAACCAAACCTTTTACAAAAGAAGAGCTTAGGAGTGCCATTGACAAATCGATAGGCAGTGCTACTGATGTTTCAAAAAACATATTAAAATCTAAATCAGAAAATAAAAAACCACATTCCTACGGTGATATCATTGGCAATTCAGAAAAAATAAATAATGTTATTCAAATCATTGAACGGGTAAAGGACAACAAAGCGACCATTTTCGTTAAAGGCGAAAGTGGAACGGGTAAAGAACTTGTAGCACGTGCTATTCATTATCAAGGGAAATTTTCTCGAGCACCTTTTATTGCGGTAAATTGTGGAGGTATTCCTGAAAATTTATTGGAATCAGAACTTTTTGGCTACACCAAAGGCGCTTTCACAGGAGCTGAAAAGAATCGCGACGGATTTTTTCAAGCGGCAAATGGCGGAACTATTTTTCTTGATGAAATAGGCAATGCTTCTACAGCTGTTCAATCTAGATTGTTACGCGTCCTTCAAGAAAAAGAGGTGGTAAAAGTAGGTGCCCAAAAGGCTGAAAAAATTGATGTTCGCATTATTGCCGCCACCAATAGTGACTTAAAAGAAATGATTAGTAAAAAAGCCTTCAGAGAAGATCTTTATTACCGTCTCACGGTGGTAGAAATTGAAGTAGCTCCTTTGCGAGAACGTAAAGAAGACATTCCGTTACTTGTTGAAAAATTTCTCTTTAAATACGGTGTAGAATATAAAGACCGCTTTATTAAAATTAGCCCCGAGGCTTCAGAAATATTGCAAAGATACGATTGGCCAGGAAACATTCGTGAACTTGAAAATGTGATACAGCGAGCGGTTATTATGTGCGATAGACATATTGATGTTGCAGATCTCCCGGTAACTTTAAAATATACTATAGATTTTCCTGAAGGAGAACTACTTCCTCTCAAAGAAATTGAAAAAAAATATATTCAAAAAGTGTTAAATGCAACTAATAATAACAAGACTAAAGCTGCTGAGATTTTGGGGATTGACAGGAAGACTATTAGATTGAAATTGAAAGATTGATGTCTTTTTTAGTTTAACAACAGAAGATATTTTTGAAACTATTAAAATCTTTAAAAAGCTTATTACAAAAATCTAAGTATGCTTTAATAAGTGGCATCTCAATCAGAATTTTCTGCACTTCTAACTAAATTAGTTCTCCCTACCGAACCACTAATAGTCATGGTAGCGCCTTAAAGTTTAATTTGCAATAAGCCTATAAGAACTAAAGATAACTCATACTAATAATTCAAGCTACGTAAGTTCCTAATTGATACAAATCTCCCCTACTGGGTAATAATACCCCAATACTTAAACTATTCCCTTTTCCAAATTAAATCTAAAAACCCTTACTCAGTCAGGGTTTGTTCATTAAAATGCCATCTTGGTTTTTCCAATGGCATGCGCCTTGCCTTTAGTACATAAAACAAAGCCAGAAATGGCGATGGCATGATTTTAAAAATAAAAACACAGTACATAATAAATTAGTTATCAGATTAGTAAAAACAAATTAGTCAGCACACCAAGAGATAGCCTATTCAGATTTACGAACAGATAAAATCTACCAAATAGGGACTTAAGTAAAATTCATTATAACACAAATACCATGAGTTCACAATCACAAATAAACAATACTCAAAAAAGAGAAGAAACCCTTAAGCGAAGAAGACGATACATCGTCGAAAAATATAATGAACGAAGTATCACCAATCGACTTTTTAAATAAACACTGAAAATAAAAAACCCGTTCAAAACGGTCTATACCTATGAGAACAATCACAGCTGAAGTAAATAACACTAAAAAGAAAAAAGCACCTGTAAAGGGCATGATGGACAATGTGATGGAGCAATTTAATAGTGCTGCAGACCATATTGATCTTCACCCTAACATACGCAAGATTTTAAGCATTACCAATAATGAAATCATCGTGCACTTTCCTGTAAAAATGGATAATGGTGAAGTTGAAATATTTACAGGATATAGAGTGCAGCATAATAACGCATTAGGTCCCTATAAAGGAGGGTTACGTTATCACCCAACAGTAGATATAGATGCTGCAAGAGCATTAGCCATGTGGATGACTTGGAAGACTTCATTAGCTGGCTTGCCTTATGGAGGTGGCAAAGGTGGTATCCAGCTAGACCCATCGCAATATTCTCAGGGAGAATTAGAGCGTATTACACGTAGATTCACCTTTGCACTGGCAGATAACATTGGTCCAGAGCATGACATCCCTGCTCCAGATGTAAATACTAACAGCCAAACTATGGCGTGGATAGCAGACACCTATATGAGTACGCGACCGCCGGCAGAGCGCACTGCAAACCAACACGTGGTAACTGGAAAACCAGATGGTAGCGGTGGTCTCGAAGGCAGAGATCGTGCAACTGGTTATGGGGTGTTTCTAAACATTAAATTTTGGGCAGAACGCAGAAAGGAAAAATTAAAAGGCAAAAAATTTATCGTTCAAGGTTTTGGTAATGTTGGGTATTGGGCAGCTCACTTTATGGAAAAGGAAGGGGCAAAATTAGTTGCCGCTCAAGATGCTTTTGGCAGTATAAGAAATACCAACGGAATTAAGGTTGAGGATTTGTACAATTATACTAGAATCAACAATGGAAGCTTAACAGGATTTCCAAATGCATTTGATCTTGACAATGAAAAATTTTTTACTACTGAATGCGATATCTGCATTCCAGCGGCATTAGGTAACCAAATAACGCAAAAAAACGCGAAAAGTATAAAGGCCAAGCTTATTGCCGAAGGCGCTAATGGTCCAACCAATGTAGAAGGTGAAAAAATATTATTAGAGCGAGGAGTTACAATCATCCCAGATATTCTTTGCAACTCTGGTGGTGTAGTAGGAAGTTATTTTGAATGGCTACAGAACCGAAACGGAGAACTGTGGCACTTAGATGAAGTAATGGCAAAACTCGATAAAAAGATGCGCGAATCGTTTAATAAAGTGTTTGATTATTCTGAAAAAGAAGGAATGGATTTAAGAACGGCGGCTTATTGCATTGCTATTAGACGCATAGAGAAAGCCTATATCCAACGAGGGATATTTCCTTAATTAAGAACATTAAAAAAAATAGTGAAAATGAAATACGGAAGCATAATATTAGAAAAAAAGGAGTATGTCTACCTAAAGCGTATACTCAATATATCGGGATACGCCGAAAATTTTGAAACACAGAAATCACTTCAGCGGTTAAGCAATGAACTTAAGGAAGCACAAATCGTAGACGAGAAAGATATGCCAAAAGATGTAATCCGTTTCAATAGTAAGATTATGGTGTATGCTGAAACTGGATGGGAAAAAACACTTCAGCTTGTTATTCCTTCAGAAAAAAACACCAAGCTGGATAAAATTTCAATCCTAACACCAATGGGGGCCGCCCTTATTGGGTATTCTGAAGGGGATACAATTGAATGGGATTTTCCTTTAGGAACCCAGAAAATAAATATTGTGACTGTAACACAGGACACAAATCAAAAAACCATAGAAGTACCCATTTAAAATTTAGAGCAATGGAAATCTTAAAGACAGAAATATACAATCACGATACAGACGTCGATGTAACCCATAAAATAAACACGATTGAACTAGACAACTGGATCAATCATCTCAAATACATAAAAAAAGAACTCAATAATTTAATTGGGCTTTGTGGAGAAGATTTAAGTAACAAGTTTAAAGATGATAGCGTGCTTCTAAAATTTCAGAAAAAAGAAGCTGAAAATGAAATATTACTACAGGCGCTTTTTAATTATATGAATTCAAGAAGTGATATCGTAGAATGTGAAGACACGCATTGTGATATGGTCTTTATCACTGAACACGAAAGTTACAGGAGAAGTTATTTATATCATCTAGACAAATACAGAAGATTGAAAGATGAATTTTTTAGTCAAGTACAAGGCAAACTCACGCGACTAAATTTGATCTCATAAGTCACATATATTGGAAATTGAATTACCATACAAGATAGATGCCCATAGAAGACTGTGTATCAAAAAAGATCTTATAGAATTGAGTTATTGGATTGACACTCTTACAACTATTAACACAGAAATTGATTATTCAAAAATTATCGGGCAGCAGCTTATTAAAGAGCAAAGTATAGAGGTAAACATTCAAGGACTACGTAGAAAGAACACATTAGTGATGGCAATGCTCTGTAAATATGAAAAAGAACTCAATGCAGAATATGAGTATGGAAAGAGAGAATATAACGTAACGCGTGCCAAAGAACACGAAAAAAAACGCGATTCGCATACAGCACTCATTAAGGAGTTTACACAACTTAAAAAAGAGATTTACCAGAAGTTATCCAAATTTCAACGCAGATAAAACCAAGAAAAGATGAAAAAGATACTAATTCCTATCGACTTTAAATTTAATAGCCATGATGCTATAGATTATTCCATCCAGTTTTTTAAACGTGAGCAATGCGAATTTTTCTTCTTACACACGTACACTTATGACCTATCTGGGCTTAACACCATAGATTTACTTCAGGCAGATGATGACTGGTTCGATAAGCCTAAATGCGAATCTGAAAATAACCTTGGCAAAATTATTCAAAAATATGCCTTTAATAAACGAGACGCCAAGCATCGATTTAGTGCCATTTCTGAATATTCCAATTTAATTCAGGGAATGAAAAAAGCCATTAAAGAAATTAATATCGATTTGGTTGTCCTCCCAGGAAAAGACAAAACAGGGGATGGTACAATAAGGTATAGCCGAAATACCAAACGAATTATAGAGCATATCCGGGAATGTCCTGTAATGATCATTCCTGCCTCATCAAAAATGCATAAGAAACCTAAATTTGCATTGGTTTCAAGTTTCGATTTGGATCTTCCTATAAGTGAGCTCGAAAATTGGTGTGAATTGGTACAAATTGCCAAAGGCAGTATAAAAATTGTTACGCTATCGGCAAAAGAAAAGTTATCTGAACTTCAGAAAGCCAATCAAAGCAAGGTGCGTTATCAACTTGAAATGCTCACTAAAGAAAAAATTCAAATGGAGTATATTAAAAATGCCCCAGCTCTTAAGGACTTTGCCAGGGATCACGTAGATTACATAATGTGCCTTATAGATCGAAAACCTGATTTTTGGAGAAAACTGGGTATTACCCATTCACGTATCACGGATTTGGGACCAATTCCAAGTACCCCTGTAATCGCTCTACACAGATAGTTTTAAAATCAATTAGCGACGGTACATACCATATTATCTGAAGACTCATTCGTTCAGCCATCGTGGCTTTCCTGAGCGGGTAAGAGCCTGCGTCTATTTTTAATTAATTTCTCAATAGAAATTGGTTACAATAAACGTTCACTTCCTATTAAATGGAGCCTATAGTTTTAAGAGTTATTTATCATTCTTATCAGAATTCTTCAATACATTTGTACTTCGAGTAGCAACCACGGTGAAAAAATTTCAAAAAATAGTGAGCCTATGGATGGCAATTTTGCTTACAGCCCTGTCTGTAAATGCAACTGCTATTACAACTACTACAACCGAGGCTCATAATGGAACTCAAAAACAGCTTGACGCTCATTTCTTCGGAAACAACGCAGGCTACTTCATTGATCAAACTCAACAAGAAATAAATTTTGAAACTGAAGAAGATAATATACCCTTATCGGTAGATGACAGTTTATTTTTTGGCACTCAAAGCAATTGTAATACAGCGCTTTTAAGTGCAGCTACGCACCATAAAAAAATTGCTAATGAAAACGCTTCAATTAGCAAATACTACACAAAACAGATTCTTTTTCCCTTCCATTCCTTTTGGTAAACAATTGTTGCATGCTACATATGGTGTACTATTTCTTCGGAAACTTTACACAATCACAACAATTAAAAAATTAAAAAAATACTACAATGGATTCAGGAATGATGATAATCGCCATGGTACTCTTGGCAACTATAACAATACCTATATTTTTAATAGGTAGAAATGTAAAGAAACAATCGAAACAACTCTACAACGGACTAAATGCGCAGGCCTTTAAGAATAACGGAACACTAACTCGGCATACAGAGCACACCAATTTTGCACTCGGTTTAGACGAAACGGCCAAAGCTATTTATTATTTCAAAAAAACGGAAGACACAGAAGTATCCAAACAAATTGATTTAAACGTAGTAACGTCATGTGAAGTTATTAAAAAGACAAGACGGATAAAAAAGGCTAAAGGATTTGATGAAGTAATTGAAAAAATAACACTGATCTTCGTCAATAAAAATGGAGAAACAACACATATAGAATTTTACAATGAAGACGAAAATGTGTTGTCTGATGAGCTCACCGTTGCCAAAAAATGGAATGACACTATACAACAAATACTGTCTAAAAAACAGGTGGCTAGTGGCACTAAAAAGGAATCTCCTATAGCCGCGGTTTTGTCATAAAAAGTAAATGATTAGGTAGTTTTATAATTAGGTGTTATGATGGAAAGAGGGTTAGCCACGTGTTATCCCTCTTTTTTATATAGTATTCATCGTATCTCTTAAGCAAAAAAAGCCCTCACATAGCTGTAAAGACTTTTCTTTAGAGTAGCGGATGAGGTTAAATTATCGAACCAATTTATTGTGGATTTTAAAACAGTAAGATTCCAATTCGTTCATAACTAGTCAATTTCATGATAATCTTCAAAATTTGCTTCTTCGTCATAATTATCAACTAAAGAATATTTTTCATCATGCCTAGAATGTAAAACAACATTAAACCTTTTAAATAAGGTATCTAGAATATTTGTTTCGTCTTCACAATCACAGAGAATCTTAACTATGCGTTCTTTATCATCAGTGTTTTGTTCTGAGTCAACACAGAATAACAATATTGAAAAATCTTTTGTTCCATAAATAGATATACCAACTACCTTAAATCGGTCAGTATTAATGCCAAAATAATTGGCTATATCCTGTAAGTTATCCATTCCACTACTCAATTCGTCAGAAATATCAGCCGAAGCCGTTCCTTTAAAATCACCATATTGTACACTTGCTTTCAAATATAAATTTATTTATTAGTTAAAGTACATATCAAAAAAAGACCAATTGAAAAATTGTTTAATGCTTAAGCTTTTTATATTATTAATCACTAATAAATGCCAGCTTGTCATACTTTCACAATTATTTTGACAGATGTTCAATAAAAATACATTCTGGCTTCATACTTGACATAGTTTTTACATAAAAATTATTATTATGTCGTTAAACAAGCAAGAATACCTATCAAATGTGTTAGAAACACATAGAATGAAACATATTGAATCCGTCGTTAAAAAATTTAAAGACAACAGGGATGAAGTTAAGGCTGCATTAATTGAGCACTATACTTCAAATATATATTCTCCATTCGATTCTGGTTCATTCAAAAAACATACGGCGATTAACACCAAGTTCGATTTGGACGTTGTAGTTCCATTCAAAAGAAATGCTTTTGAAACGCTAGAAGGTATGTTTAATGATTTATATGAGTTTTTAGATGAAAAGTTCAGTGACGTTGCCTATGTTAGAAAGCAGAAGGTTTCAGTAGGGATAGATTTTTTTAAAGATGATGATGGTGATACGGTAAGTCTGGATATGGTGCCAGGTCGTGAATTAAACCAAGACCAATATTTAGATGATAAAAACTTAAATTTATTTGTTAACGGAACATGGGGTATTTTTGATAATAGCACTCATATTCAGACCAACATCAAGGCGCAGATTGACCATATAACGGCGAAAGAGAATGAAAGAAAGATTATTCGACTATTAAAAATATGGAACAATAATGACGGAAAGGAATATAAATCCTTTTTATTGGAACTTATTACAATAAAAGCCTTTGAGAAGGAAGATATTTCTGGTAATCTTTGGGAGAAATTAGAGAAAGTAATGGAGTACATTAAAGATAACGTTACAGAAGATGGTTTTAAGTTAATTGACCCAGGAAATAGCAACAATGATTTAATGGACACCTTGGAGAGTTGGGAAAAAACCAATTTATCTAATAGAATGGAAACTATAATCGAAAGGATTAACAATAATAGCGATAACATCAAAAGCTATTTCCCAACAAATAAGGATTTTGAGGATGATGACAAATCATCAAGCAGCAACGGGTACGGAATTAAAACAGGAGGAGCTGCTTACTCGACACCTCCAAAAAATGAACGATTCGGATAAATGGGGTTTCTGGATGATGTTACCAAGCTTATTAGCAATATTCCATTTGTAGCAAAAGCGTATGATTTTGTAGAAGAGGAATTACAGGTAAAGGGAAAGGTTAGTATATCTTTCAAGGAATTGGCACAACCTTTAGAATTTGAAGTAGTAGTTTTCAAGTGCTACCCACTTAAATATAATGATGCAGATTCAATAAAGTTTAAAAACACTAATCTTTTAGAGTACAAGCACGTTATGGAAGATGGTGTAGTCTGCATTCACACCACTCACCATACGAATTTAAAATCAAAGCTAAATTACGACTTCAATTCTTTGAAGAATTGGATTGTCAAATACTACATCAATAAAGACCAAGATGACCACTACGAGCATATCATTGTTGATGATAAACTAATCAATAATCGATATTGGTCTTATCAATTCACAGACCTTGAACACTCTTTTGAAAAAGGAGAATTTGGCGAGGTGTCAATTACATCGCTTCAACTTGGAACTTTCAAAGGCAACCTAATTTCAAACCATATAATTCAAAGCTTCATTAGAGAAAATGGAGAGCAGTTAGAATGTGAATGGAGTCAACTTTATAAAAATATGAACATTACCAATTCGGGTGCTTATGTTTACATTGAAACCCCACCTGCTACCTATGGAAAGTTCATTTTTACTAAATGGTTGGATTTACAAGACCACCTCCCAGAGAAATTTTTAAACTTTCTACTCAAATTTCAAAAAAGACACATTGAACATAGAGGAAAATTATTGCCTCTATTTTTTGGATATAAAATTGATGATACCAATATTCACTGGCAAGTCGCAATGTTAGAGATAGGCGATTTTCCAATAATAGGTTACCAATTACCTAACAAAGAGTGGATCACAATACCAAAAAATGAATTAGAAATAAATTGGGGAATAACTAGAAATTCTTCATATAAATATTTTTTTGGAAGAGGTTTATTCTCGCAAAGCTTTGTGGAAAAGAAAATATTAATTATTGGAGTTGGAGCATTAGGTAGTATGGTTGCCAAAACTCTTACAAGATGTGGCTGTAAATTTATCGATATTGCCGATAATGACATTAAAGAGCCTGAGAATGTTTGTCGCTCTGAATATTTATTTAATACAGGTTTAATGGATAAAACAGAAGAACTAAAATTCATTCTTAGTACAATTTCTCCATTTGTAGAAACCAACATTATTGACAAGGACTATTTTCAAGGGATTATTAAATTATTCCATAAAGAAAAGGGTGGAAAGAGTGGTTTTGAAACAAACCTCAATAAATATGATTTAGTAATAGATTGTACGACCGATAATGACCTTATGTACATACTGAATTCACTCGATTTAAAGTGTGACTTGATTAATCTTTCAATTACGAATTTTGCTAAAGAACTGGTTTGTGCATTTTACCCTAATACTTACAATTTTGTAATGAATCAGTTTATGAATGTTTTAGAAAACGACACAACTGATTTATATAACCCAACTGGTTGTTGGAGTCCAACTTTCAAAGCATCCTATAATGACATATCATTATTGGTTCAAATGGCTATCAAACATATTCATAGTTTGTACGAAACTGGAGCAAGAAAAAATAATTTTGCTATTGAAAGTGATTTGTCGAACCTAAATATAATTGAGTATTGAAACTTTATAACAAGCACAGAAAAGTTGAACTAATTATAGACGACGAATTAATTGATAAAATTAGTAAGTCAGGAGTGGAACATTTTCCTAAGGAGTTTGGTGGTTTTTTAGTAGGGAAATACTCAGATGATTTCAGCAGTTTATCTATAACCGATTATATTCTCCCCAAAAGCTATAAGGGAGGCAGATATTTATTTGAAAGAAGTTCTAAAGGAATGAAGTCTTTTTTTTCTAAATTATTCAAAAAGAAAAAAGAATATTATGTTGGTGAATGGCACACCCACCCAAATGGAAGTACTAGATTTAGCGACACCGATTTAAACGCAATGATTAACATTGAATCATCCCCAAGTGTTAATATTAGAAATCCTGTTTTACTCATTTTGAGTGTTTCAGATAAGCAACTTAACCAAGCAACCTTTTATATTTACGATAACAAAAAATTAATTCCGTATGAGTGATAAAATTTTACTAAGAGAACTTTTTTCTGGTTTGCAGAGTCAAATGATTGCACAATTGAGTACAAACCGAAACAATATAAAACACTCTACATCTAAAGGTGATGCGCTCGAAAATGCTTGGATTGAATGGTTAAAGAAATATTTACCAAATAGGTATAGCGTTGATAAAGGCATAGTAATAGATTCAACGGGGGAAACAAGTGACCAAATTGATATTATCATTTATGATAATTGGTTTACTCCTTTTATATTTTCACAAAATGGATTTCATTATATACCTGCTGAAGGAGTTTATGCAGTTTTTGAGTGTAAACCCGATATTTCTGGAAGTTCAGATGGTATTACTAACATTGAATATACAGGAAAAAAAATTGAAAGTGTTAGGAAACTAAAAAGAACTACAACACATATCATAAGTGTAGGAGAAAGAGTTGAACCTCGTGGATTAACTAAAATAGTAGGTGGAATCTTGACCTCAACGAAATCGGGAGATAAAACTAATAATAAGACTTTAGAAAAACATTTAGTAGCCCAAACAGGTTTAAAAAGTATAGATTGCGGCTGCATAGCTGATTATGGTGCTTTCTTTATAGATTATGAGAATAAAGAAGACAAAAGCATTAAAGACTTTGATAAACGATATTTTGAGTACTATAAAAAAAGAGTATTCAATAAGGTAGAGTTCAGTAAACAAGAAAATTCATTAGTTACATTCTTTATGCAATTAACCAGATACTTACAACAAGCAATAGGTACTGTGCCCGCAATTAATTTACAGACCTATTTAGACAGTATTAACGAGAAAATTGATAAGGAAATTTAGCCATTTTACATCTTTTACATTTTTTTCATTAAGAAAAACGCTCTTTTACTACTTTGTATTCGACTGCCTAAAAAGTAAAGATTTAGCGCATAAAAAAAATTACCATACAGTAGCCGTACAAATAAAAAAGCGCAACTATTGATTATCAATTAGTTGCGCTTCTTCTTCGTAGCGGGAACAGGACTCGAACCTGTGTCCGCCGCGGCGGATATGAGCCCAACCACTAATTAAAACGTACGTTTTTGACAATCCACTCTCTCCCAACACCAGATTTTAAAAATTTCTCAAATAGCATAGCTTCACGCTTCAATTCAAAATTTCTAACAAAAACAACTCTCCAAGGACGATATTTAATGGTCCATCCCTTTTTACTTAACAAATTATGCGATTGAAAACGAGAAATAAGATTACTGGTATAACCAATGTATGACTTGGAATAGGAATCAGACCATAAAATATAAACTACAAACGATTCCATAAAAAAACTCCCCTTAAGAGATTAAGGGGAGTTCTATTTAGTAGCGGGAACAGGACTCGAACCTGTGTCCGCCGCGGCGGATATGAGCCCAACCACTAATTAAAACGTACGTTTTTGACAATCCACTCTCTCCCAACACCAGATTTTAAAAATTTCTCAAATAGCATAGCTTCACGCTTCAATTCAAAATTTCTAACAAAAACAACTCTCCAAGGACGATATTTAATGGTCCATCCCTTTTTACTTAACAAATTATGCGATTGAAAACGAGAAATAAGATTACTGGTATAACCAATGTATGACTTGGAGTAGGAATCAGACCATAAAATATAAACTACAAACGATTCCATAAAAAAACTCCCCTTAAGAGATTAAGGGGAGTTTTATTTAGTAGCGGGAACAGGACTCGAACCTGTGTCCGCCGCGGCGGATATGAGCCCAACCACTAATTAAAACGTACGTTTTTGACAATCCACTCTCTCCCAACACCAGATTTTAAAAATTTCTCAAATAGCATAGCTTCACGCTTCAATTCAAAATTTCTAACAAAAACAACTCTCCAAGGACGATATTTAATGGTCCATCCCTTTTTACTTAACAAATTATGCGATTGAAAACGAGAAATAAGATTACTGGTATAACCAATGTATGACTTGGAGTAGGAATCAGACCATAAAATATAAACTACAAACGATTCCATAAAAAAACTCCCCTTAAGAGATTAAGGGGAGTTCTACTTAGTAGCGGGAACAGGACTCGAACCTGTGACCTTCGGGTTATGAGTTTTTGATACTATCATATCAATTTAACCTAAAAACACTTTAAATCAATGTTTTATATATGCTTTAATATATCTTAACAGCAAATAACATCAAACAAAACTAACAAATGTTGTACCTATGTTGTACCTAAAATGATTACCTTTATAATCCAAAAGTAATTATTATGGCAACAATTAGAGTGGTTTTAAGAAAAAAGAAAAATAAAGCCGGAAGGTTTCCTATTGCTATTCGCATAACTAAAGACCGTAAAAGTTCTTACTTAAATACAGGTCAATATATAGATGAAAAATTTTGGGACGAGAAAAACCGCAATGTTAGGAAGTCGCACCCTAATTCAAAGATGCTGAATAATTTTATTTCAACCAAGGTTGCAGAAGCCAACGATAAGGTTTTAAAATCTGAAATGAATCCAGAGTATCAAACCGTATCGGATATAAAAACTAAAATTATTGCTACAAAGGGACTTGATTTTTTTGCCGTAGCTGAAATGCACCTTCAAAACTTAAAAAACAGAAATAAACATCATCAGTATGACACTGAAATTGGGCGAATAAAAAAGTTCAAGGAATTTCTTGATAAAGATATTCTTCCGTTCAACAAGCTGAATTCAACAGTTCTTAAAAAGTTTGAAACTTTCCTGCTTCACAAGAAAAAACTTGCGCCCAGAACAGTCGTGAATTATTTAATCCTTATTAGAACGATATTCAATCTTGCAATTTCTGAATCAATTGCAGATAGAGGATTATATCCATTTGGAAAAGGTAAAATGACAATCAAAATCCCAGAGGCTCAAAAAATAGGATTTAGCACTGATGAAATACAAAAGTTAGAGAATGCAGAGAGTTTAACTGAAGCTCAACAGAAAGCCGTTCACGTATGGCTTGTCAGTTTTTACTTTGCAGGAATACGCGTTGGCGATGTCTTAAAATTAAAGTGGTCAGATTTTAATGATGGGCGCCTACTCTACCGGATGAACAAAAACAGTAAACTAGTTTCTCTCAAAATCCCTGATAAAGCTATCGAGATTTTCAATCATTACCGGAAAAACTCAAATTATAATGGTCTCGTATTCCCTCAGTTGAAAGGTGTAAATCTTAATGACACCGAAGAAGTGTCTAAAAGAACCCAATCCATTACCCGCAATTTGAACAGACGATTAAAAATTGCAGGAAAAAGCCTCGGAATACAAAAAAACATAAGTATGCATATTGCTCGGCATAGCTTCGGAAATATTTCTGGGGATAAAATACCAATTCAAATGCTGCAAAAATTATATCGTCATTCTTCCGTTACAACTACTATTCGCTATCAAGCAAATTTCATCCACAAAGATGCAGATGACGCTTTAGATAGTGTGGTGAATTTTTGACGAACTTTTTATTTGAAAATTATTCTGGTAGCACATCCCTAAATTTATCTACAAGTAAATTCATTGAGAACTGGTATTCGTCTAACCTAAAACTGATGGGTGATAGCTGTTTGAACATTCCTTTTTTGGCTTGTGTAATACCTTCTTCAAGATTTGGATTATTAATGACTACACGGGTTTTCATTGCTTTGTGATGTCGGTCTAGTAAATCTCTAAAATTCCTATCCTTTTCTTTAAGATACGGTGCCCAGAAAATAAGAGTATCAATATCTACAAATGTTAGTGGTTTAATTAAACTAGGATTATACATATTACCCAATCGTTCTTGCACTAATTCGTTATATCTCTTGTTTAGAAGATAGTTCATCCCTGGAATTTCAAAAACCCTATCGCTTACTAAGAGTATTGGATAAATAGATAAGTTGTTTTTTTGATTGGCATAATCATCATAAGCGAACGTTTTGTTAATTATCTGCTGAATCGAGGTAATTAACTGACCGATACCAACGTGACGGTCGCCATCGTGAACAAATTTTTTATCCAGTAGTTTTTTTATCTTCTCAATATCAGAAGAACTCTTAATATCTGCCCTTACAAGAATGTCCTTGTTTTCAAATAGGTAAATCTTATTATTGTGACGAACATAATAGTCGGGTTCGTTATCGCGTGTGGCCGTCTCTTGTCGCTTTACCATATATTTCCAATGGAATATCTCATCGAGGACTTTCTTCATAACAACTTCTTCTGAAAAGTCGCTATTGTAAAACGCAAAAAAGGAACTATCATCTGGCTCTAGACCGTGATGAGCGATAAAAGCATCTTTCAAGATAAACCTAACGCTTTTGAAAAATTTATCTAGCAAATAAAAATAGTCTACAAGCGAGAATTGTGTTTCATCTATTTTATAAAGTGGAAATTTTTTGAGGTTTGTAAAGTCATCCGAAACATCTATTTCTGCCTTTGTTAAAGTATTCAAGAAATTAATATGGTCTTCTCTGTCGGGTGTTAAAATGTAGCTATTAAGGTGTTTCATTCGCAACAGAGTTGCCACCAACAATTTTACTTGATAATTAAGCTGCTCTAGATTTTCTTGATTGAATTCTTTTGCTAATGCTTCGCCCAGATATTGGTTTTCGTCTTCAGAAACAAAGTCAAGCAAAAATTCAAATTTTATTACCGTGGCATAAAGTAGTTTAGCAAACTCAAGGTCATTATCTTCAAAAAGGCCTGTATCTGCTGAAGAAAAAGACATTGCAATGAGCATCTCTGCCATACGGTCTATATTATCCTGAGCATCGCCAAGATTTTGTTTTTTGTTGGCCTGAAGATTTATTAAAAGATAAGTTTTGAACAAGTTTATTTCATCTTCATCAATACCTTCATTTTCATTACCTTCTAACAAACTATCCCTGTTAGCAAGGATAATCTCGCTTAGCATTAAACTGCTTTCTCGTGATATAAGAATAGGTCTTTCTGGTATTTGATAGGCCTTGCCATAATCAGCTACTCTTTTATTTATTTCGTGTTGCTTCTCTACATTACTAAAAATCCTGTTATAATTAGGTTGATTTTTGGTCGTGCTAAAACCAATAATTTTAAGAAGCGTCTCACGCGAGATATTTGAAAGATATTCGAGAATTTCTTTTGGCTCTTCCTCTGGAAATACGTTAGCAAACTCTAGTCTTTGTACAGCTTTAATCATATTGGTGAGTTATAACTAGTACAATGTAATAAAATTTAAAAATCACTCGAGATTTTTATGTTCATTTTTTACCAAAAACCACAAAGAATTAAACTGTGCGAAACAGAAAACTCAGTATAGTTAATTAATTGGCTATTTTCTAATTTTCGGATATACTCACTCGTTCATTCTACAATAGTAATATCTTTATAGACTTGAATAAAAAAATAATTGTTAATGAGACATCAAGTAAACGAAAAAGTTAAGAATCTCAATGTATTACTTAAACACTACAAAAAGCCTCAATATATTCACAAGAACAACAAAACTGAAGATGCCGAAAAACTCTGGAACGCATCTCTGTTTTTTGCAAATATTCTATTAGCAAGTGATTACTCGGGACCTGATGTTTCCGATAAAGAACTAAAGGATTTTACAACCAATTACGAGGCACAAAATAAAGAAACGATTGACATAGAAGAGTTGCTTTCAAAATTTTGGCTTCGTAATATCTTTGGAAATATTTACATCCCTGATATAATAAGGCAAACTGCCAGAGATTATGAAAAGAAAAAAGATAGGTACAACGAATTACTTTTTATAAAGCATTTAAAAGCTGATTTAGGAATTGATGAAACTTCATCAAAAGAACTTAAAAAAATTATTAAGTCTTATGAATCTATACAAAAACTTAGTCTAAACAGCGATTGGCTTTTCGAAGCACACTTCATAAAAGAGAACAAAGATGGCTCTGCTTTTAAAGTTAGTAGTGTTGACTATTATACCAAGCTACTTGATTATTGGACAACTTTCAAGTTCATCAATGAAGTCCTAAAGTACAAGCAGAAAAAGTATGAAGCAAGTATAGGTGTAACCAAAGTCAGCTTTGATAAGATATATAAAAGACACAAGTCACTCTTTCCCAAAACACCTGATATTGAAGAGTTATTAGATGACAAAGTTTTAGAAGAAAAATCCGAGGTCTATAATATCTCTATCCGCTCAGGAAACCCAAATTACATCTTTGATTTAGCTGGCAAAATCAAAGCCACTATTTGGCAAAGACTTCTAGATGACAATTCTTTCGAAAATGACACCCTAAGAGTTTCAAAATTTCTATCCTATTCTAAATTTGATGACCATAGACACGACATTGCCCTGCATCTTTCTGAGGACGCGAAAGAGCGATTCCGAGAATCTGCATTGACAATGGTTTTAAACCAACCAGACCTGCTATCTATTGACCAAGAATTTAACAAGGTGTTTTTAGAGGATAATATTTCCTCTCGAAATTATTGGAATAGTGATTATATAAATAAGAGTGATGATTTAATACTAACGGAAGACTTGTATGACCTCTATGACAAAATGCTCAGTGTTTCCGATAACTATAATGGTAACCTCTTTTTTATGCAGGATTGTAGAGCAGACATATCCTATTTAGTTGATGAACTACTTATATTAGATAATGAATATCCTAAACACAACAAAGCAGATAACTTTAAATATTCTCATTATCCACTTACAAAAATATTATTGTCAGAAGGTCTTACAAAACCTTACTTACTATGGGAATCCGCCTATTTTTTAAAACACAGAGGCCTCACTCGATTGCCTTTTTTACTTATTGAAGAAAATTTTGAAACATTGACATTCAGATTGCTTGATAATGCTTCGATTGAGGTTTTGCCTGATGAAACTGTATCGCAAGTAAGAACAAAAATGTTGAAAATCGCAATTCAGCTGATTTTTGACGAAATCACTTCTTCCCATAATTATGATAGGGATAATTTTGCGAACGTAGTTTTTCAATTATTCAAGGAAATTAATAGGGATAAATTTATACTGGTACGAAATTCAAGAACTATCGAGATTTATGAACAGACCGTCGCCGATAAAAAAGATAGGGAAAACATCTTATTGAACACTATCGAGAATTATTCTGTAGATATAAATAGTTTCCCCAAAAAAGCCAGTCCGTCAGTTATTTCAAAACACCTATCATTACTTTTAGAACGTGTCCATTCCTATTTGCCTGCAAGAGAACTATCAAACGGTAGTTGGCACCTACCATTGCATAAGCTTGATTACTTAAGTTGGTTATCAAAAATTACAATAAACTGTCAGTTAAAAAAGGAAAAGCTTGAGGCTAACATAGAGAAAGAAATTGAAAAGGTTTACTTTGACACCTACCGGTCTGCAATCGAGAAAACTTCAATTACTAAAACAGTTTACCCTAATCTTAGTACAAAAACAGATATACCTTCTTGGTATCTAGATAACGAGCATTTAGATAATATTGATTGGATTTTCCCATTTATTCTATTGCAACGAAGCAACACATTTTCAAAATTATTAAGCCCAACGATTGCTTTTAACTCAGATGAAGACATTTATGATGACCTGAACAAATATTCCGTAAAGCGTCTGCGTTCACATTTATTTATACTGTTATCCACCCTAGACTTCATAAATAGCCGAAATTCAAATCTTATCAGGCTACAAAAAGAAACTACTAACATCAAGAAAAAGCTAGAAGCCGAAATAGTAGATATTCTAAAAGAAAATGCTGTTCAGCACAATAAGAACAAGATTGATATTCTTGATGAGTTTTTTGAAAGAAGTTATAATAGCTCAAACAAAAATGAATTAATACCGCAAATAGCCAATAGCATAAATTGGTTTACAGATAAAAAAGGGATTCTAAAAGCTCTAACTAAAACGAGTGATTTGATACGTCTTTTAATTATTGTGGATTGGATTACTGCCGAGGGCTTAAAGAAAGTATTAATCAAAAAAATTAAGAAATCAAAAATTACTGAGTTCATAAAATCCCGTAGGTTTAATCCAGAAATGGAATTGCTGATTACAAAGCTCACATATCAACGAAAGCTACTAAAACAAACAAAAGAAGCTCTCGACTACTGGAAAAAAAATGTAACTTCTCACGGCAAAAAAGATTTTGAAAAAGTAGCATACCTCGTTGATTTAATGGTTGCTTATAATGGCAAAGATGAAAAAGCCCTCGATGCCATAAAAACACCCGAGCATAAATCTTATAAGATTCATAAAGAATTTGGAATTGAAAACTACAAACAGTTCTATCGTGGCCTAATCCGTTTCAGTACAAATCCTGAATCTGCATATCAAATATTTGATAGTTTACACCATCAGTTTCCTCAACATTCATCCATTGCTTTAAATCGTTTAGCAGCTAAAGTAAATTGGGCATCAAAAACAGAATCTAATACACTATTTGAAGAAGCTCTTGATGAATGGGAACAAATGGAACCGTGTTTGCCAGAAACCTATTTAGACAATGTTAAAGATAGCGTTTGGACCAATAAACTTACCGCTTACTATCATATAAACGATAAAACTGAATTCGACAAACTTTACTTATCCATTCCTTTTCCATACCAAATGAAAGAGGATATGGTAGAATTGAAAATAGGAATGTTATTGAAGAATCAACTACGGGAAGATGCAAAGAAAATATTATTTAAAGCCACTAATTACCACAAAGACTCTGCTGGAAGAGTCCCAAAATTCATCAGAAAGCTTAAGAGCAAGCTTGATGACGAAACCGATATAAAGTTACTTCAAAATAATTTTAATGAAATTTTTGCATCCCAGCCTAAAACACTAATTCAAATATTTCCTGATAGATTAAATACAGAAAACAGTTTGGGAAGTTTTATTGCCAAAGAAGTTACACTTGCCAGTAGCAAAATGCTAGATAAAATGAATGCGATTAGAGAGGTTGGACACGAAGATAAATATAATGATTTAGTTCAACTTGCTCTTGATGCTAGAGTAGCTCAATGGGGTTGGCAGGTCAAAGACCAAGCACGAGGTGGTTTTTCTGGTAATCAGAAAAAATACAATCCAGGCGAAAGAGATATAATTATCTTTGATGGTAATGGCGAACCACTAATCGTTTGCGAAGCATTTATCTGGACAGACAAACGAAAGGCTCAAAGTCACATCACAAAGGTTTTTAATTATCATCATAATCGTACAAATTTCATAATGTTGGTTTATGATAAGAGACAGTACAAAAACTTTGATTCTAACTGGAAAAAGTACAAAGAAGATGTCTTACCAAATTTATGCTATCCGTCAGGTTTCGGTCTAAAAAAATCGAAATTGAAAGAGTTAACAAATAAATTTGGTTATAAATCATCCGCCATTAAAGTAGGTTCGTCTAATCACGGAAAAAACACAAAGATTTTCCATATAATGGTCAATATCAATTATAGGGTAAATTAGAGCAAAGCATATTAAAAAACTGTCTGGCCTTAAGATATGTTAATCCTTTTGCCACTTTTTATGGTCAAATACATTCAAAATTTATTATAATTGTTAAACGAATTCAAATAAAGTAAAACTTTTTTCTGGTAATAATCCTGGCTTCGTAGGAAGCCTTTTTTATGCCGTGAATTCAAAGAATAAACACCTATAAATCTATGATCGAAATTTTAAAAAACCATTGCAATGCAGAAAACGGTTTGCTTTTGTTTGACCCACCTACCGGTTCAGGTAAAACGTATAACGTTTTAAAATGGATTTTTGAAAATTATAAGACACATTGTAAAGAAGGGCGCAAAATTTTCTTCATTACTAACTTGAAGAAAAACCTTCCTCTAGATGATTTAAGGAACGACCATTTTGCGAAAAACAACAAAGTCGACGATTTTAATAAACACGTCCTTTTTCTTGACTCTAATATGGGTTTCGTATTGAAAAATTTTGACGAAATCAAAGATAATATTCCTGAATATTTCGGTAAACTACAGGCCTTTAGAAGCCTACGGAATCAAGTGCGCTTGGTCAACAATTTAAAATCTTCAAACAAATTCAAGGATGTTTTAAGTGCTGCTGAAAATGAACTTAGAAACAAATATGAGCCTGAATTTAGAAGAAGAATAGAGCTGTATTTAAAAGAAAATTATCCGAATAAAAAAGAACGTTTAAAGGCCATAAAAACTGAGCCCAATTTAAAGTGGGTTGGCACATTGTATCCATCGGTTTTTTCTTCTGTACGTAAGATTTTCTTTTTGAGCATAAGTAAATTTTATGCTCAAAACAGCACCCTTGTAGAACCTTCTTACCACTTTATTAACCACGATATTACTAAAGATGCCATCATTTTTATAGACGAAATTGACGCTACGAAAGATAGCATACTATCTAACATTATTGATAAAGGAAAACGCCAGCGTATAGATTACATTCATTTGTTCAATGAAATCTATTGGGCACTTTCAAACAATACACTTCCTGTAGATTTTTTGGTACATTCAAAAAATAGACAACAGCAAATTGATAATGGCTACAACTACAAAGATTTAAAAGACATTGAAAATGTTCTAAAGTCGATGGCTGCTGAAATTGTAGAGAAATACAATGTAATGTATAGTTTCAAGACAACAATGGCACCCAATGTTTCAAGAGAACGCAACCTATTGTTTCACGACTTTCAATACCACGCGGTCTACCGCAACAATTATAAATACATTGAAATTGATACTGATTATGGAAAGCGAATGAACCTATTGCAGTTTACTAATGAGAAACCTGTAGATAACTCATTAAACATCATAACATTGCTCAATCAAATAAAGGGCTATGTTAGGTATTTTCAGGGTGCGGTAAAGAGTTTGGCACAAAATTACCAAGAAACCATTAATGAGCGCCGTATCGCATCCACATCACAAGAATCTGAATATGCTTATGATTTAGCGTTAAGCACCGTACTTGAAGAATTTAGGCTGGAAGGCAAGTACAAAGCATTTATTATGGACAGCATTCTTTCTGAAAGAGAAAATGCAAATCAATCTGACAAAAACAAACCGCAAATACGTTATGATTTTAGTGTATATGAAAACGGCTTTAGATACTTCGACTTTATTGACGATGAGCAGCACGAAACAATTACCAAAACATTTATCTATGATTTTAATAGTACCCCAGAGAAGTTTTTGTTAAAACTTGCTGAAAGGGCTAAAGTTATAGGTATTTCTGCCACTGCCAATATTGAAACCGTAACAGGTAATTATGACATAAGTTATTTAAAGAAACAATTGGGCTCTTCCTTCTTTGAACTCAATAGTGATGAAAAAGAACATCTTAAAAGTTTTATTGAAAAACAGAACGAAAATTACAAGGACGTAACCATACATCCTATCTGGATAAAAAATTACAGTACCGAAGCCGAAGTAGCAGAAGGTTTTTTAAAATTGATTGAAGACAAAGAATTGGTGCGTCATATTATAGGTAAAATAGATAATCCAAACCCATTTATTCAAAATAGATACCTGCGAATTGCTCAGGCATTTGATAAGTTCCTCTTATATCAGGATATCAAGGCAATGCTTTGTTTGTTGAACAAAGAGCCTAAAAAATGGGATGATAAACTACGTATTTCTACACTCGAAGAGATTTTTGAAATTCTTATTGAAAAATACAATACCCAAGAGATCTTCACTCAGAAAGATGATGACAGCGATGAATTGGTGTACAGCGTTAAAAATTCGTACAGAATTATTAATAGTGCAGATTTCGATTTGAAAAAAGAAGATTTTACAGATCGATTGCATCGTGGTCAAAAGCTATTTTTAATATCAATGTACCAAACAGTAGGTGCTGGTCAAAACCTTCAGTATGTTTCGCCCGACATCACAGAACTTGTTGATGTGCGCAGTAGTGAACTTCCAAAATATAATCTTGATAAAACCGACATCAACGCTATTTATCTGGATAAACCCACGCACCTTATTCAGCTTATAAATAAGCAACTTGATGAAGAAGGCTTTATCAGGTATCTATTTCAGTTGGAATTTTTACTGGAAGCTGGTAGAATTTCAATGGCAACGCTAAAAAGTGAGGTTACCAGAGGATTTGAAAACTTGATGGCATCACTTAATTCTAACGGGATTCCCAAACGTAGTAAGGCTTCACTTTACGATGACTACAATATAAAACAGCATTATTCAAAATTTATAATCCAAGCTATTGGGCGGATTTGCCGCACAAACCTAAAAGCAAAGAATATCTACATCTTGGCTGATGATGAACTACAAAATCATATTGCATCCTTTGATATTGAAAACAATGTAGTTCTTAAAGAATTTAAAGCCTTGGTCTCTTCTTGTCGAAAGCATACAAAGGAAATAGAATCTGACGAAGTTTTTGTGAATAAAGCCATAATGGCCAATAGAAAAACCCTATCCAGAATATTGCGTTTTATCCGCAGAGATTGGGAATGGCGTGATAAAGATATTAAGGAATGGCAGCAGTTGAGAGAACTCTGTCTCATCTATCCAACAATGACCAAGGAATGTTCAAAAAACTTGATTAGAGTTCTGGATGTCTATGTAGAATTACCATCAATGGGTAACAGTTACAGTTATGAAGAAGAAAACGATTTTCAATCCATCACAATTGATTTCAATAACAAATTGCCAGCAAAGGTTTCCGAAACATCAGCGCGATTACAGTCTATGCTATCCATCCCAGGTTTAAAACAACATTTTGAAGGAAAGCAATACGCTACACAATTCAACAATGGATCTTTTATATTGAGCCCTGTCTTATTTCATAATATATACAAAGGCGCTTTGGGTGAGGAAGCCGGACGTTTCATCTTTGAGAACGAACTACATATTCCGCTTGAAGAAATTCCAAAAGAACACTTTGAATTGTTTGATTTCAGGATTAAAGAAACAGATATCTATGTAGATTTTAAGCATTGGCAGGAATACACCGAGTTTGATGCTACAAAAATTCAAGATAAAATATTAAGCAAATTAACTAAAGTAAACGGGTCAAAAGCGCTAATCGTAAACGTGCTTGCCGTAAATAATTACAGAACCATTACCAGGATAGATGGTAAGATTGTAGAAATAGGAAATTTATATGACGAAGAGAACAAAAGTTACAACACTCAAGCTATCAAGAAAATTTTAGAAGTCTATGGAAAAAGTAAAGATTAACATTGTAAATCCAAAGCTAAACTATCACAATATTGACAACGAGTTCAGTATTGTTCGGTTTACCACGTCCGAAAATTATATTCCATTTGGGGCACAATTTATAGACGCCTTCTCACAAAATATTAAGGCCAAAAGTGTGGTTTTTGAAAATGGCCGTTCTCTTTACACGCTATTTACGAAAGCGGAATTAGAAAAAATCAATCTTAGAGCCGAAATTGATAAAATTGAAGGTGCAGAGGTCTTGACCTTTTCGGTATTAAAAAACAGAGAAATCCAGCAGATCCCAATACATCTATTAGTTCAATTACTAATAAATTCTTTGAGCTCGCCAGAGAACCATCGCCTTCGGTTCAACAATTTAACGGGTAAATTATTTCTTTATAATGAATCGCTTTTTGAGCGTAGAAAGTTTAAAGATGATAGACTGATAACTAAAATTCCTGCGATTGAATTTAAAGTTCATAGTGATTTGAACTTAGAATTGCGCATTACAACTTTTACAAGCCTTTTATTAAAAACAAAACTTGATTTTTCCAGAAAGTCTTTGCATAAATACGCTAAATATACCTACTCGCACGCCACCAAATCAATGCGCAGAATTATAGATGGTGAGAACTTTGATGCCAAAGATGTTTTTATAATCAAGCAAGAGCCCAGAAAGAAGACAGTCATTCCATTCTTGGATTTTAATGAATTGGATTCCTTTCAGGAAAGTAAAATGGGTTTTATGGCCGAAACCCTTGAAAAAGTTGAAGATAAACTAAATGTGTGTTTACAATTAGCCTTCAAGGAAGCGTCTGTCAAAAATACCTTTAGAACTGCTGACCAAAACCAACAGGATATCAATTCCATAATATCACAGACCAAAAAAACCGTACATATCATAAATGCAGTAGGCGAAACGGCAGAAGATTATATTGAAGTTTTTCAGGATACATTAAAGACAGTTTTACCCACAACTAAAACAACAATCTCTGGTAATCATAAAAAGCAGGCCTTGAATATTCGCTTGGTGCACAACAAGCACTACTACGACAAGAACGGAATACAAGATAAGTACGATTCATCACTAATAAATACACAACACCTCACGATAGAAGATTTTAAATATAATAATACGAGTGCTGTAAAGGCAGTTTTAAAAGAGCTGTTAATTAAGAATGATATAGTGAAAAAGCAAGTCTCTATTATAGATTGGCCTCAATACAATTTTACCAATGATTTTGTGTTCGGCATCAAAGATTATGAGCAGTTCATATTTCTAAAAATAACACCATCTGGAAAGATGCAGTTTGAAGTTAAAGAACAAACATTATTCAACCAGTCTGAATTTGATGACTTAATTTCAATTTTTGAAGAAGATTCAACTGTTGAAGGTGTTGTTAAAAATCATTTAGGACACATCAACGTTATTAAAAGGACGGGCTTGTACACAATTCCAAATTTCAAAGAAATTTATGGTCAACTCAAAGCCGAAAATAAAAACGAAAACTTCAAAATATCTGATGTAAAGCGATGGCTTTCAGACACTGATATTGAAGAAAAGCATAAAAAACATTACCAGACAATTTTTAATAATTGGGACGAAGAATTCATTTCAAAATCAAACCTTTTAAAGATAATTGACCATCGTTCGGTAAAGAAAAAACTATCAAAACACGTTTTCGAAAAAACAGGTATCGTAGTCAAATCCTATATGCGAGATAAGACAAAATATGATTTAATGGACAGTAATCTTGATATTCACTCATATTCTGAAAACGGCAAGTTGTTCTATTATGTTGGAACCATAGGTGATGGGATGCGAACAAAAATTGGTCGTGCATCGAAAATTCGTGAGATATCAGGATTTTCAGACGCGCCTATTTTTTTTGATGAGATGTTACCCTTAATGAATGTGGATTTTGTGAGATACGGTGATTTAACAGTAATTCCATTTCCTTTCAAATATCTAAGAGAATGGGCTCGGATATCTCATAAGGAACAAATCTAACGAAGAGCCCAAAAGAATTAATATAATTTGGAAAAAAAAGGCACTTGCAGAATATGCGGTAAATTTGGCAAACTAACGTTCGAGCACGTTCCGCCTCAGAGTGCGTTCAACACTTACCCCGTATTTTTTCAGAAATCAGTACATCTTCACGACAAGAATAGTCCCTTGTATGGAAAGCGTATTCGTAGTAATCAGGGTGCTGGCGACTATTATCTTTGCAAATCTTGCAACAACTTAACGGGCAGTTACTACGGCGAAAGCTATAAGAAGTTTGCATATATGGGAATGATGGCCCTGACAAATCGAGTTTGGGCATCAAAGGTTATAACTTTTGAATACGCCATTCAACCTCTCAACATACTAAAGCAAGTCTTGTCTATGTTTATGTCGATTGATACAAGTGACCAACTTCTAAATTTAGAAGGGCTATCAAAATTTCTATTGGATAAAGATTCCCAGGCACTTCCAGAAAATATAAGGGTTTTTGTCTATCATACTGCTACAAAGCAAGTAAGAAATGGTTGGGGAATGGCAAGAACGGAAAAAGGATTTCACATTCTTGGCGAGATTACCTATCCGCCATTTGGTTTAGTTTATGCCTTAAATTCTGAACCGACCCGCAATGATTTTTTTGAAATTACTGATTTTAAAAATTATGTTTTCAATCAAACTGTTCAGGCGAGTTTGACCATTCCTTTTTTGACACCTAAAACATATATTCCTGGTCTTTACACATAATCAAAATTCTTTGCAACACGATTGCATTAAAATTCTGTTATCTTTGTAATGTGAAATTTTTAGCAATCATATTATCCTTTTACTTCTTGGCACTTAATGCTGTGCCTTGCAGCGACTCGGCGAATAACGAAAGTGATTCCCAAGTTACGGTAATCGACTTTGATGGCGAACACGACCAAGATTGCGAGTTATGCTCGCCTTTCTGCCAATGTCATTGCTGCCACGTTCACACCATAAATTTTGGGCTTGTTGCTTTTGAACCGTTACAGCCTACAATTCCACACGAATTTTTTGTCCATTTTGATAATCTCGGCAAAGATATTCCCCTTTCCCTTTTACAGCCCCCACAGGTATAATTCAGTTTTCATAGGATAGCTATATCCTGTTTTGACGTGTCTAAATTTTGGATATGTCAATATGGTACGTTGCATTTCTGCAATGCGCCCAAAGAGAATTTAAACTGAATTAACACCCTTATCTATGATTAATAAAATCATTGATTTTTCAATCAATAACAAATTTATTATTGGTCTGCTCACGCTTGCATTAATTGGTGCCGGCATTTACAGTATGACCCAAGTTCCTATTGATGCCGTGCCAGATATTACCAATAATCAGGTACAGGTCATTACACAATCGCCCAATTTGGGGACAGAGGATATCGAGCAATTTGTAACCTATCCTGTCGAGGTGGCTATGAGTAACCTGCCCAATGTCAAGGAAATCCGTTCGGTTTCCCGCTTTGGTCTTTCTGTTGTAACTATTGTCTTCGACGATGATGTAGGAACATATTTACCCAGACAACTTGTTGCAGAAAAACTGACAGAGGTACAGGAACAAATCCCGATGGGTTTTGGCGAACCGTCTATGGGGCCCATTTCAACGGGACTGGGCGAAATCTACCAATATACCCTTGAAGTCGATGAAGAACACCAAGGTGAATACACAGCAACAGAACTACGAACCATTCAGGATTGGATAGTTCGCAGACAAATGGCAATGGTTACTGGCGTTGTGGAAGTGAATGCTTTTGGCGGAAATAAAAAACAATACGAAGTAGCGGTTGACCCTGACGAACTTCGTGCCATCGGAATTACAATATCTGAAGTGTTTTCAGCTTTGGAAAATAATAATCAGAATACGGGCGGTGCCTATATCGAGCGAAATCATCAAGCTAATTTTATACGTGGTGAAGGTCTTGCCAGAACCGTTTCGGATATCGAAAATATGGTCGTAAAAACGGTCAACGGTATTCCTATAAAAATCAAAGATGTAGGGAACGTGAGTATAGGAAGTGCCGTACGTTACGGTGCGCTGACCAAAGATGGCAAGGGCGAAGCTGTGGGTGGAATGATTTTGATGCTGAAAGGCGCAAATTCCAACGAAGTCATCGAAAACGTGACGCAACGGATGGAACAAATTCAGCAATCCCTTCCGGATGGGGTTAGCATCAAACCTTTCCTCGACCGTAGTGAACTAATTGCGGAAACTACGGGAACAGTAACCGGAAACCTATTGGAAGGTGGCTTAATCGTAATCTTTGTTTTGGTTTTACTCTTAGGGAATTGGCGCGGTGGTCTTATCGTTGCATCTACTATCCCCCTATCGCTACTGTTCGCGTTCATACTGATGAACGCTTTTGACGTGTGGGCGAACCTGATGAGTTTGGGTGCGATTGACTTCGGTATTATCGTAGATGGTGCGGTCATCATTGTGGAAAGCACCGTTTTCTTGATGTACTCTTATGTAGTCAAAAAGAAGGCCGTGGATTCGGAAACGCGGGATAAAATTGCGGCGAAGTCATCTAAAAAAATGATGAATGCCGCCTTCTTTGGTCAGCTAATCATTCTTATTGTTTTCCTTCCTATTCTGGCGCTCGAAGGTGTTGAAGGTAAGATGTTTCAGCCTATGGCTTTAACTTTCATCTTTGCTATGATTGGTGCAATGTTACTTTGCTTGACTTATGTTCCAATGATTTCCGCATTATTCCTTAGACCGCCGAAATCTGAAAAGAAATCGTATGGCGATAAATTCGTGCATTGGATTGAAAGAAAATATGAACCGCTATTGACCAAATCGCTCACTAAAGGGAAGATGGTTATAGGTATCGCTATTGCTCTTTTTGCAGTTGCCATTTTTGCCTTTACCAGAATGGGCGGCGAATTCATCCCACAGCTGGATGAAGGCGATATTGCGTTTCACGCTATTCTAAAACCCGGAAGTTCCCTTTCGGAAACTATAGAAACAACTACGAAAATAGAGCGAATAGTTAAAGTGGAATTTCCAGAAGTAGAAACTATCATCAGCCGTATTGGTGTGGCCGATGTGCCTACCGACCCTATGCCAATGGACATTGCGGATGTATTTGTCATTTTAAAACCAAGTGATGAATGGACATCTGCCGAGAGCAAAGATGAATTGGTCGAAAAAATGAAGGAAGCCATAAGCATAGTTCCCGGTGTCAATTATGAATTTACCCAACCCATAGAAATGCGTTTTAACGAACTACTTACGGGTGTACGTGAAGATGTTGCCATTAAACTGTTTGGGGAAGATTTGGACATTCTGGCAAGCAAGGCGGAAGAAATGGGCAAAATCATTGCGACCGTTCCGGGTGTAGCGGATATGAAAGTAGAGGCAACTGACGGATTACCTCAAATAACCATTGATTACAACCGCAATAAACTGGCACAATATGGGCTTGAAATCAACCAGCTCAATAGTGTGGTACAGGCTGCTTTTGCAGGTGGTAAGGCAGGTGTGATATTCGAGGGTGAAAAGCGATTTGACTTGGTGGTTAGACTGCAAAAAGAAAACCGAGAAAGCATTAATGATATCCAAAACCTATTTATCAATTTGCCCAATGGCTCACAAATTCCGCTAAGGGAAATTGCGAATGTGAGCTACGAACCTGGACCGATGCAAATAAGCAGGGACAATACAAACAGACGAACGTATGTAGGTATCAATATCCGTGACCGTGATGTTAAATCGGTAGTCGAAGAAATTCAGGATAAATTGGAAACCCAATTTGAATTACCCCCTGGATATTACATTCGTTATGGTGGTGCTTTTGAAAACCTTGAACGCGCCAGCACTAGATTACAGACCGTTGTCCCGATTGCTTTATTGCTAATTTTCATTTTGATTTATTTCGCTTTAAAATCCTTTCCGCAGACCTTGATGATATATTTAGCCATCCCGATGGCTACCATAGGCGGTGTATTCGCGCTATGGCTCAGGGATATGCCATTTAGCATTTCCGCAGGGGTCGGTTTTATCGTGCTCTTTGGTGTGGCGGTACTGAATGGATTGGTAATGATAAGCGGATTGAACGAACTGAAGGAAGAAGGTGTTACCGACTTGAGACAGCGAATTATAGAAGGTACTAAACGTAGAATTCGTCCTATTATGCTTACTGCCTTAACCGATATCCTTGGTTTCCTGCCTATGGCCATTTCAGCATCCGCAGGGGCTGAAGTGCAACGACCCTTGGCAACCGTGGTCATTGGTGGATTGCTAACTTCAACGCTCTTAACACTTTTTATCCTTCCTATTTTTTATCAGTGGGTCGAGAAACGTTCGGAACGTAAGATGAGATTCAATCCAAAATTTGTTACGGCAACTGCGGTAATCTGCTTGCTGTTCTCCTCCTCTTTCGTTGAGGCACAACAGGTGCAGCAGAATAATCCCCTGCCGGTAATATCATTGGAAAAAGCGGTAGCAATTTCTAAGGAAAACTATCCGCTCTTGAAAACGAAACAGTTGGAAATACAAAGGCAAACTGCTCTCAAAGGCACAGCTTACGATTTTGGAAACACCCAAGTGTTTACTGGTGGCGAGGAAATATCGGATGGTCAGGGTATTTATACATTGGTTGGTTTAGGGCAACAGAATATCAACTTATTCGGCATCGGTGCGAAAAAGCGTCTGCAAAAGCAACGTATCGCTTTGGCCGAAACAGCTCTTGACCTTTCTGAACTTCAAGTGGAACAGGAAGTTAAAAAAGCGTGGTCACAAGCTTATCAACAACGGCAGAAATTTGAATTGTACCAAGAACTGGATTCTATCTATTCACAATTTGAAAAAGCCATTGCGCTCAATTATGAGGTAGAAGCCATTTCACGCTTGGAATATTCATCAGCTACAAATCAGGCATTGCAAATCCGCAACAAATTGCAACAGGCCGAAAGCGATTACGCCATTGCCCTTCAAAAACTCAACCTATGGCTGGTCTCGGACGTTTTTTATACGGTTCCAAAATCGCTTGATGAAAGTGAAGTTGCCGTATTGGGCATACCCACATCAGTAGAAAATCATCCCGAACTGAAGCTTTCGCAAAGACAAATTGATGAGGCTGAGGCAAATTATGATGCGGCCCGTTCGGACTTGCTTCCTAAGTTAAATCTTCAGGGCGGACTTCAAAGAGTGAACGGCAATAGCGGGTTTTACAGCTATCAAGCTGGTATTTCCATTCCTTTATTTTCTGGAACGGAACGTAGCCAAGCGAAGGCCGCTAAAATCGATAGCGAAATCGCAAGGACTAATGCTGATTATACACAACGCCAATTGCAATCCGAATTTCAGCAGGCGGTACAATCCTATAAAAAATGGGAAGCATCCTGGCAATTTTATAGAGATAAAGCCTTGCCGCTTGCTGAAGAGCAACGCAAAGGTGCGCTGCTTGCCTACAAGGAAGGCGCGGTGGACTATGCGGCATTCACACAAATCATACGGGATGCCATAAATACCGAAATGGATGCGCTGGACGCACTCGACAATTATCTAAAATCAGTTTTCGAACTAAAATATTTTAAACAATAATGAAAAATCTATCAAAATGTACAATCATAGGATTATTGACGATGCTCTTAGCGTTGACCTCTTGTGGTGATTCTAAATCAGAGTCAGCTGAAAACAATGAAGGAAATCCTGTAACGGAAGAAGCCCACACAGAAGGCGAAGCTGAAGAAGTGATGCTCACTGCCAAACAATTCGACGCCCTGCAAATGCAAATCGATACCCTACAAATTAGAAATATGAGCGGGTATGTGGAAGCGAACGGTCAACTGGAAGTCCCACCACAGAATGAAGCATCCATTACAACAGTGGTTGGTGCAAACGTGGTTTCCATTGAAGTTATCGAAGGCGAAAAGGTCAATAAAGGGCAAACAGTCGCTTACCTCTCGCATCCCAACATCATTCAGAAACAGACCGATTACCTCAATGCATACAGTAACAGTCAATTTCTTAAGAAGAAATTTGAACGACAAAAAACCCTCTACGATGCAGGGGTAGGAAGTGGTGCTAATTTTCAAAAGGCAGAAGCCGAATACCAAGCATCCCGAAGTATGGCAAAAGGTCTTGAAGCCCAACTGCAACAACTAAACGTTAGTGCATCAGGCGTAAGGAACGGAACGATTTACCAGCGTGTCGCGCTGCGAAGTCCCATCGAAGGATTTGTACAAAAGGTAGAAGTCAAAACAGGGCAGTATGTAGAACCCCAGACCGACCTAATGGAAATCGTAGACACCCACCACGTTCACGCAGATTTGATGGTCTTTGAAAAAGATGTCTATAAAGTCAAGGAAGGTCAGAAAGTGACTTTCAATGTTCAATCTATTCCTGGGAAGGAACTGACCGCTGAAATCTATTCCGTAGGCAAGACTTTTGAGCAGAACCCGAAAGCAATACACGTTCACGCAGAAATTGAGAACAAAGAAGGCAACCTGATACCCGGAATGTACATTCAGGGACGCATACAAACGGACAATAATAAGACGTTGGCGATACCCGAAAGTGCTATAGCCTCTGATGGCAACCGATTTTTTGTGTTTGTGGTTGAAAAGGAAGGCGATGACTGGTCTTTTACACCTAATGAAATCACTAGAGGGGCTCAAGATGGGGATTGGTTTCCCATTGATTTTCTAACAGAACAAAAATCGAATGCAAAATACGCTTTTAATAATGCTTACTATTTAATGGCTGAAATGAAAAAAGGCGAAGCGGAACATAGTCACTAATACCTATTTACTAAATAATGAAAGAAATAGAAAAAACATTGGAAAACAAAAGTGTGCGTCCTACGGCAATGCGCATTTTGATTTATAAGTATATGGCCGAGAAAGAAATTGCAGTTGCATTAACGGACATTGAGAACGCTTTCGCGAAAGCGGACAGAACTACACTCTATCGAACCTTAAAAACTTTTGAAGAAAAAGGAATCGTGCACCAAATAGACGATGGCACTAATATTTCAAAATATGCGCTTTGTGAACCTGGGTGCAATTGTGAGATTGAACAGGATTTACACCTGCATTTTCATTGCAACAACTGCGATGAAACCGTATGTCTCACAGAACATAAGATTCCGCAGGTTAATCTACCCGATGGGTATGTGGCTGAGGATGCAAACTTGGTCATAAAAGGAATTTGCGAAAAGTGTAGTGGGCAATAAATGCACTTCCGTTGCACGGTTTAAACCTGTACTTTGAACGCTGAAAAATAACAAGTTATGATACAATTTATAGAAACAAAAAAAGAAAACCTTATTGCCGCAAAGCTTTCGGGCAAATTGAACGAAGAAAATTTAAAGACCATTCACAAACAAATCCATAGAATCATCGACAAGGGTCACAAAGTGGACTTTTATTTTGAAATGGAAGATTTTGAAGGCTATACTCTAAAAGGTTTTTGGGAAGACATAAAAACAGATGCCGCACATATCGATGACTATGGAAAAATGGCGTTTGTCGGCGAAAAGAAATGGCAAGAATGGGCTGCGAAAGCCACCGATTTCTTCACAAGCTCGGAAGTAAAATACTTCGATTTAAAAGATAAAGAACAAGCAAAAATTTGGATAGCAGAATAGATGAAAAAGAAAAAAGTAAATTTACGCGACATAGACCCTAAAGAACATAAAGGCGAGCACAGCCACGATGACGGACACAATCACAGCAGTCCGGAAGAATTGTCCAACTTCAGAACTTATTTGCCTGCCATTTTCAGCTTTGTGATGCTGATAGTCGGCATTGCCATTGATTATTTTGATGCCTTTCCCTTTTTTAAAGGTTGGATTCGCGTTGTCTGGTATACAGTAGCTTATATTCCTGTAGGATTTCCTGTTATACGGGAAGGATGGAACAGTATTTTAAAAGGCGACTTCTTCACGGAATTTTTCTTAATGTCCATTGCCACTTTGGGGGCATTTGCCATAGGCGAATATCCCGAAGGTGTGGCCGTAATGCTCTTTTATGCTGTGGGCGAGCTGTTTCAAAACGCAGCTGTAAACCGAGCCAAAAGAAACATTAAAGCACTACTCGACGTGCGCCCTAACGAAGCATTGGTCTATCGTGATAATGATTTTGTCTCTGTCAATCCTGAAACCGTCGAGATTGGCGAGAAAATTCAGGTTCGGGTGGGTGAAAAAGTACCACTTGATGGTATTCTACTTTCAGAGAAAGGGTCGTTCAACACAGCTGCTTTAACAGGCGAAAGCAAGCCAGATACCATTGCGAAAGGCGAAAAGGTTTTTGCGGGAAGCATCAATCTCGATGGTGTCATCGAAGTTGAAACCACCAAAGAATTTAAGGACAGTTCCATTGCCCGTATTCTGGATATGGTGGAAAATGCTACTGCCCGCAAATCAAAGACTGAATTGTTCATCAGAAAGTTTGCACGGATTTACACACCTATCGTGGTATTTCTTGCTATCGGTTTAACGTTTTTGCCTTACTTTTTTGTGGACGATTATGTATTTAGGGATTGGCTTTATCGTGCGTTGATTTTCTTGGTTATTTCCTGTCCCTGTGCTTTGGTTATATCAATTCCATTAGGATATTTCGGCGGATTGGGTGCAGCATCCCGCAACGGTATTTTGTTCAAGGGCGCATCCTTTTTGGATGCAATGACCAAAGTTAATACCGTGGTAATGGATAAAACGGGAACTGTTACCAAAGGGGTCTTTAAGATTAAGGAAGTGGTCAATAAATCCGCTTTCGCAGAAGCGGAATTTATGCAATACCTGATGGCTATGGAAGAACAATCCACCCATCCCATTGCAAAAGCAATTCTGGAATACAAAGCTGACGGTGCTGATTTGGAAGCAACCGAAGTTTCCGAAGTCGCCGGAAAGGGCTTAAAAGGAACGGTCAATGGAAGAACCGTTTTTGTCGGCAACAAAGCACTGATGACCTCGAATAGTATAGAAGTACCCTCTGAAACCGATAGCATTGTAGAATCCATAGTAATGGTTGCCATTGATGGAAAGTTTGCAGGCTATGTGACCATTGCCGATGAGCTGAAGGAAGATGCCCACCAAGCCATTAAGCAAATACGTGAGGCTGGTATTTCAAAAATCATAATGCTTTCGGGCGATAAGGATTCCATTACCCAGCAAGTAGCAAAAGAACTGAACATAGATTGGGCAAAAGGTGGTTTATTGCCGGAAGATAAGTTAAACGAGGTCGAAGAACTCAAAAAACAACCTGAAACGAAAGTGGCATTCATAGGCGATGGTATCAACGATGCGCCTGTATTGGCAGCAAGTGGTGTGGGTATCGCAATGGGTGGTTTGGGTAGTGATGTTGCCATTGAGACGGCAGATGTTATCATCCAAACCGACCAACCAAGCAAAATTGCCAGGGCAATTAAAATTGGGCGTTCTACCCGAAGCATCGTTTGGCAAAATATTGGCTTGGCATTTGGGGTGAAAGTAATTGTGCTTATCCTTGGTGCAGGTGGATTAGCTACAATGTGGGAAGCAGTGTTTGCCGATGTGGGTGTGGCGCTTTTGGCTATATTAAATGCGGTTCGGTTGCAGAAGATGAAGTGGAAAGATTCTTAAACAAACTGTGACTTAACAAGTTCAACAAGAGTTGAGTATAAATTATTACCACTATATTTATAGGTCCAAACGAAGACCTATTATGATACATATATTCACAACAGGTGGCACCATAGAGGGTTTAGATTATGTTGATGACAACGGAATAACAAAATCCAATGTTACCATCGAGGATTTTTTTAAAGGTGCAAATGTTGATTTTAAATATACCATCGAGGGCGTCTTTAAAAAAGATAGTCGGGCAATAAATGAAAATGATAGAAATCTGTTAGTTAGCAAGATTGCCGAATCTAATGCAACTAAAATTTTAATAACACACGGTACTTTCACGATGGAAGATACCGCAAAATATATAGGAAGACTCAATCTGAAAAAAACCATTGTTCTGGTTGGGTCTTTCATTTTAGGTTCATCTGAGAACACGGATGCACCATTTAATTTAGGATATGCAATCAGCTCGCTACAGCTTCTAAAACCGGATGTTTATATTGCTATGAACGGACAAATTTTTCTTTGGAACAATGTTTCAAAAAATTTAGAAACCAACAAATTTGAGCGCAATGAGTAGGAATATAAATGTTTGGGACATCAATACATTGGACAACGTTCTTCTATCTTTTAATAGATACGGTCATTGTATTGCTTACCCTTTATTTTTCGAGAAAAAAAACTCGCAGTAGCCTAAGACGGTTTCTCTATCTTGGCTTTTTATTTATTGCCTATAATGCCACTGGTGGGTTTCTACCCGTAGAAGATTTTCCCGGACCTTTTATACTTCAATATATAATTACTTACGGTGTTGCCATTACGCTTTGTGTTTACATTGTTTACTACCTGTATAAAGAGTATGATATTGTTGTGTTGAAGTTTAACTCGTCCATTAGAAATCTTGCAATACTGGCAAGTGTCAGTTTTATAGTTTTATTCTTGATTCCCTATTTTCTAACAGATTCGCTGAAATCGGCACGTTTTCTTTTTACCATTCCGATATCGATTTTAGCCTTTATTTTTTTATTCATTTTCTACCGTAGAATCTCGAATCCCAGCAATCCAAATGCCTTTATACTAAGGCGAAATAAGTTGTCGATGGTTAGTGTGGCAAGCATAGCCTTATTACCCATTTGTACGGTAATAGGCGATTACCAATGGATAACTTTTACCGTAATGAACTTGGCTTTTTTTGCGATAACCGCTATTGAAGCAGATAGGTATTTGTACTTTATAGAAAACAATAATCGAATGTATGAGGTATTCGCCTTAAAGAAAAAACAACGGGATGAATCGGTAGAGCGCAAAATCATTTATGAAGATTTGACACGAAGGGAAATCGAGGTCGCCTTGTCAATTCTGAGTAATTTGAGCTATAAAAATATAGCCAAAGATTTGTTCATTGCTGAAAGTACGGTATCAAAACACGCATCCAATATCTTTAAAAAGACCGGTGTGAAGAATAGGCGCGAGTTTTTAAAGCGATTCAGGAAGAAAAGTAAGTAAATTCAATTCTTTGCAGAACCCACTATATACAATGTCTCACAAATAATCCGTAGAAAAATACGGACTATTCCGTAATTATATACGGTGCGTTTTCCTTGTAAAATCACAAGGTAAAGTTACTTTAGATAGAGTTCCCTAAAATACATCAATGAACCACAAATTTTATGAAGCGTGACTTTCATTTATACCATTTTGCAGGACTATGACATCATCTAACCAACCTTATCAACTAAATCCCATTACTATGGTTTCAATATTAAAAGTACCTGCTTATGGACTCACAATTATTATCAAAAAAGTTATTAGAGGATCTGGATGAAATAAGAGTTCAAAACGAAAATATTTTAGACTGTGCGGTACGTTCTATAAAAGCCTGCCGCAAATTATTGAGCTTCTACAAAAATGAAATTCTCAATAAAGAATTTAAATCCATCAAAGAAGAAATAAAATTCTTTAAAGAAACAAAACAGGTGCCTCTAATACGGCTCATATACTTTTCAGAAATCCATTCGTTTGAAGTTCAATTTCCCAAAGGCAATAAAGATTGCCAGTTAAAGTTCATTAAAAGGAAAATTAACAAATTAAATCGCTTCTTTCTCTATAACATAGATTTTGGTCGATACGTCAATTCTGGTGCTACGCATTTTGACAAGGAATATTACACAAGGGATTATCTCGAAACCTTTCATATTACAACATCCAAATTCTACTTTCAAGACCCTGAATTTTGCACACCAAGAGATATGCTTTTGGGCAAATACAAGGCGTATGATTATTTAGTGACCTATTTTGATGAAAAGAAAGATAGGGTTCGTAACGGATTAAACGGAAAACACAATAGCATCAAACCAATGGAAAAAATTGATTGGCCATTTTCTAACACAGATTATGTGGAACTGCTCTATGCACTATGTTCAAAAGGATTGGGAAAACAAAACAATCAAGGCATTATGCAGGTTTCAAAAAAGTTGGAACAACTATTTAATATTGAACCAAAGGACATCTACAAAACCTTTCAGGACATCAAAAACAGGAAAAAAAGCCGAACGCTATTTCTTGATGAACTAAGCACATCGCTTCTTTCTGAAATGGATAAAAGCGAGGAATGAACCCATAATTTTCTCTATTAATATTACGTTTCAAATTGTTAAAAAAAGACCGTAGTACGGTTGACCTACGGTAATCGAGTTCCGCATCAATTTACCATAAATTTTAGAGTGATTTGATAGCATCATTTCATAAAAATTATCTCAAAACACTATAAAACATAACAAATTTCAAGATGTTAAATTTTAACCGTAGTACGGTCGTACTGGGGAATAAAATCCAATAAACCTATTCAAATTTGTAGAACGAAAGTCAAATCAAGTCAGGGGCTATCAATTAAAAATTTTAAATCATCGATAGCCCTTTTCTTTAAAACCGTTCTATTATGCCGACAAGTATTATTACCACAGACGATCTTCGGGAATTCAAAATGGAATTGCTCGATGACATCAAAAAACTACTTACCAGACAAGCCAGCGGGAAACTAAAGAAGTACCTCAAATCTTCTGAGGTTATGGATTTACTTCAAGTCAGTCCAGGCACACTTCAAAATCTTCGCATCAATGGCACCTTGCCTTATACCAAAGTAGGTGGGATTATCTATTATGATACAGAGGAAATACAAAAAGTGATGGATGCCAACCGTGTGCATCACGGTCTAAATTCTTAAGCGATGAACTATATAAAGCTACTTAATGCGGCTTTTGAAAAGTTCTATTTTGATGACCGCTTAAACCCTACCCATATCAGTTTGTATATGGCGCTGTTCCAAGAATGGAACAGCTCTCGGTTTATGGATGAATTCTACGTGAACCGTAGGGAACTGATGCGCGTTGCCAAGATTGGTTCAAAATCTACGTACCATAGGTGTATTGTCGATTTGGATGCTTGGCTGTACCTATCCTACTTTCCTTCCAACAATCCATACAAAGGCAGCAAAATCAAGATGGCCATTATTGGGACAAGTGATGAACGGGTTACGGGACAGTACAATCCCATTTTAGAACAGCTTGCGGAACAGTACCATCCCAGAGGTGTACCGCTTGAGGGACACCACCATCCCAAAAACGGACAGGTTGTGTACCAACACCGTCCCATAGATGGACAAGCATTGGTATCTAATACAAACAATATCAAACAAGAAAACAATATAAAACAGCCAAAGGGCAGGCAGGCCGTTATTTTATTTTTTGAAGAAAAAGATTTTGATGCTGATGAAGCAAAAAAATTCTACGAGCATTATGCCGACCGGGAATGGAAAACAAGCGACGGAAAACCGATACGGGATTGGCGCTCATTGGCCACAAACTGGATGGATAGAACCGAACTTTTTGAAGAAGAAAACAAACCAAACAAAAAACAAGCGTCCCTAATCAAGGACAACTTGCGAACCACTAAAAACAAAGACTATGGACAACCCCTCTAAAATTACCGAAGGTGGTGTGGAATATTCGTTGGGAAAATTCGATGGTAAAAGCGTTCTCTACGACTTCCCGAAAATTCTGATTTACCTGAATGCCAAGGGCAAACTGTTGTTCGGAAAGAAATTCAGGATTTATGATGAGGACAAAGATATTTTACTAACGCTCTGTTCATATTTCATCAAGGACAAGGAAAATTGCGAAACCTACGGCATCGACGTGGATAAAGGCATCTTGCTTTCTGGACCGGTAGGTTGTGGAAAGACCTGTTTAATGAAATTGCTACGGCATTTAGTACCCTTGCAACGACCTTACGAAATGATTCCCTGTCGGAATGTCACATTTAGTTTCAATCATCTTGGCTTTAAAACGGTTGAGGAATATGGCAACACCAAATTTTATTGTTTTGATGATTTGGGTGTCGAACCCGCTGGAAGATTCTACGGTAAAGATTTGAACGTTATGGGCGAAGTACTATTATCCCGATACGAGCTCTATCTTGACACGAAACGTAAAATTAAGACCCACGCCACTACCAATCTAAACGCTGAAGAATTGGAAGAACGCTATGGCAACCGAGTCCGTAGCCGGATGCGGGAACTCTTTAATTTGATTGCCTTTGATAAAGGGGCTGGGGATAAAAGAAAGTAATCTGCCAATGAGAAACTTACACTGAACAAAATCCCATATCTAATAATTTACCGTTTTTTTCGTTGACTTATGTAATTGACGCAAAGCAATACGGAACGGCAACCGTAGTCGCAAATTTTAATATCTTGCCAAATAATTATTTTTTTTAATGCTAAAAACACTACAAATAATTGCCTTAATACAAGGTGTTTTTGTCCTTACGGTATTGTTTATCAATCGTAAAGAATACAAGAAAACTACGTTTTGGTTGCTCTTTGGAAGTTTGATTTCAGTGCTACTGTATGTGGCAGGCGATGATGATAATAACCTATTTGTTCAAGATGCAGACTGGTTTCTGTTCGATAGTTCACTATTTGTAACATTCCTATTCCTGTTTTTCCGATACTATAAAAATGGGAAAGAAAAATTCGCCAAGCTTGATTACCTTTTCTTTTTGCCTAATATCATTTATTTCTTTATTGAAGCGCTTGAAATATGGATGGTTGAAGAAAATTCAATTGTTGAAATATTTGAAAGCATTATAGAGTTAACATTTGTGGCGTATTTGGCTTTGATAATATATTCAATCCTGACTACCAGAACGAAACATTGGATAATCTATTTTGCGATTCCGATAGCATTGATATTTGCTTTGTCATCTTTAGATGAATTACTGAATGTTTTTATTAAAGTTGAATTACCTTTTCTTAATGACAAGAATTTCAACACTTATCTTCTATTGGTCGTTGCCTTTTTGTTTTATTTTATAGCGTTCAAATTGTTAAGTAAGGGTAAAGATGTCCTACCAAATGTTGAAATTAGCAAATACAAAAATTCCAACCTTAATCCAAAACTAATTGAACAATACAAAGCGGACTTAGTTCGCTCAATGGAAACGGATAAATTGTATCTCAATAACAAATTATCAATTGTCGATGTTTCAGATAAACTAAATATTCCACGCCAATATATTTCGGAAGTATTGAATGAACATATGAATGTAAGTTTTCAAGATTTCGTGAATGAATATCGTGTAGAAGAATTCGTAAATCGACTTAAAAACGACCAGAATAATCATTTTACACTTCTTGGTATTGCTACGGATGTTGGATTTAATTCCAAGTCCTCATTTAACGCAACCTTCAAGAAACATAAGGGTTTAACACCTACTCAATTCAAAAATAGTCTTTCCTAAATTTACCTATTTTGTGCAGATTAATTGTTCTGCACTACTCTGTTAAAATTTACATCAAATCTCGTGCGTTCTTTGGATAACAATTCAGATTACGCAGATGAAAAAAGCATTTTTAAAAAAAGCGTTTTTACTCTTTTTTAGCTTATTCTTTAGCCTTGTAACATTTCAAATACAAGCTCAAGATACGAGCGAAACAAAGCCCGAAATTGGTACAACCCAAAAAATTGGTGATGTCGTCTTATTTGCATTGCCTGCCGCAACTTTAGGAACAAGTTTTATAATTGGTGATAAAAAAGGGGCTTGGCAGTTTACTAAAGGCCTTCTGCTTACCGTAGGCGTAACCTATGGCCTAAAATATTCCATCAACAAACAGCGACCGGATATGAGCAATGATAACGCTTTTCCATCCGGACATACTTCAACGGTTTTTCATAGCGCAGGATATGTGCATAGACGTTACGGGTTTAAATATGCCATACCATCTTATGCATTAGCAGGCTTTACAGCTGCAAGCCGTATCGATAGTAACAAACACGATATACTCGATGTAATTGCAGGTGCTGCAATCGGTCTTGGAAGCAATTTATTATTCACTACAGAGTATCAACAAGAGCATATGGAATTGACCTATTCAAATTTTGAGGGCAATCATATGGTAGGTTTCAAATTTAAATTTTAACAAAAATGGCATTACAAGAAGAATTAAAAACACAGGGCGATTTTCTATTTAAAAACAGAAGTTATCTGCCTTTAATTATTTTAGGAATTGGACTATCGGTATACATCTACACCGAATATTATGAGATTGAAACACCTGAAACCTGGTTGTCCGAAAGTTTCGAGTATATCTGTCTTGGCGTAAGCTTGCTCGGTCTTGCAATCAGAATTTTTACCGTTGGGCATACACCTAAAAATACATCGGGAAGAAATACAAAAGGTGGACAATTGGCCGATGAGTTGAATACCACAGGGATCTATTCAGTAGTGAGGCATCCATTATATCTCGGAAACTTCTTTATGTGGCTCGGTGTTGCAATGCTTACTGAAAATGCTTGGTTTACAGTTGCTTTTATTTTCTTCTATGCTTTTTATTATGAGCGTATAATGTATGCCGAAGAAAATTTTCTACGGAATAAATTCGGGCAAACGTATTTAGATTGGGCAGAGAATGTTCCAGCATTTATTCCATCTCTCAAAAATTATACAAAACCGAAATACGCTTTTAGTATTAAAAAAGTACTCAAAAAGGAAAAGAATGGGCTTTGCGCAATATTTCTACTTTTTTGGATTTTCGATTTGGTGGGCGATTTGGTTGAAAAAGAACCTTTTGAATTTGAAACTGAGTTTTGGTTTTATGGTGCAATTATCACAACCTTGATTTATCTGATTTTGAAAGTATTGAAAAAACGAAAATTGTTAGACGAAACAAACCGCTAAAATGAAAAAGGCAAAAGTTATCTCAGAGGGTTTAAACAAAGTCGCAAAGATTACATTGCTCTTTTGGATAATGAAAATTATCGCAACTACATTGGGCGAAACATTGGGCGACCTTTTGGCACATACGCTACAATTAGGATATGCGATTGGTCTTGCCATTACCGCTGTATTTTTTCTGTTGGTGTTAGCAATACAATTAATGGCTAAAAAGTACATTCCATTGTTATTTTGGTTGGTCATTGTCGGCACCACAACCGTAGGTACTGAAATATCGGATTTTATGGATAGGACATTGCATTTAGGCTACCTCGCAGGATCATTGATTTTGATAACACTATTGATAAACACCCTTTGGATATGGAAAAGCACCATTGGAAAAATTGAAGTGTATCCCATTTTCAATAAAAAAGTGGAACTGTTTTATTGGATTGCAATTTTATTCTCTAACAGCTTGGGCACAGCCTTTGGCGATTTTTTAAGTGATAATGTAGGCTTGAGTTATTTGCAAGGTGCATTGGTAACCGCAGGTGTTATTGTAATTGTTGTTTTGTTGCATTACACCACCAAAATAAGCCATATCATTTTGTTTTGGATTGCGTTTATTTTCACGAGGCCATTCGGCGCAACATTTGGCGATTTGCTTACAAAGACGACGGCTGAAGGCGGTATGGACTTGGGAACAATTCCCGCAACGGCAGTGAGTGTTGCACTATTGGGCATATTGATTTTTTACAGTCATAAAAAGAAGTTGGTATAGAATGAACACTGAATTAATTATTAAGACAGAAAAACACTGCAAAAAACTTTTAAAAAGCGGAAGGTGTCGCTCTTTACAATTCCATAACTATCGGCATACAGCAGAAGTCGCTCATAATGCAAATTTCCTTGCACAAAAATCGAACCTGACAGACGTGGAAAGAGAAATGGTAGTGATAGCCGCTTATTTTCACGATGTCGGCAACATCGAAATAACAATAGGTCACGAAAAGTTAAGTTGTACAATTGCAAGAGAATTTTTGCAAAAACAGAATTTTCCAAAAGAGAAAATCAAGATAGTGGAAAATACTATCCTTTCAACGGAAATGGGAAGAGAGCCAACAAATCTATTAGAAAAAATATTGAACGACGCAGATTTAAGCCATTTAGGAATGACCACTTTTTCAGAGAGAAATCGATTGCTGCGTAAAGAATGGGAAACTTTTCTGGATATGACATTCACAGATGATGAATGGATAAAATTGAATGTAAAATTTTTGAATGAACACCATTTTTATACAGAAGCAGCAAAAACTGCATTTGAAAATCAAAAAAAACAGAATCTAATTTTATTACAAGAAGCCCTCTAAACCTTAATTGTTTATCTGCCCTTTTTCAACATACCTTTGACTGCGGACCTTAATTCCACAAACAATATTTTGAATATATCTGTCATTGAAATGAAAACTTCTTTGAACAACTGTTTCATAACTTCATTTTTTAAATTGTAAAACAATAAGAATTGATAACGCCATCGCAAGTATATTATCTTTCTCTCTTATATGTAGTCCTTCATCTTTATTACTCAAAAACCCCAATTCCAAAAGTATAGAGGGACAATTATCAATAGTTTCCCGAAGCACTTGGAATTTGGCAAACTTTACACCTCTACTTTCATATCCCAATTCTTTATTGAGTGCAGCTTGCATTTGAAAAGCAAGCCAAGCAGCATCATCAGAATATTTGGATGTTGCAACTGCCACATAAACTTCAATCCCTCGTGCATTTGGATTATCCGAATGATTACAATGCAGCGACACAAACAAATCTGCTTTCAATGATTTAGCCAACTTCGTCCTATCCGATAAAGAAATGAGCGTATCGGTGTACCTGGTTAAGTAAATTTCCAAAGGTTTATCTAACTCATCATTCAACTTCAAAATGGCATTTGCAATATTAAGTACCACATCCTTTTCTTGGATGCCATTTATCCCTATCGCACCAGAATCTTTTCCACCGTGGCCAACATCAATTATTATTCTTTTTTGAGCATCTGGTTCTTGTCCGAAAATGAGGCACATTTTCAAAAGTAAAATCACAAAACTGACGTTTTTGAGCACTTTTTTCATTTTCAATTTTCGGGTTATCAACAACTTCACTTCAAAATTTCATAGAATTTGATGCCAAATAATAGCAACGGAATTCAAACAAAACCAAATATTATTTTATTCACAAATATTTGATTTTCAGTTATTTATATTCAAATATATGTAAATTTCCCATAACGAAAACAACACAAAAATTTAAACTGTTACGTTATGAAAAAATCACTCTATTTAGCATCCTTTTTTTCGCTCTTATCCACTTCGCTATTTGCTCAAATTGGTGGCATTGAAGATTCCGTTAACGATGTGGGCGATACTATAAGAACTGTATTTCCCATTTTACTCGGTGTCATTTTCCTTGTTGGTTTCCTCTTTAATGCAGGACATTTCTTTGGCGAAAATGCAGACCTAAAAAAAGGGATTACCCGAGTTCTCGTCTTTGTTTTGATTGCCGGTGCAGTAGTCGGCATCTTCACTTACCTCATAGGAATAGTTGTGTAAATGAAACGGTTTGAGGTCTATAAAAACATCAGGAAACGGGCGGTTATTTTTGGGCTGCCCATTTCTCTGTTTGCCTTACTGATGGTTTCCATTTTGGCTTCGTTGCTCATCATCATATTCTCTTTCAGCTTTGGGATAATTATAGGCGTACTGGTTTTTAACGCTGCGCTCTATGTGGCATTGACAAGAATAACCTACAACCCTCAGCTATTTCAAACTTCCAATGCATTCCCTAAAATAATCAGCAACAAAAGAAATTCAGGTTTTAATTATGAACAAGATTAACCTTTCTAAATATCAACCCATTGCAGATATTCAGGACAATATCGTGTTTGCCAATAATGGCAATGTCGTTCTGTGCTATGAAGGGAATCTACCTGAAATTTATTCGTTGTCCGAAAAGGATTTTGAGGATATGCACGGTGCCTGGTTTCAGGCTCTGAAATCTCTGCCTGTTGGGACTGTGGTTCACAAACAGGATATCTATTTGAAGAAATCCTATTCTTCGGAACAACTTCCAAATACAACCTTTCTGGAAAAAGTAACGCACGAGCATTTTAAAGGTCGTGGCCACATAGAACATAAATGCTATTTGTTCTTCATCCTGACCAAAAACAAAGCACTTAATAATTCAAAATATTTCAATCCGTTCCGGAAGGTTTCCAAGGGAATTGTGCAAGAACTCAATGACAACGTTAAGAGCTTTGTCAATTCAGTAAGTGATTCTGTTTCCTTCATCAACAACAGTCGAAAAATGGAATTTATTTCGCTTAAAGCGAAAGAGATTCAGCAACTCACGAATGGCTATTTCAATGGTTTCAACGAAGGCTTTGATACCGACATCATCTTAGATAAAAAAAGCGTCAATATAGGCGAAAACCATTTTGATGCCCTGGCCATCAATAGCGAACTGTGCTTTGGCGAAAGTGTACAGAGTAGCAAGACCAATGAGAAATTCACATCTGACGATTTTGTGTTTCATCAAGGGTTTATTGATGGCTTAGGGCTTACGCTTAACGAGAACCATATTGTCAACCAAATACTATATCTCGATGACAAACAGAAGTGGCGTAAGCTTCTGGATAAGAAAATTGAAGAACTGAATAAAAGTTCCAATTTCGGGTCGCAGAACAAAGTGGTACTGGGTAAAATTCAGCACATCCTGGACCAAATTAATGCCGATGATAATGCCAGAATCATTCGTGGTCATCTCAATATTGTGTATTGGTCTAAAGATGCCAATGCGCTCGATAAGATTACCTCAAAAATCAAAACCGAGTTCAAGGAACTGGATATCATCCCCTACTATCCAAGAGGCGAAGAACGAAAAAACTATATCCTAAATAGTTACTGCTGTTTTTCATCCAATTTCTCGAATAACGATTTATATGTTACCGATTTAAAGCACGCCCTGTGCCTGTTCATAAATAACACGAACTACAAGTCCGATGCTACTGGCATCATCTTCAACGACCGTGAGCATAACATTCCCGTGCTGAAGGATGTTTGGGACGAGCGCAAGAAGCGCATCAAAGCTCGGAACTTCGCCATCTTTGCACCAACAGGTGAAGGCAAATCCTTTTTGGCCAATAATATATTGCGCCAATACTTTGAAAGTGGCGTTCGTCTGGTCATTATCGATTTGGGTGGTTCTTACACTAAGTTTGCCAAACTCTACCCAGAAAAGTATACCGTATTGCGGTATGAAAGCGGAAAGAATCTTGGAATCAACCCATTCTACATAAGTAATACAAATGACCTGACACCCGAACGTTTGGAAGACTTATCAGTTTTCCTATTTGAGCTGTTCGCATCTGATTTGAAAGTGACAAAAGCGCAATCGGTGTCGGTCAAAAAGATACTGCGCCATTATTATGACAGCACTTCAGAAAACCACTCTTTGGATGGTTTTTACAGCTTTATAGAAAGGAATCAGAAAGAGCTTCTGAGCACCTTAAAAATCCATCCCGACTACTTCAATGTTACAAGCTTTTTACACGTAATGTCAGAATATGTCGGCGATGGTCTATACAGTTTTCTATTTGAAGTGAGTGAAGACCAGACCTATAAAATCGAGGACAAGCGATTGATTGTTTTTGAACTGGATGAAGTGAAGGACAATAAGGAAATCCTGTCCGTAATGCTGAAATTGATAAAGTCAGCAATCCAAAGAACGATTTGGAAGAACCGAGCTGAAAAAGGCATCATCCTTTTCGATGAATTTGCCAAGCAACTGAAGTTTGATAACGTACTGGAAAGTGTCGAGTTCTACTATCAGGCCATCAGAAAACAGAACGGTGCGATTGGTATTATTCTACAATCCATCAATCAGCTGCCAAACAATTCTACTTCTGCAAGCATCCTTGAAAACACACAGGTCATCTACAGCTTGAACAACGAAAAAGGCTATGACGAATTGGTCAAAAGGCTCAACCTATCCAGTCACGACCTAAATCAGTTAAAATCCATCAAGAACAACCTTACCGGACGGCGCAAATACACCGAAATGTTTATCAAAATAGGTAGGGAAAGCAACATTTTCCGTCTTGAAGTTCCGAAAGAAGTGTATGCCGCCTACTTAACGGATGGCAAAGAAAACGAAGAAATAATGAAGTTCTACAACGAGCATCAGGATATGCAAAAAGCAATAATTCAATTCACATCTAAAACATAAAATTATGAAGACAAAAATTAAAACATTGTCATTCGGGCTAATCTTAGTGGTTGCCCTTTTAATGCCGAAAGATGCTTCCGCTCAAGGAATGCCGGTTTATGACAACACCAACTTTATCAGCTTGGTAAAGCAACTTTTGGAATCGGGTAAACAGACGGCAGAAATGATCAAGTCCGTAAAGTTCTTGAAGGATGCCAAAGAAGCTATTGAAAAAGTATCGAGCGTTGTCCAACAGCTTAGGGCGGTTGAGGAAATCGCACAGAACAATCAGCGCCTTATCAATGTAATGCAGAATGACCTTCAGGATATTCTGAATTCGCCCTACATCAAACCCGAAGAAATTGATAGGGTTGTAGCCTCTTTTGAAACCATTGTACAAAATTCATTGGACACGGTGGATTTTATAGACGAAGTCCTATCAAGTGATTATCTAAAAATGAGCGATGCCGAACGTGCCGAAATATTGAAAGCAAAAGAACTGGAATCTAAACAAATGGTTTCCAACATCACTACGAAGACAAAACGCTATCGTGATATTATTTCCTTCAGAAAAATGCAGGATAAAGTCAATAACCGCGAAACAGAATATTAACAATGACAGCGACCATCATTTTAGGGATTGGGTTGGAATACATTGATACGGTTTTCCAGACCATACAGGCCAGCGACTTTTCGCAATATACTATTGCCGGAATGAAAACGCTCGCTGTCCTATTCTTTTTGGTAAACATCCTTAAAAAATACAACGAAGGTATTGCAGACAAGGACGGCTACACTTGGGGATTGAGTCCGGGCGAACTGGCCAAGAATTTTGCCATTGTCCTATTGGTCATATTTTCAACGCAGGTGTTAGGATTCTTTGATGGGATATTGGTGGCCATCGAGGGACAATATAGGGGCACGGCACCTGCGTTACTTCCATTGCAAATGCAGGATATTCCATTAGAGGAAGATGTAAGCCTCTTTGATGCCGCAAGTTCCGCAATGACGCTTTTGTATGAGGCATTGGTAACACCACTATATGGTTTCAAAATATTGGCTTTTATCCTAAGTACCATCCTCTGGATATTGGATTTGTTCATCTATCCGTTATTCTTGGCAGAGCGTTTTTTCCTTTTGGGGATAATGCAAGCGTTCTTCCCGTTGGTCATTAGTTTAGCGGTTTTTGAAAAGTTCCGTTCGCTCGCCTATACTTTCTTTAAACTCTATGCTGCCGTTTATATGCTCGTGCCGGCATTTTTCTTGGTCAATGTGTTTATCAATGCTATTTATACTGAAATCAACACCAATTTCTGGGTCAACCTGTTTGGAACAGATACAGGTCAAGGCTTTTTTGCACCTGTCGTTCAATTGGGCTCTGTTGGCTTTATCGTCTTCCTGAAATTCAAATTGTACAGACGTGCCACATCCTTTACGCTCAGACTCTTTACCAACTAATTCAATTCAAAATGAAAACACCCTACAAAAATATCTATAACGTCCTAAAATTAAATCGGTTTATCGTTTTGGCAGTCGTCGTCTGTGCGTTGCTGTCCAGCACCTTTTCAGTTTGGATGGTATTCAACAACAATCAAAAGGCGCTCAATAGTGCTTTTGCGATAAATACCGATGGTAGTATTATTCCGCTGAAGCTCGTTACCCAAAAAGAGAATTTCAGGGTGGAAGCTTTGGCACATCTGGAATTGTTCCACAACTACTTCTACAACATCGATGCGAGCAATTATGAACGGAATTTGGAAAAGGCGCTTTGGTTGGGCAATAGTTCTGTGGATAATCTGTACCGTCAGAAAAAAGCGGATGGCGTTTATAACAGATTGCTTCAATATTCATTGGTGCAAAAGGTATTGAGTATTGATTCAAAAATTTCAGAAAGCAACGGTACGTACAGTTTCACTACCAAGACCATTTTTGAAATAAATAGAGGTTCTATCATCGACACCTACGAATTGGTTTCCACCGGAAACCTAATTATGGTGGACCGAAACTTTCCCAACAATCCGCACGGATTGTTGATTACAAACTATTTCGAGAACACTTTAAAAAAACTGAATGATGAAAGTTGAGAAAAATAAAATAGTATTTGCAGCGGTATTGGCCGTGATTTTCATATTCCTCATTTCCTATTCCGTAATGGTAATGGGTGATGATGACAGCGAGAACGAAAGCCTACAACAGACTTTAGTCCCTGATTTGGAAGAAAACCAGAAGGAATACGAGTCCAAGCTCGATGCAATTAACGACCTCAAAGAAGTGCGTGAAACCAACGCGCCCAGTATCTATGATGAAAAGCTAATTGATTCCCTGGGCTTTTACGACCCAGATTTACCGGAACGTGAAAAAGAACGCATTGTTGACAGTATCTATGATGCTGGCAAGATTAAGTATTCCGAAAAGCGGTATCAAAATTTGAGGCAAAGGCGAGCTGTTCAAAAAACAGTACCAAATGTGGATTCAGCCGAAGTTAAAAGAGAACAAAAAATTGAAGCTAAGGAACTTGGTTTGGAACATCAACTGTTCTTTGCTGCCGATCCTAAGCCCAATGAAGTTTCAATTATCGGCAATACAGACGAAACGATTTATGTAGTCGTGGATGGCGACCAAATTGTTCAGGCAAATACCCGATTACGGATGCGCCTTACCAAAGCTGCTACAATAAATGGCAAACTGATGCCAAAGAACACACCGATTTTTGGGTTTATCAGCTTTCAGCCCAATCGTGCATTGATTGAGATTGAAAACATAAAGCACCATCCCACTAAACTCAAAGCATTCGATTTACAAGACGGTAGCGAGGGCATCTATGTTGAGAACAACTTTAGGGAAGAAGCTACGAGAGAGGTGCTCGATGATGTTATTGGTGATATAAATATCCCGAGTGTCCCACAAGTTGGCGGACTTACACAAGTATTCAGGCGCTCTAACCGAAGGGTAAAAGTAACCGTACTGAACAATTACAGATTAATTCTAAAACCCAAGTTATGAAAGTGACAATTTCCATATTAACCGTATTTATTTTCGCTTTCGCGAAAGCGCAAACAACTATAAAATTAGATACCATATATGCCAACGATACCAAGAATGTTGCACTATTCTTCCCAGAACCTATTCGGCAAGGCATAACTGGTTCAGATAATTTTGTCTTTACCTACAATCGTGAAAAAGAACAGTATTTTGGCTTGTTACAAGCCAAGCCTGGAAAGGAAAGTAATTTACTGGTAGTCAACCGAAATGGCTCAATTTTTTCGTATATTGTAAGGTATAAAAAACAGCTTTCTAAGCTCAATTATTTCATTCCGGCATCCAATAGTATCGGGAATGAAAAGCCGATTGTAACTGATTCAATTCCTGCTGAATCCTCTGAAGAACGTGTAGATAACAGAACCTATTATTACCAAAAATTCTGCTCGTATCTGCTCAATAGAAAACAGCGTATAGGTCGAATCAAAAAGCGAAATGAAGGCATTGTTTTGAGTGTTGAGAATATCGTTTTTGATAAAGAAGAGCTCTATTTCGTTATCCAAATTGAGAATAATTCTACCTTGGATTACGATTTGAATTTCCTGAACCTTTCGATTGAAACGCGACAAAAAGGAAAAAGAAAATCGTTACAACGTCTGTATCAAGAGCCGATTTACAAACATAATCTGCCTTCAAAAATTGTAGAAGGTCAAACGGTACGGTTCGTTTATATTTTGCCCAAGTTTTCATTATCCAATGACCGCAGGGCAGTTTTAGAACTGAATGAAAAGGATGGCGAACGGAATATTGAAATGAAACTATCGCACAGATATATTAATAACCCAAATTAAAGTCATTATGAAAAATTTTATAATTTTCACACTCGTGCTACTATTTTTTTCGTGCGCCGATTCTAAAACTAAAGTTTCAGGACCAAGTGCCACAGCCCAAGTTGTTATCGAAAGTTTCTATGAAAAGGATGAAGAAACCTTAAAAGCCAACTCTACACCACAGGCGTATTCTAACTATATGAATACCATAAATATGTTCAACGCTACGCCAAAAGATGATTCCAATTTTGCTGTTTTGCAGGACACGATTATGGGCGACGTGGCTTGGGTAAAATATACCACAGCTTATGACAAAACGCCTGGTATTTTCAAACTGGTCAAGCAGGATGGAAAGTGGTTGGCAGATGCGAGAGGTTCAAAGGATAAATCGCCTTTTTGATTTCCTCTAAATTACTTTGGTCTTCTTAAGGTAACTTTTATCCATTTTCATCCATTCGACAATTTCATTATTACGATATGAATTCATACCTATATTATCTTTTCCATTTCGAGCAGCATCGGTCAGTTTAAGAAATGTAAATTCAGGATTATGTAAATGCTCAATGTAATATGAAAGTAATAATTTCTTATCTGGGTTTGCTTTATCTAATACGTCATCATTAATATGTTTATCTAACTTGTGCCAAGAGGCTTCATCAGTTAAGTTCTTGATGTATTGAGTTTTCTTTTCTGATGAAAAATAGATTGTCTCTTCTGCCGATATTGCTTGCAAAAGATTAAGGTTATGAATATCATAATCATCGGTTAGAGACAACAAACCCTCATTTTCAAAATTTACTCTATACGCCCATTTATCATAATAAATTAAATATAACTTCGGCGAAATTGGGAAGAAAATTATCAATCCGGTACTCAATAGACCACCATTATTAGGGAATCTTTTTCGGGATAATTGGATAGGATTAAATTGCACAAATGGATTATCCGAAATTATAAATTCTGTTGCTGTTTCATTTTTTATCAAGCCTAAACTCAAATCGGCGGTTATGACCCAATTATCCATATTATAGGCTAAGTTAAATGCAGCTGGTTCTGGATGTGATACTCTACATTTTGAAAAATCTATTTTGCTTAAAGTTTTATCAAATTGAGCAATTTTCTGAATACCAGAATTTATTTTTTCTTCTGTATTTGCCACGGATGCTTTTGTTCTAAAAGCATACATCATCACAAAATGAAGTAAAAAGGAATAATCCTTCGTTCCTACTTTTGGAAGGGTATTGTAATTTTTAATCTGATTGATAACCTTGGAAGCCGTATTTTCACTATGTGCTAAATAATCCTCGAAAACTGCATCTTCCCCGTAAAAGTATTTTTGTTGAGCCTGAGATTTGATTGGGGCATTTTTAACAAATTTACCCGTACCTTTTTGATGTAGATGGATTGATTTTGAGTTCGTTGCAACTGCGAAGTTTCTTAGTAAGAATTGGGATATGTAATGCTGTCTTTTTTTATTGGCCACTTCTGTCTTTAGTTTTTGTCTTCTATCCTAACTTCCCAATAACCCCTTGTTCCGCCTTGACGCTCTATATATCCAGCATCCTTTAAGTTGTTTAGATGCTTCTGAATTGCGGATTCATTTATATGTAGGACTTCTGCTATTCCTGAACGGCTTATGCGGTTATTTTCGGCAATCAATTTCAGTACTTGCTTTTGCCTAAGAGTTAATTCTGAAATAGCATCTATGGTTTTTTCGATTTGACCACCTATTTGACCACCTTTTAGACCACCCATTACACCACCTATTTGACCACCTTCTTCAAGAGTAGTTTCTTTAACCATAAACTTCATTCTGAGAAAGTTATCGGAAAAACCAAAACTCTCTTTGCCATAATGCTCCAAAATACGAGGGATGCCAGAACCTAACTGTTCCACCAGTTCCAAATCCTTAAAAATTCGCATCAGTTCTTTGTTCCGTGGGACTGAAAAACCTTCAAAAAATTCTTGTTTACTCAAACCTTCAGGCAAACCGCCAGCCGACGTGATTTCGATTCTATCCGTAAAGATTTCAAACTTTGGGGTAATCTCATTGGTATAGTCATTATGCACAAAGGCATTGATTATTGCCTCACGCAAAGCGATGGGATGCCAAAGGTTGGCTTGTTGTCGCTCTTTGGCTGTGATTTTCGTCGCGGTTCTGTTCTCGACCGCAATTTTATCTATCACTTGTTTAGTAGCCTTTACTAAACATTCGTGGCCATATTCATTGCTTTCTATTAAGTCAGTACGGGTCTTGCCTGAATATTTGGCAACTTTTATAGAGGTATTGTTTTTGTCGGCCAATAAATAGCCGGCGTAATTGAATGCGCCATCTTCAGTAAGCAGTTCCAGATTTTTCGCAAAGGCAGTACCAAGAGTGTAGCCAGCTTCCTCATAGTAGATTTTCAACTGGCTAAAGCTTAAATCTTGTCGCCCTGCTTTAATCTTACTGATGGAATTTCGAGTACGTTTAGCAAACAGCTCGTCTATCATCTTTTGCGGCATCGGTTCAGCTGCTGAGCCCAAACGTATAAAACAGCCCTTTTCGCTCATCCCATATTTTTTGAGATGATAGGGTTTTTCAGGACCGCTGGCTACAATAATTTTTAGGATGTCATTACCATCTCTTTCCTCGCTCACTATGTCAAATAAACCCAAAGCAGAAGGACGGATATTGTTCTTAAGCCTATCCTTAATCTTCAACTGGTCGTTATCTGCATCTGCCAAACCGTAGGTATTTCCGTCTTTATCAACACCAATGTATAGAATACCACCTTCACGGTAGTTCAGAAATGCAATAACCTCTTTTTCAAGACCATCGGACAATTCTCGTTTGTATTCTATGCGGTTTGTTTCTGGCATTCTTTAATTAAAATCGAACAGTAAAGATATTGAAATTAAATTGTGGGAATTGGTTTGAACAACCATAAAAAGAATACACCAATTCAAAATGCAGGAAAATGTTTGTTAAATTTACAAGTTTAACTAACCATCTACTTACGTATGTATTTATCCAAACTTGTTATAAAAAATTTTAGGGGTATCAAAGAAATAGTACTCAATTTTAATCGTAGTATAAATATACTAATTGGGGAAAATGGAAGTAATAAATCGGCAGTTATCGATGCTATTAGATTGCTCTACAATATGGGCGAACCCATTAGAGATATCTCTGTTGGATTTTCTGACTTTCACGAAACTATAGAAAGGGATGCTGAGGACAACTTAACTATAACGAGAGCGGATAAGATTTCATTAGTTTTTCAGTTCAAGGGATTATCGGCGTCACAGCGAGGTGCATTGTATGAGTATATGGTGATTGACCCTGAAAATGACACAAATGAGTATGCACAAGTTGCGCTGACTTATGAGGATAAAGGCGGGAAATACCCTATTTCATCTTATTACACAGGAAATGTTGAAGGTCAAAAAGCAGACTATAGTACATTTGCGATTTTTCAACATTATTACTTGAGCGGTCTAAGAGATAGTACCAAGGACTTATTAACTAATAGAGGAAATGTTTTGGGTCGTGTTATTAAAAGGCGTGTTGAAAAGAACGAAACGGAAGATGTTATCGAGGGCATTATGCGTACTGCAAATGATGAGCTGTTAGCCCAGGTCGAAGTTTCGGAAACCCGTGATGGCGTAAATAATAATCTCGCTGGAATTTATCAACGCTTTAGAGATAACCAGATTGGACTTCAAATAGAGCAATCAAAAACCGAATATATAGTAAACGCCATAAAACCATTTCTTCCACACGACAGGGATAGTTTGGCAGGCGAGGGATTTTCACTTTGGCAGAATAGTTTAGGGCAAAATAATCTCATTTACATCGCAACAGTTCTTGGCGATATTAAAGACCAAATAAAAGATAATAAGGTACCTCACTTCGCCCTGCTTATAGAGGAACCAGAAGCACACCTGCATCCACAACTTCAGCTGAGCTTATATAGCTTTTTGAGGGATTCCAGTAAATCTAAAAACAGCCAATTATTCATAACAACCCATTCCCCAACATTAACTTCAAAAGTTCCTTTAAAGAATTTGATACTTTTAGATGGCCAAGCCTTTCAGTTGAGCAAGCAGTTTAAAGATAGGGTTAGTGAAAAGATTATAGAAGATACCGTTAGGGATAAAGAATTGACCCAAGCCAATTTCAGATTTAGACGAAGACAATTAGAAAGGTATATAGACGTGACAAAATCTCAACTTTTGTTTGCAAAAGCAGTACTATTTGTCGAAGGTATTTCTGAAGAACTTTTAATATCGGCCTTTACAGCAATAAAAAAATACCGTTTAGAAGATTACAGAATAGAGCTGGTCAATATTGGTGGCACAAGTTTTTATCCATTTATCCACTTGTTTAATTCAAAGCAGCCACATAAATCTATTGACAAACCAGTTTCAATTTTAACGGACGATGACAAGTTTTCTGACTCAAAGAAAAAAGAATACTCTTTTAAGAAACTTCTTGCAACAGATTATGAAAAGCTGGATGAATTGGATGATTCAATTCAGGCGGCAGACGTATCATCGAGAATTCCTAATATCACTTCCGCAATTAATGGCAAAGGCACTATTAAAATATTTTCTGCTGAAAAAACTCTTGAATATGAATTGGCACTTGCCAATATCTCAAACACAAAAGAGGAAATTGAAAATAACTTTCTATTTAAGTACATCAACAAAATTAGGCCTAAAAAGACGAAATCCATCCTTGACTATGTAGATGCCGTGATTGACGAAGAACTTACCGAAGATCAAAAAAGAAAAGTAGCATTACTATTGTGGAAGTCGTTTCCGGCTAAAGGCGAGTTTTCTCAAAACTTCTCACTTTATATTCTCAAAAACCTAAAACGTGCCAGAAAAGAATTTGTAATTCCAAAATATATTAGAAAAAGTCTAAAGCATTTAAGAGGGTAAATATGGAATTGGATGTTACAGATGAATTGCAAGCATATTTTGATGCTAAAGGCAAAGTTGTTTTAAATGCGTGCCCAGGTGGTGGTAAAACAACTGCGATTGCTCAAAAAATAATCAATCTTGAAGATGAGTATAAAAAAACTTATGGTAACCATTCAGGAATTGCTTGTATTTCTTTTACAAATGCGGCAAAGGATGAACTTAATCTTACGTACAATCAGCTTTGTGGCAATAATTTAAAATACCCAAATTTGGTTAGCACGATTGATAGCTTTATAAATACCTACATTACTTTGCCATTTTATTATCTTCTTGAGAGAAATTTTGCCAGGCCTCAGATTTTGGAAAGTAATACTCGATTAGATTTATTCTGGAAAACGAAATACACAAACAAGAAAGGTCAATTGGTAGACGGTCTCAAAAACCCAATGAATTCTTTAAAAGCTATGTCCGGAAGAAGTATCTATTATCAGTATTTACCATCTACGATAAGATTAGAACCGGATGGAAGCTATTCTGTAAACGGAAACGCACCTTCGGAAGAGAAAGTCGATTTGGAAGTATTTGAAAAATATTGCAAATATATCAAAGGATGGCAGTTTAAAAATGGGCTTATAACCACTAATGATTCCGCATACATCGCATTACGGCTATTAAGAAAAAATCCGAAAATTTGTGAATGGCTAGCGAGTAGGTTTCCACACATAATTGTCGATGAGGCACAAGATAACTCACTTATGCAACATCAGATCTTCGAAGAATTAAATAGCCAAGGACTAGAGAATATTGAATTTATTGGCGACCCTTATCAAAGCCTATACGAATTTAGAGATGCCAACCCACAATTATTTTTAGACAAATATAATAGCGATGATTATGTTGGTTTAGAATTATCAAACAACAGAAGGTCGCCACAACATATTATTGACTGTTTCTCTCTATTGAGACCCAAAGATGAACGAACTATATTAAGTGCCTGCAAAACTGATTTGGAAGAGCCTATTCTTATCTATAAATATAAGGATGGCGATAGAGGCAAAATCATAAATCATTTTGAAGAATATTGCGCGAGTAAGGACTTAAAAAAAATTAAGGTAGTAGTTCGAGGTAATAGTATCAGAAACAAAATGTTGGGTAGAGATGCACAACAACGCCCTTGGCACAACGCATTAGCTTACGACCTTATTGCTGCCAAAATAGAATACGATGATAAAAATTTAAAAGATGCCATCAACATTGCAAGGAACATTGTAATTCGATTGGAAAATAGAGGATTGTCTTTTGTTGATTTTGGACATTTGCGAGCTGAACTAAAAACAGATTATCTAAACAACGCCCGTATCATAAAATTTGTTAAAGGGTTACCAGAACTTGTAAATACGATAGAGGACTGGTCTCAACTATGCCCAGCGTACGTAAAGAAAGCTCTAAATCTCGATTATGATATAGATTTTGGAATGAAGAAAACTTCGAAATATTTTGCTAAGACTACGAGAACTGAGCCTGTCTCGGCTCATTTTAACCGAGTAGATATTGACAAAACAAGCTCGCTAACCACAGTCCATCAAGTCAAAGGAAAAACGTTGGATGCTATCCTTATATTTTTCGACGAAAAGAACCACGCAAGTAATATTAATTTTAGAGATTTAGAGCCTGATGCTGACGGATTTATTAAAGAAAAGAAACGTATTATTTACGTGGCAATGTCAAGGCCAAAACACCTCTTGGCTATGGCGTTTCCTCAAAAAATTAGTGATGAGCAGTTGATTAATAAGTTTGGAAAAGATATTTCAACTATTAACCTTGATTGAAACTTTTTTAATTCTTTAGCTAAATATCGACCGCACTTCAGCATAAACCCGCTCAAAATTAGCATTCATATCTGCACTTGAATATTGCTTCGCTTCTTCTGGTAGTTGCCTGTCGATTTTAGATAGTTTGAATTGCACCTTCTTATCCTTCCCATCTGCATACGTTATAAATTCGCCCTGTTTCAATCTAAAAAATACATCTGCTCGAATCTTGGGAATTTCCTTTTCGCCCGTGGTAATCCGTGTATCAAAATCAAGATTATGTCCACGACTTATGCTTTTTGTAGGATCCTTGATGATTTCAAAAAAGCGTTCGTAATATTTTGCGGTGTCTGGGTCATTGACTTTACCGAAAAATTGATAGGATAAATTACTCAATATGGCTTTACTCGCCTTGTCGCCATACATCATATCGTTTTGGATTTTGTCCTGCATCACATAAATGGTTGCGATATCGTAACTTCTCAACGTTGCCGGAATACGGTGCATATTTAATAGACGAATGGTCGGCGCTTCTTCCATCAGCAGAAAAGATGGTTTTGAATTTCGCACGCTCATTTGTTTGGTTATGGTGTGTATAATTGTTGCGATTACTGGCGAATATGACGTTTCAAATTTTGGGTTATTGACTATTGAAATGACCGCTGGATTTTTCTCATTGTTTATATTGAGTGGCACTTCATCTGCGGATAACGCCATAAAAATCCGTTGTGTACTAATTCGCTTTAGCGCATTGGCCAGCGTGCTTTTTACGCCTGCTGTCTGTCTGTCGGAATCCTTTCCACTTATAAAAGCATCTGCCATTGCCCTCGATGTGGTATTGGTTTCCAAGAACTGGATAAGGCTGTCCGTGTCCAGATATTGGTAGATGGCAATTAAATGTGGAAGTGTGCAGAATTGTGGATAGGTGGTTTTCAGTTTCCAAATCAACCCACCAATCAAACCTTCCGCAGCATCATTAAAGAATTTTGTCGTGCCAGTTGTGCCACTTTCTCTTTGCTCTAATAGGTTCTCAATCAATACCCGCGACACCTCGTTTACGCTTTCCTCATTCTCTAAATAGCGTGGTGCAATAGGATTAACCCGATGGATGATTCTATCAAAGGAAATAACCTTAAAAGGGATATCACTATCCTTAAAAAGCGGGTACGCCATTTCGGTCAGTTCAAAATCCTTATAGTCGTGGATAATTCCACAAAACCCTTCTTTACGGAAGTGTTTCAAAAATCCATAGACAACGCTTTCGGTCTTTCCACTTCCGGCAGAACCAATGATGGATGCACCTCGTTTGATGTTATCCAATTTGAAATTTCCCTTAGTGGTGGCAAAGCTGACCTGATATTTGCTATCGCCATTTAACGGCTTGTCAGTTTTATGTAGAAAAACATACATTCCTATGTTAATTAATATGAGAGGGCAACCTAAATAGAGAACAATAAGAGTCAATGCGTTTTCTTCGTTCAAATAAAATACCATCGCACCAAGCACGAGAAAATTAACGATGAATGCATATCGAGTTACCCGAAACATTCCATAGAAAACAATACTGGCCAGACCAATAATTGAAAGTGTCGTTATAAAATTATCTACCTGCATACACATTAAATTCCAATGGAACTCGATTTAATTGCTATTTCAGCACCACGTCTCAACCGTTTAAGAACCCTAAGTGCAATCTGTGTTTGACTAACTGGAATATTTGGCACTATCGGTAATCCCGTTTTTGCTATCATTTTAAAAGCCAAGGCTTTTTCGTTAGCTGGTAGTTTCATCAAGGCAGCGAAATAGAGATTGGGATTTTTTACAAAATCCTTTCGGGCTTTGTAGGTCTCGGCAAAGTTGCGTTTATAGCCAAAAGTCTTATCAAAAGTTTTTTCTGCATTCTTAAAGAATTTATCTCGGTCAAATCCCCGTTTTACGTTTTGCCCATTCAACTTTACATCTGACGCTTTGTATTTGCTTCCGGGCGATAAGCTGAATCTGTTGGACGCATCCTTACGGCTCACGATAATATGGATGTGGCTTTGGTTTCCATCTTTTTGCATTCCCTGGACAATCCGTTTTCCATTTTGTTGGTGTGGTGCTTGGCGTTCCAGTTTGGCAATTTCCTTTTTCATCCTTTTAATATTTCCTTCTGCTCGTCCTTCCTGAACGTTTCGGATTTCAGTTTTCAGCTGAAGTATTTTTGTTGCGAAAGGTTGGTTCTCTTTTACTTGAAAATCTGTCCCTTTAAATGTGCGTTGGTGCTCTATTTTTGCATAGTACTTTATGTCATCTATGTTGACCGGTCGCCCTTTGATTTCCCTATTGAATGAAGCCACATAATCTTTCATCAGCTCTCTGGTGTATCGTTTTAAATCTTTGCTACTGTTCTGAAGTTTTTGCAATTCATATTTTGAAGGACTAACGGTAATTGAGTAGAATCTTGGTTCGTGTTTTTCCAGTTTGGCGGTATTCCCATCGATTTCCTTAATGACTTCCTCAGCAGAAATCTCATCGCCGTATTGATTGAAAAAATGTTCCATATCCTGCTGTTCCAAACCTTGATTTTCTTTCTCTAAATAGCCAACAAAATCTGCTGAACTTTTGGAAAAGTTACCGCCCATCTTTTGGGGTGTTATCGTGATGTACATAGCTGGAAAAATTATAGTTCGTTCTTAATGTTTCGCTTTTCGCGAAAGCCTGCCTCGCCGGCAGGCAGGCGCACTTCTTTCTTTTCTTCGGCATATTTCTTTTCAACTATCAATGGTTTTTTGTTGGGTTCTTCCATCACAAAAAGGGATTGCAACATTGCGACCGTAGGTTTGGTTTGTGTCTTTTCTACATCACGCATTATGGCGATGACAGCATTGATTCTTTTCAAGAGCTTGGCTTCAATAGTTCTACCTGTAGGACCAAATTTTTCTCGTGGGGAAATCTCGTTATAGAGAAAGAAATCAAGGATGTTTTCCATCGCTTCGGTGTGCGTTTTAAAGTGCATTTTGGAAAATTCCTGAAACCGCTTGGCAGTTTTTCGTTTGAACCTGATAGTGATGAATGAATCCATTTCCTTTCGCTTTTTTAAATGATTTGACGTAAAACCATCCCTGTTTACTGGTGTTTCAAGACCATTTGACGCAAATTGTTGGAATTTTTAAATCCTGCTTGATTTTAAATAGTTAAAAATCAATGGATTAAAACGAAAATGGAATATGTAACGTGGCGCAGCCCGTTACCCTCTTGCTATTCCTTTTCGTCACGTGCAAGCGTGACAAAAATCCATACAATCCAGCTAAAAAGCCGATTGCCATTTTCAGGGAAAATGATTTTCCGATATGTTATTTTTCGATGTGTAAGGGTATCGGCGAAAGTCGAAAAGTGGATAACCTTACTTTAATTTGAATGCTGAATTTCAGCGAAATAAAGATACGTATTTTTCTTGACTTCAAAATAATTACATACAAAAACACCTCTAAAATTTTAGAGGTGCTTGGTTCATTTTTGCTGAAAACTATATATTGAAAACGTAGGTATAGGAATATAAATTCCGAAGTGCTTCTTCTTCAATCATTGTTTCAAAACAGCCATAATTTTCTTTCACGTATTTGCGAATACTATCCCCAAATTTTCGTTTCACATCTTCTTTGGACGTTTCCAAAAGTCGGTTTTGAGCTTCCTCGCTCAAGTCTGTAAAATTGAGATATACCATAGCTTCATTTCTAATATTCGCTTGGTAGCATCAGCGTATCATTTACAAAAAACAACCGCAGTTCATCGAGTGGAAAATCGGTGGCACGATAGCCGTGTTTTTCCAAAATAGTATCGTTGCCATCGCTGTAAATTATCTCGGCTTCGTAGCCTGTATAATCCTGTTTTTCTTCGGGCAACCTTTTAAAATCGATAGTGATAAATTCGCTTCGGTTCATCAGACTTTTTGCAATTACGGAAGCATCCGTAATAAGCCAAAAACATTCGGCAACCTCGGAAAGATATTTCAATCCATCGGTAAATCGTGTTTTCAATAGCGGAATTTGATAGAACATTTCTGTTCCATTAAAATATTGCAACCGCTCTTTAATTTCGTTAACTTGTGCTTTCATTGTGCATATATTTAATGTGTGAATAATGAAAAAGAGGGCGCAACTTTCCAGAGGAACGCCCTCTTTAATTTTAAGATTACTTGTCGTTTTTACTTCCAAGCAAAAGGATTTCGTCGGCTACAACTTCCGTTACGTAACGTTGATTTCCGTCGTCGGTGGTGTAAGTTCGGGTCTTTAATTTTCCAGTAATCCCAACTTCTTTACCTTTTTCGACATATTTCTCAACGATTTCAGCAGTCTTGCCCCAAGCCACTACGGTATGCCAATTGGTGTCCGTTTGCTTTTCGCCTTTACTGTCTTTGTAATACTCGTTTGTGGCAAGTGAGAAGCGGGCTACTTTTTTTCCGCTTTCAAGGTTCGTAATGGTCGGCTCTTGTCCAACGTTTCCGATTAACTGTACGTGATTTCTAATAGTACTCATAATACAATGGTTTTAAATGCCCTTTATAGGCTTGATTAATATTTCCCTTTTCAATTCAGATGAAATTTTAAGGGGTGTTTGTTCTTTTCTTTCGTGCATCGCACAATGGATAGAGTGGGTTTTGTCAAGACTTTTAGGGCAAAATCAGGTGTGTTTGCGACGTAGTAATCCCGCCTTTTTTTGCGGGATTCAAGGAAGTAGAAGCCTTATTTTTCACTAAAACTTGTATAGTCTTGACAAGTTCCATAAGGGCATTAGCAATTCTTTTAAAACCGGTTACGATTTGAGCGTACCGACAGTTAAGCGAAATGAGTGGCTGGGGTTAAATTAGAATTGGTTATGTCGTGCCTGTTTTTCGACGACCCGAAAAACAACAAAGGCTTTATCTATTATAAACCCCTTAAAATGTGTAAGACAGCGGTTCGGTTTTTAAGGATTTTCGAGTGAGGGCTCAAGAAGACCGCGCCGAAAATCCTGTTAAAAAAACCGAAGTGATGGCTTTCCGACGAAAAGCGGACTTAATTCACAATTTTGGCAGGAATGTAGTGTCCCTTCCCAGAGCAGCGGGAAGGGTTAACGGAATGGAAAGCTGAAATTGGGGATTGTGTCCAAGATATTTGTAGTGAAGCTCTTTTCCCGGAATGAAGTGGTTGCCTGCTTTTTTCGGCAGGTAAGCGTGGAATGTAGGGGAATGTGCTGAGTGGGAAAGTAAATGCTTGTGATATATTTAGTCATCCAGTTTAAGGTACTGGACAAACCTTTATTTAATTTATGCCATAGCATAGACTTCATCAAACAGCTTTTTATCCAACCGTTCTTGTTGGCCGAAGCTTTTCTTCAATACATTATGAAGTATAGAATTAAAGGCATTGTAACCCAGCCAAAGATTCGGTTCTTCATTAAGCAACAAGGCTTCGTAGTTCAATATTTCAATGACATCACGAGACTTTTTTGAAGGGTCGCTGTTCTTGTCGCTACATTCGTATCTGAAGAGTTTGGTTTTGTCAAGAATGGCTTTAACAAATTCCTTGGTGTCGATGATTTTAAATTCTTTCATCTTATCGAATTTCTTGGTAATGGTGTAGAACTCATTGTCCAGAAACTTATCGAACAGATTGTTCAGCCTTGGCATTATAAGGTGTGTGTTGTTCTTACTGTGCTTTATCGAAAACTCAATTTCCGCCTGAGAAACGTGTAAGCCATTGGAACATATTTCTCTATAAAACCCGAAGTGGCCAGAGGTCTTTTCACTACCGTCATACGAGTTCTTGAACCGAAGCATCGGCAGTATCAAATCCTTATCGTTCTTGACCGTAAACTGGCTTTTATCGTCGATGATAAAGTCGGTAATGAACGACCTGTCATTTTTATTGATGGTGCGCTTGTGGAAGTTCAGTTGTGCATCGGTTAGCATTTCTTCAGCTTTCTTAAAGAACAGTTGATTCGGAATGTGTCCATAGCTGTTCGAGACCACATTAACGATTTTGCCATTTGAGATGATGGCATTTTCAAGCCCTCGTCTGGATTCCATCTGTGTCAGACTCTTTAAGGATTTCATTTCTGATGGAACGAAGATTTCATCCTGTTGCAAATTTTGTAAATACATAGCTTTTGAATTTTAGGTTAAACATTTTGTAATAGCAGAGAGTAGTACATCGGATGCTTTTCTCTGTAATAAGCCAAATGGCTTTCAGCACTTTCAATGGTGTAGTTTTCTTTACTCGATTGATAATGTATTTCAGCCTCTTGTGGCGAAATTTTAGATTTTTCAAATACTCGTTTCATAATTATATATTTTGATTAAACAATATTTGAGCAGCAACCAAACGGAAGCTAAAATCACAGCTCAAAAGGAAACGGAATAAATGAGAAGAGGAATGCGCGCAACGGCTTTATGCCGTAGTCTTTTGATGGGTGTATTTTACGAGTTTACCTTTGCGCTAACTATTGATTGATAATCTCCTTCCTCGTAAATACATTTTTAGGCACTATCATAAAAAAGAAGAAGGGCCAGCACGAATGCCGACCCTTCTTCAAACAACAAAAGCTACTCGTTAAGCTCTTTGACTCTCTTTTCAAGAACTGCAATTCGCTCTTTCAAACGTGCTTCACGCTTTTCTCTCTTTTCGGTATATTCTTTCTCAATACTGGCAATCTTGGATTTGTAATATCCTTGCATCGCATTGTAGAATGAAATGTTCGTCAGGTTATTTAAGTGATTGCTCTCGCCAAAATGCACTTGCTTCGTGAGCATATACCGTATCAACTTGTGAAAGATTTCCTTTTTGAATTTCTTCTTGAAATTCTCGACCATTTCAACTTTGGTCATCTTGGACGTGTTGCCCAAGAACTTTGAAAAATATTTTTGTTGGCTCATATAGTCCACATTATTTTCAAAGAGCGATATCGAGAACGCCACCATTTCGTGTGTTGAAAGTGTCTTCTTCGTATCGATGTATTCGGTCTCACGAATCATTTGAACTACATCCTCGAACTGTTTGTTGTTCTCAATGTGCTTCTTACGGATTTCCCTTTCATTGATTTTAATGATTTGTTCTTCGGGTGTACAATCCGCCATTTTTCTGTTGACTAATGGTGCTGAATACTCACTCGATTTATCTTTTGACTTTTCTATTACCTTGACAAACACTTTTTTGTTCTGGTAGGTCTCAGGATGGAACACGATGCCGTTTACAAATCCATTGTCAGTTGCTGAATTGTAATTTTTCAATTCTTTTTCGTAGTTCTCAATGGCTTCCTTAAGCTCAGCTTTTAGTTCATCTTCAGAATAATCGTAATGTTGATATTCTATTTTGATGGCCTCTATTGTTGGCTTAATTGGTTCTTCGATTATTTCAACATCATCCAGTAGATAGACCTTCAAGCCATTTTTTTCCAACTGTGAAATAATGAGCTGATTGTTTTCGTCATCTGCCCAATACTGTCTAATTTCAGGAATCAGTAGAATATTCTCTTTCTTGGATTTCTCAATCAGGTTCAAGAATGATTTACTTTTCTTCGTTTCAAAACAAGCTGATTTTGTGCAGACCATTTTACCCTCGCCGAACAGATTGCCTTGATTGGCTGCATTGAACGGACATTCTACACAAGACCCTGCTTTCGGCACCAACTTTTTATCCTTTACATCGAAAGATGCCGTTTCCAAATCATAGGTTTGGTCTTTTATCATCCTGTTAATTTGGTGTGCATTAAAATCCTCGCCCATCGTTTCCAACATCATCTGTTGTTCCTCTGGTGCAAAAAGTGCGACACCTACACCCAATGAAATGGTCATTTCGCCATTGCGGACAAAGTGCTTGAAGCCTTCTATCAAACCTGCCAATTTTAGGCGTTGTCTGATAAAGTTGTCCGTTCTGCCCAATCGTTTTGCGATTTCTGTTGGTGCATACTTCTCGCTTAGGTAAGCAATCGCTTCAGCTTCTTCGGTAGGTTCTACATCCTGTCGTTGTAGATTTTCTATGATTTGAACTTCAAGAACATCATTGTTCTCATAAGTCCTCACGATGCAGGGTATGGTCTTTTTTCCTGCCAGCTTGCTTGCACGATATCTGCGTTCGCCCATCACGATGACATAATGGCCATTTAGTTGCCTTACCGTGATTGGTTGTAACACACCGTGATTTTCGATACTCTCAGAAAGTTGCTGTAATGCGTCTTTGTTGAAAGTCTTTCTTGGTTGTTCTGGGTCAGTCTTGATGTTGCCCAATGGTAAGTTCTGAATTTGAAGTACGGATGATTTCTTTCCATTCTCTTCTTTTTTGGCAGTTACTTTTGCTCTACTGCGCTTCTTTGTGGTACTCGCTTTTGTTGTCATAATACTCAAATTTTTGATTAAACAATATTTGAGCAGAAACCAAACGGAAGATAAAATCTTGGCTCAAAAGGAAACGGAATAAATGAGTAGTGGAAGAAGCGTCGGCTTTATGCCGTAGTCTTTTGATGGAAGTATTTTACGAGTTTACCTTGCGGGTATATTGTATGATAATAAACCCCTCTCTATCGAAAGGGGTTATAAAAAAATTGAAAAGTATGTTAAAGGTTTTCGGTATTTAGCTTTTTAGAACGCTAAAAATAAAATTACTCAATTTCCTCAATCACACTGCCACAAGTAAGCATTGCATCGCCATAATAAGGATTGCGGATTTCTTCTTCCGTGCTTAGCCAAACCGCGCCTTTATTATTGTTTGCCATCGGGCATTTCTGAACATATAACATCTCATCGGTTCCATTTACACTCATCGCAATGGGCACCATATTTTCATTTAATATCACGAAATGGTCGCGTTGATTTTCCAGGTTGTCGTTCGCTGCAATGGCATCGAGCATTTCGATACTTTTCTTCATATGTGATTGTTCCATACTACCGAGACTTTTAATATCTGCGGATTTTAAGGATACTGATGTCGCTTTCGCGAAAGCGGAAACCTGATTTGCATCGCTCGCTACCAAAGCATCTTTCATCTGTAAATAAGGCTTGAGCGCCTTTTTAAATTGCTTTTGAAAATTCTCTGAAAATTCCATTATCATTTCAGACATTGGCATCATAGCATCCTCTTTCTTTCCCTGATTCATCATAGAGTTTTTGCCTTGTAGCTGTGCTGCTGCGTCTACTGTAAAGGTGCCGTTGGTCACAATCTCATCGCCATTTTGTAAACCCTCTGTTACAGCATAATTTTCGCCATTTCGGTTTCCGATGGTTACTTCCCGCATTTCAAAAACGGGTTCGTTGGGATTGGTTTTTATATAGACCAATGAGCGTTCGCCTGTCCACATTACGGCACTTGCAGGAACTGTTATCACTTCGTTAGTCATCATCATTTCCCCTTTGAGCTTACCCGTTACAAACATTCCTGGTTTAAAGAGGTCATCTGTATTTTTCAGTGTTGCTCTTACGGTAACCGTTCTTGTTGCATTGTTCAATATTGGGTCAATAAATGAAACCGTGGCGTCAAATTCTTTATTGGCATAGGCATTGGTTACTACCTTTATTTTCTGGCCCACTTTTAAATTTGAAATTTGATTTTCATAGGCATCAAATTCTGCCCAAACCGAATTCAAATTGCTTACTTTCAAAATAGGCTGACCTTGTTTTACATAGTCGCCTTCACGTGCCATCACTTCTGAAACAGTACCTGAAACGGTGGCATAGATTGGAAAATTATCGCGCACTTTTCCTGAAGTTTCAATCGCATTAATTTGAGCTTCTGAAAGTTTCCAGAGCTTTAATTTATTTCGCACTGCTTTGTACAATTCAGGCTGCGATTCTTTTAATGAAGCGGTTGTGAGCAATTCTTGCTGTGCAGCGACCAAATTTGGCGCATAAATAGTGGCCAGTAATTGACCTCGATTTACTTTTTGGCCTTCAAAATTGACATTCAAACGCTCAATACGCCCATCAAAATAACTTGCTTGTACGGCATTGTTTTCTTCGTTGGTGGCGATTTTACCCGAAAGCGAAATCATTCCATCATCTTCTGACATAGTGCCATTACCCACAATAGTAGTTTGAATGTTGGCCAGCGCCATTGCGTTCTCTGTCATTTTAATCTCATTCATTGCAAGACCATCGGCACCAGATTCAGCAGGTATCAAGTCCATTCCACATATAGGGCAGTCGCCAGGTTCGGGTTGCATAATTTGTGGATGCATTGAGCAGGTCCACATTTGGTTTTCTGATTCGCCAGAATGGTCGTGGGTATCTGACATTTCAGAAACGTCCTTGTTTGCATTTGCTTCACTACCGGAATTGCCAAAAATGAGCCAGCCCGCCAGTAGTCCCACGATTACTGCAATTGCTATATATAAAATGTTCTTGTTCATACTATTTTTCGTTTTGTAACCTATCAATCATTTGCTTCATTTCTTCAATTTCCTTTCGTTGAGCTTTGATTATATCTTCGGCTAATTTTTTTACTTCTGGGTCTTTGATGTCTGCGCGCTCGCTTGTTAAAATTGCTATGGAATGATGCGGAATCATTGCTTTCATCCAAAGCACATCGCCCACGGTAGATTTTTGCTCACGTACCAGTCCCAACGCACCTACAAATAGAACGATACTTCCCAAAACAATGGCGATATTCTTCTTTTTATTTTGATACATCCCACGCATTGCTACAAACATTATAATGGCCATTGCCGCAATCCCTAAACAGACCATATAAAAGCGAGTTAGACTGAACCATACGTGGTCCCACTCATAAGTGTTTAGGTACATTGTGATGTACATAGCTACGAAGGACGCTGCGAGCATTCCTACGAATTTTGTATATTGATTTTTCTTTTTGTGTTCATTTGAATTTTCCATAATAGTCGGTTTTTTGTTACTTATTTACGTTTGTTTTTAATCAATTTTCTCATAGTTGGTGAACTTGTGTACCAAAGTAGAAATCCACTTAACACCGTTATCAAGCCTAAAAGCGAAAAAGCCCTTAGCACAATTGTATTAAAATCGTCTCGACCTTGATAGTCCATAGTGTGGGTCATCCAGAGAAAATCGAACCAACGCCAATCGCGATGACGTACGGTTTGAAAAGCGCCATTTTCAATCGCAACGTAGGCTTTTAAATTTTCATCGGTTTTATATGAAATCTCATAAACTGGTAATGGTCTTCCGCGGTACTCGTGGTGGTCGCCTACAGATTCAATCCGTTGTATTTGGTCAAATTCTAAATCGGCCAACATATAGCGCTTTGCTACTTTGATTGCTTCTTGTTCTGTGAGCTCCTCTTTCTTTGTTCCTGTAAGTGCATTATAAAGCATAGTCTCATTAATCCAGTAATAGGGCTCATCCGCTATTTCAAGTAATTCTAATGACTTAATCGGTTCCTGAATATTCAGTTGAGAACTTATTACCAAATCTGAAAATGCAGTTTGTTCAGGAATCTCTTTTTTAAAATGGTCGCCGTGTATCTCATCAATATCTGTCCAGCTGAAATACATTCCACTAATCGTCCACATCAAGAACTGAATCCCTAAAAAGATACCCAAATAGCGATGCGCCTTTCTTATTTTAAGTGCTGTTTTTCTTTTAACCATTTTATTTTACTTCAAAAGGAAATTCAACAAGAACCTTTTCCCAACTCAAGCTAATAATTCCTGAATCATCGGTAGCCTTTATTACTTTGTATTCTAAATGTTCTTTGATTTCTTGTGAAATTTTAGGGGTTACTTTAAATCTCAACACATCATCTTTCTCGTCATATTCATCTTTACCGTGCTGGTTCCAGTTTGTATTAAATATAATTGTCCATTCCTCTTGATTCGGAATAACAAAGAACCCGTATTTCCCTGCCTTCAATTCTTTACCGTCAATGGTCAAGTCCTTATTGGTTTCCATCCAAGTGGCCATATGGGCTCCTGCTTGCCAAACGGTATCATAAGGAAGTAAACCGCCAAAAATGATACGTTTTCGTACGCCTGGCGATGAATAATCGATATGAATATGTGCATCGCCCACCATCGCCATTGCGCTTGTATGGGGACTCAATGGTTTTTTCTGATTAGAATCTGCACTTGTTGCATTTTGTTCTGTTTTTTCGGTAATGGGCAATTCTTGTGTTTCCTTTGAAGTTTCTTTGCAAGAGGCTAAAAGGATAATACATAATAGAATAAGACTGTTTTTCATTATATAGGATGGTTTAGTTAATTGATTTTGTTCTGAGTCTAAGTGCGTTTGCTATTACAGAAACTGAACTAAAACTCATTGCCAAAGCTGCAATCATAGGCGATAATAGAATTCCGAAAAATGGGAATAATACACCTGCCGCAATCGGCACACCCAGCGTGTTGTATATCATAGCAAAAAATAGATTCTGCTTGATGTTCCGCATTACTTTGTGGCTTAAATTTCTTGCTTTTACAATACCGTGCAAATCGCCCTTTACCAAGGTTATCATCGCGCTTTCTATAGCGACATCGGTTCCTGTACCCATTGCAATCCCCACATCACTTTTTGCCAGTGCTGGCGCATCGTTTATACCATCTCCAGCCATTGCGACCACTTTACCCTGTTCCTGTAGTTTTTTGACTTCTTCTAACTTGTTTTCAGGTAACATTCCCGCTTTGAAGTCGGCGAGATTGAGTTCGCTGGCTACTGCTTGGGCGGTGTCGTGATTATCTCCGGTAAGCATTATCACTTCAATGCCTTTGTCCTGTAATTCTTTGATTGCCTTGGGACTCGTTTCTTTTATTTTATCGCCAATAACCACATAGCCTGAAACTTCGCCATCAATGGATAAGTAGGAAACCGTTTTTCCCTGTTTCTGAAAGGATTGTGCTTCGGTTTCCATTTCAGGTGATAGCTTGGCATTTGCATACTCCATCATTTTGGCATTTCCCAAATCGAGTTTTTTGCCATCAACTGTTCCTTCTACACCTTTTCCAGTTACTGCGCTAAAGTTTTTGGTTTTTGATATTTCAGTTTTCTGCTCCTTTCCATATTTCACGGTAGCTTCGGCAAGGGGATGCTCACTGGAACTGTTAAGGGATGCGATAAAATACAGTATTTCGCTTTCGCTAAAGCGAGAACCAAAAGCACCGATTTTCTCAACCGTAGGTTTTCCTTCGGTAATCGTACCGGTCTTATCTATGATAAGCGTGTCCACCTTGTCCATTTTCTCTAAGGCTTCGGCATTTTTAATCAACACACCATTTTGTGCACCTTTACCAACACCCACCATAACAGACATCGGCGTTGCCAATCCCAATGCGCAAGGACAGGCAATAATCAATACGGCAATGGCATTTACAAGGGCAAATACATAAGCTGGCTCTGGTCCCCATATTGCCCACACAATGAAAGTGATAACTGCAATGATAACCACGACAGGCACAAAATATCCTGAAACGGTATCTGCCAATTTCTGGATAGGGGCGCGACTGCGACTGGCATCGTTGACCATATGTATGATTTGGGAAAGCAAGGTTTCGCTACCAACCTTTTCGGCTTCCATCAAGAACGATTGATTCCCGTTAATTGTGCCGCTACTTACTTTATCATTTACATATTTATTAACTGGAATAGGCTCTCCCGAAATCATTGATTCATCTACCGTAGTTTCTCCTTCGGTAATTTTGCCATCCACAGGGATTTTATCTCCTGGCTTCACTCGTAGTATATCGCCTTTTTCAATTTGGTCTATGGAAACTTCTTCCTCATTTCCATCAACTACCTTAATGGCTTTATTAGGTGCGAGTTTCAAGAGTTCCTTAACTGCTGAATTGGTTTTACTATGCGCACGCGCTTCCAAAACTTGACCCATCAATACCAACGTTAGTATCACAGTTGCTGCCTCAAAATATACGTGAACCGCACCTGATTCTGTTTTAAACTGTTCGGGAAAAAAGTCTGGAAACAACATCCCAAAAACACTGAATAACCAAGCTACGCCCGCACCTATACCGATTAAGGTGAACATATTGAGATTCCAGGTTTTAATACTTCGATAAGCACGTTCAAAGAACATCCAAGTGGCATAAAACACTACTGGAATGGAAAGCCCAAATTGAATCCAGTTCCACCATTTCTGTTCCATTACATCGTACAGCGGATTGTTGGGAATCATCTCGCTCATAGCGATTAGGAAAATAGGAAGCGTAAAGGCTACTGCTATCCAAAATTTCTTAATCAGCTTATTATATGTTTTTTCTTCGGTAGATAAATCAGGTTCCATCGGCACCAAATCCATACCACATATAGGGCAAGCTCCAGCTTCATCTTTGACAATTTCTGGGTGCATTGGGCACGTCCATTGTTCTGAAGTTGTAGCTGACAAATTTTGCTCCTCGACTAAATCCATTCCGCAGACTGGGCAGTCGCCTGGCTTATCGTAGGTTTTATCTCCTTCACAATGCATTGGACAGTAAAAGGTTCCTGTTCCTTTGCCTGTCTGTTTTTCTTTTTTCGCTTTCGCGGAAGCGGTATTATTTTTATGTTGATGTTCTCCAGGTTTGTGAATGCTGTATGAACCGCCATCTTCTTTTAAAGCTTTCTGAAATGTTTCGATGGAAATATGGGATTCCATTTCGATAGTCGCCTCTTCTTTTTCTAAATTGACCGAAGCATTGGTTACACCTTCCACTTTTGAAAGTGTCTGCTCTACGTGATTTCGACAACCGTTGCAGGTCATTCCTTGTATGTGATAGGCTTGTTTCATAGTACTTTGTTTTTGTGCCTGAAATGGGAAGGGTTCTAATTAACCAACCATCAATGAAAAAATTCCCTTCCCGTATCAGGACTTTACTCTAAATCATCTTTTAAAGTTTTCATATAGTTCAATACTGCTTCCTTTTCCTTTTCTGAAAAAATAGCATCCCTATGAATAAGCGTGTAGCTATCCAAGGGCATCTCACCGTTTTCTATCTGCTTAATGATAGAGCGCAGTTTACTGTTCTGTCTTCTGTCTGAATAGGTGTCCCATTCGTTAAAATTTAATTCTGCTTTTCCTTCTTTAATATGGTCTTCCAAAAACCAAGCAACAGGTTGCACCTTATTGTACCAAGGGTACTTTGTATTGTTGCTATGACAATCGTAGCAGGAAACCTGCAACGATTTCTCGACCGTTGCAGGCACTATATTGACAAGCATAAAATCTGTTTGCGGTACTGTCTCACTTTGGTTATAATCCATCGGTAAGAACTGAATGACCACAAACGCAATTAAGGCTATCGACGCTATGATTTTTAAAACTTTCAATTAGTTTATTTCTCGTTGTACTTTGCCACATTTCAGCATTTGACTTCCGAAATATGGATTTCTAATTTCCTCATTCATACTCAGCCAAGCTCCGCCTTCGTTATTGTTATACATTGGGCAGAACTGCTCATAGAGTTTTTTATCGGTTCCGGTAATGGCTACCATATCGGTAACGTCCTTGCTCAACGTCTTAAAATGCTCGCGTTGATGCTTGATATCGCTCTCTCCAATATGCTCTGCGTGTTCTGTGGCATCTTCAATTATGTCTTTTAATTCAGTTTGTTCATTATCGGAATAGTTGGATACATCAAAAGCTTTTAGTGATTTCGCTAATGTGTTACCAAGCTCCTTCGCTTTGCCATTGTCATCGCTTACAAGCGCATCTTTTAAGTTGAAATAATCATTCAGGATTGCTTCTGCTTTTGCATCTTGGTTGTCACTCATCGCCATATCGTCCTTGTCATCCATAGATTCTTGGTGCATCTCATTGCTCATCGGCGCAGCAGCCTCTTCTTTGTTTCCGTCTTTACAGGAAACTGTTAAAATCATTGTGGCAGCCAGTGCCATTGTACTCATTGTTCTTTTTACTGTTTTCATTTTCTTTGTTTTAAATTATTATTTTTAGAATCGGGCTAATAAGCCGCCACCCCAGCCATATCGGTTATTGTAATTTGCCTGTAACGAAAAATTTCGGGATAGGATATATGAAGCTCCCACCAGCCATTGGGTTTCCCCCTGATAAGATGTGTCTCCTATATCGTTCACCCATCCAAAGTCTGCCCTATATTCATATTCGCCTTCCAGAAAAATTCTTGGAAAAATCAAGATTTCCCTGTCCAGACGAATTCTTGGGCGCAGTTGATGGTCCATACTCACATCTACATTAAATCTATATGGCGTAAAATACTTTACACCGACCAATCCTACGGTATTGAAGGTTTCATATGAATCGGGTGTGGAAGTTTCGGTATTTACCCCTACATAGAGACGCACCCAATCATTTAGATATCTATTATAGTTCACTTCGGCCTCAAGGTTCTTGTTATAGTCGAACTCTGCTCTTAAACCAAATCCATTTCTGATATTGCTTGACATCAAAAAGAGTTCGTTAAAATTTGAGCCTAAACGAGCCAATCCCCAAGAATAGTAATGGTCTGTTTCATTGATAAGTTTCTGCATTGGATAATCTTTCATTCTTTCGTCCCTTGGGGTATCGTAACTAAACACTCGCGCCATACCACCCATCATATGGTATAATACGTGGCAATGAAAGAACCAATCGCCATATTCTTCGTTATAAAATTCTATGACCACTTTCTGCATTGGTGGTACATTGACAGTATGTTTTAATGGGGAACGTTCACCATTTTCGTTGATGACCCTAAAGTAATGGCCGTGCAAGTGCATAGGGTGGTGCATCATTGTGAGGTTATTAAGTGTAATTCTGGTTACTTCACCTCCTTTTATATTTATCTTGTCAGTTTCTGATAATGGCACACCATCCATACTCCAAACATATCGTTGCATATTGCCGGTCAGGTTCAACAGGATGTCATTTACTGGCAAATCAGCATTGTAGATGGTATTTTCCTTTGCTTTTAAGAAATCATAGTTGAAGTAGGTTTTACGGGTATCATAATTAAAGGATGAAGTGTCTTTCATCATCATAGACATATTGTGACCCATATCGCCATTCATTTTATCAGTAGGTTCAGTGGATTTAATTGGCATTGAATCCTTTTTCATTCCTATCGTATCATCCATCTTCATCTGGTCGTTCATTTTGCTATCTTTCATTGACATATTATCGTGCATCCCCATTTTCATTTGGTCGTCCTTCATATCCATCTTCATTCCATAATTCTCCTTCAAATATTCTGGTGTTTTCTTCTTTTTGTTACCTACCATTGCAGGTGCGCCCATTTTCATATCCATTTTAGCCATTTGCTTCATCATCTCCACTTTATCAGGTCTGTCAATTCTTTTAGCTGGATAGAGAGTCCCGCTCCCTAATTGTATAGAGGTATGACCAGAGCCATCTTGTGCCGTAGCGGTAACCTCTATAGCACCTTCGGGAATAGTAACGATAACATCATACGTCTCAGCTATACCAAAGAGAAATCTGTTTTTAGAAACGGGCTGCACATCAACACCGTCACTTGCAACTAACAATGGATTACCACCACCGAAATCCACCCAGTAGTAAGTAGAAGCCGAGGCATTGATAAAGCGAAGACGTACTTTTTCCCCTGGTTTAAATTCTGGATATTCGGCAAGTGATTTACCATTGCTCAAGAATGCGGGATAATAAATATCTGCTATATCAGCACCTTCCATTCTATCTCTCCAGAACTTAAATTGTGCTCCCAAGGCACCTTCTTTTATGACTCTACTTAATGGTACTGCTGTTCCTTTTTTAACTTGATACCACTCATTTCCCCTTTTAAGGTTTCGCAATACATTCATTGGGTCCTCGTTGGTCCAATCAGATAGAACAACTACTAAATCTTTGTCATAATCCAATATTTTTTCTTTAGGTTGAATGACTATTGAACCATAAACACCGCTTTGCTCCTGTAGCATCGTATGGGAATGGTACCAATAGGTTCCTGATTGATTAATAGGAATTCTATATTGAAATGTTGTACCGGGCTTTATTGGCGGTGTTGTTAAATACGGTACGCCATCATAAAAGTTGGGAAGTATCAACCCGTGCCAGTGTACTGAGGTTTCTTCATCCATTTTATTGGTTACATTAATGATGGCAAGGTCGCCTTCGTTAAATTCCAAAACCGGTCCAGGAATACTACCATTGATAGTCATTCCTTTAGCGGTTACACCTGCGAGTGTCATTTCGTTTTCTTCAATAGCAAGGTTATACTCCTTAACAGGTCTTCCTTCTTCTTCTCTATCTTGTCCGTTAGTTCCCACTTGAGCAAATACAGTAGAAGAAAACAGCAGTAATGTGATAATTCTTAGTATTTTCATAGTTTTCTCATAGTTATTGTTTAACAAAAATATTATTGACATTCAGTTTGTTGTGTTATAATTTTGGTTCATATCTATATAATCTTGTCCAAAGGATTTCTAAAATTTTTCTGCCCATCCTTATAATCGCTAAGGCTCATCCCGGTCTCACTTTTAAATTGTTTGCTTAAATGATTGACATTGCTGTAATCGAGCAATTGGCTTATTTCTGTGAAATTATAATCGGGTGTCTGTATGAGTTCCTTGACCTTTTCTATCTTCAGTTTGATAAAATATTTTTCAATAGTGATTCCCTCGGTAATGGAAAATACCTTGCTGATTTTTGAATAGTCCCTTTGCAATTTATCCGCAAGAAAATCGGATAACTTTCCTTCAATTTCAAGGGGCGTTACATTCAATAACTTTATCAATTCAATTTTTACTTTCTCGGTTAATTTATCCTCGGTAGAAGTGATGAGGGCAAATCCATTTCTGTCTAAAATTTCGATTAGTGTGTTCAATTGTTCTTTTTCATCGATATCCAATCGAAGTCTTCCCAACTCAATATCCAACAGACCAATCTTTAGCTTACGTATTTCATTTTTCAAGACTTTGATGCAACGGTCGCACACCATATTTTTTATGTAAAAATCTTTTACCATTGCTATTGAATTAAATAATTGATTATAGATTGTTGCACGTAATACATCTGAACAGATTCTATTTGATTCATCTGAAATTTTAATTGTAGTTCCTGTATATCGAGTACGTCATTAAAGTCTATAGTTCCCGTTTCATAATTCTTGATTAGAATTTGCTCGGCATCTTTGGCCTGCTTTAGATTCTTACTCTGAGTATTGAATTTAATTCGGGCTTGGTTGCGTTGGGATATCGCTTTCGCGAAAGCGGATTCCAACACATTTAATCGTTGCTCTTTTTGGGTTTCGATTTCCTGTTGGCGTAGTTCATTTTGCCTTGAAATTGACTTATATCGATTATTAAAAATTGGAATAGAAACCGAAACCATAGGCATCAACACATCCTTACCATTGTCTATTGGTTTCATATCCGTACGCTCGCTTACAGGTAGGTAGTCCACACCAAAACCAATCATAGGTAGGCTCTCACGCTGATTGAGCAGTTCTGATTGTGCTATGGATTCGTACAATTTATCGTACTTGAGCAGTTCAGGATTGAGCGATAGTGCGTCTGTTCCGTATATAGGGTCATTCTCTGGGATTTCCATTGTTGCAACTACATCAACCGTACTATTTTCATCCCGATTTAAGAGATTATTGAATGTTGTTTGTTCTGCGCTAAATTCCTCTTCCAATACCTCTTTTTGCTGCTGCAATTCATTTTGACGTATCTGTAACCGCAATACATCTACCGCAGATGCCTTGCCCACTTCTACCGAAGTCAGGGCAAGACGCTCATAAGTTTTTAATAGTTGGATGTTCTCGTCGAGTACCTTTTGCTTTGCTCTTGTTTCATACAATCTGTAATAGGATTGCGCTACTGAAAGCGCCAATTTTCGTTTGGCAATTGTGATTTCCACATATTCAGCTTCGGCTATTGAAGTCGCATAGTTTTCACGTGCGGTAACGGTACCAAACCAAGGCAACATTTGTTTTACGCCTATCCGTGCTCGTTGTGCACCCACTCTTGTTTCTGGCTCACTTACAAAATAACCTGCGCTTACTTCCGTATTGGGTAGCCAGTTTGCTTCATTGACTTTTTCTTCGGCAATATTGTAACGCAATTCAAAAGCCTGAATTTCTGGGTTATTAGCTTCAGCTTCTTCAATGTAGCTTTGTAGTTGTTGCGCCTGCCCGCTGATTGAAATCAGTCCAATGCTCATTATTAGTAGTGCGTTCAGGTGGGCTTTCGCACTTCGTCTTCGCTCAGCATAAACTTCAGCGGAAACAAACAAAAGACAGATTATGATTTTAATATTTTTCATTTGTTTGCTCTTTTAAGTTGGTATTCTTTTTTCCAGCTATATAATACTGGTAAGAGGAAATAAGATGTGACGTCGATTATCATTCCGCCAAAAATGGGAATGGCCATCGGTATCATAATGTCGCTTCCCTTTCCTGTAGATGTGAGTACTGGCAACAATGCCAAAACTGTGGTCACGGTGGTCATCAAACAAGGACGTATGCGTTTTCCTGCGGCTTCTAATGTGGCGAGACGTATGCCTTTTTTACTGTCTGGCTCGTTGCTTTTGAAGGATTGGTCTAAATAGGTTGCCATTACGACACCATCATCTGTCGCAATACCGAAAAGGGCAATAAAACCGACCCAAACGGCCACACTTAAATTGATGGTTTTCATATTGAACAAATCCCGTAGGTTCTCGCCAAAAAAGCTGAAATTGAAAAACCAATCCTGACCGTATAACCAAATCATTATAAAACCACCTGCAAAGGCTGCAGCGATGGCAGTAAAAACCATAAGGGACGTAGAAACCGACCTGAATTGGAAATACAAAATCAAGAAAATGACCAGCAAACAAAGTGGCACAACTACCGATAACGTTTTTTCTGCTCGCAATTGATTTTCGTAAGTTCCCGTAAATCGGTAACTGATTCCTTGCGGCACGACCAAATCGCCATTATTGATTTTCTGTTGAATGAGTGCTTGTGCATTTTCCACCACATCTACTTCGGCAAAACCATCGAGCTTATCAAACAGCACATACCCAATCAAGAAGGTGTCTTCACTTTTAATGACCTGTGGACCTTGCTCATATCGTATATCCACCAGTTCTCCCAAAGGAACCGGACTTCCAGTTGATACAGGAACATAGATGCTTTTTAAGTCTTCTGGATTTGCTCGCAATTCCCGTGGATAGCGTACACGCACACCATAGCGCTCACGGCCTTCTACTGTTTGGGTAAGTGGCATACCGCCCACAGCAACTTGAAGCACTTCCTGAACATCCATAATAGAGATTCCGTAGCGAGCAAGCTGGTCTCTTTTAATGTCAATCAGCAAATAAGGTTTACCCACGATGCGATCTGCAAAAACGGCTTGTTCTTTGACACCTTCGGCTTGTTTTAGGATGTCTTCCAATTGCAGTCCAAAATTTTCTATGGTTTTTAAATCTGGGCCTTTTACCTTGATACCCATAGGTGCTCGCATACCTGTTTGCAGCATAACGAGTCGCGTCTCGATGGGCTGCAACTTGGGCGCAGAAGTCACGCCTGGGAATTTGGTCACTTTTACGATTTCATTCCAAATGTCATCAGGACTACTGATTTCCGGTCGCCAGTTTCGATAATATTCCCCGTCATTATCTTCAATCAAATCATTTCGTGTTGCACTTGTTTTGAGTTGTGCCGCTTCGTAGTTTGCGTCATCATCGATTTCATTATTGGGGTTAATGATGAACTTGTTATCTTTAAGAACAAATAGACCATCATCATTTACACGGTAGCGTTGTCTTTCGCCATTTTCATTTCGCATATATTCAGACTTATACTGAATCACATTTTCATACATCGATAGTGGTGCAGGATCCAATGCTGATTCAGTTCTACCCGCTTTCCCAACTACGGTTTCAATCTCTGGTATGCTTGCCACGGCCATATCGAGCTGTTGCAGTACACGTTTATTTTCTTCCACACCAGCGTGAGGTAGAGATGTTGGCATCAACAGGAATGAGCCCTCATTAAGTGCAGGCATAAATTCCTTACCAGTGTTACGCATTATGACAATACCTAAAATCAGCACCGTGGTTGGAATTAGTAGAAACAGGTATCGGTTTTGAAGTGCCCATCGCAAAATGCTGTCATAGTACCTTCGGAAAACGGTAAACACACCAAGTAATCCAAAGCAGATAATCGCTACAAAAATCAAATTCATTAGAATACTGCGGTCAAAACCAAGTGGTCGCCAGTATTCGGCTAATAGCACGACGATAGTAATACAGGAAATGATGATATTGATAACGTTTTGATTGATGTTGAGCCTGTAGCCAGCAATGGTATGGTTGTATTCCTTTTTCGCTTTAAGCGAAAAGAATAAACCACTACATCCAAAAGCTATCAAAATCAACCCAAGCCAGTAACCAAATACAAGTGCAGTGATGCCGAGTGCGATTAAAAGACCATTCAAAAGCAGTTTAGATCGCTGGCGAACGTTTGTTTTTCTGAAAAGGAACGCGGCAAATGGCGGTATTAAAAACAGCGCGATTACAAGCGATGCAGAAAGTGCCATTGTCTTTGTAAAAGCCAATGGTCTGAAGAGTTTCCCTTCGGCACCTATCATCGTAAACACAGGTAGGAAACTGATAATCGTCGTGAGCACAGCGGTTAAAATTGCACCAGAAACTTCCGCAGTAGCGTTGTAGATGATTTCGTTTGTAGTGTATTCTATTCCGCTTTCGCGAAAGCGTAATTTTTCATCTTCCAGATGCCTAATCATATTTTCGGCAAGTATGACGCCCACATCCACCATAGTACCGATAGCAATTGCAATTCCTGACAAGGCAACAATGTTGGCGTCCACATTAAAGAGCTTCATTGTTATGAAAACCATTAATACGGCAACAGGCAACAAACCAGAGATTAGAATGGATGCACGTAGGTTGAACACCATTACGATGATGACCAAAATGGTTATCAGTATTTCAAGCGTGAGGGCTTCATTGAGCGTGTGAAGTGTTTCCTGAATAAGTTGCGTGCGGTCATAAAAGGGAACAATGGTCACTTGCGAACTACGACCATCTGCCAAGGTTTTTGTGGGTAGTCCGGATGATAATTCAGCTATTTGGTCTTTTACATTATTGATGACTTCCAATGGGTTTGCGCCATAACGAGCTACCACGACACCGCCAACCACTTCGGCACCTTCTTTATCTAAAATACCGCGGCGCGTTTGTGGTCCAAGATGAACATTTGCAATGTCTTTGATTCGAATAGACGTGAAATTTTCAGAAGCGACCACCGCATTTTCGATATCAGCAACAGATTTCACATACCCCAGACCACGAACCAAGTATTCCGCTTGATTAATTTCCAACGTCTGCGCACCGATGTCTTGATTGCTTTCCTTGACCGCCTTTACAATTTCACTTAAGCCGATGTTGTACTGCCGCATTTTCTCAGGGTCAACATCCACTTGGTATTCTTGGACGTAACCACCAATTGAAGCCACTTCAGAAACACCGCTTGCCGAAGACAATCCGTATTTCACATAATAATCCTGTATGCTACGCAATTCCTGTAAATCCCAACCGCCAGTTACGTTGCCATTTTTATCTCGACCTTCCAGCGTGTACCAAAATATCTGCCCTAATCCCGTAGCGTCTGGACCCAATGCAGGGTTTACACCATCGGGCAACAAATTAGCGGGAAGGGAATTAAGTTTTTCGAGAATACGGCTACGTGACCAGTAGAATTCTACATCTTCTTCAAAAATGATATAGATACTGGAAAACCCGAACATTGAAGAGCTTCTGATTGTCTTGACACCAGGAATGCCCAACAATGAAGTTGTGAGAGGATAGGTAATCTGGTCTTCGATATCCTGCGGTGAACGCCCTTGCCATTTGGTAAAAACAATTTGCTGGTTTTCGCCGATGTCTGGAATGGCATCAACAGCTACAGGATCAGTTGGTAAAATACCTGTTTCCCAATTGAAGGGTGCGTTAACTACTCCCCAACCTACAAATAGGGCGAGTAATATTACGGCGACAAGTTTATTTTCAATGAGAAATTTTATGCTTTTATTTAGCATACGATTTGATTATTAGATAGTTGAAATTGTGCAAAATAGAAAATACTGTACACGAGATTTAGCCCACTACAGCGTAACTGTTGGGCTTTGTTTCAAAAGTCTAATAAATCAAATTAAAAAAGTCTGGTGCAGCACTTGCACATCCCGTTTGACAAAGGGGGGCGGGTAATCGATGAAAGGAACATCGTTAAATTCAGTTCCTTCAAAAAGACTTAAATACGAATATGTAAATGAGGCAACAAAGACTTGTTGCTCTAAGGTAAGTTGGTCAAATGAAACTTTTAAATCATCCTTTCCTTCTTTAACGACTTGCTTATCCGTACAACACGTTTTTTCTGAAAGGGTTGGGGTCTCACAACTGGTTGTAGCCTGAGCTTTTTCCATTCCACAAGTTTTCACTTTCTGAACGAATGAAAAATCTACCAAAGAATCTCCGCAATAATGCATATCAATAGTAAATGACATCGTAGTCATAAGAACTACGGCTGCCATAAAAATTGCCATTGATTTGTGAATAAATTGCTTCATTTAAATGCAAAATTACAAAAATTTAACAATTATTATTAAGATTAACATTTATTTGTTTTGCTAATAGTGGTTCCAAAAAAGCTATTTTTCTTTATTAGAAGCTATAAATGCTATGAAAATTAGAATTAAAAAATGTTCTTTATATTCATTTGGTACCGTATAGTAGCATCGTGAATTAGAGACTGGAAAACTGTGAAATGTTGTACCTATGTTGTACCCAAGGCATAAAAAAAGGCTTCCGATTTCTCGAAAGCCTTGCTCTGCTTAGTAGCGGGAACTGGACTCGAACCAGTGACCTTCGGGTTATGAGCCCGACGAGCTACCTACTGCTCTATCCCGCGATATGGGTTCCAATGCTTCCTTTAACGCTAGTTCATAATGCCAGCAGAATTATTGGACTGCAAAGATACAAAGGATTTAGAACCCTGCAAGATTATTTGCAGTATATTTTAACAATTGTCACCAAAAACTTCACCACTAGCTATCAGTTTACTAAATTTAACCATGGGCAAAAAATTTAAACGAATTCTACTAATAGCGCTCCTAATGCTATTGCTGTTCTTTGTTGTTCTTATTGGCACCAACATGTTCCTTAAAAACAAGGTGGAAAGCTTCACAAACAAAAGCCTTCCAAAGAATATTTCGGCTACCTACGACGATTTATCATTACACTTATTAGACGGTACACTTACCTACAAAAATGTTTCCGTAGCCTTAAAAAATAAGTCGAACGACTCTGTACACACGTATGTTTCCGCAGCACAAGTTATTGTCGAAGATTTAAGCTACTGGGATTATCTTTTTAATAAACAGATTCATATTGAAGATATCAAATTAAAATCTCCCAGTATTACATACCATAAAGACAAGCTCATAACCTCGTCAGATACATCTCAACATAAAGCATTTATTGCACTTGGAAAACCCCTCTTGGTAGACGAACTTAGTATAGACAACGCGAACATACTTTTTTTTGCTTCCTCTCAAGAAGACACCCTACTTCACGTACCAAATATAACCGTAGAAATAGACGATATTTTAGTAAACAATAACACCCTGAAAAAACGAATGCCCGTAAAATTTGGCGATTATCAAGCCAAGGCAGATTCTATATTTCTTAAAGTAGGTAGTTTTGAAACGCTAGCGATCGAGAAATTTGTTCTAAACGATAACAACGCACGCGTAAACAATATAAGACTTGCTACAAAATATAACAAACACACCTACGATAGAAAACTACAAAGAGAACGAGACCATTTCAATGTGTTTTTGCAAAAGTTAGACATCAACCAAATTAAGTTTGGATTTAAAAACCGAAAGTTCTTCGCCACTTCTCCTAAAATAGAATTAGACAGTATAGACGCCACCATTTACAGAAACAAATTAATAGCAGATGACCCAACAATAAAGCCATTATACAGTAAAATGCTGCGGGAGCTACCTATAGACATCACTATAGATACAGTTGCTATAAAAAACAGTGCGCTAACATATCAGGAAAAGGTAAAACAAGAACAACCACCAGGCACTATCTATTTCGATAATTTTAATGCTACCATAAACAATCTTAGTAATACGTACCCTAAAGGAACGAAAACAACAATTTCATCACAATCGAGATTTATGAAAGCTGCTCCCCTTCAAACAGATTGGGCTTTCGATGTTAATAGTCTCCAAGATAATTTTACGTTTAAAGCAGAATTAGGCGTGCTACCAGCTAGTAATATGAACACGTTTACCAAACCCAATTTACTCATAGAGTTAGAAGGAGAAACCGATAAAACATACTTTTCTATCTACGGAAACCACTCACAATCTACTATAGACATGCGTATTGACTATAAAAGTTTTAAAGTGAATCTGTTACGAGAGAATGGTAGAAAAAAGGACAAACTATTATCTGGGCTTATCAACCTATTCGTAAAAAAAGACAGTGGTTCTACTAGTGGTAAATTTAACGAAGGTAAAGCCACGGTAACACCAGACCGCACAAAGTCATTTTTTAATTATTTATGGTTAAATATCTCGGCTGGGCTTAAAAAGTGCTTGCTTTAACGTTCGGCAATCCAGGACATAGCTTCAATTCTGTTATCGGTATCAAAACTTTTTATTTGTGTGGGCAGAAATAAATTCTCAATTGCAACGCATGCTTTAATCCACTTAATATTGGTCACTAAGACAACCTTATTTAACTTGTCTGCATGTTCAATTTTAAAAAGGATTTCATTCACTATAGCGGGTATGGTGAAACGTTCTATACCATTATCTTCTAAATACAGGTTGATTTTACCAAACCGTTGCATCTTTTCTAAAATTTCATCATTAAGCGCCGCAATATGTTCTTCATCAACAACTCCAACGATAAAAAATCCGACGGTATCTTCAGAAAAGCTAAAACTTGAGTTCATTAGAAACGAATTTGTACTTCAAGATACTGAAATTTTTATTGCCCTAAATTTTCCGCAGAAAAAGAAGTAAGCTCCCCCGCAACAAATTCTACGGAAATAGTTATTGGGTTGCAGCAAACTTCACAATCTTCTACATACGTCTGCGATACGGAAGGATCTAACAACATAGAAACTTCTTCCCAACAGTAAGGACATTGAAAATAGTGCTCGAACATAGTAGTATTAGGTATTTGGTCCTAAGCGAAAAATAAATAACACCTCTCTTTTACTAGGATTAAGGACAACTTAGAAATCTACATTAAGCAATTGCCCAGTAAGTTGAAGCAATTCTAACTCGGCAAGCTTTGCTTCATATTTTGCTAAATTCTTATTGGTCTTAGCGTTCAGTAAGTTAATTTGAGCTTGTCGCAGCTCTACAGATGTAATTTGCCCTAACTTATAGCGCTCCTGAGAACGTTCGTAATTATTTGAAGCGGTAACTACATTTTGCTCTTGCAAACGAAACACTTCTAGTCTATTCTGATATGCATCGTTAGAATTGGCGACATCTCTCTTTACTTCATTTTCAATTTGCTTAAGCAACAATTGCTGTGTGTCTTTCTGAATTCGAAGGTTCTTTACATTTGTGATTCCACTACCACCATCAAACAAATCCCAAGTTAAACTTAGACCAGCTGCAAAACCCGTAGTTGTTCGCGAGCTTGCAAAACTTGTAACAGGAAACTCACCTTTGTTCCATCCATAAGAACCATTAAGCCCAACAGACGGTAAGTAAACAGATTTACTGGCTTTATAGTTATAATCTGAAATAGTAATATTTTTTCTAGCCTGTAATAAGCGTACATTATTGGTATCGGCCTTTTGAATAAACGTTTCAATTTGTAGTTCTCCAATAAAAGCTACTATGGTATCTACTGCAAAATTTCGTTCTAAGTCGCTATTCAACACTACGGTTAAATCACGTTTCGTATTACGCAATTGTTGTCTTGCATTTAATAGGTTTATACTGTCTGTAACAATATCAACTTCAGCATTTAGCACTTCTAGTTTATTTACTTGTCCATAATCGAACGCGTAACCTGCTCGCTTTAGTCTCGTTTTTGTGTTTTCAAATGTTTGCTTTAATACTTCAATATTTTCAGTGATACGGGCCACCTCATAGTACACAGAAAACAATTGTAAAATTGTAGTCTCAATTGTCTGCCTGGCCTGCAACTCGCCTAGGTTATAGCTTTCTTTTAAGCTTTTGTAGTCATACCAACGTCCTAAACCATCAAACAACGTATAATTAAGGTTGAGAGATGCGTTGTACTGAGTTGTTTCGGCTCCATTAACGATACTTGTAGAGCCATCGTTAAATGTTACTTCCTGATCTTCTAAATTGTAATTTGCACCTGCAAGACCCGTTAAAGATGGCAAGTAACCAGAATTTAAAATACTCTTATTGTTATCGGCAATTTCAAGGTCGTTATTTGCTATTTCTATTCCAAAATTATTCTGGAGAGTTTCTTCTATGGCATCTTGCTTAGTGAGTATTTCTTGAGCAGGGATACTACCAAAAATAAATAAGGCGAGTAGTAAGACTTTCAATTTAAGCCGCATGTTCTTCTTGTTTTTGTTCTTTAATAGCGCGTTCTACAGCTTCTTTTGGCACTTTATTACCCGAATACAACCATTTTGCACCTGTTTTGGTACTATTGGTTAGAGATAGCAGCAATGGCAAAATAATTAAAGTTAGAAGTGTAGCAATTCCTATTCCGTAGGCAATAGATATAGCCATAGGTTTTAAGAATTGTGCTTGTCTACTTTTTTCCATTAATAAAGGCGCAATACCAGCAATGGTTGTTAACGAGGTAAGAAAAATTGCTCTAAATCTAGATCGGCCAGCTTCGTACAAAGCCTCATCAAATTTCATTCCTTCGCGCAGATAACTATTAAACTTTCCTATTAGCACCAACCCATCATTCACCATAATACCAATAAGCGCAATAATTCCTAATGCTGAAAGTATATTTATCGGGAAATCGTGAATCCAATGCCCCCATGCTACCGCGATAAAACTAAACGGAATCATAAACATTAATAAAAGTGGCTGACTGTAACTTCGGAAGGTAAACGCTATCACCACGTAAATTAAGAATAAGATAATTGGCACCGCAGTTTTGGCAGAATTTGTTAGCTTATTAGCCTCTCTGTTTTGTCCTTCATATTGCACTGAAACTGTTGGATATTTCGACAAAAGATCTGGCATCACATTGCTTTGAAGGTCTGCTAGTATCTCGGTAGGACTTCCCTTAGGATCATCCATGTCTGCATTCACTTGTATTTCTCGAAGTCCGTTTAAGTGACTTATACTTTCATCTCCTCTTCTTATAGAATAGGTAGCTATTTCAGCAAAAGGCACACGCTGACCCCCTGGGGTAATAATGCGCATATCATCTAAATCGTTAATAGATTCTCGGTTAGAACGGTCGTAACGCACCCAAACCCGAATTTCATCCTGCCCACGTTGAAATCGTTGGGCTTGTAACCCAAAGAAACCTGAACGAACCTGCCCCATTACATCACGTAGGTTTAATCCGAGTGCATAAGCTGTTTCGTTAAGCTCTATATTAATTTCTTTGATACCTTCGGGGTCAGTATCAGAAACATCTGCCAGAAGTGGGTTATTCTCTAATATGGTTTTTAACTCGTCTTTTGCCCCTTTTAACTCTTCTGTATTATTCCCTAATAAGGAAATTGAAACAGGACTACCACCAAAATTACCTCCAGAACCAAAAGTTAATCGCTCTACTCCATATACTTGCCCAACCTCATCGCGTATTGCATTGGTAATCTCAGGAGAACCAAAATCTCGTTTTTCTCCAGGTAATAAATTCACCTTTAAAGATGCTTTGTTATTTCCGGGGCCAACTCTTTTTATAATATTTTCAACAACCTGAGCTTGTCCGGTCTGCTTTTCAGTAAAACGTTCATTTACTCTCCATGCGGCTGCTTCTACAGCAGTAATAATACTATCTGTTATCTTCGGATTGGTACCTTCAGGCATCAATAAATCTATACTAACACGGTCACTGGCAATACTCGGAAAAAAAGCACCACGTATAATGCCTCCCTGAAAAGAGCCAATAGTAATAATCATTAGGCCCAACAAAACTGCAAAGGTTACAAATCTGTTATTTAGCGTAAATCGCAACACCGGGCTATACAAGGTATCACGCAAATAACGCATAAATCTATCGCCATATTCATTAATAACTCTCAGCTTTTGAAAAACTTTGGCAAACCCTTTTTTCTGGCCTTTCTCTTCTTCAGATTCTCGTTTTAATGCTTTAGAATGTGCAATGTGAGCTGGAAGAATAATAAGCGCTTCAACCAGGGAGACTACAAGTGTTAAGATTACTATTACTGAAACTTCACTGAAAAAATCACCTATTCTACCATCTAGAAAAAGGAAGGTAGAAAATGCCAGAACGGTGGTTAATATGGCCGAAATAATTGGGGGAAGCACCTCCATGGTTCCATCGATAGCGGCCCTAACAGGAGATTTTCCTTTTTCGTAATGCTGATAAATATTTTCTGAAATCACAATACCATCATCAACCAAAATACCAATTACTATAATCATTCCGAAGAGAGACAAGACATTAATCGTAACGTCAAATTGCGCTGCAAAGATGAACATCCCTAAAAATGAAATAGGCAATCCAAATGCCACCCAGAAAGCAAGGCGGGTATTTAGAAAAAGTGATAGAAATATAAGTACCAAAATAATACCTACGGCGCCATTTTCAAGTAGTAAGTCTGTTCTATCGTTTAAACGAATAGATGAGTCGCTTACCACATCAATTTTTACACCCGAATGTTTTTGATTAAATTCATCTACATATGCATTAACCTGATCTGCTGTAGAAATTAAATCTTCATTGTTGGTGTTAGTAATTTCTACGTTTACGGCAACATTTCCGTTGAAATAAGAGGCATTAGGAGTTTCAGAGAACCTATCTCTTACATTTGCAACATCTTGCAATCGAACCACAGTTCCGTTTGGATTAGCTCGAACTACTAAATTTGTTAGCTCATTTCCGTAATACGATCTATTATTAGCGCGAATTAAATAATCTTCGGCATCTGTTTTAATATTTCCACCCGTTGTTAAAATGTTTGCCTCAGAAACAGCAGCCGCAACCTCAGCAAAACTTAAGTTATAAGCTAACAGATCGTTTTCACGTACTGAAATCTCAATTTCTTCTTCAGGATAGCCTGTTATACTTATCTGAGAGATTCCGTCCATGGCTCGAAGATCATTTTCAATCTGCCTCCCAATTTGTTTTAGACTACTTAATTCTATATTGTCTCCACTTATTGCAAAATCTATAGTTTGTCTAATACGCTCTTGCTTTGCCACTACTAATGGCTCCATACCTGTAGGAAAATTAGGAACACGGTCTACAGCGTTTTTAACTTCGGCAAGCATGGCATCAATACCTTCACCACTTTCAATTTCAACAGTAATACTTCCCCCATTTTCTCTAGAGGTAGAAGTAACACGATCTACCCCAATTAGCCCTTTCAGATTATCTTCAATTTTTAAAATAACCCCTTCTTCAATTTCTTCGGGAGCTGCACCAGGATATGCAACACTAATACTTATAGTTTCAGATTCTTGTAGTGGAAAGAATGAAGATTTCAACTGCAACATTCCTACGATTCCAAAAATAAAGAAAGCGAGAAGCAGTACGTTTACCGCAACATCATACTTAATAAAGTAGCTAATGATTTTTCTCATCTTATTCCTCTGTTTCAGTTGAAGTATTTACAGCAGAACCATCTTTATTTACCTTTACCAGCATACCTGCATATGCCCCAGGGATAGATTTCGATAAAATAGTAGTACCATCTGGCACCCCTTGTAAAACCACCTCCTTAGGTGAGAAATAGACTGGCTTTACTTGCATAAGGTCTAGAATGCTATCTCTTACGATATAAATTTCAGACTCGTCTACTAATAATTTTCTGGAGATCTTAATTGCATTTGCCTGTTCTCGAGCTTCTAACTGTGCTTCTAAGTACATGCCCTCTTTTAAATCTTTCCCTTCTACCTCAACAAAAACTTTTATAGTTTGTGTATCGGGGTCTATACGACCGTTTACTCTACTAACTGTTCCTGTGTATTTTTTCGAGCTCTGCGGAATAGATAAATCAACTTTTTCTCCAATTTTCAATAAGTCGCTAAATGTTTTTCCAATAGCTAATTCTAGTTCATACACCGAAGTATTAATGTACTCACCTAATTTTTGACCTTGTCTTATAAGTGTTCCTTTGGTCACTAAGGCTTCTGTTAACACCCCATCGAATGGCGCATAAATGTTATACTTACCTAATCGTTGTTCTAAATTTTTTAAATTGTAATAAGAAGAATATACCCCACGTCCGGTTACAAAGTATTTTACATTATCTGATGTTGTTTCAGGTAATGCAGGTACCGATTTGTTAATATCGAAATTATCTAAATATGCTTGCCATTTAGGAAATGCCTCCGGGTAATCTAATCGAAGATCTGGCATTAATGAAGTCACTAAATTGTAAAATTCACTTTTAGACGCCTGTACCGAAGCATAATATTCTGAAGCATTTATGCGAATTAGTGGTTGGCCTTTTCGGTAAGGTTGTCCCGCTTTAAAGTCGTTAGCACTACCTTGAAAAACACCTTGAACTTCAGAAAACAATTCTAAACGTTCTTTGGCTTGCAGTGTTCCGTTTGCTGGAATTACAATAGGCACGGTAGCATTAGTTACGGTTTCAGCAAAAACCGTTTTTACAACCTTATCGATTTTAGGTTTTGGTTTATTGTTATTATCTATCAGGTATTTAGACCCGAAGTAAGCACCTATGAGTATCGCAATTCCAAGGCCATAAAGAAGAAATTTTCGCATTGCCAGCAAGTAAGTTGATTAACAAGTCAAAAATACTGCGGCTGTTTTCCAATGACGTTAAAAGTATCTTAAATTTGAAACGCTTCTAAAGATTCTGTGACGGTTTCCCAATCTTCCATCAGTTCGTTAAGTTTTTCCTTTTTTGCCTGATATGAATCGAAAAAATTAGGTTTTGCAATGGTTTCTTCATAATTCACCTGCAATTCTACATCAATCTCCTTTATTTCCTTTTCTAGCTTTGATACCTGAGCTTCAATTTTGCTGAGTTTATTTTGTAGTGACTTCAACTTTTTCTGATCTTTATAGCTCTGTTTCCCTGAAGAAGCGCTAGTCTTTTCTTCTAGAACTACCTTTGTTTTCTTTTCGGCCTCACGAAGATTTTCGAGATTGCGTTGTTCTAAAAAGTAATCAATATCACCTAAATATTCTTTTAGCTTTCGGTCTTTAAACTCATACACCTTATTGGTAAGTCCTTGTAAAAAATCTCGGTCGTGAGACACCAAGATGAGCGTTCCTTGAAAGTTCTGCAAAGCCTCTTTTAATACGTTTTTAGATTTTATATCTAAGTGGTTAGTAGGCTCATCCATAACCAACACATTAAAAGGTTGCAGCAACAGTTTTGCCAGTGCCAAACGGTTGCGCTCTCCTCCAGAAAGCACCCTTACATATTTATCTACTTCTTCGCCTCTAAACAAAAATGATCCCAAGATATCGCGTACCCGAGGTCTTGTCTTTTCGTCTGCAGCATCGATCATGGTATCTTCTACCGTCTTGCTTCCATCTAAATAATCTGCTTGATTTTGGGCGAAATAGCCTATCTGAACGTTATGACCCAGCTGAATATCACCTTCAAAAGGAATTTCACCAACTATCATTTTTGCCAATGTAGATTTACCCTGGCCATTTTGCCCTACAAAGGCTGTCTTAGAGTCTCTCTCAATTAAAAGATCAACATTGTTTAATACTTTTTTGTCGCCGTAGTTCTTAGACGCATTTTCTGCTGTAATCACTACTTTTCCGGGAGTGACTGAAATAGGAAACCTAAGATTCATGACAGCATTATCATCTTCATCTACTTCAATTCTATCAATACGGTCTAGTTTCTTTATGAGCGATTGAGCCATGGTGGCCTTACTTGCTTTGGCTCTAAACTTTTCAATAAGTTTTTCGGTTTGCTCTATTTGTTTTTGTTGGTTTTTTTGTGAAGCCAATTGCTGCTCACGCAATTCTTTCCGAAGCACTAAATATTTAGAATACGGTTTTGGATAATCGTAAATCTTTCCGAGGGAAATTTCAATTGTACGGTTGGTAACATTATCTAAGAACATTTTATCATGCGAAACAACCACTACTGCCCCTGCATAGTTTTTCAAGAAATCTTCTAACCATAAAATAGATTCAATATCTAAGTGGTTAGTAGGCTCATCGAGCAGTAAAATATCATTATTCTGAAGCAGTAATTTTGCTAGCTCAATACGCATACGCCAACCTCCAGAAAATGTTTCAGTAACCTTGTTGAAATCTTCTCTCAGGAAACCAAGTCCTTGTAAAATACGCTCCGTCTCACCTTGATAATTGTACCCACCATGAATTTCATACTGATGCTGCACTTCATTCAGGTCTATCATTAACTGATTGTAGCTTTCACTCTCGTAATCGGTGCGCTCTGCTAATTGCGTATTTATCTCCTCCAGTTGTTTCTCTAAGGCTTTAATGGTAGTAAAAGCTTGATAAGATTCTTCCAATACAGTACGCCCCTTGGTAAAATCAATATCCTGTTTTAGAAATCCAATAGAAATTTCTTTGTCGGCTGCAATAGCACCTTCATCGTATTCCTGCTCTCCAGATATTATACGTAGTAATGTAGATTTTCCAGCACCATTTTTACCCACCAATCCTACTCGATTTCCAGGCGATAGCATAAAAGTAATACCTTCAAAAAGGTATTCACCTTGAAAAGAAACCGATAAATTGTGGATATTAAGCATAAAAATAATTGATACAGCGTGATGCGATTTGGGTGCAAAGATGCTTAATTTTGTAATGCAAAAAAAATAGATTATAAATAGATGTGTTATGGGCTTAAAAGGAACTAAAATTTATAGCATTTTCACAGGAACGTGCCCCGTATGCCAATCGCATTCTATGTACACACATAGTAATGCGTATAATTTTTCAGAAACATTGAAAATGCATGAAAATTGCCCTCACTGTAACACCAAATTTAAAATAGAACCTTCTTTCTTTTATGGTGCAATGTACGTCAGCTATGCCGTTGGAGTTGCCATTGCTGTAGCTGCTTTTGTAATTGCCTATTTCTTTATCGGTTTGGATAGATTAGCAACATTCTTTGTGATTACTGGTACATTATTGGTGTTGCTGCCTCTAATTTTGCGCGTCTCAAGAAATATTTGGATAAATATGTTCTTTGCATTTAACAAAAGTAAGGTGTAATTAGACTCGTAACAGAATACGAACTTAACAAGGGTGTGTTGCGCTGATTGTTTAGTTTATTGGGTTGAGCTAACTAATAAAACCGCTTAACATCAACCTCTTTTGGCAGCACAGTTTTTTTCTCAATAAAATCTAACAGCCATGTACTTAATAATGGCGCCATAGAAAGACCACGAGTTCCCAAGCCATTCATAAAATATACAGGCAACGTATCGTCAAAACCACCCAAGAGTGGTTTTCTGTCTATCACCGTAGGGCGTACTCCAGCAACTTGGCCGACAACCTCAAAATTGCAGGAAATCATTTTCTTTAGCTTTTGAAGTATTTCTTCTTTTGCACGTATTGTTGTTTCTTCGGAAAAATCATCTCGACTATATGAAGCTCCAACTTTGTACAAGTGGTCGTCCAAAGGAATAATCATCACTGGACCTTTAAGTACTTCATTAAGTTGCAATGCTGGGGCTTTAAAAAGCACATATTCTCCTTTATTTCCAACAAATACCCGATCATCTTTTGGAGAAACCGATAGTTTAAAAAATGGATTATTTACTACAGAAGCCCCTTGACTAAAAATAATGTTTGCTGCGGAAATATCCTGATAACGTATATCGTTGCTAGTCACCTGCAACGCGTTAAAATCTAGTTGCCCTATACGAAGTAGCTCTCTATCCTTCAGGTATGCTCTAAACTTCTCTATAAGCTCCTTCGGTTGTAACATAGCGCCCTCTTTTACTGCACCCAAACCGAATGGTGCATTTATAGCAGGGTTTTGATTGGAGGTAATTTCCGAAGCTAAATACTGAGACAATTCCTTTTTGTCACTAGCTACCATCCAATTGTTTTGCTCCTCGATACTATTAAAAATGCGGTGGATTGTTGTGGTATTAATTAAAGACGCGTTTAAACGATCGCTTAATTGACTGTAGAATGGAATTGCGGTTTCAAAAAATTCTGAAGCATTCCAAGCTGCGGTGAAACGTTTTAACACTGTTGGATTTAAAACCCCGCCAGAAGCAGTTGTGGCGCCTTTTGCTGCATCATCATACACTACAAAGGTTTTTCCACGTTGCAGTAAACTTTCTGCCAACGTAACCCCTGCAATTCCAAAACCAACAAGTATGTAATCAACTTTTTTCACGTGAACAAAAGTAACGAATGATTGTGGCTTTAAGCTGTTTGAAACAGCGCATCTTAGCGTAAACAAAAAACCCTCCAAGGAATAACCAAGGAGGGTTTATAATTGTAACCTAGTTGACTCTTAATAATTCCACAGGTCTATTTCCATATTTCTGATTTGATCTTTAATACGTTCTGCTTCTAGCAGCTGCATTAAGGCATTATCGTTTATGTAATCTCTTACACCACGGTCACCCTGTACATTATCTTCCTTATAGATCATTGCGTTAAAACGTCTTGAGTTTAACAAGTGATCATAAGAGATAGGCTGCGAAGTGTTTTTACGATTAAACGCTTTGGCTTCATGCAACGCTTTACGTGCTCCTGGAAACCATACCCAAAACAATTCAACTTTACTATCTAAGTTATCGTCTGGATACGCTTTAGAACGCGCTTCGTTTGCCACAGGACAGATACCTAATAAACGGTACTTTAATTCTCCTTGACGCTTATCTAGATAGTAGATACCTCGAATTCTCCATTCTTCAATATCTCCAGCATCTAAATCGAATCTTCTAATGTATTGCGGATCTACAATTCCTTCGGCATTCAATTGCTCGATACCTAAATCTGTAGTATCGCTATACACTAAAGAAGCACTGATGTCTTTAAGCGTACGCTTTTCAGTAAAATATGAGTCGGCGTATACATCTTCAATGTTTCCATTTCTAATGTTTTTCACTAACACATCGTACAGCGAACGTCTTTCAGAACCAATGTTGTTGGTGTCTATAGGATAGTACAATGGAAAGTTCACTCGCTCGTCGAGGTCAATGATTTCCCAAGTAGTCTTAGACCACAGGATATCACGCTCGTCTGTATACCCATAAGGTAACGGCTCGTCATTGTCATAGGCAATCTGCGCTTCCGTCTTTTTGCCTATTTCTTCCGGTGTCTTGGCATTAAGTACATTTAACTGCGCATTTGCAGCAGATGTAGCTAACAACAATCCAAAAACACTTAAAACAACATTTTTAAAAGTCATAAATCAGTTTTTTATTCTAGTTTGTAAGCTCAATGATTACTGGTGAAGTCTTTTTAAGAACTACACTACTACCTTGAACTTTTGCATTAATATCGAAAATTTGAACCGCGTCTCCACGTTTCGCTCTACGTAATGCACCTTTAGCAGCTCCGTCTAACCTTGTTCCGTTTACACGTACTGTTGGTTGTCCTGATACTTTAAAGCTAAATCCGGTAACATTTAATTTTACATCAAAATCGAAATCTGGTAATACTGCAGACACAGAAGAAATTTCTAATCCGTTACGCTGCATTCTTACAATTCCAGTTTCACCTCTAATCGCACCTTGTGGTGGTGGAATATCCTTGATACGGAATTTCTGACTATCAGATCTCTTTTCTCCTCCTGGTAAGGTAGCGCTTACATTAATAGTAACCTCTCTACCTGCTCCTGGACGCATGGTGTATGAACTACCAGAGTTTCTTGTTAACCCTGTAGCAGATGCACTCACTGTTTGTGCTCCATCAAAAGCAATCGTCATTGGGTTAGCAACCCCACGATATACTACATTCATCTTATCTGCAGAAATTGTCGCTTTGTCTGGCTTGTTAATTGTTGCGAAGCTAGATTTTACTGGCACTTCAATTTCTTCTCCACCTTCACCGTACACAAGCATACCTTCAATTTTATGATCTCCAGGGCTACCTGCTCCAATATTCAGCTTCACCCTACCACCTTCAACAGTGTATTGTGATTCTGTAAGTGGACGACCATCTAACGTTAATTCTACACGTTTTGGTACTGTACTAGCATCTGTACGACCTAACATAATAGATCCTTCAAATACTTCTCCAGAATAGAAAGCAGATTTTGATGCTTCCATTATTGTAGAATAATTACTAAATGAAAGTGCTGCTGCTTGTTGTCCAGAAAGCATTTTTGACAAAACTTCGCTTTTGGCTGTTTTAACATCAGCCTGAAGTTGTGTTAATTTTGTCATTGACGCAATTAAAGGAAATCCTTCATAATTGTACTTTAACCATTCAATTTCTTTCCCATCGCGGTTTGTTTCTGGGCTTGTTGAAAAGTTACTTTCTAAAGACTTTTTAAGATCTTCAACACCAGCAACCTTTTTAGCTACTGCTGTATCTGATAAAATAGCCAACATTTCAGTACGATACTTGTTCATCTTAGCGATAAACTCCTCACCTTCTGGCTTGTAGTTATCTCCAGTGAAAAACAAATTATTGAAGTGATCTGGCTTGTCCATTACTTCGTAATCTGTTGGATCTTCAAGATCTTTAATCGCTGCACTCTTTAAAGAAGTTAAGTAACTATCTAATTCGTTAGACGTTGCCTCAATCTCTTGAGCTTTTGCATATACCGCAGCATATTGTGCTGGCTCATCTGATGCTTTCGTATTCAACCCTTCCATAAAGGCTGTATTTCTATTTGCAGTTTCAGTATTTGCCTTTTCGATTTTATTGTTCAACAAACCGAAAGCAGATAATACTTCTTTCGACATGTTTAAAGCGAGCATCGCGATGAAAACCAAGTACATTAGGTTAATCATCTTTTGCCTTGGGGATAGTTTTCCTCCTGCCATTTTCTTTGTTTTTAAAGATTAATATTTGGTTGAAAAACTATCTTAGTTTCTGTTCATTGCAGTTAACATACCTCCGTACACACCGTTCAATGAAGAAAGGTTTGTTGCAAGGTTTTCCATCTGAGCTTTAAGTTGATCTGCGTTTTCAGCAATTTTTTCGTTTGCTTCAGTCTGACGGCTTGTAGACTCTATTTGTACTTTATACAAGCTGTTTAAAGAATCCATTTGTGCAGCAGCTAATGCCATTTCCTCACTATACTTCTTAGTAGAGTTCATTGCTTCTGCTGTTGGAGCCATTCCTTTAGCAGCACCTTCGAACGAGCGGATACTTGTGCTTAAAGAATTCATTAATTCTGAATCGATACGTGCATCTTTTAACATTTCGTCTAATTTCTTAGATAAAAGTCCTTGCGCATCTTCTGGTTGCTTTGCTTTCTTTCCTGAAGAAGCACCACCAGCTAATTCTGGATATACTAAAGACCAATCTAAATCGTCATCAACTGGCTCAAATGCAGAGATTGCGAAAATAATAGCCTCTGTAATAAGACCGATCGCAAGTAGTAATCCACCGTTAAGTGGTCCTAATTCCCAGTGAAGAATTTTAAATAGTGCTCCTAAAATTACAATAGAAGCTCCAAGCCCGTAGGCCATGTTAAATAGTCTTTTAGATGATTTTGATTGTGCCATAATTCAATAGTTTTTAGTTAAGTTAAATAAGTAAGTATGTTAAGATTCAATATAAAGGGAAAGAAACGCAAGATATTATCTTGCGTCTCCAAAGTTTTTATTTACAGTAATGTCAGTACCCATATAATCTTGTACTGTTCGGAAACCAATATAACTTCTTGCAGAGTCTGCATATTCGAAGTCACGGCTACTTACTTGTAGGAAGTAAGCAACATCTTTCCAAGAACCACCACGTACTACTTTACGCATATTTTCGTCGTCGTTCACATTAGGATTCATTGTTGAAGAATACTCATAAGAAGCAGCATCGTAGCTAGAAGCTACCCATTCTGCCACATTACCAGCCATATTATATAAGTTATAGTCGTTTGGCTCATAGGCATCTGCTTCTACAGTGTAGAGTGCCTGATCTGCCGCGTAATCTCCACGCAGCGGTTTAAAGTTTGCCATAAAACAACCACGGTCATTCTTAGCATAAGGACCACCCCAAGGGTAGGTTGCAGATTCTAGACCGCCACGTGCTGCATATTCCCACTCTGCTTCTCCAGGAAGACGGAATGAATTTACATGCTGACGTTTTTTCGATTTTTGGAATGAGTTTTTATACAGAGTTCTCCATGCACAAAATGCCTTCGCTTGTTTCCAGCTAACTCCTACTACAGGATAATCTCCATAAGCTTCATGCCAAAAATAGTCGTTGTGCATTGGCTCATTGTAAGAGTAGTTGAAATCTTTAATCCAAACTGTTGTATCTGGATAAATCTGTACTTCTTCTTTCTTAATAAAGTCTTTTCTTCTTTTTCCATCGGCACGTGCAGCAGCTTGAATGTCCATATACGTGTACTGGAATTTCAATTTATCTACATCTATAGTACGTTGTCCATTGTAAGCCTCTTCTGCTGGGATATACATAGTATCCATCACCTCAGAGTAGTATTCATCTGGATATTCACTCGTGTCCCAGAAAAGATCTACATCGCTATTAATCTTTCTACCCGCGTAGAAATCATCTCCCATACCATAATAATTATCGTACATGTATTGCTCATACGGAGTCATTTCTTCGTTTTCTTGGTCTACAAAAGCAAATTCACCAATACCACCATCGCCTGGAGTTGCCCCTACCTCATCGGCAAGAATAGCTAACTTTAAACGTAAGGTAGAATCGCGTACCCACTCTACAAATTGTCTATACTCTGCGTTTGTAATCTCGGTTTCGTCCATGTAGAAAGATCGAACCGTAACAGTTTTTGTCGGGGCATCATTAACCGCAACAAAATCGTCGTCAGATTTACCCATTATAAACGAACCTCCAGGAACAAGTGTCATTCCGTAAGGTTTTTCTGGGTACCATTTTTTGCCTTTTGCGCCAACTAGTTCTCCTCTATCTCCTGAGTTACAACTAAACAAAAAGGCTACCACTGCAGCAATTGCAAGAATCTTCTTCATAGGTATTTCGGTTAAATTCGTTTGATTTAAGGGCGTAAACCTATCTATAATAATTTAAAAAAACAACATATTTCTTTAAAAACCCTTAAACCAAATATTACTCGGTTTACTTAAATTTCATTTTTTCGGCGGGCTTTCAGCCACCGTTCAGGAATCTCCTGATTCGTTGCACCCACGTATTCACTGTAAGTGCATGGTAATAACGTATGCTTTTTCAGTTTAGTATCTACTTCTGAAATAAATGGTAATTCTATCCACCAACGTCCCGTTTTATGACTCTTTTTGAACACCAAAACATCTTCTTCTATTGGCACTTTATAGGTAGAATAGTACCTTTCATCGGTGAAATCGTTGTCTAAAACCCTAAAATTAACACCTTCAATAAAATACCACAACAGTTGTGCAATTAACATTGCACCCGCCTGTGCTTGTGCAAAATCTTTTAACTCATAGATTCCAAAAGACGATACTCGGTTGCTAATACCTGCATATCGAGCCATAGCACATATTTCTCTGCCGTCAAATCCGTTTGGGCTTGCACTATTCTTATAACTTAATTCTGCACTTTTTATTGCAGTTATATCTAAACTTACAAGGTCTGCATCGCGCATAATAGGCTCTACCATTGCGATGTCTGCTGTGACAGCTCCCAACCTGTAAGCATCGAAATACAACTTATCCATGAGGCCTATTTCGCCCGGTGGATTAAAATACGACTGGTATCCAATTACACTATAATTAAAGAGGTTGTAGGGTTCATCTACAATAATCTTACCCACATACGATTTATTATTTATAGATTTTTCGGCATCCCCTAAATCGAAGTTGGTGTCTATATTTACCATATTCACCATTGTAGCACGATCGTCGTACGCACGATATTGCGCATACACGGTATCTTGACCTCCTCCAAGTAGTAATGGTATTACGTTTTTTGCAAGTAAGGCTTGAGTAACGGTTTTTACTGCGAAGTAGGTGTCTTCTACAGAAGCCCCTTTGGCAATATCTCCTAAATCGATAATTTTTTTATTCCAGTTTCCTGGATACAACGAATAGAACGCACTACGGAAAGCGTCGAACGAGATGTCTTCTCCTATATAATTAACATCGTTTCTATTTTCTAAAACTCCAAAAAGGGCAAAAGAAACACCTTTCAGGTCTGGCAGTTCTCCATTTTTATTATGGAGCTCAATTTGTTTTCCAAGTGTGCCTTCTGGCAAAATTTCCCGATGGGCTATTATTTTTTTGGAAACCGGCGAAAGAAATTCAATCATAATGCTTCCAAGTACTTAAATTATTGTGTAAAACATAAGCGCCAAAAGTAAGAAATCTACACTTACTTTTTTGCAGGTTTTTTCTTTGCAGTAGTTTTTTTCTTAGTAGCTCTTTTCTTAGGGGCTTTCTTAGCAAATAACTCTTGGGCATCTTCTAATGTTATTTTGTCTGCCTTAGTAGTTTTAGGCAACTCTATTTTAGTCTTGCCTTTAATTAAATTAAATCGTCCCCAACGCGCCTTCTCTAAACGAATTCCTTCTTCTGGCCATTCATTAATTAGCTTATCAATTTCTTTTTGCTTCTTATCTTCAATAAGCTGTACAATATCGTCATCACTTAAATTATCGAAATCGTATTTCTTATTTACATTAATAAACATGTTGTTCCACTTAATAAAGGGACCAAATCTACCCTTACCTTTTTGAACGGGTAAATCTTCATACATATATATAGGTGCATCTGCTTTTTTCTTTTCCTCAATAAGTTCTTTTGCGAATGGCATTTCTACTTCTAAAGGATCCATTCCTTTTGGAAGCGAAATAAAAACTTTACCAAAACGAACGTAAGGCCCAAACCTTCCGTTATTAACTTCCACTTCTTCACCATCGTACACCCCAAGTGTTTTTGGAAGTTTAAATAGATCCATCACTTCTTCAAAAGTGACGAGGTGTAGTTGCTGGTCTGGTCTTAAACTGGCGAATTTCTTTTCTTCATCGTCTGGAGCTCCAATTTGTGCCATTGGCCCGTATTTTCCTAGACGTACTAAAACAGGACGCCCCGAAGCTGGGTCTTCTCCTAAAATTCGTTCACCACTTTCTCGCTCTGCATTTTCCTGTACATCTTCAACATGCGGATGAAATGAGGTGTAGAAATCTTTCATCATCTTCTTCCAATCCTCTTTCCCATCTGCGATATCATCAAAATCTTCTTCTACTTTCGCCGTAAAATTGTATTCTAGGATATTTCCGAAGTGCTCTACCAAGAAATCATTTACAATCATACCAATATCTGTTGGCACTAATTTCCCTTTATCACTCCCCACTGTTTCAACCAGCGTATTATCTTTAAGGTTATTATCTTCTAAGGTAAGCTGAAGGTATTTACGTTCTTCCCCATCTATCGTCCCCTTTTCAACATAATTTCTATTAATTATGGTTGAAATGGTTGGCGCATACGTTGACGGTCTACCAATTCCTAATTCTTCGAGTTGCTTTACTAAAGACGCCTCTGTATAACGATACGGAGGTCTTGTAAAGCGTTCTGTAGCGGTAATATAGTTAGAATCTAGACCATCTCCCTTTGTTAAGTTAGGAAGCATCCCGTCTTGTTCTTCTTCTTCAAAGTCTGTTCCCTCTAGGTACACTTTTAAGAAGCCGTCAAACTTAATCATCTCTCCGTTGGCAGTAAATTGTTCTTTTACAGTTTTGGCAGCGACAATATCTATTTTAACATTAGTACGTTCTAATTTAGCATCGCTCATCTGACTTGCCAAGGTACGTTTCCAAATAAGGTCGTACAATCTAGCTTGGTCACGATCTCCTTCTATACTATGCTTATTCATTTCTGTAGGACGAATTGCCTCATGCGCTTCTTGCGCACCTTTTGCCTTACCTTTATAGTTGCGCGGCTGGCTGTATTCGCTTCCGTAGAAAGATTCAATTTCTTTTTGCGCAGCGTTTCTAGCATCATTACTTAAATTCACGCTATCGGTTCTCATGTAAGTTATTAGACCTGCCTCGTACAAACGTTGCGCTATGGTCATTGTTTTCCCTACTGAAAAGTATAATTTTCTTGACGCTTCTTGCTGTAAAGTAGATGTTGTAAAAGGTGCAGCTGGCGATTTTTTAGCGGGCTTTTTAACAAGATCGGCAATGGTATATTTGGCACCAACATTCTTTTCTAGAAATGCACGCGCTTCGGCTTCAGTTTCAAAGTTCTTAGGCAACTTAGCCTTAAATTTGGATCCTTCGGCCGTTATAAATTCTGCATCTACACGATACGACGCCACAGGATTAAAAGCTTCAATATCACGCTCACGTTCTACAATAAGTCGTACAGCAACACTTTGCACACGACCTGCAGAAAGTCCTCCTTTAACTTTTCTCCATAACACAGGAGAAAGCTCATACCCTACTAACCTATCCAACACACGTCGCGCTTGTTGCGCATTTACGAGATTGTAATCTATTTTTCTAGGGTTTTCAATTGCCTTTAGGATGGCTGATTTTGTTATCTCGTGAAAAACAATACGTTTGGTATTGGCATCTGTAAGATCTAATTCTTCGGCTAGGTGCCATGCTATAGCTTCTCCTTCTCGGTCTTCATCACTTGCTAGCCAAACCATGTCTGCCTTTTTAGCAAGATTCTTTAAGTCTTTAACCAGACTCTTTTTATCTGGAGAGACAATATATTTAGGTGTAAAATCTCCATCAACGTCTACCCCCAATTCTTTAGAAGGCAAGTCGGCTATATGTCCAAAACTAGAGGTTACCTTAAAATCTTTCCCAAGAAATTTCTCTATGGTTTTGGCTTTTGCCGGGGACTCTACAATCACTAAATTCTTTGCCATTTATCTGTCTTTATTATCGATTCTCCTGAAGATGGGAATCAAATTTTGGACTACAAAAGTATGTGAATTTTTTTATACGGAAATTTTAACCCAAAAAATTAGGGTTCTATTAACATTACGAAACTTCCTTTTCTTGGGCTATTGTAACACACCAACCGATGGCTCTGCTTCATCTTCTGGAAAGCCAATGGTACTTTTATAGATATGATATATAGGTATATGCACAAAAAGTTGCGTTACAAACATACCTACAAAACACGCAATCATACCGAGCTGTGCAACCATAGAAGCAATCATTACAATTCCGAAGATGATGAGCCAAAATTTATGACCTAATTTAAAAGCAGCTTTTATAATTTGTGAAACCGAGAGGTCTTGGTTAAAGGTAAATAGTACAGCAAATAACTGCAATGGTACCATCACGTAAAAAATGGGAAGGTAACAAAGTAATGCCGCTACGACAGCGATCCCCATGGCCGCAAGATTTAAAAGAAAGATTTTTCCGAAGTTTCCTTTAAGATAAGAAAAGTAACTTCCGGGCTTTTCGGCACTCCCAATGTCTTTCAACCGAATTACCTTATAAAAATGAGCCACCAGCGAGAAACTGAAAATCTGTATAAACAAAGAAAATAACAGCACTACAAGTACATAACCAACAATAAAAGCAACAGAGTAGTCGAATTCTGGATTGTAATACGGATTCCCCATATTTTCTAGTATTCCTACATACATTGGTATAAAAGGCACATACACAGCTATTAGCACAGGCAACACAAAGAGCATGTTTAACAAGCCATGGTACAATGCTGGCTCCCAAAGTGCTTTAACTGCATCAAAACTCTTGGTGAGCAAGTCGCCAAAATCAGGTTTTTGGGCTTTCTCAATTCGATTAAAAATAGGATGTTCCATAGAAGGTTACGTTGATTCTTGAGGATAAAGATAGAAAAAAGAAAGCTGCCATTTTGACACAAACTTAGATTTATAGCTATCTTTGCACGTTGCTTGTTATAGCATAACTAGTCATTTTGAAAAAGCACATGCAAGAAAAAGTAATAGACGAAAAACAACAAGGCACAGCGCTAGAAATAGCCGGTCGGGACACCAACACCAAAAAGCTGTTTATTGAGAGCTATGGCTGCGCTATGAATTTTAGCGATAGTGAAATCGTGGCGTCTATCTTAGCTAATCAGGGCTACAATACCACTCAGAAATTAGAAGATGCCGATTTAGTTTTAGTAAATACATGTTCAATTCGCGATAAAGCAGAACAAACTGTTAGAAAGCGTCTGGAAAAATACAATGCCATAAAACGAGACCACAATCCAACCATGAAGGTGGGTGTTCTAGGTTGTATGGCAGAAAGGCTGAAGGAGAAATTTCTAGATGAAGAAAAAATTGTGGATATGGTGGTGGGGCCAGATGCCTATAAAGATTTACCCAACCTACTTGCCGAAGTAGAAGCAGGAAACGACGCCGTAAATGTTATTTTATCTAAGGAAGAGACCTATGGAGATATAGCGCCAGTACGACTCAATTCTAATGGTATTAACGCCTTGGTTAGTATCACTCGTGGATGCGATAATATGTGCACCTTTTGTGTGGTGCCGTTTACAAGAGGGCGTGAACGTAGCCGAGATCCGCAGAGTATTTTAGAAGAAATAGATCAATTGGCCACACAAGGATATAAAGAAGTTACCCTTTTAGGCCAAAATGTTGATAGTTTTTTATGGTATGGCGGCGGACTTAAAAAAGATTTTAAGAATGCATCAGAAATAGAAAAGGCCACAGCTATAGACTTCTCGCAATTACTTGCTATGGTTGCGGAAGCGCAACCTACCATGCGAATTCGCTTTTCAACTAGCAATCCGCAAGACATGACAGAAGAAGTTTTTCATGTGATGGCAAAATATAAGAACATCTGCAACCATGTTCATTTACCATTTCAAAGTGGTAGCGATCGTATGCTTAAAGAAATGAATAGGCAGCATACCGCTTCAGAATATATTGCCCTAGTAAATAGAATGTGGGAAATTCTACCAAACTGCTCTATTTCACAGGACATTATTGTAGGATTTCCAGGTGAAACTGAACAAGACCATCAAGACACACTTTCTTTAATGGACCAAGTTAAGTTTGTGTTTGGTTATATGTATAAATATTCTGAACGCCCTGGAACCATGGCCGCAAGAAAATTTGAGGATAATATTTCCGAAGAAACAAAGAAAAGAAGACTCACAGAAATTGTAGATAGACAGCGCTCACATGCGGCATATAGAACTCAACAATTTATTGGCAAAACAACAGAAGTTCTCATCGAGAAGGAATCGAAAAAAGACCCAAACCAATGGAGCGGGCGTAACGAACAAAGTCTAGTAGTTGTGTTTCCAAAAGGAAACCATAAACCAGGCGATTTTGTGAACGTAAAAATTCATGATTGTACGAGCGCAACGCTTATTGGCACCACGGTTGCCTAGGCAACTAAATAATAATGGCAACGCTTAGGAAGCCACATGTATAAAAGAATAATAAACGAGCAGAAACTTATAAATCGAACAAATTGGAAAGTGTACAAGCCACAAAACAACGATTCGGAATTATTGGAAATGATCCAAAACTGAATCGCGCCGTAGAAAAAGCCATACAGGTTGCCCCAACAGATATTTCGGTTTTAGTAACTGGAGAAAGTGGGGTAGGAAAAGAAAGTATTCCTAAAATTATTCATTCGCTATCTCATAGAAAACACGGAAAATATATTGCAGTAAATTGTGGAGCAATTCCTGAAGGCACCATAGACAGTGAATTATTTGGACATGAAAAAGGAGCTTTTACGGGAGCAACACAAACCCGTAGCGGTTATTTTGAAGTAGCAGATGGAGGTACTATTTTTCTCGATGAAGTAGGCGAATTACCACTTCCAACTCAAGTTAGATTGTTACGTGTTTTAGAGAACGGCGAATTTTTAAAAGTTGGATCGTCTAAGCTGCAGAAGACCGATGTTCGTATTGTAGCGGCTACCAATGTAAAGATGGTAGATGCCATTGAAAAAGGGAAATTTAGAGAAGACCTGTATTACCGTTTAAGTACCGTAGATATTAACCTACCCCCTTTACGAGATCGCGCCGAAGACATTCATTTGTTATTCCGAAAATTTGCTTCAGACTTTGCCCAGAAATATAAGATGCCAACACTACGCCTAGACGACGATGCCGTACATATGCTAATTAATTATCGCTGGAGCGGAAATATTAGACAATTACGCAATGTGGCAGAGCAAATTTCTGTTTTAGAACAAGACCGAACCATTGATAAAAACACATTGCGCAACTACCTGCCAGATATGGGCAGTAATTTACCCGCAGTAATTGGCGCGAAAAAAAGCGCGAGTGATTTTAGTAGTGAACGTGAGATACTCTATAAAGTATTGTTTGATATGCAACGCGATGTGAACGACCTTAAAAAATTGACCCTAGAGCTAATGAATTCTGGAAATGCCAGTAAGGTGAAAGAAGAAAACAGCGGACTCATTAGCAAGATTTATTCTGAAGAGCACAACCATCAGGAAGAGTTGGCTGCTATTGTTGAAGAAGATGACGCGCCTACAAATGTTTCGGTGTTAAGCATAGACGAAGCTGTTCCAGACACCCGCAATGACAAATACGATTTTGCCGAAGAAATTGAAGAAGAAGAAAGTCTTTCATTACAAGACAAAGAGCTTGAACTTATTAAAAAATCATTAGAAAAATACAATGGCAAACGAAAAGACGCAGCCGATGAATTAGGTATAAGCGAACGAACTTTGTATAGAAAGATAAAACAATACGATTTATAAGTACCTTGCATTTTATATGAAATACCTACAAAACCTATTAATATTATTAACCGTAGCACTGACTGCTCAGGGATGTGGTGTATATTCGTTTACAGGAGCAGACATAGACTATAGCACTACAAAAACCTTTCAGGTAAACTTTTTTCAGAACAATGCTCCAATCGTTCAGCCCGGTATTGCAAGAGATTTCACGAATCAACTTCAAGACTTATTGGTAAATCAAACCAGCTTAAACCTTGTAACCAACAATGGTGATTTAGTATATGAAGGGGAAATTACAGAGTATTATATCGCACCAATTACAGCCCAATCTAATAGCACAGCCGCTCAAAACAGACTAACCATAAGTGTTAATGTTCGATTTTTTAACACAAAGAAAGAAGATAAAGATTTTGAGCAACGCTTTTCGTTTTATTTCGATTACCCTGGGCAAACCCAACTTACTGGGTCTACCCTAGATGACGCAATTAACGTAATTTACGAACGTATTACGCAAGATGTTTTTAATAAATCTTTAGCAAACTGGTAGGTGAACACAGAAACTTTTACATATCTCCTAGCTCACCCGCAGCAACTTACCGACCAGCAATTGTCTGAGTTAGACAAAGTACTGCTGAAATTTCCTTACTTCCAGAGTGCGCGCGCGTTGCGATTAAAAGGCTTAAAAAACAATCATAGTTTTTTATACAACGACGCCTTAAAGCTAACAGCTGCTTATACCGCAGATCGAGATATTTTATTTCAATATATCACGTCTGATGCTTTTATTCAAGATAAAATTTCGGAATCAATTTTACAGCACGACGCTTCGGTGTTGGCGCTAGAAGTCACAGCAGAAGATGTTTCAGAACAAACGGCGCTAGAGTTAGACAAACAAATGAAATCTGAACTCAAAAAAGCAGAAGCGATTTTAAATCCGCAGTTGTTTGAGCGTAAAGTGCAATCGGTTAAGGAAATTTCCGAAGAAAACAGAGAACCAAAAGTACCGCCTGTTATAGAAAATGAATCAGCCGCAGTGGCTAAAACTATTGCTGTAGATGAACCACTTCCTTTTAAGAAAAGTGACACGCATTCATTTAGTGAGTGGTTACAACTCACCAAAGTACAGCCTATAGATCGCTCTGAAGAAAACACAGATGAGTTAGATTCTTCGACAAAAACAGAAGGTGCTCCTCTTGAGAAAAAGTTAGAACTGATTGAAAAATTTATTCAGGAAAAACCAAAGTTAGAGGTTTCAGAAATGCCAGAGAAACAAATTAATCTCGCAAAGCCCTATACACAGACGCCTAACGCACTAATGACAGAGACATTAGCGAAGGTTTACCTGCAACAAAAGAACTATAAAAAAGCAATAAAAGCTTACGAAATTTTAATTTTGAAAAATCCCGAAAAAAGTGGTTTCTTTGCAGACCAAATTCGGGCAATTAAAAAACTGAATACAAAAGAAGAATCATGAGCACGTTTACAATATTTCTTATCTTAATTATTTTTATCTCCTTTTTATTGGTGGTAGTCATCATGGTACAAAACCCTAAAGGAGGCGGATTATCATCTACTTTTGGCGGTGGCGGTGGCCAGCAACTTGGAGGTGTAAAGAAAACTACAGACTTTTTAGATAAAAGTACATGGACCTTAGCGGTAGTACTATTGGTTTTAATCTTAGCATCTAACATTCCAATTATGAATGGTGTAGGTACAGATGGTACATTTCAGGAAGATGCCATAGAAAATGTTGTGCCAGAGGCAGTGCCAACTACTACAGAAGGAGAAACTGAATAAATAGTTTTCCATATTTAAAAAACACAAACCAGTTCTTATCGAGCTGGTTTTTTTATATTATTAGTATTGATAAATCCTTTCAAAAAATCAAACCCTATGAAAAGCATTGTCCTTCTTCTTAGTATTTGCGTGCTATTTACGAGTTGCTATTCGTACAAAACATACTTGGGAGCACCTGAAAATATTATAGTTGGCAAGAAATATCATTTCGATTTTAAGAATGGCAAAGAGGGAATTTACAGAATAGATTCTATTGGGCAAGATGCGTATTATTACAAAAGAGGAAACAAAGTAAAGTCAATTGCTTTTTCTGAAAACCAAAAAACGGAGCAAGGTAAATTTTCTATCACGCGAACTGCTGGACTCACTGGAGGAGTCGCTATAGCCGCAACAGGCATTGCTGCTATTATTGTTTTTCTTACAAATTGGTAAGACTTTTATTCCTCCAATTAAATTTCGCATCGCTCAGGCTGACAATTTATCAGTTAGTAGGGCGTGGCATACTTTCTGCCTGTAGAACAACAGATAAATTACTTTTAAGTTTAACAAAACTCCCACCGTTGTGGAAGTTGTAATAAAAAATAAAAATGGCATTAAAAATCCAACCCCTTTCAGACAGAGTAGTTGTTGCGCCTCAGGAGGCAGAAACAAAAACGGCATCTGGACTATACATACCAGATAGCGCTAAAGAAAAACCTCAACAAGGCAAAGTAGTTGCCGTTGGAAAAGGTAAAAAAGATCACGACATGACTGTAAAAGTCGGTGACATGGTGCTTTATGGAAAATATTCCGGTAGCGAATTAAAACTAGACGGCAGCGATTACCTAATCATGCGTGAAGACGATATACTCGCAATTGTTTAGCATGACGCTTTAAACAATTACTCAAAAAATCAAAAAGATAAATAACAATTTCCAAACAACAATCCAATTCTATTTGGGATTTGGATCTTAAAATTTGGAACTTAATTTTAAAGAAAATTCATTATGGCAAAAGATATAAAATTTGATGTAGAAGCACGCGACGCAATTAAGCGCGGCGTAGACGCATTGGCAAATGCAGTAAAAGTAACCTTAGGACCTAAGGGGCGTAATGTAATTATTAGTAAAAGTTTTGGAGCTCCACAAGTAACTAAAGATGGTGTCTCTGTAGCTAAAGAGATTGAACTAGAAGACCCGCTAGAAAATATGGGAGCCCAAATGGTAAAAGAAGTGGCTTCTAAAACAAACGACTTGGCAGGAGATGGTACTACAACGGCAACTGTTTTGGCGCAAGCAATTGTAAAAGAAGGCTTAAAAAACGTAGCCGCTGGTGCAAATCCGATGGATTTAAAACGCGGAATTGACAAAGCCGTAGAATCTATTGTAAAAGACCTTGAAAAGCAAAGTGCGAAAGTTGGTAATTCTTCTGAGAAAATTCAGCAAGTAGCTGCTATTTCTGCTAATAACGATGATACCATTGGTAAATTAATCGCGCAGGCCTTTAGTAAAGTTGGTAAAGAAGGAGTAATTACTGTTGAGGAGGCAAAAGGAACTGAAACCTATGTAGATGTTGTGGAAGGAATGCAGTTTGATCGCGGGTATCTTTCTCCATACTTTGTTACAGACAGTGAAAAAATGCAGACTGAATTAGAGAATCCGATGATCTTGTTATGTGATAAGAAAATCTCTTCTATGAAAGATTTAATGCCTGTTTTAGAACCCGTTGCTCAGCAAGGGAAAGCATTGTTAATCATTGCTGAAGATTTAGATGGTGAGGCATTGGCTACATTGGTTGTAAACAAATTAAGAGGTTCACTTAAAATTGCCGCTGTAAAAGCGCCTGGTTTTGGAGACCGTAGAAAAGCAATGTTAGAAGACATCGCCATTTTAACTGGAGGAACTGTAATTTCTGAAGAAAGAGGTTTCACACTTGAAAATGCAACGCTTGACATGCTAGGTACTGCAGAAAATGTAACTATTGACAAAGACAATACAACCATAGTAAACGGTGCTGGTAAAAAGAGTGATATTCAAACACGTGTTGGACAAATAAAGTCTCAAATTGAAACTACCACAAGTGACTATGACAAAGAAAAACTTCAAGAGCGACTGGCTAAGTTGGCAGGTGGTGTAGCGGTACTTTATGTAGGAGCTGCTTCTGAAGTAGAAATGAAAGAAAAGAAAGACCGCGTAGACGACGCACTTCATGCAACTAGAGCAGCTGTAGAAGAAGGAATCGTTGCTGGTGGTGGTGTTGCCTTGGTTCGTTCTCAAAAAGCATTAGAGAAACTTACTACGCATACAATGGACGAAGCTACTGGAATTCAGATTGTCTCTAAAGCAATTGAAGCTCCTCTACGAACCATTGTTGAAAATGCTGGTGGTGAAGGTTCTGTAGTAGTAAATAAGATTAGAGAAGGCAAAAAGAACGAAGGTTTCGATGCTAAAACTGAAACATATGTAGACATGCTTAAAGCAGGAATTATAGATCCAACAAAGGTAACACGTGTTGCCCTTGAGAATGCAGCTTCTGTTGCAGGAATGATTCTAACTACCGAATGTGCTTTGGTAGACATTAAAGAAGATGCTCCTGCTATGCCACCAATGGGTGGAGGTATGCCAGGCATGATGTAAGTCGCAACGCGACAACTAAAAAATGAGTTTGGCTCATCGCCAGCTCTTAAAACCTCTACTTTTTTAGTAGAGGTTTTTTTGTCTAGCAGCTCTAATTGTGCACGTTAATTTTTGAAAAAGCACGATTAGAACACTACCATTTAAAACGGAATATTTTCTTAGAACAACAAAAGCCACCCTTTTGAGGTAGCTTTCTCTTTTTCCTTGATATAGGTTTTGTTAATAACACATTACCTAATTAGAAGTTTCATCACAAAAACTTCAATCCCAAATTACTTCTTCTTTGAAGTAGTCTGAGGAGTCTTCTTAGGAGCCTGCTTTTGAGGTGCCTTAGGAGCTTTACTTGACTTCTGATTTTTCATAACTTTTATAATTTAAAGTTACTGAATACAACTGTTTCTTTAACATCTAGCGTTTCAGCAAAACAGTCATAACTCATATTCTTATCTCTAAGAACATTATAAATGTACGACGCAAAATGGCAGAAGATTTTTTGTTGGCTAAAAATTAACTAAAAAAATAAATGATTAGATCCAGCTAAAAATCATAAGCAAAGCCATTACAATCATTAACGTATTTTCTATAAAAGTAGCTTCTGTCATTGGCAAGTCTAAGACCGTTCCAAGACACGCACATTGAATTGTGTTTTTACTTACTAACGAACGCGTTACGCCAATTGTAGTAATTATAAGTACAACTAATGTTACAATCAACAACACAGAAACTTCAACACGCATTAAAAGTAAAACGCCTAAAATAACTTCTATAAACGGATATATATACCCATAGGGAGGCAGCATCTTTGCTAGTGGATCGTACATACTAAATGAATTGGCGAATCCTTTTAAATCGAAAAGTTTAAAAAGACTAAAAACCATAAAAAATAACCCCATAAAATCTAACATCAGGTCTTTCGCGTTAAATACTGGATAATTTATGGCACCATCAATTAAGATAATGAAGGTGAAAATTAAGAACAAAGGCTTGAGTTGTTGTAGCTTGCTCTTTTCAGTTTTAGTTTCAGAAATTCGCTGCTGCCCATCAAAAATATTTTTTTCTGATATGTTATATTTTGAAGGTAACGCCTTTTTAAGTGTCGAAGTATCAATATCATCCGTAGCAATAATGGTAGCTTCAGCATTTTCAAGGCTAACAGCAACATCTGTAACATTAGGTATCTCTAACAAATGTTCTTTAACCGAAGCTTTACAATTTCCGCAGGTCATGCCGGTTACAGAATACGTGTGCTTCATTCTAATATGTTTATTAAATTAGCTAGGTAATGTCATAAAAAAGCTCACCTTATTAAGATGAGCTTTTTTTTATAAGAAATAGAGAATCTGTTTATTCGTTCCCGTGATCTTTCTGCACTTGCTCATCTCTATAAAGACAACACGGATGAACACTATTATATGCCTCATCGGTAGCCTTAATCTCTTTTGTATCATGTCCTACTGCTGCAATGCTTTTGCTAATAGTTGCAAGGTCTGTTTTATTTTCATCAAAAATAAGTTTGCATTCTTTGGTTTCTACATTCCAAACTGCAGATTTTACTCCTTTAGTTTTTACAGCAGCCGTTTCAATACGCTTTTTACACATACCGCAAATCCCGTCTACTTCAATGGTAGCTCTTGCGTTTTTATTTTGAGCCGTAGCTGTAACTCCAACTAAAGCTACAATTAAAATTAAGATATACTTTTTCATTTTTATGGTTTTAAGTTTTCTTCGGAAGAAGATAGTTCTTGATTTATTTTATCGTTAAATTAATTAATCTATATACTCATTTACAGCCTGTAACGTAAGCCAAGGTAATAATTACTACCAAATATTGGGCCGTAGACAAAGGTAGTATCAAAATTCGAACCAAACGGATTCTGAGGATCAATAATTGGATTTTCCTGAGTTTGATCTGTGAAATTTTCGGCACCTAAATACACTTCAAAAGCGCTGCTAAACACCTTGGTCACTTGAGCGTTAAACGTTCCTAACGATGGTGAATATTCACTTCGTCTAAAGTCTACAGGATTTGAAAGTGTTGAAGCATACCGCTGTTCGCCCAACCAATTGTACGTAAGGTCAAACTTCCACTGAGCTTGCGTAGTTTCATTACGATTGGTCTCGTATGCAACATTAGCAAAAATTCTATGGCTTGGGGTAAGTGGCTTTTCTAACCTACCTCGCAGGTAATCTGTTTTCACCTCATAAAATTTATAGGCCGTACGCAGGTCTAGATGTGTTGCCAAATTATAACTAAACTCTACTTGAAAGCTATTTGCAAAACTTGACCCTTGTAAATTGTAAAACTGAATTCTATTAGAGTCTTCCCAATCTACCACTACTTGATTTTGGAAATCGGTTCTATAAAAATCGAGCGACACGTCTGCCCTTCTCTCAAACAAATTAAACCCTTGCATAAATGAGAGTCCGTAGTTCCAGGCAATCTCTGGATCTAATCCGTATATTTCTCCTTCGGTATTTAATATTGAAATTGTACGATTGGTAGAAAAAAGTGACTGATTTTCAACAAAAATATTAGCACTTCTCTTTCCGCGTCCAGCTGAAGCCCGAAGTGCTGCTTTTTCCCAAGGAGTATAGCGTGCATGTATTCTTGGCGTTACAAACGTGCCCAGTAAATTGTGTGTATCTACGCGTAACCCTGCTGTCATGGTAAAATTTTGAAGGTCGTCATAGGCATATTCAAAAAAGGCACCTACCGAATTTTCTATTCTGTCATACCGAATACCCTCTACGACTTCATCGTAATCTTCGTACGTAGCATTTAGACCTGTTTTAAACTTATGACGAGAATCACCTATAATAGAGCTAATTAGGGCGTTAGCATATAAACTTTGGTGTTTAATATCGAAAGATCGCAATCCAAAATACGATTTCTGATCATGATTGCTATACGTCACTTGCAGGCCCAAACTTTGGTATGGAATCTCTGGAAAAACATAGCCCAATTTTCCTGTAATGCCATAGTGTTGCGTATCTATTTCGCCTCCCCAAGCATTTGTTGTTCCACGGTCTGTATCTGGATTAAAAGCAGTTTGACCAACCTGTTTGTCATCTTTCATATAGCGCATATTTATAAAGCTAACAAAACCTTTTTCGGCATCTGTATATTGCCAACGGTTCATTAAATTAACCTGCTTTGCCAATGGGGTATCTAAAAAACCGTCATCATTACGATCATTTTCAACACCTCGATAGTTTCCGTGGAGATAGATACCCGTATCCCATTTATCACTAACTTTGGTATTAATGTGAGTGTTTAACTCTGTACGACCATTAATAGCTCCATATGCATTAATAAAAAGAGGGTCATCGGTCTGTGGTTTTACAAATTCTGCGTTTATCTGTCCTGCAATACTTTCAAAACCATTAACAACACTTCCTGCACCTTTGGTAATTTGAATACTCTCTACCCATGTACCCGGAATAAAACTTAATCCGTGCGCTTGCCTAGCACCTCTAATGGCTGGAATGTTCTCTATAGTTATTAATGTATACGGACTTGTAAGACCCAACATTCTAATTTGACGCACGCCTGTTACTGCATCTGCAAAATTTACATCAATAGATGGGTTTGTTTCAAAACTCTCTGACAAATTACAGCAAGCAGCTTTTAGCAACTCAGCACTACTCACATTTATGGTATTTTCAGCATTTAAAAACGACCGAGACGTTGCCTTTTTCCTTGATGTTACGGTAATTTCGTCTAACGTACCTTTTGAAGTTAGGGTATGTCTTACTTTTCTTGGTGAATTAACAACTATAGTGTCAGACTTGTACCCTACATAGCTAATCACTAATTGCGTTCTACCCTCTTGAAACGGCACTTCAAAAAGGCCATCAAAGTCTGTAACATCGCCCACTTTCGATCCTAACCAAAAAACATTGGCTCCGCCGAGCGGGACTTCTTTATTGTTTATAGATTCTAATATTATTCCTTCAACTTTATCTTGTGAAATGGCAAGTGTAGGAACAAATAATAGAAGGTATATAAGTTTCCTCATTATTATATTTTTCTAAATTAATTGAATTCTTTACAAATTGAGCATTCAATCAGGTCCCGAAAAGAATTTAAGGAGTACCTAATCTAGCTCGCTACTGCGAAAAATATAATCAAATAAGGAAAGTTTCGTAAAGTACAGGTATGTTCTTTATGAGTGGGGGTGGTTTATAATGCCACAATTCGGCAACTTCGGTAGCTGCACTAGTTTCAAACTGTAACACAAAAACAGAAACAAATGCCGCTACAAAGTTGGTAGGCACTTGAAACGTATCTTGCGAGGTGCTAAAATTATCGTCTGTGGTTACTTTAGTATATTGGTTATCGCAACATGTGTGCTCTTCGGCTTCTTCATCTTCACAACCATCATCTACCGAGGCCATGCCACAAGAGAGGCTTTTCTCTCCTATCGTGAATGTTGCCATCATTTCAAAATCTCCACAAAAGTGTTGGGCATAAGCAATGCCACTACTACTTAAAAGAAGCAACAAAGAAAGTGCTATGGAGAATATTTGTTTCACGCTACAAAACTACAATAAATGATAAAACCAGATACTAGCAAATAGTTAAATCTACTCTATTTTACCATCTATACGGCCGCAACGCAACATTTTGCTACCAAAATATGGGTTCATGATATCACTGCTATTGCTCAACCAAGAAGCCCCCGTATTATTAAATGCCATTGGGCAGTATTGCTTATAAATGGTACCTGAGGCAACTTCACCTTCCAACATTTGCTCTACAATTGCAGTAAGTTCTACAAATGCCTCACGTTGTCGGTCCATGTGTCCCGCATTCATCACATTTTCTGCTGCTGTAACGGCGGCCTCGTCTGCCTTCATTTCGGTAAATGCGGTCATTAATCGTGATGCTTGGGCAGCTGTTTTCGCTGGATTTGTTCCCACCATTGCATCTTTCAAACCAAGGTATTCACGAAACACAATTGCCATATTTGGATCATTAAAAGTAACGTCACCTATCGTAGGTTTTTTACTGTCACTTTGCGTAACATCATCACCAGAAGCAACTTCTACTGTAGCTGGGTTATCCTTTTTATTACCATCGTTACAGGCTGTAAAAGCAACCATAAGAATACATAGAAAACTTGTTGTGTAAAATTTCATCGTGTCTAATTTTAAAGGATAAAGATACAAATTTCAGCAAAGCTAAACCTCTAATTTAACTGCCTATGTTGCACATAAAATGCAGGTGCCAGTAAAAACAAAAATAACGGCTGGATTAAGAATCTACGAACATAAAAGAGCGTTATATGCGCTCCAGCCTCAGAATTGTGCAGGAGTAGTAAAAACACTACACCTAGTACAACCCCAGCAATAGCATATAAAATTGCTGAAAATTTCACGACTTCCCATTTCTGAAATAGCACCCAGAGAATACCTAGCGAAATAGCTGTATTCAATAAAAATCTGATTAATGTATGTGCCATAACACTAGCAATATTTAAATCTGGTAGCGGTGCGGTAGTATGATCTGTCTTAAAGAAAAGTAACAGCGGATCGTAAAACAGATCTGCTTCAAATACGCGAATAAGTACAAGCAAACCAAATCCCAAACACACCCAAAATAGTTTCGTTAACCTACTCATAATCGCATCTTTTTTGGGGTTAACATACGCACCCAAAGTACCCATAGCAAAAAGACCATTCCGTAGATAATAGCTGGAAAAACTACTCCATGTAAAATATGTTCTTGCATGGGGTAGTGATACAATGCCAGCGCCAAAATAGCAATGCGAATAATGTTTACCGAATAAATAAGCACAATACCGGCAAGAATAAATAACATCGTTTTCTTAAACCCTTGAGCAAAGGCAACAATAAAAGAGATGAACAAAATAATAATACTAAGTGCATTACAACCTTCTACCACGCGCGCCAAGTACTTACCATTTACAAAAAGCTCCAGCGAAGGTTGATTTTTGTGCGGAATAACCTCAGCCTGGTATCCCATCCCATTCATAATACTACTACTTTGTTTGGCAACCAAATTTGTAACAAAGTCTGGTTGGTATCGGGTGTCTTCTGAAATCGTTAAATAGCCCGCATATAGAAAACTCAATACCAAGTAGCTCCCTAAAAAGAGGAGTAAAAATACAATCACACTTTTATATTTTACAAATAGGGATTTCACAAGGGTGTTTTAACAAAAATACAGCATTTCAAGTTGTCGAAAATCATGTTTTTGAAATACATTTGCCAAAAATATTCACAATGCCATTTAAAGATTTACGCCCTAAAGTTGGAGCAATTTTAAACAACGATACTATTTCTTCAGAGAAGAAAATGACACAGGTGTGCGAATTATTACAAGAATCTATTGGATATTACGATTGGGTAGGATTTTATTTTGCGAATCATGATACCAAAACATTACATTTAAAGGCCTTTGCTGGTGAGCCTACAGACCATACTGAGATTCCATTCGGAAAGGGTATTTGCGGACAAGTAGCAGAAAGCAATGCAAACTTTGTGGTACCAGATGTAAAGGCACAAGACAATTATATTGCATGTAGCATCTACGTAAAAGCCGAAATTGTTGTGCCGCTGTTTAAAGATGGTAAAAATATTGGGCAGATTGACATAGACTCAAATACGGTAGATCCGTTTTCAGAAGCAGACGAAAGATTCTTAGAGTGGGTTAATGAACGTATAGCTGAAATTCTCTAGCGGGACACTATTTTCTTACCATTGGCATGTGGCTAACATCACATTCCTGTTCTAATGGCCTCTACAGGATCAAGACGCGATGCAGAAATGGCTGGTAAAATACCAGAGATAAGACCAATAACAGCAGAGATGGCGGTACCCAAAAACATATTCCATCCAGATAGCACAAATTCAAAATCGCCAGTAAAGGTGGAGGCTATAACGGAAACAATAAAAACCAGCACCAAACCAATTAATCCACCAATTACGGCAAGAATAACAGCTTCAAACAAAAACTGAAACAAGATAAAACGGTTTTTAGCGCCCAATGACTTCTGAATTCCAATCAAGTTGGTACGCTCTTTCACACTAACAAACATAATATTGGCAATTCCAAATCCACCTACCAATAATGAAAATCCGCTAATTATCAATCCGATAATATTCATTTGACCCGTAATATTATCTATAAGATCTGTAAATCCTTTTAATTGATTAACAAAAAAGTTGTTTATATCGTCTGGCTTAAGTCCACGAGCCATTCGTAATTTTTGAGATAAACTGGCAATAAATTCATCGGTTTCCACCCCTTTTTCGGGTTTAAGCACTATAAAAGGCACTAAATTTCTATTGCCGCTACCAAAGACCTTTCGCACAGCATTTACGGGTAGATACCCTGCTGTATCTCTTGACCCTCCAAACAAGGAAGAACCTTCCTTTTTAAGCACCCCAATAATCGTAAATTTTCTTCCATAAAGTCGCGCTTGTTTCCCTACGGCTTGTTGCGCAGAACCAAACAGAACATTGGCGATTTCGTCTCCCACAACAACAACATTAGACCCGCTGTTACTCTCTGTTTCATTAAAAAAGCGACCCTCAGCAATATCGAGTGCTTCTAATTCATAGTATTCGTAAGTTACCGCACCTATTTGAACATTGCTCACCGTAGCTCTTTCATATTTCATGGTTTCTTGAGGCACATTAAGAGTATAAGATACCGCCTGAACGTTTGGTACATTTCGTTTAATGTATTGATATTCATCGTAAGACACATCTGGAAACTGTTCCCATTTCCATCGAGGCACCTCGGTAGGACCAAAAGAAAATCGTCCTACATAAATTGTACTATTATCTAGTGAGCTCAAGCTGCCATCAATTTCTTTTTTAAGCGAATCTACCGCCGCTAATACTGCAATAATTGAAAAGATACCAATAGTAACACCTACCAAGGACAAGAAGGTACGAAGCTTGTTATTTTTAAGTGCATTTACTGCAAAATTAAAGCTTTCTTTAAGTACACGAAGGTAGATAAGCATGATTGGTTTTTTAAGCGTGACCTAACTTTTTATAAAGTTATAAAAAGTAGGACGCTTTCTGTTAACATTCGTTACAAAAAACGTTGCAGATTACGTATTTTTGCAGCTTTAAATTTCAATCCAACGTAAGTAACCGTAGCAATGAGCGATACACGAAAAATTTCTTCAGCATTAATCTCCGTATTTCATAAAGATGGCTTAGCCCCAATCGTCAAAAAATTAGACGCTCTTGGTGTTACTCTGTACTCTACTGGTGGAACGCAGAAATTTATTAATGATTTAGGTATCAAGGTAATTCCTGTAGAAGACGTTACAGACTACCCTTCTATTTTAGGTGGTCGTGTTAAAACTTTACATCCAAAAGTATTTGGAGGAATTTTAAATCGTCAAGATAATGATAGCGATGTGCGCGAGATGGGACAATTTAACATTCCACAGTTAGATGTGGTGATTGTAGACCTATACCCCTTTGAAAAAACGGTTTCTTCTGGAGCTTCAGAACAAGATATTATTGAAAAAATCGATATTGGTGGTATCTCATTGATACGTGCTGCTGCTAAAAATTTTAAAGACACTATTTGTGTTTCTTCCATGGAAGACTACGAAGATTTTCTTTCGGTTATTTCAGAAAACGATGGCGATATTTCGTTGGCAGATAGAAAACGATTTGCAGCAAAGGCATTCAATGTTTCATCGCATTACGACACGGCAATCTTTAATTATTTCAATAGTGACCATGCTATCGCCGCATTAAAAGTAAGTGAAACTAACGGAAAAGTTTTACGTTATGGTGAAAACCCACATCAGAGAGGGTTTTTCTTTGGTGATTTTGATGCCATGTTCGATAAATTACATGGCAAAGAACTAAGCTATAACAACCTGTTAGATGTAGATGCTGCTGTTAATTTAATGAACGAATTTAAGGGTGAAGCACCTACGTTTGCTATTTTAAAACATAACAATGCTTGTGGCATGGCACAACGCGATTCAATTTTAGATGCGTACAATGATGCTTTGGCAGGAGATCCCGTTTCGGCATTTGGCGGTATTTTAATTAGCAATTCTGAAATCGATGCTTCTACTGCAGATGAAATACACAAATTATTCTGTGAAGTTGTTATTGCCCCTTCCTTTTCCGAAGAAGCCTTAGCGATTTTAAAAGGTAAAAAGAATAGAATCTTATTAATTCAAAAAGATGCTGTCTTACCAAAAACTACGGTTCGCACATGTTTAAATGGTGTTCTGGTTCAGGATAAAGATCACAAAACCGATACTGTTTCAGAATTAACAAATGCCACCAACAATAAACCAGACGCAAGAGAGTTAGAAGACCTAATGTTTGCTTCTAAAATTTGTAAGCACACAAAGAGTAACACTATTGTGTTGGCAAAAAACAAACAACTTTGTGCAAGTGGCACCGGACAAACAAGTCGCGTAGACGCATTGCGCCAAGCAATTGAAAAAGCAAACGGCTTTAATTTTGATTTAAAAGGTGCGGTAATGGCAAGCGATGCTTTCTTTCCGTTTCCAGATTGTGTAGAGATTGCTAAAACCGCTGGAATTAACGCTGTTATACAACCTGGAGGGTCTATTAAGGACCAATTAAGTATAGATTATTGCAACGAGCAAAATATGCCAATGGTATTTACAGGAACACGTCACTTTAAACACTAATTTTGTTACATTTGTGGGGAACGCATACGTTTATAGTTTAATTTTTATACCTACCTGATTACTTATGGGATTTTTTGACTTCCTCACTGAAGAGATTGCCATCGACCTTGGTACTGCAAATACGCTTATTATTCACAACGACAAAGTTGTGGTAGATGCTCCGTCTATCGTAGCAAGAGACCGTACCACAGGTAAGATTATTGCCGTGGGTCGAGAGGCTGCAATGATGCAAGGAAAAACCCATGAAAACATTAAAACCATTAGGCCGCTAAAAGATGGCGTAATTGCAGATTTTGATGCGAGTGAAAAAATGATCAACATGTTCATTAAAGACATTCCTGCACTCAAGAAAAAGTGGCTTACCCCATCGTTACGAATGGTAATTTGTATTCCTAGTGGCATTACAGAGGTTGAGATGCGAGCGGTAAAAGAAAGTGCAGAGCGTGTAAATGGTAAAGAAGTATATCTAATACACGAACCTATGGCCGCCGCTATTGGTATTGGAGTAGATATCATGCAGCCCAAAGGAAATATGGTGGTAGATATTGGAGGCGGTACTACAGAAATTGCTGTGATTGCCCTAGGTGGAATTGTTTGTGACAAATCTGTTAAAATTGCTGGTGATGTATTTACAAACGACATTGTATATTACATGCGTACCCAACACAATCTTTACGTGGGTGAGCGTACTGCAGAAAAAATAAAAATTCAGATTGGTGCTGCAACCGAAGACTTAGAATTGCCACCAGAAGAAATGAGCGTACAAGGACGTGATCTTCTCACAGGAAAACCCAAGCAAGTACAAACCAGTTATAGAGAAATAGCGAAAGCCCTAGACAAATCTATTTTACGTATAGAAGACGCCGTAATGGAAACATTATCGCAAACACCACCAGAATTAGCAGCAGATATCTACAATACAGGTATCTATTTAGCAGGGGGTGGTTCTATGCTTCGTGGCCTTGACAAAAGACTATCTCAAAAAACAGACCTACCGGTATATATCGCTGAAGACCCTTTACGTGCAGTAGTGCGAGGAACAGGCATTTGCCTTAAAAACATCAACAAATACAAGAGCGTCCTCATTAAATAAATTTTAGCTCGTGCAACAGATTATCTTTTTCTTTATACGGAACAAAAACTTCCTGTTGTTCCTGTTACTCTTTGCCGTTTCGTTTGCACTAACCGTTAACAGTCATTCGTATCACAGAAACAAATACCTTACGTCAGCCAATTTTTTTAGCGGCACCATTTACAACTGGAAAAGTAATGTGATAGGATATTTCAGCTTAAAAGAGCGCAATGAGTTACTTGCCGAAGAAAACCAACGTTTACGCACCGAACTATCTAAAATTTCTGAAGGGGTGTTTCCAATGACGATAGACAGTACTGTGGTGCCAGGTAAGTTTAGATATTACCCAGCCAAGGTTATTAATAATTCGTATTCAAAAACTAAAAATTACCTGACCCTTAGAAAACGTAAAACCGACACCATAGAGGCAGACATGGGGGTTATTTCTTCCAAGGGAATAATAGGAATTACCAATAAAGTTTCAAGAAAATATGCTTCTGTACAATCTATTTTAAATACCAATAGTAGTATTAATGCGAAGCTTAAAAAGTCTTTTCATTTTGGATCGCTTGAGTGGGACACAAAAAATCCTAACGAAACAAAATTAATTGATATCCCTAGACAAGCACCAGTGGTTGTTGGAGACACCATTGTTACAGGGGGAAAATCTACGATTTTCCCAGCAGGTATTTTAATTGGTACCATTAAAGAATTCAATTTGGCCAACAATAAAGATTACTACGATGTAACGGTGAAGTTGTTTAACGACATGACCAACTTACATCATGTGTACATTATTGAAAACGTTGAAAAAGAGATTATTTTAGACATTGAGAATATAGATAACGATGCAGAATAGTGATATTTTATTAAATATTGGGCGTTTTGCAATTTTGGTTATACTGCAAATACTGCTGTTTAATCACATCAATTTTATGGGGTATATCAACCCATATCCATATATTCTGTTCATACTTATATTTCCTTTTACCGGAAACAAAAGCCTTCTTATAATTTTAGGTTTTTTCTTAGGTCTCTGTGTAGATATTTTTAGCGACTCTGGAGGAGTACACGCCGCTGCATCGGTTTTTATAGCCTATCTCCGCCCTTTACTACTGAAATTTTCTTTCGGGGTAAGTTATGAGTTTAATACTATAAAATTGAATAAGGCAGATGTAGGTGCTAGACTTACGTATATTTCGGCTGCTGTGCTACTACATCATTTGGTGCTTTTTGCTATGGAAATTTTTAACACATCGCATATAATGTTGGTGCTAAAATCTACGTTATTTTCAAGTATCTTTACCATTGTAGTGCTGTTTTGCATTACCTTACTTTTCAGCAGAAAAAATTAAATTTCTTACTGTACTCTTAAACCATGAGAAAATTATTATTACTTGTTATTGTAATGATTACCGGAGTAGTTTTTGCCGGGAGGTTATTCTATTTACAGGTTTACGATACTTCTTTCGACAAACTTTCTCAGAACAACGCTATTAAAATTGAATATGATTATCCGCAACGCGGATATATCTACGATCGCAATGGTGAATTATTAGTTTCAAATCAGCCGTCGTATGATGTAATGGTAATACCCAGAGAGATAAAAGGGTTGGATACCCTAGAATTCTGTCGCCTTTTAAAAATATCGAAAGAAACTTTTATAGAGAAAATGAATAAGGCGTGGGTATATTCTCCTCGTATCGCACAGCCATTAATTCCGCAATTAACGAAAGCCGAGTACGCTTCTCTTTCAGAAAAAATGTACAAGTTTACTGGGTTTTATATTCAAAAAAGATCCTTAAGAGAATACCAGGTAACCCATTCTGCCAACGTATTAGGTTTTATTAGAGAGGTTGATGAGCGAATCATAAAAGACAATCCCTATTACGAAATGGGAGAACTTATCGGGAAGCAAGGTGTAGAGCAAGCGTATGAAGATGTTTTACGAGGCACAAAAGGAGTAAAATACATTCAAAAAGATCGTTTTAACCGCGATATTGGCTCGTATAAGAATGGTGCTTTCGATACTATTCCAGAGCGTGGTAAAGACATTGTCTTAACCATAGATGCAAAACTTCAAAAATATGGTGAAGAGTTATTTCAGAATAAACGTGGAGGCATTGTGGCTATAGACCCTGCCTCAGGCGAGATTCTCGCGCTTGTAACTGCTCCTAATTTTGATCCAGGTCTGTTAGTGGGTCGCGAACGTTCTAGAGAATACACCAAGCTGTGGTACGACACCATCGCAAAACCTTTGTTTGACCGAGGGTTGTCTGGAGAATACTCTCCTGGCTCACCTTTTAAAACACTTACAGGGCTTATTGCTATGGAAGAAGGTGTCATAGACACCGAAGAAAAAATACATTGTAATCATGGCTATACTTACGGACGCGGTCAGAAACTAGGGTGCCACAGTCATGCGAGTCCGTTAGCAATGATCGATGGTATCGCACAGTCATGCAACGCATACTTTTGTACGGCATATAGACGCGTAATTGAAAAGTACCCTACTCCTCAAGAAGGTATAGATAACTGGAAAAGACACCTTACCAGTTTTGGGCTCGGTAATTACATGGGTTACGATTTACCCAGTGGTAAAAAAGGCTTAATACCCACATCTGAATTTTATAACAGATGGTATGAGTATCCTAAATATAAATGGTTTGCAACCGCTACTATCTCTAATGCCATAGGTCAAGGAGAGGTGAACCTAACCCCAATGCAGATGGCAAATTTCACCGCCGCAATTGCGAATAGAGGATATTGGTACCGACCTCATATTATAAAAAACATTAAAGGAGTAGACACTATTCCGCAGGAATACACTTCTAAGATCTACACTACGGTAGCACCAGAGCATTTTGAACCTGTAGTACAGGGAATGTTTGATGTTTATAACAAAGGTACAGCAGCCAGTCTACGCGTTGCAGATATAGACATTTGCGGAAAAACTGGTACAGCAGAGAATTATACAAGAATACAGGGCAAGTCTGTACAACTTACAGATCACTCTACTTTTGTAGCATTTGCTCCTAAAGACAACCCGAAAATTGCCATCGCAGTTTTTGTTGAAAACGGTTATTGGGGGAGTCGTTGGGCTGGTAAAATTGCTAGTCTTATGATTGAAAAATATATTAAAGGTGAAATTACCAGAACCGACCTTGAGAAATATGTCCTTGAAGGAAGTTTAATGGAAGAATATGAAAAACCGTTAACCGGAAAGCCTTTCCCTATTAATGATGGAAAAGAAATTAGTGGAAAATTCTTAAAAGAGTTAGAACTACAAGCACCCTAAAACAAACAGGCAGTAGCAAATCCTAATATGTCCCAAAGTAAAGTTTTTTTAAAGTTTGACTGGATTACCATTCTGCTATTTTTAGCGTTGGTTGCAATTGGCTGGGTTAACATCTATTCTGCATCTCTAGACGAAAGCGCAACTACCTTTTTTGACCTTAATCAGACATACACAAAGCAGTTACTATGGATTGGCTTAAGTATTCTAATTATTGTTTTTATACTCGCCTTAGACGCCAAGTTTTATGAACGATTTTCTAGTATCATCTATTTGGTTTCCTTGCTTTCGTTATTAGGACTTTTTGTTTTTGGTAAAAACATAAACGGTGCAACTTCTTGGTATAGTTTTGGACCTATGGGGCTTCAACCTAGTGAGTTTGCCAAGGCCGCCACTGCGTTAGCACTCGCAAAATACCTAAGTGATATACAAACTAATATAAACGAATTTAAACATCAAATTCGCTCGTTTTTAATCGTTGCTATTCCTGCAATTTTAATTATTCCACAACCCGATCCAGGAAGTGCTTTAGTATACACCGCTTTTGTTTTTGCGATGTATCGCGAAGGGCTTCATTTTATGTACTTATTACTTGGCTTTTTTGCCGCAGCACTATTTATTGGCACCTTGGCTTTTGGTAGCGTTTGGGTAATTTTATTAGTAATTCTAATAACCGGAATTATCTATTTCAGAAATAGAAAAAAGCGCCCAAATATTGTTAGATACATCACAATAATTGCAGCCTGCGCGGCTTTTTCGTTCTCAGTTAATTATATTTTTAACAACGTATTTGAACAACGTCACCGCGATAGGTTTAACATTGTTCTTGGTAAAGAAATAGATAGCAAAGGAATTGGCTACAACACAAACCAAAGTGAAATCGCCATTGGTAGCGGAGGTTGGACCGGTAAGGGTTGGACCCAAGGCACACAAACTAAAGGTAATTTTGTACCTGAACAGCAAACCGATTATATTTTTAGCACCGTTGGCGAAGAATGGGGCTTTGTAGGAAGCCTTATTGTTGTCTTCCTTTTTATCTCCCTTATTGTTCGGATACTCTATTTGGCAGAAAAACAAAAAAGCACCTTTAGTAGGGTTTATGGGTACAGTGTAGCCTCAATACTCTTTTTTCACTTCTTTGTGAATATTGGTATGGTGACTGGATTATTTCCAACGGTCGGTATTCCGTTACCCTTCTTTAGTTATGGAGGCTCGGGATTATGGGGCTTTACAATTCTCCTTTTTATTTTTGTGCGCCTAGACGGAAGTAATTATTACTATACTTAATTTTTTGCGGAGGAGACCAAGACATTTTTCTAAGCAATCCTTACTATAAAAAATCTATAATCTAAAACTACCAACCACTTCTATCAATGGTACTTTCTAGCTTTTTTTCTTTGGCTTCGGAAAGTTTAGGAAAAAAATCGATTCCTGTTTTTTCCTCAATGGCATCTATGGTGACAGTATATTCATAAAACGATTGATCACTTCCCTTGTTTGGAACTAAAAAAGCAATTGTCTTTAACTCACCTCCTCGAGTGTCTACTACAATTTTATAAAACTCCTTTGGCACCGAAACCCGCTCATCACCAATTGTTGTAAGTCCGTTACGCAAAACACCACCCGTAATCACAAAGACACCATCATACTTTTTGGCCCAATAGCGAGTTTTCTGTTCTAGCCTATTCCATATACCACCATTAAAACTATTGTCCTGTGGACTAATATTACTGGTAAGAAAAGTTTCGTGGTAGGCATTGTAATCAAACTCACGGTCTGCAGCTGGACACAAATGGCCTCTATCGTAACCAGAATTTTTGTAATTGCGCCAATCTGCAGATCCCGATTTTACTTTTCGGTCTTGCACAAAATAGGGTCGTTTAAAATCGGAGTTTTTAATTTGCTTTTTCTGAAGTTCGTAAGCAACCCATTCAGCTTGTTCATGAGCTTCGGCATATGACAATGTGAAGTATTGATGTGCTATAACGGTGCCTGTGGTAGATGTTGGCAGAATGCTTTGTTCAAACTCAAAATAACTAGCACTCCTTTCTACTGTTTCGGGATATGCTTCGGTCTGTTTGTCTACATACTTTTCAGCAAAATAGATAATAACAGTAACAACAACTATAAGAATTGGATACAGATACTTTCTGTTCATAAAAAGAGGATTCGCACAAAAATAGGAAAAATGAAGTGCGGTTTTTAATAATTAATAAAACTACAAATACGTATCCATACGCTAATTTCTAACATCCAACGCATCTCTCAATGCATTACCAATTAACATAAACGCAGTCACCAAGCTCATAATAGCAAGCCCAGGAATGATAGCTAGATAAGGCTTACCTAATATAATGTAACTATAATGGTCTTTTATAATACCTCCCCAACTTGGCATAGGAGGTTGTGCACCAATACCTAAAAAACTCAATCCGCTCTCTATTAAAATGGCAGCTGCAAAATTAGCTGCCGAAATAATTATCACTGGAGCCATGGCATTGGGTAAAATATGCTTCGCTATTATTCTGAAATCGGCATATCCCAAAGCTCGGGCTGCAGTTACATATTGCATTTGCTTTACGCCCATTACCTGCCCTCTTACTACACGTGCAACTTCCACCCACATAGTAAGGCCTACAGCAATAAAAACCTGCCAAAACCCCTTTCCTAACGCTAGGGTAATCGCAATTACCAAGAGTAATGTGGGGATAGACCATGTTACGTTAATAAGCCACATAATAGCTGCGTCTACCTTTCCACCAAAATAACCTGCAATAGCACCTAAGGTAATACCAATAATTAAAGAAATAAACACCGCAACAAAACCTATTGCCAGCGAAATACGAATTCCAACAAGCATTCTGCTTAACAAGTCACGCCCATATTTATCGGTACCGAGTATAAATTTTTTTTCTGAAATATAAGTACTTGCCACTGCTTCGGTTGAAGAAACATCTGGAAATAATGCTAATTTGTATGGTTTCTGAAGTCCTTTACCACCGTCTTCAGTATATTCTGTGATTACAATTTGATCTTTAGTAAGCTCATAATGAGCAATAGGGATTTCAGTAGCTGTCGTCTTTTTTCCGAAGAAAAACGAGCCAACACTACTTTCTTCTTCCTGCTGTGGCGGAATGGTAAGCATTTTAACCGTAAATCCAGGGCTCTTAGAGTGAATCGATAAATGCATCTGATTTGCATTTTCTGAATCGTCTGGTGCTAACGCATAAGCAAAGATTGCCACCAGGGTGCACACTACTAGAAAAGACAAGCTACAAACCCCCCAAAAGTTTCTCTTAAACTTTTGTAGCGCAATTTTGGTTAGCGATGTTGCCTGATTTTTCACTGCATAAAACTACAAAAAAACCTGCCCAACAATTGTATGTTAAACAGGTTTTGATTTTTTAAAAAAATTTAATTTTCTCTATGCGAAGCTAGCACCAAATAGTTATAACTAGTTTTTAATATTGGCCAACTTCTTAGCTTTGATATTAGTAATTTTTAAATCTTCCAATACATTAATTGCTTCTTCCACATAAATATCTTTCGCTAGATTTTTATGCCATCTCTTACGTTTTTCACGCAACGTTGTGTCTTGACGCATAAGCTCAATCTCGTTTGGCAACGAGCGGTAGCTCATCTTATTATCATAGGTATCTATAGCGTCAAACTTCTTTGTTTCTTCTTTACGTCGCTCTATTTCTGCATAGTACTCCTCAAAATTTAGAGACACATCTAACTCATCACGACGCTTTTTAATCCATCGCGCATTTTCATCAATAAGTGCAAGTTGTTCGCTCTTTGCCATTCTCGCATTACTCTTTGCAATCGCTTGATCGAAATCTACATAACCATCCCATACATCATATTTTGCTGGTTCTATCTTATCGTATGGCAACGGATTGTCATAATCGCGCTCTCCTACATCTATGTAACTGTAACGGTCTGGCATTACCACATCGCTCTTCACACCTTCCAACTGCGTAGAACCTCCATTTACACGATAAAACTTCTGCGTTGTTAATTTTAACGCACCCATATCGCCCATATCATTTTTACGTAGCCATTGGTTTAGATCTACCAAATTCTGTACAGTTCCTTTTCCGTAAGACTGCTTGCTACCAATAATAATGGCTCTTTTATAATCTTGCATTGCAGCAGCTAAAATTTCCGAAGCAGAAGCAGACAATTCATTTACTAAAATTACTAGCGGTCCATCCCATAAAAGACCTTTATCATCGTCTTTTAATACTTCCTTCCCACTACTTGTAGAAACCTGCACCACCGGACCTTCTTTAATAAAAAGCCCTGCAATGTCAACGGCAGTACGTAACGACCCCCCTCCATTGTTTCGCAAATCTAAAACTAAACCTTCTACACCTTCTTCTTTTAAACGAATTATCTCTTGCTTCACATCGCTTGCCGAGTTCCGTTCTTTATAGTTTTCCATATCAAAATAGAACGCAGGCAGGTTAATTAGCCCAAACGTTTTATCAGACTTCTCTATTACCGTACTTTTTGCATAGGTTTCTTCTAGCTCTACCACATCACGAACAATAGTTTCATCTCTAGTAGTACCATCTACACCCTTTATGGTGAGCGTAACTTTAGACCCTTTTGGACCCTTAATCAACTTTACGGCATCGTCTACTCGCATACCCACAACACTAATGGCCTCTTTCTCGTCTTCTTGGCGCACTTTAGTGATTAAATCACCTACTTCAATATGCTCACCGCGCCATGCAGGACCTCCGCTAATAACATCCACTACCTTTATATAGTCGTTTTTCTTTTGCAAACGTGCGCCAATACCTTCTAGTTTTCCACTCATTCGCAAATCAAAACGGTCGCGATCTGGTGGGGCAAAATAATTGGTGTGTGGGTCAAATTCTTCTACCACAGTAGTTAAAAATGTGGCAAAATAATCTTTGCGCTCTAAATCGTCTGTAAACTCGTAGTATTCTTCAAGCGAGGTTCTTGTTTGACTTCTCGACTTTTCCTCAATTTCGGCACTACTAAGACCTGCATTCTCAGAAGGTGTATATTCTTCTCCTTTTTCTATGGCCTCTTTTTGGTTCTTTTCTGAAACTTCCTTCTCATCTACCAAATCGTAGTAATTAGAAAGCGTAGAAAATTTCAGCTGCTGTCTCCAACGATCCTTCATTTCCTTCTCATTCTTAACGTACACTAAATTGTCGTAATCTACATTAATCACTTCATCGAGTGTGTAATCAAACGGTTGTTCTAACACTTCAACATAACGCTTTTTACCCTCTTCCATACGCTTTACAAAGCGGCTGTACACTAAATTAAAGAACGTTAGGTCTTTGGTTTTAATCTGATCGTCTATCTGCGTTTTATATGCACTAAACTCTTCGATGTCTGAAGCAATAAAATAACGTTTTAATGGATCTAAAGTATTAATGAAATCTTCAAATACGCCTTCACTAAACGCGTCATCCATATCTGAAGGGTTATAATGTCCTTTTTCAAGTACGTAAGTAATAAGATCTAGCAGTACCTTATCTTTATCGGGGTCATTAAATTCTTTTGTAGTAAAGCTGCACGACGTAACTGCCATTACAACACCAAGGAATAAAATTTTCAAATTCTTTTTCATAAAACGCATCGTCAATTTTTTAGACTTTAAAAATAGAGAAAAAACCGTGCCAAGTCGCAGTATGGTTACTAATTTTTTGTTAAACGGCAGTTCGTTGATTTTTGTCCTCCTCAGATCAATTTATTTTAGTCTATAATAATTTTGAGGACACACCTTTCTTCGGAAAAGCATCGGACTAAAAATCTGTTCTATTTAAACTAAGTTTCAATCGTAATAACTGTATTTTTGTTTCTTTAGTATTTCAGCATATGACAACAGAGAGACCTTTAATTTTAGTCACTAACGACGACGGTATTACAGCCCCGGGAATTCGCACACTTATTGAAGTAATGAACACCCTTGGCGATGTTTGCGTAGTTGCTCCAGATTCACCGCAAAGTGGTATGGGGCATGCTATCACTATAAACGACACCTTGTATTGTGATGCCATAAAAGTTCAAGAAAATCAGCCGCAACGAGAATACAGCTGTAGCGGAACACCTGCAGATTGTGTAAAACTTGCTGTAAACGAACTTCTACCACGAAAACCCGATCTCTGTGTAAGTGGTATAAACCATGGTAGCAATTCATCTATTAACGTAATTTATAGTGGCACCATGAGTGCAGCAGTTGAAGCGGGCACCCAAGGTATTCCGTCTATAGGCTTTTCATTGTTAGACTATAGTCTAGACGCTAATTTTGAGCCTGTAAAAAAATATGTCAAGCAGGTTGCAGAACAATGCTTAAAAAATGGGTTACCTAAAGGGGTTGTACTCAATGTAAACTTTCCGAAGGCAAAAGAAGCCGAATTAAAAGGCCTTAAAATTTGTAGGCAAGCGAACGCGCATTGGATTGAAAATTTTGACAAAAGAACCAATCCTTTAGGACGTGAATATTACTGGCTTACAGGTGAGTTTGTGAATGAAGACAAAGGTGAAGATACTGACGAGTGGGCGCTGGCAAACAACTATGTATCTGTTGTGCCTGTGCAATTCGATTTAACCGCGCACCATGCAATTCAGGAAATAAACACTTGGGATTTATGAAAACAACCAAAAAATACATTGGAAAAAACATTTTCATAGGGTTTCTTCTTGGCATACTTGTAAACGCAATTGGGAGTGTACTCTACATTCTTCTTTTTTCTAAGTACAGTCTAAAAACCACAATAGAAGTAGCGCTAGAAGAAAACGTTATGGGAAACATTATTGGTTTGGGCGCCTTATTAAACCTATTGCTGTTTTTCTTTTTTCTGAAAAAGAACCGCTATTATAGAGCTAGAGGAGTAATTATGGCAACTATAATTGCAGCATTTTTAATCCTTATAGCAAAATTCAATTAGTAGATACTAACTGCTTCTCGTATCTTTAGGCATATTTCCAACTCATGAAATATTACATACTTGCAGGTGAAGCTTCTGGCGATCTACACGGCGCCAATCTTATGAAAGCGCTCTTTGTTGAAGATCCGGAAGCCGAGATTCGATTTTGGGGTGGCGATCTTATGCAAGCTGTTGGAGGAACCTTGGTGACTCACTATAAAGAACGTGCGTTTATGGGATTTGCCGAAGTACTAATAAACCTTCGGAAAATTTCGAAACTCATTACCAATTGTAAAAAAGATATTGAAGCATTTCAACCAGACGCACTAATTTTTATAGACAATTCAGGTTTTAATCTTCGTATTGCGAAATGGGCAAAACCCGAAGGTTTTAAGACACATTATTATGTGAGTCCACAGGTTTGGGCTTCACGTGCCAGCCGGGTCAAAACAATAAAAGCAACTATAGACCACATGTATGTAGTGCTTCCATTTGTTGCAGATTTTTATAAAAAATATAACTACCCTGTTCACTTCGTTGGGCATCCACTTATAGATGCAATTGCCAATAGAACACAAGTAAGTCCGCAAGAATTCAAGAAAACACATGGTTTAGACGATCGACCAATAATTGCATTATTACCAGGCAGCCGAAAACAAGAAATAAACAAAATGCTGTCTATTATGCTTAGCGTGGTAGGCGATTTCCCTGAGTACCAGTTTGTAATTGCTGGCGCCCCCAGTCAAGAAGTCTCATTCTACGATCCATTTATACAAGAGCAAAATGTTCATTTAATTGCTAACAAAACATACGATTTGTTAAGCCTTTCTAGTGCAGCCCTCGTTACTTCCGGAACCGCTACCCTAGAGACCGCTTTGTTTAAAGTACCTCAGGTTGTATGCTATAAGGCTAATGCAATTTCGTACCAGATCGCAAAGCGTATTATTACCCTAAAATTTATCTCTTTGGTGAATTTAGTATTAGATAAAGAAGTTGTAAAAGAGCTTATTCAAGGAGAGCTGAACACAAAGAATCTGAAACAGGAGCTCACCAAAATTCTAGATGAATACGAGCGTGCGAAGTTATTTTTAAAATACTACGATTTAGAAAAAGCCTTGGGCGGAAAAGGAGCGAGTGCAAAAACTGCAGAACTCATTGTCAGCAGCCTGAAAAATCACGCTTAATTTTCAAAGAGGGGACAAGAAATAATTGTTAATTTCGTTTTAATAACTGTTTTACAACCTACTTCTATAACATCTGTTAGAATAGTACTTTTAAGATATCTAAAGCAACTTGATGAAAAAACTACTACCTCTTCTGCTCCTAACCATTTTTTTAGCTTCCTGTGGAAGTTCAAAACGAACAACCCCGACCTATAAGAAACGTACGGTAACAAAAAGTACCAGCACGAGCAACACCACCGCAGACCGTGTGATAAAATACGCAAAGACCTTTGAAGGCACTCGCTATAAATTTGGAGGCACCACTAAAAAAGGAATGGACTGCTCTGGACTCATATACACATCATTCCTAAAAGAAGACATCTCGCTGCCTCGTATCTCACGAGATATGGCAAAACAAGGAACCCGTATATCATTACTAAAAGCTGAAGCTGGCGATTTGGTATTCTTTCAGACAAATAAAAGCCGAAATGTAATTAATCATGTTGGTTTGGTTGTTGAAAACATACGTGGGGAACTAAAATTTATACACGCTACCACTTCAAAAGGGGTAATTATTTCATCTATACAAGAAAATTATTGGAATAACGCTTTTGTACAGGCACGACGCATTATTTAAAAGCAAAAAATAGTATCTTTATTGTAACTCTCCTACCCTAAATTGGCAGTACGCCATTAGTTTTGGATGAGATCTCCCTTTATTAATAACACCATAGTTCTCATGGCGCTTTTTCTCGCGCTGGGGATTACCTTCGGATTTTACACAAACAAGCATCCTTTTGTTATCCCGAAAGTATGGTGGTTTGGCATACTAATTTTGCCTATCGTATTACTTGGTATTACTTGGCTCTTGGGAAAGAGAAAACTGCACCCTACACCTGTTTTTGGTTTAATTGTCTGTTTTATTTTCTTCGGAATTGGATTTGCAAATTACACGCTTCGGTTACCAAAATATCAACCCAGTCACTATACCAACAACCTTCAAAAAGATACATTCCTTCAACTCAAAATAAAAGAACACCTAAAGCCTAATAGTTATTATGAAAATTATCTTGCGGAAGTGATTTTTCAAAATGCTACTAAAACCACAGGCTTACTTTTGCTTCATATTGAGAAAGACAGTACAGTTGCTTCATTGGCAGTTGATGAATATTTAGTAGTTAAAGGCAACCCACAACGAGTTCGTCAGCCCCGAAATCCGTATCAATTTAATTATGCCCAATACATGGAACATTTGGGCGTGCATCGTGAAATGACTATTAAATCAAATTCGATGCTTTTCCGAAGAAAAGTTCATACAAGTATAGTAGGATTTTCAGAACGTATTAGATTGCATTTAATCGCCAAACTGCAGCAAACAACATTAAAACATGATGAATTAAGCATTTTGCAAGCGTTTGTATTAGGTGAGCGCAGAGCAATAGATAAACAACTTTACGAGGCCTATGCTGCTGCTGGCGCCATACATATTTTAGCCGTTTCTGGATTACATGTTGGCATTCTCTATTTTATTCTCCTTTTTTTGCTCAAACCCCTCACCTATACACCATATGGAGCTCGAAGTAGAAGTATCATAATTGTACTCTTACTATGGTGTTTTGCGCTGCTTGCTGGATTATCACCATCTGTAGTACGGGCAGTTACTATGTTCTCCTTTTTTACGGTAGCGACCGCCCTTAACAGACCCACCAACAGCTTTAACACGTTGCTTTTATCGTTCTTAGTGCTTTTATTAATTGCTCCCAGTTGGTTGTTTCATGTTGGCTTTCAACTTAGCTATTTGGCAGTTTTCTTTATACTTTGGTTACAACCAAAATTGTATGCACTTTATAAACCGAAATTCTACATAGACAAAACGCTCTGGGGTATCATCACGGTTACCATTGCCGCACAGGCAGGAATACTACCTCTTAGTTTGTATTATTTTCACCAATTTCCGGGGTTGTTTTTTCTCACCAATATAGTCGTACTACCTGTGTTGGGCATTCTTTTGGCGGGCGGACTGCTTCTTATAGTTTTAGCGGCATGCAATGCGGTTCCTACTGGCTATACCGAAATATACAATGAAGCTATTACCATCTTAAATGATTTTATTACTTGGGTAGCGCAACAAGATTTTTTCTTGGTAAGAAACATTTCATTTTCCGCTGGAAAAATGATGGTGAGCTACCTCGTATTGGTTTGCCTAGTTATACTATGGAAAAAAACAACTTCAAGACGTCTAGTTATTACTTTAGGAAGCATTGCGCTATTTGTAAGTGTGTGTATTTGGGACAAGAAAGAGACTAGCTTAAATGAATTGGTTGTTTTTCACAAAAACCGAAAGACCCTAATTGGTGTAAAAACACAAGAACAGCTATTACTTTTTTCTAATGATACGACCCAGATTGACGCTACCCAACCTATTCCGGGGTACAGGGCTAAAATGGCAATAGACAGTACAACTATTGCAAAGGTTCCATCATTATTTGAGTATGGCGACACCACCTTTTTAATACTAGATAGTTTAGGTGTGTATTCCAAACTACAGCAAGTAGATATTGCGATTCTTACGCACAGTTCGAAAGTAAACCTAACTAGATTCATAGACAGCGTTCAACCAAAACTTATTATCGCCGACGGCAGTAACTATAAAAGTTATATAGATAGGTGGCGGGAAACTTGTACTATTAAAAAACTCCCTTTTCACCACACGGGTACTAAGGGAGCCTTTACATTTAAATAGTCGAAACACTTAACTAAAAACAACTACTCAAAAGTGCCTTTAAAATTTTCTTGGTATTCCTGCCACGCATTCGCCGAAGTCAATGTTTTATAATCGTCGTTCGCAATCATCTTTAAAAAGATTTCTAGTTGTTGTGGCGTTTTATAGCCAGCTATGGATTGTATTAGCGTAGCATCTTCTTCAAAAAAGACAATGCTAGGATAGCCATTTACTTTTAAAGCATGGGCAAACAAATGTTGTGAATTTCTACCCTTTCTACCAGGTTGGTAGTTTGGATTGGTATAGGTGAAATCTTGATAGGTTATTTCTTCTGTACCTTCTGCATTAAACTTCACCGGATAGTAATGTTCATTAATAAACGCCGCTACTTTGGCATCTCCAAATGTGTTTTTATCTAGTAGTTTACATGGGCCACACCAATTAGTGTAGACATCCATGATAATTTTCTTAGGTTCTTTTTTTTGTGCAGCCAGTGCCTCTTCCATGCTCATCCAATTAACTTTTTGGGCGCTCACGGTTCCAGCAGTAACTAGAATAGCAAGTAAGAATAACTTTTTCATAGCAAGTTTCTTTAGTAGGACGTTTCCGAAGTGAAAACATTTCAATGATTACTAACAAAAAACGTTCCACAAAGGGAACGTTTTTTATCAAAATTAATTGTGTTAATTAACGTACACCGTGCATTTTCTTTATAAGTGTTTTGTTTAAAAGTAGCATTATAATACCTGCACCTATAGGTATAAGCGTAAATATCATAAAGAAGTAGGTTAATCCTTTTTCCTCTAGGATAGGGTCCATATAACTACCTGTAATACCTGCAGCTAAGTTTGCTATAAAGTTAGCAACAAACCAAACTCCAAACATTAGCCCTACCAATTTAATTGGTGCTAACTTACTTACATAAGATAACCCAACTGGAGAGACGCAAAGTTCTCCTAGCGTATGGAATAAATATGCGAATACTAAGAACATCATACTTACAGACGCCGTTTTAGCTCCTAAAGGAATGCTCATAGAACCGTAAGCTAATATTCCAAACCCAAGACCTAAAAGAATAAGTCCGATTGCAAATTTAACTGGGCCCGACGGATTGTATTTACTCTGCCAAATTTTAGAAAACAATGGCGCAAAGGCAATGATAAAGAACGAGTTTAGAATTCCAAACCAAGATGCTTTTACCTCAGCAACATCTGCATTAAACTCTCTAACTAACATCCAGATAACGATTGCCCAAATTATTATAAAACTGGTTCCTAATAGTATATTAGACAATGCGTATTTTGCAAATGTTTGTTTAAATAACATTCCTAGAACCCATGTAATAATTAACATAGGTACTACCGTAAGAATGGTATTGAATATTTTGAAAGTCATTGCACCATTACCAACCAAGACACGGTCTGTATAATCTGCTGCGAAAATGGTCATAGAACCACCTGCTTGTTCAAAAGCCCACCAGAAGAAAATAGTAAAGAAGGCTAACACACCAATCACAATGAGTCTATCGCTAGTTACTTTAGATCTTTTAGCATCATCTATCGTATCTTCAATAGCATCTTTAGTGTCTTCTAGCGTATCTTCAACAGCATCGTCGAAGTCTTGAGTTCCTTTTGGTGATAAACCTATACGTCCAAAAATCTTTTGTGCAAAGTAAAATTGTAGCATTCCGAAGAACATAAAAATACCCGCTAATCCGAAACCATAGTGCCATCCAATAGATTCTCCTATATAACCGCATAATAATATTCCTAGGAAGGCTCCTGCGTTAATACCCATGTAAAAAATGGTATAACCAGCATCTTTTTCTTTCCCTTGGTTTTTGTACAATTGTCCTACCATTGACGAAATATTCGGCTTAAATAATCCGTTCCCAATAATTAACAGACCAAGACCAATGTAGAAAAATGGATCTGCAAATACTTCTAATCCCATCGCCGCATGCCCTAACGTCATTAATAAGGCTCCAATTACAACCGCGTTACGATACCCTGTAAGCTTATCTGCTATCAACCCTCCAAAAATTGGAGTAATATATACAAGTCCTGTATACACTCCATACAACCATAATGCCTCTGAGCGTTCCCATCCCCAGCCTTCATCTAATACTGCTGATACTAAGAATAGCACCAATAGTGCCCGCATCCCATAGTAGGAAAAGCGTTCCCACATTTCAGTAAAGAAGAGTACAAAAAGTCCCGAAGGATGCCCTAAAACGGTTCGTTGGTTAGTTTCTGAACCTCCAAATTTAAATTCCATATACGTAAGTGTTAGTTAATTAAGGTTATAAGTTGTTTTTAATAAAATCTGTCATCAAGGTATATAAATGTAGGCGTGTATTACCTCCATAAATACCATGATTTTTATCTGGATACACGCGCCAGTCGAATTGCTTATTAGCCTGCACCAATGCTTCTATAAGACGCATGGTGTTTTGCACATGTACATTATCGTCTGCACTACCATGTACTAGTAGAAACTTTCCTTCTAATTTGTCTACATGGTTAATAGGTGAGTTATTGTCGTAGCCAGAAGCATTCTCTTGTGGCGTGGTCATATAGCGTTCTGTATATATAGTATCATAGAAGCGCCAGCTAGTCACTGGAGCCACCGCAATGGCCATAGAGAAAGTGTCGGCTCCTTGAAACAAGCAATTACTAGACATAAAGCCTCCGTAACTCCATCCCCAAATACCCACACGGTCACTATCTATATATGGAAGCGCACCCAATTGTTTTGCCGCAGCAATTTGATCTTCAACTTCGTACTTTCCGAGTTCTTTCTGAGTCATCTTTTTAAAGTCACGACCTTTTAGTCCTGTACCCCGACCATCTACACATGCTATAACATATCCTTGCTGTGCAAGCATTTGGTGCCAGTAGTCATTAGCACCGCCCCACGAATTTTTAACACTCTGCGAGCCAGGCCCAGAATACTGGTACATAAATAACGGGTATTGCTTACTTGCATCAAAATTTGCCGGTTTTATTATGTACATGTTTAACTCCTCGCCATTTACTTTTAAAGTCCCAAATTCTTTCTTTGAAGTATTGTAACCTGCTATTTGTTCCTTTAGAGCATTGTTGTTCTTAATTTCACGTATTAGCGTGCCATCAATTGCTTTGTGTAGTGTAAATTCATAGGGAGTTTCAGTATTGTGAAATGTATTAATGTAGTACGTAAAATCTTTGCTGAAAGCGGCACTATTTGTACCCGTTCCTTGCGAAAGACGCGCTTTGTTCTCACCACTTTTTAGTACTGAGTACACATCTCTGTTTGTACTTCCATTTTCGGTACTCTGGTAATAAATACGTCCTGTTTTTTGGTCAAAACCATAATAGTTGGTCACCTCCCATGGCCCCTTCGTTACTTGTGCGATAAGTTTTCCAGATTTGTCGTAATGGTAAATATGGTTCCAACCATCTTTCTCACTGGTCCATATAAAACTGTTGTTGTTAAGAAAAGTAAGATTGTCTGTGACATCAACATAGGCATCATCTTTCTCTTTCAAAATGAGCGTCGAGCTATTTTTCTTAGCATCAACAAAAACCAAGTCAATTACATTTTGTTTTCTGTTTGTTAGCTGTACACTCAATAAATTTGCATCGTTGGTCCATTGTATACGCGGAATGTAATAACTATTAAAACTAGCTAAATCTACTTCGTTTGTAGTATTTGAGTTTAAATCGTATACATGTAACGAAACCTTAGCATTTGGATCGCCCGCTTTAGGGTATTTAAAAACCTGCTGACTAGGATATAGGTCTTCTCCATAAACATCCATAGAAAAACGCGGGACATCAGTTTCATCAAACCTAACATATGCTATTTTTGAACCATCTTTATTCCAATCGAATGCACGAACAAAGGCAAATTCTTCTTCATATACCCAGTCTGTTATTCCATTAATTATACTGTTCTTTTTACCATCACTGGTAATCTGCTTTTCTACTCCGCTTTTTAAATCTTTAATGTAGAGGTTGTTTTCATAGCCAAATGCAATCTTAGACCCATCATTACTAAATGTTGGCTCTTGTATTTGCTTATCCGAAACCATGGTAAGCTGTTTCGACTTCAAGTCGTATACGTAATACGTACCAACAGAGGAGCGACGATAAATTTGCTTTAACTGTGTAGCTAAAAGCAATTTCGATTCATCTTTGCTTAATTCGTAAGAGATGATAAAGTTAATACCTGGTAAATCTGCAGAGCTCACCAGAGTTCTCACTTTTTCACCGCTTTTATAGTCGTAAACATCTACGGTAGATGCGTTTAATTGACGGCTATAATTTAAGACAGCATATTCAGTACCATTATTCAACGACCTTAGTGCATCTAGGCGTTCGGTCCTAAAAGTGCCACCCCATATATCTTCTAGAGTAAATTCTTTTTTTTGAGCGGTTGCTGTAGTTAATGCCAACACAAACAATACAAGCAAGGAGGTACGAGGAAGTGATTTCAAAACGTTGCGATTTTAATATGTCAATGTTACTAAAATTTCAGCAAATTAGCACGTTTTTAATAGTAAAATACGGCGAATTGCCCTCGCATAAAGGGCTTCAAAATTCAATCATATCCTACGGTCTGCACAATTACAATAATCTTATCTTTGTTACTTCAACGTAATATCCAATGACACAACCCATTTCCGGCTTTTCAAAAAAAACAAAAGATGCGAAAATCGAGTGGCTCCTAGAGTCATACTTTAACAATAGCCAAGCTGCCAAAAACACATTAGAACAGTATTGGAATGACAATGAAGCCCTACAACAGCTGCATGACGACTTTATTGAAAATGCATTAACCAACTACTATTTACCCTTTGGTGTTGCTCCTAATTTTCTTGTGAATGGCACTTTATACGCTCTTCCCATGGTGATTGAAGAAAGTTCTGTAGTAGCGGCAGCAAGTAACGCAGCTAAATTTTGGTTAGAACGTGGAGGATTTACCGCCGAGGTAATTTCTAGTACTAAAAACGGACAAATACACATCGATTTTTATGGTGCTTCGGAAACGTTAACTGATTTTTTTACAGCTATAAAACCGAAACTCATCGCTAGTATTGCCAGTCTTCAAAAAAACATGCAAAAAAGGGGTGGCGGACTCCTAGATCTAGAGTTATTAGATGCCACGCATACCTTAGAAGGGTATTATCAACTTCACGCAACTTTTGAAACTTTAGACGCTATGGGCGCTAACTTTATTAATAGTTGTTTAGAAAAAATTGCTGCAACCCTGGAAGCCGAGGCGGCAACCTATAAAGACTTTACCACGCATAAGCCGAAAGTAGTGATGAGTATTTTATCTAACTATGTACCAGAATGCCTGGTAAGAGCTAGAGTAGATTGCAAGGTAGAAGACCTTACACACAACGGTATCTCAGGCGCTACATTTGCTAAAGATTTTGTGCGCGCCATCGCCATCGCCAAATCTGAAACTAGAAGAGCGGTTACACATAACAAAGGCATCATGAATGGCATAGATGCAGTAATTCTCGCTACCGGCAACGACTTTAGAGCTGTAGAAGCTGGTGTACATGCTTACGCCTCAAAAAATGGGTATTACAGTAGTTTAACACATGCCAAGATTGAAGAGGACGTATTTAATTTTTGGATTGAAATTCCGTTAGCATTGGGGACTGTTGGCGGACTCACAACATTACATCCTTTGGTGAAATTTGCACTACAATTGTTACAACAACCTTCGGCAAGAGACCTTATGCAGTTGGTAGCGGTAGCTGGGTTGGCTCAAAATTTTGCTGCTGTTAAATCGTTGGTCACCGATGGTATTCAGAAAGGACACATGAAAATGCACTTGATGAATATTCTTAATCAGGTAGAGGCTACTTCCGAAGAAAAGCAAAAAGCAATAATTCACTTTAAAACTACAGCGGTTTCCCATAGTGCAGTTGTAAACTTTATCACAGCACTTCGCACATAAAACAACCAAAACCTTGAAACAAACCTTTTACAGCAATGGAAAACTACTTCTAACGGGCGAATACGTAGTCCTAGATGGCGCCATTGCCTTGGCATTACCCACAAAAAAAGGGCAACTACTTGAGGTAAGCCCCGTTAACCAATCTGGTATATGTTGGAAAAGCTTTACTTCGGAAAATGTATGTTGGTTTGAAACTGTGTTAGACATGAATGTTTCGCTTCCACAAGATGCAGATAAAACAACAGCAACCCTTTATAACATATTATATACCGCAAAAAAAATGAACCCTAAGTTTCTATCTGAAGCAACAGGCTATTTGGTAGAAACCCACTTACAATTTCCGCAAAGTTGGGGCCTAGGCAGCTCTTCTACTTTAATTAATTCTATTGCACAATGGGCTCGGGTAGACGCGTTTCAACTTTTACAACAATCGTTTGGAGGTAGCGGATACGATATTGCTGCTGCGCAGCACGACTTTGCTATTTTTTACAGCCTACAAGATGGTATCCCAAAAGTGAAAAAAGTATCGCTTCCTTGGGATTTTACCGAATCTCTTTTTTTTGTACACCTTAACAAAAAGCAAGACAGCAAAGAAGGAATTAAGCGTTACCAAAATGCAACGGTTTCGCTACAGCAGCACAATAAAATTAGTGATCTTACGCAAAAGTTTCTCCTGTGTTATACACTCCAGGATTTTGAAAATTTAATCGGCGCACACGAACGTATTATTTCAGAAATAATAGGGTTACCAACAGTTAAAAGCTCTTTATTCTCCGACTATGATGGTGCAATTAAAAGTTTAGGCGCTTGGGGTGGCGACTTTATACTTGCAACAGGCACTAAAGATGCAATGACATACTTTAAAGAAAAAGGGTATCACACATGTATTCCCTATGCTGAAATGATTCTATAAAAAAAGCTCCAATACAATTGGAGCTTTTTTTTATGATATCGTAAAAACTACTAGAAGAAATTCTTTCTATTGTCTTCAATCTCTGCAGCCTCTTTAAGGGCGTTATATACGTTCGTATTCACTGTTGGTGTTACTTGCGCATTTAACTGATTTGCAAAAGCAGCATAGTTCTCTAAAGCTGGAGCAGGGTTTAAAGCCAAAACTCTCAATTTATAAACTCCATTTTCTCCAACAAGCACATCTGTTTCTTCACCAGCTTTCTTTCCAAAAGCTACACCTACAACAGCCGGCTCATTTCCAGCACCTGGTATAGTTGGAGCAGCCATTGTAACTGCGGTAGCCGTTTGCACTGTTACCCCTTGGCTAGCTGCAACCTCTTGTAAGGTTGTTCCAGTAATTGTCTCTTTAATCTTGGCAGCTTTTTTCTCCTTGCGTAGAATTGGTGTAATTCTAGGCGAAGCTTCAGCAATACTCATCAACCCTTTAGGGTTTTTACGAGTAAGTTGCGCAACTACATAACCATCAGAAACACTAAACCTCTTAATGTCACCTACTTCCGTTTCTTCTTCAAACGCCCATTTAACGATTGCTCTGTTATTTCCAACACCTGGAATTGTAGCATCTAACTCCCCTATCTTATTCACTGGTTTTGCACTATATCCAGCGGCCTTTGCCACTTCAATAAAGTCACCTTTTTGTGCATCCAACTCAAAAGTAGTTGCCTCACTAAACACGGTATTTAATGTTTGCTCACTTGCTTCAATATCTTGTGTAATAGTAGCAACCTTAATCACTCTTTGCTTGTCTTTCTGTCCTAATACATCAACAATGTGATATCCAAAACGTGTTTCAACAACACCCATATCTCCTACATTTTTTTCGAAAGAGAAATCTCTAAATGCTGGTACCATTTGGTTGTATGGGAAATAGTCATATACCCCATCGTTTCCAACACTAGCGATATCTGAAGACATATCTTTTACAAACCCTGTAAATTTACCTTTGTTACCTTTAAGGATGTTATACAAACTATCTGCAGTAACTTTTGCTTGCTCTTTAGTTCGTGTTATACTATCTGCCTGACTTAACCCAATTGGTATCAAGATATGGCGAACTTTTGCTGAGTCTGGTAACTGACGTGCCGCAACAACTTTACTTAAGTTTAATGTGTTATCTACTTTGTAAGGTCCGTAAATTTCACCTACTTCCAAATTATAAATAGTGTCTTTAATAGACGCTGGAATATCTTTCTTAAACATCCAACGATCTTGGTACGGGTTTTCAGAATTAGCATTTACAAAACCTGCTATGTCTGCTGTGTTTCTAAAACCAGCTATAGTATCGTTCTGTTTTGTAAGTTCGTTAAATTCAACTCTTTCGTTAAGTAACTTCTCAATTTTTAGCTCTGCATCTTCAATATCCTGCTGAGAAGCAGCTTCAGAAATACTGATATATTGAATATCTACCTGTGGTGCTACTTCATACTCTTTTTGATGACTCTTAATGTAAGCCTCAATTTCAGAATCACTTACTGGCACTTCTTCATCTGCTATTTTAGTAAACGGAACAAAGGCGTACTCTAAATTAATTTTGTCGTTCTGGTAGCGATATTCTTGCTCTCCATCTGCCAAAGTTGAAACCAATCCAGCCGTAACTAAATTAAAATAAGTTTCTTCTAAAACAGCAGTCTTTGTGCTCTTAATATAATCGTCCCACTGCTGAGATGCCTGACGGTTTGTACGGATACTAGCAACATACTCGTCTAATTTTGCTTGACTAAATTGTCCAGCCTCATTTTGAAATGTAGGATTCCCAGATAAGTATGTGCTTAACGCATCGTTTAACTGATCTTCTTGAACCGTTAAACCTAGGGTTTCGTACTGCTCTTCTAACAACACGCGCTTTACTTCACGGTCGTATACTGCATTAAGTGCTTGTCCTGGAGGTGCAGTTGCTGGCAGTTGTTTTTGCTGCGCTTCTACCTTGTTCATGAAATCTACACGGTCTAACTCTACACCGTTCACCGTAGCTACTGTGCTAACCGATTTATCTGAAGAAAACCCACCGTTACGTAATACATCTGCTAAGACAAAAGAGAATAACGCTAATGCAATAATGATGATCAAGAAAACTGAACGTTGTCTAATTTTATTTAAAACTGCCATTGTATCTATTAATTTAACCTTTTGGGTACCGTACCTAAAAGGCATTCGTCGTTTTTAACTAGTGGGCGAAAATACCATTTTCCCACCATTTATAAAAACCTTTTGTTGAAAAAAAACAGGGTCTATTTTGTATTCTAAGAAGTGTGTTTAAAACAGGATGATTTCGAATTCTGAAAAACATGCAAGTTGCACGTAAACAGACTAGTTTTCTTCCTTTGCTTGTAATTCTACTAATTCAATTTTGGTGTTAGACACCTCTAAGATGGTAATCTGGAAATCTTCAATCTCTATAGATTCTCCTTGTTGTGGTATTTGCTGGGTTACGTGCACAATCATCCCACCTAAAGTCTCGTACGTTTCACTTTCTGGAAGGCTTAGTTTATACGTTTCGTTAATATAATCTACTTCTAATCTTGCTGAAAATTTAAAGTGATTAACCCCTAACTCTTCTTCAATTAAAACTACGCTATCATGCTCGTCTTCAATTTCGCCGAAAAGTTCTTCAATAATATCTTCTACAGTAATAATACCTGATGTTCCTCCATATTCATCGATAACCACTGCCATACTACGATGCTTTCGAGTTAAAATATTAAGTACATCTTTGGCCAGCATAGTCTCTGGTACAAAAATAACTGGCATTAGTATCTTCTTTAACGTAGGAGGCTTTTTAAAAAGTTCGAAAGAGTGCGCATACCCCATGACATCGTCTATATTATCTCTAAAGACAATAATTTTAGACAAGCCTGTTTCAGTAAACATCTTAGACAAGTCTTTTGGTGTTGTTGCTATATCTACTCCAACTACTTCGGTTCGCGGAATCATTACCTCACGTGCCTTTATTTCTGAAAAATCTAATGCATTCTGAAATATCTGAATTTCACTATCTATTTCATCTTGAGTTTCTACCGTCTCCATCTGTTCACTTATATAATTGCCCAACTCCACTTTACTGAATGTAAGCTGCACAGAATCGCCTTCGGTCTTAAACAATACCTTGAGCACCAAATCTGAAATCCAAATTATAAATTCTGAAATTACAGAGAACATAACGTAGAATAAATAAGCAGGCACCGCAAATATTTTGACCAAGCTATTGGCATAAATCTGAAAGAAAACCTTTGGTAAAAATTCTGCTGTTAGCAATATCACTATGGTAGAGATTAATGTCTGCACCAAAAGACCTGGCACACCATCAATTTTGACGTACTCCATGAGTAAATCGCCCATAAAAAAGCCATATACTACCAGCGCAATATTGTTTCCCACTAACATAGTAGCGATAAACTTTGAGGGTCTAGCCGTAATTTTCTGCAACACTTTTGCTAGAAAATCGTTTTGCTTCTTCTCTATTTCAATATGTATTTTATTGGAAGACACATACGCAATCTCCATACCCGAAAAGAAGGCTGAAAACAGTAAGGAAGCAATAATGATGATAACGGTATAGTCCAAAAACTTTCAATTTATTAGGTGCAAATTATAAGGTCTGCCTAATGGAAGCTCATTTATTCAGTGAAGTTAATCCTCTCCACGTCTCCTTTTTTCGATATTTTTTCTAAATCTTCTTTTGAAGAAAAACATAAAAATAGCTACTACCACAAAAAACAGGAATAGATAGGCTCGATCTCGGTCTACATCCCAGTTAATTATTACGGCATAAATAGCAAAACCTGCCATTAGCAGATATACATATTCAAAAAATTGATATATTTTATTGGTCATTCGTTGTTGCAGTTTTATCTATAAGTTGTACGCCTTGATTGTTACGCGATATAAAGGTAGTAAAATCTTGACTGGAGTCGAAACTTGCGCCATTATTCACAGAACCGTCTTTTAAAATAATCTGATAGGGCTGATCGGTAAACACCCACTCTCGTGTCTGATCCCAATACAGTTGGTCTGCTTTTAACACCACACTATCGCTTGTTACCACCACTACATTCTTACGGAGATCTACCAAGCCTGTGTTTTCATATTGAATGGCATAATCTGAAACTACCGTACTTAATTTGCCCTCTTCCCAGAAAAACAACTCAACTCCTTTGGGAAATTCTTTGTACGGAAATTCGAAATTTCCATAGTCTAAAAACTCGGGAGCCCTTAAGTTAGCCACAACAGCCCCAGAATCTGTATATTTCATGTTAACCCCTTTACCTTCAGCAAAAGGAAGGTTATCTCCCATGGTAAGTTTCTGAACCTTATCGTAATTTCCTTCACATGAAAAAAGCGTGATAACGAAACTTATCGCTATCACGCTTTTCAACATATAAAGTATGTTATTCATTATTATAAATTAGGAACTTTTACGCTTCCACCAACCCAGCAGTTAAAGGTAATTGTTTTACCTGCCATTCCTGAGCTAAAAATTTCAGTTTTACCTGGAGCTAAGCCTCTGTAAGAACTTGCTGTTTGTCTAGCTACACTAGCAATACTTCCGTCTACACGAGCTGCTTTGTCTGCCATGTTCGCGGCTTTCCAGTAAATTGCTCTTTTCTCAAATGCTGTAGCGCCACAGTTATTAGCACTAGAAGCATACATTTTAGCAATTCTAAGGTATGCATTTCCAAACGTAGGACTTTCAGCTACTGCTTTGTTATAGTAGTTTCTCGCACTACTTAAACTTCCTTTTCTACGCATGTTCTCAGCGATACTATAATATACTTTAGCTCTATCTTTTGGATTCGTCTCCAATTCTGCTGCTTGGTTATAGTAGTCCATTGCCTTACTCGCGTCACCATCTTTCTCTGCCAATCTACCTAAATAGAATGCAGATTTTGCAGACGGATCTAAGGTGTGTAACTGTTGTACCATTTTAAAGAACATTGGTGTTTCACAATCTTTCGAGTTTAATTTACCAGCTGCACTTTTCAACCAATTAACATCGTTTTTCTTTTCTTCAAATAATTTTTCGTACAACGGAATTAAGTTCTCACAGTTTGCAAGGTTTCCTAACTTACCGTTTACACTTCCTTTAACCTTTCCGTAGGCACCTAAATTAGTTTCGTAACGAGACAGGTTCTTCTTCTCTTTTGAAGACAATGCAGTACCTGCTTCTTCTTTGTCTGTTAACTGAATAAGACTTTTAGCTAATTGCGTTTCTTCTTTCTCAAGCTTATCGATAATGGTGTCGTACAAGTTAAAAACATCCTGAACATCCATCTTACCTTCTTCTTGAAGATCTACCGCTAAAGAGAAATATGTATATAAACTTTTCGGACTCGTAAATGTTGCTTCATCTTTTTTGAAAGCTGCCTCGAAAGCTTTGTACTGCTCCATTTTAGTACCAATGCCAGCCTCATACTTCACTTGAGCTATGTTAGCCATCTCACGACCTTCTTTGGTTTTAGAAGGAAAATGTTGCATTCTTAAACGTACTGTATTTTCTAAATCTGTGATTTTACTTTTATCTCCTTTTTCAATAAAATCTTCAAACATCATAGTTCCGTACTGGTACACAGCCACGCTCCAAGTTGGACACTTATCTACTAATGGTTGATAGTGAGGTAATGCCGCTTGGTAATTTTTTGCCTTGGCTGGGGCAGTAAATAAAGAACCTAATGTTGCACATTCATCTTGTGCGAAAGATTTGCTGCCAAACGCAACAAATAGCAAAGCTGTAAGTAAAAAAGCTTTCGTTTTCATAGTGTTAGTGTTTATTATAGTATTATTCATAGTATCGTTTTTCAAACCATCTGTCGTTTAGAGAAAAACTCAAGAACGTATTAAAAAAGTTTTCTTTAACAAGACCGAAGTCTTTTGTTCCACGTGAGCCAATCTCAAAACCGAGATTTACATTAGAGAATAATCTCCCTACAGGTAATCCAACTCCAAAAGATATGCCAAACTCATTAATATCCTGCCCGTTCACATTTATACCTGTTTCCTCAAATCTAAACCCACCTCTATAAACTACACGTTGCCAGTAGTTTCCAATAGAATTGTAATTAGGAATATAATACCCCCCAACTCTATACTTACTAGCATCTTTAAATTCAACATTAGTAATATTAAAGGTGCGATTTGTAAAATTACTTGTTTTTTGGTCAGTATACTCAGCTCCTAAGAACCATTTTTTATTCTCCCCAAGACCTGCGCCTAATGTCCATTGGGAAGGAAAGGTAAAATCAGTATCACTTACCGCTATATCGCGACTATCAATAACCACTTCGGCACCCGAGTCTATTTCTAGCAACGTAGCGATTGTTCTACTATTTTCAGAATCGAATTTCGTTTCTGGCGTATAACTAAGCATGGTTGAAAGCGTCAATCCATTTTTTAATTGCTTTTTGTACGCCACCCCAAGATTTACACTAAAGCCCAATAAATCACTCCTGTTTTCTTCTCGAGTACTGTATTGTATATCGGTTTGTCGTGCCGTGGCATTATTTTCTATATTTCCAAAGTTATAGTTACCATCAATACCAACACTAAAGTTGTCGTTAATTTTATACGCCAAGTTTAGAAAAGCCTTGTTAAGACCTCCTGATCCGGTATATTGTGTGGTACTAGCCGCATCTGTATTTTCTAGTTGATATCCTACCGCAGTATATGGTATTAACCCAAAACTTGCCCCAAACTTACCCATTGGAACACCCACAGCTATGTAGTCTAGAGATGTTGTTGATGCGCTTTCATTTTGTGTTTCTGTAGACAGACCTACACGTTTGTGACTTGCACCAACAGTAAAGTTTACTAATTTTAAATCTGCAACACCCGCCGGATTCTGAAGACTTAAGTGAATACTATCTGTATACGTACTAATACCCCCCATGGCTCGGTTTTCTGCCGTACCTTTAAATTTCAGGGTTCCTATTCCGTAAAATGAGTAGGGCGATGTAGTCCCTTCTTGGGCTTGTGAGACTCCTATACCGAGGAGAATAAATACGATAAATAAATTTCTTAACATTCTTATGTGTTATGTTGTAAAATATGGAGCAAGCCTTCCAACAAAAAATTGGGGTTGGCAAAGATGCTATTTTTTAGGCTATCTCGCAACAAATGAGCATCTCCTCCTGTTAAAATAATTGTTAATTCTGGATATTTTTCTCGATAAAACGCTAAATATCCGTGTATTTCCTGCACAACACCAAAGAGAACTCCACTCTGCATAGAGGTTTCTGTACTGTTGCCAATGGTTTGTATGGGTAGTGTAGGTTTAAGTAACGGCAAATTTGCTGTAAACGTATGCAAGGCCTTATATCTCATAGCTACTCCTGGTGAGATAGCTCCACCAATATAATGGTTTTCATGAGTTAAGAAATCGTATGTAATACAACTTCCCGCATCGATAACAAGCACATTTTTCTTCGGAAACTGAACTGCAGCAGCACTTACTAGAGCAATTCTGTCTACTCCTAATGTTTTTGGTGTACCATAATCATTTACAAACGGAACCCTTGTTTCTGAAGTAAGTTCTATCACCTTTAGCCTACTAGCAAGCAATTGCATGGCTGCTTCAGGAAAAGTGCCCACAGAAGAAACAATAGCCCTATTTAGTTGCGGGTATTCTTTTAATAAAGTTTCCAACGCTTCAACAACTTCCTCTTTAGAGCTACGCACCATATGTTCTAACGCGCCATTTTTAAAAATAGCGAGTTTAATACGTGTATTACCAACGTCTATAATTAAGTTCATAGAATGTGAAAGACTACAAAGTTAAGGCTATGTTTCAAGAAATACAGATTAGCATGGTTTAAATTAAAAAACCCATCTGCCTATGGCTAGATGGGTTTTATGCTTTGTGGTACCTCCAGGAATCGAACCAGGGACACATGGATTTTCAGTCCATTGCTCTACCAACTGAGCTAAGGTACCGGCTTAAAGCGAGCCTGCCCACCGCAGCACGGTGCGTAGGCGGGTGCAAATATAAGTTTATTTTAAGTACTGCAAAATTAATTCACAAAAAAAACCGAAACAAAAGTTTCGGTCTCTATAAATTTCTTTCGTTGTTATTACGCCGCCAACGAGCGTCCCTTTAATCGCTTCTCAATTTTCTGCTTAATAACTGTTAAACGCTTCATTAAATCCATTAACGTTGCGTCCTTTGTTTCTTTATATACTTCATTAACGCCCAAAATTAATTCCTTTGCTTTTCGGCTTGCGACAATACGCTCACTTGTAGTCTTAAAACTGTGTTTCTCTTGCTCAAATTGCAAGGCTTCATTTATAATATCCATGTACGTGTTACTTTAGGTTGGAACTATGCTCATTTCTTAACTCTAAAACATAAATATACCTATGTTTATTTTATTGAATTTCAATTTAAACAAAACTTTAACACAGTCCCATTTTCTTGCTGGCAAATTTACATTTTATGCAATTAATTTTACCTTTAAACCCAATTATAGTATCTTTTTCTCATGAAAAAAACCCTTGTAGCGCTATTTCTGTTGTTTTCTGCATTTTCTAACGCACAAATACTAAATGCAGAGTCACTTCGAAAAGTAACAGACACCTCCGGATTTTCAGGTTCGGCAAGTTTCAATTTTGCTCTTAAACGAAATGTAAACGACTTCATCACGCTAGGAAGTGATGTTCACATACAATACAAAAACAAAAAACACCTTGCCATTTTTAAAAACGATGTTCACTTTCAGAAGATAGAAAGTGAAAATTTCGAAAACAGCCTGATATCACACCTTCGCTATAACTATAGATTTCACCCTAGAATCGCCTGGGAAGTTTTTACTCAGGGTCAATACAATAAAATAAACCTCATCGATTTTCGAGGCCTTATTGGTACGGGACCGCGATTTAAAGTAACTACCTCAGAAAAATACAAAGTCTATGTTGGTACACTCGCCATGTTCGAATACGAAGAGGTAGACGATGGCGTTACACCGCTGCAGCGCAACCTTAGAGCAAGTGCTTATATGTCGTTTAGCCTCTACCCTACAGATCATATAACCATTGTGAGCACCACCTATTACCAACCTCTTTTTAAAACGCTTAGCGACTACCGCATCTCTAGTCAAAGCTCGCTGGTGGTAGGCCTGTTTCAAGACTTTGCGCTAAAATTAAGCCATACATTTATTTACGACGCTTTCCCCGCAGTGAGCATTCCTAATTCTCAATACGAATTCACAACCGGAATCGCCTATACGTTCGATTAAAACTTTCTAGACTTCTAACGTAAGCTTTGCTATAATTTGAAGACTACTTGCTTATATTTACAGCACAAAAAACCAAATAATAACTGGTTTCGTACATACTTTAAACAAAAATACTCATGTCATATTACGATCCTAAAGACCTACGCAAATTCGGAAACATAACAGAATGGAGTGAAGAACTAGGTGAAAAATTTTTCGATTATTACGGTAAAGTCTTTGAAGAAGGCGCACTATCGGCTCGAGAAAAATCGCTTATCGCCTTAGCTGTTGCACACACAGAACAGTGCCCCTATTGTATAGATGCATACACCAAAGACGGATTGCAACGCGGTGTTACAAAAGAAGAAATGATGGAAGCCGTACACGTTGGAGCCGCAATTAAAAGTGGCGCTACCCTCGTACACGGAGTAATGATGATGAATAAAGTGAACAAATTAGACGGATAATAACTAGGGCGTGCCCACAAGGGTCGCGCTTTCGGCTATATCTTTTGCAGTCTAGTTAAGCTACCAGCAATGGTATTAAAAACCGCAAAAGTATGCCGCCTCTATCGCTCACGCATAAAAAGATGAACCCCTTATACAGGGAAATGAAAATTTGAAGTGACCCGTCTACACGGGAAATACATATGGGAAAACTAAAAACACAAAGCTTACACAAACGCAATAGCGACCTCGCACAATCTAATAGGCAATTAGAAGTCCTTTCCAACGGAATTTTTAAGGCTGGCGAACTTCCAACCTTTGCCAAAAAAATAAAGGAAACCAATCAGTTTCCATTGCGCCCTAAGAAATTGGAAATCTTACAAATTAACGTTGGGTATATGTGCAACCAAGTTTGTGAGCACTGCCACGTAGATGCAGGACCAGACAGAAAAGAGATTATGACCTGGGAAACCATGGAACAATGTCTAGACGTAATTCGAAATACCGGTGCACACACCCTAGACCTAACCGGAGGTGCCCCAGAGATGAATCCTAACTTTAGACGCTTTGTAGAAGAAGCAAGTAAGGCCGGAATTAAAGATTTTATTGTACGTAGCAACCTAACCATTATTCGCGCAAATAAAAAGTACCACGATCTACCAGACTTCTTTAAAAAACACAACGTACACGTAGTGAGTTCTATGCCACATTGGACCCGCGGAAAAACAGACAAACAACGCGGAGAAGGTGTTTTCGATATGTCTATTAAAGCACTTCAAGAATTAAATGAACGCGGTTACGGAATGCCCGATAGCGATCTAAAACTAGATTTAGTTTACAATCCAAGTGGCGCCTTTTTACCAGGAGACCAAGCCAGCATGGAAAAAGAATTTAAGACCGCGTTGTTAGAAGATTTTGGCATACAGTTTCACAATCTTTTTGCCATTACCAATTTACCCATTGCTCGTTTTTTAGACTATTTAATTGCTTCAGAAAACTACGAAGATTACATGTATCAATTGGTAGATGCGTACAATCCCGCAGCAGTAGAAAATGTAATGTGTACCAATACCATTTCTATAAGTTGGGATGGCTATTTATTCGATTGCGATTTTAATCAGATGTTAGAATTGCCGGTAGCTAGTAAGATTAAGCACATTAGCGAATACAACGAAGACATATTAAACAATAGAGACATCGTAATTTCACAACATTGTTACGGTTGTACGGCTGGCGCAGGAAGTAGCTGCCAAGGTGCAGTTGCAGAAAAATAAATACAAGTATACATTCAAGTTAATGAGCAACAAAAGTGGCTTGCTAGAGTTTGGCATCCAATTTTAAGTTAGTTAATTTTGAAATTATAAAACATTGAAAAACTTTCTATATATACTGGCATTATTGCTGTCTTTTCACGGATTTTCACAAAAGTCCTTAGACGAACTGATAGCACAATACAACACCCGAAGTGTTCCGTATATTTCGGTAGAAGGATTGCGAGCATTACAGCTAAATTCTGATATTGTGGTGCTAGATACACGAGAACATCTAGAATACAATGTTAGTAAGATTAAAGATGCCAAGTTCGTGGGATTTAACAACTTTTCAATCACTAAAGTTTCCGAAGAAATTAAAGACAAAAACACACCTATTGTAGTGTATTGCTCCCTTGGTATACGAAGTGAAGAAATTGGTGAGAAGCTTGCCAAAGCAGGTTTTACCAACATTAAAAACCTGTACGGAGGTATTTTTGAATGGAAAAATAAAGGATATCCCACATTAAACCCCCAAGAAAAAGAAACAGACAGCATACATACATTCTCAAAAGCATGGAGTAAGTGGCTTAAGAAAGGGATTCCAGTCTATAAGTGGTGAGTGGTGAGTGGTGAGTGGTGAGTGGTGAGTAAAATTGAAACTTTGAATAATTGAAGTAAAAAAATGGGCATTTTAGGTTCAAAACATACAGACAATAAAGAAAACGGAAAAGAAGTTTTTCACTTTCCTACCTCTAAAAACGCGCTTATTATTTTTACTCGTAACCCTGAGCTGGGTAAGTGTAAAACACGATTAGCAGCAACCGTAGGAGATGAAATTGCTTTAGAAATTTACACCTTCTTACTTCGCCATACAGCAAAAATTTCTGCAGGAGTTCAAGCAGATAAGTTTGTATATTATTCTGAACAATTACACGAAAACGATGTATGGGACACCACTAAATTTCGAAAAAAAGTGCAACATGGCGACGATCTAGGCGCGAGAATGGAGCAAGCCTTTAACGAAATATTTTCGCTTGGGTATCAACGTGCTATTATTATTGGCAGCGATATGTACGACATGAACACCAACGATTTAGACAACGCTTTTGAAACGCTAGAAAAAAACAAGTTTGTTCTGGGCCCTGCCGAAGACGGCGGCTACTATTTACTTGGCATGAAAGAAGTAAAGCCAGAAGTTTTTAAAAATAAAACGTGGGGTACAGATACCGTTTTGCAAGCAACCATAAACAATCTTAAAGACGAAAGTCTTATACTTTTACAAGAAAAAAACGACGTAGATTATTATGAAGACATTAAAGATGTAGATGCGTTTCATCAATTTCTACCAGTACATCTAACAGTAAAAACAAGTAACAAAACAACATGAAAAAATACATTAAAGAAGCAGTCGCGTTTTTGAAGCAACGCGGATTTAAAACACCAGAAGTTGGAATTATACTTGGTACCGGTCTCGGAAAAATTATAGAAAATGTAAACGTTGAAGCCGAAATGAGCTACAACCACATTCCTAATTTCCCAACAGCTACCGTAGAGTTTCACACAGGCAAACTTATTTATGGCGAACTTGGCGGTAAAAAAGTAATCTTAATGCAAGGTCGTTTTCATGTGTATGAAGGATATTCACTAAGAGATGTAACATTTCCAGTGCGTGTTATGGAAGCCTTGGGTATTAAAAAACTCTTGGTTAGCAATGCATCTGGCGCAATCAACCTTAACTTTAAGAAGGGAGAAATAATGCTAATAGACGATCACATTAACCTGCAAGGAGGTTCTCCATTAGCCTTTAAAGGTGTAGAAAAATTAGGGGAGCGTTTTGTAGACATGAGTGCTCCATACGATGCTGAAATGAATAAGAAAATTGAAGCAATTGCCAAAACCAATAACATTGCACTTCATAAGGGTGTGTATGCTAGTGTAGTTGGTCCACAATTAGAAACTAGAGCAGAATACCGATACCTGAAAATTATTGGTGCAGACGCTGTAGGGATGAGCACCGTACCAGAAATTATCGTTGCAAATCATTTAGGCCTACCTGTAATCGCGTTGTCGGTTCTAACAGACGAGTGCGACCCAGACAATCTAAAACCAGTAGACATACCAGATATTATCGCCCAAGCTGGAAAGGCAGAACCACAAATGATTACGCTCTTTACCGAGTTGATAAAACAAATATAACATGGATAAAATTTTCTCTTTCGCTTTACTAGCACTAGCAGGATACAAAGTGATCAGCTCATTTATCAATCAGCTTGAGGCAGGTACATTTTTTGGCCAGGAAATAAATATATGGCTATATAGAGCCATATGGCTAGTGGTTGCAATTTTAGCAGCAAGCAATTTATTGCGTAAAATGAAGAAGAACTAAAAATCCAAACAAGTACAATTTCACCAAACTTTAGGTCATCCTACAAAACAAAAAGAAGCTATGAGTTATTTAGATACTACCCACGACGTTTATAAAGAAGCAGCCCTTACACCAGATGTAGGGCTGTGCTGTACAACCAATCCTATTTGGGAATTACCAGGGTTAAAGATTCCTAAAATTATGCAGGAAATGAATTATGGCTGCGGTAGCACGGTTCATGCCAGAGATCTTTCTAATAATCCTAAAATGCTTTATGTAGGTGTTGGAGGTGGTATGGAATTACTTCAATTTGCCTATTTTAATCGCCAAAAAGGCGGTGTTGTGGGGGTAGATGTCGTAGACGAAATGTTAGAAGCTTCGCGCAAAAACTTTGTAGAAGCAGAAGCCATGAATCCGTGGTTTAAAAGTGATTTTGTAGATCTAAAAAAGGGAGACGCGCTTAACCTTCCTGTAGATGACAACACCATTGACGTGGCTGCACAAAACTGCCTATTCAACATCTTTAAAGCAGACGATTTAAAACGTGCCATCGAAGAAATGTATCGCGTTTTAAAGCCACACGGGCGTTTGGTAATGAGTGACCCTACTTGCGAGCAACCAATGAACGAAACATTACGTAACGATGATCGCCTACGTGCGCTGTGTCTTAGCGGTAGTTTGCCTATTGCTCAATATGTAAAAGCGCTCACCGATGTTGGTTTTGGAACCATTGAAATTAGAGCTAGAAAGCCCTACCGAATCCTAGATCCTAAAAACTACCCTACAGAAGAACTTATCTATATAGAAAGTATTGAAGTAGCTGCCATAAAAGACCCGATGCCCGAAGACGGCCCATGTGTTTTTACAGGAAAAGCAGCTATTTATTACGGAGACCAAGACTATTTTGATGATAAGAAAGGGCACATATTATTAAAAAATCAACCATTGGCAATTTGTGATAAAACAGCAGCTGCCTTACAATCTTTAGGCAGAGACGATATCTATTTTAGTGAATCTACCTACCATTACGACGGTGGCGGATGTTGCTAATTTTGTAAACATTACATCCAAAACCCTGTAGATTTGAGCCTACGTACACCACTCGAAGCGCCTAAAATTCTTTGTAATTTTAAAGCTTCACATCCGACGAAGGAAGAGATTATTTATGGACAAGTACCTACAACTATTTAAAGATTCTTATCAAGGATATTTCAACTACCTACTAGATGAAATAACGCGCTTTCATTGGGAAAACTATTTTTACGGACTTATCCTTGTGTCACTTTTGGTTTGGGGCTTAGAGCTTTTGTTTCCTTGGCGGAAAAATCAAGATGTGTTTAGAAAAGATTTCTGGCTAGATACTTTTTATATGTTTTTCAACTTCTTCTTGTTAAACTTAATTGTACTCATCTTTCTCTCGAATACTGCCGAAGCACTTTTTAATGATTTGCTTAGCATTTTTAATTTGAAAGTTTCAGCCTTCCAAATTGTAGATTTAAATGCACTTCCGTACGGATTAGGGTTACTTGTCTTTTTTCTCATATCAGATTTTGTACAATGGAACACCCACAGGCTTTTGCATCGTGTACCCTTCTTGTGGAACTTTCATAAGGTACACCATTCTGTAAAGCAAATGGGCTTTGCCGCCCACCTTAGGTATCACTGGATGGAGCCTATAGTCTACAAATCTATTTTATATATCCCGCTGGCAATTATTGGCGGATTTACAGTGAGTGATGTTGCGATTGTTCACTTTTTTGCTCTAACAGTTGGGCATTTAAATCACGCCAACCTAGGTTGGGACTATGGCATATTTAAATATATTTTCAACAATCCGAAGATGCATATCTGGCACCACGCTAAAGTTTTGCCAAAACACACCAAATACGGTGTTAATTATGGTATCTCTCTCAGTCTTTGGGATTATCTTTTCAAAACCAATCATGTACCTCACAACGGTCGCGATATTGAATTAGGGTTTGAGAACGATGAAGCATTTCCAAAAGATTTTGTATCTCAAGAATTGTACCCCCTAAAATTTAGAAAAGACTAGTCTTGCTTCTAATACCAACTTAATGAAACACTACCTTCTTATATTGCTATTTGCCATGTTTGTTTATTCCTGCGGGACGTCAAAAGAAGTGGCTAACAAAACAAACACTACGGAAGTGCCAACCACCACTACACCCCAAATTACCGTTGGCACTGGAGTTAAAGTGGCAACCACAAAGCCAGTTTCAGAAATGCAAACAAAACCCCCTATGGCGGCAACAGATAGTGTTGTTGAGATAAACAAGCAGGCTTTTACACCTCCAACACCCGTAGAACAATTTGATCATACTGTTTGGAACGAGCTACTAACCCAATATGTTACTCCAGACGGAAAAGTAAACTATGACGGTTTCAGAAGAAATAGTACCACACTTCGCGCTTATATTAAGGCATTGGGAGAAAATATGCCCAACGAGCGCTGGACAAAAAATGACAAACTCGCCTATTGGATGAATGCTTACAATGCTATGACAGTAGATTTAATTGTAAGAAACCTTCCGTTAGCAAGCATTAAAGACATAGACAAACCATGGGATCAACGCCTGTGGAAGTTAGGTGAGAAATGGTACAACCTAGATGAAATTGAACATAAAATTCTACGAAAGATGGACGAGCCACGAATTCATTTTGGGATAAACTGCGCATCATTTTCTTGTCCGCCCTTATTAAATGCAGCCTTTACTTCAAAAACTGTTAACTTTCAACTAGAGCAGCTCACTGCAACATTTATAAACGATACAAAACGAAATACCATCACTTCAGATGAAATTAAAATTTCAAAAATATTTAATTGGTTTGCTAAAGACTTTAAACAAAACGGAAGTCTTATAGATTTTTTAAACACGTATGCCTCAACAACTATAAACAACAATGCCCGTGTGCGTTATCTGGATTATAATTGGTCTCTAAACAACTAACATCATGAAAATAGCCTTAAAAATAGTAGCAATCACCATTTTTGCTGCAACCGTATACAGTTGCACCCTTTTGTCTGCTGCAGGCGTTTCTAGCCAAGGACAGCCCACCAAGCAGGTGGAAGGTACATTAACCTCTACCACAGCAAATAGTGCCGTAAACATAGACCACAGCGCCTGGACAACTTTACTCAAAAAACATGTAGACCAGAAAGGGATGGTAGACTATAAGGGTTTTCAGCAAGACGAGATAAAGCTAGATGCGTATTTAGATATGCTGGCTTCAAAAGATCCTGATACCGATTGGAGCGTACAAGAATTACTTGCCTTCTACATTAATTTGTACAATGCTCAAACAGTTAAGCTCATTGTAGAAAATTACCCAACAAAAAGCATCAAAGACTTGGACGGGCCCTGGACGAAAGGGCGCGCACGTGTGGGAAACAGAAATTTATCGTTGGGTGGTTTGGAAAATGGAATTCTTCGGAAAATGAACGAACCTCGCATTCACTTCGCTATAAATTGCGCTTCTATTTCGTGTCCTAAATTATTAGATGAAGCGTATACAGCAAGCAAGATAAATGAACAGCTAGAACAAGTTACTAAGGAGTTTATAAATGGTGACAAAAATGATATTTCAGCAAATGAAGCCGAACTTTCTTCAATATTCAAGTTTTATCCAGACGATTGGAAGGTAGATGGAAAAGTAAATATTACTGGCTATATAAACCAGTACAGCACTACAAAATTAAACCCGAAAGCCAATCTAACGTATAAGAACTACAATTGGGGACTCAACGAACAATAGTTAACTCCCTAGGCGCGACCTACCTACCGTTTTATAAATAGTGTAGAACAGAAATTATAACAACCATACGCATAAAATTTGCGTATGTTTATACCTATGATAAGCATAATAATTCCTGTATTAAATGAATCCAAGACCATCGTTTCGGTTTTGAACCATCTTACAAATTGTGCTTTAGAAAAAAATATTGAAGCTATTACTATCGTAGACGGTGGTAGTAGCGACAATACAAGAGAATTGGTAAGACAGTTTGCACGTTCCTCGCCTTTTACAATTCAATTAATTACTTCAGAAAAAGGACGCGCCAAGCAAATGAATGCAGGTGCAAAAATAGCTGAAGGAAGCATTCTTTACTTTCTTCATGCCGATAGTTTTCCGCCTAAAAATTTTGACACGCTTATTATTTCCGAAGTAGAAAAAGGAAACCCAGCCGGGTGCTTTAAAATGAAATTTAACAGCAACCATTGGTGGCTTAGGCTAGCAAGTTGGTTTACTCAATTTTCGTGGCGTATTTGCAGGGGTGGAGATCAAAGTCAGTTTATTACAAAATCACTCTTCGATGAAATAGGAGGGTATGACGAAACCTTTGTTATTTATGAAGACAACATCTTAATTAACGAACTCTACGACCGTAATAAATTTGTTGTAATTCAGTCTTGGCTAGACACCTCAGCACGGCTTTACACAGAAAAAGGCGTATGGTATGTTCAATATCACTTCTTAGTAATTTACCTCAAAAAATGGCTAGGTGCAGATGCAGATGCATTGTATAATTATTATGTAAAACATCTCAAAAAAACCAGCAAACCGCAAACCCAAATAGCAACTACCCCAGAAGTTATTTCTGAAAAATAAATTTTTTAAGATTTCTTAAACATCCTTTCATTGTAATGCTTGGTATCTTAGGGTTTCAACCAAAAACAAAAGCTATGAACATTTTTGAGGCCATTAGAGCAGACCACGACATTCAACGAAATTTACTAGACAAAGCTCTTGCTACAACTGGAGAAAGCAGTGAGCGAAAAAAGATATGGAAAACACTTAAGGTTGAACTTAAGGGTCATGAAACAGCAGAAGAACGTAATTTTTACAAACAACTAATGGATAGTGACATGATGGTAGAACATACACGCCACGGCATTGCTGAACACCATGAAATTGACGAACTAATTGAGAAAGTTGAGGAAGCAGAAATGGATAGCTCTGCTTGGTTGGCACATCTAAAAAGTCTAGACCATCAAGTACGACATCATCTCGAGGATGAGGAGAAAACATTCTTCCAGCTCGCTGGTAAAGTTTTTAATGAGACGCAGAAAAAAGATCTGGCAAAAGCCTATACAAAGGAAATGGAAGCGCAACGTAAAGAACAGTAACCTTCTTTACAGTTGGATTAATTTCCGCCAGCAATTGTATCTGCGCTAATGACTTGATTCAATTAGATGTCATTAAAAATATTGTCCAATTCCAATTACAAATCCGTTGGTCGGATTTTGGGTAATTCCAAATCCGTAATCTACTCGAAAGACCGTGTTAAAAATGCGCTTATGAATAAAACGAAGTCCGGCGCCAGGATAGATTCGTAAGTTTTGGCTATCGCTGAAATCACCAAAATCACCTCCTGGATTTCTCCAAGAGCCTCCGTCTACAAAAATAGTTCCTTGCAATACAAACCAATTTTTCTCAAAAAGAGTTTGGCGATACTCTGTATTTAGCACAATAGCCGCCGTACCTCGGTCTATCGTATTTCCAACCCCACGTATGTTTAGGTTGTTATCTACAGCAAATGGCGCAAATGGGCTATCGTTATTCGTAGCCACGCCTAGCCTAAGTCGGTTCGCCCAATTTCCTTTCTCTCCAATTCTTTTGTAATAAATAAAGTCATTAAAACCAATCAAAAACTCAGGAAGCATTTCACTTTGGGTTGTCACATACTGAAAGTTAAGCGTGCTTTTAAATCCGTCAACATAATAATAATCCCGCTTTACATCATTATATTCATAAATTAATTTATAAAGCAATTTATTCACTTTCAAAAATCGCGGAACCTCTGTATTTGTGGCACCTGATTTAAAATTATACGTTTCAGTAAAATAATTTATACCCGCCTCTATCCGATTTTTAAAGTTAAACTCGTGAAGCCCCAAAACTTCATAAGAGGTATTATTATATTTATATTGAGCCGTTCCTGAATCGAGAAATACAGGTTCTTCGGTTGTTAGGTTTTGATAGTTTAAAGCAATTCCTGTAGCCTTGCTAAAAAGGTAAGGTGCTTTAAAATTTACCCCAAAACTGCTATAAATATCTTTCTGATAAAAACCCCCAATACTAATATTCTGACCTAGTCCATTAAATTCATACAACCCAAGCCTATACGCAAATTCATCGTTGTTGGTAGTATACACATTTACCGAAGGAATTATCGTAAAGTTTTCTTCTACACCATAAATAACTTTAAAGGTGCCATCATCTTTAGGGGTTACTTGGTAGTACGCATGCGCAATTCCTGGCAGGCGTTTTAAACGCGTTATATCTGCTTCGAGAATCAGACTATCTACAGGGGTGTTTTCACTAACCTTTGTGATTTTGCGTACAAAGTTAGAGCGGGTTTTAGTATTCCCCTGCACTACTATTTCTGAAATATCCTGTGCAATACATGTGGTGCTAAAACAAAGAAAAAATAGGCAGGCAATTACTCTCACTGGGTAGTTTTAAAATGTTCTTGTATGACTGTTTGTACTGGTTTATTTTGGGGAGTAAACATTGGATTGTCATGTCCCCCTACATTATCGTGCTCGATAAACCATTTCCATATAAAACCACCTGCAAACCATGGTTCATGATATACTTCGGCAAAAAGTGCTTTCATTAAATTATTTTGCGCATCCAAATTTACCTCCTTCATTTGTCTACTACTTTGCCAAGGTTCTTTACCTGAAAAATCGACACTTCTATACCCGTATTCTGTAAATAAAATAGGTTTCTTATTTGCTTCGGAAACTTCCTTCATTTCGGCTTTCCAAGGTTGCCATCCTATTTGGGCATTTGCTACCGAAGGTGTCTTTTCTTCTGAAATTGGAAAATAGGCATCTACTCCTATATAATCTAATTGCGCCCAAAAAGGAACTCGTTTGTATTCGTCCCAATTTGCGGCATATGTTAGCTTACCTTTATAAATCGTCCTAACTTCCGAAATCAGCTTAGTCCAAAACTCTGGTCTATTCACAATAAATTGTTCCAATTCGGTACCTATACAAAATAGCGCTACTTCTGTTTCGGCTGCTAAGCCCGCATAAAGCATAATGAATTCTCTATACGATGCTTCAAAATTTTGCCATTCTTCTTCGGTATTCATCTTCAAATACCCCGTAAACTCTCCTCTAGAAATCCAAATTTGAGGCTTTAGCATTACATTAATCCCATTACTTTCTAACATCTCAATGTATTGCTTTACTCCCTCTCGCCGCTCACCATACCATTGACGATCCGAATTAAACATAAGCTCTGGATCCTCTATATCTCTTATAAATCCGAAAGGCATTACAGCCGCGTAATTTGCATGAACTTCTTTCACCGCAGCCACCTGCGCTTGTGTTGTTGGCTCACCTGCCGCTACATAGCTAATACCATTAATTTTTTGGCTTTTACTACTGCACGACTGCAGTAAACAAACAAGCATTGCTACTTTTAAGAGATGTTTCATGGTTTGTAAAATTTTGCGATTCAAGGTACGCAAAAAACCCACCTTTTGCCTATTAAAATACGGCTCTAAGACCCAAATTAAAGGTTTCTCCCAACCCCGTATTATTCCCTCTTACAAAATTGGTATATAATGTTTCTAGGTTCAATGTTTTTGTAAGCTGGTATTTAGCACCACCTCCAACAGCAGTAAAATCTTGTTCAAAATTATTGCCTAAATCGATACGCTGACTATGCTGTACAAGGGCCAATACCGTAAATTTAGACGATGGAAAGTAACTAAAAAATAGCCCCGGGGTAAGATTTAGACTGTTATTAGCAAAGCTATCATCGGCATCTCCAAAATTAAGTTCTGAATTTAGTTCAGTAAAAAGCTGAAACGTATCTCCTGGAAAAGTATAGTCGTAGAAAAACCTATTTTGCCAAGTAAATCCCTTTTGGTCTAAGAATACACCATCTTCAACTTCATTGTCAACCAAAGGAATAAAGAAAGATGACTGTACCGAAAAATTTGTAATACTTTCAAACGGTACAAACTTCACTGCTGGAGCAATAGATGTGAATCCGCTACGCGCTGTTCCAGTTTCCCCATCAAAACTAAAAACATCTAATGCATCGCGGTCTGCAATTACATTACTCTTAAACTCTAAAATCAATCCTAAGTTAACTCGTTTGCTATCGCTAATTCCAGTAAACCCTTCTAAAGTAGCGGTGAAAAATGTTTGCCGAGGTTCATCACCTTCAGAGAAGGTACTTTCAGTTTGTGTATAAAGATTATTAAACCATTTAAGATCAAATTGTCCTTTGGCAATCAGTTTAGACGGTGTTAGATTTTGAATAACCGATCCAGAGGTTGTAGTTTCTTCTTGGGCATGTATCGTGGAGAAAGCCATTGAAAAAATTGCTGTAATTACTAGACTCTTACTTATTTTCATGTTTTTTAGTTTATCTGTGCTTCTCCCATCAGTTCAACTTTGGGCTTGGCTGAACTGACATTGGGGGAAGTCTTAAACAGAGGTATTTATATAGAATTTAATCGCCAATCGTAAGCGTAGTATGTTACTTTAGCATTTGCCGGCACAGGTTCTTTTCTAAATTTATTTAGAAAATCAATTTCACTTCCTTCTTTTGTAAAATCTTCTTTGTACCATTTAAAAATTTCAGAAAAAGCTACTTTCTTATTACTAACTCGCACAAATTCTGAGTTGTTCAATGCCTTCACTGTTTGTTGTTGTAGTAAATATTCTAAATTGCTAGGGGTATATGCCATTGGTATAATTGGAGGACACCCAAGTGCACCACAAACTAGCACAAAATGAAAACGCGGTTCATTAAAATTTGCACGGAGTTTTTTATTTTCAATATCGTTTAGTGTAATTTTTGAACTCCCCAGCTCGTAGGTAGTTGTGTCGAAAAATCCTTTTTTATCTAGAGGCGACTTCAACGGATAATTATCTACAATTCCTTTAATTACTGAAAGATTATAGGCATTAATCCAAAAGGCTTGATATGCTTTAGCCTCAGATTTGGGTACCGAAATAGATTTTGCTAGCGCCAACACTGCGTCTAATTGTTTTGTGTTAGCATGAATTGATTTGTAATCTACTTTTCCACCAGAAACATAGCCTTGAAAAAAAGCATCGGCCTCATCAAAAAATGTATTTAAATCCTGTGAAAGCGCTTCGGTAGTTGAGAAGCTTCCTATTGTGAACAGCACAATGAATAATTTTTTCATATTCCAAATTTTACTGTGCAATAAGTCAATCGATAACGTGAGAGCTTACATTTTTAAATAAAAAAAATTCGACATACCGTCTTAGCCCCTGTATCTTCTCAAAAAAACTGTATCTTCAAGAATTCTATTTGTAGCTTCTTGTAATGTTTCGGTAGTAATAAACGACACAAGTAGCAACCCATCCAAAAAAGTCACCCGACTTATCGGGCATATACTATGGAACACGTTGTTATTATTGGAAATGGAATTGCTGGCGTTACTGCGGCAAGGCACATAAGAAAACTCTCCAGTAAAAAAATCACTATTATTTCTGCAGAAACAGATCATTTCTTTTCTCGTACAGCGCTCATGTACATTTATATGGGACATATGAAATATGAACATACCAAACCCTATGAAGACTACTTCTGGAAAAAAAATAACATTGAGCTTAAACGCGGCTATGTAAATCAAATTTTAACCGATGCTAAGGAAGTAGTGTGTGCAGATGGCGACCGTTTTGCATACGATCATCTAATTATTGCTACAGGCAGCACCCCAAATAAGTTTGGTTGGCCTGGACAAGATTTAGAAGGTGTGCAAGGGCTTTATTCTTTTCAAGACCTAGAGCGTTTAGAAAAAAATGCGCCAAACAAGGACATCTGTAAACGTGCTGTGATTGTGGGTGGCGGACTTATAGGCATTGAACTTGCTGAAATGTTACGTACTCGAGATATACCGGTTACATTTTTAGTACGTGAAAACAGCTTCTGGAACGGTGTGTTACCTAAAGGGGAAAGCGCCATGTTAAACAAACATATTAAAGACCACCATATTGATTTACGACTAGGGACCAACCTTAAAGAAATACGAGCAGGAAATGATGGGCGCGTACAGTCTGTTATCATTGAAGAAACGGGAGAGGAAATTAGCTGTGATGTGGTAGGGCTTACCGCAGGAGTATCTCCAAATATTGCATTTCTAAAAGGCACTGCTATCGAGACTGGACGAGGTGTAAAAGTGAACCGTCTACTGCAAACAAATTGTAAAGACGTATATGCCATTGGCGATTGCGCAGAGCAGCATGAGGCAATTGGCAACAGACGACCAATAGAAGCTGTTTGGTACACAGGCAGAATGATGGGCGAAACCGTAGCTCAAACTATCTGCGGAAATGCTACCGAATACAAACCTGGGCATTGGTTTAACTCTGCAAAGTTCTTAGACATAGAATATCAAACCTACGGATGGGTATTTAGTGAACGCCACAAAAAAGAGTACGAAGCTCAATTTCATTGGAAACATGAAGATGACACAAAATGTATTACAGTTGCCTATCATAAAGACACCCAACAATTTCTTGGAATTAACACCTTTGGCATAAGAATGAAACATGAGGTTTTTGATCAATGGCTCACAGAGAAACAAAACGTAAATTATGTTATGGCGCATTTAAAAGAGGCCAATTTCGACCCAGAGTTTTACAGTCGTTTTGAAAAAGATATACAAGCCAGCTATAAACACCACCAACCCGTAAACGCATAATATTATGAGCACCGTACAAAAAGACATGTCTTTAACTGGGCAACCTCCAAAAGCACTTAATGCAACACAAAAAATTGCAACGGTGATTGGATTGGGCGGATTGGCAATCTTACTACTTGCAACATTCAATATAAATTTTCCGAATAAAGGATTGTGGCTAGCAGTTTCGCTAAGCGCCCTCACCATTGGAATTGTACTATTCGCGAAAGGTGCATATGCCAACAAGTTAGAAGGCATTCGCAACGATGGAGTTTGGTTTAAATCTATGACAAGTCGCGGATTTTGGGCTTGGGTAGCAGGGATCGCACTCACCGGATTTTATATTATTCTATACTTTTTTCCGCAGTATCTCGGACTTGTTAGTGAGGGCAGTAATAAGGGACTTATTGCCCTATTCGACCCTTTGAGCTTAATGCTAAGTGGAAATCCGGCCAGCCAATGGTTTGTCTACGGTACACTGTATACAGTTGCCATAGTTGCTTTTGGCGTTAAATTTATCTGGAAGTACAGACACAATCAGTATGAAAAGCTACGTACTATTAGCGTGATGTTCTTTCAGACTGCCTTTGCTTTTATCATTCCGGAATTAATGGCGCGCCTAAATACAGACGACTTTTCACTACCCTACACAGATCTTAAAAACATGTGGCCCCTAAATTATTATGCTTTTGATGGCTGGCGTGTAGACGAGTACATTAATGCACAGACAATTGGGTTGGCATTTTTACTTTTTGCTATACTTTCAATATTTGTAATATCACCATTCCTCACGTATAAGTATGGGAAGCGTTGGTATTGCTCTTGGGTTTGTGGTTGTGGCGGACTTGCAGAAACTGCTGGAGATTCGTTTCGTCATCTTTCAGACAAAAGTATGACCGCTTGGAAGGTAGAACGATGGGTGATACATAGTGTATTGGTCTTCTCTGTAGTAATGACAACAGCGGTAGTAAGCACTTATTTAGGATATGACCCTAACAAGTACTGGCTTACAAAAGATATGTTCTTGATAGGTGTTGCCGTTTTTCTGGGAGTTCTTTTTGCAGTGATCTGGTATTTTAAACGACAAGAGCTAAAAAAAGATGCACGCTACGGAGCTATTGGATATTTGGTTATTGTACTTGCTTTAATTGGCATACACTACTTTACTGGTACAGAAAACAACAAGATTTTTATTTTTGAAGCCGATACACTTCGCTCTAGCTATGGTTTTCTAATAGGTTCTATATTCTCAGGTGTTATAGGTACAGGGTTCTATCCTATCTTCGGAAATCGCGTCTGGTGCAGAATGGGATGCCCTATGGCAGGAATTTTAGGTATTCAACAACGTTTATTCTCAAAATTTAGAATTACAACAAACGGCGGACAATGTATTTCTTGCGGAAATTGCTCTACCTATTGTGAGATGGGTATAGACGTACGTTCGTACGCTCAAAAGGGTGAAAATATTGTGCGTGCAAGTTGCGTAGGTTGTGGTATATGCTCTGCAGTTTGCCCTAGAGGAGTTTTAAAATTAGAGAACGGCCCTTTAGAAGGCAGAATTAACGGAAACGATGTGCTTCTTGGTAATGATGTAGATTTAATGGCATTGGTAAATGCTAAAAAATAAGTCTTACGTAGTATTGTTACAATTTTAGAAGGCAGATTACATTGAAAATCTTATGTTTTTGTGGTTCTTGAGTTAGGTAGTCGCAACAGGTTCGTCTAATAGTTCATGGTACTTAAAAAATCGCTGCTGCTTTTTTATTTCGGAATACTATGTATGAGCTATTCTTTGGCTGCTACTAGTTTGACTGATAAAAATTATCAAAAAAAGTATTACGAAAATGGCGTGCTTCAAGCTGAAGGCTGGCATACGGGGAATGCTAAAACAGATTATTGGTATTTCTACCATGCCAACGGAACTATTGCCAAGAAAGGAAGTTTCCGAAGTAATAGAAAAAATGGCTATTGGTATTATTATTCTGAAGATGGAGAATTGCTAAAAGAGGGACATTATAGAGATGGGATTACCGAAGGTTGGTGGATTTTTTACGATATTGCAACCCAAACCGAAAAGCGAATTCAACACAAAAACAATCAGAAAAATGGATACGCTTTAATCTATAAGAACAACCGATTGAAAAGAGCCGAAAAATATAAAAACGATTCTAAAATAGGAGAATGGACATCGGTATTTTCCTTTAAACGCGATAACCCAGACGTTTCCCTATAATGCAACCATTGGTTACCGTAATAATACCTGCCTACAATGAAGAAGCCTCTATTGGCTTGGTGATAAACGACATCCCAACCCTAGTACATGAGGTTGTAGTAGTAAGCAATAATTCTACCGACAAAACAGAAGAAGTAGCAAAAAGTGCAGGTGCCACGGTACTTAAGGAAGCAAATAGAGGCTATGGATATGCTTGCTTAAAAGGAATGGAATACGTTAGCAAGCAGGCCACAAAACCAGATATTATTGTGTTTCTGGATGGTGATTTTAGCGATTATCCAGAACAACTAACCGAATTAATTGCGCCAATTGTTGAGCAAAATATTGACTTTGTGATTGGAGCACGTGTAAAAAAGTTACGAGAAGATGGGTCGATGACATTTCCACAGCGTTTCGGAAATTGGCTCGCAACTTCATTAATGGGTTTATTTTTTGGAGCAAAATTCACCGATTTAGGTCCGTTTAGAGCTATAAAACACAACAAGTTACTGGCACTAAAAATGGAGGATAAAACGTATGGTTGGACAGTAGAAATGCAATTAAAAGTGCTAAAAAAGAAGTACACCTATACCGAAATACCTATGAAATACAGAAACAGGATAGGTGTTTCTAAGGTGTCTGGAACGGTAAAAGGTGCTATATTTGCAGGCATTAAAATACTAAGCTGGATATTTAAATATACCTTTAAGAAATGATACTTGAAACCATCGTTATGGTTGTTTATACTGCCGCACTACTCTTAATTTTGATGTATGCGTTGGCTCAGCTGAATCTGCTCTTTAATTATCTCCGCAGCAAAAAGAAGCGCACAAAATGCGCTATGTTCGATCTTACCAATCCGGAAGAAATTCCTTTGGTCACAATACAACTTCCTGTATATAACGAGTTGTACGTAATGGAAAGGCTGCTCAAAAATATTGCTGAAATTGAATACCCTAAAAACAAGTTAGAAATACAGGTTTTAGACGACAGTACCGACGAATCGCTTGCGACAACGGCAGCTCACATATCACAACTTAAAGCAACAGGATTAGACATAACTCACGTAACGCGTAAAGACAGAAAAGGGTTTAAAGCTGGTGCGTTAAAAGAAGGGCTCACAACAGCAAAAGGTGAGTACATTGCAATTTTTGATGCCGATTTTCTTCCGAAGAAAAATTGGTTGTTACGCACCATTCCGTACTTTAAAGATAGAAACATAGGGGTTGTACAAACTAGATGGGGGCATATAAATAGAGAATACTCCCTGTTAACAAGAGTGCAGGCATTTGCTTTGGACGCCCATTTTACATTAGAACAGGTAGGCAGAAATAGCGAGGGACATTTTATAAATTTTAATGGAACCGCAGGTATTTGGCGTAAACAGTGCATTTTAGATGCTGGTAATTGGGAAGGAGATACACTCACCGAAGATTTAGATCTAAGCTATCGCGCCCAGCTTAAAAATTGGAAATTTAAATATTTAGAAGAGGTAGAAACGCCTGCCGAGCTTCCTGTGGTACTTAGTGCTGCTAGATCACAACAATTTAGATGGAATAAAGGCGGGGCAGAAAACTTTAGAAAAATGTTAGGTCGGGTTTGGCGTAGTAAGAATATTTCGTTTAAAACGAAAATTCATGGCACACTTCACCTACTTAATAGCACCATGTTTCTAAGCATTTTGGTTGTAGCCATTCTAAGTATCCCTATGTTGTATATTAAAAATGAATATGCACATTTGAAATATTACTTTATTGTGATGAGCTTCTTTGTGGTGAGCACCCTCATTTTCTTTATTTGCTATTGGTTTATGTACAAAAAAATTAATGGCGGTGGCTTCCTTAGCTTTTTAGAATATATAGGCATGTTTTTTATTTTCTTCTCTATCGCCATGGGCTTTTCTGTACATAATTCTATTGCCGTTTTGGAAGGACATTTAGGTAAAAAAAGTGATTTTATTCGGACTCCAAAATTCAACATCAGCAGTTTAAAAGACAGCTGGAAAGGCAATAAGTACATTCGCAATAAAATTTCTCCCAACATCCTTATAGAAGGAGCCCTAATGCTTTATTTTGCCTTTGGAATGTACTCTGCCTTTGTTGTAGGGGATCAAGGTGGTGATTTCGGGCTATTCCCTTTTCATTTAATGCTTTTTATTGGATTTGGGTTTGTATTTTTTAAAAGCCTTATTAGTAAGGCGTAGTAAAAAAATTCTGTTATTTTAGAAGCCTAATTAGAATTGCTTACTAACCACATGCTTTTAAAATTCTTGGCGCACTATTTTTATTGCCTTTGCTTCCTTTTACTTTCTGCTAGTATTTTGGCACAAAGCGATGGTAGTGCTTACTTTGCCGAGGAGCAAGTAGAATTGATGCATGACAACGACTTTCTTCATTTCACAGATCGTTGGTACACAACGGGAAGCTTTATTAGTTACCGAAAACTAATGAACGACTTAGACAAAGATCACAACAACAAAAGGCAATTTACAATTCAGTTAGAACAGTCTTTTTACACCCCTTCTAACATACTTTCTAATCGTATAGAAGACTATGATCGTCCGTATGCCGGATTTCTTGGCCTTAACAATTCTCTTACGCTTACCAATGAAAATCGTATGCTGGATTTCACCTTTACCATAGGAGTTACCGGGGAAATTTCAGGTTCTGAAGGTTTACAAAGCTGGTTTCACAGCACAAACGAATCGCAAACAGCACAATGGAATGGTCAGATTGAGAATAGTACGCACGCTAATTTATATGGGAGTTATTTACGCGAATGGCGCCTTATTGATGCAGAAATAGATGTATTGCTAGCCACCAAACCTAAAGTGGCATTAGGTACCAAAGATTACTTTTTAGAGAATCAGCTTACGTTGTTTTTAGGAAACAGGAACGATATAGAAAGTACTATGGCGTATAGACAAATTGGAACAATTGAAAACGAACTTTTTTTTGCACTCACAGGCTCTTATAGATATGTAATACACGACGCTATGCTGCAAGGCTCTATTATCGCAGACAACAGCGAATTTGTATTAGAACCTGTAGACTCACTAATTTTTTACGGTGCCGAAGCCTATTGGCGTACACGAAGAATGGATTTTAAAGTAGCGTATATGTTTTCTACAAAACGAGCCGAAAGTACGGGCACACATGGTTTTAGCACCCTGTCTATTTCACGAAATTTTTAAAATGTAACTTCAACCTCTTGTTGTGCGCCATCTCGCTCTATTAAAACTTGAGTAGATTGTCCCTCTTCGAACGTTGCAAGCGCTTTCATATAACTCATCATGTCTGTTACTTCAAATTCACCTAACTTAATAACAACATCTCCTTTCATAAGTCCTGCTTTTTGCGCTGGCTTATCTTCACTAACGCCGTCTATACGCATTCCTTTACCAGTAAATAAATAATCTGGCACAACACCTAACCCTACCTTAAACCTTGGAACCTCTTCACTTTCATTTTTTGTTTTTCTGAAGGTTAACTTCCCAGCATCATCTAAGTCGGTAATAATAGCAAGAATATAATCTGAAATTTTTTGCATTCCAGGGTAGTTAAGCTTTTCTGCATCGTCGCCTGGCTTGTGATAATCTTCATGCTGCCCTGTAAAAAAATGCAACACTGGAATATCTGCTAAATAAAAACTAGTATGGTCGCTTGGGCCGATTCCGCTATTGTGTTCGGCAATGTTTAATTCGAAATCGTTGTTTGCAAAAAGAGTTTGTTTAAAAATAGGCGATGTTCCAACACCGTGCACTGCTATGGTATTTTCTTCATTTAGCCTACCTACCATATCCATATTAATCATATACGTAACCGTATCTATTGGCAGGGTACTATTCTTAACAAAATAATTGCTTCCTAACAAACCCATCTCTTCGCCAGAGAAAGCTATAAAAAGATAATTGTTATTCTTTGTGTCTAACAACTTCTCATCCACTAATGTTTCGGCTAAATCTAAAAGTACGGCTACACCACTGGCGTTGTCATCTGCTCCGTTGTGCACTGCCGCTTTCTCTTCTCGATACAAAGAGCCTTCTCCGCCCATACCTAAATGATCGTAGTGTGCTCCTATTACCACAGTAGTTTTAGCCTTGTTATCGATATACCCAATAACATTGGTGCCTGTTAGGGTACTATCTGATTTTAGGCCTGTGAATTCTGCCTGCTCGTGCGGATTGGCACTTGGGCGAAACGTAAATGTTTGCGTAAAATTATTTTGATATCCCTTTGGACTTAAACCAATTTCTTTAAATCGATTTTCAATATAGGCAGCTGCCTGTAGTTCTCCTTCGGTTCCTGTCTGCCTCCCGTTAAAAGTGTCGTCTGCCAACGCATACACATCATCTTTCATGCTGGTCTGCTTTTTTACTTCTTTTTCACAAGAAATGATAATCAAAGCCACACTTAGTATCCAAATTAAACGCATATTCTTATTTTTGCACAAAAATACAGCAAAATGAAAAATATTATACTGATTTCTCTACTTTCCTTGTTCGTTTCTTGTAAGCAGAACACCACAGAATCTACAACAAAAGATGTTGAAGATACGAAAGTTGAAAATGAGGAGGTTTCAGAAAAAATTGTAATGGAGTGGGATAATGATAGTTTAATCTACCCAGAAGAAAAACACTTTAAAAATATAAGACAAGTAACCTTTGGTGGTGATAATGCGGAAGCATATTGGAGTTTCGACGATAGTAAGTTGGTGTTTCAATCTAATAATGAAGACTGGAACGTTGGCTGTGACCAAATGTTCAAAATGTATGCTTCGGAAACTTTTAGCGGAAACAAAATACCGCCAATGATTTCTACAGGGAAAGGACGTACTACTTGCGCGTACTTTTTACCCGATAATAAACATTACGTATATGGATCTACACACTTGGTAGACGAAGCTTGCCCAGAAGTACCTCTTCGAAAAAATGGAAAATATGTATGGCCTGTGTATGACAGCTTCGATATTTTTATTTCAGATCTTGAAGGAAACATTACAAAACAGTTAACCAACGAGCCAGGATATGATGCCGAAGCAACGGTCTCTCCAACAGGCGACAAAATTGTTTTCACCTCTATGCGAAGTGGCGATTTAGAGCTCTACACCATGAATTTAGACGGGTCTGATGTAAAGCAAATTACAGACGAACTTGGCTATGATGGAGGTGCTTTTTTCTCTCCAGATGGTACTAAATTAATTTTTAGAGCGTCACGCCCTAAAACAGAAGAAGCCATTAAAGAATATAAAGATTTACTGGCTCAAGGACTCGTACAACCAACAGAAATGGAACTTTTTATTTGTAACGCAGATGGGAGCGATTTAAAACAAATCACCAACTTAGGCAATGCTAACTGGAGTCCGTTTTTTCATCCTAGTGGCGATAAAATTTTATTTAGTAGCAATTTTGAAGCAGAACGCGGATTTCCATTTAATCTCTACCTAATCGATCTTGACGGGAAGAATTTAGAACGTGTAACACACAGCCAAACATTTGATGCATTCCCTGTATTTTCAAATAGTGGTAAATACCTGGCGTTTTCGTCTAACCGAAACAATGGCGGTGGTCGTGATACCAATTTATTTATTGCCGAGTGGCAAGATTAAATAATCTTAGATTCTAGATAAAATTCTAGAACGCTGAAAGTTAAGCTCCGTTAGTTCTATTAATTTTTACGACTTAAGAAACAAATTGTATCTGGCCGCCCTACTTCGAATACAATTTTTAACTTGCCCTCGTAATTAATTAGCACTTATAGTGGCTCTAACATTTAGTTCTTATAAAAAATTAGCGTTTCCAGTACTTGGATCGCTGATTCTCTATTTGCTTTTTGCTTACCACCTAGAGCGTAGTGAATTTTTAAAACTGCTGTTGCTTTACGCAGGTCTATTTTTTTGTGCGTGGAAAATCATTGAACATTCAAAGTATAATTTTTGGGTTTTAGCGGGGCTTGGTGTTGGTTTAAGACTACTTTTTCTCCCAGTCATCCCAAATTTGTCTCAAGATTTTTATAGGTTTTTGTGGGATGGACGATTATTAATTCAGGGGGTAAATCCGTATTTAGTTACGTCCGAACTATTTTTCACAGATCTTCCCGCTGCACTAGAAGTAACCTCTGGAAAGCAAGTTGCACAAGCTACCCAATTATACAAAGGTATGGGTAGTCTTAATGCGAGTCACTACAGTAATTATCCTCCAATTAATCAGTTGTGTTTTGCCATCGCTGGTCTTTTATCGGGTAAAAGTATTGTAGGTTCGGTAGTGGTGTTAAGGGTTCTCATTATTCTTGCCGATTTGGGGATATTATACTTCGGAAAGCGTCTCCTAGTGGCTTTTAACTTACCTGTAAAGAACATCTTCTGGTATTTTCTCAATCCGTTTATCATAATTGAACTCACTGGCAATCTACATTTTGAAGGAGTAATGCTGTTTTTTGTGGCGGCATCACTAGTTGCCTTGCACAAAGGCAAATGGTTTTGGGCAGCAATCTTATTAGGGATTTCGGTTTCGGTTAAATTACTACCATTGCTGTTGTTACCGCTGTTTTTTAAATGGTTTAGCACAAAACACAATACCTTTTGGGGCAGCTCTTCAACGGCATTAAGAATTCTAAAATTGCTATCATTTTATACAGTCACGTTGGCCACAGTTGTTATAACATTTGCTCCTTTTTTATCAGCAGATTTTATTTCAAATTTTTCTGCTACTATAGGGCTATGGTTTCAAAATTTCGAATTCAACGCTAGTATTTACTACATCATTAGATGGATTGGCTTTCAAGTTGTAGGCTGGAATATTATAGGTACTGTAGGTAAGGTGCTACCACTTGTAGTTATTACAATAGTTTTATGTCTTACCTTTTTCCGAAGAAATACAACTACGCAGCAACTTATAACAGCGATGCTCTTTGCTGTTTCTGCATATTTTTTACTTTCTACCACTGTGCATCCATGGTACATAGCAACCCCTTTAGTGCTTTCGGTATTTACACGTTATAAGTTTCCTATAGTTTGGAGTTTTGTGGTTGTACTAAGTTATTCGGCCTATGGTCCAGAAGGTTTTCAGGAGAATTTATGGCTTGTTGCACTAGAGTACTTGTTGGTAGTTGGAATTGCCTTATATGAAATTTTAGCTAAAAAAACCTCTCAAGTGGTTTATACTTAAGAGGTTTCATGGTTAAAATACTTTTGTAACAAACAAGTCAATAATCTCTACAAAGATGAGAATGATAATAATCCATTCTAGTGTACTGCTCTCTTTATGATTCCAGATATCTTTAAAAAGCTCGAGGTTCTCTTTTATAATAGTGATTCGGTCTTGAATGTTTCGATAGCGATTTTTTAAATCGAATGTTCGTTTCAGCTCATTGTCTAGTTTAGCAAGTTGTTCATCCTGCCAAACTACTTCGGGTGAATCGAATATATATAGATTTTCATAAATCGCATTCTTAATATTCAGTGTTCTACCAATAAACTTTTTCAGCTTTGTACTAGAGATACGCAAACGTCCCCTTGTTTCTAAAGATTTGGTATGTATACTAGCTTCTTCTAACAGTTGTTCGGTAATTTCTGAATAACGATCTAACGCCACAGATTGCGAAGTATGCAACATTACGAGTCTAATCATTTCTTCATCTATCTCTGGCAGTGTCACGCTATTAAAACCTACCTCAAGCGTTTTCTCTTTCAGCACTACATTTATATCTTCAGAAAGATGTTCGGGCATACTACCCTTTCCGTAGGGCTTTAAAACAGCTTCTATTTGTGTAATGCTACTTTTAGCTACATTAAAATAGCCAACAATACCAAACTGAAAAATATATAAATATTTGGTATCGCTTAACTTGTAAAATAGCTCATCGCTATCGCCATAAACCAATGTACCCTTAAAGTTAGCGCGCACTTGTTTAATATTGATGTGCTGCGCAATTTGGTGTGATTGTACTTTGTACATGTCGTGTGTTATAAAAACGCTTACATGCCTAACAAGTAGGCAAAAATTAAGGGTGCTACAATAGTTGCATCGCTTTCAATGATAAATTTAGGCGTGTTTATATCTAACTTTCCCCATGTTATTTTTTCATTGGGGACGGCGCCAGAGTAACTTCCGTAGCTTGTTGTAGAGTCTGAAATCTGACAAAAATAGCTCCAAAAAGGTATGTCGGTGCGCTCCATATCCTGATATAGCATAGGTACTACACAAATTGGAAAATCTCCTGCAATACCTCCTCCAATCTGAAAGAAACCAATCCCTTTGTCTGAATTTTCCGTATACCAATCTGCTAAAAACGTCATATATTCAATACCACTTTTCATGGTAGACGCTTTCAACTCACCTTTTAACACATAGCTTGCAAAAATATTACCCATGGTACTGTCTTCCCAACCTGGGCAAACAATAGGGAGGTTCTTTTCTGCTGCTGCATACATCCAACTATTTTTTATGTCTATTTCGTAATACTCTTCTAGAACACCACTTAACAATAGTTTGTACATGTATTCATGAGGTAAATAACGTTCTCCTGCTGCTTCACTGTCTTTCCATATTTTTACAATATGTTCTTGTATTCTTCGGAAAGCTTCTTCCTCAGGAATACAGGTGTCTGTTACACGATTCAATCCTTTTTCCAACAAATCCCACTCATCTTGTGGTGTTAGATCACGATAATTAGGCACTCTTTTGTAATGACTATGCGCTACCAAGTTCATTATATCTTCTTCGAGATTAGCCCCTGTACAAGAAATTATATGCACTTTATCCTGCCGAATCATTGCAGCAAATATTTTACCTAGTTCTGCAGTACTCATAGCCCCGGCCAACGAAACCAGCATTTTAGCACCATTGTTTAATTGATCTTCATATCCCTTTGCTGCATCTACTAAAGCCGCGGCGTTAAAATGGAGGTAGTATTTCTGTATAAAATCTGAAATTGGACTTTTAGTATTCATCTTCTGCGTCTTTAAATTTTGAAACTGAATTTTGTTTGTCATTAAAATTACTTTCGAAGGCTTCGTCTTCATCTTCTCCCGCAAACTTGTAGCTTAACATTTTGTAGTACAATTTGGCAGCAAGAAAGTCTGAAGATTTATCTTCTTCTCGTGGGCAGAGCTCTACAATATCGAACCCCACTACATTCTTCACTTCAAAAACCTGTTTTAGAAAATCAAGAGTCTCGTACCATAACAATCCGCCTGGCTCTGGAGTACCAGTAGAAGGCATAATTGAAGGATCAAGCGCGTCTAAGTCGAAAGTGATAAAAACATTTTCTCCTAGTGCCTCAATCACATTATCTATCCAATACTCATCGTTAGCCATGTCGTGCGCAAACCATGTTTTTTCAGTATCTAAAACAGTGGTTTCTGCCACGTCCATGCTTCTTATACCAACTTGTATTAGGTTTGTGGTCTGACTGGCTTCAAATACCGCACAAGCGTGATTACAGCTTGAACCTTCATATTCTGAACGTAAATCGGCATGCGCATCTATATGCAACACGGTAAGGTTATCGAAACACTCATTAAAGGCGCGAATGGTTCCAATAGAAATACTGTGTTCTCCGCCAAAAAGGGTTACAAACTTATTTTTTAGAATATACTCTTTGGTTTTTGCATGTACTGCACTTACTACGGCTTCTGGAGACGACTTTTCAGCAATCGCATCGGCTAGATAAATTCCTTGTTTGTACACTTCGGTTTGTGTCTCAATATCGTATAACTCCATATTCTCTGAAGCGTGTAAAAAAGCTTCTGGCCCTTTGTCTGCACCTTTCTGAAAGGTACTAGTGCCGTCGTAAGGAACAGGAATGAGTACAATTTTTGAAGTTTCTAGTGCCGCATATTCTTTAGAAATGCCAGCATATGTTTTTGTGTTCATTTTTATAATTAGTTAGTCGAAAAGTTAGTTTCTTGCTGTAAATGTGCTTCAGTTGTTTTTTGGGAATACCCTAAAATGTCTAACAGCTGATCGCTGGTTTGTTGCTCAGAGAATAGCTTTGTTGTAATATTCCCGTTTGCATCTTTATCTATTAAAATATGTTTTGGGCTTGGTATTAAGCAATGCTGTAGACCCCCAAAACCACCAATTGTTTCTTGATAAGCCCCTGTATTAAAAAACCCGATGTATAATGGCTTTTCTTTTTTATACTTCGGAAGATAAATAGCGTTCATGTGTTGCTCACTGTTGTAATAATCATCACTGTCGCAAGTTAAACCTCCTAATAAAACACGCTCGTATTCGTCATTCCAACGATTTATTGCCATCATGATAAAGCGTCTGCTAATAGCCCAAGTATCAGGAAGGGTTGTAATGAATGATGAGTTAATCATATTCCATTTCTCACGATCGTTTTGTTGTTTTTGGTATAAAATCTCATAGATAGCACCCCCGCTTTCGCCTACTGTAAAGCTTCCAAATTCTGTAAAGATATTAGGCACAGGAACGTCTGCTTCTGCACAAGTACTATTAATCTGATTCACAATTTCATTAATCATGTACTCATAGTCATAGTCGAATGCTAAAGAATTTTTAATTGGAAATCCGCCACCAATATTCAGGCTATCCAAACTTGGGCAAACCTTCTTAAGTTTGGTGTATACTTTTAAGCACTTTACTAATTCGTTCCAATAGTAGGCGTTATCTCGTATTCCTGTATTGATAAAAAAGTGAAGCATTTTAAGCTCAACTTTGTCGTTATTTCTAATTTGCTCTTCGTAAAAAGGAACGATGTTTTTGTACCCGATGCCAAGTCTAGAAGTATAGAATTCAAATTTTGGTTCTTCTTCCGAAGCAATTCGAATCCCTACTTTAAAGTCGCCTTCAATTTCATTAGAAAGCAACGTAAGTTCTTCGTAATTGTCAATAATAGGTATACAGTTTTCGTGACCGTTATTAATTAATCGCGCAATGTTCTGCACATATTGGTCTCTTTTAAAGCCGTTGCAAACCACATAGGTTTGATTGGTTATTTTACCTTCAGCCTTTAAATTTTCAACAATATTAATGTCGAAAGCCGATGATGTTTCAATATGAATATCGTTTTGCAAGGCTTCCTCTAATACATGCTTAAAGTGAGAACTTTTTGTGCAATAGCAATAGTTATAAGAACCTTTATAGTTCTGGTTCTCTATGGCGCTCGCAAACCACTTCTTGGCTCTCTGAATGTTTTCTGAAATTTTAGGCAAATAAGTAAACTTTAACGGTGCTCCGTACTGTTGTACCAATTGCATTAAATCAATATCATGAAAAGTTAACGTTTCATTTTTAAGAGTAAATTCTGGTTGCGGAAAATCGTATGTCTGATTGATTAAATCAATATATTTTGTATTCATTGTAAGGTGTAATTCTGTTGAAAAAAACTAATATAGTAGGGTGCTGCAAAAAATGATGCAGACTGGTAACTTGAACAAGTATGGTTACTTAGATGCGGATTGGGTTAAGCCAATAGGCTAAACGAGAAGCAATGCCCTTGGTTTTAATAACCGGGCCCTCCATTGTAGGGGTAACGGAAGCTAGCTTTAGATTTCGGTTGTCTGCCTGGCAGATTGTTTTTGAATATGACTTCCTCTTTTTCAAAAACCCGAACATAGAAACAGTTGTCAAAAGTGTTCAGCTAAGAATGGCGCAAATTTAATTTATTTTTAGAATTGGCAATTTTTTTTATGATTTTTTTTCGTTTTAATTTGAAGTCTTTTTTTAAACAAAAAGGGTCTCATTTTAATGAGACCCTTTAACTGTTTTTTTCTGAAAAATTACAGCATTGAAAACAATTCTATTTCTTGTTTTGTTAGAACCTTCCAACGTCCACGTGGTAGATCCTTTTTTGTAAGATGTGCGATTGTTACACAATCTACCTTAACAACGTTGTAGCCAAGATGTTCAAAAATGGTACGAATAATACTATTTCCCATATTTTTAATTTTGAGTCCCACTTCTTTTTTTGAAGCATTCTTCACATAACTTATTTCTTCAACAGCATGAGTTTCTCCTTTTATGGAAATTCCTTCTCTAATAGCATCGATATCTGCTGCTTTCAAATTTTTATTTAACTCAACATGAAAAAGACGTTCCATCCCTTTGCTGTGAAATTTTTTCATTAAAGCATCATCATTGGTAAATAAAATAAGTCCTGTTGCATTTCTACCCAAACGCCCAACAGGCATCACATTGGCCGATGTTGCATTACTTATTAAATCCATAACGGTTAGCCCTTTGCTTTCACTAGTGGTAGAAGCAACAGACTTTGGTTTATTAAGTAAGATATAGGTATCTAACTCTGGGTTGATACGACGCCCATCAAAACGTACATCGTCTTCACGTTTTACCTTGTGTCCCATTTCGTTAATTACCTTGCCATTTACAGTAACCAAACCAGTGGCAATATAGGTATCTGCCTCACGTCTAGAACATACACCACTGTTGGCTATGTATTTATTGAGGCGAATACCTTCTGTTTTATTAACAGTCTTTTTCTTAGCTGCACTTGCTTTTCCCGCAAGTGCTCCTTCGGCATTGCGTCTTTTTGGTGCTAAAGGCTTTGCTCCTGATTTTTTATGCCCAGTACTTTTTACGGGTGCATTTCCTCGAGAAGTGCTTTTGCCTTTACCCTTTGCGCCTCCTCTTCCGGAAGTCTTTCCTTTTCTTGTATTATCTTGTCTGCTCATCGTCAAATCCGCACGTACGGCTCCTTTTAAAACACTAAAAATTAGTGCATTGTTATTTTTTGCAAAGATACATAAAGCCTATTGGCTTCTAACATCAAAAGATAAAATTTGAGGTGATAAATTTCAAATGCTACGGGGCTTAGGGTAATTAAACAATTTAAAGTTCTGAATTAACTATCTTAAACCTATAAAAAACAGGTGCTAAATTGCTATAGCCACGACTCTAATTACCCAAATCTTTTTAAGACAAGGCTAACATCAATAAGTACGATACTGAAAACTCCTATGACAATAATAAGCTTTAAGATGTTGTGTAGTATGATATAATGAATTTTTCGTGCCGAATTCCAAAGTATAAAATCGAACAACGCCAATCCAATAATACTTCCGAAGAAAAAGAAATTCATATAACCAATCTTAAATTTGGTAAGTAATAAGATAATAGGAACCAAAGTGGCAATGCTCAAGATAGTTAACATGCGTTTCGAGAGCGTTTCACCATAAACAACTGGTATTGTTCTATAACCTTGTGCCAAATCGCCTTTAAGATTCTCTAAATCTTTTGTAAGCTCTCTCATGGAGATTAGGAGAAATAAAAAGGTAGCGTGAACAAAAATAACTACGTCAAAATTTCGATAGTAAATAAACACAGCAAAAAATGGGATGACCGCTAGAATAGCCGCTGTAATATTACCAATAAACGCATACTTTTTAAGTTTGTGAGAATAAAACCAAATCGCAAAAATATAAATAGAAAAGAACAGAACTGCTCTGAAACTCACATAGCTAGCAAAAATAACCGATAGGAAATTTAGCACAAAATAGCCGTTGAGTTTGGTTTGCTGACTTACCAATTTGTCTAGCATCGTTTTATGCGGTCTGTTTATGACATCCTTCTCTGAATCGTAAAAACTATTAATAATATATCCACCAGCAATGGCAGAAGCCGAAGCCAATACTAGCATAAGCAAATTAAGATCGAATAACACCTTTTTTAAAGGTAACTGTGGGGCAAGTATATATATAGAGGTGAGATACTGTGCTAAGACAATAACAAGAATGTTGTAGCCACGCACAATCGAAAACAAGCTGAAAAACTTTAATAGAAAGTATTTCTGTTTTCTGTTAAGCATTTAAGTAAGGGAGTTTAGAAGTTGTATACTACTTCCAAATTATAGTTCTTTAATTGTGATCTTGCCTGATCGATATCTTCAGTAAAACCTAACATATAGCCTCCGCCACCAGAACCACAAAGTTTTAAATAGTAGGCATTGGTGTCAATTCCCTTTTTCCACAACGTATGAAATTCTTTAGGAATCATAGGTTTAAAATTGTCTAATACAACTTTAGACAGTTGTTTTACATTTCCGAAGAGCGAACTCACATCGCCCTTTAGAAAATCATGTACGCAAGCATCTGTGTGCTTAACAAACTGATTCTTCAACATATTGCGAAATCCTTCCTGCTTCATATTTTCCATGAAAATCTGAACCATAGGAGCGGTTTCGCCAGTTTGCCCACTATCTAGTAAAAATACAGCTCCCTTTCCATTCTCAGTCTGAGAAGGAATACCGGCTGGTTCAATACTATCTTTACTGTTAATTAAAATTGGAAGACTTAAATAGCTGTTCAAGGGGTCTAATCCAGACGATTTTCCGTGAAAAAACGATTCCATGGCAGCAAAAATGCCTTTCAGCTGAAGTAATTTTTCTCGAGTTAAATTTTCAAGTACGGTAATCTTATCACTAACGTACTGATCGTATATTGCCGCGACTAATGCTCCGCTACTCCCTACTCCGTACCCTTGCGGAATACTAGAGTCGAAATACAAGCCTGCCTCAACATCTGCATTCAATTTTTCGATATCGAATGTTACCAATTCAGGCTCATTTTTTTGTAAGGTCTCAAGATAATCGGCAAAACGCTTTAACGCATCATTACTTTTTCGAGTAGCAATGGTTTTGTGCGTATCAATCTTAAGCGCACCATTGTAGAAATTATAAGGTATAGAAAGACCTTTAGAATCTTTTATAATACCATACTCACCGAAAAGTAGGATTTTTGAATAGAATAAGGGACCACGCATAGGCTTAAAATGTACCACTAAGGTACGTCTTTTAATTTCTTAGTGCAAAAGTACAACATTATTAATGATAATTTCGATTTAGAGCAGCACGTAGCAAACCTATACAAAAAGACCTATTGTACGGTAGCTCCTAAACCAACGGCATCATGTATGTATTCTCCATTTTTGCAATACTGAGCGAGTGAGGTGGCAATAAATTTTTGTACTGCTGCTTTTTCAGAATATGGATACAACACATGTACATTAGCACCGGCATCTAGTGTAAAACAAACCTTGCTACCCGTCTCTTTGCGATATCGCCATATGCTATCTATAATCTCGAGCGTATTAGGCTTCATTAAGATAAAATAAGGCATACTCGCCATCATCATGCCGTGTAATTGAAGTGCTTCGCTCTCCACTATCTTTATAAATTCTGAAATAGCTCCCGTTTCAAAAATGGTAATAAGCTGCGCTAAGTTGCTATTTGCCGTTTTATAGCGCGCTTCGGCATACGGATTATTGTTCATTAAATCATGACCCACTGTACTGCTAACTTGCTTTTCCCCCTTATCTACCAATAAAATAGTATCTTGATACTTGCTGAAATTTGAATGAATGGAATACGGATAGCCTATTCCGAAGAAATTACTACTATGCTCAATATTGGGATGATTTCCCCATACCACTAAAGGGCCTTCAATGCTCCTAGACGCGCTACCAGAGCCTAGGCGAGCTAAAAAAGATGCTTTGGTAGTATAATACGCCTTTGTATTATCGCCACCTAAAAGCACTTCTAACTGTGTTAAGCATAATGCCAAGGCACCCATGCCACTCGCAGAACTTGCAATACCACTGCTATGCGGGAAGGTATTCTTGGTTTCAATTCTGAAATGATAGTCTTTCAAAAAAGGAACGTACTGTTCAATCCGCTGGAAAAACTTCTTTATTTTAGGCTCAAAACCTTCTTCACGACTACCGTCTAAATATACCTCAAAGCTGAAATCGGTAGCGGTTGTAATTTTCTTAAAATGCATGGTAGTTTCGGTTCTACACGCCGACAGTGTAAAACTTACGGAAGCATTCTGCGGAAGCTGCGCACCATACTTACCCCAATATTTCACCAACGCAATATTACTTGGTGCTTGTGCCGAAACACTTCCATTTTCTATGGTTGTAAAGTCTAAAGTAGGAATAAATTGCTTGGTGCTCATCAAAGAAATTTTCAGCAGTAAAGATAGCAAAACCTACCGTTCGAAAGCTTTCGACAAATTGATTAAAAAAAAATTCTGTGATTTGCTGAAAAAGAATGTGGATGTAAACTTTTCAAACTAAAAAACAATCAGGCTCATTTTGTTCCTATCTCAATAAGTTTTGCCATTGTCTTGTAATTACGGGAAGTGGCAACAACTTTTAGTTTGTTCTCAAAAATATTATTATTCAATTTTGCCTTTCCTGCTCCCTCTTCTGGATAAAAATAAACACATGTTTTGGTAACATGAAATTCTTCTCCTGTATACGACAGAGTTTGCAATCTGTCTATGCTTTCTTTACGTGGCACTTCCGCTAACAAGGTAAAATAACTTTTTTCTCTAACGTCTTCGGAAAAAGGACAATTGTTGAAAATGTCTTCTATTTCCGAAGTAGTAAAAACCAAAACAGGCACTTCCCAACCAAACTTCTTTTGTATCGCACGTACAATAGTAGCTGAAACATCTTGAGCAGATGTCGATGTGGAAAAAATCCAATTCCCAGTGTGTAAATATACTTGCGCATTAGCAAACCCCATCTGAGCAAGCATTTCGAGCTGTTCAGATTTTAAGAACTTTTTATGTCCGCCAACATTGATACCACGGAGAAGCGCAATATATTGTGTCATGATTCTTTTGTTAAAGCTTGAGCAACCATATAGCCCCCTGTCCAAGCATTTTGAAAGTTAAATCCGCCTGTAATAGCATCTATATTTAATACTTCGCCGGCAAAGTAAAGGTTGGGAAGTAATTTACTTTCAAAAGTCTTGAAGTTTACCTCTTTAAGCTGAACACCTCCTGCGGTCACAAATTCTTCTTTAAAGGTGCTTTTACCCTCAACCTTGAATTCGCTTCTTGTAAGCTGAGAAGCCAAATTGGTTAATTGTTTTTTAGTAACATCTGCCCAAATCTGGGTTTCGATTATATCTGCTGCTTTCAGCAAACTTTGCCACAGCCGTTTAGGCAAGTCAAATTGTGTATATTTCTGTAGTGTTTGTTTCGGATTTTCTAGTTTGAGTTCTATTAATCGCTCCAAAGCATCTTCGGCAGAAAGATATTGCAGCCAATTAACACGGATTGTAAAATGATATTTTGTTGGCTCCAATACACGAGCTCCCCAGGCCGATAATTTTAAAATTGCGGGGCCGCTCATACCCCAATGGGTAATTAGCAAAGGACCTTCACTCTCTAATACTGTTTTGTTTTCTTCGGAAAGCACCTCTATACAAACATCTGTTGCCAACCCTTGAAGATTAGCAATACGGTTATCGTTTATGTTGAATGTAAATAACGAAGGTACTGGTGGCACGATACTATGTCCTAATGCCGAAAGCACCTTCCATATTTTTGGGTTACTTCCTGTTGCAACCACTACTTTTTTTGATGAAAAAGTTTCGGAAGCAGTAATTATCTGAAAGCGTTCTTCCTCCTTTAAAATTTGTTTTACAGATTGCCCTTTTAGAACACCAATACCTAATCGTTCTGTTTCCGAAGTAAAACAATTAATAATAGTCTCAGAGCTGTTACTCGTAGGAAACATACGTCCATCTTCTTCAATTTTAAGAGGCACTCCACGTTTTTCAAACCAGGCAATGGTGTCGCCCGTCATAAAACTATGAAAGGGACCGAGTAATTCCTTTTCACCCCGCGGATAATTTTGTGTAAGATCCTGCGGATTAAACTCAGCATGGGTAACATTACATCGTCCGCCACCAGAAATTTTAACTTTAGTTAAAACTTCCTTACCACGTTCAAGAATGGCTATTTTAGCATTAGGTCTAAACTCTGCGGCATTTATAGCCGTAAAGAAACCCGCAGCACCACCGCCAATAATTATAATGTCGTATATGTTTTTCAATACATAGTATTAATAGAATCATTGAACTAGCAACTTTCTAACAATTTGATTGTTGGCAGTGGCAAACGAAACAAAATAAATCCCTGAAGGAAGGTTAAATGTTATTTCATTTTGATTTTCTAAGATGGGTGTTCTAAAAACTGAGACTCCATTTGTGGAAAAAATCTCTACCGTTTCAATAGAAAAATTTGCATCAAAACTTAAAGTATTTTTTGTTGGGTTGGGATAAAATCTGAAGGATTCGAAGGCGTTTTCAGGAATAGCTAACACAACGCAACCTACTGGGTCAAATAAAACTTCTCCTAAGGTATTGTCGTCTACTTTATGAAAAATAACGCTTTCGGCCAGTGCTAGGGTATTCTCTACGCCTTCTTCCCAGCAATTATTTATAGCAGAGATGGTATTAGGTGTGTTATTGTACAATGCATAAACTTCACCGTTATTGCCATTTTCAGAAAAAACATTCTCACCTATCACGTTCGTTTCGTCACCTAGATTAATGGATGCCTCTCCTTGCAAAGTAACACCCCACAAATTTCTTCGAATTTCATTTATAAACGCATTTATTTCAACATCATTGGTGGTAGCATTAATATTAATACCACTTCCGCCAAGATTGGGATTGTTTTGCGTATTGTTGTCTTCTATCAGATTTGTAGAAATTTCAACGATTGCATTACTTCCTAAAATAGTAATACCGTATCTGTTATTTCTGATTTCGTTACCAGAAATAACGGCTCTTATGGCACCTCCAACAAGGTTGGCAACTGCAATACCTCCCACTTCGGTATGTAGCGGATTACCAACAATTATGTTATCTATAATTTGCAAATCTTCGGTATTGCTTGTTGTCCCTAAATTAATTTGGGGTCTATTTGTATTTAATGTATTGTTTCCTTCTATATAGTTTCCAGAAATGATGGCAGAAACTTCAGAATTTGCTGCAGAACTTATAGCAGGTAATGCATTAAATGTTATTTCATTATTGGTTATTTCTGGCGCACCTCTTGAAAGGGAAATTACAGCTCCTGTTGTAGCTCCGCCGTCAACATTTTCGCTAATCACACAATTATTAATTGTAAAATCTTCGGTTAACACACGCAAACCACCACCATTCTTAATTGTTGCATTTTGAATATTAATAACCGAAAACTCTTCAAAACGGAAGCCTTCGTATGGCAAATTGGTATCTGCAGCCAAAAACATAGTTTCGTCTGCGGTTACATCAAATTCGCCAAAAACAGTTAGTAGAAGTGAGTCTTCAAACAAAACTATAGCATCTGCATCTATCCTTAATTTATCATTTTCGGCAATAACCAAATTTTCTTGAAGTGTAAATTCATTACCGTTAACGGCAATGGTAGATGGGCTTGCATTTGCAATATCTGTTAAGGTCCAGTCTACACCTGTATTAGGCGTAGTGTACGTTTGTGCTACTATCGTAGCGTAACTAAAAATTAAGACTAGTAAAACGGAAGTAATGTGTTTCATGATAATTATTTTAAACTAATACAAAAATACCTATTTCTCCTGTGGAACTCGTATTTTTAAAAGATGATTGCCATATATATTCTTAGTTTAATCTTTATTATCTCGCCTTTTTTACCGGCGACTGGAAATCCGCATTGGTTTTTTAGAACGGCAGATTTTATTCGTTTACAATCTATAGCCATTGAGATTTTATTGTTGGCAGCACTTTCTTTTTTTGGTTGGAAATTTTCGACATTAGAGTATATTATTGCCATCGGATTGGTGTTCAGCATACTATACCAATTACACAAAGTGTACAAATACAGTTCTTTTCACCCTAGAAAAAAACCGGATTTTCCAAGTGATGGACATGTCTCAATATTTGCTGCTAACGTACTTCAAGACAATAAAGAATTTGATAGCTTTTTGGCCGAGTGCGCTAACTACAATGCCGACCTAATTCTTACTATGGAATCTAATACCGATTGGGAAAAAGGAATAGCTTCACTAGAAAAAACATATCCGTATTCGGTTAAAATCCCGTTAGAAAATTATTACGGTATGCATTTATATTCTAAAAAAGAACTAAAAAATATTACAACTCAGTTTCAGGTTGAAGAAGATGTACCCTCCATTTTTTTCACATACGAATTAGAAAATGGTGAAGAAGTGTTCTTTACCTGTCTTCACCCCGCTCCACCCAGTCCAACAGAAAATGACACTAGCAAAGAGCGAGATGCCGAACTAATGCTCACTGGCAATCATATTAGAGAAGTTGACAAACCAACCGTAGTGTGCGGCGATATGAATGATGTGGTTTGGAGTAGAACCACGAGATTATTTAAAAAAATGACGGGCATGATAGACCCACGAATTGGTCGAGGTTTTTTTCCAACGTATCATGCCGGATATTGGTTTATGCGTTTCCCGCTAGATCACCTTTTTCACACCAAAGATCTATTTGTAAAAACAATGATCCGTTCTAAAAACTTCGGAAGCGATCATTTTGGAATGTACTATGAAATTCATCTTAAAAAAAAAGTAGAAACACCACCTAACCCTAACTTAAATGGAGAAGAAAAAGAGGAAATTGAAGCATTGATCGATAGGGTAGACTAAGACCCCTAATACCGCTCTTTTAAATCTATAATAAGACCTATTGCTAAGCACAATATAGCTGTTCCGACTACTAAACTACCTACTCCCATAATTGTATGAATTATCTATTTATACCGTGGTTTTAATTTCACCGATTTAAAAATATAAAAAATGTATGGTATAACCTAACTATGTAAAATTTCATTTATACCTCAATTAAATCAACTGGTGAAATTAGCCACCTTATTAGAAAAGGCAAACAAAAAAGCCCATCATCAAAAAAGTGTTTTTAAAAAAAAGAATCTATTTTTATACTTCAATGACACTTCTTTCTGCTAAAACACGCTATTATTTTCAGCGAATACTTCCATTCGGAATAATTTGGCTGGTGTTGGCTTGGATGTTCTTATCTACAGAATATGCTGCCCTGGGGGACTTTGCTCACGGTCCGAAAACCGCGATAAAAGTTACACCCCTTATTCTACTCTTTGCTTGTAGCGCTGTATTTGTAATTGGTTGTATTGTAGGTGTTCTGGAAGTGTTTTTTGTAAATCGCCTTTTTGAAAAAAGGAGTTTACCTCAAAAAATTATAGGCAAGTTTTGCATCTATGCGGTTCTGTTATCGATATTGATTTTGGTTTCTTACCTTATTGCGGCTAGTATCGAAATGGACACTTCCATTTTTGACAAGAAAGTCTGGAAAAGATATACCGAATTCTTTTTTAGTATTACCTATGTTAGCACTTTACTTCAAGTTGGATTCTCGTTGTTACTTTCATTATTATATGCTGAAATTAGTGACAATCTTGGGTCTCAGGTATTGCTAAACTTTTTCACTGGCAAGTACCATAAACCAACCCGAGAAAGTAGAATTTTTATGTTTGTAGACATGAAAGATTCTACAACCATTGCAGAAGCTGTAGGCAGTACTACCTATTTTAAACTATTACAATCGTATTACTACGATTTTTCGAACGCTATTATTAATAATTATGGAGAGGTATATCAATATGTAGGCGATGAAATTGTAATTACTTGGAAAGTTAAAAAAGGCCTCAACCAAAACTATTGTGTTCGATGCTTTTTTGACATGGAAAAGGCACTTCAAAACAAATCAAAATTCTATTTACGAAAGTTTGGTGTGGTTCCACAATTTAAGGCAGGCATGCATTGTGGTGAGGTGACAACCGGTGAAATTGGCGCCTTAAAAAAGGATATTTTTTTTACTGGTGATGTCTTAAATACTACTGCACGTATCTTAGGTTTATGTTCAACCTATCAGAAAAATTTGTTGCTATCTAAAGAACTGGTTAAACAACTATCGTTAGGATCCGAATATGTGGCTGAAGACTTAGGAAGCCCCCAACTTAAAGGAAAAGTAAATAGCATTAATGTGATGTCGGTTGAGCAAGTATCTCAATAGGCAAAAAGTTCTATTATCGCATCTTGTTGAAGTAAATTTGTCGCTAAATTAAATCCAAAAAAAAAGGACAGCTTATTACAAGCAGTCCTTTTCAATTAATGTGCGGATGACAGGAATCGAACCTGCACGCCTTGCGGCACTAGATCCTAAGTCTAGCATGTCTACCAGTTCCACCACATCCGCGTGATTTAATTGGTGCCCCGTTAAGGGACGGCAAATATAATCAACTATTTTAATTTACAAACAATCTTTCTTTTAAAAAAAGCACTTTTTGTACCTTCGTGAGCATTGAAGATTAACCTAAAATTTCTTTTTCTGTGTGCACAGAATTGAAATTTAATTAAAATGACCCGCTATCACGGGCAATATATATGAAAAGTGCTACACCTTACATTGAAGAACACAAACAAAGATTCATAGATGAGCTAATCGAGCTCCTAAAAATACCGTCTATATCGGCAGATTCTGCTTACAAGGCAGATGTTATTAAAACAGCAGATGTCATTAAAGAAAGTCTTGAAAAGGCAGGTTGCGACCATGTAGAAATCTGTGAGACCCCTGGCTATCCAATTGTATACGGAGAAAAGATTATTGACAAAAACCTTCCTACCGTACTCGTGTATGGCCACTACGATGTGCAACCACCAGATCCACTAGACTTATGGGACAACCCTCCTTTTGAGCCCGTGATTAAAAAAACGGAATTACACCCAGATGGAGCCATTTTCGCACGAGGAAGTTGTGACGATAAAGGTCAGATGTACATGCACGTAAAAGCATTAGAATTCATGACAAGCACAGGACAACTTCCCTGTAATGTCAAATTCATGATTGAGGGTGAAGAAGAAGTAGGTAGCGAAAGCCTTGGCTGGTTTGTAGAACGCAATCAAGAAAAACTCTCCAACGATGTCATTTTAATTAGCGACACAGGCATGATCGCCAATGATATCCCTAGTATTACCACAGGACTACGCGGACTCTCATACGTTGAAGTTGCCGTTACGGGACCAAATCGCGACTTGCACAGTGGTCTATATGGAGGTGCCGTAGCTAATCCCATAAATGTGCTTACAAAAATGATTGCCTCCCTGCATGATGAAAACAACCACATCACTATTCCTGGATTTTACGATGCCGTAGAAGTACTTTCTACAGAAGAACGGGCTAAAATGGCCGAAGCTCCTTTCAGCAAAGAAGCTTACTGCAAATCGTTAGATATTGAAGATGTATACGGCGAGGCTGGTTATACTACCAATGAACGCAATAGCATTCGTCCCACACTAGATGTAAATGGTATTTGGGGTGGATACATAGGCGAGGGAGCCAAAACCGTAATTGCCAGCAAAGCGTATGCAAAAATTAGCATGCGTTTAGTGCCTAATCAAGATTGGGTGCGAATTACCGAACTCTTTAAAAAACACTTTGAAAGTATAGCACCCAAAGGAGTTACTGTAGAAGTTTCACCTCATCATGGCGGACAAGCATACGTAACACCAATAGACAGTCGTGGATATCAAGCGGCGAGCAAGGCGTACGAAAGCACCTTTGGCAAGACCCCTATTCCGCAGCGAAGTGGTGGTAGTATTCCTATCGTGGCACTTTTTGAGAAAGAACTAAAAAGCAAAACAATTTTAATGGGCTTTGGGCTAGACAGCGATGCTATTCACTCACCTAACGAACATTTTGGTATCTGGAATTATTTAAAAGGTATAGAAACCATCCCTCAGTTTTATCACTATTTTACTGAAATGAGTAAATAATTTGGGTGTTACCTTTTGGTGCACTAAGAGATTACACCGTGCTTGACACAATGTTTCTAAAGTGCACCAAAAGGTCGGGTCATCCGTTACTACGCTTCATAAAAAAGGTGGCATCTAATTGTGCCACCTTTTTTACTACAGGGTATTCACTGCTACCCCTAACACAGTTTTTTTTACAGTTGAAACCAAAGAATACCGCACGCTTCGTTTACGGAAAGCTGCTCGAAGAAAAAAGGTTAAATCTTCTTCACGTACTCCGTAATAATAACAATTTGCTGTCCGTCTACTTTTCCTTCTATATAGGTTTCGTTTTCATGGTCTAACGAAATACGACGCACTGCCGTACCTTGCTTTGCAATCATACTACTACCCTTTACCTTTAAGTCTTTTATAAGCACCACACTGTCGCCTGCCTGTAAAATATTGCCGTTACTATCTCGATGTACTAGCTGCTTACTTTTATCTTCTGCGTCACCCGCAGCTGCAGCCCACTCTTTCTCGTCTTCTTCTAAATACATCATATCTAACAAGTCTTGCGGCCACCCTTCAGATTTTAGTCGGTGTAGCATACGCCAAGACAATACTTTTACCGCAGGAACAGGACTCCAGATGGTATCGTTTAATAAGCGCCAGTGGTTTGCATCGCGATCTTCTGCGTCTAGCTGAGATTGGCAGGTACTACAAATTAATATAGCTCCTTCTGCACCTTCAATACGCACAGGTGTTTCAGGGATGCTATAAACGTTCAGTTTTTCTTCCGCTCCACATAATTCGCAGCGACTTTCGGCTCTTTTAGTGACTTCTCTTTCTAGGCTCATGATTTCAAATTTGAGCAAATGTATCTACTTTCAGTTGGAAATTGGAACTTGTTTTTTGAAAAATTTAAACTCTACGTTTGTAGAATTAAAATTTTTGTTCTATGTTTGTAGAGTAATTAAAAGAATATGACATCATTATCAAATTCAGAAGAGCAGCTCATGCAATATCTCTGGAAGAAAAAGAAAGCAGTTTTAAAAGATCTTTTGGAAGCCTACAACGATCCTAAGCCTGCCACAACAACTATTGCCACCTTACTCAAGCGCATGCAAGACAAAGGTTTTGTAGATTATACTCAAATTGGGCGCTCACGAGAATATTTCCCATTGGTAAAAAAGAAAGATTATTTCAGCAAACATGTTAATGGTCTTATCAAAAACTTTTTTAATAACGATGCTGCACAATTTGCATCATTTTTCACAGAGGCCACAGATTTAAGCAAAGAAGAACTCAAAGAGCTCAAGAAAATGATCGACCAACAAATAAAAGAGAAGTAATCATGGAAGTTTATATTTTAAAATCTGCTGCATGTTTGGGAATATTATTCCTCTTTTACAAATTGCTATTAGAGAATACCTCGTTACATACCACCAAGCGTTTCTTTTTGCTAGGAAGCTTAGCTATTTCATTTATAATTCCATGTATCACCTTTACCACATATATTCAGGTTAATCCTTTAGTTACCAACATACTAACAGAAGTTCCTGCGAGCACACCTGCCCTTGACACAGGCATTTCGGAAGCCACAAACTATACCCTATATATTTTAGGTGGTATTTATTTACTTGGAGTTGGTATTTTCGGTATTCGATTTGGTCATAATCTAAGGAGCGTTTTTACCAAAGTTAGAAACAACTCAAAGTTCAAGCAACGATCAATTGTGCATGTATTGCTGAAACTTCCTGTAACACCACATAGTTTTTTTAACTATATCTTTTTCAGCAAAAAAGCGTACAACAATGGTGAAATCCCTGAAGAAGTACTTATGCACGAAACCGCTCATGTAGAGCAAAAGCACAGTTGGGATATTGTTTTCATAGAATTACTTCGCATTGCATTTTGGTTCAATCCGTTGCTTTATTTTATAAAACACAGTATAAAACTCAACCACGAATTTCTAGCAGACCGCACTGTCTTAAATCAGGGAGCAGATACAGCTAGCTATCAAACAATTTTACTGGATTTCTCATCAAAATCTAGCGTGCCTTCTATGGCACATTCTATTAATTATTCATCATCTGGTCTAGGCAAGTTATTTTCAAAAAACTCGTTTGGGCTGGTCAAAAAACGTTTTACAGTTATGAAAACACACACATCAAGAAGAGCCGCATGGCTAAGAATGCTAGTAATTTTGCCTTTGATGGCAGGATTAATCTACGGTTTCAGCAGCACTAAAACTGTCGAAACGATTGTTTCAGACCCAAAAGTAACCTTCGAAAATCCAGAAGTTCAAAAAGAATATGATACTTGGTATACGAATGTTGCAAATGAAATAGGAAACAGTAAAGCCACACCCGAGCAACTTGCGGCATACAACAAAATAGCAGCTTTTTGGAACAAACGTTTCAACGAAACTCCCAATAGTCGTATCATGCCCCTTTCAGAATTAAAAAAGCTAGAAACCATTTATCGATTAATGACCATAGAGCAGCGCAAACAAGCACAACCTTTTCCTGAGTGTAAGCCACCTGCTACCAGTAATTCGCCATCTGGTAATGATGCTATAAACAAAATCTTAGTAATCATGATACAGATGAGTGAAATCACAATAAACGGTAAACAATCTTCTCTTAAAACATTTGCACGTGACCTAGACAAATTGACCAAGAATTGGGAAGAAACCGATTACACATCTATTAAACCCATTATAAAAATTGCTAGTACGCCAGACGAATTCTTGAAGAAACTAGATGCCGAATACAAAAAAACGCATTTTTCAAAGGCAAATGGTGGCTTCGGACTCTTACCTCCGCCTCCGCCACCACCTGCGCCAAAAGTAATTAAAGGGGTGAACGATACTGATGATAACATTCCACCGCCACCACCACCTGCTCCAGATGCGCCAAGAGTAATTAACAGCGTAAATTACACTGATGGAAATATTCCACCACCGCCTCCCCCAATGAGTCAGCTAGACATCATTGTTAAAATGGCGAAAAAGAAATCTACGTTCTATTACGAAGGGAAAGAGATTACTTCAGACGAAGCAATTGAGGTTGTAAAAAAGAATAGTGACCTTAATATCCAAGTAACTAATAGCTCATCTAAAAATCCAACCGTTAAAATTTCCAAAGAACCTATCTATGTGAAAAAGAAAATGATTCCTTAAAAAGGAACTTAAATTTTAGAATCTTAGGGTACTAAAAATGCAGAGAAGATAATCTTTAGAATAAAAAAAGCCTCTTTACTAGAGGCTTTTTTTTCTGAAATGATGCTTAATTTATTGAGCTATAAGATTTAGAGAAACCACTAAAAGGCTCCCAGCACCAGAAAATTTCTCAGCCCAGACTTCTATATAATCATTTTGAGACAATTCTACAGAGCCAACAATTGATACCGCTCCAATATCATTATTACCACCTATCTCCCTATATACTTTAGACTCATCTACAACCGTTCCGTTTTTTGCAATGTAAAATATATAAATGGAGTTATTATTGTCGCCTTGAAAAGAAATACTCGTAGAAATTTGAAAACTTCGCGTTTTTGTTCCATCATACACGATTCTATTATCAACAGGAGCGCTAAATCTAAATAAGTTATTAGACGTTGAAGTTCCTACCAATTTTGTCTGAACACCAGTTCCTATCGTACCAAAGTCGGTTTCATAACCGCTACCTATTGGTGCATCTAGATTAATATCACCAATAGCGGCATTATCTGTTTCCAGAAGTAGTCCTGGTGAGTCTACATCCCAATTATTATTGAATTTATAGCCGTCGTAAATACTTGGCGAATACCCTTCTACACGTGTACCGGCTCCTGTAAAACTTACCTGAGCAATAGAAGCAGAGACGGTTATTGTTGGATTGGCACTTACATTTAAACCAACTTCACCAGCATCTGTCACCACCCTACCATTTGCCATTTGTAAATTTGCAAATGAACCAGAAAGGGTTAAAAATGTACCCAAATTAGAATCGGTCCAGAATAACTTATCCATATAAAAATTAGATATATCAGATGCTGCTAAGCCATCGCTAGTAGATACAATTTGAAAGACTTCAAAATACACGGTACCTAAAGAACTTAATGTACCTAGAGAAGAAGCTCCAACTACAATTAAACTATATGCTATAAGATTCTCTGTACCTGAACCAACAATGTTAAATACCTGTTGCCCGTTACCACGAATTAATATGTCTTTTAGGTGCCCGCCTTTACTTCCACTAAAAAGGGTAGTACCAGAATTATTTTGCAAAATATCTTCTCCAGTATCGCGACCTGCTACATAAGCGCCATTTAAATCTATAGGAAAATCGAAAAGGATGGTTCCATTAATTTCGTATAAATAGTTTTCATTTAACTCATATACAACTCCTCCTCCAGCAGCAAGCTCGTCAGACAAATCTGCTACACTTTTTACTAACTTGTAATTACTGCGAGTTTCGGCACCTTCTAAAGGCACCCAGCTACCGCCATTAAAGAAATAAAACACATTTTCATCTGTATCAAACACTAACAATCCTTCTGCCGGTGATGCAATTGCTATTCGGTCTGAGGTCTCCATTCTAGGAGCTAATAATCCCTGTGTTGTTGAAGAAATATCTAACGCAGAAGATGCGTCTGGACTAACTGTTCCGATTCCAACTTGCGCTAAACTAGTGAACGTTGCTAAAGAAGTGCAAATAATACATAAGTAAATAACTAATTTTTTCATTTTTTTTAAGGTTTGTTACGATTACTGGGGAGATTTATCCTACAAATATATCGGATTAAATGCGTATTTAATCGATAAAATAGCACATTTAGAGACAATTTAATCAGGCATAAGTATATCGTTCTGATTATTAAAGAGTTTGAAAAATAAAAAATCTTTTACAACAACAATTACTTGAATAATTACGTTTTAAAAATTCATCAATCTTATAAAAAACACTTATGCTTCAACGATTTTTTATCTTTTGTTCTGGCGCAGACACCGATATTCTAAACGATTGTTCTGCTGGCGAAAACACCAAATATGCTGGTGTAGGTGCTACGGTTTTCTTTACAGCTGTTATGGCTGCAATTGCAGGAAGCTACGCTTTATTCACTGTTTTTGACAATATTTTTACGGCAGTGTTCTTCGGACTCATTTGGGGACTTCTAATTTTTAATCTCGATAGGTTTATTGTTTCAACTCTTAAAAAGCGAGACAATTTTTTCGATGAACTCATTCAGGCATCACCTCGAATTCTACTTGCCGTCATCATTGCTGTAGTGATTTCTAAGCCTCTAGAATTAAAGATTTTTGAAAAAGAAATTAATCAGGTTTTATTGGAGCAAAAAAACGATTTAACCCTCGAAAATAAAGATCAATTAGCACTGCAATACACACCTGCTGTAGAAGGCTTAAACGCAGAAATTGAAACATTAAAAAATGAAATAACAACTAAAGAAGCTGAAGTTAATGCACTATACGACGTGTACATTTCTGAAGCCGAAGGAACCGCTGGCACTGAAAAACTAGGTAAAGGCCCTGTTTATAAAGAAAAGCGAGAAAAACACGACGCAGAGCTTGCTGCGCTCAATGAGCTAAAAACAAGCAATAACGCAAAAATTGCTTTCATAGAAACGCAAATAGCAACCTTAGGCACAGAATACCAAGATAAAATAGCCGAAACACAACCCATTATCGATGGATTTGACGGTTTAATGGCGCGCGTAAATGCTCTTGGCGAATTACCATGGTTACCATCATTTTTTATCTTTTTATTATTCTTAGCCATAGAAACCTCTCCTATTTTTGCAAAACTTATCTCTCCAAAAGGAGCTTACGATTTAAAACTAGCAGAGCAAGAAGGTGCGCTTTCTAGCTGGGTAACACAGCAAAAAAGTCAGCGTGAAATTCTTGTAACTACAGATAGGGATGTAAATAACCGTGTGTACGCAGATATTGCAGAAGAGCAAGAATTGTACGATTACAAACGAAAAATTGCCCGGGAGCTTATGCAAGACCAAGCAAACGCCTTTTACAAAAAACAGAAAGGGGTACTCTAGTCATTTTGACCTTAGGAGAAATCTCACAACAAACTTCGGCGATGTAGTTGCCAAAAAAGTTTTCAGTAAACTTGTGTATGAGAAATTTAGAAAAAGTATCTCTTCACACCTTGTTCCCTACGATACATTTTAACAAGGTGGTAGTGCCAGACATGAGTACGGGCAGTGATTTCTTTGAAAAAGATATTCAACATGAAAATTTAGTAACTGCAGCAGAACGTTTATTTACATTTCAAGAGCAACATCCTAACGCCCTCTTAGCAAATGGATACCTAGAAGAACGCAGTTTTTACAACACAGATCGTTTCAAAAGAACCATAAATGGAATTTCAGAATATAGAAACATACACTTAGGTACAGACTTTTGGCTACCAGCAAGAACCCCTGTTCACACCCCATACGCTGGCGAAGTGGTGATTTCGCATCACAACAACTACCACAAAGATTACGGTCCGTTGGTAGTGGTTGCTCATCACTTAAAAAATGTACAGTTTTACACACTATACGGACATCTTAGCGAGGACTCCTTAGCATTATCACCTAAGGGTAAAAAATTAAACGCAGGCGATTTTTTGGCGTTTCTGGGAAACGAACAAGAAAACGGGCATTGGGTACCTCATCTACATTTTCAGCTTATAACAGATTTGTTAGGTCAAACTGAAAACTACAATGGTGTTGCTTATAATTCTGAAATCGAACGCTGGAAAAAATTATGCCCAGACCCTGATATAATTTTTAAAGAATCTTTGCATTAGTCTAACATCTTTACAATCCCTGCTGCCAATTGGTGTGCACTTTTTGGTGCGTCACGAAGCCAAATCTCTGGGTCTAGAAATTCCATTTCTGAAAGATAACAACTTCCGGTTTCGTCCCACACAATATCTACCCTGCCGTACACTGGAGCGATTGGGCATTGCCTATTGGCATTCTCGGCAAATTCAATTTCGTCTTTACTCGGACTATATGGATGCACCGTTCCACCAAAATCATCTTGTACTCTAAAATCTCCGGGTTTTGCCCGTTTCAGAATTGCATGAGAATAGGTACCGTTAAAAATCATAAGCGAAGCCTCTCCTCTTGTAGTGATCGTCTCTAAAAATTCTTGCACCAACATATCTCGAGATGCGACTAACTGTTGAAACACCCGTTCCATTTCCTGGCTATTTTCTTCGGAAACTTTATAGGTATGAAAAGCGGCAGCAGAAATAGCAGGTTTTAAGACCATTTTTTTCCATCCTCGCTTTTTTGAGATTTCGGCTAAAGTGATTTTGCTTTTTGCTGAAACGAACTCTGTTGCCACCACACGAACGCCTTTATCTTGAAGTTCTTTTATATAAAATTTGTGGCTATTCCATTGTTGCAATTTTAGGGGATTCACCAGCTTGGTTTTAACAGCGGTTTCTTCCATCCATGTAGTAAAGGCTTCAAAACGTTCAAAATAGTCCCAAACGGTCCTAATTAAGGCAATTTTGGTAGTACTCCAATCGTAATCTGGGTTATCCCAATATGTACGGTCTACAGTAAGCCCTTCTGCTTCTAACGCATCTTTCAACAAATTATATTCAAGAAAAATATTCGCTACATACATATCTTGTGTTTGCTGGCTAACATATTTTTTACAGGTTACTACAGTTACATCTATCATAGCATTTCATTTTCTGTAAAACAAAATTACGTATCTTTCAAGGTATTTAAAATTTCAGCTGTATGAGAATTGTATACATTTTATTATTTTCTATTTTTTATTTATCCTGTGTTGCACAAAAAGATGTAGAAGCAGATAAAAGTGCCATTCTCTCGGTAATGAAGAATCAAGAAATTGCCTGGAGCAAAAACGATTTAGAAGGTTTTATGCAAGGCTATTGGAAGAGTGATTCACTTAAGTTTTACGGAAGCAAAGGTCTCACTAAGGGTTGGCAGCAAACCCTAGACAATTACAAAAAAGGATACCCAACAAAAGACCATAGTGGAACACTTACGTTTAAGGTAGACGACATATCGCCTATAGAAGAAAACAGCTATTGGGTCATGGGGAGATACTTTTTGAAGCGAACCGTTGGCGACGCAAACGGCAATTTTTTAATCATCTTTAAAAAGATTGATGGCGCATGGAAAATTGTTGCAGATATGAGTTCTTAATTGCCTTTTATACGCTGCCATAAGTTCACTAGCAATTCTTTGCCATCTGATGGCGTTTTACGATTTTCTGTAATAACGGTTTGGTCTTTATCGCCTTCAATTAAAAAACTAAAAACATACGCAGTACTCGAAGGGTCTGTGCTCAGTACCCCAAAGCGCAAATCATTTAAATACACTACACCGTTCTTGTCTTGTGTAACGGTATACCAACCCTTGGTTATTTTTATAAGCCGCTGTACCTTTAGATTGTCTTTGTAATTACCAAGCAATTCATGATTTTTAGGATGGGCCGTAAATGCTATAGGCTTGCTGTCTAACAACGAATAATCTGCAATTAAGAAAGCATCTTTGGTATCGATATTGGCCGTCCATAAAATTGTGTTTAGTGGTGCAGGTTTGGTTTCAATTTCAGTATAGGCAATACCCTGCTGGTTTAAGGCTTTTTCGAATTTAAGAAACGTATATCCTTTTAGTCCCAACGTTAACAACAAGTACGTACTGCTCACCCACAGCCCTAGATTATTGTATTTCCTACGCTTGGGATCCTCACGTTTCCGCCGTAAGGCAAGAATGAGAAACAGCAAAAAGGGAAGTGTGTATAATGGGTCTATTACAAAAATATTCTTGTATGCCAGACGTAAGTCGAAAGGCCAGAATAGCTGTGTACCCCATGTGGTATGCGCATCTAGCAGCGGGTGCGTTAAAAACCCCAGAAAAAACAACCATGACCATTGTCGTGCTGAAGCATTTTTCTCCCATAACGACACTAGCCACCCAAATAAGGGAGCGGCAAAAACTGCAAATACAATAGAATGGGTAACCCCACGATGCCACTCGAGAGCAGTAACCGTGTCTACAAAGTATTTAGTTATTACATCTAAATCGGGTATAGTCCCAGCAATTGCGCCGTACAGAGCTGCTTTATTGCCTACTTTTTTACCAAGTGCGGCCTCACCAACCGCAGCGCCTAATACAATTTGAGTAAGTGAATCCATTTAGAGCGCCTCTAATTGTGCCTGTACCTTTTTAGTGAGTGATTGCACGATTAAGTCGTACGAATGATCTATTAGTTCTATAACCAATTTTGGTGGTAGGGCATCTTCAATAAAGACCGTATTCCAGTGGTGTTTATTCATGTGCCATCCCGGAATAATGAGTCCGTCGTATGCTTCTCTAAGGGTAATGGCACGTTCGGGGTCACATTTTAAATTTACTTGAGTTGGTGTTCGTTCTAGACCACATACTGCAAACATTTTATTCATGACTTTAAAGACCAATGTATGCTCATCGAAAGGAAAAGATTCTGTTACGCCTTTTTTAGCGATGCAATAATTTCTGAAATCTTCTATGTTCATTCTTTTACAATTTTGAACGACCGCTCTTCACCTTCTGTATTGGTAAGTTTGGTTAAGTACATTCCGTTACTCAGGTTTGAAACATTTAAACTTTCCGAAGTACTTAAAGTCCCCTCTTTCACAAGCTGACCACTTAGCGTAAAGATTTTATAGTCGAAATTTCCATGGTAAGGAGAATCTACTTGAAGTGTTTCTGTAAATGGGTTTGGAAACAAATTAATCTTAGTTGTTTCAAACTCACCAACATTCATTACTGAATCAGAAAAATACTCGACCACGTCTCCATTGGGTGCTCTAATCTCTACAAACGGTGTTCCAAAAGGTTCAATTACGTAATAGCTGTAGTCTAAAACCTCGGATGCATTATCTACATAGAAATTGAAATGTAGTGAATCAAAATCTGAGTTTAACGGCTCATCGCAGGTCTGGTTATCTATGGTCATATTAATAAATCCAAAAGAAGACTCATTAATTACACGTTCTATATCTGCTTCAATGGTACTGCAAATGGTAGCCGTAAAATGCGATGAGTTTTCTGCAAACACCATGAGCGACTCTTCAGGCTCTAATCCCTCTGGCAATGTAAATAACTGCCCATCAATTTGAATGTAATTAATGTACCAATCTTTATCGTAAAGTAACGGATCTGCAATTTGAGATACCATAAGTTGGCTGCTTAACATCACCAAAAGGAGTGCATATTTTTTCATAACTTCTAATTTAAAAGATTAATATCACTCTACTTTATAAGCTAATGCAGGCGCATCGTTAAAATAAACAATAAGGTTTTTGCCTGCTCTTGTCTTAATCTCGAAGGTAAGCAATTTGTCATGAATGCTGAAATCGACTAATCTTTTCTTATTCCCAAAGTCGTATGAATAAGAAATCACCTTAGGGGCGGGTGTTTTAAGCTGAAACAGGATTGCTTTCGGATTTTCAACACTGCTTACAACACCGTATCTTGGTGAGATAACATCTGCTACAACCATATCTTTTTGAATAATAAGCGGAAATTTAGCAAAGGTCTGCTTGCTTACATTTATTTCAAGAAATGCATCTTCTACCAAGTCTGGGTAATGACTTTTAATAAACTGGGTGGGTTCTGTTTTATACCAATAGTAACTGGGTTCTTTAATGAATTTCTGATTGTACTTGCCAGCCCCCCACGTTGGATCGAATAAAAACGGGTGGTCATTTATATATGCAACATTCCACATATGAATTTTCTGAAACGGCCTGCCAATATCCTTGAAATTAGTCTTTACATCGCCTCGCACTAGGTAATTATGGATGCCTTGTAACTCGCATAATTTTTCAAAGAGCATGGCATAGCCCTCACAAACGGCCACTCCTTTTTGCAAGGTTCGCTGAATTATTTTTTTGCGAGTTACCTCTTCTTTGGCGTTTCGCTCTCTATAGTTTTTAAACCTGTAATTAAACACATCATACTCATCTGGGTCGTACCTAACGTTGTTTATAATCCAGCCATAGATGGCGCGTAATTTTTCTTCGTCTGTTTTAAAATCGCGAGTAATAAATTCTGAAAGTTCGGTAACCTCATCAAACGATTTTGGGTAAAATTTTATAGTTGCATCTACCTGCTCAAAATCTTGTGCGTTTGCACCAAGACAAAGCATAAAAACTACAAAGAGACGTATGGCTATTTTCATGAGGCAATCTCTTTTTTCTGTGACTTTGTTGTATGCAAGGCTGTGTAATCTAACTTCCAATTTATGGTTTGTACCAAGGTTTCCATCAGTTTTATGGTTTCTAAGGCTTGCGATTCTGCTTCTAGAAGTAAACCACTACTCGGTATCTTATCTACGATATGCTGTTTTGCTTCTCTGTTAATTTCGGTAAGGTCTGATGCCGTAAACGGATTTGCCCAGCCTTCTTTCTTGTCGTAATATTTAAAATCTGTTTCTACGGTTAACAATTCTGGATGGGGGAAATTAGTTAATGTAATCGTTCTCGTTTTAGTATCGGCATCCATGTGTATTTTGGTGAGATCAAATCCTACATGTGCCTTGGCTTCAATAAGTACAAGCGCCTTCTTTTTACCTAAGAGAAGGTTCAGCCATTTATCTTTTACATTTTCGTAGTGGTATATTTCAGAAAAATCGCCTTCTACGGTAATAAACTTACAAACGGTACGAATACGTTCCATTAATATTACCGATTGCGAATGTGTTTTCTCCCGCTTGCGGCCTCCGCTCAATTTCAGAAGTAAAAAATATGCTACAACGGCACCAACTGCCAAGCCTATAAAAAGTAATTCCATATGATTATTTGCCTATGCTTCCTAAATGTGTGTTTTTAAAACTATCTGGGTATTTTAGTCCGTACCCTAGCATTCTATCTAAGGCAATATGAGAAAATAGCATGATTCCGCTTAGTGAGATAATTTCATTTCCATAAAAGTAACCAAAAATCATGAGTCCGATGGCGAGCGCTCTAAAATGAAAGAGGTTGTACGTAAAAGCGCCCACTCGAGGATTTACCAAATAACCTAACATGCCTACATCTGGAACGAGCAGTAATAATAAAAACCACCACCACGCGTAGTCTAACTGCGCAAAACAGCATATTCCGACGACTAACAAGGCTGCTTCTTCTAGTTTTAATAGTGTTTTCATAGTAATTTGTTTTTCAATTTTAAAAATTTCTCCTGACACATACCTAGAATCAATTTCCTTTCTTGACAAATCGTGATGGTTTAAAGAGTAATTTCAAAACATATCTATAGCTGTAATACCCAAATTTTATTCGTTACGTAATCACTTAAATATAAATACAAACTGTCTGAAGTTACTTCTGCTAGCTTAAAGGTAGAAGATTGGGTTCCAAAAAAAATCATACATCTTGTATTTACAAAAATTTATAGAGAACAGGCTTGCTGGGTGCTGCATCGTTACAAAAAGATGCCATTTGCAAGTTGAGCAGATAGCTACCATCTTTTACTCGATTTGGTACGTAAACAAATTCGGTAATCGTAGCGCTTAGCCTTGGCGCTTTAGGGTAGTTCCAAAATGCTTTATGTGCCAATAATTTACCGTCGTCTTTTTCTTTATCTACACTTGGCAAATCTATTAGTAAGTGGGAAACACCAATTTCTCGCAAGAATCTGGCAGCATCTTCATGCAAATAAGGCCAATTGGAGTGCGAATACTTTCTCGACTTTTTCTGAGGTAAATTTGGAAGCGTTCGTATTACCACAGCCTCTGGTTTTTTGTCTTGTAACAGCCTCTTAACTTGCGGCAGAGAAATCACCAAATCTGCGCCATCCTTCTCTGGTGTTACCGAAAGCACTTCTGCGGTAAAGAAAAATGTTGTTAACGCCCTGTTTACTGAATGAAATGCTTCTGAAATATGACCAACACACTCTGTGTGCGTACCATGTGCGTGCGGGTTAAAACGAATATTATTAAAATTTACGGAAGCTCCCTCACTTACTTTACCTACCCAATCATCTACTTGTACAGGTGTAATTGAAGGCTTTTCAAGATACCACGCCAACGGATTCTTAGATGAGTCCTGTAGTGGAATTGAGATGTCAATTGGTTTACTTAAATCTACTGTTTTAAGCGAATTTCCAATGGTAAACGTTCCTTTCATTCGTGATGTTTATAATTTCAATATACAACTAAATACATAATTTGAAAATCAGTAGCAGGGTGTCTTGCTAAGAGATTATCCCTGTAAAATACATGACCTTATGCGTTCAACATAAACAGATGCGACGCTATTCCGTCGCTCAAAAACTTTCCTTTTTTCGTTACACGCAGATGGTTCTCGTCCTCTTGAAGTAATCCTTCATTAATATGCTCTTTTGCTGTGCTTAAAAGGTATTGCGTATACTTTTCGCCATATACTTCGGAAATTTCCTGAATTGAAATACCCTTAGAAGTTCGCAAACGGGTCATTACATACTCGTTGTATTTATCGTTATTTGAAAGTGTCTCACGCTCTACTGGCAGTACTCCCTTTTCAATTGAATTAATGTATACACTATTATTTGCAATATTCCAGCTACGGCTATCTCCGTTGTAACTATGCGCCGAAGGTCCGATACCTAGGTAGGGTTTCCCCTGCCAATAGGCCATATTGTTACGAGAATGCCATCCTGGAAGTCCGAAATTAGAAAACTCGTAGTTCTCATAGCCAGCGGCCTCAGTTGTTTCAATTAGCAACTTATGGTGCAGTTGGGCTACCTCATCTTCTACAGGAGGGACAATGCCCTTTTTAATAAAATTCTCTAGTGCTGTCTTGGGCTCTACAGTTAGCGCATAGCAAGACAAATGCGGAATTTCAAATGCGAGCGCCTTCTTAACATTGTCTAACCAACGTACTGGAGACATTTGCGGAATACCGTAAATTAAATCGATACTTATATTATCGAAGTATTTTTTGGCTACTGAGATGCATTGTTCAGCCTCCTTAGCATTATGTGCTCGATTCATCAATTTTAAGTCTTCTTCAAAAAATGATTGCACTCCAATAGACAGGCGATTAATACCAACGGAGCGATACGCTTCAAAAATAGATTTAGACTGTGCTCGAGTAGACACGATATCATCTGGATTTGCTTCTAAGGTAATTTCGGGGGTTTTTGAAACTTCAAAATTTTTGTACACCTCATCAATTAAACGTTTTAACTCTGAGGCGCTGAGCAACGATGGTGTTCCTCCACCAAAATAAATAGTCTCTACAGTGCCTTTTAGCTCATTTTTCCGAAGATAGAGTTCTTGTACCAATGCAGAAATAAGGGCATCTTTTTTCTTAAGCGAGGTAGAAAAATGGAAGTCACAATAATGACATGCCTGCTTGCAAAATGGTATATGAATGTATACTGAGCTCATGTTAAGTTAGTAGTGGGTGAAAAAGAATCGCTTTGTCTTTACTATACATTTAGATGATTTTCTATACAACATCTGCTCTTTTGCCATTGATACCTATAGATTACTTATTGATGCGTTTTTCATTTTGTTTTACAAACGCTGCCCATCCAGAGTAATTTTTACCTACACTCACCCTACCTTGATTGTAAAAATGGCAAACGGCAGCCGCAAGCCCGTCTGTGCTGTCTAAATTTTTAGGAAGTTCTTTTAGTCCGAGTGTACTTTGCAGCATTTTAGCAACCTGTTCTTTACTGGCGTTTCCATTACCAGTAATTGCCATCTTAATTTTTTTAGGAGAATATTCTGTAATTGGTATTTGTCTTGATAATCCGGCTGCCATAGCTACACCTTGGGCACGTCCTAACTTGAGCATGGATTGTACATTTTTACCAAAAAAGGGTGCCTCTATGGCTATTTCATCGGGGTGAAATGTCTCTATAAGTTCGATGGTTCGTTCAAAAATATGGCGTAAACGCACATAATGATCATCGTATTTAGACAGTTGCAGCTCATTTAACTGTATAAATTGCATTTGTTTACCAATTACTTTTATAAGACCAAAACCCATGATGGTTGTACCTGGGTCTATGCCTAAGATTATTTTTTCTGTGGTGCTGGTCTTTTTCAAATTTCGTATTGGCTACACATTATAGCCTCTTCAGTATTTAACAAGTTTACTTATTGTTTCAACTTCGGTTTCTGTTTCGGTTTCACTACTTTCGTAAGCGATGATGGCTTCTCACAAAACTACGCAATATTGGCTCGTTGCCCTAAAGGTTTTGGTGCTTGTATTGGCATTTGGGTATTTATTCTATAAAATTAGGTCTGATGGAAGTTCGCTAGCACCTATCATCTCGCAAAGTTTTAAAGATGTTTCTATACTTCTACCTGTTTCTTTTCTTGGCCTTGCCATATGTAATTGGCTTCTAGAAATCTTACGATGGAAAGTTTCAGTAAACACAACCTATACGCTTTCCTTTTTAGGCGCAACAAAACAGAGCCTAGGCTCCCTTACAGCCTCGCTCATAACACCTAATCGCATTGGAGAATACGGTGCAAAAGCGCTTTATTATCTACCAGAAAAGCGTAAGAAGATTGTCTTCTTAAATTTTGTACACGGTAGTTCGCAGCTAGTGACAACACTACTCTTTGGAATTCCTGCTGTTGTATATTTTATCTTTACGTATGGGATTTCTATTGCAGTAAACCGAGGGCTAATTTTTGTATTCATTCTCTTAGTGCTTGTTATTCTGGGTTATGTTTTTAGAAAAAAACAACTTGGTATAAAAGGGTTGTCTCTGCAAAACATGTGGACACACTTTAAGCGACTACCAAAGACGAGTCTGTTTCAGATTTTAGTACTTTCTGTAATGCGTTACTTAATATTTAGCACTTTATTTTATCTCTTACTCATTTTTTTTGGAGCTACCAGCAGCTATGTTGCGGCCGCACCTGTTATTTTTAGTATGTACTTGTTAGTATCGATAATTCCTTCATTTTTTGTGTTGGATGTGGTGATTCGTGGCGGTGTGTCACTTTGGTTATTTTCATTCTTAGACATACCAGACATGACTGTACTTGCTACTGTTTTTATTATGTGGATACTTAATGTTGTGCTACCTGCAATTCTAGGAGGTTATTATGTATTCACCTTTAAGCCCCAGCAGCAATGATTTGGCTTATTATTGTCATACCCGTTTGTTATGCAGTGGCTCTAGGTTTGCTATACTATGGACACCAAAGGGTATCTCTGTTTTCTTCGGAAAGTCTCTTAGAGAAGCATTATTTTTCTGTTGTTGTACCATTTCGGAACGAAGCCAAAAATTTACCTGAATTATTAAAATCATTGCAGCAACTAAATTATCCCACAACGCATTTTGAATTACTTTTAATTAATGACGCCTCTTCAGATAATTCTGAAGCAATAGTTCACAACATTTTGAAAGGAAGTGCTATTAACTACAAAATACTTCAAAATACGCCTAACCAATCATCGCCAAAAAAAACTGCCATTACCTTAGCGATTCATGCCGCACAATTTTCGTGGATTGTAACTACCGATGCAGATTGTACTGTACCTAAGAATTGGTTACACACACTCAATATATTTATTCAGAAAACCGAAGCCATCTGTGTTGCGATGCCTGTAGATTACCATACACAACCTTCATTTCTACATACCTACCAACAACTAGACAATTGGAGCTTGCAGGCCGTCACTATAGGAAGTTTCGGTTTAGAAAATCCGCTCTTGAGCAATGGTGCAAATTTTGCCTATACAAAAGATGCTTTTCACGAGGTAAACGGGTTTAAAGACAACCTACATATTGCAAGTGGTGACGACATGTTTTTACTAGAAAAGTTTAAACTAAAGTTTCCGAAGAAAATAGCGTACTTAAAATCGGAAGGCGCCATTGTATCCACCTTGCCCGTAAACTCTTGGAGACAACTTAGTTCACAACGTGTGCGCTGGGCATCAAAAACATCGCAACAAAAAAGCATTGCCACCAAGGCACTAGGTTTATTAGTATTCTTAAACTGTATTTTTATTCTCATTAGTCCAATAGTAATGATATATTCTACAGCGGCATTTGTTGCTTGCCTCACAGGACTGCTAATTAAACTGTTAGCCGACTTCCTGTTTATGCGTTGTAGCAGTACCTTTTTTGGGAAAAAAATAAATTATTACATATTCTTTATAAGTACGTTTATCTATGCTGTACTTACAATCTATGTCGTATTTTCTAGTTTGTTTTCTAGTTACACTTGGAAGCAACGTAGCTACAGAATGTAGTGCAGAAACAGGGAATGATACCTATCATATTTTTTTTTACCTTTAACCGTACCAAAATCTACCTACTATGAAACGCATCTTAGTTATTATGAGCTTGTTATTGGCGCTACACGCTCAAAGTTTTGCTCAAGAAACCTACCAAGTTGAGGGACAAACCTACACCCTAAAAACTGAAGTAGACGGAACATTAACCCTACTATGGAATACCATTGACGGTGAGTACCGATATTTTGCCAAAAAGGGCACTGCAATTACCGAACTTAAAAACACTAAAGTTAATGGTAGTTATCAAGAAGAATTTAGAGAAGCGTTACAACTCTTAACCTCAGACAATGCCGTTTCTACCAATAATGTAGATCTTACGCTTGCCAGTTTACGAAATTTTACAGAAACATATAATAAACAAGTTGACCCTAATTTTACAGCAAACCGTTCTACCATAAAAATTGGGCTTCGCCTTGGAGCTTTTGCCGGAATTAGCAATAGTATTTTTACGCAAAACCCAGGAAACAACCTCCTTCCATTGGCTGGTATTGATTTAGAACTAATAGATGAAGTTAAATTAAAACGTCATGCTGTTGTGCTTCGGTTTGAACAAACTTTTGGGAATAGTGATTACGATTATAATGCCTCTCAGTTTTCGTTGAACTACCGATTAAAATTTGTAAAATCTGACAAATTAGACATCTTTCTAAATACCAAATTTGTGAGTTACACCTATTCTACCCGAAACGATTTTCCGGTAGCACTTGCAGATGGCACTGTAGTTCTAGAATCTAGTTCTGGTGGAGACTTTACCGCTCATGGTATTTTTGGCCTTGGAGCCGATTACGCCCTTGGAAATGGATATCTCTTTTTTAATTACAATGATATTGTAGGGTTAGGAATTGATAGCAATGGCGAATTTCCGGTAGACTTTACCTTGGGCTACAAATTTAATTTATAGCTCATCTGTTAGCACCACAATAGGCAATGTAAAGGTAGTGATAACAGGCACTCCTCTTTTATAGGCAGGTGCTATGAGTTTTGTGGCATCTAGATCTCGCTGAAGTGTATCTTTTAAATGCGGAAATTCTCGCACTAACACACTATCCATTTTAATGGATTGTACAGAAATTATTGCTTTTTCTGAAATAGAAAAATGTACCACAATGGTATCGTGAATGTCTTTTACAGCCTCTATTTTCTGATTTACAATAGTTTGTCTCAAGTAAGCGCCTAGTTCTGCTTCAAAACAATCTTTCTGTGAGGGTTTTTCTGAAAGTGTGTCGCATGCAGCAAATGCAGGGTATCTATCTACCTCTGCCCAATCTATGGTCTTTAGCTCTTCTTGGTAGAAAGTTTCCGCAGAGATTTTTTCCGTATCAAAATATTGGCAGGAGAGGCATAAAAAACTACATAAAAGTAAACTGAAACGTTTCATACGGGGTAACTACCCACCGAAAGTACAAATTTTTAGGGTATTGCCTCTAGTTACTATTTCAAAACTGTAAACGACCGTACAAATTACATGTATCGCAATTCATTAATTCTTGTTAAAATGAATATCTGTTTTAAGGTCTTTAATGCGTTGTTTGGCGTGTTCTGTATAGTTTCCTTGCTCTCCAAAGATTGCTAGGTATTTTTCATAATAAGGAAGTACCACAGCGTCGTCTACAAAATAGTTATCGGCTGCGGTCGCCAACAAATACAGTGCACGTTGGTTGTTAGAATTCTCCCGCACCGCTTTTTGTAACACCGAAAACTGATTTTTATAATCTTTTTGCTTTTTATAAACAGAAGCCAATGCCACATACGATTTATCTAACGGAAGATCCTGCAAGGCTATGGCAATTTCAAAATGGTGTTGCGCTTTGTCTAAATAACGTAACGCTTCGTAATTTTTGGCAATACTGAAATGCCAAGAAGGATTTTTATCGTCGTATTCATTAATAAGAATTGCGTATTGGCTTATGGCTTGTTCAAAGCGGTTGGTTTGATTGTAGGATACTGCCAAATTTTCGTGCAGGCGTTCATTGCTCTGATTTAGGTCTATCAGTTTTTCATACGTATCTGCTGCCAAGTGATAGCTTTTATTCACATATGCAATGAGCGCTTTTAAGTTTAAAAACCGAACACTTTCAGAATCTACTTTTAGACCGCGCTCAATATTCATCATGGCTTCATTAAAGTTTCGTCTTTCGGCCTGAATTTTTGCTACTTTAAACAACGCATTCTGGTGATTTTTATCGTTGGTGAGTGCCTGAAGGTATTTTATAAAAGCAATAGAATCTTTTTGTTTTTCTTTTGCGAGGCCTAACTGATAATAAAATTCTGGGTTTTTAGGATTTGCTTTACTCAACACTTCAAATAAACTATCTGCTTGCTTAAATCGATTGGCCGAAAGCAGTAATTTTCCGTAGTTATAGCTGCTCAACACGTCAGTTTTTTCATTTTCGAGGTGTTTTTTATAATACTGTATTGCCATCGCATTATTACCAACTGCTTTATATGCGCGTGCTATTTTATCTTCTGCACCCGTTGTTTGCTTGTATTGAGTAATTGCAGCATTATAATTTCCGAGCGAATACAAACTATCGCCAATAGCCAATGCATTTTGAGCATTGGCTTTGGCAATAGTGATACTTACTATACATACGATTAAAAATTTATTCATTTATTTTAAAAATAATAGGGAGCGTGTACTGTACTCCTACGCTTTTTCCATCATGCTCTCCCGGAATCATCTTCGGCAATTTAGAAACTACACGAATAGCTTCTTGTTCAAGAGAAGCGTGTGCTGCCTTTGCCTTTGGATGTACAACCGCTCCATTTTTATCAATTTCAAACATAACAACTATTCGTTGTTTTCCCGAGATTTTTGAATCCTTACTAATGTCTTGATTAAAGTTCTCCATGACAAAAGTAGCTATTCCTTGTGCCATACACTTTTTTAATTCCTCATTAGAACCTGAACAGCCCGGATATGTAGGTACTTTGGTAAGGTCTTTCATAGACAGTAAAGACTTTTGGGTATCATCTAAATATTCCTGAACGGAGGTATAAATTTTATCCCCTTCGTTGGCTTCAGTTGCTAAAAACTTAAGCGCTTTTGCTTCCTCGTCAGATATTGATCCTTTTTTCATGATCGCCTCAGAGAGCTCATTAATTTTTTGCATTACTTCAGAATCTGTTTGCATGGTTAGATTTGCCTCTTCAGACAATTCTTCAGACTTTTCATTAGAACATGACGTATAAAACAACATGGCGCAAACGGCTGGAATGATAAGTAAATACTTTAGTTGAACGATTTTTTTAGAATTTGTTTTTTGTAACATAACGATTCGATTTTTGATTATTGATGATTTATAAAATGTATTAATAAATGACACGGTTGTAGTTCTAAATACTTCTTGCAGTAGGCTTTGGTAGTATTCGGCTTTGTCTTTTGAGGCTACAATTCTATCTGCTGTATACTCGTGCAAAACCTGCAATTTAATTTGAGTGATGTACACTAACGGATTAAACCAAAATACAATTCTTAACAGTTCAAAAAAGAGTAAATCTAAGGTGTGTCTTTGTTGTACGTGTACTAGCTCATGTTGAAGTATATAATTTTTTTGTTCTTCGGAAATTTTAGCCCCTAAAAAAACGGTTTTTAGATATGTAAAAGCGGCTTCAGAATTAGGGATTGTAGCAACTGTGTAGTTGCCGAAACTTTCTTGAGTGGCTAATTTTTTCAGTTTGTAAAGTTTCCGAAGTTTTAGTGCAAAAACAACGATTGAGAAGAGAACACCCAAACCGTAAAGTAGCAAAACGATGGTGGTCCAAGAAAAAGTTGGCTGTTGCACGACTACCTCATCTAACATAACCGAGGTTGCTAAAGAAGCCTCTGAGGTACTATTTCCTATTAAAATTGCTGGTAATTGCACGCGATATTCTTGCGGTATGGTTTGTTGAATGGCTTCAAATTTCAGAAAAGGAATTACAAAACTCAATATTGAAGTGCCAAGTAAATACAACCTATTGTAGTTGAAAAACGTTTCTTTTTTTAGAAATAAATCGTACACCACCAAAAACAGTAGCTGAAACAAGATAACTTGGAGAATATAATGTATCATGAGTTCTCTTTTTTATTGATTTCACCCATGATACTCTCTAGTTCTTGAATACTTATGTCGTTCTTTTTCATAAAAAAAGAGACCATGCTTTTAAAAGAGCCTTGAAAATACCCATCTACTAATTTGTTCATAGACTGATGGCTATAAGCCGTCTTTGCAACCTTTGGAAAATAAATATGTCCGCGACCCTCCTTTCGATAATCTACAAAGTCTTTACTCTCTAAAATGCGCACAATTGTGCTTACCGTATTATAAGCAGGTTTAGGTTCTGGGAGCTCATCGATTACTGCCGCCACATTAGCTTCACCTAGATCCCATAGCACCTGCATGATATCTTCTTCTGCTTTTGTTAATTGTTTCATGATACCTTAAATATTTTGTGTTTTACAAGACTACAGCAACAAACTTACAACTAAATATTTAGTTTAACTAATTTTTTAGTTACAAAAATGTAACATAGCTTTATTTTTGATGTCTAACATCTTGCTATGGATATATTATTAATTGTACTCGGGTTGGTCTTTATGCTGGCTGGTATTGCTGGGAGTTTTCTTCCTGTATTGCCTGGTGTGCCTGTGAGTTGGCTCGGACTAATTTGTCTTTACCTATCACCTTCATTACCCTTTGATTGGGTTTTTATTGTCATTACAGGAGTCGTGGCTATTGCCTTGTATATTTTAGACTATATCATCCCTGCTATTGGGACCAAAAAATTTGGTGGAAGTAAAGCGGGTGCTTGGGGGACCACCATCGGGTTACTTGTAGGCTTATTTGCTCCCTTCCCATTTGCCATACTTATTTGTCCGTTTTTAGGGGCACTGCTTGGAGAGTTAATCTTTAATCAGACAGAAGGAAAGACCGCCATTAAAGCGGCCTTTGGATCTTTTCTTGGGTTTTTAGCTTCCACGTTTATGAAATTCTTTGCAACCTTAGTTTATCTAGGATTGTTCTTTTATAAGCTCGCGGTAAATTGGGATTTATTCTTTTAGAAATACTATATCCATTGTATTTTGTCTTCTATAGGTGTATTTCGTATACCAATTAGACTATTGTCATTAAAATAACCCATGTAGAAAAATCCGATACAACGCTCTCCCTCTGCTAAAGCAACGTGTTCTCCAAATAGCTTAATCAGCCCAGGAGAACTCCAGTAAGCGCCAATATTTAAATGATGTGCTGTAAGCCACATATTTTGAACCGCCATAGCAACCGAAGCTATTTCTTCCCATTCTGGAATTCGCGCATCTGGATCTCGTTGCATGCATATAGCAATCACGCAACCAGATTGTACTGCTTTTTGTTCTATTTTTTTTCGTTTAAAGTCTGAAGGATTCTCCACCATCTTTACATATGCTTCCCCTAAGAATGCAGAAAGTTGTTCTCGGGAACTTTCAGAATGAAATACCTTAAAACGCCAAGGTTCAGTTTTTTTATGGGTGGGGGCCCAATTTGCTGCATCCAAGATGGTTTGAACAGTAGATTTGGTTATGGGTTGGTTTGTATAGGCATCTGGGTAGATGGATCTTCGATTTTTAATGATTTCAGCAAGCATAATGTTAGTATAATTTAGAAGTATAAAGATACAGAATGCCAAGGAGAATAAAATTTAAAATCCCTTTAAAGCAAAGCTCTAAAGGGATTCAAACTAACCAATATAATTTCAAAAAAAATTACATCCAAAACTAATATTATCGGCATCTTCTTTCTTTCTACACCACGAAAGTACGCGCAACACTTGAGTTGACCAAATTATACCCACTTCTGAAAATACGTTTTCGTTTATCTGTAACGAATTTTAGGTGAGTGTATAAGAATTTACTTAAAATAAAGATGAAAAGGTAAACAATTGTAAAAACAGGAGGCTCTAGAAACAATTTTATATGAATTCATACAATTTTCATTGCTAATAGAATTCTGTACCACCAATGGCAGTCAAAAGACTACTTTTGAAGTAAACCATATAATTATGAGAACTTTAATTTTACTCTTAACGACTGTATTATTGACAACCACAGCAAACGCCCAATTCTACGAAGGGTGGCCTTGCAAAGTAAAATTTAACTCAACAGACATGGGAATGGTTAAACAAGGGGTAAAAGAAAAAGTGGCCTTTCCATTTATAAACGATGGAACTGAGCCTTTAGTAATTTCTACCCATAAGGGAGGCAGTGAAAACATTACTGTTTTACTACCTAAACGTGCCATAAAGCCTGGGGGGTCTGGAGAAATAATTGTTGAGTATACTGCAAGAAGCGCGGGTAAATTCAGAGAAAAGATTAAACTAAGAGTTAACCAAGAGAAAAAACCGCTTGTATTAGAAGTGTACGGAACGACAGGTAAATAAGAGCGCCCCAGTATCTTTTCACAATAAAAAAAGCCTCACGCATACCATGCAGTGAGGCTTTATGTTTTACGCAAATTCGAAAATTTTGCGCTATATTAATGTGCTGTTATTTCTTGCATTAGCTCTATTATCTTATCGAACGTAATAGGCTTTACAACAAAATTACTGACCGAAGCGTACGTTTTAGATTTTTCAATATCAATAGGATCTATTGAAGAGCTTACAATGTAGATGATTATCTCTTTTTCTACTTTAATTTTTGTAAAATTATCAAGAAATTGCCACCCATCCATAATAGGCATATTTAAATCCAATAATATAAGATCTGGGAGTTCTTCTTTAGATTCAATTAAGGCTTTTAACTTGAATAAAGCGTCGTGTCCGTTATGGAATATCAAGAATCCATTACAAAAATTTGCAAGTTCAAGCATTCTTTTTGCTCCGTAGACAAAAATTGGGTCGTCATCTACGATACAAGCTAAATCAATTTTCTTCATTAAGTAAATATATAAAAAATGTTGTTCCTCTATTCACTTCGCTAGCAACATCAACTTTTCCACCCATCGCTTCAATTTGATTTCTTGTAATAAACAAGCCCAAGCCTCTTGAGTCTTCGTGTTTATGAAATGTTTTGTACATTCCAAATAGTTTTTTACCATGAGCATCTAAATCGATTCCTAAGCCATTATCTTTAATACTCATCTTAATAAAATTCTTTTCTTTAATAGCTTCAACAACTATTTCTGGAATTCGTTCATTTGACTGGTATTTTATGGCATTGGTAAGAAAGTTTAGGATGATACTGTCTAGGTATGCCGGGATTGCAGATACCATTATTGCACTATCTACTCTATTTTCAAGTTTCACAGAGTTATCTAAGACCAAGGTATTTATATTAGCTATTGCCTTATTTACATAGTCACTTAGGTTAAGGTTTTCAAGGTTAAGCTCAGTTTTTGTATTTAAAACAGCCACTTCATTTAAATTATGCACTGTTTCTCCAAGCTGACTTACCGCGCTTTCTAGTAATGGAAACAATTCTAATTCTGAAATTTCTGGGTTATCCATTTTAATGAGACCTAATAACATTTCTAAATTCCCAGAATGCGATCTTAAATTGTGAGATACAATATGCGCAAAGTTTAATAACCGATCGTTTTGGTCTTTTGTAATCTCTAATAATTCTTTAACCTTATTTTCTGCCCTTTTTATTTTTGAAATATTATTGACTTGGGATAAAAAATGAAGCGGTTCTCCGTTTTCGTCACGCACTAATGAGACTGTCAATATTGTCCAAATTACTTTGCCATTTTTGTGTAGATAGCGCTTTTCAGTTTTATAATCTCCAATGTTCCCTTCTAAGGCTTGTGAGAATAAAACTTTATCGGCCTCTAAATCGTCAGGATGCGTAAAATCAAGATAGGTTAATTGAAGAAATTCTTCCATGGTATATCCCAACATAGCGCAAAGGCTTTGATTAACTCTAATCCAGTTAGTGTCCATCCCCACCATAGCAAGTCCAACTCCTGCAAAATCAAACGTTTGTCTAAATTTTTCTTCAGCTTTAGCAAGTCGTTCTAAGGCTCTTGTTTTATCATCAATGTCTTGAAAAACCCCGTACACTTTTGTACAGACTCCCTTCTCCATCACGGCTATACCAATAGAGCGAACCCATTTTTCCTTACCTGTATTGGTCTCAATTAAGAACTCATCATCAAAGCCCCTTCCTTTAGCGACACACGTCTCAAACAGTTCAGTGATTTTTGTACGATGTAAACCTTCTTTGTAAAAATTAATACCTGTAGCTAATTCAGGTTTGTAATTAGGAGCTACTTCATGAATCTGTTTGGTTACGTCACTCCAGCTAATTTCATTGGCTACTAAATCGACTTCCCAAGTACCGATAGAAGCAGCTTCATTTGTTTTTCTTAGTAAATCTTCATATTTAATTGAGAGTAGTTCATTTTCTTTACGCTCTGTAACATCTTGCACAAATCCGGTTAATTTCTTTGGCAATTTTTCATCATTGTCAGCAATAATTTCACAATGATTCTCTAACCAAATCCACTTTTTTTCTTTGTGAAGAATTCTAAACTCAAATGAAAACTTCACAGGAAAAGTTTTAAAATCGGGCGCGAACAAGAAATCGAATTGTTGTTGTTCTCTTGGATGTACCAATCTAATAACGTCCTGAATTTTCTGTACAGGAACGGTATCAGAGTCAAATCCGATAACATCAAAAAATGAGGTATCTAATGCAACTTCTTGCGTTTGAAAATTAAAATGCCAAATTCCAGATTTTAATGCAGCAAGTAATTTTGTATAAATTTTAGGTTCGAGGTTATTGACCATATGCTCTTCATTAGAGAGACTAGTTTCGTTCATAAATTTGGGGTTTATGGAGATAAACAAAAATATTACATGACGAGAAGATATACGTAAAATCTTACAAGAAAGTTTTGTTAAAATTATTTTCTAGAAAATAGCAACCTCATAAAGAATTGATTGCAACTCAAATTACAGCCTAGAAATGGCTAAAGAATAGCAGAAAACCACTAAAAACAAAAAAAGCCCATCAGCCGCAGGCTGATAAAGCTTCTCATCGGTCTATTTCTAAACCACATCCGCCTTAGGCGGACAACACAACATTTTAATTGCGGTCTGGACGAGACTCGAACTCGCGACCCCCTGCGTGACAGGCAGGTATTCTAACCAACTGAACTACCAGACCGTGCTACTATTTTAAAGACTTTAAAAGCTTGTCTTGACTAATATTGCTATTAGCGAGGGCAAATATACACCTCCTTTTCAATTCCACAAACTATTTTTTTTAAAAAAATCATTTTTTTTATTCAGCGTAACTACTGTCTCATCCAAACTTCTGACGTTCTACTAAATATGTAGTTAGAATTTTATTAAAACCCGCATTAACATCGGCTTGAATGTATTTTATACGATACTGCCCGCACTTCAACTTTAACGTATCGAAATAGGTCTTTACAGCATGCTCGTATGTTTCTTTAACATTGTCTGCATATAAGTTTATATGTTCTCCTGTTTCTACATCTACAAAACGTCGTGGTCTATTGTTAAAATCGAACGACAACTCCTTACTTTTATCAAACGTATGAAACAACACTACCTCATGTTTATTGTATTTTAAATGCTGTAATGCTTCAAACAACTTTTCTTCTTCAGCATCATCCTGAAACATATCTGTAAACAAAAATACCAAACTACGACGCTTTAATTTTTCAGCAATTAAATGTAGATGCGTGTACGTCCTTGTCTTTACCTCCTTACGTAATTGTAATATTGCATTATTTAAATGTTGTAATAACATTTGGTGGTGTCGTTCACTTCCTTTTTCGTTAGAATAGAAGTCGTACCCATCACTATAAATGCTCATTCCCACCGCATCGCGTTGCCGTTTCAGTAAATTCATAATGGCAGCACTGGCTAAAACCGAGAAGCCAATCTTATTCAAAGAATTAATTCCTTGCTCCTTTAACATTGGATAATGCATCGAGCTACTATTGTCTATAATAAGATGACATCTTAGGTTGGTCTCTTCCTCATAGCGTTTTGTATACAACTTATCTGTTTTAGCGTAGAGTTTCCAATCTATGTGTTTGGTACTCTCGCCGTTGTTGTAAATTTTATGCTCAGCAAATTCCGCAGAAAAACCATGAAACGGACTCTTATGCAACCCAGAAATGAAACCCTCTACCACCTGAGTAGCAAGAAGCTCGAGGTTTTTAAAGCCCGTGATTTCGTTTATTTGTTTTTCTATATCCATTTTGTTTGGTGAGCTGTGAAGTGCGAATTATTGTATTACAAATCGTTTCGTATACCGATTAATAGTTTTCCAAACGTCCATCTCTTTATGATTCATAGTGTATCTTCTTCACGCCTCACTCCACACTACGAAAGTACCCCATCAACAATTCCATACTTTACACTCTCCTCAGCATCCATCCAGTGGTCGCGGTTAAAGTCTTTGAGTACCTTATCGAAATCCTGACCACAGTTATCAGCCAAAATACGTGCGCTAATCTCTTTTGTCTTTAAAATTTCTTGTGCAGTAATCTCAATATCGCTTGCTGGACCACGTGCACCACCACTTGGCTGATGAATCATCACGCGCGCATGTGGCTGTATAAAACGTCTTCCCTTTTCACCTACCGAAAGTAAAATACTTCCCATACTTGCAGCCAATCCCGTGCAAATAGTAGACACCGGACTTTTAATTTGTTTAATGGTATCATACATACTAAATCCCGAGGTTACGTACCCACCAGGACTATTAATATATAATTTAATTTCATCGTGACTAACACTGTCTAAATACAACAGTCTATCTACCACATGGCGCGCACTTTTGTCGTCTACCATACCCCATAAAAAAATGGTGCGGTCTTCAAGTTGTTGGTGATCTATTCTATCTTGTGCTTTTTGTTTCTTTTCCATAATCGAGCCCGCCAGACGGCAGTCATTTATTTTTATTCGTTATCTTCAAATATAAGGATTTTGAATAGCAAAAAACAAGATGAGCATCTTCATATCTGCACACCATCAATCTTCAACTATTGAGGCTTACTATTCAACAAAAAAAGGCCTGACAATCTGCCAAGCCTCTCTCAATTTTAGTTACAGAAGATTAGTTTAATAATCCGTCAATTGCTTCTGCGTATACATTTTTAGGAGCAACACCTACTTGGCGTCCAACCAATTCACCGTTATTAAAAACTAACACTGTTGGAATATTACGCACTCCGTATTTCGCAGCAAATTCTTGGTTAGCATCTACATCTACCTTTCCTACCACTGCTTTACCTTCGTAGTCTTTGCTTAGCTCGTCTATTACTGGTCCTACCATACGGCAAGGCCCGCACCAAGCTGCCCAAAAGTCTACCACTACAGGCTTGTCACTTTTTAATACTGTTTCTTCAAATGTTGCGTCTGTTATTTCTAAAGCCATCTTATATAATTATTGTTTCCTTAAATTAAGGAAGGTTGTACTTCAATTATTTGTTACACAAAAGTAGTCAATAATTGTTCCAAACCCTACAGGCTTAACATTAGTTTAGATGATAGCAGTATTTAATGAGTTGATAGCAGGTATTTGTGGTTTTGGCGGGCTGCTGCCAAAAAAAGCAGCACCGGGCTATACGCTACAATTCCTCACCGACGCGGCGGCTGCGGGATTTCCACTGCTATCCCTGCCCGAACAATAAAGGCACAGTTACCAATTCTTTAAATTACATTCAATTTATATGTAACTTTAGCAGAACTAACACATAAAACTATGTACACCAAACGCAACTACGGGTTTTTTATGACACTTAACTGGTCTAAAAAACCACTGCTCGTCGGACTCTTATATGCTGGGATCCTTTTTTTCCTGTTTTACTTTATCGATTTTCGCTTTTACCTGCCCTGGCAACCCCTGGGGCTTATAGGTATTGCCGTGGCCTTTTATCTGGGTTTTAAGAACAACAGCTCCTACGATCGTACCTGGGAAGCCCGAAAAATATGGGGAAGTATGGTAAACAACAGTCGAACGTTTGGCGCTGCCGTGGTCTCCTTTGTGCAAGGCGACAACCATGCCGAAATAAAGAAAGAGCTCATCTACCGGCACATTGCGTGGCTCATCGCCCTACGCCACCAGCTACGTCTGGCCCGCCCCTGGGAACACACCGAAGAGCGAATCAAAAAACTCTATTTCGCCGATGTCTGTGCCGATTACGATCAGGCCGTTCATAACGACCTGTCGCATTTCCTTACAGAAGCTGAACAAAACGAACTGGACACCTACTCCAACCGCGCCACACAGATTCTGCGGCTTCAGTCACAACGCTTACAGGAGTTGCGAGACGCCCAACATTTTGAGGATTTTCGCCATATGGAATTTCACCACCTCATACAAACCTTTTACGAAGACCAAGGCAAGAGCGAGCGTATTAAAAACTTTCCGTTTCCACGGCAGTATGCCTCTACCGCCTATTGGCTTACCATTGTGTTTTGTGCTTTTGTCCCTTTCGGACTCTTGGAAATATTTAACCCCACCCTGGGGTGGATGTATTGGATGGGCCCGATCATTTCTGGCATCATTATCTGGGTGTTCTTTCTAATGGAAAAAATAGGCGACTATAGCGAAAACCCTTTCGAAGGCACCTATAACGACGTACCCATCACCGCCATTGCCCGAGGTATCGAAATAGACCTACGCCAAATGATAGACGACACCAACATCCCCAAACCTACTGAGGCTGTTGACGGGTTTTTGATGTGATTGTTATTCTACGGATTTCTTTTTAATTATCCAATAAATAATAACTTTCACTTGGCGGAAATAAAAGTTCAATGCCTCTAGGCTTAATTTTAAAAAGCGGCCCTTTCTCTACTACTTTACCTTTCGCATTTCTCTTAATCAAATGGTCAAGGGTTATAATTCCTTGCTCAATTAATAAATCAAATTGAGATGTAATTGGCTTTTTAGTATGTTCTACTAACTTATACTGAAAATGCTCTCTTCCATTTATTCTTGTGCTTTCAGCTTCTACCCAAAATGTTTCTTTGTGCTTTAATTTCAATCGCTTATGAAGCTTGTCTAATGTCCAAACCACAAAATCACCAACTTCTGCTTTATCAGAGTTTTCAATTAGTAGTTTAGTCTCACTATCAACTCTTAAATTCAAACCTTGCGAATTTCTAGTAATAGTCGAAACCGTACAATAAAGCTTAAAATCGTTATCACGCTCATATCCAAAATTATCAAGAATTTCTGCTGAACTTTTAAACTTACTTAAATTCCAATCAGGCACTTGCGCAAACAAATTTTTTCGATTTGTTCTACCGCTCCTGAATGACTTGAGTTCAATTCCTTTGTAGTCTGGCTGTTTGGAAGAATTAATATCTATACCGAGAGCTGTTTCAAGGGTTCGACCAACAGAAGTATCCGCATCTACCATTGACGGAATTGGACCTGAACTTGCTATTTTTCTTAACATAGTCAAAAGCTCAAATGCGACTTCATTCTCAGTCGCATTTATGGCGTTTACTAAGTCCTTGAACGGATTCTGGATTGAAGAATTAATCAATTCTCTTACATCTAATTTTGTTAGATTGAAAACTTGAAAATTATCATCGTAAAAAGTGATTGCAATAATGTCATTTGGGTCAGCCACTTTTCTTAAACCATAAAACCAAATTCTTGGGTCTCCATTTTTAGTTGATGGACGATATAAAGAAGCTTTCGATTTAACAGTCTTAAAACCAGTATGAATAATTGATGATATTATTCTCTTACTTTCTGTTCCTTGATTTTGCAATTCATAATCGTGAATGTTTTCACTTTTCAAATAACTACGAACAGAACCAGTAGCATCCATAATGGATTTTTTTAATCCGGTTTCGGTTGGTTCTATTAAAGTAAGAGAAACTTGGTTTTTGGTCAGTAATTTAATTCTATCTTGTTCTTCGTAAGTTAGTTTTCTCACTTGATATTTTTTAAAATTTCGCTTGCCACTGCCCTTGCCAATAACGGTGGGACAGCATTACCTACTAAAGTATATTGTGGCACTTCGGTTTTTCTATTGTTCCCACCTGTTGAGCGTTTGCCTTGAAAGACGAATGAATCATCAAATGATTGCAATCGTGCCATTTCCCTAACCGTTAATGACCTTGGAGAATTATAATGAATGTAATCATCCGCAATGGTCATTATAGTAGAGCTCTGCTCGTCTGGTTTTAAAACATTGTAGTTTCTTTTGTTTGTAGCTAGATTTAATTTTTTAAGTTCCGGTTGCGCTTTTTTATAATCACCATTTTTTAAAATCACTCCAAGTCTTTCTATAACGGTTTCATTCTGATTACTTGTTTTGTGATTATTAAGTATGTCGAAAAATTTTTCTCCATTCTCTAATCCTTCAGTATTTCTTACGTAAAACGGTTTTGTCTGAGGTTTAAAGCGTTCAATTAGCCTTCCTTTTCTTGACCATTCCGCAAATGATTTTCCGCCTCTTAAAATTGGTTTTCCATCAATTTTTCTTTTCTTTAGTAATTTAGACATTTCCTTTGCAACTCCGTTGTATTGAGAAGAAATATCAATTTCTTCATAACGATGAGCTTCTTGATTGTTACCAATAAAGTCTAAATCGTACAAAGCTTCAAAAATAGTTACTTTCTCTTCTTCGGAAACTGTTGAAGGAATTTCAGAAATAAATTTTTGGTCTTTACGACAACCAATAAAAAGTACTCTTTCTCTATTTTGAGGAACTCCATAATTTGAAGCGTTAGCGACAAATGGTTGTTCAATTTTATAGAGTCTTATGCTTTCAAGAATAGTTTCTAATTCCCTTTTCATTTTAGCATTACAATCAGATTTTAATATCTCAATGGATTCATCAAATGATGTTGTGTAGATTTTTAAAGCCGTTATGATATCATCACAATCTTTTTTGTAATTGGATGGAACCTTTAGAGACTTAAATGAATTTTCAATTTTTATAATGACATTTTCGGAGCCTATTTCGGTTAAAAAATCGGTAAATGCATCTACAAAATTATCACTGTCAATATTGCAAAAGTCTTTTTCTTTAATAATATCACGCTTTAATTTATCCCATTCCTTTGCTCTCGCCAAAAGATTAAAACCATGCCGAATTGTATTGATTTTTTCGTCCGTCTTACTGGTTTTATAGTCTGCGATTTTTGGTGTTATTTTTTTGAATCTTTTTTCAACGAAATTGATGAAATCAGCCTTTCCGATTTCTTTATCCTTTTCAAGTAGTTTTTCAAGTTCTACTCTTTTAATAAGCGCATCACAAAGAAAAGAATTTGACTCTTTCCGGATTTTATTAATAAACAAGATCAGTTGAGGAATTTCTTTAATATCGACTATAGAGTTTATTTCTTTAAGAACCAGCTCTTTAATTTTTCCTTTTTCTTTAGTTAAAATTCCTTTGACATTTTCCATAACAAAGTATTTGGGTTGTAAAACCTTTATTACTTCTAAATAGTGAAAAAAAAGGTCATCCTTCTTGTCGAATTTTTTTCTTTTTCCTGCAAGACTAAAACTTTGACATGGAGGACCACCACAAACCACATCGATTTTTCTCCCATTAATTTTTTTCAATAAGTTGTCCAAAAAATCTGGTTCTGTAATGTCTTGCTTTAAAAATTCCGCATCTAACCCCAATTGATGATTGTAGCGGACAACATGCGTTAATTCACAATTCTCATTTATATCATTCGCCAAAACAAAATCAAAATATTTGTTATTATATTCAGCTTGCAAAAACCCTTCACTAAATCCACCAGCACCAGCAAATAAATCAACGAAAGTGAATGGTTTTCCGTAAAGTGAAACTTGTTCTTTAACAATGTTTACATAATTGTTTTCTTTGTAGTTTTCGATATGTTCATTTAAGATGCGTTTAACTTCGTTTTGAATAAAAGTCTTTTTATTAGAATGATGTAAAAGCTCGTCAGCTCTTTCTCTTAAAAAATCCAAATAATGATTGATTTCATGAGATTCTACAGTCAATCCAGTTGCTTTCTGTTTTGATTTATCAAAATTTTTCGGTTCGACTTTCTGTCCAGTTGAAACCTTAACTTGACTTCCATTGCAGTTTATTCTTAAATGAATTGGCGCAAATCCTTTTTTGTCAGGTTTGTCCAAATAAAAGTTAATTGTAGCCATAATTATTTGCGGACGTTTTTGCGTACACGGACAAAATTACGGACAAATTTTGAACTATGAGCTAAATTCGAAAAATTAATTCAACCGATACTTCACTCCATCCATCGCAAGCTCTTCCAGCAGTTCGTTACAGATCTTAATCTTATGGGTACGACTGGGCATGCTTAATTTTACTTTTTCTTCTACTTCGTAAATCGTAAAATGTAACTGTTGGTCGCCTTTGTGATGCCCAAACAATTCTTTTAGTCGGTCTATGGTACCATTTTCTAAATCTTGTACAGGCATTTGTATGGTGAGTTTTTTCGCCTGATTGTCCATCACATCGTGCAACATCTGCATAAAGGTATACTGCAATCGGGGGTCGCCCTTTTTGCCCGTATCGCGATTGGTCCATCCCTCTTTTACAAATACACGGGCATAAATAAAACTATTGGGTATTAAAAAATGGCGCCACTTTAAGTATTCCTCTCCAAAGATTTTAAACTCATAACTATCTTCATAGTCTTCTACGGTAAATATTGCCCACCCTTTTCCTGCCTTGCTTTCGCGGTGCTGCACATCACTTACAATACCTCCAAAACACAATTCACGGTTCACATATTTCTCTAGATTGTAGAAGTTAGACACCTTACAATTGGTGAAATTTTTCATCTCTACCTTAAAATCGTCTAGCGGATGGCCAGAAATGTAAATCCCTACCACTTCCTTTTCTTGTTTTAGTTTCTGCATGGTACCCCACTCTTCGCAAGGAGGCACCTGGGGTTCGGCAATTTGTACTTCACTAGCATCCCCAAACAAACTCACCTGACTGCTATTTTGTGTCTCCTGAAATTTTTGCGCAAACTTTACTACTTTTTCATAAAACTTTACGCCATCACCATCGTCGTGCATGTACTGAGCACGGTGCTGGTCGAAACTATCGAATCCACCAGCTAAAATTAAATTTTCAAAAGCCTTTTTGTTAGCATTACGAAGGTCTACACGCTTGGCAAGATCAAAAATTGATTTGTATTTACCATCTTTTCGGTTTTCAACAATGGTTTGTACTGCCCCACTACCAACACCCTTTACAGCCCCCATTCCAAATCGAACCGCGCCTCGATCATTCACTGTAAACTTGTAAAAAGACTCATTAACATCGGGACCTAAAACTTCTAAGCCCATACGCTTACACTCTTCCATAAAGAATGTTACCTGCTTAATATCGCTCATGTTATTACTTAACACAGCTGCCATATATTCGGCTGGATAATGCGCTTTTAAATAAGCAGTTTGGTAGGCAATCCAGGCATAGCATGTAGAGTGACTTTTGTTAAAGGCATAACTCGCAAAGGCCTCCCAGTCTTTCCATATTTTTTCGAGTTTTTCGGCATCGTGGCCCTTTTTCGCTGCGTTTTCAATAAAGCGCGGCTTCATTTTATCGAGTACAGCCTTTTGCTTTTTACCCATCGCTTTTCGAAGTACATCGGCATCACCCTTACTGAAATCGGCTAACTTCTGCGACAGTAACATCACTTGCTCTTGGTAGACTGTAATTCCGTAGGTTTCCTGAAGGTATTCTTCCATTGCTGGAAGATCGTATTCAATTTCTTCCTCCCCGTTCTTTCTTCGAATAAAGCTAGGAATATATTCTAGAGGCCCCGGGCGATACAACGCATTCATAGCAATTAAATCTGCAAAGACCGTAGGTTTTAACTCTTTCATATACTTCTGCATCCCGGCAGATTCATACTGAAAAATACCTACTGTTTCACCACGCTGGAAAAGCTCGTATGTTGCTTCATCATCTAGCGGAAAATTATCTGGATCTAAGTCTATATTGTGCTTATGTTTTACAAGCTTCACCGTATCCTTAATTAGCGTTAAGGTCTTTAGCCCCAAGAAATCCATTTTCAGCAAGCCAGCACTTTCTACAACAGAGTTGTCAAATTGGGTGACGTATAAATCACTGTCTTTTGCTGTAGCTACAGGCACAAAATCTGTGATGTCGCTTGGTGTAATAATCACCCCACAGGCATGAATTCCTGTATTTCTCACCGAGCCTTCTAAGATTTTTGCCTGATTTACTGTTTCGGCTTCTAAATCACTTCCTTCGGAAAGGTTCAGTAATTCGTTCACTTTAGGCAATTCATCACTTCTAAACTTAGACCGAAGTTCTTGATCGCTCATTCCGAAGATTTTATTCAGCTTCGTCATGTTCGGGATAAGCTTTGCAATTCTATCGGCATCGCCTAAAGGCAAGTCTAAAACACGTGCCGTATCGCGTATAGAACTTTTCGCTGCCATGGTCCCGTAGGTAATAATCTGCGCTACTTGGTTACTCCCGTATTTATTAATTACATAATCCATCACCCTACTTCTACCTTCGTCATCAAAATCGATATCAATATCGGGCATACTCACACGATCCGGATTTAAAAAACGCTCAAAAAGCAGATCGTATTTAATAGGGTCTATGTTGGTAATCCAGAGGCAATAGGCAACCACGCTTCCCGCGGCAGAACCACGACCAGGCCCGACAGAAACATCCATATTTCGGGCTTCTCGTATAAAGTCTTCAGTAATTAAGAAGTATCCTGGATATCCGGTATGCGCAATTACTTCTAATTCAAAATTTATACGCTCTTCAATTTCAGGTGTGAGTTCTCCATAGCGCTTTTTAGCGCCTTCAAACGTAAGGTGCTTTAAATACGCATTTTCACCTCGTTTACCACCATCGGTTTCGTCTTCTGCAACTTTAAATTGATCAGGAATGTCAAACTTAGGAAGTAATACATCTCGCTGCAGACTGTATGATTCTATCTTAGCAATCACTTCAGAAATATTGGCAATGGCCTCAGGCAAATCTTTAAACAATGCCTTCATCTCTTCTTGCGACTTAAAATAATACTCCTGATTTGGCAGTCCGTAACGATATCCACGTCCGCGGCCTATAGGGGTAGCCTGTTTTTCACCATCTTTTACACACAGCAAAATGTCGTGCGCATTTGCGTTTTCTTTATCAATATAATAGGTATTGTTTGCAGCTATAAGGGGCACCTCATGCTTTTTGCTAAATGCAACCACCGTTTCATTCACCCTATTTTCATCTTCTTGATTGTGCCGCATGATTTCAAGATAGAAATCGGGTCCAAACTCTTCTTTCCACCAAAGTAATGCTTCTTCTGCCTGATTTTCGCCAATGTTTAAAATCTTGCTAGAAATCTCGCCATACATACTTCCAGAAAGAACAATGATATCTTCCTTATATTTTTTTATGACCTCGCGGTCTATTCTAGGCACATAGTAAAATCCGTTGGTGTAGGCAATGCTTGCCATTTTCGCTAGGTTGTGATACCCCTTTTTATTTTTTGCTAGCAGCACCATTTGGTAGCCATTATCTTTTTGGGATTTGTTGGTGTGATCTTCGCAAACAAAGAACTCACATCCCACAATGGCTTTTAATTCTTGTGGCGGTTCTGGCTTGTCTGGAACAACACCATCTTCCCGATTGCTATCTGGAGTTGCGGTATCATCAAACTCCTCATACGCCTTTAGCGCTTCTTCATATTTTTTTTGAAGTGCAGCGTTATGACCATTTACAGCTCGTGTAAAGTGAAAAGCACCCATCATATTCCCCGTGTCTGTAATGGCAACAGCAGGTTGATTATCTGCAATGGCAGCGTTTACCAAATCTTGGGTGCTGGCAGTAGATTGTAAAATCGAAAACTGAGAATGGTTATGCAGGTGCGCAAAAGGTGCATCTTGCAAGACTTCAATATTTTCTTGCAATTCTTCTGAAGAAATTTCTCGTGTCTCGGTTGTTGCTTCCAACTCTTTTCGAATGGCTTCAGAAGCTTTCTTCAGGTTTATATGTTCTAATCCGATAAGCTGAATTTCCTTCGGATTCTCTTCGGAAAATTTCTCGAAATAGTCAGGTTGAACGTCTAATTCTTCTGCGGTAAAGATTTGGCGTCGTACCAACTCTAAGAAACAGCGGGTTGTAGCCTCAACATCTGCCGTTGCATTGTGCGCTTCAGCAAAACTTGCGTTGAATAGAAAATTATGCAGCTCTGAAAGTGTAGGCAACTTAAACTTACCTCCGCGTCCTCCCGGAATCTGACACAATTGCGCAGTGGTTTCTGTACAAGTATCCAGCACCGGAAAATTGGGTAGTACATTTTCTTGATTTAATCGCAAAAACTCTGCTCCCATGATATTGAGATCGAAACCTACATTTTGCCCTACAACAAATTTTGTTTTTTGAAGTACTGCTGAAAATTTCTGCATCATTTCTGCCAACGGAATTCCTTCCTGTTGCGCAAGCTCGGTAGAAATACCATGAATTTTCTCTGCGTCAAACGGAATATTGAACCCCTCTGGCTGAATTAAATAATCTTCATGTTCAAGAACATTCCCCATAGCGTCATGCAACTGCCATGCAATCTGTATACAGCGAGGCCAATTATCGCTATCGCTTAGCGGGGCATTCCAATTGCGGGGTAATCCCGTAGTTTCGGTATCGAAAATTAAATACATAAAAGATTGCAGATTAACAATTGTAGTTTTCTGATTGTAAAACAGAAAATCAGGCGGCGAAAATTTCAGTAGTAAAAATAAAAAAACTCACCCGAAGCAACGGACTGAGTTGTTAAGAGTTGTTCACATTTTCAGTAAAATTTATAACAAAAAAAAAGGACCGAATGTACGTTCGATCCCTTTTCAATTTATATTACTAGACTTACGCCACAACAGCCTCGAAGTTTTTTACGTTTTGCAACGTACTTTCTATGTTAGACACCTGTTTTGTAAGAACGCTTGAAGTTGTTGGCGGCAATGTGGTGTCTGCCATAACTTCTTTGTATTCTTCTAAGGCAGTTTTCTCGCCACGCTGCACTTCTTCCAAAATACTAGCTTCGTCACTTGGCGTAAAGGTGTCTTTAATGGTCATCCACGTACGATGTGCATCTCCAGTAAAACTAGTTCCCTTTTCTGGCGTGCCACCAACATTTTTAATTTCGGTTTTTAGTTCGTGACCAAAATCGTACCTATGTTCTGCCTGTGTTTCAAAGAATCTTTTTAATTGGGGATTCTCAACAATTTCTGCAGCTTTTTTATATCCAGCTTCGGCATCATAGTTTTTGGTTAATAATTCGTTTAATTTATTTGACATCTTCTCAGTATACATAATCTCTTTCATTTTAATGTGCAAAGCATTTTTACAATAAATCGAATTGAGCCGCTTTGGTTTTCTCTATTTCGACATACCTTAATATACCAGATATTAAATTGAATAACGAACAATTAACCCAAGCTTAACGGGCTTTAACAACCTTTAACGCACTTTGGAAGGAAAACAAAAAAAAGGATCGACAACGCGATCCTTTCTTATATGTTTTATGGTAGCTTTTAGTAATCTACATTAAACTGACCAAGGGAAATTTGATGATTTTCTGTAGCAAAGTTAAACGTTCCTGAAATGCTTTGAGCAGTCATGTCGTGCTCAAATATTGTAATGGTTCCACTAACAGCTGGCTCTTCTGCTCCAGAAATAAAGTATATCGCATTAAAGCCTTCACCAGGAATCGTTTGTGTTCCAGACGCTGATGTTAACGGGATAATTAGCTGTATGGTATCGTCGCCTAAAGCTCCACTAATAGTTATAGAGGTATCTGTTGTAGCAGCAACAACGGTAGAAGGGTCAAACAGATTTCCATCTATCTCTGCCACAAAAGCACCATCTAGAGATGGATCTTCAGGGTCTTCTATGACACCAGAAACTACAGGTACTTGATACAGCAATCCGCGACTTACCGTTACCGTATCAATCCCTGGCAGAATAGCTGTAAAAGTGAAATTTCCAGATAAAAAATCATTTCCACCACTACTACCGCGACTTGTAATATTCACTACGCCACTTCCACCGTTCTCTGTAGAATAAATTTGCCCTTCGGCATCTTCATAGATAGCTTGGTGTCCGTTTCCAATGTTAAGTTCAAATGTTCCTGTCTGCAGTGCAGCAAGGAGAAGACTTATATTTTGATCTGTTGTTGCACCAACAATTGCAGTGCTACCATCATCGGCCACAGTGGTTCTTGTATCTAACGCTCTATAAAGAACGTCGTCTAAATTTGCTTGAAAGGCTGGGGAATTATCTTGTATATCTTCGCAGGCTACAAATGTACATGCAAGCGATAAGAGTAGTAAAAACTTTTTCATGGGGGTGAAAATTTGTAGGTTAAATCACAAATATAAAAGAAAAGTTCTATCTAACTACTTTTACTTCAAAAATATAGTATCTTTGCCGTCCTTAATTATGAACCGAGGTCGTGTACCTCAAAAGTTAATTTTATGCCTGTAAAGATTAGATTACAAAGACACGGTAAAAAAGGGAAACCTTTTTACTGGATTGTAGCGGCAGATGCCCGCGCAAAAAGAGATGGTAAATACCTAGAGAAATTAGGCGTTTACAATCCAAACGTTAACCCTGCACATATCGAATTAGATATCGATGGTTCTGTACAGTGGTTACAAAATGGAGCACAACCAACCGACACGGCAAGAGCTATTCTTTCGTACAAAGGGGTGATGCTTAAAAAACATTTAGCTGGAGGTGTTGCAAAAGGTGCAATTACTGAAGAGCAAGCTGAAGAAAAGTTTAATGCTTGGTTAGAAGACAAAGGAAAAGCTGTTGACGCCAAAAAAGGAAAACTTTCTGAAGCAAAAGAAAAAGCTAAAGCTGAAGCACTTGCTGCCGAAAAGGCCGTAAATGAAGCACGTATTGCTGAAGCTGCTCCTGTAGAGGAAGTTGCGGAAGAAGAAGTAACTCCAGAAGTTGCAGAAGGTACCGATGCGACTGAAGAAGTAGAAGCAACTGAGCAAGTAGCCGATGAGGCACCTGCAACAGCAGAAGCTGCTAAAGAAGAAGAATAAAACTGAAACGATATGCAAAAGAAGGACTGTTTCTTCGTTGGCAAAATCGTTAAAAAATACAGTTTTAAGGGTGAGTTACTGGTAAAATTAGATACCGACGATCCCGAACAATTTTTAGAAATGGAATCGGTTTTTGTGGAAAAACACAAAAATTTGATTCCATTTTTTATTGAAAAACTTTCTCTTCACAAATCGTCTTTACTACGTGTTAAATTTGATGACGTAGACAATGAAGAAGACGCAAATGCCATGCTGGGAACAGAACTTTACCTACCTCTTAACCTGCTTCCAAAATTATCTGGCAATAAATTTTACTACCATGAAATTATTGGCTTTAGTGTTCAAGACACACAGCATGGAGCCATTGGAACCATTGCAGGGGTAAACGACAGCACGGCGCAACACCTTTTCGAAATTGAATTTCGAGACAAAGAAATCCTTATCCCTATTAATGACGAAATCATTCAGAAAGTAGACAGAACAACCAACACCCTGTTTATTGATGCCCCCGAAGGCCTGATTGACTTATACCTCTAATGGCCTCAAAACCCTTTCAATTTAAACAATTTACCGTGGCACAAGATCGTTGCGCCATGAAAATTGGCACCGACGGCGTATTGTTAGGTGCATGGGTTTCTTTACAAAACAAACCCAACAGTATTTTAGACCTTGGCACAGGAACAGGTGTTATCGCCCTTCAACTTGCGCAACGTTGCGATGCAGAAACAATAGATGCCGTAGAAATTGACGAAGACGCCTACGAACAAAGCACAGAAAACTTTGAGAATTCTCCTTGGGGAGATCGTCTATTTTGTTATCATGCCTCTGTACAAGAATTTGCCTCAGAAATAGAAGAAACGTACGACCTAATTGTAAGCAATCCACCATACTATACTGAAGACTATAAATCTGAAAATTTAGCACGGGATACCGCACGTTTTACCGACACCCTTCCGTTTGAGCATCTCGTGGTGTGCGCTTCACATTTGCTTTCGGAAACAGGAACATTTTCAGTAATCCTTCCGAAGAAAGAAGAAAAGAACTTTATCGCCTTAGCCGAAAAACACAGCCTATTTCCGAAGCATATTTGCAGGGTTCAAGGCACTCCAATTTCCGAAGTAAAACGCAGCCTACTTACCTTTTCCTTCCAAAAACAACAGCCTACCATTGAAAATCTTATTATTGAAAAATCGCGTCACCAGTACACAAATGAATACATAGCGCTAGTACAGGATTTTTATTTAAAAATGTAGGATACTTGTATTGCTATTTCTACTTTTGTTATCCAAAATAAACCATTATGAAACCCGATTTATTCGAAGCTCCTGATTATTACAATATAGACGACTTACTTTCTGAAGAACACAAACTTATTCGAGATGCCGCTCGTGCATGGGTAAAGCGCGATGTTTCTCCTATTATTGAAGAAGCTGCACAAAATGCAGAATTCCCGAAATCTATCATCCCTGGGCTTGCAGAAATTGGTGCCTTTGGCCCATACATTCCAGAACAATATGGCGGTGCGGGCTTAGACCAGATTTCTTATGGTTTAATCATGCAAGAAATTGAGCGCGGTGATAGCGGGGTTCGTTCTACAGCTTCGGTACAATCGTCTCTAGTAATGTACCCAATCTGGAAATACGGAAACGAAGCGCAACGTAACAAATACCTTCCAAAATTAGCAACTGGAGAATGGATGGGATCTTTCGGACTTACAGAACCAGACCATGGTAGTAATCCGGCAGGAATGGTAACCAACTATAAAGATAAAGGCGACCACTATTTACTGAACGGTGCCAAATTATGGATTTCAAATTCGCCTTTCTGCGATGTTGCTGTTGTTTGGGCTAAAAATGAAGAAGGACGCATTCACGGGCTTATTGTAGAGCGTGGCATGGAGGGTTTTAGTACACCAGAAACACACAACAAATGGTCATTACGTGCTTCTGCTACTGGAGAGCTTATCTTTCAAGACGTAAAAGTTCCAAAGGAAAATTTATTACCAAACAAATCTGGTCTAGGAGCTCCCCTAGGATGCTTAGATTCTGCGCGCTACGGTATTGCATGGGGCGCAATAGGGGCAGCCATGGACTGCTACGATACAGCTTTACGCTATAGTAAAGAACGCATACAGTTTGGAAAACCAATTGGCGCATTCCAACTACAACAAAAGAAATTAGCTGAAATGATTACTGAAATCACAAAAGCACAATTACTGGCACTGCGATTAGGACAGCTAAAAAACGACGACAAAGCCACATCTGCACAAATTTCTATGGCAAAACGAAACAACGTAGACATGGCCATTAAAATAGCTAGAGAAGCTAGACAGATGCTTGGCGGAATGGGAATCACCGGCGAATACCCAATCATGCGCCATATGATGAACTTAGAAAGTGTAATCACCTATGAAGGGACACACGACATTCATCTCTTAATAACAGGACTTGATGTAACAGGTCTTAACGCATTCAAATAAGATGACAAAAGTAATATGTATTCTATTGGTGCTGCTCTCTACGTCAGCACACGCTCAATTTAAAAATCTAGAAGATATTTCTTCAGATGCACTATTAGACGAAACGCAGTTAGTAAGCGAAGATCCAGATAAGTTAGAAATGATTTGGTGGATTCCTAGAGAATACTGGATTGCAGTAAATGCAGAAGATCCTACCACTAGTTCAGATGAAATGGACGATTTGCTTGATCTCTTAGAAGGATTCGAAATCTTTGCTGTGGTACTAGGTGACATTAATGATTTTGGCGGTGTTAATTTTACCGATTCAGAAGCTACGGTCGATTTGTTTAGCGTAACTTACAAAGAAACAGACTTGGCTTTTCTAGATGAAAATGACGTACCCTCAAACCTTAGAATGGTACTTGACATCATGAAACCTATCATGCGAAATTTATTAGGCCCCATGGGAGAGAATATCAATTTTGTAGTTGCTGAAAACCCTAAAGACACCTCCGTAATCCCTATTGATCTCTTTGGAACGGATACATTACACCTTAGCTTGGGTGATTTTCACCAAAAGATTGAATTACCCTTAAATGCCGTAATCGTTGAAAAAAAATGCCCTGTAAACCAGACGCTGTATTCCGGAAGATGGAACTACTGTCCTGTACATGGTAAACCCTTAGAAAACCAGTAGTATTTCTTACAACAATTTCTCTACTTACATCAGCCAACTATAACGCCAAGACGCTCTTAGTAGCTATAAAATATTTTGTTAGCTTATTGTATCTTTAGGGAAACAAAAAATGAATGTCTTCTCGAACTCGTTTTAGTAACGCTTACAAAAATGCTAAACGCATTCCGTTTAACGACTCCTCCAAATTTATTGTTTTTAGCGATTGCCATCGTGGAGATAATAGTTTTGCAGACGATTTTGCCAACAATCGAAATATTTACTTTCATGCGTTAAAGCACTATTACAACGAGGGATTTAGCTATTGCGAATTAGGCGATGGCGATGAACTTTGGGAAAACATTGAGTTTAAAGACATCCTAGAAGCGCACAAAAACGTATTCGATTTACTGAAACTATTTTTTAACGACAACAGACTGTACCGCGTTGTGGGTAATCACGACATGGTATATAGACGCCAACGATACGTAGAAAAGAATTTATACAGTTACTTTAATAAAATTACCGGCAAAGATGAACCCCTTTTTCCCGGAATTACATTTACCGAAGGACTAATTTTTGAACACGAATCTACCAAGCAAGAACTTTTTATGGTACACGGCCACCAAGCAGAATGGATGAATTATGTTGGGTGGAAACTAAATCGTTTTATGGTACGTGCCTTGTGGCGGCAACTTCAAATTTTTGGAATTGGCGACCCAACAAGCCCCGCAAAGAATTACCGCGAATTAATTAAAGTTGAACGTCGCACCAAGCGATGGATTATAGACAACAAAAATCTCTTTACCATTACCGGACATACCCATCGCCCAAGATTTCCAGAACCTGGAGATATTGCTTATTTTAATGACGGAAGCTGCGTTCACCCACGAAGCATTACAGGTCTAGAGATTGTTAACGGATCTATTTCACTTATAAAATGGCACATTGCCACCACCGAAGACGGCACCCTAAAAGTAATTAGAAGACTGCTGGAAGGACCACAAAAATTAATTGATTATAAAACCGAAACTTCCTAACCTCCGTACTTTTATACATGAAAGAACTACGTACCATCTTTATATTACCCCTGTTTATAGTTGTTGGGTTTCTCTCTTGCTCTAATTCTGTAGAAAAAAATGACACTACTAAGAACAAAATGAGCTTCAACTATTTAGCGTTAGGTGACAGCTACACTATTGGGGAAAGCGTTTTACCCACACAGAATTTTCCGTTTCAATTACAAGACACAATCGCAAGGCATTTTAATAAAACTACCAACTACAAAATTATTGCAAAAACAGGTTGGACCACTACAGACTTGCTCAGTGCTATTAAAAAACAAAATCTTTCAAACAATTACAACCTTGTTACCTTACTCATTGGCGTAAACAACCAGTATCAAGGTAAGCCATTTTCGTTGTATGAAAGAGAATTTCCGAAGTTATTAGACATAGCAATACAAGCCGCCCAAGGCAATCCAAAAAACGTTGTTGTTGTTTCAATTCCCGATTACGCGTTTACCCCATTCGGACAAAAAAGTAGCAATTCGAAGAAAATTTCAGAAGAGATAGACCAATACAATGCATTTGCAAAAGAAATCGCTACAAAAAAAGGAGTCGCATTTCAAGATATCACAGACATCACTCGTACAGGCTTGGCCAACCAAGAGCTAGTTGCAAAAGACGGATTGCATCCTTCGGCAACTGCTTACACATTGTTTGTAGATAGGTTATTTAATCTTGTAAAAGAAGGAGTAGACTAATCGTCGTAAGGCGCCATCTTAACCTTTAGCCCATTTAAATTTTCGGCAATAAAAATCTGGCAGCCTAAGCGGCTATTCTCTGCTACGTAAAATGCTTCAGCAAGCATTAAATCTTCATCGGCACTCATCTCATCTAGTTCGTGATCACTCTCAATGTAGCATTGGCAAGAAGCACACATAGCCATACCGCCACAGACGCCAATCGTACCTTCTTCGGCTAGCTCATAAGACCTAATCACCTCCATAAGGTTCATATTCATATCGGTAGGAGCAATTATTTCGTGCTCGGTTCCGTCTCTGTCTGTGATATAAATAGTAATATCTGTCATTATCTACTTTTGGGCGTTACCTTCTCTGTTGGCTACTTGAACGCCTATCCACAATTGCCTAAAACATACGCCAACACAAAAGGTCGGGCTTTCGCTACTCGCTTTTTCTAGCACTTTCAAGCAGTGCCAAAAAAGAGCTCACACATACCGCTCAATCCCTAACGCAGTACTATTACCAGGTTGCGCTAAAGCAACTTGCTACTCAATCTTTTTAACCACGGCTTTGGGCGCTTCTTTTCTACTACCATCAAAACCATCTACACCGCCAACTGTAGTATATTTCATTACATAACGTTTGTCTGGGAAGATACGTTGGTACGCACTTTGGCACATCAAGGTAGCCTCATGGAAGCCGCAAAGAATTAATTTGAGTTTTCCTGGATAGGTATTTACGTCTCCAATGGCATAGATACCCGGTATGTTTGTTTGGTAGTCAAGCGTGTTGTCTACTTTAATAGCATTCTTCTCTATTTCTAATCCCCAATCTGCTATTGGTCCTAGTTTAGGAGCCAAACCAAACAACGGAATAAAAGCATCACACGGCTTATTAAAAACCTCAGCACCTTGCTTAATAGAAACACCTGCTACCTGTCTATCGCCAACCACATCTACAACTTCGGCCGGGGTAATGAGTTCAATTTTTCCCTGATTTTTCAATTCTTGAACTTTTTCTACAGAGTCTAACGCACCTCTAAACTCATTTCGCCTGTGTACCAGTGTAACGCTTTCGGCTATAGATGCCAAGAAAATACTCCAATCTAAAGCACTGTCGCCTCCCCCTGCAATAACCACACGTTTATTTCTGTACATCTCGGGATCGCGAATCATATAAGCCACACCATGATCTTCGTAATTCGCTAAATTTGGGATAGGGGGTTTTCTAGGTTCAAAACTACCTAAACCACCTGCAATGGCAACAATGGGTGCGTGGTGCTGTGTTCCTTTGTTGGTGGTCACTATAAAACTACCATCATCTTGCTTTTCTATAGTTTCTGCCCTTTCCCCTAAGGTAAATCCAGGTTGAAATGGCGCTATTTGTTTCATGAGGTTATCTACAAGATCTCCAGCCAAGATTTCTGGAAATGCCGGAATATCATAAATTGGCTTTTTAGGGTAGATTTCTGAACACTGTCCACCAGGTTGTGGGAGCGCGTCAATGAGATGGCATTTAAGTTTCAGCAGACCTGCTTCAAAAACAGTAAAAAGTCCTGTGGGGCCCGCACCAATAATTAGGATGTCGGTTTTTATCATACGAACATTAAGCTACTACATTAATCACTTGTTGAATTTCGGGTGCATGCTTTTTGATGGTCATTTCTACACCGCTCTTTAGCGTCATCTGATTCACAGAACACCCAACACAAGCCCCTTGCAATTGCACATGAACAATTGTGTTATCTTCTATTGAAATAAGGGAAATATCCCCCCCATCACTTTGTAGAAAAGGGCGAATTTCTTCTAGGGCTGTTTCAACTTTATGTTTTAGACTACCTTCCATTGTTATTTTTTTACTGCACTACATCCGGCCATTGTAGTTATTTTTATTGCCTCTGTAGGCGGTAATGAATCGTTTCTTTTTACCGTTTCTGAAACAACATTTTTGGTGATTTCTTCAAATGCAGCTTCAATAGGTGTTGCAGTTTGAAGAGCCGCTGGTCTTCCAATATCTCCAGCTTCACGAATACTTTGTACCAATGGCACTTCTCCTAAAAACGGAATTTCTAAATCTTCCGCAAGATTTTTAGCGCCACCATTTCCGAAGATATAATATTTATTATCGGGTAACTCGGCTGGCGTGAAATAAGACATGTTTTCAATAACTCCTAGCACAGGCACCTGAATATTCTCTTGTTGAAACATGGCTACACCTTTTCTGGCATCGGCCAAAGCAACTGTCTGCGGTGTACTAACCACAACTGCACCAGTAATAGGCAACGACTGCATGATGCTTAAATGAATATCTCCTGTTCCCGGAGGTAAGTCTAATAACATAAAATCTAATTCACCCCACGCCGCATCAAAAATAAGCTGATTTAATGCCTTGGCAGCCATAGGACCTCGCCAGATTACTGCCTGATTAGGCTTGGTAAAGAAGCCAATAGAAAGCACTTTTACTCCATGGCTCTCTACAGGTTTCATTTTGCTTTTACCGTCTACATTTACAGAAAGTGGGCGTTCATTAAAAACATCAAACATCAACGGAATTGAAGGTCCGTAGATATCTGCATCTAAAACACCAACTTTAAATCCCATTTTGGCCAACGTTACGGCTAAATTTGCAGTTACGGTAGACTTTCCAACGCCACCTTTACCAGATGCCACTGCAACAATATTTTTTATCCCCGGAATTGCTTTTCCCTTAATAAGGTTAGCATTTTCTTTTGTAGGAGCCTCTACTTTAATATTCACTTTCACTTGGGCATCTTTAGAAACCCGCTCCTGTATGGTCTTAATTATATCTTTCTCTGCTCGCTTTTTGATATGCATAGCAGGGGTCGTCATTTTAATATCAACGATTACCTCATCTGCAAATGTAATTACATTAAGCACAGCTCCACTCTCTACCATATTTGCTCCCTCACCTGCCAGCGAAATAGTTTCAAGTGCCTTTAAAATATCTTGTTTATTGAACTTCATTATTAAGATTGATTCTAGACTACAAATATACGGCGCAAGACTCAGATTAGAAAAAAGATACATTAAAATGATTCTAAGTAAAAAGGATTCTAACAAACTTTAATTAACCTGTAAGTTTTCGTGAAAAAATTAGCGTAATAAACCAACAAGAATGAACTTATTCAGACAGTTCTTTCATAGGATCCCAGAAGAGCGAATCGAAGTTTTGGATTTGGTTTTCAATGACTTCTATACCTTCATTTTCTAGCAGTTGCTGCATTAGGTTGGTACCGCTAAAGTGATGTTTCCCAGTGAGTAATCCTTTTCTATTTACAACACGGTGTGCGGGCACGTCTGGGTGCTTTCCTGAGGCGTTCATCGCCCAACCTACCATACGCGCACTTCCAGCTGCGCCTAAATACTTTGCAATGGCGCCATAACTCGTCACTCTTCCATAAGGAATTAATGATGCAACCTGATAAACCTTATCAAAAAAACCGCTTTCTGCCATCTAAAAGCTATTGAAGATTTTAAAAAATGTGATTACAGAAATAATAGCCGTTATACCGCCAATGATATAATTCATATTAATTCCTTTTTTCTTAGGCTGCTCCTTTTTCCGAAAAAACCATACATAAATGGCCAACATGGCAAAAGTTCCTATTCCTGAAGCTAACACTGTAGCCAGCAACTCTAGCTGATTAAAACTAAACCAGCCAAAACCAGCAAACGTAATGCTAACGTACAGCCAATACGGCAACGGGAGTAAGTTTAACAACGCCAACAACATTCCTGAAAAAAAGCGATTTGTTTTAGACCGTTCTATCCCCTCAGGTATTTGACGTCTTGTGTCTTTAGCTATAAAGAAAAAATATACAGTGAGACAAATAAAGATTCCAAGACCCACCTGCTGAAGGATAGTTACATATTCTGGATGCATATCTAAAATACGTGCAAACACAAGGGCGATATAGGTCTGTAACATTACGGTGATACAGACACCCAATGAAAACATCAGTCCGCGTTTTCTGCCTTCTTTCATGCTAATTTTAGCAGCATATAAATTGAGTAACCCTGGCGGAATTACACCAATAAGAGCAGCAAAAAAGCCAATTACAAAATTTAGCAATACAGACATTCAGGTTAGTTTGTCTTGTGAATATACATAAATTATTCAGTTCGAAATGTAAACCGAATATAGGTAATCTTCTTATCGACCTCCAGATACTGATTTTCATAAAATGTCTGAATAGACGTTACTTCCTCGGGCGCATGCGGATTCCCATATACGTCGTGATGCGCATATTCTATGGTTTCGTCTAAGCCGTGTAGAAGTCCTAGCGTATACCCATGCATAAATTCGCTATCGGTTTTTAAGTGAACTAAACCACTCGGACGCAGAATCTGTTTGTATTTTTCAAGAAATTCTTGGTTGGTTAAGCGATGTTTGGTACGCTTGTATTTAATCTGCGGATCAGGAAATGTTATCCAAATTTCATCCACTTCATTTTCAGCAAACAAATAATCTACCAATTCTATTTGCGTACGCAAGAACCCTACGTTGTCTAATTTTTCTTCTAACGCTGTTTTGGCTCCTCTCCAAAAACGAGCTCCTTTAATATCAATTCCTAAAAAATTTTTGTCTGGATATTTGCGAGCCAAGTTCACAGAATATTCTCCCTTGCCACACCCTAGCTCTAACACAAGCGGTTGTTCATTTCTAAAGAAATCTCTCTTCCAATTTCCTTTTAGTGCAAAGGCAGCTTCTGTTACTTCTTCACGTGTGGGCTGCACCACATTGGCAAATGTTTCGTTTTCTCTAAAGCGTTTCAGTTTATTTTTGCTTCCCACAAGGTTGTTTTTAAAGTAATGGCTTAGTAATTTGGTAAAATTAAGGAAATATAAGCTCTCATTATTATATATACTTTTGTTAATTATATAGATAAACTATAAACAACACCTTTTACCTCTGAAAAACAAAAAAACAATCTTAGTGGCTCCATTGCATTGGGGATTAGGTCATGCTACCCGGTGCATACCAATAATAAGATCTTTGCTAAAAAACAACTACCATGTACTATTGGCTAGTGATGGTGCGGCACTGCTATTTTTACAGAAGGAGTTTCCTAATTTAGAGAGTATTACCCTTCCTGGATACAATATTACCTACACTAAAAAGGGGAAATGGTTGAAGTGGAAATTACTTCGGAAACTTCCTCACATTAAAAAAACGTTGCAGGCAGAAAAAAAACTGATTGAAAAACTAGTTAACGAGCATCGTATTGATGGTATTATTAGTGACAATCGACTAGGAGTGTACAGTAATAAAATTCCTTCTGTTTTTATAACGCATCAACTTAATGTATTGTCCGGAAGCACATCTATGGTAAGCAGTAAAATGCATCAAAATATTATTGCCAACTACCAAGAGTGTTGGGTGCCCGATGTTGCTGGCCCTATGAATTTAAGTGGTAAGTTAGGTCATTTGCCACATACTACATTACCAATAAAATATATTGGCCCCCTTAGCAGAATGAAACCCCAAACCTTACCAATAATGTACGATGTACTTTGTTTAATTTCTGGCCCCGAACCACAGCGCAGCATACTGGAAGAGAAATTAATAAATGTATTTACGAACTCTAAAAAGAAGGTAGCATTGGTACAAGGTGTCATAGAAGATCAGCCAAGCAAACGAACACACCAAAATATCACGATATTTAACTACCTCGAAACCCAAGGACTCGAAAAATTAATTAATCAGAGTCAACTTGTTGTTTCACGTTCTGGCTATACCACACTAATGGATTTGGCAGTGTTGCAAAAACCTGCCTTCTTTATCCCAACCCCAGGGCAATATGAGCAAGAATATTTAGCTAAAAGATTAAAGGAACAAGGTTCGGTGCCGAGCTGTAAACAAGAAAAATTTACAGAACTAAAGCTTCAGAAGGTGGGAGTATATACTGGGTTGAAAAAATTCGTTTCGCAAGAAGAGTATGGACATTTATTTGGCCTTTTCGAGCGTGAATGAGAATTCTGAACCAATTCCTAATTGACTTTCCACATAAATTTTTTCGTTGTGCGCTTCTACTATGTGTTTAACTATTGAAAGCCCTAACCCGCTACCACCTTCTTTTCTATTTCCACTTTTATCTACTCTAAAGAATCGTTCAAACAACCTAGGTAGATGATCATTTGAAACACCTTCGCCATTATCTGTAATACGAATAATCACTTTATTATGGATAAATTCTTCAATACTTACTTCTGTAGTGCCACCTTCAACACCGTATTTTATAGAGTTAACCAATAGGTTGCTTAACACTTGCTGCAAGCGTTCTCTATCACCCAAAACCATGATATCATTATTGTAAGTCATATCGAATGTAAGTGCAATATTTCTCTTTGCAGCTTTCATTTCAAGCAAATCGAAAACATTTTGAATAAGTTCAATAATATCAAAAGCTTCTTTCTGAAGATTTAAATCGCCTACCTCAAGTTTGGTAATCATGTCTAAATCTTTAATAATATAAATAAGACGTTCTACACCCTTATTTGCTCGTTGCAAATATTTTTTACGAACCGACTTATCTTTCATAGCCCCATCTATAAGGGTTAAAATATAGCCTTGCACCATAAACAATGGTGTTTTTAACTCGTGCGAAATATTTCCCAGAAATTCTCTTCGGTAGTTTTCTCGAATTTTAAGTGATTCTATTTCAAGTTTTTTGTCTTCAGCGAAACGTTCTACTTCTTTACGTAGCGTCTCCATATCTGTGGTAACACGCTTTGGAGAAAAGGTAGCAGCATCTAGTAACTGTACGTCTTCGTATATTTTTACAACTCGTTTGTAGATAAATTTTTGAACCCGATATTGTATGATAAAGAATGAAAGTACGTAGCAGATTGCAGCAAACAAAAATAGATGCCAAAAGTTAAGTATTCCTTCTAGATAAAAAAAAACACCCATTAAGAGTGTTAAAAATAGGGTTAGAAGTGTAGAAGTATACGCTGCAAACTTGTATGTTTTTCTGAAAGGTCCCTGCACTATGTTACAAATTTATACCCCACGCCTTTAACAGTTTTAAATTTTTCATCCCCTAGTTTTTCGCGAAGTTTTCTAATGTGCACATCTATTGTGCGCCCACCAACAACAACTTCGTTACCCCAGACGCGATCTAGAATATCTTCTCGTTTAAAAACTTTTCCAGGCTTTGAAGCTAACAAAGCTAATAATTCAAATTCTTTTCTAGGCAAAATAATTTCTTCCTTTCCAAGAACTACTTTATACTCTTCTCTATTTATTATGAGATTTCCAAGTTTTATCTTGCTGTCTACATCGGTAGATTCTTTAAACCTACGTAACAACGCCTTAACTTTACTCAGCAAAACTTTTGGCTTTACAGGCTTGGTAATATAATCGTCTGCGCCTGCCTCAAAACCTGCAACTTGAGAATAATCTTCTCCTCGAGCCGTAAAAAAAGTAATTATGGTATCCTTTAAATCGGGCATTCCTCTCAGCTTTTCACAAGCTTCAATACCATCCATACCTGGCATCATTACATCTAAAATAATTAAATGTGGCTTTACTTTTTTTGCCTTTTCTAAAGCCGCGATTCCATTTTCTGCGGTGCTAATTTGATACCCCTCAGACGATAAATTATACCCAACAATCTCTAAGATATCTGGCTCATCATCAACGAGTAAAATACGTATGTCTTTCTTTTTCATAAGTAATAAACTAATATACCTGTTAAAGATACTACAAATCGGGTAGGACAATATGATGTCACAGGCATTCTTAACATTTACGTAACACCCCTATCACTCAAAATTAATGAAATATTTACAAATCAATCCTTCTCTAACCTATAACAGCTTAAAAATGTTACGATTGTTAACTTCAGAATTATTTTTTCTTTACGTTGCGTTAAACAAAGACCTTTTCCTTCCTAAGCTGCTACAAAAACTACGCTGAAATTGGTTCTGTACTGGTAATCTAAACCCATTTTATTCCCTATTTTTGATATGCAATTACACAACCTTGAGTTTACCAATAGATTTTACTAGTATTACTTCGGAAAGTGAATTTAAAGCCGCCGCTTTAGAAACCTTCAACTTTCAATATAAAGAAGTTGCCGTATATAGGCGCTTTTGTGATTTGCTAGGTATAAAATCTGAAAATGTTACTACGCTCGAAAGTATACCTTTTTTACCCATTCAGTTTTTTAAGTCTGAAACGGTACGTGCCCAAAACACCACTTCTGAAAAGATCTTTCAAAGCAGCGGTACTACAGGTAGTTCAACCAGTAAACACCATGTTGTTAATCTTAATGTATATGAGACTAGCTTTCTCAATGGTTTTCAGAAATTTTATAGCAACATTCAAGACTATGCAATTCTTGCACTACTCCCCTCGTATTTGGAGCAAGGTAATTCGTCATTGGTATACATGGCAAACCGCTTAATTTTAGAAAGTAAAAACGAGCATAGCGGGTTTTATTTAAATAACCTTTCAGCAATTATAGAAAAAATACAATTGTTAGAATCGCGCGGACAAAAGACCCTCTTATTAGGAGTTTCATATGCGCTTTTGGACTTGATAGACCTTCAGACATTTCAGCTAAAACACACCATCATTATGGAAACTGGTGGAATGAAAGGCAGACGTAAAGAAATGATAAAGCCTGAGCTACACAATATCTTAAAAAAAGGCTTTGGCGTAACTACCATTCACAGTGAATATGGTATGACAGAACTCTTATCACAAGCATATTCTACGGGCAATGGAATGTACAAAACTCCACCATGGATGCGGGTTCTTACTAGAGACACAGAAGATGCGTTGTCTTACGTAACAGAAACAACAGGAGGCATTAATATCATAGACCTTGCAAATGTATACTCGTGCGCATTTATCGCTACTCAAGATTTGGGAAAAGTACACAAGAATGGTACATTTGAAGTGATGGGAAGGTTTGACAATAGCGATATTCGCGGCTGTAATTTAATGGTGTTGTAATGCAAAAGTCAAATAACAAAGGGTGCTTGTGGACATTTCTTGTCATCGTGGTAACAACTCTTGGCTTCGGATTCCTAAAGATTATAGGCTTAGCAACCTTGTTCGCATGTATCATTGCGTTAACGGTTTCGGTTATTGGGGTAAACAAATTACTCGGAAAACCCAGCAAGACATACACCACAACTGCCATAATTTTATGTTTGCTTATGGTGGGTGGATTTCAACTCATCAATTTTCTAATCTCTAAAGACTGGACAGCTATTGAGACCGATACTTTTAACACCTCAGAAAAAATGGTGTTAGGTTCTTTAGTAGAAAACGAAGATACAATTTCGGTATACCAAAGTAATCGAATCTGGAACGATAACTATGGAAACAACTACAATACAACGTTAACAATTAGAGAGCAAGATTATCTTCAGCTATACAAACATCTAGAGAGCTACACTACCAAATCTACTGTCAACTTTTGGGGTAACCTATACGATTATATAGACCGAAAAGACACACCAAAGCTCGATTTAGTTTTAGCAGCATTTTCAGAAATACAAACTACTAACAATCTAAATCAAATGCAATTTGCCGAAATGGTGGTTAGTTGTATTCAGGATATTCCTTATTCTTTTGTATTTGAAGAAGATTGTCTACCACCAGAAAATTACGAGTACAACATTAGAAAAACATTAGAACAATGTCCAGACTGTTGTATAGGCGGCGTAAAATTTGGTGTTCAAAATTCGTTGAGTTTTCTTCAGACATTGAAGGGAGACTGCGACTCTCGTACCGTGCTCATTTATTCTGTTTTAAAACATTTTGGGTATGATGTTGCAATTTTAAATAGCGTCTTCTACCGTCATTCAATACTGGGCATTAACCTGCCCGCTGCTGGAGACTATAAAGCCTATAATGGCAAACGATATGTGCTTTGGGAAACCACTGCAAAATATTTTAAAGCAGGAGAACTTCCTGCCAGTTTTAACGATGTAACCCACTGGAATGTAGTATTAACCAGTAAATAGAAAAATATGAACTCACAACTCTTCACCCTCGCTTTAATTGAAATCATACTGTCCTTGATAGTCTCGGTAGGTATCATTTTTGTCTCCTATAAACTATTGAAGCAATTATTTTTTAAGAACGAAGATGTTCAAGGAGATAACATGGCTTTTACAGTGTTTACTTCTGGTATCATTATGTCTATTGGTCTCATTTTAAGTGAAATTGTCCCTTCAATAACAAACATTATTCGCATTGCTACCACCCAGAACGAGGCCATAGATACCATAACTGTGGTGAAATACTCTTGTTTGTATTTGTTTATTGGATTTGTAGTTGCGTTGTTTATTAACGCTGCCGTCTTTCTCTTATTTTCTATTTTAACGCGTGGAGTGAACGAATTTAAAGCTATCAAAAACCATAATCTTTCCGTAGCCATCCTCGTCGTAGCCATACTTATTAGCATTACCTTAATTGCAAAAGACAGTATTGAATTACTCATTAGTGCTCTTGTGCCTTATCCAGAAGTTTCAAATTTTTTATAGGTTTATGTAAGTTGCATTTTATTCATACGACCTACCTATCGTTATGAAAAAACTTGTTCTAATTATTGCACTATTTGCCTCTGTTATAGCAATAGCTCAAGAGGTAAATACGCAGAAAGGATATGCTGCAGAAGGATATGACGTAGTTGCTTATTTTAATGCAGAGGCTTTAAAAGGAGAAAAGCAATTTACCACTACCCATCAGGGGGTAAAGTACAAATTTGCAACTCAAACAAATCTCAACGCCTTTCTAGAAAATCCGAACAAGTTCACCCCTCAATACGGTGGTTACTGCGCATACGCCGTAGCTACATCTAGCAAAAAAGTTGGTATTAATCCAAAGTCTTTTCAAATTAAAGATGGGAAACTTTATCTCTTTTACGACACAATATTTGCCGATACTTTAGAAAAATGGAATGAAGAGAATCCTGAAGTATTGCAACAAAAAGCCGACACGAACTGGGAGAAAATTGCGATGAAAAAGAATTAAACTTCATAATTGGTTGGTTAGTTTGAAAACCCTCTACAGAGCTTTATTCTGAAGAGGGCTTTCTTTTTTGCTTTGCCTTGAAGCTATCACTTTGAGAGTATCAGACATACTCAATACATGGCCTCTGTAACCAATTTTAATTAGGAATTATCACTTAACAACCAAGATAAAATAATTTCGCTTCCCTCTTTGTAGAAGAACAAATGTATTGTTTATTAAGTCTTCTGAAGTAACAGTAAAACCTTCAGATACTTTTTCTTTATTTACTGAAATAGAATTTTCTTTTAGCGCACGTCTTGCTTCGCCATTACTTTTAAGAAAACCGCTTTTCTCGGCAAGAGCAGCAATAATATCAACACCGTCTTTTATTTCTTCACTCGAAATTTCTGCCTGTGGCACACCATCAAAAACATCTAAAAAGGTCTTTTCATCAAGCGTTTTTAAATCGGCTGAAGTTGACTTTCCAAACAAAATAGCAGAGGCCTTCTCGGCATTTTCAAGTTGTTCTTGTCCGTGAACAGTTCTAGTTACCTCTTCTGCCAAACGTCTTTGTAACGAACGCAAATGGGGAGCCTCTTTGTGTTTAAGTGCTAACTCTGAGATTGTTTCTTTGTCTAAAAAGGTAAAAATCTTAATATATTTTTCGGCATCTTCGTCGCTGCTATTTAACCAATACTGGTAAAATTTGTACGGAGAAGTACGTTCTGCACTAAGCCAAATATTTCCGCCTTCACTCTTTCCAAACTTACTTCCATCACTTTTTGTAATCAAGGGACACGTAAGTGCAAAGCCTTTACCACCACCTATACGACGTATTAGTTCGGTACCTGTAGTAATGTTTCCCCATTGATCGCTTCCGCCCATCTGCAACGTGCAATTCTGATTTTGGTATAGATGCAAGAAGTCGTATCCTTGAACAAGTTGGTATGTAAATTCTGTAAAGCTCATACCATCTGTTCCATCACCTGTGATTCTGTTTTTTACAGAATCTTTCGCCATCATATAATTAATAGTAATATGCTTTCCAACGTCACGAATAAAACCAAGAAAAGAAAACTCCTTCATCCAATCGTAGTTGTTTACCATAACCGCTTCATTCTTCGCTCCAGAGGTGAAGTCTAAAAATTGCGATAACTGTAAACGCACACATTCTTGATTGTGCCGTAAAGTAGGCTCGTCTAGAAGATTTCGCTCGCTCGACTTCCCCGAAGGGTCCCCAATCATTCCTGTTGCCCCACCTACTAAGGCCACTGGTTTATGTCCAGCTCGTTGAAAAAAAGCAAGCAACATAATAGGCACCAAATTTCCAATATGTAAACTATTTGCCGTAGGGTCAAAACCCACGTAGGCACTTCGCATCTGCTCTAAGAGGTGTGCTTCAGTTTCTGGCATTACATCATGCACCATGCCCCGCCATTGCAATTCTTCAACAAAATTCTTCATGCTCATTTTCTAGATTTTCCGCAAAGATAGGCTGCTCTAACTAAACTGAAAAGCATCCCATAAAAAATAGTACTTTCGTGTTATGATTTTAGTTACCGGTGGCACAGGCCTTGTTGGAAGTCATCTTCTGTATCTTCTTATTTCGAGAGGAGCAGATGTACGTGCTATTCATCGAAGTAACAGTGACTTAACTGTAGTTGAAAAGGTGTTTGGATACTATACTGACAACCCGAAGCAACTAGCCAACCAAATCACGTGGTTTGAAGCAGACATTACCAACATTCCTAAATTAACCGAAGCGTTCAAAGATGTAACACACGTATACCACGCCGCGGCATATGTAGACTTTAATCCGAAAAACTATCAGAAACTTAAGAAAGCAAATATTGAAGGTACTGCCAATATTGTTAATTTATGCATCTCGAAATCGGTTAAAAAATTGTGCTACGTTAGCTCGATAGCCACCTTAGGAAATTCTGTTGCTAACGAGACGCTTACCGAAGAAACCTATTGGAATCCAGAGACTCAAAATAGCGTATATGCCATTACAAAATACGGTGCCGAAATGGAGGTATGGCGAGGCACACAAGAAGGATTACAAGCCGTTATCGTAAATCCCGGAGTTATTCTAGGCGAGGGATTATGGTACAAAGGAAGTGGCAGCATTATTAAAAAAGTTGCTCGTAAACTTTCGTATTACACCTCAGGAGGTATTGGTCTCGTAGACGTAAAAGATGTCACACGCGCGATGCTAGAACTCATGGAAAGCACTATAATTAACGAACGCTTTATATTGGTTGCTACCAACAAACGCTATCAAGAATTTCTTACTGAAACGGCAAACAGCCTAAATGTTCCAGCTCCTTCAAAGCCCATTGCTCAATGGAAACTAGTACTTTTTAGTAAAATAGATTGGTTTTTCGCAACCGTTTTTGGTACAAGAAGAAAGCTGCTTCGGGCCTTTGTAACTTCGTTGTACACGTATGAAACTTATGACGGAAGTAAGATTGAAAAAGAATTATCCTTCACATACACCCCTTTTTCTGAAACAATAGCTAGGGTAACAGAAAATTTCAGAAATGACCGTACTTAATACTATTGCTCTTCTTCTGTTACAGGATCTATTAATCCTTGCTTTTCTTTAACGGTATCTAATTCTTCTTTAGTTGAAGTCTTATTAGATTTTATTGAATCTGCTTTCGCTCTTTTTCGAGCATTAATTTCAAGCTTTCGTGCGTTTTCTACTTCCTTTAATTTTTCCAAACGCGCATGTACCTCATTAAAAATCTCATTATAGGTATTAATATCTGCGGTATAATAGGCGTTACTTTTTGCAAATTGAAGGCTATCTACGTTATAGGTAGCAAATAAAAAAGAATCTAACTTAATTCCCTGTTCTCTAATTCGTTTGTTATCTATACTACGAGCAGAGTTACCAAGGTAAATCTCGGTAAGCAAAGCGACCATGGTTTCTTTTGGGATTAAATTATCTGGTTTTTCAGGACGTTTTACTTCCTGGCAGCCCACCAACCACACGCTTAACAGTATAAATAAAATATTCTTTATCATCTTGCAAAGGTTAGACGTTCTCCATGAGTACGTGTTACCATTTTTCCATTTTCATAGGCTAAAACCCCATTTACAAATGTATGTGTTATACGCGAGGTAAATGTTGTGCCTTCAAAAGGTGACCATCCACATTTGTAGGCAATATTTTCTTTAGTAACAGTCCATGGCGCATTAGGATTAATAAGTACTAAATCTGCTTTGTAACCCTCTTTTATAAATCCGCGGTTTTCAATTTCAAACAGGATTGCAGGGTTATGTGCTGTTTTCTGTACAATTTTTTCTACCGAAATACGACCACGGCGATGCATTTCAAACAATGCTTCTATGGCATGCTGAACTAAAGGTCCTCCAGACGGAGCTTTCGTGTATACATTCGATTTTTCTTCTAAGGTATGCGGGGCATGGTCTGTAGCAATGATGTCTATACGGTCGTCATTTAGTGCTTTCCACAATCCTTCTCTATCGGCTTCAGATTTTACTGCTGGGTTCCATTTAATATGAGTTCCCTTTTCAGCATAATCTTCATCGGTAAACCACAAATGATGTACACAAACTTCTGCAGTGATCTTTTTCTTATGAAGCGGAAGCTTATTTTTAAAAAGGTGTGTTTCCTTTTCTGTAGACAAATGAAATACATGCAAGCGAGCTCCTGTTTTCTTAGCTAGTTCTATAGCTTTACTAGATGAAATATAACATGCTTCGGCACTTCTAATCTTAGGATGTTCTGAAATTGGAATATCCTCCCCATACTTTTCAATTGCAGCTGCCATATTCTTTTTAATAGTAGCTTCATCTTCGCAATGTGTAGAAATAAGAAGTTTTGTTTTGCTGAAAATTTCTTCAATGGTCTTTGGGTCATCAACAAGCATATTACCCGTAGAAGATCCTAGGAAAAGTTTTAATCCGGCGACCTTTTTAGGGTCGACCTTTAAAATTTCGTCTATATTATTATTTGTACCTCCAAACATAAACGAATAATTTGCCCAAGAAGTCTGTTTTGCAATAGCAAATTTATCTTCTAGCAGCTCTATTGTTGTGGCCTGAGGCACCGTATTTGGCATCTCTATAAAAGAAGTTATTCCTCCAGCGACGGCAGCGCGAGATTCAGTTTCTATAGTTGCCTTATGGGTTAGCCCTGGCTCTCTAAAATGCACTTGATCGTCTATCATTCCAGGAATTAAATAGTGACCATCTGCATCAATAATTTTGGTGTCGCCAGTTTTAGCGCTAATGGTACTGGCTATTTCAGCAATAACATCATTAAGAATCAACACATCACCTTCTGTGATGGTTCCTTCATTTACAATTCTGGCATTCTTTATTAATATTGGGTGCATTAAATTTCGTTAAAGTTGTTAGATCCAAAAAGACTCTTAAATTTCATTTTCAGAACACCAAAAATAGCTTCTGAAATTATACCGCCACTCATTTTCGACTCCCCTTTTGTTCTGTCGGTAAATATTACGGGGACTTCTACTATTTTAAATTTTGCTAAATATGCTTTAAATTTCATTTCAATTTGAAAAGCGTATCCAACAAACTGAATTTTCTCTAAATTAATTTTTCGCAACACAGTGTGATGGTAGCAGACAAAACCTGCTGTGGTATCGTACACTTTCATACGCGTGATAAAGCGCACATATTTAGATGCCAACCAAGACAATAAAACACGACTCATGGGCCAATTAACCACATTTACACCCTTTATATAACGCGAACCTATAGACATATCGTACCCCCCTTTAACACAAGCGTTGTACAAACGTATTAAATCGTTTGGGTTGTGAGAGAAATCGGCATCCATTTCAAAAATGTACTCATATTCTCTTTCTAATGCCCAGGTAAAGCCATGAATATAGGCCGTACCTAAACCCATTTTACCGCTACGTTCTTCAATAAATAAGCTTTCAGGATATTCCTTCATTAATTCCTTTACCGCAGCAGCAGTGCCATCTGGCGAATTATCGTCTACCACCAACACATCAAAATCCCGTTGTAATGAAAACACATTTCGCAACAATCGCTCTATGTTTTCAATTTCATTATAGGTAGGTATAACTACAAGGGCTTTAGACATGCAATAATTTTAGCGCAAATGTACTTTTTTTTGGGCATATGTTGTTGGTAAAAATTGTAAGTTCAAGCGAGTTTGCCCACTATTTTCTGCTTAATTTTGCGCGTATGGAGTATGCCGTACGCACTTTTGAGAATTTGAATTGGGTAACACTGGTTTTGGTTGGTTGTTTGCTGTGCTATACTTTGGCTAAATATCTATATCCCAAACGCTTTCAAGAATTCACATTACTACCTGTAACCAATAAATACTTTTTATTGCTTGGTAAGGGAGACGAAATACGGCATCCATTCAACATTTTACTCTTTGTGCCTCAGGTAGCGTTGGTGTCTTTATTCATGTTTTTAGTGTTGCGCGCAACCAATCAAAATATAGCGCAACCTAAGCTCCTTTTTTTACAAATTTGCACACTATATGCCGTTTTTGTACTATCTAAGTTTGTTATCGAGAAATTAATTGGGGTAATTTTCAACTTAGAAGGTGTTATAAATAAGTATTTGTACCAAAAACTAAGCTATAGAAACTTACTATCTATCTTACTTTTTGCAGGCAATCTCGTGTTTTTTTATGTCTACGACCCCCCACTCTCAGTACTGTTTGTATTTATAGGCCTTGTGGTACTTTTAAATGGCATTTCCCTTTTCTATAGCTACAAAACAAATAGCCATTTAATTTTTAACCAGTTATTTTATTTTATTGTGTATCTTTGCGCACTTGAAATTTCACCCTATATAATTCTATATAAAGTGTTTGTATAGTATTGAAATATTAAAAATTGCAGCTTATGAAAGTGAAAACTATTTTAGTTTCCCAACCGGAGCCAAAGGTTGAAAATTCTCCTTATTTCGATTTAATCGAAAAGCAAAAAGTTAAAATAGATTTCAGACCATTTATTCACGTAGAAGGTGTGTCTGGAAAAGATGTTAGAACCCAAAAAGTAGATCTTGGTGATTTTACGGCTGTTATTCTAACAAGTAGAAATGCCGTAGATCATTACTTTAGAATTGCCGAAGAAATGCGTTTTAAAGTACCAGATTCTATGAAATATTTCTGCCAGAGTGAGGCAGTTGCTTATTACCTTCAAAAATATGTTGTGTATCGAAAGCGGAAAATTTATGTAGGTAAGCGTACCTTTACAGAGCTTTCTCCACTCATCAAAAAATATAAGACAGAGAAATTTTTATTACCGTCTTCAGACAAGCTTAAGCCAGAAGTTCCTAGCGTCTTAAACGACTTAAAGGTAAATTGGAAACAAGCTACTTTTTACAAAACGGTGGTAAGTGACCTATCAGATCTAAAAAATGTATTTTATGACATCTTAGTCTTTTTTAGTCCGAGTGGAATTGTTTCACTTCTAGAGAATTTCCCAGATTTCGAACAAAACGACACACGAATTGCTGTATTTGGAAACACAACAGTTAAGGCTGCTGCCGAAAATGGTTTACGTGTAGATATTCAAGCGCCAACTCCAGAGACACCGTCAATGAGCATGGCACTAGAGAAGTATATTAAAGAAGCAAACAAAGGAAATAAATAGCACGCTGCTATGATTACAAACAAAAAAAGGATCGCAAATTGCGATCCTTTTTTTGTTCTGAATATTTTTCTACAAGCCTCCTAACGGACCTCCAGACATTATTTCTTCACTTGCAAATTCTTCAAACTGTTTAAAGTTATTTCTAAATGAGCTCGCTAATTTATGCGCTGTCTTGTAATAACCTTCATCATTATTCCATGTAGACCTAGGACTTAAAACTTCTGTAGGAACATTTGGACAAACTCTTGGCTGTTGTACGCCAAATACTGAATGAATATGGTAGTTATCTTTATTTGCTTCTTCTAACGACCCATCCATAGCCGCGGTTATCATAGCACGTGTATATTTTAACTTCATTCTGCTACCCACACCGTAAGGACCTCCAGTCCAACCAGTATTAACCAACCAAACATTCACCCCTGCTTCCTGCATTTTTTTACTTAGCATTTCGGCATATTTTGTTGGGTGCAACGGCATAAACGGAGCTCCAAAACAAGCAGAAAAACTTGGAACAGGCTCATCAATTCCAGCTTCTGTACCTGCAACCTTTGCAGTGTACCCACTAATAAAATGGTACGCCGCTTGTCCAGGTGTTAGTTTTGCAATTGGAGGTAACACACCAAAAGCATCTGCTGTTAAAAAGAAAATATTCTTAGGATTACGCCCTATAGAAGGCTCTTGAATATTGTCAATATGATAAATCGGGTAACTTACTCGTGTATTTGGCGTAATAGAAGTATCTCCAAAATCTACAGCGCCGTTGGCATCCATAACTACATTTTCAAGAATTGCTCCTGGCTTAATGGCATTATAGATATCTGGCTCATTTTCTTGAGATAGATTAATCACCTTTGCATAGCAACCACCTTCAAAATTGAAAACGGTATTCTCTGCCGTCCATCCATGTTCATCATCTCCAATCAATTTACGTGTTGGATCTGCAGATAAGGTGGTTTTTCCTGTTCCAGACAACCCAAAGAAGATTGCGGTTTCACCATTATCACCTACATTGGCTGAACAATGCATTGGCATCGTATTTTTATCTACGGGCAAAATAAAATTCAACGCAGAAAATATTCCTTTTTTGATTTCACCTGTATAACCAGTTCCACCAATTAGAGCAATTTTCTTTGTAAAATTTAAAATAGCAAAGTTGTGCTGGCGTGTGCCATCAACTTCAGGATCTGCCATAAAACCTGGTGCATTTACAATAAGCCATTCTGGATCAAATCCGTTAAGCTCTTGTTCTGTTGGACGTAGAAACATGTTGTATGCAAACATGTTACTCCAAGGGTATTCGTTTATTACACGAATGTTTAAGCGATAACTATCGTCTGCACATGCATAACTATCGCGGGCATAAATTTCTTTTTCCGAAAGATAATTAGTCACTTTATCATACAAAGCATCAAATTTATCTGCTGGAAAAGGAATGTTGATGTTTCCCCACCACACCTTATCACGAGTGATGTCATCCTCTACTATAAATCTATCTTTAGGAGAACGTCCGGTAAACTCACCAGTGTTAACAGCAAGGGCACCGCTATCAGCTTCTGTGCCTTGTCCCTTTCTTAAAGTTTCATTATGTAAATCGGTTGCGGGTAATTGGTAGTGAACGTTTGCATTCTTAATTCCGTATTGTTCTAACGAAATCGTTTTAGTAGCTTGGTTTTTGTCGACCATAACTTGTTTTAATTGTTGTGACTGCAAAAATAAGAAAACTGAAATAGAAAGTGTCTTTAAAAAATAGTAATTATCCCCTATTAAATGTTAATAACCCATAAGCTAACCGTACCCACCCAAGAATAAACAGGAATCCACCTACCGGAGTTACTGGACCTAAAAATGAAACAGAGAATGGAAGTTGCTCTTTTAATGCAAGCATATAGATAGAGCCCGAGAATAATAGTATTCCGAAGCAAAAAAAGCGAAACACCCACTTCTTCGTTGTCGGGGGTACCTTTTCAGCAAAACCAACTAAAAGCAATGCCAAAACATGACACATTTGATAGCGCACCCCTGTTTCAAAAGTAGCCAAGGCATCTGCTGTAACTAACTGTTTTAAACCATGAGCCCCAAAGGCACCAATAGCAATTGTTACAGCTGCCAAAACAGCCGATGTTACCACAATATTTTTACTTAATTTATCCATAAATGTGTCTTACAATTCTTAAATTCGCTAGCTCTAAATTGTCTCACAAAGATAACCAAAACCCTTCTCATGCGTAACATATTAATTATAGGTGCAGGACGCTCTGCTACGAGTCTGATTAAGTATTTATTAGACAAATCTGAAAGCGAAGACCTCTTTTTAACCATTGGCGATCTCAACATTCAGCATGCACAAAAGTTTACCAGCGGGCATCCAAATGGCAGGGGCATCCTGCTAGATGTTTTCAATCAGGCACAGCGTAGAGAAGCAGTTGAAAACGCAGACATTGTTATCTCTATGCTCCCAGCAAGATATCATATGGAAGTAGCCAACGATTGTTTAGAGTTTGGCAAACACTTGGTGACCGCATCATATATAAGTAATGATATGCAATTGCTAGACCCTAAGGTTAAAGCCAAAGGACTCATATTTATGAATGAAATCGGCCTTGATCCTGGTATCGATCATATGAGCGCTATGCAGGTGATAGATCGTATTCGTGATAAAGGGGGAGAAATGTTACTTTTTGAAAGCTTTACAGGTGGTTTGGTTGCTCCAGAAAGTGACGACAATCTTTGGCACTATAAATTCACCTGGAACCCAAGAAATGTAGTGGTTGCCGGACAAGGTGGCGCTGCAGAGTTTATTCAAGAAGGCACTTATAAGTATATACCATATCACCGTCTTTTTAGACGTACAGAATTTTTAGACATTGAAGGTCATGGACGGTTTGAAGCCTATGCCAACAGAAATTCTTTAAAGTACCGTAGTGTATATGGCTTAGAAGACGTACTTACCCTGTATCGCGGAACTATCCGTCGTGTAGGATTTAGCAAAGCTTGGAATATGTTTGTGCATTTAGGCATGACAGATGATAGTTATACAATTCCAGATTCTGAAAATTTAAGCTATAGAGATTTTGTAAATTTATTTCTACCCTATTCTCCAACAGATTCAGTAGAGCTAAAACTTCGTTACAGTCTTAAGATAGATCAAGATGATTTAATGTGGGGGAAACTTTTGGAGTTAGATATTTTCAATACTGAAAAGAAGATTGGAATTAAAGATGCGACACCTGCAAAAGCACTTCAGAAAATTCTAGAAGATAAATGGACCCTGCAGCCGGAAGACAAAGACATGATTGTAATGTATCACAAATTTGGTTATCAACTCAACGGCAAAAAGCACCAAATAGACAGCAGCATGGTTATAAAAGGTGATGACCAAACCTATACAGCTATGGCAAAAACAGTGGGGCTGCCCGTTGCAATTGCCACCCTCAAAATTTTAAATGGTGAGATTACTAATCCTGGGGTACAATTACCCATAAAAAAAGAAGTCTACGAACCCATTTTAAAAGAGCTCGAAGACTTCGGTGTAGTGTTTGTTGAAAAAGACGTACCCTACATGGGATACAACCCTAACAATGTTGTTGGCTAACGTCTACCTAAAAATAGTGATATAAAATACAGCAGTGTGGCCAATGAGCCCAATGCAGCCACCAAATAGGTTCTAGCCGCCCATTTAAGCGCGTCTTTAGACCCTGCGTATTCATCTGGAGTCACCATGTTTTTGTCTTTTAACCACGCCAGCGCACGGTTACTCGCATCGTACTCTACGGGTAATGTAATAAACGAAAAGGCCGTTGTCATAGCAAACAACCCAATACCTATTAAGAACACCCAATTTCCTAGCGCCATTCCTGCAAAAGAAAGTCCTAGACCCGCCATAATCACAAAATTCGAGAGTTTACTAGAAATGCCAACAGCAGGCACAATAGCAGAACGCATTTTTAACCAGCTATAGGCTGTGGCGTGTTGTACGGCATGTCCAACTTCGTGAGCTGCTACAGCTGCAGCAGCCGCGTTACGCTGCATATACACCGCTTCACTTAAATTTACAGTTTTCTTTTGCGGATTGTAATGGTCTGTTAACTGTCCTGCTACAGATATCACCTCAACATCGGTGATACCATTATCTGCCAGCATCTTTTCGGCAATCTCTTTACCGCTCATTCCATTTTGCAAGTGAATCTTCGAATATTTCTTAAACTTGCTCTTCAATTTATTGCTCACATACATGCTTACCAAAAAAATGGCGCCCGCGAGTATATAGTATCCAATCATAATTTTTAATTTTTTCTGAAATGCCCTAACACTTCTCTTATTATTTACTTTTATAAATATAGCAAATACTATGCTCGTTTTTTCTTACCAGATAATTTTCAAGAAATATTAACATCAATGGCTCGATCTATAAAAGAGGCGTACCCGTTACCCTACAATATTCACGATCTTTCCGGGAACAATAATCACTTTTTTAGGTGTTCTTCCTTCTAGATAAAATTGTGTTTTCTCGTGTGCCATTACGGCAGCCTCGATAGCATCCTTGCTCATTTCTAATGGCAACTCCATGGTAAAACGCATCTTGCCATTAAAAGAAATAGGGTAATTCTTTGCACTTTCTACTAAATGTTTTTCTTCAAACTTCGGAAAAGCGGCTTCAGAAATACTTTGGTTATGCCCTAGCAAGCTCCATAGCTCTTCTGCTATATGCGGAGCATAGGGTGATATTACTATAAGCAACGGTTCTAAAACCTCTTTAGAAGTACATTTTTGAGCCCCCAACTCGTTCACGGCAATCATAAAGGTTGAAACTGAAGTATTAAAACTGAAGTTCTCTATGTCTGCTGCTACCTTTTTTATGGTTTTGTGCAATGTCTTTAAACTATCTTTAGACGCAGTTGTTTCTGAAACCAAAAACGAACCATTGTCTCCCGTATGGTACAATTTCCATAGCTTTTTTAAGAAGCTATGCACACCCGTAATACCTGCCATACTCCAAGGTTTAGCTTGCTCTAACGGGCCTAAGAACATTTCGTATAAACGCAAGGTATCTGCGCCATAATCTTTACAAATATCGTCTGGGCTTACCACATTGTATTTAGACTTCGACATTTTTTCGACCTCACGGGAGACTTTAAATGTACCGTCTTCTTCTGTTATGAATGTAGCATCTTTAAACTCTTCGCGCCAATTTTTAAAGGCTTCGATATCTAGTTCGTTAGAGATGTTAATCATAGCTACGTCTGCGTGTATTGGCTGCGTATCGTACTCTGAGGCTAAGGAAGAAGTAACAAACTTATTTTCACCTGCAACACGATGCACAAAAGCACTCTCCCCTAAAATCATTCCTTGGTTAATGAGTTTTTTAAACGGCTCTTCTACTTTTAAATGCCCTAAATCGTATAATGCTTTTACCCAAAAACGACTATATAACAAATGGCCCGTAGCATGTTCGCTACCGCCTAAGTACAAATCTACGTTCTCCCAATATTGCATCGCCTCATCGCTTGCCAAGGCTTCTGTATTGCTCGGGTCCATATATCTAAACATATAGCAGCTGCTTCCTGCCCAACCAGGCATGGTATTGAGCTCTAAAGGGAATACTGTTTTGTTATCAATTTGGCTATTAGCAACTACATGATTATGCTTAGTATCCCACGCCCATATTTCTGCCCGACCCAGCGGCGGTTTACCGTCTTCGGTTGGAAGGTATTCGTCTATTTCTGGCAATGTTAAAGGCAAATGCGCTGCGGCTATCATTTGTGGCAAACCATTTTCGTAATATACTGGAAATGGTTCTCCCCAATAACGTTGGCGACTAAACACTGCATCTCGCAAGCGATAGTTAATTTTTCCCGTTCCTGCCCCAAGTTCTTCCAACTTATAAATAGCTGTTTTGGTCGCCTTCTTATAGTTTAAGCCGTTTAAAAAGTCGCTGTTAGCAATCTTCGTGTTTTCTTTATCTGAGAAGGCTTCTTCGGAAATATCTACCCCTTCAAAAATATTAGGAATAGGAATATTGAAATGCTTGGCAAAATCGTAATCACGTTGGTCACCGCAGGGAACCGACATCACCGCTCCAGTTCCGTAGCCCGCCAAGACATAATCACCAATCCAAATAGGTATAGGTTCTTTAGTAAAAGGATGTTCGGCGTAGGCTCCCGTAAAAGCACCGCTAATAGTTTTTACATCAGCCATACGCTCACGTTCGCTTCGCTTTGCTGTGGCTTCAACATAGGCAGCTACTTCTGCTTTTTGAGCGTCTGTAGTAATTTTAGAAACCAGTTCATGCTCTGGCGCCAGCGTCATAAAGCTTACACCAAAAATCGTATCTGGGCGTGTAGTAAAAACAGGAATCGTGTGCGATTTCTCAGCGCTGTGCTCCTTCGAGATGACATTAAACGTAACTGTTGCGCCTTCGCTTCTACCAATCCAATTGGTTTGAGAATCTTTTAAAGGTTGTGGCCAGTCTATTGTATCTAACCCATCTAAAAGTCTTTGTGAATATGCCGTTATACGCATACTCCATTGCTTCATTTTTTTACGAATTACAGGATGACCACCACGTTCAGACACTCCGTTTACCACTTCATCATTAGCAAGTACTGTTCCCAGTGCAGGACACCAGTTTACCTCTGTTTCGGCTAAATAGGTAAGGCGGTATTGCAATAGAATTTGTTGTTGTTGTTCTGCTGTGTACTGTTGCCAATTTTCCGCAGAAAAAACAGCAATACCATCATCACAAGCTGCATTTACCTCAGCATTACCTTCCGAAGAAAAAACCGTTATTAAGTCTGAAATAGGCCTTGCTTTCTTTGCATCAAAATCGTACCACGCATGAAACAATTGTATAAAAATCCATTGTGTCCATTTATAGTAAGAAGGGTCTGATGTACGCACTTCTCGGCTCCAATCGAAACTGAAACCTATTTGGTCCATTTGTTTTCTATACCCTGCAATTTTATGGCCTTGTTTATCTACTCCACCTTCAATATTTACTTGGGTGGTATTGGCAGGATGCTGTCCGGTTTGTATGGCATACTGTTCTGCAGGCAACCCAAAACTATCGTACCCCATTGGGTGCAATACATTAAAACCTTGATGACGCTTAAATCTGGCGTACACATCGCTGGCAATATACCCTAATGGGTGACCTACGTGTAGTCCTGCTCCCGACGGATAAGGAAACATGTCTAAGACATAATATTTTGGCTTGTTACTATGATTTACGGCCTTAAATGTTTGGTTTTCTGCCCAGTACTTTTGCCATTTGGCTTCAATATCGTTAAAATGATAGTTGCTCATTGCTTGTGTTTCGGTATATGAAAGGGCAAATTTACGGCTATTGTACGAAAGAGGAAAGATTGAACGTTAGTAAAATACAGAGACGTTGAACACTGCAAACAAACCGTTTGAACACGCATAATTGTTCTACTAGGTTTCTCTGCACGTTTAGATTGTTTTGTACCTTTACGGCAGTTCTAATGTATAACCAATACCCACCAAAAAATGGCATCATCTTTTGAAAAATATCAAAAACGCCGGCTTATCTCTTCTTACTTTTCGGTAGTAATTAGTATTTCGCTTGTATTATTTTTATTAGGCTTGTTAGGGTTATTGGTGTTAAACACAAAGAAAGTTGCAGATCATTTCAAAGAAAAAATAGCGCTAACAGTTTATTTAAAAGATAGCGCAAAGGAAGTAGAAATCACCCAGCTAAAGCAAAGCCTGGCTTTGGCAGAATACACCAAAACAGCAACATTTGTGTCTAAAGAACAAGCAGCAGAAGAACACGCTGCTACGATTGGCGAAAACTTCATGGACTTTTTGGGATACAATCCGTTGCAAAATAGCATCGACGTTTATATGCTTGCAGATTATGTTTCCCCAACGAAGCTAGAAGAAATTACTACAGAAATCATGACTAAAGATTTTGTAGATGAAGTGGTTTACGACAAACCTCTCATTGCCTTGCTTAATGACAATGTAAAAAAAGTAAGCTTATGGGTACTGGTAATAAGCGCTATCTTTTTATTTATAGCCGTACTACTCATTAACAGTTCTATTCGACTCTCTGTATACGCTAAGCGCTTTACAATTAAAACAATGCAAATGGTGGGCGCAACCAAACGTTTTATTAGACGTCCTTTTATATGGAAGAGTGTTAGATTGGGAATGATTGGTGCCGTATTGGCTTTAATAGGCATGGGTATTGTGTTATACTATCTAAACAAAAGCTTTCCAGAATTACAGCTCTTAGACGACCAAATTTTACTTGTTGTACTCTTTGTTGGTGTATTTTTAATCGGAATTTTTATAACATGGCTGAGTACCTTTTTTGCGACACAGCGCTTTTTAAACTTAAGAACAGATGAACTCTATTATTAAAAAAATTAGCTTGCTTATCTTTGCAGCCAGTCTTATGACGAGTTGTTTAATTCACAACCCTAAGAAAGAAGATTGTTTTATTAAAGAAATTGAAGTCGTTAAAATTTCCGAAGGTGGAGTAAAAGATTTAGTGTTTCACGACAAAGACGGTAATTTCTTTTACATTAATCGCGGACTAGAAAACGGGTTCACCATAGAAAACGCAACCGAAGCTGTTTTAAATAAAAAGGTTAAATTGCATATTGCAAACTCGTGGATGGGAGAAAACAGCAAACACATTTCGCAGTTAGAAGTAGACGGAAACATTTTATATACAGAGTTTAACGGTGATTTAGCCGTTACTTTAAATCATTAAATATTACATTTTGGGAGAACAAAAAAGAAAAGAAGAAGCTGCTAAAAACAGCACCTTTATTTTTGAAAAAAAGAACTACACCTTCATGTTAATTGGTGTTGCCTTTATTGTATTAGGGTTTATTCTAATGACCGGTGGAGGTAGTGACGATCCTAATGTTTTTAATCCAGAAATCTACAGCTGGCGGCGCATACGTTTAGCACCAGCACTTATTTTAATTGGTTTTGGAATAGAAGTGTACGCCATACTTCTAAATCCGAACAAGACCAAGTAACCTATGGAGGCATGGGAAGCCATATTACTTGGCATCATTCAAGGGTTAACCGAATTTTTACCTGTTTCATCTAGCGGACACCTAGAGCTAGGAAAGGCTATTTTGGGGGATAATTCTGTGCCCGAAGAAAGTCTTCTATTTACTGTAGTGCTACACTTTGCCACCGCCTTAAGCACCATTGTTATTTTTAGAAAAGATATTATTGAAATTCTTAGTGGTTTGCTGAAATTTAAATGGAATGAAGAAACGCAGTTTGTTACAAAAATTGCTGTTTCTATGATTCCAGCAGCTATTATTGGTATTTTATTTGAAGAGCAACTAGAATCATTCTTTGGCGGAAGCATAGCTTTTGTTGGCGCTATGCTAATTATTACGGCTCTTTTATTATGGCTGGCAGATCGCGCAAAGAACACAGGCAAAAAAGTATCGTTTGCACACGCATTCATTATCGGAATTTCACAAGCCATTGCCATGCTACCAGGAATTTCTCGTAGCGGCGCCACAATTTCTACGTCGGTATTATTAGGGAATGACAAGAGTAAGGCTGCGCGATTTTCGTTTTTAATGGTTGTCCCTTTAATTTTTGGTAAAATTGCTAAAGATGTTCTCGGCGGAGAACTTTTTTCTGAAAGCACTAATTACACTACGCTAGGTCTTGGTTTTGCAGCAGCATTTATTGCAGGCTTGTTTGCTTGTACTTGGATGATTGCCTTGGTAAAAAAGAGCAAACTAAGCTGGTTCTCTATTTACTGTCTTCTTGTTGGGGTCATCGCAATTATTGTAAGTTTTGTTTAATATGACAGCCGAAGACTATAAAAACGGACAGGTTATTTTAATTGACAAACCACTAGAATGGACTTCCTTTCAAGTGGTAAATAAGGTGCGTTGGCTCATTAGAAAACAATTCAATCTTAAAAAAATTAAAGTAGGTCATGCGGGTACTTTAGACCCTTTGGCAACTGGATTGCTGATTCTATGTACTGGTAAATTCACGAAGCAAATAGAAACATACCAAGCGCAACACAAAGAGTACACTGGTATCATAACATTGGGGGCAACGACGCCTAGTTACGATTTAGAAACAGAAATAGACAATAGGTTTGAAACAGGTTCTATTTCCGAAGAAAACATACGCAATACTACCAAACAATTTGTTGGTGATATCCAACAACAACCTCCAGTGTTTTCTGCCTTAAAGAAAGAGGGGAAACGCCTATATGAGTATGCCAGAGCGGGCGAAGTTGTTGAAATACCGAGTAGGCAAATACATATTTCAAGTTTTGAAATTACTAAGATAAACATGCCTGAAGTTTCATTTAAAGTAGCTTGCAGCAAAGGCACCTACATTAGATCGCTCGCGCATGACTTCGGAAAAGCGTTAGATAATGGAGCCCACCTTTCGGCATTACGACGTACAAAAATTGGCGATTTTTCTGTTAACAACGCAATTTCAATAGAAGCTTTTGAAAAATCTATCAAAGATTTGTAGAAAATCCTATAAGTAAAAGGAGCCGCTCAACACAATTGTAGATTGAGCGCTATCATAACAACCCGTTAATTTTCAAGGTGTTTTCAAGAAAATTTCAGTACTTGCAATTATGAATTTTAACTATTCATATCGTTCGTTTTTAATCACTTGCCTACTTTTTGCTATATTTTTTCTTGCACTCTATAGCTGGAAGTTGGGAAAAGGGCAAGAACCTTTTAATCCTAAATACGATATAGAATATACCGAAACTGATCCGCTTTTAGAAGAAGAGCAAGATGAACTGGCGCTTTCTGAGCTTGAGAAAACTATCATAGAGACAAACCGCGCCTACAATGAGGCCGAAGCTTTTTTAGAAGAAGGTACAGACGCAGAAGAAGAAAGCCTTGAATCTAAACTAGCCCAAATGGACGCGGCTATTACCGAGGGGTTAACAAACAACTCGAACGCCACCATAAAAGCTGCCAAAGAAAAAGTAAATGAAACTTTTGAAACATCTCTGAGTAAAGAAGAAGGCAATAAAAAGGCTACAAAAGGTAGCAACCGTAAAACAACTATTCGGTATAGGCTAAAAGACCGAAATGCCTTAGACTTACCCAACCCTGTATACATCTGTGAAGGTGGCGGCAACATTGTTATATCAATTGAGGTGAACGAGCTTGGTAAAGTAACCAAGGCCACCTATAACAAAGGACTGTCTACTACCACAAATGGCTGTCTCATAGAAAGCGCGTTGAACTACGCTAACGATTCCCGATTTACAACCTTAGCGGGTAAACCAAGTCAGTTAGGCACTATTACATATAGCTTTCCCGGACAAGATTAGTCGATTAAACGCGCTAAATCTTCAAATATATTTTGGCCTTTGTCTTTGGTGTACCAAACTTGCAGGTCTCTCTTAAACTCTGGAGTGAGTGTACCATGTGCTGCTTTAAAATCATTTACCATTTTTGTTGCCACCGATGGGCGTGGACCCCAACTGGTAATCACTTTATTCTTTTCGGTATCAAAGACTATTAATTTGGGAATAGAGCGACTTCCGTTGGTTAAAAAGGCGTCCATTAATTCGGGATGTTCATCTCTCAAAACAACACTTAATGTGATTCCTTCTGCTAAATCGGCTACTTTTTGCATTGCTGGCATGCTTTGAGCTGCATCACCACACCAACTCTCGGTTAACACCAACCATTGTTGTTTGCTCGACGTGTTTTTAAATGCAGTTGCCACAGCTTCAGGTATTTTAAGCGTTTTGTCTAATCTACGCATACGCGCATTGCTTAACTGGGTGTATTCGCTTAGCGCTTCTGTTTGGATAGCTCCTGTGCTAGTTTCTTGCTGCGCATGAGCCGCAACTAATTCTCTATAGGCTGTATAATCTGTTGCCTCAGTCATAGCCTTAGCTACAAGTACTTCTTTTGTTTTTTCTGAAATTTTCATATGCACTAAGACGTAAAAAAAAATAATAACTTACTACCTTTCGACATCTTCAAAAATAAAACTATGAAAAAAAATCGCTGTTGGTGGTGTGGTGACGATCCTTTATACATTTCTTATCATGATGAAGAGTGGGGAGTGCCTGTAAAAGACGATGAACGCCTGTTCGAATTTTTAATTTTAGAAACTTTTCAAGCTGGGTTAAGTTGGATTACCATACTTCGAAAACGCGAAAATTTCAGAAAGGCATTCGACAATTTCGACTATAAAAAAATTGCAAAGTATTCTGAGAATAAAATTGAGGCTTTGTTACAAGATGCAGGAATTATACGAAATAGATTAAAAGTTCGTGCTACTGTTAGTAACGCTCAAGCTTATATGAAAGTTCAAGAAGAGTTTGGCTCTTTTAGCGATTATATTTGGGGATTTGTAGATGGCACCCCTATTAAAAACCAACTAAAGTCTAAAGAAAATGTTCCCGCCAACACCACATTGAGTGATACTATTAGCAAAGATTTAAAAAAGCGGGGATTTAAATTTGTGGGCAGTACTGTGGTTTATGCTCATATGCAAGCTACAGGCATGGTAAATGACCACCTTGTTGATTGTTTCCGTTATACGCAGGTATAAATTAGTTTCTGGCTGCGGTGGCCACAGCAAGGTATTTATTATTTTTTGCTGAAACTTTAAGTGCACGAAGTGTCTGCTTATAGCGATGCTTGGCGGCTGCATCTTTAGGCATCTCTAGGTCAAACCATTTTTCGAACCACTTTTTAGCTTCTTTATAATTACTTCGGAAATATTGAGCCATTGCCAACTCTTTATAAATTTCGAGCGTAGGATAACCTTCCTTAACAACTTGTTCGTAGACTTTTACAATATCTACATCTGTGTTTACATCTGTCTTCTTAGTCTGGGCAGTCACAGACAGACTACAGAATAGGGCGAGACACACCGCTACTATAAGGTGAAAATTTTTCATAAGCTTGGGACTTTAGAAATAAGTAGTAGCAATATGATAAATATCTGATTAAAAACCAAATATATCCCATGAAATACACGAAACTATAACATTAATACGAAAAAAGCCACAAATAAATGTGGCTAAATTCAATGTTTTACATGCCTTATTTTAGCGCTTTAGCAGCTTCCTTACTGTAGTACCTTGGGCAGTTGTAAGTGAAACAAACAACGTTCCAGACCAGTTAGACTGCAATGGCATACGTAATACTCCTCCATCTACACGTTCTGTACTAGCATGTAGTGTTTGCCCCAATAGATTTGTAATAGTTACATCTACCGCGGTAATATCCTGACTAAATCTGAACGACATTTCTGTTGTTGCCGGATTAGGGAAGGGCCCCATTACACGATTTGCCTCTAAGTTTGCTAATCCAAGTGAACCGTCTAAAACAATAGACCAATATCCTTCTGGAGCTACTATTGGGCGAACCATTGATTTACCAGATGTAGCCTCTGCAGAGATATAATATTGAATATCTTCTGTAGTTTCTGGAATTGCAATAGTCGCTTCCCACATATCGGCACCTACCGATGTCATTGCGCTCTCTGTCCAGGTAGTTGCACTTTCTTCTTTCCAAAATACAGATGCAGTAGTAATACCAGAGATATGCTTTATTTGAGCTTCTACAGTAACATTTGTATTTGCTTCGGCTTCCTTAATTTTTTGATGAACAATCCATAGCGGCTCATCTACACCTATGGTATGTGTAATACAATGAATAGCACCAACTTGAGAAATTAAATTTTCTCCAGAGTTATCTACATCTATACCTACAATATTGTACCCAGGCATCATTTCTTGCCATTGCTGTAATGCGGGCCCATCAACTTCTGGTCTGTAGATAGGTAGTAAAATTGATTTGTTCACAAAGATGGCGTTGGTAAAGTTTCTATAAAACCCTCCGTTGTCTGGATAGTTACCTGAAGTACTTGGCGGTGCATCAATCCACTTTACATCGTATGGTGTACCAAATGGCGATTGAAAATTATTTAGTACGTAGTTGATGTTCTGTTCTATTTGCGGCCCGTCTGCCACCCCTTCTGGATATTTACTCACCAACAACGTTTCTTCATCTAACAACTTTAGGTGCATATCGATATGATTAATGACATCAAAAGGCAATGCTGTCATTTTAATATAGGTGTCAATACCCATATAATCACTCATAATCTGATCTATTTGTGCTTCGGTTTTAGGAGATACTCCGTAAGGATTACCTGGCTCATTTTCTTCTAGAATTAATTCTGAAGCAAATGCATTTCCTAGTCCATCGCTCATAAAATTTCCGCCGGTATTCACCAAATCGTTAGTTCCTGAATCTGTTACATAAATTGGAACACCAGTAGTACTTGCGTGGGCTAAAGGCATTACATTATCATTAGGCCTCGGACGATTATAAATCCAATCTACAAGAGCTCGTTCACCTACATCATCACTATAAACTGTATTACCCGCATAGTCGCGAATCCAGATACTGTCCCAATCTTCATCCATAAAGGTGATATTGGCAAGACTAATACCGTTAGAAGTTAAATAATTAGAAACAGAAGTTTCGTTTTGTGTGGTAATAATTACCTTACATTCTTGAACACCTACTTCTACTATCTGACGTAAAATATTCTCAAAATTGGGTTCCCAAGTTACAACTAGGTATTCTACTTCTTCCCATTCGGCCATGGTACGCACGGGTCCTGTTGGGGGTGGTGTACGATTGGCATTGCTAAATGGAAAATCGTTTAACTGAAGTTTTTCTCCTTCAGTCAGATAATTAGGCAACGGCTGCTCTTGTGCAAACATAAATGTGCTCAAGCAAACTAAGAAAAGCAGTAAAAGTGGGGTATTCTTTTTCATAAAAAAACAAATTGAATTGATTGCGAATATACGGAAATAATTTACGATTAATATGCTGAATGGCTTTGCGTTAACAACTCCATAAATGAACTTCTTGAGATTTCTTTTGCGCCAAAACGCTCTAAATGAGACGTGTACACCTGACAATCTATTATTTGGTAATTCTCACCGGCGCAACGGTTAATGAGCGATTCAAAACCAACCTTAGAAGCATTACTTTCAAGACTAAACATACTTTCTCCGCAGAAAACCTTCTGTTCTGGAAGGTCTATTCCGTAGCCACCCCCAACTAAAACTATATCTCTCCAAACTTCAAATGATAATGCATGCCCAAGTTTGTGTAACTTTTGGTACGCACATATCATCTCTTTTGTTATCCATGTGCCCTGCTGCCCCGCTCTTTTTACACATGCGCATTGCTCAATAACTGCATCAAAATTTTTATTAAAGGTAACTGTGAACTCCTGTTTTCGAATCACCTTTTTTAGCGACTTAGAAATTGTAACATCTTCTAAAAAAAGAACCATACGCGGATTGGGACTCCACCAAAGAATGGGCTGATTTGCTTCGTACCAAGGAAAAATTCCCGACCTATATGCAAGTAGTAATCTTTCCGTAGAAAGATCGCCTCCTATGGCAAGCAAGCCATCGGGATTTGCCTCTTCTACCTTTGGAAAAAGCAGTTCTTTTGAAAGTACCTTCATTAAAAAATAGGTCGTTTATAGTTAAACCACCTTACTATTTATATTTCAGCAAGATGTTTCGTAAAAATAAAAAATCCCGCCTAACGGCAGGATTTTAACTATATGTTATTATTCCTTAGAATGGAAGATCATCGTGATCATCTTCATTCAGATTTGTTGCAGGTTCAAAGGCATCTGCGGGGGGCATTGGAGGCATATCTGCTGCAACAGATTGATCTATATTTTCAATTCTCCAACCCTGAATAGAGTTAAAGTACTTTGTCTCTCCTTGTGGATTTACCCATTCACGACCACGTAGGTTAATGCTCACCTTCACATTTTGCCCAACTTGATACGTATTTAAAAGGTCTGTTTTATCTTGCACAAACTCAATCATTATGTGTTGTGGATATTGCTCTTCTGTAGTCACAACCAATTCTCTCTTTCTAAAACCATTGCTTCCATAGGTTTTAGTTTCGTCTATCATTTTAATTTTTCCTTGTACTTCCATATTCATCATCCGTTATATCGGATTCCTTATTAATTAAACTTATTTTATTTTTTAGACAGCAACAAACACCACGCTTGATGCACGTCTCCAGTGCTCAAAAGTGCTTGTGCTTCTGTGTGTATTTCTGCTTCTGTACCCGACATAATTAAGTATTGATACGGCTCAGATGCTTGGTTCACAAAGGTACTAATTTCATCTTCATTAGGCAACGCTTCAACGTTCGCAAGCATCCCTAAATCGTTACCCGTCAAAGTTTTACTTAAACGTACGGCAAGTGGCAATCTATCTACACCAATACCTAGAGTGCGCAACGGTTTTTCAACTTCAAACAGCCCATCTTTTGCTCTCGAGTACCAATTTCCACCCATTCTTGCAACGGTGTCAATTTTAAGTGGATCTATTTTCTGTTCATCATCTAGCACAGCCTCATCTATATGTACATGTACAACTTCACACAACACCAAATTACCTGCACCGCCTTCATTTCCTAAGTGAATAACGTCCGTTACTTTACATTCAAATTGAACCGGGGCTTCTTTAACACGTGGCGGTTTTACAACAGATGACGGGATTTGAGTAAAACCCGCTTTTATAAACTCATTTACACCTTTGTCATACTCTGTAGAAGAAAGACTCATTTGTTGAACCATAGCATGACTCACAATGTTAATAACCACTTCTTTGGTCTCCAGTACATTCTCTAACGTATGCTTGGTTGTATTATCACGAACCCTTCGTGCCGGTGAAAAAATCATGACAGGTGGGTTTGCACTAAACACATTAAAAAAACTATACGGAGAAAGGTTCACATTGCCCTCTGCATCTACTGTGCTTGCAAAACAAATAGGTCTAGGCGATACTGCGCCTAACAAATACCCATGTAACGCGCCAACTGAAATTGCTTTTGGATCTATACTTAGCATAGCACAAATGTACCCAATGTGACTAGTTATTGAAAACATAGCAACACAATAATATTAACATAATTACTTTATATTTAGAACTGGAAAAAACAATCTATGTACAATAGAAAATCACTAGTACGCTATATTCTTATTCTTATCTCATTTCTAATTGTAGCACTCGTTGGGTGGAACACTTACGTTTTCTTCGATATTTTGAAACAAAATGAGCGTTCTAAAATGCAGATTTGGGCTTTTGCACAACAAGACCTGCAGGAACAGATGTTAAGTAGTAACCAAGTAATGAGTGATGTGGTGCTTAAAGTAATTGAAGGCAACACCACCACCCCCATGGTCATGCACAATCTAGAAAACGACAGTTATGACTATAGAAACATTGAACTTCCAAAAATGGATTCTCTAAAATTGAGAGCCCAAATGATAGAACTTTCTAAAGAATTTTCTCAAGAATACAAACCCTTAGAGGTAAAGTACGAGGGCAAGTTGCTCACTGTGATTTACTACGGAAACTCTCCTATTATCACAAAACTTAAATACTATCCGGCGTTACTCATAATTATCTTAATTCTTGTTTTTACCGCGGTATATTTCTTTTACCGAACTGCCAAAAGCGCTGACCAAAATAAACTTTGGGCAGGTATGGCGAAAGAAACTGCACACCAAATTGGCACACCACTATCGTCGCTTGTTGGATGGACTGAAATTTTAAAAACTGAAAATGTAAACCCAGATTACATTTTAGAAATTGAAAAAGACATTGACAGATTACAGACTATAACCGAGCGATTTTCTAAAATTGGTTCTGCGCCCACGTTAGAGCGCACAGATCTTGTTTCTGAAACTACGCAAACTTATGATTATTTAAAAGCGCGTAGCTCTAAGCTTATAGACTTTGAATTAGACGTGCCAGAAAAACCTATATATGTGTTGCTTAACCAGCAGTTATTTAGTTGGACAATAGAAAATTTAGTTAAAAACGCAATAGACGCTATGAAAGGAAAGGGTAAAATTGTAGTAACGATTTCCCAAAAAGGCAACAAAGCATTTCTAGATGTCTCTGATACTGGAAAAGGTATTCCAAAGCGAAACCATAAAAAAGTATTTCACCCAGGCTTTACTACAAAGAAACGGGGCTGGGGTCTTGGCTTGTCACTAGTAAAAAGAATTATAGAAGAGTACCACAATGGAAAAATACGTGTCCTAAGGAGTACCCCAAAAGGCACAACCATGAGTATCATGCTTACAGAAATAACCTAAATGAAGACTACACATACCATTCATACCGCCAGCTTAAATAACAACTGCCCTATCTGTTATGGAAAAGATGGACTGCAACTTGAGTTTACCCAACAAAAAAAGGAAAACAAATTCTACGAAAAAGCTCTAAGCGAAATTTCATCTACCATGCATTGCTCTACCTGTAATAGTGCCATTTTTCCAGTAAATTGGACAGAAGATATAGAACGGGTTTATGAGTACAACAGAAAATTAGCGAAACCACTACCAACAGCAATTAGACTTAAACCCTTGTTTTATCTCATTATTCTAGCAGATGCACTGCTAGTTGGCGCACTGATTTATTATTTTGCGTAGTTATAAATTTTTCTGAATGTCAACCGCGAGAGCAGCCAGCTCTTCTTGGGTCATCTTAATTTTATGCTGAAAAGACATATCTTTCATCTCGTTGATTGGAATTAAATGCACATGCACATGCGGTACTTCCAGCCCTATAACTGAAACTCCTATTCTATCACAAGAAACTGTTTTTTCTAGCGCTTTTGCTACTTGTCTTGAAAATTGCATGAGTTGCAAATAATCTTGTTCACCAAGATCAAACAGCTTATTTACTTCTTCCTTAGGAACACAAAGTGTGTGTCCCTTGGCGTTGGGATTAATGTCTAAAAAAGCAATGAATTTATGATCTTCGGCAATTTTATGACAAGGAATTTCGCCTTCTATAATCTTAGTAAAGATAGACGCCATAATTAATCTCTTGATATTTCAACAATATCAAATTTCATAGTACCATTAGGCACCTGAATTTCTGCTACATCACCAACTTTTTTACCTAAAAGCCCTTTTCCTATAGGTGAATCTACTGAAATCTTACCCGTTTTAAGGTCTGCCTCACTCTGTGCAACCAATTTATAGGTCATGGTAGCCCCATTGGTTTGGTTCTTTATTTTTACGGTAGAATGAACCAATACTTTGCTGGTGTCTAGTTGACTTTCGTCTATAAGTCTTGCGCCAGATAAGGTATCTTCTAATTTAGAGATACGCATTTCTAACATTCCTTGTGCTTCTTTAGCAGCGTCATATTCGGCATTTTCACTTAAATCACCTTTATCTCGTGCTTCAGCAATAGCTTGAGAAGCCTTAGGACGCTCAACATCTTTTAACTGGTTGAGTTCGTCTCGTAATTTTTTTAATCCTTCGGCAGTATAATAAGATACTTTACTCATAATTCCTTCGTTCTAATCTTGTAATTAATTTTCAGACTATGTAAATAGTCTATATACAAAAGATTCCCGCCTGTGCGGGAATGGAAAAATCCCATACGTTGACGGGATTTCATGATGCAAATATACTAAAAAATAACTTGTTGTCTATTTTGTCGTACTTTTGAGACTCGTGAAATACCGACAATACAATATACAAAAACCTCTAATAATAACCCTATTTTGAGATTAAGAACAAACAAAATACTCGCTACATTATTTGCCCTTGCCTTTTTATTTGCATGTAAGAGTGATGACGACACCTTAGATCAGAATCCTTTTTTAATTAATCCGCTAGTTAACATTAGCTTAAACCTTAATTTACCTGAGTATAATGCGTTAAATTTCCCTGGCGGTAGTGTAACATTGGCACCTCCGCAAGGAATTAAAGGTGTAGTTATTTATAACATCAATAATACGGAATACAGCGCTTTTGAATTAAGTGACCCTAACCACACCCCTAACTCATGCTCTCGTATGGAAATTGAAGGAGTTTTTGCAACGTGCACCTGCACTACCGACAACAATGAGTATAACATCATAACAGGACAACATACTTCTCCAGACGAGACTTTGTACCCAATGCTACGTTACAATGCCGTTAGAAACGGTAATACTATTCAGGTATCAAATTAGACACTACTTAAACTAATCCGTATCAGTTTTTAAGACACAAGCAACTTTTTAGTTACTAGTAATTGGTTCTTCGAATAGATTTGATAAAAATATAAGCCACTTGGCAGTAATGAAACGTCTAAGGGTGTGTTTTTTGCTGAAATCGGCGCTTCATAGAAAACCCTTCCATTTATATCAAAAATTTTGATTCGAGCGCTGTTGATTGGCAAAGGAAGTGATAATGTTGCCTTATCATGAGCAGGATTTGGTGTGATGCTTATTTGACTTAAATCAAATTCATCTACTCCCGCTGTAGTTTCTTCACAGGCATCATCCGTTTCTGTTATTTCATGGCCGTCCACCTTAATGGTTTCACCGTTGTTTGTAAAGCATCTTAGCCTAACTTCAAGGTCGAATATAATCCCTCCAGGGCCAATTCCCGCTGTAGAGCCAATTCCTTCTATCCAAATCTCTTCTTCACCGCCAAGGTCAAATTGTACACCATCATGATAATATGCCGTATAAAGAACTTTTCTATCTTCTCCTAAAATAAACTGCGATTGAACGTCTACAATCCTAATTTCATCAATATCTTCTGAAGTATCTAGTACAAGACAATTATCAAACAAATCTTCTTTAAATAAAGAATCTCCAATTTCCAATGTAAAATCTAAATACACATCTTCACTCTGGTCGTCATTTAAAATATACACAACCCCATTTTCTTCTCGAAGCAAGCAGGTCTCATTTTTTAAGGCTTTATAGACTTTGCCATTAACAATTTCTTCACCTATTATTTGAGTAATAAATATTCCTTCGCATTCTCCAAAAAAACAATATTGTGTGCCCCATTTATTGCCATCTTGTAACATGGGTATATAGTCTTGTGCTGTTAACGAGGACGAAATTAGCAGCATTAGCAGAAGTAACCTTTTCATAGTAATATAATTAAGCTAGACCTACCTAGCTATGATTGCATACTGTAAGTTACTAAAATATAATCGATATCTGTTGGCAAAAAACATGCTCCGCTTATGTCTTTAGCATTAGCGGAGCATTCAATAAAATAATGGTAACTGATTTCGCTTTGAGACTTCCCTATGACCTACACCTGCCCTTCGCTCAGTACGTCTAACATTATAGATATTTCAAGAGATTAAAATTTTACCGTTGCGCCAACTAAGAAATTTATGGTTGCCTGAGGAAAAAACCCAGCTCCTTCTACTGTGGTTACGGCTGGCGGATTGCTAAAGTCGTCGTCAAACGTGAAAAAATAACCGTTGCTAACATACTCCACATTAAACAAGTTGTTTACCAAACCTTGTAACACTACCTCCCTTACAAAAGGCACTTTCTTAAGCGTATAGTTTATGTTTAAATCGTTTATAAAATAGCTCTCCAATTTTGAAACTTCACTGTCTATATTTCCCATAAATTGTTCTCCAACAAATTTTGAAAGAAACCCAATTTCCAAGTTTGTAGCTGGACGATATAAAATTGCATTTCCAGCAACTATTTCTGGTGAATATGAAATGTTTGTATTACCTAGATTTACCAATTGTCCATCACGAGAGAAGAAAAAATCTTTGTTTTTATTAGTACTTAAAGCAATATTTGGTAGTACCGAAAGATTATCTAAAACTGAAATTTGAGCATCTATCTCAATTCCTAGTCTATAGCTGTTTCCACTTGTGGTACGAATAGGAGCGCCTACATCGTTTAAAGCTCCAGAAAGTACTAACTGGTTCTTATAATCCATATAGAAAAGGTTACTATTTACTTGAACTTTATCTGAACCGAAACGCCACCCTAATTCAAAATCATCGAGCGTTTCTGCAGTAAACAGATCTTCTTCAAAATCGCTACGACGTGGCTCTCTGTTTGCCCTTCCGTAGGAAGCGTAAAATTGATTCTTTTCATTTAGCTGAAACGAAGCTCCTGCTTTGGGATTGAAGAAATCGTATGTAACGTCTACATTAAGAGGTTGTCCATCACTTTCAATTCCGCTGGTTTTATGAGTAACAAACCTACCTTGTAAATCACCAAATACACTCCACTGCGTATTTATGCGATAGGTTGCTTTTCCAAACACAGTAAATTCATCTTTATCACCTGTTCCAGCATAATAACGTTCTTTGTAGTCGTACCCAATAGGGAATTCGCTCCAGAGAATTTCACCAAAGTGGTCACCATCGTACATACTAAAGAAAACACCTCCAGAGATGTCCCAACTTGCATCCTTATAATTTGCATTGGCATTAACTGCATAAAAGTCGTTATCTAACCACCGGCGTCTAATATAATCAGTTGAAGAAATGGTTTCGCCATTTAATTCAATCGGTTCTGCACCTAAGAAATCAAATTGGCTATCACCACTAAAAAGCACATTCGTATAATAAAAATCATCTACATATTGTTCAAAATAACCCCTTCCGTAGGTATAGTTTAAGGATACATTTGTACTCCAATTGTTATTGAAACGCTGGTTCCACAACAGTTGATAATGATCTTGCGCGTAGTTATCTACCTCATTATCGTAATACCCTTGAAAGTTTCCATTTGCATCAAATTGTTGCCCTACAGTATTAAAGGTTCGGTCTGTGGCTAAAGTTGCTGCGTCAATTCCGTAATATGCCTGATAGGTTTCTTCTCTCCCTCCAAACGTAATAGCCTTTACCAATGTGTTGGCATCTTTATACGCAGCTTGAAGAAAATATGACTTTAAATCGCTTGAAGCGCGATCAATATAACCATCACTTTGAATGGTAGACAGTCGGCCAGAAAGTTCTAAATGATCCATAAGCAGACCAGTGCTAAATTTTACATTATGTTTTCGTGTATTAAAAGATCCAAAGCTGTTAGCTATTTCTCCATAGGCTTCTTTAGACACGGCATCGGTAAGTAAATTAAGACTTGCACCAAATGCTCCAGAACCATTGGTAGATGTACCCACACCACGTTGCAATTGTAAACTTTGCACCGAAGAAGCAAAATCTGGAAGGTTCACAAAAAATGTTCCTTGACTTTCGGCATCGTTAAAGGGAATGCCATTTAGGGTTACATTAATTCTGGAAGCATCACTACCGCGTACTCGTATATAGGTATATCCAACCCCGGCACCCGCATCACTTGTTGTAACTACAGACGGCAGATAATTTAACAATACAGGGATGTCCTGCCCTAGGTTTCGCTTTTCAATCTCTTCTTTTGAAAGGTTGGAGTGTGTAATTGGAGAATCTGCCTCTACACGAATAGATTTAACCAGAACTTCTTCTAGGTTTTCAACAGCGGTAGAGTCTTGTTGTTGTGTTTGTGCCAACATGGTGGTGGCAACTAATGCAAAAAAGGTAGTAAATCGTAACGTTTTCATTCGTAAATAAATTTAGTTTACGAATAAAAGGGGCGTTATTCTGTTGTTTGTTAGTTTAAATTCCAGCAGTTGGTATCTCCAGCCCGCTGGCCAGCACCTCGCTAAAAATGCCCATTAGACATTTTCTTAACGCTTGGCTTCCTAAACAGCATTACCTGTTCTAGGTTCTATGGGTATAATCTCAGCCAAAAAGATTTAAACTTTAAATTTTAGATTTTTGAGTATGATTCAAAAACTATCATTTGCTATTCGTTAATCAATTTAGCACCCCTTTGAGATGTGGGGCAAAAGTACGGAAGGCAATCTAAATAATCGGTATGTTTCGTGTTGTTTTTCTGTATCTTTACTAGGCGATGAACAAACCTAAAACAACTCGCTTTCCCTTAAAGATTATCGTAAGCTACCTTGTATTGGCGGCACTTGCGGTAATTGTGAGTGTGTTTTTATTTTCTGAATTACGCACCTACCTAGATGCTGCTAATAATAATGATGGAAAAAAAGTAGTAGAAACTGGTTCTCTTATCAATTTAGTTTATGAAACAGACAGTTTTTCCAGATTGGCGTTACTTTCTGAAGACGAAGCAGATTTTGAACGATTTCAACTTCAAGTAGATTCCCTGTATCAGTCTATAGCCGATTTCAGAAATTCTACTTCAGACGAAAGTCAGAAAACGCAATTAGATAGTATAAAACGTCTTCTGATTTCAAAAAACAAGAATATTATTGCCTTGCGCGAGCTTTCTATGGAAATGAACGCCGATGCCTCTTTAGACGATATCTTGAGGGAACTCAACAACCTAGAAGACAACATGGGCAAGTCTACGTTGAGCAACACCTTGAACCCTAAATGGCGAAGCAAAAAAGAGCGGGAGTCTTGGGAAAACATTATAAAGGTCTTTAATTATAACAAAGGTATAGACACAATGAAGGTGCCAGCCAAGCTCATAGATTCTACGCTATCTGCCACCCGATTTATTGTAGCCGAAGCCAAGTATCTTAGAAATAAAAATCGTGAAGAGCTTAAAGCCAGAGAAGCAGAACTCATTGCAAACGATTTGGTGATTTCAAAAAACTTGCAGGAGCTTATCATCACCTTCGACAACCAGATAACCAAAAACTACCTAAAAGAAAAAACAACACAACAACGCTCTATGCAAAAAGCAAGTAGCGTACTAAAAATAAGCGGCATTGTCGGGCTGATTGTTATTTTACTTTTCTCTTATATCATCATTTCAGACTTTTTTAGAGCTGAAAAGCTACGGAAAAAATTACGCCTGGCTAAAGAAACTACAGAAGAGGTTTTACGAAGTAGAGAACAGCTTATCGCTACAGTAAGTCATGACCTTAAAACTCCCTTGCACACTATTTCAGGCTATACCGAACTATTTAAAAACACCCCACTCACCGAAAAGCAGACCTATTATACCGATCAAATTGCAAGTGGCTCTAGATTTATCACAAACTTAGTTAATGACTTGCTCGATTTCTCAAAACTAGAGGCAGGAAAACTTAAAATAGATCATATTGCATTTTCATTGCACAACATTCTTTTTGAATCTGGACATGCAGTAAAAGACAGGTATGGAGATAAGCCCGTTGCTCTTAACTTTACAATTTCCGAAGAATTAGAAAAGTGTTATTTTAAAAGTGACCCGCTGCGAATTAGGCAGATTGTTTTAAATCTGGTGAGCAACGCCTTTAAATTTACAGAAAGTGGCACTGTACATATTATAGCTGAAATTGTCTCGAAAAAGAAAAAACAAACAAAAGTTAAAATCACGGTTAAGGATTCTGGTATAGGCATATCGCCTGAAAAGCAAGAATTAATTTTTAAAGAATTTACTCAAGCCGATGAAGATACTTCTAGAAAATTTGGAGGCACTGGTCTTGGACTTGCTATTTCAAAAAAGCTCGTAGGTTTATTAGGTGGCAAAATTTCTGTGATTAGCGAGGTAAATCATGGAAGTTCTTTTTCAGTAGTACTACCGCTTGAGCCTGTATCAGATAACGAATTGCTTAGTGCCGAAGAACATATGGTTTCAAAAGGCACGCTATCTGAAAGAAATCTACAAGCACTCGTTTTTGACGACGACCCGTCCATGCGCTCTTTACTTAAAGAAGTGCTAGAACAAGAAGGAATAGCATGTACAGCATTCGAGAAATTTTCTGAATTTGAAACCGTAGCAGGCGCTGTAGATTATGATTTTGTTTTAACCGATATACAAATGCCTGACACTAATGGATTTGAAGTATTAAAATGGCTAAGAACAAAAGCAGGAATGGGATACAATCAACAACCAGTTATTGCCATGACGGGTAACCAAACGCATAAAAGCGAACACTATTTCGAGCAAGGTTTTTGTGATATACTCTACAAACCATTTCATAAAAGCACACTTCTAAATACACTTCACACCCTTTTTGACACAGGAACAGTACTAAATCAAACGCACAATGCTGCACCTACTAGCAAAGCAACAAGTTACGATTTAACCATGTTGAAGTCTTTTATCACAGACAAAGTTGCTCTTAATGAGATCATTTCAGTATTCTTAATTCAGACCTATGAAGACATGGAAACTTTGCGCAAAGCAATAGATGAAGACGATATAGAAACGATTAAAGCTATTTCGCATCGAAAATTAACGATGACCCGACAAATTGAAGCAAACAAGGTAGTTTCTATACTCGAACAAATGGAATTAATCACCACTATAGACCCTTCATTTGCAGAACTTTTTGCAACGTTAGAAGACGCTATTAATGAATTAGTAAGCGAATTGGAACAGGAAATTGACTAGAGTTCAATTTGATATTGTTTCAGCTTATTGTAGAGTGTTTTCCTGGTAATATTTAATAACCTAGCGGCTTTTGCCTTGTTATTTTGCGCCTCTTCTAAAGCGTTAATAATAAGTAATCTTTCATTGGTATCTTTAGAAAAATCCTTCTTAGGAGCAGCTTCAGTTTCGAGAATAACTTCACGTGGGATAACATCTATAGGAATATAAGACGTGTTTGTTAGTAACACAGCACGCTTGATTACATTTTTAAGCTCTCTCAAATTACCTGGCCAGCTGTATTTTTTAAAGGCAGTTTCAACCATTTTATCTAAGCCCTTGATCTGCTTGCCCAACGATATATTAGCTTGTTCTAAGAAGAATTCTGTAAAAAGAAATAAATCCTCTTTTCGCTCATGCAATGAGGGAATATGCACCGAAAATTCATTTAGCCTATGGTATAAATCTTCTCGAAAAGTGCCCAAGTTTACTGCCTTCGTTAAATCTTCATTTGTAGCAGAAATAATCCGTAAATCTACTTCAATTTCGGCATTGCTACCCACTGGTTTAATTCGTCTCTCCTGTAACGCACGGAGAAGTTGAATTTGATTTTCATAAGAAAGGTTCCCTACTTCATCTAAAAAAAGAGTCCCTCCATCTGCCGCTTGAAAATGACCTATTTTATCATTAACAGCTCCAGTAAAACTTCCTTTCACATGCCCAAAAAATTCACTCGCAGCAATTTCTTTAGGAATAGCCCCACAGTCTACAGCAATAAATGGCTCATTTCGGCGCAGGCTAGTATCGTGAATTGCCTTAGCCGCTACCTCTTTACCAGTGCCACTTTCTCCCTGAATAAGAACGCACATATTGGTTGGCCCAACGAGGTTAATATATTCGTTAAACTTTTTAGAAACCTCACTAATACCCTTTACAAAAGGAACATCAACACTTTGTTTTGTTGCTTTTTTTTCAGTTACCTCGGGTTTATCTCGGTCATCCAGACTGAACATCTCTGATGACTGGTCTAAAATCATAAGAAGTTCTTCAGGTCTAAAAGGCTTTGAAATATAATCGATTGCACCCTTCTTTATAGCATCGACAGCAGAAGTAACATCTGCATACCCAGTCATAATAAGCACCTTGGTACCAGGAGCACTTTCTTTACACAACTCTAATAATTCAATGCCATTGGTATCAGGCAATTTTAGATCTGTAATCACAACCTCGAAGGCCCTATCTGCTATCATCTTTCTTGCCTCTGCACCATTATGCGCGGTAACCACGGTTCTTTGGTTTCGTTCTAGAAAGGTAGCAAGCATAGCTGCAAAAGCTACATCATCTTCAACTATTAAAATGCGCTGACTCATATTTTAGATTCGTATACGTAAAAATAAAGAATATGATGCATTATATAAATGAATACTGTGATAATTAGTAGGTGATACACAAGAAAAAAAATTGGAGAATTATAAAAAAAGGGTGCCCCTTAGGGCACCCACGCGAAGTATTGAATCTAAAAATACCTGCAGCTTACTGCTTTTCAATCCACTCACCCTTACTGTTGGCATGAAGGGTCTGACTTTCGCCAGCCTCAGTGGAAATAACTAGTTTGAATTCACCTTTTTCAGATTTGTAAGCCTTGCTGATTGTAGCACCCTCAAAATCTTTAGCTACAGCAATTTTTACAGGCTGGGGTAATTCAGAAACTTTAACTTCTACATATTTCCGAAGCTCCTTTTGGGAAGTGAGGTTTGCTTCAGAGTTGATGATTGGTGTTGCATAAGTAGCCATCATTCCGATAGAAAATATAAATACTATAAGAAACTTTTTCATAGCTTGGGGTATGCTTATTTGTTTGTTATGAGCGTTGTGACGTTCGGTAAGTATATAGAAACTATCGCGCCATTCTAGCAATACCGCAATAAAAAACCAACAACACACTGAGAACGTGCTGTGTAGATGTAATTGAGAAAAATTTCGATTATTATAAAGTGTTTCCTCTATGGTACACCTGTGTAAAAAAGATACAGTTTATGGTCCTTTAATCAAGATTTGGGCGCCTACGGTTTTGTTTCTTCAGCGCAGTTTCCTTTTTATGGCGCAACCTTTTCTCAATAGCAGATTTTGAGGGTTTTGTTTTTCTTCGTTTCTTTTTAAGAGCTAAACCCGCTTCTAATAACGCTAAAAATCTTTTAGTAACTAAGGTTTTATTTCGATGCTGACTTCTCGTCTCTCCGCATTGTAAAACTAAAACGTTTGTTGCAGTTAATCTAGACTTCAATTTTTGTTTCAGGCGGTTCTTTTCTTCTTCTGAAAGTCCCTGCGACATATCAATATCGAAGTAAAGTGTCACCTTCGTGGAGGTTTTATTGACGTGTTGCCCTCCTGGACCACTGCTTCGGACTGCTTTATAGTCTAATTCGGTTAAAACTTGGGAAGTATTCATTAGGCGTTAGGTCGATGCTCTTTTTGAAGCAAATCGTTCACCGTTTTTACAGGATTAAAAGTGCTAAGAGGCACCTCAACAAAAATACTATTCCATTTTGCCATTGCGCCATTCCATAAGCCTGGTAGTTCAAGTGCTTTTAAATCTTTTCCACCCTGTGATTTTTCAGTTATAAAACCAGTATTAGGATCTGCGTAGTTGGTAAGGTCAAATTTATTACCTAGATAATCTTTCACCCCGCATACCAAATCTACTGGGTTAAAATGTGTTGCCTCACTAACTAAATTGGCTTGATGCTTATCTTCCATATCTATTTGAGCCGTTTCTACAATCTGAAGAGAAGTAACTCCCATATCATTTTTCACCCAAAAAGGACCGCCTCCAGGAGCCCCTGTATTTTTAACTACACCGCAGACACGTATAGGCCGATGAAGCAATCCTATTAAATGACTTCTATCATTGGGAATATCTTTTATGTTGAGATCATTCCATAAAAATGATTTTATTTCTGCAATGGCTTCGGGGGTTTCACCTTCATCATTTAAAAGCGATACATAGTGAAAAGCCTGTTCTTGAACTTGAAGTAACTTTCCTGCTAACATTTTTTTATACTCAGCAGTGTCTGCAACATAGTCTTGAGCAACTACGTTGTCTATATTCTTAATGAAAATAATATCTGCATCTACTTCATTCAAGTTTTCGAGTAGAGCGCCATGACCCGACGGTCTAAACACTAACTTACCCTTAGCATCGCGAAATGGTTTGTTTTCTGGAGTTACAGCAATGGTATCTGTTTCTGGTTTCTGAAATGAATAAGAAACATGAAACTCGGTCTTCATTTTCTTCCCTACTCTTTTTTTAACTGTTTCAAACTCTTCTTTGAAAAATGGAACATGTGCTTCCGAAAAAGTAAAATGTAAGTACGCATTATTTTTACTTTTTGCATAATGTGCAGCCTCATACAACTGCTCTTCAAATGCTGTTGTCGCGTATTTAGAATATTTGTGAAATGGGATAAGCCCCTTTGGAAGTTTCCCAAAATTTAAGCCTGATTCTTCTAACATACTTTTCACAAAATACTGTAGGCGAACCCCCTTTTTACTTTGCTTATACTCTGGATAGTTCTCTCTAATCTTTTTACGCACATCGTTAACAAATGCAAAGTCCTTAATTGACTTAGCAAAAATCTCCATTTGCGTATGATTTCCACTTTTAACAAAACGATTGAAGGTTTCAACTTCCGGATTAAAATTTTCTAAAAACTCAAATAAAAACTTAAACATTCTGGTAGCAGCGCCAGAAGCGGGAACAAACTTAACAATGGTATTTTTATCCTTTCGTGCTTCGTAATACGCAATTAACTCCTTTTGCGTATCATTACCGCACACTTCTATTCCATTACCTGCTGAAGCCGCAGTAATAATCTTTGCGGGCGGAATACCTTTCGCAAAAGTCTCTAATTGCCCTACTACTTGTTTTAAATTAAGACCGTGAGCTTCAATTTGTATTCTATCTTTTTCAGTTAGCATGTATTAAATTCTGAATCGTTTATGAATTTCGGCAGTTGCCTGATGCAGCCTTTCTTCTTTTGTTCCCTTCAGTACAATGAAAGGTAAATTACGCGCTTTTAAGCTATTTTCAAAACTACGGAATATAGTAGACCTATCTAGAGGTCTGTCTCTCAAATCATCTTTTTGCCAAGGTATATCTATGCCTGTTAAGAAATAAAGGTCATAAACCATGTTCCCTGTAGCTTCTTTTATTTCTCTGGGGCACCAACCGTTGTAGTAATACTCACAATATACTTGCAACTCTAACAAATTTGTATCACAAAACAACATCCCGTTCGCTCGCTTTGTTGCACTATTTTCTGAAGCTATTTGGCCTTGGGCAATTGGCAATAGATCGTCTTTAGAAATGGTTTCCATTTCATTATCCCATTTTTCCTGTAAATAAGAACGCATATATTCTGGCACCCATTCAGTTTTATAGTGCGCTGCTAATTGCTTTGCCAATGTGGTTTTACCCGTAGATTCTGGTCCAAACATTACAATCTTCAGGCAATTGCCGACTTGTTGTTTAAGTGTTTTTTCCATGAGAAATAGCCAAAAATGGCAATAAAAGTTAATACTAAATATAATATACTGCTAAATGTGAGTCCTTTGTAAAAATATAACGGTACTGTAATAATATCGCCGACTATCCAGTACAACCAATTCTCAATTTTTCTTTTTGCCATTAGCCACATGCCCACAAAAAAGATAGCGGTAGTTAACGTATCTAAATAAGCACTCCAGTGGTTAAACTTATCGAACAGAGTGTATACAACCCACACAAACACAAAGGTTGCAAAAAAGATAAGTACCGAATACAGCTTTTCTTTTTTCGTGGTTCTAGTTATTGGTGTAACGTGTGTATCGTCAACTTTTCGAGTCCAAACATACCAACCGTAAATACTCATGATAAAGTAATACGCATTTATCATCATATCTCCTAAAAGGCCCCATTTTAATAAAAGGTATACAAATATGGCGGTGCAGATAATCCCTGTTGGAAATACTAGAACATTGTTTTTTTTCGAGTACCATACAGAAGCAATTGTAAAGACGGCTGCCAAGAGCTCCAATACAATATCCAAGGTTTCATATCCAGCGTATTGACCGAATAAAAAATCAAAAATGGGGCTCATAGTTGCTACGGTCAGATTTTACTATTTTTATATAAAGCAAGCCATTATCTATAGCCTCTAACGCTGTCTTCATTTCTTTTTGAAGTACCTTCATTACAGCATCGTATTCTCCAAAAACTTGTGTGCTTAGCGGATTTTCAAGTACGGTAAGTCCTGAGGATCGCAGTTCTTTTATAAAGTTTATAATCGCGGGTTCAAAATCGTTTTGAAGAGGTGTTAACGTGAGTTCTACGGAAATATTCATTTCTTTAATTTCTTATTTCTAGCTTCAAAGATAACAACCCTAATCTATGAACAGTTACTTTTCTATTGAAGGTGTTAAATTTTATAAATTGCTAGCACTCCGCACCTCAAAATGGGTTCCCATTACCACCATGGTAGCACCGGCTTTATATGCTATTTGTTTCTGAATTTCTGTCTTAATGCCTCCACCTACTATTAACGGAATGCTTATTTCATTTTTTACCGCACTAATAATTGCTTCGGAAACTGGAACTTTTGCACCACTTCCTGCTTCAAGGTACATTAGTTTTGCACCTAACAGTTCACCAGCTTTGGCAATATCAACTATGTGTTGAATATCATCTTGAGGCAAGGCATTGGTAGCTGTAACCCGTGCTACTGCAGACTTGTTTCCACCGTCAATAAGTATATATCCAGTAGAAATAACTTCTAAGCTGGTATGTCTAAGTTTAGGAACAGCCTTAATATGTTGGCCTATTAAGTATTCAGGATTTCTACCAGACAACAAGTTTAAAAACAAAATTGCATCTGCTTCTTTACAAATCTGTGAAACATTTCCTGGGAAGAGCACAATTGGTTTTGCCGTACTAGACTTTAAAGCGGTGACAACAGCCGAGGTTTTCCCGTTTGGCACACTACTACCTCCTACGAAGATATGGGTCGTTTCGGCAGGTAATTTCCGCAGAAATTGGGCGGCAGTTGCAACTTCAAAAACATCTGGATCTATCAAAATAGCTAATAAAGTGTTGCTAGCAGAAACCGCACTGGTAAAAGTTTGATAAACATTTTTACCCATCGTCTGTAGAAATAAGTGCGTAGGCACAAGTGAATTCTTCAAACTCTAAAAACCAAACACTATAATTTTCCATAACGCCGCTGTACCTAACTTGAGCGGTTGTACTTAAATTCTCTAACCTGAAATCTTCCACAAATATGTTTTGTAAAAAGCTAACCCCAGGTGTTGCGAAGCTCTTATATAGACTTTCTTTAGCACCCCAAACCATCGTTAATTTTCGAATGATGGCATCGTCATTGGCCAAGGTTCTGTATTCTTCTAACGGAGTAAATTTATGCGCTATTTTTATAATTTTCGGACGCTGTTTTTCAATATCGATACCCACTTCATAATCACTTACAATAATTGCAGAAAAAATAAATGAATGTGTAATCGAAATGTGCTTTCCATCTTTTAAGTGAGGCTTTCCGTTTTCGTCATAAAACAAATCGTGATCTGTATATCCCGCTGCGGCCAACAAATGACGCACACTCATAAAACCCCTTCGATGCAAATCACTTTTCATGCCTTGAACGCGCTGTTCGCAATGTGAAGTAAGTACAATACCTTCTGAAAGCGCCTCAAAAGATTCTTCAATCTTCCAAATCAGCACCTTAGCTGCATCACATACTGTTATAGTTTTGTAAAGTGGCATACTTTTTCGCGAATATTACGTATTTTTGCAGTCCGAAAATTGAACGGAAAAGAAAAAACTTAATCTTTCAAATATAATAAATATGTCAACGAACACAGTGCCTTACACGGCGTTTAAAGTAAAAGATATTTCGTTAGCGGCTTGGGGTCGTAAAGAAATTGAGCTAGCTGAAGCAGAAATGCCTGGTTTAATGTCTTTGCGCGAAGAGTATAAGAATGAGCAACCTTTAAAAGGAGCTCGTATAGCAGGATGTTTACACATGACTATACAAACAGCTGTACTCATTGAAACCTTAATCGCTTTAGGGGCAGAAGTAACTTGGAGCTCTTGTAATATCTTTTCTACACAAGATCAAGCAGCTGCAGCAATAGCAGATGCTGGTATTGCAGTATATGCATGGAAAGGAATGAACGAAGAAGAGTTTGATTGGTGTATCGAGCAAACATTATTCTTTGGAGAAGACCGCAAGCCTTTAAATATGATTTTAGATGATGGAGGTGACCTTACAAATATGGTTTTGGATAGATATCCAGAGTTAGTAAAGGACATTAAAGGTCTTTCTGAAGAAACTACAACAGGAGTTCACCGTCTCTACGAGCGTATGAATAATGGCACCTTGCCAATGCCTGCGATTAATGTAAACGACAGTGTAACTAAAAGTAAATTCGACAATAAATACGGCTGTAAAGAAAGTGCTGTAGATGCAGTTAGACGTGCTACAGATATCATGTTAGCAGGAAAACGCGTTGTTGTTTGTGGCTATGGTGATGTTGGAAAAGGTACAGCAGCTTCGTTTAAAGGAGCTGGTAGTATTGTAACCGTTACTGAAATAGATCCTATTTGTGCGCTTCAAGCTGCAATGGATGGTTTTGAAGTAAAAAGACTTGAAACTGTAGTAGGAAATGCAGACATCGTGATTACCACAACAGGTAATAAAGACATTGTTCGAGGTGAGCATTTTGAAGCTATGAAAGACAAAACTATTGTGTGTAACATTGGGCACTTCGATAACGAAATTGACGTAGCTTGGTTAAACAACAATGCTACCAAAGACGAAATCAAGCCACAAGTTGACAAATACGACTTAAATGGTAAGCACATTATCCTTCTTGCTGAGGGACGATTAGTAAACTTAGGATGTGCAACAGGACACCCAAGTTTTGTGATGAGTAATTCGTTTACAAACCAGACACTTGCACAAATTGAGCTTTGGAAAAACAGCGATGCTTACGAAAACAAAGTTTACATGCTACCTAAGCAACTTGATGAGAAAGTAGCAAAACTACATCTTGAGAAAATTGGTGTAGAGCTAACCGAGTTGAAAAAATACCAAGCAGACTATATTGGTGTAGAAGTAGAAGGACCGTATAAGCCGGAGTACTACAGATACTAATTGAAATAGAAACTGAGTCCGAAATCAAATATTGAAATTGGACCTACGTACAACAAAACCCTTACAAGGTTCTCAATCAGTTTGAGAATATAATGTGAGGGTTTTTTTTGTATCCAGTAACCAAAAGATTTTGCACACCATTAATACCACATCTATCAGGGTTACTTCAACAAATATTCCGAAAAAAGGGTGCTGCTGAGATGTACACAGAAATATTGAAGTGAAAATCTCGTTCGTTACTTATGAATATATCAATTGTAAAATTGCAGTTTTTTACCGTCGTTTTCATCGTATTGGCAGGTTTCGCCGCACCTGCAAATGCTCAAGGAAAATATATCATTGGGAAACGAACCACTCATAGCGAATATCGAAAACCCAAAGTACAGCCAAAAATCACAAACCTTGAAACCCCTACGAAACGTTTAGCGCAGAAAATCACCAAAGGAAAAACTACCGATGCACAAAAAGCTGAAAGCATTTTTCTATGGCTCGCAACAACAATTGAATACGACAACGAACTACGCCTAAATCGGAAACTTCAAAAACAAATTTATACTTCAAAAGAAAATATCATTGCCCATGTTTTAAGGCGGAAGAAAGCGCTATGCGGCGGTTATGCTTTTCTGTTTGAACAGCTGTGTGAAGATGTTGGTGTTAAGGCTAAAAGCATACATGGATTTACATTGCAGGGAGGTCAAGTTAAAAACACTTCAGGAGTGCCAGAACACACCTGGAATGCAGTTTTTATTGATGGCTCATGGCGATTGCTTGATATTACGTGGTCCGTGAGTCACGGCAATAGGCAGAACCCACAATTGTTTTGGTATGACACCAAACCGGCAGACTTTGCTTTAACACACCTACCTGTAGATAAAAAATGGTTGCTACCAAAAAGATTAAATAGCATAAAATAGAAAACCCCAATCGATTACTCGATTGAGGTTTATATCAAAAAAATATACTTCTTATGCTTCCGCGCTTGGCACGATAGAAACATATGATTTATTATCTCTCTTCTTGGTAAATTTTACCACACCGTCTACTTTTGCGTGTAATGTATAATCTTTTCCAGCATATACATTTTCAGCAGGATGGTGCTCCATACCACGTTGTCTAATGATGATGTTCCCGGCAATAGCTGCTTGCCCACCAAAAATCTTTACACCTAAGCGTTTCGATTCTGATTCTCTACCGTTTTTAGAACTACCAACTCCTTTTTTATGAGCCATCTTGTTTCGGATTTAGATCCGCCATGGGCGGATAAGTTATACTTAAATGGTTGTTGAATTATTTTTCAACACCACCGTCTAATTTATCTTGTAATTCAGTTAATTCATCCCACTTACCATCTGCAGCCAATTTAGCTTGCTGTGGCCATGTGTCTGGCACGTGATTTCCACGAACACCTTCAATGATTTCTGAAATTTTAGCTGGCTTTGCTTTCGCTAGATCCGCAAATGTTGCGATTCCTGCTGCTGCCAAAGTTTCGGCAATTTTAGGACCGATACCCTCAATTTTCTTAAGGTCATCTGCCTTAGCTGCTTTTTTAGGAGCTGCCTTTTTAGCCGGAGCTTTTGTTTCCTTTTGTGGAGCTGCTTTCTTTGCTTCAGCTTTAGGAGCTGCTGCTTTTGGCTCAGCTTTTTTAGTTTCTTTTTTAGCTGCTTCTTTCTTAGGCGCTGCTTTTTTCTTAGCTCCAGAAGAAGCAATGCTTTCAATTACGATTTCAGAAAGAGACTGTCTGTGACCATTTTTCACCTGGTATCCTTTTCTTCTTTTCTTTTTGAAAACAATAACTTTGTCACCTTTAAGGTGTCTAACGACTTTTGCTCCAACAAGAGCGCCGTCTATAGCCGGGGCGCCAACAGTAATGTTAGATCCATCACCCACTAAAAGAACATTGTCGAACTCGACTTTTTCACCTTCTTCAGTGGCTAAACGATTAACAAAAACCTTTTGGTCTTTTGCAACTTTAAATTGCTGCCCTGCTATCTCTACAATTGCGTACATAGCGTAACGTTTATAAATTAAATTATTTTATCGATACACCCCGTTATTAGCGGGATGCTACCCTCAACGCAAAAATCTTTTCGCGAAGGCGGGTGCAAATATAATTTTTAAATCTTAATCTACAAAGGGATTACGTGCTATTTTACAGGGTATTTCGATTCCCATCTGGAGTGTTCCATGAATCTTTTAAGAGTTGCATAAATGCCAAAGTTAGTACCAAGGATGTAGACACCCCCATTAGCACTAAAGAAATTAGTATCATAAATGTTCCACTGTCGTAATTCAAGTTCCAGGCATCTAAAATATTTCTAGCAAATTCTGTGTCAATCTGATACATATTAATAGCCATAAACACTACAAAAATTAGTGTTCCAATAGCCCCACTCATAAAACCTACTTGAAAGCCTTTTTGATATTTAAAACGCGTTTTTGATGCTTTCGATTTCTTAAGAGCCAACAAGATTCCAGTGCCGTAGATAACACCATTTGCCGCACTTAAAACAGGATACTTGTGCAAACCTAATAACTTTGTAAGCACGAAGTATAAAATAAGACCGATGGCGATTAATACACCATATTTTATATAAATTTTAGACATAAGGCTTGATTTTAGTGTTCTATAAATTTCGGAAAAAATCTCAACCCTACCTACTTATTTAACTCAATCTTAGCGGTTTGCACGTTTTCTATTTCCTAAATACACTCCAAAAAGTATCACCATTGCAGCCACCGCCTGCCAAACATTAAAGACTTCGCCGTCTATTAGCCCCCAAAGAACGGCAACTATAGGCATTGTATAGGTAACTGAAGAAGCAAATACTGGACTAGCGATTTGAACTAATTTATTAAATATGACTTTTGCCAAGGCTGTTCCAAATAGGGATAAAATAGCCACATATACAAATGACAATTGCATTTCCGAAGAAGAAAAAATCGTTTCAAAAAAGCCAGTAAAATATAACATTATCAAGGCTGGCAAAAAGATAATCACAAAATTCCCAGTAGTAACCGCAAGGGCACTAATATCGTTTAGATGTTTTTTTATAATATTTACATTAAACGCATAACCAACCGTTGCAGCCACAATAAATAGACTATACCAATAATTTTGGTTTGGGTTAAATTCGGCACCCGCAAAAATCAGCATAAAGGTTCCTGCTAAGCCAATTACAACACCTGCGATTTGATATTTTGAAGAACCAATCCCAAAGAGAAGCACCCCAACCAACAAGGTCATAATGGGTACAATACTATTCAGCATAGAAGCTACAGCACTATCAATTTCATTTTGTGCCATGGCAAATAAGAACGGCGGAAAAAACGATGAAATAAAACCAGAAATGGCCACCCATTTCCAGTGACGCTTTTTAATTTGTGTTATACTCTTAAATCCTACTGAAAAGAGAAAAATAGATGTTAGCACAATACGTAAAGAGCCCAGTTGATAGTCTGTTAATCCAACCAACCCTTTTTTGATGAGTATAAAAGAACTTCCCCAAATTACCGAGAGAATACCTAAATAAAGCCATTTTGTGTTGTTCTCACCCATTGCATAAGAAAATGCAAAGGTGACAAAATTTTTGCGTTAGGATTTCAGAAAGCGCAATTATTTATTCCAAGTAATGGTCTCCATAATATGCCGGATATCATTGCGCAAATACATAACCGCAGGGTAGATTGAATCGTAATTAGGTTTTGCATTAAAATACAATGATCCTGTTACAAAATGATGCACGCTATCGGTTACATAAAACTGAGATTGAGTTGCAGCATTGCCATCTATTGCGTAAAACATGCCATATACCTTATTAATAGAATCTATTCTAGGTTGCTCAAAAATAGCTTGCGCCTTCACATTGTGCTCATAGGTGAGTTTTTGCGCATCATACAACAAAGAATCTAGGTTAGCCCCTTTCACTGGCTGATAGGTGAGATACAGCGTTGCATTCATAAGTGAATACTCTAAATTGATAGCGCAGGTATTTTTTGATTTAAGTCTAGCTAGTGTATTCTGCTGAAATGTATAAAAACAGTCGGTGTCTGCCATTTTATAGTGCGGGGCAGGATATTCCAAACGCAACATAGCCGATGGTTTTACCACCACATCATCTTCACAGGAAGCGAATAACAATACACAAAGTAGCGTAAAAACAATTCTCATATTAGGGAGTGATTGAAAGTTTTATTTGTTTGATGCGTTTATTATCAAAAGCTTCTATGGTAAACGCATACTTATGAAACTTTAGTACCTCGTTCTGCTTCGGAAATCCTTTAGATATTTCAAGGAGAAAACCAGCGAGGGTTTCAGAATCGCCTTTGGCATCTTCAAACAGCTCAGGATCTTCCAACTTTATCACTTTGTAGAAATCTTTCATAGGCGTCTTACCCTCAAAAACAAAGGTATTATCGTCTAGCTTAGAAAAAATAAGGTCTTCATCGTCAAATTCATCACTAATTTCACCCACAATCTCTTCAATAATATCTTCTAACGAGATAAGTCCGCTTGTACCTCCATATTCATCAACTACAATTGCCAGGTGCATCTTCATCTCCTTAAACTCATTAAGCAAATCGTCTAACTTTTTGTTTTCAGGAACAAAGTACGCTTCTCGCACCAAACTAGGCCAATCTAACGTCTTACGTTCAATATACGGCATCAGATCTTTTACGTACAAGATACCTGTAATAGTATCTATATTTTCTTTGTATACAGGGATACGCGAATATCCATGACTAATAATTTCTGGCATGATGTCTCTGTACGCGGCATCTTGGTTGAGAGCAAAAATATCCATTCGCGGTTTCATTACCTGCTTGGTATCGGTATTCCCGAAGGTTACAATCCCCTGGAGGATTTTTTGCTCTTCTTTAGTGGTGTCACGCGCATCGGTAAGCTCTAATGCTTGTGAAAGCTGGTCTACACTGAGGTTCGATTTTTGTTTGCCAAATTTATTTTCTATCAGCAAGGTAGCTGCTCGCATGGGCAAACTAATTGGAGAAAATAATTTGTCGAGCACACTTAACGGGTAGGCCATCATAAGAGCAAACGAAAGTTTATTTCGGCTGGCATAAATTTTAGGTAGTATTTCGCCAAATAACAAAATGAGGAAGGTTACCACACCAACCTCTAACAAAAAGCGAATGTTTATACCATAATACACCTGAGTAATTTTTCCGAAGAACGTCTCGCTTAAGGAGGCAAATAAGAGTACAATGGCAATATTAATCAGGTTATTTGCAACGAGTATGGTAGCTAATAACTTTTTAGGACGTGCAAGTAGTTTCTGAATAATCCCAAGCTTCTTAGACGGATTTTTATCTTCATTGGCTTCAAAATCTGTTGGGGTAAGGGAAAACAAAGCAACCTCGGCACCCGATATTAAAGCAGAACATAGAAGTAAAACCAGTAAGATAACCAAACTGGAAATTTCGGCAGTTGTTATAAGAGATATTAATAAACTCGGGGGTTCTGGGTCCAATGTAGCAGATTTAGTTAAACTTAAAACGGCAAATCGTCATCTTCTGTTGTATCGGGCTGCTGCACGTGTTGCTGTTGCGCCGGAACTTGCCCAGAAGACTGAGCCGTTGTTGCATTCTGAGGCATGGCACCACCTTCAGTTTTAGGACTTAAAAAAGTAAAGTCTGTACACTGAATTTCTGTACTATAGCGATCTTTTCCTTGCTCGTCTTGCCATTTACGGGTCTTTAAACGTCCTTCGATATAGACTTTATCTCCTTTTTTCAGATACTTTTCACAAATTTCTGCACCTTTATTACGAACTACAATATTGTGCCATTCGGTATTTGAAACCTTTTCACCAGTAGTTCTATTGGTATATGTTTCGTTGGTAGCAAGCGGAAATCTACCAATGCTTCCACCCCCATCAAAATAATGCATTTTAACTTCGTCTCCAGTATGGCCAATTAGCATGACCTTGTTCAATGTTCCGCTCATAAAAAATAATTAAAGTACAAAGGTATATTATGAATTCTAAATATAACCAATTTTAAGATTTTATAGTAGCCTGTTTTATGCAAAGTTATGATACTACAAAAACATACCTAACCCCTCACTATTGAAAAGTAAACATGTTTAAAAAGTTTGCAATCAATACAGGAACTGGAAATTTTTCTATTTCTGAAATCGCAATCCCAGTACCATGAAGCGTTTCGGTTTCTACAATCCAAAATGTGGTGATTAGATGCTGATGGGACAATTTGTGTACAATGGGGGTATCGTTATATTTTACAATTGAATTAATCTTTATTTCTTCGGAAAGATTACGATATGCCGGTTCCCGCTTTAAGTCACCTTCTGAAACTTCGTTGGTTGTTTCAACTAATGGAAATTCATATAAATTTTGCCATATTCCCTTCCCTAATCGTTGATTGAGTCTTGTTTTATGATCTATAGACAGAAGCACTATATAATTAAAGTATCGTTTTTTAACCTTTAATTTTTTTAGTTTTACGGGTAATTCTGAAACCGTTCTACTTGTAAATGCCATACAATTTTCAGAAAAAATACACCCTTCACATGCCGGATTTTGAGGCACACAATAGCGGGCTCCAAACTCCATGATAGCTTGGTTAAAAACACCAGGTTGCTTTTCATCTAATAGTGTTTGTGCTAACAGCTTAAATTCTTTTATTCCTGCTGTACTATTTATAGGAGTAGCGACGCCAAAAACTCGAGAAAGTACTCTGTACACATTACCATCAACCACTGCGGCAGGCTCTTGGTAACAGATAGACGCTATGGCACTGGCAGTATAATCACCTACTCCCTTTAGTTTTTTTAAAGACTCGTAGGTGTTTGGAAAAACGCCGTTTAACTCATTTGCCACAAAGTTTGCCGTAAAACGTAAATTTCGAGCCCTAGAGTAATACCCCAACCCTTGCCAAAGTTTTAACACATCTTCTTCTGGTGCTTTAGCAAGCTCATAAACGTTAGGGTACGTTGCCACAAAGGTTTCGTAATATGGCAACCCTTGTGCAACCCGCGTTTGTTGCAGTATTATTTCAGAAAGCCAGATACGGTAAGGGTCCTTGGTTTGACGCCAAGGTAATTCACGCTTGTTTTGTAAATACCACGTTATTAGTTTGTTAGAAAAAGGGAAGTTAATTTCTGGCATTAGGCAAAAGTAGTCGTTATCTATTTATATTTTAATAGATTAAGAGGTTAGTATTACAAATTAAATTGTTTATATTTGCCACCTTGAAAAATAAACCTAAAGACCCAATTTAAAATTTATATTACAATGACGAAAGCAGATTTAGTAGCAAAAATTTCAGAAAAGCTAGGAATGGAAAAAGGAGATGTTCAAGCTACTGTAGAAAGTTTCATGAGTGAAGTAAAAAATTCTCTTGAAGGAGGAGACAACGTATACTTACGTGGTTTTGGAAGTTTCATTATCAAAACAAGAGCTGAAAAAACAGGTAGAAATATTTCTAAGAATACTACCATTAAAATACCTGCACACAACATTCCTGCATTTAAGCCTGCTAAGGTTTTTGTAGAAGGTGTTAAAACGAATGTTGAAGTAAAATAATAACCTGTCTCTCCTTTGGGGAGACTTCTAAACAACACAAGCATATGCCAAGTGGTAAAAAAAGAAAAAGACATAAGGTAGCGACGCACAAGCGTAAGAAAAGAAGACGCGCTAATCGCCACAAGAAAAAGTAGTTTTTTTAGACTACTTTTTTCGTTTAAGAAAAAAACAAACAAACCGTTCTTTGAAAATGAAATGCAACTACTGCTTTATGTACGGTAGTTAAGTTTCGACGGGTAGCCCCATAATTTTGGGGCGCTAAATCCTGTGATAAATTATTGTTTAATCCATCCGCCATAGGCGGACTAAAATCAAAAATCGTGAACTACGAATTATTTATTAGATCCAGTTCACAAGTCGTTGATTTTGCCCTTTTAAAAGATGGAAAACTACTCGAATTACACAAAGAAGAAGACAACAACAAATTTTCTGTTGGCGACGTGTTTATCGCCAAGATTCGGAAAACTGTTCCCGGTCTTAACGCAGCCTTCGTTAATGTAGGCTACGAAAAAGACGGCTTCTTGCACTATCACGACCTCGGTCCTAAAGTGCTCTCTTTACTGAAATTCGTAAAACGTGTAAGCACAGGTAAATTTAAAGATTATACTTTAAAGGATTTCCCATTTGAAAAAGAGATTGATAAAAACGGGGGTATTAATAATGCCCTTAAAAACAATCAATCTACTCTGGTACAAATTGTAAAAGAACCCATATCCACCAAAGGACCACGAATTAGCAGCGAGCTTTCCATAGCAGGCCGCTATATTGTATTGGTTCCGTTTTCAGACCGTATTTCTGTTTCCTCAAAAATAGAATCACGAGAAGAAAAAGAAAGGCTAAAACGCTTAATTATGAGCATACGCCCTAAAGGATTTGGAGTTATTATACGTACCGTAGCAGAGGGCAAAAAAGTAGCAGAACTGGATAAAGATTTACAAAATCTCGTGGATCGCTGGACAGCGATGTGCAAAAAGCTACAAGGGGCGCACCACCCAAGTAAGGTGCTAAGTGAATTAGATAGAGGAGCCTCTATTATTAGAGATGTCTTTAACGACAACTTTACCAATATTTATATTGATGACGAAACCCTCTATTTACAAATTAAAGATTACGTGCAAGAAATTGCACCCGATAAAGAAGGCATTGTAAAATTATACGACTCAAAAGTACCGATGTACGAAAAGTTTGGTATTGAGCGACAAATTAAAACCTCTTTCGGAAAAACAGTATCCAGCAGCAAAGGAACCTATTTGGTTATTGAACATACAGAAGCCATGCACGTTATAGACGTAAACAGTGGTAACCGTAGTAATAAAAGTACAAGCCAAGAAGGAACAGCGCTAGAAGTAAACCTAATTGCAGCTACCGAGGTAGCTAGGCAGTTACGATTACGGGATATGGGCGGAATTATTGTGATTGATTTTATTGACATGGCGAAAGCCGAAAATAGAAAAAAACTCTACAACCACCTTCGAGATGAAATGAAGGAAGATAGAGCAAAACACAAAATTCTACCACCTAGTAAATTTGGGTTAATACAAATCACCCGCCAACGTGTTCGTCCAGAAATGAACATTAAAACACGTGAAGAAGCTCCTGGGAGCGAATCGGGCGAGATTGAAGCACCCATTAATGTTGTGAATAAAATTAACGAGGACCTGAAAAGGCTTCTCAAAAAAGACTATAAAAAGATTACCTTAAACACGCATCCTTTTATAGCGGCCTTCTTAATAAAAGGCTTTCCATCTGTGCGAACCAAATGGTTCATGGAGCACAAAAAGTGGATAAAAATCCAACCAAGAGATGCTTACACGTATCTTGAATACCATTTTTACGATAAAAATGGAGAAGAGATTAAATAGTTTTAAAACCCCTTTCGTTTTCGGAAGGGGTTTTTTTATGGCGTTACCCCTCGTGTCTCAGGGTCGGGCTTTCGCTGGTACACGGTACCTTAGCTCTATCCCTAACGCATCTATAATAAGAACCTAACTAGCTAATTAATAAGCACCTTGCCCGACGAACCCCTTTGACGGGTACAGCTACAAAATCACAAATTATTTTCTTACAACACTAAGCTATCATGATTTGGCAAAAAATGTGATTTCTCCTATCGACGAAATGACTAATTTTATAAAACGATGCACCCAACTCAAAAAACCTACACCGTAGAAGAAGCAAAACGACATTTAGAACGCTATTGCGCGTATCAAGAACGCTGCCATAAAGAAGTTCAGAAGAAACTTCGAGATATGCGTATGATTCCAGAGGCTATAGACCTTATTATTCACCATCTACTACAACACAATTTTTTAAACGAAACACGCTTCGCACAGGCCTTTGCGCGTGGTAAGTTTAAAACCAAAAAGTGGGGCAAACAACGCATTGTTCGCGAATTGAAGTTTAGAGAAATTTCAAAATACAATATCACTTTAGCATTAAAGGAAATTTCCGAAGAAGCCTACCTAAAAACCTTTCATGAACTTGCCGAAAAACGTCTTAGACAACTAGAATTCGAAACAAATATTCAGAAAAAAAAGAAAAAACTAGCCGACTATCTTTTATATCGGGGCTGGGAGTCTAATTTGGTGTGGGAAAAAGTTCATAACACTTGTAATGACAAACCATTGTAACATATCACTCAAGGATAAACTTAACCTGAATTATTTGTGAATTAGTGACAATTTGTGCAAAATACAAACCTTTAGCCATACCACTCAAATCTAAAGTTTCACTATGCTCTTTCTTTAGGATACTGTTAGATTTCACTATTTGACCATTGGTGTTAAAAATAGTATAGGATAACATAGGGCTATCTAAACTTTCTAAGGTAACAATCCCCGAAGAAGGATTTGGATGTAAAATAATATTCATTGAATTGTCTTGTACTTCTGCAATCCCCAACGTAGGGTCGGCAAATGCCTCAACCAAACCACCTGATGGTCCAGATGGGGATGAACCTACCACAATACCGCCCGAATCATCTATAGCTATGTCTTGTATTCCAACCAACCCAGTGAACGTTTCACTAATTTGCAACCACTCAGTACCATCAAATTGTAACGTTCTCAAAAAGGGTTCAGACGGCAGACCAATAAGCACAATATCACCTGCTCCATTAAGTGCAGAGGTACGCAAGTTGGCGGCTGCTGGTTTAAAAATTGAATTACCAACTTGTTGCCAATTGCCGCCATTATTTTGGTATATATCAATTCTATTGGTTGCTCCTGAAAATGCGGCAACAACAGAAATTCTATCTCCCACACTATTTATTGATACATGAGATCCCAATCTGTCATTAGTATTGTTTCCTACTATATCTCCCCCTACCTGAACCCAGGACGATCCGTTAAAGGCATATACCCTAGCTAAACCCGCATCAACTCCGTTCGCATCATTCCCTAATGCCCCGGTTACAAAGGTGAGCCCATCATTTGATAAAGCTACTTCTAAACCAAATGCATCTTCATCTTCGTCTCCATAGATAGAGGTACCTAATACCTGCCAGTCATTATTTTCAAACCTATACAATGTAACAGCACCCAATTCATCTCCTGCATTTCTTCCCGATGAACCTATGGCCAAAATAGACCCATCTTCATTAAGGCTTAAATTAAACACACTATCTATTGGGTCATTGTTTTGTATTGAAGTACCTTTCTGAACCCATTCGTCATTTACCAATTCGAAAACTCTTGTAGAATTAAAAGGTTGTTCAGCGCCACCAGCTCCAGCAATTACCTGACCATTTTTACTTATTGCTACTTCAATTCCAAAAAGATTTGCCGTGTCACCGCCATCAATATCACTTCCAAGTTGTTCCCACATATCGTTCAGAAATTGATACACCTGAATTTTCCCGGCATTAAATTGTGGATCACTCCCTACTCCAAAATCTGGACTATTTGCAACGCCAAGTACCAACGTCTTTCCATCTGCACTTAGTTCTATATCACTCCCAAATCGATCTCCTTCATTATCTCCTATTAATGTCTGACCATATTGCTGCAGTTGTCCATACCCTGCAGTTATTCCACTCAATAAAAATATCAGTACTCTAATTATATTTTTCATGTTTATTATTTTAGGGCAAATCTAAATGGAGCAACGAGCAAAAAAAATACCCTTTGGAGGGTATTTAACGGGATTTAAAATAAATGGAGTTTTGTTACAAAGGATTTTTCGATAGAAAACTGTAGCGTATCTGTTGCACCATGATTGGGCAAACTATTTGACTTCAGAAAAAGGTAAATTCAGTGATTAGTAAAAACTACGTAACTCCCAATTTTTCATGTGTCTTCGTTATTGCCTTTTCATTCTTCTTATCAATCCATTTTTGGCCTTGCAAACGACGCATTAAATTGTCGTAATGACGCATAATTGCAATGTTGTAAATGGCTTTCCCCAAATTTTTTGGGTTTCGCGCAATGGCTCGTAAGCTCATAGAAAACCCTGGAGTGATATAGCGCATATAGTGCCAATACCCTTCAGGCATATACAAGACTTCGCCATGATTTAAATTTCCTCTAAACCCGTTTGCCTTTTTTAATGCCGGCCATTTGTCATAATCTGGATGGTTAAAATCGATGTCTTCTCGAACAATTAACGAATGTGGTATTTTATAGAGATAGTCATTCTGACTTTGGTCAAATAAAATCACTTCCTTCTTTCCATGGAAGTGAAAATGGAAAATATTGGCCAAATCGATATCGTAATGCATAAAAGTATAGCTGTCTTCCCCACCAAAGAAGAGCATAGGCAATCCTTTCATAAGTTTAATGCCAAAATCGGGGTACTCATAATCTTTTTGTAATGCTGGAACTTCTTTTAAGATATTCCACAGAAAAATTCGATAGCGCGTTGGTTCTTTTTTAAGAAGAGCAATATAATCGCGCATTTTCATTTTAGCATGCGCCTGATTAAATCCTTCGTCATGCCTAACGGGGCGATCATCGTAGAGTGGCACAGTAATATCTCCTGCAACCTCGGCCATATACGTCAAATTCCACTTTTGAACTGCAGGCCAATCGTCTACAAAATGTTCAATAATCACAGGTTTCTGAGGCTTTAAGTAGTGCTTCTTAAAGTCTTCTTTTGTGATGGAAGATACTCGGTCTATTTCTTTTAACTGCATAATGGAATAGACGAAATTACGAAACTTAGACGAAATGATTTCTTAACAACGCGTTTACTTTACGGAAGCTTTTTGCTTCGCTTCTTCATTACGCTCAATAGTATGCCCAGGACGACTCCACTTTGGCTTTTCTCCCAGCGGTTGTAAAGTAGAATCTGCCGCCTCCACAGTTTCTGGTTGTGCTTTTTTTACGAAAGGCTTCATTGGCTCTAAACCTAGTAGATTAAACATCTCCATATCCTCGTTTACATCAGGATTGGGTGTAGTTAATAGTTTATCTCCAGCAAAAATAGAATTAGCTCCAGCAAAAAAGCACATGGCTTGTCCTTCACGACTCATATCGGTTCTTCCAGCCGACAATCTAACTTGAGTTTGAGGCATGATAATTCTAGTAGTTGCAACCATTCTAATCATTTCCCAAATTGAGATAGGCTCAATTTCTTCCATTGGCGTCCCTTCTACAGCAACTAAAGCATTAATAGGCACACTTTCTGGTTGCGGACTCAAACTTGCCAAAGCCACTAGCATACCCGCGCGATCTTCAACCGCTTCGCCCATACCAATAATTCCGCCACTACAAACAGTTACATTGGTTTTTCGAACGTTTCCAATAGTATCAAGTCTGTCTTTATAGGCCCTTGTTGAAATAACATCTTTATAATAATCTTCAGAAGTATCTAAATTGTGGTTGTATGCATATAAACCTGCTTCGGCTAAACGCTGTGCCTGATTTTCGGTAATCATCCCTAACGTACAGCACACTTCCATATCAAGCTTGTTAATGGTACGCACCATCTCTAAAACCTGATCAAATTCTTCACCATCCTTTACATTTCTCCAGGCTGCGCCCATGCATACTCGTGAGCTTCCACTTGCCTTTGCACGTAATGCTTGGGCTTTTACATGAGAGACCTTCATTAAATCATTTCCCTCTATATCTGTGTGATATCTAGCAGCTTGCGGACAGTAGCCACAATCTTCTGGACACCCTCCTGTTTTAATAGAAAGCAATGTTGAAACTTGAACCTGATTCGGATTGTGAAACTTGCGATGTACAGACGCTGCCTCGTAGAGCAACTCCATCATTGGTTTGTTATATATGTCTAAAATCTCTTGTTTTGTCCAGTTGTGTTTGATCTCACTCATGTATTCAAAAATAGTATTTTTTGTTTAGTTCAATTCTGGTTTTTGAAGAATAATACTAACAGCATTTCCTCCAAAACCAACAGCATTTATTAGTATGGTTTTTAACTGAGGCGGCAGATGTCTAGAATTTCCGTAAAAAGGGTTTTCAACCAATTTATTATGCTGAAGCATTAACATAGCCATCTCTACACTTAACATCCCAGAGGTGGCAAATGTATGCCCCACCAGCCATTTGTTAGATGTTAGTAATGGTAGTTGCTTTCCAAAAACCAAATCGATTGCCTTCTTCTCTGCCAAATCACCTTTTACCGTCCCTGGCGCGTGCATAACAATTGCATCTACCGTAGATAGCTCGGCATTTTCAAGTGCCTGCTGCATCGAATTTTGGAAACAATCTGCTTGTTCAGAAATTGCGCTGGGGTGCTCTAAAATTTCCGAAGCAAATCCGTAACCCGTAATAACCACTTGTGTTTTTTCTGAAACTCCCTTTTCTAAAAGTGCCACGGCGGCCCCTTCGCCTAGCACCATTGTATTCTTTTTTTTCTGAAATCGCATGCTTTCACAAGCCAGATCATTTTTTGAAGTTGTGTACAGCTTTAATGCCTTCATTTGGGCTACGGTAAATGGCGTTAATGCTGCTTCACTTCCTCCCACTAAAAACGCATCTGCCATGTCAGATTTTAGCCAAGCAATTCCGTTGAGTATAGCGTGCATTGCTGTAGAACACGTTACAGAATGTTCTATCTGCACACCAGAAACACCTAAGTCCTGTCCCACCCAAGAAGATATATTCCCCAAGGTCGTTGTAGGCGATGTAAAAGGTGACACTTTCCCGTTCTTCTGAAAATCTTGATGAAATTTTTCAAAAAGGCTGGTAGCACCCCTAGAGGAGCCAATGTTTATTCCAACGCGCTTATTACCTAACTCTGAGGAACTAGAAACAGCCTTCCTAGCGGCCAAAAGCGCAAGTAAAACAGACCTATCAAGTCTTTTGTAGCGAACTTCATGCTGCCGAAGTATTTCTATTTCATTTTCAATTTCAGTAGTAATTTGAGACACTTTGCTACCGTCGCTATCTACAAATAGCGCGCTTCCTTTGAGGTATTGCTGCCAGATATTTTGGCTAGCAGCGCCAAGAGCAGAAACAGAGGCAATAGCCGAAATAGAAATAGGGTTTTTCAACGCAAAGAAGTTTCGACAAATTTACATTAATAACAAAGCCTCTTCAATACTATCGTAGATTTTCTGAAGTTGTTTTGCCGAAATAATATAGGGTGGTAGCACGTAAATTGTATTCCCCAAAGGCCTTAAAACAATACCTTGAGAGATAAAGTGCTGATACAGTGTATCGCGCAATTTACCATAACGCTCCATTTCAACTTCTAGGTCGATTGCCAAAACCACTCCTATGCAACGCGCGGCTTTCACCTTGAGATGATTGCTAATTTTTTCTACAAAAACTTCATGCGACTTTGCAATACTGTTTCGTTGCGTTAAGATTTCAGAAGCGTTTAGGAGGGCCAATCCTTCGAGAGCAGCCGCACAGCCTAACGGGTGCGCACTAAAAGTGTGAGCGTGAAAAAAACCTTTGTGTATTTCGTCATTAAGAAATCTATTAAAAACAGCTTGACTACAACTTGTAATACTTAGCGGAAACATCCCTGCTGTGAGCGCTTTCCCCAAGCACATTATATCGGGGTTTTGGGTAAGGTAGTCACTTGCAAAGTTTTTTCCTGTTTTACCAAAACCTGTCATAATTTCATCTGCAATGCATAAAATATCGGCTGTTTGGCATCTGGTAATTAACGCATCTAAACCTTTAGCTGAGTGAAATTTCATGCCAGCCGCGCCTTGCACCAGAGGTTCAAATATAAAAGCTGCACAAGAGTTTTCGGCAATCGCAATTTCTAACTTTTCAAGTACTTCTGCTAGATTATGTTTTTGTGGTGTAGGAATTCGTATTACGTTTAGCAAGAAATCTTCAAAGGGTGCGTTGTAAGAAGCGAGCCCAGAAGCACTCATAGCGCCAAAGGTATCACCATGAAAACCGTCTTCGAACGCAATTAGGGTATCGCGTTTCTCGCCAGCGTTGCTGTGATATTGTAACGCCATTTTAATGGCAGCTTCTACTGCTGTGGACCCATTATCATTAAAAAATATCTTTTGCTGGTTAGTAGGTAAAATACGAATTAAGGATTCTGAAAGCGCTACCGCAGGTTTGTGTGTGAATCCGCTAAACATTACAAAATCGAGCGTATTCATTTGTTTTGTGATTGCCGCTTTAATTTTTGGATGACCATGACCATACATGCTCGTATACCACGAAGCGATTCCGTCTATGTACTCATTACCATCTTCATCCCAAATTGAGGCTCCTTCAGCCTTTACAATGGCAATAAGTTCTTTCGCGGTTTTGTGTTGTGTAAGCGGGTGCCAAATGTGTTTTTTATCTCTTTCTGAAAGATTCATATTATACGTCATGCTGAACTTGTTTCAGCATCTCATTAAGTTAGACTATTTTTAAGGTCTTAAGCGTCGGGGTTGTGGTTTTAATAAGATTCAATTTCCATTCTTTATGCCAATTTTATAATTGTTTTTCACGAGAAGTAGCCTATTCAATTAAAGCAAATTCTTCAAAACAGATTATGTCCGCTAGGTTATATTTCTTCGTAAATTTTGACCCCACACCATTAATATGGTCGACAACTCTTTTTTGTAAGTTAGACATAACTACAATGTAGAATATACTCCTATAGGCATTGGTCATTATGTAAACGTAACTTTTTCTCATTAGAATGGGACCCTGAAACAAGTTCAGGGTGACGTTAATTTTTTATTCAACTTTTCGGCATATTCTTTCACTACATTTTCATCAAAATACGGCTCTTCGTCTATTCGTCCTAAGATTTTTACTGTGGTCATTTTTTCGATAATTCGTTCTGTGGCTTCATTTTCTTCTCCACTAAAAATAATTCCGAAGATATTTAGCTTTCTTGCTTTGAGTGCCTCAATAGTGAGTAAAGTATGGTTAATGCTTCCTAAATAATGACGAGAAACAACAATCACTTTATCTGTTTCGTGAATCAAATCTGCAATAGTCTCTGTGGCGTTCAACGGAACCAAAAGACCTCCAGCACCTTCAATAACTAGTTTATTTTGAGTACTCGGACGCTTTATTTTTTTTGCTGAAATTTTCACTTCTTCAATTTCGGCAGCCGCGTGGGGACTCATAGGGGTTTTCAGATTAAAAGCTGACGGATAAAACTGAGTCTTATCACAAGATACCAATCGTTGTACTTTATGTGTGTCGGTATTGTCTAACTCACCTGCTTGAATGGGTTTCCAATAATCTGCTTTCAGAGCTTCAGTGACAATCGCCGAAACTACCGTTTTACCAACTTCGGTAGAGATTCCAGTAATAAAATAGGTGTGGTTCTTCATGCAATTAATTTAGCTTAAATGTATTTTCAAGGTTTGAAGAAGTGCATATATTTCATGTTCTGTATTAAAACTATGTACACAAATACGCAGTCGTTCTTTACCTATTGGAACCGTTGGTGAAAGAATGGGTTTTACATTAAAACCTTCATTTTGTAATGCTTGGGAAATTTTCTTTACGTTTTCGTTCCCTGAAACAACGCAACTTTGAATCGCGGAATGGCTAGAAATAAAATGTTCTTCTAGCTTCGTATCAATAATCATATTTTGTAATATTGCAATATTACTATATAATTTATTTCTGTGTTTATCACAATTTGCAAGTTCTTGATAGGCCGCCCATATAGTTGCTAAAGTATGCGGAGGCAAAGCGGTGGTATAAATAAAGCTTCGCGCAAAATTAATTAAATAAGATATGAGCTGTTGACTTCCTAATATGGCAGCCCCATGAGATCCTAATCCCTTACCAAAGGTTACCAGTCGCGCAAATATTTGGTCTTCTAAGCCTAGCTGTTGTACTAACCCTTCTCCTTTTTCACCAAATACGCCAAGTGCATGTGCTTCATCTACTACCAAATGACATTGGTTTTCGTCGCAGAATTGCACAAGAGAAATTAAATCAGCTTGGTCACCATCCATAGAGAATATGGATTCGGTGACTACATACACTTCAGTTCCTTTCGGAGTACTGTTGTGTTTTTCTTTTAGACCTTCTACATTATTGTGAGTAAACTTATATGCTTTGGCGTCGCTCAATTTTATACCATCACGTATAGACGCATGGCACAATTCGTCATAGAAAATAATATCCCCGCGCTGCGGGACGCTACTAAAAAACCCAACATTGGCATCATACCCGCTATTAAAGATAAGCGCACTGTCTGTTTTATGAAATGTTGAAATGCAATTTTCGGTTACTGTATAAAGACTATGATTGCCAGATAAAAGTCTTGATCCGGTGGCACCATTAACAGTTAGATTGTGTTCTTCTAAAATTTCCGAAGCACGATTAAAGATAGTTTCCGAAGTACTAAAACCCAAATAATCATTAGAAGAAAAATCAACCAAATCATTAGGGGTACCCAAGGACCGTATCGATTTATTAACCGTACGTTCTTCTAATTTCTTTTGGAGTTTTTTGGGTAGATAATCCACTTGTCAAATTTAAGTATCTTTATTTAAATTATGTTTCCTATCATAACATATCATCTTTCGTCTTCAGACTATGAACTAGAGCAAATCTTAGACCTACAAAAGCGCAATCTATTTGCGTCGCTTACAGAAGAAGAACAAAAAACCGAAGGCTTTGTCACCGTACAACATGATTTTGATCTTTTGAAAGCGATGCACGATAAATGCCCGCACGTCTTGGCAAAAGACGGAACTGAAGTTGTGGGGTACGCCCTTAGCATGCATCCAGATTTTGGGAATGATATTGAAGTGTTACGACCTATGTTTGAACAGATATACCTATATTATAATAGCATTGAATCGGCCAGAAAACTATTACATCACAACAACTTTATTGTAATGGGGCAAATCTGTATAGCGAAGGAATATCGCCAGCAAGGAATCTTCAGGAAATTGTACAAGAACATGCAATCTCATTTGCCAGACTCATTTTCAACCATCATCACCGAAGTAGACGCTAAAAACCAGCGTTCGCTAAACGCTCATCTTTCTGTAGGATTTAAGGAGTTAAAGCGCTATAATTCTGGAACCAAGCAATGGGTTTTGCTTTATTTGTTATAATTATCTATTTAGTCATGTCTACCCATTGTGAATCCCGTGGGTTACTCGCATCTAATAATGCTATATTTAGCTGTTTTGCAATTTTTGCACCAACTTCCATTCCTTTACTATAATCATCACTTGCAGTTAGCGTAATATGCTTATTTGTATTATACCAAAGATTAATTAAAAAGTACCCTTCATTTTTTTGAAACACCGATATGTAATCTACACTTTTCAGGGCACGCCATTTACCCCAACGAATGGGTCCTACGTTATGAATTATTTTAAATTGGTCATGCTGTAAATCGAAAAGGTAGTCATTAACGATAGAGAACCTAACCCCAGCACTAATTAAAATAGCAACTATCTCAAAAATCTGCAATGGCCATTTTCCGCGTTTATGTACGAAATCTAAGCCCATGACAAATGAGTATACAAGTCCTAATGCTGAAGCAAAACACAAAGCCGCAATTATAGTTTGCCAAAGCGGTCTATTACCATGCGAAAAATAAGCGTCAATTTTTCTGTCTTCTTTAGAAATAGAAGCAGCCACATCGTTCTCACCTGAGTGCTGATGCACGTTATTAATTGCATTATGTAATTCAATATTGAGTTTATTAGCAACTTTTGAAGCAAATTTTATTGCGGAAGCACTTTTCACAAATGAATCTACAAAAAAATGCTTGTTTGAATTATACCAAATATTAATCTCAAAAGCGCCATCAGGATTTTCGAAAACAGATACGTATTCTAATTGTTTAAACGAGTGCCACTTTCCAAAGCCTAGTACGCCAACTCTTTTTACAATCTTATATCGCTTGCGGTTAAAATCAAAATAATAATCTTGAACCATACCGAATACCGTGCCTAACACTACAAAGATGCCCGCTCCAAAAGACCAACCTAGTACAAGACCTACAAGGTCTATATTTTTATTAGACATCATAGTCTCATAGCCATTCCATAAAATGGCTAAGGCAATACAAAAACATATAAATGGAAACACCAATGCGTACCACGCTTTCTTGCCTCTTACTATCGTTATATCCATTTTTTCAGTTGTCATGTACAAGTATACAAAAATCTCAAACTCCTTACGGAATTTGAGATTTTATAAATTGTTAGTTGCGAGTAGCTGTTAGTCTGCCAATACAATCACCCTATTGTCGCAGCACTCTAACGTACCGCCATTAATTTGCATGATCCATTTACCGTCTTTCTGGATAAACTTGTTAGCATATCCTTTAGCAATAGTAGGATTTCCCTTAAATCGAACCTCATCTTCTACCAATAATGATATTATTTTTTACTAGGTTCAATTAATGGCACTTCCAAATGTTCACTTGCGCTTCTAGCAAAGGTTAAGGCCTCGTGGCTATCATTAAACTTTGTAATAAAACAGGAGTTTTTTCTATTAAAATATATCCGAACACTACACTTGTGTTTTCCTTTTCTGAAATCGATATGAGTAGGAAAGTTAAAGTATTTCCATCCCTTTCTTTCAAAAAACCAAACACGTTTCGTGATTTTATAGCGTTTGTTAGGTAGATCAATTTCGTAATCGGTTATCCTTAAAAACTGCCATCCAAAGGCAAAACACCAGAAAGCAAAAAAGAGCCACGTAATAATGTTTCCAGGGTTATTTTCTACATTGGGCCTAGGTGGAGTAAAAACCGCGTGATAAAGGCATACAAAACCTAAGGTAAATAAAATTGCCGCTGCTACAGATTTTAAAAAATGTGTTTTTCCGAAGTACTTCAAGTAATTAAAATTAGTCTAATAGCGAATATAAAAAAATCTCAAACTCCTTACGGAATTTGAGATTTTATAAATTGTTAGTTGCGAGTAGCTGTTAGTCTGCCAATACAATCACCTTATTGTCGCTGCACTCTAACGTACCGCCATTAATTTGCATGATCCATTTACCATCTTTCTGGGTAAACTTGTTAGCATATCCTTCAGCAATAGTAGGATTTCCCTTAAATCGAACCTCACCTTCTACCAATAATGAAACAATAGCCGCGTGGTTGTTCAACATCTGAAACTCACCGTCCATTCCTGGCACTGTTACGCTTTCTACTTCACCGCTTACCAAAGAAGCTTCTGGAGTTACTATTTCTAGGTACATATTATTTTTATTTGCAGTTACAATTGGCAGCTAATTAAACCTACCCGTTGCATAACTGTTTATTAATTTATGATTCTGCAAGCATTTTCTCTCCTGCCTCGATAGCTTCTTCAATAGAACCTTTCAAGTTAAAAGCTGCTTCTGGAAGGTGATCTAACTCCCCGTCCATAATCATATTAAATCCTTTAATTGTTTCTTTAATATCTACCAATACTCCCGGAATACCTGTAAACTGCTCTGCCACGTGGAAAGGTTGTGATAAGAAACGCTGTACACGACGTGCACGGTTTACAGCCATTTTATCTTCTTCAGATAATTCTTCCATACCTAAGATGGCAATAATGTCTTGTAATTCTTTGTAGCGCTGTAACAACTCTTTTACACGTTGTGCACAATCGTAGTGCTCTGCACCTAAGATATCTGCTGTTAAGATACGTGATGTAGAATCTAGCGGATCTACCGCTGGATAAATACCAAGCTCGGCAATTTTACGAGATAGTACCGTTGTTGCATCTAAGTGAGCAAAGGTAGTTGCTGGTGCTGGATCGGTAAGGTCATCTGCAGGTACGTAAACCGCCTGTACAGAAGTAATAGATCCTTTTTTAGTAGAAGTAATACGCTCCTGCATGGCACCCATTTCTGTTGCTAATGTTGGTTGGTATCCTACCGCAGATGGCATACGACCTAAAAGAGCCGATACCTCAGAACCTGCTTGTGTAAAACGGAAAATATTATCTACGAAGAAAAGTACATCTTTTCCTTGACCATCTCCTGCTCCATCACGAAAATATTCTGCAATTGTTAAACCAGACAAAGCAACACGCGCACGTGCTCCTGGTGGTTCGTTCATTTGTCCGAATACAAACGTTGCTTTAGATTCTTTCATAGCAGTCTTATCAACCTTAGAAAGGTCCCAACCACCGTCTTCCATAGAGTGTAAGAATTCGTCTCCGTACTTAATAATACCAGATTCTAACATCTCACGCAACAAGTCATTTCCTTCACGTGTACGTTCTCCTACTCCTGCAAATACAGAAAGACCACCGTGTCCTTTTGCAATGTTGTTAATTAATTCCTGAATCAATACAGTTTTACCTACACCGGCACCACCAAATAGACCAATTTTACCACCCTTTGCATACGGCTCAATAAGGTCGATTACCTTAATACCTGTAAACAAAACTTCGGTAGACGTAGAAAGATCTTCAAATTTTGGAGCCTCACGGTGAATAGGTAAACCATTCTCTCCCTCTTTTGGAAGATCACCAATACCATCAATCGCGTCACCAATTACGTTAAAAAGACGACCGTATACCGCGTCGCCAATTGGCATTTGTATAGGAGATCCTGTTGCAACAGCATCAACACCTCGACTTAAACCATCGGTAGAATCCATAGAGATGGTACGTACCGTGTTTTCACCAACGTGAGATTGTACTTCAAGAATTAATTTATTTCCGTGGTTGTCTACTGCTAGACTGTCGTAAATTTTTGGAAGTTCAGCTCCATTCGCAAACTCAACGTCTACTACTGGGCCAATAATCTGTGCAACTTTTCCTGTAACTTGTGCCATTGTTAACTGTATCTGTTTTAGTTATATACGGATGTATAAAACACCCCTTTTTTCAACGGTGCAAAGATAGTTTTTTCTTACTTAATATTACAATGGATTTTTACTAAATTTTTGACAGGTATTTTAATGCCAATTTATTGCGCTTGATTTTCTATAGGCGGGCTTGTTCGACCAACCCAAAAACACCAACATCATTAAAAATTTTCAATTCCGCGACGCCATCGGCTATTCACAAATATTTTCGGGGTCTCACAACCGGGCTATCCGCTACAACTCCTCCCTGCCTGCAGCAGCTGCGGGGTTTCCACTGCTATCCCTGCCCGATAAATTATTACAAAGGCTCACAAAACGTACGAATGTTCTTAGAAAACAAGTTTATGATTCGCTGCTGCAGCTCATTTTCTTTTGCTATTGCCCTTCCATCAATCTCTACTACTGGTGTTAACTCTCCCATTGTGCCTGTAGCAAATACCCCATCTGCATTATACAGCTGTGAAAGCGTAATATCTGCTTCCGATATGCGAATGTCATTTTTCGAGCAGAGCTCCATAACAGTTGCTCGAGTAATACCTGGCAAACATGCATGGGCAAAAGGCGTAAAAACCATACCGTCTTTTACCATAAAAAGATTACTTCCGTTAAGCTCTGCCACAAAGCCACGCTCATCTAACATAAGACCCGCATCTTTCCCTGCCACATTTGCCTGAATTTTAGCAATTATATTGTTAAGCAAGTTGTTATGGTGTATTTTACTATCTAAAAACTGCGGAGCGTTTCTACGCTGACTTGTACTCAATACTTTTATACCGCTGGTATTATCATACACCAAAGGCTTCCACTCGGCTAAAACAATAAGACAAGAGCCCGCCTGATTTAGCCTTGGGTCCATACCGCTTGTAATCTTCTCACCACGGGTAAGTGTAAGCCTAATATGTGTATCGTTGTCCATGCCGTTGGCATCTAAGGTCATTTTAATAGCTTTCTTCACTGTATCTTTAGAAGGAATGTCTACAAAAGCCAAGGTTTTAGCACTTTCCTCAAGTCTTGTAAGATGCTTATCTAAACAAACAATACCCTCAGGATATACACGTAACCCTTCCCAAACAGCATCTCCTCCCTGAACTACACTGTCAAAAACAGATACTTTAGCTTCAGAACGCGGATATAGACCATCTTTCACATATACCTGTAGCGAATTATTTTTTGGATTTTGCTTTTGTAACATACGGTTAGATTTTATAAGGTACGAAACTCTTCGTACGGTTTTTAAGATGAACTGTTTAAAGTATATACTGTTTTAGAGTATTATAATATTTCATAGCTTCCGTAAGCACAGGCTGCAATCGTTCTGGCATTTGCTGGCTGCTTGTTTTCTGTACAGAAAAACCTTCAGAGTTGTGAACATTTTTATACCAGTGCTTCGCCCATATACCATCTTCTGGTATTCCGCCCTTTTTCCAAGAAAGCATACGCTCTGTAAAAGGAATCTCCAAGGATATGCAAATTTTCTCTAGATATGCCTCGGGATGAACAAGCAGGGCATCGCTATCAATCACCAAGGGAGTTTTTCCTGCAGATTTCAAATAGGTAAATAGTTCTGAAGCTTTTTTAATGCCAATATCATCTATGGTAGGATTCTCAATAACTTTAGAAAAAGAAGCCAACAATTTCTCGGGATGCCGAATTAAAATAATATTGTCCCATTTCAAAATAAAATCGGGCGCGGCACTTAAGTAATGATGCGCCATACCTTTTATAAATACATTTTTTACTTCCGAAATTTTATGGATAAGCCTAATAACATTCGCCTCGTCTAGCTCCATTTTTTCGACTATTTCTGTTGCCGAAGGGTGGGCGACAGCAACCGCTGCATTTGCCAAATAAAAACCATAAAATGGCTCGTCTAAGACAGCAACATCTTCCCGTTGTGCGAAACTATACATAATAGCCGTAGAAAGATTTCTAGGACCAGAAATGAGGTTGATTACTTTCACAGAATAAAAATAGAATTTATTACTTAGAAAGACACCAACAAGTAGTATAAAAGCTTACTCTACTGTAACAGATTTTGCTAGATTACGCGGCTGATCTACATTTTTATCTAGCATAACAGCAATATGATACGACAATAATTGTAGTGGTATGGTTGTAACCAACGGACTTAAAGTCTCTGGTGTTTTTGGAACTTCCATGATGTAATCTGCCAGCTCTTTAACCTGTGTATCACCCTCAGTTACCACGGCAATAATTTTACCTTTTCTGGCTTTAATCTCTTCAATATTACTCACTACCTTTTCGTAGTGATTACTATTTACTGCAATTACCACAACAGGCATTTGCTCATCGATAAGTGCAATAGGGCCGTGCTTCATTTCTGCGGCAGGGTAACCTTCTGCATGGATATATGAAATCTCCTTGAGTTTTAACGCTCCTTCTAAAGCTACTGGGAAGTTGTATCCTCTTCCTAAGTACAAAAAGTTAGAGGCATCTTTATACTTAGCTGCTATTTCTTTTATTTTATCATCACCCTGAAGCGCTTCTTCTACTTTGGCAGGAATAGCATCCAACTCTTGTAAGTGCTCCATATAATCTCTCTGAGAAATGGTTCCTTTGGCCTTCGCCAATCGTAAGGCAATCATTGTAAGTACTGTAATTTGTGTAGTAAACGCTTTGGTAGAAGCAACACCAATCTCTGGTCCTGCGTGCGTATAAGTGCCACTATGCGTTTCTCTTGAAATGGTAGAACCCACTACGTTACATACGCCATAAACAAACGCACCTTTTTCTTTTGCTAATTTAATAGCTGCTAAGGTATCTGCTGTCTCACCACTTTGAGAAATGGCAATAACCACATCTTTTTCAGTAATAATTGGGTTTCTGTATCTAAATTCAGAAGCATATTCTACTTCAACCGGGATTCTTGCTAGGTCTTCAAAAGTATATTCTGCTACCAACCCTGCATGCCACGAAGTACCGCAGGCTACAATAATAATGCGGTTTGCGTTGGTAAACTTTTCGATATAATCTTCTAAACCACCAAGCTTTACAATTCCTTTATCTGCCAACAAACGTCCGCGATAGGTGTCTTTAATTACCGAAGGTTGTTCATAGATCTCTTTCAGCATAAAGTGATCGTAACCGCCTTTTTCAATTTGTTCAATATTAAGCTTCAGTTCCTGCACGTAAGGATCTACAAGATTATCTCCTTTAATTTTACGCACCTTAACATCTCTTCCACGACGAATAATCGCCATTTCTTCATCTTCTAAATAGATGGCATTATTGGTAAACTCAATAAATGGCGTAGCATCACTAGCCACAAAAAATTCGTCTTCACCAATACCTATTGCCAACGGACTTCCTAGTTTAGCAACTACTATTTCGTCTGGTTTGTTTTTATCGAACACGGCAATTGCATATGCACCCACAACCTGGTTAAGGGCAATTTGCACCGCCTTACCAAGCTTTACACCTTCTTTCTTTTTAATCTCTTCAATAAGGTTAACCAATACTTCAGTATCGGTATCACTATTAAATTTGTATCCTCTATTTATAAGCTCCTTCTTAATAGAAGCGTAGTTTTCTATAATTCCGTTGTGAATAATAACGAGGTCACCGCTATTGCTATAATGAGGATGAGAATTTACATCGTTAGGCACCCCGTGAGTAGCCCAACGTGTATGACCAATACCAAGACTTCCGTTTGTGGCAATTTCTTCTGCCACACGAGCTTCTAGATCGGCTACTTTTCCTTTGGTTTTACTTAATTGAATTTTAGTACCGTCGTACAGCGCAATTCCAGCACTGTCGTATCCGCGATACTCTAATCTTTTCAATCCGTTTATAATAATCGGGTATGCTTCTCTCTTACCTATATAGCCTACAATGCCGCACATAAAGAAAAATATTAATTAGGTTCTGTATAGAAAATCTGAAGTTTTAAACGTTTAGCTTCGTTCACTGCTTTGTTACCGTAAAGCACAGTGCCTTTTGGTGAAATAACAGCCGATGCTGGAACGTTATCGATTCCAGGTGCTTGTGAGTTCTCTAAGTCTTGAAAATTAAAGTTTGCAACATTCTGAGAAACAATCACTCCCAAAGGAACATTGGTTGAATCCTGATTTATTAAGTTGCTAACATGGTTGGTGATTCTAAGCTTGTAAAATTCCCCAGTATCATCAGAGCCACGTTCTAACGGACCAAAATGATCGGTAAACGCTTCAAAATCTTCTTCTGCCGAAGTAGGATCTAGCGCGACATCTGTTAAGAAAGAATCATTTCCTAAGTCGTATATAATAATTCTATCCGGCTCATCATCTCCACCTGCAACGATATCTTGATTCACATAAAAGATAAGGTTAGCCTCATTAATAAGCCAGCCTTGTTCACGCAGAAACTCTAATTGATCTGCTACGCCATTTCCATCTATATCTTCGCCAAACAGTTCAATAACCGAAATAATCCCGTCACCTCCTCGTATGTACAAGTTTTCTTCGCCTTCATTAATATTTGGATTAGCTAAATGGCTTGCAATAGCAGGGTTTAAATCGTTTTCAAAAGTATTCACACTTACCGCATCAAAGTTAAGTCGAGCAATTGCTTCAATAGGGTCTTGTGTAGTTTCTTCACAGGTCTCCCCCGTTAAGGTTTTATACGTATAGAACAAATCTATTCGCGCATCATTTGAAGGATCATTATCTCCGTCTAGAATATCGAATATAAATGAGCTTCCATTTCCGGTAGAATTCTCTACCTTAAAGTAAATACCTCTTAGGTGATCTCTAAAGTTATTATTGTTAATTAATGTTGTTTCACCTTCTTGGTCTATAATGCGACGCTGAAAAAAGTCGTTTGGAAGTTTCACTCGTAATCCTGGAGGCAATGTTGTTGTATCGTTAAGCACGATTCCATCGGAGCTTGGTACAAAATCTACAATTGTTGCCAATTTATTTCCTATGAAGTCATCGAAAGTTTGCCCCTGATTTGAATAATAGTTCTGTGGTTCTTCGAAGCTTGTCTCTGGGTCTAAATCTCTAAGAAAGAATTTAGATTCATAAATTGTGATGTTAATTGGGTCACCTCCAAAAATAGAATCTGTTTCATAGGTAGTAATAGAGTCTACGGTAGTTGCAGTACTAAAAAACGGAAGGTACAACACAACACTATCTAGTTGAGTACAATCGCCAAAATCAGGATCTGTTGCATCTAGTGTTACCTGACTTAGTAGGTTTATTCTAGACTCGCCGTATACTGGGTCGTTATAGACACCTAGTTGATATGCAGGCAAAGCACTTGTTTGTACCGGCAATAATTTTCTACTATACGATACAATCTCACTTTCGTCGAAAAGCTCTGATGTAAAATTCTGATCTACTATGTCTGATCCAATTGTATTGAAGTCTTCTTCACAAGAGGCGAAAACCACAATTACGACTAAAATTGCCATTAGTTTAGGCAACATATTCTTTATCTTCATAATGCTTCTTCAAATTTGTGGCTATTCGGCCAACACTTTGTTTTGGTAAAAATCTAAATATGCGTCTTGGATGGTTTCAGCACTTTGGTATGGCAGTACTGGTTTGTCGATGGTTTCAACGTAATCTTTAAGTGTCTGAGGTATTTCTTCAGAATTCACAATCACGGCGTCAGAATTTTCTATTGCCACTTTCATTACGCTTGTGTAATCTGGATTTTTCAAAGCCTCAATTTTATCTTCAGCAATACCGTCAAAGGTCATTTTATCAGTTACCTTTAGGTCTAACGTTCCTTCAAAGCCTTGATTGTATACAGAGGTAACAATTTTACTATTTTCAAACAATGGTTCGTTGCTATAATAATTTCTTAAGTAAAGTGGCAAAAATGAAGCTAACCAACCGTGTACATGAATAATATCTGGAGACCAGTTTAATTTTTTCACGGTTTCAATAACTCCTTTTGCAAAGAAAATAGCACGCTCGTCATTATCTGGAAACAGTTTACCGTTTTCATCTGCGTACGTAGCTTTTCGCTTAAAATACTCTTCATTATCTATAAAGTATACCTGCATACGCTCTTTCGGTATAGAGGCTACTTTAATAATAAGAGGCATATCCATATCATTAATCACCAAGTTCATTCCTGAAAGGCGAATTACTTCGTGTAATTGATGTCTACGCTCATTAATATTTCCATAGCGAGGCATAAAAATTCGAATCTGCCCACCTTTACTATTGACCATTCTAGGGGTCTCAAACGACATGGAAGAAATCTCGGTCTCTGGGAGATAGGGAACTACTTCAGAAGACACATACAAGATTCTCTTATCTTTCATCTATAAAATATTTTAATTACAAGAAAATACTATGCCCCGATTAGCATTTTCATTTGGTTTATCAAGCACCACGGGCATCTAAATATTTGTGTTTTTGGTGCTCTTGCTTAAAACACGCAAAATTACGAAAATTTATGTAGTTATCACCTAATAACTTAATTTTGCGGGGGATTAACTAAATTTTATGAAAATATACCATACCACTCAAGGCCTGCGAAAAAAACTAGACCAACTTCCGGCTACATCATCTATTGGCTTTGTACCAACTATGGGTGCCCTACACCAAGGTCATGTTTCGCTGGTTAAAACTGCCTTAAAAGAGAATAGCCAAGTGGTGGTTAGTATATTTGTAAATCCCACTCAGTTTGACAATGCCACAGACCTTCAAAAATACCCGCGTACCATAGAAGAAGATGCTTCTTTGCTAGAAAAAACATCCTCGCATATCATTGTATTTGCACCAACCCCTGCTGAAATTTATGGTAACAACATCGTTTCTAAAGCGTATAACTTTGACGGACTAGAAAACGAGATGGAAGGAAAACATAGAGAAGGTCATTTTGACGGGGTAGGCACAGTACTTAATCACTTATTTCGAATTGTTACACCTGCAAAAGCATACTTTGGCGAAAAGGATTTTCAGCAACTCCAAATTGTTCGAAGCTTGGTGAAGATAGAAAAACTCCCTGTTCAGATCGTTGGTTGCCCAATTTTAAGAGAAAAGAGCGGACTTGCCATGAGTTCGCGTAATGCCAGGCTAACTAATGTTCAGCGACGTGAAGCAGCGTTTATCTTTAAAACACTCACAACCATAAAAGAAAATTTTAATCACAAATCAATTCCTGCGCTCACAAGAATGGCCGAAGAAGCATTCAGAAAAAACCCACATCTCCGTTTAGAATATTTCGAAATTGCACATGCAAACACACTCAAAACAGCCAAGCGGAAACAAAAAAATGCCCCCTATAGAGCTTTTGTGGCAGCTTTTTCTGGTGAAGTACGCCTTATAGATAACATGGCGCTTACTTAAATAATAGCGCAGACTATAATATCTTTAAGAAAGTTTTTCTACCCATCATTTTAAGCATTACGTTTCACTTATTTGAAATCTACAAATGTGAAACCAAAATTTAAAATCTAATTGTATCTTTGCACCATGCAAATTCATGTAGTAAAATCTAAGATTCACAGAGTGAAGGTAACGGGTGCCGACTTAAATTATATTGGCAGTATTACCATTGATGAAGACCTATTAGACGCCGCAAATATTGTGGAAGGAGAAAAGGTGCAAATTGTAAACAACAATAACGGTGAGCGCCTAGAAACCTATGCCATTCCTGGCCCAAGAGGCAGTGGAGAAATCACTTTAAATGGTGCAGCGGCAAGAAAAGTTGCGCCTGGCGATATCCTTATCTTAATAACATACGCCATTATGGACGTGGCTGCTGCCAAAACCTTTAAACCGGCGCTGGTATTTCCAAACGAAGAAAACAACCTCCTTACCTAAAGGTGAACAAATCTGTATCCAAATTTTTAAGCATCGCCCTACCACTCGCGTTAGGGGTGTTTTTAATATGGTATATTTTCAATAAATTTTCAGCAGAGCAGTTAGACGAGTTAGTATTTCACTTTAAAAGCGCTAATTATGGATATGTAATCCTGTCTGTTGTTTTAAGCGTACTAAGCCATTTTATAAGAGCATATCGCTGGAATTTTCTATTACAACCCCTTGGTTATTTTCCGAAACTAGCCAACAATTTTATGGCGGTTTCTGTAGCGTATTTAATGAATCTTTTTATTCCGAAAAGCGGCGAAGTTTCGCGTGCCTTAGTACTTACAAAATACGAAGACGTGCCATTTGACAAGGGCTTTGGTACTGTGATTTCTGAACGAATTATAGACCTCGTGCTGTTGCTATTTTTTATCGGACTTTCACTCGCATTACAATTTGACGTTTTATATGCCTACCTCGTCGAGGTGGTTCCTGTAAAAAAGCTCCTGCTTATCTTAGGTGCAGCAGTTCTTTTATTACTGGTATTTATTGGTTTTCTGAAATATTCTAAAAGTAAACTTAGCGTTAAAATAAACACACTAATTTCTGGGTTAAAAGAAGGAATATTGAGCATTGCACATATGAAGAAAAAAGGGCAATTTATATTCTGGAGTGTGACTATATGGATTCTTTATCTCGCCTCATTTTATGTTGCCACACAAGCCCTTGATGCAACCTCCAATATTTCGTTGGGTATTATAATTACCACATTTGTAGTAGGTAGTTTCACCTTTGGATTTACCAACAGTGGCTTTGGCACCTACCCTGCAGCTATTATGGGTATTTTACTCATTTTTGGAATTGCTGAAACCGTAGGTACTGCACTTGGATGGATTGTATGGACCAGTCATATGATTTATATTATTGCCTCTGGAGGTATCTCTTTTCTAGCACTACCATTCTACAATAGACATAAGACCACAGCAAAAGGTTAAAACGGTGCTTATAAATTTACTATCTTTCGGTTTCTAAAAATTTGAGAAACATGAAACGTCTATTATTACTTTCAGCTTGCTTTTTTATATCCCTTACTACACTTGCACAATCTAAAATAATATATGAAGAGTTTGCGTCTACCAGATTAGACGAAACTAGAAAGCTGAAAATTCAGTTACCAAGAGATTACGAAGAAAACACAGAAAAAGTATACCCGATTATTGTGGTGTTAGATGCCAACTATCTCTTTGAACCCGTAGCAGGAAACGTAGATTATTTTAGCTACTGGGAAGATATGCCCGAGAGCATTGTTGTAGGTATTATGCAAGGCGATTCTCGTTATGACGACGGCGCTTATGACGATGTAAACTTCATGCCAGAAGACAAAGGAGCCGATTTTTTTGAGTTTATTGGATTAGAATTGCTACCCTATATAGACAATAATTTTAGAACCGCCCAATTTACCATTGCGGTTGGTCATGATTTTACCGCGAACTTCATTAACTACTATCTTTTTAAAGACCCACCACTGTTTAACGGTTATATTAATCTAAGTCCAGATTTAGCGCCAATGATGGCAGAACGTATTCCAGAACGTATTCCGGCAATTACCACAAAAACATTCTACTATTTGGCAACTGGAACAGATGATATAAAAGATCTTATGGAGCTAACCATAGAGCTAGACGCTGCATTAAAGCCATTGAAAAGCGATAATTTCGACTATCATTTCGATAATTTTGACGGCGCTACACATTACTCCCTTGTGGCACGTGCAATTCCTTCGGCATTAGAAAAAATGTTCTCTGTGTATCGTCCCATTAGCAAACAAGAGTTTAGCGAAAAACTCCTGAAAATGGACACGCCTATAAGTCAGTATTTACTAGACAAATACAAGGTAATTGAAGATCTTTTTGGACTTACAAACCCAATTCGAGTAAACGATTTTGTTGCTACTGCCACCGCTGCCGAAAAGAAAAAGCAATGGGAATCGCTACGAACTATAGCATCACTCGCTCAAAAGCAATATCCAGACACGGTATTAGGTGACTATTATATGGGACTTGCTCTAGAAGGTTTGGGAGAGCCAAAAAAAGCAATGCGTACATTTCAGGGTGCATTTGACAAAGAAGAAGTAGATTTTATCACTATCGATTTAATGCTTGAGAAAGCTGATAAGATTAAAGAAGATTTCGGATACTAAAAAAACGCCTTCAGTACGAGACCGTCGGCGTTCAAAACTACTTGGTTAGTATTATTCTTTTATAAATTGTTTGGTTACGTTTCCTAGATTGGTTTCAATATGTAAAAAGTATGTTGCGCTTGCCATTTCTGAAACATCTACGGAAACTTTAGCGGCCGAAAACGATGCAGTTTTAACCTGTCTTCCGCTTATATCGAAAATAGTAATTCTATCAACTTCAATGCTCTTAGGCACCTCAACATAGACTATCGAAGTCGCTGGACTAGGATATAGAATGACTTGTGCTTCACTAATTTCAAATTCTTGAGTTGCCAAAACTTCTTCTACAGTTAGCTCAAAAGAACAGGTTTCTACATTACCTGCAGTATCTGTAGCCATGATAGTTACGGGATATACCCCTGGGGTTAATTGCGTACCAGGCACTGGATTCTGAACTACGCTCGTAATAGGCACAGTACAGTTATCTGTTATGTCTATAATTGCATCGCCAAAATAGTCGGGCATTGTAAAGCTAGCTCCATTATCTATAAAAACACTGTTGTCTACAATACATGCAATTGCGGGTGCTTCGTCATCTTCTACCGTAACAGTAAAACTACAATCAACACTATTTCCAGCACTATCGGTTGCGGTATAAGTTACTGTAGTAGTACCCACAGGGAACATATCTCCACTTGCATGCGTAGCGACAAATGTTAAGCCAACACAGTTGTCCTGAGCAGTTGGTGCCACCCAACTAACATTTGCATCGCACTGACCAAAATCGTTTGAAACAGTAATATCGGTGGGACAATTACTAATCACAGGCATTTCGTTATCTATCACTGTAACATTAAATGAACATGAAACGCTATTGCCAGAAGAATCTGTAGCAGTATAAACCACTGTGGTTGTCCCTACGCTAAATGCGTCTCCAGAGTCATGAGTAGAGGTTAGGATGGCACTACAATTATCAGATTGTACTGGAGCTAACCAAGTAACTATTGCTTCACACTCACCCAAATCGTTTGATACATTTATATCTGACGGGCATCCAGAAATGATAGGATTTTCAGTGTCGGCAACCGTTACAGTAAAGCTACAGGTTGCTTGATTTCCAGACGTATCTGTTGCTGTGTATTCTACTACTGTGGCCCCTACAGGAAAAAAATCTCCTGGCACACTCGTACTTGATAAAGATGCACCACAATTATCAGTTTGCGTGGGTGGTATCCAAGTAGCTACAGCGCCGCATGACCCCGTTTCGTTTGCAATTAGTATGTCGGTAGGGCAATTAGATATCATGGGTGCTTCATTTTCAGTAATAGTTACTGTAAATGAACATGTATCGGTATTTCCAGCAGGATCTGTTGCGGTATAAATTACGGTTGTTACACCCGCAGCAAAAACGTCTCCCGGATTATGCGTAGTTGTAAGTGTTGCACTACAATTATCTGTTTGTAAAGGAGGAGTCCAAGATACAACCGCGGTGCACAAACCAGGATCTGCATTCTGACTAATATCAAAAGGGCAGCTCGAAATTACGGGATCTGTGGTATCTAGTACGGTTATGGTAAACGAACAGTCTATAGAATTTCCAGCGGCATCAATAGCCGTGTACAGAACCGTATTAACGCCCACCGGGAAGGTGTCTCCAGAATTATTAGTAGACGTTACAGTGGCTCCACAATTATCGGTTGCAGTTGGTGGTGTATAGGTAACGGTTGCACCGCAAGCTCCTGTAGCACTGTTTACAATAATATCACTAGGACAACCTACAAATACAGGTGTGCTTGTGTCTGCAACAGTTATATCAAAAGAACATTGTGCATTGTTTCCACTATTATCAGTAACAGTATACGTAACCGTTGTAACACCTACAGCAAAAAACTGCCCAGTATTGTGAGACGAGGTAACTGACGTAAAACAATTATCTGCGGCAATTGGTTCCATATAATTAACAATAGCTCCACACGAACCTGGTTCTGCATTTACTGTGAATGATGTGGGGCATCCAGAAAATGTTGGGTCTTCATCATCTGTTACTACAATGGTAAAGGAAGTTTCAGCAGAATTACCAGCCGTATCGGTTGCTGTATATACTACAGTTGTTGTCCCTACTGAAAAAGCATCGTTAGGAAGATGTGTTGAAACTACATTAAAACTACAATTATCTGTTACTGTTGGTGGCGTGAAGTTCACCACCGCACTACATGCTCCAGCATCTGCAGCCACAGATATATTTGAAACAGCTGTAAGCGCTGGCGGAGTGTTGTCTGTAATAGTAACAACTTGATCTTGGGTCACTATATTTCCATTACCATCGTCATAGGTCCAAGTAATCGTATTTGCCCCTTGAATAGAAACAGGAAATGCATTTGTTGTAGCGGTAATTACCCCTGCACATACATCGGTTGCTGTTGGAGCTGGCAGTGTTGTTACTTCACATTCGCTCGTTATATCAGGTAATGTGGCGCTGTCTGGTACCGGATTTACATTTTCTGCTCCGGCATCGATAATTTGCCAGCCGTCTGAAGCAATCATATTTTGTCTTGCTGTACCTCCATTGCAGTAACGGCTTGTACCTGCATTGAAATTTAAACCACTTTGTAGTGTTTGCGCATCCCACCCTATTAGGAGTGCATCATAGTTAGCAATGCTTAATGACACTCCCGAAAACATATTATCCATGCTTGTAACATTAGTAACATCCCAACCTCCTATATCTTGATCGAAGGCTGCTGCAGCTGTGAACATTTCTGTCATATTCTGAACCATAGATGTATCCCAAGCACTAATGTCTTGGTTAAACACAACTGCTTCGTTAAACATGTTTTCCATGGTTGTTGCGGCACTTACCGTCCAACCTGTGATGTCTGAATTAAAACTTATCGCCCCAGCAAACATAAAGCTCATGTCAGAAACTTGGCTTACATCCCAAAGATTAAGGTTTTGATTAAACGCCAATGCCCCGTTAAACATATTAGACATGTTAGTTACCGTTCCTACTTGCCAGCTTCCAATAGGCTGATTGAACGCCAACGCATCGGTAAACATCCCACTCATATTATCAATACTTGTAAAAACCCAAGCGTCAATTGGCTGATTAAAATTGTCGGCATTAGAAAACATACCTTCTGTTGTCAAAACATTTGTGACAATCCATGTATTTAGTGGTTGGTTGAAACTTTCAGCATTTAAAAACATCCCCTGCATGTTTGTAACGTTCAACATATTCCAGCTGCTAATATTCTGATTAAAGAGCGTGGCATTAGCGAACATAGAGTCTGTATTTTCAAGACTAGTTGTGATCCATGTTCCGATATCTTGATTAAAGGGAGTTTCAGCAAACATACTCTCCATCGTCGTAACTTGAGATACATTCCACGTTCCAATAGGTTGGTCAAAACTACCTTGTGCGAACATGGCTTCCATATTTTCTACATTGTCTACCATCCAACCGCTAATATCTTGGTTAAATAGGGCTGCCTCGTTAAAGGTTTCAGACATATCCTCTATAGTACTTACGTCCCACGAGCTAATGTCATCGTTAAAGGTCGCAGCACCTTTAAACATTTGCCGCATACTCGTCACTCCAGATAAATCGGGTGCGTCTGTTGCTGTGATTGCCAAATTTGTACATCCATAAAAAGCTCCTTCCATAGAGCTCCAAGCAATCGTCCCCCAATTGGTTACGTCTAGAAGTTTTTCTCTATCACCTCCGTTGTTAAAAAATAACTGCGGAAAAGCTCCTCTTATTTTTACCGTATAGGTACCTGCAGCACCGTAAGTATGGGTAGCATCTCCCATAACATTGGTACTAAGCGTGCCATCTCCCCAATCTACATCGTATAAATATCCCGGCCCATTGGTTGGGATCGTAATTTCGTTCATAGCCGAGGTTCCTGGATTGTCTGTTTTCCAGGTTGAAACGAACGTATCTGAACAATCTTGACCAGCGTCTATAATGTTCCAGCTAAAAAGTGTGGTTATTAATGTTCGCGCCGTAGTGCCAAAACAATAAGTGCTTGTGCCTGCATTAAAATCAACTCCGTTTTGTAAAATTAGACTCGCCCACCCATTCAACAAGTTGTCATAATTTACTGTGCTTAAACCCGCATTTGCAAACATATTGCTCATATCTGAAACGTTACTCACATTCCAACCTCCTAGGTCTTGATTAAAATCTGAAGCTCCTTCAAAAAGGCTGGTCATATTTGTAGCAGCACTAACATCCCAACCTGAGATATTTTGATTAAAGCTACTAGCACCTTCAAAAAGACTAGACATATTGGTAATAGTGCTTACATCCCAGTTACCAATTAGTGTTGTTAATGCCGTTGCATCTTTAAACATGGCAGACATATCTGTTACCCCCGAAAGGTCTGGTGTATCTATTGCGCCAACAACTAAATTTGTACATCCTTCAAAAGCATTTGCCATAGAGCTCCATGCTATTGTCCCCCACTCATTAATTATTATAATTTTATCTTTGTCACCTGCATTATTAAATAAGATTCTAGGAAAATTGCCTCGAATTGCAATAGTCTGCACTCCGGCCGTTGCATATGTATGTGTAGCATCTCCGGTTACACCAATGTCGTCGAAAGTGCCGTCATTCTCCCAATCTACATCATATAGATATGTTTCTCCGCTATCGGTTGGTATGGTAATTACTTCTGAAGCGGCAGTAGTTTCCCATGTTGTTACAAAATTCTGAGCATCTCCTTGCTGCGTTATAAACAGGCAGACCAAGAGTAAATAGAGTACGTTTAAAGCTGTATGTTTTTTCATATTCTTGATTACTTGGCAGATTTCTCTTGTTCTCTGAGCATGGCGACATAGGCCACAATTTCTTTTGTTATTCTGAAATAGTCTTCAAAAAGATCTGGTCTGTATACATCTGGTTTTCCGTCAACAATTTTTGTAATTCTGGGATCAAAAAACGCATAGGTATAAAACGAAGCTGTTGCCAACTTATCGGTTGGAACAATTTTATCATAGGCATACATAAACTGAAGCATTAGTTGTTTGTTCTCTGGATATAAATTAATCATTCTCCAAAACGCTTTCTGAATTTCAAACTTCTCTATCGACTCTTTAATATCTTCTAAGGTGTAGGCCTCTTTATAAACAGATGCCCTATAGGTTTCATCTTGTCCTAATTTTTTTGCTTCATCACTAAAAATCATCGTACTACCGTCTACTACAACTCCTGGTTTTTGCACTTCTGCAATCCACTCTTTCAGCACCTCTTCATTAGCCATCATTTCCTTAAGCTGTTCTCCTGTAATGACATTACTCTCAGATTCAGATAATGTAGGCTGCGCAAACAAAGACAAGCTTGCAAGGCACAAAGTAAAAACGATAAAAAGACTTTTATTTTTTATTAATACTCGCATAATCACGCTCTTTTGTTGTATTTAATTTTTTAGAAATGCGTTGAAGTTTCAGCTCTAACGATTCTATAGTTTTGTCTAATTCTTGTTGTTGTGTCTCAATAGCATTTACATCCTTTATCCAGCCATTTGTATACAGTCCCATTACAATTTTAACCAGCTTAGGACCTTCATTGGCATTGGTTTCCCAAGATCTTCCAACCATCATCTGGTAGTCTGTTGGCTGCATGTTTTCTTCGGAAATCGCTCTTCCGTAACCAGCGATCTGTGTATCGGCAATAATAAAATCACCTTGCTGAACCGGACCTATAACCTTCACTGGCACCTGACCTAAAAAAGCTACCGGATTTCCTTTATATTTATCCTTTTCAACTGGATTATTCCCCAACACAATAGGTTTGTGAGAAACCACTAAAAGCTGTTCAAAGTTGTTCAAATCTTTAGATATCTTTCCACCCCTAATTGCTACAATATCTCCTGCGGTAATATACTCTGAAAGGTTTTCACGAGGTAACCATTCTGCATAATCACCATGACCCGATTCGTATGAAACTCCAATCTTATTAAAGGTATCTATAAGGTTAGACATTTCAACACCACCAGTCACTAGACCATCTACCAAATCTGCACCCACAAATCCAGCTACCACATTAATGGCATATACAGGATCTAAAATGGTATTTCCTAAAAAGTCTAGTGTAGACTGAGCCACAACAGCTCCCGTTTGGCGATCTCCTTGATCTTGAAACGACATAAATACATTTTCTTTACTCATAGAATTAGAAACTAGACCAAACGAAACATTAGGTATAGACAACACAGCATCTCCAGGTCCAATCTCAGGTATTGCTTGCGGAAAAGCAGGTACAATATTGTTTATAGCAGGTACCAGCGTAGTTCGTGGCACTACAATGGCCGGAATATAAATTCTTGGTAATTCAGGTACACAAAATTCTATAGGAGGAATACAAATTGTACAATTAAAGAATGTACAAGGATTAAAGCAGTATTGTCCTGAACATATTTGTCCTGATCCTGAATAAATAGTTACCTCTGGAAAAATGGTAGTTCTAGGAACAGCCAATTCGGGTGTGTTAACTGGCAGGCCTAATCTGTTATTTATTTCTCCAATGATGCTGTTACCAATACTTCCAAATTGCCCTGCTGCCATGTTTGCAGGAATCAATGCAAAGATATCATTCACATCGATACTGGTTCCAGATGGAGATGTGCCCGAAAGTAAATTCCCTACCGCAGTAAGCTGTGATTGATACAAACTAAGGTAAGGGTTATTAACTTGTAGATAATCTGATGGATTATTTGAACCTGGCGCACCGTTATAGGCTCCGTGTGTTCTTCCTAACTTTATTAAAATACCATCGCCACTATCGGCGCCAGATGTTCCTGTATTCGTATTTTCAAAAGTAGAAACAGCTCCAACCTGATCATCACTTATGGTTAGTTTTGTAGTGAAAATGTTGGGCATATTTGCCGCTTGTGTTACCGTTAGATCATTCTGTATTAAAGTAATTCCAGAAATTGTAGCAGTGTTATTTATTTGGGTGGCGCCTGCTACTGTAAGCAATCCGCTAAAATTTGTTGGCGCTGTATTGGTGACATTCAACGTATTGCCAAAAGTACTACCACCAGATACGTCTAAAGATCCTGTGAGTGTTGTTGCGGCGCCGTTATTTACGCGAAATGTACTATTAAAGGTATTATTGGTTCCATACGTTTCAAGTTCGCCACTTAAGGCAGTTGCGCTACCATTTGCAACGGTTAAATCATCTCCTAGTGTCGCGCCAGAGTCCGCATATAAAGTTCCGCTAAGATTCGTAGAGCTACCTCCAGTTACATTTAAATTATCATTTATATTGGTGATACCATCTACTGTTAATGTACCATTTAGCGAAGAAGCACTTCCATTTGCAACGGTTAGAGTATTTTGCAAAAGTGCTGCCCCATCTACCGTGTTGGTTCCAGAAAGCATCGTATTTGCTCCATTCAGTACGCTAAGACCATCTTCCAGTGTTGTAGCTCCATCGACGTTTAGGGTGCTGTTTAATTTTACTGCTTCATTCACCGTTAAGGTGCCTGATAGGTTGGTTGGACTTCCGTTATTCACAAATAAATCGTTATTCAGATTGGTCACTCCATTAATGGTAACGTCACTATTAAAAGTTGCATCGCCTCCCACCGTAAGATCGCCAGACAAATCTGTTGGCGCCGCATTATGTACAGTCAAGCTATTATTGAAGTTGGTTTCTAAACCTACCGTTAAGGTTCCCGATAATTGCGTCGGGTTTTGACCATTCACATTAAGGTTTCCATCTAAATTAGACTTTCCCAGTACTATTAATGTATTCTCAATTCGAGTAGGGCCTTCTGTTGTTAAAGTGCCCGTCATAGCGGTTGGCGCCTGATTATTCACTTGTACGGTGTTGTTTAAGTTTGTAATTCCATTTACCGTTAGATCTTGTTCTAATGTAGTGGCTCCTTGAACGAGCATATCTCCAGAAACATCAACATTACTACCGTTATTCACATTTACATCGCTTAGAATATTCGTTTCTCCGTCTACCTTTAAAGATCCTGTAAGTACGGTTGGGCTAGCATTTTCAACATTTAGACCATTGTTTAGATTTGTGTTTTCTTCTACATCGAGTGCTGCTTTTAGGCGAGTTCGTCTTCTTACCACTAACGAATCTTTTAATAGTGTTTCTTTTGCTACGGAAAGCGTCCCTCTTAACCCTGTTGGCGACTGATTGGCAACGGTAAGTGAGTCGTTAAGAATAGTTTGTCCGTCGACCGAAAGTAGACCACTTAGTTTTGTTTCGGTTTGGTTATTTACAGCTAGATCATCATTGAGATTGGTCTTTCCATCTACTTCAAGATTTCCATCAAAAGTTACATTACCTGCTACTTGCAGTTCTTTTGTAGCAATTAGATCTCTATGAAAAGCATATGGTACATATAATAATTCCTTTTCTTCCTGAAATTTGAAGCCGTTACCTAGGTTTACTTCTACCTTAAGTTGTTTTGCAGTACCGTCCCAAACAATGGTGTGAAAGTTTCCGAAGTCAACCTCTCCACGACCAATAATAAGATGAATCATCCCAAAGGCGTCTGTTCTCGTTCCTTGCGTTTCTCTGTATTGTGCGTTACCTGCTTCATTGATAATGGTGAAACGAACTGTAACATCTTGTTTGTTTAAAACATTACCTGAAATATCTACTCCAGGCACTTCCTGAATATCAGGATCAATAATTACCGCTTGGTAACTCAAGCCATCTGTTTGAGCAATGCTATAAAAACTTACCAAGAATACTATAAAAGCTAACTTTTTCATATCTGGCTTAGTTTTTTTGAGATGAATATAGCACGTCGTCTGCTTTTTGATCTAAAAGTTCGACTTGTTTTTCTAGTGCTTTGTATTTAACTTCATAGTGCTGTTGCTTCTCCTTGAGCTTTGTTATAATCGATGCCCAATCCCCATTATGAACACCCACAACAGTATTAATCATTTTAGGGCCTTCTAGCAGATTTTCGTCCCATGAACGACCCACTGCAAATTTGAAATCGTTTGCCGTCATGTCTTTTTGAGAGATAGCAACCCCATACCCTTTAATTGAAGTACTTGCAACAATGAAGTCTCCCGTTCTTACAGGGCCTAATACTTTCACAGGCACTTGCCCCATAAATGCAACATTATTCCCAATATGTGTTTTGTTTTTATCGGGTGCATTTCCAAGGATAATTGGTCTATGAGACACCACCATGATTTGCTCTGCATTGGTAATGTCTTTGGTAATTTTTCCACCTTTAACACCTACAATGTCTCCCGCTGTAATGTATTCCGAAAAATTCTCTCGTTGCAACCATTCTGCATAATCTCCATTTCCAGAAGCATATTCAACACCAATTTTATTATATAGGTCTACAATGTTTGAAATTTCAGCAATACCCGTTGCTATACCATCTGCCACATCTACTCCTACAAAACCTGCGGCTACGTTAAGAACATAAACTGGATCTAGAATTGTATTATTTGCGAAGTCTTCGGTAGATTGTGCGCGTATAGCACCCACCCAGCGTCCATCTTTATCTTGAAAGGTCACATACTCATTTTCTTTGGTAAGCGATTCTGGAACAACACCAACATTAGTTGTTGGAATATCGATTGTTAAACCAGTGAGCGGAATATTCGGAATTTCTGGAACTAGCGTAAATTCTGGTATAATTGGTATTTGCGGCAATACTATTCTTGGAATAGTTACTCCAGGTATTTCTAAACCAATAACTGGAACGGTAACGGTTGGAGTAATCACTGTTCGAGGTAAGAGCTCTGTTTGCGGCACAGTAACTGCTGGAAATCTAACAGGTAAGATATCGGTACTCGTACCAGGTATATCTACTGAATTTATATAGTCTATAATTCCATTTCCTATTCCCGCAATAGAACCTGCAAAGAACGACGCTGGCACCAAGTCTAAAACCTCTTGAGGCGTTAGCGATGTTCCACCAGGCGCGGTGGTAGTAAGTTTATTAGTTAAGGTGGTTAGGGTGCTAGATAGAGATCCTACTGCCGCTATCGGACTCAACTCTAGAAATCCATCGCTATTTGTTAAAGGAAATACTTGATTTGGAACGCCTGTATATGCTCCATGATTTCGGCCAAGTTTAATGATAATTCCGTCACCATTACCATTATTCGTATTCTGAAAAGTAGCGAGATAATTCGGGTTGTCTGCAACAACGTTAATTCCGTTGGTATTAATTGAGCCTAACGATGCTATTCCAGTAACGGTTAAATCGTTATTAATCTGTGTTGCTCCTGTAACGGTTAGCGTATTGTTTAGATTTGTTGCACCATCTACTGTAAGGGATCCTGACAAACCTGTTGCCGAACCATTTGTAACATCGAGTGAATTTGCCAAAGTGGTTGCCCCAGTTACATCTAAAACTCCCGTGAGTGTTGTAGCACTACCATTTAACACCTCAACCACATTGTTAAAAAAAGCACCTTCATCTACAGAGAGTGTTCCAGTTAGCACTGTTCCGCTTCCATTAATAACTTTTAATCCGTTGTTTAGCGTACTAACTCCATCTACTTCTAATGTTCCTGACAAATTTGTATTACCAGAATTAGTTACATTAAGATCATTATTTAAATCGGTAACCCCATCTACATTTAAAGTTCCCGTAAGATTTGTAGCGCTGGCATTTGTTACATCTAACGTATTATTTAATACAGTTGCTCCAGTTACGGTAAGATCACCTGTTAGTGAAGTAGCACTTCCATTTAAAACATCTAATGTGCTTTGTAAGGTAGTCTGTTCGGCTACGTTAAGGGCGTTGTCGAGTTGTGTAGCTTGTAAAACATCTAGTGTACCAGATAGATTGGTAGCGGCTCCATTGTTTACATTAAGTGCGTTGTTAAGATTGGTAACCCCTTCTATGGTTACGTCATTACCAAAACCAATAAGACCATCTACATTTAAAGTTCCTGAAAGTACGGTTGGACTCCCATTGTTCACATTTAAACTGTTATTTAAATTTGTTTCTTGTTGTACTTCTAGTGTTCCAGACAGATTGGTTTCACCTTGATTATTTACATCTAAACTACTTTCTAAATTAGTTGTACCAAGTACCTGAAACGTATCTTGAAATTGTGTAGCACCATCTACAACTAAGGTTCCTGATAAATTTGTTGGGCTCGCATTGTTAACATTTAAATCACTATTTAAGTTTGTAACTCCGTTTACGGTTAGGTCACCATCAAACGTAGTGGCTCCTTCTATATTAAGACTTCCAGAAACGTTTAAATCACCACCCTGGTTAATATTTACGTCACTTTCAAAATCTGTAATGCCATCTACACGAAGGGTTCCTGTAAGTTGTGTAGGACTTAGATTATTCACATCTAAACTATCAAAAAGTGTGGTTTTTCCATCTACTTTTAGCTCCCTTCTCAATAATGTATTTCCTTCTACTTCAAGAATATCCAAAAGATTTGTAGCTCCAAACACTAACAAATTACCTGTTAATGTAGTAGGACTATCATTGGTAACACTAAGAGCATTATTTAGGCGTGTAACACCATCTACGGTAAGTGATCCAGACAGCAATGTTTGGCTAGCATTATTCACACTTAAGGTATTATTTAAATTGGTAGTTCCGTCTACTGTGAGGTTACTTCCAAAAGAAACGTTACCTGCAACGTCTAAGAATCCTGTTGCAATAATATCTCTATGCAACGCATATGGTACAAACAACAATCGCTGATAACTTAATTCACTAAAATTTCCATCGAGATTAATCTCAACCTGTAGGTCTTTTTTAGTTCCATTCCAGAAAATTTCAGTAAACAAGCCCGTTTGCGGTGTACCTTGCCCGATGGTAAGATTAACCATCCCATAGCCGTTAGTGGTTGTATCTTGTATTTCTTGGTATTCAACAGCTCCGTTGGCGTCTATAATCGTAAAGCGAAACGCTACCTGCGCATTTACCAGAATATTATTAGTAGCATCTACCCCAGGCAATTCCTGTGGGTTCGGGTCTATAATAATTGCCTGATAGCTCAAACCATCGGTCTGGGCGGCGGCAGTTATACTTAAAAGTAAGACAATACAAAAGTGTAGTAATTTTTTCATGATGTACTTTTTATTCTTCAACTTCAGTTTCTTCTTCTAACTCTTTTTCTTTTTTAGGAGGTAGAGTAAGTGTAAAGCCAATTCCGATGTTATTCATTACAATCTTCAATTTTTCATTGCTATTGGGCGATTTATCTTCTAGATCTAAACTCTGTCCGTAGGTATACAACAGATAAATTGAACTTTTTTCTGAAATTGGATACGAAAGACCCAATCCACCTCTAAAGAAAAATCCAGCATCGTCAAATTCTTCCACACCTTTTAAATCGAACACCTGATTGTTTAAGCGTTGCGTACCTTGAAGTAAGAATTCGTATGAAGCGTTCACTTTAAGAAAAGGTGTGAAATTATGCCACGTAAACAGGTCGTAATCGAATCCTAAATTGATGCCTAGATAGTCTACGTCGTATTCAAAAAAGTTGCCCAGCACATTGTCACTTCCCACAGAACCATAGCTATTGTGAGAAACGCCTAAACTTGCATTTAGACCTTCAGTAAAAATGTTGTGACTAAACCCAGCCGATAAATAGCTTTTGGTAACTGAATTTAGATTTTCAAGTTCATTTCCTTGGCTATTAGTAAATTCGAAATTTGACGACGTTAGCCCTGCTTCAAGAAAAATTTCTTGAGAAAAGGAAGTAAGTGATATTGTTAAAAAAAACAAGAGTATACGTGTTTTCATAATAGGCGTGGTTGGTTAATTTTTTATAAGGTTGGCAGTAAATATTTTCTCTGCATGAGAAACATGAAGTAAGTAACTCGCACTAGAAAGAAATCCAAAATCTATTTGCAATTCTCTCGCAGGGGCTTCTTCTTTATTGTAAACAATACGCCCTGAAATATCGTAAAGTATGATAGATATAGGTCCTTCTATGGTTTCTGAAAATCGAATAGTAACATTACTATCAAATGGGTTAGGAAAAACAACCGCTTGTAACGAAGCGTCTGTTTGTATTACTTTTTTTATAGTGATAGGAGGTTGAATGAATCCTTGTAGCACCGAAATTTCCTGAGCTTGGTGTTGCCCGATTACACTTCCTTGTCCTACACTTTGTTGTACGAGATACGTTTTTCCTTCAGCATTTACCGTGGTCGAAGCTCCATTAACTCCAATAGTAGAGCGAATGGTTTCTTGAGCAGAGAGCGAGCCAAGTGCCAAAAAGAGCATGCTGACAATACATAATTTAGTTGTCATGGTATGTATAGATTCAATTCATCTCAAAGATATGTGCTGAGATAAAGGAAGTCAATACGTACAACAGGTGCATTTTTACGTAGGGGTACGTAGTACTACAGTGAGCCTAATAACTCACGATTTTCTTTAGTCCAAAGAAGAAGTGCATCTGGATTTGCATCTAGCCCCAACTTTTCAATAATATTTGTTCTGTGTTTCTGAACAGTTCTGTAGGAGATATTCACGAGTTCGCCAATTTCTTTCGATGATTTTTGCTGCGCAACCAGTCTTAAAATAGTACGTTCTGAAGGCGATAAAAAATTAAGCTTCGTAATGGCCGGGGCAACCTGCTCTTGAAAAACATTCTCAAAAGTTTTACTAAAATATGGAGTGCCGTCATAAACCGATTGTATACAATTTTGAACCTCAGAAAATGGTTCATCTTTGAGCAAGTATCCACTAATGTTCAATTTTTTGGCTCTAATAATAAAACCTTTTTCCTTATGGGAAGTTAGTATTATATATTTGGTTGGCAATGAGAGCTGACTAGCTTTTACAATAACTTCAAAGCCTGTTAAAATGGGCATTTCAATATCTAAAATAGCAATAGCTGGCTTTTCAGAAACAAGCAATTCGAGTGCCTCTACTCCATTTGCAGCCTGTAGCATTTGCGTATAACCTTGCTCTTTAAATTCTTGCAACAATCCCTTTAAAAGCATAGGGTGGTCATCAGCTATTAAAATTTTTATATCTCTATTCATTTCTTAGGAATAATTGCTGTAAAGGTAGTTCCATCTCCCAAGTTACTGTTTATTTCTAATGTACCTTTCACTATTTTTATTCTTTCAGCCAATGTTTTAAGGCCTAAACTATTTTGCAATGCGGCATCTGCCATGTTGAAGCCTCTTCCATTGTCTGAAACAACAATTACAATATCATTTAATCTTTCTCCTACTTCAACTTCGGCTGCCGTGGCATTTGAATGTTTTAGACAATTTGCCAAACACTCTTGTACAAATCTAAAGATATTTAGTGTTTCAGTTTCATTAAAAAAAGAATCTATAGGTGCAACGGTAACAGAGAAAAATGTATCTGTCTGCTCGTCTAAATCGTATACCAATTGCTCGATGCTTTCGGTTAAGCCTAGTAATTTCAAGTTGGCGGGGTATAGCCCACGAGAAATACCTCGCACTTCTTCCAACACATTATTAGTAAGCGCGGTAAGATCCTGATCTCCTTTTTGTTGCGTTTTCTTTTTTATGAGCGTTAATTGCTGGCCTACGCTATCATGAAGCTCCTTCGCAATATGATTTCGTTCCTTTTCTTGAGAAAGTAATAAATCTATTGAGAACTGTTCCTGCATTCGCTGTTTGCTTTTAGACTGTTTTAAGTAATAAAGCAACAAAAGTATTGCCCCAGAAGAAAGCAATAAATAAAACCACCAAGTACGATAAAAGAAGTCTTTAGAATCAATGTTAAGTCGCAATGTCTCCCCTAACTTTTTACCTGAAAAATCTAAAGCCTCTATTTCCAACAAATAATTTCCAACTGCCATATTTGGGAAACGTATCTGTTGCTCTTGCCCAATATTAGTCCATGCCTCATTATTTAGGCGGTATTGAAAACTATGAGGTTTGTTTTCAACATTATGCGTTAAGGCATACTCAATCTGAAGCTCCTTAAACTCTGCAGGCAAGGTTATAGAAGGAGAATTGGTAAATAAACTTTGGTCTAGAACATCTATTATGCGACGTTCCTTCTTATCGTAACTTCTAACTTTAAGCAATTTTAATTCTGAAATATTCGCTTCAGGAACAATGGATTTCGGATCAAAATAGTTGAGCCCAGCAATGCTCCCAATTAACAATTTGTCTCCTAAGTCCAGTGCGCTATACCTATTTGCTTCGTTGTTACTAAACCCGTCTTTTGTAGAAAATCGAGTTGCTGTGTTCTCTTTGGTATCCCACCGCACGTATCCGTTAAATGTATTTATCCACCAAACATTACCTCTAGGAATAATTGTGGCAATACCAGCACCCAATGCATCTTGATAAAGATTCTTAAATGTTTTTGTCTCTTCATGAAAAGCAACAATAGATCCAGAACGACTTCCTAATAAAAAACCATAGTCGGGGTGGTAATCTACCATAAGTAAATAGCTGTCTGCCAATTGGTTTCGACCATTATAAAATGTGTGCTTTTTAGTATGGGTATTATAGATTAACAACCCTTGCGACGTTGCTACAGCAAGCAACTGCCTATGCTTATCATACGCTAAATCGTGCATATGTAAAGTGTCGGTTTTTAGAATTTCTTCAAACTGCTTAGCGCGCATATTGAAAGAAAGTAACTGATAATTTTTAGTGCCTGCAAGAATTATAGAATCGTTAATCTGTTCTAGCGAAGTAAGCGGGTGGTGACGATAATAAGTAGTTGTTTTATCAGACAAATTAGCCGATATTATTCCAGATCTAGCATTTGCCCATAGAAGATCTCCGTCCTTCACAAAATTTCTAGAACTATTAGGGAACCCATTGTTTTTTGCTCCAACAAACACAAGCTTTTTGGTACTCATTGTTGTTGTATCAAAAAGGTGCCACCCGTGTTGGTCTGTCGCCAGTAAATAGGTGTCTTCTTTAAGGTGATGTATTGCCCTAAATTGATGTTCTGGGAGTATTTGCTTAATAGCCTGCTGCTGAAATTGGTAATGATGAAGTTGGCCAGAGCTTGTACCAATCCACATGTCTTTCTTTACATTCTGAGATGCTGAATGCAGCGCCACAACGCCTTCAAACTGCTTCTTATTATACCATGTTTCTATTCCGTTTTCTTCTGAAACTTTACTAAATTGAAGATTTCCATTATATTCACTCACCAGTAACTTATTACCCAAGGTATCTTTCACAAAAGCTAGATTTGATGCGGGCATACTGGTGTTTGGTGAAGCCATCGGTCGAATATCCAGCAGCGTTTCATCTAAATAATGCAATTTTGTGTTTCCTCTAAAAAACAGAGCCTTCTTTTCTCCTAGTTCAAGTATCTCATCAATTCTTAAGATTCTAGAAACAGCATCTAGTTCTTTGTATTTATCAGCCCTTATTTCTTTCACCAACGTTCCACTTTTGGTAAACAATTTAATCGCAAAATAATAATCACTAATTAACCAATGGTCTTTCAGTTTTACTAGTTGGGTGCTCGTGCCAACATGGTACTTGTTTTCTGAGCTAGTAAAAGAGAAAAGTGCTGTTGTACTTAAATTTGTGTGTAATTGCAAAAGTGTGAGGTCTCGGTCTTTTTGCACAAGAACATATTCGTTTCCTTCAATTAAAAATATCCTCGAAATAGAATCTGCATTCAATTCAATTTTTGAAAAAGCTGTAGTTAACGGATTAAAAAATAAGAGCCCATTATCTGTCAACAAAATAAAATTTCCATCAGCGCGCATGTAAAACTTCAACACATCGGTAACCCCATAGATTTCCGGAATTGGAATGCTATGAAATGTCTTTCCGTTAAAACGTTGTAAGGCAATGGTTTTATCTCCAGCAATAATTTCACGTGTTGCTAGAATATTTCCGCAGAGCCACAAAAAACCATCGGTATCAAAAATAACATCAGAAATAGCGTCTAAAGCTATACCGTCTTCCTTGTCAAAAGTTTTAACCAATACTTCTCGCTCTTGAGACACCATGGTATATGCACATAACAAGAATAGCATGTATATGCAAATTTTCACTGAAATACGATGAAACTGGAAACTTGGGACCCCCAAAATGCTGATTTTGTTTGTAGTAAAGATAAAATTATTTATAGGATAGCCTTCAGAAATCTTACCTATTGTTGAAGCACACATTCACTTTAATTTGTTTAAATTCGTAACGCTTATGGCTAAAACAAAAACTACCTTTTTCTGTCAGAACTGCGGTGCGCAATTTGCTAAGTGGCAAGGACAATGCACCTCTTGCAAGGAGTGGAACACCATTGCTGAAGAGGTTATTCAAAAAGCTGAAAAAGTATCTTGGGAAACCAACAATTCACTAGCATCTAACAAATCGAAGCGAGCAGCAAAACCTGTCTTAGTTTCTGAAATATCTTCAGAAAACGAAACCCGATTAAACACTAAAAACGAAGAGTTAAACCGAGTTCTTGGTGGTGGGTTGGTTCCTGGCAGCCTAACGTTATTAGGCGGCGAACCAGGTATAGGAAAAAGTACACTAATGCTTCAAGTAGCATTAAATCTGCCGTTTAAAACGTTGTATGTTTCTGGTGAAGAGAGCGCACAACAGATTAAAATGCGTGCTGCCCGAATTCATCCAGAAGCTAACAGCTGTTATATTCTAACCGAAACAAAAACACAGCATATTTTTAGGAATATTGCTGAAATGCAACCCGATATTGTTGTGATAGATTCTATTCAAACCCTTCACACAGATTATATAGAAAGTAGTGCGGGCAGTATTTCTCAAATTCGAGAATGTACCACCGAGCTAATAAAATTTGCTAAAGAAACGGCTACGCCAGTGATTCTAATAGGTCATATCACCAAAGATGGAAACATTGCTGGGCCTAAAATTTTAGAACATATGGTAGACACAGTGCTTCAGTTTGAAGGTGACAGAAATCATATCTACAGAATCTTACGTGCAAACAAGAACCGTTTTGGAAGCACAAACGAACTAGGCATCTACGAAATGCAAGGTAGCGGATTGAGACAAGTTAGTAATCCGTCAGAAATTTTAATTTCTAAAAATGAAGAAGATCTGAGCGGTACTGCTATTTCGGCAACTTTAGAAGGCATGCGACCCTTAATGATAGAAATACAAGCCTTAGTGTCTACAGCAGTTTATGGCACTCCACAACGCAGTGCTACAGGGTATAATGCTAAGCGCCTTAATATGATTTTAGCCGTCTTAGAAAAACGAGCTGGCTTTAAATTAGGAGCTAAAGATGTGTTTTTAAATATTACTGGAGGGATTACAGTAGACGATCCAGCAATAGACCTTGCTGTTGTGGCAGCAGTACTTTCATCTAACATAGATATCGCTATTGATAAACGTATGTGTTTTGCTGCGGAAATTGGACTAGCAGGAGAGGTACGTCCGGTAACACGCGTGGACCAACGTATTTTAGAAGCTGAAAAACTAGGATTTGAAAGTATCATAATTTCAAAATACTGCAAGCTTCCAAAAGAGCGCTACGGAATCTCAATTATAAAAGTCGCAAAAGTACACGACGTTGTAAGGCATCTTTTTGGGTAACGCAGGGCATAATTTCTGCTGAAAATTTACTAATGAAAAAACTTAAGCTACTTATTTTCTTATTAGGTCTCTTACTAGCCGTTGGGTGTGATAAAACGGTGAAAGATACCGAAGTTATAGATACACCACCCATACAGACAGCTAGAGAAACTTATGTAGCAGGTTTTACCCAAAAGGACACACGTTTAAACACTTGGAACCATGCCTTTAAACGAGCACAGCAAGACAGCCTGCGCGTAACCCTGCCCTATGCTGAGAGCGGAACATTTAGCTCTAAAACAACTGTTGCGCATAGTTATACCATTCAACTGCGTGCCGGCGAAAATCTTGTTGTTGCCCTTCAAACCCAACCAGACACCACCCTTGTATTTATAGATCTTTTCAGAAAAACTGAAGATTCACTACCAACATATTCATTAATCAAGAGTGTATCAACACATACCGATACTTTAAATTACAAAAGCGATGCATACGGTTTGTACAAGGTTATTATTCAACCTGAAATGGCAAAAACAGTTCCTTTTCAGCTAAAAATGTATACACAACCTATTTACTCTTTTCCTGTAGTTGGAGCTGGCAATGCTGATGTTAGAAGTTTCTGGGCAGCAAACCGAGGGGCAGGAACGCGCTCTCATGAAGGCATAGACATTTACGCAGCCAAAGGCACCCCAGTTATTGCGATTGCCAATGGTAAAATTACCTCAACCACAGATGGGGAGCTAGGTGGAAAACAAATTTATCTAGAAGACAAAGAGTTAAAAACTTCTATTTATTATGCACATTTAGACACAGTGCTCACCAAAAAAGATCGTAAAGTAAGCATCGGTGATACCATTGGTTTAGTGGGTAATTCTGGAAATGCAAAAGATTTAGAACCCCATGTCCATTTTGGGATTTTTCTGGAAAAAACAGGACCAATAGATCCATATCCTTATGTAAAGCAAACAGAAATCCCAAACCTTCCTACGTATACAGGCGCTACACGAGGGGTTGTTCTTTCAAACAAGGCAAGTATCTTTCAAGGTCCGTCTGCAGCATTACAGCAAATTGAAAGTCTTTCAAAGAATGACACTATCTCCATTTTAGGGCAACACCGCAATTGGTTTCGAGTACTAAGCAAAGAATCTGTACTAGGTTTTATTACTACTACACAGTTAGAGGTTTTAGCAAATTAATGGCTTTGAGCAATCGAGACGCTACCTATTTAACTAGCTTATATCAAATTAACAATATTTTGGGGCGTTCACATTTCCGCAGCAAGTATCTTTAAGTACCAAAAGATACCACTATGTCCATTTTTTCAAAAATCAAAGAAACATTCTCAGTATTAAAGTCGGTTGATATACAGGCAATCGCTAAACTCTCCCAAAAAATAGACTTGGGGGAGGTCATGAAGACCGTAGGTGAGCTTGACGATAGGCAAATGGCAGGTCTTATGCGCATGCTAAAAACCAAAGCCCGCAAAGGACAACACAAATTACCACCCATTGATGGAGACTTCTACGATTTAAGCTTAAAATTAACACCTCACCAACGAGAAATTCAGTTAAAAGTTAGGCAGTTCATGGAAAAAGAAATTAAGCCTATAGCCAATGAATTTTGGAACCGTGCAGAGTTTCCACATCATATAATTCCTAAAATGGCAGCATTGAATATCTGCGGAATGGCCTATAAAGGCTACGGTTGTCCAGACGAAACATTTTTAATGGAAGGTATTATGGCAATGGAATTGGCACGTGTAGATGTTTCTATCTCCACATTTTTTGGCGTACATAGCGGTTTAGCCATGGGGTCTATATATCTCTGCGGAAGTGAAGCACAAAAGGAAGAGTGGCTTCCAAAAATGCAACGTATGGAGCTAATTGGTGCATTTGGTCTAACGGAACCCAATGTAGGATCGGCTGTAGCTGGCGGCATGGAAACAACCTGCTACAAAGAAGGTGATGAGTGGGTTATTAACGGTCAGAAAAAATGGATTGGCAATGCTACTTTTAGTGATGTAACCATTATTTGGGCACGTGAAAAAGGAACCAACGCAGTAAAAGGATTCCTTGTTCGTAAAGGAAACCCAGGATATAAGGCTGAAAAAATGCAGGACAAAATGGCGTTGAGGACTGTACAAAACGCACTCATAACGCTTACAGATTGCCGAGTACCAGAAAGTGATAGATTACAAAAATGTGATAGCTTTAAAGATACTGCAAAAGTTCTAAAAATGACACGCGCCGCTGTAGCCTGGCAAGCCGTAGGTTGTGCTCGAGGGGCCTATGAAAGTGCTTTAAAATACACTAAAAAACGTGAGCAATTTGGCAGACCCATTGCGAGGTTTCAGCTTATCCAAAATCACCTTGTAGAAATGGTGGCTAATCTTACTGCCATGCAAACCATGTGTTTTCGACTTAGTGAAATGCAAGATCAAGGTATCATGACAGATGAACATGCATCACTTGCAAAGGTGTTTTGCAGTATGCGCACCAGAGATGTGGTTAGTCGCGCCCGTGAGGTCATGGGTGGTAACGGAATCTTATTAGAATACGATGTAGCACGTTTTGTGGCAGATGCCGAAGCAATTTACAGCTACGAAGGCACCAAAGAAATAAATTCGCTCATTGTAGGGCGTGCCATCACAGGATATAGTGCCTTTGTAAGCTAATCAACTAAAAGTAGCTTAGGGAGCAGGATTAGGCATTTCTTGATGTACTTGCTCAATTTCTTTTAGTATTTCTTCGGAAAGCGTCACATTAATACTGTCTACGTTTTCTTCTAACTGTTTTAGGGTCGTAGCTCCAATAATTGTGGCTGTAACAAAAGACCGGCTATTTACAAAAGCCAGCGCTAATTGGGCAAGTGTGAGTCCATGTCGTTCTGCAATTTGCGCGTAGCGAAGGGTGGCTTTCATAGATGCCTCACTGCTGTATCGCGAATACTGAGGAAACTGCGTTATTCTAGCTCCTTCTGGTTTTTTATGATTTAGGTATTTCCCTGAAAGCACCCCAAATGCCAAAGGCGAATATGGTAAGTACCCTATATTTTCCATTTGCAACACTTCGCTAAGCCCAACCTCATCACGGCGCTGTAACAAACTATACGCGTTTTGTACCGAAACCATTTTACGTTTCCCTTTTCGGTGTTCTTCCATGTAACGCATTACACCGTAGGGAGTTTCATTGCTTAAACCTATATGTCTTACTTTTCCTTGTTTCACATAAACCTCTAATCGTTCTAAAATTTCAGCAATATTGTCTTCCCATTGGGTATTTTCTGCGTGAGCATATTCTCGTACCCCAAAAATGTTTACCGTGCGCTCAGGCCAGTGCAACTGATAGAGATCTAAATAATCTGTTTGCAATCTTTTTAAGCTTTTATGAAGTGCGTCGTCTAATGAAGTAACGCTAAAATCTAAATCTTCTCGAATACTTTTAAAGATTCCGCGACCTGTGCCTGTGATCTTACTCGCCAAAACTACTTTATCTCTATGACCGGTTTTGGCAAGCCAGGTACCAATATATTGTTCTGTGAGACCTTGAGTTTCTGGTGTAAAAGGCACTGCATACATTTCTGCAGTATCAAAAAAATTGACACCCTTATCGAGCGCATACGTCATTTGCTGGTGTGCCTCCACCTCGCTGTTTTGACGACCGTAGGTCATAGTTCCGAGGCAAATTTTACTTACCTGAAGGTTTGTATTGGGTAGGTTGGTATATTTCATAAGGCTTTCATGGCTACTGCTAAAAATAATGTCGATTCATGAATTGTGAATAGCATTTTTTAGAGGCTATATATCATTCAACAATTTATTGATTTCATCTAACTTAGGAGTTAGCACCACTTCTATCCTCCTGTTCTTTGCTTTGCCGTCTGCAGACGAATTGGGCGCGATTGGGGCATATTCTCCTCTTCCGGCCGCTGTTAGATTATCTTTAGGAATGTTTCGATTTTCTGTAAGAATGGCAACAATTGCTGTTGCTCGCTTAGTGGAGAGGTCCCAATTGTTTTTAATATGACCATTTCCTCCGTACGGCACATTGTCTGTATGGCCTTCAATAAGCACCGCTATTTCCTTATTTTCTGCCAGCACTTTTCCGAGGGCAACAACCGCTTCTCTACCGCGTGCATTAACAGCCCAACTTCCACTCTCAAAAAGGAGCTTGTTTTCCATAGAAACATACACTTTTCCGTCGCGCTGCTCTATGGTAAGACCATTGCCTTCAAAATTTGTTAGTGCCGCAGAGATGGCATCCTTTAAAGCACGCATCTTTGCATCTTTAGCAGCAATAATTGCTTCTAACTCTTCTACACGTTTAGACCGATTTCTCAGCTTCTCTTCAACTAGTTTTAAGCGCGCCTCTTCTTTTGCTAATGCCTTTTCTTTGGCCTCCAATTTTTCGAGCAATGTTCTGTTTAGTGCTAAATTATCAGACAACGCGCCAGAGCTATTTTCTTCCAAGGCGTCATACGATTTTTGAAGTCGTTCGAGATTGTTCTCTGCCGCTGCCAAATTCATAGCTAATTGTGTCTTTTCGGCATTTAGTTTTTCAATTTCTTTTCTAAGATTGGCAACAGTATAGGCGTCGGCATTGGTTTGATTGCCATCTAATTGAGCCATTAATGCTTCATTTTCGGCACGAAGCGTTTCATTCTTTGCTTTTAAATCTTCATAAACCTGCGACGATACGCAGCTGGATAAAAATAAAACAACAAAACTTCCAAATAGAATTTTTTTAATAATCATACGGTACATTAGTTTGGGAACTGTTCATTAATTTTTTTAATTCGTTTATTATAATTGCTGCAATTACGAATAACACAATTCTACTGAGATTTTTTAAAGCCCAGCTTAGCAGCAAAGATTCACTGGTAAAATCACGGTGTAAACTTGTGGTAACGATTATAATTTCTTCAATAAATACACCCGAAGAACACAACATTGCAATCGCTATTAAAACACGCCAAGGCACCTTGAGCATTCGTTTAAACCAAAATAGTTGAGGTAGTAGTATATAACCAAGAAGCATCATCCAATAAGCATAGGCATATGGACCTGTACTTCGGTTTGTAAAAAATGTGGTATCAGTATCAAAACTCAATTTATAGATAAAGACACCAACGATTATAACACCTGCAATTCTTATAAGTACTGTGCTCGTTACGATTAACTTTTCAATGTAATGGTTCAATTGTTTTCGCCTTGCCAATACAAGTACTACAGATAATAATAGTACAACAAGGGCAAAGGCAATAACAGATGAGTTTAGAAAATAATCTAAGGTATCTCTCAACATATTAAAATTTCAGCTCTACCAGATGCGGACAATGGTCACTATGGTGTGCTTCAGGTAATATAACGGCTCTACTCATGTTTTCTTGTAATGGCTTAGACACCATATTATAATCTATGCGCCAACCTTTATTATTAGCTCTAGAATTAGCACGGTAGCTCCACCAAGTGTAGTGATGAGGTTCTTTATTAAAAAATCGGAAACTGTCTATAAATCCGCTGTCTATAAAATTGCCAATCCACTCGCGCTCTACTGGTAAAAAGCCTGAAACATTCTTATTTCTAACAGGATCGTGAATATCGATTGCCTTATGACAGATATTATAATCGCCGCAGATTACTAAATTTGGGTGTGTCTTCTTTAAGTTGTCTACATACGCCTGGAATGTAGCCATATACTCTAATTTATGTTCTAACCGTGCTATATTAGTACCACTAGGTAAATACAAACTCATAACAGACACCTCATCAAAATCTACTCTTATATTTCGGCCTTCAAAATCCATAGATTCAATTCCGGTGCCATACGCTACATGATTTGGTTCGTTCTTGCAAAAAATTGCAACACCGCTATATCCTTTTTTTTGCGCACTAAACCAATAGTGGTACGGATAGCCCGCGGCTTCAATTTCGGCAACGGCAACTTGGTCTACATTTGCCTTGGTTTCCTGTATACAAATAACATCTGGATTTGCATTTTGTAACCATGCAATAAAACCTTTTCTCATAGCGGCTCTAATGCCGTTAACATTGTATGAAATTATCTTCATGTGAGGATATTTAGTGTTCGTAAACTATTCTGAAAAGCGTCATCTTACTTCTATAGATCGACGCACTCGAGCAACGTTCATCTTTTGTACAAGCGAATATAAATAACATCGTATTTTTACAGCACTTGTTGTTTGAAAGGTTTTCAAAAAACAATCAACAAAATATACCTAATCGCTACACGTTTAAAAAGCGTATGAAGTACTTCTTAATCTTAATTTTGTGTTGTATCGCTTCTGTGGCGGTAGCGCAGGAGGGTACTTCAAATTATAGAACGAAGAAAGTAGCGGTTACAGATACTATTCAAATAGATAGTGTTAGTATTAACCCAAGTTATTTTAGAGTAGAAAATAAAGAAGGTGAGGTCATAGATGCGTCTCAATATGCAATCGATTTTAAAACAAGCACACTAATTTTTTCTGAAAATGAACAGTTAAACGACTCTATAACGCTACGTTATCTAAAATACCCTCAGTTTATAACGCGAGATTATTTCAGCTTTGACCCAGGCCTAATTGTAAAAAACACCGGGAGCATAGACCGCCTATATTCTTTAGAACAAGGCACCGATAAGCAAAGTTTTAAACCCTTTGACGGGCTCAACACCGTTGGAAGTATCTCTAGAGGCGTAACCATTGGGAACAATCAAAACGCCGTGGTAAATAGCGAATTAGACCTTCAAATTACTGGAAAGTTAAGCGATAAAGTCTCTATTCGTGCTTCAATTCAAGATGCCAATATTCCATCGCAACAGGGTGGTTACTCCCAAAGTTTGGACGAATTTGACCAAATTTTTATAGAACTCTATAGCGACAGTTGGAATATAAGAGCAGGTGATGTAGACTTACAAAACGACAATAGTTATTTTGGGCGCTTTACAAAAAAGGTGCAAGGAATTTCCTTGGGAGGCACTTTTCAGCATGAAAATGGCGCAAAAACCAATGCATTTGCTGCCGGGGCATTGGTTAGAGGTGTTTTTCAACGAAGCGAATTTACAGGACAAGAAGGAAATCAAGGACCCTACAAATTGGTTGGCCCTAATGGTGAGCTTTTTATCTTAATTGTTTCTGGCAGCGAACGGGTTTATGTAAACGGGCTCTTGTTAGCGCGGGGTGAGAACGCAGATTACGTAATTGACTATAACGCTGGAGAAATAAAATTTAACCCCACCTACCCCATTACAGCCAATATGCGAATTACGGTAGAATATCAGTTTACTGATAGAAGTTATACACGCTTTATAGGCTATGGCGGCGGAAATTACACCAGCGAAAAACTAGATGTAGGGGTGTATGTGTATTCTGAAAGCGATGCAAAAAATCAGCCCTTGCAGCAAAACCTATCTGAAGAACAGGTGGCCATTCTTCAAGAAGCGGGAGATGATATAACAAATATGGTGGCGCCTTCGGCCGTTGCCGATACGTTTTCAGAAAATAAAATTTTATACAAGAAAGAAATTGCCTTAAATGGAGAGGAAATTTTTGTTTTTTCGAATAACCCAGAAGATGAACTCTTTAGTGTTCGGTTTTCTTCGGTACCAGAAAACCAAGGTAATTATGTTCTTAGCGACCAAAGTGCTATTAGTAGAATTTTTGAATACGTACCGCCGCTCAACAATGTACCACAAGGAAATTTTGAACCTATTATTCAATTAAACGCACCTACTAAACTTCAAATTGGCGGCCTGAATGGAAGCTACAGACCTACCTCAAAAACAACAGTAAATTTCGAAATTGCCGGAAGTCAGAATGACTTAAATTTATTTTCAACTATTGATGATGCAAACAACGACGGATTTGCAGGACGGTTAGATGTTAGACAAAATTTAATTACCACGGCAGACACTCTAAAACTTGATGCTATAGGGTCGCTAGATTATCTTAATAAAGATTTTAGAACCATTGAACGTTTATACAACATAGAATTTAATCGTGACTGGAATTTAATAGACCCCTTAGGCGATCAGCGGTTTGTAATAGGTGGAGTTGCTTTAAATTCTCCAACTTTGGGTAGCGCTACTTATACATTTCAGGATTTAGATTTTTCTGAAAACTTTACCGGGACACGTCATGTGGTAAATGGCGCCCTTCGTTTCAAGAAATTGCAGACATATACGAGTGCTAGTATTTTAAATAGCCAAAGTGATAGCCTTACATCAGATTTCAATAGAATTCATCAAACAGCAGTTTATTCTTTAAATAAGGCGTGGATTGGTGCTAAAGTGAGTGCCGAAGATAACCAAGTGAAGCAAACAAAAAATGACAGTCTGAGTTTAGTGAGTCAACGCTTTTCAGAATTTGAAACTTTTGTAGGGGTTGGTGATAGTACAAAAGTATACGTAGAAGCAGGGTATAGACACAGAGTAACCGATAGTGTTCAGTTTAACAAATTACTGAAAGTAAATACAGCAAACACCTACTTCTTAAAATCGAAATTACTTAACACCGCGAACACACAACTTTCTGTATTTGCAAATTATAGGGAGCTTACCCCCTTTAACAGTCCAGTAGATTCTTTAGAAAAGGAAAAGTCGCTGAATTCGCGTATTCTATACAATCAGAATATTCTGAAAAGCGGTATTCGGTTTAACACTGTTTTAGAAGCCAATAATGGAGTGCTTCCGCAGCAAGAATTCACCTATACTCAAGTAGAACCAGGGCAAGGTATTTACACTTGGATAGATTACAACAATAATGGAATTCAGGAGCTAGATGAATTTGAAATAGCGCAATTTCAAGATCAGGGGGATTACGTTCGAATTTTATTGCCAAATCGAATTTTTATAAAGGTTAGAGAAAATAAGTTTAGCCAGATTATTACAATAGACCCTAAAAACTGGAATAATAAAGAAGGGTTTTTAAAGGTACTTTCTAAGTTCTACAATCAAACTTCGTATGTTTTAAATAGAAAGGTTCGCCGTGACAATGACGGTTTCAACATTAACCCTTTTGAAGATGGAGATGATGAGCAGCTAGGGCTTAATTTAAATTTTAGGAATGCGTTATTTTTTAATCGTGGAAAACAGCGTTATACTACAAGCTACACCTACGTTTCTACCTCGGGAAGCAATTTATTAGCCGTTGGTTTACAAGAAAGCAAGCTTACCAATCACCAGTTAAATTTTAATCATAAATTCTGGGGAGCTTGGCTACTTAATCTACGAGGTGCACTGGGAGCAAATGAAAGCACTTCAGAAAACTTTCCGAGTCGAAATTTCGATTTAGACACCTATGAGGTAAACCCTAAGCTTTCGTATTTATTTAGTCGCGCCACCCGTTTCGATGTTTTTTATCAGTTTATGAATGAAGAAAATGTATTAGGGATGCTAGAACAGCTAAAACAACAAAAAATTGGAACTTCTTTTTCGTATACCAACGCTCAGAAGATTTCAATAAATGGTGAGTTTAACTATATTGATAATGCTTTTGAGGGGAGTGCTTTTTCTCCTGTGGCTTATCAGATGCTTGAGGGGCTACAACCAGGCACAAATTTTACATGGACGCTCCTTTTTCAGAAGAGAATAACAAAATACTTAGATGCTAATCTTTCGTACTTCGGAAGAAAAAGTGAAAATTCTAAAACAGTTCATACGGGTAGTATCCAGTTACGGGCGTATTTCTAAGACTTCAATTAATCACATTTCGTGCTATTATCTCATAACTTGAAGAATTAAATTTAGAAGATGCAAACCCTTGTAGAATGTACCTAAAGCTTACTTCCCGCAAATAAATTTCAGCGTTATAGAAAATAGCGGCACATATTTTGTATTTTAACACAGTACAAATACTAAAAACACTTAATCATGAAAATTTTACACCTAACAGCAATGGCCGCATTATTTGCATTTACCTCTTGTTGTACTTCTAGTAAGACTACTAAGGGAAATGATTCTTTAAATAGTTTGGCCGAATCTAAAAAGATGATGGAAGATGGATTTATGCAGGGAACGATTGTAGCCTCGACTGCCGAGAATGACTGTCCGTATGTGATCAAGTCTGAAATAGACGGAGCTACAGTTATGTATGACCCCACTAATTTAGAACAAGGCTTTATGAAAGACGGTATGAAGGTATGGTATAAATACAGCCCATTACGTATGATGAATCGTTGCGACAAAGCGAGCCCAGTAAATCTTACCGAGATAAAAGCAATGTAGTTTCACTTTAAAAAAATTACAAAAAGAAAAGGCTGCCCGTTGGGCAGCCTTTTTTATATACTATAAATCAATTCTTATTTTACAATAAGCTTCTTAGAAACACCACTTGTGCTATTTCCAATTCTAACAATGTAAACACCGCTAGATGCATAAGACATATTAAGCTCATATCTGTATCCATCTCCGTTGTTATCAAGACCATAACTCAATAAGTTTTGTCCTAATACATTTGTTACAGTAAGTGTAAGTCTCTCTGTAAGTGTTTGAGTAGCTAAAGAAATATCAAACATGTTATTTCCTTTGTTTACAATAAGAAGGTCTGAATCTGACAAGATATTATCTTCTACACCTAAAGTAGTGTTCGTTACTGTTTTAGTTGCAGTATCATTTGCTGCTACTGAGTCTCCAGCCAATCCTGTAGAAACTTCAATATCATAAGAAGTACCTGGTGTAGACATGTCTACAGGTACTGAAAATGTATGACTAATACTAGTTGCACTAGCTAAAGGTCCAGCAATCACATCAGTTACGATAGCAGTACCATCTACAGTAAGGCTAACAGGGATGTTAGTTTGTGGATCTGTACCAAAGTTAAAGATCGTAGCAACAACATCTTCAGCAGCTGTTAGTGCTCCATCATTAGGATCTGTAATGGTAGTAGCTCCAACATCATTTGCTTGACTAGGTGCAATATCAAATACCCCTACGTGATCTTTTCTACCACCTACAGCGATTTCATTGATAAACCAGAACGTCTGATCATTGTTAGGGTCGATATCAATTTTAGAGTAATCTCCGTAACGTAGGTTAGGAATATTGTTTGTACTTAATTTAATTGGAGTTTCAGTAACAGTCATAGTTCCTAAAGCGTCTGCTGCGAATCTACCTGTGTAGTAAGAACCTACTCTAAAGTCTGTAGGGTTTGGTGTTGTTGGTCCTGCCATTGCAGAATACCCCATACCAATATTTCCAGCGTTATCCATCATTAAACTACCCATCCAAGCGTGCTTTCCGTCTGGAGACGTAAAAGTACCTTCTTGGTGTAACGTCCATGGCTGTCCAGCTCCTGTTTGACGTAATTCTACCCAACGAATACCTGCTAACTTTCCTCCACCAGCATCGGTATCTACAGTAAAGTTAAATAATGCAGAGTTGTAGGTAGGAAATTGTCTAAACTGTGCTTGGTTCATGATAGTAGCTTGAATTGCATCGATAGATGCTCCACCTCCTGGTTGAGATAGGTTAGAGAACCCTCCACCATCAAATACTGAGATAAACGGCGCTAAAGGGATTTCAGTAACAGCAGAAACTACAGAGTTTCCTGGAGTAGCAAAATCTGTATCGATCGTCCAGTATCTAGCGTGATCTGTTGTCACACCACCATAAGAGTCGTCTGCTAAGTAAATTACAGTTGCACCACCTGACGTAGGCATGTCGTCGTTAGTTACATTTAATACCTGCGCGCTGTGGAAAGAAATTCCAGGGTTAGGGTTAATCCAACCTGGCATAGAAAATGCCTGAATTCCTGCCGTTGCAGCTCCTGCTAATGCAGCAGCTCTTTCAACAACCCATACCTTTGCACTTGAATTACCACCGTTATTACCCGTTAGGTAGTAACCATCTCTCCATACAGAAAGCTTGTTGTAGTCATTTACGTTTGGTACTGTATACACATTCCAAGCAGCAGATACTGGGTCTGGCCCGTCAGATACGGCAACCTGAACTTGCCCGTTAGATGAGAACAAGTAAGATAATACCCAACGATCTGCAGCAGAATCGTAAGAAACAGTAAGGTCACAACATCCACCTCCAGAGAAGATGTTTGTTACAGACAACTGTCCTGTAAGAGGCGCTCCGGTCTTGTCGAAAATTCTGAATCCTGTGTTAAATACAGTCATCACGTGATCTGGCCCAACGGCAAGCGCTGGATCTGAAGGAGATGATCCTGAAGCTGTAGCTTCGAAATCAAATAATAATGATCTTGTATTAATAGTTCCTTCCGCTGGATTTGGGTTACTAGCATATACATCGTTTGTTGTTTGTGGGTCTTTCCCTATAATATAAGGATATGAGGTAGCACGTTTGTCTTGCGCCTCACGTTCTGTCATGTCTGCAGGAATCAAGTTAGTTCTAGATTCCAAACTTGGAACATACATTTTAGGTGGAGTTTCACCTACAAAATCTGGCCCTTGTTGTGCATTTGCTGAAAAGCCAAACGCCATTACCAAGGCGAGAAGAGTCAATTTTAGTTTCATTAGAATAGTTTTTTTTAGGTTAATTCTTAATAAGACGTTAAAAGTACAAAAACTTACTTCATAATAAAAAGAAAAACCCCCTTAAAATAAGAGGGTTAATCTACTAGTTTAGTATATTAAACAGCCATTTTTTATACGAAGTGCTCGTTTTTAATCGGCTCGCTATTTCGGCTATAGGAATTCTTTCCTGTTGCATGGTATCTCTATCGCGTATGGTAACGGTGTTATCTTCTTTGGTTTGATGATCTACAGTAATACAAAATGGTGTTCCCGCAGCATCTTGTCTTCTGTAGCGTCGCCCTACTGCATCCTTTTCATCATAAGAAACATTGTAATCCCATTGCAACTGCTGTACAATTTCTTGCGCAATTTCCTGCAGACCATCTTTCTTCACTAAAGGAAGGATTGCTGCCTTGGTAGGTGCTAAAATAGAAGGAAGCTTAAGAACAACTCTCGTGCTTCCATCGTCTAAAGTTTCATCTTGAAGTGAATGACTTAACACTGCCAAAAACATTCTATCCAAGCCAATAGAAGTCTCTACAACATATGGAGTATAGTTTTTATTTAGTTCAGGATCAAAAAACTGAAGCTTCTTTCCGCTAAATTCTTCGTGTGCTTTTAAATCGAAATCGGTTCTAGAATGAATTCCTTCCAATTCTTTAAATCCGAAAGGAAAATTAAACTCTATATCTGCAGCCGCATTGGCATAATGCGCTAATTTTTCATGGTCGTGAAAACGGTAGTTCTCTGGCCCCATACCTAATGACAAGTGCCATTTAAGGCGTGTTTCTTTCCAGTAGTCGTACCATTTCATTTCCTCTCCTGGTCGTACAAAAAACTGCATTTCCATTTGTTCAAATTCACGCATTCTAAAAATAAACTGACGCGCCACAATTTCATTTCTAAATGCCTTACCCGTCTGCGCAATTCCAAATGGTATTTTCATACGTCCCGTTTTTTGAACGTTCAAGAAATTTACAAAAATACCTTGAGCCGTTTCTGGGCGTAAATACAAATCTGTTGCACTTTCTGCAGAAGCACCTAACTTGGTACCAAACATAAGGTTGAATTGCTTTACATCGGTCCAGTTTTTAGAACCTGTATCGGGGTCTGCAATCCCTAATTCTTCAATTAGTGCTTTTACGTCGGCTAAGTCTTCAGCTTCTAATGAGCGTGCCATCCGATTTAGAATTTCGGCTTTCTGCTCTCGATATTTTACCACTCTAGGATGAGTAGCAACAAACTGAGCTTCATCAAAAGCATCGCCAAAGCGTTTTTTAGCTTTTAAAATTTCCTTCTGTGCCTTTTGCTCTAATTTTTCGGCATAGTCTTCTACGAGTACATCGGCACGATAGCGCTTTTTTGAATCTTTGTTATCTATAAGCGGGTCGTTAAAGGCATCTACGTGTCCGGAAGCCTTCCAAGTAGTGGGATGCATTAAGATAGCTGCATCAATACCAACTATATTTTGGTGCATGTACACCATACTTCGCCACCAATATTCGCGAATATTTTTCTTTAATTCTACCCCATTCTGTGCGTAATCATACACGGCACTTAAACCGTCATAAATTTCGCTAGAACCAAATATGTAGCCGTACTCTTTTGCGTGCGATACTACTTTCTTAAACTGATCGTCGTTTGCCATGGCGCAAAAATAGAAAAATTTGCAGCCGCCACATATATCTCAAAGAGATTTTAAACAAAAAACCTGCAAAGAAATTCTTTACAGGTTTCATACTATACCTTATAGATTTTGTTCTAAAGTCTTTTACTATTTCAATACCATAGCGGTGGTTGCAATTTGCTTTCCTCCATCAAAAACATTGATAACATAACGACCTTCTATTAAATCGTCTTCTAGAGCATCTATCATGGCGCATACATCAAGTTCTTCATTTTCGTAATACACATTAACAGACTTACTGTAGTTTAACGTTCCGTTGTCGTAGGTGAGACTGGCTTTTTCACCAAGTAAGTTATTCTTAGGATTAATAACTTGAACATAGATTGTTTTATCTCCTGGCTCAGCAATCGCATTTGGAGCCAATTGAAAACAAGCTCTAATTTTATCTGCTCTGCTACTGCGTCTTGTGTCTACTACTTTACCACTATTTCTAATAATTACGGCCTCTCCTCTTAAGTCGGTAGCACTTAGTGCTGCACCTTTGGCAACAGTTTCGGACAAAGCAAGATTTTCCATATTAACAGAATCTACCACTTTAATAGTTTCATTTAACATGCTACTAGTGCTGTCACGCTCTATTACCAATCTATTGTTGGCAGCAATCAGGCTATCTGCTTTTCTGAAAAGTGCTTTACGCTCGTTTTTCAATCTTCCAATTTCAACTTTATAACGCTGAATAAGGCCTACGTTGGCTTCTGCATCTTTAACCGAGTCTAATAAAATCTCGATTCGCTCTCTTGCAGCCAAAAGGTCATTGTCTTTAAGTTCGTTGTCTTGAATCACTTCATCATAATTTGCGATAAGCTCTTCTAGTTCATTTTCAATTTCGGTCTTTTGCTGCTCTAATCCAGATACAGTACTTTTACTATCATTATAAAGTGTAACCGTATACACAGCAAGTGCTATAAGCAGTACAGAAAGCACACCTATTAACACTTTAAATTTGGCACTATTATTTTCGTTATTCATAGAATTAAATTTACGTCTAGGTTAGGAATATGAGGCTAAAATACTACGCAACTAGGTATCAACTTGTTTATGAAATGGTAAAAAAAAATTAAAAAATGTTAAATGTCTTATTTCCAAAACTCTGTCACGGTTGTAAAACCAAACTGCTAAAGGCAGAAGAAGTACTTTGCGGGAACTGTAGACACCAACTCCCTTTGGCATGTTATCACCGTACAAATAATGAGACAGTTCGCACTATATTTAGCGGAAGAATACCCGTGGTAAACGCCACTGCACTGCTCCAATTTCATAAAAAAGGTATTACCCAACAATTATTGCACGATTTAAAGTATCGCAAACAAGAACAGATAAGTTACTTCTTCGGAAAGTGGCTAGGGGCAGAACTTGCAGAAATTGAGGCATATCAAGATATCGATATGGTTATTCCAGTCCCTATTCATAAAACAAAGAAGAGAAAGCGCGGGTATAATCAGGTAAGCGGATTTGGTCATGAAATTTCGCAAGCGCTTGCAATTCCATTTGCTGAAAACGTTCTTCTCAAAAAATCTGCCACTAAATCGCAAGTTTTTAAACAACGTTTTACACGATTTGGCAATCAAGAAGTTTTTAGTGTTAAACATGATTCATTACTTAATGAAAAACATATTTTGTTAGTAGACGATATTGTTACCACAGGGGCTACCCTAGAAACTTGCGCAAACCTACTCTTAGAAAAAGGCGCTACTAAAATTAGTGTTGCTACAATGGCTATAACGTTATAAACATGGTAAAACCTAATATGCCATCAAAAAACTTGTTATTTTTGTTTCCTTGAAAAAACTTATCACACACCTATACCATTATAGACAAAGAGTACTTTATCTCTTAATTCTATGCCTTTTTTCGCTCTCATTTGTAGATTGCGCAAAGAGAGGCAATCCTAGTGGTGGTAAAAGAGACTCGTTAGCCCCAGTAATAGTAAAAAGTAGTCCAGAAAATTATAGCACTCATTTTGAAGGGAACGAAATAAGAATCACCTTCGATGAGTATATTAAATTAGTTGAAGTCCAGAAAAACCTAATAATATCTCCCCCGTTAAAATATCAGCCAATTATTACGCCACTTAGCACAAGTAAGCAGCTACGCATTAAAATTCTAGACACCCTTAAAGAGAATACCACATATTCATTTAACTTCGGAAATAGTATAGTAGATAACAATGAAGAAAATGAATTTCCATACTTTAAATATGTATTTTCTACAGGTAGCTACATCGATAGCTTAACCTTAAATGGCACAGTGAAAGATGCGGTACTCCCTAAAGCCGAAAACCCAGTGAGTGTGCTACTCTATGAATACAATGAAACATTCTCAGATTCTATAATATTTAAAGAAAAGCCAACCTATATCACGGTAACAAAAGACAGTACAAACACCTTCGAATTTACAAATCTTAAAGAAGGGAAGTACTTATTAATTGGACTAAAAGAAAAAAGTAACGACTATATTTTTCAACCTAAAACCGATAAAATAGGTTTCTTAAGAGATACCATTTCGTTACCCGCCGATACTACGTACAGCTTAACGGTTTTCACAGAAACTCCAGACTGCGAAGTAACTAGGCCAGCGCATCATAGCAAACAAGAAATTTTATTTGGTTTCAACGGAAAAGCAGACAGCCTTCAAATACGTCCAATTTCCGAAGTACCACAAGACTACACCTCAAAAATTTATAAAGATTTCGAAAAAGACACCTTACATTATTGGTTTAAACCAGCATTTGATGTAGAAGTAACAGATTCGTTGTTGTTCCTTGCAACCAATAGAACTTCTAGAGATACCCTTGAGGTACGACTTAAAAAGCTCTTTGCAGATTCATTAAATATTACTCCTGCTCAGGGAGCCACACTTACGTTGTTAGACACATTTAAACTACAGGCAAATACGCCCATTAATACATTTTCTGAGGATAGAATTGAAATTTTAGACAAAGACTCTATTGCTGTTCCGCACAGCGTGACGTTAGACACCTTATACAATAGAGCTTCCATTGTTTTCGACAAAACATTTGAACAAAACTATAAGATTAAGCTGCTACCGGGAGCTATTACAGATTTTTTTGAAGCTACTAACGATACGCTTTCGTATTCGGCCCGCACAAAAGCAGAAGATGAATACGGAGATATTGCGCTTACCTTGCGAAATGCAGAAAAATTTCCACTAATTATTGAACTAGTTAATGAAAAATTTAAAGTGATTCGTTCTAAAGTTATAACTGAAAATTCAGTTGTTAGCTTTCCCTATATTGAGCCAGGTTTTTACTACATACGTATTGTATTTGATACAAACGCAAACAATATTTGGGACAGTGGTAATTTTTTACAAAAATTACAACCTGAGGCGGTCAAATATTACGGAGAAAGAATAGAAATTCGTGGTAATTGGGATCAACAAATTACCTTTACGTTAGAGTAAATGCATCTGCATCATTTAAAAACTGAAGGTGTTTTCGGTTTTTAGTTATGTGTGTTTTAGAGAGCGTAATCGTGTCTACAAACTCTTTTTCATAATCCTGTGTAGATATCTGTGTTCCCAGAACATCATAAATTGCGCTGTGCCCAGTATATTCATGACCGTTACCATCTAACCCCACACGGTTAACACCAACACAATAACTCATGTTTTCTATGGCGCGTGCTTTTAAGAGTGCATCCCAAGCAGTAATTCGTTTTTTAGGCCAGTTAGCAACATATAACAGCACGTCGTAATTTTCTGTATTTCTAGCCCAAACTGGGAATCGCAAATCGTAACACACCAATGGGAAAATACGCCATCCTTTATAGTCAATCACAACTCTATTTCTACCAGCTGTATACGTTTTATGCTCGCCGGCCAGGGTAAATGTGTGTTTTTTGTTGTATGTGAAAATGGCACCTTCTTCGGTTATAAAATAGAGCCTATTGTAGTAGCATTCGTTGTCTTTTACAATAATACTTCCAACTAAGGCACACCCTCTTCGCGCAGCAAGTTCTTTCATCCACATGACAGTAAACCCTTCTCTTTCTTCGGCAAGGACATCAGCATTCATGCTAAAGCCAGTTGTAAACATTTCGGGAAGCACAACAATATCTGTCTCTTCAGTTATACCCATAATTTTATCATACAACATGGCACGATTTGCTTTTGCATTTTCCCAATGCAAATGTGTTTGTATGAGGGTTACTTTCAATTGTTCTTTTTGAGACATGTTATATCCTATTGTTTTGGCTATTCTTCTAAGGTAGTAATAACTTCACTTAACCCTTGTAATTTAGCATGATCTAGTGCTGTATTACCACGGTCATCTTTTATATGTTTGTCTGCTCCATGGGCAAGCAACATCTTTATTATTTCAATTCTATTAAAGGTAGCCGCATAGATTAACGCAGTTGCGCCGTTAAAGTTTGTTACATTCACATTTGCGCCGTGCTTCATAAGCATTTTGGCAATAGTGGCAAATCCCTTAAAGCACACTCCCATTAATGCTGTATTTCCACTTGCATCTTGGGCGTCAATATTTTGTGGATGTTTTAAAATTTCCGCGGAAATTTCCTCCAATCCGTAATAGGTCGCAAGCAGAAGTGGTGTACTACCCCTAGCATCAGTCTCATTTACCCAACTTGGGTTCTTGCTAAGCAATACCTGTAGCTGTTCCTTATTTTCTTTTCTAATTGCCGCAAATAAATCCGAAATTTCCATAGCTTAAATCTTATGATAAAGATAAAAAGAAAGCAACACCTATGGCATTGCTTTCATATAATGTTACGTTAAACAGCCTGTGTTAGGCTATGTCGAAACGGTCTAAGTTCATAACTTTTACCCATGCTGCAATAAAATCGTTTACAAATTTTTCTTGAGCATCTTGACTTCCATAAACCTCTGCCATGGCACGCAGTTCAGAGTTAGAACCAAATATAAGGTCGGCTCTTGTTCCTGTCCAAACTATAGCACCTGTTTTTCTATCACGTCCTGCAAACACTCGATCGTCGTTAGATGTCGCCTTCCAGGTTGTGTTTAAATTCAACAAGTTTGCAAAGAAGTCGTTGGTAAGTGCTTCTTTTCTATTGGTAAAAATCCCGTAGCTAGAACCATCGTAATTAGCATTTAAAGCGCGCATTCCTCCTACTAGCACCGTCATTTCTGGGACAGTAAGCGTTAATAAATTTGCTTTATCTACGAGCAATTCTTCTGTAGATATTTCTTGGCCACTCTTCAAGTAGTTTCTGAAACCGTCTGCAACAGGCTCTAGATGTGCAAAAGAGTCAACATCGGTTTGCGCTTGTGTAGCATCTCCTCTACCTGCATTAAATTGAACTTGTACATCGTGCCCAGCATTTTTGGCTGCTTTTTCAATACCAACAGAACCTCCTAGTACAATAACATCTGCTAATGATACATGCTTATCTGGATTATTACTATTAAATTTTTGCTGAATATTTTCTAGCGCATCAACCACTGTTGCCGTTCCTTTATTCACTTCCCAACTTCTCATTGGTTCTAGTCTTATACGTGCACCATTAGCACCACCTCGCATATCCGAATTACGATATGAAGACGCAGATGCCCAAGCAGTAGTTACAAGTTGAGGAATTGTAAGTCCAGAATTAGCAATGCTTTCTTTTAGCGACGCAACATCGTTGTCAGTAATTTTAGAAGCTGTTTCATCAGAAATAGGGTCTTGCCAAAGCAACTCCTCTGTTGGAACTTCTGCTCCTAAATATCTACTAACTGGTCCCATATCACGGTGAGTTAACTTAAACCAAGCACGAGCAAAAGCATCTTCAAAATCTGCATGGTTTTCGTGAAAATGTTTAGATATTTTTAAATATTCAGGGTCCATTTTTAGCGCCATATCTGCGGTAGACATCATCAACGCTTGTTTTTTGTTGGCATCATGAGCCATAGGTGCCATTCTAGCATTAGAATCTGCCGTAGGGGTCCATTGGTGTGCTCCGGCTGGACTTTTTGTAAGTTCCCAATCGTAATTTAATAGCACGTCAAAGTAATCATGATCCCATTTATTTGGATGTGGTGTCCACGCACCTTCTAAACCACTTGTAATGGTGTCCCCTCCTTTACCAGTCTTGTATGTACTTAACCATCCTTGACCTTGCGCTTCAATTCCCTCACCTTCTGGCTCTATTCCTACAAGATCTGCATCTCCAGCCCCGTGCGCTTTTCCGAAGGTATGTCCTCCAGCTACCAATGCAACAGTCTCTTCATCGTTCATTGCCATACGCCCAAAAGTTTCTCTTATATCATGCGCAGAACCTAAAGGATCTGGTTGCCCATTAGGTCCTTCTGGGTTCACATAAATTAGTCCCATATGCGCTGCTCCTAATGGTTTTTCTAATTCACCATCTTTTTTATAACGTTCGTCATTGCCCATCCATTCTGTTTCAGAACCCCAATAAATATCTTGTTCCGGCTCCCAAATATCTTCACGACCCCCTGCAAAACCAAAGGTTTTAAAGCCCATAGACTCTAGTGCGCAATTTCCAGCGAGAATCATTAAATCTGCCCACGAAATTTTATTTCCATATTTCTGCTTAATGGGCCACAGTAGAAATCTTGCTTTATCTAGGTTACCATTATCTGGCCAGCTATTAAGAGGAGCAAAGCGCTGGTTACCCGTATTACCACCACCTCGGCCATCGGTAACACGGTAGGTACCTGCACTGTGCCAAGCCATCCTTATAAATAGACCCCCGTAATGGCCATAATCTGCCGGCCACCAATCTTGTGAATCTGTCATAAGCGTAACCAAATCGTTTTTAACTGCAGACAAGTCTAAACTTTTAAAAGCAGCAGCATAATCAAAATCGGCGCCCATTGGGTTCGACTTTGCGGCATGTTGTCTTAAAATATTTAATTTTAATCTATTAGGCCACCATTTCTGATTTGTTGTACCGCCTCCAGCACTGTGACTTTGAACACCTCCAAAATATGGGCATTTGCTCGCATCTCCATCATTAATTTCCCAAGCTTCTCCGTGATTACTCATTGGTTTTATTTTTTAGTTACGTGAATAAATTTTTTGTTCTTTCTAAGAAGTTTAAAGTTAATAAATCTTAAGCAGCGAATTCCATGTGAGTATTGTATGTTTTAATTTTGTAATTGAAAAAATTGATAGTTTAAGTGTTATCTCATAAGAAAATTAAATGCTTTGTAAAATAGCAGCCGCTTCTCGCAAAGTTTCGTCTGTCTTTGCAAAGCACACTCTTAACTGTTTAAAATCCTTCTGCTTATTATTAAATACTGATGTTGGTATGGTTGCCAATCCATAATTTTTTGTTAGTCTTTCAGCGAAAGCGATATCACTTTCATCTGTAATTTCAGCAAAACCTAACAACTGAAAATAAGTTCCCTGAGAAGGAATTATTGCAAATTTTGAATCTTTCATTAGTGATAAAAAAGTATCGCGTTTATTCTCATAAAACTTTGGAAGAGCCATATATTTATCTGAATCTTCCAAGTAATTACTAATGGCAACCTGCATGGGGTGATTAACGCAAAACACATTGTACTGATGAACTTTTCTAAATTCTTGCATGAGCACTTCAGGAGCCACACAGTACCCCAATTTCCAGCCAGTAACATGGAAAGTTTTACCAAAGGATGCTGTAATAAAAGTTCGATTTTTTAATGCTGAGAATCGTGCAGCACTTTGGTGGATATGACCATCAAAAATAATGTGCTCGTACACTTCGTCGCTAATTACCAATAAATTATGAGCTACCACTATTTCTTGTAACGCAAGCATGTCTTCTTTAGTGAAAAGCGTTCCGCTAGGATTATGCGGTGTATTTATAATTAGCATCTTGGTTTTTTGTGTAAGCAAGTTTTTTACTTCCCCCCAATTTGGTTTGTAGTAAGGCGCTTCAAGCTGATATGCAATTGTCTTGCCCCCAAAAAGAGTAATAGTAGGCTCGTAGCAATCGTATGCAGGAGTGAAAATAATAACCTCATCGCCTTTATTAATGGTGGCGGCGATAGCGGTAAAAATAGCTTGTGTTGCACCTGCGGTTATTGTGATTTCCGTTTTCGGATTATAAGAAACTCGATGCTCTTTCTCAATTTTTTCTGAAATTTTCTCTCGTAACGACAACAGGCCAGGCATTGGCGCATATTGGTTATGTTTATCACGCATTGCTTTTGTCACCAACTCATTTAACTTGCAGTCACTTTCAAAATTAGGAAATCCCTGTGCTAAATTAATAGCTTCATATTTTGACGCCATAGCGCTCATCACACTAAAAATAGACGTGTTAACGGAAGGGAGTTTACTCATTACCATAATGTTGTTTATTATTTATTCTGTAGCAGATACTATATACATATACAGTATGTAAAGGTAAATGAGTATCTTGCACAACCCAAACCTACTTTGTTATACCATGAAGAAATCAATTATTTTCTTCCTTACGTACGCATGCCCTATATGGATAGCTGTTACTTTTGCACAGCAAGATAACGCTATTGATACTACTAGAGTATCTTTTAATAGGCTTGTAGATTCTTCAGAAATCTATTACACATCTGGCAACTACAAGAAATCACTAGAGGTTAACATAAAAATTCTCAATAAAGCTTTTGAAATTGGAGACCCTTCTTTAATTCATAAAGGATATCGATTCTTGGGATATGACTTTATGGCCTTAGATGATATGGTAACTGCCCAAGAAAATTTTGTAAAGTCTGAACGCTATGCCATTGAGTCTAAAAACGACACAGCTATCGCTATCACGTATATGGATTTAGCAAATCTCTATTCTTATGAAGAAGAAGGATACGATAAGGCAATGAAATACCATAAGAAGTCTATAGAAAAATTTAAAAAAATAAAAGACTCCTTAAGTTTATCTAAAGCCTATTTTAATACCGTTGTCACAGCTTTCTCTGAGGAAAAATACAAGAGCGGACTCTACTATCTAAACAAAGCCAATGAGTTAAGAAAACAGGCAAAAAGCATTTCTTTTGAAGCTGGTATAGAAAACCTTTTCGGATCTTATTACATAAGTCAGAACCAATTCGAGAAGGCAGAAGAGGCTTACTTAAAGGCGATAGAAATAGGGGAAAAAGAAGAACTCTCTGCAGAGCTTGAAAATTCGTACCGAGGGTATAGTGACGTGCTCTTCGAAAAGGAAGAGTATGTTAAGGCATTTGAGATTCGTAAAATTTATGAAGAGTATCTTTTAGCTAACAGCGAGATTGTGAAATCTGCTGCGGCTAATAATGTTAGCTCAAAGTTTCAAATAGCTGAATATCAAAAAAGTGCCGAAGCTGCACAACAGAAAAATGAGCTGCAAGCAGAATTAATGGAAACTAAGAACCGTACCAACACTTTTTTGTGGTTTTTTTCGGCCTTAGGGGTAGTACTTACAGGGTACTTATTTTATGCATACAGACGGAGAAAGCGACTCGTTCGTGAACTTCAGATTAAAAACAAAGAATACTTACGAGCAAAAGAAGAAAGTGATAAGCTTGCAAAAGCAAAAGCAGAATTTTTCTCTACAGTTAGTCATGAGTTACGAACACCTCTATATGGTGTTATAGGACTAAGCACAATCTTATTAGAAAACAAAGAGCTCGAGAAACATGAAGAAGACCTAAAATCTTTGAAGTTTTCTGCAGATTATCTTTTAGCACTCATTAATGATGTTTTACAGATGAACAAGATCGACAGTCAGAGTTTTGATGAAGACGATGCTGTTTTTAATCTAAGAGAGCTCATTGGCACCATTGCTTCTTCTTTTGAGTATATGAAATTACAACACAATAATATATTTGAAATAACTATTGAACCTCAAATGCCAGAGCTACTCAAGGGCAACTCTGTAAGGCTATCACAAATACTAATGAACTTGATTGGCAATGCGTGCAAGTTTACAGAAAACGGAATAATAGATATTAATGCCAGAGTAACCAATGCCACTGAAGAAGACGTAATGGTTCAATTTACGGTGAAAGACACCGGTATGGGGATAGCAAAAAATAAACTGGAGAGTATTTTTAATGAATTTTCTCAGATTGAGGCTGCTAGTCAAAATTATCAAGGTACTGGGCTAGGGCTTCCCATTGTAAAAAAATTATTGCAGCAAGCCAATTCAGAGATTAACGTACTTAGTGAGCCTGGTATAGGAAGCACTTTTACCTTTACTTTATTATTTGATGTTCTTAGAAAAAACAACACACAAGATACTGCGCCAATAATAGACACTAAACAGCTTGCTTCTAAACGTATTTTGATTGTAGAAGACAATAGAATTAATCAGACTGTTACCAAGAAGATTCTTGAAAATGATGGGGTACTATGTGAAATTGCTGAAAATGGTGAAGAGGCAATAGAATGTGTCGAAAATGAAACGTACGATCTTGTATTAATGGATATAAATATGCCGGTTAAAAATGGTATTGAAGCCACACAGGAAATACGAAAATTCAACAAAAATATCCCTATTATTGCTCTTACAGCGGTAGAGGTGGAAGAAATTCGCTATCGTATTTTTGATTGTGGAATGAACGACATTATCGTAAAGCCATATGATGTTACAAAATTTCGAGAAACCATTGCCAAGAATTTAATGACAAAAGACACGTCCCTTAAAAAATCGAAAACTGTATAATTTCGACTAAACAATCCTGATATACCGCATAAAAAAATCCCAAACTATAAAATAGTTCAGGATTTACATCTCAACAGTATTATTTTTATCCCTTCATAGATGCTGAAAGGTATTCTCGGTTCATTCTTGCAATGTTTTCAAGTGAGATTCCCTTTGGGCATTCTACCTCGCAGGCGCCCGTATTCGTACAGTTTCCGAAGCCTTCCTTATCCATTTGCTCAACCATATTTAAAACACGTGTTGCAGCTTCTACTTCTCCTTGCGGTAACAAGGCATACTGACTCACCTTAGCAGAAGTAAATAGCATAGCACTTGCATTTTTACAGGCTGCTACACAAGCTCCACAACCTATGCAGGCAGCAGCGTAAAACGCATCATCTGCATTCTCTTTCTCTACAGGAATGGCATTAGCATCTATAGTATTTCCAGAAGTGTTTACTGAAATATAACCTCCTGCTTGTTGAATACGATCAAAAGAACTTCGATCTACCATTAAATCTTTAATCACCGGAAAGGCTTTTGCTCTAAAAGGCTCTATCACAATGGTATCTCCATCATTAAACATACGCATATGGAGCTGACATGTTGTTACCAAACGATCTGGGCCATGAGGTTCTCCGTTAATTTGAAGAGAACAACTTCCGCAAATACCTTCACGACAATCATGATCAAACACTACAGGTTCTTCTCCTTTGTTGATTAACTCTTCATTTAACACGTCTAACATTTCTAAGAAAGACATATCTTCTTCCACGCCATCAATAGGATATGTTATCATACTTCCCTTGGCTTCTGCATTGGCTTGGCGCCAAATTTTTAACGTCAATTTCATAGTCTGTTATTTATAGCTTCGTGTCTTTAATTCAATATTTTCGAAGATTAAATCTTCCTTATGTAAAACAGCGTCCTTAGGCTCACCTTTGTATTCCCATGCCGAAACGTATTTGAAGTTTTCGTCATCACGTAAGGCTTCTCCTTTTTGCTCTCCACTTTGTTCTACACTTTCTTCTCGGTAATGTCCACCAGCAGATTCATTTCTTTGCAACGCATCTTTAGCAAACAATTCTCCAAGTTCTAAGAAATCTGCTACTCGCCCAGCCTTTTCAAGCTCTGGATTCATACCTTCTGCACTCCCTGGAATTTTAACATTGGCCCAAAAATCTTTTCTTAGCTCTGCAATTTCTGTGATAGCATCGGCAAGGTCTTTTGCATTACGAGACATCCCGCATTTATTCCACATAATTTTTCCCAATTTCTTGTGGAAATAATCTACAGAATGCTTTCCAGAGCCACTCATTAATTTATTAATTCTATCGCGAACATCTTTTTCTACAGCATCAAATTCTGGAGTATCTGTAGGGATTTTTCCCGTTCTAATATCTTTACTTAAGTAATCTCCTATGGTATAAGGTAACACAAAATAACCATCTGCCAATCCTTGCATCAATGCACTAGCCCCTAGTCTATTTGCTCCGTGATCACTGAAATTAGCTTCTCCTGTGGCATATAAACCTTCTACGGTTGTCATCAAATTATAGTCTACCCAAATTCCTCCCATGGTATAATGTACCGCAGGGTAAATCATCATTGGGGTTTTATATGGATTTTGATCCACAATTTTCTCGTACATCTGAAACAAGTTACCATACTTGTTTTCGACAACGGCAGCTCCTAATTTATAAATTTCTTCAGCACTCGGATTTTTATTACCATGAATCAAGGCCTCTTCTTTTCCGTAGCGCTCAATAGCACTTGCAAAATCCAGATAAACGGCCTCTCCAGTCTTGTTAACTCCATAACCTGCATCACAACGCTCTTTTGCTGCTCTCGAAGCTACATCTCGCGGCACAAGGTTACCAAATGCCGGGTAACGACGCTCTAAGTAATAATCTCTATCTTCTTCTTTAAGATCGGTAGGTTTCTTTTTACCTTCTCGAATAGCTACCGCATCTTCAATATTTTTTGGCACCCAGATACGCCCGTCGTTTCTAAGACTTTCAGACATTAATGTTAGCTTAGACTGATGGTCTCCCGAAACTGGAATACAAGTAGGGTGAATTTGTGTGTAACAAGGATTAGCAAAAAATGCTCCTCTTCGATGTGCTTTCCATGCCGCAGTTACATTACTTCCCATGGCGTTGGTAGACAGAAAAAATACATTTCCGTAACCTCCACTAGCCAATACTACAGCATGCGCACTATGTCTTTCAATTGCACCGGTTACTAGATTTCTTGCTATTATTCCACGTGCTTTACCGTCTACCTTTACAATATCAAGCATTTCATGACGGTTGTACGGTTTAATCTTTCCTCGATTAATCTGGCGGTTCATAGCAGAATATGCTCCTAGCAATAATTGTTGCCCTGTCTGACCTTTCGCATAAAACGTTCTAGAGACAAGAACACCTCCAAAAGAACGATTGTCTAACAACCCTCCATATTCTCGAGCAAAAGGAACACCTTGCGCCACACATTGATCGATTATATTTCCAGAAACTTCAGCCAAACGATATACATTAGCTTCACGCGAACGGTAATCGCCTCCCTTTATCGTATCATAAAAAAGGCGATAATTACTATCACCATCACCTTGGTAATTTTTTGCAGCATTAATTCCTCCTTGCGCAGCAATAGAGTGTGCTCGACGCGGAGAATCTTGATAACAAAATGTTTTTACATTATATCCTAACTCTGCCAGTGTTGCAGCAGCACTACCTCCTGCCAGTCCGGTACCTATAACAATAACGTCTATGTTACGCTTGTTTGCCGGATTAACAAGGTTGATTTTATTTTTATGATTGGTCCACTTTTCGGCTAAGGGTCCTTCAGGTATTTTAGCATCTAATATTGACATAGCGGAAATTTTTTAGTGTGGAATTTGATTAAAATGCAAGTACAGTGCAATAAATATAAACCCTAGCGGAATTACTATTGCGTAGGCTTTTGCAAACTTAGTGAGTGCTACAGAATACTTATTGTTGAAGCCAACACTTTGAAAAGACGAAGCAAAGCCATGCCATAAATGTATTGCCAACAATATAAACGATAACACATACAATCCTACACGCACAGGATTTTCAAATTTATGAACTGTTTCTGCATAATAGCGTGTTGGATCTTCAGGATGAGTCTCTATGTACTTATGAATCATTTCTGGAATCCAAAAATCGTAAAAGTGTAGCCCTAAGAAGGCAAGAATTACCAATCCTGAAATTATCATATTTCTAGAAGCCCAGCTTGCATTAGCGCTTCCTTTATATGAAGCATATTTTACAGCTCGTGCATTTCTATTTCGTATTTCTAGAATAAAGCCCATCACAAAGTGAAAGACAACTCCAAAAATCAGTACAGGTTGTAAAAGATATTGCACCAAGAAATTACTTCCCATAAAATGAGACCAACTATTGAAGGTGTCTGGGTCGATAACTGAGGTTAAATTAATGGTAAAATGTTGTCCTAAAAAGAAAACTAAGAACAAGCCTGAAAGTGCCATGGCAACTTTTCGGGCGATGGATGAGGATATTATTCCCATTATGGTTGTGTTTTCAAAATTTTGTTATACAAAAATACGGTTCGCAACGCGTTTAGGCAAACTATCTACAACGTTTTGCAATATTTAGAATCGTTCTTTTTACTCTACTTCAAAGGTCTGCTTTGCTATTTTTCCATTCATACTTACTTTAATTTCGTACATCCCCTTTGGTAAGTAGTAATTTCCATCTTCAGCTTTCTGAATCGATATATCCTTTTTGACCATAGCTTTTTGCCCTTTTTCTGAAAGACTCACGTTGTAAGGTACAATATTCACTCCTTTATCCAATTCAGCCTTCCAACTATTTAGTACTGTTCCGTCTTCTGTTACTACGGAAATTTCCGAAGTACCACCAACCGGAGCATATATTTGAAGTGGCACTGAAGGCTGATTCAAGAAATCGCCAAATGCATTAAACCCGCTACTGCCCCATCGACGAGATGCTCTTATCGAGGATACATTTGCCATGACTAATGAATTCATGTTTTCAGCATTCATAATTTGCAACAGCTCAATATCTGCAACATAAATAGAGCGACCGTGGGTACCTACAACCAAGTCTTTTTCGCGTTTCTGAATCACCAAATCATGTACAGCCACATTTGGCAACCCTTCCGCAAAGACATTCCAACTACTACCTCTATCAAAAGAGACATAAGCGCCATTGTCAGTTCCTAAGTATAAAACATTTTCATTTTCAGAATCTTCACGTAGCACGTTAATAGGCGCCGTTGGCAAGTTACTAGCAATGTTTTTCCAGGTAGCACCATAATTCTCGCTCATATACACATAAGGCTTAAAATCGTCCCAGCGATACCCATTTAGCGTAACAAACACACGCTCTTTTTTATGTTCAGAAGCAATTACCCTGCTTACCCACAAATCTTTTGGAAATGAAGATGAAATATTCTGCCAATCTGCACCACCATTTTTAGAAACATAAACAAGTCCGTCGTCACTACCCGTATACAACAATCCAAACTCAAAAGGACTTTCGGCAATGGTCGTTAAGGTTCCATATGCAACATTTCCTTTTTTACCACCGTTGGTAAGGTCTTTAGAAATAGCTTGCCAATCTGTACCCTGATTCATAGATCGCATTAGTTTGTTACCCCCTAAATACAAAATATCTTGATTGTGTGAACTTAACAAAATAGGGGTTTGCCAATTAAATCGATACGGATTCTCCCCTAGCTCATGTTTTGGTTGTATATAATCATTCTTATTAGTTTTTCGATTTAATCTAAAGTAGTTACCAAATTGGAAACCTGTGTATACAATGTCACTATCTCGGTTGTCAATTTGAATTTGCATACCATCACCACCCATGATAAATTCGTAAGGATATTTGCCATTTTGCATCCATCCGGGGTTTTCTTCGCTGGTGTGCGCACCTACCCAAACACCATTATCTTGAAGTCCGCCATACACATTGTACGGCTCTTCATTGTCTACGTTTATTGCGTAGAATTGTCCCACAGCTGGTTGGTTATTTTTAATCCAATTAGCACCGTCGTCGTAACTAATATTTACACCCCCATCATTTCCATTAATTAAATGACCTGGCATTTTTGGGTTAATCCATAGTGCATGGTGATCTGCATGCACATTCGGGGCAGATATAGATTTGAATGTTTTTCCGCCATCTTTCGATTTTAAGATGGGTACTCCGTAAATGTAAATTCCATCTTTATCACTCGGGTCCACATGAATTTTTCCGAAGTAATACCCATAACTGTAGTAAATACCGTCTAGATAGTCATCATGTGTTTTCTTCCAAGATTTACCCCCATCGGTGCTTTTATACACTTCAGCACCAATCACTGGTGTATCAAACAACATGCTATTGGCGTCTTCAAGGTACTTCGCCAAATCTACAGGCTTTACGGTACCTCCTCGCACCATGTTCTTAACATTGTCTGCTCTGTATTTTTCCTGAAAACCGTTGTTGCGCAGGTAGGCGTTCAACTTTTTATCGTCTAAGGCCAAAAATTGCGACGTTGTCATGGTTTTAAACTGATCTTTAGAGAGACCGTCTCCCTCTTTTTGACCACCCTCGTCTTTTCTACGTGCTTGATTATCATGAATGGCATAAACAGTATTGGCATCGTACACGGCCAGACCAATTCTACCTACGCCGTCTCCTGTTGGAAAACCGCTATTTGGGTTCGAAACTTTACTCCACGAACTACCGCCGTCTGTACTTTTATAAATTGCACTTCCTTCACCACTTCCACGGAAATTCCAAGCTTTTCTATCCTTATCCCATGAAGAGGCATACATCAAGTTAAAATTGTTGAATGCGGCATCCATTTCAATAATACCACTCTGATCGTTTACAAATAAAGTACGTTGCCATGTATCACCACCGTTGGTTGTTTTATATACGCCGCGTTCGTCATTTTTAGAATATAAATGACCCACAGCCGCCACAACCACTTCATTCGGATTGTTGGGGTTAATAATAATTTTTGAGATATGGTGACTGTCTTTTAGCCCTTTGTTAGTCCATGTTTTTCCATTATCGGTAGATTGCAATATCCCAATACCAGCATAGCTCGATCTAGAGGCATTCACCTCACCTGTTCCTACCCAAATGGCGCCCGTTTTCCAATCTACAGCAAGACTCCCTACATTCTGTGTTGGACTGCTATCTAATATGGGTTCAAAAGTGGTTCCATTATTTTTTGTGTGCCATACACCACCACTGGCGTACCCCACGTAAAATTCGGTAGGATTATTGGGATTAACAGCCAAGTCTACTACGCGTCCACTCATAATGGTAGGACCAATATTTTTGAAGGGTAGGTTCTTTACGATAGAATTCTCAGTAAGATTTGTTTTCTGATTAATTCCGTTGCTTACTTCTGTTGCAGTAGAAGCTGGTTGTTGTGCACTTACTAAGGCAGCAACAAAAAAGGAAATGACAAAGAGAAATGATTTCTTCATGGTTGAGTTTTTAGGAAGCCACAAAATAGTGAAATTGTTGGGTGTTGACAAGATGTTTGTAGGTAGACATTGGTTTTAAATGTTAAAGCCAACTTCTTTACAAAAATATGTATGGCCATAAGTTTTGCAACTGCCATAAGCCTTTCAGCAAGATTTTCAGTATTTTTGAACAAAGTCAATGTTCAATTAAAAAATTCTCCGCTTTTGCGGACATCAACATGAAATATCACCCAATATCTTCAGATTTATACATTAATAACCGCAAGAACTTTATGGCACAGATGAAGCCCAGTAGTCTAGCCGTTTTTAACAGTAACGATATCTACCCCGTTAGTGCCGATAGTACTATGCCCTTTCAACAGGCACGTGATATCTTATTTCTAAGTGGCGTAGATCAAGAAGAGAGTATTTTGGTATTATTTCCTGATGCGCCAGATCCAAAACATCGTGAGATGCTTTTCTTAAAAGAAACAAATGAGCATATTGCTGTATGGGAAGGTGAAAAACTTACCAAGCAAACAGCATTTGAAACTAGTGGTATTAAGACTGTATTTTGGCTACAAGAGTTTGACAAGGTATTCTACGAGGTAATGACCCAGACAGATACTATTTATTTTAACACCAATGAACATTATAGAGCCAATGTAGAAACTGAAACTCGAGAAGCTCGCTTTATTAAAACAACAAAAGATAAGTTTCCTGCACATAGCTGGGCGAAAAGCAACCCAATATTGCAACGCTTGCGTTCTGTAAAAGATGCCATTGAAATTGATTTAATGCAAACGGCTTGCAACATTACTGAAAAGGGCTTTAAAAGAGTACTAGGGTTTGTAAAACCTGGAGTTTGGGAGTTTGAAATTGAAGCTGAATACATGCATGAATTTTTAAGAAACCGCTCAAAGGGCTTTGCATACACACCAATTATTGCTAGTGGGAATAACGCAAATGTGTTACACTACATTGAGAATAATCAGCAATGCCAAGACGGCGACCTTATCTTGATGGATGTTGGTGCAGAATACGCTAATTACAGTAGTGACATGTCGCGCACCATTCCCGTGAACGGAAAATTTACGCCAAGACAAAAAGAGGTTTACAACGCGGTAAATCGTGTAAAAAATGATGCAACAAAGATGTTGGTACCAGGCACTATGTGGAAAGAATACCATATAGAAGTTGGTAAGCTAATGACATCAGAATTATTGGGGTTAGGATTGCTAGACAAGGCAGATGTACAAAATGAAAATCCAGATTGGCCAGCCTACAAAAAATATTTTATGCACGGCACTTCGCATCATATTGGTCTAGATACTCACGATTATGGCTTGCTTTGGGAGCCCATGAAAGCAAACATGGTCTTTACCGTAGAACCAGGCATTTACATCCCAGACGAAGGATTTGGAATAAGACTGGAAGATGATGTCGTTATTCAAGAATCTGGTGAGCCCTTTAACCTTATGCGAAATATCCCGATTGAAGCCGAAGAAATTGAAGACTTGATGAACAAATAGCCTCTGGTAAATTGCTTGAATTTGAAGGTGTTGCTAAAATATTTTATCTTGTACTAGATTAGTTTTACACAAACAACTGTAGAATTAAATTACAGTTTCAATGAAATATGTCATTACATGCATTCTGCTTTTAATCGTGGCTACCGGTCTCTCACAAATCCCTACCCGCAGTTCTGGTTCGGTATCAACTGGGTCTAATATAGATGTTTTAGATGCTAATAGATTTACTATTTCAAAAATTACAACCGCCCCTAGTGAGATTAACTACAAAGAAATTGAAGGAACTCCTTACATAAATAACAATACAGGTGCTAACAATTATCTCCCTATAGGTAAATTTTATACGCCTGCGTTTGAATACATGGAAACTGCGTTTGCTCGATACAATGCGCACACAGATATGATGGAAGTTTCTTTATTAGATAATGGAGTAGATTATTATCTTTTAAAAAAGGAACCCGATTTTCTATATATCGTTTTAAAAGATAAAACATATCGAGCCTATGTGTATAACAACAGTATGGGGTACTTTGTTATTCTTTCAAAAGACGACACCCAAGCATGTACACTTCTTAAAAAGGAACGCGTGGTTTTCAAGAAAGCAGAAAAAGCAAGTAGTAGTTTTGTAACATCCTCACCAGACAGTTTTAAGAAATTGCGAGATGTGTATTATTTAAAAATAAACAATAGTCTATTTGAGGTTCCGAAGAAAAAGAAACTCTTTTACCAGCTTTTCAGAAACCAAGCAGCGGCTGTAGAACGTTACGCAAAGAACAACGGTTTGAAAATAAATCGCGAACAAGATTTGCTGGAAATTTGCAGGTATTATAACACCCTTACACCGTGACGCTTTTCCGAAGAAAACGACACTAAACAACTATGCTATTCTTCTTTTTACTAAATAGCAAAACTAGTATATATGTCACCAAGGCAGGTAAAACCCATCCCATGCTATGCTGAGATAAAGGAATATATTCTTTCAAATTAACAAGAGCACCTTCTGGCATAAAAAAGCTTAAGAAGTCTGGGATACTACATATAAATGTAACTAAAATCACTGCCCTAAAAAGCAGCGACGTTGCATACCGCTCTGGCAAAACATTTAATATAATTAAAACAATGGTAATTGGGTAGATAAACATAAGTGCCGGAAGCGCTATGTCAATAATATAATGTACATCAAATTGCCCCATAATTACGCCTAAGACACAACCAAAAACAACAGTTATAACATAGGCTGCATGAGCATTTTTACAGCGTCCCTTTACAAAATCGGCTGTACCAGTAATTATACCCACTGCTGTAGTAAAGCAAGCCAAGGCAACTAGCACTGCTAAAAATGCCGTCCCAATGCTTCCTAGCGTTTCTGTACTCAAAATAGTGAGTAGTTCTGTTCGATTTTCTACGGAAATCGTCCCGCTATAAAAAGCTCCTAGTGCAATGAGGCCACCGTATATAGCAAATAATCCTACACCGGCTAAGAAGCCCGACTTGGCAATCATTCTTTTCTTTTCGGCATAGTTGTATTTACCTTGTAGTGCTAGCGAAATAACAATGACACCACCCACCACAACACCGCCTATGGCGTCAAATGTTTGATACCCTTCCAAAACTCCTGCCGAGAGTCCGTTGTCGAAAATTGAAGCACGCATTGCTTCTGTTTCTCCAAATAGACCAACACCAATAATGCAGAGTAATAAAATGATTATTAAAGGTGTGAGAAATTTACCTATCAAGCTGATGATTCGTGTTCTGTTTAGTGCAAAAATTAGAACTAGTGCAAAATAAGCTGTGCTAAGCCATAAGGAGCTGATTTCAAAATAAGGCTGTATTGCCATTTCATAGGTTACTGAAGCAGTTCTTGGGGCGGGCAGTGCTACCGAAATAGCATACACCAAAATGCAATATACCAATGCAATACTAGGTGATATCTTTTTGGCAAAGTCTAACATGGTTCCCTGTAGGCGTGCATGTCCGTAAATTGCTAAAATCGGAATTATAACGGCAGAGGCAGCAAAACCAAGTAAAACCCAAATCCAGTTTTCGCCAGCGTTATAGCCTAAAAAAGGAGGTAAAATTAAATTCCCGGCACCAAAGAAAAGTGAAAAAAGTGCAAAGGCGGTAAGATAGGTTTGTTTGTTAAAATTCATTTAAATGGAAAAATACGAGTTATGCTTTAGTGCTATTGACTAATTTTGCAAGCCGAAATTTTCTCGAAGATATAAAATGATTTTTTCCTATCACAACAGTCCGATATATTATACAGACCAAGGTAGTGGTCCAGCAATAATTTTTTTGCATGGCTTTTTAGAAAGCAGCACTATGTGGAAGGAGATAATTCCGCATTTCACTACTTCCAATCGTGTGATAACACTAGATTTCCCTGGTCATGGCAAAACTCCAACGATCAAAGAAACACATAGTATGGAATTTTTTGCTGCTATTGTAGCAGAACTAGTGGCACATCTTAAAATAAAACAAATTACGGTTGTTGGGCATTCTATGGGTGGCTATGTAAGCATGGCAATGACAACCTTAATTCCGCAGCAAATTAGAACTCTTGTACTTCTTGCGTCTAGTCCAGACTCAGATTCTGAAGCGCGTAAACAAAATAGGGAACGGGCGCTAGAACTTGTACCAAACGCGAAAGATGCTTTTGTAAGCATGGCAATTTCAAACTTATTTAATGAACATTCTAGAAAGCAGTTTAGTAAGGAAATTTCCGAAGTAAAAGAAGAAGCACTCGCTCTTTCTGTAGAAGGAATTACTGCTGCTATACGGGGTATGAAGAATAGAAAAAACAGAACTTCTATGCTGAAAGACTTTAACAACCCAAAATATATGATCTGTGGCACCAACGACTCTATTCTACCTATTAGTAGCTGCGAAACTATTGCTGAAGCCACCAATACCGTCTTATTAAAGGTAACCGGAAGTCATATGATTCATATCGAAAAAAGAGACGAAATTGTTAAATTATTGCATTTAATCGAAAATAATTGCGTTTAATCGAAAATAATTCGTTTTTTTTTCTACATTTACCCTACCCAAACGAAAAAACCTACCAATAGTTATGGAAAAAATTACTACATCCCCATTTTCTCTTTTAAGTGTTGTATGTGCAACATTTGGACATGACTACGTTGAAACGCGTAAAATAACAAACCATATTAGTGAATACAGTTGCTGCCATTGCGGGAAACAAGTTTCCGATAATATGTCCGGGTCTTTAGAAATCTTGACTGTGAAAATTAAAGAAGCGAATAATGTGTTAGCTTCCTTTTACGCTAAGAAAGCTCAGAAAATTTCTGCTTAGTTTTATGAAGTTATTATCCTGTAAATTTAGTGGCCATTCTTTGAAAGAAATTTCAACAGATTCACTGTACATAAAGGAATTTGAGTGTACTAGATGTAACCAAAAGTACACTACAGATGGTTATGGAAGGTATGTGAAGCTCACAAAATATTGGCGAGAAAACAACCGGTATTTTGAAACATTTGCTGCCTCTAACAAATCGGCTTAATCCTCTTCTTCTAAAGCATTCCAACCGCGTGAGATAAGCGGTATTTTGGTGTTGGCTCGCGTAATGAGATGCATGCCCTCACTTTCTTTTGTCATATGGCCAATTACTGAAAAGTTTGGATTCGCTTTTATCTTTGGAAAGTCTTCGGTGCGTATGGTAAATAAAAGTTCGTAATCTTCACCTCCACTTAGCGCAATAGTTGTACTATCCATATTAAACTCTTCGCAGGTCGCTATGACTTGTGGGTCTAAAGGAATTTTATCTTCATATACATTACAGCCAACCTTAGAATTTTTACAGATATGAATGACTTCACTTGAGAGACCATCACTTATATCGATCATAGATGTAGGTTGCACTTCTAACTCAGCGAGCATTGCTGCAACATCTTTTCTTGCTTCAGGTTTCAATTGTCGCTCTATTAAGTAGGTGTAGTTTTCTAAATCAGGTTGTGAATTTGGGTTCACCTTGTAGACTTGTTTTTCACGCTCTAACACTTGCAATCCTAAATATGCCGCGCCTAAATCTCCAGTTACCACTAGTAAATCATTTTCCTTCGCTCCGTCGCGATAGGTTATTTTGTCTGGAGTTGCCTCACCTATGGCCGTAATACTAATAATTAAACCCGAAGTAGAGGATGTGGTATCACCTCCAACAACATCTACCTTATATAATGAAGCTGCCGTCTGTATACCACTGTACAATTCTTCCATAGCCTCGACTGGAAATCGATTTGATATGGCAACAGAAACAGTAATTTGTTTGGCCGTAGCATTCATGGCATATACGTCAGATAAGTTAACCATCACCGCTTTATAGCCCAAATGTTTTAAAGGCATATAGCCCAAATCGAAATGGACACCTTCAACCAGCATATCTGTTGTTACAACCATTTCTACACCTTCTTTTGGAGCTATAACGGCAGCATCGTCTCCTATGCCTTTAACGGTCGTGCTATGAGAAATAGTGAAGTGTTTGGTTAAATGATCTATCAACCCAAACTCCCCTAGGGATGCAATGGGTGTTTTAGAACTGTCTTTATTATCGAACATAATGTTGTTTCTATATTGGTTTGCAAAAATACGGCTTCATTTATAAACCACGACTCTATGATCTTGTAATTTAATAGAAGTAGATGTACCTTAGTCGTTTAAAGCTAAATCATGAAAAAGTTATTCCTCTTATTGTGCGCGGCAGCACTTTTTATCATGTGCTCTGATGACGAAACAACGGAAATTATTGAACAGGAAATGATGGACGAAGAACCTATGGATCCACCACCACCGCCACCGCCGCCTTTAACCTTTCCCGCACCGTGTGATGGAGGTAAAGCTGGTGAGATATATCCATGTTATGGAATAGATCTTATTTATCACATTAGTTTAGACGAAATGAATGCGAGCAGAGGAAATGATTGCTGGGGATGGACCGATTCAACCACTGGCAAAGAATATGCATTAATGGGATTAGACAATGGTACCGCATTTATTGACATTTCTAATCCCGCCCTACCCATTTACCTCGGAAAATTAGCAACACAAACATCTTCAAGTACTTGGCGTGATATTAAAGTTTATGAAAATCATGCCTATATTGTAAGTGAGGCCAGCGGACATGGAATGCAGGTATTTGATTTAACACAACTTAGAGACGTTAATAACCCACCTGAGAATTTCCAGATTACAGCAATCTACACAGAATTTGGCAGTGCTCATAATATTGTCATTAATGAAGAATCGGGATATGCTTATGCCGTGGGTACAGCAACCTTTAAAGGCGGACCCCACTTTATAAACATTCAAGAACCTGCAAATCCGCAGCCAGCCGGCGGATATTCCATGGGTTCTTACAGTCATGATGCTCAGGTAGTAACCTACACTGGCCCAGACACTGACTATACAGGTAGAGAAATTTTAATTGGAAGCAATGTAAACGAAATCGTTCTTGTAGATATTACCGATAAAAACAACCCACAACCTATTTCAACCATCGCTTACGGACAGACAGGATATACACATCAGGGCTGGTTTACCGAAGACCAACGATACTTTTTATTGGGGGATGAGCTAGACGAGCTAGATTTTGGATTTAATTCGCGTACCATCGTATTCGATTTTTCTGATCTAGACAACCCTATAGAACACACGCAATACGGAGGTCCCACTACGGCAATAGACCACAATGGCTATGTGAAAGATAACAACTATTACCTTGCAAATTATTCGGCTGGTCTCAGAATTATAGACGTTACCGATATTGCGAATGGAACTTTAAACGAAATCGCCTATTTCGATTCTTTACCTGAAAACAATACAGCCTCATTTACAGGGGCTTGGAGTGTATATCCATATTATGAAAGTGGTCATATAATCATTAGTGATATTAACACTGGTTTTTATCTTGTGAAATAGATTATTGATATATTTGCAATAAAGTTGAAAAAACGACACTACTTGTTGTTAAAAAGTATGCAAATTTTAAGAATACCTACACAATTTTTAATTTTTAGTGTCGTTCCATCACTAGTTTAAACCAAAGAAATAACTTTATATGAAAAAATCTTTACTCCCCTTTGCGTCCATCTTTTTTATGATATTTAGTCTTCAGGCCCAAACGCCCTGTTCTGGAGGTTCAGCAGGGGTATACCCTTGTGATGGCTATGACTTACAATCGTCTTTTGATTTGTCAGTTTTAAGTGCTGGTGCAGGAAACGACTCTTGGGGTTGGACAGACCCTAGTAATGGCGACGAATACGCAATTGTTGGTTTAGACAACGGTACCGTTTTTATTGACGTTAGCAATCCAACCAATCCTGTGTATTTAGGAAAATTGCCTACACACACTTCAAGCAGTACTTGGAGAGATGTAAAAGTATATAACAACCATGCCTTTGTTGTAAGTGAAGCAGGGGGACATGGAATGCAGGTATTCGACTTAACGAGACTTAGAAGCGTAACATCGCCTCCAGTGACATTTACTGAAGATGCTCATTACAATGGTTTCGGAAGCGCTCATAATATTGTGATTAATGAAGATTCGGGATATGCATATCCTGTTGGAGCAAATCAATTTAATGGCGGACCAATTTTTATTAATATTCAAAATCCTACAAATCCAATTTTTGAAGGTGGATATGGTATGGATGCCTATAGCCACGATGCTCAAATTGTAACATACTGCGGTCCTGACGCCGATTATAATGGAAGAGAAATTATGATTGGAAGTAACGCCAACGAGGTAGTAATTGTTGATATTTCAGATAAAAGCAATCCCGTAGGAATAGCTACCATCGATTATACCGATGTTGGTTACACACACCAAGGTTGGTTTACCGAAGATCAATCGTTCTTCTTACTAGGAGATGAAACTGACGAAAGAGATTTAGGGTATAATACACGTACAATTGTTTTTGATTTACGCGATTTAGACAATCCTTCAATTCACTTTGAATACGAAAGCAACTTTCCTGCCATAGACCACAATGGCTACGTGAATGGTGATAAGTTTTATTTATCAAATTACAGGGCTGGTCTTCGTGTATTTGACATTTCAGACATTGCTAATCAAAACATAGTTGAAGAAGGTTTTTTCGATTCATTCCCGAACAACAATAACGTTGGTTTTAGTGGCGCATGGAGCGTATACCCTTATTTTGCAAGTGGTAACATTGTTATAAGTGATATTAACAGAGGTTTCTTTTTAGTGAAAGCAATTAGTGACGATAACACACCACCAATTGCAAATTGTGGCACTGCTACCGTAACACTTGATGCCAATGGTACTGGAGTACTTGTAGCATCTGATGCAGACAATGGCTCGACAGATAATATTGGTGTTGCAGGGTTTTTGGCTTGTGACAAGTTCTTTGATTGCGCAGATTTAGGCACGCAGATGGTGGAAATTGAGGTTTATGATGCCTTCGGAAATAGAGATTTTTGTACTGCTACTGTTACAGTAGTAGACTCTTTGGCTCCAACTCTTAGCTGTCCTGCAGATGAAGAAGTACAGAACGATCCTGGACAAAATTTTTACACTGTACCTGATTACGTAGCGCTAGGCGAAGTATCTGCTACCGACAACTGTTCTACAGGTTTAACAATTACGCAAGATCCAGTGGCAGGAACACAGCTACCAGCAGGAAATTACTTTATAGTTTTTGAAAGCACTGATGATTCTTCAAATACAGGAAGTTGCCAATTTCAATTAGCTGTTGAGGTTCCGTTATCTGTAGATGATAATACCTTAGACTCAGGATTAAGTATTTTTCCAAATCCAGCGTCTGAAAAAATTACGATTCAATCTAACAACGCGGGAATCAACACTATTCACATCGTTGACATTTCAGGAAAAATTATTTTCTCTGAGGAAAGTAATGCGGTACAGTCTAAGACTATAGACCTGTCGAGTTATGCACAAGGTGTTTATTTCGTACACATTAATAACGCAATAGCAAAAAAAGTTATTAAGAGATAAGTAAAGCCCTTTTAAATTAAATACTAACTTAATTGCTAGTGATATGGTAAATGTGCTTGACAATGGTAATCCCCAAATTCAAAAATAAAATCATGGATATAAAGTATTGGTTTATACTTAGCGCCTGCCTACTTGGCTTGGTCTCGTGTAGTAGCGACGATGGAACCACCGAAGAGGAAGAAATGGAGCAAGAAATGATGGAAAACTCTTCACCAATAGAAGGTACAGTTAGTTTTGCCAGAAATCTTGGAGGGAGTGATGATGACTTTATTGTTTCCATTGTTGAAGTAAGTGATGGCTCTTATGTTATGGCAGGTTCTACCGAAAGTACAGATGGCGACATTACAGATAAAACAAGTGATGATAAAGATGTTTGGGTTGTAAAAACAAGTGCAACGGGTGCTGTTCTTTGGAGCAAAACCTTTGGAGGCTCAAATCAAGATGAAGCTACAAGTATTTCTAAAACAGCAGATGGAGGCTTTATAGTATCGGCGTTTACCTTCAGTGATGACGGCGATGTTACAGACAATGCTGGATTTATAGACTTCTGGGTGCTTAAACTATCAAGCAGCGGAGATTTAGAATGGGAAAACACGTATGGTTTTGAAGGTAGTGATACTGCCCATAAAATTAAACAACTTTCAGACGGCGGATACCTTGTATTGGGTGTATTAGACATTACAGCGAGCGGTGGTGCAGGTAATATTGGTAGAAACACAAACCATGCAGGTGGTGATTATTGGGTACTAAGATTAAACCCGATAGGTGAGATTATTTGGGCGCGTTTCTATGGAGGGACTTTTACAGACACTGCTTATGACTTTGTTGAAGTAGGAAATGGTGATTTTATTATTGTTGGCTCATCAGATAGTGACGATGTAGACATTACCAATAACAAAGGAGAATACGATTTTTGGATGTTAAACATAACGGGGTCTGGCGATATCAATTGGAAGAAAAATTTTGGCGGAAGTGAAATAGATTTAGGCTACAGCTTAGCTAAAACCACAGACGGAAATTTTATAGCGACTGGAGATACTAGAAGCTCAGATATAGACGTTAACGACCCTTTAGGGAACGCAGATGTATGGGCTGTAAAATTTAATGCTGCTGGTACAATTATATGGGAACACACCTACGGAGGTTCGCAGTTTGATTCAGCAAGAAGTATTACCCCAATGTCTAATGGCTACTATACTATTGCTGCCTCTTCTAGAAGCAATGACAATAACCTAACTAGTAATTATGGAGTTAATGATGCATGGTTTATTGTAATAGACGAAGAAGGAACATTAGTATTTGAAAAAAGCCTTGGAGGGAGCAAGCTAGATTTCGGGATAGCCCTTCTTGAAACAAGTAACACCGAAATTGTAATGGTTGGAAACACCGAGAGTAGCGATGGAGACTTTACCCAAAACAAAGGTGGAAAAGATGCATTTTTAATAAAAGTTAAATAAAAGGAAATAAAAAAATTATGAAAAAAATTGCCCTATTACTAATTACAATAAGCCTCATTATTGGATGCAGTAATGATGATGACAACACTGTAGAACCTATCGTGGAAACACAAGTGTCTTTTGCGTTCAGTGAGTATTGGGATGATACACCTATTGTAAACGCAGATTACCAAACAACAACATTTACGAATGCCTTCGGGACAGATCTTACCATATCTAAGTTAGTATATCTTATATCTGACGTTACTTATACGGCCACAGACGGTACCGTTTATGATGCGGGCGATTACTTTTTAATAGATGCACGGGCAGGAACAAACTCCACATTCACTCCAGATATTGAAATACCAGAAGGAGAATACGCAGTATCTTTTACTTTTGGCTTTGATGATGAGGACAATGACAAAGTTGGTGGATACGCAGACTTAAATTCTTCAGACGGTACATGGTCTGTACCTGCACCTCTTGGTGGTGGTTATCATTACATGCGCTTGGAAGGAACTTTTGAAGACAGTTCAGCAGCTACTCAAACGTATCAATACCATACCATACGTGCCAACAAACACACAAGCCTACCTCCAGGACCAGGAACATTAGAAGAACTTACCGACACTTCTTTTTCTGTTAATCTTGGAACGTACTCTATCGTGGAAGGAACAGAAATTAAAGTAGAAATGAACGTTGCTGAATGGTTTAAAAATCCGAATACTTGGGACTTAAACGTAAATTCAACTGTTTTGATGCCAAAATACGACGTGCAGTTAGACATGAATGAAAATGGTCGTGACAGTGTGTTTAGTGCTGGGCCAGTTATTTTACCATAATTACTCTTATGAAAGTTGTTGGAATTTTTAGCGTATTACTAACCACTCTTTTGCTAGTTTCTTGCAAAGATAGTGACGATACTGCCTCTGGTTATATGGCCACTCCGGCACCGCTAGAAATTCCGACAATTTTTGAAAATCAAATTTTAGCACCTATTATTCCCGATGACAATCCCCAAACAGTTGAAGGAATTGCGTTGGGGAAAAAGCTTTTTTTTGATAAGAAACTTTCCGCAGACAACACACAAGCTTGTGCTTCCTGTCATCGCCCAGAGAATGCTTTTACTGATCCAAGAAGATTTAGTGTAGGTATCTCTGGTGAAAATGGATTTAGAAACTCGATGCCACTCCATAACTTAGCATGGAATTTTAACACTCAATTTAATTGGGATGGCAGCGCAAACAGTTTGGAAAGTCAGATTTTTGAGCCTGTTACCAACCCTATTGAAATGGCTAATACCTGGCCAGCTGTTGAAAACACCCTACAAAACACAGCTAACTATCCAGAGTTATTTGAGGAAGCTTTTGGCACTCAAACCATAGATTCTACACTGGTAACCAAAGCCCTTGCACAATTTATAAGAACAATGGTTTCAGCAAACTCTAAATTTGACCGTGCTCAACTCGGACTTGCCGAATTAACTCCGCAAGAGCAAAACGGCTTGAACGTTTTTTTAGATGAAAGCAGAGGTGATTGTTTTCATTGTCACGGACTTCCAGAAAATCCGTTATGGACAGACAATGCTTTTCATAACAACGGGCTAGACTCAGAATTTGATGACCTTGGTAGAGGTAACGTTACAGGAGACCCTAGAGAATTTGGTCTATTTAGAAGTCCAACACTTCGAAACTTGAAATTTACCGCCCCGTATATGCATGACGGGCGTTTTGAAACACTAGATGAAGTGATTAATCATTATAGTGAAGGCCTAGTTTTTTCTGCTACCATAGACCCGCTTATGAAAGCTATAAACGAAGGAGGGGTACAATTAACCGAATCTGACAAAGCAGATTTAAAGGCTTTTCTACTGTCGCTATCTGACGACGAATTTGTGAATAATCCAGATTTCAGAAATTAAAATTATCTCACCATTTTTTTCGGGTGTTGACGCACAAAAAATGTATTGACTTTAACTATAATAGCATAAGATTATTTAAAACACTGTCTATGGTAAAACGAGGGATTTGCCGTATATTTGCACTCTAATTTAGAATAATTCTACTGTATGATAAAAGTTAGCGATACAGCCAAAATAAAGCTGGAGCAGTTAATGAGTGAAGAAGGATACGCTATTACAAATGACTATGTTCGTGTAGGCGTTAAGAGTGGCGGTTGTTCAGGTCTTTCGTACGACCTTAATTTTGATAAGGTAATTGGAGAAAATGACAAGCTGTTTGAAGACAATTTGGTAAAAATTGCTGTAGACAAAAAGAGCTTTTTATACTTAGTAGGAACCACGTTAGAATACAGCGGAGGATTAAACGGGAAAGGCTTTGTGTTTAACAACCCAAACGCAAACCGCACCTGTGGTTGTGGAGAATCTTTTTCATTATAGAAGGAATAAAAGTAGGGGTAGAATAATTTGCTATGAGTAAATATACAGAAGACGATTTAAAGAAGGAACTCGAGACGAAAGAATACGAATATGGATTTTATACAGATATAGAATCTGAAACGTTCCCTGTAGGCCTAAACGAAGCTATTGTAAGAGCCATTTCAAAGAAAAAAGAAGAGCCAGATTGGATGACTGAATGGCGCCTAGAAGCTTTTAGATATTGGCAAGAAATGGAAGAACCTGAATGGGCAAATGTACAGTACAAAAAACCGAATTTTCAGGACATTTCTTATTACTCTGCACCTTCAACAAAGCCAAAATACAACAGCATAGATGAAGTAGATCCAGAGTTATTGGAGACTTTCAACAAACTAGGAATTTCTCTAGACGAACAAAAGAAACTTGCTGGAGTTGCCGTAGACATCGTTATAGATTCAGTTTCTGTGGCAACAACATTCAAAGATACTTTAGCCGAAAAAGGTATCATATTTTGTTCTATTTCCGAAGCAATAAAAGAACATCCAGAATTAGTTAAAAAATATATTGGTTCTGTAGTTCCGCAACGTGATAACTTCTATGCGGCATTAAATAGTGCAGTTTTTAGCGACGGTTCTTTTTGTTACATCCCGAAAGGCGTTCGATGTCCGATGGAGCTTTCTACGTACTTCAGAATTAACCAAGCTGGTACAGGTCAGTTTGAGCGTACTTTGGTAATTGCAGATGAAGGGTCGTATGTTAGTTATTTGGAAGGCTGTACCGCGCCAAGCAGAGATGAAAATCAGTTACATGCGGCGGTAGTAGAACTAATTGCACTTGATGACGCTGAAATAAAATATTCTACCGTTCAAAATTGGTATCCAGGAAATAGCGAAGGAAAAGGCGGGGTTTTCAATTTTGTAACAAAACGAGGAATCTGTGAAAAGAATGCAAAAATTTCATGGACTCAAGTGGAAACAGGAAGTGCCGTTACTTGGAAATATCCTAGTTGTGTGCTTAAAGGTGACAATTCAATTGGCGAGTTTTACTCTATTGCAGTTACCAATAATTTTCAGCAAGCAGATACAGGTACAAAGATGATTCATCTTGGCAAAAACACGCGAAGTACTATTATTAGTAAGGGAATTTCAGCTGGAAAATCTCAAAATAGTTATAGAGGTTTGGTGCAAATTAATGCCCGAGCCGACAATGCTCGAAATTTTTCGCAATGTGATTCACTATTAATGGGTAACAATTGTGGTGCCCATACGTTTCCATATATTGAAGCTAAGAATAAAACGGCTCAAGTAGAACACGAGGCTACTACTAGTAAAATTGGAGAAGACCAAATTTTCTATTGTAACCAGCGTGGTATTGACACCGAAAAAGCAATTGCGCTAATTGTAAACGGTTTTAGCAAAGAGGTTCTAAATAAACTCCCAATGGAATTTGCTGTGGAGGCTCAAAAATTACTTGAGATTTCACTAGAAGGATCTGTTGGATAATTAATTATAAATCACAAACAACCACATACTCATGAAAAAGTTAATAGCACTTTTAACAATTATGCTTGTATTAGTAGCTTGTAAGTCTGAAAACAAGGAAGGGCAAGAAAACACTAGTGACACTTCAGAAACTACAGTAGTAACTGAAGAAAATGCTAATCAATTTAGAGGTGAATTTATTTATATCAATGACGGAGCTGTACTAAAAGGAAATAGCTTTATTTATGGTGTTGCCATTAACGATATGGCCGAAGAGTTGAAAAAGAGAGTAGCGCCTGTAAAAAAGGACACGTATGATATGGTGCCTGTTATTGTAAAAGGAACGTTGGCGAATAAAGAAGCTGGTGCCGAAGGTTGGGATGAAATACTTACCATTACCGAAATTGTAGATGTAAGTAAGACGCCAGCAGAGGCAGACATTAAAATTGAAGACAAGAAAAACTAATTATGTTACATATTAAAGACCTGCACGCAGGAGTAGACGAAAAGGAAATACTGACCGGCATTAACTTAGATGTAAAGCCAGGAGAAGTACATGCTATCATGGGCCCAAATGGTTCTGGTAAAAGTACGTTGGCTTCGGTAATTGCAGGAAAAGAAGAATTTGAGATTTCTAAAGGCGAACTTACGTTTGAAGGTGAGGATATTTCAGAATTAGATCCCGAAGAACGCGCCCACAAAGGGCTATTTCTTTCGTTTCAATACCCTGTAGAAATACCGGGAGTGACCGTTACTAATTTTATTAAAACGGCCATCAACGAAAATAGAAAAGCAATAGGTGAAAAAGATATGCCAGCAGGTGAAATGCTTAAGAAAATTAAAGCAAAGGCAGAACTTTTAGAAATTGATCGTAAATTTTTGTCGCGTTCACTAAACCAAGGTTTTTCTGGTGGTGAGAAAAAACGTAACGAAATTTTCCAGATGGCAATGTTAGAACCAAAACTTGCTATTCTAGACGAAACAGATTCTGGGCTAGATATTGATGCACTTAAGATCGTTGCCAATGGAGTTAACAAACTTAAAAGCAAAGACAATGCAGTTATTGTGATTACACACTACCAACGTCTGTTAGATTATATAGTACCCGATTATGTGCACGTTCTTATGAATGGAAAAATTGTAAAGTCTGGCAGTAAAGAACTTGCTTACGAGTTAGAAGCAAAAGGTTACGATTGGATTAAAGAAGAATTAGTATAACAGGTTAAAGCAGTAAGAAAACTTTTTTCCTGCCTATAACCTAGTACCTAAACGTATGAGTTTAAAAGATAAATTAGTATCGTCATACATCGCTTTTGAAGATCATCTAGAAGATGATTCTCCAATACATGATGTACGCAACAATGCCATAAAGGTTTTTGAAGAAGAAGGATTTCCGACGAGAAAACAAGAAGCTTGGAAATATACTTCCCTAAATTCATTGTTGAAAAACGACTACAGTATATTTCCGAACAACACTAGAACTATAGAACTAAAAGATGTTAGAAAGTACTTTCTTCATGAAATAGACACCTACAAACTAGTTTTTATTGACGGAGTTTATAGTTCGTTTTTATCTTCAACAACGCACGATTCACTAGATATTTGTTTGCTCTCTTCAGCTTTAAACAAACCTAAGTACAAAGCTGTAATTGAAGCATATTTTAATAAAACTGCCGTAAAAGACAGCCTAACTTCATTAAATACTGCCTTTGCAAAAGAAGGAGCCTACATACACATACCAAAAAATAAAGAAGTAGAAAAACCTATAGAAATCCTTAATTTTTCTACAGGTAATGAAGCTGCAATTTTACTTCAACCAAGAAATTTAATTGTTGTGGGAGAAAATGCCCATGTACAAATTATTGAACGTCACCAGAGTCTCAATGAGAACGAGGTATTAACCAATAGCGTGACCGAGATTTTTGCTGAAAAGAGAGCGTATGTCGATTATTACAAAATTCAGAATGACGCACATTCAGCTTCGTTGATAGACAATACCTACATTTCGCAAGAGCAAGAAAGTCATTGCAGAGTACATACATTTTCGTTTGGAGGAAAACTTACAAGAAATAACCTCAACTTTTACCAAAAAGGAGAGCGCTGTGATAGTACACTTAATGGTATCACTATTATTGAAGGCAAACAACACGTAGATCACAACACCCTAGTGCATCATATTGCACCTAATTGTGAGAGCCATCAAGATTATAAAGGTATTTTCTCAGATAGCTCTACAGGTGTTTTCAACGGAAAAGTTTACGTAGAAAAAGAAGCCCAAAAGCTTGACGCTTTTCAGAAAAACAACAACATATTAGTAGACGACAAAGCTACCATTAATTCGAAGCCTCAATTAGAGATTTTCGCAGACGATGTACGTTGTTCTCATGGTTGTACGATTGGTCAGCTAGATGAAGACGCTATGTTTTACCTGCAATCACGCGGTATTGGTAAAAAGGAAGCCAGAGCCTTACTCATGTATGCTTTTGCTAATAATGTGTTAGAAAGCGTTCAGATTCCAGAGCTTAAAGCGCGCATTACAAAACTTATTGCCAATAAAATAGGCGTAAGTTTAGGGTTCGAATTATAGCACCACACCAAATTTAAAGTCATGTCTTTTAATATCGATACCATACGAGCAGATTTTCCTATACTTCAGCGTGAGGTAAATGGCAAACCTTTAGTGTATCTAGACAATGCGGCTACTTCTCAGAAACCGCAAATAGTGATTGACGCCATAGTAGATTATTATTCTAACTACAACGCTAACATACACCGTGGGGTACATGCTCTTTCTCAAGAAGCAACAGACAAATACGAGGAGGCACGCCAGAAGATTCAGCACCATTTTAATGTTGGTAAAGCACACGAAATTATATTTACTTCGGGCACAACTCATGGCATTAATCTTGTTGCACATGGTTTTTCTTCTCTACTTAACGCAAACGATGAAGTAATTGTTTCTGCACTAGAACACCATAGCAATATTGTGCCTTGGCAAATGCTTTGCGAAAAAACAGGAGCTGTTCTTAAAGTAATACCTATGACGCAAGAAGGAGCCTTAGACATGGCAGCCTACAACACACTTTTATCGTCAAAAACTAAATTGGTGTTTGTCAACCAAATTTCCAATGCCTTAGGAACCATTAACCCAATACAAGATATTATAGAAGCTGCGCACAAAGTTGACGCAGCAGTACTCATTGATGGAGCACAAGCCTGTGCGCACATAAAATCAGATTTACAGGCTTTAGATGTAGATTTTTACGTTACTTCTGCTCATAAAATGTGTGGACCTACAGGAGTGGGAGTTCTCTACGGAAAAGAAAAATGGCTCAATAAACTCCCCCCCTATCAAGGAGGTGGTGAAATGATTGCAGAAGTTACTTTTGAAAAAACTACTTATGCAGATCTGCCCCATAAATTTGAAGCAGGAACACCCAATATCTGTGGAGGCATTGCCTTTGGAACTGCAATAGATTATCTAAACAAAATAGGCTTCCATGCCATTGCAACGTACGAGCATGAGCTTCTAACCTACGCTACTGCGCAGCTTTTACAAATTGAAGGTTTAACAATATACGGCACTAGTAGTGATAAGACATCTGTAATATCTTTTAACCTTAAAGGTATTCACCCGTACGATGTTGGCACCATTTTAGATAAATTAGGTATAGCTGTACGAACAGGGCATCATTGTGCTCAGCCAATTATGAATTTTTACAACATTCCAGGTACTGTTAGGGCTTCATTTGCTTTTTACAACACCAAAGAAGAGGTAGACTTGCTCGTAAGCGGTGTAAGACGTGCACAACAAATGCTCACTTAACATTCCTTTAAAACAAGGAGCCAAAGATAATTGGTATCTTAGCGTACCTAACTAAATACACATACTATGAGAAGTTTATACATAACATTAGCACTTACAGCATTTCTTTTTACGGGGTGTGACGAAACCAAAAAAGTGATTGATGTGGCTGGAAACGTGCAGCTTTCTGGCGCCTATGAGATTACAAGTGTCGGAGCAGCTCGTGTGAGCAACCCAAATATTACTATAAATTTTGGTGCCTTAGATAAATCAGTTCGTGGTAATGGAGGCTGTAATTCTTTCTTCGGAAACTATACACTAGATTTATATTCGCTAAACTTTGTAGATATAGCCGCAACCGAAAATTATTGTGACGAAAGTATTATGACTACCGAAAGAGCTATCATGAAAGCACTAAATGAAACTGGATCATTTACGTATGAAGATAGTATATTAACATTGCTTTCAAAAACAGATAGAAGTGTCTTGTTAAAGGCCAAAAAGAACAAAAGAGATCAACAAAGTGAGTAGTATAAAAGAAATACAACAAGAGTTAATTGAAGAATTTTCAATGTTTGACGATTGGATGGAGCGTTACGAACACATGATTGACCTCGGGAAATCGCTACCGCTTATAGACCCTGCGTTAAAATCTGAAGACAAGCTAATAAAAGGGTGTCAGAGTAAAGTATGGCTACATAGCGAATTAAAAGACCAACATATTGTATTTACAGCAGATAGCGACGCCATTATCACTAAGGGTATCGTAGCCATTTTAATTAGAGTATTTTCTAATCAGACACCAGAAGCAATTGTACAAGCAGATACTAAATTTATAGATGAAATTGGATTAAAAGAGCACTTATCACCCACACGTGCCAACGGACTAGTTTCTATGGTAAAACAAATGAAGCTATACGCAATTGCCTATCAGGCACAATTGAATCAATAACCTAAAAAGACCCCACTTTGGTGGGTAACACATATGAGCACCACAGAAATTGACACTATAGAACTAGGCGAAAAAATAGTAAAGGTCTTAAAAACCATTTTTGATCCAGAAATCCCCGTAGACATCTACGAGCTCGGCCTAATTTATGACGTATTTGTAAATGAAGACCAAGAGGTAAAAATCTTAATGACACTTACAACACCTAACTGCCCTGTAGCCGAAACCTTACCCCTAGAAGTAGAAGATAAAGTAAAGAGCATCAAACTTGTAAAAGATGCCGAGGTAGAAATAACATTCGACCCCCCTTGGACTCAAGATTTAATGTCTGAAGAAGCAAAACTAGAACTAGGCATGCTCTAATTTTTTCTATGGAAAATGAAATTGTAAATAGAGTTGCCAACAGCAAATTAATAACATTCGATCTCGAAGATTTTTATCCAGAGGGAAATCGAATTTCGTTCGATATTTCCCAATGGCTAATAGAAGGTATTGTTTTAAAGGAAAAAGAATTTCGCGCTTCTGTTGCAACGCATAATTGGTCACAATACAAAGATGCCTATGTAGCACTCTACTGTAGTACCGATGCCATTGTACCTGGGTGGGCCTATTTATTACTGTCGCTTCAGTTAGCGCCATATGCCAAGAAAACCGTGGTTGGCTCTCTAGAAACACTTGAAAGTATTGTTTTTACTGAAATTATCTCGGCCATGGATGTTTCAGAATTTAAAGATAAATTTATGATCATTAAAGGTTGCGCTCATAAGCCCATTCCGCAGAACGCATTTGTTTTGCTAGCCGAAAGATTACAACCTGTGGCTAAGAGTATTATGTATGGCGAAGCTTGTTCGTCTGTTCCGCTCTACAAGCGCACCTAGTTTTCGATTAAAGGCGCTGTTGCCTCGAAGAACAGCAAGTCAAATATTCATTTCAATTTCAGAAAAAGTCAAAAGTTAATTTACCTTTGTACACTGGTTAATTACCAGTAAAGTAAAACTAAATCGAAATAAAATGACAAAAAAGTTACTAATACTATTTGTAATGTTCGTAGGAGTTACTTCCATGAACGCACAGACGAAAGAAGAGCTACAAGCTCAAAAAGCTGAGAAACAAGCAGCGGCAAATGCGTTACAAGCAGAAGCAGATGCAATTCAAGCAACCATAGATGCTTTGCCAGGATGGAGATATGGCGCGTTTGGAACCGTAGGCGCTAATCTATCTGGTTTTAACAATTGGTTTGCTCAAGGCACACCAAATGTGAACTCTGGAAACATTGGCGTTACTGTTAACGGATTTGCAAATCTTAAACAAGAAAAATACTTCTGGAGAAATGCATTAAACGTAAATCTAGGATGGGTGAAATTTGACGATAGAGATGACCCAACAGACGACGATAGCTTTAGAGAAGGTACAGACGTATTTAATATCTCTTCATTGTACGGTAGATACGTATTCAAAAACTTCGCGGTATCGGGATTAGCCGAATATCGTACCACAATCCTAAACAACTTTAATGACCCTGGTTATCTTGACGTAGGTGTTGGTGGTACATGGACACCAGTAGAAAATCTTGTTGTTGTGATACATCCCCTAAACTACAACTTTGTTTTTGCCGAAGATGACACCATTTTTCAATCATCTTTAGGAGCAAAAATTTTAGTTGATTATACCCGTAAAATTGGTGCTATAAATTTCAAATCTAATCTATCTGCTTTTCAAAGCTATGAGTCATCAGATTTATCAAATTGGACTTGGATAAATTCTTTTGGATATACTTTATGGAAGGGCATTGGTTTAGGTTTTGAATTTGGTCTTCGTGGTAACCAACAAGAAGCCGTTAACTTTGCTACCGCTAACTTCGTTGAAGGCAGTGGTCCAGCACCTTCTTTTGAAAATGTAGACAATGAATTACAAAGCTATTGGCTACTTGGTTTAAACTATTCGTTCTAAATCAACTTACACAAATTAGAAAATCCCAGTTTCAAATTTTTGAAATCTGGGATTTTTTTTATGCGTACATTTTTTTGAGCCCTATCACCAAATCACTTCAGCACGTACATAGCATGTCTGTTTATACAGCTCGTTACCTTCTCTAAGAAATGGCACCTTGTCTATGTGCCAATCTACAGCGCGTACTTCTATACAGATTTAGCTAACACTCTTAAAGCATCAACCTTCATATAATTCAGGGTATAGAAAGTTATTGTAAGGAAATCGTGTTACATGAATGTCTCGCACCTTATCATACACCATCTTTCTAAATTCCTCAAGATTCTCTTTATTTAAAGCCGAAATAAATATCGCGTCGGTGTTTTCACGCTGCATCCATGTTTGTTTCCAATCGGTTAATGTAAAATGAGCCTTGGTTTTTTCTGTTACCAAATCATCATCGTCTATTGTCTCTGGTTGGTAGGCGTCAATTTTATTGAAAATCATAAATGTTGGTTTGTCTGCTCCTTTAATTTCGTCAAGTATCTGATTTACGGAAGCGATATGATCTTCAAATGAAGGATGACTTATATCTACAACATGAAGCAGCAAGTCTGCCTCTCGAACCTCATCTAATGTGCTTTTAAAACTTTCTACGAGTTGTGTAGGCAATTTTCTTATAAATCCAACCGTATCACTCAGTAAAAACGGCAAGTTACCTATTACAACTTTTCGCACCGTCGTATCTAAGGTGGCAAACAACTTATTTTCAGCAAAGACCTCAGACTTACTAATAACATTCATTAAGGTACTTTTTCCAACATTGGTATATCCAATAAGAGCCACACGAACCAATGCTCCACGGTTGCCGCGTTGCACTTCCATTTGGCGATCTATCTTGACGATTTTCTTTTTCAGCAGTGCAATACGATCTCGAACAATACGACGGTCTGTTTCTATCTCTGTTTCCCCAGGCCCACGCATTCCTATTCCCCCTCGTTGACGTTCAAGGTGGGTCCACATTCCTGTAAGTCTTGGTAATAAATACTCGTATTGCGCTAACTCTACCTGCGTTCTTGCGTAGCTAGTTTGCGCTCGTTGGGCAAAAATGTCAAGAATAAGGTTGGTGCGATCTATAATTTTACATTTTAGTATCTTTTCAATATTGCGTTGTTGCCCAGGTGAAAGTTCATCATCAAAAATGGCCGTTCCTATATCATTTTCTTCTACGTACGTACGTACTTCTTCCATTTTACCAGAACCTATAAATGTTTTTGGATTAGGCATTTGCATTTTTTGCACAAATCGCTTCATCACTTCACCCCCTGCCGTATACGTTAAGAATTCGAGTTCGTCAAGATACTCTTTAGATTTTTCCTCGTCTTGGTGTTGTGTAATTAATCCAATTAAAATGGATTTTTCATATTCTATTGTAGTTTCTTCAATCATTGTGCGGTAGTGCTATTTTTTTAATTCCTTGAAAGGAAGACACTGTTGTACCTGCCTTTTATTTGCTGGAAGGGTAAAGGTACAAAAGCTTTTGATGGAATATTTTGTAATTTACATGGCTTTAACACCTGTATGTATGAGTTCTTCAGACGTAAACCATTATTGCTTTGCCTTTTATAATCTTGAAAATCTATTTGACACCAAAAATGACCCTGTTACCCTCGACGATGATTTTACTGAAAAGTCAGACAGAAGGTGGAATGAGAAACGTTTCCGAAAGAAAATAAAAAAATTAGGAAGCGTTATTCAACAGATTGGGTATGCCGATATTGGATTCCCTCCTATTATTGTTGGTGTAGCCGAAGTGGAAAACAAGTATGTTCTTGAAGAACTTGTAAATTCAAAGTTCCTCAAAGAAAAAAACTATGGTGTTGTACACTACGATTCTCCAGATGAACGCGGCATAGATACTGGCTTGTTGTATAGAAAAGAATATGTTGAAATTTTAGACAGCAAAACGCACACAGTTCACATACAAAATGAGCATGGCGAAAGAGATTATACTAGAGACATTTTGGCTGTTCATATAGCGATAGAAAACCATGAGTTTTACGTCTTAGTTAACCACTGGCCGTCCCGAAGAGCGGGTGTAGAAAAGACAGCACCACGAAGAATGGCCGCTGCTATAAAGAACCTAGAAGTGGTGGAAGCCATAAAAGCAGAAGATGAAGATGCGAGGTTTGTCATCATGGGCGATTTTAACGATGACCCAAAAAGCAAGAGTATACAACACATCACAAACACCAATTTTTATAACCCAATGGAACTACTCTTAACCCGCGAAGAAGGTAGTACCAATCACAAAGGAGCATGGAACTTATTTGACCAACTTCTAGTTTCTCATGAATTTATGCAGCAGCACGGAAATCGCTTTCGTTTCGAAAAAGCAGAGATTTTTAACCCAGAGCACTTAACCGAGTATGAAGGCAGACGGAAAGGAAATCCATTTAGAACCTATTTAGGAGCATATTACGCAGGTGGATTTAGCGACCATTTTCCCATCTATGGATTGTTTTCTATGAAAAACTAACCCCATTTTTTAACACTCCTTTTATCGGTAAATTCCTACACTTTGTCTAATAATCTGAAAGACCACAAAAACTGAAACTATTTTATTTATTTTAGTGCTTCTTTAACAATCAACTCAACCAAAAATGGAGAAAAAATTACCCTCAACATTTTTCACATCATATTTCCTTACATTTAAAAACTATACGTACGTTTTCCTCTTTTTTCTAGCCGCTCACACCGTGCAAGCGCAGGGGCCTGGATCACTATTTGTAGACGCTGGACCCGATATGGTCGCAGATTGTAACAATGGAGGGTGTGTAGATTTAACGGCAACTTTTCTAGAAACATTTGATACCGCACAAGAAACTTATTCTGTGAACTCTATCCCGTATACGCCTCCTTTTGCGTTCGATGGTTTAGCAAATTCATTAAACCCAAACATTGACGATGCATGGTCTGCAGTAGATAATCTTCCCTTCGATTTTTGTTACTTCGGAAATTTAGAAACAGAATTTCAAGTCGGTTCTAACGGGGTAATTCGTTTTGATGTTGATCCTGGAGACACCAGCAATGGTTGGAGTTTTGATGAAAACCTTCCTAACAATTCTAATTCAACCTTAGGTGAAGCAAATGTATTTACACCAGGTCATGATATAGATCCGTCTGTAGTTGGAAGCACAGAAGAAATAGGATATGAAGTTTTAGGAACTTTCCCTAACAGAGTTTTAGTAGTGTCTTATTTTGAGGTACCGATGTTTCAAACGCAATGTAATGCATTGCTGGCAACTCATATGGCGGTATTTTACGAATTTTCAAATGTTATCGAAATATACATTCAAGACAAGCCATCATGCCCTACTTGGAATGACGGAAATGCCGCTCTAGGTATCCAGAATGACGATGGAGATATAGCATTTGTGCCTCCAGGTAGAAACACAAGTGATTCGCCATGGACAACAAATAATGAAGCATGGAGTTTTTCTCCTGCAGGGACTCAGACCTATGTTTTTGAATGGCTAGACGATACCGGAACCGTAATTGGCACCGATGCCACAATTAATGTGTGTCCTACAGACCCAACCACTACTTATACTGCTAGAATAACGTATACCAATTCATGCAACGGAGAAACAGTAGTACTAACAGACGATGTTGATGTAACCTTAGAAGGAAGTGACCTTGAGGTAGATCTTGGTGAAGACCTTTTATTTTGTGATCTTTCTTCATACGAGATTGTTCCAGAATTTGTTGGAGATCCAACTGGAGCTACATTCCTTTGGAGTCCAAACGGAGAAACTACTCCTACCATCGTTGTTTCAGACACAGATGTTTATGGTGTAGAAGTTACCCTTAATGGATGTACAACCTCAGACGAGGTAGAATTAACTTTCTTAGCGTCTCCTAACTGTACTGTAGTTTCTGTTTGTAATAGCATAGATTTTGAAGAAGATTTTGGAGCTGGTGTTGGAAGAGAATGTATAGATCCTGCAATAGCTACAACTACCTATGTTTGTGACCAAACAGGTATGGTAGACGATGGAGAATACTCTATCACTAACATCTCTGATGGTCTAAACTCAGGATGGCACCCTGGAATGACAGATCATACTGGTAACATGAGCGGACGTGCTTTATTTGTAAATGCAGATTTTACAACAGGAGAATTTTACAGAAGAACCATTAACCTAAGTACAGGTACAGATTATAGCTTTGGCGCTTGGATTACTACCGTTTATGATACAGACACAGGTATTTGTGGTGGTGCTTCAATCCCTTCTAATGTAACCTTTAGAATAGAAGACCCAGTTGGAACAATGATAGCTGAAACCAATACTGGTGATATTCCAAATGGACCAGATCCAGATTGGCAGCAATTCTTTATCAGTTTTAATACAGGTGCGAATACAGATATTCAACTTGTCCTTATTAATAACGGTGCAGGTGGCTGCGGAAATGACCTAGCAATCGATGATATAACGCTAGAATTAACAACAGCAGAACCAGTAATTGTAGATCCGCCAGATATCGCGGTATGTGATACAGACAACAACGGTACTGAAATTTTCGACCTTACTACTCAGACAGCAACAATTCTTGATGGTCAGGACCCAACACAGTTTAATGTAACTTTTCACAATACGCAGTTCGATGCTGAGGCAGACCAGTTTGCCATAGCAGACCCTGTTAATTACACAAATATTGCTAATCCAGACACCATCTATGTACGTGTAGAACGTGCAGATCAAGAAACTTGTTTCAGCACGGTAGATTTCGACTTAATTCTTAATCCTATAATAGATTTAACGACAGACTTGCCTACAGAAGTAAACTTATGTGAAACAGAGGTAATTCCGCCGTTAGATGGAACTGCAACAAACACTAATATTGATCTTACTCTTGTAACTTACGAATGGACAGATGGAACTGGAACAGTAGTTTCTACAGATGCAATCTACACACCTACCGGCAGTGGAACATATACACTAACCCTCACATACCCTCCTTGTAGTGAAAGTATGCATACCGTAGTTGTAGATATTACCGAAAACCCAACTTTAGATCTTGGAGATGACCAAACACTTTGTGATGGAGGCAGCTATGAAATTGTTCCTATCCTTGGAGGAAATACTACAGGTATCACCTATCTATGGAGTACTGGTGAAACGACACCAACTATTGTTGTTGATACTACAGGCACCTATGATTTAACTATTACCGTTGGCAATTGTACGGTTTCAGACACTGTAGCTGTATTTATTGCAGATCCTATTGAAGTAACTATTGGTGAAGACTTTAAAACATGTCCTAACGAACCTCAGGTGCTTACAGCTACCTCATCTAACAGCAATGTAACCTACCAATGGTTCCTAAATGGAGAGATTATTACTGGTGAGACAGCTAATGTAATAGAGATTACTCTAGAACCAAATACAATGGGAACGCAAACTTTTAGTGTAATTGCTAGTGATGGCGACTGTACTGGGGAAGGCGAAATTGATGTAACACTATACGACATAGGAAATTGTACCATATCGCAAGGTATTTCTCCAAACTCAGATGGTTTTAATGATATCCTTGACCTCGAATTTTTAAATGATCGCACAGGTATTGTACAGTTACAAATCTTTAATAGACTAGGTACACTTGTATACGAGAAAACCAATTACATCAACGAATGGGAAGGACAGACTACAGACAATGAAGAGTTACCTACAGGTACCTATTTCTATGTTTTAGATCTGGCTGGCGATGATGCAACCTTTGGACCGCAAGCCACAGGTTGGATTTACCTTAACAGGGAGAAAAACTAAAGACCATTTAAGATGAAAAAAAACATCTCCTTATTTGTTACTTTATTAGTTGCTTGTGCTTCTTTTGCTCAGATTACTATTGATGAAACGTTAACGACCCAACAATTGGTTGAAGACATTCTCATTAATAGTCCGTGTGCAGAGGTGTCTAACTTTAATGCACTAACAGGAACAGATTTTGGTGATGTCAACGGAATTGCAGCCTTTGATGCAAACGGTTCAACTTTTCCTTTTCAATCTGGAATTATTTTAACTTCTGGAAGTGTGCAAAGTGCTCCTGGCCCAAACAACACACTACATAGTGACGGTTTTACTACTTGGCCTGGAGATGCAGACCTAGAAGCTAACACCACTGCTACTAATACGAACAATGCATCCTTTATAGAATTCGATTTTGTGCCATTTCTAGAAGAAATTAGTTTCAACTTTATCATGGCCTCAGAAGAATACAATCAAAATTTTGAATGTACTTTCTCTGATGCGTTTGCCTTCATTTTAACAGACCAAGTAACAGGTGTTGTGCAAAATCTTGCCGTGCTTCCTGGAACTACAATTCCTATTGAAGTAACAAACATTCGATATGCCGTTGGCTCGCAATGTGGAGCAGTTAATGAAGAGTTTTTTGGACAGTACAACTTTCAACCTATCACAAATCCTAATGCACCCTCAATTCCTGCGGCAGATTCGCCAATAGATTACAACGGTCAAACCGTTTCTTTAACCGCGGTTGGAGATGTTATTCCAGGAAACGACTACACTATTAAACTTGTAGTTGCAGACGAGACCGATACTGCTTTCGACATTGCAGTATTTTTAGAAGCAGGAAGTTTTAATTTAGGAAACATAGATTTAGGAAATGACATTTTACTAGGAGATCCTGCTGCACAATGTGAGGGAGATGTTATCTTACTAGATACCATGGTAGACCCAAGTGAAGCTACCTTTAAATGGTTTTTTAACGGCACCGAAATTATGGGAGAAACAGACCCTACACTTGAAGTGTCAACCACAGGTGTCTATCGTGTTGAAGTTACCTATAGCCAAGGAACAGGATGTGTTGGTACAGACGAAATTACACTCGAATTTCTTGACCCTCCTAACTACAACCTTGGTGTTAGCAGTCAATCCAGTTGTTTTATTACGCCAGTAACACTAGACGCTACGGTAATTAATTATCCGCCCGCGGTTGTTTCTTACGAATGGTTTATGGATGGCGTTACCATTCCTGGTGAAACAAATGCCACTTACGACGTAATAGCGCCTGGTTTTTATGAAGTGGAAGCTACCGTTCAAAGTTGTGTTACTAGAGATGGCGTTACGTTTACAAGTCCGAACGATATAGATTTCGATTTAGGACCCGACGACGACGATTGCTTTATCATGGACAGAACCTTAGACGCAACTCCTACAAACTATAATTTAGCAGACACTTCTTTTCAATGGTCGTTAGACGGTGTGGTACTAGCTGGTGAAACAAATGCAACACTTATGGCTTCAGCCCCTGGATTGTACGAAGTTACTGTTACCGTTGGAGCTTGCGAAAATACAGATAGTATTACGCTATCGCTTACAAACGATATAGATATTGAATTAGGAGAAGACATATCCTCATGCTTTATCTCCCCTGTTATCTTAGATGCCACTCCTTCAAATTATAACGTTACAAGCGCCACTTTTGAATGGACCAAAGATGGGGCAGTCCTCGCAGGCGAAACAAATGCAACACTTAATGTATCGGAAATCGGACTTTACGCAGTAACTGTAACTGTTGGAAGCTGCGAAGCAACAGATAGTGTTGCAATAAGTTTAGGAGGATTTGATGTAAATTTAGGTGAAGATTTTGAAACCTGTTTTGAAAACAACGCGTCACTTACTGCGGAAATTTCAGGTATTGATGCTACTTCAGCAACATACCAGTGGTTTTTAAATGGAAGTGAAATTGTTAATCAAATTGATGCAATACTTCCAATTTCCGAAGAAGGCGAATACAGTGTCACTGTTAACATAGGCAGTTGCAGTGCTACAGACAACATAAATGTTGCACTTAGAACAGATGTTTCAGTAACCATTATCGAAGACGATTTTAAAACGTGTCCAGACGAAACTAATATACTAACAGCAACAACAGACAATGAGAATGCTGCCTTTCAGTGGTTTAAAAATGGTGAAGCCATACCAGATGCAACAGCTAATGTACTAGAGTTTGTACTAACGGAAGACGAAGGCTTAGTTCAAAACTTTAGCGTAGTAATTACCACAGGCGATTGTACTGCAGAAGATGACATTATTATAGAATTATACGATATTGGCAATTGTACAGTATCACAAGGTATTTCTCCAAATGCCGATGGATTTAATGACATTCTAGACCTAGAATTCTTGTCTGATCGCGCTGGTGGAATTAACGATTTCAAAGTTTATAATAGACATGGGCTTTTAGTCTATGAGCAGGTAAATTATATAAAAGAATGGTTCGGACAAACAGATGCTGGTGATGAATTACCCACTGGAACCTATTACCTTGTTATGACTTTTAACTCAGAAGATCCAATTTATGGCAGCCAATACGCCAATTGGATTTATTTAAACAGAGACGCTAATTAATAAACTCAACCACTCAAAAATAAAATACAAACGAAATGAAGAAAATACTCATACTTACTCTTATTGCTGCTTTCTTTTGGACGCATGAGTCGCAAGCCCAACAGGACCCACAGTATACTCAGTATATGTACAATATGAATGTGGTGAATCCGGCCTATGCTGGAAGCAAAGAAAGCCTTTCGCTCACTGCATTATATCGTAAACAGTGGTCGGGCTTAGACGGAGCTCCTGAAACATTCACTTTTTCTGGACATTCACCAATTAGTGATAAAGTGGGATTAGGTCTCTCGGCTATAAAAGATGAATTAGGTCCAATTAGCGAAACGAATGTATATGCAGACTTTTCGTATACTATAGATGTAGGTGCTAGTACAAAATTGGCGTTTGGTCTTAAGGCTGGGGTTACCTTTCATGACGTAGGACTTACGGGTCTTGAGCTACAAGATCCAGGAGATCCATTCTTTTCACAAGACATAAATAATACCTATCCTAATGTAGGTGCGGGTGCATTTTTATACGGAGAAAATTACTATTTAGGGCTTTCAGTTCCAAACCTCCTAAATTCTGTTCACCTCGATGAAAATGGTTTAAAGTATGGAAGTGAAACCAATCATTATTTTGCAACCGCGGGATATGTATTTCAACTTTCAGAAAACGTAAAGCTGAAACCTTCTGTATTGGTTAAATCGGCTTTTGATGCTCCATTGTCTTTCGACGGAAACTTGAATGCATTGTTTTATGACCGATTTGAAATTGGTGCTAGTTACCGTTTAGATGATTCGTTTAGTGGGTTGGTTGGTTTTCAAGTTACAGACTACATTCGTATAGGATATGCCTACGATAGGGTCATGTCAGACATTGAAGCCGTGGCAAGTGCTTCTCACGAAGTCATACTCACCTTTGATGTGTTCTTCAAAAAACGTACACTACGATCTCCAAGATACTTCTAATAACCAAAAATAATTTCATTCAAAATGAAAAAAATATATACCATACTATTCCTTTTTGCACTTAGCACAACACTTTGTGTAGCACAAAATAAAGACACCAAAAAGGCAGACGATTTATACAAGCGACTTCAATATACAGATGCGGCTCAAGCGTATCAAAAACTTTTAAAGAAAGGTAAAGGCAGTCGCTATGTTTTTGAGCAGCTAGGTAATAGCTACTATAACATAAACGACACCAAAAAAGCCGAAACGTACTACAAGCGTGTAGTAAAAGGGAAAAAAGTGAACTCTGAAACCGTATACAACTATGCGCAGGCGCTGAAAGCGAATGGAAAGTTTAGTGACTATAATACGTACATGAAACAATTTGCTGCAGCCGCGCCAAACGATTCTCGTGCCGTAGAATTCATGAAAAATCCGAACTACGTTCCTAAGTTAATGGAAAAGAGAGCTAAATTCTCTGCAACCAACATGAAGGATATCAACACCGAATATTCAGAATTTGGTGGAATTATGGTAGGGAACGATTTCTATTTTTCTTCGGCTAGAAATACAACGAGAAAAACGTACGGTTGGAATGAAGAACCATATCTCGACATCTATAAAGCTGAAAACGTAGGAGGTACAATTAAAAACGCCGATTTACTAGATTCTAAAGATATAAATACTAAATATCACGAAGGAAACATAGCGATAACCAATGATGGTAAGCGTATGTACTTTGACCGTAACGACTATTACAGAGGGAAGTATGATAAAAGTGAAGATGGAATTAACCAAATTAACTTATACTATGCAGACTGGGTAGGCGGAAAATGGCAAGATGTGCATTCTGTTTCTTTTAATAGTGACGAATACTCTACAGGTCATCCCGCATTAAGTCCAGATGGAAACACCTTGTACTTTGTAAGTGATATGCCTGGGGGAAAAGGAATGAGTGACATCTACAAAGTATCTGTAAATAAAGATGGTAGCCTTGGAACTCCAAAACGTCTAGGCGACAATATTAATACCGAAGGAAAAGAAGTATTTCCATATGTAGACGCGAATGGAGATTTATATTTTGCGAGTAATGGCCATATGGGTCTTGGTGGTTTAGATGTGTTTTATGCTGCTGCCAAGGGAGATAGTTTTGGAAACCCTAAGAATATGGGGCTTGGCATTAATAGCTCAGACGATGATTTTGCGTTTATTTACAACCCGAATACCCAAGAAGGATTTGTTTCTTCTAACCGAACTGGGGGTAAAGGAAGTGACGATATCTACACTACAAAGCAACTAGAGCCTTTATGCGAAGTTGAAATGATAGTTCAGGTAGTAGACGAGTACACTAAAAACCCTATCGCTGGAGCACGTGTAGATTTATACGATAAATTAGGAAATAAGTTAAGTACCAAAACATCGGGAGCAGACGGAACTGTAACATTTATAGCCGAGTGTGAAAAAGAACATGAAGTACAGGCAGTGATGCAAAATTATGAAAGTAACGCTATTAATGTTGAAATGGCTAGTGACATAACATTGAACAAAACTATTAACCTTCGACCTATTGAAGAAATAATTCAAGACGACAAGGTGGTTTTAAACCCAATTTATTTTGCATACGACAAGAGTAACATTACCCCTAAAGCTGCTTTCGAATTAGATAAGTTAGTTGCTTTAATGAAGAAATATCCTAACATGGTTATTAAAGCTGAAAGTCATACAGACAGCCGTAATACACCAGAATACAACAGCGCATTATCTAACCGTAGAGCGCAGTCTACAGTACAATATGTGATTTCTCAAGGAATAGATAAAAATAGAATTTCTGGAGAAGGGTATGGCGAAAGTCGTCCTGTAAACAACTGTGGTGATAATTGTTCAGAAGCACAACATAAGTTAAACAGAAGATCTGAGTTTATTATCATAAAAAGATAGTAACCCTAGCTAACCCCTCAAGAAAGCTCATTGTTTTTAGAAACAATGAGCTTTTTACTTTATGTACACTGCCAGCAAACTTCTCTAAAATCTATGAATTCATATAGGTTTGCTGTAACGCATTAGAATAGGTTTGTTAAGTACATCTCCTGTATCTAAGTAAATTAATAAGTGGTTTTACAAAAATTTGTACCTTCTGCTTGAAAAACCAATTTCTCTTGAAAAGAAAGACTTTTCTAATACTGTTACTTTTTTTCTCTGTAATAGCAATTGCCCAACAACGCAGATTTGCTCATATTGGGTTACCCGAAGGCCTTCCCCAAGAAACTGTGCTTTGCATGGCTACAGATAGTTTAGGAATGGTTTGGCTAGGTACTTCAGACGGACTTGTGCGGTACGATGGCACACAATTTCACCTCCCTTTAGCCGATTCCGAAAGACAGCTAGATGTTGCTGGTTATCGTATTGGAGCTGTTGTCGCTCATAAAGATTATATTTTAGCCGGAACGGGACAAAAAGGGCTCTTGGCATATCACACTACCAATGAAACCACACAATCTTTAGGAACTAACAACCTAAATTGCACAACAATAGTACCACGAGAAAATGGTTTCTTAGCCGGATTTTTTAACGGTTCTGTTAGTTATTTCAACGATGCCTTTGAAGAGAACAAACTCAAATTTGAGAATGAAATCCCAAATCGTATAACGACCATGGCAACCTATAAAAATTCTCTCTTTATTGGCACAGATGACGGACAATTATTTTACGGGACTTGGAGTGAAAACACAACTTCTGTATATCTTACAAAGGCGGCACATATCACTTCAAAAGTAAATTTTTTAAAAGTACAATCGCAAGAACTGCTAATTGGAACTGCTGAAGGTTTATTTACAATCAATAACATCACTCAACAACCAACAAAAGTTGAAATTCCATTTTGTGAATCCAAATTTGAAAAGTTGAATATAACAGATGTTGTACAAACAAACAATACAACCTTTATAGCGACCTCATCGGGTCTGTTTGAATGGACTACAACCACCTGTGCTACACAATATACTTCAGCAGAAAAAAACCATCCATTCCATCTCAACGCAAATGCCATTAACGACTTACACGTAATAAATGAAACTCTTCTAATTGGTCATATTACTTTAGATCTTACAGAGGTAGACCCTCCAACCGTTTTTACGCAACCTACAACCCGATGGAATTTAGACAATCCGTCTGTATTTGCCATTTGTACGAGCAATCAATATCTATTTTCAGGAACTTCCAGCGGATTGGTGATATCGCTAGTTAATGACCCAACAGTGTATACGCTATTCCCTAAGTTTCGCATACGCGGAATTACAATAGATTCTGAACAAAACATATGGTTTGTTACTGGACAAGGAGCATATATTATTCCTAAAGAGGAAATAGATATTTTGAATCCAACATTTATTAACGTTCCTATTTCAGAAGAGCAGTCAAACCGCCTCTCCAGTGGTAACTTACGCAACATTTTTACAGATCGTCAAGACAATATATGGATTACAACGTTTAGCCAAGGGTTATGCAAATTTGTGGGTGATATTTCTAATAATGATTTTAGCTTTAGAAGATATGCATATAAATCTGATGCTGAAAAATTACCCTCTCCGCTAACGCTTTCTATGTCGCAAGATGAAGACAACAATTATTGGGTTTCCACCCAAAAAGGGCTAAGTAAAATGACGTTAGATGAAAATGGAAATGCAAAGTACACTACCTATACTGAGGCCCAAGGTCTTAGCACAAATGGTGTGTTAAGTTCATACGTTTCAAAGAATGGAACATTGTGGGTTGCTAGCAGGAAAGGGCTTAATAAATACCTTCAAAAAGAAGATCGTTTTGTTTTCTTCGGAAAAAGAGATGGCCTTTCAAATACCTTCGTATACAATTGTGTAGAAGATTCAGAAAATACGCTCTGGCTTACCACAAATGGAGGACTCTTTCGATTTAATACAACTACAGAACAATTTGCAAATTACCTACCAAAAGATGGAGTACAGAGTACCGAATTTAATTTAGGAGCTGTTTATAGTGATGAAACTTCAGGAATGCTATACGTTGGAGGAATTTCGGGACTTAACGTATACAACCCCAAACGTGTAAATGAGCTCGACAAAGCCTCACCTCTTATATTTACTAGATTAACTAGCAAAGGTGAACCAGTGAGAGCAGGGCTAAAAGGATCTCATGTTCAAACGGGAGAAGCTAGAGCACCTTTGACATTTAGATATGACGCTTTTCCTATATCGTTAACCTACTCGGCCTTAGATTACAGACCTTCAAAAAACAACACCTATCAATATCGTTTGCTACCACAGGACAAACAGTGGAATGATCTTACCAACAATCAAGATATTCAACTATTAAATCTCTCTCCTGGCTCTTATACGTTAGAGTTACGTGGGCTGTCTCGAGGCATCCCTTGGCAGCAGAACGCACTTAGACTACCGCTTAAAATAACGCCACCATGGTACGGCAGCAACTTAGCGTATTTAATATACGGCTTGCTTATAGCTAGCATCATCTTTATTTACTACCGTATTAGCCTGCAGCGAAAATTAGCAGGAGAAGAAGCCAAAAGATTACAAGATTTAGACAATCTTAAAACACGATTCATCACAAATATTACTCATGAGTTTCGAACACCACTAACCATCATTTTAGGGTATATAGACAACTTAAAACAAAAAATCAACACACAAGCAGACCAAAAAGAAGACTTGCAAATTATTGAGAACAATAGTAGCAATCTATTACATCTTGTAAACCAGATGTTAGATTTTGCTAAATTGGAAAAAGGGCGTTTACATATTAATTATCAAAAAGCCGACATTGTAGCTTTTGCCAGATTAATCACCAATACGTTTCACAACTCGGCTCAAGAAATGGGCATTGAACTAGTGTTTAAAAGTAATTTTGATAATACAATCATAGATTTTGACTCTGAAAAAGTTAGACAGGTTCTTTCAAACTTGATTAGCAATAGTATAAAATTTACTGAAAAAGGAAGGGTTTCGGTATTTCTGTCTGAGCAGGAAAAACAGTATACCATTTCGGTTAAAGATACAGGGCGAGGAATTTCAGAAGAAGAGCAACTAGCTGTTTTTGAACGTTTTTATCAAGTAGAAAATAATAGCTTTAAAGTTTCACAAGGAACTGGTGTTGGCTTGGCGCTTACAAAAGAGCTCGTTCAATTAATGAATGGCACCATACAAGTAAAATCTGCACCCGACATAGGAACCACATTTACTATAACGCTACCCATAACCCGTCTTGCAAGCGAAGCCGAGTTTGAACTAAAGGCAACTAGTAACACAAACGCCATTGAAATACCCGAATTCGAACAAACTAAAGTTTCCGAAGAAGCACAGATTGTTTTAGTAGTAGAAAACAATCCAGACATGTCTCGCTATATTGGCAGCTGCTTACAGCCCTATTTTAAGGTACTCTTCGCCTCTAATGGGCAAGAAGGGCTCGCTACGGCAACAGAGCGAACTCCAGATATTATAATAAGTGATGTTATGATGCCTGTGTTAGACGGGTTCCAGATGACCACAAAGCTTCAACAACAAGAAACAACAAATCATATTCCTATAATTTTACTTACATCAAAAGCCACTCAAGCCGATAAATTAGAAGGGTTAGATAGTGGCGCCGATGCGTACTTAACGAAACCTTTTCAGAAGCAAGAATTACTGGTAAGGATGAATAAGCTTATTGCAAAGAGAAGAATGCTTCAGGAAAAGTATGCATTAAAAACATTTCTTGAACCTAGAATAAAAACAACAACGCCTACAGATAAAAACGAGGTGTTCTTACAAAAAACTGTTACCCTTATTCAAGAGCATCTAGAAGATTCTGAGTTCGGTTCAAAACAACTCGCTGAGACGTTGGCTTTGAGTGAGTCTCAACTCTACCGAAAACTAAAAGCCATAACCAATACCTCTACTGCCCTATTTATACGTTCGGTTCGTTTAGAAAAGGCAAAAGAGCTACTGTGTAACACTACTAAAAACATATCTGAAATTGCCTACGAAACAGGGTTTAACGACCCAAATTGGTTCGGAAAAGTTTTTAAAGAGGCATACGGTTCCACACCCACCGAAACACAGAAACAGCAGTAAAATGAACCCTTCACGTTAGCATTGCAAAAATACTCCTTGTATTTGCAGAAATACTCTTCATTCTTTTTTTGACTTCAAACTAGGTTTGTACTGTAATACTACAACACCTTTTTTTGCTCCCAAAGCTAAATTAGAATGCTACTACCTTAACCTATCAATGCATTGGCTTTATCTAAATTAAATGTAAGAAGATGAAAACATTGTATTTCTTATTGGCGACTATTTTAATCGTCACAAACACAATCGCTCAAGTTGGAATTAATAACACCGACCCAAAAGCAATTTTAGACATTAGCAGCAGCAATGTAGCAACACCCGCCAATACAGATGGCTTGCTTATTCCGCGAATTGATGAATTTCCTGTAACAAATCCAGGAGCAGATCAAGATGGTATGATGGTTTTTGCTACTGGAAATGGTACGCCAAGCAAAGGGTTTTATTATTGGAATCAAACCACCACAGCATGGGTCTCTGTAACTGGTGCTGGTGGTGACGACGATTGGTATGAAATAGGTGGCACCACAGCGCCAGACAATATAATTGACGACCAATATACCCTGGGCAAGCTAAAGATTGGTCAAAATTCTGCAGCCAACGCTTCATTAGACATATACGATTGGAACGAAAGTAATAGAAATGGTCTTCTTATCACACGTAATTTAGTTACACCGAGTTCATTTGGCCAACTAAGTGGTTTTACATCCACAGTTATAGGTTCAAGCACCGATAACTATACGTCAATCCGTGGTGAGTTAATGGGAACGCCTAGTGTAAACACACATACTTTCTACGGGTTAAATACAACAGCTCCTTCTTCTGGTGTTACGTACCAATTGTACGGCATATTTAGTTCGAATGGGGGTTCTGGTAACCTTGTGGGAAATGAAATCGCTTTTAACACTGCAACGATTACCAATACAGGAGACAAGTCTGGTTTTAGAACCACCATCTCGCCCAGTTTATCTGGTACGCATTACGGTATGTATTCAAATGTAACGAGTGCTACTGGTTATGCTGCTTATTTTATAGGACGTACATCTCTGGGCAACTCTGGCGCTAACCGATACCTAATGCCTGCCACAGATGGAACAATAGGGCAGGTTATGACAACTGATGGGTCTGGACAACTAAGCTTCACGACACCAACAATAGGTGCAGAAAAAATTGATGATTTACTCGATGGTAAAAGTGATAACGATGGCTCAGATGATGGATCTTCAATTTTCTTAGGAGTAAATGCGGGTAATTTAGACGACAGCAGCGCCAATGCCAATATTGGAATAGGCTACGCCGCTCTTGAAGACAATATCACTGGCACTTTAAATGTAGCGGTAGGTTGGGGTAGTTTGAGAGAAAATACAGGGAATTCCAACACCGCTCTTGGTTACTTAAGCGCTGGAGGTAATACTTCAGGTACTGGAAACACCGCTATAGGTAGAAATGCATTGTTGAACAATATCACTGGAAATAATAATACTTCATTAGGATTCTTTGCTGGATATTTAAATGCTGGATCTGGTAGTGTTTTTGTAGGTACAAATGCTGGATTTAATCATAGTACTGGAGATAATATACTTTATATTGAAAATACCGATGCCGATGCTAATAATGCCTTAATCTACGGTGAGTTTGGAGCAGACAACTCGACTACCGGCAACGTGTTACGAACAAATTCTGAGTTTCAAATAGGAAATCCGGCTACAACAGGATTTGCCTTTCCAACAACAGACGGAAGTGCAAACCAAGTATTAACAACCGATGGAGCTGGAAACCTGTCATTTACTGCCCCATCAAGTGGCGATGAGGATTGGCTTACTACCCCAGGAAGCAATCCCGTTACGAGTAACACACAAGATATCTATACCTCTGGCAAAGTTGCCATTGGCGGAACAACTATAAGTGCCGATTTCAACATCTATCATAATGAAATCGCAGATGGTTCGGCAGATATAGTACAATATAATGAGGTTAGTAACTCTGGAAACGACGATAAAACTATTATTCGCAATGTATTCGGTGCTGCAGGGGCTGGTGATAACACCGCAATTTACAATGATCTTATTGGGAATGGAAGCGGCACCTATTACGGAATGTTTAATAGGTCGTATGCCGCGGTGACGGGTGACATTTATGGAGTGTCGAATTCAATTACCGCAACAGGGGGTGGTAATCATTACGGAATATATAACCTTTTAAATGGTTCTGGCAATGGCGAAAAGTACGGTGCTTATAACTCTTTTTCAAGCACAGGAACAGGAACCAAATATGGAACGTACACAAACATTTCTCCCACGGCAGGAGGTACTCATTATGGAATCTATGCAGACGTTACAAAATCGGGAAGCTATGCAGGATACTTTTTGGGAGGAGTATCTATTGGAACGACCACAGGGAATAATTACATCATGCCTACCTCAAGAGGAAACAACGGAGATGTGATACAGACTGATGCCGCTGGAAACTTAAGCTGGGTAAACCCGACCACAATTGGAGATGGAGTAGGTGCAGAAAAAATTGATGATCTTACCGATGGAAAGTCTGATAACGATGGAACGCAAGACGGTTCTTCTATTTTCTTAGGAATTGATGCTGGCATGGCAGATAACAGTACAGATAATAAAAATATAGGAATAGGGTTTCGCGCCATGACTGCAAATACAGATGGAGAAAGAAATGTTGGAATTGGATATTTTTCACTTCTTAACAACACCATAGGAGACGGAAATATAGCAATTGGAGACACTGCGCTTATTGGCAATACTTCAGGTAATAATAATACGGCACTAGGTGCATCTACTTTAGCAGCCAATTCAACGGGAGACCATAATATTGCGATTGGCACAACCGCAATGTGGCGTAATACAACCGGAACTAGAAATATAGGTTTAGGGAATGTTGCCTTATTTGATAATACCACAGGCTCAGATAATATTGCACTGGGTTATAGATCGTTATACAACCTTACTACCGGGAACGAAAACATTGCGATAGGTGCTGAAGCTGGTATGACGAATACTACGGGCATTGGCAACGTGTACCTTGGCACCAATGCGGGGAGATCACATATTGGTAATAACACATTATGGATCGAGAATACAAATGCCAATGCAGATAATGCTTTAATTTATGGTGAATTTGACAATGATATTCTAAGAACCAATGGCGAGCTACAAATTGGCAATCCAACGGGAACGGGATATGCGTTCCCTACTACAGATGGCACCAATGGGCAGGTAATGACAACCAACGGATCTGGTGCTATTTCGTTTCAAACAATTGCAGGCGATGGCGACACACAAAACACGTTAGACCAAGCCTACGATGAAGGCGGTGCTGGTGCGGGGCGTACCATAACGGCAAACGATGGCGCGGTTACAATCGCAGGTCAAGATGGTTTTACGGTAACAGGAGCCATAAACAACGGTGACGCAATAGCCGTTAGCGGAGCAGGATCTCGTATGTTTTATAATCCGCGTACGTCTAGTTTTCGTGCTGGTACCGTTAACAGTACGCAATGGAATTCGGTTAACTTAGGTACTAACTCAGTGGCGTTTGGAAATAGCACTATTGCATCGGGCGCTTCAAGTGCATCTTTAGGTAGCGGAAATACTAGTTCAGGAACTGGAAGTTTCACTTCTGGATATAACAATATAGCCTCTGGAGGCTATAGCGTAGCCATAAATGAAGCCAACATAGCGTCTGGAGTAAATAGTTTTACCCAAGGATTTAGCAATACGGCTGCAGCCACAGCAAGTGCAGCCATGGGGTTACAAAATAATGCGCCTTCCTGGGGAGAGATGACCGTAGGCACCAATGCAACAACGTATTCCGCAACCAGCACTACATCATGGACTGGAACAGATCGTGTATTTACCGTTGGTAATGGGGCATCTCCTGGAACACGAAGCAATGCGCTCACAATTTATAAAAATGGAGAAGTAAATATTAACGACGCGTATTCGTTACCCACCGCAGATGGTACTAGCGGACAAGTAATGACAACAGATGGTGCTGGAACTGTTTCATTTGTCGATCTTCCAACAAAGGCAAGAGCTCGCATTACTTTAGCTGCAAATCAGATAGAAACGGGGGGAGGTATCACTAAAGTGAACTTCGATACTGAAGATTTTGATATAGGAAATAATTTTAACCTCGCAACAGATGTCTTTGAAGTACCAGCAGATGGTATTTATCGAGTACATTCACAAATTAGCATGAATACTTCTACGGCTACAGGAACTTACGATGTGCGTATTAGAGTAGATGGGGCTCAAGTTAGAAGAACTGCGTTTGACCATCCAGGTGCTGGCGCAGTCATTCGTCAATGTACAAGCTTGTTGGAGCTAACCGCTGGGCAAACTATAGACATTGCTTTCCTAAGACCAACGGCAGGTGCAACAATCAACATGAACGGTGCTCTTAGTTATTTTGAAATTGAACAACTATAAGTAATTCGTATGAAAATTAAATCTAAAACCACCTTTTCTTAAGGTGGTTTTTTCCTTTCTATGAAATCCGCTAATTTTTAAACTCCATGAAATCATATAGGTTTCATACAACTACGTACTGTAGGTTTGTAGTCCCTAGAAATCTACATACTTTCCTACTTCTTGCTACGGTTTTGAAATTTTGCCTTTGTAGGCTCAAAAACGTTAACGTATGAAAAATATAATTACAATAGCCGGGCTCCTCTTACTTGGTTACAACGCCACTGCTCAAGTTGGTATTAACACCACAGCCCCTGACCCTAGCAGCGTGTTAGATATTGCAAGCACAGAAAGCGGTCTTCTAATTCCAAGAATGACCCAAGCGCAAAGGGACGCTATTGCCTCACCAGCAAATGGGTTATTAATTTATCAAACCGACAACACAGCTGGTTTTTACTTTTACGATGGACTTACTTGGTCCCCATTTACTGAGGCTGGAGACGCAGATTGGTATGAAATTGGCACGACTACAGCACCCGATAACATAACCGATGATATTTTTACACAAGGAAGGATGGCCCTAGGTAAGACTACTGTGGGTTCCACAATGTTAGACATAGATAACATCAATAGGGAATCTGCTATTACCATAAATGGGAATAGTAGTATTGCTAATAGTTATGGTTTACACAGCATTCTAGATGGCACTTCGATAGTGGCTGGTGTATTTAATGAATTGGCTGGATCATCAACTGGGAAATTTGGTATACGCTCTGAGTTTACTGGGTTAACTGGAGGTGGAATTAGCGTGGGTGCCAACAGTAGGTTTGAAAGTACTGGTTCTGCAAACAACTACGGAGTTTACAATACCTTTATAAGCACGTCTTCTACAGGTGCAATTATCACAGGTGTTCGGAACTGGTTTCACCCATCAGGAAGTTATACAGGTACGATTAGAGGTGTTCAAAACGATATGTTTAATAACAATAACGGGCTACAGATTGGAACAGATAATGAAATGACCGGAACAGGAAGTGGTGCTAAATATGGAACAAGAACCATCATAGCAACAACAGCTGGAGGTACCCACTATGGCTTGTACAGTGATGTGCAAAATGCCACTGGTTATGCTGGATATTTCCTAGGGAGAACTTCACTTGGTACTGGAACTACAAACCGCTATTTAATGCCCGCCACAGATGGCACCAACGGACAAATAATGACTACCGATGGTTCGGGAAATGTTTCTTTTCAAGATACTGTCGAAGACGCTGATTGGTATGAAGTGGGTGGTACTAACACTCCTAATGCCATTACCGATAATATTTATACACAAGGCAACGTAGGTATTGGAATTAACAATCCAGACAACCCATTACATATTGGCACCATAAGCAGCTTCGACCTAAACTATGACAATACCGGACAAGATGGGGTTTTTATTACGGGTGGAGGAGATAATAGTGGTACTAATGCAGTTGGTGGTTCTATAAGTTTTGGTCCGCCATCAAGTACACGGGCAGAACATAGGAAATCTAGTATTTCTTCTGTTCAAACTTCTGGCGATGTAGATCATACCGGGCTTGCATTTTATGTACATGGTAATTCCATAAATCAGAGTCCGATGGCAGAAGCAATGCGTATTACTCACGCAAGAAATGTAGGTATAAACAACACCGACCCTTCTGCAAATCTCGATGTAATTGGTACCATGCAATTTGAAGATGGCAACGAAGCTGCGGGATATGTACTTTCTTCTGACGCTAATGGAAACGCAAGTTGGGTAGATCCCGCTACCATTGGTGTTGGTGCTCAAAGAATAGATGATCTCTTGGATGGCAAAAGCGATAATGACGGTTCACAAGATGGTTCGTCAATTTACCTCGGTATTGGTGCGGGTACTTCAGACGATCTTTCTGATAATAGAAATATTGGTATTGGATACTTATCCTTAGAAGATAATGTTAATGGGTCTCAAAACACAGCCATTGGATACAATGCATTACTAAACAATATCGATGGAACAGCAAATACAGCCGTAGGTTCTGCTAGTCTAGATGCAAATACTACAGGAATATGGAATACAGCAGTGGGGCAAGAAGCGCTCTCGGCAAATGTAGATGGTGCGTATAATACGGCTGTAGGAAAAGCTGCTCTACAATCCACATCAAATGGTAATTCTAATGTGGGAATTGGAGTTAATGCATTATCTGCAAATACTAGTGGTAATTTTAATACTGTGATAGGAGTTGATGCTGCTACAGGTCTATCGGCTAGCAATAACACAATTGTAGGCCGAAGAGCCATGAACTCATACACGGCTGGTGGAGAAAATGTGGCAGTAGGATCTGGAGCAGGTTATTACGGGAGCGGTATACAAAATACTTTTATAGGGACAAATGCTGGTAACCAATTAGGCACTATGGAGCGCAATGGTAGCGTATTTTTGGGCTATGGGGCAGGATCTAGCGAAACAACTAGTAATAAATTATATATCGAAAACAGTACTGCAAATGCAGACAACGCTCTTATCTATGGAGAATTTGACACTAATATTCTAAGAACCAATGGTGAATTACAAATAGGAAACCCGACAGGAACAGGATATGCTTTGCCAACCAATCAAGGAACAGCAAATGCCGTGCTCACTAGTAATGGAGATGGCACTACACAATGGTCGGCGCCCGCTCCGTTAACAAATTTGGATTATCCAGATGGGTTTAATGGCTTAACACCTGTACTAATTGCAAATCTTCAAACCACTAACTATACCGTACCTGCTGGACAAAATTTATATATCACAGGTATACACAGCCCTGGTACAGTAGGAAGTCTATCCATTAATGGTGCTATTATTGCTTATGGCGCTTTAAATGATATATATACTCCAATTACAAAACCAATTATTGCAGGTGCTGGAGATATAGTTAGTTCAGATACTAATGCAACTGGACTCAACGGCTTTCTTGTTTCTGCCAATGTAACTCCTATTACACAAGAGGTTACTACGGTGTCTTCATATACAGTTCCGGTAGGAAAAATTTTAATTATTTTAAGCGTAAACAACAATGCAAATGCGCATGGTTTTTCTCAAGTTTTTATTGACGGAATTAATATCTATGTTGGTTCTGGTAATGACGGTGGGGTTTCTGCTGGCGATTTTTTAACTTCATTTCACCAACCTTTGTTCGTTAATGCTGGGTCTGTGTTAACTTCAAATAATTCGTTACGAGATTACAACTTCAATGGTTATTTAATAGACAACTAATACCATTCTCAAGAGGCCCAAATCCTTGAGAATAAAAAAGACCGCTTTGAGGAGGGCGGTCTTTGTCTTTGTAAGAAATTTAAATGAGTTACGTAGCGAATATTTTCTCACCACTTGCCTCTTGAGCCTTAAATTTTTGAACTAAAGCCAAAGCATCTGGCACCACATCACTACACAAAATAATAAGCGAGCCTTTTTTGGCATTGTTTACCGCATGGGTTATGGCTTCCTTTTCTGACGGAATTATAGTTGTCTTTATTTTAGGGTTTGCCATTTTTATTCCATCGTCTAACATTTTGATAAGTTCTTCTTCGGTTTTTCCTCGCAACCTTTTATCCTGACGAATTATTATTTCATCGCTCATTTCGGCAGCAATACTACCTATCATGTTATTATCTTCTTCTCTCCTATCACCTATACCTGCAATAATGCATACTTTATGTGTTGCTTCAAGATTATCAGAAAACTTCTTTAAGGCTCTCATTCCGGCTGGATTATGAGCATAGTCTAGCAAAATGCTGAAATTTTCAAATTTAAAAAGATTGAGTCTCCCTGGAGTTTGGGCAGCAGATGGAATAAATGTTTCTAGTGCTACTTTCATATCTTCTATACGAATGCCTTGTACATGAGCTGCTAAGACAGCCGCTAAGACATTCTGAATCATAAATTCGGCCTTACCTCCGTAGGTTAAAGGGATATGTTCTGCTTTCATAACACGCATTTTCCATTCGCCTTTACAGATAGTAACATAACCGTTTTCGTAAACCGCTGTTAATCCACCACGACGTTGTAATGCCTTTATTCTTGTGTTTTCTTCGTTCATAGAGAACAATGCCAAATTACAATTTATACTACGACGCATTTCGTATACCAAATCATCGTCTGCATTTAAAACGGCATACCCATCTGGTAATACAGTTTCTGGTATCACTCCTTTTACCCTAGCTAATTGTTCAATGGTATGAATTCCTTTTAAACCAAGGTGATCGGCGGCAACATTAGTTACCACTGCAACATCGCAGTTTTTAAATCCAAGTCCTGCACGAAGTAGTCCGCCACGCGCACATTCTAATACGGCATAGTTAACTGTTGGATCTTTGAGAACAAACTCTGCGCTTGCTGGTCCTGTACAGTCACCTGTCATTAATAGCCTGTTTTGTATATAAACACCGTCACTTGTGGTGTAACCAACGCGATATCCTTTCATCTTTGCCATATGAGCAATTAACCTACTGGTTGTTGTTTTTCCATTAGTTCCTGTAATTGCGGTTATGGGAATACGCCCAGTATCTCCTTGTTTAGGGAATAATTTATCGATAACAGGGGCTGCTACATTTCTAGGTAAGCCTGTAGTTGGCGCCAGATGCATTCTAAACCCAGGGCCTGCATTTACCTCCAATACTGCACCTCCAGTTTCTGAAAGTGGCTTAGAGATATCGTCGGTCATGATATCAATGCCGCAAATATCTAAATCAATAATTTTAGATATACGCTCTGCCATACTCACATTTGCTGGATGAATAATATCTGTAATGTCTTCTGCTGTTCCTCCAGTACTAAGATTGGCCGTGTCTTTTAAAATAAGTATCTCGCCTTGATCTAGCACAGAGTCCAGACTTTTACCTGCGTCTTTTATGATCGTTTTGGTAAGATCGTTTATTGTAATTTGTGTAAGCACTTTTTCGTGCCCATACCCTCTTCTCGGGTCTTTATTTACTTCAATGATTAAGTTTTCTACCGTAGATTTTCCATCGCCAACAACATGAGCCGGAGTTCGTTTTGCTCCTGCAACCAATACATTGTTTATGACTAACAATCTATAATCTTCTCCTGTAATAAATTTTTCTACAATTACTCTTCGGCTAACTTCTTTAGCGGCATGAAAAGCTACCTTTGCTTCTTCAAGATTTTGTATGTCTACTGTAATTCCACGGCCATGATTTCCATCTATCGGTTTAATCACCAATGGAAAACCTACATAACGGCATGCTTCCTCTAAGCTTCTTTCGCGACTAATAATATCGCCCCTTGGGACCTCAACTTCGGCTTGCTCTAATAAATATTTAGTGTCTTCCTTATCACATGCTAATTCTACACCAATCGAGGAAGTTTCCGAAGTAACCGTTGCCTGAATTCTTTTTTGATTCGCTCCATAACCTAACTGGCAAAGTGAGTATTGATTAAGACGAATCCATGGTATTCCTCTACTTTCAGCCTCTTCTACAATACTTCCAGTACTTGGCCCCAACCGAGAAGACTCGCGCAATTCGCGCATGCGTTGAATGTCTGGCTCTAAATCGTAGTCTTCTGCAGCTATAAGTGCCTCGCAAATCTTTACAGACGCTTCGGCAGCATATCTTCCTACATTTTCTTCCATATAGCTAAAAACTACATTGTATACACCTACTTCTCCATAGTCTCTAGTTCTTCCGAAGCCCGTATCCATACCAGCTAATGTTTGAATTTCTAAAGCGATATGTTCTATGATATGCCCCATCCATGTTCCCTCTTCTACACGCTGAAAAAAACCTCCTGGCTCACCCACGCTACAACGATGCGAATACATACTAGGAAACATTTCCTTCAGTCTATCTAAAAACCCCGATATCTTGTTTGATGGAAATTCTTCCATATTCTCAAGATCTAGCACCATTACAATTAATTTGTGACGTCTTACAGACCAATAATTAGGGCCACGCATGGCGTTTATTTCGCGTATTTTCATAAAGAGATTGGTTTAGTGTTTGGTGAATGTAATTCATAAAAATATGGATTTCTTTCAACAATTGCCCTACTTTTGCATATATATAATATTTAGTATGAAAGCAAAAGGTACACTCATCCCTATTGGTGGAAATGAAGATAAAGGCATTGATGAAAATGAAATCTACCATTTAGAATTTATTGAGGCAGGAATTCTCTCTCGCGTGGTAAAAGAAGCTGGTGGGGTTAATGCAGAAATCATCATTATACCAACCGCCTCTAGTATTCCAGTAGAAGTGGGTGAAAATTACCTGCAAGCCTTTGGCAAACTTGGTTGTACTAATTTATTTGTGATGGATATTCGTGAAAAGGAAGATAGCAGTAAACCAGAATATATTGCTCGTATGAAAACTGCAGCTTGTGTTATGTTTTCTGGTGGAAACCAATCTAAAATTACTCGAAAAATAGGTGGCACCATATTACATGACATTATGTTAGAGCGTTACCAGAACGAGGCTTTTGTTATTGCAGGAACAAGCGCAGGTGCTATGTGCATGAGTCATGAAATGATTACTGGCGGGAGTAGTCAGGAGTCTTTTATTAAAGGAGCTGTTGGCATGAATAAAGGGATGAGTTTTATCCCAGAGCTTATTATAGACAGTCACTTTATTAGACGTGGCCGATTTGGAAGAATGGCAGAAGCCGTTGCTAAGTTCCCGAATCTCATTGGTGTTGGTTTAGCCGAAGATACGGGTCTCATTATAAAAGATGGAAAGTTTGAAGTTCTTGGCTCTGGTATGGTAATTTTATTTAATGCACGAAAGGCCAAACACAATAATCACCACTTGTTAGCTGAAGGTACGCCAATGTCGCTAACCAATCTAAAAACACATATTTTGGCAAACGGTGATCGCTTTAATATTAAAAAGAAGCGGGTGAATATCTCACCATTTGAATTGCCCGTAATAGAGGGTTAACTATAACAAACCATGAATTCTTGGGAACTCATTTTTTTGTTCTTTGCGTTTCAATCGATGCTTTTCGCAGCATATTTTTTCTTGCGAAATCGAGGCGATACGCTTTCTAATTGCTTCCTAGGCGCCTTTTTAGTCCTTTTTTCACTCAATTTAGCCTATAATGTACTGTATTGGTCAAAATTACTGTTCACACCAGCTTATGTAGCATTGTTCGGGTATCTGTCACTTATTTGGATAACGTATCCTATACTTATATATATGTATGCTAGAAGGGTTGTTACACAAATTAAGGTTGGGGTTAAAGACCTTGTACATCTGCTCCCAATACTATTTGTTTTTTGGTGTTACTCCCCCATTTACTTTTTATCTTCCGAAGATAAACTTGACATTTTAACTCAAGGTAGAACGGGTGAATACATTCACCTTAGTCCTTATATTGTTTGGATTATTTCTGCGTTTCTCATCTTTTATACCTGTTATACATTTTTCTCATTTCGGAGGAAACCCATTGGGCAAAACAAAAAGAAATGGTTGTATTGGGTCTTGGGAGCTTTTAGTTGTTATGTAATTGCTATGGTAAGCTATTTCTTAATTTCACGCTTGGGTCACATTACCACAGAAGACGACTATGTAATTATGTATCTTATTGTTCTTTTTATTGGGGTAATGACTTATTTCGCTCTCATGCAACCAGCCATTTTTGAAGGGTTAAAACTAGAACATATTATTCCTTTTGTTAAGTACAAAAAAACGGGACTAACCCCAAAACACTCTAAAGAACTAAAAAAGGAGCTTTTAAGTTTAATGAGAATTGAGCAGCCCTATCTAGACGGTAATCTTCGCTTAGATGATCTTGCCCAGCAATTAAACATTTCCCGACACCATATGTCGCAGATCATTAACGAACATTTTGACACTAATTTCTTCGATTTTGTAAATTCTTATCGCATTGAAACGGCGAAGAAATTGTTAGAAAATGATGATACCAAAACAATTACTGACGTAATTTATGCCAGCGGATTTAACAACCGTGTTTCTTTCTATAAAGCCTTTAAGCGCCATACTGGTGCAACACCAAGCACCTATAAATCTGTCGAGGATTAGCATTCAGAACAATCAACTCTTCGTTTATAAATTACGTGGTATGGAGGTGTAAACGTTTATAAGCAATAACATACCTTGCCAAATTACCTGTTTTCTTAGCATTCTAAAATTAGAACACTATGAAACATTTACACTTTATTATTTTATTCGCTTTGAGTCTGTCTATGAACGCTCAAGTTACTGTTACAACTATTACTCCAGCTTTTAAAGGAAGCGGTGGGTTATCTCTAGATACCGATGGAAATCTGTATATAGGTGACTTTGGTGATATGCTTGGAGGTGCAGATCCCGATGGAGAACCAAATTTCGTAATGAAACTAGATTCAGATTTAAATCTCACAGTTTTTTCTCCAGACTTTACTGGAGCATCAGGAAATGCATTCGATAACAACGGAGTACTTCACCAAGCAGACATTAGAGATAATGCCATTTACAAAGTTATAAACGGAGCGCGAGAACTTGTTACTGCAGATGGTATTGTTGCCCCAGTAGGTATTGCCTTTGACAGCAGTGGAAATTTATATGTGTGCAACTGCGGTGATAACACGATTAGAAAAATTACTCCCGCTGGCATTTCTACATTATTTAGTTCTGGAACTATGTTTGCATGCCCAAACGGTATGACCATAGATGGTGATGACAACTTATACGTTGTTAATTTTTCTAATACAAACATCGTTAAAATTACACCCGACGGCACGCCAGAAATAATTGCAAACACCCCCGATGGTAATGGTAACGGTCATATAGATTACGACCCAAACTTCAATGTACTCTACATTGCCAATTATGCTGGAAACCAAATTTTCTATCTTCCAATTGGCAGCTCTAAAGTTGTTTTATTGGCAGGCTCGGGAGTACGGGGCAATGACGACGGTGCGGCTTTAGACGCAACTTTTTCTACACCCAACGGGATAGCAGTTTCGGAAGATGGTAATGTACTTTATGTAAATTGCGCAGTTCCATTAAATGGAGCAGTAATTAACCCTCAAGTAATAAGAAAAATAGAGGGCCTGACAACACTTTCGGTTTCTGAGAATAGGTTGAATGCTGGCCAAGTAACTGTATTTCCAAACCCTGCAGAACACGAAATCACTTTTCAACTTGAAGGGATTTCGGGACACGATACGCTGTCGTTAGAAATTTACGACACGCAAGGCAGGTTAGTTCATAATCAAAACGGAATAGCAATTCACGAGTCTAAAATTTCAGCAACCATCTCGCTTGAAAATTTTGCAACGGGTACCTATGTATATACATTAAGCAGTGTCAAGGAATCACTGTACAGTGGAAAATTCTACAAAAATAGGTTGTAAAAGGTATATTTAGATATAAGCACAAATAAAATTACACGCCAGCCTTGCTACAATCTCAATAAAATTGAACCATTGTTAAAATCAGGCTGGCTAAGTAAGCATCCCTTTTCAACATAAACAAAAAACACTATCTTATGGTATGAAAATATCTGGAGCTATAACTGTTAATAGTACTCAAGAAAAAGTGGCTCACTTTTTTGCAGACCCACAATACTTAAAGTACTATCAAGACGGTTTTATTAGAAAAGAACGCGTCTCGGGTACGGTTGGGCAAGAAGGTGCTATAGCTATGTTATATTACCAAAATGGGAGGCACACTATTGATTTAGAAGAAACCATTACTAAAAATGAGCTTCCAAACTTATTTGAGGCCAAATATCATCATAAGCATATGGACAATACTATGAAATGTAGGTTTGTAGCAATTAACGACCATCAGACGAGGTATGAATATGAGTATTTGTACACACGTATGACGCTTATGCCTAAAATAATGTCTTGGATTAATCCAGGAATGTTTAGTAAACCTCCTAAAAAATGGTTACAACAGTTTAAGGAGTTTGTTGAAAAACAATGATTACTTATAGATTTTCACCTCGCTCGTTCCCTTAGATGTCTTCATGGCTCTGTACATTCCTTCTGTATTAAACGGCATGGCAATAGTTCCGTGGGCGTCTACGGCAATTAAACCGCCATCGCCTCCAAGTTTTAGCACTCTATTTTGAATGACTTCTGAAGCAGCTTCGGAAAGCGTTAAGCCTTTATACTCCATCAAGCAACTTACATCGTAAGCAACTACGCCTCGAATAAAATATTCGCCACTACCCGTGCAACTTACAGCACAAGTTTTGTTATTGGCATAGTTTCCGGCACCAATCATTGGACTGTCTCCAACTCGCCCCCATTTTTTATTCGTCATTCCACCCGTTGAAGTAGCAGCAGCAATAGTGCCAAAAACATCACAGGCCACGGCACCTACCGTACCAAACTTAGAATCTTTCTTCACAGAATGATCTAATTGAAACGCATCACTCCCCTTTAAATCCTGCCATTGCCGATAGCGCAGTTCATCATAGAAATATTGCGATGTTACGATATCATAATTGTTTTCCTTAGCAAACTTCATCGCTCCTTCACCAGCAAGAAACACATGTTCACTCTTTTCCATAACGTCTCGTGCCAAACTCACAGGGTTTTTAATTCCGGTGATTAAAGAAACCGCTCCCGCTTTTAACTCCTTCCCTTCCATAATGGCAGCATCCATCTCATGGGTGCCTTCGGCGGTGAAGACACTCCCTTTACCTGCGTTAAACAAATGAGAGTCTTCCAAAACTTTTACAGCTGCCTCAACTGCATCGAGTGATGTTCCCTTCTTTTCCAAAATGGAATAGCCCGCATCTAGCGACTCTTGTAATGAGAGCTTATATGCTGCTTCTTTTTCAGCGGTCATTTGTCCTTTTAGCAAGGTTCCTGCACCTCCGTGAATGGCGAGTGAAAATGTTTTCATCTTACATCTAAATTTTGGGGAAATTACAAATCACAATACTATTTAGTAACATAGAAGTAAAATTTAATTTAAGCAATTTTTGAATTTCCAAATTACTTTTGTTTCGATTACTTTAGAATCATATAGTTGGGCATCGTACAACGTAAAGTTAAACCGCTTTGAGGAGAGCGGTTTTTCTTTGTCAACACATCTTTAATTACAACAAGATTTCGATAATTCTTAAAGTTTCAGCTTTAACCAATTTTTCTTCTAATTAGCTTTTCCGAAGTGATAAAACACATAAAGTTTATAAAAAACACATTTAAAAAAAAACAGTACCTTGTTCATTCACCAAAAGGTCGTTCTTCTTGAAAGCACTATTTATTTTATTAGTACCCACCATTTTATGGAGTCAAGATATCTCTGAAAAAGAACGATTAAAGAATGCCATAGATACAACCTCTTCTATCCCAGAAAAAGTACAAGGTTATGCAGATTTAGCCTGGGAGTATATTATTACTGAAAACGATAGTGCCTTGATATACGCCAATAAGGCCTTACTCTTTTCGCAAAAAAATAAGTATCCGCTTGGTGAGGCTATTGCTTTAGAGACAAAAGGATTGTACCACGAAATTGCCACCGGAAATTACGATTTGGCAAGTACTTTTTATTTTGACGGCATTGCTGTTTGCGAAACACATAATCTAGAATATTCCTCTTCTATTTATCACTCTCTTGGGGTTATGTTTCATACCTCAGACGGATTTGAAAAGGCTTTAGAATATTACACCATAGCCTATGAGGGCGCAGTATCGTCTGGAGATTTAGTACTGCAAAAAAAATGCCTTATTAATTTAGGCTCTGTTAATTCTTCACTCGAAAATTTCGATAAAGCTGAAAGTTTTATGCGTGAAAGTTTAAGCTTAGATGTAAGAAAAGAAATGGATTATAGTACCTATGCGAATCTCGGGTATTTATATGTAAAGAATGAAGATTTTGAACAAGCCTTACCTATGCTTGAAAAAGCCACCGAAATCCACCCCGACAATCCAGATTCTGAAATAAATCTCTACTTTCTACTTCATGCAAAAGCAGAACTAAAAGACACAACAGGCATGAAACCTGTATTACAACGGGCAAAAAATGCGTTAAACACAGTGGTTGGTTTGCGGGATAAGAGCTTATTGTTGCGAAATTTAGCCGACTATTATAAAATGGCAGGCGACTACAAGCAAGCACTAGACTATAGAGATGAGTATGTAACTGTATTTGAAGAAATTAAGGAGAAGCAGCGAGACGAAACAGTCTATAATCTGGAAACGCAATACCAAACTGAGAAAACAGAACGCGAATTAGAAAAAAAAGAGGCCGCTCAAAAACTTTTGTATTGGATACTTGGTTCTACAGGTTTGTTGCTCACAGCTATAACCTTCTTCTTCTTAAAAAACAGAAAAAAAAATGCCCTACTGGCAAAGCAGAAACGTATACTTGAAGCAACCGTTGATGAGAAAAATGTCTTACTAAAAGAGACACATCATCGCGTTAAAAACAGTTTTCAAATTGTATCATCACTTCTCTATTTGCAGTCTGAGACCATAAAAGATAAAGAGGCGAAAATAGCCATGCAAGAAGCTCAAAATAGGGTTCGCTCTATGGTGCTAATTCATCAAAAATTATACAGTAAAGACCAGTTGGTAGGCATAGGCACTAAAGAATACTTTACAGATTTAACTAATGATATCTTTGAAAGTCATCAGTTTGAGGACCAAGCAATTCAATACACTTTAGATGTTGAACAATTGGTTTTAGATATTGAAACAATTACTCCAATAGGACTGATACTAAACGAGCTTATTACCAATGTTATTAAACATGCATTTAAGCCTGTTACAGACATAAGTGTTATGCACATTCAGTTTAAAAAACAAAGAGAACAATTGCTTTTAAAGGTGAAAGATAATGGCCAGGGAATGTCAGCAGAAATAAAAGAAAGCTCGTTTGGAATTCAGCTCATAAAAGCTCTTGCCAAAAAATTAAAGGCAACAATAACATTCCCAGATCAAGCACAATCAGGTACCTGTGCACTTCTCGAGATTAGACGATTTAATGAACTATAAGTCGCTCACTAAAAATATTCCTACCTTCACTAAATAGTTTTAACCACATCTGTAATTAGTATTAGTTTCCATTTTGAAATTTAAAAAGAAACATGTGAAAGCACTTAACATCTACATTGTGGAAGATGAACCGCTAATTACTGCTACAGTTGAAACTGCTTTAAAAAAACAGGGATTTAAGGTACTTGGCGATAGTGACGAATATGATGAAGCCTTAGAACAAATTGACAAGCTTGGACCAGATCTTGTCTTACTCGACATCCAGCTAGAAGGAGCGCTGGACGGCATTCATTTAGCACAACAGTTAGATGAACGAAAAATACCTTACTTATACTTAACTTCACAAACAGACCCCAATACCATTGCTCGCGTAAAAGATACCCATCCGTTAGGCTATATTGTTAAACCATTTACAGAAGCCGGTTTGCGAAGTAATATTGAATTAGCCTGGCACAATTTTTCGTTAACGGCCGAAGATTTTATTCTCTTAAAATCTGAGGGGCGAACCCATAAAATTAATCAAGCAAGCATCACTCATTTAAAGGCTTTCGACAATTATTGCTATGTGTATACAACGTCAAACCAGTATCTTGTACCTCACACGTTAAAGCATACTTCGGAAAAATTAAATCTTCAAAATTTTATACAAACACATAGATCGTATTGGGTTAATTTAAAACGAATTACAGCAACAGAGAAAAATATGGTTTATGTTGGGGAAGAGACCATTCCATTGAGCAACTCGAATAAAGAAAAGCTCTTCAAGAAACTCGAGCTGTTATTACTTTTTGGTTGGATTCTATTATAAAACTTCAATTTTTACGATAATAATTTACTAGAAAACTTTCATTCACTAAAAAAAACAATTCGCTCACTAAATAGAATTGTCCTGTTGTTACGTGCCTCCTACATTTATAGTAATTTAAAAATCTATCCTTTTTTTGCCCCCCATTAAAAGTAACTATGGCCACACCTACTCGGCCGAGATTTAAAATTATCACAAATGAAAAATGCATTAGTACTTATACTATTATTTTGTATGTTCAAAATAAGTACCGCTCAAGTTGGAATAGGAACAGTTACACCAGATGGCAGTTCTATTTTAGATGTCGCTTCTACTGAAAAAGGTCTTTTAATACCTCGTATGACACTTGGGCAACGAAATTTAATTGGTTCGCCAGCAACAGGTCTGCTAATTTACCAAACCACTAATACACCAGGATTCTATTTTTACAATGGTAGCGTATGGGTTAACCTATCGGCAAGTGCGAACTCATGGAATATTCTAGGTAATTCTGGCACCAACCCCTCATCCAACTTTTTAGGTACCACAGACGCGCAAGACATTGCATTTAGATCTAACAATATTGAAAAAATGCGCCTAACACAACTTGGTCAACTATCATTTACAAATGCTAGCAATTCAATATTTATTGGTACAGAAGCTGGAGAAAACGACAACCAAACAGACAACACCAATATTGGATTAGGATATAGAGCATTATTCAACAATTCCAACGGTTACGACAATATCGCCATAGGTAGACTTTCTTTAACAAACAATACAACCGGGCGCGACAATACAGCAATAGGTGAAGAAGCCTTAATCAGTAATTTAACCGGATTTGATAATATTGCACTTGGCGATAAACTATTAACTGCCCTTACCTCTGGCGATAACAATATTGCCATTGGCGATAGAACGCTTATAGCTACAAATGGCAGCTATAACTTAGCCATTGGGAGCAGTGCAGGATCTGTAAACACAGGTAGTGGCAGCATATTTCTAGGGTATTTTGCAGGAGCTAGTGAAATAGGCAGTAACAAGCTGTACATCGAAAATAGCAACGCCGACGCCAATAACGCATTGATTTACGGAGAATTTGACACAAACACACTACGTACCAACGGACAATTTCAAATAGGAAATCCAGCTACGTCAGGATACGCACTGCCAACAAATCGAGGTACAGCAAACCAAGTACTTACCTCTGCAGGAGATGGCACCACAAGTTGGCAATCTGGTTCTGGAGGCGCCCAAGAGATTAACGACCTTACTGACGCTAAAACCGTATCGAGAAGTGTATACCTTGGAAATGGTTCTGGAAATAATGATAACAGCGGAGACAAACAAAACACTGCAGTTGGCGATGATGCATTAAGAAACACAAATAGTGGCATTCAGAATGTAGCTATTGGTGAATCAACAATGCTAAATAATACTTCTGGAGAACGAAATACTGCCGTTGGTCAGTCTTCGATGCGAAATAATTCATCGGGAAACAGAAATACCGTCATTGGTGAAGATGCTCTTTATAGTAATTCTTCTGGAAGCGGAAACGTAGCTATCGGAAACCGAGCAGGTTATGGCGAAACAAGTAGTAATAAATTATATATTGAAAACTCAGACGCTAATGCAAACAATGCTTTAATTTATGGAGAATTTGACACAAATATAGTACGTACAAATGGTGAACTTCAAATAGGAAATCCTACAGGAACTGGATATGCGTTACCAACAAATCAAGGAACAGCAAATCAAGTACTTACAACTGCTGGCGATGGTACAACAAGTTGGGGCGATGTAACGGTTGTTGAGGTTGACGGCGACGTCACCAACGAAATCCAAGACCTGAGTGTAGTTGGAAATGAAATTCAAATCTCAGGAGGTGGCGCATCCGCTAGCCTGAGAGCCTTTATGAATCCAAAATTTCCAGATGGTATGGCAGGTGCGCAACCAGTTACACATCGATTCCCTTCTTCATACACAGTACCCGCAGGAAAAAACTTTTACATAACTCAGATTTATAGTGTAAATCCTGCCGCTTCATTTTTAGTAAATGGAATCGTTATGAAATTTGGTATGGAAAATAGATCCGCAGCCCAAGGCTTAGCGAATCCAATAATTTGCGGTTCTGGAGATGTTATTACAACCGCTGGAACGATGGGAACGTCGGTTCGAATGAATGGCCTTTTGGTAGACGCTGGGGTTACTCCTGTTACTGGTAATACTGATAATTATACAGTACCAGCAGGAAAAATGTTTGTCCTTTTTGGGGTAAGTAATGATGCAGCAAATCTTATTTCTATTTCAAGGTTAACGGCTGGTGTAACTGAAACGCTTTACCAAGGGCAGGGAAATAATAATACATCAACTTATTCTATACATTGGGCATTTCAAAACCCAATGTTTTTTGACGAAAATGAAGTTTTACAGATTTTAGGCACTGGAACAGAAGGGTTTAATGGGTATCTGATTGATAAATAGAATTAATTTTACCAATTTAGTTCTAAGTGGAGAAAACCCATTGTAAGCCATTTGCAGGGAATGGCTTTTTTTATTTTCTGAAATTACCATATTCTGACGGGTTCTTTTTACATTTGACAGAACAACACCTGCAACATGTCTGAAAAAAAACGCCTCTTCTTAGTTGATGCCTATGCCCTTATATTTCGTGGCTACTACGCTTTTATAAAAAATCCTAGAATTAATTCTAAAGGTCAAAATACAAGCGCCATTATGGGTTTTATGAATTCCCTTATAGACGTAGTAAAGCGTGAGCGTCCAGACCATCTTGCCGTTTGTTTCGACAAAGGCGGTAGTGTAGATAGAGTTGAAATGTTTGAGGCCTATAAGGCCAATCGAGATGAGACACCAGACGATATTCGCTCTGCGATTCCAATTATATGTGACATCTTGGAGGCAATGAAAATTCCAATTGTAGTAAAAGAAGGTTTTGAAGCGGATGATGTTATTGGCACCCTTGCTAAAAAAGCCGAAAAGGAGGGCTATACAACCTTTATGGTCACCCCCGACAAAGATTTTGCGCAACTTGTTTCTGAAAATATCTTTATGTACAGACCTAAATCTTTTGGTGGTGGTTATGAAACATGGGGCATTCCTGAAGTACAAAAGAAATTTGAAGTTGAGCGTCCAGAACAGGTAATTGATTACCTAGGAATGATGGGCGATGCAAGTGATAATATTCCAGGTCTACCGGGCGTAGGTGATAAAACGGCCAAGAAGTTTATTGCGGCCTTTGGCTCTATGGAAGGCTTGCTAGCCAATACAGATCAGCTTAAGGGAAAGATGAAAGAAAAGGTAGAAGCTAATGGAGAACTTGGCTTGCTTTCTAAAAAACTAGCAACAATTATGCTTGACGTTCCTGTAGAATTTCACGAAGAAGATTTTGAAATGTGTCCGCCAGACACCCAAAAGGTGATGGACATATTTGATGAGTTAGAATTTAGAAGACTAAAAGATAATTTCTTGAAAGCATTTTCTGTAGAAGGCATGGCAAGCCTAGGCACAGAGCATCAGCCTAAACCTGAGAAAGACAGCACAGAAGCAAAAAAACCGAAACCAGTCGCTAAGCAGTCGTCTAACGCTGGTCAAGGTCAATTCTCACTCTTTGGTGGTGATGGTGAAGCTACGGCAGATGTGCAAAGCTTTAGCAGTAGAAAAACAATAAAAGATACCGAGCATTTTTATCAGACCGTTCAACATGGGATGGGCACGAAATTATTTCTTCAAAATTTAATGAAGCAACCTTCTGTCTGTTTCGACACAGAAACAACGGGCTTAAATCCAATTACCGCAGAACTAGTTGGAATTGCATTCTCATGGGAGGCAGGCAAAGGGTTTTACCTTCCGTTTCCGGAAGAACGAGAAAAAGCCCAAGAGCTTATAGAGCTACTACGACCGTTTTTTGAAAATGAAGAAATTGAAAAAATAGGTCAGAACCTAAAATACGACATAAAAGTTCTTCGGAAATATAACATTTCAGTAAAAGGGAAGCTGTTCGACACTATGTTAGCACACTACCTAATTAACCCCGACATGCGCCACAATATGGATGTTCTTGCTGAAACATACCTTAATTACACCCCCGTATCTATTACAGAACTTATTGGCAAAAAAGGTAAGAATCAAAAATCGATGCGTGACGTTTCAATAGAAGAACAGACTGAATACGCTGTAGAAGACGCAGATATTACCCTTCAGCTTAAAGAACATTTTGAAAAAGAATTGGGTGAAGCAAACACTAAAAAGTTATTCGATGAAATAGAAGTGCCACTACTTCGTGTTTTAGCCGACATGGAGCTAGAAGGTATTAATCTAGACGAAAATTTCTTAAAATCTCTTTCTTCAGAATTAGATTCGGATATAAAAAACTTGGAAAAGGCAATTTATGAAGAGGCTGGCGAAGCATTCAATATTGCTTCCCCAAAGCAGTTGGGTGAAATTCTCTTCGGAAAGTTAAAGCTCATTGATAAACCGAAAAAAACGAAAACTGGACAATACTCCACCGCAGAAGATGTCTTGAGCTATTTAGCAAAAGACCATAAAATTATAGCCGATGTGCTCGAATATCGCGGACTTGCAAAATTAAAAAGTACCTATGTAGATGCCTTGCCAGAACAGGTAGAGCCAAGCACCCAACATGTGCACACAGACTATATGCAGACCGTGGCAGCCACCGGAAGGCTAAGTAGCAACAATCCGAACCTGCAAAATATCCCAATACGTACCGAACGCGGTAGACAGGTGCGTAAAGCTTTTGTTCCCAGAAACGAAGATTACGTGCTTCTGGCAGCAGATTATTCGCAGATTGAGCTTCGTATAATTGCTGCATTAAGCCAAGAAGACACCATGATAGCCGCTTTTAAGAATAATGAAGACATTCATACCACCACAGCTTCTAAAGTGTTTAATGTGCCTTTAGATGAAGTTACTCGAGAGCAGCGCAGCAATGCAAAGACTGTCAACTTCGGAATTATATACGGTGTTTCAGCTTTTGGTCTTAGCAATCAAACAGACCTCTCACGAGGAGAAGCAAAAGATCTTATTGAAACCTACTATAAAACATACCCAAAACTTCGAAATTACATGAGCGAATTGGTAGATTTTGCTCGAGACAATGGCTATGTGCAAACGGTTTTAGGCAGACGTCGCTACCTCAACGGAATTAACGGTAGTAATCAGGTGGTTCGGGGAGCTGCAGAACGAAATGCGGTTAATGCACCTATTCAAGGAAGTGCAGCAGATATTATTAAAATAGCCATGATTAATATTCACCGTAAACTTTCCGAAGGAAATTATAAAAGTAAAATGTTGCTGCAAGTACATGATGAATTGGTATTTGACGTGTACAAACCTGAATTAGAAGCAATGAAAACTCTCATCAAAACTGAAATGGAGAACGCTTATACGTTGAATGTCCCACTAGATGTAGAAATTGGAGTGGGTAACGATTGGTTAGAAGCCCATTAATACTACTATAATATGTTTATAAAGCACAAGCCAATGCATTAATTGCATTGGCTTGTTACATATAGATAAGTAGGTAGTTTTAAAGCTAAATATATGTTGTAATTTTAATAGCGGTGCGCTTCGTAAATTATTACTAACGGTTCACTTGCTAAGTAAGAATCTACATTCAACACAAAGCCTGTTGCAGTGAATGATGTTACTCGTGCGGTGGTTAGACCTAATTTTACCGCATCTTGGTTAGCATAACGCATTCCAATACAGTGATTAGGCGAAGCATACCTAGAAATATTATTTATGGATTCTCCAGACCCTCCACCGTTGATAACTTGTTGCTCTATGCTCCCACCGTTGTTATTAGCATACCCTTTCATGTAACCGAAAGAATTATCTTTATTATTGCTACTAGATCCAGTAGTGTCTAATGTGTAAGATTCAATATTTGCATATGCCGTAAAAGTTATTCTTTTTGGTGTAAACCCTACATTTATAGTAACATTACCAGTACCGTTTATGATTGTTTTACCAATAGCAGCACTTGCTGAATCGTCTATTAATTTTGCCCATCTAGCACCATTCCAATGGAAAAAACCAGCTTCAGAGAGCCCAGCAGCTCCAGTATTATAAACTAGTGTACCTACTACTATTGAGGCTGAATTTGGGCTCACAACTGTGGTAACGTCGGTAGTTGAGGTAAGCGCAACTCTTGGAATAAGGATACCATTATTATTTGAAGAAACATCTAAAGCAGCTTGGGGATTTACACTTCCTATACCTACTTGAGCATGTATAGAAAAGCTAAGAAGCATTAGTAGAAAAAGGGATACATTTTTTAACATAGTTATTGGGGATTAAATTCTGACTACAAAACTATAACATATAACGAAAATTCTTACGTCTCAGATGTTCTGAGATGTCTCTTTTCGGTGACTAACATTGTATTTTCGACAAACCAATAGTTTTTTCAATCCATTTATGAAAGTTTTAGGGTTTTTATAAGGACTTTTAACGAACGGAGCGCAAGGATTAGAATTAAAAAACACAAGGAAATCTTAGCATATGTGTATTTTTAAAAGATGAAAAGAACACTTCAAATTAGTAACATCATTGCCTTCATCGTAACCATCTACTTCAACTATGCATCCAGCACCGGAGTTTTTAACGATACTACACAGGCAACCATGAGCAACAACTATCAAACGTTATTCACGCCAGCTGGATATGCATTCTTGATCTGGGGCGTTATTTACTTGTTGCTATTTGGTTTTGTTTTTTATCAGTCGCGAGGTCTTTTTATTACTGTTAGGAATAACGATTTTATACTAAAAACAGGTTGGTGGTTTGTCTTCAGTTGTGCCGCTAATAGTCTCTGGTGTTATTTGTTTGTTTCAGATTACATTTTGTTTTCAGTCATTGTTATCTTCTTACTACTATTTTGTTTGCTGAAAATTGTACTGAACAATCGAATGGAATTAGACGATGAACCTATTTCGGTAATTGTGTTTTTATGGTGGCCTTTTGTTCTTTATAGTGGTTGGCTTACGGTGGCTTGTATTGCTAACGTTTCAACCTATCTTATTAAAATTGGCTGGGATGGTTTTGGTGTTGCGCCTGAACTATGGACAATTACTTTAATTGGTATAGCAACCTCCATAAACCTTATCGTAACATGGAAACGTAATATGCGAGAATTTGCATTAGTAGGTGCTTGGGCACTCTTTGCAATTGCTATTGCCAATTGTGAAACTAATGAAGCAATAAAAATTACAGCATGCATCGCTGCAGGGATCTTAATTATAAGCAGTAGTATACACGCCATTAAAAATCGAGAGACAAATCCTGCAAGAAAATGTATTGCATATTTTAAAAACTAGTAACTTTAGAACATGCACAACCAAAAAGAACTTTTTAATCTAGACAAACAAATAACATACCTCAATGGCGCATACATGTCGCCACAACTTAAATCTGTAGAATCTATTGGTCTCGCTGCTTTGACCAAAAAGAGTAATCCTCATCTGATTTCTGGCGATGATTTTTTTACTGAAAAAGTAATATTGAAACAACGTTTTGCCCAATTAATTGAAGTCCAAGATTTTGAGACCATAGCAATAATTCCATCTGTTTCATACGGAATTGCAATTGCAGTAAATAACATTCCTTTTGAGCGTGGCGATGAAATAGTGGTCTTAGAAGAGCAGTTTCCGAGTAATTACTATGCTTGGAAAGCGTTAGAAGCCGAAAAGGGTGTTATTATTAAAACAGTTGGAGCACCCGAAATAAAATTAGGTAGAGGAGAGCATTGGAACCAACGTTTATTAGAAGCCATTTCACCAAAAACTAAATGTATTGCCATACCTCATTGCCATTGGGCAGATGGCACACTTTTTAACGTAAAAGAAATTAAACTACGAAGTGCAGAAGTAGGAGCATATTTGGTAATAGATGCTACGCAAAGCGTGGGTGCCTTGCCGTTTTCTGTTGCCGAAATACAACCCGACGCCCTAATTTGTGGTGGTTACAAATGGTTAATGGGACCCTATGGCTTAGGTGTTGCATATTTTGGCGAGCGATTTCATCATGGAAAACCGCTTGAAAACAACTGGATGAACCACATTGGGTCTGAAAACTTTTCAAATTTGGTGAATTACAACCACACCTTAAAACCAAAAGCAACCCGATATGATGTAGGGGAAAGCAGTAATTTTATACTTACTCCTATGCTTTCTGAAGCTATTAGGCAGCTTACTAATTGGCAGCCAAGAAACATTCAGCAGTATTGTAAAGACATAACGAGTAGCGCAATCTCACAGTTAAAAAATAAAGGATATTTTATCGAGGAAGACGATTTCCGAAGTCATCACCTTTTCGGAATCTATCCTGCAGCCAACAAAAACATAGAGCAGATAAAAGCGCATTTGGCTGATAAGAAAGTTTTTGTTTCGTATCGCGGTAAAGCAATTCGGGTTTCACCTAATGTATACAACAATGAAGCAGATCTAGACAAACTAGTTAGCTGTTTAACCTAACAAAAATTTCCTCACTTTTAATTAAACCATTCCTCGAATATCATTACCCCAAGTTGGATAGGCGAAAACCATCTCTTTGAGGGCTGCTGTTTCTAATTTTCCGCGCATTGCTAATACAAACAAATTAATCATTTCTGCGGCGTGCATACCACAAATGTGGGCTCCCAAAATAAGATTTCGCTCTTTATCTACAATAGTCTTATAGGCATATACAGCTTCTCCATTTTGTTTAGCATTAAACCAATTCGGTACATTTTTATACTCAACAACGTAGGCTAACCCTTGCGCCTTTACTTGGGCTTCTGTTAATCCAATTGAAGCCAATTGAGGCAGGGTAAATACCACCGAAGGTACTGGCGGGCAATCTAGTCTCGTAGTGTTTCCTTCTCTAATATTTTTAGAAACAACCCTAAACTCATGCGAAGAAACAGGGGTTAATGGCAATGTTCCACTAGCCGAAACATCGCCACAAGCATACACATTTTTATTAGTGGTGTTCTGCAAGTAAGAGTTCACCGAGATTCCTCCCTTTTCAAATGCAACATTGCCCTTTTCTAGGTCTAAATCTTGTATACTTGGTACGCGTCCTGCGGTATTAAAAACGGCCTTTGCTTTACAACTTAAAGTTTTCCCGTCTTTTTTATAGGTAACACGAAAATTAGTTCGCAACTTTTCAACCTTCGTGGCTTGGGCATTAAATATGAAGTTAATGCCAAGTTCTTCAGAACGTTGGGTGAGATGAAGAACCAAATCCTTGTCAAAATTTTCTAGGGGTCTGTCTCCCGCTTCTACAATAGTGACCTTAGCACCAAAGCGAATGGCAACATGGGCAAATTCCATCCCGATATAGCCAGCACCGATAAAAATAATTTCATCTGGAAGCTCTGGTTGATGCAAAAAATCTTCGCTCTTTAAAAGATATTCTCGTCCGGGTATCTTAAGTTCCATTGGTCTTTGTCCCGTTGCTATCACAATTTTGTCTGCTGTAACAGTTTTACCTTCTACGGAAAGCGTCTCTTCATCTAAAAACTTAGGAGACTGATGATACATGGTTATTCCTTCTTTTTTTAAGGCTCTTTCTGTTGCGGCAGGTACGGCATTTGTAAACTGTTCTTTAAACTTCTGAAGATTCTTCCAGTTTAGTTTAGGTGTGTTAGAAATTCCTTTACCCTTTAAGTTTTCTGCCATTTGCCATACTTGTGTGGCCCCGACCAACACTTTTTTTGGGTCGCAACCTCGATTGGGGCAGGTACCCCCGTACTCACGGTTGTCTGCAATTGCTACTTTCAGACCAGCCCTTGAACAATCTTTAGCAACACCTTTGCCTGCGGTGCCTGTTCCTATTACAAATACGTCGAAGTGTTCTGCCTTCATATTTGAAATTTACACAATGCTAGAGCGAGGCTATGTTATGGAAATGATAAAATTAATTCAAAAGCACCAATAGGTTTTGAAAACCTAAAAGGTTCAACTATTTTTGCCTTTCAATAAAAGTTACCCGACTTTTCGGGCATTTCAATGAGCAAACCTATTGTTCGTTCTCTATTTAAACAGTCTTCCTCACTCGGAAAACTAAGGGAAGCTATTACCCAATCTGAACAGAATTTAGAAGTATCCGGATTAGTAGGAAGCGCCACATCTCTTGTTATTGCAGAGGCTTTTAAATCGTCTGAACGGCCTTTTTTATTAATTCTAAATGATAAAGAAGAAGCTGCATATCACCTTAACGACCTAGAAAATTTGCTAGACGAAGATACGGTGCTATTTTATCCTGGTAGCTACCGAAGGCCCTATCAGATTGAAGAGACAGACAATGCCAACATATTATTACGTAGTGAAGTTTTAAACCGAATAAACTCACGCAGGAAACCTGCACTAATTGTAACTTATCCGGAAGCTCTTTTTGAAAAGGTTGTCACCAAAAAAGAGCTCGAGAAGAACACCTTAAAACTTTCGCTTAATGAGACTGTTTCAATAGATTTTGTGAATGAAGTATTGTTTGAATACAAATTTAAACGCACCGATTTTGTAACTGAACCCGGTGAATTTTCGGTGCGTGGAGGAATTCTAGACGTTTTCAGCTTTAGCAACGACGAGCCATACAGAATTGAGTTTTTTGGAGACGACGTAGATAGTATTAGAACATTTGACGTAGAAACACAACTCTCGTTAGAACAGTTAAAGAAAATTTCAATTATACCAAATGTTGACGCGTCGACAACACAAACCAACCGCACCAGTTTTTTAGAATATATCGCTAGCAAAACGGTAATCTGCCTCAAGAATGAAGAATTGCTAAGTGGAGCAATTGATAAACTCTTCAAAAAAGCGACAGAAGCTTACGCTAAACAAGTAGGAGCTGTAAAAATGAGTGACCCTAGCCAGCTGTTTTGCACGTCAACTTTATTACAGAAGCAGCTTAGAGAATTCACCACAATAACTCTTAGCACCGCGTTAAAAGCCGGGGAATCTGATGAAAACTCGAGCGGTCGTGACGAAACACCATTAATTGCAATTCCTTTTTCTACCGTTCCGCAGCCTTCTTTCAACAAGCAATTTAATCTGCTCATTGAAAACCTAAATCAGAATACTGCAGATGGATATACCAACTATATTTTCTGTAGTAGTGAATCGCAAGCCAAGCGATTTCATGATATTTTTGATGATATTTCCACGTCACTAGATGCAGGTTCGCAAAAAGTAAAACAATATCAAACCATTGTTTTTCCGCTCTATCAAGGTTTTATTGATCATGAAAGCCGAAATGTTTGTTATACAGATCATCAAATATTTGAGCGCTACCATAAGTTTAGCTTAAAAAACGGTTATGCAAAGAAGCAAGCCATTACACTAAAAGAACTTACCAACTTAGAAGTAGGCGATTACGTAACTCATATCGATCATGGAATTGGGCGCTTTGGCGGACTGCAAAAAATTGACGTCGAAGGGAAGCAACAGGAGGCCATCAAACTAATTTATGGCGAGCGTGATATATTGTACCTCAGCATTCATTCGCTTCACAAAATTTCAAAATACAACGGCAAAGACGGCACCACGCCAAAAATTTATAAACTAGGGAGCGCTGCTTGGAAAAAATTAAAGCAAAAAACAAAAACTCGTGTAAAGCAGATTGCCTTCAATCTAATTGAGTTATACGCAAAAAGACGTTTACAAAAAGGATTTCAGTACGATCCGGATAGTTATCTACAGCATGAATTAGAGTCATCGTTTATGTACGAAGACACCCCAGATCAAAGCTCGGCTACCGCAGACGTAAAAGCAGACATGGAAAGTGAGCGCCCAATGGACCGTTTGGTCTGTGGTGATGTAGGTTTTGGAAAAACTGAAGTCGCTGTTAGAGCAGCCTTTAAAGCGGTTGATAATGGTAAACAAGTAGCCATTCTTGTGCCTACTACCATTTTAGCATTTCAACATTACAAAACATTTAGCGAACGACTTGAAGGAATGCCTGTAAACGTAGATTATCTTAATCGCTTTAGAACTGCAAAGCAACGTCGCGCCGTTCTAGACGGACTTAAAGATGGTAAATTAGATATCGTGATTGGCACCCATCAACTTGTGAGTAAGGCGGTAGAATTTAAAGACTTAGGGTTACTTATTATAGATGAAGAGCAAAAATTTGGTGTTTCAGTAAAAGACAAACTAAAGACCATCAAAGAAAATGTAGACACACTTACATTAACCGCAACCCCAATTCCTCGCACCCTGCAATTTAGCTTGATGGCGGCGCGCGACTTAAGCGTAATTACTACACCCCCTCCTAACCGATATCCAGTAGAAACCCATGTGGTTCGATTTGGAGAAGAAACCATTCGAGATGCCGTTAGATATGAAATATCGCGGGGCGGACAAGTATTTTTTGTTCACAACCGTATTGAAAACATTAAAGAAGTTGCGGGTATGATTCAGCGTCTTGTCCCAGATGCTAAAATAGGTATTGGTCATGGACAAATGGACGGAAAAAAACTGGAAGATGTTATGCTTCGTTTTATGAATAACGAATTTGACGTTCTGGTTTCTACTACAATTATTGAAAGCGGCTTAGATGTGCCAAATGCAAATACCATTTTTATTAATAATGCTAACAACTTTGGTCTTTCAGACCTGCACCAAATGCGCGGACGCGTTGGGCGAAGTAACAAAAAGGCATTCTGCTACTTTATAACACCCCCATATTCTGCCATGACCGACGAGGCACGAAAAAGAATTACCGCCTTAGAACAGTTTAGTGAACTAGGAAGCGGGCTAAATATTGCCATGAAAGATTTAGAAATTCGAGGTGCAGGTGATTTATTAGGGGGTGAACAGAGTGGGTTTATTAATGAGATTGGTTTTGAAACATATCAGAAAATTCTGGCTGAAGCAATTGAAGAACTAAAAGAAAAAGAGTTTAAAGATCTCTATACTGAAACAGATAAAAATTTCAAAAACCGAACGTTTGTAAAAGAAGTAGTGATTGATACCGACTTTGAATTACTTTTCCCAGACGACTATGTTAATAATATTACTGAAAGATTAAATCTTTACACCAAACTTAACGAAATTAAAGATGAGGCCGCTTTAAAGATATTTGAAAAGGAACTAACAGACCGTTTTGGAGAACTTCCAAGTGAAGTGAGAGACCTACTAGATAGTGTACGTATTAAATGGAAAGCCATTGCCATGGGATTAGAGCGTGTTGTTATGAAGAAAGGGCGTTTGGTTGGATATTTTATTAGCGATCAACAAAGTGATTTTTACCAGAGTTCAGCATTTGGTAAGATGCTACAGTTTGTGCAAACGTATTCGCCTAGAGTAAAAATGAAAGAAAAACAAACTAGAAATGGGTTACGACTACTTTTTACGATAGAAAAAGTGACCTCAATACAACAAGTTTTAGCCGTACTTCAAAATTTTAACGCCTAATGGAAAACCTCTAAACTAACTGTTATTACTACAATGACGGGTAAATGACGGGTGAATTTCAGCTAAAATAATTGGACTAATTTTTAAACCATCGTACTCTTGTGGAAACAAATAAAAACATATTCACGATGAAACAGCCAGCACTCGGGCAACATATTTTAGCCCTACGACAAGAGAAAGGATTAACACAAGAAGATTTAGTTGCACAATGTAACATTAGCGTACGAACCATACAACGTATTGAGGCAGGTGAGGTTGTACCTAGAAGTTATACTGTAAAGACTATTTTATCGGCACTTGGCGAAGACTTCGAGTCTATTACTGAAAGTAATGTTGAAAGCGGACTTAAAAAAGCCTTCTTCTTAAAAATTGATGATACGAAACAAGCAAATTTCTTAACAAAACACCTTAAGATTGCCTGGATTGCTGGTATCGTTTATTTTGTATTAGGTTTTGCAGAATTTCCCGCAGATATCGCCAGGATGTTTGAAGATAGCACACTGCTATACCCTAACTATATCTATATACCCCTTAAATTAGTAATTCTTGCCTCTATAATATTGTTCTTGCGAGGCTTTATTTTAACAGGAAATATATTGAACAATTATCTCTTAAAGATTGTTGTTTTTATCATGTTAATCTTCAATGTTGCCTATTACGTGTTAGATCTAACCTCTTTATTCTTTGATGGCTTAGATCAGAGTGTAATTTTAATTGCTGAGTCTATTTCTTTTGGTATTGTTGGAATATTAATGGGTATCGCTATGTTGCGCTTGCAAAAGGCTTTAGGAAATTTGGCTACCATTACTGGGATTTTTGAAATCGTTGCCTACGCATGCTTCACTATTGTAATTTTTGCTGCAGGAGGAGCTATCCTCTTGCTTCCCACACTTATTTTAGAAATTATAATATTGTATAAAGTGGCTCAATTGGTGAAAGAAAAACAAGCGGCACTCTAACCCTATTAAAGAGGGTCTGTAGATTCACCATGCCCACAGACCCTTTTTCGACCCCCTATTCTTTTATCCATTGTTTTGTTATCGAGCCTACGTCTGTTGTTATGGTAACCAAGTAAGTTGCGGCTGCTAGGTCTGAAACAGAAATTGTTTTTGCTCCCTTATCTCGACCCCCTTTCAGCATAACTTCCTTAAGAATTTTACCTTCCATTGAAGTAAACGTTATGGTATACATTGCTGTATGGTTCAATCCTTTTATATGCAAATATTCGCTAGACGGATTAGGATGCAAAACAACAGTTGATAGTGCTACGGTTTCCGAAGGTATGCTTAAAATAACATCATCTATTATCCTAAGATTCTTTGTGCCAAAATCGGTTACATACAAAGTAGTTTCTGAAGCGTTAAAGCGAATACCATTGGGTTGGCTAAAAGTTGCTTGGGAAATGTCTCCATCTTGATTACCAGCAGTACTACCTGCAAACAAGGTTACATCGTTTACGGCATTATGATTAATCGTATAAATTTTGTGTTCTCCTAACACTGTACCCCACAATCTTCCATGGCCAAAGGTTATAAAACCCAGATTCGAACTTCCCCCAACAGTGGCTACAAAGCTAAGTACTCCATTTGTACCTACTCTGTATATTTTTCTGTCATTGTAATTACCTACATATAAATTTCCGTTTTCGTCATAAGCTAGACCAACCGGACCGTCTAATTCTGAAGCATCTGAAATTTGTGTTATTATGCCTTCTGGGGTTATTCGGTTAATTGTATTTGCACCATATCGCGTATAGATCATATCGTCGTTGTCTATAGCCTTTAACATTCCTGAAGGGTTTCCAGAAATACTAATACTAGTATCTAAAGTCCCATCAATAAAATACCTTAACAGCTCATTGGCGTCCCAATCGTTTACATACAGGGCATCGTTACTGTCAAACTCGATGCCATTAGCATTATTTAGACCCGTAATAAAGGTACTTGCAACTCCCTGAGGTGTAAATTTGTAGATGGCTCCTTCTTCAAAGCTTGCGGCATAAACAGCACCCTGACTGTCAAATGTGATGGCATCATCTGGTTCTAATTCTGAAATTGTTGATACGGTTTGGGCGTGCATTACAATTATACTTCCGCATGCACATGCAATACAATAGATTAATTTTTTCATAACTCTAATAATTTAAATTTAGAGCTAATCTACTTTTTGGGAGCATGCAAATCGACCGTTTGGATACAATTGAACGAATTTACGCTGCCGTATTTTTTTTTATATAATTACTAGGAGTATCGTTCATGGTTTGCTTAAACGCTTTATTAAAAGTAGATTTTGAGTTAAAACCCACATCCATTGAAAGGGCGAGAATTGTATGTTGAAGATGTTCCTTATTTTTAACTCTCTCAACAAATTCTTTTATTCGATACCCATTAATATAATCGTAAAAAGTGGTACGGTATACTTTATTGAGCAACCACGACACATTGTTTGTAGATGTTTTAAGTTGAAGCGCCACCTGTTGCAACGTCAGGTCATTTTCCAAAAAAAGCCGCTCATTGCTCATTAGACTATTCAATTTTTCATCAAGTATACGCACCTCATCTGCCGACAATCGATCCCTTTTTTGCGTTACTTTTTCTAGCACAGGAATTCTAAAAAGCTCCGGTTGCTTTAAGCTGAAATACCCTATCACATAAATACATAGAGAAATAGCAATCCAAACACTATCATATCCAAGGTACGTAAAATACGTATTGAACAATGCCCAGTTCAGATAACTGAACCACCACACTAATAAACACAATGCAAATGCCAAATGAAAAGCATATAAGTAGCGCAACGGACCTTGTTCAAAAGAAAACACCTTTTTCTCTGTTTCTTTAAACTCTTTTAACAATAAAAAAGATCGGATTAAGTAATACGAATTTAACAATAGCGCCGTGCCTGAAATAACCAAGAACATAACCTTTAACTTTCCATCTTCAAAGGCTTGCCAATAGCTACTCGGGGTGTGTACCACCAAGAGTATGAAAAACAATAGCAATATGGAGGCAAATGGTAAATAGTGAATTAACGGTAATGTTTTCTTGGTACGCTCGTAAAACAAAAGGCGACTAGTATACATTAAAAATAGTGGGCCAAATAAAAATATAATTGAATCTACACCCATACTAAGTAAGAATACCCATTCATTTAGATACTCAGAATATATGAATCTACCCAAAAGCATCACTGTTGCAGCAATCAATAACAATGAGAGTATTGTATTGGCCCTTTTGTTATTGTTTGTTATACGTTGAAGTGTAAGAGATAAAAAAATACCTTGACAGATGCCAATAAAGATGATAATATCAATAAGTTCAAACGAGATTGTCATATCAATCATTTAATGCTTTAAATGTAGCGCTTGTCGTCTGTATTGTGGTATTTCTGTATACAAATGCACAACTAAAAATGATAAAATGCATTCTCAAAATGCTCAATGCGTTCTTCTTTACTGTTTTTAAGAATGGCAACAATATCGAAACGAGCTTCAACATCTAACTGATTAGAAATTAGATATTCGTTTGCCGCCTTTACCAACAACTTTATTTTAGAAGGTGTAACAAAATCTTGTGGATTGCCAAAGAAGGCGCTATTTCTAGTTTTAACTTCAACAAAAATGATGGTGCCTTCTTCTTTTTGGGCAATAATATCGATTTCAGCTTTTTGAAATCGCCAGTTTCTTTCTAAAATGGCAAAACCACTGCGCAGTAAATATTTTGTTGCCAGTTCTTCTCCAAGAATACCCAGTTCGTTATGGTCTGCCATAAAAAATTAATTCAATATAGAAGAAACACACGAGTAGCCACAGTAATATATATTTTTTAGTCGTGCTTCTCTATAAATGATAAAGTTACATTTTTTTCTCGCACATTTAATTTTGTTTTCGCCCCCATAACTAGCGCTCGATTGTCAAGAATATGTCCTGCTGGGAAGTGAAAGCATACAGGGAAATCATATTCTTTTACGGCGTCGTAAATTATTTTGTTCGCAGTGGCACCAAATGGAATGCTATTATCATTCATTTGGGTCATCCCGCCAACAATGAGTCCTTTTAAATTAGTAAAATATCCATTGCGTTTTAGGTTCTGTGTCATTCTATCTATGTGGTACAAATATTCGTCTAAATCTTCAAGAAAAAGAATTTTGCCTTTGGTATCTATTGCTGAAGCGCTTCCCATTAAGGAATATAAAACCGAAAGATTTCCACCAACCAATACTCCTGTTGCTGTTCCCAACCGATTTAGTGGTTCTTCGGAAGGAATTTGGATTGTATGCTCATTTCCGAAGAGAACATTGTAAATAGATTGCTGCGTCTCGAAAGTTTTTTTCTCAATTTCTAACCCCATCTGAGCATGCAAACTGGCAATTCCTAAATTCTGAAAGGTGTTGTGTAAAACGGTAACATCGCTATAACCAATAATCCATTTTGGATTTTGAATAAACTTACTGAAATCTAACTTATCCACCATTCGTACGGTTCCATAACCTCCACGAGCACACCAAACAGCTTTTACTTTAGGGTTGTCTATCATTTCCTGAAAATCTTGCGTACGCAGTGCGTCAGAACCAGCAAATTGATGATCTGAAGCACCAATTGTTTTCCCTAGTAATGGTTGAAGCTTCCACTCTTTTAGTAGTGAAAGAAATGGTTTCAGCTCGGTTTCGGTTATCTTTCGAGCTGTAGAGACAATACCTATGGTATCTCCTTGCATTAGGTTTGGGGGCAGAATCATTTATTCGTTTTAATTCAATAAAGATAGCGAATTGTGCCAAAATCATACTGCCTTCGCAACATTGCAGAGAACAAGAATCTGCATTTTTTCTAAAATTTATTGTCTAATGTCGTAAGGCTTTATGCGTAGCTATCTTGTTTCTGTTATAAAACAAATCGATACGTTGCTTTTACTAAGAAGGTATTCTGTGGTTTCTGACTTAGCAATTGGTTGTCTACAATAGTATTAAAACTGTTTTCTGGATCACCTATTCCTGTTACTCCTTGGCTCCATACCAAGAAAATCTCTGAGCCCGGAATATATTCCCAACGCACAACTAAATTACTTCTAAACTGCACAAAAGCGAAATCGGGGTCTCCAAAAGAATAGTCTGTGTTACCATCTAAGTCTTCATCTACTAAGTAAGCACCTTCTTCAAAAGAAATTTGAGAATTATCATATAAGCTAATACGATTATTCAAATCGCTTGCAATTGCATCATTAACATAATTAAAGTCAGAAAATTTCGCTTTAAAAATGAATGGTTGTCCGTAATACTGAATGGTTAAATTCGGATTTATACTATAATTTACGCGTAGTGTAGCACTCAAGGTTTCTCGGTCTATAGCACCTAAAACATATCGAGGAGTTCCGTTAAAATTGCGCTCGGTAACATATTGTGTTTTACTGGGGCTATCGTCGTAATCTACTCCTAACGATAAACTTAGGCTATTTAGTGGTTGGTATCGGGCATTTATTTCGTACCGATATACACTAAAATTATCTTGTTTTGACCTAGATTGAACAGTACCTCCACTAAAACTTAACTTTTTACGCTGATCTGTTCCTGAGAATAAAAAGATATAGTTTTCGTCGCTATAGCGCCACCGTGGTCCTCCTCTTAAGAACGTGTTTACAAAAATTCTAGGTTTATGAACCGCCCCAACTTCACTCCACCAATTATTCTTCCAGTTTACAAAACCGCCAATTTCATATTGAATGCGATTGTAATTTCCTTCAAAATCGAATGAAGAAGACAATGACACTCTTAAATTTGCCTGTCTGTACCAACTGGTTGGCTTATTAAAAAGTCTTCGTAACACCGCGTATTGTCTAATATCATCGGCCTGTCGTAAAAAACCTAAATCGTTTAATTCTAACTCTGGTGATTTAAAATTTCCGCCTATAGCGTAACGCCAATCTCCACCGCCACCTTTTCCGAACTCAAAACGACCTCCGGTTCCAGTGAGCTGAGTTCTGGTTGGATCTACTTGTACGTGATCTGCATCTACTCTTTGAAATAAATGTGTAATTGCAGTTTGTGAGCGCAATATAGATTCTGCACTTCCGCGAACGTTACTCATAACCGCACTTCCCTCTACATAGTACGTCCTGTCTTTCCAGTTATGCTTAAAATCTAATCCGCCAGAATAGGCTTGGGCGTGCAAAAATGACACATTATCGTCCATATTACGGATTGCACTGGTAAAAATTCCACCTATATAGCTGTTATTATCATTAAAATCTTGTTGAACACGACCTACTAGGTAATTGGTTAAAGGTTCTACCAATTCTTCAGATTCTGACCCGTCTACATCTATAACATCTGCAAATTCTTTTGCTGTTACACTTTCTAAAACACCAACAGTTAAACCGTCTTTTGTTTTTCCACTAAATTTTGCAGCACCTAAAATTGTTGTGTTATTTGGTTGGTCTATATAGGCTGTAGTCGCTCCAAATGGTGATCTCTGCGGACTTCGCCCAATACGTCTTGAAAAGAAAAGGTTGTCTGCGTCTCCACCAATCTGAAAATCGAAAACACTTTTATTCTCTACAAAAAAGGGTCGCCTTTCTTGAAAAAAGATTTCAAATCCGTCTAAGGCCACGGCCCCTGGATCTGCATCTACTTGTCCAAAATCTGGATTTATAGTAACGTCTAAGGTAAGGTCATTCGTCACTCCAATCTTAGCATCGAGGCCTCCAGTGAGCTTAGTGTCGCTACCATCGCGAAAAGGATTTCCAATTTCCTTTTCGTAGGTGTCTAGTTGGGCTACAGTATAGGGCTGAATTTCTAATTGCTTTTGAGGTTTTATTCCTTTAATTCCCAGTAAATCACCAAATTCACTTACCCAGCCTGGTGGGTTTGCTGGTAATGGTTGCCATGTAGAGCGCTCTTCATTTTTAAAATATCTTCGTGTAGATTGAATACCCCAAACCTGTTCATCTGCGTTGCTAAAGCGTAACTGACTTAATGGAATCCTCATTTCGGCAGTCCAACCATCACTATCAATTTTTGTGTCTAAATACCATATTGGATTCCAACTATCGTCAAAGTTTCCATTATTACTAATAAATTCATCGCCTTTTACCCCAGACGCCGATGCCGTAAACGAAAAACCGGTGCGGTCGTCGCCATAACTATCTATATTAATTTCAACCCAATCGCCAGGAAAATCGTCGCGCCTTCCCATTCGTCTCTCTATGGTCTCTGGATCCTTTTGATAACACTTAAAAGCTACATATAGGTTTTTGTCATCGTAGATGATTTTCATTTTCGTTTGCTCTGTGGGTGCTGTGCCATTGTCGGGTTCAAACTCTACATAGTCTGAGGTCCACGCTACCAAATCCCAAGCGGGTTCGGTAATAGAGCCGTCAATTTTAGGCGATTCTAAAGCGCCTACAGCCGTAGTGGTATAACTTCGTTTTTTTAATTTTACATCTGTTTCAGTTTCTTGAGCGCCTACTATTCCGAACAAAAGTAGAAACATTAGATTGGTAAGTCCTTTCATGATGATGAGTCAGCTAGTGTTGATTGATATTATAAAGGACTGAAAAACATAGCATACGTGGCAGCTATTTACGTTTATTAAGATAATTTTAACAATTGTGTTAAGGTTCAGACATAGTATTACGACGGCACTTTTTTAGTTGACATCTTAGGCATAATAGTTCTGTTTTTTATAACATTAACATTTTCAGCAAAAAAGAGCCCTTCATGTCTTGCCAATCAAATAAATACCATTACATTTGCACCCCTCAAAAAGCGGAAAATTTTCGTTTTAGCGGGTGAAAACAATGAATTATTAACTATTTACACAAAGAACGAAATGGACACATTGAGTTACAAAACAGTATCTGCCAATAAGGCAACCGTTACAAAAGAGTGGTTGTTGGTAGATGCGGACGGGCAAACATTGGGTCGTCTTGCAAGTGAAGTTGCTAAATTACTTCGCGGAAAACACAAACCAAGTTTTACTCCACACGTAGATTGTGGCGACAACGTAATTATTACGAATGCTGCCAAAATCAAGTTAACAGGAAACAAATGGGAAGCTAAAGAATACATTCGCCACACGGGTTATCCAGGCGGGCAACGTTCTTTAACTGCTAGAGAATTGTTTGGAAAAGACCCTGCTAGACTTGTAGAAAAATCTGTAAAAGGAATGCTACCTAAAAACAAATTAGGCGCTGCAATTTTCAGAAATCTAAAAGTTTATGCAGATGACAACCACGGTCAAGAAGCACAAAAACCCAGAGTAATTAACCTTAACGACAATAAGTAATGGAGACAATTCACAAAATTGGAAGAAGAAAGACCGCTATTGCACGTGTATACCTTTCGGAAGGAAAAGGAAACATTACCATTAACAAGCGTGATCTTGAAAAATATTTTACTACAGCTACACTACAGTATAAAGTGAAGCAACCACTAATGTTAACAGATAACGAAACAACTTTCGATATTTCTGTAAATGTTTTTGGTGGTGGTATTACTGGTCAGGCAGAAGCAATTCGCTTGGCTATTGCACGTGCTATGTGCACACTTAATGATGAGAACAGAGGTATCTTAAAGCCAGAAGGATTATTAACACGTGATCCAAGAATGGTTGAACGTAAGAAATTCGGTCAGAAGAAAGCTCGTAAGAAATTCCAGTTCTCTAAGCGTTAATTTTCAATTTCACATATTGTATCGCAGTTGTGGTACCACTTTACAAAAAGTGCACTGTGAAATTTACAAGTTCATACAAATTCAATTATTAATAAGCTGTTAGTCCCGCTCTTTGCCGGGCGGGACAATTAGTTTAGTATCTAAATCAAATAGTTCAGAAAAACTGAAGGAAAGATTGCGATCTAAATTTACAGAACGTAAACTAAAAACAAAATGGCAGACAACAAGCAAGTTAAGGAACTCCTTGACGCAGGTGTACACTTTGGACACCTAACCAGAAAATGGAACCCAAACATGGCACCGTATATCTATATGGAGCGTAACGGGATTCACATCATCAACCTTTATAAAACCACTGCAAAATTAGCAGAGGCTAACGAAGCTTTGGCTAAGATTGCCGCTAGCGGACGTAAAATTCTTTTCGTAGCTACTAAAAAGCAAGCTAAAGACATCGTTGCTGAAAAAGTAAAAAATGTAAACATGCCTTACATCACTGAAAGATGGCCAGGTGGGATGTTAACTAATTTTGTTACTATTCGTAAAGCGGTTAAGAAAATGGCTTCTATCGATAGAATGAAGCAGGACGGAACATTCATGACTCTTTCTAAAAAAGAGCGTTTGGCTGTAGACCGTTTAAGAGCTAAGTTAGAAAAGAACTTAGGTTCAATTTCAGACATGAGTCGTCTTCCAGGCGCATTGTTTATTGTAGATACTACACGTGAGCACATTGCAGTAAAAGAAGCACAGAAATTAAATATTCCAATCTTTGCAATGGTAGACACAAACAGTGATCCACGCGAGATTGACTATGCAATTCCTTCTAATGATGATGCATCAAAATCTATTGAAAAAATTATAACAAGCGTAACCGATGCTATTGCAGGAGGTTTGGCAGATAGAAAGTCTGAAAAAGGCCAAGATGCTAAAGAAGCTCCAGCTAAGAAAGAGGCAGGAGCTCCTAAAAAAGCTAAAGCAGCTAAAGTAGCAGTAGAAGCTTCTAAAGAAGAAGAGTAGTTTATTAGTAAACGGTAACAGTTGCGATATGCTACGTTACTGAAGAACATAACCTTTTCATAAAATTAAAAAGTCGTCAGGTTCATTTCTTAAACTGAAATTTGCGACGGCTTTTTTTCAAAATATAAAATAAACTATTAATCAGATTCCCGCCTGCGCGGGAAAAATATCAAAGATATTATGGTAAAAGTAACCGCCGCAGAAGTAAACGAATTAAGAAAAAAAACCGGAGCTGGTATGATGGACTGTAAAAAGGCATTAGTTGAAGCAGAAGGTAATATGGAAGAAGCAATTAACATCCTTAGAAAAAAAGGACAAAAAATTGCTGAAAAAAGAGCAGACCGTGACTCAAGCGAAGGGGCTGTTGTTTCTAAAATTAACGACGCTAACACAAGAGGTGTTGTGGTGTCGGTAAATTGTGAAACTGATTTCGTTGCAAAAAATGATAGTTACAAAGAGCTAGCTCAGCAAATTGCAGATGTTGCAATTAACGTGAACTCTAAAGAAGAATTGCTTGCAGCAGATTTCGACGGAATGACTGTTGAAGAAAAGCTTATCGAGCAAACAGGAGTTATTGGTGAGAAAATTGAAATTGGTGGTTTTGAAACATTAGAAGCACCTTTCGTAGGAACATACATTCACGGAAACAAGATTGGAGCCCTTACAGGACTGTCTGCAGCCATCGACAACGCCGCAGAAGTAGCTAAGAACGTGTCTATGCAAGTTGCCTCTATGGGTGCTACTACACTATCTTACAAAGATTTTGACCCTGCATACGTCGCTGCTGAAACCGAAGCTAGAATCGCTGTTATTGAAAAAGATAATATCGAGCTTGGTCGTCTAGGAAAAACACTTAAAAATGTTCCTCAGTTTATCTCAAGAGCGCAACTTACAGAAGAAGCTATGGCACAAGCCGAAGCAGACGCTAAAGAACAGTTAAAAGCTGAAGGAAAGCCTGAGCAAATCTGGGACAGAATTCTTCCTGGTAAAATGGAACGTTTTGTAAGTGACAATACTACATTAGATCAAGAGCAGTGTCTTTTAGACCAAAACTACATCATGGACGACAAGAAATCTGTTGCTGAATACGTTGCAGACCAAGGTGTAGAAGTAATAGGATTTAAAAGAGTTACTCTAGCATAGTTTAGTAAGTCTTAAACTTTCTAGTAGCCAGTTGCAGTTTGCGTTGGCCAGAACATATAAAATCCGTTTTCAGGTTTTCTGAAAACGGATTTTTTTATCACAGTATATTAAAACACAACGAACCTAAGTCCAAATTACTGTTTGACTAGTTTTTTGACTGCTTTTTTACCTTCCGAAGTAATAATTACCATATACACACCACTACTCATAGTGGATAGGTTAAGCTCGGCTAACGAATTTTTTGGCGCTATTTCCAATACTTTTCTTCCAGCAAGATCTACTATAGTAATCATTTCTATAGTAGCAGTACTTTCAACAATTAATTTTTCGTGTACTGGGTTTGGGTACATTGTAATGCTGTTTGTAGCAACATCTTCAACTCCTAATGTGGTGTTTATTCCAAATATGGTTTCATAAGCTGTTCCTCCAAAAGTTGCTGTAACTTCATAAACTCCATCTGCCCATGAAGAGTCGGTTGGAAATATCCATTCTGCATACGCTGCTTCATAGTTTGGCCATGGCGAAGTAAATATATAATCATATAATGTAGTTCCGTTTGGATCTGTAATTACAATGTGTGTATCGCTATTCGTCTGAATATCTCTAAAAAAGATTCTCAGTACGATATCTTCGCCATGTAAGAAATTTAATTCTTCATAGGTATTTTCAACTTCACCACAGGTGTCGTCAAAATTTGTTGAGTTATGCGTAGAAATTTTGTTGATAGCTGGCACGTAATAATCTGGCTGGTTGGCCCACCAACTAACAGAATTCAATGTATTACAAGTTCCTTCATAAGGGTCTATTAAATTATTACTTGCATCATAAATTTCAAAATGTAAATGTGGTATTGAGCTACTTCCCGAGCTTCCTGCAGCACCCAAATATTCACCTTCTGCAACCGTATCGCCAATAGCCTTTGTTGTAATAGCTCCGTCTTTGAAATGCCAGTACCATGCCTGCGATCCATCGGCATGTTCTATAATAATTCCATTCCAGTTCGGATTGCCCGAGTTGTCACAATTTAAATCAAAATTACCATCTCTTTTATCGATAATAATACCTGGCGCTGCTGCCACAATCTCCATAACTTCTTCTTGCATGTATTTCCACGGGTAAGGCCAAATTACATAGTCTGTGCCTTCATGATTTCCAGTAGCCCAATCGTAGGTACGTTCGTTACATTCATAATCTGTTAAATTCCCATTAGGCGCCAAGTCGTGGTCTACTTGAAAATTTACAATGTAAAAACCAGGATTATCAAACCCAGCCTTTGCTTTAATTGGTGAGATAAACAACGGAGATCCACCGCCGTTTCGAAAGGCATCTGGCTTAGCTTCTAAAATTTGTTGTTTATTAATTAAAAGCTGCTCCCGTACCTGCTGTCGTTGCGCATTGGTGATGCATTCAGATTTTACATAGGTTGCTGGATGAAATGTTTCTGGAGATGGCGACTGCTTGCTAAGTGGGTTTTGAGCAAATAAAGTTGTTGTTAAAGCCAAGAACGCTAAACGTATTGTTGTTTTCATAATGTGAAGTTTTAAAATTAAAAATGTGCGCTATTTTAAGTACATCGCACAAAATTTAATTTGTCATCACATTTATAATGCTTTTAACCTTTATTGTCTGTACTTAAGAGAATAGAAATTAATAGTAAAACTTTACTAGTGTTTTTGAAATTTTCTGAAAACAGCGTTTTTTATGTGTTCATTAGAGTGAAAACACATTGTACTTCACAAACTATTATCTATTGGGATTCATTCTTAGCAAGGTGGAACCAATTAAGGCGTTGTCTTCACTATAAACACGTACACGATACGTTCCCACATCATAAAAATTAAAGTCAAAATAAAGCTTAGGAGACGTTCGTTTCGCACTATACACTACATCTTTATACTTATAATACTTAAAGTCTGACGTACTTAACTTATCTATCGCGACAATTAATTTTTCAGTGTTAAGCGCTTTATAACCGTGGTCTACACAAACCGATATTTTTCCTCTATTTGCACCAGTACCTTGGTTTATACTTGTTGTACCAAACGAACCTTTTTTAAATTTCTCATAGTAACCATTTCTGTTAATAGCAAAATACAACTGAGCTCCTTTATAGTATTCTTCTAATACCTTGATTTTCGCTGCTTTTTCTGCTGCCAGTCTTTTTTCAACTATAGCTTGGGCTTGTTTGGTGGTTTTAATAATGTGAGGTGTACCCTTAGTAGAATTTATTGAAGCAGATCTTTTTGGTAGTGTGAGACCGTTTTCAACAAGTTCGGTGTGTGCTTTGCTATCAATAGCCGAAATATAGTACATACCATTTATCCCTCCTAACAAACCTATTCCTGTAGAACGCCCCTTGGCTGTAGCAATTCCAATTACTTTATTTTCTTCACTAAAAACAGGACCTCCACTGTTGCCAGGATGTATTTCTGCATCAGTTTTTAAATATCCGTAGTCTCTATTTATAACAAAATCGTATCCACTCATAATACCAAGGCTAATAGTACTTAAATCTTTCAGCATTAGGTCTGCAGATCCAGTAAATTGCGCAGGATACCCATAAACACATAGATTTTCTCCTTGGGTTACATTATCTGAATTCCCAAGAGGGACTGTTGAGAATTTTCTTTTAACGGGTTTCCAGTCTAGTGTTCCCACAATTTTTAACATGGCGCCATCGTATGTTCCAGAACCAATAGAGACAACCTCGGCAATATATAATTTGTAATCGCTTTCTCCCGGACCGTCATAGACTTGTACTATAGGTATTGTATGACCTGTTCTATTAATTTTGGTAATGGTTCTATCGTTCAACAGCTCTTCAGAATACAAACTAATGGTTGTCATTTCTTTGTCGCCTTCCATATAGTTATAATCTATAAACCCCTTTACGCACATCTCAACTACGTGCTTATTAGTAAACAGATATCCATCTTTAGTAACAATAAAACCTGATCCTCTGCCCATGTATCCATCGCCAGCATTTTTTCCTTCCATGCCCGGATCCATTAGCAAAATTTTTACAACACCCTTGTAATATTTAGAGGCTATTAATTTAGTGTCTAGACCTTTTTCTTTACAGGAAAAGAGACATAAAAAGGCTACTAAATACAACGGCCATCTATTTTTCATATTGAAATAATTTGAGTTGATTATGCTAACTAATTGACACTGCTAAAAGTAGCAATAGTTTATGAAACAGGATAAAACAAATTCCATTTATTTAAAGACTCGCAAATTGAAATAGAATTTCTAGCGAAAAAAAACAAAATATCCCTTGGTAAAGACGCTGTTAGAAAACCCTACATACACGTTAACTTTTTCACTATTTTTGTAACAAATTTGAAAAATGCACTATAAAAGAATTCTCCTTAAATTAAGTGGCGAAGCGCTAATGGGCAACCGCCAGTACGGAATTGACCCCGACCGTCTTAAAGAATATGCTGAAGAAATTAAAGAAATCATCGCTCTTGGCGTAGAAGTAGCCATTGTTATTGGTGGAGGAAACATTTTTCGAGGCCTCGCAGGAGCCAGTAAAGGAATGGATCGCGTGCAAGGAGACCATATGGGTATGCTAGCCACAGTAATTAATGGCCTAGCCCTACAAGGTGCCTTAGAAGACGAGAAGATTCCTACTCGTTTGCAAAGCGCCATTAAAATTAATGAAGTAGCAGAGCCATTTATTAGACGTAAGGCAATACGGCATTTAGAAAAAGGACGTGTTGTTATATTTGGAGGAGGCACAGGGAACCCATATTTCACTACAGATAGTGCTGCAGTGCTGCGTGCTATCGAAATTCAGGCCGATGTTATCCTAAAAGGCACTCGCGTAGATGGTATTTACACCAGCGATCCTGAAAAAGATACCGACGCTACAAAATTCGACTCTATTAGCTTCGACGATGTATTGAAAAAGGGACTAAAAGTAATGGATACTACTGCTTTTACCCTGAGCCAAGAAAATGAATTACCAATTATTGTATTCGATATGAATACGAAAGGTAACCTAATGAAGGTTGTGAAGGGAGAAACAATTGGAACTAAAGTGAATCTTTAATTATTGAAGTGCGATTGTGCACTCAGAAGATTTTTAGATTTTTCTCGTTTAATTTGCTATTTTTGAATTGGTCTGGTTTTTGAAACTACACTGAAAACGGTTAATTAAAAAATTTCCCGCCGCCGCGGGCATTGAAAATGGAAGACGAAATAAAATTTATAATAGATAGTACAAAAGAGGCAATGGACAATGCATTGGTTCATTTAGAAAAAAAACTAGTAAACATTAGAGCAGGAAAGGCATCTCCTTCTATGGTAGGAAGTGTTATGGTAGATTACTACGGAAGCCCAACGCCTTTAAACCAGGTGGCTAATGTAAATACCCCAGACGGTATGACAATCACCATACAACCTTGGGAAAAAACATTAATTCCTGAAATTGAAAAAGGAATTCATCTGGCTAATATTGGTTTTAACCCTATGAATAATGGTGAAAGTATTATTATAAACGTTCCTCCATTAACCGAAGAACGCCGCGGCGAACTAGCCAAGCAAGCAAAAGCCGAAGCTGAAGAAGCCAAAATTGGGGTTCGTAACGACCGTAAGAATGCTAATAACGATATTAAAAAATTGGATATTTCCGAAGATTTAAAAGCTAATTTAGAAATCGATATCCAAAAAATGACCGACAATCATATCGAAAAAATCGATGCTGTGTTTGCGAAGAAAGAAAAAGAAATAATGACTGTATAAACACGTTATTATAGTTAAACAAAACAAAAACAAGCGGCTCATAAGCCGCTTTCTTTTTACTTTCGCCAGTATTAATTTCCTCACGTATATGCGCAGTTTCCTCCTGCTGTTTATTCTACTGTTACCTGTTGGGCTTTTTGCGCAAAAACCCGCCATACAAACCAAACAAGATACTACTGCAACTACGCCCGAAAAAAAATCCAACCCCTTTAACACAGGATTTTACCCTCTTGGCTTTTTTGACGTAGACTTACGGTATCTCATAAAATATAATAATTATGAAGGCTTACGTCTTGGTGTTGGAGGTGTAACCAATGACCGTTTTTCAGAAAAATTTAGAATTGGTGGATATTTTGCACGAGGATTTAAAGACAGAGATATAAAATTTGGTTTAGGCGGTAGTGTTCGTCTCAAAAAAGAAAATAAAATCTGGCTTAACCTATTCTATAAAGATGATATACAGGAGATTGGAAAGTTCAATTTTCTAACAGACGATCGTGTTTATTCGGTCTTTGAGCCTCGTTTGGTAAACGTTACTCAGTTTTACAAAGAACGTACGTGGCAAAGCAATGTTCAGGCAGAATTTCTCGACAAAATATTGGCTGAAGTACGCCTTTCCCGAAGTAGAATAGACCAGATTGAAGACTATCAGTTTTTAAACGATGGCACGTTGTACAGCAACTACGAATTGGCAGAGGTTACCACTTCATTTCGGATAAGTCCGAAAACCGATTTTATTACTACCGAAGACGGTAGAATAGAATATTTTGATGGGTTCCCAAAGATAAGCGCGCAAGTTACACAAGGTTTGTCTGGCATAACAGGAAGTGACTTTAACTACACAAAATTTGGATTAAAACTAGACTATTACATAAAGCGTACTAATCTAACATCTACCAACTTCTTGTTAGAAGGAGATTATGCAATTGGCGATGCACCCCTCACCCATTTGTATCACGCATACCCTAACGCGCCTACTAAAGATGAAATTTTACAACGTTTTTCTGTGGCAGGCAGAAGGAGTTTTGAAACTATGTATTTTGGTGAGTTCTTCTCAGATAAGTTAATGACGTTGCAAGTTAGGCATAGCTTACGAAGGTTTAATCTTGGCAATAGGTTTAAACCCGAGCTAGTACTCATTACCCGCCATGCCTTAGGAGATTTCTCAAATCCTGAACAACACATTGGCCTTCCATTTAATACGTTAGACGAGCTATACAGCGAATCTGGTTTTGAACTCAATAAACTCCTCTTTGGCTTTGGGCTAAGTGGTGCATACCGATATGGCTACTACTACCTCCCCGATTTTGAAGATAATATCTCGGTGAAGTTTACTTTTTATGCGAAATTTTAAGTTAAAAATCTCTTTTCCACCTGAAACAATGGTTTTTCCTCTTAAAACAACAATTCGTTTAATCAATTTATTGTGAATGATACACGTATTTTTATACAGCCCCGCACCATACTATTTAAACTTTCCTATAAGTTGTAAACCTATAAAGCAATTTTCAGTTTCATTTTCGGTTTCAATAAACTTCACCTCCTCAAACTTGATGATAACCCACACCTATTCATTACCTTTGCCACGTTCGTAAATACCCCCTTGTGAATAAGCTTTTTAGTATCGGTTTTTGGAGTGCAGTAGCACGTTTTATTCTACGGAATAGACCACTACTTCTCATTATTATCGCTGCGATTACCGTTTTTATGGGATGGCAGTGGCAACACATGCGCTTTACCTACACCGAAGCCAACCTATTACCAGACGACCATGAAGTAAATGTAGAATACAACAAGTTTCTAGATCAGTTTGGTGAAGAAGGCAACCTTATTATCATGGGAGTGAAAGACAGCTCGCTCTTTACGCCTAAAAACTTTAATGCTTGGGCCACGCTTTCGCGGAAACTTAAAACCTACGAAGCCGTAGATCTTACGTTATCTATCGGGGAGCTTCAAATGCTGAAAAAAGTACAAGATTCTACCAGCTTCGCTCTTGTACCGTTTATTCAGGATAGTATACTTTCCGAAGAAGCCTTAAAAAAATACAAGTACGAACTCTTTAACAAGCTTCCCTTCTACAAAGGCTTGGTATATAGCCCAAACAAACTGGGCGTGCGCACCGCGGTTTATCTAAAAAAGGACATCATAAATACCGCATTACGTCGCGATTTTATTGTGAATGACCTAATCCCTGCCATAGAACAATTTGAAACCGATACAGGCATAGACGTTCATACATCTGGGATGCCTTACATTCGCACATTAAATTCGCAGAACATTATCGATGAAATAGGCACCTTTATTGCAGCCGCTTTGTTAGTAACCTCCCTTATTTTTTTCTTTTTCTTTAGAAGCTTTCGGGCTACGTTTATCTCTATGATAACCGTAATTATTGGGGTAATGTGGGCCTTTGGTATTTTGGGCTTGCTTCGCTATGAGATTACGGTGCTTACGGCATTAATACCTCCCTTAATTATCGTTATTGGAATTCCAAATTGTATTTTCCTTATCAATAAATACCAGCAAGAGATTAAATTACACGGCAATCAGGCAAAGTCGTTACAGCGCGTTATTGCCAAGGTAGGTAATGCTACTTTAATGACCAACGTAACCACTGCTTCTGGTTTTGCTACGTTTATACTTACCAACAGCAAGTTATTAAAGGAGTTTGGTATCGTTGCCTCCATAAACATTATTGTCATTTTTCTACTTAGCTTGTTTATTATCCCCATAATTTACAGCTATATGAGTGTGCCAAAAGGTAAACACTTAAAGCACTTAAATAAGCGATGGATAGGCAGCTTTGTAGACTGGATGGAGCGCATGGTGCGCGAACATAGAATTGCCATCTTTATTGCCGCTATTGTTTTGCTCTGCGCAAGTATTGTGGGGATGAATAATATTAAAATTTCAGGAAGTATTATTGAAGATATGCCTAAAGGTGAAGCCTTCTTTAGTGATATTAAGTTTTTTGAAAAAGAGTACGAAGGTATTATGCCGTTGGAAATTTTAGTAGATACCAAACGTAAAAAAGGGGTGATGAAACTCGCTACCTTAAAACGAATGGACGAGCTCCAAGAGTATTTAGCCGAAATTCCAGAATTTTCGCAACCCCTCTCTGTAGTTGAATTAGTAAAATACAGCAAGCAGGCATATTACAATGGCAATCCAGAATACTACCAATTACCCAACAGTCAAGAGCGTACTTTTATACTTTCGTATGCCAAAAACAGCGCAAAAAACACCAATTTACTAGCTAGCTATGTAGATACAACAGGCCAATTTGCTCGTATCACGGTGTTCATGAAAGATACCAAAACCGAACGCTACGATAGGCTAGAAGAAGATATAAGGGCAAAAATCGACAAGATTTTTCCTAGCGACCGATACGAAGTTACATTAACTGGTAAAGCCTTAGTGTTTCAAAAGGGAACAAAATATCTGGTGAACAACCTAGTTATTTCTTTGTCGTTAGCCATTCTACTTATTGCCTTATTTATGGCATGGATGTTTAGAAGTTTTAAAATGATATTAGTATCATTATTGCCCAACTTACTACCACTAATAATTACCGCTGGACTCATGGGCTTCTTGGGTGTACCCATAAAACCTTCTACAATTTTAGTGTTTAGTATTGCTTTTGGTATTTCTGTAGACGATACCATTCATTTCTTGGCAAAATACAGGCAAGAACTAATCGCAAATGACTGGAAGATTAAAAAATCTGTCTATGCTGCATTGCGAGAGACTGGAGTAAGTATGTTTTATACATCTATTGTATTATTTTTCGGGTTTTCGGTATTCACCATTTCTAGTTTTGGTGGCACCGTAGCGCTGGGTGCGTTAGTTTCTATCACATTGGTTTTTGCGATGCTCGCAAATCTTCTATTATTACCTGCGCTGCTACTTTCTCTAGAAAAAGAAATTGCCAATAAGAAAACGTTTAAAAAGCCAGCGATGCAGATATTAGAGGCAAATGTTGACGAAACTATTTCCGAAGAAGAAAAATAGAGCTAATACCTGTATTCTAGCCGAAATATTCTATTGCTGAATTCCTATTTCTGAATCAAAAAAGTATCTTTGCCATCCATAAAATGAAGACTATGAAAGCAATTGCTATCACACATATATTACAAATGGAACCTTCACTTACCCAAATAACGTTGCGAGGCTGGGTACGTTCGTTTAGAAGTAACAGATTTATTGCACTTAACGACGGTTCTACCATCAATAATATTCAATGTGTCGTAGATTTTGAAAATTTTGACGAAGCTGTTCTTAAAGAAGTAACAACCGGAGCTGCAATAGAAGTAAAAGGAACATTAGTAGCTAGTCAAGGGCAAGGACAGGATGTGGAAATTCAAGTTTCAGATATTGAAGTTCTTGGAAAAGCAGACCCTGAAGAAGTGAAGCTAACTATCTTGTCTCCTAAGCGTCATTCATTAGAAAAGCTTCGAGAGCAAGCACATTTGCGAGTACGCACCAACACATTTGGTGCTATTATGAGAGTACGTTCTAAACTATCGTTTGCCATTCACGAATACTTTCAGAAAAACGATTTCTACTATATGCACACCCCTATTATTACAGGTAGTGATGCAGAAGGAGCTGGAGAAATGTTTAGGGTTACCAACCTAGATCCTGTAAAGCCACCCCTTACCGACGATGGTAGCGTGAACTATGCAGAAGATTTCTTTGAAAAAGAGACCAACCTTACGGTAAGCGGTCAGTTAGAAGCTGAAACTTATGCCATGGGTTTAGGTAAAGTATATACATTTGGGCCAACGTTTAGAGCTGAGAACAGTAACACGTCTAGACACTTAGCAGAATTTTGGATGATTGAGCCAGAAGTTGCCTTTAATGATCTTGCAGACAATATGGATCTTGCCGAAGATTTTATAAAGTATGTAGTAAACTATGCTCTTGAAAATTGTGCCGATGATCTTGAATTCTTAGAAAATAGACTCTTACAAGAAGAAAAGAGCAAGCCACAAGCAGAGCGCAGTGAAATGGCATTGCGCGACAAGTTAAAGTTTGTTTTAGAAAACAACTTTAAGCGTGTAAGTTATACAGAGGCAATTGATATCTTAAAAAGTAGCAAGCCTAATAAAAAGAAAAAGTTTAAGTACCTAATAGAAGAGTGGGGCGCAGACCTTCAGAGTGAGCATGAGCGTTTTTTAGTTGAAAAGCATTTTAAATGTCCCGTGATTTTATTCGATTATCCAGCTAAAATAAAAGCATTTTACATGCGCTTAAACGACGATGGAAAGACCGTACGTGCCATGGATGTGCTTTTCCCAGGTATTGGGGAAATAGTTGGTGGAAGTCAGCGAGAAGAACGCTATGACGTGCTAAAGGAAAAAATGGCCGCCATGGATATTTCCGAAGAAGAACTACATTGGTATCTCGATTTAAGAAAATTTGGAACCTGTGTACACAGTGGTTTCGGACTTGGATTTGAGCGACTTGTGTTGTTTGTAACGGGCATGGGGAATATTAGAGATGTAATTCCGTATCCTAGAACTCCAGGCAATGCGAGTTTTTAAACCAACTAAAAGTCATAAGCTTATATTAAAAATCCCTTCGTATCGCTTGATGTGAAGGGATTTTTCTATTTTTATAGTTCAGTTGAAACCATATGTTAAAACAACAGCTAAATTTTAAACTTTCACAGAAACTTTCACCTCAACAAATACAGTTGATGAAGTTAATACAATTGCCTACACAGGCTTTTGAACAGCGTATTTCGCAAGAAATGAACGAAAATCCTGCGTTGGAGGGCGGTAAAGATGAAAGTACAGATTTTGACGATGAATTTAGCAATGAAGATGACTACAGCGAAGACAATGAAATTATAGAAACTGAGATTAATGTAGATGATTACTTGAGTGATGACGAGATACCAAGTTATAAGCTTTCAGCAAACAATTATAGTGCCGATGATGAAGATAGACAAACACCTTATGCTTCTGGCACATCCTTTAATCAGCATCTGCTACAACAACTAAACACCCATAGGTTTAGTGATGAAGAGGAGCAAATAGCTAAATTCTTGGTGGGTAGTGTAGATGAAAGTGGTTATATACGACGTGAGATTGCAGACATATTAGACGATTTAGCTTTCACCCAAAATGTATATACTACCGAAGAAAAAATTAAGAAGGTTCTAGAGATTGTCCAGGAGTTAGATCCAGCTGGTGTAGGTGCAAGAGACTTACAGGAATGTTTGTTGTTACAACTATATCGAAAAAACCCAACAGAACCGGTAAGTTTAGCCATAGAAATTATAGATGATGCTTTTGACCACTTTATAAAAAAGCATTATAATAAATTAATACAGAAATTTACGATCACCGAAGACGACCTGAGAGCTGCCATAGGTGAAATTGAAAGTCTAAATCCGAAACCAGGTGGTGCCTATTCTGGTAATTCGCGCATGGTAGAACACGTAGTACCAGACTTTGCTATTAAGATTGTAGATGGTGAGCTTGACCTTACATTAAATGGTAGAAATGCTCCAGAATTACATGTGTCTCGAGAGTATACAAATATGCTGAAGGGCTACAAAGACGCAACTAAAAAATCGAAGTCACAAAAAGATGCGGTGCTATTTATTAAACAAAAATTAGATGCCGCAAAATGGTTTATAGATGCCATTAAACAGCGTCAGCAAACCCTGTATGTGACTATGAATGCCATAATGCACCGTCAAAAAGAGTATTTTTTAACAGGCGATGAGCGAAAGTTGAAGCCTATGATTTTAAAAGATATTGCAGACGCTATTAATATGGATGTCTCTACGGTTTCTAGGGTAGCTAATAGCAAGTATGTAGACACCCCATACGGCACCAAGTTGATTAAAGATTTTTTCAGTGAATCGATGAAAAATGATCAGGGAGAAGACGTATCTACCCGTGAAATAAAGAAAATACTTGAGCTTACTATCGCCGAAGAAAGTAAAAAGAAACCTCTTACAGACGATCGATTGGCAAAGATTTTAAAAGAAAAAGGGTATCCTATTGCCCGAAGAACAGTGGCTAAATATCGCGAACAGCTAGACATACCCGTGGCGCGTTTAAGAAAAGAAATTTAATGAATTTCTTTTTACGTCTTGGAGCCTACGTATTACATCCATTGCTCATGCCTCTGGTTGGTACCTTACTGTACTTTATCTATACGCCTCGGTACGTTGAAATAGACATCGCAAAATCTAGGTTATTGGCAGTAGTCATAATCACCGTATTTATACCTATTGTCACCTTCTTTTTACTTCGAAATTTAAATCTTGTGAGCTCCATTCACTTAGAAGATGTAAAAGAGCGAAAAACTCCTTTAATGCTTCAATCGTTATTGATACTTCTTATCATTAAGATGGTTTTCGATCCACAATCTAGTGCAGAGCCTTATTACTTCTTTGTGGGTATTCTCTTTTCAGGCATTACCGCACTCTTCCTTGTATTCCTAAAATTTAAAGTTAGCCTACACCAAATGGGCATAGCTGGAGTCACCATGTTCTTAATTGGATTAAGCGTTCACTTTCAGATTAATATGCTGTTATGGATGTGCGTCTTTTTTATCGCCAACGGCTGGGTTGCATCTTCTAGATTACATACCAATTCGCACACATATCCAGAGCTTATTGCAGGGTTTTTTATAGGATTTATACCGCAGTTATTGCTGTTCAATTACTGGTTATAGAATGTAGAAAATAATACCTAGTTTAATGGTTCTAAAATCTACGTTTTCTCCGGTATTTGTTGTAACCGCATTATCGAAAAATGGATTGATGCTGTAGTAGGCGTAGAAATTTACTTTGTTATACCCAAAGCTAAGTGTGGCTGCGAGGCGAGTTCGGTTAAATTCTGGAATATCTGTTTGTATTACGGTATTACCTGTTTGTACAAACTTGGCCTTATACCAATATGCATATCCTACTCTAAAGCCCGCATACACTCTCCAAAAGCCATATTTCTGGGCTGTAGAGCTTCGCCAACGTAGTTCTATTGGTGCCTCAATCACCGCTGTACTAAATCGGTTGGTATCGAAGTCGTATTCGTCTGAAGTTAGCACGGTAAAAATTGTCTTGTCCTGCGTGCTTTCCCCTATAAAAAATGTACTTCCATAGATATCATAACTAAGCCCAAACCCGGCTGCAATAGCTATATTGCGTCGCTCATTTATAGGCATATCACGTAGAAATCCAAAGTGAATGCCTCCTGATAGTCCACGAAGATTTACTGTAGAAGGAACGCTTGAAAGTAAATTATAGGTTACCCCTAGATAGAATTGATCTTCACGGTATTTTTGGTCACCTAGTGTATCTTTAACTATTAAATTAGCATTGGTACCATTAGTTTCTTGAGCATGAGAAAAAGTACAAGCCAAGCACCATAAAAACAAGCCAATAAAGAGCCTTTTAATCGTCATAGATTATAAAGATAGTTTTATTTGAATAGTAAACGCAAAAAAAACGCCTTGAAATATCAAGGCGTTTATAGTTTATATTACGTGCGATTATTTTTGATCTAGCTCACTTCCTGGAGCTGCTATATAAATAATCTTCACCATATTAAGTTCTCTTAATTCTTCTTTTATGTCAGAGACAATACCTGTATTGGTTTCCTTATCTACTTTTAATGCAACAACTACATAATCCTGTAATTCTGGACGTAGTTTTTCTCTCGCCCCAGTAAGTGCAAACTGCAGGCTAGAAACATCAGTAAATTTGTCACCAATTTGAATTCTACTTTCGGTACCGAACTTGTCTTTGTATTGATCGCTAGGTTTTCCAGCATAAATAAAGACAGAACGATCTTTCTTGAGTTTTTCTACTTCATTTGCCTTTGGCAACTCATTCTTGATCATTAAATCATTATTACGAAGTACGGTTACAACCATAAAGAAGAATAACAGCATAAATACAATATCAGGTAATGATGCAGTATTTACGGCTGGCAAATCGCCTCCCTTTTTCTTTTTAAATTTTGACATACTCTTCTATGTTTTATTGACCTCGTTTCTTAGGTTCAGCTTCTGAAAGTTTTAAAGGAAATAGGCTTTGAACCTGCTTCAATTTTTCCTCTGCATCTTCAACATTACCTTGGTATTTCCCTTCGTTAATAGCGTTTTTTACATCTGTATAAACGAAATTAGATCCAAATAAGCGTACTGATTCTCGATTACGAAGTTCGTTGTAAGCTCCAACCAGCTCATTCTGTACAGCGATGTACATCTGATAGGATGTTAAACGGTCATTCTGAACCGATATTACAGCCTTGTCTGGGTTATCTGAAGAACGTGGATCTTTTGCACCTTGACAGTGTCTGCAGTACTCAGGACTTCCAGAAGGCGCACCCCCATTATCTAAAAAAGCGATAGCTGCTTCTTTCAAGTCTTTAAGTTCCATGAGTTCCTCTTCTACCAGTAACTGATCGTCTTGATTCACCGTTACAATAAAGATATTTTTTTCCTTTAAAGGTGGTGGCGGTGTCGTTTCGTCTTGCTTAGGCGGCAACTGTCTTGCAATCCCCTTATCCTTTTCAATAGTTGTTGTTACTAAGAAAAAGATAAGCAAAAGGAATGCGATGTCTGCCATAGACCCAGCATTTACTTCTGGTGTTGCTCTTCTTGCCATTATCTGTTTGTTATTTTTTTGAATCCGCTAAATACCATCAATCCTACAGCAACAATTGCCAAGATATAGAATGTATATAGTCCTGTTCCTACCCACTTAGACCCAGACTCTGATGTCATTCCACCATCGTCAGGAAGCTCCATTGGGGTACTATCTGCTAGCACGTAAGAAACAATAATTATGGCAGCAAAAACACCAACTGAAATCAGTGTTTTCTTTATATCGCCTTCAAATACTCCTTTCAAAACAAATAAAAGAACCATTACAATTACTACGGCAAGAACGATATAGCCTGTGTAAATAAGCCAGTCCATCGCAGATTCGTTTCCACCTAAAAGTAATGCCATAAACAAAACACCTAGCAGGCCAAGAACGATTCCAATGATTTTAAAAATTTTATGTAAAGCCATGTTATATGGTGTGTTTTAAATTACTTTTTATTCTTGTAGTCAACTAACATATCTATTAAGGTAATAGAAGCATCTTCCATACTGTTTACAATACGGTCGATTTTTGCAATAATGTAGTTGTAAAAAATCTGAAGTATAATCGCTACAATTAAACCAAATACGGTTGTTAAAAGTGCCACCTTAATACCACCTGCCACTAAAGAAGGGTTCATATCACCTGCCGCAGCAATTTTATCGAATGCCAAGATCATACCAATTACCGTACCCATGAAACCAAGCATTGGTGCCAAAGCGATAAACAATGAAATCCAAGATACATTTTTCTCTAATTGTCCCATTTGAACTCCACCATAAGCAACAACTGCTTTTTCAGCGGCTTCGATGCTCTCATCTGCACGTTCAAGACCTTGATAATATATAGAAGCAACAGGTCCTTTTGTATTTCTACAAACCTCTTTTGCAGCTTCAATACCACCACTATTTAAAGCGTCTTCTACATTTTCAGCCAATTTCTGAGTATTGGTTGTAGATAAGTTAAGGTAGATAATTCTTTCGATTGCAATTGCTAATCCAAGAATTAAACAAAGTAGTACGATTCCCATAAATTCTGGGCCTCCTTCTACAAAACGTTCTTTTAATTTTTGGTGCCAACCTACTTCATCACCAGCTGCTGTTTCTTCTACATCTTGTATAAAGTTTACAGTGGCTGCAGTGGTTAATTGTTGTACACTAGTAGGTGCATTGTTAGCTACAGTAGCATTTGCACTTAACGATCCCGCAAAAACTAGTGCGGCAATTGCCATAATTGAAAATAATTTTTTCATTGCTATCGACTTAAAGTTTGTTTTTAGTTAAAGGTTTAAAGATATAAAATTATTATTGTATTCTGCAACATTAAATTTCCGCGCGGTCAATAATTACTTGTATTTCAGCGCAACTAAATTTTATGCTGTAGATTAATTCGTCTATTTCATGAATCATAAATTTTGATAAACTACATGAATATCAAAAATGAGTTTGGAAAAGTACCTTTTTATATTGAGTTTCCAAAATTTAGCGTTACCCGATTTAAATAAATTTAAGCCTACTCACTAATTATTAGTTTGATCCCCTTTCGGTATTGTAGCGCAGTTTTTCCTGTTATGAGTTTAAATTTTTTATTGAAATGTGAGAAACTGTTAAATCCGCACTCAAAACAAATATCTGTAACGCTGAGCTGGCTTTCAGTTAATAACTTGGTTGCATGAACCACTCTATACTCATTAAGCACTTCAGTAAAGGTCTTGTTTGTACTCTTTTTAAAATATCTGCAGAATGATGGAACCGTCATACTTACCTTATCTGCCACATCTGCCAATTGAATCTCTTTTTGGAAATTCTTATGCATATACTTATAAACTATGTCAATTTTAACGCTGTCTTTATGCGATGTTTCAAACACAAAACCATCTACATTGAGAAGCAAATAATCTTCTGAAACCGCAAGGTCATTCAAAATTTCTAAAAATATTAGCAGCCTAGAAAATCCTTCTTTCTCTGCAAGCAGCTCAATCTTAGCACCAATGCTCTTTTTGGTATTTTCTCCAAACACAATACCCTTTTTGGCTCGTTCCAGCAAATTCGAAACAGCCGAAAATTCTGGAATCTTCACACTTAACCCTTCTAAAAAATCTGGGTGAAACTGAATTACGGTCTCTTTTCCTCGTGCAGTTAATCGATCTACAAATCCGTGGTGTGGAAGATTACTGCCTATTAATAGTAATTGACTATGGTTAAAATAAGAGAAGTAATTTCCTATATGGCACTTTCCCCTTCCTTCACTTATATACACCAACTCCACCTCAGGATGAAAATGCCACAAAGCATTTTTAATCTCACGGTTATCAGCGTGCTGCCGTACCATGAAGGAAGAACCAAAGCCGGGATTCAGCTTTTTTAAAACTGGTGTTTTTATCATCACTAATTTTATTTATAAAATTACAATACGCATATATTATTCACTATGCTATATTACCTAATAAATGCTCAATATTACCCTGTTAAGTTTCACTTCCAAAAGTTAAAGAGACAAAATAGCACATAAATTGGAAAATCTAGTTGTTTTTGTAGCGATTAATTCGCGATACATTTACATATAATTTAAAACCATATTATTATGAAAAATGCAATGAAATTTACCGTACTGCTAGCACTGTTCTTTGTCACAACAGCTATAAACGCAACAATTCCTCAAGAAAAATTCCAGAAACAACTATTAAATAGTGAGTATACGAATTCAAAAGACCCTAAGACAGTAATTATTCGAAATAAAAAAGGAACTGCGGTTTATGAAACCGAAGTAACTGCTACTGACTCTAAACACGCATTAGTGAGAAGTGTAAATCTGGCTGACGGCACATACGTTTTTGAAATCGTAGAAGACTCAGAAGTGAAATTAATCCCATTTATAGTTACAGAAGGGACAGTCCTTTTAGATGAAGAAAATACAAAGACCGTTTTCAAACCTACTTTGCAAGTAAAGGACGACCTATTATTAGTGAATCAATTATCACTCACACAAGAGCCTCTCAATGTTACTATTTATTATAGTGAAGAAGGATTCGACCTAAATGCTTTTGGAGTGATACAATCCGATGAAATCAAAAGCGGGATTATACTTCAAAAAGCGTATAAGCTGGATAAGAATAAAACCGGAAGATATTTAGTAAAGCTAACTTCTGAAGGAAAGGTGTTTACTGAGATGTTCAATTTTTAGATTTTGGATTCTCATATAGGTATCCCCAGAAACCCCCAAATATTTTAAAAGCTCCTACAGAAATGTAGGGGCTTTTTTTAGTTAAGTAGAAAATACTCAAGCAAGCTTGGAAAGGGATTACCTCCCTACGGTCGGTGATCCCAAAAGGGGAGACTGGCAACCAAATCGCTACGCGATTTAAAAAATGCCTAAGTAAAAAATACTCAAGCAAGCTTGGAAAGGGATTACCTCCCTACGGTCGGTGATCCCAAAAGGGGAGACTGGCAACCAAATCGCTACGCGATTTAAAAAATGCCTAAGTAAAAAATACTCAAGCAAGCTTGGAAAGGGATTACCTCCCTGCGGTCGGTGATCCCAAAAGGGGAGACTGGCAACCAAATCGCTACGCGATTTAAAAAATGCCTAAGTAAAAAATACTCAAGCAAGCTTGGACATTTTTTACTTAGGCATTTTTTGTTGCAGAGAGGAAGGGATTCGAACCCTCGATACGTTGCCGTATACACGCTTTCCAAGCGTGCGCCTTAAGCCACTCGGCCACCTCTCTATAGTTTCAAAAACTATAAATGTTCAATCAGGGCGCAAAGAACGTTATTTTTTATTAGTTCCGAAGTACCACATGTAATATAACTACGCCATTTCGCCACGCAATGAGGTCTCGAATAGCGTCTTAAAACTTGCTGGGGCAACCTTTCTACCTAATAAATACATCAACTTTGCCAATGCGGCTTCGGTTGTGCAGTCTTTTCCAGAAATTACACCAATTTTCTTCAACAATACACTCGTTTCATATAATCCCATCGCTACACTACCTCCAGAACATTGGGTGACATTAACTACTGGGATTTTCTTCTGAATTACACCCTTTATAGCGTCAATAAACCACACTTCTGTTGTTGTATTGCCACTTCCGTAGGTCTCTATAACCAATCCTTTCAACCCATCGTAACGCAGCATATGAAGCACCGTTTCTTTATCGATTCCAGGAAACAGCTTTAGCAATACTACCCCATCTTCCATGGTGGTATGCACCGTAAACTTTTTTCGTCTATTTGGCACATATAGCGCAGGCCTATTTACTTGTAAATGCACACCGCTCTCCACTAGCGCCGGATAATTTAATGATGCAAACGCTTCAAAATGTTCTGCATTAATCTTGGTTGTTCTATTAGCGCGATACAACTTATATTCAAAATACAAGCACACCTCTGCAATGGTAGATCGCCCTCTCTCCTGTAGAGCAGCGATTTGAATAGAGGTAATTAAATTCTCCTTAGCATCTGTCCGTAAGTCACCAATAGGTAATTGAGACCCAGTGAACACCACTGGTTTTCCTAAATTCTCAAGCATAAAGCTTAAAGCCGATGCTGTATAAGACATGGTATCACTACCATGAAGCACTACAAAGCCATCGAAAGCATCGTAATTATCTTCAATTAATTTTGCCAACATCGTCCAATAAGTAGGGTTCATATTAGAACTATCTATTGGCTTTTCGAAGCTAGTGGTATCAATGTCACAATCTAAAAGTTGTAATTCTGGAATGTGTTCCAACAATTGGTCGAAGTTAAAATTCTGCAACGCTCCCGTTTCAAAATCTTTTATCATCCCAATAGTTCCACCTGTATAGATGAGTAAAATTTTAGGTTGTTCATTTGCCATGAGCGTATGTTTTAAATTCCAAAAATATCTTTTGAGTTCTGTGTGGTAATTCGTGCTACTTCTTCTGTAGTAATACCATAAATACTGGCCACTTTTTCGCACACCAATGCTACGTAACTACTTTCGTTTCTTTTTCCTCTGTAAGGTACGGGAGAAAGATAAGGTGCATCTGTTTCTAATACGATATGTTCTAAGGGAATTTCGTTTAAAAACTTATCTATTTTCCCATTCTTAAAAGTAACTACGCCACCAATTCCCAATTTCATGTTATAGCTTATGGCCTGAAGCGCCTGTTCGTGTGTTCCGGTAAAACAATGAAAAATTCCGAAAAGGTCATCGCTTTTCTCAGACTCTAATACCTCAAAAATTTCGTCGAATGCCTCTCTACAATGAATCACTATGGGCAATTTAAACTTTTTTGCAAGCTGTATTTGTTCCTTGAAAGCAATTTTCTGGATTTCTAAGGTGCTTTTATCCCAGTACAAATCGATCCCTATTTCACCCACAGCATAAAAACTCCGAGAAGCAAACTGCTCTCTTACATGTAGAAGCTCGTCCACGTAATTTTCTTTTACCGATGTAGGGTGCAGCCCCATCATTAAATACACCTTTTCAGGAAAATCTAACTCTAATTGATACATCGCTTCTGTGTATTCTGAATCGATCGCAGGGATAAAAAAACGAGTTACTCCAGCAGCTTCGGCACGTTTCATCATGGCAACACGGTCTTCTGCAAATGCATCGCTGTATAGGTGGGTGTGGGTATCTGTTAACATGGTTGCAAAACTACATATTTTGTTGCCTATCTTTACCAAAAAAAAGTGAGTGACTTACGTTCTTTTTTAGAGGCAGATGGGTTCTATAGAATTCCTTTGAAAAAATTGCAGACTGGGCATTATAAATTTCAAGCAAAAATAAACGGTGTAAAAGGGCAGTTTATTCTAGATACAGGCGCTTCTACGAGCTGTATTGGCATGCAAAGCATTCTCTTTTTTTTACTACACAATGAAGACAGTGACGTTAAAGCGGCTGGTGCGGGAGCCACTAACATGCAAACGCAGATAGCCAGAAATAACATACTAACAATTGGAGCGCTAGCAATCAAACGAACAGACTTCGTACTTTTCGATCTTTCTCATGTAAATGAGGCACTAGAACAGGCATTTGAAGAACCTGTTCATGGGATTATTGGCGCAGATATCTTGAAAAAGTACCGAGCAGTTATTGATTACGGTCGTAATTGTTTCTATCTGAAAGATTAATAGGGCACTCTTAATCAATTTTTTAACTATATTTAAGCTATACTTTGGCCCTTACTTATTTTGAAAACCCGTCTTACCTTTCTATTCATTTTTGCGTCGCTACCTATCTTAGCTCAGGATATTTCCTTTTACAAAAATGCCGCAGAGACAGCCACCAATAAATTAGACCAGCTTGAGGCTATAGATTCGGTCATTGCAAAATCTTTTAGGATAGATGCCGATACTTTTGTAACATACAGCCAAAAATATATCTCGTTAGCTAAAGAGCTTGACAGCATAGAAGCTGCTGCCAGAAAGGCAATGAATTTACAACATACGCTAACCGTTGAGATAAGCGAACCCCGCAGGGCAATTACTATAATAAACAGTGTTTTAGCAGAAAAATATAAAATTAGAGACAGTTTTTTATTGGGTGGACTCTATTTAAAACGAGGGGGAGCTAATTCTAGAATTAATTTAGAAGACGCCATTGACGACTATACCTTAGCCATTCAAAATTTTGGCAAAAAAGATTCTCTATATGTTGCAGATGCTCTTTTGTTTCGCGGACAAGCATATTCTACCATGGGCAAATTTGTTCCTGCCGGAGAGAACTACGACCTTGCCTATCGCTATTTTGAAAACTTGAAAGATTACCAGTACATGGCGCATGCGCAACAGGGAAATATTACCATGTTTAGTATGAACGGTTTTTTTGAAAAATCGAAAGCAGAGCGAGAAAAACTAATTCTTAAACTAAAAGAACTAAACCTAAAAGAGTTTATTCCTACCGAATTATACAACCAAGGCATAGATTATCGAACGCAGGGCAAAGATGCATTAGCGCTAGATTATTTTTTACAAGCTAAAGAAAGTACCTTACAAAAAGACATAGGTGGGCCAAATTACAATACAATTATAGCAGCTTTAGTCAGGCACTATAGTAAAAAAGGCAACTATGCAAAGGCAACAGAATATCTAGAAATCTTAGAGACTCATGCACCAAGTTTTGAAAAAAATGAATACGCTCGGATTTTTTATTACGATTCAAAAGCGCGCTACGCAAAAGCATTTGACATGCCAAAACAGGCCCTCGACCTTGCCAATAAAAAATTAATTGCAGCTAATAATTTACGATACAATGAGGAAATAATGAGCGCTCACTTATTACTTTCAGAAATTCAAGAATCCTTGGGCGATTACAAATCTAGTCTCGCCAACAAGAAAAAATATGCAGAAAAAAGAGACTCTCTTTTTAATTCTTCATCTGCAAACAGCTTGGCATATTATCAAACACTATATGAGACAGAGAAGAAAGAAAATGAACTTATCTCTCAGAATGCGAATATTAAATTGCTTGAAAAAGACAACGATGCATTTCGAAAGTTAATGGTTTTTAGCGTAGTTGCCATTCTGTTAACTTTCGGATTAATTCTTTTATATCGCAACCAGCGACACTTAAAAAAGAAAAAAACATTACAAGAAGAGTTTAGCCAAGAATTACTGGCTTCACAGGAAAAAGAACGCATGCGCATTTCTAAAGATTTACATGATGGCCTTGGACAACGCCTATTGGTTCTAAAAAATAAGCTAATTACATCTGGAGATTTGGATGCTCAAAAGATGGTAGACACAACCATAGATGAAGTACGCTCCATCTCTAGAGATTTACACCCTTTCCAGCTCCAAGAGTTAGGCATTACAAAGGCAATTGAACATACTATTACTCAAATAGATGAAAATACATCTCTGTTTATTTCTTCGGAAATTGAAAATATTGACAACCTGTTTAGTCAAGAACAAGAGGTAAATATATACAGAATTGTACAAGAAAGTCTTAGTAACATTCTAAAACATGCTAATGCCGAAGCCGGTAAAATTTCAGTAACTAAATTGGTAGACAAAGTGGTTATTTCAATTAAAGATAATGGTAAAGGCTTTGACTTTTCAGAACAATACAAGAATATAAAATCTCTCGGATTAAAAACCCTATTAGAACGCACCAAATTTTTAAACGGGCAAATGAAAGTACAATCTAAAGATCAAGCCGGTACTGTTATAGAATTTCAACTCCCCTACTCATGAATAAAACAAGCATCATAACGGCAGATGATCACCCTTTACTACTTAAGGGGTTAAATGACTTTTTAATTGAAAAGGGATACAACATTATTGGCAGCGCCAATGACGGACGCGAAGCATACGACCTTATTATTAATGAAAAGCCTGGTATCGCAATTTTAGACATACAAATGCCCTATTTGTCGGGGATAGACATTGCCCAAAAGTGTAAAACTAATTGTTCTGATGTAAAGATAATTCTTATCACCTTGCACAAAGAGCGCGAGCTTTATCAACAAGCCAAAGAACTCAATATCTTTGGTTATATTCTAAAGGAGTTTGCTTTAGAGGAAATTGAAACCTGCCTCGAAAATGTAAGCAATAACAAACATTACTTTAGTCCGAAAATTGTGGGGAAACTCGATAAAGTCAATACCGCATTATCTGCTCTTGAACTATTAACCCCTTCAGAAAAGAAGATTTTAAAGTTGATAGGAAAGGATAAGACCAACAAAGAGATTGCATCACTTCTCTTTATTTCTTATCGAACTGTAGAAAAACACCGTAGTAATATTATAACTAAACTAGAATTAGAACATAAGACAAACAGTTTACTTATATGGGCTAAGCAACACTACGAACAATTAAAATAGACTACTCTTTTTAAAAATTACGTGTAAATACGTATTGTCTAGGTTACAAATTCTTCAGACTTTTACTCTATGGAAAAAGCAACAGAGCAAACTGTCGGTATGAAGCATTTAACATGGAAACAGAAAATAACCATGATAACGCTAACAGTGTGTGTTATTTCTGTTATTCTATTAAACATTGTCAACTTTATTTTAGCATAATATTCACCTTTTTCAACTAACTGCTAACTTAAAAAACCCAGCCTTTCGGCTGGGTTTTTCTTATTATAAAGCTGTTTGTTTATTAAAGTTCTAATGCCTTTTTTACATCGTTGTTCATTAATAATTCGGTTGGATTTTCTAATGCTTCTTTTACAGCTACCAAGAATCCAACAGATTCTTTTCCATCAATAATTCTATGATCGTAAGATAATGCTACAAACATGATTGGTGCAATTGCAATGGCTCCATCTTTCACTACAGGACGTTCTACAATGTTATGCATTCCTAAAATTCCAGATTGTGGTGGGTTAATAATTGGTGTAGACAACATGCTACCAAACACCCCCCCGTTAGAAATTGTGAATGTTCCTCCTGTCATTTCATCTACAGTTATTTGTCCATCTCTTGCACGTATAGCCAATCTCTTTACTTCAGACTCTACGCCTCTAAAGCTTAAATTTTCAGCATTTCTAATTACAGGAACCATTAATCCTTTAGGTCCAGATACTGCGATGGAAATATCTTTATAATCGAACGTGAGCATTTCTTTTCCGTCAATCATGCTATTCACTGCAGGATACATTTCTAAGGCACGAACAACAGCCAATGTAAAAAATGACATAAACCCAAGGCTTACCCCATGCTTTTCTTTAAATGTTTCTTTGTATTCCTTACGTAATTCGAAAATTGGCGTCATGTCTACTTCGTTGAACGTTGTTAACATGGCCGTTGTATTCTTAGCCTCTACCAAGCGTTCTGCAACTTTTCTACGCAACATAGACAATTTGGTGCGTGAAGAACCTCTATCTCCTGTTCCAGGGGTTCCCATAGATGGCGTTGCATTTTCGGCATCGCCTTTGGTAATTCTACCGTCTCGACCTGTACCTTTTACATCTGCGACATTAATATCTTTTTCAGCAAGTATTTTCTTAGCGGCTGGCGAGGGTGTTCCCGTTGCATACGTTTTGCCTCCGTCCTGCTCTTGGCTTTGCGTCGAACTTTTTGAAGGTGTCTGCGTTAATGCCTTTGCCTTATCGTTAGAATCTTTATTTTGAGCATTTTGCTTGTCTAAATCTGGACCCGCATTACCTCCTCCTTTTTCGTCACCTGGCTTGTCATAGGTTTCGGTTGACGCGTCATCGCCGCCAGGCTTTTCTGCATCTGTATCTATTAAGCAAACCACTTCGCCTACACCTACGGCATCACCCTCTTCTGCTTTTAAGGTAATAATACCGCTAGCTTCTGCAGGAAGTTCTAGTGTAGCCTTATCGCTATCAACTTCAGCAATTGCTTGATCTTTTTCAACCCAATCGCCATCTTCAACAAGCCATTGTGCTATTTCTACTTCGGTTATAGACTCTCCCGGTGAAGGGACTTTCATTTCTAATGCCATACGTATTACTATTACTTCCCAACGGGAAATTTATGATCCTTTTCTTATTAGTTAGGCGTGAACCCTATTTCATTTCTTTATCAAAAACACTTTCAATTACCTTCATGTGGCGTGCTTTACTTCGCACACTACTTCCTGATGCTGGTGCTGCATACATTTTTCTACTACAAACCCTCCATGCTCTGGTCTCTTCAAAATGAAGCAACAAATGCGAATATGCCCCCATGTTTCGAGGCTCTTCTTGCGCCCAAACAATATCATCTGCGTTTTTATACTTTTTTATAATTGCTTTCATTTCTTCTACCGGTAGCGGGAACAATTGTTCTACGCGCACTAAAGCAACATCCTTACGTTTGTCTTCTTCTTTCTTCTCTAACAAATCGTAGTAAAATTTCCCCGTAACAAAAACAAGGCTCTTTACCTCAGCTGGTTTTGCCTGTGGATCGTCTATTACCATTTTAAAACTGCCCTCTGCAAACTCTTCTTTGGTAGAAAGTACTTTTGGATGACGTAATAAACTCTTTGGTGTAAATACAATTAGAGGTTTGCGATAGTTTACCTTTAATTGTCTACGCAGCAAATGAAACATTTGCGCCGGTGTGGTAACATCTGCAACAAACATATTATCCTTAGCACATAATTGTAAAAAGCGCTCCATTCTTGCCGATGAGTGTTCGGCGCCTTGGCCTTCATAACCATGTGGCAACAACATTACTAATCCATTCTGAAGTTTCCATTTATCTTCTGCCGAAGATATATACTGGTCTATCATTATTTGAGCTCCGTTGCTAAAATCTCCAAATTGGGCTTCCCAAATAGTAAGCGTGATAGGACTAGCCATGGCGTAACCATAGTCGAAGCCTACTACACCGTATTCTGAAAGTAGTGAATTGTAAATAAAGAAATTTGCTTGATCTCCTTTTAGTTGATTTAGCAACACTATTTCTTCTTCACTATCTTCTACTTTAACCACGGCATGACGGTGACTAAATGTGCCTCGCTCTACATCCTGACCGCTCATGCGTACATCGTGACCTTCTTTTAATAAAGATCCATATGCCAATAATTCTCCCATAGCCCAATCTAATTGATTGTCTTTAAAGTACATGGTCTTTCTAGCTTCAATTAATTTCGAAATTTTACGTAAAAATTTCTTGTCTTCAGGCAGGGCTGTAATAACCTCGGCAATTTCATCTAGTTTATCTATACTAAAAGATGTGTCTGCCGATTCCATCATTTTATCTTCTTCTGCATATTCATACCCTTCCCACTCGTCTTGCATAAAAGGGGTTATTCTAGTTTTTTCTTCTTTTCGAGAATCTTCGAGGTTCTCTTCTAGTGTATCCTTGTATTCTTGTTCTAATTTTTTTGTGTACCCTTTATCGATGACCTCTTCATTCAATAATTTTTCAGCATAAATATCGCGCGGATTGTCATGCTTGCTAATAGCTTTGTACAATTTTGGCTGAGTAAATCTAGGTTCGTCACCTTCATTATGCCCATATTTACGGTATCCTAATAAATCGATAAAAACATCTCGACCAAATTTCATACGGAAGTGTAATGCAAACTCCATAGCATGCACAACTGCTTCTACATCATCTGCGTTTACATGCAATATTGGCGACAAAGTTACTTTAGCAACATCTGTACAATAGGTTGAAGAACGCCCATCTAAGTAATTGGTAGTAAAACCAACTTGGTTATTTACCACAATATGTATGGTACCTCCAGTTTTGTATCCGTCGAGTTGTGCCATTTGTACAACTTCATACACCAGGCCTTGTCCGGCGATGGCAGCATCTCCATGCACAATAATAGGCAATACAGCTTTTGGATTTTCTTTATGATGGTCGTCTTGCTTTGCTCGTGCAATACCTTGAACAACGGCGCCTACGGTTTCTAAGTGAGATGGATTAGGAGCAATATTCAAATTAATTTCGTGACCCGAATCTGTATTGCGTTTGGAAGTCCATCCTAGGTGGTACTTAACATCCCCATCAAAAATATCTTCGGCATAATCTTTTCCGTCAAATTCACTAAAGATGTCTTTTGCACTTTTACCAAAAATATTAGTTAGTGTGCTTAGTCTACCACGGTGAGCCATACCCATGACAAATTCTTTCACTCCTTGCTCTGCAGCATTTTCTACAAGTGAATCTAGTGCTGGTATTAGACTCTCACCTCCTTCTAGTGAGAAACGTTTTTGACCAACATATTTTGTATGTAAGAAATTTTCAAACGAAACAGCTTCGTTCAATTTCTTTAAAATTTGTTTTTTCTTCGCTGCGGAAAATTTAGGTTGATTGTCATTTATATTCAGCTTATTCTGAATCCATTGAATTTCTTCTGGCTTCCGAATGTACATATATTCAATACCTATACTATCGCAGTAGATACTATTTAGATGTTTTATAATATTCTCTAGGGTGCTTTCACCTATGCCAAGCACCTCTCCAGCCTTAAACATGGTTTGAAGATCATCTTTCGAAAGGCCAAAATTCTCAATATCTAAGGTTGGCTCGTACTTTCTACGCTCACGTACGGGGTTGGTTTTTGTAAATAAGTGTCCTCGGGTACGATACCCATCTATGAGTTTTATAACCTGAAATTCTTTTAAAACTTCTTCGGTTAATGCACCAGCATTACCAGCATCAATCCCTAGACCTTCTAGCGACCCGCTTTCTATTCCAAAGTCGAATCCTTGAAAGAACGCGCGCCAACTTGGCTCAACGCTATCTGGAAATTGTAAGTATTTATCGTAAAGTTCTGCTATCTGTGCAGGGTGAACGGCATTTAAGAAGGAATATTTATCCATAGTTGAATCTTCAACATTTTGTTTTGATAAAACGATACAAAAATACAATAATTACAGAAACCAACGTAATGTGATTTTGTATATTTATGGATAGAATTCCTAAATTTTTCACAATGAAATTACCCAAGGTTAGCTACATAAACCCAATTATACTGTTTTTTGCTATGTTTTTCTTGCTTGCCAACGTTCACGCACAAGAATCTGACAGTCAGTTTTGGGAACGTGTTCAGTTTGGTGGCGGACTAGGAGTTTCTTTTGGAAACGGCAACTTTAGTGGCTCTATTTCCCCTAGCGCTGTTTACAATTTTAATGATTATGTTGCCATGGGACCGTCACTTATCGTTAGTTACCAGAGCAGTGATTTTTTTAAGAGCACCCTCTACGGTGGCAGTTGGATTACGTTGGTAAATCCTATTCCAGCAATTCAGTTATCTGCCGAGTTAGAACAACTTCGTGTGAATCAAGAAATTGAATTTATAGAAGGCACAGAAAAAGATAATTTTTGGAGTACAGCACTTTTTGCAGGAGCTGGATACAGGTCTGGCCCTGTTACCATTGGCTTGCGGTACAATCTTTTACACAATGAAAACGATCGTGTGTATGCCACGGCTTGGAACCCTTTTGTAAGAGTCTATTTTTAACTAGGTACAGAAACTTTAAAATGAATTCTTTTAGACTGTTCTTTTCATTAACCACTGTCCAAAACTTTTAAGCTTTTCTTTTTTCTCTTCGGAAAGTTTAATACCTTCTAAAATATCGTTAGCCTTTGTTGTGTAGCTCTCTATTTCGGCGATTGTAGCTTTGGCAGCACCAGAAGAGACAAATAGTTCTTTTACAGTTTCAATCTTGTCTGAAGGATCTTTCGGATTTACACCAAATAAATATTCTAATGTTTGAGAGTCGTTTGGATCGCTATTAGCTACGGCGGTAAGATATAAGAATGTCTTTTTATTCGCTATAATATCACCTCCTATCTGTTTTCCGAATGTTTTAGGATTTCCGAAGGCATCTAGATAATCGTCTTGTAGTTGAAATGCAATTCCTAAATTTCTACCAAACTCATAGATTCCTTCGCAACACGCCTGAGAAGCACCTGCCACAATAGCCCCCATTTTCATGGCAGCTCCTATAAGCACCGCAGTCTTATAATCAATCATCTTTATGTATTCTGCGATGGTAACGTCGTCTCTTGTTTCAAAATCTACGTCGTATTGCTGGCCTTCACACACTTCGAGCGCAGTTTTACTGAATAATTTTGCCAATTCTTGAAACTGACTTGGTTCATAGCCTTCAAACAATTGGTAGGCTAAAATAAGCATGGCATCCCCACTTAAAATCCCTGTATTTATATCCCACTTTTCGTGCACCGTTTGTTGTCCGCGTCGCAATGGTGCATTATCCATAATATCATCATGTATCAATGAGAAGTTATGAAAAAGCTCTACTGCTAACGCCGCATGTATTGCCTTATGGTCTTGGTCGCCAAAGAAATCTGCGGCCAATAAAGTAAGTACCGGGCGAAGACGTTTTCCGCCTAGGGTTAATATATATTGTATAGGCTCATATAACTGTGCTGGTTCTTTAGTACGCACTACATCGTTCAAATGATTGGTTAGTACCGTATTGTATTTTTGAAGAAGTTCCATGAGCAAATTTTCATGCAAAAATACCATATGCTACCAAATTGTAGGCTAAAGAAACTATAAAAAGCCCTCCATATTAACAAAATGTTAAAAAAAAGCAAAACTTTGGAAACTTATATTGTTTTTAAAGTTTCCTGTTCTATTTTTGCGCTCTTATTATGAAGGAAAAAATTATACAGAAGGCAACCGAATTATTTATCACCCTGGGTTTTAAAAGTGTAACCATGGATGATATTGCCAATGAAATGGGTATATCGAAAAAAACAATTTACACCCATTTCAATAATAAAGAAACCATTGTTGCTGTAGTGACCGACTCGATGTTTGAGCGTATTTCGCAGCAAATAGATTCTATTTGCGAGCTAAATAAAAATCCGATTGAAGAAACATACGAGATAAAAAAGTGTGTTATGGAGCATATGCGCAACGAAAAAAAATCGCCATCGCACCAACTTCAAAAGTACTACCCTAGCATCTATCAAAATATTAAAAACAGGCAATTTGCTCTAATGCAAGAATGCGTTGTAAAAAACCTTGAAAGGGGGATAATGCAGGGGTTGTTTCGTGAAAATATAGATGTTCAGTTTGTTTCTCGCATCTACTTTAATGGCGTAACCGGAATTAAAGACAACAACTTGTTTCCTGTTACTATGTTCGAAGGCTCTGCTTTATATGAAATGTTCTTAGAATACCATTTAAGAGGTATTGTAACTCCAGACGGTAGAAAAATTCTCAATCAACTTATTCAATCAAACCAAGATTAATGAAACAGTTTATAATTATAGTCGTGCTGCTTACATCGCTAACAACCGTTGGCCAAGACAAAGGGTATTCCTTTAGTCTAGACGAAGCAGTTACATTTGCGTTAGACAGCAACTATACTGCTCTAAATGCCCGAAGAGACATAGCAAAAGCTATTAAGCAGAAGTGGGAAACCACAGCAACGGGCTTGCCACAATTAAGCGGAAATATTAATTACCAAAACAATTTAAAACAACAAGTGACACTTATTCCTGCAGAATTTAGTGGGGGTGAGCCAGGAACATTTGTACCTGTGGTTTTTGGAACCAAACAAAATGCTAGTGCCGTTGCCACTTTAAATCAATTAATTTTTGATGGTAGTTATTTGGTAGGACTTCAAGCAGCTAAGGCTTTTCTAGATTTTTCAGAAAATGCAGCAGAAAAGACCAACCTCGAAGTACGTAAAGGTGTTATAAATGCCTACGGAAGTGTTCTTTTAGCAGAAGAATTGATAGCGATTTTCAAAAAAAATAAAGTTACACTAGAAAAAAACGTTTTTGAAACACGTAAAATATTTGAGAACGGACTTACAGAAGAGGAAAGTGTAGAACAGTTAGAAATAACCTTATTAGATATAGATACGCAACTAAAAAATGCCGAACGAAGTGCCGTTATTGCTAAACAAATGTTTAATGTGGCTCTTGGTATACCTATTGAAAGCCCTGTGCTTTTTGAAGACACCCTTGACACCTTGGTTGAAGAAAGTGCAAATCTTGAGCTACTAGACAGTACGCTATCTATTGAAGAAAACATAGATTACAAAATAGCATTTAATCTTACTGAGCAACGCCATTTAGAGATGAAACTTGAAAAGAGTAAAGCGCTACCAAGTATTTCTGCTTTTGTAAACTATGGAACATCTGCTTTTAGAGACGAATTCTCTTTTCTCGATTCTGGCGAACCGTGGTTTCAATCTTCTGTAGTTGGCGTTAGTATGAATGTACCCATTTTTAGCAGTGGCATGCGAAGTGCTAAAACGCAACGTGCTAGAATCGCGCTAGACCAAGCAAAAACAGAACTAGAAGAGACTAAACAAAACGTAACATTGCAGCTAAATACGGCAAGAAGCAACTATCAATTTGCTATCGAAAAGTTCGAAAATTCGAAAAAGAACAAAGCCTTGGCAGAGCGAATCGAAACTAAAAATCAAGTTAAGTTTACTGAAGGCTTGAGTACAAGTTTCGATTTGCGCCAAGCACAAACACAGTTGTATTCAGCTCAACAGCAGTATTTTCAATCCATGCTGGATCTCATTAATTCGAAAGCAGAAATTGAAGCGGTATTAAACCTACCCGATTTAAGAATAGAATCTGAACAAATTAAAGGAAAGTATTAATGCAACCATATACTACCCCACAACAAACAAACTCATCGACTAACAGACGTAATGCAAACACGTCCAACAAATTAATAATTATGAAATATTCAATTATAGCATTGATTTCGCTTTTTTTCATCTCTTGTGGTGGTGGAGCAGGTGGTAATTCAATAGAAGCTGTTTTAGAAAGCAACGATCTTGTTACGCTTCAGAAGAAAAAAGACGAACTCGCTTCGCAACAACAAACGCTCCATGAGCAGTTAACGCAGCTTGATAAAAAAATAAACGAACTAAATCCTGAGAAAAACATCCCATTAATTACCACATTAGTTGCAACAGACACGGTGTTTCATCACTATGTAGAATTACAGGGAAGTGTAGATACTAAACAAAATATAGTAGTCACCCCAGAAATGGCGGGTGTATTACAACGTGTATACGTGAAAGAAGGACAACGAGTAAGTAAAGGTCAACTTTTGGCAAGTGTAGATGACGGCGGATTGAGCCAGCAACTTGCACAAATGCAGGTGCAAGCCGATTTAGCCAAAACTACATTCGACAGACAAAAACGTTTATGGGATCAAAAAATAGGTAGTGAAATCCAATACCTACAGGCTAAGTCTAATTACGAAGCACAACAAAATGCAATCAATGCCATGAAACAACAACTTGGTAAGTCTAGCATACGAGCACCGTTTTCTGGAACCATAGACGATGTAATTACTGAGCAAGGTAGCGTAGTGGCTCCAGGACAGACTCCAATTATAAGAATTGTGAATCTCAACAATATGTATATTGAAACAGACGTGCCTGAGACGTATATAAGCAATGTAACTACTGGTAAAGATGTTCAAGTAAACTTTCCGGTTTTAGGAAAAACTATGGATGCCAAAATTCGCCAAACGGGAGATTTCATTAATCCAGAAAATAGAACATTTAAGATAGAGGTAGCAGTACCAAATTCAGACAAGCTTATAAAACCTAACCTTACTGCCCGCTTAAAAATTAACGATTACACCAATGAAAACGCAGTTTTAATTCCACAGAACATCATTTCTGAAAATGCATCGGGCGAGCAATATATTTATATCCTTGAGGCTAAGGAAGGACAAAAAGCTACCGCCAAACGTATTATCATTGAAACTGGACAATCGCAAGGAGATGTCATTGAAGTGCTTAGCGGGTTATCCCCAGGGGCAGAGATTATTAATGAAGGTGCCCGAAGTGTAAAAGACGGACAAACCGTAAAAATTATTACCTACTAAGGTACTTTTTGAACCGCACTAACTACTAACGCCAACTAACAAACATCTTATGGCAAAGCAAAAGAAAAATACCGAAAAGGAATTTAAACTCTCCTCATGGGCCATTAATAATAAGACCACCATTTATGTGATGATGGCAATGATTCTGTATATGGGTATTTCGGCATATTTCAGCATGGCTCGTGAGAGCTTTCCTGAAATTCATGAAACCAAAATTTACATTAGTTCATTATTTCCTGGAAATACGGCAGAAGACATAGAAAAATTAATCACAGACCCATTAGAAGATAAGCTAAAAACTGTGAGTAATGTGGTAGAAATCACCTCAACTTCACAAGAAGATTATTCTATGGTTGTGGTTGAATTTGACGAAGATATTTCTGTAGAATTGGCGAAACAGAAAATAAAAGATGAAATAGATTCTGAAACTGCGGGTGAAGATTGGCCAACTTTTAATGGCGCCAAGGTTGAACCCAACGTGTTTGAATTAAGTCTTTCTGAAGAAATGCCTATTCTAAACATTAATATTTCGGGAGACTACCCCGTCTTAAAGCTGAAAGAATATGCAGAGTACTTGCAAGATGAAATCGAAAACCTTGAGCAAATTAAGAAAGCCGATATCCGAGGCGTGCAAGACAAAGAAGTTGAAGTTGCCGTAGACATCTATAAAATGATGGCTAGCAATGTAAGTTTTCAAGACGTAAGTAGTGCTATTGCTAATGGCAACATGACCATGTCTGCAGGAAACTTTATTGCAAGTGGGCAGCGACGTACCATCAGGATTTTAGGTGAAATTAACGACCCTCAAGAGTTAAACGATTTTGTGGTAAAATCTGAAAATGGAAATACTGTTTTCTTACAGGACATCGCATCTATAAAGTTTACAGAAAAAGACAGAACTACCTATGCCCGTGAATTTGGAGAGCGGGTAGTTATGCTAGACGTAAAAAAACGTTCTGGGAAAAACATGGTAGTAGCTGCAGAACAAATTCAAGAAATTGTTGCCGATGCAAAAAAAGACATATTTCCTTCCAACCTAAACGTGACAATAACCAACGACCAATCTTCAAAAACAATTGGTCAGGTAGACGATTTGGTGAACAATATTATCTTCGGAATCATCTTAGTAGTAACAGTTTTAATGTTCTTTTTAGGATTTAAAAATGCGCTTTTTGTTGGATTTGCGATCCCCATGTCTATGTTTATGTCACTTATGATCCTAAATCAGTTAGGGTACACCATGAACACTATGATACTCTTCGGACTGATTATGGGATTAGGAATGCTGGTAGATAACGGTATTGTGGTGGTAGAGAACGTGTATAGGCTTATGGATGAAGAAGGCCTTAGCAGGGTTGAAGCAGCCAAAAAAGGGATTGGAGAAATCGCTTTTCCTATTATAATTTCAACAGCTACTACCGTTGCCGCGTTTATCCCATTAGGGTTATGGCCTGGGCTCATGGGACAGTTTATGATTTATTTCCCAATCACGCTTTCGGTGGTATTAGGATCCTCACTATTTGTTGCTATTTTCTTTAACTCGGTTTTGGTATCGCAGTTTATGAAAACAGAAGATAAAAATATGCCGAAAAAGCAATTGGTTAAAATTTCAGCAATTGTAGGGGGTATTGGGTTACTCATATTGATTTTTGGTGGAGAATATAGAGCACTAGGTACTTTAATGGTGTTTACCGCTATTATGTTGTGGGCGTACAGGTTAGTAATAAGAGGAATGGCAAATCGCTTTCAGAAGAAGACATTAGCTCGATTAGAAAACTGGTATGAAAAGAAACTTACAGGATCGTTTAAAAGAAAAAGGCCTTACTGGATTGTAGGCGGAACATTCGTGCTATTATTTGCCGCATTTATTGCCTTTGGCGCTTCGGTGGGTATGCAGCGTACTAAAATAGAATTTTTCCCAGACAATAAGCCCAACCAGATTATTGTCTATATCGAGTACCCACAAGGTACCGATATCGAAAAGACCAACGCCATTACAAAAGAAATTGAGAATGTTGTTTATGAAACATTAAATAGTGAAGAATATACAGATGGCGACTATAACTTTTTAGTTGAAAGCGCCGTGAGTCAAGTAGGTGAAGGTGCTGGAAATCCGCAAACCGATGGTGGTTCTGCAGCAGAAATGCCGCATAAAGGGAAAATTACTGCCTCCATGCGAGAGTATAAATATAGAAGAGGAGAAGACAGTGAAATATTGCGTCAGAAAGTACAAGAAGCTCTCGTTGGAATTTATCCAGGAGTGCTAATTTCTGTTGAAAAGGATGTAAACGGACCCCCGGCAGGAGCTCCAATTAATATAGAGCTTGAGGGCGATGACTATAATGAACTTATTGCTGCTGCCGAAACAATGCGCGAGTATATTAATTCTAAGAGCATTGCAGCTATCGATGAGTTAAAGATTGATGTTAACAAAGACAAACCAGCAATGGAAGTTGTTGTAGATCGTGAAAAAGCAGGTGAGTTAGGCATAAGCGCTGGGCAAGTTGGACAACAACTTAGAAATGCTATTTTTGGTACCAAGGCTGGCATTTATAAGGAAGATGGAGAGGACTATGATATCTATATTCGTTTTGACGAAGAAAGCCGCTATAATGTAAGTGCGTTGTTTAATCAGACTATGACGTTTAGAACAAATACCGGTCAACTGCGTAACGTCCCTGTTTCTGCCGTTGCCACAAAACGTAACAATTCTGGTTTTAGTGCTATTAAACACAAACAAGGTCAACGCATAGTAACTGTTTATTCTGCATTAGCGCCAGGATATACAGATGCGGGTGCCGTGGTGAGTCAGATTCAAAATGAAATGCGGAATTTTGAAGGTATTCCTGATACTATAAAATTCGATTTTACGGGGCAGATAGAAGAGCAGAACAAGCAAATGGCATTCTTGATGGGCGCATTCTTCAGTGGATTGGGCCTCATTTTCTTGATTTTAATTTTTCAGTTTAACTCAATATCTAAGCCTACAATCATCATGATTGCAATATTCTTAAGTTTTATTGGGGTTTTTGGAGGAATTGTAATTTCAGGATCTCCGTTTGTAATTATGATGACAATGATGGGAATTATCTCTTTAGCTGGTATTGTTGTGAACAATGGGGTGGTGCTACTAGATTACGCTCAACTATTAATAGATCGAAAGAAGAATGAATTAAACTTAGATGATGATGAGTATCTTAACAAAGAAGATTTATTAGTGAGTATAATTAAGGCAGGAAAAGCGCGTTTGCGTCCCGTGTTACTTACGGCTATTACAACTATTTTAGGTTTAATACCTTTAGCCATAGGGCTCAATATAAACTTTTACACCCTAGTTAGCGAGTTTAATCCTAACATCTATTTTGGAGGGGATAATGTAATTTTCTGGGGGCCATTAGCATGGACCGTTATTTATGGTTTGCTTATAGCAACGTTCTTAACGCTAATTGTGGTACCTGTATTATTCTATATTTCTATGCGTATGAAAATGTGGTGGAGTGCTAGAAAAAATCCTGTTGCTCAAGAAGTAGACTTTGAAAATGCAAACGTAGAGGCTGCAGAATAAGTCTCTAGTTGAAATTCTAAATTGAAAAGCCCTTTCAATAAATATTGAAAGGGCTTTTCTAATGGAAGCTAATCCAAATTAATTTCCTTCCGTTAATGGAATTGGAAATTGAGAGAACACGTCATCGTTTGGACGAGCTAGTGGAAGCTCATCTAATTTATTGTAACGTCTCATATCAATCCATCTATGCCCTTCGGCATAAAGTGAATAGCGTCGTTGTCTCAAAACCTCATTAATTAGTGAAGTTGCATCGGTATCACCTGTGTACGGATCTAATCCTGCACTTTCACGAATTATATTAATTCCGTTTAATGCTTCGGCTGTATTATTACTAATATTGGCTTCAGCATATAATAAAATTAACTCCTCGTTTCTAATGATAGGAATTGAAGATTCTTGAGAGGTATATAAAAACACATCATAATTTCCTGTAAGATCATCTAAAGTGATTTCTTCATCTCGTTCCACAACTTTACTTAGCCTGTTGTCACCTGCTTCTGCATCTGTAAGGAATGATGGCTCCATAATTCTAGCCCCAGCAGTAGTTGCATTTAAAGGGAAGAACATTGGATTTGAAATATCTGTTGCACCTAGAGAAAAGGTATGATAAATTCCTGTGCTAAGATCTGAAGAGCTTAGGTTCAAGAATGATCCACTTAAGAAAGTTCTCGTCGCTCCCATATCACCCTGATATGCTGCTACTCGAGCAGAAATCGCTCGGTTTGCAGACAAAAATGATGCTGGTGTATCAAAACCACTAAACCCAGATGTAATAGAGAATGGGAAAGCACTACCTCCATTTCCAAGATTTCCTGCAGCCTCCTCAAGCATAGATCTTATGTCTGAAAGCGCCTGAGTTTTTGAAACAAAAGGTCCCAAATTATCTGAATCGGATACATCTGTACGAATACCGTTTGCATCTGTCAAGTTTAAGTTAAGTAACAACTCGTAGGCAATAAAGGTTTGTAAAAATCCTTTAGTTGCATTTACTTCAGCATTTGTAAATTGGGCAGAAACATCTTGTGCCTCTAAAAACCCTAAAATTAGATTTGCATTCTTTACAGTTCTATACCTCGAAGCCCATGGCTGGGTAATATAGAATGTATTGTTATCTAAGACTGCATTCTCACCGCCAAGTAAATCACTTGTAAAGCGAGGGTCGGAGCTAGAAAACCTCCAATACTCGCGACCAATTACACCGCAATCGTCGTAATAGGTTCCTAATCGAGTTCGAGAGCTGTATAATACCCCTCCCACTAAATCTTGAAGGTCTCCTCGCGTTAAGTTCTCATTAAACGCATCCACTTCTGGATTGTTTAGGTCTGAAAATTCTTCTACCTCACAGGAAAACAAGGTTCCAGCAACGGCAAGCAAGAATAAAATTTTATATATCTGTTTTTTCATAATAGTTTTTTTTAAAAGTTAACTCCTAGGTGAAATAAGTATCTCTTAGAAGAAGGGAAAGGTGTTACTTCTACACCTGTAAAAATAGACCCTCCACCAAAGTTAGACACTTCAGGATCATAGCTATTGTAGTCGAAGAAATTAAGTAGATTAGTTCCTGAAAGACCTATTCGAACCGAGTCTATAGCTCCTCCAATTACACCACCTAATGCATTACTATCTAATGTGTAGTATAATCCTACTTCACGAAGACGTACGTACGATGCGTCTTCTACAAATACTTCGGCAGAAGAACCTAATTGGCTCACTCTGTAAGGACCATTACCTAATTGCCCTTCAGGATCTAAGTCTATGGTATCATAATCATGGCTTGTTCCGTTAAGGTCTGTTAAAAGGGCTGTTAAGTTGATATTATCTCCACCCTTTTTCCATTGCCATAAAAATGCCAAATCTAAATTCTTGTATTTGAAATTGTTATTAATTCCCATTTGGAAATCTGGCTCAGCATCTCCAAAAACTTGGAAACCATTAGGTCCAGGATTTGGACCAATACCTACAATTTGGGTAGCACTAAAACCTTCTTCAATTCGGTAGGTACCTAAGGTAGCTCCAAAGGCTCCAACATTAAACGGATCTACATCTAATCTGGTAATTTCCGAAGTATTCTTAAACCAATTTACACCTAAGTCCCACTGAAAGTTATCATTTGAAACTGGTGTAGCACTTAACGAAAGTTCGATACCCTTGTTTTGTAGTTCACCTGCATTAACGATTTCAGAAGTAAACCCTGAAGATGGTGGCAGTGCAGATTGTAAGATAAGATCATCTATAGTTTTTATATAGTATGTACCTGATAAATTAACTCTGTCTTCGAACAATCCAAAGTCTGCACCAAATTCTAATTCTTTTTGTCTCTCAAAATTAATGTCTTTAGAACCTCTAACACCTTGCAGGCTGATTCCTAATACTCCATCAGACGTAACGGCACCTCCATAAGAAGTAAACAAAGCACCTCTAGGTGGGAAGTTTCCAGCCTCTCCATAGGCAGCTCTCAATTTAAATTGACTCAACGCGGTTCCATCTCCTCCTATGCCAAACTCTGTTAGGTTAAAAGCAACAGATGCTTTCGGATAGTAGTTAAATTGATCTGGAATTCCTGTTCTAGAAGATTGATCACCTCTAACTCCAAAAGTTGCTATCACTTTATCGTCGAAGTTAATTTCTTCTTGTGCAAAAAATCCTGCATCTTCCTGCTTGTCACGTATTTGATTTACACCTACATTGGCAGCTTGATCTACGTTGGTTTCTGATGCAACTAATCCAGTGGCATTAATACGTTTTGTATCTCTATCAAAACGCTCATTGGTTAAACCTACTTGGGTTCTAAAGTTAATATCGTTATTCGTTGTAAAATTATGAACTAAGAATCCTGAAAGGTTGTAAATTTTGTTCTGCGTATCTCCCTGTACCGAAACACCATTCAATCCTCCATTTACAGGTTTTTGAAATTGTAATCCTTTTGGGAAAAAAGCTCTAGACTGTTGTCCGTACATATCTAAACCACCACGGAGTACTAATTCTAAACTCGAATTATCGCCTCTGTAAAAATCAAGGTTCATTGTTCCTCCAATTATAAAACGATTTACCCGCTCACTATTGGTAACCAAATCTCTTGTTTGCAAAGGGTTAGATGAGTTATTAGGATGGTCTGGGTAAATACCATTGGCATTTGCTAAAAGATTGTCCCACGGACGCGTAGCTGTAAGTGCAATACCTATAGTAGTACCTGAGTTATCATTATTAAAGAACCCACGATCTGAAGACGAATAGATATAGTTAGAACTTAAGCTGAACTTAAGCCAATCTTTCGCTCTGTGATCTAAATTTAAACGTAACGAAGTTTTTTCATACCCTGTGTTGCGTACAATACCTTCTTCGTTGTTATGACTTACACCGGCAAAAAATTTCGTTTTCGAATCTCCCCCACTCATGCTAAAATTTGTAAGACGAATAAATCCTTTTTCACCAAAGATTTCATTTTCGTAGTCAACTAATGTTCCATTGTTTTGTGCGTTTACAAAGTCGTTGGCAGCATCTTCTCCAAAGGTATCTAAGACACGTTGTCTATTGTAGTCTCTAACACCTAATAAGTTAATTGCTTCAGTCCATCCTACAGATTGTGAAAATTTAAACTTTGTCTCACCTGCTTTACCTCTTTTTGTAGTGATAATAACCACCCCTGCTGCTGCACGAGAACCATAAATAGCCGCGGCAGAAGCACCTTTCAAAATTTCGATATTTGCAATATCTTCTGGGTTAATATCCGCAATACGGTTGGTAGCATTGTCTTGAGCATCTCCCTGTGTGCTCCCTCCTGCTGCAGAGGCGGAAACAAAGCTTAAACCTGATGCAATAGATGAGTTATCTACATACACCCCATCTACAATATATAAAGGTTGTACATTACTATTAATAGATGTTGCACCACGAAGCTTTACAGATAATCCTCCTCCAGGTGCACCCGAGTTTTGATTCACTACGGCTCCTGCAAATTTACCATAGAGCGCACCATCTAATGTAGGTGGTGGCGTTTTTCCAGTGATATCTTCTGCAGATAACGAGGCTACTGCATTTGCAGAATTTGTTCGCTTAATAGAGGTTGCCAAACCTGTAATTACAACCTCATCTAGTGCTTGTGCAGATTCGGCCATAGTAATATTAACAGTCCCTGCACTACTTACAGATTGCTCAATTGTTGTATATCCCAATGAGGAAAAAACTAAGGTAACAGGCACATTAGCGACATTAATAGTATAATTACCATCAATATCTGTGGTAGTACCATTGGTAGTACCTTTTTCAATGACATTTGCGAAGGGAACGGTTTCACCTCCTTCACTAGTTACTTTACCTGTAATTGCATTTTGAGCAAATACGAAGCACGGTAACAAGAATAAGAAAAGCAAAAGCCTCCCACGATAAAAGTTGTTTTGTTTCATAGTTTATGATTTAAGTTAATGTATCTCGAAATTACTGCTTATTATTCAATAATTTTACATTTTTATTGAGTTTTTCATAACATTCACTTAACATTGATGATAGAATATTCAATTGCACTGTTAATCATAGGGATACCTCAAAAATATAGTACTATCCTAATTTTATCTTCTTAAATTTGCATCCGCTTTTCAAGCTTAAAATTTAATTTAAAGTTTCAACATGTATAGAACGCATAGCAATGGCCAACTTAGAGCCGTAGATATCGATAAAAAAGTAACCTTGGCAGGATGGGTTCAAAAAACCCGAAACAAAGGTTTTATGGTTTGGGTAGACTTGAGGGATCGATACGGTATCACACAACTTATTTTTGATGCAGAACGTACCCCAAAAGCAATGATGGAAACGGCATCTCAACTGGGGCGTGAGTTTGTTATTCAGGTTACAGGAACTGTTATTGAGCGTGAAAGTAAAAATCCGAGTATCCCTACAGGTGATATTGAAATTCTGGTTTCTGAAATTTCAGTGCTAAACCAATCATTAACGCCTCCTTTTACTATAGAAGACGAAACAGACGGTGGTGAGGATCTTAGAATGAAATATCGTTACTTAGATATTCGTCGTACCCCTGTTAGAAAAAATCTAGTATTTCGTCATAAAGTAACTATGGCGGTACGTAATTACCTTTCAGATAAAGAATTTATTGAAGTAGAAACGCCCTACCTTATTAAGTCTACTCCAGAAGGTGCCCGTGATTTTGTGGTGCCAAGCCGCATGAACGAAGGTCAGTTTTATGCACTTCCGCAGTCGCCACAAACATTTAAGCAATTGCTTATGGTAGGCGGTATGGATAAGTATTTTCAAATTGTAAAGTGCTTTAGAGATGAAGACCTACGCGCAGATAGGCAACCGGAATTTACGCAAATAGATTGCGAAATGGCCTTTATTGAGCAAGAAGACATTTTAAACACCTTTGAAGGGCTAACCCGCCATTTACTAAAAGAAATTAACGGAGTTGAAGTTGGAGATTTCCCAAGAATGCAGTACGATGACGCTATGCGAATGTACGGAAATGACAAGCCTGACATTAGATTTGGTATGGAGTTTGGCGAGCTAAATGCGGTTGCTCAACACAAAGATTTTGGCGTTTTTAATTCTGCTGAAATGGTCGTAGGAATTGCAGTACCAGGAGGTAATAGCTATACACGTAAAGAAATTGACAAACTAATTGACTGGGTAAAACGTCCTCAAGTAGGCGCTCTGGGTATGGTTTATTGTAGATGTAATGACGATGGAAGCTACAAATCTTCTGTAGATAAGTTCTACGATCAAGAAGACTTGGCAAAATGGGCCGAAACAACTAGGGCCAAAAAAGGTGACCTTATCTGCGTGCTTTCTGGAGAAACCAATAAGGTGAGAGCGCAACTCTCGGCATTACGTATGGAGTTAGCCGAAAGATTAGGCCTTCGTAAGGCAGACGAATTTGCACCGCTTTGGGTAGTAGACTTCCCTCTACTAGAGCTAGACGAAGAAACTGGACACTACCATGCCATGCATCACCCTTTTACCTCTCCAAAACCAGGACAGCTAGAATTGCTAGACTCCAAACCAGGTGAAGTTAAAGCAAATGCATACGATTTAGTATTAAACGGAAACGAAATTGGTGGTGGTTCTATTCGTATACACGACAAAGAAACACAAGCCATCATGCTAAAACACTTAGGTTTCTCAGAGGAAGAGGCAAAGGCACAATTTGGATTTTTAATGGATGCCTTCGAATATGGAGCACCTCCACATGGTGGAATTGCCTTCGGATTAGATAGATTGGTAGCCATTTTAGGCGGCCAAGAAACCATTCGCGATTTTATAGCATTTCCGAAGAACAACAGCGGACGCGATGTTATGATTGATGCCCCTGCCCCATTAGACAAAGAGCAATTAGCCGAACTCAATCTTAAATTAGATTTGTAGAAAAAAACGCGAACCTTTTAACAAGCATATAAAAAATGCGATTGCTACTCATCATAATCTTTATTTTAATCGCTAGCTCTGTAGCCTTTGGGTTTTATATAAAACCTGAAGATATTAAAACTGGAGAATTTTGTATAGGTATTGGTATTTCAGCATTATTTTTTCTCTGGATGCCATTATTTATATACCATCGCTGGCGAAAACGCAGTTTTAAAGACTATATGTTAACTAAAGAAAATCTCGACAAAATGCGCGAAGAAGGGAAGGACAAAAAACTGTAAAAACTTCATTATTAAGATGTTTCTCGCTTAAAAAGAGCGCCCTAACAAAACGAATCTTCCCGTCCATTTTATGAAAAATTTACAATTTGATTACCTACGGCAGCATAAATAATGTAACTTTGCCGCTTATTAATTATATTTTTTTATTACAATGGAAGGAACAGTAAAATTTTTTAACGAATCAAAAGGTTACGGATTCATCACTAATGATGATACCGGAAAAGACATTTTCGTACACGTAACTGGACTTAATGGCGAAGCCCTTAACGAAGGTGACAAAGTAGAATATGTTGAAGAAGAAGGAAGAAAAGGAATGGTTGCGGGTCAAGTACGCGTAATTCACGACTAAGATATATATTCGTAAAAACCAACCAACAAAATCCCTCAAGTTTAGGCTTGGGGGATTTTTCGTTTTTAATAAGGTGTTTTATTTCTGCTGCTAGGGTGTCAACAACAGATGTTACCTAATTAGTTCAAATTTCTTTTCTCTATAAAAAATTGTTTCAAGAGTTGGGAAGCCTCTGCCGACAAAACACCACCTTCCATCTTTGTTTTTGGATGCAATTTCGTTCCCATCGCAATGCACCCGCGTTGTTCATCTCTTGCGCCATAGACCACTCTAGATAGTTGGCTCCAAAATAATGCCCCTGCACACATCTGGCAAGGTTCTATAGTAACATACAGGGTACAATCAATTAAATATTTGCCGCCTAAAAAATTTGCCGCAGCCGTGATGGCTTGCATTTCGGCATGGGCGGTTACGTCATTTAAAGTTTCCGTTAGGTTATGTGCACGCGCAATAATCTGGTTGTTAACTACCACGATAGCACCTATAGGTATTTCGCCCTGCTCGTAAGCTACCTCAGCTTCTTGCATGGCTTTTTTCATAAAGTAAGTATCGTCAAAAGGTTCTATCACAATTTATAGTTGAGCGTTATACTATTGAATATAATTTTTTTACTTCCCGTTCCAAAAATACAAAATTCAAGTAGCAGAAAGTTCTATAGCATGAATACAAAATAAATTCCATTTTAGAATTCGCAATAATGTCATGAAGCCTCTTATCTTTGTTTCAATGACAAATAATCTGTTACAAACTATTCAATCACCTTTCGATCTTCGGAAACTTCCTAAATCGAAACTCCCTCTATTAACAAGTGAGTTACGGCAATTTATTATCAATGCCGTAGCTACCAAAGAAGGTCATTTAGGCGCAAGTTTGGGAGTGGCAGAATTAACAGTAGCACTACATTACGTTTTTAATACCCCAGAAGATTTGTTGGTTTGGGATGTAGGTCACCAAGCCTATGGTCATAAAATACTTACTGGAAGAAGAGACCTGTTTCATACCAACAGACGCCTTGATGGTATTAGTGGCTTTCCAAAACGAGACGAGAGCGAGTACGACACTTTTGGTGTTGGACACAGCAGCACAGCAATCTCTGCAGCTTTGGGAATGGCAATCGCGGCTCAATTACAAGGTCATAGCCATAAACAACATATTGCTGTTGTTGGAGATGCTTCTATAGCTAGCGGAATGGCCTTTGAGGCTCTAAACCACGCTGGCGTTTCAGACACCAACCTTTTGGTTATACTTAACGACAACGCCATTGGTATTGACCCTAGTGTTGGCGCGTTAAAAAACTACCTAACTCAAGTAAATCTTGACGGCACGCCAGATACCGACACCCTATTTGAAGCCTTAAATTTTAATTATTCGGGACCTATTGACGGACATGATATTTCTGTGCTTATAGACGAATTAGAGCGATTAAAAACTGTTCCTGGGCCCAAATTACTGCATGTAATTACCAAGAAAGGAAAAGGGTTACGCCAAGCAGAAGAAGATCAGGTTAAATATCATGCTCCTGGAAAATTTAATGCAGAAACAGGCGAACTTTTACCGAAATCTACAAAGGCACAACCGCCTAAATTTCAGGATGTCTTTGGCAAAACGTTGGTTGAACTTGCCTCAGAAAACAAGCATATTGTAGGCATTACACCAGCCATGCCTACAGGAAGCTCCTTAAAATTTATGATGGAGGCCTTTCCAGATCGTGCGTTCGATGTGGGTATCGCAGAACAACATGCCGTAACATTTGCAGCAGGTCTTGCCACCCAGGGCATGACAGTTTATTGTAACATTTACGCTACATTTTTACAGCGAGCATACGATCAACTAATTCATGACGTATGCTTACAAAAACTTCCCGTAATTTTTTGTCTTGACCGTGCAGGACTTGTAGGCGAAGATGGGGCTACCCATCACGGTATATTTGATTTAGCATTTTTACGATGTATCCCAAACCTCATCGTTTTTGCACCTCGAAATGAATTAGAACTACGGAATATTTTATTTACCGCTCAACTTGGCTTAGGCTTACCAATTGCCATTCGCTATCCTAGAGGCAGAGGCCATATTTTAGAATGGAAACAACCCTTTAAAAAAATAGAGATTGGTAAAGCACATCTGCTAAAAGAAGGAAACCAAATTGCAATAATTTCTATAGGTACAATTGCAACTAATGTTTCCGAAGCGATAAAAAGTATCGAAGAAACTTCAGAAATTATCATTGCACACTACGACATCAGGTTTTTAAAACCACTAGACGAAATAGTATTGCATAAAATTTTCAGTAGATATAAAAAAATTGTAACAGTAGAAGATGGCGTTAAAAAAGGAGGGTTAGGAAGTGCGATTGTAGAATTTGCTGCAGAAAACGCCTATACGCACCCTATTAAAATTCTTGGAATTCCTGACGATTTCCCCGAACACGGTACAGTAGAAGAATTACAAGAATTGGCCGGAATTTCAATCAATAAAATTAGGCAAGAAATCTATCGCTTAATTTAAAGGTTTCCGTTTATTTTTTGAAATAGCTGCAACGCCTGACCATCGGTAAGCATAGATATATGGTTACAGCAAAACATAAGGTAATTATAGGTTGTTTCAGGAATTTTTAATTCGTTAAAACTTCTTAGCAGTAGCTTGTCATAGTGACGTAATTTGCCATTTGCATTATTTTCAAAAGCAGTAGTATAAGCATCTAATAGCGTTGTTAAAATTTGGTAGCCAGCTAGTTCCTTTTCAACTACTTCTGGGCTTTGGTACACTTTAGAAATACTTTCTTTAATGATATCTGAGATTTGCGCTTGGTATTGACTTTTGTCTAATAACGAAGCTGTAAATTCTCCCTTAAGAATAGCATCTTCATTGTTTACAAAAATGGTTACCGCCTCAGATATTAAGGTATTAATAGCTAAAGATCTTAAATAGGCAAGCCTATCTTTAGTTTGCGATAGCCCAGCGTATTTCTCCTTGTTAAGTCTATCTTTCACTAAGTTGACTAAATACTCTAGGGCAATTTCTTCAGGAATCCAGCCTAGATTGATACCATCTTCAAAGTCTATAATAGTGTAGCAAATATCATCTGCGGCTTCTACCAGAAAACACAGTGGATGTCTATGGTAGCTCAAGTTACCTTTAGTACCACGTTTTATAAGGCCCAAATTTTCGGCTACTTCAGAAAAAAAGGAAGTATCATTTTGGAATACACCAAACTTCTTATCTGCTATATGGTTTGTAGGTTTCTTCGGAAGACTTTCTTTTGGATACTTCATAAAAGCACCAAGGGTAGCAAACGTGAGTCTAAGTCCGCCATCGACACCATTTTTTGTTTCGGTTACAATTTTGAAGCCGTTTGCATTTCCTTCAAAATCTATAAGATCTTGGTATTGTTTTTCAGTTAACGCATCTTTAAATCGTTTTCCATTTCCGTGTAAAAAATAATTACCAATAGCTTTTTCACCACTATGCCCAAAAGGCGGGTTCCCAATATCGTGTGCCAAGGATGCAGCTGCCACGATGGCCCCAAAATCTGTAGATTGAAATCCGTGTACTGTTTTTAAATGAGGATGCTTTTCTAAGATGGCTATGCCTACTTGTCTTCCAAGTGAACGGCCTACAACACTAACCTCTAGGCTATGTGTTAAGCGCGTGTGTACGAAAGAGGTTTTAGAAAGTGGGATTACCTGTGTTTTATCTTGAAGGCTACGAAAAGCTGAAGAGAAGATTACTCGGTCATAATCTACTTCGAAACCCGTACGTGATTCGTTTTCTTCTATTCGTAGTCTCTTTTTTGTATCTCCCTGCTTTTGTAACGAGAGCAGGTCTTCCCATTGCATCATAGTAAACTGTTTTAGACAGTTGCAAGATACCAATTTCTATGCTGTTGAAACTACATAAAACTTCACCTTTTCTTAGAGAATACATAACATAAGATTGCTATATCACGTCGTAGTTTTGGGCTAAATAAAAAATGAAAAGCACATAACATTAAGGTAACACAAACCTTACTTAATACTAAAATAACCATAACATTGAGATAACTAACTCTCATTTTAATGTGAGTTTATTTGCAACGTAAAATTAAATCTAATTACTTAATTCAAAAAAATGAAAAAATTCTTTCTTTCTCAGATTGCTCTTATAGCGCTCTCATTATTTGTTGTTGGATGTAGCAACGATGATAATGAAATAATTCCTGTTGACGATGATCCAGCACCAGTAGATACGGTATTAGCTGGACAAATAACAGAAGACATGACTTTAACAAGTGATGAAATATGGACTTTAGATGGTCGTGTAACAGTTACTTCTGGTGCGACTCTTACTATTGAAGCTGGAACTATTATAAAAGCGTTGCCAGGACAAGAGGCTAATGCTTCAGTTTTAATTATTGCAAGAGGAAGTAAAATTCAAGCAAATGGTACTTCAAGTGCTCCTATTATTTTCACGTCAAGCACAGACAACATTGAGCTAGGGCAAACAGCTGGAACTAACTTATCTCAAAACGACAGAGGTCTTTGGGGAGGAGTAATTATTCTAGGTAATGCAAGAGCTTCTCTATCTGGAGACGCTAGTGAGAATCAAATTGAAGGAATCCCTGCAAGTGACACCAACGGGTTATACGGAGGTACAAACGATGCAGACGATTCTGGATCTTTAAACTATGTATCTATTCGTCATGGTGGAACTTTAATTGGAGACGGTAATGAAATTAACGGTCTTACTTTAGGTGGTGTTGGTTCAGGAACTACAATTTCAAACATTGAAGTGGTAGCAAATGTAGATGACGGTATCGAATGGTTTGGTGGTTCTGTTAACAGTTCTAACTTATTAGTATGGGCTCAAGGAGATGACGGTTTAGATATTGATGAAGCTTATTCAGGAACAATTTCAAATTCTTTAGTAATCGCTGGTGATATTTCTGACCATGGTCTTGAAATAGACGGACCTGCAGGTTCTCTAGAAGGATCTTTTACTATCAATGGGTTAACACTTATTGGAAACACTGTAACAGAAAATGGTGAGTATGCCGACTTTAGAGATGGTGCTATGGGAACTGTTAGCAATGTGTACGCAACAGGTTTTAAAGCTTCTGCCGATGTAGAGTTAGACAACAACGAAGTATCTCAAAATTTCTTAAACGGAGAAATTACCTTCGAAAACTGGGTTTTAAACGGTGCTGACAACACAATATTTGTTGAGAAGGTTGCATGTATTGCAAACTGCGATGATGCAGACGAGACGAACGATGTATTTGAAGACATAATAATTTTAGACCCAACATTCTCTGAAAGAGCTGCTAGCTGGACTACAACTGGAACAAGCGGTGGCGCTAACACAGGAGTATTTGCTTGGACTTTTGCAAGTGCAAAAGGAGCATTCTAATAATATACTAAACTTATATTATTCTATTTCAATTAGCCAACTTGCTCGTCTTGTAAAAACAAGACGAGCTTGTTTACATAATAAACAAATATGAAAAATTTTTTACTATTACTAACTAGCCTTTTCGTTTCACAAGTAATTTTCAGTCAGACAGGGGTCACAGGAACCATTAATGACGGTGAGTTTAACGATGTGCTTCCATTTGCAAATGTTATTATAAAAGACACTAAAAAAGGTACCACATCAGACTTTGAAGGAAAGTACAGTCTAGATTTAGAGCCAGGATCGTATACCTTGGTTTTTTCGTTTGTGGGATATCAAACTACCGAAATAACCGATGTTATTGTTTCAGATGGTCAAATGACTACTACCAATATTACATTACAAGCAAGTGCTGGGCAGCTAGACGAAGTTGTGATTACAACTACAGCTCGTCAGAATACAGAGGCCGCCGTACTTAGTTTTCAAAAGAATTCGGTTAACCTTTTAGACGGACTTTCATTAGAGACTATAAAAAAGACTGGCGCTAGTGATATTGCGAGTGCAGTAAAAAATGTTCCTGGTGTATCTATACAAGGAGGAAAATTTGTTTATGTAAGAGGTTTGGGTGATCGATACACAAAATCTATTTTAAATGGTGTTGACGTGCCAGGTTTAGATCCAGACCGAAATACCTTACAACTTGATATTTTTCCAACGCAGATTCTCGAAAATGTAATTGTAATTAAAGCAGCAACAGCAGACAAACCAGCAGATTTTACAGGTGGTGTAGTAGATATTGTCACAAAAGACATTCCTACAAGAGAAGAATATAGCGTTTCCGTTGGAGCAACGTATAATTCTAATTTTCACTTTAAGGATAGTTATTTAACTTCTGAAACAAGTAATACAGACATACTTGGTTTCGACAATGGATTAAGAGATAATCCATTAAACGCTAACCAAACAGTACCATTACCACAAGAAAATGGCGAGGTAGTTTCAGTAATTACTCAGCGTTTTGAAGAACGTATGGCTGCACAACGAGAAACTAGTTTTTTAGATTTTAATTTTTCAGCAACAGCTGGTAATCAGTACGAAATTGGAGATAAGAAGTTAGGGTATTTGGCTTCATTGTCATACAGAAATGAAACGTCTTATTACGATGAGTACATAAATGGTCAGATTTTTAGAAAAGACGAAGCAGATAAATCGAACTTCGAACTACTTGCAGACCGTACTCAAAATGGAGAGCTAGGAAACAACAATGTTTTAATTAGTGCATTGGCAGGGCTATCGCTAAAATCTGAGAAGTCGAAATACAGATTTAATGTGTTACACGTTCAGAATGGCGAATCTCAAGCTTCTATTTTTAGACAAAGTAATTTTATAATTAGTAGTAATAATGTAATTAAAGATAACCTAATTTACACACAACGTTCTATTACAAATGGTTTAGTAAGCGGAAAACATTCGTTAGGAGATGACAACGATTGGACTGTAGAATGGGCGTTATCACCAACCTTGGCTAAAATTGAAGATAAAGATTTTAGAGTAACCCCGTTTAGAGTATCTACCAATCCTGATACTGGAGAAGAAACCTTTACTATTGAGCCTAGTGAATCTGGTGTGCCTTCAAGATTTTTTAGAGACTTGGAGGAAATTAACCTAGCAGGAAAATTAGATATCGAGAAAAAACACTCCCTGTTTAGTTACGATGCAAAAACAAAGTTTGGAGGAGGCTATACCTTTAAAAACAGGACATTTGAAGTTGTAAAATTCTCTATTCCAGTATTAAACTTCCCTTCAGCATCAATTAATGGTGATCCCGATTTAATTTTAGCAGACGAAAATGTTTATGATCCAGCGACTAACAGTGGTTTTTACATTAGACAAGATTCTAACGACTCAGACTCATACGATTCTGACGTCTCTGTAGCTTCGGGATATGTTTCTGAAGAATTTAAAATAACCGACTGGATTAATGCGGTGGCGGGTGTTCGTTTTGAGCAGTTTAATTTAACATACACTGGAGAAAGACAAGATGGTACAACGTTAAATGCTGCTGAAATTTTAAACAAGGCAGATTTCTTTCCTTCTGTTAACTTAATTTTCGATTTAAACGAAGAAGGAGACAAGAAGATTAGATCGTCTTTTGCTCGTACAACGGCAAGACCGTCATTTAAAGAAGCTTCTTTGGCCGAAATTTTTGATCCAATTAGTAGCACTACTTTTATTGGAAACATAGACCTACAGCCAACCTATATTAATAACTTCGATGTACGATTTGAAAAGTATGGAGAGTCTGGCGACTTTTTTGCATTGAGTGGTTTTTATAAGTCTTTTAAAGACCCAATCGAACTCTCTTTTATTCGAAGAGCTTATGGGCAATACACCCCATTAAATTTAGGTGATGCTTCGGTATTTGGTGGAGAATTTGAAGTGAGAAAAAACCTTGGTTTTATCCGTGGACTAGACAACATCAATTTCAACGTAAACTTTTCACTAATCGAATCTCAACAAGAGTATAGTGAAGACGAAAGAGAAGGAAGATTAGATAATTTAAGAGATGGAGAAACTTTAGATGATACTCGTCAACTTCAAGGGCAGTCTCCTTACCTTTTAAACCTAGGTTTCAATTATGAAGACAATGGCTGGAATGGAGGTCTTTTTTACAACTCACAAGGAAAAACACTTCAAATTGTAGGTGCCGGTGATGTAGCCGACGTATACACATTACCATTTCACAACTTAAAGCTTAACTTATCTAAAAGCTTTGGTGAAAACAGAAACTCAACAATATCATTAAAATTTGAGAACATTTTAGATGATAAAGTTGAAAGCATATACCAATCGTTTGGTGGAGAAGACCAATTGTATTCAAGATGGAGTCCTGGACAGGATATTAGCCTAAGCTATAGTGTTAGGTTTTAAGTTCAAGAAAAAATGAAAGCATAAAAAAAGGGCAGTAAAACTGAGTTTTACTGCCCTTTTTCTCTAAGTAGAAACTTTTATTTATAAGAAACTACTCGAGTATCTGTTGCTTCCCAAGTACTTACCTTGGCTACTTTAGAATTAGCATACGTTACCTCTTTCATAGTATCTCCTTGGTAAAACTTCCAAGTACCTACTTTGTTACCATTATTGTATTGTGCAACAGCGGTTTTATTTCCCAATCTGTCAAAACTAATCCACTCACCCTGTAATTTGTTTTCTTGGTTGTAAAATCCTTTTTGTGCAACAACTCCGTTATCATGGTATAATGTGGCTTGAATAAGTCCATCTACTAACACATATTTGTCTTTTACATCTTTACTACATGTCTTACTACATTGCTGTGCTACTGCTACATTCGCAAATAAACACACTACTAAAAGAGAAAGAATATTTTTCATATTACCAATTTTTAACTTGTTATACACCAAATTTACGAAATAGATAACAATTTTGAAAGGTTCTCGTAACGTTTACATAACATTAAGTTCGTAACTTTCTGTTTTTCAGCCGTTTATTCAATGTTAAATTTTAAAAACTTAACATTGCAAATTCATATTACTTAATACTAACTTAAACTTAGGGTTACAATTAGCCTACATAAATGTATTTATTTTGTTAAGTCGAGAGACGACTACACTTGTACATCGTTTAAGTTTTTGTCAACTAAATGTTACTTGTGTATAGGCTGCCCTTCGGGGTGGCCTTTTTTATTAACAATCGAGCAATGTAAGCAATTCTAAATTTAATCATTACGTAACATTAAATTAACATTCATTACGGTTCTTTGCAGCGACAAAAACTTAGAACGATCGTAATGAAATTGAATTACCTATTAGTGGTAATTGCATTATTATTAATGCACTCTACCGCTGCACAAGAAATTAGCGATACAAAATTTGGCAAAGGCCTCATTAATTTTGTAGCTAAGGACAGTTCCTTTAGTGTGAAATTTGCGCCTCGTATACAAAGCAGATTCAATACTACCTGGAACCATAACGGCGATAGTTATGATGCTGCTGAATATAACTTCTCAATAAGAAGAGCGCGTTTAAAATTTGACGGTTTTGCATATTCTCCAAAATTGAAATATAAACTTGAATTGGGATTATCGAACCGAGATATTTCTGGCGGAAACCAATTTAACCGAAACACTTCTCGAATTATTCTTGACGCTGTAGTGAAGTGGAATTTCTACGAAAATTTCGAACTATGGGCAGGTCAGACAAAATTACCCGGTAACGTAGAACGCGTTGTTTCTTCTGCAAATCTTCAATTAATTGATCGTTCTTTATTAAATAGCCGTTTCAACATAGATCGTGATGTAGGTATTCAAATACGTCATAAAACCAACTTAGGAGGTGATGTTATCATGAAAGAAAAAATTGCCATCTCTCAAGGAGAAGGACGAAACGTCACCCAAGGAAATGAAGGTGGACTGCAATATACGGGTCGTTTAGAGTTTCTACCCTTCGGAGAATTTGCGGCGAAGGGAGATTACAGCCAAGGCGATTTAAAGCGCGAGCAATCCGCAAAATTAATGGTTGGTCTTACATACGATTATAACCAGGACGCGGTTAAAACACGTAGCAATTTAGGTTCGTATATGTTTTTAGAAGATGGCTCTCTCTACGAAACGGACATTACAACCTTCTTTGCAGATGCCATGTTTAAATATAAAGGCTTTGCTTTTATGGGAGAATATGCCCTACGAGATGCGGCAAATCCCATTGCTATTGAAGAGGATGGTACAGAAACAGGCGACATTGTAAGCGTAGGAAACGCCTTAAATACCCAAGTAAGTTATTTATTCAAAACTAATTACGAAATTACAGGAAGATTTACGACATTAGATTTCGACTCAGTTACAGGTAGAAGCCCGCAAGAGCAATACACTGTAGGTTTTTCAAAATATGTGGTAGGACACAAACTAAAAATTCAAGCAGATATAAGCTATACCACCCGTGATGGCAATGAAGATAACATCATGTTGAGAACAGGGTTTGATTTACATTTTTAACAACTAAAGACATAACAATTTGGTAACAAATGGCCTCGTTTAATTTGTGACATTTGCGCCATGGAAGCACTTTTTAATATGGAGAATATTTATTTATTAATGCTAGTAGCGCTGGTGATATTAGCAGTGTTAGATATTATTGTTGGAGTAAGTAATGATGCTATCAACTTTTTGAATTCCGCTATTGGATCAAAAGCAATTTCTATGAGAACCATTATGATTGTGGCAAGTCTCGGTATTTTTATCGGAGCTGTCTACTCTAGCGGACTTATGGAAGTGGCCCGAAAAGGTATTTTTGTGCCAGCCATGTTTACCTTCGATGAAATCATGATGATTTTTATGGCTGTGATGATTACAGACATTCTTTTACTCGATTTCTTTAACACGCTGGGCTTACCAACTTCTACAACAGTTTCTATTGTATTTAACTTATTAGGTGCAGCTATTGTTATCTCTTTAATTAAAATTGGAGCCGCAGACGATAAAACAATTGCAGACATAGGAGAATATATTAACTCTAAGAAAGCGTTTGAAATTATTCGTGGAATATTAATGTCTGTTGTTATTGCCTTTAGTGTTGGAGCTATTGTTCAATGGATTTCAAGGTTCATATTTACCTTTCAAAACGAAAAGAAAATCAAATCGTTTGGAGCTATTTTTGGTGGAATAGCACTTACCGCTATTACTTATTTTATCTTTTTAAAAGGCCTTAAAGGAACTCCAGCCTATAGCGATATGAAAGAGTCTATAGAAGGTAATGAGGTTATTATAATTGCCATTGCCTTTGTGGCTTGGACCTTACTTTCTTATTTATTTGAAAAGATATTCAAGAAAACAATTCTTTTAGTTGTTATTGCCGTTGGTACATTCGGATTAGCATTGGCTTTTTCAGGGAACGATTTAGTAAACTTTATTGGTGTACCCATGGCAGCCTATCACTCGTATGAAGCTTGGAGTGCATCTGGGGTTGATCCTTCTCTTTTTACTATGGAAGTTCTTAACAGCAAAATGCCTGCTGAACCTTTCCTTCTATTTATTGCTGGAGGTATTATGGTGGTTACGTTGTGGCTTTCTAAAAAGGCGAAAACAGTGGCTGAAACAGAAATTAGTCTGTCACGTCAGGGAGAAACACATGAAAAGTTTCAACCAAATATGCTTTCTAGAGTTATTGTAAAAGGAGCGACCTATCTCTCTAGTGGTGTTAGTTATTTACTTCCAGAAAGCACAAAAGGTAAGCTTGAATCTCGATTCAAAAAAACCGAAATCAAAGTACTGAATAAAGATCAAAACGCCAACGCACCAGCATTCGATATGATTCGTGCTTCTGTAAACCTAATGGTAGCAGGTATTTTGATTTCTATTGCCACAACCATGAAATTACCGTTATCTACAACATACGTAACTTTTATGGTGGCAATGGGTACATCTCTTGCAGATAAGGCGTGGGGACGAGAAAGTGCTGTTTATCGCGTAGCCGGTGTGCTAAATGTAATTGGAGGATGGTTTATGACAGCCATCGGAGCATTAATCGCTGCAGGAACTGTGGTTTTCTTAATAAACTGGAACAAGGAAGTTATGATTCCTATCCTTTTATTGCTTACGGCAATTCTACTATTAAGAAACTATCTTTCACATAAGAAAAAAGCAAATATATCTTTAGACCCAAGTAAACTTAAGAAGAACGAAAGTAGTACTGTACAAGGTATAATTTCTGAAAGTGCAGAAAACATTACAAATGTAATTTCTCGCACTAATAAAATTTATACAATTGTCTTGAAAGGTCTTGCTAAAGAAGACTCTTCTGCACTCAAGAAAGGAAGAAAACAAGTAGATAAGCTAGATGCTGAAATTGAGGAACTACGTGATAATATTTTCTATCTCATTAAAAACTTAGATGAAACGAGTGTACGAGGAAGTAATTTCTACATCACAATCTTAGCCTTTCTTACAGATATCTCACAGTCGTTAGATTTTATTGCTAAAAGAAGCTACAAGCATATTAGCAACAACCATAAGAAATTAAAATTCAGTCAGACCAAAGATCTTCAAGAAATAGATCAAACGTTAAGTTCGGTTTTGGAAGAAATTGAAGAGATTTTTAATAGTCGCAAGTTTGAACGAATTAGTTTTGTATTAACAAGAAAACCTGAATTAGAAGCAATGCTTTCAGAAAAAATTCAGAAGCAAATAGATCGTACTCGAAGTGAAGAATCCAGTCCTAAAAATACAACCTTGTATTTCAACATTCTACTGGAAACAAAAGACCTTACTACAGGCATCATGAACCTGATGGAAGAGTATTACTCTAGTTACAAACGCGAGTAAGAACGAGTATCGACCCTCTTTTAAACCCCATACAACCTATATTGTATGGGGTTTTGTGTTTTCAGAGACCTCGCCCACTTACAACAAACTTCTTACAGAATAGTTACCTATCTTTAACTACTTAAACTACAACTCATGAAATTTTACATTGTATTATTTATTCTTCTTACGGCAACTGCTAAAGGTGTTTTTGCCCAAAAATTAACCGCATCCCAAGTACTAGAAAGGGCTATTGCTTATCATGACCCAAGCAACAACTGGGAAACGTTTAATGATACGTTTCAGGTTACAATGACTACCGAAAACAATGCAGACAGGGTAAGCAACATAACCATAAATCTACCCAAAGAATATTTCAGCGTAACAGCAACGCGCGATGGCGTAGAAACCTTTTTTACCTTAGATAAGGAAAAGTGTACCACAAGCAGTAAAGACTCGGTAACGGACAAAGGAGCAAGAACCCCGTGCGAAACAGCTACGCTTTATAAAAACTATTACACCTACCTCTACGGTCTTCCTATGAAATTGAAAGATCCTGGTACAAACCTTTCTCCAAAAGTAGAGCGGGTTACCTTTAAAGGCAAAGAATACCTAAAGCTAAAGGCAACGTATGATGAAGCCGTAGGTAGCGATGTATGGTTTTTTTATTTCAACCCAAAAACTTATGCCATGGAGGTGTATCAATTCTTTAAGGGAGACCCTACTGGTGCTGGTAAGGATACGGGTGAATACATTCTACTTTCCGAAGAAAGTACTGTTGGCGGTATTATAATGCCAAAAATACGGGCGTGGTATTACAATAAAGAAGATAAGTATTTAGGTTCCGATACGATTACCAACTAAAAAAAGGGAACCCAACAAGGTTCCCTTTTCTAATTAACACTTATAAAAATCCTTTTCAGGAGGAGTATGTAGGTATTAAGACCCACACATTAAACAATCTTCATCATTTTCAGCCTCTTTAGACTGCTGCAACAGCGTTTTTAATTCTTTTGCAGTTAACGGTTTGTCGTTTACAGCCTTCGTAGCTGTTACTGTTGTAGCTTCTGCCACAGCAGGCTCAGGTTGTTCTTTACTATCATTTTTCAACGTAAATTTAATAGCATCTACTGCACTCTTCGTACGCAAGTAATACATCCCTGTTTTTAAGCCGCTCTTCCATGCGTAAAAGTGCATAGAAGTCAGTTTTGCCATGTTCGCGTTTTCCATAAATAGGTTAAGCGATTGTGACTGGTCTATAAAATATCCTCTATGGCGAGACATGTCTATAATGTCTTTCATACTTAGTTCCCAAACTGTTTTGTACAGCTCTTTTAAGTCTTGTGGAATATTGTCTACGTCCTGAATAGACCCATTAGCACGCATGATTTCTTCTTTTAAATCGTCGTTCCATAGACCTAATTCTACCAAGTCTTCCAACAAATGTTTGTTTACAACAATAAATTCACCACTTAACACACGTCTTGTATAAATGTTAGAAGTGTACGGCTCAAAAGCTTCGTTGTTTCCTAAAATTTGTGAGGTAGATGCTGTTGGCATTGGCGCCACTAGCAGTGAGTTACGCACTCCATGTTTCTTCACATCTTTACGCAGTTTCCCCCAGTCCCATCGGCCGCTTAGTTCTTCGTCTTTAATATTCCATAGGTTGTGTTGAAAGAGTCCTTCGGAAATCGGCGAACCTTTGTAAGACTCGTAAGGCCCATCTACTTTGGCTTCTTCCATAGAAGCGGTTACTGCTGCAAAATAGAGTGTTTCAAAAATTTCTTGATTCACTTTTTTAGCCTCATCACAAGTAAATGGCAAACGCATTTTAATGAACGTATCTGCCAACCCTTGAATTCCTAATCCTACTGGTCTATGACGGAAATTAGAGTTCTCTGCTTCTTTTACTGGGTAGTAATTACGATCTATAACTCTGTTTAAGTTTTTGGTAACGCGTTTGGTTACTTTAAACAATTCTTTATGATCAAATTCTCTATTTTTCACAAACATAGGTAACGCAATAGAAGCTAAGTTACATACAGCCACTTCGTCTGGAGATGTATACTCCATAATTTCTGTACATAAGTTAGACGAACGAATGGTTCCTAAATTTTTCTGGTTGCTCTTACGGTTTGCTGCATCTTTGTACAACATGTAAGGCGTTCCTGTTTCAATTTGAGATTCTAATATTTTCTCCCACAGCTCACGGGCTCTAATTGTTTTTCTTCCTTTGTCTTCGGCTTCATATTTAAGGTACATGGCTTCAAATTCTTCGCTATGCACATCGCATAAGCCAGGACATTCGTTCGGGCACATGAGGGTCCACTCCCCATCTTCCTGTACACGCTTCATGAACAAATCTGAAATCCACATAGCGTAAAACAAATCACGAGCGCGCATTTCTTCTTTTCCGTGGTTCTTCTTTAGGTCTAAGAAATCCATAATGTCTGCATGCCATGTTTCCATGTAGATGGCAAAAGAACCTTTACGTTTTCCGCCTCCTTGGTCTACATAACGCGCTGTGTCATTAAATACACGTAGCATTGGCACAATACCATTTGATGTACCATTAGTACCTGCAATGTACGATCCGGTTGCACGAATGTTATGAATAGACAATCCGATACCTCCAGCAGATTGTGAAATTTTAGCAGTTTGTTTTAGAGTATCGTAAATACCGTCTATACTATCGTCTTTCATGGTAAGCAAGAAACATGAAGACATTTGAGGTTTTGGGGTACCACTATTAAAAAGTGTTGGGGTAGCGTGCGTAAAGTACTTTTTAGACATTAATTCGTAGGTCTCTTTAGCCGCTGCTAAATCGGTTGGGTGAATTCCAACAGAAACACGCATTAGCATATGCTGCGGACGCTCAACAATTTGCCCATTAAGCTTTAATAGATACGAACGTTCTAAGGTTTTAAAACCGAAATAGTCATACCCAAAATCTCGGTTATAGATAATGGTAGAATCTAATTCTTCTGCATTATCCATAATTACTTTATGCACCTCATCACTAAGCAAAGGAGCTTTCTTTCCTGTACGCGGATTTACATATTCGTACAGGTCTGTCATCACTTCTGAAAATGACTTCTTTGTGTTTTTATGTAGGTTCGAGACCGAAATTCTAGCGGCAAGACGTGCATAATCTGGGTGTGAGGTCGTCATGGTAGCTGCAATTTCTGCGGCCAAATTATCCAACTCACTTGTAGTTACGCCATCGTAAAGACCTTCTATTACGCGCATAGCGACCTTTACTGGGTCTACTAATTCGTTTAGGCCGTAGCACAATTTTCGAACACGCGAAGTGATCTTGTCAAACATAATGGGCTCTTTGCGGCCGTCTCTTTTTACTACATTCATTGTTCTTGCTTTTGAGGTTTTATTTTTATTCTGAAAAAGGATGCTTGTGCGTGTTTGTTAAAACACACATTATCAGCAATTTGTTTATGAAAAGCCGCCCTTTGGGGACCAGGCGGAACTTTTCTAAAAATCTGCGTCGAAACTAATTTTATTCGATTCTTTGTCTTTGTTGGTAACACCAGCTTTTTGATATTCAGAAACGCGTTTCTCAAAGAAATTCGTTTTTCCTTGTAGGGAAATCATATCCATAAAGTCGAATGGATTGCTAGTATTATATTCTTTCTCGCATTGTAATTCTACCAAAAGTCTGTCTGTAACAAACTCTAGGTATTGTGTCATAAGTTTCGAGTTCATACCAATTAAACTTGCCGGAAGAGATTCTGTAATAAATTCTCTTTCAATGTTTAAAGCATCAACAATAATTTCACGAATGCGGTCCTTAGGTACTTTATTTACTAAATGGTGGTTGTGTAAATGCACAGCAAAATCGCAATGCACTCCTTCATCTCTAGAGATAAGCTCATTAGAGAAGGTTAGTCCAGGCATTAGGCCTCTCTTCTTTAACCAGAATATAGAACAGAACGCACCAGAAAAGAAAATTCCTTCTACTGCAGCAAAGGCGATAAGACGTTCGGCAAAACTCGGACTATCAATCCATTTTAATGCCCAATCTGCTTTTTTCTTAATTGCAGGGAACGTTTCAATTGCGTTAAACAATTTGTCTTTTTCTGTTTCGTCCTTTACATAAGTATCAATAAGTAATGAGTAGGTTTCAGAATGAATATTCTCCATCATTATCTGGAAACCATAGAAGAATTTTGCTTCAGAATACTGAACTTCATTTACAAAATTTTCGGCTAGATTCTCATTAACAATCCCATCACTTGCAGCAAAAAATGCTAAAATATGTTTAATAAAATAACGCTCATCGTCATTCAATTTTTGCGTCCAATCTGTTAAATCTTGGTGCAAATCAATTTCTTCTGCCGTCCAAAAACTAGCCTCAGATTTTTTGTACCATTCCCAAATGTCATGATGTTGAATTGGAAAAATTACAAATCTGTCTTTGTTTTCTTCTAAAATGGGTTCTACTGCGCTCATTGTCCTTCGTTTTTATTTTTTGGAAAAATCTCCCGCTACTAGGGACTAACAAATATGAAAAAAAATGCTTCGAAAATCGTAGGAATCGACAGTTGGTTTTCAACAAAGTTTTCAACATATGCGTTTTGAAAGTGTTATTATAGTTTTGTTAAAACTGCTTGTTAACTATCTGTTTTTTAGTTGATTATATTTCAAACACTGGCTTGTTAACAATTTGGAAGATTGTCGTTGAAAACCCCTAGAGACACATAGCTAGCAGTGGCTTGGCTTACATTTACACAGTTAATTTATGTGGTCGTTTTTCAACACAAATTCTTGTAAAATTTCAGAAAAAAAATTGAAAAAAAATCGTTTTCATCAAAAAGCAACGTAAAATAAAAAATGAGCCGAAGGGAACTTCGGCTCATTTGCAACATACTACGAAAAAAATACAGGGCTATTGTTTAATAACCTTGTAGGTTCCTGACTGGTTATCTGAACGCACCTCTAAAAGATACACCCCAGCAGCCAATGATGCTGTGTTAATAGAAGTCTTATTACTTGCGCCTTCTACTTGTTCTAGTATTTTTGCTCCGGTAATTGTATACAGCGCTACACTACTAATTGTATTTTTAGTTTGCACATGTAACGTCTCCCTCATTGGATTTGGGAAATACGCCAAGCCTTCTAAGGCATTTTCGGCAGTATTTAAAATGATGATTTCCGTTTTTGCATCAAAATACAGTCCTTGGCCAAAGCCACCACCGCCACTAGTTCCGGCAAATGCCATACATGGCAAGTCGTCTGATGTTTCAGCAACGGCTGCTGGAAATCCTTCCCAAACATCTACATCTGTATCGCTCACGGTCTCTCCAGAAGGGAAACCAGCCCCATCATAAGTGCGAGAAGAAATAAAGTTGCTACTAGACGCATCTACAATTTGAAACGTATGGGAAAGTTGAATATCTGTTGCCGCGGCTGCCTTACGAATCCAAAGATCTGGTTGTACAGAGCTTTGGTTTGGAAGTGGCACACCATTGAATAATGATGTAAATGCTGCCCCATTTTCTCGTGTATACAGTCTAAATCGATAACCATCTGTTGTTCCAGCATCACGCTGAGAAGTAACTAGCAGTACATTATCTGTTGCCAATTCAGTTCGCGCTGCCTTTATAACCGGATTTACAGACTCTTCTGTTGCTCCAGTTGTAATTGTTTCTCTTGATGTCCAAGATAGTGGGTCGTTATAATCGCTATTTACATTTACATATAAGTTTCCTGAAGTTGCACCAGTATAGGTGGTGTAAATAGAGCCATTAAAACCGTACCCAAATGAAACTTGCTCGCCACATACACTGTCAATACTAACTTCGTCTGTCCAATCAAGTCCGTAACTGCCAGCAGTACTTCGAGCAGAAAAAACTTCGGTTGCACACCCCCCGTCATCTTTTAAGTATGTTGCAAATACACGTTGCGCATTTGTATTGGTCGGAAAATTTCTATCTACAGAAAAATCTGTAACATCACTCGAAATAACTTGTGCTACAAAATCACCTGTAGTGGTATTCCATCTCCATGCTTGAAAGTTTTCTGAATCTGTTGTTAAGTACATCAAAACATATTCGTCACCTGTACCACTTATAGTCACCATTTCCATTTTACGCATAGGCGCAGTTACATTAGCCGCCTGCCACTGCTCAAAAGTTTGACCTCCGTCTAACGATCTATATATGTATATAATGTCGAAAGCTCCTCCAAAATCGATATTGTTCTGATATGCAGAAATATAAATATCGCCGCTTTGAGTGACGTCTATATCTACACCTCCATCAATAAATTCATCTAGCAAAAGTCGGTCTGTATCCCAATCTCTTGTAGCTTCAAATGTACGAGGTTCTTGTATGATTTCTGGGTTGTGTATACCATTTACAGAAAGATTCTCCATAGTTTCAGGAAGAAGCCCTTCTGTAGATACAGGCTTATATAGGTCTGCAAAACGCGGATTGATTTCCTGCCAAGCTGCTTTAATTGCCATTCTATTGGCTTCTATTTGAAGCGGTGTTCCATAATTTTCTAAAGCCCTACCTTCTTCGTAAAGTTGATCTAATAATGCGGTTCGCTGCACTTGTGAAATTTCGGTCAAAGAGTTATTGTTTTGCGCCGAATCTGTTTGAGCAATACTACTGTGTAAACACAAAATGATTGCAAGCGAGGTAATAATTGTTTTCATGATAATCTATTTTAAATTTTCCTACTCTTATCGGGCTTTTCGGATACCGCCCTAGTAAGCCGCTTAATTTTCAATTCAAAAATAGGCTGAGTAAAATGGTTTTGTCATAGGTGCTCACTCCAAATATGGCTAGAGAATGACCTGTTTTATTTAGGGGGAAAGACCCCTATCGATACCATTCCTTAACTTCACACAATAAAAGTAGAATCTAGTCTTGATGCAACGTGGTAATTATGTGTCGCACTAAAGGAGTAAAGTAACATCATAAAAAAAACCGGAAGTTTTTAGGCTTCCGGTTTATTAATTTTCATTACTACTAATTTATTCTAGATCATCTAGGTCTAGTTCATCTATAGCATCCCAGGTTTCGTCTACATCCATATTGGTACCATTGGCTTGCAAATAAAATCGTTTGCCGTGCATGAGTTGAATGCTGGTATTGTTCGAATTCTTTTTGTATTCTTCCATAGCGCGCATATTATCCCTTTCAACTGTTCTCTTTATTTTATACTCATCTTCCTCCTCCATATCCATTGCCAACATCATTCTTGCTCCAGCAGTGGCAGACGCTCCTAATTCTCCTGCACCATCAATAATGTTTATTTTAAAAGTCTTGCTCTTGTCCTCGTTTTTATAAGTAGCTTCGATACTCGCAATTTTGAGGTATGCCGTTTGTCCAGCCTTGTAGCCTGTACGTTTCATTCCGTTTATACTTTCTGGAAGCCACGCTTTCATTTCTTCATTGGTTAGTGGTTCCATTTCTTGCAACTCTTTTAAATCGTCTCCCATTTTGGTAATTTCCTTGGAAGCCTTAGTTACATTTTGTACATTTTGCTTTGTTTCTTTAATTTTTTTTGAAACGGGATTGTCGCAAGCTACGACCATGATCATAGCTACACAGATTACAAATACTTTTTTCATGATTTACATTTAATGGTTATAAAATTTCAAGATACTAATTATCAATATATTAAATAGTACCCAAACGGGTAATCTTTTTTATTAGTGGAAATTTTTTGAGAAAGGTTAACATTTTTATAGTTTGGATACTCCACATAATAATTGGTACTTTTATAGACCCAACTCTAAGAATGTATGGAGCGCAGCCAAATTGATGCTTTTATTACCGACGATACAAGTACAATACAATCGTTGTATAAAGCTCACAGGGCCACATTTATAGGTTTCGGAAAAAAATACAATCTTTCTTCAGAAACCTTGGCAGACATCTATCAAGATGCTTTTGTTGCACTTCGGAAACAGGCACTTCAAGGTAATCTCTACAAGGTTAAAAGTTCGTTACGCACCTATTTATTTGGAATTGGAAAATTTATGATTTACAACGAACTAAAACGACAACAGAAATTTAGCTCCTATATAGAAAACACCAAACAAGAAGACATCCCCATTATTGAAGTTTCAGAAAAACACACACTTACAGTAGAGCAACAGTTATTAAAGGTACATTTTGAACAATTAGGAAAAAAATGTCAAGAAATGTTAACTATGTTTTATTACCGAGGACTAACAATTAGTGATATTGTTGCTACAACTTCGTATGAAAGTGAAAACGTAGTGCGCAGCCAGAAATCGCGATGTTTAAAAACATTAAAAGAAGCCATAAAGGCTCATAAAAATGAATAAAGAAGAACTTATAGAAAAATATCTGCACAACAATTTAGATCCCGATGCACTTACGGCATTTAATAATTTGCTGGCAGCAGATCCTGAGTTTGCCAAAGAAGTTACCTTTCAGCAGAACTTACAACAAGCAGTAATAGCGTCTAAAGATGCTTCTTTCAAAAAAACACTTCAAGACTTTGAACCCAAGCCAAGACAACGGCAAAAATTGGTTCGCACTATGCTTATTGCCGCCTCTTTTGCCATATTATTCTCATTAGGATATGGTCTATTTTTTTCGAAACCGAGTCCCTCAACATTATTTGCGGAAAATTTTGAGGCATACCCAAATGTAGTTCAGCCCATTATTCGCGGTACAACCACTACAGATTTAAAAACCGAAGCCTTTTTGGCCTATGAAAACAAAGATTACGACAATGCATATATAGCTTTTAACCAACTTTTTCAGGAAAGTGGAGACCCTTACGCCCTATTTTATGGCGGGTTAAGCGCATTGGCGAATAGGGACACTGCTAGCGCCAAACCTTTGCTGTCTGGATACTTAGCAAGAGGTGAGTTAAAATTTGAACCTGATGCAAAATGGTATTTAGCGCTTGCCTATTTGCAGGAAGATGCTACTTCATCAGCTAAAGAACTGTTATCCACATTAGCAGCATCTGGAAATGACTACTCTAAAAAATCGCAAGAATTGCTTGAGCAATTAAAATAATTATTAGGTGATGTTAACCTATTTCAGAATGTTTCCACTAAAGAGAAACCAAACTGAAATAATACATCATGAAGTATCAGAAAACACGTCTAAAAAGACCCCAATCTTTTAAGAACTTACCTAACCTATGTGTTTTTCTACTTTTATTTGGTACTGCTTCACTTACAGCGCAAGTTGGGATTAATACCACGGCGCCAGATCCGTCTGCAATGCTAGACATACAAGCTTCAGACAAAGGAGTGCTTATACCAAAAGTCTCGTTGGCCAATGTAACCACCACCACATTAGATGGCACCAATACAGCAGCAATGGGCTTATTAATTTACAATACAAATGCAGCGGTAACTGGAGGTGATGGTGTGGGGTATTATAGCTTTAACGGCACTACCTGGGAGAAATTAATCACGTCAGCATCGAGCGGATTATCTGATACCGATTTCTACGAAGAAGGAACAACCACGGCACCAGACGATATTAATGACGATATATTTACCTTCGGAAATGTTGCGATTGGGAAAAATACTGCAGATTATACCTTAGATTTAAATTTCAGCGGAAGCGGTAGAACTGCGAACATCAATAAATCTGGCGATGAAACAACTGATAATTATGGGCTCTTTGTGACCAATAGTACTACTGGTTCAGGATTTAAATATGGAACTTACAATACTATTACTGGAACTTCTTTGGGAAGTCACTTTGGCACCTATAATAAAATGGATGCACAATCGAACCAGCAAGTTTATGGTAGTTATCAAGATATTACAGGGCTTGGCAATGGTGGGCTCAACGCTACATTTAATTCAATAAGCGGTACAGGTGGAGGTGATGCTGCAGGGGTTACAAACGTTATTTCTACAGATAATGGACGGGGTCATTACGGTACTTTAAATACAATCACAGGCAATGCTGGTACTAATGAAACTGCTGGAACAAAAACAACCATAAATGTATCAGGCAACAGTGGTTTTAGGTATGGGAACATCAATAATATCACAAACAATTTTCAAGGCAGATCGTATGGTATAAGTAATACGTTGTTGGGGACTTCTATAAGCAGACAATACGGTATGGCAAATTTAATTTCCAATACTGGAGATGGTTTGCATTACGGAGTAAGTAATATCCTAGATGGCACTGGAGGTGGTGCTCATACGGGTACACTTAATGTGCTTAGTAATGGAGGAAACGGAATGCACATTGGAACAGACAATTCTATTCAATCTTTTGGTACAGGTACGAAAATTGCCACAAGAAACACAGTAAATAGTGGCGGTTCTGGGAGCAAATACGGATCTTATAATTTCATAAACGACGCTGGCACCGGGAACCAATACGGCGTGTATAGCGATGTGCCACGTGTTACGGGCTACGCGGGTTATTTTTTAGGACGCATGTATTTTGGAACCAACACCAGTAATGGCTATATCTTTCCTTCAACCCGTGGTACCAATGGACAAATTATGCAAACCGATGCATCAGGCAACATAGCATGGGTAGACCCAGCAAGCATTGCTGTTACAGAATGGACAGACAACGGGGCTTATTTATCGCCAGCAGATGGCGCCACCGAAGCTGTTAACTTAGGCGGAAGCACAAGCACAGACGGTAAATTAAACTCTTCCTCTACCTTAACCCGAAATATTACCCTCTCTACAGCTAGAAATAACGGTGCTACATCGTCAATTTATAATGAAAGTAGCAACCAAGGTACAGGTCTTGAAGCCAATAGAGCTATTCATAACATTTTGTCATCTGGTGGCAACGCATTTGATTATGGCGTGTATAATGAGTTTATAGGGGACGGTAGCGGGGGCCAATCTGGCGTATATAACTTAATTACCGCCACCAACAACAGCTCACAAGGTGTAAATACTCGAATAACAGGAGCGTCACCATCCCAAAATGTTGGAGTTCAAAATACCATTCAACAAAATGGAACTGGTGAAGCTTATGGGACGTTTAGTTACTTAACAGGTACTGGTACTGGGAATAAATACGGAAGCCTAGTAAGAATTCCCGATATCACAGGTGGTACCCATTACGGACTTTATTCCGCTGTTCAAAAAAGTGGAAGTTTTGCAGGTTTCTTTGCAGGTGATGTTGCTATTGGAACTCAAGAATATAATTCTGGAGCACCAGACTACTACATTCTTCCGGCCTCTAGAGGTACAAACAACCAAATTATGCAAACCGATGCAGCTGGAAATGTAAGTTGGATAGATCCTGCTAGTATTGCAATAAGTGATGCAGATTTCTACGAATATGGCACTACAACAGCTCCAGATGATATAAACGACAATATCTTTACCAATGGTGGGTTAGGTATAAATTACAACCCAAACGGCGCAGCCCTAGCTGCAAACGCACTTACAAACGACATCCCGATAGTTGCCAGAAAAGACATAAACAGCGAATCTACTTCTTTAAGCACCTCAGTGAGCTCGCTGCTAATTGGAGCCTATCCGTCGGGCATGACGGGTACGAGAAATTTATACCTATCTACAAATGTCTCAAATAGTAACGGAGGAGCAACGAATACAAAAGGTATAAACAATGTCATTAACGCAACAGATGTTCGGGTAATAGGTATGGAAACAGCAATTAACCTAACCGGAAATCTAAGTAGTTTTGATCATCAAGGACATACTATTTCTTTTGTGGGAACTGGAACAGGAAATAAAACTGGCTACTCCCTCTTTATGAATCAAAATACCGCTGGAAATAAAATTGGATTTAAGTCTGAACTCAATAATGGTCCTGGCACCAAAACTGGGGCACATTATTCTATAGGAGGAGCAGGCGCCTCGGAAGAAACAGGCGTTTATGTGGGCATATTAAACAATGCAAATGCCCCCGAACAAACCGCCTATAGCACCCAATTAGGCGCAACAGCTGCTAATATTCGAAAAGGGCTGGAGGTAGAAATGTACAACGGTACGGGAGGCACACAGTACGGAACCTATATTACCCTAGAAAATGGTGCTTTTGGTAATAATGCCAATTTGTACGGTACCTACATACAAATTCCTAGTGCAACGAACGCCAATGTACAATACGGAATCTATAGCGATGTACAGAAATCTACTGGCTTTGCAGGATATTTCCTCGGAAATGTTTCCATAGGTACATCTGCAGCAAACAACTATGTCTTGCCATCAACACGCGGTACGGCTAACCAAATTATGCAGACCGACGCATTAGGAAATGTTAGTTGGGTAGACAATTTTCCGGGGTATTGGTCTCGCACCGGAACCACCTTAGATGTGGCAACAGCAGGAGATGATATCAACTTTACAAGCGACCAAACCAGCATTACTTTTGCCCAAGCAGGAGCCACCCCAGAAACAATGCTATATATGTTTAATGCCGGAACTAATAACGCCGACAGAATGGTGCTCTCACAGTCGCCAGCGTTTCCAGGATGGGGACTTCAATACAGAGATAGTGGAGATAGTTTTGTTTTTAAAAGCGCATCGCAAGATCGAGTAGAAATTGATCTAGCAGGAATCTATCCGTTACGCGTATATGGAAGAGCGCGTGCTGTAGATTTTGAGTCTAATACGGCTACGTATCCAGATTATGTGTTCGAAAACTATTTTGAAGGTGTTTCAGAAATTAACCCCGCATATAATTTTAAGACCCTTTCCGAAGTAGAAAAATTTATAAAACAAAACGGCCATTTGCCTGGTGTAAAGGCCTATGAAGAAATAAAAGCCGCAGGCATGAAGATTAGCCTTTCAGAAACAACTATAAAAAATCTAGAAAAAATAGAAGAGCTATTTCTTTATTCTATAGAAATTTCAAAAGAAAATAAGCTTCTAAAAGAACAGCTCGCGGCACAGGAAAAACGCCTGGAGAAAATTGAAAAACTACTCAACCAAACTAACTAGCTTTTTTTGCCTTTCTGTAGCCATACAGACCAAATCCTACCAAGACAAGCACACCCCCAAAAATCATATAGTTTGATAGTTGGGGGTTGCTTTTTACAGGTGATACGTCACCAGAAATTACAAATCCCGCCCAATAGTATGGATGTTTTAAATTTTTATTAGTCGTGTTAGTTACATAATCTAATTTAGCATTACGCAAAGCAACATCCTTTGGCTCGCCAGCCTCTAAATGTTCGTAAAACAACACCATAAGCTGGGCAGTTTGGGCATCTGGTACCTCCCAAAGACTCATTACAGTACTTTGTGCTCCTGCATATGTAAACGCCCTAGACAAACTCATAACACCTTCGCCGTTCTCCACAGAGCCATAACCTGTCTCGCAAGCACTAAGCACTACTAATTTGCTTTTAATTTGGTTATTATATATCTCAGAGGCGGTGATACTTGTATCTTTCAACAAAAATTTGCTGTATAGAGAATTTTCGGCATTGGTACTACCGTGCAATGCCACATGTAAAATTTCACTCTTCTTTCCTTGCTCAAATAATGCTTCTTTTGTTGCCTCTTGATTAAAAAAAGTGTTGCCTTGAGTTAACTTCGCAATAGTTTTAATTTCCTCTACACCTTTAGGCAACTGCTGTGCTCCAACATAAGCAACTCCAAACCCAGACCAATAGGTGTCAAATTTAGAAATGTGACGTTCAGATTTATTCCATAAGCTTAGTGCCGCCTGATATCGTATAGAATGTTGTTCTAGCAGCATTTCTTCTTTAGTATTGACTAAAATTTCAAAAGGAATAAACGCCAAAAAGCCATCTGTAACAATGGTGATTTCACGCTTACTGGGGTCTACATCTACTATGTCTAACAAATCTGACAACTCTGTAACCTCAGCATTTATTGGGTCTCTAGCAATGAGTTTATCTCGTAAGGTTGCCACAGTGTTTTTTATGCTTGCCGTAGCGGCTAATTTTTTTGCGACTATTTTTTCTGAAGTAATACTAAACATATACACATCATTTTCTCCAACAAAATATTGAAAAAGCTGTTGTTGCTTGTTCATGGTTTGACGTAATTCTGAAACCGAAACAGCTGCAACTTCTTGAGCCTTTTCTGAAGACAATGCGGTGTAACTTGCAATGGCTTTGTCTAATTGCCTTGAAACGGTCACCCTATGATTTAATAAACTGTCTATTGTCTCTTTGTTTGGCGACGTGGCAGTTTCTTCGTAAAACAACTCTTGATTGGCTCGTGCCCATTGTTGTCTTAATTTTACCACATTCTGAAAATAAGTAGACGCCTCTTTACTCACCAAATTTTGTTGCACCGCCTGGCGCTCTTCTACCAATACGCTGTTCGTGTTTAGTTGCACAAGTTCTAAAGCCTTCTCGAAAAAATGAGGCTCATTGTGTTGGGTGTATTCTGAGTAACAAAAAGAGACAGCATTGCTAATAGTCTTTCTTGTAGTATTTGCAAAAAACACTTTTGCCTGCTGACTGTGGTAAAGTCGTCTTACAAATTTTATAAGCGCAATTTCCTCGTCTATTATTTTTAGTTTATCAGACGTATCGGCAATTGAAAATTGCAAACTAAGTGCTTCCAAAGCTACAAAAGGCGCGGCGAGCAAATTTAAATCATTAGCATTGTACTGCGAGCTTTCTAATGCCTCTTTAAGGGCACGTGTTGCCTCTTGGCTATTATTCATGGCAAGATATAGCTTTGCTTTGTAGAGGTGTGTTTCTGCCACAAATTCGTGTTTATCGCCATAAACAACACTGTTATAAGTGCTGCTTTTTTCTACATAGGGCAGGGCTTCTGCCCATTTTTTATTAGCCGCTAGCACATCACTCATTACTAGGTACGCATCGGCGAGATCGAGTTTGTTATCTACTTGCTCTCCTATAGAAATTGCTTTCTTAATCGCTATTTCAGCACTATCTATTGCTTGCGTTTTTAGCAATAATTCTGCTACGTCTGTATAGCTCTGTGTGGTCCATCTGTGAGTTTTTCCGTAGTACTTCTCGCGAATATCTAGTGCCTTAAACGCAAACTGTTTCGCTTTTTCAAATTGGCCCAAATCTTTATAGATAGAACTATTACTTTCGTACACAAAACTCATCTCAGGGTTATCTGCTCCGTAGGTTCTAATTCCTTCAGTATGCGCTAGCGAAGTATATTCTTCGGCTTTAATAATATTGTTATTTCTGTTGTGTGTATTAGCCATGGCAAGATAGACCGAAGGTAAAAAACTGGTTTTTGGATCGTTTGTTTGTTTAAGATAATCTATGGCGTTATTGTAAATTGTTAGCGCCTCGTTGTAACGACCCAAATCTTCGTAAACAATACCAATGTTGTAAGCAGAAATTGCAAGTTGCTCTGCAGACGCTTTTAATTTCTTTTTTAAATTATAAGAGGCAAGGTAATAGTGAAGTGTACTATCTAATTGGGATTTAAAATAATACCCCACCCCAATCAAATTATCTGAAGCAGCCATACTTTTTCTATCATCAAGCATTGTATAAATGGCCTTGGCTCTTTTGGTGGTTGCAATACTCTCTGCATACGTCCCTAAGTCTATCGCAACGCGGCTTTGCATGTAAAGCGCTTCTGCATAATAGAATGGAGTTTGCGCACTGTCTATTTTAGAAAGCAGCCAATTGTTTAAGTCGTAGGCAGATGTATAATTTCCTTCTTTTTTAAGCTGAAAAGTTTGTTGAATAACACTTTGTATAGCTGTTGTATCTAACACCGTTTGTTGGTGTTGCTTCTGAATCTTTTCTACGGAAATTTCCTGGGCATAGGCACATCCATACCACAATAAAACTATAAAAAGTAACTTGTTGCGCATCTAAACTGAAAATCTCCTAAAGGTACTATTTTCAGGTAAAACTCTTTTTATGAACTATTGCTATGGGTTAGTATCTGCTGCAACCTTTTCTAACTCGGCATACCAATGTGCTCCAAATCTTCGAACGAGGGCGTCTTTAACAAACTTATACACAGGTACTTTAAGTTCTTTTCCTAGTGTACAAGCATCATTGCAAATTGGCCATTTATGGTAATTCACGGCAGCAAACTCACTATAATCTTGCACGCGAACCGGGTACAAGTGGCAAGAAATTGGTTTCTTAAAGTTTACTTCACCTGCGTTATAGGCGTCTTCAATACCGCAACTTGCAATGCCAGTATCGGTAAAAGTGACATAGGCACATTCTGCACCGTTTACAAGCGGAGTTTCAAGGTCACCTCTTTCCGATTGTATATGGGTTCCCTGTGCCTCAATAGCGGCAATGCCTTCTTTTCGTAAAAAGGGTTTTACCTTTGGGTAGATTTCTTGCAGAATAGAAACCTCTTTTTCGGTAACAGGGGCTCCAGCCTCACCAGCAATGCAACATTCGCCCTTGCAAGCACCTAAGTTGCACACAAATTCTTTCTCGATGAGATCTTCAGAAACTATTGTTTTTCCAAGTTGAAACATGACGCAAATATAAGCTGATTTTCATTCTAGCAAGAATTGTTCTGCAATGATTTCAGCTAAAACAATTATACGTTCAGCCAAAAAGAAAAAGCAAAAGACACTTACTCCTAGCTAGGTTAAACGCCCAAAAAAGTCTAATTTTGCAGCCAATAAAACCTTTTTAAAAGCCCGTGTTGACGGATTAAAAAATGAACTTCAGTTTTAAAGAAATAGCTACTGCCACCATGGTACTTTTTGCGGTAATTGACATTGTAGGAAGTATTCCTATTATCATCTCCCTAAAAGAAAAATCTGGGACTATAAAAAGTGGTCGTGCCTCTATAATTGCGGCTGTGGTACTTATTGTCTTTTTATTTATTGGTGAAGAAATTTTAAAGCTAATTGGTATAAACGTCTATGAATTTGCGGTTGCTGGTGCTTTTATCCTGTTTTTTATTGCTTTGGAAATGATCTTAGGCATTAAGCTTTTCAAACAAAATGAAGAAAATCTTGAGATGGCAACGGTCTTTCCTATTGCCTTTCCTATTGTTGCTGGGCCTGGTAGTTTAACTTCATTACTTTCACTACGCGCAGAATATGCGCTGGAGAACATTATTGTTGCCATTGTAGTAAATGTGGTGGTGGTATTTATTGTACTGCGTACGTCTGGAAGTTTACAACGTTTTTTAGGTAAAAATGGAATTGCAATTATTGAAAAAATCTTTGGTGTAATTCTCTTGGCTATAGCCGTAAAGCTCTTCACCTCCAACATTCAAGAATTATTTAATTAAGAATTTTAGACATGAAACTATTTATTTACATCGTTATGGCTATAGCAGCAGGGTTGCTAATCTTTAACGCCACCCAAATAAATTATGATGCTCCGTTTACGGGCGATAGTGTGGTAGCTGCTATTTGCGTTTTGGCTGCAGCTTGCGTAATCCTATTACTGTGGATTTTGCGCACGTCGCTTCTAATACAAGGAAAAACCAAACGGTAAGCTTATTCTTCTAGAGTAGGGGTAAGTACGCCTTCCAGTTCTAGTACCTTCTCTAGCATCGGGTCACCCTGATTGATGATCATTTCAAAGGCATTTGGACCGTAAAGTTGTTGTGCAATATTTGCTTTAATTGCTTTTTTAAGCTCTTCTTTATATTCGCTTAAATCTATACGCGCCTCACTTAAGCGAGCATATACAATAAACTCTTCCGCCAGTTCTGTGTCTATTTCGTAACTGCGATTAAACTCTTCAAAAGAAATGTTGGCAAAATCGCTTCTTTGCTTTTCAAGAAACTCGAATACAAAATAACCCATATAGCCGCTACGCGATACAAATTCAATTGTTTCGCTAGCTACGCTTGTATCTTTAGGCACAAAAACGTCTGGAGTAATTCCGCCGCCACCGTACACTATTTTCCCTTTGGGTGTTACAAACTTTAAGGAGTCTGCCACCTGAATACTATCTGCACTTAGCAATTCGCCATTTCGATATCTATTTTCATATTCGTTGTAGTAGGCTTTGTTCCCATTTCCGTAGGGCTTCTGTATAGAGCGCCCTGTAGGCGTATAATAACGTGCAATGGTAAGCCTAACAGCACTTCCATCGCCCAGTGCCATTTCACGTTGTACTAGTCCCTTGCCAAAAGAGCGTCGCCCAATAATAATTCCTTTGTCGTTATCTTGAAGTGCGCCTGCCACTATTTCGCTAGCAGAGGCCGAATTTTCATTAATAAGGACGTAAATTTCTCCTTTCTGAAAATCTCCTTTGCGAGTAGCGTAGCTTTTGTTTTCGTCTCCGTTTTTGTTTCTGGTGATTAAAAGAAGTTTGTCTCTCCCTAAAAATTCATCCAGAATTTGTTCGGCTGTATAGATATAGCCCCCAGGGTTATCACGCAGGTCTAACACTAATTTAGAAATTCCAGCATCATTAAGTTCTTCTAAGGCATCGTCAAATTCTTCGTGAGTTGTTTCAGAGAAACGATTTACTTTTATGTACCCAATGTCGTCGGTAAGTTTGTACGATGCGTCTACACTTAAAAGAGGTACATCTCTTCGCTTAACGGAGATGGTAAGCAGCTGCTTATCTTCTGGTCTATAAATTTTCAGCTTTACTTTAGAACCCTTATTACCTTTAAGGTAGGCGGCAATACTATCGCGGTTAAAATTTTCACCGTATAAAGGAACGTCGTCTGCAGATAGAATTCGGTCACCACCTCTAATGCCTGCACGATCTGCTGGTCCGCCTTCTATAGGTCTAATTACTGCAATGGTATCGTTATGCGGATAAAAACTAATGCCAATACCTACAAAATTACCTCGCATATCATCTGCGTTGTCTTCGTAAGCATCTACCGGAATATATACCGAATGTGGATCTAGATTTTCAAGAATACCATTTACGGTTACATCTACAATACTATCTGTATTTACTTGATCTACGTACTCGTAATCTATGTAATCTATAAGGCGATTTAGCTTGTCTTTCTTGCTGTTGGTTGCAAAAATTTTCTCTGTAGTATCGTTAAAATTTAGTTTTGAGCCAATAACAACCCCTATCGCCAAGACGACTCCAAAAAGTAACGGAAGATAGGTTTTGTTAAAGCGCATAGTATAGATTCTAATCTTCTAACTGAGTAATTGCAACACCAGCTTTCTTTAAAAATCGAACGCCAGAGTCATCTTTATATTGGTCTTTATAGACCAGTCTTTTAATTCCTGCCTGATGTATTAGCTTGCTGCATTGTTGGCAGGGTGACATGGTAATGTACAGCGTAGCTCCTTCACAAGATTGGGTAGAGGACGCCACTTTCAAAATAGCATTGGCCTCTGCATGTAATACGTACCATTTGGTATACCCCTCATCATCTTCACAAATATTTTCAAATCCGCTAGGCGTACCGTTATATCCGTCGCTAATTATCATTTTATCTTTCACAATAAGCGCGCCAACTTGTCTACGCTTGCAATACGAAAGTTTACTCCACTCTTCGGCCATTTTTAAATAGGCGCTATCGTATTGTTTTTGTTTGCTATCTGTCATATAAAAAGCTAAAGTAGCGTGAAGTTAGAACTTGATAAAATATTGGTTGTTAAATAGTGCTTAAAGTTACAGTTTCTACTAGAATATCCAGTTTTCCATGAGCATTGGAATTGCCAAAATAAGTACTACTGCGGAAAGCGTCACTACCCAATATTGCCGCTTTAGCTTTAACAATTCTTGTGCAACATAACCTAACATCACTACAAAAGACGCAATAATTACCTGCGCTATTTCAATTCCTAGTGCAAATTCTAATAAATGTACAAAGATGGCGCCTTCGTTAATCATATTAAAGTAGCCTGCAAAACCAAAGCCGTGCACCATTCCGAAGAAAAAAGTAAGAATCGTGAAATAGAGTCCTGCGTTGCTAAGCCTTTTCCTGAATGCGTTAATAATAGACACCAACGCAGTTGCCAGAATAGTGACTGGTATTAAAAATTCTACCCAATCGCTTGGTACTGCAACCACCTTATAAACTGCCAATGCTAAACTTACGCTGTGTCCCAGTGTGAAAAATGTTACAAGTAATACCATACGCCGCCATGTTTTAACAGTATGACTTGCACATAGGGCGATTATAAAAAGGGTATGGTCATAGGCATTCCAGTCTAAAACATGTTCTAAGCCTAATTTTATGTAAAACCAAAAATCTGACATTGAATTAAATTTTTGTAAATTTAAATGAAATCAATTTTAATTAGGGGAGATGATTAAAAAACTACTTTTTGTGCTGAGTATTATTTACTGCAGTACAACATTTTCGCAAGATTCAGAATTAATTAAAACATGATGGTTTCTTGAAAAAATAGTGATTTCTGGAGAAGAAATTTTTCCACCTGTCAACGAAGAGGTCCCAAATGTGAACAATGATGTTGCTTTTTATCAAAACGCAGTGCTCGCTACCAACGAAGAAGCATCGTTAAGGCTTAACATCTCACCTAATCCAGCTTCAGATTACATTACTATAAAAGCAGATACTCCTATCGAGCACGTAAATATCTACGGAATAGCTGGCAACGTGCTATTTTCCGAAGTAAATCCATCACAAACAGTTAATATTTCAGCATTAACAGCCGGCATTTATTTTGTTGAAGTCATCGCAAATAACCACCGCAACATTCAGAAATTGATTAAAAAATAAAAGCCCCAGAAGTGTTTCTGAGGCGTTTACATTGGCTATCCAAACTACTTAAGTAGGCTATATTTTTACGAATGTTAGGAAATCTGTACCCCCATTTCCGCCACTCACATCGGTTAGTTCAATTTTGTTAGCACTTACCGTAATAATGTCCCAATCGTCGTTGAGGTCTTCAAAATCGTTGCTTTCTGGTACTGGAAAAGTTATGATAAAGTCATCGTCATCTGATGAGTTTCCATCGTCGTCGCTAGAAGAGTTACTGCTATCGTCTAGAACTGCCCAACTGCCCACTACTGAATTGCTTCCTTTTTCAGCTCGTAGTGTACCATCTTCTTCAAAGGTAAATACGTACCCTGTAAAATTAGATGTTTCATCTTCATCAGTATCAAAAAAGTAAGAAACACGCCAAGTGCCATTTACGGCAATATCTCGCACTAGATCTGCACTTGTTTCGTTGTTTGAGTTATTGTTGTCATCGCTAGAGCATGCTACAAAGGTTAATAGAATACCCAATAAGATTGTTGCTTTTTTCATTGTATTTTTTATGTTTAGTTTTTGTGATATTACGTTACTGTTGGTTTTCGCCAGCCTCTACAAATTCTACTTTTCTTTTTCAAAGCTGCCTGCTATTAACTGTATGGGGATTTGTTAAGTCTCTGCAGGCGCATTTGTTTTTAAATTTGTTTGAGACTGGCGCAACTCACCAACCAAATTATTGTTTTTCAAAGATTAATACATCTGTCCCGCCATTTCCGCCGCTTACGTCACGTAATTCAACTCGTGTTTCGGAGGTCATAATAACATCCCAGTCGTCGTTAAACTCGTCGAAAGGAACTCCTGAGAAATTTAGGTCTAATTTATTTCCAGCGCTTAGCACCTGCCATGTTCCATTGTTGGTATTGCTACCATTAGTAGCTACCACAGCGCCAGAATTTTGAAAATCTATAGTATACCCGTTATAATCTCCTGTCTCGTCATCGCCGTCGTCTGTATATAGTTGAACGAACCAAGTGCCGTCTTCTAAAATAGTCTCAAGATTCGCGGTTCCTCCGCCTCCACCTCCGCCAAAAGGTTCTCTTTCAAAGGTTAAAAAGTCTACAGAGCCATCGCCACCACTAATATCTTTTAATCTAATAATGTCGTTGGTAACTTCTAGTACATCCCAATCTTCTGCCAATTCGTCTAGCGGATCAATCACTCCAAAGTTCAGGTTTAATTCTAGTTCTGTCTCATCTCCAGCAGATGTAGACCAATTACCATTTGTAACACCTCCAGAGTTGGTTGCCGTAGCGGTATTGTTGCTTGCAAAATTGAAAACATAGTCTACATAGTCTGTTGTTTCATCGGTATCATCGAAAAAATAAGTAACATACCAATCTCCTGTTGTTAGTGCTGCTACTAAGGCCGTGTCGTTGATTCCTCCACCAGAACCACCAGAGGAGCAATTACTTTCAAAACGTAGGCGATCATCACCTAATCTTAAATCTACTTTACTTTCTCCTGGTTGCTGTTCAATTTCATGTAAGTTCCACGTATCATTAAAATCTGGAAAAGCAGGCACTGTGATTTCAACTGAAATATTATTTCCACTACCTGTGGCAGACCAAGTTCCGTTGAAGGTGCTTCCTGCTCCATCGATACTAATATTTCCGCTGGTATCGAAATTAAAGGTATACCCAACATATACATCTTCTAAGTCGTTGTCGTTACGTTCTAATTTATCTACTTTCCAATCGCTACACCCAGTTAAAACATCTTCTAATTGTTGCGTAGTACAATTATTACAGTCATCATCGTTAGGGTCATTATTATCATCTTCGTCACAGGCGTCTGCTGCATCATTAATCGCTGCTTCTAATTCTTGGAAGTTGTTAATAGTAAGGGAGGTACCGTCAAAAAGTAGTACAGTAATCGGGAAATTAAACGTTACAATCGTGTTTGAATCTATATTCTCTAAGAAATTATAGAGTTGTTCGTCGCTTGTAATAACTACTGTTTCTATGAGTTCATTATTCTGATTAAAAATCGAAGCCGTAATAGGGTATTGTATATCGATACATTCAATATCATCGTCGTCTCCACTTCCGCATTGTAGGGCGGCGGCATTCAATTCTGCTTGGCTGTTAATAACCATTTCGGAATAATCTGACTTAACAATGGTAATAGGGAATTGAAACTCTAAGGTATCTACATCGTCTGTAAATTCATCAAAGATATCTTCTACAATCTGAATATCATCTCTGGTTTCAATTACAACCTCAATACCGTTGGCAATAACCGTAATGGGCAACTTAATATTGAAGCAACTCGCACCGTCTAGAATGTTGTCGTATGAACCGTCGTTTGTTGCAGTTCTTAGTAATAAATTAGCCACTGTATTTGCTAAGACTTCTTCCTCGGGGGTTTCAATGATTTCCATTTCTTCTTTACGACAAGAAAAAAGCGCAAGAGAAATAAGAAGTATTAATAAAATTTTGTTTTTAATTGATTTCATAGTTTTTCTTTTTGGGTTCTTTGCTAATAGAACAACTGATACTTAAAATCTCCTGAAAAAAAGTATTTTTTTTTATTTGTAGCTTTGTTTCAAACAACCTCACCAGTGGCAAACGATTTATATACAAACGTATGTGACAAGCATATTTTCTCAAAGCTCTATGAACAATACTCACAGAGTTTACATGATTTTATTTACTATAAATATGGAACTGGAGCAGATGCAAATGACATCATGCAGGAAGCCTTTATAAGTTTATGGGAGGCTTGTAAAAAAGTGACTCCGTCTAAAGCAAAATCATTTTTGTTTACCGTTGCAAATAATAAGATGCTGAATGAAATAAAACATCAAAAGGTGGTATTAAAGTATAAAAAAACACCTTTAAAAGAATATACCAACGAATCTCCAGAGTTTTTACTTCAGACAGATGAATTTTTACAACAATATCAAAAGGCACTTCAAAACTTAACCGAAGACCAACGAGTAGCATTCACTTTGTGCAAAATTGAAGGGAAAAAACACAAAGAGATTGCAGAACTGCTAGACGTTACTCAAAAAGTTGTTGAGTATCGTATTTACAGTGCCTTTAATGCGCTAAAAAAAGAATTAAAAAATTTCAATATAAAATAATCAGGAGTTTTTCAAGGTTAGTTGTTATATAGTTGAAATAGTACTTATGGAAAAAGACTACTTAATAGCGAAATGGTTAAAGAATGAACTAACCGAAGACGAACAAAACCAGTTCAACGAATTGGAAGATGCGTCTTTGAATAGGGCCATTATAGACAATGCCCAAAATTTTAAAGCGGCTCATTTTTCTACCCCCAAAGATTTTAGAACCTTAGAAAAACGAATTGCAGCACAAGCTACTCCTGTGAGAAAATTGTCTTGGAAACGTACGCTACTTCAAATAGCTAGCGTTGTTGTACTCGGTTTTGCAGTATACTACGGTTTCTTCTACAACCAATTAACCACTATACAGACCTTAGCGTCAGAAAAAACATCTTTTACGCTTCCAGATGCTTCAGAAGTAACCCTTAATGCTGCTTCTGAAATTAGCTACAACGAAGATAACTGGAACAATAAACGAAGCCTTCGGCTAGAGGGTGAAGCATTTTTTAAAGTAGCCAAAGGAGAAAAATTTGACGTGGTTACCTCTCAAGGAACCGTTTCTGTGCTAGGAACACAATTTAATGTAAAACAACGTGACTCCTTTTTTGAAATCACTTGTTACGAAGGAGTTGTTCAAGTACAAACCACAAAAAAGATTGAAAAATTAATGGCTGGAGATAGCTTTCGAATGGATAAAGATTCGTTTCTAACCTCTAGAACTAATGATGTTGCGCCTAAATGGACTACCAATATTAGTACTTTTAAATCTGTGCCACTCTATAGAGTTATAGGTGAACTAGAACGGCAATATAACGTTACAATAACGTACAAAGGTGTTAAACAAAATGAATTATTCACTGGCGGATTTGTTCATGATAATTTAGACAATGCCCTCCAAGCTATTACTACCCCACTGGACTTAACCTATTCAACAAAAGAAACTAATCTCATAATAGTTACAGATAGGTGAAAGAAGTAAACCGATACATACTTATTATCATTATTATTTTTTGTGGCTGCTTGTGCAATGCCCAAAATGAGCTTGTAACTTTAAAAGAAGCCATTTTTACACTAGAAAAACAACATGCATACACCTTTAATTACTCAGAAAAGACAATCGAAGGTTATAAAGTTTCACCTATAAACAATACGCTATCTTTCGCTGAATCTATAGACTCCTTACGTCAACAAACCTCTTTATCTTTTACCATGCAGGGTACTAATCTGGTGTTGATTTCTTCTCCAGCCAGTATCGCACTCTGCGGGTATATAGTAGATAGTGAAACTCAAAATGTTATTCCCTTTGCCACAATACAAGGCAAAGACAGTGCTACAACAGCAAACGAAGGCGGCTATTTTTCTTTAGAACTATCTTCTAAAAATGAACTGGTCACTATTAGACATTTAGGATACAAGACTTCCACTATAAGTGCCACCACTTTTCTCTCAAAAGACTGCCCGCAATATGCAATTTCACCGCAAACAGAACAATTAAATGCTGTATTATTAACTTCGTATTTGGTGCAAGGTATTAGCAAGCTCAACAACGGAGCCTTGCAAATTGACTTTGATAAATTTACTGCACTTCCTGGTCTAATTGAAACAGACGTTTTACAAGCCGCTCAAGCATTGCCTGGCGTACAAAGCATTAATGAAACGGTATCAAATATTAACATTCGGGGGGGAACAAACGATCAAAATTTAGTGCTTTGGGACGACATTAAAATGTATCAGACAGGACACTTTTTTGGATTAATTTCGGCTTTTAATCCACAAATTACACAACAGGTTACGATTCAAAAAAATGGAACTGCAGCAAGTTATACCGACGGTGTTTCAGGCAGTATTAAAATGGAAACTGAAGCTATAGTAAACAATACTTTTAAGCTAAATGCTGGAGCCAATCTCATAGACATTAATGTATTTGCAGACATTCCATTAAGCAATTCATCTTCGTTGCAAGTTGGAGGTAGAAAATCGTTAGAAGATTTTGTGACCACCCCAACCTACGAAACCTATTTTACCAGAATTGCGCAAGACACAGAAGTTGAAAGTAATATGGGTCCCGTTGTGAATACAGATAGAAACTTCGATTTTTATGACACTTCGTTGCGTTGGCTGTACGAAATAAGCGAGAGTGACCGATTGCGTGTTAACTTTTTGTACATAAACAACAATCTAGAATTTAACGAAAATGCAACAATCGACGGTTCACTTAGGTCTCGTCAAAGTAGTGTAGATCAAAATAGTTTAGGAGCCGGTGTCTTTTATGAAAAAGATTGGAGCCCTGTTCTTAACACATCATTTCAAATCTACGAGACAGACTATACCTTACGCGCAATCAATGCCAACATTCTAGATTCTCAACGCTTTTTACAAGAAAATAAAGTTTCAGAAACAGGAATAAAAACAATTACAAAATACAAGCTCACTGCACAAGAAACGTTGCAAATTGGATATGAGCTCATTGAGACCAAGGTTACAAATCTAGATGATGTAGATGTGCCATTAGTGCGCACATTAATTTCGGAAGTGGTACGCACCCATAGTGGTTTTGCCAGTTATGGTGCTTCATCAAAAAACAAGAATAGTCTTTTATCTGCTGGTATACGCTATAATTATTTAGATAAATTTAAAAAGTCTATACTAGAACCCCGACTTTCATTTACTCAAAAGTTTTTAGATCATTTTAGCGTTGAATTGGCAGGTGAATTTAAACATCAGATCGCATCACAGGTTGTAAATTTTCAGAATGATTTCTTAGGAATTGAAAAACGTAGGTGGCAGCTCTCTAATGACGATAGTATTCCTGTTTTACAGAGCCAACAATATTCTACAGGTTTCAATTTCAGCAATCGGGGTTGGTTGTTTACCACAGAGCTGTATTACAAGTACGTAGATGGTATCACCTCACAAGCACAGGGGTTTCAGAATCAATTCGAATTTGTAAAAACACAAGGAAGTTATACTTCTGTAGGAGCAGATTTCTTACTTCGGAAGAAATTCGATGCCGTATCTATGTGGCTTAGTTATTCGTTAATGAATAGCGAATATACTTTTGAAACTCTATCGCCCCAAGCAATTCCTAGTAATTACAACATCCCTCATAATTTAACTTTTGGAACCACCTATGCACAGAACGGACTAAAAATAGCTGCCGGAATACATTGGCGCTCTGGAAATCCTACTTCCATCCCTGTTCCAGGCAATGAAATTGTTGATGGCTCAATTAATTACGGCCTTACCAATGCAGAGCGATTTGACGATTATTTTAGAGTAGACGGCTCAATTTTGTATCGTTTTACGATTGGCAATTCTGAAGCTCAAGCAGGTGTTTCTGTTTGGAATATTTTAAACCAAACCAACACCATAAGCAGTTTTTATAGAATAAACGGGCAAGGTGATCTTGTTGAAAATACCCAGACTGCCTTGGGTGTAACTCCTAATGCTAGCGTAAGAATTACACTTTAATTACTCGCCACATAAACATTTAAACGTTCAACACTAAGAGTTTAACGTATGTTCTTCGTCCTCAGCACCCATGGTGTTGCTATCCTCATCTTCTATACGTTTAGTACTTCTAGAAAGGCTATACACTACGGCAACCAACACAACGCACACCACGGCAAAAATTATAATCATTATAGTTCCTAGTCCCCAGTTTACGAGTGGTACATTTAGTAAGTTCATAGTAGTAGGTTTTTAGTTAATTATTGTTTTAATGACAAGAATAATTCGAAGAAATCTTTTCTATGGCAACTCCGCTTGCTGGCGACACATATGGAATTCCTAATCCCAACCCCCTCAATACAAACAAAACCCCAATCGCTACCACAAAAACAGGAATTGCCTTAACAATACGTTGTTTTAGTGTTACATTCAAAAAATTACCGAGATAGGTTGCGGCTGTCATTAAGGGAATGGTTCCTAAACCAAAAAACACCATATAAAGACTGCCATTCCAGGCTCCTCCAGCCGCAACACTACCAAACACCGCCATATAAACCAAACCACAGGGTAGCAACCCGTTTAAGAATCCGATCGTAAAAAAACTGTCAACCGATTTTCTTTTAAGCTCTGCGCCTAGTGCAGATTTTATTTTTCCCACCCATGTATACATAAATCGAGTACCGTTATAGCGGTTAAACGTTCGTACGGGAATTAGAATTACAACAATCATTACTACACCAATAGCAATAGATATATACTGTTGGGCTCCAAACATATCTAGTTTTCTTCCTAAAAATCCAAACAATAGCCCAATGATACCATAGGTTACCAATCGGCCAAGGTGATAACTTACTATTTGCAATACTCTTTTAATAGGGTTTTTTCTATCTACGGGTAGTAAAAATGCAATAGGACCACACATGCCTACGCAGTGAAAACTGCCTAATAAACCAAATATGAGCGCCGTTAACCACATTGTTAATAGGTTATTTCTTTTTTATATCGAAAGCTTTTGCCTTCATATTCCCAATCTATAGTAATGTTCCACCGACCGGCTACCAGACGATCGTCAGGTATGAGCAAATTAGGATCGTTAAGTTTCAGCGGAATCTCAAAATCCAAACGCTGGTTAGACGGTCGATATAGGAACACTTTACCTTCAATTTTTTCAGGATTGTACATTGCTGGAAATTGTAACATGTACCCTGCTTCTGTTTTTTTGCCAGCTATCTGCTTTTCCATAGCGGCAGTATTCTGCTGGGCATAAATATCTTCCTGCAATTCCATTTCTTTTTGATAATACCCTTCGGTCACTAAATCGTGATTCAGGTCTTTGTCTGTGCTTATTCTAAAAACAAAAAACAGTATAAACCCAATAAATAAAGCCATTCCTATTACCAATCCTGTTCCCCAATTTATTTTCATAACATTTGCTGTTTATACAGTGCGTATTTATTAAACCTCTTCCTTTACGTGTTCCTTGGCATGTTGCATTTTTTCTGCCAGTAGCTTTGCTTTGCAGGGAGCGTTTTTCCCTGGCTGCCCGTTCTGGCAACCGTTGCAACAATTTCTTTTTAACTGTTCTTTCATCGTAACTATTTTTAGTTGGCGTGTCCCTTTTTAGCTTCAGCGCTAAAAAGGTCGGGCTATTTGTTACAAGTCCTCACGCTCCCGACAATATCGGGTGCGTTGTGGGCTTTTCACGGCTATCCCTACCCGAAGGCTAATTAAAACTTCTTGGTCCTAAGAAGGCGGTTTTTGTACTTTCTATTTGTTCATCGCCACTAAATACCCCTATAAGTACTTTATCCTTATCGCCACTTAACGCACTAGCATTTAACTCTACAAATAAGGTTCCTTCTGCAAGACCACCCGCGGGTACGGTAAATGTATCGTGACTCACAATTTTTATTTCTCCTTGATGCGATAGTAGCTTAAAGCTAACATCTTCAATCTCTACATTTGTTTTATTCACCAATTTATAGGTATATACATTGCTTATGATATTGTCTGCTTTTCGCTCAAATAACTGACCCGGCAGTCTAAGTATGTCTGCCTCTACGTCGTTTCTCAAAAACAACATTCCCACCAAAACCGAAATTAGTATGCCAAGCACCACTGTATACCCTTTAAGGCGGGGCGTAAACTCAAATTTGGTCTTTTTCTCTATATTTTCTTCGCTAGCATAACGTATAAGGCCTTCTGGGAGGTCTACAGACTTCATGATACTATTGCACGCATCTATGCAAGCCGTGCAATTAACGCACTCTAATTGCGTTCCGTTACGTATGTCTATGCCCGTAGGACAAACTTGAACACATTGAAAACAGTCTATGCAATCTCCTTTCCCTAGCTCTTGACGATTTTCATTCTTTTTAAATTTAGATCTTCCCAGTTCACGCTCCCCGCGTTGGTGGTCATACGCTACCACAATAGACTTATTATCTAGCAGAGCGCCTTGTAGTCTTCCGTAGGGACAAACAATTATGCAAACTTGCTCTCTAAACCATGCAAACACAAAATAAAAAACACCCGTAAAAATTATTAGAGAGATAAGTGTACTAGTGTGCTGCATAGGACCATCTACAACATATCGTATAAGCCTATCACTACCTATTAAGTACGCCAAGAATACATTGGCAATTAAAAATGAAATCACAAAGAACACAAACCATTTTAAGGAGCGTTTTAGAATTTTCTCACGATTCCAAGGCATTTTTGCCAAGCGTATCTGTTTTCCACGGTCGCCATCTATCCAATACTCAATTCTCCTAAAAACCATTTCCATAAAAATGGTTTGGGGGCATACCCAACCACAAAAAAGTCTTCCAAATGCAACCGTAAATAAAATAACAAATACAACACCTGTAAGCATCATGATTACAAATATGTAGAAGTCTTGTGGCCAGAATGGAAATCCGAATATGTTAAATCTTCTCTCAAGCACATTGAACATCAAAAATTGATGCCCGTTTATTTTTATAAAAGGAGAAGCAAATAAAAAAAGTAGTAATACGTAACTTACATATTTTCTGTACTCGTACCATTTCCCCACAGGTTTTTTAGGGAATACCCATGCGCGTTTCCCTTCTTCATTGAGGGTTCCTATGGTATCTCTAAAATTTTCTTTGCCTTGCTCAGCCATGATTCAGTGCTACGTTCAGAATTATTAGTACTTCGTTTAAAGATTTACATTGACCATTAAAGTCTTAGGAATTTTCGTTTAAAAACAAGAGACAAATTGCATCGTCCCAAGCTTCCACACTATGGGTTACATTCATTGGTATGTCGTAGCTCTCATAACATGCAAACCGCATACTCTCCTCTTCAGTATTAAAATCTACCTCTCCTTTAATAACAAGTAATCTTGCCTTACATGGAGCCTTGTGCTTTGCAAGAGAGACACCTCTTCGTAAGCCAATAGCAAGAATCTTTGTGCCGTTCGCATCGTGTATTTTCTTTACGACGGGAACATCACTTTTCTTTAATTTTTCGGCTACTTCTAACATCATCACTACTGCTCTTTAGCGTCATCTTCTACTGCTTTAATAACAGGTTCCACTTTCTCCAATTCGTCAACTTGCGTACTATCTGTTACTTTAACTTCTCGTTCGTCAGGAACAGCATCTTCATCGACCCAAATTTCTCCTTCAGGCGCCTTACCATCTGGCGGATTCGTTCCTTGAAGCGTCAATAAATAGCTGGCTACCTGTGCCATTTCTACAGGTTTCAATTCTGTTTTCCAAGAAACCATTCCTTTTCCTGCGCGACCTCCTTCAGATATGGTATTAAACACATTCTTAATTCCGCCACCCAAAATCCAATACTCATCTGTTAAATTCGGGCCAATTCCACCTCCACCTGTTGCTTTATGGCATGCAACGCAGTTGGTGGTAAAAATTGCCTGTCCTGCAGTTAAATCTCCAGCTTCTGTGAGTAACTCTACAGTATTTACATCAACCAAATTTTTAGCTGTTCTTTTATATTCTTCAATTTCAAGTTTAGCCTCTGCTACTGCAATTTGGTATTCTCCTTCCTGGCCTACCCCATCAAAAATGTGGTATCGGGCAAGGTAAACAACCGCAAAAATGATGGTTGCATAAAAACCATACACCCACCATGGTGGCAGCTTATTATCGAGTTCTCTAATTCCGTCGTAGTTATGGTCTAGTACAATTTCTCCTTCTTCTTCAATTGCCTTACTGCCTAGTAAATTCTTGTAGGTCTTTTTAAACCAGCTAAATTGATTTTTCTTCGCCAATGCTTCATCTGCCAAGTACCGCGTTTTAGCATCAGGATTTAACGTTCTAAATAACACACTTTGGAGTGCTTGAATACAGATTTCTACTGCAATGTAAATAAGTAGTATAACTCCATAAATGGCCCACAACCAGGGTTGTTCTTTAAACACAGATGTTTCACCCGTTGTTCCTATCCAGTTTAGGAAAAAGTACCCAAAAACAGAAAATCCAATTATTCTAAGAAGTGCTGCTGTTTTCATATAATATCGTCATTTACATTAGTGTCTAGCGGAATTTTACTCACTTCTTCTATATGCGCCTTTTTTGCTGTGAATACCCACCAGAAAAGCGCAACAAAAAAAATGAAGAAAATGAGCAGGGAGATAATGGGATAGATTTCTACACCATCGATATTCTCTAAATTACCTTTTATATATTTCAGCATAACTATTGGTTTTGGTTTGATGAAACTTCGTCTTGTGTCTTAATTTTTATGTCTGTTCCTAGACGTTGTAAATACGCTATTACGGCAACTACTTCTCGGTTTCTCATTTCAACAAAATCGATGTTATTTTCTGTAGCGTACTTTTTATCGGCTTCATAGGTTTTTACAAAATCAGGATCGGCATATAGGTTTTTTTCTATTTGAGTACCTTGCTCTAGCATCCACTCTTGGGCGCTTGCGATTTCTTCATCACTATACGGCACTCCTAAAGAAACCATAGCGTTCATCTTATCTTCGGTTTGCGTTTTGTCTAGTTCCTGATTGATAAGCCATTTGTACGATGGCATTATAGAACCAGAAGAGGTGCTTTGAGGGTCGTAGAAGTGGTTAAGGTGCCAATTATCACTATACTTTCCGCCAACCCTAAATAGGTCTGGACCGGTACGCTTACTTCCCCATAAAAACGGATGGTCATAGACATACTCCCCAGATTTAGAATATTCACCATAGCGCTCCACTTCGCTTCTAAACGGACGTATCATCTGTGAATGACAAGAAACACAACCTTCTCGTATATAGATATCTCTTCCTTCTAATTCTAAAGGTGTATAAGGTTTCACCGTTGAGATTACGGGCACATAATCGTCTACCATTAAGGAAGGTATAATTTGTACCATACCTCCAATTAAGATGGCGATGGTGGCATAGATTGTTAGCTTTACTGGGCGTCTTTCTAGCCAAGTGTGGTAGCCCTCTTTAGCTGTTCTTTTCTTTGTTACTCGTTGCAATGGAGCAGCTTCGGCTAATTCGTCGGTTACTTCACTACCTTGCTTTACAGTTTTTACAATATTGTAAAGCATCACAAAAGCTCCTAAGATGAACAACGTACCTCCAATAGCGCGCATCCAGTACATTGGTATAATTTCGTTTAATGTCTCCAGGAAATTTCCGTAGGTAAGTGTACCATCTGGATTAAATTGCTTCCACATAGAAGCTTGTACAAATCCGGCAACGTACATAGGTAGTGCGTACATGATAATTCCTAGGGTGCCCATCCAGAAATGGAAGTTTGCTAATTTGGTGCTCCACAGTTTTGTTTTAAACAGTCGTGGCACCAGCCAGTAAATCATCCCAAAAGTTAAGAACCCGTTCCAGCCTAAGGCACCTACATGAACATGGGCAATAATCCAATCACTAAAATGGGCAATGGCGTTTACATTTTTCAGCGAAAGCATTGGGCCTTCAAAAGTTGCCATACCATAACAAGTAATGGCTACGACCATAAATTTTAATGTAGGATCTGTTCTTACCTTGTCCCATGCCCCGCGAAGTGTTAGCAGACCATTAATCATTCCTCCCCAAGAAGGCGCAATTAACATAACAGAAAATGCTACCCCTAAATTTTGTGCCCATTCTGGCAACGCAGTATATAATAAATGGTGTGGTCCTGCCCAGATATAAATAAAAATTAGCGACCAGAAGTGTACAATAGAAAGTCTGTATGAATATACAGGTCTGTTGGCCGCTTTTGGAACGAAGTAGTACATTAAACCTAGAAAAGGAGTGGTTAGGAAAAATGCTACCGCGTTATGACCATACCACCATTGTACCAATGCATCTTGTACACCTGCATAAACAGAATAGCTTTTTAATGCACTTATAGGCAATTCTATACTGTTTACAATGTGTAATACAGCAACCGTAACAAATGTGCCTAGATAAAACCAAATGGCCACATACAAATGGCGTTGTCTTCTCTTTAAAATGGTACCTATTAAGTTTGCACCAAAGGCAACCCAGATAATTGCAATTGCAATATCAAACGGCCATTCAAGTTCTGCATATTCTTTTGAGGTTGTATAACCCAGCGGCAAGGTAATTGCTGCTCCCACAATAATGGCTTGCCATCCCCAAAAGTTGAGATTACTTAACCAGTTTTTCCACATACGGGCTTTAAGTAATCGCTGGGTAGAGTAATACACCCCTGCAAAGATTGCATTACCCACAAAGGCAAAAATGACCGCGTTGGTGTGCAACGGACGTAAACGTCCAAAACTTAGCCAGGAAATCCCATCGGTTACATTGGGGAATAAAAACATGAAAGCGAGTAAAAGACCCACGCTCATTCCTATGATACCCCAAAAAATGGTGGCGTTTACAAACTTTTTTACGATTTTGTTATCGTAGTAAAATTGTTCTGTTTGCATAATTTATTGGTTACTTAGTAGAATTAATTTTTGTTATGGTGGCTTTTTTCTTAGTTGGCTTTTCTTTTACCAACTCGTCTTCAAAAAGCATTCTTATAGCTGGGGTATAGGTATCATCGTATTGCCCTTTTTTCACCGAGAATATAAACGCGATAAAAAAAACAATGGCGACAATCACGCTTACGGCGATTAACACATAAATAATACTCATACCTCTTTCAATTATGGTGTAAAATTACGTTTACGTACTTCCTTAAAAGATGACTTTTGTCAGTTGTCATGATTTCTATCGATTTAATTTTTTCCCCAAGAAATACGTGGCGATTGTAGTAAAAACTACAATGCTAATGGAGCTTAACGGCATTAAAATAGCTGCAACTACAGGAGCTAAGTTTCCAGTAACCGCAAAGGCCAATCCTATTAAATTGTATATAAGGGAGCATATAAAAGCGTATTTAATTGTTGTGCGTCCTCTACGTGACAGAGACAGGTATGTTGGGATATCTTTTAACCGAGAAGCGTCTAAAATACCATCGCAGGCTGGCGAAAAAACATTGACATTTTCGGAAATTGCGATTCCAACATCGCTTTGGGCAAGCGCGCCAGCATCGTTAAGACCATCGCCTATCATTAAGACCTTGTTTCCCTCCTCTTGAAGCTTCTCTATAAACGCCAGCTTGTTTTCAGGCTTTTGGTTAAAAAGCAAGGTGCTATTTGTTGGCAACAAGGTTGACAGATAATTTCTCTCGCCATCATTATCGCCAGAAAGGATGATGATTTTTGCTGTATGCTGAAGTTTATTAAAAACTTCCTGTACGCCTGTTCTATATTCTGAAGAAAAAAGAAAGACGCCTTTATACCCGTTTTCTGTACTAATATGAACCGCCGTTTTTTGTGGAAAGGCATACTGCTGCCGTTCATTAGCGTCTACAAAATCGAAAGATCCTATTTTAATAAAACTACTATCAACACTACCCGTAATACCTTTTCCAATGTCTTCGGTAAAACAGTCTAATGTTGTAATATTATTTTTGTCGAGTATATCATACAGAGAGCGACTTAGCGGGTGGTTTGAGGCTCTTAATGTGCTAGTGAGAAGCGCTTGCTCTGTTTCGGTTAGTGCTATACCTTCATAAACAATTATGTTCTTTGCATTGGTGGTAAGCGTTCCCGTTTTGTCAAAAACAACAGTATCTATCGCTGCCAATTGCTCAATGGTGGTGCTATTCTTTAAATATAACTTATGCTTTCCGTAGATACGCAACAGGTTACCCAACGTAAACGGAGCGGCCAATGCTATTGCGCAAGGACAGGCAACTATTAAAACTGCAGTAAATACATTTAGTGCTTGAGAGGCATCAATAAAAATCCAAAATATGGTGGCAATGATTGCTATAACTAAAAGGCTAACTGTAAAACGCCTACTAATACTATCTGTAAGATTCTCAAAAGTGCTAGGTGTATTTTTACTGAAAATTTTACTGGACCATAGTTGGGTTAAATAACTCTGCTCTACAGTTTTAAGCACCTCAACCTCTATGGGGCCCGCTTGTTGTTTTCCACCAGCAAAAAGTTGATCCCCTGACTTTTTCATAACGGGCTCAGCCTCGCCGGTAACAAAACTATAATCTATTAAAGCATTGCCTTTTAGTAATACAGCATCTACGGGAAGTAATTCTGAGTTTCGTATTAGAATACGATCTCCCTTCTTTAGCTCGTAAACTTGAGCTTGTTCTTCGGTGGTACGGGTGTTACCCGCTTTGAGAATTCTGGTGACAGCGATTGGGAAGTACGACTTATAATCTCTTTCAAAAGAAAGGAATGCGTAGGTTTTTTGCTGAAAAAATTTACCTAGCAATAAAAAGAAAACCAGCCCTGTCATGCTGTCTAGAAATCCGGTGCCCCAATCCATGGTAATTTCAACAGTAGAGCGTAAAAACAAAACTGAAATCCCTATAGCAATAGGCACATCTATATTGAGAATTCTAGAGCGCAGACCTTTATACGCTGAAACAAAGTAATCTTGAGCCGAATAAAAAACTACAGGCAATGCAAAAGCAAACATCAACCAGCGAAAGAGGTGTTTAAATTTATCTAACCAGAATTCGTTCACTTCAAAGTACTCTGGAAAGGATAAAAACATAATATTTCCGAAGGCAAAACCAGCGACACCCAATTTATAGATTAGGCTTCTGTCTATAGATGAAGGCTTTTTCGTGGCATCGTCTAAAGAAATGTAGGGTTCGTACCCAATTCGCGTTAACAAGGTTGCCACGTTATATAAGGTGATTTCTTTGGTAGAATATGTAACACGAACTGTTTTCTTCGGAAAGTTTACCTGCGACGACTTAATCGCAGCATTAAGCTTATTGAGATTTTCTAGCACCCAAATGCAAGAGCTACAATGAATAGTGGGAATAAGAAGTGTAACTATTTGCGTGTCTTGCGCATCGAATTCAACTAATTTTGAAACAATCTCTTTATTTTTTAGAAAGGCAAACGTAGTTTTTTGAGTGTTGGGAGAAGTTCCAGGAGTTTTTTCTAAATCGTAGTAATAAGTAAGGTCGTTATCGTTAAGTATATCGAATACCGTTTTACATCCATGACAACAAAAATGCTTGTCGTTATGAATTATCTCATTAGCCGCGCATGGGTCTCCACAATGAAAACAGGACTCCATATTTTTTAATTTGCTCAAACGCCGTAACGTTTTTTATACCTAGTACAAAGTTTGAAAACTTGTTGCGCGCAAAAGATGACTTTTGTCAGTTCTACGTACTTTTTATTTAGAAATGCGTTAGCTTTGTAAGTACCATGTCTGACCACAAAAATTCTCGATGCGAAAATTGTATTATTAGACAGATGAACAGCTTTAAGGCTTTGAAAAAAGAAGAGCTTAAGCAAATGTCTGACAATAAAGAAACCAAGAGCATCAAAAAGGGAGAAGCTATCTTTAGAGAAGGAGAGCGTCTTAATGGTGTTTTTTGCGTTCGAGAAGGTGTCTCAAAATTGTCGAAGATGAGTGATAACGGGCGTGATCAAATTGTAAAACTTGCCTCAAAAGGTGAAGTGTTAGGGCAGCGTTCTGTAATTGCTTCAGAAACTACTAATTTAAGTGCCATCGCATTAGAAGACATGGAAGTCTGTTTTATACCAAAAATACACATCGAGGAAAGCCTCGAGAAAAATCCTGTTTTTACCAATGCGGTCTTAAAGCATATGAGCAAAGAATTAAAATTTGCAGACGATTTTATCGTAAACATGGCTCAAAAAAGTGTTCGGCAACGCCTTGCAGAGGTTTTATTGTATTTACATGACCATTTCGGTGAGGAAGAGGAAGGGTTTTTATACCTTCAACTCTCCCGCGCCGATATTGCCAGTGTGGTAGGTACAGCTACAGAGTTACTTATTCGCACACTTACCAAATTTAAAAAGGAAGGTGTTATTTCTACTTCAGGGAAGAAAATTAAGTTAATCGATAAAAAAGCTTTATTTAGAATCGCCGAAGGACTATAATTTTATAGTAAGCACGGGAACTATTGCGTGGTTCGCAATGTCTTCAGAAAGACTTCCTTTTAGTAAATGAGACAATCCTCTTCGTCCATGAGTTGGAATTACAATAATGTCTGCATCGAGCATTTGGCTAAACATAAAAATTCCACCTTCAATAGTATAGTCTGATACAATAGCAACTTTCGATACTTCTTCTGAAGGGTTTTTAGCGCCCGTAGCTTCAAAAAACTTGAATAGTACTTCGTCTATTTCTTTACTATTTCTAAAATCTGGACCAGGTGTATTTACATAGACCATATTCATTACGGTATCGAACTCCTTAAAAAAGCGTTGTGCCTTTTCAAAAGCTTCTGTATTTTCTAAAGAAAAATCTGAAGCAAATACTCCTGTGTCTATTTTAAAATCTGAGACTAGCTGCTTTACTACAAGCACGGGGATATCTGCTGTACGCACGACTTTCTCGGTGTTGGAACCTATTAGCATTTCTTCCCAACCACTACTGCCGTGGGAGCTCATGACAATTAAACTAGCGTCATGCTCTTTTGCGACGTCGTTTAATTCGGTAAAACTTTTATGCTTACGAATAACTTCTGAAACCTTTACCCCTTCTAAATAGCTCTTGTCTAGAAATTCGGCAAATCTTTTTTCAGAAAGTTTTAGATAGAAAACCGATTCGAGCGCAGTGCTGGCTTCTTCTTTCGTTAAATGTGAGTCTTTAATCCCAGCCATATGAACGACAACGATTTTTGCGTCATTGTTTTTAGCAATACTTGCAGCTGCACGTAATGCATTTTCTGAATGTGGTGAGAAATCTGTTGGAACTAAAATTGTTTTCATAGACATGGTTTTTAATTTATAACAAATGTAAAACCCATGTCTCGGCTAAAAGATGACTAAAGTCAGTCGCGATAAAAAAATATGCTTCGCTTAGCAACTATATGGTACAAATAAAAACTCCCCTTAAAAAAAGGGGAGTTTTTGTACTCAAGGCGGGAATCGAACCCGCACTCCAAAGGAACTGGATTTTGAATCCAGCGCGTCTACCAATTCCGCCACTTGAGCAAAATCCTTGAATCTAAAAAAGTTCACAACTTCTCTGCCAAGGCTTGATAGGACGGCAAAAATAAACATTTCTTTCTAAATTGTTAGTAAATCGTAACTACATTTTTTCGTCGCGTCAACCGTTTCTTTATTTTTGTGTTTACCAATAAAACATCCAACCATGTCTTTTAACACGCCTCAGTCTAAAATCTTCGCCTGTAAACAATCTCAAGTTCTTGCAGAACAAATAGCAAAAGCCTACGGCCAGCCCTTAGGAAATGTTATTACATCTACCTATAGCGACGGAGAATTTCAACCTTCGTTCGAAGAATCTGTGCGGGGCAGCAGGGTGTTTATTATTGGATCTACACACCCTAATAGTGACCACCTTATGGAAATGTTGCTCATGCTAGATGCTGCAAAGCGTGCTTCGGCTAGACATATTACGGCTGTGTTACCTTATTTTGGTTGGGCTAGACAAGACAGAAAAGACAAACCCAGAGTGCCTATTGCTGCTAAATTGGTTGCCAAAATGCTGGAAACTGCAGGAGCGACACGTATTATTACTATGGATTTGCACGCAGACCAGATTCAAGGATTTTTTGAGAAACCCGTAGATCACCTCTTTGCTTCTACCATCTTTTTACCCTATTTAAAAAGTCTCAACCTCGATAATCTAACCATTGCTTCACCAGATATGGGTGGTTCTAAAAGAGCCTACGCCTATTCTAAAGCCTTAGAAAGCGACGTTGTAATTTGCTACAAGCAACGTGAAAAAGCCAATATTATCTCTCATATGGAACTTATTGGTGATGTACAAGGTAAAAATGTGGTGTTAGTAGACGATATGGTAGACACTGCAGGCACCCTAACTAAAGCCGCAGATCTTATGATGGAAAGAGGCGCTTTAAGCGTTCGTGCTATTTGTACACACCCTATTCTTTCTGGAAATGCTTTTGAAAAGTTAGAAAATTCACAACTTGAAGAATTAATTGTAACAGATTCTATTCCGCAAACCACAACCCATCCAAAACTACGCGTACTTTCTTGCGCAGATTTATTTGCCGATGTGATGTTACGTGTAAATGAAAATAAGAGTATTAGCTCTAAGTTTTTGATGTAGTGTTAGAGCAAAACAGATGTTTTAATATCGAAATTTGAGAGAATTAAAATTCAGTTTTTTTGTGTTGATTTGAGAATCTCTATTCTTTGTCCTTTTTTCTTTTATCTTTCTCTTGAAAGTTTTACATTTGCACCCCTCAAAATGAGGAAATTAATTCATAATATTTAAAAAGAATCATGAAATCAATTACAATTAACGGACTTAAAAGAGAAAGCGTGGGTAAGGTAGCAACCAGAACCCTACGTAATGCTGGAAAGGTACCTTGCGTAGTATACGGAGGAGACGAGCCTATTCACTTTTCAGCAGATGAATTGGCCTTCAACAAACTTGTATACACGCCAGACGTGCATACAGTTGTAGTTGACCTAGGCGATGGTACTAAAGTAAACTGTATCTTACAAGATATTCAGTTTCACCCAGTAACCGATCGTATTTTACATATAGATTTCTTCCAAATCTTTGATGACAAGGAAGTAATGATGGAAATTCCAGTACGAATTGTTGGAAATTCACGTGGTGTTAGAAATGGTGGTGTTTTACGTATTGTTAACCGTAAGTTACGAGTGAAAGCAATTCCTGAAAACCTTCCAGATTTTCTAGAGATTGATATTACCGAAATGAAGATTGGTGATATTAGAACCGTTGCTTCTATCTTAAGTGACGACTACAAAATCATGCACGAAGAAAGTAGAACGATTTGTCAAGTTAGAACTTCACGTACTGCGGTTGCAGATGTTGATGATGAAGACGAAGACGAAGATGGCGAAGGTGAAGTTGCTGCGGGTGACGTACCAGCTACCGAAGTTAATGATGAAGCTGCTGTAAAAGAATAAATAGCATTTCCATTGAATAGTTATAGAGCATCCTGTTTATTCGGGATGCTTTTTTTATTTTTACGAAAGTTTATACATTATCATGTTTGCTTTTCTTCGGAAGTTATTTACTAGCACAAAAACAAATGGCAACGCGCCACTGCTCGAAGCCCAAAATCCTATGAAAAAATTCCTGATTGCTGGTCTCGGAAATATTGGCCCAAAATATCATAACACACGTCACAATATTGGCTTTAAAATGCTGGATTTTTTAGCTGAAGAACACCAACTCACTTGGGAAACAGCCAAATTAGGTGATGTTACAATTCATAAAAAGAAAGGGCGTACTTTTTTACTCCTCAAACCGAGTACCTATATGAACCTTTCTGGAAAAGCAGTAAAATATTGGCTAGACAAAGAAAAAATTCCAATTGAAAATCTTTTGGTAGTTACAGACGACCTAAACCTTCCTTTTGGAACTCTTCGGCTAAAAACTAAAGGTAGCGACGGAGGCCATAACGGATTAAAAGACATTCAAAATACCTTACAAACCACAAAATATCCGCGTTTTAGATTTGGAATCAGTGACGCTTTCAGCAAAGGAAGACAAGTAGACTATGTACTAGGAGATTGGAGCCAAGAAGAAGACGAGAAGATGCCCGAACGTCTTACAAAAGGAATACAGCTAATAGAGTCTTTCGGACTTGCAGGCGTTAACATTACTATGAACACCTATAACGGCACTTAGTATGCAAGAACACCGCCCAGCTTCGGCATATACAAATAAAACACCTTCGGTAATAACCATTGGCACCTTTGATGGCGTTCATATAGGCCATAAAGCCATACTGAAGAAACTGGTTGCCTCTGCAAAAAAGGACAACCTAGATTCTGTCTTGCTCACCTTTTTTCCTCACCCGAGAATGGTACTTCAAAAAGAGGCTAGCATACAAATGCTAAATACACTTTCAGAAAAAAAAGCACTACTAGAACAAACAGGTCTAGATCACCTTATTATACACCCCTTTACACACCAATTTTCTAGACTTACAGCAGTAGAATATGTGCGCGATATTCTAGTAAATAAATTACACGCAAAAAAAATAATTATAGGGTACGACCATCGGTTTGGGAGAAATCGTACAGCAACGATTTCAGATTTAAAAGAGTTTGGCGAAACCTATGGCTTTGAGGTTGAAGAAATAAGCGTACAAGAGCTAGACGACGTGGCCGTAAGCTCTACCAAAATACGCAACGCACTTAAGGAAGGTGACGTAGAAACAGCGAATAATTATCTGGGGTATTCGTACATGATAACCGGTACAGTTGTAAAAGGCAAAGGTATTGGCGCTACGTGGAATTATCCCACCGCCAACTTACAACCTTCAGACACTTATAAACTTATTCCTAAAAATGGTGTTTATATCACCCAAGCAAAAATAGAAGCAGACTTAAAATATGGTATTACAAGCATAGGTACCAATCCGACCGTTGGAGGAAAATCTAGAACAATTGAGACATTCTTTTTAGATACCGATGCGAATTTATACGACAAACCGCTTCAGCTAGAATTCCTTAAATTTATTCGAGAAGAAGAAACTTTCGAAAATGTAGAAGCATTAAAGAGCGCCATTCAACAAGACGAAAAAGTGGCAAGAGCATACGTGCGCACCCATGAATAAATTTTTATTTAAACATATAGACAATACGGGCCTCGTTTTATGGCGCGTAGTTTTTGGGGCTCTCATTGCCATTGAAGCATTTGGCGCCATTGCAACCGGCTGGGTACGTCGCACACTAATAGAACCAGATTTTACCTTCAACTTTATTGGTTTCGACTTTTTACAACCACTTCCCGGAGATGGTATGTACTACTACTTTATACTCATGGGCATTTTTGGGCTCATGGTGATGGTTGGCTACAAATACCGATTTAGCATGGCATGCTATGCACTTATGTGGACCTGTGTGTATCTCATGCAAAAAACATCGTACAACAACCATTACTACCTTATGATGTTGTTGTGCTGGCTTATGGTGTTTTTGCCTGCAAATAGATGGTTTTCTATAGACGCTCAACAAAATTCGAAGCTGAAATCTCCTTCGGTTCCGCGGTGGACCTATCTTGTCGTTATTTTTCAGGTTTGGATTGTCTACACTTATGCATCTGTTGCCAAATGGTATCCAGATTGGCTTAATGCAACCGTAACCGAATTATTCATGAAGAGCAAAAGCGACTATTGGCTTATTGGTTCCTTCTTACAATTAGATTGGGTGCACTGGTGTATCGCATACGTGGGTATTATATTCGACTTGCTTATCGTGCCGCTTTTATTATACAAACGAACTCGAGTGATAGGCTTTGCAATTTCAGTGTTCTTTCATTTGTTTAATTCTATTGTATTTCAGATTGGCATCTTTCCATATATGAGCATTGCATTTGCTTTGTTCTTTTTCTCTTCGGAAACTTTACAAAAAAGGTTTCTTCCGAAGAAAACACTATACACTGCTGGCGAAATTAAAGTGCCTAACTACAAACCCCTGCTCGTTGGTGTTTTCTCGGTCTATTTTATAGTTCAGATTGCCCTACCCTTGCGCCATTGGGCTTTTCAGGATGATGTGCTCTGGACCGAAGAAGGTCACCGTTTAAGCTGGCGTATGATGTTACGCAGCAAGGGCTCTAGACTCATTGTTTATACCCAAGAAGAAAACAGCGATGAGAGAAAAATATATAGATGGAGAGATTTGCTAAGCAAAAAACAGCAACGCTCTGCCAAATCTAAACCCGATATGCTTTGGCGCTTGGCAAAAGAGATTAAAAAAGCAGAAGCTGCTAAAGGAAAAAATGTAAAGGTGTTTATGGACGTAAAGTTAAGAATTAACGGGGGTAGGTACCATCAATTTGTGACGCCAGACACAGATATTTCAGCAGAAAAATGGCTTCCTCTTAAACATCTTGATTGGATAGAACCGAGACCTGCAGATTACCATAAAGTAGCAGAGAAAAAAGAAGAATAGTAAACCCTTCACAAAACATACATTTTCCCTAACTTTGCGCCTTAAAATTGCTACGGAAATGCTACAAGTACACGACATTCGCGCCCACAAAGACACTTACATTAACGCCTTAAAAAAACGTGGTTTAGATGCTGCTTCAGATATTGAAGCTATTCTAAAAGCAGATGAAACACGTAGAGCTACACAAGCAAAGCTAGATGAGACCTTAGCGCAAAGCAATACTTTTTCTAAAGAAATTGGAATGCTTTACAAAAACGGTGAAGCGCAGAAAGCAACTCTGCTTAAAGAAAAAACAACGCAATTAAAAGAAGATTCGAAGCAACTCCAAGAAGAATTAAACCTAGCCACAGACACGCTTCAAAATTTGCTGTATAACATTCCTAATATCCCAAATGAGCTGGTTCCAGCAGGCACAGACGAGAATGATAATGAAGAAGTGTTTGCCGAGGGTGATATTCCAACCTTAGATAGCGAAGCACTACCTCACTGGGAGTTGGCCAAAAAATACGACATCATTGATTTTGAATTAGGTGTAAAAGTTACTGGTGCGGGATTTCCTGTATACAAAGGGAAAGGAGCACGGTTACAACGTGCTTTAATCAGTTATTTTTTAGACAAAAATACCGAGGCGGGTTACACAGAATATCAAGTACCACTAATGGTTAATGAAGAATCTGCGCGCGGTACAGGGCAATTACCCGATAAAGAAGGGCAAATGTACCATGCCACCGAAGACGATTTGTACCTTATCCCAACCGCAGAAGTTCCTGTTACCAATATGTTTCGCGGCGATTTAGTAGCGCATTCAGACCTGCCAATAGCATGTACTGGATATACGCCTTGCTTTAGAAGAGAAGCTGGAAGTTATGGCGCTCATGTAAGGGGCCTAAATAGATTGCACCAGTTTGACAAAGTTGAAATTGTACGAATTGAACATCCAGACAATAGTTACGTTGCGCTAGACGGTATGGTGGAGCACATAAAAGATGTATTGCGCGAATTAAAATTACCTTATCGTATTTTACGTCTTTGTGGTGGCGACCTTGGTTTTACCTCAGCACTCACATACGACTTCGAAGTTTTTAGTACTGCTCAAGATCGTTGGTTAGAAATTTCTTCTGTATCAAATTTTGAAACGTTTCAGTCTAACCGACTCAAATTACGTTTTAAAGATGCCGATGGAAAAAATAAGTTAGCACACACCCTTAACGGAAGCTCGTTAGCTTTGCCACGTGTTTTAGCTGGCATTTTAGAAAACTATCAAACCCCAAACGGAATAAAAATACCTGAGGTGTTAGTGCCGTATTGTGGTTTTGACATGATAGACTAAAATGTCTGAAATTTTAACCACCATATTATTTCTAATCGCAGTAATAGATCCGCTTGGTTCTGTGCCAGTATATCTAGAAGCCACAAAGCACTTTGATGAAAAGTATAAAAAGAGAATCGCAATTCGCGCGAGCGTTATTGCCTTTTTTATTTTGCTGTTTTTTATAGTAATCGGGCAACTCATTTTAGAAGGAATGGACATTTCATTAGATGCATTTCAAATATCGGGTGGGGTGATTCTGTTTTTGTTTGCACTTACTATGATTTTTGGTGATGGTAAGCCTGAAATGGAAAAACATTTAATTTCAGATTACAAGCACGTTACAATTTTTCCGGTGGCAATACCTTCAATTGCTTCTCCGGGTGCTATCATGGCTGTTGTGCTAATGACAGATAATAATCTATACACCATACAACAACAAGGTTTAACAGCGGTGTTAGTATTTGTGGTAGTTGTGATTACAGCACTGTTACTTCTAGCCGCAAACGCAGTTCAAAAAAGAGTTGGAGCCTATGGAATTACCGTCATCAGTAAAGTTATGGGGCTTATTCTTGCTTCATACGCGGTACAAAGTATCTTAACTGGTTTAAAAGATTTTTTCTTTAACTAATCTGAGATTCATTAACTTTTCGGTCTAATTCTTGAATGCTAAAAAGATATTAAAAACGTTATCTTTACCCTATGCGCACGCTATTCCTATTATTTTTCTTCTTATTCTCGGTATCGGGCATCGCCCAAAGCGAAGCCTTAGCCAAAAACTACTTTGAGCAAGGAGAGTATGAAAAAGCAGCAGCAGTGTATAAAAAGTTGGTGAACGTTAACCCTAACAGAATAGACTATATGTTAGCTCTGGTAAAGACTCACCAACAGTTAGAGGCGTTTGACACAGCTGAAGATTTACTGCGCAAGCAACTAAACTCAAAGAGAAAATTGCCGCAATTGTATGTAGAATTAGGGCATAATTATTCGCTACAAGGAAAAGATTCTTTAGCAGCTCAAAACAACCAGCAAGCAATAGACTTTTTAAATGTGAGTCCGAACCACGCGTACAATGTTGGTAGATCGTTTGAAGCCTATAGTCTGTTAGACGAAGCTGTAATTACTTATGAAAAGGCTATGCAGCTTGATCCAGGAATAAACTTTAACAACCAATTGGCACGCATATATGGAGAGCAAGGAAAGTTGGAAAAAATGTTTAACACCTACCTCAATCTTATTCAATCCAATCCGTCATTTCGAAGCATTGCGCAACGAAATTTTAGCATGTACGTAAGTGAAGATCCAAATAGCGAAGCAAACACATTGTTACGTAAAACCTTACTTAGGAGATTACAAGAGAATCCGGCAGTTTTATACAATGAATTACTTAGCTGGTTATTTATTCAGCAAAAAGAATATAAAAAAGCATTTATTCAGGAAAAGGCTATTTACAAGCGTAGCGAAGATGATTTAATAGGTATTGTTGATCTTGGTTTTATAGCCATGAATGATAACGATTTTGAAAATGCTGAAATGATATTTACCTATGCCATCGAGCAATCTTCTACTCCAGAAGAACGACTAAGAAACTACCAGTATTTAATGAAAATACGTCTAAAAACTGCTACAGAAAAAGAGTATGATGCGGTAGTTGCCGAATTTCAGACACTGTTTGACACCTTCGGAAAAGATAGAAAAACATACCTTCTTCAAATAGACTATAATCACTTTTTGGCATTCACGTTGGGTCAGAAAGACGAAGCTATTGCAAATTTAAAACTCTTGGCAAAAAAAGAAATGACCAGCTACCAAGAAGCACGGGTAAAGATGGAACTTGCCGACATCTTAGTTTATAGCGAGCAATTTAATCAGGCGCTTATTTATTATTCTCAAATTCAGAAAAAGGTAAAAAGCGATGTATTGGCACAAGAGGCCCGCTTTAAAGTTGCAAAAACAAGTTATTACAAAGGAGATTTTGAATGGGCTCAAGTACAACTAGATGTGCTTAAGAAATCGGCTTCTCAACTTATAGCAAATGATGCGATGGAACTTAGTTTAATGATACGCGACAATTCTTTAGAAGACTCTACGCAAACCGCATTAAAAAAATTCGCTAGGGCAGATTTGTTAGCACTTCAAAACAAAGATGTAGAATCAATTAGTGTATTAGACGATATACTACTCAATCACAAAGGCGAAAAAATTGAAGACGAAGTATTGCTAAAGCAAGGAAAGATTTACGAAAAGATGGGACGTTTTGAAAAGGCAGAAGCCAACTATCTCAAACTTATAGAGCTATACAAAGAAGATATTTTGGCAGACGACGCCTATTTTAGTCTAGCCAAATTGTACGACAACCAGCTAGCCATGCCATTGAAGGCTAAAGAATACTACGAGCAAATTATTTACAACTTTGCCGATAGCATTTACTTTGTGGAAGCACGTAAACGTTTTAGAATGCTCCGTGGCGACGCTATAGAGTAAACAAGAAATAGTACAGCAATTCTGTAGGTTAGAAATTTTCAAACTATGCGCGGAACAAAAAAAATAGACTGGCTGAATCACTTTCTAGAATTCATTGTTGTAGTAATTGGTATATTATTGGCTTTTCAGCTTAATACATGTAGAGAAGACAAAAAAGAACAAGCGCTTGTCTCTTCTCACGCCGAGAATGTGCTAGAAGAAACGTTGTTTAATCAGAAGCAGATTCAGGCCGGAATGAACACTTCGGAAATGTTATTACACAAACTAGATTCGCTTATCACAATTACAAGCAAAGAAAGTTTCAGCATAGAACAAGCCCATATCTTATCGATGGAATTGATGGCTTTAGATTATCTCTACATTAAGAAAAATGCCTACAACTCGATGGTAGAGACTGGAGACATTCGATTTATGACCAACACCCAAATGCAGACGGATATTATAAGTTTATATGAATACTATAAATGGTTAGAAGGTGTAGATATGTCTACGCGCACCGCATATCTTAACAATTACCTTCCGTATGCAACAGAAAATTTTGACTTGGTGACCAGTAAACCGCAGGCCGCAACTATTTACTCTAACAAACTCTTTAGAAACTACTTGTCTGTTTACCAATACTCACTTCGATTTAGATTACAAAAACAAAAAGATCTTTTGGTTGTTGTAAACAACTTTTTAGAAGACAATACACCTTAAAGAAACACAATGATTATTTATAATGTTACCATAAATGTAGATGCATCCATACAAGAAAATTGGCTCACTTGGATTAAAGAGCATATTCCACAGGTTTTAGCAACAGGACACTTTACCGAAGCTAAACTTACTCAAGTTCTTGTAGAAGAAGACATGGGCGGCACCACATATTCTGTTCAGTATCGAGCAAAATCGAGAGAAGCATTAGATGCCTACTATAAAAATGATGCAGAGCGAATGCGAAAAGAAGGGCTGCAACAGTTTGCAGATAAAATGCTAGCGTTTAGAACCGAGTTGGAAGTCATAGATGAGTACACCGTAAATTTTCAGAACTAGTGTCAAAATCCAGACAACATTATCCTAACAGTGCTCCTCATTCTTCCGAAGAAAAACGAGATACGGTTCGTGCAAAAAAACATTTGGGGCAACACTTTCTAAAAGACGAACAAATAGCCCAAAAAATAGCGAACACCCTAACCTTAAACGGTTATAAAAATGTCTTAGAAATTGGCCCTGGTATGGGAGTGCTCACCAAATACCTTGTTGACAAAGATATCTCGTTGGTGGCAATGGATTTAGATAGTGATTCTATTACATATTTAATAGACAATTACCCCAATGAGAATCTTCAGATCCTTGAAGCCGATTTTTTAAAATCTGATCTTACTGATATATTTGGAGAAGAACCTTTTGCTATAACTGGAAACTTTCCTTACAACATCTCTACACAAATAGTTTTTAAGGCAATCGAGCAGCGTGCCTATGTTCCGGAGTTTACAGGTATGTTTCAAAAAGAAGTGGCACAGCGTATTTGTGCCAAAGAAGGCAATAAAACCTATGGTATTTTATCTGTACTTACCCAAGCATTCTATGATGCCGAATATCTTTTTACAGTAAAACCTGGTGTTTTTAATCCGCCTCCAAAAGTAGATAGCGGCGTGTTAAGACTTATAAGAAAAGATAATTACCACCTTCCTTGTGACGAAAAACTATTGTTTAAAGTAGTGAAAACAGGCTTTCAGCAGCGCAGAAAAACCTTGCGGAACAGTTTAAAATCTTTCAATCTTTCTGATAAACTAAAAGAAGATACTATCTTTGGCCAGCGACCTGAGCAACTTTCAGTTTCTGAATTTATCTCGCTCACCCAAAAGATAGCCAACGATGCAGTTTCAACTAACAACTGATTTTATTCAAAGTGTTGAACAGCTCATTACCGTAAAAGATGGTAATGCGTTGCGCGAACTCCTTCAAGAACTTCACTTTGCTGATATTGCTGAAATTTTAGAAGAACTAGATAGCGACGATGCTACCTACCTTATTAAATTACTTGCAAGTGATCTTACCTCTGAAGCTCTTATGGAGTTGGACGACGATGTACGGGAAAAAATCTTAGACCGTCTTTCACCTACAGAAATTGCCGAAGAGCTTGCAGAAATGGATACCGATGATGCGGCAGATGTTGTTGCAGAATTAGACCATGATGTTCAGCAAAAAGTAATTGAAGAAATCCAGGATGAAGAGCTAGCGGCAGACATTGTAGAGCTTCTTGCGTATGATGACGACACAGCGGGTGCGCTCATGGCAAAAGAGTTAGTACAGGTAAAAGAAACGTGGACCGTGGCAGGATGTGTTCGAGAAATGCGCAGACAGGCTGAAAATGTAACACGTGTTCACTCCATCTACGTAACTAACAAAGAAGGAAAATTAACGGGGAGACTATCGCTTAAGGATCTTTTAACGGCAAGTGAAAAAACTAAAATTTCCGAAGTATTTATTCCGAAAGTTGACTACGTTACTGTCCATACCGAAAATGAAGAAGTAGCACGTATCATGCAAAAATATGACCTTGAAGCAATTCCTGTTGTAGATGAAGACGGGGTTCTAATGGGTAGAATTACCATTGACGATATTGTAGATTTTATTAAAGACGAAGCCGAAAAAGATTACCAAATGGCTGCGGGTATCTCGCAAGATGTTGAAGCAGATGACAGCGTTTGGCAACTCACTAGAGCACGTCTGCCTTGGCTAGTCTTAGGACTTTTTGGAGGATTAGGAAGTGTGTACATTATGCAAGGGTTTGAAGAAGCCCTTAATTCCTTTCCTGTATTATTTTTTTTCACCCCACTTATAGCCGCGATGGCAGGAAACGTTGGTGTACAATCTAGTGCAATTATTGTACAAGGTTTGGCAAACGACAATGTAAAAGGCAGCTTGTTTAACAGACTTATAAAAGAGGTTGGACTAGCACTTATTAATGGTTGTGCATTAGGTTTATTGGTTATTTTGTTTGGCTTTATTGTGGGTCAGGACCAATTGGTAAGCATTACTATTGCAGTTTCTATGCTTTCTGTTATCATTGTTGCAGCGCTAATAGGAACTTTTGTGCCCATTATTTTAGACAAAAGAGGTATAGACCCCGCCATTGCTACCGGTCCGTTTATTACTACTAGCAATGATATCTTCGGAATTTTTCTATTTTTCTACATTGCAAAAATTATTTTAGGATTTTGAAAATTTTTTCAGAAAAACGTATTGTTCCTGCGTCTGCTATAGATGAAAATGGACATGTTAACAATATTGCTTATTTGCAATGGTGTATAGATGTTGCTGAAAAGCACTGGTTTACGAAAGCTCCCGAAGCCTTTAAGAATAGTCATTTTTGGGTAGTTTTAGAACATACAATTTCTTATAAAAACCCTTCGTTTGAAGGTGAAGAACTACTCGTTGAAACCTGGGTAACTGCAGCCAAAGGAGTAAAAAGTGAACGCGAATATAGAATCACTAGAATGTCGGACCAGAAAATTTTGGTAACCGCAAAGACCCTCTGGTGTTTTGTTGAAATTGAAAGTCAGCGCCCTGCTAGAATTACAGAAGAAATTAGTACTTTGTTTATGTAAAATCATTCTATGATTCAATTAGAAGTCCCTTTTAATCAATCCATCAATTCAAAACAAAAAGAGCTTATTTTTGAGTTTACGTGGCGAAAAAAGACCACGCAAAATCAGCGAAACATACTATGGTCCTTCATCTTTATTTCCTTGGCGCTTTTACTTATATCTCAAGGAAATGTATTCGGGTATATTTTAATTGGTGCCGTAATTTTTTACGTCACCAACATTATCTCTGTATACATTTATCGAAGAAAGAGTAAAAAAGAATATTATGAAATGTGGGAGTTTTTATATGGAAAAAACAAACAAGACATTACGCATTATAGATTTGGTGAAAACCAATTTTACTATAAAGATGCAATGGTTGAAATAACTCAAGACTATACAACAATTGCTTCATGCGAACAAATTGACAACACCTTGCTCTTTTTAGTGAACTACGGAATTCCAGCCTATTTCGCAATAAATATCGAAGAGGTAGGCGAGGAGAATTTTTACAAGGTAAAAACATTTCTTTCTAACAAACTAAACGGTACAACATGAAGCCTATTAATGTAAAAGAGAAATTTAATCGGTTTAGCAAGCAGTGGCACCCACATCAAATTGCAACGGTAGACGATATGCAGGTTATTCTTGCCAAGATTTCTGGTGAGTTTGTATGGCATAGTCATAAAAACGAAGATGAATTGTTTTTTGTTCAAAAAGGGACTTTACAAATGCGTTTTAGAAAAGCACAAGACCCTACAACCGAATGGTCTGAGACGGTGCATCAAGGCGAAATCATTGTGGTACCAAAGGGCATTGAACATTGCCCGACAACTGCCAACGGTGAAGAAGTACATCTTTTGTTATTTGAAAAGCTGAGTACCGCTCATACAGGTGAAGTGAAGCATGAAAAGACCCAAACTCAGTATCCTAAAATATAACCTGTATTAAATTTTGTGAATTGAGTACAAAACTACGTGAACCTAATTCACATTTTCTTCGCTTTTCCGCTTCTGTTTTTCTACTTTTAATGTATGAAAATTCTTCATCTCGATAAAAACCACCCGCTACTCTTAGAACAGCTAGAAAAAGTCGGGTTTTCTAACACCGAAAATTATACCGCATCCAAAACAGAAATTGAAGAGCTAATAGCTTCTTATGACGGAGTCGTAATTCGCAGTAGATTTAAAATTGATGCTACTTTTCTCGACGCTGCCACAAATTTAAAATTTATTGCACGTGTAGGCGCTGGACTAGAAAGTATAGACATCGCTTATGCAGAAAGCAAAGGCATACAATTATTTGCCGCACCCGAAGGAAATAGAAACGCCGTGGGTGAACATGCACTCGGCATGCTGCTCTCACTATTTAATAAACTAAAGAGCGCAGACGAGAGCGTAAAGTCTGGACACTGGCAACGAGAAGCGCATCGCGGACTAGAACTAGACGGAAAAACTGTTGGTATCATAGGATACGGGAACATGGGTAAAAGTTTTGCAAAAAAGCTAAAAGGATTTAACTGCACTGTTTTTTGTTATGACATAAAAGAAGAGGTAGGAAATAAAAATGCTACACAGGTTTCATTAAAAACCCTTCAGGAAATGGCAGATGTAATAAGCCTGCATACTCCCTGGACACCCGAAACAGATAAAATGATTGACGCTAACTTTATAGAACAATGTAAAAAACCCTTTTGGCTACTAAACACCGCTAGGGGAAAAAGTGTTGTAACAAAAGATTTGGTTGCCGCTTTAGAAAATGGCAAAGTACTAGGTGCTGGGCTCGATGTTTTAGAGTATGAAAAAGGTTCGTTCGAGTCGCTTTTTACTTCTGAAATGCCTACAGAATTTCAAAAACTCATCACCATGCCTAATGTTCTTTTAAGTCCGCACGTTGCGGGTTGGACTAAAGAGAGCAAAGTGAAATTAGCGCAGACAATAGTAGACAAAATAACAGAGGCGTTCTCAAAAAATTAATATGAAAAAGACGGTGTTTATATTTGGAGCCTTAATTATTGGGGTGCTTACACTATTCCAGATTAGCACCTATTCAATAACTTCAGGGAATCTAACTACCGAAATTGTCATTGGAAGTATTGCTATAATTTTCTTTTTCTTCGGAATTTACTGGAATCGAAAAAACAAGTCGAATCATGAAACGAATACCATTTCAGAAGCTATAAAAACAGAGCACATTGCTAAACTAGGAATTACCGATAGGGAGTATGAAATATTGATTAAAATTTCCGAAGGACACTCAAATAGAGAAATTGGAAATCAGCTTTTTATTTCAGAAAGCACTGTGAAAACTCATGTTTCAAATCTTTTTCTGAAATTGGACGCCAAACGCAGAACGCAAGCAATACAAAAAGCAAAAGCAATGCAAATTATTGCCTAATTGGGTGATTCGCACTTTAGTTGGAGACAATTTGGTACTTTAGTATGAGCCGTAAAAGCACTGTTTAAAATACTTTTGACATATCAAAAAAGTAAACTACATATGAAAAATACTGTTTTAAAATATGGTTTATATGCGCTTGGTACTGCCGCGGGATTATTTGCATTAGCTCTATTGTTAGGGAAAGGTTTAGACTATACAGTACAAGAAATTATTGGCTATACTTCTATGGCTATCTCTCTAATCTTTGTGTTTTTCGGAATACGTTATTATCGAGACCACGAAAACAATGGTAAGGTTTCATTCTTAAAAGCATTGGGCATAGGAATTCTTATTTCATTCTTTGCCGCAGTGGGCTTTGGAGTTATAGACTACCTTTTTACAACTGTAATAAATCCAGATTTTGCGGTAGAATATGAAGCCAAGATGATTGCCGATATGAAAGCAAACTTAACCCCTGAAGACTTTAAAATTCAAAAAGAGGCATTGCAGCAACAAATGAAAGAATATGGAGGCTCTGGTTTCATGGCTTTTATGATGTTTGCCGCAGTTGCTATGATGGGATTTATAATTTCACTAATTTCAGCCATTATATTACAACGTAAATAAAGAAACATGCAATACCAAGCAAACTCTGTTGCAGATTATATCTCGCAATTGCCAGAAGACCGTCAAGGACCGGTAGAAAAAATACGCCAAACCATTGCCAAGAACCTTCCCAAAGGTTTTGAAGAAGGAATTCTCTATAAAATGATTGGGTTTTATGTGCCGCACGAGGTATATCCAGATGGATATCATTGCGACCCAAAAACGCCATTGCCATTTATAAACGTTGCATCTCAGAAAAATTTTATCGCCCTATATCATAGTGGCATCTACGCTAAAAAAGAATTGTTAGATTGGTTTGTAGCAGAATACCCTAAGCACTGCAAATACAAATTAGATATGGGTAAGAGCTGTGTGCGGTTCAAGAAAGTAGATGATATTCCATATAATCTTATTGCAGAACTCGCCACAAAAATGACGGTCCAAGAGTGGATTGACACCTACGAGAGTGCCGTAAAGAAAAAATAAACCTTAACCATTATTACTATGAAACTAGGAGCATTTTCCATTAGTATCGCTGTGAAAGACATTCACAAATCGAAAGCCTTTTATGAATTGCTGGGATTCACTGTCTTTGCAGGAGACCTAGAAAAAAATTATCTCATCATGAAGAATGAAGATGCTTTGGTAGGGTTATTTCAAGGCATGTTTGAAAATAATATTATCACCTTTAACCCGGGATGGGACCAAGACGCTCAAAAAGTAACGGGTTTTGATGATGTTAGGGATATTCAGAAACATTTAAAAGCTGAAGGAATTTCTTTAATTTCAGAGGCCGATGCTAGTACTACCGGACCTGCGAGCTGCGTGGTAGTAGATCCAGATGGCAATACCATACTAATAGACCAACACGTGTAATTTTAAATACTGAATTAAAATGAAAAGAGTAACAGGCATTGGCGGATTGTTCTTTAAAACTAAAGATCCGAACGCCACAAAAGAATGGTATAAAAATCATTTAGGTTTTAACACAGATGATTGGGGTTGTACTTTTTGGTGGAAAGACGAAAATGGCAATAAATGCTCTACCCAATGGAGTCCGTTTGTCCAAGACACAAATTACTATGAACCCAGCAAAAAAGACTTTATGTTTAACTATAGAGTTGAAAATTTAGTTGAATTACTAAAAGTGCTAAAAACCGAAGGCGTAGAAGTAATTGGAGATATTCAAGAATTTGAATATGGCAAATTTGGATACATTATGGATAACGACGGTAACAAAATAGAGCTTTGGGAACCCGTAGATAGTGCTTTTGAATAAGAGGGCATTGTTCCATTAATTATAGAGAACAGAGCGCAAACAAACTGTTAAGAAAGTATTTTAGCATGATTCTAGAAATATGTGCAAATAGTTTTGAGAGTGCCAAAGCTGCCCAAGACGCTGGTGCAGACCGAATTGAATTATGCACAGAACTATCGGTAGGAGGGCTTACTCCGTCTTTTGGCTTACTAGAAAAAGTACTAACAGAATTAACCATCCCAGTTCATGTACTTATAAGGCCTCGAAGCGGAAATTTTACTTATACTGAAACAGAACTTGACGTCATGTTGCGGGATATAGAAACGTGTAAAGAATTTGGCTGTGATGGTATTGTGAGTGGTGCACTTACTCAAGAGCATGCTATAGACACGATAGCAACCAAAGAACTAATTGCCGCCACAGCTACTATGGAGTTCACCTTCCATCGCGCTTTTGACTGGTGTGCAGAGCCTATTTTAGCTTTTAAGCAACTTCAGCATTTGGGCATTACACGCTTGTTATCTTCAGGGCAACAAACCACAGCGTTGAAGGGAATAAGTCTCCTTCAAAAATTGCTAAACGATTCAGATCAAACGATTCAAATTATGCCTGGAGGAGGTATTACTGCAGCCAACTGCTTGTCTTTTAAAGAAGCTGGTTTTAAAATGATTCACTTTTCAGCAGCAAAAAAGACACAAACTTTAATTAGCCAACCAAAAGTGGGTATGCACAACCCTAATTACTTCATTGAAGGCATAGTAAGTGCTTCAAACATTGATGATATCAAAAAAATTGCAGAAAAACTTAATAACTAGTTTTTACATTTTGGTAAAATAGTTATACATTTAACCCTCAACCAAATATATTCAAAATGTCTGAAAACAACGATAACACTAAAGACAGCATAGGAGATGCTGCAGAAAATCTAGGAAACGAAGCGAACAAAGCGGCTAACGATTTTAAAGAAGGCTGGAATGAGGCTACTCAAAACGGCGAGAACAAGAAAATGATAGCTGGAATTCTAGGAATCGTAATTGGTTCTTTAGGAATCCACAAATTTATTTTAGGATACACCCAAGAAGGGATTATTCAAATTGTAATTACCGTTATTACTTGTGGAATTGGTGGTATTATTGGTCTTATTGAAGGTATTATTTACTTAACTAAGAGTGATGAAGAGTTCTATCAGACCTACCAAGTAGGTAAAAAAGGTTGGTTCTAATAGTGCACTATGGAAGAAGAACAAAAAACACAGCAAGAAAGCTGGAATGAAAATACGAATACGCCAGTACCTCCCCCGGCCGACAATAAAAAAATGTTAGCTGGGTTACTCGGTATTTTTCTTGGCGGATTTGGAGCACATAAGTTTATTTTGGGCTATACAAAAGAAGGACTCATTTTATTAGGTATTCTCTTAATTTCGTTTCCGTTAATGTGCATCATTATTGGTGCTTTTACTATGTACATTCCTATTATCATTGGTCTTGTAGAAGGAATTATTTACCTTACCAAGAGCGATGAGGAATTTTACGAAACCTATCAGGTAAACAAAAAACCTTGGTTTTAATATACATTGAATAAGTCCTAAATTCTTAACAAAACTAGGATTAGGATTCAGCTATACGTTAAAAAAGCTTTCAAAAATACTATTGAAAGCTTTTTTAATAAAGATTTACATCGCTATATTGCAATAACCCTTTTATTTGGTTATAGAAAACAGATTGCCTTTTTGAGGTGCAGGGGTTACTAATTTAACATTATAAGAATATGGGTGTTACAAAAAGACATATCCATCCGCTACAAGCAAATAAAATTGCAGACTACGCAAAAGTATTAAGTAACCCAGCACGTGTGGCTATTATAAACTATATTGGAGATTGTGAAGGGTGCCTTTGTAAGGATATTTCAGAAAAAATTAAACTCTCTCAGCCAACCACATCACAGCATTTACAAGTTATAAAAAAGGTAGGGTTACTGAAAAGTAAATTTGAAGGTAAGAGTCAGTACTACCGCATCAACGTGGCAAAGCTTAATGAGCTAAAAAGTTTGTTTCAAGAGTTTTTTGAAACCACCGAAGCTAAATGCTGCTAGTTGTAATCACCTAATTAATGGAGTGGACAGGTGTTTCACTGTGCATCATACTTCTTAATACGGCAGTAAATACAAGAATATTGTCGTAAGTTTATACAAACCAATCTCAAAACATATGCAGATTCTTGTTTCGATTCTTATCGGTTTTATTGCCTTTCTTCATCTGTATTTTATGTATTTCGAAATGTTTGCATGGACTACTAAAGGACCTAAAATTTTTAGGGGCTTTCCGAAGAACTTATTCGAACCAACAAAATCTATGGCTGCAAATCAAGGGCTCTACAATGGTTTTTTAGCAGCAGGACTTATTTGGACCTATTTTATCAATGATGCTATATGGCATTTTAATATAGCCTTGTTTTTTTTAAGTTGTGTTACCATAGCTGGGGTTTATGGAGCACTTACGGTTTCAAAAAAAATATTCTTTATTCAGGCACTCCCTGCTGTCATTACTATTATCTTATTACATCTTAAGTTTATGTAAGCTGTAGCGCTTATAATTCGTATCTTGAAGATAAAACAAGATACTATGGCTTCTTCTAAACCTGATTTTAGTTCCCTTAAAGCACTTTACATAAACTGTACCCTCAAGCGCAGCCCGCAAATGAGCCATACCAAAGCGTTAATGGATGTCTCTATAAATATCATGCGCGCCGAAGGTGTTACGGTAGAATACTTACGCTTTGTAAATCACAATGTTGCTTACGGCGTATATCATGACATGACCGAACATGGCGTAGAAAAAGATGAATGGCCCGAAATCTGGAAAAAAGTTGAAGATGCAGATATCTTAGTGATTGGAACACCTATCTGGTTAGGAGAGAAATCGTCTGTAGCGACAAAGCTTATAGAACGATTGTATGGCGAAAGCGGAAAAAGAAATGATAAAGGTCAGTATTATTTCTACGGAAAAGTAGGAGGGTGCATTATTACAGGAAACGAAGACGGTATTAAACATGTTGCAATGGGCACGCTATACGCCTTACAACATATTGGTTATAGTATTCCTCCACAAGCAGATTGTGGGTGGATAGGTGAGGCTGGGCCTGGACCGAGCTATAATGATGAAGAAAGTAGCGCTAAAGACAACGATTTTACCAATCGAAATACGACGTTTATGACGTACAATTTGCTACATCTGGCCAAAATATTGAAAGACCAAAAAGGCTATCCCGCCTACGGAAACTCTAGAGGCGATTGGGATGACGGCACACGATGGAATTTTGAGAATCCTGAATACAGATAATCTAAATAAAACGTTTAAAACATAGCATCACTAAAGCTCGTGAGCAAACATGAAGATTCTAACCAAAGGTACCTACTACGGAAATAAAAAATTTGAAACACTTTCTAGCGGGATTGTACTATCTGAATATGACTACATAATTCCTCGTACCGAATGGCATCTACATGAAAACCCCTATTTTATGTATGTTTTACGCGGTAACGTATTAGATATTAACAAGCAAAATACCACCCTATGCCCGCCAGGAAGTCTTTTACTTCACAACTGGGATGAAGCGCATTGTAATACAAAAGAATCTCACCACGCGAGGGGGTTTCATATAGAATTTGAACGCGGTTGGTTTGAAAACAAAAAACTAGATGTTGAGATGTGGCAAGGAAGTCGCCCACTAGAAAATCCGAAATTACACCATATTATGGCCAAATTATATTTCGAATTTAAGTGTCAAGATATGTATTCTGAAGTAACCATCGCTTTATTATTACTTCAATTGTGTGAACACACTCAAAAAGACCAAATAGAAGATTCTGTATCGCCACCTCAATGGTTATCTCATCTTAAGCAGTTATTGCACGATTGTTCAGAACCCTTATCGCTTCAGTATCTATCTAAAACTTTAGGAGTACACCCCGCGCATCTCTCTAGAGCTATTCCAAGATATCTACACACTACATTGGGAGATTATATGAGGCAGCAAAAAATTAAAATGGCTCTGGGTTATTTGTGTAATGCAACACTTACGTTAACTGAAATTTCTTATCTCTGCGGGTTTTCAGATCAAAGTCATTTTACGAGAACTTTTAAAATGTATTTTAACAAAACACCTAAAGAATTTAGACGAAATTTTGCCCAATGTTAATTTCATTCTATTTTAAGTATTGAGATTCGCATAGATTTGACATTCATCAATCTAATACTATTATGAGAATTATCACCATACTTGTTGTTTTTGTATTGTCTGCTAACGTTTTCGGACAACTTAACTTTTCCGAAGAAAACAGAAAGACTCATTCACTGTTCACCACAATGGACGCTAATATAACCAAAGGTGATTATGAAGAAATTACTAGTGTACTTATCGCGAAAGATGGAAAACTTATTTATGAAAAGTACTACAATGGTGCAACGCAAGAGTCTATGCATAACACACGTTCTGCAACAAAGACTATAGCCACTTTTCTTACTGGTATAGCAATAGATAAAGGATTTATAAATTCTGAAAAAGATAAAATTTTCGAACATTTACAGCTAGAACGCCCCATGTTAAATCCAGACCCTAGAAAAGATGCCATTACGCTTGAAGATCTTTTAACAATGAGCTCTATTGTAGAATGTAGCGATGATGATCAATTTTCTCGTGGCAATGAAAACAGAATGTACAATGTTGAAGACTGGACTCAGTTTTTTATAGATCTACCGGTTAGAGGGTATCCTTATTCTCCAAAACCCGAAGACTCACCATACGGGCGCTCAATGAGTTATTGCTCTGCCGGATCAGCATTAATTGCAGAAGTAGTACAAGATGCCATTAAATCTCCAGCAGACAAGTTTATGAAAGAGCATCTGCTTACTCCTTTAAATATCACTGAATACAAATTAGACTATACGCCCAAAGGCACTCTTAACACCGCTGGAGGCAGCAATTATAAAAGTCGTGATTTATTAAAGTTTATTCAACTTTGTTTGCAAAAAGGAACATGGAATGAGCAACAAGTTGTTTCAAAATCGTGGATAGAAAAGGCTACATCACCTAAAGTTAGCGCTTGGGAAGACATGAATTACGGATACCTTTTTTGGTTGAAGTCTTTTGGGAAAGACACCTTAATTTCCAGCTACGCCATGGCAGGAAACGGAGGGAATAAAATTGTAGCATTTCCTGAATTAAACGTAACGGTTGTTCTTACAACAACAAATTACAATAACCGTAAAGCTCATGGATACACAGACGCTCTGTTAAATGAGTTTATTGTTCCAGCGGTAATGCAGCTTAAATAAACTTAAAGATTAGTTGTTTAGTATAGCCACTACCTGTTTCACATCCTTGTTTTCTAACCATCGTATACTCTTAATGGTCCATCGCAACCACCTACTTTTGGTAGTGGTTAGCTTTGATGACAAGAGCGCGATAACGCCATCTCTTTGCTTTAAATCAACTGCTCGATCTAGCGCCATGTGATATTGGTTTGCAAACAGCCACGCACCATCGCGCGCTATATTAATACTAAATGTCACAATTTTATCTTCTTTGCCTTTTCCAACTTTTTCGAGTAAGTAAAACAAAGGCGATATTCTACCTATTCTATTTTGCACATCGTCTACCAAAGAGGCTAGAATCGCGTTAATTTTATTGAAGTCATTTTCAAAATCGGCAAGTATTCCTTCTTCACCTACGGTTTCGGCAACAGCCACGCCCAAATCGAGATTTATATGTGCATTAATACCCAACAGTAGATGTTGCATGACAAGCAATTTACCGTTTTTAGCTTCAGAAAAAGCATTCTGCCAACTTTGGGTTGGGCTACTGCCAGCCTTCATTTGTTGGTATGCGTTAATATACCTGTTGGCAAAAATAACATCGAGCACCTCCATACGATGGTTGTTTTCAAACTCATTGCTTTCAATACCTTCTTTTATTCGTTGGGTTACTTTTCTATACAGCACGGGAAAATAGGCAAGGTTGCTATTGGCTGCGGTTTCAGAAATAATAATTTCATCGAGGCGTAGAATAACCTCGTCTATGGTTCTGGCTAGTTGCATAAATAACTGTTGTTGAAACAACTAAAGTACAAACTATTTATTCTTCTTCAGCCATTTTTGCGCCGCTTCCGTATTTTTTCTCTAACTCTGCCTGAAATTCTTCCATCACAGGTTTTACGGTACTTTCAGGCAAATCGGCAATGCGAATGTACATGAGTCCATCTACCGCATTGTTGAAAAGCGGATCTACATTAAAGGCAACAACCTTTGCATTCTGCTTGATGTATTTTTTAATGAGAACTGGTAATCGTAGCGCCCCTGGTTCTACCTCATCGATAAGTTTGTCGAATTTATTTAAATCTGCTTCGCTTTCGTCAAAAATGAAATCTTTGTCTGCGTCTTTCAGCTTTACTTTATATTCCTTTTTCGGATTTATATATTGCGCGATATACGGATCGTAATAATTAGACTTCATAAACTCAATCATTAAGCTCTTACTAAAATCTGAAAATTTATTACTAATACTAACCCCTCCTATTAAGAAACGATGTTCTGGATACCGTAGCGTTGTATGTACTATTCCTTTCCAGAGCAAGAATAGCGGCATGGGCTTTTGCTGGTATTCTTTTATTATAAAGGCCCGACCCATTTCTATACTTTTACTCATCATGTCATAAAGTTCAGGCTCAAAACGAAAAAGGTCTTGAAGGTAAAACCCATCTATACCATAGGTTTCAAATATCTTCGAGCCTAATCCCATACGGTATGCTCCTGCCAGCTTTTTGGTGACATTGTCCCATAAAAACATGTGATGGTAATGTGCATCAAAAGGGTCTAAATCTAACGACTGATTTGTACCTTCTCCTACTTCTCTGAATGTTATTTCACGTAGCCTTCCTATTTCTCTTAAAATATTTGGGATACTCTGAGCGGGTGCTAAAAACACTTCGTAGTTTTTACTTACCAGCAAACGTTTGTCTTCATTTAGCAGCGTAGCAATCTCTACCTCCATAGCTGCTACAGAAACGGGGCCTGCAATTTTTTTCGGTTGCTTCGGAAGTTTAATGGTTTTTGGCAGTGTGTCTATAAGCTTCTTCTTCTGAAACGGATTCGCCAAAACATAGGTCTTTTTCCGAAGAAATTCTGTGTATAATTCTAAGCTCTCATGTTCATTTTGGTCTGCGATAGAAATGGGGTTACCGATTCTAACTTTTAAGGTACGCTCTTTTTGAGTTAATAACTCGCTTGGCAGTTTTGCGGTACGCAGGGTATCGCTCATTTTAGCCCAACGATAAAAGCTCTTGCTGTTTCTACCATGAAAGTAAATTGGGATAACAGGAACTTGAGCTTTTTTTATTAGCTTCATAGCTGCTGGTTCCCACGGCTTGTCGATGATAATTCTGTCATCTTTTTGCGTAGAAACTTCCCCTGCAGGGAAAATACCTAACGGAAAGCCTTCGCGTAAATGTGTTAACGCAGCTTTAAATCCTGCCACACTATTTTGCACTTCCTTATGATCTTCAAAAGGGTTTACTGGCATTACATACGGCTTTAGTGGCTCGATGCGGTGTAGTAAAAAATTGGCAATGATTTTATAATCTTCACGTCGTTCAAGCAACAGCTTTAACAATAATATACCGTCTATTCCTCCCAATGGGTGGTTAGAAATTGTAATAAAAGCCCCTGTTTTTGGTATTCGTTTTAAGTCTTCTTCGGGGATTTCAAAGTCTACTTCAAACTCTTCTAGAAGTGCATTAATAAACTCTAAACCACTAAGGTGCTTGTTGCGATTGTAAATTTTATTACATGTAGAAATACTAAGAGCCTTCATAAGAGACCAGCCCATAAACGTGCCTAAAAAGCCTAGTTTATCGACTTTTATTGCCTTGGCAATCTCTTTTGAAGTGACTAATCCCATGAAAATATTGGTTGTTGTTACTCACAAAGATAGCGAAACGGCAGTTATTCTTTTACCACTAATTGAACCGTACCGCGACTCTCTTGTTTTACTAGTAAAGTCTTGTCTTTAAGAATTGCTTTAACCTGCTTAGGGCTAGCATGCCTAATCGTATAAAGTGTCACATTTTCATTCCAGCTAACTTTAAAAGCGCTTCTCAATTTTGCTAGTAGTGGCTCTAGGGTGTTGTATTTATTATCTACACAAACTGAAAAACTAATCGCAGAGTTTTGAATAAGCTCCACTTTCATTTTATATGTATGAAGCCATTTAAAAACATCCCCAATATGGTGCTCCATCATAAAATTGAAATCTAGAGACGACAGAGAAATAAGTACTTGGTTCTTCTTCAGAATAAAACAAGAAACCATAGGGTCTAATGTTACTCCTTTCCCGACACAAGTACCCTGATCTAACGGATTCATGAATGATTTTACATACAACGGTATTTCTTTTCTCTGTAAGGGTTGCAACGTTTTTGGATGAATTACAGATGCTCCGTAAAACGCTAATTCTATAGCCTCTCTATATGATATCTGGTTGAGTAATGTGGTTTGCGCAAAGTGTCTTGGATCTGCATTGAGCACACCAGGAACGTCTTTCCAGATAGTAACACTCTCTGCATTTAAGCAGTAGGCAAATATTGCAGCGGTGTAATCACTCCCTTCCCTTCCTAAGGTTGTGGTAAAGTTGTGCTTTCCTTCGGCTCCAAGAAAACCTTGGGTAATTGTAATACCTTTTTCTGAAACTTTAGAAACAATACGCTGCTGCGTAACATCCCAATCTACCATGGCCTCTCTATAGGTGTCGTTGGTAACAATGAAATTTCTAACGTCTAAAAGTGTATTATTCACCCCAATTTCTGACAAATAATGAGATAATATCGTGGTAGATGTAAGCTCTCCGTAACTCACAACTTGGTCATAAACAAAGGCATGGTCTTTAGATTTATTATTATCTAAAAATTTTGAAAGTTCTATCGCCAAGTTATTAACTGCCTCATATACCGGGTGAGAAGTAGTGGCAAACAAATTGTTTAAAATAGAATGGTGAAATGAAATAAAGTGCTGCTTCGATTCTTTAAACGCGGAGAGGTCATTAAAATAGTCGTGCACCACTTGTTCTAGGGCATTGGTCATTTTCCCCATGGCAGAAACCACTACCACTACATCTTTTACTTCCGTGATTTGCAGTACACGGGCAAGATTCTTAACTCCTTCTGCGTCTTTTACAGACGCACCTCCAAACTTAAATACTTTCACTCTGTAAATGTTTCTAAATGCTCTTTACTCATTTCTACGAGCCACCAGTTTTTTTGAAAAACGGCTCCACTTTTTTCGTACATAGCAATGGCGTTCTTATTCCAGTCTAGCACAATCCATTCTGCTCTTCTAACACCGTGTTCATTGGCATATCTCAATACATTGTTATATAGCAATGTACCTATGCCTTTACCTCTGTATGCGTTTTTTACAACTAAATCTTCTAGATGTACAGTTTTTCCTTTCCATGTAGAAAATCGAAAATACACTAACGCCATTCCTACAATGGTTTTATCAATTTCAGCAACAAAACATTTAAACAATGGTGTTGTTCCAAAACCCTGCTCTTCCAACTCTGCCACAGTTACCTCAACGGCATCGGGTTCATTTTCAAAAACTGCCAACTCTCTAATGAGCTCTAATACTTGAGGCATGTCTTGTTTTTTCGCGAATCTGATTAAAGGTTTCATCTTTTGGTTTTGCCTCACAAATATCGGTTGTATTTATCAAAAAACCCGATATTTGCTTTAAATTAAGAACGACCTTGTATCATGGGAAAAAGAAATCAGACGTTAGGCGAATTTATCATTGAAAATCAAGAAGAGTTTAAATACTCTTCTGGAGAGCTTTCAAGGTTAATTAACTCTATTCGTTTGGCTGCTAAGGTAGTTAACCATGAAGTGAACAAAGCAGGGCTTGTAGACATTTTAGGAGCCGCTGGAGAAACCAATATTCAGGGAGAAGACCAGCAAAAATTAGATGTTTACGCAAATGATATTTTTATTAAAACCTTGACTAACCGAGAAATTGTCTGTGGTATTGCTAGTGAAGAGGAAGATGACTTTATAACTATTCAAGGGCGTAATAAAAAGAATGACAACAAATATGTGGTTTTAATGGACCCCTTAGACGGTTCTTCCAACATAGACGTAAATGTTTCGGTGGGTACCATTTTTTCCGTTTATAGACGGGTAACCCCGGCAGGCTCACCGGTTACCATTGAAGACTTTCTTCAGCCTGGAAAAAACCAAGTTGCGGCAGGTTATATTGTTTATGGTACCTCTACAATGATTGTCTATTCTACCGGGCATGGTGTAAATGGTTTCACTTTAAATCCAGCAATTGGAACTTACTACCTTTCACATCCTAATATGCAATTTCCAGTAGATGGAAATATATACTCGGTAAACGAAGGAAACTACGTGCATTTTCCTCAAGGGGTAAAAGACTATATAAAGTATTGCCAAAAAGAAGAAGACAATCGTCCTTATACATCTCGCTATATTGGATCATTAGTTTCAGATTTTCATAGAAACATGATAAAGGGTGGTATTTATATCTACCCCAACACTGCCAAAGATCCTCAAGGGAAATTGCGTTTACTGTATGAATGCAATCCAATGGCATATTTAGCAGAGCACTCTGGCGGTAGTGCTAGTAACGGGTTTGAACGTATTTTAGACATTATACCTACAGAACTTCACCAACGTGTTCCTTTTTTCTGCGGAAGTAAAAACATGGTTGCCAAAGCAGAAGAGTTTATGCGCAACGCTTAATTCAACTATTTAAAGCGCCGTTAGGGTTTTTTTCTTAAATTTATGCGAGAAAAAATTAATCAATGGCAAAGAAAAATACACCTTCAGAAGGAGACCTTCCTATGGACTCATCGTCCAAAATTGAAGCTATCAAAAACTTAATATTTGGAGAGAATATTCTCGAAATTGACAGTGAATTTAATACGCTTAAAAAAGAAATTGACCATCAGAAAGAGACGCTTCAAAACTACATTGATGAAGTGCGAAATGAGCTAATGCAGTCTATAGATTCTTTAAGTACCGATGTAAACATTCGTATTACAGACCTTGAAGATGCCATGAATTCAAAAACAGATGCTTTATCAGAGAGCAAAGTTGACAGAAAACAACTTAGTGCGCTACTCATAAAACTAGGTGAAAATATTGGGTCTTAACTTCACCAATTGGGAAAGGTATGGAAGAGGACAAATTGCAATTATTGCGGGACATCCTGTTGGTAGACGACAGGCAAGTTGCTAGTGCAGTAAACCAGCGCCTCGATGTAATTTCTGAAACAATTGAACAACGAGAGAAACTTTCAGAAAAAGTTGATCCAATAATTAAAGAAAAACTCGACGAGTTTATTGCAGAAATCCCAGTAACCTTAGGCCCTACTATTACAAAAACACTACAAAGAGAGATCGCTAACTCTCAAGATGCTGTTGTTGAAGCGTTGTACCCTATTATGGGAAAAATGATTAAGCGCTACGTACAAAATGAAATTAAAAAGCTATCTGAAAATATAAACCAAAAAGTAAATAACACCTTTTCATTAATTAGTTTAAAAAGAAAAGTCCGTGCTCGGTTTTCTGGTGTAAAAGAAAGTGATATGATACTTTCTGAAAGTAATCCGCCAGTCGTAAATGAAGTGTTTATAATTCAAAAAGGTTCAGGAATTCTGCTTGGCAACTATAGTAAAACCGAAACATTAGACAAAGATATGATTTCAGGTATGCTTACAGCTATTAAAAGTTTTGTGGAAGATGCTTTTAAGGGTGGTGCTCAAAATTTAGAAAGCATAGAGTATGAGCTATACACTATTCACATTCAAAATTTTCATAGTTTCTATATTGCAGTCGTTATATCAGGCAATTACACCCGTTCTTTTGAGAGCAAATTAGAAAACAAACTGTTCAAGCTCTCACAGAAGCTTTCTCATGGCGTTTCTAACTTGTCGCGTGAAGAGACCAATTCATTCTTGAAAAATTTCTTTAAGAAATGAAACGCTCAAAAAAAATAGTGCTACTTGGGCAGTTTGGTGTTGGTAAAACATCGTTGATGAGGCGGTTTTTAGAAAATATTTTTGAGCACGATTATAAGCCCACACTGGGTGTTCAGATAAAGAAAAAAGAGCTTCAAATGCCTAGCGGAAATACGCTATCTATGATTGTATGGGATTTAGAAGGATTTACCTCTGTAGTAAAAGCACGCGCCTCCTATCTCTTAGGATCTGAAGGCTTTATTTATGTTTTCGACCTTTCACGACCAATAACGTATGAATGTTTGGAGGCTGAACTGAATTTTATTAACGAAAAGTACCCAAAAGTTGCTACATTGCTTGTAGGCAACAAAGCAGATATTGAAGACCCAAGTAAAGTGGCTGAAGTGTTAGCAAAAAAGAATATTATCCCCGATAGTTTTGTAAGCGCAAAAACAGGAGATGGCGTACAAGAAGTGTTTATAGACCTCGCAAAAAAGATGATAAGATGACAAGCCAGAACACATTTTTTACAAAAAAAATACAGGAAATTCAATGCAAACCTAGTGGGAAAATTCTCCAGAGCAGCGATACAATTTTTAAGTTAGGGAGCGAAGACGATTTATATGACTTACATCCATTTTTTGAAAGTCTACAAACCGAATTACAAAGCAACGAACCATTTGGCAGTCACTTAGCCTTTCCATGCGTACAATTAGACATTCATGGCAAAGAAGCCATTTGTGACGTTACAATAAAGAAAGAGCGCGATTTTTTGGCGATTTTACTATTCGATTATTCGCAACATTACGAACACCTGCATGAAGCCGCACTAGAGAAAAAATCTGCATTGTTATTAGAGCAAGAATTTGACTTAAAGAGAGAGCATCTAGAAGAAAAGAAAGCATATCTAGAGTTCATGAAACAGCGAATTGACAACAAAATGATATTAGAAATTGAACAGATTATAAAGAATATTCATGCTATTAAGTTGGCTCAATTAACCCCAGAACAACAAAGTATTTTAGAGGAAATCGAAAAGTCTGTGGGCACTTTTCATTTAAAAGCAATACAGATAAGAAATGAGCTCGATTTTAATTTCGATTCATAAATCTTATTTTTCGCATTACTTAGGTATTGAATCACAAACGACAAACTACTTATGTTGTTTTCCTTATCTTTGTCGCTTTCAAACAAACCTTTATGAATTACCCAAAAAAAATTGTACTCCTTGGTCATTTTGGTGTTGGCAAAACAAGTTTGCTTCGTCAATTTGTGGATACTATTTTTAGTGAAGATTATTTAGTGACAGTTGGCGTACATGTTAAGAAAAAAGAGATTACGGTAAACCAGCAACAAGTACAGCTAATAATTTGGGATATTGAGGGAAATACATCTATAGACAAAGCCAGAAACTCATATCTACTAGGGTCACATGGTTTTATCTATGTTTTTGATGTTACACGTCCAGCAACATACGAAAATATTGAAGATGAAATTAAGTTTCTTGATACCAACTATCCCAACATCCCCGCTTGTATTGTAGGAAACAAAGCCGATCTTTTTACTGAAGAATTTACTCCAGAATTTTTTGGAGATGAGGTCTTCGATAATTGTTTCTTCACAAGTGCCAAAACAGGTGAAAACGTTTCAGAAATTTTTAACGCTATCGCAAAACAAACTTTACAGGTATGAGTCCATCTGACTTAAAAGAAGAATTTACACAAAAACGGATTCAGCAAATAGAAGTAGATCAAGACGGTACAATCTTAGCCAGCGATGATGTTTTATTCTCAATAAAAGGGGTAGCAAACATTTCAAATTTACACCCCTTCTTTGAAGGATTGCAATACCTTCTCGAAGACCTAAAAGAACACATTGCCATTCCATGTGTAAATATTGCTTTGCAGAACACCAATAAAATTATTGATGTTGAAATCATAAAAAGAGATAATCGTTATTTTTTATTGCTTTTCGATTTCACGCAACACTATGAAGATGCACATCCGCTAGTTCAAGAAAAAAATGAAGCAGGCATTGCCAAAGAACAACTAGCTTTTGATAAGCGTTTATTGTTAGCAAAAGAAGCATTTAAAAATACGTTTTTAGCTAACCTAAATCATGAAATTAGAAATCCGCTTAACAACATGTTAGGTTTCATGGAATTGTTGCGAGACACAAAGCTTACCTACGATCAAAATGAGACGCTTAAGGTAATGCACCGTACCGGGACTCAAATAAAACAACTTATGGATGACATGCTCGATATTTCAAAAATAGAGCGGGGTGTTATTCGAGTGCAAAAAGTGGCCTTCAATCTAGGGCATATTTTAGCCAATTTACAGCGGCATTATTTATTAAAATTGTCTTCCAAAAAGGTATCGGTACAATTATTAATTGATGATGATATTCCAAAAAAATTGATAGGTGATCCTGTTCGGATTAATCAGATACTATTTAACCTTTTAGAAAATGCTTCTAAGTACACCCTAGATGGTATGGTTACCTTGCATGTATCTGTTAAAGAATTGAAGGGAAAAGATTGTGTTCTTTCTTTCACGGTTACCAATACTGGTGAGGATATCCCTGCTTCCGAATTAAATAAAATTTTTGATAGCTACTACCAATTAAAGGAAAGTTCGATAGAGCCTTTAGGTGAAGGGCTCGGACTTAAAATAGTTAAAGATCTGGTAGAATTACTTCATGGTAAAGTTTCGGTAGAAAGTGAAAATTCGGAAACCGTTTTTACCTGTGTATTACCTTTTGAGGTTAGAACAGCCAAAGAAAAGAGACCAACGGTTCCTAAGGGCTCTGGAATATTAATTAGTAAACGTATTTTAGTTTTAGAAGATGATGAAACGTCTCAAATGCTTTTAATGCGTACCTTCTTGAATAACGAGTGCGGCTATATTCTAGAAATTGCCAACTCGGCCGAACACGCCTTCGTTCTTCTAGAAAAAAAATCTTATGATCTCATCATTATAAAAAATAAACTTCCAGACTCACCTGCGCATACATTTATAACAAGCTGTAACACTCATACAAGTGAACAGATTGCTGAAATGCCTATTTTGGTTGCAAGCGGTAGTACAATGTTGCAGCAGCAGCAAAGCTTGTTAGAAGCAGGTGCTAGTGGATTTCTAGCAAAACCATATACGCAAAAGGAGCTTTTCGACACCATCGAAAAGCTCCTTCCGTAATTGTAAAAAACTCTTATTTCTTATTTAGAAGGTATCGGTAATCTTCCATATCTAAACCTCCATCGTAAATTTCAATTGAACGTTTTATAAGTTTCTGCGCTAACTCTTCAGTATATCCTAAGCCTATCGCATAGCGTTCGATTAATGTGCGTTCATGATCATCGATTTCATGATCGGCAAAAATCATTTCAAACAAATCGTGCATTCTTTCTAGTCTACGGTCTGCATCGTTTGGAGGGTTAATTGGGTATTTTGAAGGGTTTTTTAAAACCACTTCATATTCGCTCTCATCTATATCCAATTTTCTTGCAAATCGGCGAAGCATCTTTTCTTCTTCAGCATTTAGTTCTCCATCAACTGCTGCCATATTGGCTATAGAAGCAAAATGCCCTAAATTTCTCTTGTGTTCTCCACTTTCGAATAAATCTGTAAATGACATAGTATTAAATTAGATTACAAATATAGTTTAAGTCGAAAATATTTCCGAAGAAACCATCCATTTCTTTTTACCGAAATTCTCGCTAAACTTTTCTTAACAACGCAAACGATGCCAGCCTATCTTCTTAATTTTAAAGCATGAGTCAACCTTTACTTGTATTTAATGAAAAAGGTATTTATTGCCAACAAGCCGATGTCTATATCGATGCTTGGCGCCCCGTAGATAAATGTATTGTTACACATGGTCATGCAGACCATAGTCGCTGGGGCCACAAACAGTATATTACCCACCACAACAATGTTCCCATTATAAAACATCGTCTAGGCGACATTACAGTCTCCGGAAAAACGTGGGGCGAAACGTTCACCATTAATGGAGTTACCTTTAGTCTGCACCCTGCAGGACATATTGTTGCGTCTAGTCAGGTTCGCGTCGCTTACAAAGGAGAAGTTTGGGTATTTACTGGCGATTTCAAAACTGAAAATGACGGCATCGCAGAGCCTTTTGAACTTGTAAAATGCAACACTTTTATTACCGAGTGCACATTTGGACTACCTGCTTTTAAATGGACACCACAAAAAGAAGTTTTTAACGATATAAATAGGTGGTGGGCAGCTAACCAAAATGAGCAGAAAACGTCTATTCTCTTCGGATATTCCCTAGGTAAAGCACAACGTTTATTAAAACATATAGACCCAACTATTGGTAAAATTTATACCCATGGAGCCATAGAAAATATGACAGAAGTGCTAAGACCTATGTACGACTTTCCAACAACAACACGTGTTACACGAGATACAAAGAAAGAAGACCTTTTAGGTAATATCGTTCTTGCACCCCCTAGCGCACATGGTGGCACATGGATTCGTAAAATGGTGCCATATGTAACTGCAAGTGCCAGTGGCTGGATGACGTTTAGAGGAGCAAGAAGAAGACGAGCCATAGATCGTGGATTTGTACTCAGTGACCATGCAGACTGGGATGGGCTGTTACGCACTGTAAAGGAAACTGGCTGCGAAAAAGTTATTGCCACACATGGGTACACAGATATTTTTGCCAAATATTTAAGAGAAGAAATGGGCTTAGATGCCAGGACAGAGAAAACACAATACGAAGGTGAACAGGCAGAAATAGAAAACAACAAAACTGAAGACAGCAATAAATAATAGTAAGACAAAAGCATTGAAACAATTCGCCGAACTTATAAAAACATTAGACAGCACCAACAAAACTACGTTGAAGGTAGCTGCCCTAAGTGACTATTTTAATACTGCTTCGGAAAAAGATAAACTTTGGACCATCGCTATACTTTCGCACAGGCGTCCAAAAAGGCCCGTCAATACCACCTTGTTACGGCAATGGGCTACTGAAATTAGCGGAATTCCGCAATGGTTGTTTGAAGAAAGCTACCATATAGTAGGCGATTTAGCCGAAACTATTGCACTCATCATCCCAAACTCCAATACATCTAAAAAAACTTCAAAAACACTATCTACATATATTGAAGAAATCATTGCTCTTAAGTCGTTACCCGATGAAGAGAAAAAAGAATACCTACAACAAAATTGGTTGCAGCTTTCCTATTTTGAACGTTTTGTCTTTAATAAAATAATTACGGGCGGATTTAGAATTGGTGTAAGTCAAAAATTAATGACGCGGGCTTTGGCCAAATCAACAGGTATAGATGAGGACATTCTAGCCTATAAACTCATGGGAAATTGGACTGGTGAAAACACCACGTTCAATGAGCTTATATTACAAGAAAACCCAGAAGACTATTTAAGCAAACCATATCCTTTCTATTTAGCCTATGCTGTAGAAGATAATTTTCAAAAAGACCTTGGCTCGCCTAAAGATTGGAGCTTTGAGCATAAGTGGGATGGTATTCGCAGTCAGATAATTATTAGAAACAACGAAGTTTTTGTTTGGTCGCGAGGTGAAGAATTAGTGACAGATAAATATCCAGAATTTCAACGTTTTATTTCGAAAATACCAAATGGCACTGTACTTGACGGCGAAATTTTACCTTTTGCAAATAATCAAATCGGAAATTTTAACGCCCTGCAGACGCGTATTGGAAGAAAGAATATTTCCAAAGCGCTGCTCGAAAAAACACCCGTAATACTCAATGCCTATGATATTCTAGAATGGAAAGGAAAAGACATTCGTCAACAACCTTTTTCAGAAAGAAGAAAAATATTGGATACGCTAATTTCAGAATGTGCTTGGGAGGAAATTGGCCTTTATTTAAGTGAGACCATGAATTTTGAAACATGGGACGCAGCAGCCAAAGAACGAACGCTATCTAGAGAAAAGCGCAGTGAAGGCTTAATGATTAAGCGAAAAGACTCTCCCTACCTCGTAGGACGAAAAAAAGGCGACTGGTGGAAATGGAAAACAGACCCGTTTACTATAGACGGAGTACTTACTTATGCAATGCGTGGCCATGGTAGGCGCGCAAATCTATTTACAGATTATACTTTCGGACTTTGGAACAACGGAGAATTAGTAACGTTTGCAAAAGCCTATTCTGGCCTCACCGATGCAGAATTTAGACAAGTTGATGCGTGGATTAAAAAAAATACCCTCGAACGCTTCGGGCCAGTGCGTAGCGTAACACCGCATCATGTTTTTGAAATTGCCTTTGAAGGTATTGCTGAGAGCAGCCGCCACAAAAGTGGAATAGCAACGCGTTTTCCTAGGATATTACGCTGGCGAAAAGACAAAACTATCAAAGAAGCCAACACATTAGACGATTTAAGGGCGCTAATCCCTAAGTGAACCTAAGGTTTCTTACTTTATAGAAAATCTATGTTGCGAGATAGCAAGACGTTGTTGCTTTCAATTTTCAACTGGTTAAATGAAACAAAAAGAATTAATAAACATAGCCGAAACTTGGTTCCATCAAAAAGATTGGAAAGTTTTCCCTTTTCAGAAGAAAACTTGGAAAGCATTTCTTGGTGGCAAACATGGCTTATTAAATGCCCCAACAGGCAGTGGCAAGACCTACGCCCTTTGGGTTCCTATTGTTTTACAATTCATAAAAGACAATCCAGAATATAAGTCTAAAAAAACCAAAGGGTTAAAAGCGATATGGATTACTCCCCTACGTGCACTTTCGGTAGAAATTCAGCAGTCGGCACAACGCTTTGCAGACGAGCTTGAAACCGGACTAACGGTTGGTATTCGCACTGGAGACACTTCGCAAAGCGAACGTGCAAAACAAAAAAAGAGCATGCCAGACTTGCTCATTACTACTCCAGAAAGTCTCATGTTACTGTTGGCTTCTACAGGCTATGACAAGCTATTTAACAAATTAACGGCTGTGATAGTAGATGAGTGGCACGAATTATTGGGAAGTAAACGTGGTGTGCAAATGGAATTAGGCTTATCGCGCCTGAAATCAATTTCTCCCGAGCTTAGAATTTGGGGTATTTCTGCAACCATTGGCAACCTTTCGCAGGCACAAGAAGTGCTGTTAGGAATGAACGACGATTTCCGAAGTAATTCGATACTTGTAAAAGCAAATTTGAAAAAGAAAATTGTTGTAAAATCTATCATTCCTGAAAAAATGGAAACTTTTCCGTGGAGAGGACATTTAGGACTACATTTATTGGAAGAAATTATTCCAATTATAAACGAGAGCAAAACCACATTAATCTTTACAAATACTAGAAGTCAATGCGAGATTTGGTTTCAGAAAACACTTGAAAAACATCCAGAATTTGCTGGTGAAATAGCAATGCATCACGGCAGTATTAACAAAGAAACTCGTTTATGGGTAGAACAAGCTATTCGCAATGAGAGCTTAAAGGCCGTGGTAGCAACCTCTAGTTTAGATTTGGGTGTAGATTTTGCGCCTGTGGAAACAATCATCCAGATAGGTGGTCCCAAAGGAATTGCTAAGTTTTTACAACGAGCTGGACGCAGTAATCACAGACCTGGAGAACCTTCTGTAATTCATTTTTTGCCTACGCATGCTATAGAACTCATTGAGGCATCAGCACTTAAAAAGGCAGTGAAGTTAGAAGTAATGGAGGATAGGATTCCGTATCTCTTAAGTTTTGATGTTCTTATTCAGTATTTAGTTACGTTGGCGGTGAGTGACGGATTTGTCCCGAAAGAAATTTTCCGAGAAATAAAAAACACCTTCTCCTTTCAAGGAATAACCCATGAGCAATGGCAGTGGTGCTTAAATTTTATCACTTTAGGAAGTCAGAGCCTACAAGCCTATGATGAATACAAACGTGTTTTAGTAGATGAGAACGGGCGCTTTTACGTAGACAACCGTAAAACAGCCATGATGCATCGCCTTTCTATAGGAACCATTGTTAGCGATGCCATGGTACAAGTTAAATATGTTTCTGGCGGATTTATTGGTACAATAGAAGAATTTTTTATCGGTAAAATGAAGCCTGGTGACGTGTTTGTCTTTGCCGGAAGAACCTTAGAACTTGTGCGCGTTAGAAACATGGTAGCTCAAGTACGCAGAAGCTCTAAGCGAACACGCAATGTGGTGAGTTTTATGGGGGGGCGTATGGCGCTTTCTTCACAAATGTCTGAGATTTTAAGGAATGAATTGCAATCTGAAGCCGACCATAAGCGCAACACTCCAGAACTTAAGGCGCTTTCACATATCTTCAATAGGCAAGAAAAGGAAAGTGTTGTTCCTAGAAAAAATGAGTTTTTAATTGAAACATTTAAAACAAGAGAGGGGTATCATCATTTGTTTTACCCATTTGAAGGGCGTTTTGTACATCAGGCAATGGGCGGATTACTAGCCTATCGTATTAGTTTATTGTCTCCAATTACATTTTCGCTGGCCTACAACGATTATGGTTTTGAATTGCTAAGCGATCAACCCATGAACATCCAAGATATTTTAGATAATAATTTATTTAGTACCGATTATCTATTTAGCGATCTTCAAAAGAGCTTAAACAGCACAGAACTGGCACGAAGAAAATTTAGAGACATTGCCGTAATTAGTGGCTTAGTTTTTACAGGCTACCCAAGCAAACAGATAAAAACAAAACATCTACAGAGTAATAGCCAGCTGTTATTTGATGTCTTTAGAGATTATGAACCCAACAATTTATTATATCAACAAGCCTTTAGAGAAACTTTCGAACATCAACTAGAAGAAGGACGATTAAGGCTTGCTTTAGAACGTATCTCGACGCAAGAAGTAGTCTGGAAACTCTGCGAAAAGCCAACCCCCTTTAGCTTTCCTATTATAACAGACAGGTTACGAGAAAAGCTTTCTTCAGAAAAACTGAAAGATAGAATCAAAAAGATGACCTTGTTGTTAATGAAATAATCGCGCTGTATCTTTACAGCGTGTCGCAAACTGTTGCCATTTATAACCAATCGTTTATACTTCACCCAAGCGGTGCAATTTTTTGGAAAGAAAAAGCCATGCTTCTTATTGCAGATGTACATTTGGGTAAGGTTGCGCATTTCAGAAAACATGGCGCAGCAATCCCGCCTCATCTTGCCTTTGAAAATTTAGAGCAGCTAACAGAAATTTGTAATGACCTTTGCCCACAAACAATATGCTTTTTAGGCGATTTGTTTCACAGCAACTTAAATTCTTCCTGGGACGATTTTACTAAATGGGTCTCGTATATTAAAATTCCTATTGTTTTAGTGTCTGGCAATCACGACATCATCCCGCAGTATTTGTTCGAAGAATTAGGTGTAAAAGTTTATGAAACCTGGAAGATAGAGTCCTTTTTACTCACACACCACCCTACCGAAGAGGTCAACTTTTTCAATTTTTGTGGACATGTTCATCCCGGTGTGAAATTACAGGGAACAGGAAGACAAGTTTTAAGACTACCTTGTTTTTATAAAACGAAACAGCAACTTATTTTGCCTGCCTTCGGAAAATTTACAGGAAAACATACTTTATCCCCTACAAAAGAATCAGAAATCTATGTTATTGCAGATGGTGAAGTACTTCACATTTCGTCTTAAAACCACAGAAAAACCAGATAGAATGCAATAAATTAGGGTGAAAAACCGATTTTTATGAAACCTTGAGTGTTAAAATGCTGTCTTACAATATGTAAGTTACTAGTAATATCTATATTTAACCATCTCAAACCTATAACCTATTGCCATGGAAACTACTACCCAACCTTCCTGTAACACCGCAACTCTTAGTCCATACATCCCTTCAGGTTCCAATCCGTGGAACGTTTCCAAAGTTCAACATACCTTTCGGCGATTAGGTTTTGGAGCTACTACGATGGAGGTGGATGATGCTCTAGCCTTAACACCCGAACAATTTATAGACGGGCTTGTAGATGGGGCTATGGCTTTGCCGCCCACGGCTGCTCCGTTTTGGAGTAATTATGCCATTAGCGACTTTGGCGATTACGAAACCGAAAACAACCAATACGCGTTTGAGTGGCGCCTACAGAGCGGAAATGATATTATATCTGAAAAGCTTCGAGGTCGTCTTGCGTTTTTCTGGATGAACCATTTTGTTACAGAAGTAGAAGCTGTGTTCTATTCGCCATTTATGTATCAGTATTACAACAAGATGCAAACGTATTGCCTCGGAAATTTTAGAGAATTTACCCGCGTTATGGGCACAGATAACATGATGCTATTGTATTTAAATGGTTTTGAGAACACCAGCAATAATCCTAACGAAAATTATGCCCGAGAGTTATTTGAACTTTTTACGCTTGGTGAAGGAAATGGCTACACACAACAAGATATTTTAGAAGCCTCAAGAGCACTTACAGGTTACAACCATTGGGCAGAACCTGGGGCAGATATCTATTTTGATAGTGCTACATTTGACGACGGCCTAAAAACTATTTTCGGACAAGAAGGGGCTTGGGGGTACGACGACCTTATTACCATTTTATTTGAACAACGCGGCAATTTAATTGCCAATTATATCTGCGAAAAATTATACAAATTCTTTGTGAGCCCCTCAATAGATGCTGTTATCACTCAGAATATCATAGAACCCTTAGCACAAACATTATTAAACTCAGATTTTAATCTTGCACCTGTACTAAAACAATTATTTAAAAGCGAACACTTTTTTGACGAACGAGCACTCGGAGTTGTTATTAAGAGTCCGATAGACGTAATCTTCAATTACGTAAATGAAGCTTCTCTTTTTTATGATGACACTTTAATGGATGCATTTATATACTATGCGGGTCTTATGGGGCAAGAAATGTATGACCCACCAGATGTTAGTGGTTGGCAACGCGATGAAACATGGATTAACTCGTCAACACTTTCTGGTAGATGGCAACTCATCGAGTTATATATAGATTATCTCATGGCTAATGGATACGATGCCCTTTTGGTAGACCTAGCAAGAGAACTCTCTAACGATAGCAACGACCCTGCCTTTATAACCGAAGTTGTTGTTAATCACTTTGTAAGTAAAGAACTTCACACACTCGCCGATTACGATATCGCTACTGATGTATTAAAGTGGGAAGTGCCACAAAACTACTACGATAATGGTACTTGGAACCTTAATTGGTCTTCAGCACCTTTACAAGTTTCACTATTGCTGAAACATATTGCAAGAATGCCCGAATTTCAACTTAAATAACAACGCTTATGTGCCATCACGACACCTTCTCGAACAAGCCTGCCGAACAAGCAGGGAAAAAAGATGCTAGCAAAGAAGAAAAGCATATACACGATCAGGAACACGCTACCTGGAACCGGCGATCATTTATTCAGGCTCTTGGCTTAGTAGGTGGTGGAAGCGTGATGCTAGGTTCTGCTGCAGTTTCAGCAACAAAAGCCTCACCACTCTCTGTGGCCCTATCGCAGAGTGAAAACGATAATATTTTAGTTATTGTACGCTTAAAAGGGGGTAATGACGGATTAAATACGATTGTTCCAATTTACGACTATAGTACCTATGCAAATTTGCGCCCTACCATAAGACATCAGGAAAATGACCTTTTTAACCTGAATGCAGATTTTGCCATTCCTAATTTCATGAACGGTTTAGAAGCCATGTGGGGCGATGGGCAAATGAAAGTTGTTCATGGCGTAGGATACCCACAACAAAACTTATCGCATTTTACGTCTTCAGATATTTGGGCAAGTGCATCAACACCAACTTTTGAACCTACCGGCTGGTGGGGCAGATATTTTGAAGACCTTTATCCAGATTACTTGACCAATCCGCCAGCTGTCCCGCCGGCAATTCAGATTGGTAGTATTGGAAATCTCATTTTTGAAGGTGCCGAAAATAATTATGCGTTTTCAGTAGCCAATCCAGATCAATTGGCAAATGTGGCGGCAAATGGCGCACTGCACGATGTATTAAACCTACCCGATTGTGTGTACGGAGACAAATTACTTTTTATGCGGTCTACCACCAACACAACCTTTAACTATGCCCAGGTAATTAACGATGCTTACTTAGCTTCTAGCAATAGCGTAGACTATGAAGATGCCGAGTTAGCCAACCAGTTGGCTATCGTGGCACGTATGATTAAAGGAGGATTAGGTACCAAAGTGTACATGGTAACCCTCAACGGATTTGATACGCATGCCAATCAGGAAGTAGATCACAGAACGTTGTTGGAAGATCTTTCAGAAAGTATGAGAGATTTTTATGATGACATTGGTAATGTGGGTATGCAAAACGAAGTACTTACCATGACCATTTCAGAATTTGGCCGTAGACCATACGAAAATGGCTCTAACGGAACAGATCATGGTGCAGCTTCTCCTGTCATGTTATTTGGCCCCGGTCTAAATGGTAGCGGTTTTGTTAGCGAGCACCCAGACCTGAGCGACTGGGACAACAACGACAACCTTATCCCAACCACAGATTTTAGAGATGTGTATTCTAGTGTACTAACAGATTGGTTTTGTTTAGATCCAAGTGTTGTAAACGATATTTTACTAAACGAAACATACGAAAATCTAGACCTTGGCTTCTCTTGTGAGAGTTTGGCCGTACAAGATTTTGGTGATGTTAACAGGTTTAATCACGTAGCTACATACAATAATAATACAACAAACATTGAGTTCACAATGCCTTCTACTGGCCATGTAGACATTAAACTCTACGATATCTTAGGAAAAGAAATTGGAACCATGAAAAATGAAATCATGTTTCCTGGTAGACATATTGTAGATGTGAAAGCAACAATTAATACACGTTTATCTTACGGGCAATACATATATAGAATTGCGGTAGGTGGGCAGTTTTATAGCCGCTCCATCCTTATTAAATAGCATTTTTGAAATCTAAATAAGAAGCCGTTTTATCTCAAACGGCTTTTTGCTGTCTGAGACATAGGGAACCTGCGGTAATTGTTTATTTTTGCAACCATACTGTATTAATCGGTTTCAGAAAATATGAGTCAAGATCCTAAGCGTTATACAATCACAGCGGCACTACCCTATACCAATGGTCCTGTACACATAGGTCACCTAGCAGGTGTATACGTCCCTGCAGATATTTATGCCCGTTTTCAGCGGCTACAAGGTAAAGATGTTGCCTTTGTCTGCGGAAGTGACGAGCACGGTGTACCTATTACTATAAAAGCTAAAAAAGAAGGTATTACTCCGCAGCAAGTAGTAGATAAATACCATGCAATTATAAAGCAAAGTTTTGAAGACTTTGGGATTACATTCGACAACTACTCACGTACATCTGCCAAAATACACCATGATACCGCCTCTGCGTTTTTTAAAAAACTCTATGAAGACGGAAAGTTTAATGAAGAGGTTACAGAGCAATTGTATGATGCCGAAGCCAACCAATTTTTAGCAGATCGCTTTATTGTAGGTACCTGTCCTAAATGTGGTTTTGAAGAAAGTTACGGAGACCAATGTGAAAACTGCGGTACCTCTCACAATGCTACAGACCTTATTAATCCTAAAAGTGCCATTTCTGGAAATGCTCCAGAATTAAAGAAAACCAAACACTGGTTCTTACCCTTAGACAAGTATGAACCTTTTTTAAAGCAGTGGATTCTAAAAGATCATAAAAAGGATTGGAAAACGAATGTCTACGGACAATGCAAATCTTGGATAGACGATGGTTTGAGACCCCGTGCAGTAACTCGTGATCTTGATTGGGGAATCCCTGTTCCTGTAGCTGGAGCAGAAGGTAAAGTACTTTATGTCTGGTTCGATGCACCAATTGGCTACATATCGGCCACAAAAGAATGGGCAACCCAAGAAGGTAAAGATTGGGAGCCATACTGGAAATCGGAAGACACCAAATTGCTTCATTTTATCGGGAAAGACAATATTGTTTTTCATTGTATTATTTTTCCAAGTATGTTAAAGGCAGAGGGTAGTTACATTATGCCCGACAACGTACCCGCCAACGAATTTTTAAATCTTGAAGGCAATAAAATTTCAACGAGTAAAAACTGGGCGGTATGGCTGCATGAATATTTAGAAGATTTCCCCAACCAGCAAGATGTGTTGCGCTATGTGCTAACGGCAAATGCACCAGAAACAAAAGACAATGATTTTACATGGGCAGATTTTCAGCAGCGAAACAATAGTGAGTTGGTAGCTATCTTCGGAAATTTTATCAATCGAGTAACCGTTCTCACTCACAAATATTACAACGGGGTGGTTCCAGAGCCTTCTAATTATTCTGAAGTAGACCTTCAAACTTTAAAAGAGTTGAAGGCCTATCCAGCCGTTATCGAAAGCTCTATTCAAAGGTATCGTTTCCGCGAAGCTCAGACAGAATTGATGAATGTAGCACGACTAGGAAATAAATATCTAGCCGATGAAGAACCTTGGAAAACTATTAAAACAGACGAGGCCAGAACCCAAACAGTAATGTATGTTGCCTTGCAAATTGCTACGGCATTGGCTGTTTTAAGCGAACCCTTTTTACCGTTTACTTCATCAAAATTGAAGCATATCCTCAATACGCCATCAAGCGCAGATAAAAACGCCCTGAATTGGCAAGGCATTAGCTCTGAAGAAACGCTATTAGCTGCGGGACATACCATAAATACAAGCGAGCTGCTTTTCAGCAAAATTGAAGACGAGCAGATGCAACAACAATTAGACAAACTCGAGGCTAGCAAAAAGGCAAATGCAACACCAGCAGCCCAAAAGGTGGAAAAACAAAAAGATATGATTCAATTCGATGATTTTACAAAACTCGACATGCGAGTAGGAACCGTTCTAGAGGCAGAAAAAATGGCAAAAACCAAAAAATTGATGGTTTTAAAAGTAGATACAGGTCTCGATGTGCGTACAATTGTTTCTGGTATTGCTGAAAGTTTCACTCCTGAAGAAATTATTGGAAAACAAGTAACGGTATTGGTAAATCTAGCTCCTAGAGCCCTTCGTGGTGTTGAAAGCCAAGGAATGATTTTAATGACCGAAAATGCAGAAGGTAAGTTAGTTTTTGTAAATCCAGATAGTAGTGATGTTGGCAACGGCGCGACGATAAATTAAATGCTCAAAATTGCGTACCACTCCATCTATAAATACACGTTACCAAACGGGCACCGATTTCCGATGGCCAAGTACGAGTTACTTCCAAAGCACTTAATAACCCACGGTATTGCCAACGACACCAACTTTTTTGAACCTGAAAAAGTTGCAAGCACACATATTTTGAAAATTCACACCGCCGATTATTACAATCGATTGTGCTCTCTTAACATTGATAAAAAAGAAATCAGAAAAATGGGCTTCCCGCTGCGCCAAGAATTAGTGGAACGTGCCCATTACATTATCGATGGCACAATAAAGGGATGCGAATTTGCCTTGCAATATGGTGTTGCCATGAATATTGCGGGTGGCACCCACCATGCCTATGCCAATCATGGAGAGGCCTTCTGTCTTTTAAACGACCAAGCTGTTGCCGCTCGGTACTTATTGGATCATAACTTGGCAAAAAAAATTCTAATAGTAGACTTAGATGTGCACCAAGGTAATGGCACTGCCTCTATATTTGCCAATGACCCACGAATTTTTACTTTTTCTATGCATGGGGCAAATAATTATCCTTTTAAAAAAGAGGTGAGCGATTTAGACATTCCGTTAGGTGACAAAACCAACGACCTTGACTATTTATCGACTCTTAAAAACACCCTGCCTCTATTATTGAAAAAGGTAAACCCAGATTTTATTTTCTACCTAAGCGGTGTAGATATTCTAGAAACGGATGCTTTAGGAAGACTAAGCTGCTCAATAGAAGGGTGCGAAGCTCGTGATATTTTTGTGTTGCAAACTTGCCAAAACAATAACATTCCAGTGCAGATAAGTATGGGAGGTGGGTACTCTAAGGATATCGAAATTATAATAGAAGCCCACGCCAATACCTTTAAAGCAGCCCAGCAAACATTTTTCTAATAGTTCAAAAATCATATTTTACTTTTTCTATATCGTAAAAACTGCTGATTTTTAGTAATTTACGTGTAAACACCTATTTCACAAACTAATATTTCTGCCTAATATTATATTCTGAAAAAGGCGCTAAAATTGAAAATATATGGCGCCAGAAAGCAAGAACGTGCCTTGCGCAACAACAATTGTTTACGTTTAATTTAAATCAATTAATGTGTTAAAACCTATGAAAACTCCTGGGGTCTACATCCAAGAATTAGATGCCTTTGGGAACTCTGTAGTACCGGCACCCACAGCGATCCCGGCCTTTATAGGGTACACAGAACAAACAACTTTTAACGGGACCAACTTGTTAAACAAACCTATTAAGGTTGATTCACTTGCAATGTTCAAATCTATTTTTGAGCCTACCAATCCTGAGCTCAAGCCTTCTATTACTTTTAAAGTTGAGCTTGAAGGCGATAGTTTTGCTGAGAAAACCCCAAGTTTTTCGAACAATGGTGTAGACTATTATGTAAGTCCGAGCACGATTACTCACAGATTACACAGTGCAATGAAGTTCTTCTACGCCAATGGGGGTGGAGAATGTTACATTATAAGTATTGGCGATTATAAAACCGAACTAGATACTGCAGACTTTGTAGCGGCAATTAGCAGTTTAAAGAAAGAAATTGAACCAACCATGCTCGTAATTCCGGATGCTGTAGAATTAGCCACTGGAAGTACGACCGATCCTCTAAGTGTAAAGAATTCGCAAATTTATGCACTGCAAGAAGCGATGATTAATCACTGTGGCGACCAAATGAATAGAGTGGCAATTTTAGATGTTCCTGGGGGTTTTGATGAGCCTATTTCAGAGCCAAACGCAAGTGTAAATGCCTTTAGAAATGGAGTATCGCCATTAGATCCAAAGTTTAATAGTTATGCGGTAGCGTATTATCCCTGGCTACATACTTCAGTATATATCACATCTGACATAACATACAAGAATATTGACCCAAGTTCGTATAGCGCTATTGTTGCTATTCTTACTGCAGAATTAAAAGGTACAGCAACCTTTGTAGTTAAAGAATCTGGAGAACTAATTCCGGAGATTGCAAAAATCTTATCATTTTTCAGCAATACTCCAGACACTAGTGAGCCTAAAATGACAATGGATAAGGTAGATGCAACACTTAAGAATATTAGTGCTGTGTATCCTATCATCTTAGAAAAAATTAGAGATCAACTAAACCTCATGCCTCCTAGTGCGGCAATGGCAGGAATATATACTAGTAGCGATAATTCTGAAGGAGTTTGGAAGGCTCCTGCAAATGTTACTATTCAAAACGTAATTGCTCCTGCAGTTAAGATAGATAGTGAAATGCAACAAGACCTAAACGTACCTACAAGCGGAAAGTCTATATGCGCTATTAGAGCATTTGCGGGAAGAGGAAACCTTGTTTGGGGTGCTAGAACTCTCGACGGAAACTCTAACGATTGGCGATATATTAATGTGCGTAGAACTATCATCTTTATAGAACAATCTATTAAGGACGCTACCATGGCATATGTTTTTGCACCGAATGATGCAAGTACGTGGGAAACGGTGCGAAGTATGATTAGTAATTTTTTAACGGGACTATGGAATCAAGGTGGTTTGGTAGGTCCAAAACCTACAGATGCATTTTCAGTAAATGTTGGTTTAGGGAGCACTATGACCAATCATGATATTCAACAAGGAATTATGAGAGTTGCGGTAAAAGTTGCGCTTTCACATCCTGCAGAATTCATTGAAATTACCTTTCAGCAACAAATGCAAAAAGCATAAATCAATTATTATTAAAATTAAGAACAACACACCATGGCAGGAGAAGCTCAAGATAAGGTATGGCCATTACCAAAGTTTTATTTTAAGGTAACAATAGGGTCACAAAATAATTCGGTGGCATTCCAGGAAGTTTCTGGATTAGATACAGAAACACAACCAATTGAATATAGACATAGTGATAACAAGGAATTTTCGACTATAAAAATGCCCGGGATTGTAAAATATGGCAACGTAACCTTGAAAAAAGGAATTTTTGTAAATGATAACAATTTCTGGAAGTGGTATAATGACATAAAGATGAATACCATAAAAAGGGAAACCGTGATAATCCAATTATTGGATGAAAAGGGGATTCCAACAATGACATGGACTCTTGCCAATGCGTGGCCTACCAAATTAACAGGTACAGATTTAAAATCTGATGGTAATGATATTGCCGTAGAAACGCTAGAGTTAGCTCATGAAGGTCTCACGATTACAAATGGCGGATAATGGCACAAGAATACCCTCCTATATCATTTTATTTCAAGCTAAGTTTTAGTGGTGTAATTGGTGCCGAAGATCCTTCTTTTACAGAAGTTGCTGGAATTAGCATGGAAATGGGGGTTGAGGAAATTATAGAGGGTGGAAACAACAATTTTAAACACCGTGTTCCAACCTCTGTGAAATTCTCGAATCTCGTATTGAAACGCGGATTGGTTCCAAAAAACTCGGAAGTTATTTCTTGGTGTAAGGAAATTTTAGAAGGAGGGCTCGCCAAAGATGTTGAGACAAAAGATATCATTGTGCAATTGATAAATGAAAATGGAGATCCGCTCAAATCTTGGAGTTTTATAAATGCCTTGCCGGTAAAATGTGAGGTGTCTTCTTTTAATTCAATACATAAGGAAATACTTATTGAATCCCTGGAATTTGCATATAACTCATTTACTGAGATAACAAGTCCGAAAGACACCTCTAATGATGATTTTAGTTTCAATCTGCCTAATTAGTAATAACATGCCCATAGAAATTAGAGAACTACTTAGAAAAGCACGAATAGAAGAACCATCAGCGCCGATTTCCGAAGAAATTGATGTGATTAGACCCAACAATCGATTCTTAGAGGATGTCAACAGATGCTCACCAGACCTAACGCATTACATTGTAGTAAAAGCAAGAAACACCCTCCCACGACTTTGCCACGATATTCATAAAAATCGATGTTTCTATACTGAAGTGACAAAACATACTATGATTGCGAATTTTAGAAACCTAACCTCGGGCACGAACTTATACATGCCTCCAATTAAATAAAGCTATGGCAATATCACCGGTAACTGAAGAAATCGACTTAGTTTCATACACTATTTTATCTAATGGAAAAGAAATCCCAAGCACGTACGAAATAGTAAGCATACAAATTGTTCAACAACTCAACAGAATTTCTGAGGCAGAAATTATACTTATAGATGGAAGCGTCACCAAACAAAAATTTGATGTGGCCGAGTCGAATACATTTGTTCCAGGCGCAGAAATAGAAATTAAATTAGGCTATCATGGTAAAGATGACTCTGTCTATAAAGGCCTAGTGATAAAACAAAATTTAATAATTAATCACGACAGTAGTACAAGATTACGCATTATTTGTAAAGACCATGCGCTTAAAATGACAGTTTGTAAAAATAGCGCAATCTATACAAATGCTACAGACGGCAGTATTCTTAAAACTCTTATTCAGAATTCTGGACTTTCTGCCGATGTTGCCACAACAACAGAAGAACATAAAGAAGTTGTGCAATATTGCACCACCGACTGGGATTTCTTGGTCACTCGCGCCGAAGTGAACGGATTGGTAGTACTTACCGACAATGGAAAAGTAGTTATTTCGAAACCGGCAGTCTCTGGTAGTCCTGTACTAGAAGTTGAATACGGCAGAGATGTATACGCGTTTGATGGCGAGCTAGACGCAACATTTCAATATTCTGAAGCGAAAAGAAACTCGTGGGATATGAGTACACAGAAAGTAATAGAAGCAACTTCTAGCGAGCCTACGGTAAACAAACAGGGAAATATTAGCGGGAAAAAACTTTCTGAGGTACTAGATGCAGGCGCTACTTTGCTTAGCTCTTCTGCAGCAATCACAAACGATACTCTTAGTACCTGGGCCAATGCTACTGTTTTAAAGTCAAGACTTTCTCGTTTTAAAGGAACACTAACTTTTCAGGGTTCTTCAAAAGCAACTGCAAATAGCACAATTTCATTAAAAGGTTTAAGTGACCGGTTTAACGGAGATGCCTTTATTTCTGGGGTAACACATTTAATTGAGAATGGGACTTGGCTAACAGAAGTGCGCTTAGGGCTTGAAAACAAGTGGTTTGCAGAAACTAATCAGGCGGCGGCGCCTATGGCCTCTGGTCTTATTCCAGGTGTGAAGGGGCTTCAGACTGGAGTGGTTAAGAAGATAGATGAAGACCCCGATAATCAGTTTCGAGTTCAAGTTGAAATACCGCTGTTAAATGCCGAAAACGAAGCCGTTTGGGCACGCCTCTCTACGTTCTATGCCAGCAATACATTTGGCGCATATTTTATGCCCGAAATAGGTGATGAGGTGATCCTAGGATTTATGAATGACGACCCGAGGTTTCCTATTATTTTAGGAAGTGTGTATAGTAGTAAGTTACCAGCACCAGAAACTCCAAACAAAGAGAATACCATAAAAACGTTGGTCACAAAAAGTAAGCTTCAACTCAAATTTGATGATGAGAAAAAAATTATAACCGTGCTCACCCCAAGTGGTAACACTATGGTTTTTAGTGATGAAGATGAAGCCATTACAGTATCAGACCAGAACAGTAATAAAATTACAATGAACCGCGACGGAATTTCGTTAGAAAGCCCTTCAAATATAGCGATAAAAGCAACTCAAGACGTAAGCATAAAAGGTGCGACAATAAGTATTAATGGCGACCGGTCTATCGATGCTTCTGGAGGAAATGTAGCTATAAGTGCAGAGATGTCTGCTTCACTAAAGGGGAGCGCAGATTGCGCGATTTCGAGTGATGGTAATTTAACAGCCAAAGGGCTCATGGTACTAATAAATTAATGGAACACATGGAACAACAATTTTTAAACCCTGAGTATGTTAGACATGCTGGTCTTATTATAACTGCTCCTTTTTTAGCCCTATTATTTTCTAGACTAGAGCTAACACAAAATAATGAATTTATAAATAGTAGTTCACAACACAGAGCTGTGCAACTATTAAATTATGTGGCATCTGGAGCTGAAGAAAATCTAGAGTATGAGCTCGTAGCACACAAGATACTATGCGGCATGCAACCAAATGAACCCTTGATTACTGGGACACCTCTCACCCATGCCGAAAAAGAAGTGGCAGATGATATGTTAATGGCTATAACACAACAGTGGACAGCCTTAAACACTACATCAAAGCAAGGGCTGCGCGAGACGTTTATCATGCGTGATGGTATAATTGAAGACGATGAAAATGCATTTTATTTAAAAGTGGAGCAAAAAGCCTTCGATGTCTTATTAGACCAGATACCGTGGGATATTGGCAGGATTAAATTAAGTTGGATGCATAAAATACTTGAGGTAACATGGAGGTAATACAAGCACTAGCGCAAACATTAGAAAGAGAACTAGGTTGGTTTCAACATGTGGTAGACATTCGTCTTAAGAACTATTTTTCGAATTCTAACACAGAGATCGAGGCGTTAGAAACACCTCCTAATATCACAAATGATGCATCTAAATATGCAAAAGAGTGCATCAAACACAATTTAGACCCTTTAGAGAGGTTGGTGCTAATTCTTGCCCTAATACCTCATCTTAAACCAAATGCGCTCGATGTATTTTTAATTAAAAACCAGAACCTTTCTATAGACTTTGTAGAATTTGGTGGAATTAGAACACCTTCAAAACCTGGATTCTTACCTACATTAGAGACCGCGTGTTTTATTGTTGGTGGGAGTCAACTAATTAAACGTTTTCTGTTTTTAGACCAAATAAGTTTAACAAATGTTCTGTTTAAAAATGGTATTTTAAAAGTAAACGAAAATGAAGAATTTGGTTTGAAAATGTCTTTACAAGTTTCTGCCGAATATCTTAGTCTGTTCACCACAGGAGAAAAAGCGCTACCAGAACATAGTACCTCGTTTCCAGCCAAAGTAATTACTACTCAATTAGACGCAACAGCCCTTATTGTAGATGACTCCGTTCATAATTCCCTCGCCGAGATAAGTCAATGGGTTATCCACGCCCCAAAAATTTTACACGAGTGGGGTCTTAAAAAGAATCTTAAGCCTGGTTATAGTGCACTCTTCTATGGTCCCCCAGGAACAGGAAAGACCTTAGCGGCTACCCTTCTCGGAAAAGCTACGGAACGCCCAGTCTATCGAGTAGACTTATCTATGATTGTTTCAAAATACATTGGTGAAACAGAAAAAAATATTAGAAAATTATTCGATGAAGCAGCGCATAAAAACTGGATACTCTATTTTGATGAAGCCGATGCGCTCTTTGGAAAAAGAACACAAACTAAAGACGCTAATGATAAATATGCAAACCAAGAAGTAGCTTACTTATTACAACGTATTGAGGACTTTTCAGGATTAGTAATTCTAGCTACCAATTTTTATAACATTGACGACACTTTTGCTAGACGATTTCAAACTATGATTTATTTTGCTAAACCTGGAAAGGAGCAGCGTAAATTACTTTGGAAGCAACTTTTTGAATCTAATTTAGATTTAGAATCAGACATAGACATCGATAAACTTTCCGAAAACCATGAGCTAACGGGTGGAGAAATGATTAATATTTTACGCCATTGCGCCCTTGAAGCAGCGAAACGGGGTCAGAAAACAATATTTGAAAAAGACATTATTACTGGTATTAGAAGAGAATTTAGCAAACAAAATAAAACTTTATAAGTATGCCACAGCAAGTATGTATGGGTGCAATGATGACTTGTTCTTTCGGTGTTGCGCCGTCTTCATTAGTCGTTTTGCCTGAAAATAGAGTGCTTACCAGCAATATGCCTGCCGCTACAATTATGGATAATAAACCGATGGTAAATATTCTTCCATTTGGCATGTGTTCATCTGTAACCAATCCTGCAGTGGCAGCTGCAACCACCGCAGCGCAAGGCGTACTAACCCCTGTGCCTTGCATTCCTGCCACAGTTGCGCCTTGGGCACCTGGAAGCCCAACGGTAATGATTGGTAATATGCCCGCGCTCAACAACACCTGTTCATTAAACTGTGTTTGGGGCGGCCAAATTACTATAAGTAAGGCAGGGCAGGCAACACATGATGTGGCTTAATTACTTTTGCGCTAATACCAGTCCATATTTTATCTTCCAATATGGTGTTTCTTCATTAAGGTACTCAAAGTAGGACTTTAAACTATCAGGGTTTTGCAAGGCTATTTTCGCCTTTTGTACAGTTGAAATTTCCTCAGACGTAATGAATTGAAATAAATCAATTTTGTGACCCTGTTCATATAACTTCAAAAAATGGCTATACACCGTATTTTCGGCTATCCCTCTTTTTTCTGAAATCTCTGTAACAGAATGTCCTTCTAATAATAACTGAAAGCTACGTTCGTGAGTGGCTACTTTATTTTCAACGGCATCTAAGTGCTTTGCGATAACCTGTAAAAAAACATCGGCATACTTTTCTAGCTTGGCCCGCCCTACACCACTAATTTTAGCAAAATCAGATATACTACGCGGCAGTTTCTGTTCCATATCTTGCAAACTAGCATCACTAAAAATTACGTAAGCAGGCACCCCCGCTTCACTAGCTAATTTAGTTCGCAAAGCACGTAGCTTCTCGAAGATGTCTTTTCGCTTCTTTGAAGTAGCCTTCTTTTTAACCACATCAATTACTGGTTGTATAAGGTCTGCTAATTGTACTTTTTTGCCATCAAATAAAATTTCTTTGGCGGTTGGAGTGAGCACTAATCTACCCTTTTCGTGGAACCAAATTTCCAATACTCCTTGATTCAAAAGCTGAATAACATATTGTTGTAAATCTTTCCAAGGGATTTCTCGGGCAGTGCCAAAAGTTTTGAGTTTCTGATATCCTTTTTCAAAAACCTGCGCATTTTGTGAGCCTCGTAATACGTCTATTACCATTCCCATTGCTTCTTGTTCTTGCAAACGAGCCACAGCTGAACAAATTTTTTGAGCAATCACTGTTCCATCAATGTACTGTGGTGGAGACTTACAAATGTCACAATTACCACAATCTTGGGTCTTGTGTTCTCCAAAATAATTAAGTAGTGCTTTTCTTCGACAGCTCAATGCTTCGGCAAATTGCTGCATTCGGTCTAACTTCGCTAGTTGAAAAGCTTCTGTAGGTGTGCCTTCGGCAAATTTCCGAAGCATGATTACGTCTGCAAAACTGTAAAACATCAAACCCTGTGCAGGGAGTCCGTCCCGACCGCTACGTCCAATTTCCTGATAATAGCCTTCAATATTTTTAGGCATATTATAGTGAATCACCCACCGCACATTACTTTTGTCTATTCCCATGCCAAAGGCAATGGTTGCAACAATTATTGGTGTTCTGTCATTGATAAAATCATCTTGAATTCGGCTTCGTTCTTCAGCTTCGATTCCTGCGTGATAGGCTTCTGCTTTAAATCCTTTTGCAATAAGCTTTTCAGCTACACTTTGAGTGCTCTTTCGACTTAAACAATAAATAATACCGCTTTGCTCTTCTTTTTCCTTCAAAAATTGAAGAATTTGTTGCATTCTCTGTTGTCCAGGCCTTACATCAAGATACAGATTTGGCCTGTCAAACGAGGACACATACCTTTGGGCGCCATCCATTCCTAATTGTATTACAATATCATCTTGTGTTGCACGGTCTGCAGTTGCCGTTAAGGCAATAATAGGTGTGCCTGGAAACTCTTTTTGCAACCTATTTAATTGCGTATAAGCAGGTCTAAAATCATGACCCCAAGCCGAAATACAGTGCGCTTCATCTATAGCAATCAGGGAAATTTCAATATCCTGAAAATAATGAACAAGATTCCAAACACTCTCTGGAGCAACATACAATAGTTTTAGTTGACTGGTCGTCAGGTTATTTAGTACCGCCTCTTGTACTTCGGGCAACTGGCTACTGTTGTAATAGGCAGCATTTATACCGTTAGCATTTAAGGCATCTACCTGGTCTTTCATTAGGGCAATTAGCGGCGAAATGACAATTGTGGTTCCCTCGAAGGCTAGTGCTGGCAATTGAAAACACAATGACTTACCCCCACCTGTTGGCATGATTGCCAACGTATTGTTTCCTGTTAATACATTTTCGATTATTTCTTGCTGGTTGGGACGAAAACTATCAAAACCAAAGTGAGTTTTTAAAAGAGTGTGGATGTAATTTTGCTGAGTGGTGGTTTGCGAGGTCATTGTGGTAAAATTAAATATAATTTGTCGTCTTAGTATTCGCTCTACTGGATAATTTTAGAGGTTGTTTTTGACAAGAATTGTTGAAATAATACTAAAAAAGACGCCATAGGCGCCTTTTTTATCTAGGTAAAGAAAAGTTTATTTTCCAAACATTAATAGCTCATTACATAGGATTTCTGTAATGTACTGTTTGTTTCCGCTTTGATCCTCCCAAGAGCGGTTGGTGAGTTTCCCTTCAATGGCTATTTCTTTGCCCTTGGTAACGTAGTTTTCTACAACAGTAACAAGGCCCCCTTTTACGACTACGTTGTGCCAGAAGGCGCGTTCTACTTTGTTTCCATCTTTGTCTTTGTAGCTATCGTCAGTAGCCATAGAAAATTTGGCCATTTTGTTGCCATCTTTAAAGGTTACAATTTCTGGGTCTTGTCCCAATCTTCCAATCAACTGTACTTTGTTTCTAAGTGCGTTCATAATTTTAATTTTTAATAAAACAGTTAAGATAATCCAGAATCGGTCTGGAGGCCGTTGTTGATTTGTTTCAACAGTGCAAATATTAGAAGGCAACCAAATTCTATTCGACTTTTACACATTTACTTTCGTTTATAAACGTTTGTAAGTGTTTGTAAATACTTTATAATACTGCCTACCAGTGTTTTATCTATTTTATACGTTCTATAAAAATCTCACAACTATTTGCTATCTTACAACGATAAACTTTCGATCATGGCTAAAAATTCACAACCCTATATTCTCGGAACTGACGCTAAAGAACTCCACAGGCTTGGCGTTCAACACCAAATATGGGCAAGTGAAGCACAACTCGGTTGGCATACAGCTGGGTTTACTGCAGGAAACACACTTTTAGATTTAGGCTGTGGTCCTGGATTCTGTACCAAAGAATTAGCATACATTGCTGGAGAAACAGGAAAAGTTATTGGCGTAGACCTAGACGAAGGGTTTATACATCATCTAAAACAATTAACTCAATTACACGAAATTCAAATAGATGCAATTTGCTCAGACTTTAATAATCTCGATCTCTCAAAAAATAGCCTAGACGGCATGTATTGTCGCTGGGCACTAGCATGGATTGACAACCCAAAAGAGATACTTCAAAAGGTATATAATGCTTTAAAGCCTGGGGGAAAGATGGTAATTCATGAATATTACGATTGGAGTACCCACCAAACAGAACCAAATTTACCTTCTCTGGATAAAGCCATTGCTGCTTGTCTTCACAGTTTTAAACAACAAAAGGGTGAGATAGACATTGGAAGAGAGTTGCCCCGAATTTTATCTGAAATTGGCATGACTGTGACCAACGTTCGGCTAATGCCAAAATTAGCAACCCCTAACAATCTTGCCTGGCAATGGCCGAAAACATTTTACTACAGCTATTTTCCGCGTCTTGTACAGATGGGGCTACTTACCGAAGAAGACCAAATACAGGCATACGAAGATCACAAAATACTAGAAAAAACAGAAGGAGCTACCTTGTTTTGCCCAATGATGGTAGAAGTAATCGCTGAAAAGTAGGCTCTATGAAAAACAATAAACAGCATGCTAAAGCCTATTGGAAAGAAAATATTAGGTATGTAAGTATTTTGCTAATCGTATGGTTTATAGCTTCTTATGGATGCGGTATTTTGTTTAAAGATGCTCTCGACACTATTGCTTTGGGTGGATTCAAACTAGGATTTTGGTTTGCACAGCAGGGAGCAATCTACGTTTTTGTAATTCTCATCTTTGTGTATGTAAGACTCATGAACAAACTCGATAGAAAATACGGCTTCGACAAAGAGCCAACGAATAAAAAAGAGTTATGAGTGTACAAACCTGGACCTACATTTTAGTGGGAGTAACTTTTGCCTTATATATAGGAATCGCCATCTGGAGTAGAGCTACCTCAACAAAAGATTTTTATGTCGCTGGTGGTGGCGTTTCACCTTGGGCCAACGGTATGGCAACTGCTGCAGATTGGATGAGTGCGGCATCGTTTATATCTATGGCAGGAATAATTGCGTTTTCAGGATACGACGGCTCTGTATATCTCATGGGTTGGACTGGCGGCTATGTACTTTTAGCGTTGCTCTTAGCACCTTACCTTAGAAAATTTGGAAAGTTCACTGTACCCGATTTCATCGGCGAACGTTACTACTCTAAAACAGCTCGAGTTGTAGCTGTTTTATGTGCCCTTCTTGTTTCCTTTACATACGTCGCTGGACAAATGCGCGGCGTTGGCGTGGTGTTTTCAAGATTTTTGGAAGTTGACATAAATACTGGAGTTGTAATTGGAATGATTATCGTGCTGTTTTATGCTGTTCTAGGTGGTATGAAAGGCATTACATATACACAGGTTGCACAATATTGCGTCCTTATTTTTGCTTTTATGGTGCCTGCCATTTTTATCAGTTTTCAGATGACAGGAAACCCAGTACCCCAACTTGGTATGGGTAGTACTGTAAATGATGGTTCTGGAATGTATGTATTAGAAAAACTAAATGGCCTTTCTACAGAGCTTGGTTTTAGCGAATATACAAGTGGAACGAAAAGCCGCCTAGATGTCTTCGCAATTACTTTAGCACTTATGGTAGGTACCGCTGGTTTGCCACATGTAATTGTTCGGTTTTTTACAGTTAAGAAAGTGAAAGATGCTCGAAAATCTGCGGGTATCGCACTCCTGCTAATTGCTATTTTATATACTACAGCACCTGCCGTAGCAGTTTTTGCCAAGACTAATATGATTAATACTGTAAGTGAACAACCCTATGAAGAAATGCCAGCGTGGTTTAAGAATTGGGAGCAAACAGGATTGCTAGCTTACTCAGACAAAAACAATGATGGCGTAATTCAATATGTTGCCAATCCTGAAAGTAATGAGTTGATGGTAGATCGTGATATTATGGTATTAGCCAATCCCGAAATAGCCAATCTACCAGCTTGGGTAATTGCTCTAGTTGCTGCCGGTGGCCTAGCAGCAGCACTTTCTACCGCAGCAGGTTTGCTACTTGTAATATCTTCCTCGGTTTCTCACGACTTAATTAAGAATGTCTTTAAACCTTCTATTTCAGAAAAAGGAGAACTCCTAGCTGCTCGATTGGCAGCAACAGTAGCCGTTATAATTGCGGGATATTTTGGTATTAATCCGCCGGGATTTGTAGCGGCCGTCGTGGCACTAGCTTTTGGTCTGGCTGCAGCATCGTTTTTCCCCGCCATTGTACTCGGAATATTTTACAAAAAAATGAATAAAGAAGGAGCAGTTACAGGTATGATTGTAGGTATTTCTTTGATGCTTTTTTATATGCTGAAATTTAAATTTGGCATTTTTGATGGCGGAAAAGAAGCTGTAGCTGGCCTTAAAGAGCATTGGTGGTTTGGTATTTCGCCCGAAGGTTTTGGTGCTGTGGCAATGTTTGTTAATTTTATTGTTGCCCTAGTTGTAAATGCACTTACACCCGCTCCCCCGTCTTCGGTCCAAGATATTGTAGAAAACATCAGGATTCCTAGTGGTGCTGGTGAAGCTAGTACCCATTAAGTGTCTTTTTTTTGTTTCTGAAACCATCAAAATTTGTATCTTTTCAGTTGCAAATTTACCGATAAGTCTCCATGAATCACTACCACATAACTTCCGAAGAACAATACCGAAAAGCCTATAAAGAATCTGTAAAAAATCCAGCTGACTTTTGGTCCGATATTGCTACTAATTTTAAATGGCGTAAGAAGTGGGATTCTGTACTTGAATATGATTTTTCTATTCCTGAAATTGCTTGGTTTAAAGGCGCGCAACTTAATATTACAGAAAATTGCATAGATAGACACCTTCCAGAACGAGGTACTAAAACCGCCTTATTATTTGAACCCAACAACCCAAATGAGCCAGCGCAACACATTACGTACCAAGAACTACATGACAAGGTCTGCCAAATGGCAAATGTATTAAAGCAAAAAGGTGTAAAAAAAGGAGATCGTATTTGTTTATATCTACCAATGATCCCAGAATTAGCCATTGCAATATTGGCATGTGCTAGAATTGGCGCGATACATTCGGTAGTGTTTGCAGGTTTTTCGGCTGTTGCCTTAGCAGCACGCATTAACGATTCTAATTGTAGTATCGTTATTACCAGTGATGGCGCTTTCCGAGGAAATAAAACAATTAACCTAAAAGAAATTGTAGATAAGGCGCTTCAAGAATGTAAATCGGTGCGAACAGTACTTTTAGTAAACAGAATTAATAATAATTGCTCAATAACTGATGGCCGTGACGAGTGGTTACAACCTCTTTTAGATACTGCGGAAACTTCCTGCGTCCCAGAAATAATGAATGCCGAAGACCCTCTTTTTATTTTGTATACCTCTGGCTCTACTGGAACACCAAAAGGAATGGTACATACCACCGCAGGGTATATGGTTTACAGCGCCTTTACATTTAAAAATGTATTTCAATATGAAGAAGATGACGTGTATTGGTGTACCGCAGATATTGGGTGGATTACGGGTCATAGTTATATAGTGTATGGTCCGTTAGCCAATGGAGCGACCTCTGTACTATTTGAAGGTGTGCCAAGTTATCCAGATTATGGGCGATTTTGGGAAATAGTTCAAAAACACGCGGTAACCCTTTTTTATACAGCTCCAACAGCAATTAGGGCCTTGGCAAAGCAAGGAAAAGAATGGACAGAAAAATATAACTTATCGAGTCTAAAAACCTTAGGGTCTGTAGGAGAACCTATTAATGAGGAAGCCTGGGAGTGGTACGATGATCATGTAGGTAAAAACCGATGCCCTATAGTAGATACTTGGTGGCAAACAGAAACAGGTGGAATTCTTATTTCTTCTTTAGCGGGTGTTACGAAGCAAATTCCAACATTTGCTACTCTTCCTATGCCCGGTATTCAACCTTGTTTAATGGATGACAATGGCACAGAAATTTCGTTCTGGAAAGCAGAAGGAAGACTTTGCATTAAATTTCCATGGCCTTCTATTGCTCGCACCATATGGGGGAATCATGAGCGTTACAAAAACACTTATTTTACGGCATATACCAATACTTATTTTACAGGAGATGGCGCCTTACGAGATGCCGATGGCAACTACAGAATTACGGGTAGGGTAGACGACGTAGTTATTGTCTCAGGGCACAATCTAGGCACTGCCCCCATAGAAGATGCCATTAATGAGCACCCTATGGTTGCAGAAAGTGCATTGGTAGGATTTCCGCACGATATAAAAGGAAACGCTTTATATGGCTTTGTAACATTAAAGGGCGGAGAAGGCACTGCAGCTCTTAAAAAAGAAATCAATGCATTAATTTCAGAAAAAATTGGTCCGATTGCCAAATTAGATAAAATTCAGTTTACGTCGGGACTTCCAAAAACGCGTAGTGGTAAGATTATGCGCCGTATTCTTAGGAAAATAGCTACCAATGAAATCGATGCATTAGGAGACATCTCTACATTGTTAAATCCAGAAGTTGTTGAACAGATTATTTCAGAAAAAAAATAAACTTATGGCGTCATTCAAACAACCAGCGATAAATATCGTTTCCGTTGGCAAAGAGCACTAAACCAATTAACAGGAAGAAGCCAACCATTTGAGCATATTCCATAAATTTGTCGTTCGGTTTTCTACCCGAAATCATTTCGTACAACAAGAACATAACATGTCCTCCATCTAATGCCGGAATAGGCAACACATTCATAAAGGCAAGAATGATAGAAATAAGTGCTGTAGTCTGCCAGAAGCTAGACCAGTCCCAAACATCTGGGAATAAGTTTCCAATGGCTCCAAAACCACCTACCTGTGTAGCGCCTTTTGCAGTAAAGACATATTTAAACTGGTACACGTAATCTTTCAGAATATTATATCCGTAATTAATTCCGCCACCAATACTTTCCCAGAGCGTATAATTTACTTGTACATAATTGTCTGTATATTCTCGGGCAAAGTTGTTAATTCCTAACTGTCCGTTTTCATTTGGAGTTACGGTAAATTGCATTTGTTCTCCACCTCTGTCTACGGTAATGGTAATTGGTTTTTCAGGACTAGCGCCAACGGCCTCAGACATGCTTCTAAATGTATTGACGGTTGTACCATTCACTTGAAGCACGCGATCACCAACTCTAAGATCAGATTTCCCTGCGGGTAAGTCGGGATAAATGGTGTCTATAACGGTAGTACGCATTGGTTGAAACGGCTCTAGATCGCCTGCCTTAAACATGGTCATTCCAATATCTTCGGGTAAAGCAATAGTTTCTGTATTTCCGTTGTTGTGCCGTACTGTAATATTTTCTACGTCTCTTAAAAATAAGAACTTATTAAGGTCATTTAAATTTTCAAAATCGCTACCATTTACCTGTAGTACCTTATCTCCATCTTGAAATCCCATGGCTCTAAATTCCTGAGATACTGAGAATCCGTTTGGCAAATTATCGTTAGTTACAATCTTCTGACCGTTGCTATAAAAAATCCCAATATAGATTAAGAATCCCACAATGATATTTACTGTAACACCCCCTAACATTATAATAAGTCGTTGCCACGCTGGCTTACTTCTAAACTCCCACGGTTGTGGAGGTAGTGCCATTTGCTCTTTATCCATACTCTCATCGATCATTCCGGCAATTTTCACATAACCTCCTAGAGGTAACCAGCCGATACCATAGGTAGTTTCTCCTATTTTCTTCTTTATAAGTGCAAATTTTACATCAAAAAAGAGAAAGAACTTTTCAACGCGTGTTTTAAAAAGCTTGGCAGGAATAAAGTGACCAAGTTCGTGAAGTATAATTAATATAGATAAGCTAAGTAATAGCTGAATTGCTTTAACGGCAAATGGACTCATAATCGTTCGTCTTATTTTACAGGCATGCCCGCAAATTTGAAGCCACAAAAGTAGTCTTTTGCCGCTTCAATTAAAAATAAATAAATAGTGCTCTGTTTGACGCTAAAAAGTATTGTGCGTTACACTTTTAGTTGTGCTATTTGGGTTGTAATTTTGCTGAAATTTTAGTTCGCCAACATGCTTCAATTCTTTTCAAAATACAAATTCTTTTTGGTGGTACTGTTAGTCCTTTCCATCATTATAATTTCTGTCATTTATTCTGTATTAAAGCCAAAAGAAATATTGCCAGTTTTTCAACCTTCTGAAGTAAATGTAGAATTGGTAGACAGTACGCTTCATTACAAGAAAAAATACCACACCATTGCCGATTTCAGTTTAAAAAATCAGAATGGAGCAATTGTTACGCAAGACAACTATAAAGATAAGATTTACGTTGCCGATTTCTTTTTTACAACCTGCCAAACCATATGTCCAGTAATGACAGGTAATATGGCCAAGTTACAAGAAGCGCTTAAAAACGATGCAGATGTATTGCTCCTTTCTCACACCGTACAACCTGAAGTAGACACTATTGCTCAACTTAAAAGATATGCATTAGAAAAAGGCGTAAACGATGCTAAATGGAACCTTGTTACTGGCGAAAAAGAACAAATTTACAATCTGGCACGCAAAAGTTATTTGGCCGCAAAAGATGCTCCGTATAGTCCTTATGAGCTTATTCACACAGAAAATTTTGTGCTGGTTGACACCAAAAAACGAATTCGTGGTTTCTACGACGGCACCCAACCAGAAGCTATAGAGAGACTACTAAAAGATATAGCTATCTTAAAGGCAGAATAATACCCTCCTTTTTTTATAAGATTGCTTTTGAGCCTGCACTTTTTCGCGTATTTTTGCCTTGTTTAAAATCAATCTAAATAAACTTCATGCTTACCATAGCTAATTTAAAAAAAGGTGAACGCGCTATTATCAAATCGTTTGAAGTAGAGAGCGTACCTTTAAAACTCCTAGAAATGGGGTGTTTACCAGGCAATGAGGTAATGATTGTACAACAAGCTCCTTTTCGTGACCCATTATATTTAAATATAAATGGGAGTCACTTGGCTATTCGCAAAGAGACAGCTTCCCTTATTCAAATTGAACGCATCTAGAGTATGGCTCGACAGATTAATGTAGCACTTATCGGGAATCCTAACACGGGTAAAACATCTGTTTTTAATAGACTCACAGGGCTGAACCAAAAAGTTGGAAATTATCCCGGAATCACTGTTGAGAAAAAAGAAGGAATCTGCAAATTAGACCGCGGACTCAAAGCGCACGTTATTGACCTTCCTGGAACGTATAGTTTGAATGCATCTTCTCTAGATGAAAATGTAGTGATAGAGCTGCTACTAAATAAAAACGACAAAGATTTTCCCGATGTAGCCGTAGTAGTTGCCGATGTAGAAAACCTAAAACGAAATTTGCTGCTATTTACGCAGATAAAAGATTTAGGAATCCCAACTATTTTAGCAATAAACATGTCTGATAGAATGACCCGAAAGGCCATTTCTATAGATATTGAAGTGTTAGAAGATAAGTTAGAGACTAAAATTGCGTTGATTAGCTCACGAAAAAATGAAGGGTTTGATATCCTTACCGAATATATCGCGAACCACGCAACGCTTTCAACCAAGCCTTGTGTAAATGCCTCTGTTATTGCGCCAGACTATTTTGAACGTCTTCGTAAAGCATTTCCAAACCAAGATTTATATAAGCTTTGGTTGGTTATTACACAAGATGTTAACTTTGGTAAGTTAGAACGTGGTGAACTTAATACCATCGCTACATTTCAGACTGAAAGCAAAAGTAATTTAAAGCGTCTTCAGCAAAAAGAGACCATCGCTCGCTACCAATTTATAAACGGTGTTTTAAAAGAAACCCTTACTATAGACACGGCAAATGCAAAAGATTTTAGAAGCAGCTTAGATCGTATTTTAACGCATAAAATCTGGGGGTACGTTATTTTCTTCGGCATTCTACTCCTTATTTTTCAAGCTATTTTTGACTGGAGTAGCTACCCGATGGACTTTATAGACACCTCGTTTGCGCAATTGAGTGAATGGGTTAAAAACACATTGCCGGCGGGTGATTTTACCAACCTTCTTGCCGAAGGAATTATTTCTGGGTTAGGAGGGATTATCATTTTTATTCCACAAATTGCATTTCTCTTTTTATTTATTGCCATACTCGAAGAAAGCGGCTATATGAGTCGTGTTGTGTTTTTAATGGATCGAATTATGCGACGCTTTGGTTTGAGCGGAAAAAGCGTTGTACCACTAGTTTCTGGAACAGCCTGTGCCATTCCTGCAATTATGGCGACTCGCAATATAGAAAGTTGGAAAGAGCGATTGATTACCATTTTGGTTACTCCTTTTACCACCTGCTCGGCACGACTACCTGTGTATTTAATAATCATTGCACTGGTAATTCCAGACCAACGAGTTTTAGGAATTTTTAGTCTTCAAGGGCTTACGTTAATGTTTTTATATCTCTTAGGATTTGGAGCCGCGTTATTTTCGGCTTGGTTGCTCAACAAAACATTAAAAATTCGAAGCAAAACCTTCTTTGTTGTTGAAATGCCTAATTACAAAGTACCCATGTTTAAAAATGTTGCCATTACGGTAATTGAAAAAACAAAGTCTTTTGTAGTAGGAGCGGGTAAAATTATATTAGCTATTTCAATTATTCTATGGGTACTTGCAAGTTACGGACCAGGAGATTTTAACAATGCTTCGGAAATCGTCGCACAACAAGCTAATGCAGAGAACCTTTCCGAAGAAGAACTAGAAACTAAAATTGCTTCGTATAAATTAGAACACAGTTATATTGGTATTCTGGGTAAAGGCATAGAGCCTGCTGTAGAACCATTGGGCTACGATTGGAAAATTGGAATTGCCATTGTAAGTTCTTTTGCCGCTCGTGAAGTATTTGTAGGTACCCTCGCTACTATATACAGCGTAGGGAGCGAAGAAGAAGAAACTATAAAAAACCGTATGGCAGCCGAAGTTAACCCTGTTTTAGGAACCCCGCAATTTAACTTTGCTAGCGGTGTCTCACTTTTGCTATTTTATGCTTTTGCTATGCAATGTATGAGTACACTTGCCGTTGTGAGACGTGAAACCAATAGCTGGAAATGGCCTCTTTGGCAGCTAATAGCCATGAGTGCTATTGCCTATGTCGTGGCGCTAGCAGCTTATCAATTTTTAAAGTAATTTTGTAATATGCAGACTTTTCTTGTCATTCTTACCTTTTTATTCGCCTTGGGCTACTTGCTCAAAAAATTTGTATGGACGCCCGTATTTGAGTCCAGAAACACTTCTTCGAGCACCCTAGATGGCAACAAAATGAAATGTGGTAAAAATGACTGCGGGTGTCATTAACCATTTATCATTCTATTTCTCTGGATTAAGTATACGCTCAATTCTTGCAATAGCATCTTCATAATGGTAGCGTGACACTTTATTTATACCTATGTTCTTTGCAGTTCGTAATTGGCGCTGCAGCGCAACCAACTCACCACGCACCAATGGGCGTACATCGCTAGTGCTTACATTAAAAACTAACGTGCTTTCAAAACCAACTCTGCCGCGTCTGGCAGTTGGTCCTTTATCTGTCATAAGATACTCCATACGATCTAGATAAGAGCGTTGCAAATTTCTTCTATAGATGTCTACATTACCTCCTCTACTAGCTTCACTCCATAGGCCAGAACGCAACTCTTGAAGCATATCTAGAGCCGAATAATATTGATCTCCTGTAGTTTCGGCATCTATTAAACGCCCAATTCTGTCGAAACTCAACAAATTATTAAGGTGGCGTGATTGTAGTCTTCGCATACGTTCAAAATAACCTGCGTGATCAATATTCTGCAAAATAGTAGGATCTAATAGCCACTCGGGTGTTTCAAAAACATTGTTATGCAACCATTGCATTGATTGTTGTTGCTCGTCCTTGTCTACATGTGTATAAATAGCACCCCCTTGTTTAGGAGTTTTTATATTTTCGAACACGCCTCCAATATTGGTTACTACATGCCCCGCATAACGACTGTAAACACCTAGTAATTCTCCGTATAATTCTTCAAGATCATTATAATTGTTTGTTCGGTTGCTCGTCCAATTTGGTAAATTACTGGCAACATATTTTAAGTTAGCAATTCCATAGTCACTTGCTTTTCTAGGATTATTACCTATACCTTCTGTTTGAGATTGTGGGTCGAAACGGCTTGATTGTCTTCCAAATTTATAGATGGGGTCGTCTCCTTTTGCTTCTATCCAAGATGTTAACGTCGTTTTCTCCGCTTCTGCAGAATTTGCACCTGGGATTACGCGATAGCCCCAGTTGGTAGCATAATGATCGTACGGACCCATTTGGCGTATAAATCTGATATTTTCATCGCCTGGCTGTGCAATATAATTGTATCGCGCATAATCCATTAAACTAGCCGCAATTCCGTTCTTTTGAGTAAAGGTCCCGCTTCTATAATCTTCTACATCGTAGGCGTAACTTGCTGCCATATTGTGAGGAAATCCTAAGGCGTGCCCCACTTCATGTGCTATTACCATACGCATCATCTCGCCAATTTCTTCATCGGGTGTATTGAGGGTTCTTGCTGAAGGGTTTGCAGCCCCTGTTTCTAACATATATCTGTTCCTGTAACTGCGCAAGTGATTGTGATACCAAATTATATCACTTTCAATAATTTCACCGCTTCGAGGATCCGAAACGCTAGGCCCAACAGCATTTCTTGTAGTGCTAGCAACATACCGTACCACCGAATATCTAATATCTTCTGGACTAAATTCTGGGTCCTCTTCTGGGGTAGGAGCATCTTTAGCGATAATGGCGTTTTTAAACCCAGCCGATTCAAACGGTTTTTGCCAATCTTCTATTCCTTGCTTAATATATTTTTGCAAGTTTTCTGGAGTACCAGGATCTAAATAGTAAACAATAGGCTTTATAGGTTCAACCAGCTCGCCACGCGCGTAAGCTGCTGGATCTTTTGGCTCTAATCTCCAGCGACGTATGTACGTTTTCTGATCTGCCTTAAGCTCATCACTTCCAAAATCGTATTGACTTACTGTGAAAAATCCAACCCGAGGATCAAACAAACGCGGTTGCATTGGTTCTTCGGGAAGCAAAATCATAGATTGGTTCATCTGTAAGCTAATAGTCTGGGTGGCAGAATTAGATGGTGGCTCAGAAGCATCGTAGGTTACATCTTGTTTTACTTCAATATTTAGCGGAAAACTTTTCACGCTATTAATAAAGCTTCGACTGGCGTCCAACTTTTTCACTTTGTACTGTTTCCGAAGTCGTGTACCTAAGCCACTAATTGCTTTTACATCACTAGTAAAAAACTTGGTAACATCTATCACCACCGCAGTGCTATCGTTATTAACTGCCTTTATATCGAACGCAAATAATGTAGGTTCATAATTGTTCACCGAAACCGATTTACTAATTGCTTTGGTACTATCTGCAATGTTCGTATAGCTTTTAACTTTCAGCAGCAGTTTATCCTGAAAGCGTTCCCAATGTACCACTTGCTCATTGGTTTTAGAGCCCGCATTTACATAACCACCTCCAAGGCCCGTAGGTATTTGGGCAATTCTACTTACCCATAGCATGTCTTTTTTATAGAGATTGGTTGGAATCTCGTAGAAAAATTTTTCTTTAATTTTATGTACTACAAAAAGACCGCTATCACTCACCGCCTCTTTGGTAATCACCTTATTATAAGGTTGAATTCCATTTTTATCTGTTTTCTTTTTTTCTTTTGCCTCGGTAACTTTTGCAGGTGCTTTTTTCTTTTTTGACACGGTTCCGCAAGAGGCGAGAAGAGCGGTAAATACGAGTAGGAGAAGCGTTTTTTTCATGAAGATGCGTTTTGCAGAACAAATTACGCATATCATAATAAAAAACCTACGTTAGCTGTCTTCTTCGGAAATTTTACTTGATTACCACATCTATCACTAATTTATAATCGAGCGCTGCAGTACCTGTTTCTGAAGTCGGATACGGGTTTATTGCTGTGGCTATAAGCGTTGTCTTTCCGCTTTGATAAAATGTGTGGTTATTAGTTTCTCCAGGTTTTAGCTTACCAAAAATAAGTTCGTTACTCTCTACAGTCATCTCGTCTTCACTAGTTTCTACTAACAATTTGGCGCGACCTTGCCAAAAACAATTGGTGCCTGTTGGGCATCTCGAGTCTTCCATCACCTCTTTAAAGTGCACTTTTAACGAACCTAGCATTACATGTTCACCCAACGCCAAGATGATTGTCTGGTTTTTGAGCTCTGCTGTTGTTTGTGAAGTGGGGTTAGCCACCGCATCGGCCGTATTTTTTGGCGTCCCACATGAGGCAATTGTGATAAAAGATAGAAGAATAAGTTTGTACATGTTTTATGCTTTAGAGGCATAAAGATAAAGACTAAATAGTGAGCTTAACCACGAAATAAAAAGAAATCATCTTTCATAGGCTCAATCTTTTCGTCTTTATTAGTGATAATATATTCTATTGCCAAATCAGTAAATTCTTTTCCTTTTTCAGTAAGTGAAACTATCTCGTCGTCAATCGCTATCATATTATTTTTTAAGGCGAGATTTAAGACGGTTCGGGATTGTACTTTTTGCCAATTAATATGCTCCTGTAGATGATTAATATGGCGTTCGTTTTCTTCAGAATGATTATTTAAGTGCAATAAAAATGTTAGTAATGATACTTCTGTACGCTGTTGTTTTTGGCGATATACAACCGCAATTAACCCTTTCCGCGGAGCGAATAAATACACGCCTAAAAAGACAATTCCTAGCATAGTGGTCATGCTTCCAGAAATAGAAGCATCTAATAAATGTGCCAGCCAATATCCTGCAATGGCCGAAAACACACCAAAAAATACTGAAAGTAGCAACATCTTTTTTAAATCTGAAGTTAACAAATAAGCTGTTGCTGCGGGCGCAATCATTAATGCCACGACTAGAATTGCTCCTACCGCATCAAAAGCTCCTACAACAGTCACAGAGCTTATAGACATTAGGCCATAATGCATTATTACTGGTGAAATACCGAGTGCAGAGGACAACCCAATATCAAACGTGCTCACTTTTAACTCTTTGTAAAATAAAATAAGTAATGTAACGGTTATAAACAATATGCCGCCCATAATCCATAGTGATTTTGATCCTACGTCCATACCGCCCATTATCAATCTATCGAAAGGTGCAAATGCCAACTCGCCCAATAAAACAGCGTCTACGTCTAGGTGTATATCGTTTGCGTTTTTGGCTATTAATAGTACGCCAATACTAAACAACACCGGAAACACTAAACCAATGGCTGTATCTTCTTTCACTAAACCTGTTTTTTGAATAGCTTCTACCAACACCACCGTGATAACTCCAGTTATAGCAGCAAGTAAAATTAAGAGCGGAGAATTTAAATCGTGTGTGATAAAAAACCCAAGCACTATGCCGGGTAAAATAGAATGACTAATAGCATCGCTTATGAGTGCCATTTTACGCAACACCAAAAACACACCAGGAATGGCGCATGCGGCGGCTACCACTGCCGCAATAAGTTGTATTTCAATTTGCGGGCTAGTCATCTGTTTCTGATTGATTATACAAATTCTTGGCCTTGGCGAAGCCTTCTTGCGTCATTGCCCATTGTTGACCCGCTAACACAATCCATTGTTTCTCTTCTAATTTCTGAAGGCTTTTCTTAGTAAAACCTTGAAAATTATTTAAAATTCTAATAGCATGTGGGTGTGAGATATCTTCATGGGTACGAACTATATCATACATAAATTGCAGAGTCTTCTGAAGTTCTAAATCACGTCTGTTTTGTAAAAATCGCAATTGCCTAAAAAGTAAGCCTCTGCCTGGAGAAAAAATAAATGAAACAAGCACAAAAACGGCTGCCACCAACACTATAACTGGCCCTGTTGAAAGATTATTCTGTGAGGCACTAATGGCTGTGCCAAAAACTCCAGAAAACGCACCAAAGATTGCCGCAAGAAATACCATTACACTAAGTTTATTGGTCCATTGTCGTGCTGCTGCTGCAGGCGCTAATAGCATGGCGCTCATTAACACTACGCCAACGGTTTGTAGCCCTAAGACAATAGCTAGTACTATGAAAAAAGTAATTAGAACATCTATAAACCTTGTATTAAATCCTAGTGTTTTAGTGTAATCGGCGTCAAACAATAAGATTTTGAATTCTTTCCAGAATAGCAGCAGTATAAACAATGCGATTCCGGTAACAACCACCATAAGTTGTACATCACTTTCAACTAGTGTTGCCGCTTGGCCAAATAAATATTTGTCTAGGCCAGCTTGATTAGCGTTAGGTTGCTTCTGAATAAATGTAAGCAATAACATTCCGAAGCCAAAAAATAACGACAAAATTAGACCTAGAGCAGTATCTGTCTTTAAATGTGTTTTTTTAATTATACCCCGAATCCAGAAGGTCCCAAGCAAACCACTTACAAGTGCTCCTAAGAGCAACGTATTAGTGTCTTTTGCCCCCGTAATGAGAAAAGCCACGGCAATACCTGGTAATGCGGCATGGCTAATGGCATCTCCCAATAAACTTTGTTTTCGCAATACGGCAAAACTCCCTAGCATTCCACAAATAGCACCCAATACAGCTGTGCCCAATGTGATAGTGCGCAGGGTGTAGTCTGAGACGACGAGTTGGAAGTATTCGAAGATAGTCATTGATTTTTGGTCTTTGATCTTAGGTTAATAAACTATTTATTTTCTAGTAAATTTATGGGGAGTGATCTTTATATTTTTTTCAATCTAATGACCAACGACTACTTATTCACCGCAACTTTATAATTAATTCCATACGTCTTAGTCAAATTATCGTCATTAAAAATTTCTTTTACAGGGCCTGTCGCAATTTTCTTAACATTCAAAAAAGTAACCCAATCGAAATATTCTGGCACAGTTTGCAGGTCATGATGCACAACAACAACTGTTTTTCCAGCCTTTCGAAGCTCTTTTAAAATATTTATAATAGCAATTTCTGTTGTGGCATCTACTCCTTGAAACGGTTCGTCCATAAAGTAGATAGCAGCATTTTGTACAAGTGCTCTAGCCAAGAAAACACGCTGCTGCTGGCCACCACTTAACTGACTAATTTGTCTGTTTTTAAAAGCTAACATCCCCACTTTTTCTAATGCTTCAAGAGAGGCTTTTTTCTCTTTACCGCCAGGTCTTTTAATCCAACCCAGTTGCCCGTAAGTCCCCATCATAACAACATCTAATGCGGTGGTGGGAAAATCCCAGTCTACGCTCCCTTTTTGTGGTACGTATGCCACCAGCTTTCGTTGCTCTTCATAATTTTTACCGTAAATCGTCACGCTCCCTGCGATAGGCTTTAGAATTCCAAGTATGGCTTTAATAAGTGTAGACTTACCCGCTCCATTTGGACCAACAATCGCCATTAAAACCCCTTCTGGAACGTGCAAATCTATATCCCACAGTACAGGTTTATAATTATACGCAACTGTAAGGTCGTCTACTTGTATGGCAAAGGTTTCCTTCATGCTATTTCAACTCGCTAACAATGGTGTTAACATTGTACTTAAACATTCCAATATATGTTCCTTCGTTCGTGTTTGGGTTTCCTAAGGCATCACTATACAGCGATCCTCCAATTGTTACTTCATTGCCTTTAGACTGAACCGATTGTTGCAAGGCTTCAATAGTACGTCGTGGCACAGAACTTTCAACAAAAATTGCTTTCACATTATGTGCTATAATAAATTTCGACAAACGTTGTACGTCTTGTACACCAGCTTCTGTGGCAGTAGATAACCCTTGTAGGCCTACCACTTGAAAATCGTACGCTTTTCCGAAGTAATTAAAAGCATCATGAGCAGTGACTAAAATTCTTTTTTCCTTCGGAAGGGTTGCAATAGATGCTTTCACTGTTGCTTCTAAATCGTCTAATTGCTGAAGATAATGTTTTTCATTTGCAGCATAATCTGCCGCATGTGCTGGATCCTGCTCAGATAAGGTTTTGGTCACCTTTTGCGCAAATTGTTTAAAATAGTCAATGTTAAACCACACATGGGGATCGTAGTTAGAAGCAAAATAATCTGACCCAATAAGTTCGCTCTTGTCAAGACTTTCTGCCAAAGGCACCTGCACTTTTTGCTGGCGCTCCATCTTCTCAAAAACTTCAACTAGCTTTCCTTCTAAGTGCAAACCATTGTAAAAAATAATATCTGCCTTGTACAATTTGTTTACATCACCTTCACTCGCTTTGTAAAGGTGTGGGTCTACTCCTGCGCCCATTAAACCATTTACCTCAACCAAATCTCCACCAATATTTTTTACCAAATCGGTAATCATAGTAGTCGTGGTAACGATGTTCAGTTTTTCTGAGGTAGTTTTTTCATTCTTACAACTTGAAACAATAAGGGTAAGAAGTACTATTAGTGTTATTTTTTTCATGATTTTGTTTTACTTCGGAAATCTAAAACTTGCGCCTGCACTCAATAAAATATCTTGTCCTTCTGTAATGCTTCCACCCACGGTAGCATCTAACTGAAGATTTGGTTTTAACGAATAGGTGATACCTGCATCCCATAAATGATTTGCTTGGCTATCTTCGGGAAGATCTCCATAGACTTCGGCATACAGCCCTACATTCTCTGCAACCGAATAGCCGTAAGAAAGGGTATAGATATACGCGATTTCTGGAGAATCTGAGCCCCAAGCCGCACCTACATTATAAGAAAGCGAAGACTTTTCACCTAGTGTATGAGCCAATGAAAAACGAAAATCTGCACCTGTGGTTTCTGGACGGTAATCTGTTCCCGCAGTAAATGGCAGGTACAAATGACCTAAAAGCCCTATTTGGGGTTTCCATCCGTCTTCGTCTGCCACCTCCACTTTTACACCAGCCAAAAGCGGTGTAAAACCACTCAGCACATTTGAAGCCTCTTGACCGTTATTGCTGAAACGTGTTTCTTCAAAATTCCATCCTAAACGAAACTCAAAATTGTCTAACACGCCATACCGTATAAGGGTGGTGTTATATCCATAGGTCTCTGACTTTACATTATTTTCCTCATAGGACGTATAAAATCCTCCTGCCTCAATTTGCACAAATCCTTTGGGTACCGTAAGTGGTGACTCTGTGGCATCTGGCCTATCTGTTACCATTGCAGGTGTAGTTTCTCCTTCTTGTGCATATATAGCAGCAAACATTAGCAAAAATGGAATAAATACTATTTTTTTCATGCTCTAATTTGTTTGAATGTATAGATTTTCAGCAATCTTTTTTGATATAAAAAACTGGTCTCTCCCTACTTGAATGACCATTGATCCATCAAAAAACTCTTTGCCTAGCACCTTAATTTTTGTACCTATTGTGATATTTTTTTTGTCTAAGTATTGTAAAAAATCGCTGTTACTTTCTTTTACTCCAACACAAACGCCATTTTGCTTTTTACTCAGTTCAGAAAGCAATTTTTTCTCGGTTGGCTTTACATTTCCATGCTTATCAGGAATGGGGTCCCCGTGCGGGTCGAAATCTGGAAATCCTAAAAACTTATCCAATCTAGTGACCAACTCTTCACTTTGTACGTGCTCTAATTGTTCTGCAATTTCATGCACTTCATCCCAATGAAATTTCAGCTTTTCAACCAAAAACACCTCCCAAAGGCGGTGCTTTCTAATAACGTTAGCGGCGGTTTTTCTACCAGATTCTGTTAACGATGTGCCTTTATACTTTATATATGAAAGCACTTCCTTTTCTGCCAATTTCTGAACCATATCGGTTACAGACGAAGGTTTTGTTTCCATCACCTCAGCGATGGCATTTGTACTTACCGCACCCTGATGTTTACTTTCAAGATGGTAAATGGCTTTAAGGTAATTTTCTTCTGCGAGTGAAAACATGCGGCAAAGGTAATCTATTTTTTTGATTTATATAGTTTTTATTTTTAGTCTTGTCTAAATTTAATCGCGTAAAATAGACTAGCTTATGTAAAATCTCAATTTATCTTAGGGGGAATCCTTTGGCGGCCCACCATGGGTGAAGTTCAATCTCAAGTCTTCCGGCCTGTACCATGGGGTCCATATTGGCCAAACTATCTGCAATTTTTAACGTAGGGACATTATAAATAGTTACCCCTCTTATCTCCCCATCATCTGCAAAGGGTCCAGAAATATCTGCAAAGCCTTGGGCATACATACTCCCTAGATGCTCTAAATGCAGACGTTGCAAACTATCGGCTTCTGCTTGATTCTGACTGCGATTGGGTCCTGCCTTTAAAAATGCCATAAAATATTGTTGCATTACTACGGTATCTCCAGAATCTGGGTCTATATAATCAAAAATTTGAAATCCGTCTGCTGTAAGTTGTGCCTTAAGTGCAGCAATAGATGGCTTCTCATCTTCTGGACAGGGTTCCATGATATATTCTCGCTGTATTTCTGGTTTACACGCTACAATAGTAATCAACAGCAATAATAAGAGTAGATTGTTTTTCATTGTAATATTATTAATTGGTTTTTCTGAAATATCTTACCATTTGCTAAATGGATTTTTGCTTAAACATGAGTTATAATATTGTATCTCTCCTGTTACTTCCGCTCCTAGCCATGATGGTTTGTTGAATGCTTCGTTGGCTGTAGTGAGTTCAATTTCGGCTATTTGCAACCCTTTATTGCTCCCCTTAAATTCATCAACCTCAAAAATATGTGCCCCAACTTTCACGTTGTACCTTGTTTTTTCGATAACACCTGCTTCGCATAATCTCATCAATGCCTCGGCTTCATCTAATTGTATTTCGTGCTCCCATTCAAATCGCGTGGTTCCTTCCTTATTAGATTTCCCCTTTATGGTTAAAAATCCCTTTTTACCCTTAATGCGCACCCGTACTGTACGTTCTGGATGGGTAGAAAGAAAACCTTGAAGAATTCGTTCTTTAGAAACAGCTTCTTTCTTGTAATTATCTGAGGTAACCAAAAATTTTCGTTCTATTTCAAGCGCCATGGTGGGTTTTTTCTATTGGTTCCTGCGTGGTAAATAATAATTGTATTTCCGTCGGGATCTTTAAGTTTTGCTTCAGTCCATAACCATGTTTGCGCCGTAATTTCTGTTTCAAATGAAATTCCCTTTTCATTTAATTCTGAAACTTTAAGGGCAACATCGTTCACTTCAAAATAGACAACAACACCTGGCTCCTGTGGTAATGTTTGGACTTGGTGCACCGAGAATGTAGCTTCTCCCTCTGTACATTCAAATCGGGCGTAGGCATCGTGGGTATGCACGATTAGTTTCAATCCTAATTTTGTATAAAATTCAATTGCTCGAGGCACATTGGTAGACGGAATAGTAACTTGATTTAGGTTCATTGTCGCGCAAGTTCTTTAATTTCATCTGAAGAGATGCGTTGTTTTTGACATCCTGTTCTCGCTACATAAATCATTGCCTTTGCTATGGTCTCAGGTTCTATCATTTTATATTTCTTCGGAATTAAGAAACTAAATATTCCCATAAAAAGTTGCGCCATACGCTCGCCAAAACGCTTTTCATTTCTATCGCCACCAATAAGAGAGGGTCGAAAAATATACGATTTATCTATCCCCACCGCCAAAACATCACGCTCCATTTCTCCCTTTACCTTATTATAAAACGTGCTGCTTTTAGTATCTGCACCCATGGCCGAAATAACTTCAAATACGGTAATTCTATTTTTTTTCGCGAGTTTAGCGGCATTCACCGGAATTCCATAATCTATTTTTTTATAGGTTTCTTTGTCTGGAGTTTTTGCCTTGGTGGTTCCAATACAGCAAAAAACTACATCACCAGTAAAGTCTTCGGCAAATTGATTGATGTCAAACAAATCTCCCAAATGTTCTTCTATTTTAGCATGCAAAACATTACACGAACTTCTTCCAAATATCTTAACAGTTGTGTAGGCGTCATCTTTCAGAAGTAATTCTAACAAACATCCACCTACCAAGCCAGTGGCACCTAAGATAATAGCTGTTTTGGGCATACATTTTTCTTTGAGAAGCTACCTTAAAGTATTTCGTAATGACAAACCAAGCATAACAGTAAACTAATTTGTCTCCCTGAGCTTGTTAATAGCTAATCTCTTATTTTGTCCTTAAAGGTATTAAATTTACGCTATGGAATCTGACCTTCCTATCAGGAAAATTATTCATGTAGACATGGATGCCTATTATGCATCTGTGGCACAACTAGACGATCCTTCTCTTGTTGGCAAACCTATTGCTGTAGGCGGGGGTGGCACGCGCGGTGTTATAAGCGCTGCTAGTTATGAGGCACGCACCTTTGGTGTACGCTCTGCCATGAGTGGTGCACTTGCAAAAAAATTATGCCCAGAACTCATCTTTGTACGTACCAATTTTGAACGATACCAAGAACTCTCTGAGAAGATTAGAGCAATTTTCTTTGAGTATACAGACTTGGTAGAACCTCTATCGTTAGACGAAGCATATTTAGATGTTACCGTAAACAAGAAAGGGAACCCAAGTGCTTCAATGATTGCTGCGGAAATTAGAGAAAAAATAAAAGCGCGTACAGGGTTGAATGCTTCGGCAGGAATAAGCATTAACAAATTTATTGCTAAAGTGGCTAGCGATATTAACAAGCCCAACGGACAAAAAACTGTTGCCCCAGAAGATGTTTTGCCATTTCTTGAAACCTTAGATATTAAAAAGTTTTATGGTGTTGGTAAGGTGATGAAAGAAAAAATGTACCGCCATGGTATCTATACGGGTGCCGACTTAAAAAAGAAATCGGTAGCATTTCTGCAAGAGCACTTCGGAAAAAGTGGGGCGTATTATTACGATATTGTTCGTGGCATTCACCATAGCCAAGTAAAGCCAGAGCGAACTCGCAAGTCTCTAGCTGCCGAAAGAACCTTTAGTGAGAACATTTCCTCAGAAATTTTTATGCTAGAGCGCCTAGAAAACATAGCCCTTGAAGTAGAACGCAGGTTAAAAAAAAGCAAAGTTGCTGGGCGAACCATTACACTAAAAATTAAATACCGTGATTTCACGCTACAAACACGTAGTAAAACGCTTCCTCTTTATATTTCTTCAAAAGAATTAATCATGGAAAACGTTAAAGATTTGTTATATCAAGACGAAATGCGGGACTCGGTACGTTTATTGGGTATAAGTATGTCGAACCTCAACAATGAAAACCCAAAGAAAACAAAGGATATTTCAGAAAAAATAATTGACGTTCAGCTTAAACTAGACTTCTAACCCATCTGCATAGCAGCTCCTCCTCCAAAGGTTAGAATAACTATAAAACTCATTATACTATGTAAAGAAACTACTTTAAATCATTATGAATCTTAAAACCCTACCATTATGAAAAAAGTAGCTTTCACTATTATCGCAATTGCTTTTGCAACACTTTTCACCGCTTGCAAAAATGAAACACAAGAGACCCCAACTACAGTCCAAAACCAGGATTTGGCTGTCGCAGACATCACTCCAGCTTCTACCACTAGCTATCTATACGTAACTGCATCTAGCGGTCTCACCTTACGAGAGTTTAACAATTTAAACAGTGAGAAACTTGCCGTCATGCCCTACGGAACAAAGCTGGAGGTACTTTCTGAAGAAGCTAACAATACCATGACCGTTGGCGGGATTTCGGGAGGCATGCACGAAGTAGCGTACAACAATAAAACGGGATATGCTTTTAATGGCTTTCTCTCCAAATTTTTCCCGCCAGAAAAAGACACCAATGCCAAAATATATGTAAACGACTTAAAAGCTACCTTCCCATCAGCCTCATTTATTGAAACCACTGGAGGCACGGCGAGCAAGCCTACCAATACACAAACCATTTTATTGCCAACAGATAAGTGGCATGAGGCATTTTATATTGCACAGAAACTTTATGATATCCCTTCGGTATTCCAGTTTCCAAACCCAAAAGGAAAAGATGTTGAGGTTATTAAAAACGCTAAGAAGCCTGAACAACTCCAGACAAGTAATTTGGCTATTGAACGCAAAAACAATGCTCTACAAACTATTACTTATACACAAGCTGCAGAAGGCTTTGGAACAAATATCACCATTAGCCAAGAAGCTGCATTTATGAAGATTGAATATACTACTGTAGTAGAATAGTAGTTTTAATAAGCTTAGAAGCCTGTTGAATCTTACCACTTGACAGGCTTTTTTTATGTATCTTTAAAAGAATACAACGCGGCTTTTAAATATTTTAGAATGAAATCTAAACTACTTGCAATAGGGCTCATAATAGGCACCTGTTCTTTTTCTCAAGTTACACTCATACCTGACGAAAATTTTGAAGGGTATCTTGTTTCTGAAGGTATAGATACTGATGGGCTATTAAATGGGCAAGTACTAACTGCAGACATTGAAGATGTGGTGGCATTAAGTTTAGTAAATCTTTCTATCGAAGATCTTACGGGCTTAGAAGATTTTACAGCTTTAGAAGTACTCGACTGTTCAGAAAATTTTAATTTAGAAGCTATTAATTTAAGTAGTAATACTTCTTTGCGAGAATTCTACGCTCAGTTTTGTGCTTTCACAACTATAGATTTCTCTAATAACGTAAATCTTGAACTTGTGTATGTTCCGCATAATAATTTAACCAGTTTAACATTGACAAGCCACCCCGCGTTAGAAAATTTGACATGTGGAAACCCCTTAATTGACCTTATACCTTTTAATCAAATTTCTACTCTAGATCTTTCTGGAACTCCTAATCTATTGTTTTTAGATGTGTCTTTTATGGGCAGCATGTCATCTTTAGATCTTTCTCAAATTCCATTGCTCGAAACTTTTTATGGAAGCTATTGTAGTTTTAACGCCCTTGATTTGTCTGATAATAGCGCTCTTGAAACACTTGTTTTAGGTGGATTTGATAGTGGTATCGTTTCTGGGCAAAGTAACAATCTAACAAATTTAGATCTTTCAAATAATCCAAACCTTACCACATTAGACGTTGAATTAACGAACATTAATTCTCTTAACTTAAAAAATGGGAACAATACCGTTCTGGTTTCTATGAAGGCTCATTTAAACGACCCTCTTTTTTGTATTCTAGTAGACGACGCCATTGCAGCCAACGGAGGCGCGAGTCCGTACAATACATGGGTGGTTGATGCTCAAGTTACGTATGATGATGAAGAATGCGTTCTTACCGTCGCAGAAAACACTGTAGAAAGTATTTGGTTGTACCCAAACCCAGCGGCTCAGACCATCAACCTTTCATTACCCCTACGTGAGGTACCCACAGGTATTTCTATTTACGCTACAACAGGAGAATTATTACTGCAACCTGTTTTGAAGAATAACAGCATCGATGTTTCAGAATTAGCTTCTGGAATGTACATCTTGAGTTTACAATACAATCAGGAAATATCGAATAAGACTTTCGTTAAGCGTTAATTATTTCACCTGACTCACTCGTAAAGTATTCACCATTCCTTTATCTGTAATAGGCATAGCCGCAAGGTTAATTAAATAATCTCCTTTATCAACAAAGCCATGCTGATGTGCTATACTATTTACATCGTCTACGGTTTCGTCTGTGCTTACAAACTTGTCGTAATAAAATGATTTTACCCCCCAAAGTAAATTGAGACGCGATAAAATACGGCGATTACTTGTATAGACTAAGATATGTGCGTCTGGTCTCCATGCCGAAATTTGAAACGCCGTATAGCCGCTATTTGTTAAAGTACAAATTGCTTTGGCTGAAATTTCATTGGCCATGTGCGCTGCATGGTAACATACCGATTTTGTAATATATCTATTGGTGCGTATATGTGGCGGCTCATGAGGTACTTTTATTAAGTTCGAATTTTCTACACTTTTACAAATATTTGCCATCGTTCTAATGACCTCAACCGGGTATTTTCCAACAGATGTTTCGCCCGATAACATCACCGCATCTGCACCATCCATAACGCTATTTGCTACATCGTTTACTTCTGCTCTTGTGGGTGTGAGAGAAGTAATCATGGTTTCCATCATTTGGGTGGCAATAATTACTGGAATACGCGCTCTTTTGGCTATTAAAACCAACTCCTTCTGAATTAGAGGCACTTCTTGCGCAGGAACCTCAACACCTAGATCTCCACGCGCAACCATAAGACCATCGCAATAGGCAACAATTTTTTCTATATTCTTAACCGCTTCTGGTTTTTCAATCTTAGCGATAATAGGAATTTTATACTCAGAATGTGCCTCGATTAATGCCTGTAATTCTTTTAAATCTTCTGCGTGTCGTACAAACGAAAGTGCAATCCAATCTACTTCCTGCGAAATTGCAAATACAGCGTCTTCTTTGTCTTTTTTTGTTAAGGCGGGTAACGATATGTTGGTGTTAGGAAGGTTCACTCCTTTTCTAGACCGTAGCGGTCCGCCTTGTATAACCTTAGTTTTAACCGTGTCCTTTTTGTTGGTTTCTAATACTTCAAACATCAACTTTCCGTCGTCAAGTAAAACGCGTTCTCCCGGATTTACATCTTTCGGAAAATTATCGTAATTCATGTACACTTTTTTTGCCGTACCTTCAAACTCTTTACCTGTGCAAAAGTTAATTTTATCTCCGGGTTGTACCACCACTTCTTCTTTCATAATACCAACACGCAATTTTGGGCCTTGCAAATCACCTAAAATGGCAATAGAGGTATTCATTTCCTTTCCTAGCGCACGAATCATTTTAACTCGCTGTTTTACATCGGTGTAGTCTGCATGAGAAAAATTGATTCTAAAAACGTCTACCCCTTCATTAATCATAGCACGTAGCGTTTCTTTATTTGAAGTGGCAGGGCCAAGTGTTGCTACTATTTTTGTTCTCTTTAGGTTTGGCATTAGTCAAAAATTAAATTGTCCTTTGATTTTACATCGGACGGTTCTACTGAAAAAGCTGAAATAATTTGGTTAATCTCATTCAGCTGCATTACTAGCTTTCTTATTGGTGTTGTTTCATATTCTGAAACTATTTTTAAGAAAAAATCTACTTTTTTGTATTCTGGAATTAGGTATTTTGTTACAACTTCTTCAGCTGCATCATTTCCAAATAATCCTCCACTTGCAAATGTGTGTGCTGCAACTGTTTTACATTTATTGGCAACCAGATAATACGTTGTGTATTGATCCTGATTTTCAAATTCAAACAGAGGGAAGGTAATTTCTAGTCCCTCTTCAGAAAAATCAAGATCAACCCTCCTTCTTTGCAAACGCAATTGAACATGTTGATTTAACAGAAAGGCCATTTTATAGGCTTCCTGACTACAATGAATGGCGACTAAAGAAAAATCTTCTCTACTATCATCTTCTAAAATTAATTTATAGTGCGCCATCTGTTCGAAAACACTAAAATAGCGAACCTTTTAGAAACAGATGTATTCTTTAGTTTAAATCTTTTTCGATGGCTACTTGTAGTTTGTAATACGCTCGTTTTGAAGCGCGCTCTTCAGCCTTTTTCTTCGAAGTGGCACGAGCTTTTGCTACTGTGGTATTGTCTAGTTGAAGTCGAACAGCAAAATGTTTTAACTCATCATTTCCTGTATCGTCATACACCACATACTTAAAAGTTTTTTTATGCTTTTGGCACCACTCAATGAACAAGCTCTTGTAACTAATTACCTTACCTTCAAGACGTTCAATATCTACGTAGGGCTTTATAACACGTTTATGAATAAACTTTTCGCAATATTTATATCCGCGATCTAGATAAATAGCACCCACTAAGGCTTCAAAGATATTACCATGAACGTTGCCTCCAAATTGTTTAGTAGGTATATTGGTTTTTAATAGTTTAATGAGATTTAGGTCGCGCCCCAATTCGTTTAAATGTTCTCTACTAACTACCTTAGAACGCATTTTTGTTAAGTACCCTTCGTCACCTCCTGGCACCTGAACATATAAATGTGAAGCAATTACAGAGCCCAACATAGCGTCTCCTAAAAATTCTAGGCGTTCGTAATTTTGAGGTTGTCCTTCGCTATTTTTTTCGTTGAGAGAACGATGGGTAAAAGCTTTTTCATATATAGAAATATCTTTAGGTTTAAACCCCAAGATTTTCTTTACCGCCAAAAAAAAATCCCCTTCTTGACCAGAACGGGAACTAAATATTTTCGGAACGATAGCCATTTACGAAAATTAAGCGTCTAATTTTTTAAAGAGAACGCAGGCATTATGACCTCCAAAACCGAAAGTGTTACTCATAGCAACTTTTATCTCTCTAGATTCGGCTGCGTTTAAAGTTAGATTAAGAGATCCGTCAATATTCTCATCTACCGTAGTATGGTTTATAGTTGGAGGAACCAAACTGTTTTCCATAGCTAAAATAGACGCAATAGCTTCAATAGCACCAGCAGCACCTAATAAGTGCCCTGTCATGGACTTCGTAGAATTTATATTGATATTCTTGGCGTGATCACCAAATACTTTGGTAATGGCTTTAAGTTCTGCAACATCACCCAAAGGTGTAGACGTACCGTGCGTGTTAATATGGTCTACCTGATTAGGACTCATTCCTGCATCACGTAAACAATTTAGCATCACGCGTTCTACCCCAATCCCGTCTGGATGTGGAGCAGTCATATGATACGCATCACTAGACATTCCACCACCTAAGACTTCGGCATAAATTTTTGCGCCACGCTTCTTAGCGTGCTCATATTCTTCCAGAATTAGTGCTCCAGCGCCTTCACCTAAGACAAATCCGTCGCGAGTAGCGTCAAAAGGTCTTGATGCAGTTTCGGGACTTTCATTTCTGGTAGAAAGTGCATGCATGGCATTAAAACCGCCCATACCTGCCATAGTTACTGCTGCTTCGCTTCCTCCCGTTACAATAACGTCACAATGACCTAAACGAATGTAGTTAAGGGCATCAATCATTGCATTTGCGGAAGAGGCACATGCAGAGACCGTGGTATAATTAGGCCCCATAAAACCATGCTTAATAGAAATATTACCTGGGGCAATATCTGCTATCATTTTTGGAATAAAGAAGGGGTTGAAACGTGGTGTTCCATCCCCTTCTGCAAAATTTATTACTTCATTCTGAAAAGTTTCTAATCCACCTATTCCTGCACCCCATATTACTCCCACTCGAAATTTATCTACTTCGTCTAGGTTAATACCGGCGTCGGCAATGGCTTCGTCTGAAGAAACTAGCGCATATTGGGCAAAACGGTCCAATCTACGGGCTTCTTTTCTATCAAAATGAGTTTCTGGATCGAAATTCTTTAGCTCACAAGCGAATTTAGTCTTGAACTTTTCAGTATCAAAATAGGTAATAGGCGCGCACCCGCTTTTGCCATTTTTCAGACCCTCCCAATATTCTGGGATGGTGTTTCCAATGGGCGTAAGGGCTCCTAGACCAGTAACTACAACTCGCTTCAATTCCATATAGGAGGTGTTTTATTTAGCTTCCTCGATGTATGAAACTGCCTGTCCAACCGTAGCAATGTTCTCTGCTTGATCGTCTGGAATCTGAATATCGAATTCTTTCTCGAATTCCATAATTAGCTCAACGGTGTCAAGGCTGTCTGCCCCTAAGTCGTTAGTGAAGCTAGCTTCGTTTACAACTTCGTTTTCGTCAACGCCTAATTTGTCTACGATGATTGCTTTTACTCTTGATGCAATGTCTGACATAATGTTTTGTTTTAAAATTTAATTAAGTGGCAAAAATAAAATATTTTAATTGAAATCGCTATTTCTATCACAAAATGTGAATCCCAATTTAGCATTTTTTAGGCGAAGTAAAACCCGATTGCCGTACTTTTGTTATTTATTTATTGATTTACTTCTGTGAAAACCAAAGAAACCAAGATGAAGAAGAGGATTGTTATTTTTGCTTCAGGCAGTGGTACCAACGCCCAAAATATTATTCAATACTTTCAGCAATCTAAAGTTGCCGAGGTTGTTCATGTCCTCACTAACAAGAAGGATGCCAAAGTGTTAGCTCGCGCTGAAGCCCACAATACAAAGGCTTCAAGTTTCACCAGAGCCCAGCTCATTTCCGAAGAAGGCGTGCTACAAACCCTTAAGAAAAGCAAGCCAGATATTATTGTTCTTGCTGGTTTTCTGCTGAAATTTCCTGAAATTATTCTGCAATCGTTTCCCAACAAAGTAATTAATATTCACCCTGCATTACTTCCAAAATATGGGGGAAAAGGTATGTACGGACATCATGTTCATGAGGCTGTAGTGGCAAATAATGAAACAGAAACAGGCATTACTATACATTTTGTGAATGAAAATTATGATGAAGGGGCGATAATTCTTCAGAAAAAAACAACAATTTTACCCGAAGATACTGCCGAAGATGTAGCTAAAAACGTACAAAAATTAGAATATGAATGGCTTCCAAAAGTTATTGAAACCCTATTAAAAGAATAAATTTGGCAAAAAAGAAAGAAAAATTCTATGTAGTGTGGTATGGCAATCCAGCCGGTATTTTTGGTAGCTGGAAAGAATGCCAATTATCTATTAAAGGTGTAAGCGGGGCTCAGTACAAATCATTTCCCACGTTTGCAGAAGCAAAAATAGCTTACAATAAAGAATATGCAGATTATAAAGGGAAAAGCACTAAAAAGAAAACCCTCACCAAAGAAGAGCTTGCCAAGATTGGCGAACCCAACCTATATAGTATTGCTGTAGATGCTGCTTCGAGTGGCAACCCTGGTAAAATGGAATATCGCGGGGTAGATACGCAAACAACAAAACAATTGTTTCATCAAGGACCCTTTCAGCAAGGCACAAATAACGTAGGAGAGTTTTTGGCATTGGTGCATGGAATTGCGTACTTAAAACAGCAAAAAAGCGACCGCATTATTTACAGCGATTCTCGCATCGCAATGGGCTGGGTGAAGAAAAAAAAGTGCAATACTAAACTCAAAAAAACAGCCAGAAACGCCAAAGTTTTTGAGTTAGTGGCTCGTGCAGAACATTGGTTAAAAACAAACACCTACACAACAACTGTTGTTAAGTGGGAAACCAAAGCATGGGGTGAAATTCCTGCCGATTTTGGACGAAAATAGGCGCTCCTTTCTAATTTCATAGAATGAATAATCGGTTCTAATTCTTCTAACTAAAATCGTATATTTGCACCTTCAATTTGAAACAAAAAGTACCCGACTCCTCGGGCATTAAAAATGAGCAAACTTGTAATTGTTGGTACCGTTGCTTTTGACGCTATTGAAACTCCATTCGGAAAAACAGATAAGATTTTAGGCGGTGCAGCTACCTATATTGGGTTAGCAGCTTCGCAATTTAATACAGATGGCGCTATTGTGTCGGTAGTGGGAGGCGATTTTCCGCAGGAAGATATTACCATGCTTCAAAACAAAGGCATGAACGTAGAAGGTCTTGAAATTGTTGAAAATGGTAAAACCTTCTTTTGGAGCGGCCGTTACCACAATGATATGAATAGCCGTGATACGCTAGCCACAGAACTTAATGTGTTAGAGACATTCTCTCCAGTGGTGCCTAATAATTATAGAGATGCCGAGGTAGTTATGCTCGGCAACTTGCATCCAATGGTACAGATGAGCGTTATTGAGCAGATGAATGACCCAAAAATGGTTGTTCTAGACACCATGAACTTTTGGATGGACATTGCTTTAGATGACCTTAAAAAGGTAATCGCAAAAGTGGATGTTATTACTATTAACGACGAAGAAGCAAGACAACTTTCTGGAGAATACTCTTTGGTAAATGCTGCCAAGAAAATCTTTACAATGGGTCCTAAATATGTGGTTATTAAAAAAGGAGAGCACGGAGCGCTAATTTTCCATAAAAATGAAATGTTCTTTGCCCCTGCACTACCACTGGCTGAAGTTTTTGATCCTACCGGAGCAGGCGACACTTTTGCAGGCGGGTTTACGGGTTATCTTGCAAAAACAGGTGACTATAGTTTCGACAATATGAAACGTGCCATTATTCATGGCTCTTGTTTAGCCTCATTTTGTGTAGAAAAATTTGGCACAGAACGCATGGAAAACCTAAATAGAGAAGAAGTAAATAAGCGCTTGCATCAATTCAAGAGCTTGACACAATACGACATACAATTATCATAAACACGCGCCCTGAATTTTCGGGGCGTTTTTGATTGCAAATAAAATGAGTGACGCACTAAAACACGAATGTGGCATTGCCTTGGTAAGACTTCTAAAACCATTAGAATATTACAAAGAAAAATATGGAACTGCTTTCTACGGGGTCAATAAAATGTACCTAATGATGGAAAAACAGCACAACCGCGGACAAGACGGTGCTGGATTTGCCAGTATAAAGCTGGATGTAAAGCCCGGAGATCGATATATAAGTCGTATTCGCTCTAACCAAGCACAGCCCATTCAGGATATATTCGGACAAATAAACCAACGCATCAATGATGAGTTTAAACTTGCTCCGAGTTTAAAAGACGATGTGGCTGCCCAAAAAAGACAAATACCTTATATAGGTGAGCTCTTATTAGGGCATGTACGTTATGGAACCTTTGGAGGTAATAGTGTAGAAACTGTTCACCCTTTCTTGCGTACCAACAATTGGATGCACAGAAACCTCATTATTGCAGGTAATTTTAACATGACTAATACTACCGAGTTGTTTGATAACCTCATCCAATTGGGTATGCATCCTAAGGAAAAAGCCGATACCATAACAGTAATGGAGAAAATTGGTCACTTTTTAGACGATGCGGTTCGAAAACTCTATAAGAAATCTAAAGCCCAAGGACTAAGTAAAATTGAAGCGTCCCCATACATAGCCGAGAATTTAAATCTTGCCAAAATACTGCGCAAATCTGCTAAAAACTGGGATGGTGGCTATGCAATGGCTGGACTGCTAGGTCATGGTGATGCGTTTGTGCTAAGAGATCCAGCAGGTATTAGACCTGCCTATTACTACCAAGATGATGAAGTAATTGTAGTTGCTAGTGAACGACCCGTAATTCAGACCGTTTTTAATGTGCCTTTTGAAAGTGTACAAGAAATTGAGCCTGGGCATGCACTGCTGATGAAGAAAAATGGTTCTGTGTCTATGCAAGAAATTTTAGAGCCTTTAGAACGTAAATCGTGCTCTTTTGAACGTATTTACTTTTCTCGAGGAAGCGATGCCGAAATCTACCAAGAACGTAAAGAGTTAGGTAGATTAATAATGCCAAAGGTCTTAGAAAATATAAATTACGATACCGAAAACACCGTCTTTTCATTTATACCCAATACTGCTGAAACTTCTTTCTACGGAATGCTAGACGCTGCTCAAAACGAGTTGAACAAGCAAAAGAACGAGGCTATTCTTAAAGAAGCTGAAAATCTAACCGAAGCACGATTGCTAGAAATTCAATCGCATAAAATTAGGACTGAAAAAATAGCCATTAAAGATGTTAAGCTTCGTACGTTTATAACAGATGACAGTAGTCGCGACGATCTTGTGGCTCATGTTTATGATGTTACCTACGGAGTGGTGAAGCCAAATGACAATCTTGTAATTATTGATGATAGTATTGTTCGAGGCACAACCCTTAAGAAAAGTATATTAAAAATGCTAGATCGCCTGAAACCAAAACAAATTATTGTGGTTTCTTCTGCACCACAGATTCGCTATCCCGATTGTTATGGAATAGATATGGCGCGCTTAGAGCATTTAGTAGCCTTTAATGCAGCATTAGAATTACACAAAGAAAGAGGTACTGCATCTATCATTGAAGAAATTTATAAAAAGTGCAAACAACAGCTCGAACTTCAGGATGCCGATGTAATAAACCACGTAAAAGATTTATATGCTCCATTTACCGACCAAGAAATTTCAGATAAAATAGCAGAAATTATTAGTGAGGAAACAATAGACGCCAAAGTAAAATTAATCTTTCAATCTGTAGATGATTTGCATAAAGCCTGTCCTAAAAACCTTGGAGATTGGTATTTTACAGGCAATTACCCAACGGTTGGTGGAAATCGGGTAGTGAATAGAGCCTATATCAATTTTTATGAAGGCAACCCAGAAAGGGCGTATTAAATGTTAAAATTTTTATTTTGTCGCGCACTTAAACGAATAAAAGAACACTTAGTCTAAAAGTAGGAAAACACTTATAGCTCATTTCAAAATATAATCTATATTTGACTCATACCATAGCATAAGTAGGTTAAGTTCATGGTAGATTTGGGGCAAAAAAGGTGAACTCTTGTTTACCTTTTTTTTATACCCAAAATCTAACGGGGTGGCGAGTAATACCAAGCGATAGCGTGTATTACGAAGGCGATTCTTAATACCCAAAAACTCTTGTTTACCTTTTTTTTATACCCAAAATCTAACGGGGTGGCGAGTAATACAAAGCGATAGCGTGTATTACGAAGGCGATTCTTAATACCCAAAAACTTTTGTTTACCTTTTTTTTATACCCAAAATCTAACGGGGTGGAGAGTAATACCAAGCGATAGTATGTATTACGAAGGCGATTCTCAATACCAAAAAACTTTTGTTTGCCATTTTTTACCAACTGAATCTAGGAAGCGCTTTTTTTGGTACTATTAGAAATTAGCTTTAGAAGGTAACGTTTATCGCTACATTCAACCTTTTAGATACAACCTTATAGGTATGTATTACCATAGTTCTTTGCGGAAATCGTCAATAATCAGCACTTTAACGAATAAAAAGACGTTTGGTCTAAAAGTTAACATTGTTAAACTTAGAATAATATATATTTGATTCATACCATAGCATAAGTAGGTTAAGTTCATGGTAGATTTGGGGCAAAAAAAGGCGAACTACTGTTCGTCTTTTTTTATGCATTAAATCTAAAGATGTGCCAAATAGTATGTAGTGACAACGATTGTTATGAAAGTGCTTCGCTATCTTCTAGTACTACAATATGTCTACTTTAAATGCTATCTCTAATTGGCAATAATTACTAAAATGAAACCTCTAATTGATACAGAAAGATTACTGTTAAGAGAAATTACGCTTCAGGACACAGATGTAATGTTTCAATTACATTCTAATCCTGACGTACAAAAGTATACTGGAGAGCCCCCTATAGACTCTATAGAAGAAATGGAACAGGCAATTCAGACAAGGATTAACGATTATAAAAAGTATGGTTACGGCAGGTGGGCCACTTTTCTAAAAGATGGAATGCATTTTATTGGGTGGGCTGGTTTAGCATACCTACCCGAATTTGATAAAATTGATCTTGGCTATAGATTTTTACCTAAATATTGGGGGAAGGGTTATGCAACAGAAGCATCTCATGCAATTCTGGCGTACGGATTTAACAATCTCCTATTAAAACAGATAATCGCAATTGCTTTGAAAGAGAATAAAGCATCGATACGAGTGATGGAAAAAGTTGGGATGAAATTTGACAAATTCGCTCCCTACGAAGAGGGAGGCGAAGATGTTGTTTGGTACCAGCTCCAAAAGAATAATTTATAACATCGTGTCGCCATTTAGGTATGGCCATTTATACTTTATCATAAGCTTTATAAAGCAAAAAAAAAGCCACTCGTTAAGAGTGGCTTTCTAATTTTTAGCTTTAAACAATTACTTGTTCTCTGCATATCTTCTTGACACCTCATCCCAGTTAATTACATTAAAGAATGCTTCAACATAATCTGGACGTCTATTCTGATAATTTAAGTAATAGGCATGTTCCCATACATCCAATCCTAGAATTGGTGTTCCGCCACAGCCAACTCCTGGCATTAACGGATTATCTTGGTTTGGCGTGCTGCAAACGTCAACGTTTCCACCTTTGTGAACACATAGCCAAGCCCAACCAGAACCAAACTGTCCTCCGGCTGCCGAAGAAAATTTTGATTTAAAATCGGCAAAACTTCCAAATGCACTATTAATAGCACTTAAAAGTTCACCGGTTGGCTCTCCGCCGCCATCTGGAGACATCACTTCCCAAAATAGGCTGTGATTGTAAAAACCGCCACCGTTGTTACGAACAGCTTTGTTGTCCATATCTAGATTCATAAGGATATTCTCGATGGTTTTACCTTTCATATCGGTTCCATCAATAGCTGCATTTAGCTTATTTGTATATCCTTGATGATGCTTACCATGGTGAATTTTCATGGTTTGTTCGTCTATATGTGGTGCCAACGCATCGTGAGCGTATTTTAATTGTGGTAATTCAAATGACATAATTATTGCTTTTTGGTTACTATAAAATTTTAAAGTATAAAGGTACGTATTACAAAAGGTATTAAATGTTATAAAACTTATAAGATTTTTATGGGTGTATAGATAGAACAAATACGACCCTTCTACCCACATTAATTTGTACTTTTATAAAAAATAGCTTTTGGAAATTTCAGCACCTATTACCATATACAATGCTTCTGCCGGTAGCGGAAAAACTTTTACCCTGGTTCAACTGTTCTTAGAAAAGCTGCTTAGTTCTGGCAATCCCGACGCCTATAAGAACTTTTTGGCTATTACGTTTACCAACAAGGCCGTAGCAGAAATGAAAAAACGTATCATAGATACGCTTGTAAGCTTTTCCGAAGAAGAAAGCTTTACAAACCCGCCTAAAATGCTTCAAAAAATTGCCAAAAGAACTGAAATTTCTATCGAAACACTTCAGCTTAGAGCAAAAAAGTCGTTAAAACATCTTTTACATAATTATGCCCAATTTAGTGTTGAAACCATAGACCATTTTAATCATAGATTGATTAGAACTTTTGCAAGAGATTTAAAACTTCCGGCCCATTTTGAAGTGAGCTTAGATGTTCCTTTACTCCTGTCTGAAGCTGTAGACAATCTTATTAACAAGGCAGGTGAAGACATGGAAATAACAAAAGTGCTAGTAGCATTTGCACTACACAAAACAGATGAAGATAAATCATGGGATATTGCATACGACTTACTAACTACTGCCTCGTTGTTGCTGAATGAGAATGACGCAGCGTATTTACAACAATTTAAGACCACAACCTTAACCGATTTTCAAACGCTTAAAGCAACACTTACTAAAAAACGTAACAGTCATTTCGCCACATTAAAAGACCTAGCGAAAAACACCTTGCAAATCATTGAAGAGGCTGGTCTAGAGAAAACAGATTTTAATGGTGGCTCTAGAGCTTATTTTCCAAGTTATCTCGAAAAAATAGCCAACGAAAACCTATCTGTTGCTTTCGGTGCTGCATGGCAAAGTAGTATGGGAGAGAAGCCTATGTATCCCAAATCAAAAACAACCGATGCGATTGCTCAAACTATCGATGCACTTACAGATCAATTTGTTGCTGTGTTTTTACAATCTAAAGAATTGGTCGTAGAAATTAAGTTACTAGACAACATTCTTAAAAACCTCACCCCCTTGTCTGTAATCAATTTAGTGCAACTGGAATTGCAAAACTTAAAAGAGGAACAGAACGTCCTTCCTATTTCAGAATTTAACGCTTTGATTAATGAAGAAATAAAAGATCAACCAGCTCCTTTTATTTATGAACGACTAGGAGACAGGTATCGGCATTTTTTTATAGATGAATTTCAAGACACATCGCTATTACAATGGCAAAATTTAATTCCACTTATAGACAATGCAGTTTCTCAAGAGTACGAAGGCACAAGCCCAGGTAGCGTTTTATTAGTAGGAGATGCCAAACAAGCTATTTATAGATGGCGGGGGGGCTTACCAGAGCAATTTATTGATTTATACAGCAAGAAAGCTGTTCCGTTTTCGAACACAAATGTGGCAATAGAGAACCTAGATACCAATTGGCGTAGCCATGAGCAAATAGTCTCTTTTAATAATTCTTTTTTTAGCTTTCTTGCCAATAGATTTGGAAATTCGATGCATCAAAATTTATACGAAATTGGTAATCGGCAAAAGACCAATTCGAAATCTGAAGGCTACGTTCAATTAGAATTTATAACCGCGGCAGATAAAGAAGACGCTAACGAGCAATACGGGCGATGTGTTTTAAACACCATACAAAACCTAACAGCTGGCAAGTACGCACCAGAAGATATTTGCATTTTAACGAGAACCAAAAAAGATGGTGTTGCTATTAGTACTTACTTAATGGAGGCTGGCATTCATGTGGTCTCTGCAGAAACACTTCTAGTAAATTCTTCGGCACTCGTACAGTTTTTAGTAAACGGACTTACACTCGCGCTATACCCAGATAATGATATGGTGAAGGTGAGTTGGCTAGATTTTTTACACGGTCATTTTAATATTCCTACAGCCAAACATGATTTTTTAGAAGCTTGTCTTTCAAAGAACGACACTTCCTTAAATGAGCTACTTAGCGAGTACCAAATAACGGTTAATCTCGCCACGCTCACTACATTGTCTCTGTATCAAGCATTTGAATATCTTATTAAACAAAGTAAGCTTTATACAGTTGCAGATGCATATCTCTTTGCCTTTATGGATATAGTCTTGGAGTTTGAAACACAACCTCAGGCAAGTAAGCTTAATTTCTTAGACTACTGGGAGTCGAAAAAAGAGAAAGCCAGTATTCCTTCAGAAGGTATGAAAGATGCCGTTACTGTAATGACAATTCACAAAAGTAAAGGTCTAGAATTTCCGATAGTATTATATCCATACGCCAACACAAAGCTATATGCAGAACAAAATGCCAAGGCTTGGTTTCCTTTAAATGAAGGTGGTTTTGGTGATGCCCTGATTAATTTCTCCAAAGAAGTAGAACATTTTGGTGCTGTAGGTCAGGCGCTTTTTTCAGACAGACGAAACACCCTAGAATTAGACAACATTAATTTGTTATACGTTGTTCTTACACGTGCTGTAGAACAACTATATGTTTACTCTGAAATTCCCTCAAAAATATCTATTGAGCAACCTGACGACTTTAGGCAGCTTCTCATTGCCTATTTATCGGCAAATAACCTTTGGAACCCAGATCAATTACGCTATTCATTTGGCGATTTTAAAGCCACTTGCAACCTTGCTTCCAAAGAAAAGAAACGTGACGAAGTTGTAGTAGTAACACCTAGCTATATTTCTTCTAGCCCAGAAGAGCATCAATTGAGAATCGCCAGTTCTGAAGCATCTCTTTGGCAAACAGATGCAGAAGCGGCTATTGACTTAGGGAATCTTGTTCATGATACTATGGAGCATATTCGTACTAAAAATGATATTAAAACTGTTTTCGCATCATATAGAGAAAGGGCACTTTATCCTGAAGACACCATAACTTATCTTGAAAGTGTTGTGGTAAATATTGTACAGCATCCAGATGTTATGCATTTGTTCTCAGACGAACTAACGCCAAGCAGTATTATAAATGAGCGCGATATTGTAACTAGTACTCAAGAACTGTTGCGCCCAGATAGGCTCAATTTTTTTGATGATAATACGGTAACTATAACCGACTATAAAACAGGTACAGAAAATACAAAACACAATCGGCAGCTCGAAATATATGGTAAAACCTTACAAGATATGGGCTATGAGATTGCTGAAAAAATTCTAATTTATAGTCATGGCGCTTCAATTTCCATAAATAAAATTTAACTTTGACACCTCATAAAACCAAACCGAGATGTACGGAAAAATTAAAGAACATTTACAGCAAGAACTTCAGGAAATAAAGGATAATGGATTGTTCAAAAAAGAACGCATTATTACTTCTCCTCAGGGTGCAGCAATTAAGATTTCAACAGGAGAAGAAGTGATTAACTTTTGTTCTAACAACTATTTAGGGCTTTCTTCCAACAAAGAAGTAATACAAGCTGCAAAAGATGCTATGGACACGCACGGGTTTGGAATGTCGTCGGTTCGTTTTATCTGCGGAACTCAAGATATTCACAAAGATTTGGAAGCAAGCATTGCTTCTTATTATCAAACAGAAGATACCATTTTATATGCTGCGGCTTTTGATGCAAATGGTGGTGTTTTTGAACCATTGCTTACAGCCGAAGATGCCATAATTTCAGATTCGCTAAATCACGCGTCTATAATAGATGGTGTGCGTCTGTGCAAAGCAGCGCGCTACCGATATGAAAACAGCAACATGGAAGCCTTGGAAGAGCAACTTATTGCTGCCAACGAAAATGGTGCTCGATTTAAAATTATTGTAACAGACGGAGTCTTTTCTATGGATGGTATTGTGGCTCCTTTAGATAAAATTTGCGATTTAGCTGATAAATACGATGCCTTGGTTATGATAGATGAATGTCATGCAGCAGGTTTTATTGGGGAGACAGGACGCGGAACCCTTGAAGAAAAAGGGGTGATGGGCAGAATAGACATTATAACAGGAACCTTAGGAAAGGCGCTTGGCGGAGCAATGGGAGGATATACTACCGGGAAAAAAGAAATTATTGAATTATTAAGACAACGTTCAAGACCGTACTTATTCTCTAACTCACTTGCCCCTGCCATTGTAGGAGCATCTATTAAGGTATTTGAAATGCTTGCAACAGATACGTCTCTTCGCGATAAACTAGAAAAGAACACCGCTTACTTTAAAGAAGGTATGAAAGCTGCTGGTTTTGATATTGTTGAAGGAGACTCTGCAATTGTTCCGGTAATGTTATACGATGCGAAACTCTCGCAGGAAATGGCCGATTTACTTCTTGAAGAAGGAATCTACGTTATAGGGTTCTTTTATCCAGTTGTACCAAAGGGGAAAGCGAGAATTCGTGTGCAATTATCTGCTGCTCATGAGAAAGTACATATAGATAAGGCCATTGCTGCCTTCACAAAAGTAGGGCTAAATTTAGGGGTCATTACCCAATAGCTAACACAGAATAAGAAGCTAGCCTATTGCATTTCGGAAAAATTTAGTAGATTTGCTTTTGTTTATAAGTTGTAACAACTTACTTTTGTTCCATTAACACTTAAAAATTAAACAATCGAATATGAAACATCTTAACAGTATTTTAGTTGCTGCGCTCCTTATCATCGGGGTTGGTGCAGCTAACGCACAGGACGAAAACAATCCTTGGGCAGTTGGTGCCGGTATGAACGCAGTAGACGTTTTTCCAGTAGGAATTGAAGACGAGGGCAGGTTTCCAGCCAGAAGCGCAGACTTCCAAGAAATTAAAGGAGAATTTGGAGACGAATACTTCAATGCGAATGACCACTGGAACATCTTACCTTCAGTATCTAGAGTATCTGTAGGTAGATATATAGGTAGCGGATTCTCTTTTACAGGAGTTGGTACTATCAACAAAATTAACAAGTTAGGTGATACCAGAGCTGACGATTTAACGTACTACGGTCTTGATGGTGAAATTAAATATAGCTTAAGAGATCTAATTAACGGCCCAGGTGGATGGTTTGATCCATCTCTTGGTGTTGGTGGTGGTTACACTTGGATAGACGATATCGGATTTGGAACTGCAAACGGTATTGCAAATGTTCGTTTTTGGTTAGGTGAAAACTTTGCCTTTGACGTACAGTCTACTTACAAGCACGCTTTCGAAGACACTTATGGAGTTAAGCACTTTCAGCACTCTGCTGGATTTATGTTTAAGTTTGGTGGAAAAGATACTGATGGTGACGGTATCTACGACGTAGATGATGAGTGTCCAGAAACACCAGGTCTTCCAGAATTTAACGGATGTCCTGATACAGACGGTGACGGAATCGAAGATAGAAACGATGCTTGTCCAAACACACCTGGTTTAGCTGAATTCAACGGTTGTCCTGATACAGACGGTGATGGTATTCCTGATCCTCAAGATGCTTGTCCAACAGTAGCTGGTCTTGCTTCAATGAACGGATGTCCTGATGCTGATGGTGATGGTATTACCGATGCTGAAGATGCTTGTCCTAACGAGGCTGGTCCTAAGGCTAACAATGGTTGTCCTTACCAAGATCGTGATGGTGACGGTGTATTAGACAAAGATGATGAGTGTCCAGATGTTCCTGGAACTGTAGCTAACAATGGTTGCCCAGAAGTAACTATTGAAATTATCAACCAATTGAATGAGTACTCTAAAACTATCTTATTCGATTACGATAAAGCGACAATCCGTCAAGAGTCTTACTCTGCATTACAGAGTATTTCTGATATCATGAAAGAATACTCAACTGCTAACTTCCACATTGAAGGGCACACAGATGATAGAGGTAGAGATGCTTATAACATGGATCTTTCTAAGAGACGTGCTGCATCTGTAAGAGAATACCTTACAACTAAAGGTATCCCTTCTAATAGGTTGACTTCAGAAGGATACGGTGAAAGCCGTCCAATTGCTACAAACAAAACTGCAGCAGGAAGACAACAAAACAGACGTGTTGAAATCTCTTTGAAGAAATAAGAAACACACTAAAATAAATTACCGAGAAACGCCTCCTTTTTAAGGGGGCGTTTCTTATTTTTAGGGTATGCTTACTTTCCTAGAAGAAACCTTAGAACATATACAGAAAACCCATCAGAATCTATCTGATGCTGTTTTTATACTTCCAAGTAAACGAGCGGGTGGCTTTCTCAAAAACTACCTTCGGAAAACAGCAACATCAACACAATTTCTTCCAAAGATTAGCAGCATTGAAGACCTAATTCAAGAACTATCTGGGCTGCAAATTATAGACACTACAGAACTACTTTTTAAAAGCTACGAAGTTTACAAGAAGACTTCTTCCTTTAAAGAGAAAGAAAGTTTCGATCAATACGCAGGATGGGCCACAACACTTTTAAATGATTTTAATGAAGTTGACAGACACCTTGTAGATACACAACAGTTTTTTGACTATCTAGGAAGTATAAAAGCATTAGAGCGCTGGAATGTTACCTCACAAAAAACACATTTTTTAGAAAACTATGTGACCTTCTGGAAGAGCCTTCCACTTTTCTACGAAAATCTAAAAGCTTATCTCATTGAGAACGGTGTTGCCTACCAAGGACTTGTCTACAGAGAAGCTGTGGTTGCCATAGAACATTACTTACACGTAAATGCGCAACAACAGCATTATTTTATAGGTTTTAACGCCCTTAATGTGGCCGAGCAACAAATTATTCAGGCATTCTTAGAAAATGGAAATTCAGAAGTGTATTGGGATGCAGAACGGTCCTTTGTAGAAGATGCTGCGCATAGTGCTTCTTTGTTTTTTAGACGCTATACGAAGCAATGGAAATACTTTCAGCAAAACAATCCTCAGTTTATATCTGAAAATTTCTCGGGTAGAAAACATATTAATTTTGTTGCTTGTCAGAAAAACGTTTCGCAATTAAAATATGTCGGTGAGTTATTAGCTAAATTTTCAGAAGAAAAACTAAAAAACACCGCTATCGTTCTAGCCGACGAAACATTATTATTACCCTTACTACATTCTTTACCGCAAAATGTGATACACGTAAACGTAACTATGGGAGCTTCTCTCAAAACGTTTCCAGTAACTGTATTTTTTGAATCCTTGCTAGCGGTACAGAGCAAAAATAATTCGACATATTATTACAAAGATATTCTCAAGATTATTGGGCACCCTGTCGCTTCCAAATTGATTGTTAGCAAGAAAATTATAGCAGCAATTTCAGAAGAAAATAGAAGTCATTATAGCTTAGCACAACTATTAGACATTGTTGAACAGCAGGATAAAGAAATTGTTACTACCCTTTTCAATTCCTTCGATGATAGCCCTAAAAAGGCACTCGTCGCATGTGAATTCCTCTTACAGAAATTAAAAGGTGTTATTGAAAAAAGATCGCTAGAAAATGTAGTGCTATTCGAGCTACATGGCATCTTTACTAATCTACAATCGTTAGAGGCTAAGTTTGACCATTTGGCATCGCTTGGAGCGCTACAAGAGCTTTTCTTAGAGCTAATAGCAACCACTACCATAGATTTCAAAGGAGATGCGTACGAAGGATTACAAGTGATGGGTGTTTTAGAAACAAGGGTACTTGATTTTGAGAACGTTGTTTTGCTTTCGGTTAACGAAGGAATACTTCCCGCAGGAAAATCGAACTCGTCATATATCACTTACGATTTAAAGAAACAGTTTAATCTTCCTCTTTTTACAGAAAAGGATGCCATTTACACCTATCATTTTTATCATATGTTGCATAGGGCCAAAGAAGTGACCATGTGCTACACAAACACTTCAGAAGGTTTGAATAGTGGTGAAAAAAGCCGTTTCCTCTTACAATTAGAAATAGAAAAGCAAGCCCAGCACGTACATTCTAAATTTCAAGTAAGTCCAAGTCTTACTTTTTCAAGTGAAAGCTTAAAAACTATTTCAAAAACCGAATCGGTACAAAAACGTTTACAGGCTATTGCAGCCAAGGGGTTTTCGCCATCTGCACTCACTTCTTACATTAGAAATCCGATAGACTTTTATTACCAAAAGGTGTTGGGGATAAAAGAGCTGGATGAAGTTGAAGAAACTGTTGCCTATAATACACTAGGGACTGTGGTTCATGACACCTTACAACATCTTTATGAACCGTATTGTGGCACAGAGCTTTCGTTGGAAATTCTAAAAAAATTGAAATCGCTTGCTTCAACTGAAGTCGCAAAACAATTCTCTAAAAGTTTTTCAGGCGGGGATATTTCCAAAGGGAAAAACTTAATCATATTTGAAGTAGCAAAACGTTATGTACATAATCTTATCTCGCTTGATGAATCTGACCTTCAGAGCGGAAACACAATTAAAATAGAGCATATAGAAAGTAATCTTCGTGTACAATTACCAATTTCAGAACTCTCGTTTCCAGTTCATATTCATGGAAAAGTAGATAGGGTAGATAGTTTTAATGGCCAGCTACGAATTATAGATTATAAAACGGGCAGTGTACATCAAGGCGACTTAGAGCTAGTTGATTGGTCTACGCTTAACCAAGATTATAAATTTAGTAAGGCTTTTCAAGTGCTCACATATGCATTAATGCTACATGAAAATCATGGTTTCACAAGCACTCAAGGTGGTATTATTTCATTTAAAAATATGCAAGGTGGATTTCTAAAGTTTTGCACTAAAGATTCTTCGAGAACTAAAAATTACAACATAACTGAAGACACCTTGCTGCTATTTAAGGAAGAATTAAAAAATTTAATTCTGGAGATTTGCAACCTAGATACGCCCTTTACTGAAAAAGAGATTGATTAAATGATTTGTAATAAAAACCAATTACTGCCTCAAGAAGGTAAGAAACCTATAGTATATGATGTGTTCTTTGAAGAAACAAAAACCCCTAAACCAATCGTTATTTTTTGTCACGGTTATAAAGGTTTTAAAGATTGGGGAGCTTGGAATCTAGTTGCTGAAAAATTTGCTGTTTCAGGTTTGTTTTTCATAAAATTTAATTTTTCTCACAATGGAGGCACGCCCCAACAGCCCGTAGATTTTCCAGACCTAGAGGCTTTTGCTCAAAATAACTACAGCAAAGAAAAAGATGATTTACAACGCATACTAGATTTTATAACGTTGTCAGAAAAATACAATGCAGAAATAGATACCAACGATATAACGGTGATAGGACATAGTCGCGGTGGTGGAATTGTTTTACTAAAAGCCGAAGAGAGTGATTTAATTTCGAAGGTAGTGACTTGGGCGGGTGTTAGCGATTATAAAGTAAGGTTTCAAGAAGGTTCTGAGAGTTTTAAAGCCTGGAAAGAAACTGGGCGCACCTTTGTAGAGAACGGGCGTACCAAACAGCAAATGCCACACGATTGGCAGTTTTATGAAGACTTTAAACACAATGAACATAGACTTACTATTAGTAGGGCTGTAAAAGCACTTGACAAACCATTGTTATTAATTCATGGCAGTGAAGACCCTACAGTTTTACCAGAAGAAGCGGCACAGCTCCACCGTTGGAATAAGAATTCTGACTTGGTGATTATTGAAGGTGCAGATCATGTTTTTAATGCCAGACATCCATGGAGTAAAAAAAAATTGCCTGAAAATCTTCAGTATGTAGTAGCGACAACAATTGAGTTTGTAAAAAAATAAAAAAGGACAAACCACAAAGCTTGTCCTTTTCTGTGGAGAATATCGGAGTCGAACCGATGACCTTTTGGCTGCCAGCCAAACGCTCTAGCCAGCTGAGCTAATCCCCCATTTGGGTTACGAATATACCAAAAATATTATTCCTGTACTGGCAAAACAAGTAAAGGCTTTGTAGTATGAAATTCCTTTTTAAGAACCACATTCTTTTCCCATAACTTTTTGAAAAACCCGCGCTTACGACGCACCACGCACAACATATCTGGGTTATGGCTTTGAAAGTGTTCTAAGACCGCCTGAAATGTTGTTGCATTCTCAGTTTTGGTATACGATGATTCTATTTTTCTAAGCGCTTTGCTTACATTTTTCATCTCTTCCGTTGTTTCTGGCGTATCAACATGTAAGACATTTATCTCTGTTCCAAAATGCTTGGAGAATTTCCGAAGAGGCTGTAGCATTTTTTTCGATTTAAAAGAACCATTTTTAAACGCCATTAAGATTGTGCTTGGTTGTTCAAAAACTGCCCCTTCTGGAACAATTAAAATAGGAATATTAGTTTGTTTTAATATTTTCCCAGAGGTATTTCCTAGATACACTTCCTCTCGTATAGAATTACTCCTTGGAGACAGTACCATAAGGTCTACTGGTACATGCTTGTTAAATCTGTTTATGGTTTCTACAACGCCTCCTTTTAATGGGTGTGCTATAACGGTAACGTCCTTTTTGTTTACCTTAGACAACACCTCATCTAATCTAGACTCTGTATCTTCCTTGATAATTGAATTTACTTTAGTTAAGCCGCCTACTTTACTAAGTTCTTGAAATATAGAAATTACATACACATACGCGTCTACTTCCTGCGCTAAATCTATGGCATATTGTAAATTACTCACTGCATTATCACTGCCACCTATTGGAACTAAAATATTTTTCATTGTAAAAAAAGTATCTTTATTATACTGCAAAATTAATTCTTAAATATGATTCGAAGAGCGAAACCATCAGAAATTGTTCAACTTATGGCAATAACTAAAGCTTGTGCTGCAAAAATGGCTGCTGAAAATATCTTTCAATGGAACGACGATTACCCAACCACCGCCGCATTTTCATTTGATGTTTCGCGCAATGAGCTTTTTGTCTTACTAGAACAAGATACCATTATTGGTTGTATTACCATCTCTACCTTTAAAGATGCAGAATACAACACAATAAATTGGCTTACTGAAGATGGTCTCAATTATTACATCCACCGACTTGCAATTGCTCCCGAGTTTCAACATCAAGGAAATGCAAAAAAACTCATGGATTTTGCCGAAGCCTTTGCCAGAGATAAAAACGCAACCTCTGTACGTCTAGATACTTTTAGTGAAAATAAAAGAAATCAACAGTTTTATGATGCGCGAGGTTATGTAAAATTAGGCGATGTATATTTTCCAAGACAGACAGCAATTCCCTTTCATTGTTATGAACTGGTCTTATGATAAAACTACTGCAAAGTGTTAGCTTTGTAGTACACAATGAGTGCAACCAATATTTCCTTTAAACGTATTCAACAACTGGCCATCCCTGCGATTATTGCTGGTATTGCCGAGCCTGTGCTGTCTAGTACAGATGCGGCTGTTGTAGGTAATATTCCTGAGTTTGGTACCGAAAGTTTAGCCGCTGTAGGTATTGTAGGCACATTTCTATCTGCCCTTATCTGGATTCTCGGTCAGACACGTAGTGCAATCTCTGCAATTATTTCGCAGAATCTTGGAGCAGGTACTATTAAAGATTTAAAAAGCTTTCCGGCACAAGCAGTATTCTTCAATATTGCACTTAGTATTATCGTTTTGGGTGGTACTTATTTTTTTGTAGCCGAAATTTTCACCTTGCTCAACGCAGAAGGAATTATACTCGATTTCAGTATTGATTATTACAACATACGTGTTTGGGGATTTCCGCTTACATTATTCACCTTTGCCATTTTTGGAATTTTCCGCGGACTACAAAATACTTTTTGGCCCATGATAATTGCAGCTATTGGCGCCGGATTAAATATAGGTCTCGATTTTGCTTTAGTTTACGGTATTGATGGGTTTATAGCGCCAATGGGCGTTGTTGGTGCTGCTTGGGCTAGTTTGGCAGCACAAACTGTAATGGCAGTCCTTTCGTTAATATTAGTACTCAAGAAAACCAACGTTTCCTTACGACTGGTTTTCCCTCTTCATCCTGAAATAAAGCGATTGGTATTTATGAGCCTAAATCTGTTTCTTCGCTCTCTTGCGCTTAATACGGCGCTAATTCTATCTACCAGAGAAGCGGCTGCACTTGGTAAAGAATATATTGCTGCCCATACCATTGCCTTCAACATTTGGATATTTACGGCATTCTTTTTAGATGGATATGGGGCTGCAGGTAATATTTTAGGTGGAAAACTACTAGGCGAACGGAATTTTAATAGTCTTTGGCGTCTTACCAAAAAAGTAAGCCTTTACAACATTGGTGTGGCCACGATCTTAGCAATAATTGGTCTTATACTCTATAAGCCTCTAGGGGTTCTGTTTAATAAAGACCCCGAAGTGCTTCATCTTTTCTACGGAATGTTCTTTATGGTACTTATTTGCTTACCCTTTAATGCTATTGCCTTTACATTAGACTCTATTTTTAAAGGATTAGGGGAAATGGGTTATTTAAGAAATGTATTGTTAACTGCCACCATTTTTGGGTTTATCCCGGTCTTATATGTATCTAAATATCAAGATTGGGGACTTATTGGTATTTGGCTAGCATTGGTTGTTTGGGTTGCTTGGCGTGGGATTGCGCTCATTATAAAATACTATAGAAAATATCTGCCACTAGTTACATAATTGGTGTGCAGTTAAAAAACAAAAAACCAGACTGCTCCTCAACAGTCTGGTTTCACACTATGGATTGTCTATTTGATTAGTTAGTTGCTTTGGTAAAGCTTCAAATGTTTGACAATCCAACCATCAACCTCTTTGGTTATTCATCTAAATAGTCTTGTAATACGGTAATCCATCCTTTTACAGGGTCGTTAAGCAACTTGTCTGTTCCATTTTCACCAGTAGTGTACTCAAGCTGAATTGTTCCAGTAGCAACTGGGTCTATATTTGCCCCATCTTTATAAGCCCAAACAGTTACTTTCAGATCATATGTGTTACCTGCTTGCAATTTGCCTTGAGTTTTACGTAAAAGCTCCAAGAAAGCATAATCTGCCACGTTGTTAGACGTGTTGATTGTTACTTTAGGGTACCAGAAATAGAATTTTTCCTGATCTTTATCTATCTGTGGAATGTTTTTAGAAAACTTAGTGCTAGATTGTCTTAGCTGCTCGCGGTCGGTCTTTTCACCTGCCATTTCGTAAGTAATATTAAACCATGCTCCAGGGTGGCTTTGCTCTAATGGCTGCTCAAAATAAGGCTTAAATGCTACCGTAGCTCCTAGCTCTCTTTTGGTGATAAAATTAGCCTCTTTCTCTGTTGGCTGATTTGATTTTTGATTTCTCAAGTAGTTCGTTCCTTTAGCAAAAGCAATTTTTCCTTTGTAGTTTTTGTAAACATCAAAACGCATCAGTTTTTTCTTAATTTTATCTCCTTCAGCACTTTTCAATGTACCTAAAAGCATATCTACTTTAGCTTGAGCTGTCTCTACATCCCAAGTATCAAAAGAAGCCTTGTCCTTAGCTCCAACTTCAACAACGGTACGTGTTGCATCTAATGGAATAGGGTCATCTGCGTTGTTTAAGCTTCGGTCTCCTTGAATTATGGCAACAACTCCAGGGTCTATCTCTATAAGTTCTACATAACTACTTGCGCTAGCAGACCTCCAGTGGAAAAACATTTTCACTCCATGTTTAGTGTAGTAGCTTTCCTTTAAAGTGAGCTTCATATCTGGCTCGCTTGTGCTGCTTTCAAAATAGTGCAACTTGTTCACTATTTTACCAGCTTCGTTTTTCACAAATCGTAATCCAGAACTAGAAGGGTCTTTTAAACCAAAATACTGGCCTGTCATTCCTAATTCATCAGTTTCCTCATTGAAACTTGAAAAGTTCTTACCCTTTCCTCCTTTTTTTCCTAGTTTTTTCCCCGAATTCTTGGCTTTTTTGCCCACATTTAGCGTTTTCTTCAGTTTTTTACCAAATTGTGCTTCGGCTTGATTACTTACTCCTACAATAAGGAATAAGCTTAAAATTGCTGTAAAAATTGTTTGTTTTTTCATGATTAATTTAATTATGGTTATTGATAGTTAAAAGTTTAGTTGTACTGTTTTCTTTTGTGTTGTGGTAGTTCCTTTAGCTCCAGATGCGCCTGTAGCACCAGAAGTTCCATTTACATTGTAGCGTTTTCCGCCGCTACCTCCTTTACCTCCATTGTTATTTACGGTTATGTTGAATTCGGTTACCGATGGATCTTTAATAATGGTAACATCACCTCCACGACCACCGGCACCTCCCTTGTCTCCATTTGGAAAGCTACCACTGGTTCCGTCACTACCCCACTGACCGTTTCCGCCATTTGCATTTATAATTAACTGTGTGCTAGGTGTGAGTTTATAATGAGCCACAACTTTACGCTCTGTCTCGTCGTAGATATATATTTTATTAAGTTTTATTCCCGACTTTTTGTGAGAAACGGTTTTTACTTTTACCGTTAGTGTGTGGCCGTTTCCGCCTGGTTGACTAGCCCCAAAAGTGGCTTTGTTTGTAGCTTGAGCTCTGTCTGCCCCATAAAACCCGTTTCTACTTACTTGTATTGAAACATCATTGGTTGTAGGTATTGCTTTTTTAGAACGCAAAGAGGGATGGTATACAGATTGTACTTGAAGTACTATTTCATCATTGGTAAGTTTAGTTGCATCTTCATCTACTTTTACACGCTCTATTGTACTACTACATCCTGTATGCGTTAGTTTAAAATCATCCCAAGGGAGCTTACCGCCAAGATTAGATGTTTTGAGCTGTGTGCCATCTTGAAGTGTGGCAACTATACCATAATCTATAGCTTCACTAAAATGTGCAACTTTTTTAGGTGTTGTAATAAGCTCTAGACGAATCTCCTTTACCTTTTTGTTCTCTAAAGAATTTGCTTTTCGATCTGCCTCTGCCTGAGCCGCTTTTGCCACTTTTACATTAGCTCTTGCATTAGTTTGATTTTTAAATGTTGCGGTGGCGTAGCTAGCAACACTTTCGTTAGTGGCCTCCCATTTATTAGAAAAACTACCGCCCGGCTTTACTAACACATATTTTGTAGTAGCCTCTTGTTTTCCGTTCCACTCGTAGTAGACTGCATAATCCTTAAGAAATGTTAGTCTGTATGTTTTAAAGGCAAAATACGCTGGATACCCCGGTACATCTGGCTTAAATTCTTCATCTAAAATACCGGATCGTTTAACAAGTACGCTACTCACTCCAGCTCCTTGATTGGTAATTGTAACGGGCCATGGTTTATTTACTTTCTGAAACTTCTTTTTATCAACTACCTTATAAACGGTATACTTTCCAGATTCAAAATTTTTGAGAATATCATTCTGACTTTCTTGTGCAAGCCCTGCTGTGTTGATGAGTAGCAGTAAGAAGGATAAAATTAATACTAGTTTTTTCATGTTTGCTCTGTGTTAATGGTCAATTAATTACAGTGCAAATATGTAGCGCTCACCGCCATATTTTTTCTCCTAACTGCTGAAACGCGTATTTGAATTGCTAAACACAATCCCCCTATTTATATAGCTTTTAAGCCATTATAAACAAAAAAACCGCCCAAAACGGGCGGTTTACTCAAAATAAAACTGGTTAGTTAGCTCCTTATAGATATTCTGAGAGTTTTATTGTTTTTCCACAATGGTCGCCCGAAATCTTGAAAATTACACTTCCCTTTTTTCCGCTTTTTGCCCATCGTACTTCCTTTCCTTTATTACAGGTAATACTTGTACTGCCTCCTTTATTTAAACTTACAAAGCCGCTTCCAGTATGGATACTAACTTTATCTCCCGTATCATTTATCAGTTTAAAACTGGCAAAAGGAGTTACAATTTCCGTCTTGTTAATTTCAGTGTTAGCAGTAGCAGTTTCAGAAACTTGTAGCGCTGCCACAAAGAAAAATGCAATTGCAATCGATAGTGCTTTCATGTGTGTTGGTTTTTATGTTCAGTATCAAAAATAAATTTAATTGATAGAAAGTTCACATTGTAACTTCTGAAACCTCATTCCTAACTTCTAAAAAGAAATTTATAGATTTTGTACTAAATGTAGAAACTCGTCTTTTTTCTCTTTTGAAATAGAAACTGTTTTGCCGTTATCCATAACAATATACCCTCCATCGCTTTTCACATATTGCTTAATGTAAGTGAGGTTTATGAGATGTGAACGATGAGGCCGATAGAACGTAGGGATGTTTTGAAGTAACTCAACAAAATGTTTTAGCGGTTTACTAATACACAAGCTTTCTTCTTTGGTCATTATGTTGGTGTACATGCCATCAGCCTCCAACATTAGAATATTGTTGAAGTCAATAAATTTAATTCCATCGTTTACTGGAAGTCCTATTTTATCGAAATTATTTTGCGATAAACTCTTCTTTAATTCTTCTAGTTTCTTGCTTATTCCATTTTTACCCATAAACTCAATAGCCTTGTTAACAGCTTGTCTTACTTGAGCGGGCCTAATAGGCTTTAAAAGATAATCTATGGCAGACAACTGAAAGGCCTGAATAGCATATTCGCTATAGGCTGTGGTAAAAATGATTTCAAAGTTGGCAACGTCTTTTTCTATAAAGTTTAATATTTCAAGACCCGAATGCTCGGGCATTTCAATATCAAGAAAAACAATATTTGGCGCCTCTTCTTTAATTATTTCTACGCCGCTTAAAAGGTCTCCAGCCTCAAAAATTGTAGTAATCTTAGGGCAGTTTTCTTCTACTAAAATACGCAGGAGGCTGCGTGCTTTAGGTTCATCGTCTATAATAATTGCTTTCATATACTATGCTGTTACGGTGGGTATTGTTAACAGGACCTTAGTGCCTTTGGCCGTTTCATCTTCATTAAACAAGTCTATAATTTCTACTCCAATCTTTCTATTCTTTCCATAGTTAAGTAGATCTAACCTACTTTCTGTTGCTTTAGTGGCGAACGATTGGTGTTGTTTTTGGCTAAGAGAATTGAGCACGGCAGATTTCTTTCTACCAACACCATTATCTTCAATGCTACATAGTATGGTGGCATTGTCTTTTTGTGTAAAAGTGATCCATAATTTCCTATTGTCTTTCTTATGCAACAACCCATGTTTTAGCGCATTTTCAATATAGGGCTGTATAAGCATGGTAGGAATACGGGTTATTTCTTTGTTGATTTCTTCGGAAACTTCTATGGTAAACATTAATGTTTCTTCAAAACGTAATTTTTCTAAATCAAGATACATCTGAAGGCTTTCAATTTCATCTTGAAGCGTAAGAGAACCCGCATCACTATGCCGAAGATATTTTCGCATTAAATCGGCAAACATTCCCAAATAATCCCCAGCTAAATCCTTTTTATTCAAAATAATGTACTCTTGAATAGAATTTAGAGCATTAAATATAAAATGCGGATTCATCTGGGCTTTAAGTGCCTTCAACTCACTGTCTCTATATTGTTTTTCTAATGCTAGTCTTTTTTGAGTTTCTTTTAGCTCTATAGTAACTAACTCTGCCTTTTTTGTAGCGCGAATCCTACCTAAGTATAACAGCAAACTTAGAAATACAAGGCCTGCAATTATAAGGGCCCCAATAAGTAAGTTTCTATTTCTCTTACTTTCTTCTGAAGCTAAAGCAGCTCTGGCTTCGGCCGCTTGCTTTTGGGCTGCTATTTTATCTGTGTCGTATTTAGTGCGCATTTCTGCAATACGCTTTCTGTCTTCCATAGAATCTATAGAGTCTCTCGTTTCATTATAGATTATATTGGCTGCTTCGGCCTTGTTTTGGTCACCCAAAATACTGTACGCAACAAATAATTTTTGGTTGATTTGTTTTCTATAGTACAGCGCGCCAATTTCTTCGTATAATTCTAGTGATTTCTCGTAAAGCGGTATCGATTTAGCGTGGTTGCCCTGCATAGACTCCATCATTGCTAACTGATAGTTAACAGACGCTATTGATCTTTTATCTCCAATTTCAGTATAATATGGTAGTGCAATATTGAATTTAGTTTTTGCAGCATCGTATTTCTTCTGTACTCGGTACATGGCAGCCAATGTACCTGTCATCAACATTTTGCCAGGAATAAAGTTAGTTTCTTCGCATATAGAAATGGCCTGGTTGTAATAGGCCTCAGCTTTGCTATAATCTTCTAAATGATTGTATGCATTTCCTACGTCAAAATAATACCGTCCCTTTGCTGGAGTAACAGGATCTTCTTTTACCTCTTCTAAGTTTCTCAACGTCATTTCTAAGGCACGGTCTAGATAGTTAGATGCTTGGTACGAAACAGCTAGTTCGCTATTAGAAAGCATTCGTTCTTGTTTACTAGCACCTATAGAATCTAACAACTCCACAGACCTAATTGCTTCCCGAAGGTTTTCTTCGAAATTACCCAACCGTTTGTAATGTTGCGACAAATATCGTCTTGCAACCCCTTCCAAAAAGGGATCTTTTAATTCTCTTGAAATTGAAATTGCCTCCTCCAGCAATGGACCCGATTCTTTCGTGTCTGAAGTTCGTTGAAAATACGCCACATCAAGTAACCTTCTTACTCTGAGGGAATCTTTTTTGGTTTCCTGTTGTAAAAGTAGCTGTAGGCTATCGGCTTTCTTATCTTGAGAAAAACCGAGGGTAGAAAACCCAAATACTAATACAAGTAAGATATATAGTTGCTTCATAAAGTTTAGCGCTCTTAATAAGACACACTCAATAGAGTTCAAATGTATGCTTTAGCGCGTTCAAAATATTGTTGTAATTTCTGAAATAGCGTTTTCAGCTTCTAAAATAGCAGTATTTTTATGCAAATTTTTAATAAACTATGGAATTTATAGAATTTTTAGGCGGTCCTGGCTTATTCTTGCTGCTTGCCGTCTTGGTAATTGTGGTTGTAATTATTAGTAAGATTAAAAATAAGCGTTAGTAAGACTTTGTTTTTCTTTCGTCTAATCAGAAAATCAGATTATGGACATTTTAGACTTTATAAATGGTAAAGGCGCCATGCTAATTTTGGCAGGAGTTATAGTGTTAGCGCTTGTATTTCAGCAATACAAAAAATGGAAATTCTTTAAAAGACCGAAAAATAAGAAATAGCAGTAGTCAGCATTCAAAACTGTATATTTGCCTAGCAAGTATCTGCAATAACTTATGAGTAACATTCGCATCACCAAACAATTCTCTTTTGAAACCGGCCACGCTCTTTATGGGTACGATGGCAAGTGCCGTAATGTTCATGGACATAGTTACAAGCTTTCTGTAACGGTAATTGGAACGCCTATTGCCGATGTTAACCATGTAAAATTTGGTATGGTTATAGACTTTGGCGACTTAAAAAAAATTGTAAAAGAAGAGATTGTAGATGTGTTTGATCATGCTACTGTTTTTAACAAAAATACGCCCCATGTAGAGTTGGCAGAAGAGCTAAGTAGTCGTGGACATAATGTGCTACTTGTAGATTATCAGCCAACAAGTGAAATGATGGTCGTTGATTTTGCTGAAAAAATTAAACTGCGACTACCTCAAAATATCATGTTGCATTCGTTACGTCTTCAAGAAACAGCTACCAGTTATGCAGAATGGTATGCTTCAGATAATTCATAGTATCTTTAACTCATGCAAATTCCACCCGGAAAAAAAATATACTTCTCTAGCGATAATCATCTTGGAGCGCCCACACCAGCCGAGAGTTTACCGCGCGAAAAGAAATTTGTTCGTTGGTTAGAAGAAATAAAACACGATGCCGCAGCAATCTTTTTGTTAGGTGATTTATTCGATTTTTGGTTTGAGTATAAAACAGTAGTTCCAAAAGGGTTTGTACGTGTTTTAGGGAAATTAGCAGAATTAAGAGACAGCGGTATCCCTATTTATTTTTTTGTGGGAAATCATGATTTGTGGATGGGCGATTATTTCGAAAAAGAACTAAACATCCCAACCTACCGCCAACCCAAAGAATTTACGTTTAATGACAAACTATTTTTTGTGGGGCACGGAGACGGTAAAGGTCCTGGAGATATGGGCTACAAACGAATGAAAAAGGTGTTTGAAAACCGAGTCTTTAATTGGTTGTTTCACTGGTTTCATCCTGCATTAGGGATGAAAATTGCACAATATCTTTCAGTAAAAAACAAACTGATCTCTGGAGAAGAAGACAAAAAATTTCTAGGTGAAGAAAACGAATGGCTAGCACTCTACGCTAAGCGGAAACTAGAAACAAAGCATTACGACTATTTTGTATTTGGCCACCGGCACCTTTCTATGCAAATAGAAGTAGGAGAAAACTCAACCTACTTCAACTTAGGTGACTGGATTACTCAATATACCTACGGAGTTTTTGACGGCGAACATTTCGAATTAAAAGAATTTAAAGGATAATTCGTTCGCTCCTAACCTACTTTAATAAAGCGTCTAATGTTAAGGCGTCTAATTTACCATCAGGAAACAGATTATTTTTAGCCTCAAAATTTTTAAGTGCCGTTTGTGTTTCTATTCTGTACAACCCATCATGACTAACGGCTTCTCCTTTTTCAATGAGAATACGTTGCACTTCAAAAATCAAAGCGTTTTTTTCCCCAAGCTTAAAAGCATTGTCATTTTGATTAGCGTAAAACATTTTTTCAATCAATTTTTTGCGCTTTTCCTTTTCTGAAGGCGTTTTAGACGTTGTCTTTTTCACTTCTGTAGTGGTTAACTGTCCTTCATAATACTTAACAGTTGCCAACTTAGACGCGTATGTTAAGACGGCAGCATTTGTGGCGTCATCATCATCTTCGGGATTACGAACATCAATACTATTTGCACTCCACTGTGTGATTACATAGCCATTTAGCTTCTCAACAGCTTCGTAATAAGCAAGTAACAATGATTTGTCTGCGTGATTTTCAGGCACTTCAACCGTTGGGGTGTAATGATAGTTTGGCGGGTGAAATCTATGCCAAGAAGTATAAAAATTGTAGCCCAAAATCGCTACTATTATCGCTAGTAATACTATAATAATTGCTTTCATTTTTAATGCCCGTAAAGACACGAATTTTTTAAGGTTAGTAAATTAAAGATACTAAAATTTAAGGTTTAATGTCTTTCAATCTCAGTTGTAAATTTACAGTTCCCTGCCATTCATTTTCATCAATTACATACGCTGCTTTAAATGGTTCTCCTTTGCAGGCAATATCATGTTTATCACCCATTCCAAAACCTATGCCTGTAAATTGTGTACTATTACCCTGTTGTACAACAACCCGCAAATGACTCTTATCTTCTCCAACGCATTTTCCGTATCCCACATCTTTCAAGTTCTGTGTCATAAAAACTGGAGTCATGTTTCCTGGTCCAAAAGGTGCAAATTGTTTTAAAATACGATAAAACTTGGGCGTTATTTGTTGTAAGTCAATTTCTGTATCAATTGAAATTTCTCGCTGTAACAGGTTTTTATCTATTGTTTCAGCCACCTCTTTTTCAAAGGCCTTCTTAAATTTTTCGTAATCAGCCTCCAGCAATGTAAGACCCGCCGCGTATTTATGTCCGCCAAATTGTTCAATATGCTCACTACATCCTTCCAAGGCGTTATAGACATCAAACCCTTTTACAGATCGTGCAGAAGCTGCTAGCTTTTCTCCACTTTTAGTGAATACCAAAGTGGGGCGATAATAGGTTTCTGTAAGCCTAGAAGCTACAATGCCAATGACACCTTTATGCCAATTTTTGTTGTATACAACTGTTGTCATCCTGTTTTCTTCACCTTTTTCTGAAATTTGAAGTAATGCTTCTTCGGTAATGCGCTTGTCTGCTTCGCGCCTGTCTGTATTAAACTGTTCAATTTCTGAAGCGTATTCTTTCGCCTTTTCAACATCGGTTTCAGTAAGCAATGTAACAGCATGGTTACCATGTTTCATTCTTCCTGCTGCGTTAATTCGTGGTGCGATAATAAAAACAACATCGGTAATAGTAAGCTGAGTTTTTTTGATTTGTGAAAGAATAGCCTGAAAGCCAGCGCGTGGGTTGCTATTTATCACTTTTAAGCCGAAATGGGCTAAAATTCTGTTCTCTCCTGTAATAGGCACAATGTCGGCACCTATTGCTGTAGCCACTAAATCTAGATACAACAGTAAATCGTTTATGTTTTGCTTACGCTGTTTGGCAAGTGCCTGAATTAATTTAAAGCCTACGCCACAGCCACACAATTCTTTAAATGGATATTCACAATCGCTTCGTTTGGGGTCTAGTACGGCAACAGCTTTGGGTAGTTCTGGCCCGGGTCTATGGTGATCGCATATAATAAAATCTACTCCCTTTTCCGAGGCATATGCTACCTTGTCTATTGCCTTTACACCACAATCTAATGCAATGATAAGGGTAAAATCGTTGTCTAAAGCAAAGTCAATTCCTTGGTTAGAGACTCCGTAGCCCTCGTCATATCGATCTGGGATATAGGTTGCTACATTGGGGTAATAGCTTAACAAGTAAGAAGATAGCAGCGCAACACTCGTGGTACCGTCTACGTCATAATCGCCATACACTAATATGTTTTCATCTGCTGCAATGGCTTTTTCAATACGTGCTACAGCCAAATCCATATCTTTCATGAGGTAAGGGTCGTGCAGGCCATCTAGCGATGGTCTAAAAAATTCTTTAGCTTCTTCAAAAGTTTCAATACCTCGTTGAATAAGCAGTGATGCAATAATTGGTGCTACTCCCAATGTATTGGTGAGTATATCAATTTTATCTTGAGGAGGTTTTGGTTTTAGTGTCCAGCGCATAGATGACAAAATTCCAAAGTACAAATTCTAATTCCTAAAAAAGGAAAGGATTCATCAAAAAATACTTCAGATAGATTCAATTTGGGAAGTCATGGTAAAGTTAGTTTAATTTAAGTAATGATAAAAATTGAGTATCTTTAAATTATTGATGCACTCCCCGATTTATTTAGTTCTACTATGAAACAAATCTATTATAGTATAAGTGCGATTTTAATATTTTCTATTTCGGTATTCGCACAAGATGGCTCCTATGACGCCTCTTTTGGAACCAATGGAACCACCACTACTGATATTCCTGGAGACAATGAGATTAGTGTTCTTGTAGCAGAAAACGCCGATGGATCTCTTTGGGCTCATGCTATTGCCTCTCTAAACACAACCAGCACTAAAATTCTAGTGCGCTACTCGGCTGCTGGAGTATTTGATACTAGTTTTGGAGTAGATGGTGTGGTATCACTTCCTTTAAATGGTAGTTATACTTCACTTAAAGCCCTTCCCGATGGAAGCATGTTAATAGGCGGTGTTTTTAACGAAGATTTTGTTGTACTTAAATATACTATTAACGGTGTTTTAGACACTACATTTGGAAACAATGGTATTGCAACCATAGATTTTGAAACCGATTTAGTGCTCTCACTCTTTGTGAATGAAGACAACACAGCACTAATTATTGGGCGCTATAGAACTACCAACGAAGAAGGTATAAGTATTTCAAAATTACTAGCAGATGGTACAATAGATCCTACGTACGGAAGCAATGGTGTTGCGAACAGTACTATAACAACTGAAGATGAATTTTATACATTCCAAATTTCTAGATATTCTAATGGGGGGTTTTTGGTTCCCTTTAGACTTGTAGACGTTAATGAAAATAGCAGGATTGGTTTTGCTAAAATTTCAGAAAACGGAAGTTTAGACCCTTCATTTGGGAACAATGGGGTTGCTGTTAACCAAATAGCATTGCAATCACCTTTTTCAGTTTCTGCCGTTATACAAGAAAACCAAGGCATTCTAGGACTAATTAACAACAGAGGGCTGAACCCTCCTATTGACAGTGAATCTTTTTATATACAATTACTACCTAATGGAAGCTTAGACACGGGGTTTGGAAACAAGGGAGTGCGGGAAATTTCGCATAATACCTTTAGCCCCTTAAAAGTAATAAGGCAAGAAAATGATAGGACATTATTTATAGGGAGAGAATGGAGTATCGATGGCGGCAATTACACCATCTTAAGAAGCTATACTGATGGTTTTATAGACCCTTCTTTTGCCAACCAAGGTCGATTTATTGAGCCAAATTTAGATGCTGGTGAGGCCATAATTACAGAAGACGGCGGAATTGTTGGCTGTGCATTTACCCCTCTTTTTAATGGTCCACAGAACATTGTATTGTTTAAACTTTTAAACTCACCCCTAGGTGTTGAAGAAGAAAATAGCAAAAAAATACTAATAGCTCCCAACCCAACGAACGATTTAATCTCCATAACATGCACGAATTGTGATCTCATAGGTAGTGTCTTTCGTATTTTTGATGCTACAGGGAGAGAAGTGCAAACAGGTATTTTTGAACTAAACAATCCGTTAATTAGCGTTGAAAGTTTAGCTGCAGGGCTTTATTATCTTTCAATAGAAGCAACGCGCATAAAATTCCTAAAAAAATAACCACACCCCTCTTGGCTTTTGAAAATTCGAGCCGTACCTTCGAGTTTCAAAATAGAAAATTATGCCATTAGTAACACCTCTTTCCGCAGATCATGATAAAAACACTCAAGAACTTGCCGAGTTCTTCAACGAAACACTGGGGTTTTGCCCTAATAGTGTCCTTACCATGCAACGCAGACCTGCTATAAGTCGCGCCTTTATCAACCTAAACAAAGCCGTAATGGCAAACGAAGGTGGCGTTACCTCAGCCCTAAAACGAATGATTGCTTGGGTAAGTAGTAATGCTACAGGCTGTCGCTACTGCCAAGCACATGCCATTAGAGCAGCAGAACGTTACGGAGCCGAGCAAGAACAATTAGACAACATTTGGGAGTATAGAACGCACCCAGCATTTTCTGAAGCCGAACGTGCAGCACTCGACTTTTCTCTTGCCGCAAGTCAGGTGCCAAATGCGGTTGATGAAACGATTAAAAGACGCCTATACGAATACTGGAACGAGGGTGAAATTGTAGAAATGCTAGGGGTGATCTCACTCTTCGGTTACCTAAACCGCTGGAACGATAGCATGGGTACCTCAATAGAAGACGGAGCTGTAGAAAGCGGTAACCAATATCTTGGTAAACACGGATGGGAAAAAGGAAAACATCTTTAAATTAATGAAACACCATAACTTTCTTGTGGCATCGTAGTTGTTTTTGAAAATAAAAATGCACTGCTCTTTCGATTGTTGGGAAGAGAAATTCTTTTATAATACTAGAGTTTCAATGGTGGTCTGTAAAAGGGGAACCACGCTGTCTTCAAACCATGGGTTTTTTTTCATCCAAAATCTATTACGGGGGGACGGGTGCGGTAGTACAAAATAGTTGGGAAGATATTCTTCTAGGTTTTCTACTGTTTGGGTTAATGTGCGTTTGGCTGTATCTTTCAAATAATATTTTTGAGCATACATCCCAATTAAAATGATAAGTTTTACATGGGGCATTTCTGAAAGCAATGGCCCGTGCCATTTCGGAGCACATTCGGGTCTAGGAGGTAAGTCGCCACTCTTACCTTTCCCAGGATAGCAAAAACCCATTGGCACAATGGCAAAATTTTCAGGGTCATAAAATTGCGTAGCGGTTACACCAAGCCAACGCCTTAATTCCTTACCAGAAGCGTCGTCCCAAGGAATTCCAGATGCGTGCACTTTAGTTCCCGGTGCTTGCCCAATGATTACAATTTTTGAATTTACGTGTCCTGCTACAACAGGGTTAGGACCCAAAGGTAAGTGTGCAGAACAGATAGTACACGTCTTTATTGTTTCAAGGAGATGGTTCATTATTTAACGCCACTAAGTACCACAACCAATTCTCCTTTGGGTGGCTTATTTTCAAAATGTTTTAAAACCTCTGCCAAACTTCCACGTATGGTTTCTTCGTGTAATTTGGTAATTTCTCGAGACACTGAAACGGGCCTATCGGCTCCAAAAAATTCAATAAATTGTGATAATGTCTTACATAATTTGTGAGGTGATTCATAAAAAATCATGGTGCGAGTTTCTTCAGAAAGAAGCTGCAACCTTGTTTGTCTTCCCTTTTTTACTGGAAGAAATCCTTCAAAAACAAATTTATCGTTTGGAAGACCACTGTTTACAAGTGCAGGAACAAACGCAGTAGCTCCAGGCAAACAATCTACTTCAATACCTGCTGCAACACATGCTCTTGTTAGCAAAAATCCAGGGTCGCTTATTGCGGGAGTGCCTGCATCGCTAATGAGGGCAACCGTTTCACCTTGTTGTATTCTTTTTACTATGGTGTCGGTAGTTTTATGCTCGTTGTGCATGTGGTGTGAATGCATTGGAGTGCTAACTTCATAGTGCTTCAACAATTTACCGCTTGTGCGCGTATCCTCGGCAAGAATTAAATCAGCCATTTGCAGTACCTCAACGGCACGAAATGTCATGTCTTTAAGATTTCCGATAGGGGTAGGTACGAGATACAGTTTAGACATAAAAAATTTTCATTTTACGATAAGAGCTGTTCTTTAGTTAAACTTTCGACCTATGGCCGCCATGAAGCGTTCGGCATACATATCTTTTTGTAACCAAAAGTTATAATCAGGTTTTACTTTCGTTTTTATAAAAGTTTCAGCTTCGTCATAAGAAGTCATAGTACTTACCTGCGAAAGCACCCGGGTATAATCATCTGAATTTCCCCCAAACAGATGCTTTATATACGCTAAACGATCATTTAAATCGATACGCATACCATCTCCTACTGTATCATTAATAGATTTTGGCTTTTCAGAAACCCCCAGATCATCTACTAATTTTTTGGAAGGTTTAGGAGCATCTACTCCCTTCGCTGGCTCGCGAATCTCTAAAGTTGAATCTGTTGGTGGTGAAGTCACCTTACGTTCAAAAGTTGGTGTTTCTTGATAGTTTTTGGCAAATTCTTCCAAATCGTTTTTTAGGTATTTTTTCTGCGGAAGCACCTCCTCAAGCATTTTTTCTACCCCCTGAGTCTCTGGCGGCATCTGCGCCACCAAATCCTTTATTTTCTCCATCAAGGGTTCTACTAAATCTTCTTTATGGTCTGGTTGCGGTATTGGTTCCGGCTCGGTAAACCAGTTTTTTTCACGAAAGCTCTTACTGTCAAAAGACTCTTCGCTAGCTGTGGTTATATCTTCTTGTAATTGACCCTCTAAAAAAGCCAATACGGTTACTTTTTCATACAGGGCCGCCAATTTCTGCTTCATATCTACAGCCGATAGGCTGCTGCCAGCATCCAGAATTTCTTCTGCCAAATGTTGTAGGTCTCTTTGCAATTTCTTTTTCATTTCAATAAGCACTTTTTCATTTAAGCAACACCAAATGTGTTAGAATGTGATATAAAGGTATGTACAGCTGCTAATTAGTCTCTTCTATATTACTTTTATAAACTTTTTTGGGTTGCCATCGTATGGGTCAACTTTGTTTTGTTAAATTTACGCATCCTATATGTAAACGAAAAGTATTTGCGTTTTATTCTAAACAACACCCTATGTTTCTCGAAAACACAGTAAATCAAAAAGAGCAATTTGGCTGGATTGAAGTCATCTGCGGCTCTATGTTTTCTGGTAAAACCGAAGAACTTATTAGGCGCTTAAAAAGAGCTCAATTTGCAAGGCAAAAAGTAGAAATATTTAAGCCTAAAGTAGATACTCGTTACGATGAAGACCAAGTAGTCTCTCACGACAGTAATCAAATTAGGTCTACACCCGTTCCAGCAGCAGCCAACATTCCTATTCTCGCAGATAATTGTGACGTAGTAGGTATAGACGAAGCGCAATTTTTTGATGATGAGATTGTAAAAGTTTGTAACGACCTTGCCAATAGAGGTGTACGTGTAATAGTTGCGGGGTTAGATATGGATTATAAAGGAAACCCTTTTGGTCCTATGCCTGCGCTTATGGCAACGGCAGAATACGTAACCAAAGTGCATGCTGTCTGCCCAAGAACTGGTAATCTTGCACATTACAGTTACAGGAAATCTCAAAGTGAAGATTTAGTGCTTTTGGGTGAAACTGAAGAATATGAGCCGTTAAGTCGCGCGGCATACTACAAAGCTGTACTTAGAGAAAAAGTAAAAAAAATGGAGGTAAAAGATCCCGAACAACTTACCTCACAACAGTCTAAAAAGCAAGCGTAGTAATGGGCAAATTCAAAGAAACTGTGCTCGAAATAGACTTAACAGCCTTGGCACACAACTACAAGTATCTACGTTCCAAAATAAATTCTGAAACTAAACTTTTGGCTGTGGTAAAAGCCTTTGGGTATGGAAGTGAAAGTGTGGCGGTTGCTAAAGAATTAGAAAATTTAGGCGTTAATTATTTTGCCGTAGCCTACGTAGCAGAGGGCGTTGTTTTACGAGATGCTGGTATTCGCACACCAATTTTGGTCCTTCATCCGCAACCTGTAAATTTTCCCACCTTAATTGAGCGCTGTCTAGAGCCTTCCATTTATAGCTTTAGAATCTTAAAAGAATTTATTGCTGTTGCCGAGACAAAAAAGCAGCAAGACTACCCAGTGCATTTAAAATTCAACACCGGGCTAAATCGTTTAGGGTTTTTAGAAAATGATGTGCCTTCAATACTTTCAGCATTAAAGAAAACTTCGGCTTTAAAAACCAAATCGCTGTTTTCGCATTTGGTCGCGAGCGAAGATCCTTCAGAAAAAGAATTTACACACACGCAAATTGAACGTTTTAAAAACATTTCAGCAGCCATAGCGTTGGAACTAGGTTATAAACCAATGCTACATCAAAGTAATACTTCTGGAGTTTTAAATTATCCTGAAGCACATTTTACGATGGTTAGAACAGGCATAGGACTTTTCGGTTTTGGCAATTCTACCAAAGAAAATGCACATTTAAAACCAGTTGCAACGTTAAAATCGGTTATTTCACAAATACATCACATTCAGCCAGGTGAAACTGTTGGGTACAATAGAGCGTACACCGCCACTAAACTTGAAAGAACCGCCACCCTTCCTATCGGACATGCAGATGGTATTTCCCGTGCCTTCGGAAATGGTAAAGGGTGGGTAACTATTGCCGGAAAAAAAGCACCTATCGTCGGAAACGTGTGTATGGACATGCTTATGGTGAACGTAACCGAAATTGACTGTAAGGAAGGAGATGAAGTTATTATTTTTGACCAAAACACCACTGCCGAAGATCTTTCCGAAGCTATACATTCTATCTCGTATGAAATGCTTACAGCCATCTCTCAACGTGTAAAACGTGTAATTCGTCGAAATTAGGCCCTTCCCTTATAGTGGCATTTAGTAGAACTATTTCTTTTTTCCTACCTTCGTAAGGTATTAACACATAAACCAATCACCATGTTAAAAGAATTTAAAGCATTTATTATGACGGGCAATGTCATTGACTTGGCCGTTGCCGTAATATTAGCAGGAGCTGTAGGGCTTGTTGTTAGCGGATTTGTATCTGATATTATGATGCCAATAATTGGGCACTTTGCCGGAGGGGTAGACTTTGCAGACATGAAGCATGTACTTTCTGAAGCAGTTGTTGCAGCAGACGGCACAGTAGAAAAACCAGAAAATGCCATCATGTATGGAAAATGGGTGAATGCTATTATTAACTTAATCATCGTAGGATTTGTTCTCTTTATGATTGTGAAAGCATACGGAAAAGTTCGTAAAAAAGAAGAGGCGGCTCCAGCACCAGATCCAGGACCATCTGAAATTGATTTATTAAAGGAAATTAGAGACGCGCTTAAAAAATAAATCGTCTCAAAAACCGCTACACTATATTAATTAAACCCTCCAAAGCATTTGCTACGGAGGGTTCTTTTATTTAGCGTAGCGTTAAGAAATTAGTATGTTTACTTTTGTACTTTTGAAAGATCTTTATTCTAACTAAAATTACCCGCCTTCGCGGGCTATATACATGAAAGTAGCTGTTGTTGGCGCCACCGGAATGGTAGGCACTGTAATGATAAAACTCCTGGAAGAGCGCAATTTTCCAGTAACGCAACTTATACCCGTAGCTTCAGAGCGCTCTATTGGTCGAGAATTACTCTTTAACGGAACATTGTATCCTATTGTAGGCATGGAAGAAGCTATTAATTTAGCTCCAAATATTGCGATATTCTCAGCTGGGGGGGAAACATCTTTACAGTGGGCACCAAAATTTGCAGAAGTAGGCACTACGGTAATCGATAATTCGTCTGCATGGCGCATGGATCCTTCTAAAAAATTGATTGTCCCTGAAATAAACGCTTTTCAACTAACTTCAGAAGATAAAATTATAGCCAACCCAAACTGCTCTACCATTCAACTTGTCATGGCACTTTCGCCACTTCATAAAAAATACACCATGAAGCGTGTGGTAATTTCTACCTACCAGTCTGTTTCAGGAACTGGTGTAAAAGCAGTACAGCAATTAGAAAATGAAGAAGCTGGTATTGGCGGTCCTATGGCATATCCGTATCAAATCCACAAAAACGCACTTCCACATTGCGATGTTTTTGAACCTAACGGCTATACCAAAGAAGAAATGAAGTTAGCTCGAGAGCCTCAGAAAATACTCGATGACAGAACGTTCTCTGTCTCTGCAACGGCAGTTAGAATACCCACGGCTGGCGGGCATAGCGAATCTGTAAATGTTGAATTTAGAAACGACTTCTCCATTAGCGACGTGCGCAAACTATTGCATGAACAGCCAGGTATTGTGGTACAAGACAATCCAGATACCAATACATACCCTATGCCCATCTATGCACACGGTAAAGATGATGTTTTTGTAGGAAGACTAAGACGGGATGAAACACAACCCAATACACTTAATATGTGGATTGTGAGCGATAATCTTCGTAAAGGAGCCGCTACTAACGCCATACAGATTGCAGAATATTTAGTTGAGAATTCGCTAGTGTAAGTCGGATTAAAATTTTCGTCTAAGTTTAGGTATGCACCTAAAAAAACTAACATGAAAATTTTACACGTCATTTTGCGAGTAGGCCTTGGGTTAATGCTTTTAGCTTTCGGACTCAATAAATTCTTCTGGTTTATGCCAGATTTCGATTTTACAGGATACCCAGAAGCAGAACATCTTTTTAATTCACTACGTTTTTCAGGTGAAGACCCAGAAGTAGGTAAAGGCTATATAATGCATCTCGTTGGCGCGTCTGAAGCAATTATTGGGCTACTTTTAGTGCTAAAAAAGTGGGTGCCATTTGCACTCGTTATGCTTGTGCCTATTTCAATTAATATTGTGCTTTTTCACCTTGTGGTAAATCTTCCAAATATTGGGCCTGCTATATTGGTTGCTGCCATCAACGCATATTTACTGTATAAAAACTGGAATGCTTATCGAGCAATGTTTCAGTAGTTCTGGCTGTGGTTTACTTACAAACCTGTCTGGTTACTCAACGGCAGGTTTTTTTTAGTATCTTTAAGAGACATAACCATCTAAGTACGCTATATGAACTCAACTTTTACTACCTTCCTTCGTGTTATTCTAGGCATTACATTATTTGTCTTCGGAATTAATAAATTTTTCAATTTTATCCCTTTATTCGAAATGCCTCCAGCGGCAGCTAACTTTTTAGAATCGCTGGAAGCCACCGGCTATGCCTTTTACGTAGTCGCGATTTTAGAAATACTTATAGCAATTTTATTGTTACTTAAAAAGTGGGTGCCTTTTGCGCTTATTCTGCTTGCGCCACTTTCTGTTAACATTTTACTGTTCCATCTTTTTCTAGATATTTCAGATGTAATTGTTGCAATTGGCATCTTTGGACTCAATGTATTACTCATGTACAAGTACTGGAAAGCTTACCGTCCGCTATTTCAATACTAACATCACAGAAATTCAAGCCCACTATTTGTTGCCAACTTTAGTATTTTCAGTACTTTAGTACCTTAATTTTATTCCTATGAAAAAGCTACTTGTTCCTGTATGTTGTGCACTTGCCTTAGTGAGTTGTAAAGAGGAAATTACTAAATCTGAAACTATTACTGTGACCTACCCTACGACACAAAAAGTTGATACCGTTACTAACTATTTCGGAACAGACGTAAAAGACCCTTACCGTTGGTTAGAAGACGACATGAGTGAAGAAACTGGAGACTGGGTGAAACGTCAGAATAAAACCACTTTTGGATATCTAGATAACATACCTTTTCGCGAAGCACTTAAAGAGCGCCTCACAGAGCTTTGGAATTACGAAAAAATTGGCTCACCATTTAAAGAAGGCGACTATACCTATTACTACAAGAATGACGGACTCCAAAATCAATATGTAATCTATCGGTATAAAACTGGTGAAGACGCAAGTACTGCGGAAATTTTCTTAGATCCTAATGGGTTTAAAGAAGATGGTACTATCTCTCTTGGCGGACTTAACTTTTCAGATAACGGAAAAATTGCTGCGTATAGCATTTCTGAAGGCGGAAGCGATTGGCGAAAAGTACTTATCATGAACGCCGAAACAAAAGAAATTATTGAAGACACCCTAGTTGATGTTAAATTTAGCGGAATTTCATGGAAAGCAAACGAAGGATTCTACTATAGCAGCTATGATAAACCCAAAGGGAGTGAACTTTCAGCAAAAACCGATCAACACAAACTGTACTATCACAAGCTTGGAACAAGCCAAAGAGAGGATAAACTGGTCTTTGGCGGAACCGCAGATCAAAAACATCGTTATGTTGGCGGTAATGTTTCTGAAGATAATCGCTGGTTGCAGATTACTGCTAGTATCTCAACCTCCGGAAATAAATTATTCTTAAAAGATTTATCTAAGCCAAATAGCAAACTAATTACCGTAGTAAATCATACAGATTCTGATACTTATATAATAGACAACGTGGGGACTAAACTATACTTGGTTACCAATCTCAATGCACCCAACGGTAAGATTGTGACTACAGATGCTAGCAATCCTACACCAGAAAACTGGACAGACTTTATCCCTGAAACTAAAAATGTACTTTCCCCAAGTACTGGAGGAGGTTATTTCTTTGCAGAATACATGGTAGATGCTGTAAGTAAAGTAATGCAATACGATTACAACGGGAAACTAGTACGCGAAGTTGAACTGCCCGGTGTTGGTAGCGCTGGTGGTTTTGGAGCTAAAAAAGAAGATGCAGAGTTATATTTCAGCTTTACAAATTACGTAACCCCAAGTAGCATCTATAAATATACAGTAGAAACTGGTGTGAGCGAATTGTACAAAAAACCAGAAATAGATTTTAATCCAGACAACTACGAAAGCAAACAAGTGTTTTATACCTCTAAAGATGGTACCAAAGTACCTATGATTATTACACACAAAAAAGGAATAGCTCTCAATGGCAAAAATCCAACTATTTTATATGGGTATGGCGGCTTTAATATTAGTCTCACCCCTAGTTTTAGTATTGCAAATGCGGTTTGGATGGAACAAGGTGGTGTTTATGCAGTTCCAAACCTTCGTGGTGGCGGTGAATACGGTAAAGAGTGGCACGATGCAGGCACACAACTAAAAAAACAAAATGTTTTCGACGACTTTATCGCAGCTGCAGAATATTTAATTTCAGAAAAATATACCTCTAGCGACTACCTTGCTATTCGAGGTGGATCTAATGGCGGATTGCTAGTTGGAGCCACCATGACGCAACGTCCAGATTTAATGAAAGTAGCCTTGCCTGCAGTAGGCGTTTTAGACATGCTTAGGTATCATACCTTTACAGCTGGTGCTGGATGGGCATACGATTATGGTACTTCAGAAGATAGCAAAGAAATGTTTGAATACTTAAAAGCATATTCTCCTGTGCACAATGTAAAAGAAGGCACCCAATATCCGGCAACCTTAGTTACAACGGGAGATCATGATGACCGCGTTGTACCTGCACATAGTTTTAAATTTGCAGCAGAGCTACAAGAAAAGCAAACAGGTGATAACCCTACCTTAATTAGAATAGAAACCGATGCAGGTCATGGAGCAGGAACCCCAGTATCTAAGACCATAGAACAATACGCCGATATATTCGGTTTTACGCTTTACAACATGGGATATGAAGTATTGCCAGAGAAAACAACGGCTAAAGTAAAAGAATAAACTATATATTTTTGTTTAGCACCCGACGTCTTGATACATTTTACATTGGCGTAGGAGAAGGTAATGTAAAGAATGCTCAACGTTAATATACAGTCGTTTAAGTATCCTACTACTGAAAAGGTTATCCTTTCACAAATTAATTTTTTGTTGAAAAATGGTGAACACCTTGCTATTTTAGGCGAAAGTGGCTGCGGAAAATCTACGCTGTTGCATCTTATTTATGGTTTATTAAACCTAGATTCTGGGAAAATTACATATAATAAAACCCCTTTGTTTGGTCCAAGTCATAATCTTATTCCTGGGCATACATTTATGAAATTAGTTTCACAAGAAGTTAATTTAATGCCGTATACTTCGGTTGAAGAAAATGTTGCAGAACATCTCTCCAGACTTGATCTTACAGAAGATAACAACCGCGTAAATGAGCTCCTAGAAACAGTACAATTACTTTCGTATAAAAACCAAAAAGTACAAGACCTAAGCGGCGGACAAAAACAGCGTGTGTCATTGGCTCGCGCTTTGGCCAAACAACCCAAAATTTTGTTGCTAGATGAGCCTTTTAGTAGCATAGATACATTTAAAAAGAACGCCCTAAGACGCACTCTTTTTAGGTACCTTAAAAAACATTCCATTAGTTGTGTTATGGCAACACATGACGCTAATGAAGCCCTTGCCTTCGCAGATACCATAGCATTGCTTGAAAATGGAACTATCATTAAGTATGGAGCTGCAAAAGACGTTTATGATGCCGCAGATTCGGTGTATGAAAAAGGATTTTTTGGTGAAGTGTCTGTCATTCCTTCTGGAATTTTTTCGCAAGAAGAACAACTGCTATTACCACATGAATTAACTATTTCCGAAGAAAAAACAGCACTAAAAACGCTTATAGAAAACGCCTATTTTCAAGGAAGTCACTATCTTGTAGAAGGAAATTTCCGAGGAAAAAAAGTATATTTTAACCACCCAACTTTGGTCACAGAAACCCAAGTTTATTTAAAATTAAGCACGCATGGCAAATAGTTATACCGAAAATCTACAACTTACAGCACCCTTAGAGTCTGCCAAGAAAAAAGTGGAAGAAGCGCTTATGAAAGCTGGGTTTAAAATGAGTAAGTGGGTAGACCAACAACAGGCATTTTACTCAGAAAGTTCTGTGACAATTTGGTCTTGGGGTGAAGATATCATGGTACGTTTTCAAGAAAATGAAAATGGTACCCAAATACAGTTTACTTCCAGTTGTAAACTCTCTACACAAATAATAGATTGGGGGAAAAACAAGAAGAATGCTAAGAAATTTATGCTTGCCTTAGACCAATCTTAGTATAAAACTAAAGAAGCCCTATCACGAAACACTTTTAATCGTAATGGCCTTGTCATTAAACGTAAAAGTATCCCCTTTTATCTTGCCAGAAAGTAATTGTCCTATTGGTGATTGTAAGGCCACACAAAAATACTGCGTTGCGCCCACAGTTACCTGACCTATAGAAATACTAATAAAATAATTACCATTTGTTGTATACACCAGCGTTCCCAAGCGAACATATTCTGACGCGGCTTTTACGTCTATTCGTTTAACGAGTGCGTGTAAGTTTTCTATTTCCTGTAGTTGTTTACCCGCATTTTCACGGTCTATTTGCAACATTGCTCGTCCCGTTTCATGCTTGTCTCCAGCGCTGCTCTTAGATTCTTCAAAAAGCGATTCTTCAATGTCTGCGATGGTTTGCTTAATTTTTGTGAAGCGAGCAATCACCGTATTTTCACAGTGCGTAAGTAATGTAGCCTTTAATTCTTTATCGGTCATTTTCTTTAGGTTCAACTAAGGTAAATGTACCATAAAAACGCATTTGTCTAACAATCCACTCTTTTCTTTTTTGAATATAAGCAGAAGCAGGTGCTGCTTTATATTTTCTAGGGTTAGGTAATATAGCTGCAAGCGCTGCAGCCTCATATTTTTGAAGGTTTCTGGCAGAGGTATTAAACCAATAATTGGCAGCAGCTTCAGCACCGTACACACCTTCACCCATTTCTATACTGTTGAGATATACCTCTAAAATTCGCTCTTTACTCCACGAGGTTTCAATTAAGAAAGTAAAGTAAGTCTCTAACCCTTTTCTGAGCCAACTTCGCTCTGGCCACAGAAAAACATTTTTGGCAGTTTGCTGAGAAATCGTACTTCCACCGCGCAGCTTTTTACCATTTTTGTTGCTTTTGTATGCTTTTTCTATCGATTTTAGGTCAAAACCGTTGTGTTTTACAAAATTTTGGTCTTCTGCGCAGATTACTGCTAATTGTAGTTCTTCGGAAATTTTAGATAATGGCACCCATTCATGTTTTGTGCCTATGGTTTCCTTGTTCTCATAACTTCTAATAGCCATAAGTGGTGTATAGTACACTGGCACATACTTATATAGCAGTACCCAGAGCACACTTAAGAGTACAAACCACAGTAAGGTTTTAAAAAGAAATTTGAAAAGTTTCTTTATCATATAGATTCAATACACTCGGCAAGTTGTTTGCCAACAGAACTACCAATAGCTACACCCATTCCGCCTAAACGTACGCCACAAAACACATTAGGTTGCACTTGTTTTACAATGGGCTTTTTTTGTTCGCCAACACCCATAATTCCGCTCCACCTAGCGTCTATAGTAAACGGTGTATTTGGTAAAATTGTTGTTCTTAGCAGTCTTTCTAGCTCATTCTGAATACGTTGTGTAGTACCTAATCGTGTAGTGGTTTCGGTTACGAAATCTAGATTTCTCCCTCCTCCGAAGAGAATTCTATTGTGTATGTTTCTAAAATAATAATACCCTTTATCGAGGTGAAATGTTCCCTTAATAGACAAATTTGGGATTGGATTGGTAATAAGAACCTGAGCTCTCGCAGGAGACATGGCAGCATCAAAAAACTGTTTTGCAAAGCCGTTGGTAGCAATACAAACCTTTTTTGTTGAAATTTCCATAAAATTGTTCAAATTGAGCAAAACATGGTCATTTTCTGACAAAATTGATGTGATTTCAGCGTTATTTAGCACTAAAATGTTCTTTTCTGCACATTGCTGAAGTAAGCCCTGCATCATTTTACCTGTATCTAACTGACCTTCAAATTGATTAAAAATCAGTCTTTTTTGTACATTTTTAAAGGAAAAAGTATCGTTTTTGATAGAAAATGTCTGCTTTTCGCCTAAAAAGACCTTTTCTAGCAATTTATTAATGTAGGGGAGTTTTTCTATGCATTCTTCAAATAAATCTGTGTCTTTTTCATAGAATAATTCGTACCCTCCGTTTTGTTGATAGTCTATGGTTGTGTCTCCTAACCTTTTCCGAAGTACTTGTAAACCTGCTACTCTATCGCGAATGAGTTGAATGACTTCTTCTTCGGTATGCGTTTTTAAATCGTCTAGTATTTCAGAAATACTTCCAAAGCAGGCAAACCCTGCATTTTTTGTACTAGCTCCACTAGGTAACATTCCTTTTTCAAACACCACCAACTTTTTTTTAGGAAAGCGTTCTGCTAATTCTAAGGCACAACTTAAGCCAACAATGCCGCTACCAATAATGGCAACGTCTATATCTTGCAGCCATGTATGTCGTTCCCAATAACTAAAATTCATATGCTTAAACTAAAAAATCCCAAATTCCAAAGGTAACTATTCTGGAATTTGGGATCTAAATTATTAAGACACCTGCTTCTATTCTTCTTCAGGTGGTGCCATTTCCCAATCGTTCATAAATGCAGTTGTATAATTACCTGCCACGTAGTCTGGATGATCCATTAACTGTCTATGAAATGGAATTGTAGTTTTAATACCTTCTATTACAAACTCATCTAATGCACGCTTCATTTTATTAATTGCTTCGTCGCGTGTTTGCGCCGTTGTAATAAGCTTTGCAATCATAGAATCGTAGTTAGGCGGAATTACATAGCCTGCGTACACATGTGTGTCTAAACGCACTCCGTGCCCTCCAGGAGCATGCAATGTTGTAATTCTTCCAGGAGAAGGTCTAAAATCGTTATACGGATCTTCTGCATTAATACGGCACTCTATAGAATGTAAGTTAGGCGTATAGTGTTTTCCTGAAATTGGAACTCCTGCAGCTACAAGAATTTGTTCGCGAATTAGATCGAAGTCTATTACTTGTTCGGTAATAGGATGCTCTACCTGAATACGCGTATTCATTTCCATGAAGTAGAAGTTTCTATGCTTGTCTACCAAAAACTCTACAGTACCAGCACCTTCATACTTAATGTATTCTGCCGCTTTTACTGCCGCCATACCCATATCGTTTCGAAGTTTCTTCGTCATAAATGGACTAGGTGTTTCTTCGGTCAATTTTTGGTGACGTCGCTGAATAGAACAGTCTCTTTCACTTAAGTGACATGCTTTACCTGTACTATCGCCCACAATCTGAATTTCAATATGGCGTGGCTCTTCAATGAGTTTTTCCATATACATATCGTCATTCCCAAAGGCAGCTTTACTTTCTTGACGTGCAGATTCCCAAGCATCTTGAAGGTCTTCTTCCTTCCAGACTGCGCGCATTCCTTTTCCACCACCACCTGCACTTGCTTTTAACATTACAGGGTAGCCCGTTTCTTTTGCTACTTTTTTACATTGGGCGAAATTTTCAATAATGCCTTCACTTCCTGGAACACAAGGAACACCTGCCTCTATCATGGTAGTTTTGGCCATTGCCTTATCTCCCATGCGCTCTATCATTTCTGGAGAAGCACCAATAAATTTAATATTGTGCTCTTCACATATTTTCGAGAATTTTGCATTTTCAGATAAGAATCCGTACCCAGGATGTATCGCATCTGCATTGGTTATCTCGGCCGCGGCTATAATATTACTCATCTTTAAATAGCTTTCGCTACTAGGAGCTGGGCCAATACAAACGGCTTCATCTGCAAATTTTACATGCAGGCTTTCCTCATCTGCCTTAGAGTAAACTGCAACAGACTTAATGCCCATTTCTCTGCAGGTTCTAATTACGCGAAGCGCAATTTCTCCCCTATTTGCAATCAATATTTTTTTAAACATAGTTGTTGGATTTAAATTCAAATTAAATTCCCCTTTGGAATTTGGAATTTGAGATTTGGAATTTAAATTACGATGGGTCTACTAAGAAGAGTGGCTGATCAAACTCTACAGGAGACGCGTCGTCTACAAGTACTTTAACAATCTTTCCAGACACTTCACTTTCAATTTCGTTAAAGAGTTTCATTGCTTCAATAACACATAAAACGTCACCTGTGTTAATGGTATCACCAACTTCAATAAATACTGGTTTATCTGGTGAAGGCTTTCGATAGAAAGTTCCTATAATCGGTGATTTTACGGTAATATATTTTGAATCCTCATCGGCTGCTGCTGGCGTCGCTGCTGCTGGAGCCGCATCTACGGCTGCCTGAGGTGCAGCTTGTGCAACTGGTGCCGGTGCCATACTTGGAACTTGCTGAATATAGGTTGTTTCTCCTTTACTTCCTGTTTCTCCTGTACGAATGGTGATTTTTACATCATCCATTTCTAATTTAACTTCGGTAGCCCCTGACTTGGCTACAAACTTAATTAGACTTTGTATTTCTTTTATATCCATGTTGGTTGATTTTAATAATTATTTTGGGTCATAGGCCCATGTAACATATACGGCACCCCATGTAAATCCACCTCCAAAAGATGCAAATACTAGGTTATCGCCTTTTTTTAATTGTTGTTCATAATCTACTAGGCACAACGGCAAAGTTGCCGAAGTGGTATTCCCATACTTGTGAATATTTTTCATCACCTTCTCTTGCGGAAGGTTCATTCTTTTTGCGGTTGCGTCTATAATTCGCATATTGGCTTGGTGCGGTACTAACCAATTCACATCATCTCCAGACAAGTCATTACGCGCCATAATTTTTTCACTCACATCGGCCATATTTGAAACGGCAAATTTAAATACGGTTTTTCCGTCTTGGAATACATAATGTTGTTTGTTTGCCACAGTTTCTGCTGTAGCCGGCATTAAAGAACCTCCAGCATCTATCTTTAGACTTTGTCTACCAATACCGTCGGTTCGTAAATATTCGTCTTGAACTCCGTAACCTTCAGTATTGGGCTCAAAAAGCACTGCGCCTCCACCATCGCCAAAGATGATACAGGTCGCTCTGTCTTCGTAATCTATAATAGATGACATCTTATCTGCGCCTAGCAATAAAACTTTCTTGTATCGTCCAGACTCAATATATTTTGCGGCGGTAGACATTCCAAAGAGAAAACTAGAGCAGGCTGCAACCAAATCAAATGAAAAAGCGTTTACGGCACCTATCTCGGTAGCTACGTAAACGCCTGTGGCTGCAACTGGCATATCTGGTGTGGCGGTTGCCATAATCACCATATCAATGTCTTCAGGGTTGGTATTACTTTTTGCTAATAAGTCTTTAGCAGCTTGAATTGCAAGGTAAGATGTACCCTTGTCTTGATCTTTTAAAATTCTACGCTCCTTAATCCCTGTTCGGGTGGTAATCCATTCGTCATTGGTGTCCACCATAGTCTCCAGGATTTGGTTGGTAAGTACGTAGTCTGGCACGTAGCCTCCTACAGCTGTGATTGCTGCTGATATTTTGCTCATAGAGTTATCTTACTTTCACGAAAAAAGACCGATAATGTCTTTAAAAGGTGTGAAAATTACTAAAAAAACCTCGAAAGTGAGTATAAAAAAGCTTTTTTTGGATAAATATAACAGGAAACAAAAAAACTCTCGTAGGAGTATACGAGAGTTAATTTATATATTTAAAAGTATAATTAAGCTTCTACTTCTTCAGTAGCGTCAATTACAACCTGCCCACGGTAGTACAATTTACCTTCGTGCCAGTGCGCTCTGTGAAATAAGTGCATCTCCCCAGTGGTTGGGTCTGTAGCTAACGTTGGCTTTACCGCTTTGTAATGAGTTCTTCTTTTATCTCTTCTAGTTTTCGAGATTTTTCTTTTAGGATGTGCCATTACTTATATTATTTATCCGTTAATAGTTTTTTTAATTCGTCCCATCTTGGGTCTAATTCTGCTCCCTCTTCAGCAGTATCTTTTAGCTGTTTTGGGCTCAATTCTTCAAGTTTGTCAAGTATGTCGCTTTGCAAGCTACCATCTTCTATGCCTGGGTGTATAAAACGCGAAGGCAACGACAAGATAATAGACTCGTAAATGTATTGCTGAATATTCACTTCATAACTCCCATGCGGGATAATAAGTAAATCTTCATTTTCATCGTTAAACGTTTCTCCAAACTTTACCACAAAGTGATACGATCCAGAAACCTCTTGATCAAAGGCCTCGTTTGTAATGTCACAAGGAACGTTCACAATTCCATCATACGAAAGTGTAAACTCTAATAAAGTTGTTTTCTTGTCTAACAATGCTGTAAGATTAATACGTGCTGTATTAAACTCATCATACTCAAAATGCTCAAAGAACGTATTTGCAATCTCAAAATGAAACGAGTGCTGACCTAATTTCAACCCTACAAAAGGGATCGTAAATTCTTTCAATTCTCTCATATCCACGCCTGTTATCATGCTCCACCTTCGTCAAAAGGCGGGTGCAAAGATAAACAATTATTTGAATCGTACTAAACTTAGCTAGCTCTTTTTTGAAAATGCTTTTCTTCTATTGGTTTTCAGTGGATTTTCAGAAATTTCTGCATAGGCTTCTCGCGAGTTAAAAATATCGATGGCGGTGAATACCGCTTGTTTAAAGCTCTCGAAATCTGCAATATTTTTTCCTGCCACATCATATGCGGTGCCGTGATCTGGCGATGTTCGAATGCGATTAAGGCCTGCCGTATAGTTAACGCCAGTCCCAAAAGAGAGTGTTTTAAATGGTATGAGCCCTTGATCGTGATACGAAGCAATTATTACATCAAAGTTTTTGTAATTCCCAGAACCAAAAAAACTGTCGGCAGCATAAGGGCCAAAAACCAATTTGCCGTTATTTCTAATGTTTGTAAGTGCCGGAATAAGTACGGTATCATCTTCGGTGCCTATTACCCCGTTATCACCATTATGCGGATTAATTCCTAATACCGCGATTTTAGGTTTTTGAATTCCGAAGTCTTGTATCAATGTTTTATGTATGATACTAATCTTCTTTTCTATAAGCTCTCGTGTAATATTTGCTGAAATGTCCTTTACTGCAACATGATCTGTTAACAATCCAACGCGTAAATTGTTTGAAACCATTAACATGAGACTCTCGCCCTCCAATTCTTTTGCAAGATAATCTGTATGACCTGGAAAGTTAAACGATTCTGATTGTACGTTAGATTTATTAATGGGTGCTGTTACCATCACATCAACATGTTCTTCTTTTAATGCCTTTACGGTAGCTTCTAATGATTTAACTGCATAAGCCCCAATATTTTTGTCTTCCTTTCCGAAGGTTATGTCCACATTTTCTTTCCAGACGTTAAATACATTTATCTTTTTATGAGCAATCTTTTCTAAACTATCAATGCCATAAACAGGAACGTCTAACCCATATGCTTTTTTAAAAAATGACATTGTTTTTACCGAAGCAAAAATTACTGGGGTACAAAAATCGAGTATACGAGCATCCTGAAAAGTTTTTAAAATAATCTCGCTTCCTATACCATTTAGGTCGCCTATAGAAATCCCTACTATAATTTTATCTCTTTTGCTCATTCTGAAAGTGGATTCATTGTATTTTTGTTTTACAAATGTAACCAATTACCACCATGTTCACAGGAATAATTGAAACCCTTGGAGAAATAAAGACCTTAACAACCGAAGGCGACAACCTTCATATTGAAGTTGCCAGTTCGCTTACTCCAGAATTAAAAATAGACCAAAGTGTTTCACATAATGGTATCTGTTTAACCGTAGTTGCCTTAACCGAAACTACCTATACTGTTACAGCAATTAAAGAAACACTAGACAAGACAAACCTGTCTCAATTAACTGTTGGAGATAGTGTAAATCTTGAAAGAGCAATGATTCTAGGTACAAGGTTAGATGGTCACATTGTACAAGGACACGTAGACGAAATAGGAGAATGTACAAAAATTGAAGAAGCCAATGGAAGTTGGTATTTTACATTTACCTATGGTTCACAAAACGGAAATGTTACTATTGAAAAAGGCTCCATTACCATAAATGGAGTAAGTCTTACAGTAGTAAACTCTCAGCCATCTGAATTTAGTGTAGCGATTATTCCGTACACATATGAGCATACAAATTTTAATACCTTTAACATTGGCACTAAAGTAAATCTAGAATTTGATGTGATTGGGAAGTACGTAAAACGACTTATTGAGCAGCGTTCGTAGCCAAATGTCTTCTGTAGGCAACGTACACTCCAAAAATGATAGCAACTGCAACTAAAATAAATATACTTGAGTCTATAGGTAGCTCTGGACCCGGTGTTCGTTCTAAAGTAGGTGGTGGTGGTTCGGTAGCAACCTGTTGAGGTGCCGCGAAAAGGGTTGTACTAGCAAATAGGCATAGTACGCAGGTGTATATTTTTACGATTTGGGGTCGCATATTCAGGGGCTAAATGTAATAAAATTTTTCAGATATGCAATATTTTTCAACATTATTGAAAAGTTATTAACTGCATATCGTATAGTTAACTACAAATTTTCAAAAAAATTGTGGTCCCACTTGGGCTCGAACCAAGGACCACCTGATTATGAGTCAGGTGCTCTAACCAACTGAGCTATGGGACCTAGTCTATTCTAAAGATCACAATGTCGCCAACATGAAATCTAAAAACAGTTTGCAAAGATAAAAACTTTATGATTTTTGCAAACTATTTAGCGTTAATATTAGATTTCGAGATTGGCGATGCAATATCTTGACAGAGTTCTACCAAGACTCCATTGCTACTTTTGGGGTGCAAAAAAGCAACCCATTTGTTATCTGCTCCTTTTTTTGGCTCTTCGTTCAACAAAATAAAGCCTTCTAACCTTAATCGCTCCATTTCTTCAACTATGTTACTTACTGAAAACGCAATATGGTGGATTCCCTCCCCGCGTTTTTCAATAAACTTAGCAATTGGGCTATCTGCATTTGTTGCTGCCAGTAATTCTATCTTACTTTCTCCGCAAGTAAAAAATGACGTATGTACCCCTTCGCTGGCAACTTCCTCTGTTTTATAAGGTGTGTAGCCTAATAGTTTGGTATATATTTCGTTGGCTGCCGCCATGTCTTTAACCGCAATTCCCAAATGTTCTATCTTGTTCATAATACCAATAGTATGTAAATTTCAAAAATAACAAATCTTATTGTGCTATTTTTGCACTATGGTAGAAAGTAACAGACAGAAAAAAATTGCAGGGGTACTGCAAAACGATATTGCTAATGTAATCCAGGAAATGCTTCGCGAAGCTGGACAGACAGGCATTATAGTGGCAGTTTCTAAAGTAAACGTAACTACAGACCTTTCTATTGCAAAAGTACATCTTAGTATATTTCCCTCAGACAAAGCAACACCGCTCTTAGAAGAAATTACTAAGGCAACACCTCAAATTAAGCATCAAATTGCGCAGCTCACTAAGCATCAGCTAAGAAAAATGCCAGACCTGTCTTTTTATAACGACGATTCTTTAGATTATATAGAAGGTATAGAAAAAGCTGTAAAAGGCGTAGACAACCCCTTAGAAAATCCAGATCTACTCGAAAAACGAAAAAAGAAATAACCTTTGAATTTTCCGCTCTACATCGCCAAGCGATATTTGTTTTCAAAGAGCAGCAACAACGCCATAAATATTATCACCATTATTGCGGCAATAGGTATTGTTGTAGGTGCCATGGCATTGTTTATCGTACTTTCAGGTTTTTCTGGACTGAAAGATTTTAGCCTTCAGTTTACCAACGAGTTTGACAGCGATCTTAAAATAGAGCCCGAAAGTGGAAAAACCATTACGCTTTCCGAAGCAATTCTACAAAAGTTAGATCGCGTAGATGGCGTAGAAGCCTACGCTAAGGTTGTTGAAGAACGTGTGTTTTTGCAGTTTGAAGAAAAAAATCATATCGCCTATATTAAAGGAGTAGACGCTAATTACCAAAAGGTAACGGTAACCGATAGCCTAATATTTATTGGACGTTGGCTTATTGAGGGTCAGCAGGAAGCTGTAATTGGTTATAACATTGCACATAAACTTTCCCTAGGCACTATGGACTTTACCAGCCTGCCTGAAATTTTAGTTCCTAAACCAGGAACAGGACAAATTTTAACTACAGACCTTGCCAGCGCCTTTACCAAAAGAGATTTTATTGCTTCCGGGATTTATGATGTAAACGAAGACGTAAATGGAAAATATGTGTTTACAGATTTAGGGTTTGCGCACGACCTGCTTCAGATGGACAGTACCAAAGTATCATCAATCGCTATAAAATTGAAACCTGAAGTAGATGAAACACTTGTAAGAACCCATCTAGTCAAAATTTTTGATAGCCAACCCATAGTTATTAAAAATAGAATTCAGCAAAATGATGCTCTCTACAAAATGTTGAATACCGAACAAGTTGCAGTATACCTCATCTTTACCTTGGTCTTAATCATTGCACTTTTTAATGTTATTGGATCTATTATCATGATGATTCTAGACAAACGAAAGAACATAAAAACACTCTACAACTTAGGTGCAACCATTAAAGAAATAAGACGCGTATTCTTTATGCAAGGTGCATTAATGACAATTTTTGGCGGTCTCTTAGGCATCACACTAGGTATTATCGTAGTCTGGGCACAATTACAATTTAAACTTATCTATATAACCGCAACCTTGCCGTATCCGGTAGAATTAAAATTGGTCAACATTGTAGTGGTTTTTGTCACCCTAACCATACTGGGTTTAATAGCATCTAAGATCGCTTCTAGCCGCGTAAGAGAACGGTTATTAGTCTAAACACAGAAGTTATTTTTGTTGCTAAATAGAAAACTCAAAATCTCCAAACTTTTCTAAGACCTCTTCAAAAGCTGCAAAAACATCGGCACTATCGTCACTTGTTACCATTTTCATACGGTATTCCTTAAAATGCGGGATGCCTCGAAAATAGTTGGTATAGTGTCTTCTAGTTTCAAAAACCCCCAGGCGTTCACCCTTCCAGTCTATCGCCATTTGTAGGTGGCGTCTAGCCGCCTCAACACGCTCTGCCATATTGGGTGGCGCGCAATGGGTTCCGGTTTCCATAAAGTGCTTTACTTCTTTAAAAAACCACGGGTAGCCAATACTGGCTCTACCAATCATTGCACCATCTAGCCCGTATTTATCTCGCATTTCTATCGCACGTTCGGGTGTATTTACATCGCCATTCCCAAACACCGGAATATGCATACGTTGGTTGTTTTTTACTTCGGAAATTGGCGCCCAATCTGCATCGCCCTTATACATTTGAGCTCGCGTACGCCCATGAATAGAAATTGCTTTGCAACCCACATCTTGCAATCGTTCTGCCACTTCCACGATTTTTATAGAATCGTGATCCCAGCCCAATCTTGTTTTTACAGTAACGGGTAGTTTAGTATGTTTTACCATAGCTTCGGTTAACGAAACCATGAGATCTATATCTTTTAGAATACCGGCTCCAGCGCCTTTGCTAACCACTTTTTTTACGGGGCAACCAAAATTTATATCAATTATATCGGGGCCGCTGGCCTCTACAATTTCGACGCTTTTCAGCATAGATTCAAGTACCGCTCCAAAAATCTGAATACCTACAGGACGTTCTTTCTCGTAAATATCAAGCTTCATCACACTTTTGGCTGCATCACGAATAAGTCCTTCCGAAGAAATAAATTCGGTGTACACTACATCGGCTCCCTGTTCTTTACAAAGTGCCCGAAAGGGTGGGTCACTCACGTCTTCCATGGGTGCTAACAACAACGGGAATTCACCCACATCTATGTCTCCTATTTTTGCCATTGGTACTCCCTTTAAGGTGAGAATCTGTTTAATTTAATTCTAAAACTTCCGCAAAAATACTCAATATGTTAGTATTGTAGGTTTCAGCAAGAAAAAACTCGCTTTTTAAAGTATATTTGCACAGCCTTTACGCCTTGTTTTTAAGGTGTAAATGAAACATTAAAAAGTTACCCACCCCGTGGGCATAAGAATGAAGAACATCCGAAATTTTTGCATCATCGCCCATATTGACCATGGTAAAAGCACCTTGGCAGACCGACTGTTAAGCGCTACTGGCGCCGTGACTGCACGTGAAGAACAGGCGCAGTTATTAGACAGCATGGATCTAGAGCGTGAGCGCGGTATTACTATTAAAAGCCACGCTATACAGATGGAATATACCTACAAGGGCGAAAATTATGTTTTAAACCTAATTGACACCCCAGGACACGTAGATTTCTCTTACGAAGTTTCTAGAAGTATCGCAGCCTGTGAAGGTGCGTTGCTTATTGTAGATGCCGCCCAGAGCATACAGGCGCAGACTATTTCTAATTTGTATTTGGCGCTAGATAACGATTTAGAAATTATTCCTGTACTCAATAAAATAGATTTACCCTCTGCCAACCCTGAAGAGGTAACAGACGATATTGTAGATTTATTAGGCTGTGACCCTGAAGAGGTTATCCCAGCAAGTGCTAAAACAGGTATTGGTATCGATGAAATTCTTGCTGCCATTATAGAGCGTGTACCTGCACCCGTTGGTAATCCAGACGAAAGTTTGCAAGCCTTAATATTCGATTCTGTGTACAACCCATTTCGTGGTGTTGAAACATACTTTAGAGTGCTGAACGGAGAAATTAAAAAAGGGCAGCACATTAAATTTATGGCAACGGGCAAAGACTATTTTGCCGATGAAGTTGGAACACTTAAATTGAAACAACTGCCTAAACAAGTCATTAAAACAGGAGATGTGGGATACCTCATCACCGGAATTAAAGAAGCAGTAGAAGTAAAAGTAGGAGATACCATCACCGATGCAAAATCGCCTACTACCAATATGATTGAAGGTTTTGAAGATGTAAAACCTATGGTTTTTGCGGGTATTTATCCCGTAGATACTGAAGACTATGAAGAGCTTCGTGCGTCTATGGAAAAGCTTCAACTTAACGATGCTTCCTTGGTATTTGTGCCCGAGAGTTCTGCAGCGTTAGGATTCGGATTTCGATGTGGGTTCTTAGGAATGCTTCACTTAGAGATTATTCAAGAACGCCTAGAACGTGAGTTTGATATGACGGTTATTACTACCGTACCTAACGTATCGTATCACGCCTATACCAACAAAGAACCAGACACCATAGTATTGGTTAATAATCCAAGCGATTTGCCCGACCCTTCTCGATTAAACAGAATGGAGGAGCCGTATATTAAAGCAACTATTATTACCAAATCAGATTTTGTTGGGTCTGTAATGTCACTTTGTATTGAAAAGCGAGGACAAATTACCAATCAGACCTATTTAACGACAGAGCGTGTGGAGTTGAGTTTTGATATGCCACTAGCCGAAATTGTATTCGATTTTTACGATCGGTTAAAAACCGTTTCTAAGGGATATGCCTCTTTCGACTACTCTCCTATTGGAATGCGCGAGTCTAAATTGGTAAAAGTAGATGTACTCTTAAACGGAAACGTGGTAGATGCACTTTCTGCATTATTACACCAAGACAACGCTTACGATATTGGGAAGAAAATGTGCGAAAAACTGCGACAGTTAATCCCGAGACAGCAATTCGATATTCCTATACAAGCGGCTATTGGAGCTAAGATTATCTCACGTGAAACGGTAAAAGCACTGCGAAAAGATGTAACTGCAAAGTGCTACGGAGGTGATATCTCGCGTAAACGTAAGCTGTTAGAAAAGCAGAAAAAAGGAAAGAAACGTATGCGTCAAGTAGGTAATGTAGAAATCCCACAAGAAGCATTTATGGCTGTGTTAAAATTGAATGACTAGCATTTCTCCAGTATATGCAAATCTGCCACAACGTATAAAAGCAGCGTGTATAGATGCTGTAGTACTCATTGCTTTGATGTATGCCGCTTCGGAAATATTAAGCCTTTTCGAAAACGTTTCTAATTGGATTAGAATCGTAATAGCACTTTTTCTTTTTGTACTGTACGAACCCCTACTCGTTAGTATTTATGGCGAAACCATCGGACATTTTTACAGTAAAATTTCCGTAGAAAAAGATGGACAATCTGGTAAGAAAATTTCGTTTACTCGCGCCTTAGCCCGCTTTATTTGTAAATTTCTACTGGGCTGGATTTCGCTGCTAACCGTTACAGGAAGTGATAAAAAGCAGGCTATCCATGACCATGTAGCCAACTCTGTGGTGGTTGAAAGAAAAGTGTAATTTCTTGGCCCCTTGCGCACAAACAATTAACACATTATAAACTAGAAGCTTACACATATATTTTTTGTACTTTACAGTATGAAAAATAGCCTTCCCTTATTTTTCTTCTTCGTTGCGGCGGCCTTAGCGATAGGACAGACCGACCATAATACTATAGACCCTTATTTAGAGAAAGCCAAAGCACACAGCACCAAACGGCTAGATAGTGCCATTTTCTACACTAAAAAGGCCTATGAACATGCCCTAGACCTTAAAGACACCTTGCTTATTGGGCAGGTGGGCTATTATCATTCTTTTTACTTAATTAGAAACGGAAACTATGCCGAGGCAGAAGCTATTTTAAATTTTAACCTCGCGCATAAAGATGCATTAAGTGCTCATGTTTTGGGTGGTATCTACTATAATTATGGCAACCGTTATTATCTAGAGGAAGTGTATGACAAGGCGCTAGAAAATTACCTGCAAAGCTTACACTTCTATACCGAGGCCAAAAACAGACAGGGGCTTATGACAACCAATCTGCAGTTAGGTGTAGTCTATAGCAAACTCGATAAAAAAGAATTGGCGGGTTATTTTTACAACCAATCGTTGTTGTTTAGTGATAAGGCAGAAAAGAAGCATACGCGTAAAATAACGTACGGTAAAGACAGTATACCAGAGAACATATCAGTTTCTAAAGCAATGCTGGCAGAGTTAGCACTTGAACCCGACAACGCTATAAAAGCTAATGTCTTGTACAATTTAGGGCGCGGCTATTTTGAAAATAAACAATGGCAACCTGCAATTGCTTCGTTTAAACAATCGCTTGAGCTTAAAAAGCAACTGGGCATCGCAGACCAAATAGATAAAAATTTGTTCTTTATTGGGCAATCGTATCTAGAGGCAGGAATGCTAGCGCCCGCAACAAACTATTTGCTTCAGGCCATTAAAGTTTCAGAAAAAAGAGGGCAAAAAGCCACTACAATAGCTTCGCTACAAAGAGCGTATGAAGAAGGTGGTGATTATAAAACAGCACTACTTTACGCAAAGCGTTATGACCAAATGAAGGATTCTCTTAATGCACTACAGGAAAATGAACGTATTGCTGAAATTACCTCACAATTTGAAACCGAAAAGCAGGCAGCAGAAATTGTATTGTTAGAGACTAGCAATAACTTACAAGCGTCTAAGCTTGCTAACCAACGCAACATTATTTGGGCGAGTGTTGTGGGTGTGGCACTGCTATTAATTGCTCTTTTCTTTGGATATAAGCGTTACCAGACCAAACAAAAATTACAGTTTTCTGAACTCACTAGAAAGCTTTTGCAGATGCAATTGAATCCGCATTTTCTCTTTAATGCTCTTAACGGAATTCAATATTTTATAAAACAAAACGACACCCAAAAATCTACTAAATACATTAGTAATTTTAGCGGGCTAATGCGCAATATTCTCGAAAACTCTGTCGAAAAATTTATCACAGTAGAAGAAGACGCAGAAACCATTATAGACTTCTTAGCCTTGCAGCAACTGGTGCATAACAATTCATTTTTGTATACTGTGCATATAGAAGAGACATTAGACGCAGAGAACCTATGTATTCCGCCTATGTTTACTCAGCCTTTCGTAGAAAATGCGATTATTCATGGTGTTCAGGGTATGCAAAACGGTGAAATATCTGTGCGTTACAAGTTAGAAGGCGAAACGATTACGGTAACAATAAAAGATAATGGCAAAGGTATTGCGGAAACGTTACACAATGCAAACTCGCTGCATAAATCTATGGGCACGTCTATTACCAAACAACGTATGGAAAACCTCTTAAAAACTGAAAATTACCCCGTAACTCTAGAGGTGGTTTCGCGAAATGAAGCAGATGCACCACAAGGAACCACAGTAATGCTTACCTTTCTGAAGAAATATTTATAGCATGAGTTTAACTTGCTTAGTTATTGAAGACGATCAGCGTGTACAGGCACATGTGGTTACGGTGCTAGGTTCTAATTTTGACGAAATTACAACCATTGTTACGGCAAGCACATTAACGGAAGCTAAGGAACAGATTGAACGCAGTGCTCCCGACCTGGTAATTTCTGACATAAACCTTCATAACGATGAGGTCTTCACCTTGTTTAAGACGTTTGACACGATTCCTTTCAAAATTATTTTTATCACCTCGTATAGTAAATATGCTGTAGAGGCCTTTAAGTTTAGTGCGTTAGATTTTCTAGAAAAACCGTTTGAAGATGAAGCGCTAATCGCTTCGGTTACAAACGCTATTAGTAGCATAAATTTAGAGCAATATAACCAGCAGCTGGCTGCGTTTTTCTATAATTTTAATACCCTTCAGAAAAACAAAAAATTAGTATTAAAAAATCTTGAAGCCGTTCATATTGTAGCTATTAATGATATTTTATATCTGAAATCTGACAACAATTACACCGAGGTGCATACCAAAGACCAACGAACCATTGTGGTGTCTAAGCCCCTAAAGCAATACGACGACCAGCTTAAAGGGTACTCCTTTTTCCGAAGTCATCAAAGTTACTTGGTCAACCTCAACTATGCGAAGACCTTTCATAAAATAGACAGCGTTTTAGAGCTTTCTTCTGGACAACAAATTGCTGTTGCAGGTTCTAAAACCCAGGCACTTCTGCACAAACTTGGTGAGATAGGGTGAATTCTAACTTGTTTCCCTATAATTCTCATTAGGTACTTTCTAAAGTCATAAAAACGGCATTTTTGGTATTCACTTTTAAAATTCGTTGCCATGAAATTCAAAACTCTGTTCGCGTGCATACTATTTCTAATCGCCAACTGTAACAGTACTATTGCACAGAAAAAGAAACCAAGCAAAAAAGGCATGAGTACTGCATGGACATTGCATAAGGAGATGAACATAATGATAGAAAATGCAAGTTTCAAAGGTAAAATGTATGGTCCTTGCTACCCCATGTCTTATCTTAAACGATTAGGTAAAAGTGGTATACTTCCAAATCCGAAAAAAGAACTTGGGCAAAGTATGGATAGCTTAAGTTATATGCTAACCCAATTGGCTCCTTTAAAACTATCAACGCGCAATGGGTTTCTGCCTATGTACTCATTTATACATGAAAATTCGTATGTCAATTTTGTAAACTCTGTATACAACAAGAATATTGGTGACCTAGCGCCTAAAAATTTTGCGGCCTCGGTTGATGCCTATTACAGGCAGCTTAAAAAGCTAAAAAAAGAAGGGTTTGTATTCGACCAAAGAACAGTAACGAAAAAAGAATGTGTGTTTAAAATTGAGTCTAGATTTGTTATGGAAACTTGGGAAGACGGGAACACTGTTGACGATTGGATAGGTTATACCGCTAAAATTTCAGGAAAGATAGAGACCACCATAACTATTAAGTGTAACTGTAAAGGAAAATCTATTAGCGCTCTTAAAAATGCGCGATTTAAATATGAAAAGCCTACTGTTTTCTTGATAGACTTTTCAAACAAAGGAAACAGACAAAAGTTTGTTCCGGCAGATAAAAATTTAAGTGTGTTATCTCTACTAGCAACAAATTGTTGCACAGAAAACGACATTAGCTTTGACGACCCATCATTAGAGCTAGCTCCTACAGAAAATATTTCTTTACCCAACCAAACCATTGGCGTATTTGGAGGCGTAGGTTTTGGACAAGATTTTGAAGAAACCACCTTGTGCTTGGGCGCCGAATACTTAATTAATGTGGTTGATTTGGGTAACAATCAACTATTTATTGGTGCCAACGCATCTTTAGAAACTAGTAGTTTTATGGACAATACCAGCACCTGGTTTGGTGTTGGGCCTACCGTGCAACTGTTCACCCCAATTTCTGCTAGTGGTGAAACCTTGGTTGCTAATGGGCTATCTGCAAACGTTATCTTTGGAAGCAATGACAGCGATGGTTTTAAAGACACTGTCTCTGGGTTTGAAGTTGGAATTAACACAGGACTAAGCGTGCCTTTAAACGACAACCTTTTTCTTTCAATTAGTATTCCAGTAGTGAATCATCAAAACATCATGTACGAGCCTGAAAATGGCGGCACCTCGTTTGAACAAAAAAACACTAGCCTGCTTATTGGCAAGGGTAGCACCGCAAAACTAGGCTTGAGATTTGGATTTTAGAAGTGTTTTCCTCAGGCTTGTAAAACCATCCTCCGGGGTGGTTTTTTATCCCCCACAATTGGCGCCTGCTTCGACTAAATCGTCTAAGTAGGCTTCGTAGTTAGTGCCGGTATCTTCTCCGTTTATAGATGCATTTCCGTTAGACTCTCTACAAAGTTCAAACTCTGGGGTTTGGTCTGAGCTACAAAAACGGCAGGTACGTTCGTCATCATCACCACAAGAGAATGCAGCTAGGCACAGTAGAACTAAAAATACGGGTTTTTTCATGCTAGGAAGTTTCAGTAGTAAAACGACAAATAGTAGGTATTATTTTAAAAATATTAATCGGTAGTCTCCGCATCTTGTGTCGCCACCACGACGTCTTCAAAATCTATAGGCTTACCGAGGTAGGCAATAGCACTTCCCTTCTCAATATCGTAATTGGTTAGGGTGTCTATTAGTTCTATATGCCCTTGAGAGTCTTTTATAAATAACGGTATCGCGTCTTTATTGTCTCTAATAGTTTCAAGCACCTTTACAAACTTACCGTTATTGTCTACATCTATCTCTTGAATAGAAGGGTAGTCGCGTGCAACTTCGGTAAAGCGGAGATAGTCATGGGTATTGCTAAAAACATCATCTTTATCAAATCCATTCTTGTTTAATAACTCTCCAGAAGTCATCAATCTAAACGTTCCATTTTCCCCAAATTGCTTTCCGAAGCGGGTCATAGCTTGTCTATTAATTTCGTCATTACCCGTCATAGCAAGTAGATATCCTACATCGCTCAATTCAATATTATCGGCTAGGTCGTCGCTATAGATGTTGGCATTAATAGCGTCTATTCCTAATTCTTTAGCCTTTATGATATTCGCGCGGTTACTATCTACCAATACAACATGTCTGTCGTTTTTTGCTAAATAGGAAGCAATAAGTCTAGAGACACGAGAACCACCAATAATCATAATTCCTTCAGACTTCTTCAAGAAAACACCTAGTAAAGAAGCTACTAAACGAGCTGTTGTTGCATTTAATAAAACGGTTACCAATACTAATCCAAAAACAAGGGGTGTAATGTATTCGGCTCCTGGTACACCTAGCTCTACCAATTTAGTTCCAAAAAGCGATGCAATACCTGCTGCAACAATACCCCGTGGCCCTACCCAGCTTATAAATAGTTTTTCATTCACTTTTAAATTAGATCCCCAAGTACTAAGAAAGACTCCCAAAGGTCGAACAATAAAAATAACGGCTGCAAAAAGAATAGCTGTTTTCCAGTTGTAAATTAGTAATAAGTCGTCTATACTAATGTTTGCTGCTAGTAATATAAATAAGATGGAAATGAGCAATACGCTAAGCGATTCTTTAAAGTAAAGCAGTTCTTTAAGGTTGGGTAAATCTGTATTTCCTAGATACATACCCATTACTACTACGGCTAATAATCCAGATTCATGAGCAAACAAGTCGCTTAAAACAAAAATGAGTAGCACCATAGAGAGTGATGCTACGTTTAAAAGGTAATGCGGAATCACTTTTCGCTTCACTGCATGAAACATGGCAAATCCACCTGCAAGTCCGAACGCAAAGCCAATTACAATGATTTTACCGAATTCTACAAGCGCGTGCTTAGTATAGGCTCCACCTGTGCTATGCCCGTCTGCAGCGGCTCCTACTTCTTCTACGAGGCCTTCTGGTGGAACATTTACCGTAATAAAACCGAAAACCAACACGGCAACCAAAGCGCCAATTGGGTCTATTAAAATACCTTCCCATTTTAGTACTGCGGAAATATCCTTTCTAAGAGGAATGTTTCTAAGAATGGGTGTAATTACCGTTGGCCCCGTGACAATAATGAGTCCTGCAAATAGAAATGAAATTTGCCAGTCTAATCCGAAAACGTAGTGTGCGGCCACTCCAGCACCAAAAAATGTAATGATAGAACCAAGGCTGATAAGTTTTCCGATTACACCTCCAACTTTTTTTACTTCCCCAATTTTTAAGGTGAGGCCTCCTTCAAAAAGAATAATACCAATTGCTAAAGAGACAAAGTAAAAGAGGCTTTCCCCGGGAAAAAATCCTTTTTCTGTATTCCAGATGGGTTGAATCCATTGGGTGCCATCTTCAGAAATAAACGTTGAAATAGGCCCAACAAAGAGTCCTATTAAGATAAGAGGTAAAATAGCAGGAATTTTAAATTTCCAGGCTACCCATTGTGCCAATATTCCTAAAATGATAACTCCCGCCAGCTCTAACATAGATTCAATTTTGGTGTGAAAATATAAATATACACTAAGCTAACGAAATATTTAACAAAATTGTAGTTGTGCCTACACGGCTAACTATCATAGATTTTCAACATCTGTTGTTGTTACAAGCACCGAAATAGTTATTTTTTACCTCACAATGCTTCTTTATTAGTGGCTTCATACTGGCTTTAGGCGTTCTCTAAACTTTCTAGAGACTCTTACAAAATTTTCTTTCTTGTTTTAGTAACAAACCTCGTACTGGAGTAAAAGAATTAAAGTGCCGTACCATTTCGGAAAGCCGTTAAGGCGGTAGTTGAAGAAAGCGTTGGTATACTCTTCTAATGCCATTTTACAACACAGTCTTTTCCAACTTCTTAATATATCCTTAACACCCTACCACATTCGCCTGCCTTTTTGTATTTTGCACGACTTATGCAGCTGTATCCTATAGAAGCCGGAAATTTTAAATTAGATGGCGGTGCCATGTTTGGTGTCGTTCCTAAATCTCTTTGGACACGTATCAATCCGGCAGATAGTAATAATATGATTGACATTGCAGCCCGTTGTATGCTTATTGAAAATGGAGATAGGCTTACGTTGGTAGATACTGGTATGGGAAACAAGCAATCTGAAAAGTTTTTTGGATATTATTTTCGTTGGGGAGACCACAATCTGGATAATTCACTAAAAAAACACGGATTTCATCGAGACGATATTACCGACGTGTTTATGACGCATCTTCATTTTGACCACTGTGGAGGCAGTGTTCAATGGAACAAAGATCGCACGGGCTACGAGCCAGCTTTTAAAAACGCCAAATTTTGGACTAACAAAGACCATTGGCTTTGGGCAACCCAACCCAATAGACGCGAAAAGGCTTCTTTCCTAAAAGAAAACATCATACCCTTACAAGAAAGCGGGCAACTTAACTTTGTAACGTCGCCAACATCAGATTTTTCTGAAGCTAAAGAACTTGACTTTGGTATTTTCTTTGCAGATGGACATACAGATAAGCAAATGATACCCCATGTAAAATACAAAGGAAAGACAATAGTTTTTATGGCAGATTTACTTCCAACAGCAGGGCATTTGCCTTTGCCGTTTGTGATGGGGTACGATACAAGACCTTTGCTTACGCTGCCAGAAAAAGAGAAATTCTTAAATGCGGCAGCAGATAACAACTATTATTTATGGCTCGAGCACGATGCTTATAACCCATTAATTACTGTAAAACATACTGAAAAAGGTGTTCGCCTTGATCAGACCTATACTTTGAACGAACTATTAAATTAAAACTGAACGAATGAATATTTTAAAATCTTCCTTTTTTGCTATCGCTGGAGCCACATTATTGGCTAGTTGTGGTGGTGGCGTTGCTCCAGTAGTATCAACTCCTATTGGAAATATTGACACAACTCCTTTAAAAATCACCCCATTAACCGACGTCCAGACAAAGAATTGGGTTGCTAGCGACTTGGTAATGGATACAATTCCAGGGATGAGTGTAGATAAGGCTTATGCTGAAATCATTAAGAAACAAAAAGGCGAAACTGTAATTGTTGGAGTTATAGATAGCGGAATAGATGTAGAACACGAAGATTTAAAAAATGTAATCTGGACCAACAAAGGCGAAATACCAAATAACGGAAAAGATGACGACAATAACGGTTATGTAGATGATGTACACGGCTGGAATTTTCTTGGAAACATTGTAGGTGAGAACATGGAATATGTTCGAATTATTAGAGCATTAAATCCGAAATTTGAAGGCAAAACAGATGCCTCTATAAGTACCGCAGATCGTGCTGAATTTGAAATGTACAAAAAAGCAAAGGCTGAATTTGAAAAAGAAAAGCAACAAGCCCTCGCGCAAAAAGCTCAGTACGATCAAATTTTGCAAAGTGTGAAACCAGCGCATGCGGCAATGACCAAAAAATTTGGGAAAGAAGACTACACCAAAAAAGACTTGGCTGGTATTACAAATCCTTCAGCAGAACAACAACAGCAAATTGGTATGTTAACGCAAATGCTGAATTTTGGAGATAGTGTTCCAGAAGTAATTAAAGAGTTAACAGGTGGTATCGACTATTTTAGCGGCCGTCTAGACACACACTTTAATATTGATAAAGACTTCAGAAAAGAAATGCTAGGTGACGACCCAAACAATCCAGCTACCAAGTACTACGGAAATGGAGATGTAGATGGTCCAGACCCAAAAGAGGCAGACGCAAAGCACGGTACTCACGTTGCAGGAATTATAGCTGCACAACGTAATAATGGTATTGGAATGAATGGTGTTGCCGGAAATGTAGAAATTATGGTAGTACGTGCCGTCCCAGATGGAGACGAGTACGATAAAGATATTGCCAACGCTATTCGCTATGCGGTAGACAATGGTGCTAAGGTGTTAAATACAAGTTTTGGAAAATACTATTCTACACATCCAGAGTGGGTTATTGAGGCTATTAAATATGCAGAAAGCAAAGACGTTTTAATTGTAAACGCTGCAGGAAATGAAGGGCTAAACCTTGATGAAAACATTGTTTACCCGAACGACCAGACAAAAACAGGCGCAGAATATGCTGGAAACGTGCTTACCGTTGGTGCTTTAAATTACAAATATGGTAGTGAACTTGTTGCTAATTTTTCTAACTTCGGAAAAAGCAATGTAGACGTATTTGCTCCAGGGGTAAAAATTTGGTCTACCACTCCCCTAGACACTTACGAATACTTACAAGGAACCTCTATGGCGTCTCCTGCTGTTGCTGGTGTTGCCGCTGTTATTCGTTCTATGTATCCTAACCTATCAGCAAAACAGGTAAAGCAAGTAATTATGGATAGCGGACTTTCCACTAATGCAAACGTTGTTTTAGGGGGTGATGCATCTAACACAGATTCATTTAATAATATATCAAAATCTGGAAAAATGGTTAACTTGTATAACGCCTTAATAATGGCGTCAAAAATGTAGTCATTCATTCAGTGTACATTATTGCGCTATAGCTTCATGAATTAAAATTTCAGAAGGATAGAAAAGCAATACTCATTAGACACTAATAAATTGTATAAATACCATGAAAAAAACTCTTTTTAATAGTTTTTGGGCACTGCTACTCGTTGTTGCAGTGAGTGCTCAAAATAACACTTCGTATTGGCAGCAGAAAGTAGATTATAAGATGGATATCGATGTGGATGCTGAAAATTTTCAATACGTTGGAAAACAGACATTGACCTATACCAATAATTCGCCAGATGTATTAGACCGTGTTTTTTATCACCTCTATTTTAATGCTTTTCAACCGGGAAGCGAGATGGATGTACGTTCTAGAACCATCGCAGATCCAGATGGTAGGGTAAAAGATAGAATCTCAATGCTTGCCCCTAATGAAATTGGTTATATAAAACCGTCGAAACTTACCCAAGACGGTAAGAAAGTTTCTTATGAAGTGGTTGGTACCGTTTTAGAGGTACAACTAAATTCACCTATTCAGCCCGGCGCCAGTACAGTTTTTTACATGGAGTGGGATGCTCAGGTGCCTGTTCAGGTGAGAAGAAGTGGTCGCAATAATTCAGAAGGTGTTGCCTACTCAATGACACAGTGGTTTCCAAAATTAGCCGAGTACGATTTCCAAGGATGGCATGCAGATCCATATATTGCACGCGAGTTTCATGGTGTTTGGGGCGATTTTGATGTAACCATTCATATCGATAAAGATTATACGGTTGGAGGTACCGGATACAGTGCATCAAATGTAAAAGGAGGTGCTTACCCAGCCGTTAAAAAAGGGAAAGGTGGTAAAAGAACATGGCAATTTATTGCTCCAGATGTACATGATTTTACATGGGCAGCAGATAAAGAGTACATTCATGACCAATACGATGGTCCGAATGGCGTTACGCTAAATTTCTATTACAAAGACAATGAAGAAATTAAGGATAACTGGAAAAAGTTACAACCACTAACAGCAGATTTACTAGCGTATTTTAACGAGCATATTGGCGACTATCCGTACAAGCAATACTCTGTGATTCAGGGTGGCGATGGTGGAATGGAATATGCCATGAGCACACTTATTACAGGCGAGCGCGAGTTTAATAGCCTGTTTGGTGTTACGGCACATGAGTTGGCACATACATGGTTTCAGTTTTTACTTGCAACCAACGAAGCAAAACACGAATGGATGGACGAAGGGTTTACCAGTTACATTTCGGCCATGGCGTCTAATGAAATCTTGAACGAAAAAAATCCTAATCCGTTGGCACGCTCGTATGGCGGCTATGTTTATTTAGCCAAAAGTGGGAAAGAACAACCCGCAACGACTCATGCAGATAGATATACTTATAACCAATCGTATGGCATTACAGCCTACAGCAAAGGTGCAGTGTTTATGTCGCAATTGGGCTATATTATTGGCAAGGAAAATCTAGACAAAACTATTAAGCAATATTTTAAAGATTGGGCGTTTAAGCATCCAACTCCAAACGACTTTATTCGCGTTGCAGAAAAGATATCTGGATTTGAGCTAGATTGGTACCTAATGGATTTTATGCAAACAACGGGCACGGTAGATTACGCAATTAAAAGTGTAGAGCCTAAGGATAATGGTCCAACAACGGTTACCTTAGAGCGGCTTGGTGAAATAGCAATGCCTATAGATCTAAGTGTACAGTATCAGGATGGAAGTCAAGAAACTTTCTACATTCCGCTACAAATGGCTCGTGCAGAAAAAAGCAATCCGTACAGCGATATAAAATGGACGGTGCTTAAAAACTGGGCGTGGGCTTACCCAACGTATAGTTTCGATATCCCTGCAGGGAAAAAGGTGGTTACTATGAACATTGATGCTAGTGCCCTTATGGCAGATATTAATCGAGATAATAACAGCTTCGGAAATAAATAATAATTGTTGAAACTTTAAATAGATGAGACCTTTTAGGACAAAACCTGAAAGGTCTTTTTATATCTTTACCCTATGCCATTTACCTTCGGAAAAGACGAAAAACTGAAATCTCGCAAACGTATTGCTCAATTGTTTGATGAGGGTGAGACCGTTGTAAAGTTTCCTATTAAGGTTTTTTATCTCCCTCTTGAAAATTCTGAAGTATCGCAGGCAACGTTTGCCGTTCCAAAGCGAAGTTTTAAAAGTGCCGTCGCCAGAAATCGAATTAAGCGACAACTAAGAGAGGCGTATCGACTTCAGAAAGAAGTTCTTGAAAAAGAAAATGGCAAGCACTTTACGCTGCTTTTTTTATATCTTAGTAAGGATAAACCACAATACAGCAAGCTTTCCTCCTCTATGGCTGTGTTGCTTAAAAAAATTTCTGAATGAAACGATGTATAATTCTAGCACTGCTAGCACTTAATCTTGCGTGCTCTAACGGAGGAAATGCAGAAAGAGGCCTTGGCGCATTTAAAGCCGAAACTATGGCTAACGAAGATTCTGATCTTCTTTTCGAAGAAATACAAGAAACTTCTAATGATGTAAACCTAGCGCCTGAGCAGCGCGAGGCAAAAATTATAAAAACTGCAAATCTTGCTTTTGAAAGTGCCGAACCCGAAAAAACACATCAGAATATTCTCAAGCTTGTTTCCCAATACAAAGGTTTTATAGCGAGTGATAATGCCGGTAAAGATTATAATCGCTTGTACCGAAATATAGTCGTTCGCGTGCCAACAGACAATTTTGAAGCACTTGTAGCCGGTATTTCTGAAGGCGTTCCTTATTACGATCAAAAAACCATTTCTCGTCAAGACGTTACTGAGGAGTTTGTAGATTTAGAAGCACGGCTTAAAGCAAAACGCGAATTAGAAAAACGCTATCTCGAGTTGCTTACCCAAGCCAAAAATGTGAAAGAAATGCTAGAAATAGAACGAGAGCTTTCTACCATTCGAGAAGAAATTGAGGCAAAAGAAGGGCGTCTTAATTACCTTCAAGACCGCGTGTCTATGAGCACAGTAAACATTGAGTTTTACAAATTTACTGCCCAAACGGGTGTGACGCTCTCCTACGGTCAAAAAATGAAAAATGCGCTGCAAGGTGGATGGGATGGTATTTCAGTTTTTTTCTTGGGGCTTTTATATATCTGGCCGCTTTTTATTGTCATCATTTTTATCATTTTCTTTCTTCGTTGGTTGTTACGTCGTAGAAAAAAGAAGTAAGCCAGTGTTATTATATTTAAATTTTCAGAAGCCATGAATTTTCCACAACATATAGCACAGCAATACGAGCATTTAATTAATGGTGGCAATTATACTGGAGTGTCTTTTAAAGAGGTGCTTCACGACGTAACCTTTGAAGAGGCAGTGGCACAGGTGGGTTCTTTAAATACCATTGCAACTTTGGTTTACCATATTCAATACTATTGCAATGCGGTGATTGGTGTTTTGGAAGGAAAGCCACTTACCGCCAAGGACAGCTTGAGCTTTGAGCATCCTCCTGTGACTTCGGCAACAGATTGGGAGCAGCTAAAATTACAAACATGGCAAGAAGCAGGAACATTTTTGAAATTAATTACCGAGCTTCCGGAAGCTAAACTTTCCGAAGGATTTATAAAAAAGGCCTACGGAACATATTACAGAAATATTCACGGTGTCATTGAGCATACCCATTATCATTTAGGACAGATTTCTATACTTAAAAAATTGATTCGCGAAGGGGTGTGAGTCTGTTCGGTTTCCGAAGAAAAATGTATACCTTTAAATCATACTTGATTACGGTTTTTGCCGTTTTGAGATAAAGACTTTATTATGAAAAAGAGAATAATACTTCCAATTGTCGCAGCACTTATATTTTGTACTACCGTTGGTTTTAAAAGTGATTTTTTTGAAATCGCTAAGCAGATTGAAATCTTCACGACCATGTACAAAGAATTAAACATGAATTATGTAGATGAAGTAACTCCAGCAACCCTCATGGATAAAGCTATTAAGGGGATGTTAGAAGATTTAGATCCATACACTGTATACTGGAATGAACAAGAGGTAGAAGATGCGCGTATTCAAAATTCTGGAACCTATACCGGGATAGGAGCGTCTGTAAAAACGCTAAAAGATAAAATTATTATTATGGAGCCTTTTAAAGACTATCCTGCAGACAAGGCTGGGCTTAAAGCTGGTGACGAAATTGTAAAAGTGGGCACTACAGCGCTGGCAGACTTTGAAAACGACGCTGGTGAGTTACTGAAAGGCGCATCGGGCTCCACGGTTGAAATTACATATAAGCGACAAGGAAAAACGCAAACAACAACGCTTACAAGAGAAAAAGTAGATGTAAAAGCAGTGCCTTATTTTAAATTATTAGATAATAATATTGGTTACATAGTACTTCAAAAATTTAATAGAAGAACAACTGTCGAAACCAAGGCAGCCCTGCTGGAGCTAAAAAATCAAGGTGCAGATAAAATCATTCTTGACTTACGTGGTAATCCAGGAGGATTGTTGAATGAGGCAATTAGTATTGTAAATTTATTTGTGCCCAAAGGCGAGGTTATTACAACTACTAAAAGTACGATTGTCAAGTACAATAAAACATATAAAACCACAAAAGAGCCAGTGGACACAGAAATTCCGCTAGTAGTTTTGGTAAATGGTAGAAGTGCCTCGGCGAGTGAGATTGTTTCTGGTGGATTGCAAGACCTAGATCGTGCTGTGGTTGTGGGGGCTCGTAGTTTCGGAAAAGGGCTGGTACAACGTCCAAAAAAGCTCACATATGGCACACAGCTTAAAGTAACCATTTCGCGCTATTACACTCCAAGTGGTCGCTGTATTCAAGCATTAGATTATTGGAATAGAGATGAAAATGGAGATCCTGTGCGCGTAGATTCTAAAGAGTATAACAAATTTAAAACCAAAGGCGGGCGTACCGTATATGACGGAGGTGGAATTCTTCCAGATGTTGAAGTAGAAACTGCTGTTTTTAGTCCTATTACCACGGCGTTATTAAAAGATCAGGCAATCTTCGATTATGCTACAGAGTATTACTACAACAACAGCATGGATAACTGGAATGGATTTGAAGTAACAGATGCCGATTTTCAAAACTTTATAACTTTTCTAAAGTCGCAAAATTTTGAATACGAAACTGAAACCGAAAAAGAGTTTGCAGAAGCCCTACGTCGTGCAGAAGCCGATGATATAGAAAAAGAAATTGCTAATAGTTATAAGCAATTAATGGACGCCATAGATGCGGCTAAAGACAAAAAAGTTATCGCTAAAAAAGCCGAAATTAAGTCGTTGCTTACAGACGAAATTTTAAAGCGGTATTTCTATAAAGAAGGGTTGTACGACTATCAAGTTGTGAACAATCCTGAGATTCTTGCAGGAATAGAAGTACTCACCAATAGCGGTAAATACAATAGAATTCTAAAAAAATAATAGGTTAAGGTACCTAAATGGATCAATTTCTGCTGTTTTTTGAAACCATGCCCACTTGGATGAAAGCGCTTTGGGTGTTTTTCACCTTAGCATTTTTCTGGGTTTTAGAAGGGTATTACAGTCTTGTAACGTTTCAGTATAAAAAATGGCAGCATGCAAAAGTAAATCTAGTTTTGCTCTTGTTTGTAATGATTATTAACGCTGTTTTTGGAATTGCTACGGTTGGCGTTTTTAATTGGCTGCAAGTCTCTAAATTTGGTCTGTTACACCTATTTGAGGCGCCTGTTTGGGTAGAATTACTAATCGCGATAATTGTACTTGACTTCGTCGCTCAATATTTTGTTCATTTCTGCCTTCATAAAATTCCGCTTATGTGGCGGTTGCACATTGTTCATCATAGCGATAAACATGTTGATGCAACTACAGGAACCCGCCACCATCCTATCGATTTTATCATACGAGAAAGTTTTGCCCTAGTTGCGGTAATGTTAACAGGAATGCCCATAGCTTTCTATTTCTTATACCGCATATTAAGTGTTGCTTTTACTTATTTTACACACGCCAATCTTGCCCTTCCTTTGTGGTTAGATCGTGGTTTAAGTTATATTATCGTGACACCAAATATGCATAAATTTCATCATCACTATCAACTTCCTTGGACTGATAGTAACTACGGAAATATGCTATCTATTTGGGACCGTCTCTTTGGGACATTTGTGTATGATGATACTTCAAAAATTAAGTACGGTGTCGATATAGCAGATCATACAAATGATGAAAGTATTGGGGTTCAATTAGGGATTCCGTTCAATAAAAACGTGCGCTCTAAAAGGCAGTAATTACTAAGTTAACAAAACTTTAGTAATGAAAAATGCTCATTTTCTGTATATTATGAGCTATGATACAATCGGACAAAACAGAAAATACAGATACGCTAGAACAGTCTGTCGCGTATTTAGAGCACAAGGGATTTGAAAACATTAAAGCAGACATTGAGGGCTACGAAACTCCAAAATCGTATTCAAAAAAAGGAAGTGATATTGTTGTTACCCCAGACATCGTAGCAGAACGTGCAGGAATTAAGCATTATTTTGAAGTAAGTCTGAAAAGCGAAAAGCCTAATTTATTAAAGTCTAAATGGAGGTTTTTAGATGTACTAACGAGAATGAAGAACCACCGTTTTAAGATTATCACTCGTAAAGGGCATTACAAATTTACAAACGAGATGCTAACAGATTTAAACCTTCAGAAAAATCTGATTAAGCTATAAGCATCGCAACATGAGGAATACCATCTTCTAGGTATTCTGAACCCGTGGTTTTAAATCCGTGTGATTCGTAAAATTTTATAAGATAGGTCTGTGCAGAAAGCTTGATGTTTTTTGTGCGGAACCTTTTTTCTATGGCATCAATTGACGCTTTCATAATGTCATGCCCAAATCCGAAGGCTCGTTGATTTTTGTCTACCACTACCCTGCCTATTGCGGCTTCCTTAAAATAAATTCCAGGGGCAAAACAGCGCGTGTAGGCCACTATTTTTCCATTATTTCGTCCAATAATATGAAGTGCCTTACTATCCTTACCATCAATATCTTGATAAACACAATCTTGCTCTACTACAAAAACTTCGCTGCGCAACTGCAGGGTGTCGTGCAGCTCATAAATGGTGAGTTCGTCAAACGTTTTTACTATAATTTCCATAGTTGAGATTTCATGTTTTATTTAGCAAATTAGTCTTGAACAATAACATCTTTGGCGTCGTCTTTTCTAAATTCTGGTTGAATATTAACGTGATTTATTCCAAAATCGTGGTATAGCTTCTCTTCTACTCCATTTAATATAACATCAAATTGTGACAGGGTAATGTCTTCGTGAAAATCTATATGCGCCTCTAGGTGTGTTTCCTTTTCGTTTAGTTGCCAGATATGCATGTGGTGTACATTTTTTATTTCTGGAGCTTCGGAAATTGCTTCGCGTAGTTCTTCAAGTCTAATGTCGTCTGGAGTAAACAGCATTAAAATTTTAAAGCTGCTTTTCAGCAAATCATATCCCATAAATAATAGATAAATAGCTATTAAAACAGTGAGCACACTGTCTACCCAAAACCAGCCGAAATACTTCATTAGAAGCCCGCCAATTAGAACAGCTACACTTGCAGACATATCTGTTAAGAGGTGTAAGTACGCAGAGCGCATGTTCATATTTTCTTTCGAGTCGTTTTTCAGCAATAAAACACTAAACCCATTTGCTATAATGCCTAAAAGAGCCAACCAAATAACCAAGTTGCTTTCAATCTCTTTGGGGTTCATAAACCGAATAATTGCCTCATAAATTAAATAGACAGCAACAATTAACAACGTAGACGCGTTTACAAATGCCGCAATAATTTCGGCGCGTTTGTAGCCAAAAGTTTTATCGAAAGACGCTGCTTTTTTTGAATATTTATCTGCTACATAACTAATAATAAGTGAAAGTACATCGCTAAAGTTGTGTAGCGCATCACTTAATAATGAAAGACTACCTGAAAGAATACCACCTATGACTTGGGCTACAGTAATAACGATATTAAGACCAATAGAGAGAAGCAGGTTTCTCCCTTTTAAATCGTTTTGATGACTATGGGTATGAGTGTGTGACACAGTTATAAAGTTAACTGTAATTTGTAGAACCGCTAAATAAAATTAGACGCAGCCAATTTTATTTACTCGATTTAGGTGTCTTCCTCCTTCAAATTTTGTGTCAATAAAAGTTTCTACCATTCCAATGGCTTGTTGTAACGATGTAAATCGTGCAGGAATACAAATAACATTGGCATCGTTATGCAGTCTGGAGAGTTCTGTAATTTCTTTGGTCCAGCATACTCCGGCGCGTACCTTTTCGTATTTATTTGCCGTCATCGCAACCCCATTGGCGCTTCCGCAGATTAAAATACCAAAGTCAACATCTCCGCTATTCACAGCCTTTGCCACAGGGTTTGCAAAATCTGGATAATCTACACTATCTAATGTATCGGTGCCGTGGTTTGTAACTTCAATTCCGCGTGCCTCTAATATTTTAAGAATGGCAAATTTGTAATCTGGTCCGGCGTGGTCATTTCCTATGGCTATTTTCATGGTACTATTTTGATGCAAAGATAAGTAAGTTCTCCATTTCCGTTATAGTTCTTACACTACAGATTTATCTAAGATACCCGCTATTGGGTATTTGCATATTATAATTGAAAGCCTATTTTTGAAACTCCCCAAATCTACCGGTTCTTCCTATTTTAAATTTAATATAATGATGAATCGCTTTTTCTTTTTTCTGATGTTGCTAACAACAGCATCAACTATTGCCCAGGTGGGTATTAACACTACAGACCCTAAGGGAACCTTGGATATAACTTCGGTAAACAACACTGGCTTGGTCCTTCCAAGAGTAACTTCGGTGGAGGATGTGACCGACGGACAAGGCAATGATCCACTGGAGGGCACAACCGTTTTTGACATCTCAAGAAGCAGCACCTGTTTTTATCAGAATGGAGGTTGGGTATGTATCGGAACCGATGGAAGTGGGAATCCTGTTCTAACCGAAATTGAACCACCCGTTTTTACTATGAGCAGTTCGATTGACTATGTAAAAGCCTCAAATACAGGCTCAGATGATCTGTTTGGCTATAGTGTTTCTATATCAGATAATAATGAAACAATTGCTGTGAGTGCAGTAACTGAAGATAGTAATACCACAGGTATAAACGGTAACCAAGCTGATAATAGCGCTACAAATAGTGGTGCGGTATATATTTTTACACGTGTTGGTAATGTCTGGGCACAACAAGCATATATTAAAGCGTCTAATGCAGAAGCAAATGATCTTTTTGGTTTTAACCTTAGTCTGTCAGGCGATGGAAATACGCTTACTGTAGGTGCTATTAATGAAGATAGTAATGCGGTTGGTATTAATGGGAATCAATCTGATAATAGCGCAATAAATAGTGGAGCGGTATATGTTTTTACACGTACTGGTAATGTCTGGACACAGCAAGCATATATTAAAGCATCGAATACAGATGCTGGGGATCAATTTGGGAGAAATATTTCTTGTTCGAGCGATGGAAATACCCTAGCTGTAGGTGTTTTTAATGAAGACAGTAACGCGGTTGGCATTAATGGGAATCAAACTGATAATAGCGAAACAGGTAGCGGGGCGGTATATATATTTACACGTACCGGTAATGTTTGGACACAACAAGCATATATTAAAGCATCGAACACCGATTTGGCAGACGGATTTGGTAATGCAGTATCACTTTCTAATAGCGGTAATACATTAGGAGTAGGCGCAATTAATGAAAATAGTAATGCTGTAGGGGTTGATGGAGATCAAAATAACAATACCGCAACAAATAGCGGGGCAGTTTATATTTTTACACGTACCGGTAATGTTTGGACACAACAAGCATATATTAAAGCATCAAATACAGATTCTGATGATCAATTTGGGAGAAATATTTTTATTTCGGGAGATGGAAGCACACTTTTAGCAAGCGCACCTTATGAGGATAGTAATAGTACTGGTATCAATGGAGGTCAACTTGATAATTCATCAATAGATAGTGGTGCAGTATATGTGTTTTCATATACCGGAGTTGTCTGGGCACAACAGGCATATATTAAAGCGTCGAATACAGATGCTGGTGATCAATTTGGATGGAATGTTTCTTCTTCAGATAATGGAGATAGAATTGCGATAGGTGCCTACAATGAAGATAGTAATGCTACTGGAATTAATGGTAATCAAACAGATAATTCATCTAATAACGCTGGATCCATGTTTGTTTTCTCAAGAGATGAAGGCGTCTGGACTCAACAAGCATATATTAAAGCGTCGAATACAGAAGCAAATGAGCGTTATGTAGAGAGTGCAGCTATTTCTAGCGATGGCAATATGATAATAGTAGGTGCTGTTTATGAGGACAGCAACGCAACAGGAATTAACGGAGACCAAACCAATAACGCAGCTAATAATAGTGGAGCTGTCTATTTATATACCGCTAATTAACATTATGAGTTGATTTTCAACCATAACCATTTCTTAACGCTGCCTTGATATTTAAGTTAATATCGTTGTTAATATTTGTTTACTGAATATGCACAAATTTATTTGGTGGTTTCAAAAGATAAGTACATATACCTTTTCTTTTCAGAATGCCTAAATATAACTTCAGTATTTGTAGTAGAGTTATCCTCATGAAAAGATAGTTTTCAAACAAAATATTTCTGAAAATTTATTAAATAACGGTTGTCAACATAGGTTATAAACAGCTGTTAATAGCATAGTATATTTACCTCATTTTAAAGAGAGAAGTATCTTAAAAGGTATGTTAACAAACCGTATACAAACGGTAATAAATTGAATTAAAAGGAAAGTCCATAAAAGTTATACCACTTATAAACATCCCATCATAATCATCATTTTATTTTTAAAAATTTAGAAAAAAAGAAATGATGTATATATAGTTGTTGAAAAGTCTGATAAGTAAGAAATATAGAAACTAAACAATTCGAAGTGAAGAAGGATTGTTTAAATTATTTAAAATTTCCGAAGCTTCTAAAACGTCATCTTTGTGTACCATAAGACGAATGCCCCCTACAGCGTTACTGTGAAATGGAAGAACACTGATCATTGTTTCATTTTGAAAAATAAACCGAATTTCTGCCTGCTGCAATAAATGACGTAGTACAGTATACTCACTGGCATACGTAAAAATTGCAATGACTTTATAGTCTTTCATACTTCTGAAAATCAATTACCTACTAAGGTACTAAATCTTTCACAATGCAAAAGGGTCATTGTTTTAATAGTAGTACTTTTACCTAATATAAGAGAAAACCATGCCGAAACGTAAAAAACGTAGAAAAAATAAATCAACCATACAGGGATTAGCCCTAAGTATATTAACCATACTTCGCAAGGAGCATTCAAAACCATTTAACTATAAACAAATTGCTGCTAAACTTGGCGTAGACGATGCTAGTAGTAGAAATCAAATTATAAAGAAATTAAAAGCACTTCAGCTTAAAGGGGAAATTCAAGAATTAGAACGAGGAAAATATATTATAACTCCATCAAAAAATTATCATACTGGAACTATGGATATTACAAGTCGCGGTCGTGGATTTGTAATTGTAGATGGCCTTGAAGATGATATTAAAATTTCAAACAAAAATCTAAATAAAGCCTTAAATAAAGACACTGTAGAAGTTTATGTTTTTAGCAGAAAACGCGGTGGTAGAATGGAAGGTGAAGTCACAAAAATAATAGAAAGGAAGCGCACAGAATTTGTTGGTACCATTCAGATTTCAGATAAATTTGCCTTCGTAGAATGTCAGGGATACAACATGTATACAGACATTTTTGTACCTAAGAGTAAAATTGGAGAAGCACAAGATGGAGATAGAGTTTTAGTAAGAATGGATGGTTGGGAATCAAATTCAGATTCACCTATTGGAAGTGTACTAAAAGTACTTGGAAAACCAGGAGAACACAACACAGAAATTCATTCTATTTTAGCTCAGTACGGACTTCCATACGAGTTTCCGCATGAGGTAGAAACTTTTTCAAATGAGCTTGATACAAGCATACGAGATGAGGAAATTAAGAAGCGTCGGGATATGCGAAAAACACTCACATTTACGATAGATCCTAAAGACGCAAAAGACTTTGATGATGCTCTAAGTTTTGAAGTACTAGAAAATGGAAATTATGAAATAGGAATTCACATTGCAGATGTAAGTCATTACGTTAAACCAGGCACAGTGCTCGACGACGAGGCCTACGAACGAGCAACTTCTGTATATCTAGTAGATCGTGTAGTACCTATGTTGCCAGAAGTATTATCTAATAATGCCTGTTCATTAAGACCTCATGAAGAAAAATATACCTTCTCTGCAGTTTTTGAAGTAAATAATAAAGCTGAAGTTGTAAAAAAATGGTTTGGAAGAACGGTTACCTACTCAGACGCACGATTTGCCTATGAAGAAGCCCAAGAAATAATTGAAAAAAACACCGGTCAGGGAGTATCTAAGACACTAGATGATAAAGATAGTAGAACAATTCCTGCAAATATTTCACTCACAGGAAAAGAGTATCAAGTAGATAAACCTATTGCAGAGGCAATTCTAGAATTAGATAGATTAGCCAAAATTCTTCGGAAAAAGAGAATGCATGCGGGAGCGATTTCTTTCGATAAAGTTGAAGTAAAATTTATTCTAGACGAAAAAAATAACCCAGAAGGTGTGTACTTCAAAGAAAGTAAAGATGCTAACAAACTTATTGAGGAGTTTATGTTGTTAGCCAACCGAAGCGTTGCAGAATATATAGGAAAACAGAATCCGAAGAAAACATTTGTCTACAGAGTACACGATGAGCCAGATGATGAAAAAATTGCTGCGCTAGAAAATATCATCCGTCAGTTTGGATATAAAATGGATACGCGTGATAGAAAAACAACCGCGGCATCTATGAACAAACTTTTAAAGGATGTACATGGTAAAAAAGAGCAGAATATGATAGATACTATTGCTATTCGTACCATGAGTAAAGCACAGTATACAGTTCATAACATAGGTCATTACGGTCTGGCATTCGATTATTATACACATTTTACGTCGCCTATACGTCGCTATCCAGATGTTATGGTTCATAGATTATTGCAGCGCTATTTAGACAAAAAAGAAAGTGCTAAAGAAGATGCTTATGAAGACAACTGTAAGCATAGTACTGAAATGGAAATACTAGCTACTAATGCCGAAAGAGATAGTATTAAGTATATGCAAGTAAAATACATGCAAGATCACAAAGATGAAGAATTTGTAGGTGTAATATCTGGGGTTACAGAATGGGGAATATATGTTGAGATTATAAAAAATAAATGCGAAGGTATGGTGCGCCTACAAGACTTAACCGATGACCACTATGAATTTGATAAAGAAAACTATGCAGTTGTTGGTCAAAAAACAAAGAATGCGTATGTGTTAGGTGATGAAGTAAGGGTACAAGTAAAAAATGCAGACCTTGTAAAAAAACATTTAGATTTTACCATGTTAGGGCATGCAAATGTTTAAAGTTTCAAATTGTTATAAATATCCGTACTATTGGACTAATTTAACTTTGGCATAGCTTTTGAAAATCCCTCATTTTAAACTATATATTATGAAAAAAATTACATTTCTTATGTTCTTGGTTACCATAAGTCAAGTACTCGTAGCACAAACCTCAAGTATTACAATTTTTTCTGAAGCAGGTGATCCTTTTTATGTGCTCTTAAATAGCGTACGACAAAATGAAAGTCCGAGTACAAATATTAGAGTAGACAACCTTACAAATACACATTATACGGCAGAAATTGTGTTTGCAAATACATCAATGCCAAGCATCAAGAAAAACATGTTAATGGCTGTAGATGTAGATGGTAATTGGGGCGATGTAACTTACAAGATTAAAGAAAAAGGTAATGGAAAGCTCGTATTGCGTTATTTCTCTTTTACTCCTTACCAAACAGAACCGTTAATACCAAGCGACCTAACAGTCATTCAATATAATACGTCGCCAATGCCAGCAATTGTAACTTCTACAACAACCCAAACCACAACAACTACCAATGGTGCAGGGGATAACGTAAATGTGGATATAAACGTTGGAGGGGTTTCTGTGGGAATGGATGTTTCAATTAACGACGGTGTATCTGGTACAAGTACCACTACAACACAAACCACTACAACAACTTCTTCAACTATTCCTAACGAAGTAATTCTAGTAGAAGAGGATTGTTATGCTATGCGTCCAGCAGATTTTAGAGGTGCATTGTCTTCAATTGAGAGCAAAACTTTTTCAGATTCTAAACTTACTCTGGCAAAGCAAATTGTAAAGAGAAATTGTCTAACTGCAAACCAAATATTGAAAATTACAAAGCTTTTCGATTTTGAAAGTACACGACTAGATTTTGCGAAATATGCTTTTGCTTTTTGTTACAATCCAGAAAATTATTGGAAAGTGAACGATGCTTTTGAATTTGAGAGCTCTATCGAAGAGTTAGATGAATTTATTAGTAAACATTAAGAGGTTAGCAGTAGGGTGCAATAGTTATTGTCTCAAGAAACTGTAAAGACAGATTAAAATGCATTCATAAAAGTAATGAAAGAAGCGCAACACCAAACGCGCAATTCTTTGTACTTTTACCAGTATGTTTGATGGTATTGGCTATGCGGCTTTCTACGGTTTCCTGCTTGCGTTTGCAGTTGGCCCCGTATTCTTTACACTTATTGAAACCAGTATAACAAAAGGTTTTAAGGCAGGAGTTTTCTTCGACCTAGGCGCAATGACGGCAGATATTATATTTATTGTCATCGCCTACTTTAGTACCAGTAAAATATTAGAACGTGTAAAAGATGATCCAGGACTTCTAATTTTTGGAGGAGTGGTGCTTATTGCATACGGCGTTATTTCGTACATAAGAACCTCTAAAAATTGGATAAAAATCGTTAGAGAACATTATGCCGTTAAGGTTAAAAAGAACTTAGGAGGCCTCTTCTTAAAGGGTTTTTTACTGAATTTTGTAAATTTTGGTGTGTTAGCTGGATGGATTGGTACCATTATCATGGCAAACGCCTTAACAACTTCTAATCGAGGCGTTATTTTCTTCCTATCTACAGTCTTGGTGGTATTTTTTGCAACAGATTTGCTGAAAATTGCCTTGGCAAAGAAATTAAAAAGTAAAATGACACCTCGAGTTATTTTTAAAACGAAGAAGTGGGTTAGTATTTTAATTACCTTATTTGGATTGTTTCTTTTAATTGAAGGAATCTTTCCTGAACAAGTAAAACGGGGTCTTGAACAAATTCCTAACACAGATCTTCCAATAGACAAACCTATTCCCCCGGTAGAAGAAGACATAATCAACATTGAATGAGCAAGATAAACTCGAAAGCTAATTTTCTAAGAGTATACAAATAAAAAAATCCAGCCCTAAGAGCTGGATTTTGTTTGAGGCATCAAGCGGATTCGAACCGCTGTAGAAGGTTTTGCAGACCTCTGCCTAGCCACTCGGCCATGATGCCAATAATGAGGGCAAATATAGAAATTTAATATAAAAGGCTATAATTAATTTAAGTCTGTTTCAATGGTTTCTTTACCGAGTCATTGTAACCTCTACTTCAGCTACATCTCCACCAATTGGCGGATTAAGCTTTGAAATAGACACCTCGGCATGTTCTACCAAGGAAATTTCAGAAAAAATACGATCAATAATTCGTTGTCCAACTTGCTCTAGCAGCTTACTGCGTTGCGCCATTTCGGTTTTTACAATATGCTGTAAATGCACGTAATCTACGGTGTCTTTGAGATTGTCTGTTGTAGCGGCTTTACTTAAATCAGCTTTTACCGTAAGATTAACAAGATAATCACTCCCTATTTTCTCCTCTTCAATTAAACAGCCATGGTTGGTGAAAATACGAATGTTCTTAAGTCGAATAATACTCATGGTAAATTTTTTAACAAAGATAAATACAAAACTTATTTTTAAACTTCTTACGGCGTGTATTTTGGTTAAATTTGCCAAGGGTTAAAATCGAAAGGTTAGTCAATACCTTTTAACCACTAATTTTAATACAAATCTCTATAAAACCCTAAATTGTGTTTAACATAGGTGTTTTATACGGAAGGAAGCTATAAGAATCATGACAGAAGAAAAAGAACCGCTCAATTTTATAGAGCATATCATTGAAGATGATTTAAAGGAAAACTATACGGTAAACGATTTGCACTTTCGTTTTCCTCCAGAGCCAAATGGGTATTTACACATTGGGCATGCATCGTCTATCTGCTTAAACTTCGGCTTGGGCTTACGTTACAATGCGCCGGTTAACCTAAGGTTTGACGATACAAATCCAGCCAAAGAAGAGCAAGAGTTTGTAGATGCTATTAAAAAAGACATTTCCTGGCTTGGGTATACCTGGGCGAACGAATGTTATGCTTCAGATTACTTTCAGCAGCTGTATGATTGGGCAGTACAATTTATTAAAGAAGGAAAGGCGTACGTAGATTCACAATCGTCTGAGGCCATTGCCGAGCAGAAAGGAACCCCTAACAAGCCAGGGGTTGAAAGTCCGTTTAGAAATCGTTCTGTAGACGAAAACCTAGAGCTGTTCGAGCAAATGAAGAATGGTGACGTAGAAGAAGGTGCACATGTGTTACGTGCTAAAATTGATATGACTTCTAGTAATATGCTTATGCGAGACCCAGTTATGTATCGGGTACTGCATAAACATCATCATAGAACTGGAACAGACTGGAAAATCTTTCCAATGTACGATTGGACCCATGGCGAAAGTGACTATATAGAACAAGTTTCACATAGTTTTTGTACTCTTGAATTTCTACCACATAGAGAACTGTACGATTGGTTTTTAGACCAGGTACACGAGAAAGATAAATTACGGCCTAAACAGCGAGAATTTGCTCGTAGAAATTTAAGCCATACTGTGGTGAGTAAACGAAAGCTCGCCAAGTTAGTAGAAGAAGGTATTGTAACGGGCTGGGACGATCCAAGAATGCCTACAATATCTGGATTGCGTAGAAGAGGATATACAGCAGACGCAATTAGAAACTTTGCAGATAGTATTGGCGTTGGCAAAAGAGAAAACCTGATAGATGTAACACATTTAGAATATAATATTAGAGAAGATCTCAATAAAAAGGCCAGCCGCGTAATGGCAGTGTTAGACCCCTTAAAAGTTGTGATTACTAACTATCCTGAAGGGAAGGAAGAATGGTTAGACGCAGAAAACAATCCTGGAGACGAAGCTGCGGGTAGCCGAAAAGTGCCTTTTAGTAGAGAGATTTATATTGAAAAGGAAGATTTTAGAGAAGAGGCTAACAGGAAGTTTTTTCGTTTAAAACTAGATGGTGAGGTACGACTAAAAAACGCCTACATTATTAAGGCCGAAAAGGCTATTAAAGATGAAAACGGAAATATAGTAGAAGTACATTGTACCTACGATACCGATAGCCAAAGTGGAAGCGGCACAGAAGCATCATTGCGAAAAGTTAAAGGTACACTTCATTGGGTTTCTGTGGCACATGCGTTACCCGTAGAGGTACGTCTATACGATCGTTTGTTTACAGATGCCGCACCAGATGCACATAAAGACAAAGATTTTATGGAGTTTGTAAATACTAATTCGCTTGAGGTTGTTACTGGTTATGCAGAACCAAGCTTAAAAGAACTTGAAGTGGAAGATACAGTGCAATTTCAACGTATAGGTTACTTTACCGTAGACAGAGATTCTACCGCTGCTAGAATGGTGTTTAATAGAACCGTAGCACTGCGAGATTCTTGGGCTAAATTAGAGCACTAAGCAGTTGAATTTTAAGATTTATAGGTTGATAATTTAGATAACATTAAGAGTTTTTGGGGCATCACAGCTCTTTTTAAGAAACATTTACCATTTGGAAATAAGGTATTAACCGCTTATTAACAAGCAATATAACAAGGCTAGTCTATCTTTGGTATATCAAAATTAATACTTAAAAACACACACATGGCATCTAACACAGGACAAACATTATTAGCGTTATTAACCGGAGCGGCAATCGGAGCAGGAATAGGTATTTTATACGCACCAGATAAAGGCTCTAAAACACGTAATAAAATCGATAAAGAGCGTAAAAAAGCTCAGAAAAAATTGAACAAGCAATTTCAAGATACAAAGTCTAATTTAACAGAGCACGCTCAGAAAGCAAAGTATAACTTTCAGCAAAAATTAGATGATACACTTTCATCTGCTAGCTATAAGGCCGACGATATTTTATTGGCAATGGAAGATAAATTAGAAGCTCTACGTAAGCAAAATGCGAAGCTTCAAAAAGAAGTATCGGTAGACAAAACCAAGGCAACCGTTAAAAAAGCTACCGTCTAATATGCCCTTTCAAGCGCTATCAGATCATTTAAGTGACTCTGGCCACAAAGTTCAGGATTATATTAAAAGTACGGCGGAGTATTATAAGCTCCGCCTTTTTAAAAACGCCATGAAGTTTGCAACCTCGTTAATCAACATGTTGGTTTTAGGAGGTATCTTTATGATGTTTTTAATTTTCATCTCCTTTGGTGTAGCCATGTGGCTAGGAAAGATTTTTGAAAGTATGCTAACAGGTTTTTTTATTGTTGGCGGCTTTTACTTGCTAATTTTTCTTCTCATCCTTTTCTTCGGAAAGAAACATATTGACAAGAGTATTCTAAGTAAGTTTTCAGAATTAGTAGTAGAAGATGAAGTTGAAAATGCTTCTGAAGCCAGAACAGAGTTTCTCTTTAATGAAGAAAATGTTACTCCAGAAGACATTAACCTTCCAAATGCAAAAAACCGTGAATAAGAAATATACTTCTTTTGAAGAGTTAGATGTAGACATTAAACGCGCATGGTTGCAGTCTGAAATAGATCGTGAAGAATTAAAATTAAGCCTTCACGAAACCAAAGACAGCTTAACTCCCGGAAAGATAGCTACAACCCTTGTAGGAGGCATGGCAACGAGTGCTGTTCTCCTAAAGCTGCTTACCCCTCTTATCTCGTTCGGTATTGGAAAATTACTTAAGAAATATAAATAGCGCACTCTTACATACAAATAACAAACCCGACTCGTAATGAATCGGGTTTGTCGTTTATAGTTGAACTATGGCTAAAAACTTTTGAATTCACTAGTGTCCTAGTTTTTCAGACGAGTCGAAATTCAGGCAACGGCGCAACTATAGTTAATATTGCACATCTCCATCAGTTGCTGGAGGAGGTGTTCTTTTCCTTTTATTACTAATGCCTTTAGCCGCATTACTCTTTTTCATTTGCTCTCCAATTTGGTTACTCGCAACAAAAGAAGCAATCATATCATTTAGCATATTGCTCCCAGCTTGAGGAGAATTTGGAAGTAAAATTAAATTGGTATTGGTTTCTTCACCAATAGACTGTAGGGTGTCATAATGCTGCGTAACTACAATCAAAGCCGAAGCTTCTTGGCTATTAATACCTACATTGTTTAACACATCTACACTTTCTTCTAAACCACGGGCAATCTCACGACGTTGGTCTGCAATACCCTGTCCTTGAAGACGCTTGCTTTCTGCTTCTGCTCGCGCCTTAGCTACAATTTTAATACGCTCTGCCTCTGCTTCATATTCTGCGGCCACTTTTTCTCGCTCTGCTGCGTTAATTCGGTTCATGGCGGCCTTTACCTGTACGTCAGGGTCTATGTCTGTAACTAATGTCTTAATAATGTCATACCCGTAGTCGCTCATAGCTTCGTTTAGTTCGGCTTTAACGGCTATAGCAATATCATCTTTACGCTCAAAAACGTCATCTAATTTCATTTTGGGAACCTCTGCACGTACTACATCAAACACATAAGAGGTAATCTGATCGTGCGGATTCTGAAGTTTGTAAAAAGCATCGTATACCTTTTCTCTAATCACTTGAAATTGTACTGAAATTTTCAACTTTACAAATACGTCGTCTTTCGTTTTTGTCTCAACCAATACGTCTAATTGCTGAATTTTTAAGTTAACACGACCTGCAATACGTTGAACAATAGGGATTTTAAATTGAAGCCCAGAGTTTCGAATGCTGCTAAACTTTCCGAAGTTTTCAATGAGTGCTGCAGTTTGTTGTTTCACTACAAAAAAGGAAGAAAGGAGCAAAAAGAATAGAATTATTCCGATAGGAACCAGTAGAATAAGTAATACGTTCATAGTTTAAAATATTAAATTATATATTCCGTTTAAGATACGAAAATAAAGCTATTTTTGGCCTCAAATTTCTTACCTCATGATTCGTCTCAAAAACGTACTTTTTGTTACTCTTTTATTTTTTGTTTTTTCAACCGCTATAGCACAGCGAAATTACGATGATTACAACCGCATAGGAATACAAGGAGGCGTATCTCTTTTCGATATTAGCACCTCAGACTTTGTAACAGAGCAACAAACAGGTTTCGCTGCCGGATTTACCACAAGAGGCTCTTTCAGAAATAACTTCGACCTTATCTACGGACTGACTTTTGCAAGCAACCAAATAGGTATCATGGGTAGGCCATTAACAACCTCTCCTTTAGATGTTCAAAGTATAAAATATACCATTCCAAGTGTGCAACTCAACTTTTTAGGAAGTTATAATATTGTAAAACATCACTTTAGTATAGAGTTTGGGCCTATCTTAAATGTAAATGGTAAAATGAAACTAGACAGCGATAGGTTCGAAAATTATATTATAGACGGTTATACAACCTTGCGAGCCCAAGACATTCAGGATATTAGTCCGATTAACTTTCATGTTATGGGTGGCGCAACGGTGGGTCTAGAGAGCTTTCGAATTAGCGCACAATACCAATACGGAGTGAGTAATATGCTTTCTAAGCTAGATGATAAAAACTTAGAAAATGACAGTTTTGAAGGACATAGCTCAACAATTTTATTGATGGCTGTGGTGTATTTCTAGAATACCATAACTTCGTAGAATGGTAGTTAAAGACCTTAAATACCTTGTCGGTATATGTCTAGTATTATTTTTCTCGTCGGTTTATTCTCAAGAATCGAACAGTGACGAACCCCAGACAGAAGAACGTAATAGCTGGAATTTTGGTGTGCAGGGAGGCTTTTCCCTTAATAATCTCTACTATAATACTTTTGGTAAAGAGAAAAAAAAGGAAGCCGTTGGTAACTTAATTGGCGTTAACGTAAGAAAGAATATCGTTGGAAATTTTGATATTATTTCTTCTCTTTCCTTTATGTATTACCAAGTCGATTTCAATACAACAGGAACAACCTGTTGCTCGCAAGACAATTCAGTTTTTCTTTCGGGTGGTGAACTTACTACAGAGAGCCGAAATTTTCAGTTAAGTATCTTAGGCAGCTACAGGATCATAAAAGACAATGTAAGTATTCAGGCTGGGCCTACTATAAATTATAGTAGCGGCTTCGATTTTCCTCGCAGCAGTATTGGCCCGAGTTTTTTAGATGGTACGTTTAATTCAAGTGGCGGTAACGACTTCATTCAACTCGATTTAGAAAATTTAAGTCCATTAAATCTGTTATTTCAAGTCGGTGCTACTGTGGGCTTTGATAAACTTAAAATTACAGTGCAATACCAGAACGGACTTACAGACGTTTTTAGAAATGTTGACGTAAGTGAACGTCCAGAGATTGCCATAAAAGGCAGTACTAGTGCGGTTTTATTGATGACTGTTTGGTATTTTTAACAAGCTGCTATAGCCGCATTTATTCGTGTAATAGCCTCATCTTTCCCTAAAATTGAGATAATATCAAACACATCAGGCCCTTTCATTTCGCCCACTAAAGCAAGTCGTAAAGGCATCATTACTTTTCCAAACCCAATATCGTTGCTAGTTATCCATCCTTTTACTTTTTCTGAAATGTTAGCAGCGGTAAAATTGGTGATATCATTTAAATGTGCAACTACTTGAGTAAGTAGTGCTGGGGTTTCCTCTTTAAATGCTTTTTTAGCTGCTTTCTCATTGTAACTCGTTGGTGCCTCAAAAAAGAAACTCCCTTGTTCCCAAAGGTCAGAAACAAAAGTAGCACGCTCCTTAAGTAACGGAACAATAATAGAAACGTCTAACGAAGTTGTAACACCTTTTTCTTCTAAAAACTTCTTAAACTGAGCCGTTAGAACACCCTCGTCCATTTCCTGTAAATAGTGATGTTGAAACCATTTGGTTTTCTCAGGATCGAACTTAGCACCAGATTTATTTACCCGAGTTAAATCGAATGCATCTACCAATTCTAGTAAGCTGAAAATCTCTTGCTCTGTGCCTGGATTCCACCCTAAAAAGGCTAGCATATTAAGCACCGCTTCTGGTAAATATCCGTCTTCTCTATAGCCAGAAAACACATCACCTTCTGAAGTATTCCACACCAAAGGAAAAACCGGGAAGCCCATTTTATCACCGTCACGCTTGCTTAATTTTCCTTTACCAACAGGTTTCATTAACAAAGGTAAGTGAGCAAACTGTGGGGCAGTCCATCCAAATGCTCGGTACAATAAAACGTGCAGGGCTAATGAAGGTAACCATTCTTCTCCACGTATAACATGAGTAATTTCCATAAGATGGTCGTCTACAATGTTAGCGAGGTGATACGTTGGCATTCCATCACTTTTAAACAACACTTTATCATCTAAGACATTAGTGTCTATCTGCATTGCGCCGCGAACGATGTCTTGTAAGGGTAACGTCTCGTCCTGCGGTGTTTTGAATCTAATTACATATGCATCACCAGCATTAAGTTTTGCAGTAACTTCTTCTTCTGAAAGCGCTAACGAATTATCAAGCTTTAGTCTGTTATGCCAATTATAAATAAACGTTTTTCCACTCGCTTCATGTGCCTGTCTATGTGCATCTAAGGCTTCAGAAGTGTCAAATGCATAGTAGGCATGCCCAGCCTCAATTAATTTATCTGCATACTCTCGGTACAAATCTTTACGTTCACTTTGGCGGTACGGACCAAAATTACCTCCAGTAACAGGACCTTCGTCTGCGGGTATATTAAGCCAGTTTAAGGCTTCAATGATATATGCTTCTGCACCTTCTACATAACGTGTTTGGTCGGTATCTTCAATACGTAACACAAAATCACCGCCATGTTTTTTGGCAAATAAGTAATTAAATAAAGCCGTTCTAACCCCTCCAATATGTAGGGGGCCGGTTGGGCTAGGAGCAAAACGTACACGTACTTTTTGAGACATGAAAAAAGATTTTATTGATTTCCGCAGTGAGGGAACTATTAAAAATTTGGCGCAAAGATACAATTCTATTGGCGCATCTCAACAGGTATACGCTTATTCATAATTGAAAACCAAAGCGGCGGAATTAACGCAATTAACATGGAGGTAGGATAGCCATATGGCATTTGCGGACTCACATCATGATAGTCTAATACTTGGTATTTTTTGGCCGATTTGTAGTGATGGTCGCTATGGCGGGTGAGTTCATACAGCATAACACGCCCCATAACATGGTTGCTATTCCATGAATGAATTTCGCTAACACGTTCATACCTGCCAGATTTTGTCTTGTTTCTTCGCAGTCCGTAGTGTTCAATGTAGTTTATTGTTTCAAGAAGAATAGCGCTAGAAATGCCTATTCCTAGTGCTACAAGAAGCACCGCTTTTCCGAAGAAAAACAGAACAAGCCCAAGATAAGAAAGCTGAATTATAGTATAGTACAACATATCATTCTGAATGCTAAAAAAAGATGAATTACTACGTTTTAAGAGATCTAATTGTATCTTCCAAGCACTTACATATTGCCTAAACATTGAGGTAAACCAAAAGGAATATACTGTCTGATTGTATTTAGCACTTGCCGGATCTTCTGCAGTGGCGGCATTGAGGTGGTGGCCGTAGTTATGCTCTACATAAAAGTGCATATAAAGCGAAGGGATTAGAAGAATTTTAGCCAGTGTTTTTTCCCAGCGAGTGTTGCGATGGCCCAATTCGTGCGCCACATTTATACCATTCCCTCCAACTGCAATGCCTACGGAAAAGGTTAATCCAATAATTTCATATACACTATAATCAACCCAGGTTAAACTCCACAAAAACCATCCCACCATACCATATACCAGCGGAATGTTGAGATATAAGAGGAAATCGAAAAAGGGGTTTGTAAGTTTTGAAGCAGCCGTAGTAGGGTCTAGATTTTCAGTACGAACGGGAAGCAAAAGCTCTAGTATAGGAACAATTACAAAGGCAAAAACAGGTGTGAAAAAAGCCCAATTTCCTTTTAAGGTAAGTCCGATGATTGCAGCGAGCGGTATGGCATATGCAGCGAGATATTTAATGTCTTTCATACAGAATACAGTTTGGACTTGTTTTTGATGCATAGGTAAATGAAATAAAGTTGTACTTTTAGAAGTTAAAGAGAAGTTACCCCCTGAATTCATGAGCACATTTAGCATCATTCAGCAAAAGCTGGAACAATTTATAAAAAAATACTACACTAATGAGTTAATCAAAGGTGCGATTCTCTTCTTTGCTATTGGGGTGCTTTATCTACTCATTACCCTGCTGGTTGAATACTTCTTGTGGTTAAGCCCAACTGGAAGAACAATTTTGTTTTGGACGTTTGTTGTTGTTGAACTTGGTTTGTTCGCAAGATTTATAGCGTTTCCGCTTGCCAAATTATTCAAATTACAGCAAGGTATTTCGCAAGAAGAGGCCGCTAAGATCATTGGGAGCCATTTTCCGCAGGTTAACGATAAGTTGCTTAATGTAATACAGTTAAATCAGAACTATCGGGAGAGCGAATTGTTAGCGGCAAGTATAGATCAGAAAGCAGGAGAATTACAACCGGTACCTTTTAAAAGTGCTGTTAACTTTAGTAAGAATTCTAAGTACCTTAAATATGCTGCAATTCCAGTAGTAATTTTTGTTCTCTTTACTCTATTTGGAGATAAAGATATTTTTAGCAGTAGCTATGAGCGTGTGGTTAACTATGACACTGCGTATGAGCCACCTGCACCATTCTCGTTTTATGTGGTAAATGATAATCTAACCGCCGTAGAGAACAAGCCCTTTACGCTTCAAGTTAGAACAGAAGGTGAAGCCATACCAGAGAATGCAAGCATTACCTATAACAATGAATCGTATTACCTAAAACAAACGGCACCTGGAGTTTTTGAACACACTTTTGAGCAACCATCGGTTTCTACAGATTTTCAGTTGCTCGCTAATAAGGTTACGAGTAAAGAATATACTTTAGACGTGCTTAAAACACCATCTTTGCTCGCCTTTGAAATGGTTTTAGATTACCCTGGATATACGGGAAAAAAAGATGAAATCTTAAAAAGCACCGGTAATGCCACTATACCTGAGGGTACTCGTGTGACTTGGAAAGTGAATACTAAAAATACTAGTGAAGTATCCTTGAAGACAAAAGACACAAGCTATTATTTCAGTAAAGAACAACAGGCGTTTAGCTACAACAAAGGGGTTTACAGTAAACTTGATTATGCCATTACTACCTCCAATGAAAATTTACGCGATTACGAAAACCTATCGTTTACTTTAGGTGTTATTAGAGACGCCTACCCTGAGATTGAGGTAGAATCTAAGCAAGACAGTACAAATAGCCAATTAACCTATTTTTTAGGCCGTGTAAGCGACGATTACGGTCTAAGCAAGCTTCGCCTTGTGTACTTCCCAATAGGCGATGAGAGCAAGAAACAAACAGAAGTACTCCCTGTTAATAAGACCACTGTAGATCAGTTTGTTTATACATTTCCCGGAGAACTTCAGCTGGAAGATGGTGCAGCATACGAGTATTATTTTGAAATATTTGATAATGACGCTATACACAAGTATAAGTCTAGTAAGTCTGGGGTGTATTCATTTAGAAAGCTTACCAAAGACGAAGAAGAAAAGGAGCAGTTAGAGAATCAGGACAAATCTATTAAGGGCATGGATAAAACCTTAAAAGATTTAAAAGACCAGGAAAAGACCTTAGAAGAATTATCGAAGCTTCAGAAGGAGAAGAAAGACCTCAATTTTAACGATAAGAAAAAGTTAGAGAACTTTATCAAACGTCAGAAGCAGCAAGAAGACATGATGAAGAAATTTTCCGAAGAACTTAAGGAGAATTTGGAAAACTTTCAGCCAGAAAATGAAGAGAAAGATAAGTTTAAAGAAGAGCTAGAAAAGCGTTTAGACGAAAATGAAGAGCGTTTAGAAGAGAATGAGAAATTACTAGAAGAACTTGAAAAGCTGCAAGAAAAAATTGAAAAAGAAGAGCTTACTGAAAAATTGGAGAAGTTGGCAAAACAAAACAAGAATCAGGAAAAGAATCTTGAGCAGTTGTTAGAGCTTACCAAAAGGTATTATGTAACTAAAAAGGCTGAAAAGTTAGCAGAAGAGATATTTAAACTTGGAGAGGAGCAAGAAAAACTTTCTGAGGCGCCTGACGATGAAAATACCGAAGAAAAACAAGAAGAGCTTAACAAGAAGTTCGACGAGTATAAAAAGGAAATGGAGGAGCTCCAAAAAGAGAATGAAGGACTAAAAGAGCCTATGGATATCCCTCAAGATAAGTCTGCAGAGCAAGAGGTTCAGGAAGAACAACAAAAGGCAAGCGAAAGTCTAAACAAGCAGGACAAGCAGAATGCTAAAAAGAGTCAGAAAAAGGCAGGTGAAAAAATGAAGCAAATGGGCTCTCAGATGCAAGCTTCTATGCAAGCAATGCAAGGTGAGAGTATCGAAGAAGATGCTGATATGCTACGTCAAATATTAGATAATTTGGTGGTCTTTTCTTTCGAGCAAGAAGCAGTGATGGAAGACTTTAAAACGATAGATTATGGCAATCCTATTTTTGGAAAGAAGCTTAATCTTCAAAACGATTTGAAGTTAAATTTTCAACACGTAGACGATAGTATTTTTGCATTGTCGCTTCGTAACCCAATGATAAGCGGGGCTATAAACGAAACCCTAACAGAGATTAATTACAATATGGATAAGTCTCTAGAACGTTTGGCAGAGAACCAAATGCGTCAGGGGGTTAGCAGTCAGCAGTACACGGTTACTGGTGCCAACGAGTTAGCTATTATGCTGAGTAATGTGTTAAATTCTATGCAACAACAAATGCAGTCTATGGGTCAAGGTCAAGGTTCTGGACAAGGAAAAGGAAAGGGCCAGGGCCAGGGTCAAGGAAAAGGGTTTCAATTGCCAGACATCATAGAGCAACAGAAGAGTCTTGGTGAGCAAATGAAGGACGGCATTGGCAAAAAGAAGAAAGGACAAGGCGGTGGTGAATCTGGCGAAAGCGGCAAAGGAGACAGTGGCGACGGAGAAGCTGGAGAGTCTAATGGCTCTAAGGGAGAAAACGAACGTTCTGGTCAGCCGGGAGACGGTAAAGGAAAAGGTAAAGGCGAAGGAAAGGGTGAAGGTGAAGGCGGTGGCGATGGTAACGGGTCTGGAAATGGAAATAATCAAGAAGGTGACGGCGAGGGGTATAATGAGGACTTAAACGGACAGCTGTATGAAATTTATAAACAGCAGCAGCAACTAAGACAACAATTACAGGATAAGTTAAGTAAAGAAGGACTAAACGGTAGAGGAGGAAATCTTTTGAAGCAGATGGAGCAGGTAGAACAACAGCTATTAGATAAAGGTTTTAACGACAGAACGCTTGAAAAGATGTTAAACTTGCAGTATGAGTTGCTAAAGTTAGATAAGGCAGATTTTGAACAGGGCCAAGAAAGTCGAAGAGAGTCTACGAGTAACAGGACCAATTATACCAATACACTTCGTTTGTCTCCAGAAGAGGTAAAGAAATTTTTTAATACAACTGAAATTTTAAATCGTGAAGCACTACCTTTAAAACCACAATACAAAGAAAAGGTGCAAGACTATTTTAAAGAAAAGAATGATTGAATTTTATTCTGAGAATGACTTCCAATTAGAAAATCAAGAAGCTGTAGCTAAATGGATTTCTTCAACTATAAGACAATACAATTATGAGGAAGGGGATATTGTGTATGTCTTTTGTGATGATGCGTATCTCCATAAACTGAATGTACAGTTTTTAGATCACGATACATTTACCGATATTATTACTTTCGATAATTCGTTAGGGAAACAAGCGCATGCCGAAATTTATATTTCGACTGAACGTGTTGCTGAAAATGCCGCATCATTTAACAATCAATTTAAGGACGAACTCCATAGAGTTATCATACACGGAATATTACACCTTGTCGGACTTAAAGACAAGTCTCCTGAAGAAGAAAAAGCCATGCGAAGTGCAGAAGATGAAGCGCTCACTTCCCGCGATTTTACCTAGAGTCTTGATATTCAAAGAATTATATGTTTAAATAGCTGATTGTAAGATATTTACGTATCTTTGCGCGCTTAAATCTAGAGAACAATGTTTCACGTGGAACAAATATAAGATATGTTTGAAAAAGAATATGATGTTATTGTTGTAGGAGGAGGTCATGCTGGCTCTGAAGCGGCTGCGGCTGCGGCTAATATGGGGTCTAAAACACTTCTTATTACAATGAATTTGCAAAATATTGCGCAGATGTCGTGTAACCCGGCTATGGGCGGAATTGCTAAAGGACAGATTGTGCGTGAAATTGATGCGCTTGGAGGATATAGTGGAATTGTTTCAGACAATTCGGCGATACAGTTTAAGATGCTTAATAAGTCTAAGGGACCTGCTATGTGGAGTCCGCGAGTGCAAAGTGACAGAATGCGTTTTGCTGAAGAATGGAGAATGATGTTGGAGAATACTAAGAATTTAGATTTCTATCAAGAAATGGTTTCTGGCATTAGTACTGAAAATGGAAAGGTTGTTGGTGTGCGCACTTCCCTTGGTTTAGAGGTTAAAGGGAAAAGCGTGATTTTAACTAACGGAACTTTTCTAAATGGACTAATTCATATTGGTGAAAAACAATTTGGAGGAGGACGTGCTGGTGAACGAGCAGCAACAGGAATAACAAAAGATCTTTTAGATTTAGGTTTTGAATCTGGTAGAATGAAAACGGGCACGCCACCAAGAGTTGATGGAAGATCCCTAGATTTCTCCAAAATGATTGTACAACCTGGTGATATAGACCCTCAGAAATTTTCATATTTAGATAGTACCAAACCTTTGGTGAACCAAAGAGATTGTCATATGTCTTATACTAGTGAACGGGTGCATGAATTGTTGAAAGAAGGTTTTGACAGATCTCCTATGTTTAATGGATCTATTAAAAGTATTGGGCCAAGATATTGTCCATCTATTGAAGATAAGATTAATCGTTTTGCAGACAAAGACAGACATCAATTATTTGTTGAGCCTGAAGGATGGAACACGGTAGAATATTATATTAACGGATTTTCAACTTCTTTACCAGAAGATGTTCAGTTTCGTGCTTTAAAAGAATGTGCAGGTTTTGAGAATGTGAAATTCTTTAGGCCAGGTTATGCCATAGAATATGATTATTTCCCACCCACTCAGCTTCAGCATACGTTAGAGACAAAGCTAGTTGAGGGATTGTATTTTGCAGGACAAATTAATGGAACAACTGGTTATGAAGAAGCCGCTTCTCAGGGGCTTATGGCAGGAATTAATGCACATCTAAAAGTGATGGAAAAAGATGCGTTTACCCTAAAACGCAATGAAGCTTATATTGGTGTTTTAATAGATGATCTAATTACGAAAGGAACTGAAGAACCATACCGAATGTTTACTTCAAGAGCAGAATATAGAACATTATTACGCCAAGATAACGCAGATTTTCGTTTAACTCCAAAGGGGTTTGAAATTGGTTTGGCTTCAGAAGAGCGTCTTAGAAAAATGGAAACTAAGGAGAAAAACTCAGCTGCTTTTGTCAAGTTTATAAAAGAAACTAGTGTATCGCACACCGAAATTAATCCAATTTTAGAATCAAAAGATTCGGCTACTGTACATCAAAGTGATAAAATGTTTAAAGTGTTTTCGAGGCCAGAAATCACAATGAACGATATGCAAAAAGTGGAAGCTGTTTCAGAATACATACAAGAAAACAAGCTAAATTTTGAAGAGTTGCAGCAAGCAGAAATTCAGGTAAAATATGCTGGTTATATTGAAAAGGAGAAAAACAATGCAGACAAGCTTAACCGGCTTGAGGGAATTAGAATTCCTAAAAATTTCGACTACACAAAATTGAAGTCGTTATCATACGAGGCAAGAGAAAAGCTAAAGGCAGTGCAACCGGCCACAGTTTCTCAAGCGAGTAGAATTAGCGGTGTTTCTCCAAACGACATTTCTGTTATGTTAGTGTATATGGGGCGTTAGGTCATTGTTTCACGTGGAACGCAGATAGAATTTTTATAAATAACCTAGAATCGACAGCCCAATTGCAAAAGTCAAATTACATTACAACCAAAGATTTTCTGGTTTCTGGAGAGCAGTTTAATCTTGTACATGACTCTGTGTACGACATGCTCGTTACGCAGCCACAACCCCCAGAAGATCGTTTACCATTGTATTACGAAAGTGATGACTATATTTCACACACTGATGAGAAAAAGGGTGTCCTTTCTTTTCTGTATCAGTTGGTAAAAAAGCACGCCTTAAAAAGAAAAGTATCATTAATAAATACACTTAGCGCTACCAAAAGCTCAGTTTTAGATGTAGGCGCAGGAACGGGCGATTTTTTAGCTGTTGCAAAAAACAGGGGATGGTCTGTTTCTGGAGTTGAAGTAAATTCTGGAGCTAGGGATAAGGCTGCCGAAAAAGGAATTAATCTAGTATCGTCTTTAGAAAAAGTTCAAAACAAAAAGTTTGATGTAATTACACTTTGGCATGTGTTGGAACATATTCCAAATTATAAAGAAACACTTGCCACCTTAGAATCTATGTTAACTAATTCTGGAATACTTATCATCGCTGTTCCAAATTTTAAAAGTTACGATGCACGCCATTATAAAGAATATTGGGCGGCATACGATGTGCCTAGACATCTATTACATTTTTCTAGAAATTCACTACCAAAACTTTTGGAATCAACGTTTGCACTTCAAAAAATTAAACCCATGGTATTCGATTCGTTTTATGTGAGTTTACTTTCAGAAAAATATAAAACAGGAAAATCATTTTCCCTAAAGGCGTTTTGGATAGGTTTGCTGTCTAATATAAGGGCATGGCAGTCTAAAGAGTACTCCTCACTTATTTATTGCTTCAAAAAGACGAAACAGGGCAATTAGAGCCGTTTTAAGCCTGCACAACCATTTTTGGGCACTAATATATCTATTTGCCAGATAGTCCTTGTAGCGCGCATAGAATTAGACGTGTTTTAATAGAGAATAATTATTTTTTACAAAGAAAAGTATAAAAATAACTGATAGTTATGATTTGCGATGGATAAGGCGTGTAAGTTGTATGCTCATATCTGTGAAAATTAGTTTAGCATTTCCGTTTCGTTCAATGTGGTACATGGCATTTTCTAATGCTTCGGTAATTTCAAAAATATTATTTTGATGAACAAAAGGTGCAAATTTCTCGATAGCAAAATCTCCTGTGGTGCTTTCAAAAAAGAGCAAAGAATCTGATTTATAATTTTTCAGCAGCGCTTGTCTAAAAACATCAATACAGTAGTGAAGAAATTTCTTTTGGGTTTCTCTTCCTTCTTTGGCCAAGGCTTCACTCCATGAAAGTAATTCATGTATTGCCTTTTTATTCCCCTTAGCCTTAAAAGCTGCTCTTACCCATGAAACAAACCACTTCTCGAATCCAGATTCGTCACTGTTATCTTCGAGAAGCCCCAGTGCTTTTCTATAATCACCCGTAGCTCTTTGCGCAACGCTATGTGCAGTCGCCGCATTCACTTTAGTATCTTCTACAAGTTTGCTTGCAATTGCTGCTTCTGAAATTCTAGGAAAATGCAATGTCTGGCATCTAGACCGGATGGTACCCAATACTTGTTCTTCTTTTTCGGTAAGCAACAATAACACAGTCTTACTTGGAGGTTCTTCAACTAACTTTAAAATTTTGTTAGAACAAGCGATATTCATACGATCTGCCATCCAAAGAATTACCACTTTGTAACCACCCTCATACGATTTTAACGAAAGTGATTTAAGCAGATCTGCGGCTTCATCTACGTTTATGTTGCCTTGTTTATTCTCTATACCAAGTTGTTGCAGCCATTGAAACAATGAGCCGTATGGGTTCTCGTTCACAAACTGTCTCCATTCATCTAAAAAAAGCGAGGAAACCGGATGTTTTTTTACGGTATCATTCGTGTTCACAGGAAAAACAAAATGCAAGTCGGGATGCATTAATTGTCTAACATTTTCTATACCACGTTGTTTTTCAGCACTTTGCAGGTCATACTGAAGCGTTAGGATTTCACTAGCGTACGCTAACGCCATAGATAAAACGCCAGATCCTGTTTGCCCAACAAATAGCTGCGCATGGGGAATACGGCCGTTTTTCACCGTGGTGGCGAGGTGAGATTTAATATGTTTTTGACCAACGATTTCTGAGAAATCCATACGCAAAACTACACAATTAACCTGTATTTACAATCGCTCCTTTTCAACCTAAAAATGGTATCTTTACCGCACTAAAACAGTGCTATGAAAACAGTAAATGACGTAGATTTTAAAAATAAGAAAGCGCTAATTCGCGTAGATTTTAATGTGCCCTTAAATGATGATTTAGAGGTAACAGACGCCACGAGAATTGAGGCGGCAAAACCCACTATTGTCAATGTTCTGGAGGGAGGCGGAAGCTGCGTCTTACTTTCACATTTAGGACGTCCAAAACAGCGAGAAGATAAATTTTCTTTGCGTCATATTGTAAATACAGCCACAGAAATCTTTGGCGTTACGGTTAAATTTGTGAATGATTGTATTGGCCCAGTTGCTGAAGAGGCAGTCGCAAATCTTCATCCAGGAGAAATTTTGTTGCTTGAAAACGTTCGGTATTATGAAGAAGAAACCAAAGGAGACCGTGATTTCGCCGAAAAACTATCAAAACTTGGCGATTATTATGTAAATGATGCCTTTGGGACCGCCCATAGAGCACATGCTTCTACTACAATTGTTGCAAATTTTTTTGAAGATAGAAAGTGTTTTGGGCTATTGCTGGCTTCGGAAATTGAAAATGTTCAAAAAGTTTTAACCAACGGAAAACCTCCAATTACTGCAATTATAGGAGGCGCTAAAGTTTCATCTAAAATAACAGTAATAGAGAATATTTTAGACACTATAGATCACTTGATAATTGGTGGCGGGATGGCTTTTACCTTTATTAAGGCAAAAGGAGGAAATATTGGTGGGTCCTTAGTAGAAGATGATAAACAAGATTTAGCCTTAGACATTTTGGCCAAAGCAAAGGATAAAAATGTGCAAGTGCATTTGCCAATCGATGTAATCGCGGGCGATAGTTTTTCTGAATATGCCAATACCACATCAGAACCTGCAGATGATATACCAGAAGGATGGCTTGGTTTAGATACAGGGCCTCGCACTAATGAGCAGTTTGCAGAAATCATCAGAAAATCGAACACTATTCTTTGGAATGGACCAGTTGGTGTTTTTGAAATGGAAAAATTTGCTCAAGGCACCATAGCCTTAGGGAATGCTATTGCAACAGCAACTGCTAACGGTACATTTTCATTGGTAGGCGGCGGAGATTCTGTTGCTGCAGTAAAACAGTTTAACTTTACTAATAAGGTGAGCTATGTTTCTACAGGTGGTGGAGCTATGTTAGAAATGCTAGAAGGAAAGACACTTCCAGGCATTAAGGCAATTTTAGAATAGCAAAGTTGTTGTTACAATCTGTTAAAAATTTGCGCATTCCTGGCGTTTCTGTATTTTTATCCATAATTTTTTTTAAACCACGCCGTTCCCCATTATATGAAGATTTTTAACCTGAGCTTACTTTTACTACTTACACCTCTTTTGATTCTTGCGCAAGAAGATGTGGCTATTGACTCCATTCAAAAGAAAACCTTGCAAGTTGTAGATTCTATCGCAGTTTCTTCTGTGACTGCCGAATTTCCAACAAAAGTGGTTGCCACGCAAATAAAAGACACCATGGTTTTTACCTTGGAAGATATGCAGCGTGCCCGAACCATAGATAGTTTATGGCTAAACGAACTTTTTAGTACGGGTCGTTTTGAAGAAATGTACGGAAGTGTGATGCAACAAGATTATGAATTAGCACCATACGAAGAACTACCTACCGCACTGTTAAAGCAGCGTTTAGAAGAGCTGAACGCCAGAACACCTTTTAATGTAGAGTACAATCCGTCTCTAGAAAGTGTGATACACGGCTACTTAAAAAATAGACGTCGTACCATGGCTAAGTTAATGGCGCTGAGCGACTATTACTTTCCGTTGTTTGAAGAGCAGCTAGACAAACATGGTTTGCCATTAGAGATGAAATATCTTGCTATTGTAGAATCTGCTCTCGATCCTAGGGCTACTTCGCGTGTAGGTGCTCAAGGTTTGTGGCAATTTATGTTTAGTACAGGTAAAATGTTTGGTCTGGATGTAAGTAGCTACGTAGATGAACGTAATGATCCTACTTTAGCTACAGAAGCGGCATGTAAATACTTGAAAAGTCTTGAAAAAAGTTTAGGGGATTGGGATTTGGCGTTGGCGGCGTACAATTCTGGCCCAGGAAACGTTGCTAAGGCACTTAGGCGCTCTGGCGGTTACACTAATTATTGGAATATTAGACAACACTTGCCACGTGAAACTGCAGGATATCTTCCTGCATTTTTAGCAACGATGTATATTTTTGAATATGCTGAAGAACACGGTTTTAAAAGTGAAGGACCAGAATTTCCATTTATTGCCACAGATACTATAAAGGTTAAGAAAATGATCACCTTGCAGCAAGTTGCTGAAGTAACCAATTTGGGCATAGACGAAGTTCGCTTTCTGAATCCGTCGTACAAACTTGACGTAATTCCAGTGGTTAAGGATGAAAATTATGTATTAAGACTACCTATAGATGCCGTTGGGAAGTTTGTGAGTAATGAGAATGCTATTTATGCCTATGCTGAAAAAGAACTCAACAAGAGAGAAAAGCCCTTACCACAGTTATTTGAGCAAAGCGACAAGATAAGATATCGTGTACGTAGTGGTGATTATTTAGGGAAAATAGCCGAAAGATATGGAGTCTCAGTTTCAAAGATTAAAAAATGGAACGGACTAAGAAGCAATAATCTACGAATTGGGCAGCGCCTCACCATCTATCCTAGAAAAGGAAGCCGTACGACATCAAAAAAGGTAGCTACTACAACTACTTCGGCATCTGGCGCAAAGGTATATACAGTGCGCAATGGAGATTCGTTATGGAGTATATCTCAGAAATTTCCGGGAGTCTCTGTAGATAATATCAAAAAATGGAACGATATTAGTGGTAACAAACTAAAACCAGGAATGAAGCTAAAAATTCAGAAAGGGTAGCCATTTCTTTGAACACAATAGTATGAAACCAATTTTTGCAGCCTTATTAGGCCTTTTTTTTATTGCCACTTCCTGTGGCGATGGAGCAAGCACCATTAGTACGTATAGACCAGATTCTGTTGGAAATATTAATTCGCTTCAGATTGTAGCGCCAGAAGCATTATGGAACGGCGATGTTGGGGAAGTGATTCGCCAGCACTTTGCAGCTCCAGCAGATGGACTTCCACAGGATGAACCCATATACTCTATGGTTCAGATGAAACCGGCTAGTTTTACAGATTTTGCGCAGCGTTATCGTTTGTTTTTACATGTTACTTTAAGCGATTCTAGCAACGTAAGCATTAAATCGAATAGTTTTGCTAAACCGCAAGTGGGTGCCTTTATCACTGCACCAACAGAAGCAGAGCTTGTGGAGCTTATTAATGAGAATAAAGAAAGAATTAAAGCAGTTTTCTATGAGTCTGAAATAAAAGAAAAGCAAAAGCGTATTAAACTTTCCCTCAAAAAATTAGACACTCTGCAACAAGATTTTGGAGTGTCATTAAAAGTGCCAACGGCCTACAGAAAAGCACATGGAAGTAAAGATTATTATTGGCTGCGTAAAGCATTGGAAGCGGGCACGACCAATATCTTCATTTATGAAGTGCCGCTCGCGACTATAGGTAAAGACAGTACAATAGCAGATATTATTACGATGCGAAATACAATAGGAGCCGACTTGCTTCCTGTTGAAGACGATAGTAGGTTTATTACTGAAGCTGCTTATTCTCCTTTCTTGTTTTCTTCAGAATTAGACGGAAAACCAACCTACATTACAAAAGGAACTTGGGAAATTACCGATGCCTATATGGCGGGGCCCTTTGTAAATTACGCCGTACGGGATGAAGCGAATGAACGTTGGCTCATTATAGAAGGATTTACGTATGCTCCATCTGATAAAAAGAGGGATCTTCAATTTGAATTGGAAGCTATTATTAAAAGCGCTAAGATCAATTAGAATTTTAAAAAAACTAAAAAAACCCGCTAAGTATTGCACTCAGTGGGTTTTTTATTTAATAGAAGGAAAAAAAATCTATTTCTTATCTTCAATTTTTTCGGCTTCTTCGTCTTTAGAAGCGTCTTTAAATTCTTTTATACCACTTCCCAAACCACGCATGAGCTCAGGTATCTTGCGACCACCAAATAGTAGTAACACAACTAAAACGATTAATACTATTTGCCAAGCCCCCATCATTAAGGGAATAAATAAAGCTTCCATAAAAATTAATTTTATCCTGCAAAGGTAACAAGTTTTTACTATATAAAACGTTTTCAAGAAAAGATACCTACTAAACCGATATCATTTATTTTATATTTGTATCTGCTATGGCTAATAAAGAGAAACGCACCAAGAAAATTAGAAAAAAGTTACTTCATAAGTACCGTCTAGTGGTACTTAATGAAGATACTTTTGAAGAGCGCTTTTCATTTAAACTAAATAGGCTAAATGTATTTGTATTCAGCACTATTTTTGCTTTCCTACTCATTGCAGTAACAACACTAATTATTGCTTTTACACCGCTTAGAGAATATATTCCTGGGTACTCATCTACTTCTTTAAAGCAAAAAGCAACCTATTTAACCTTTAAAACAGACTCGCTACAGCAAGAACTTCTAATTAATGAGCAATACCTTGCCTCTATAAGAAAAGTGCTTACAGGCGACGTTAAAACAGTAGACTTTAATAAAGACTCCATTATCGAAGCAGCTAAGATCGAAGCAGGCGATGTGGATTTATCTCCGTCTAAAGAAGATTCACTACTTCGGGAAAAAGTAGCTCGAGAAGACAAATACAATCCATTAACCGACACAGAAGAGCTAAATGTTGTGCTTTTCGCCCCTGTAAAAGGAACGATTTCTCAGAAATACGATGCAGAAGAAAAACATTACGCAGTAGACATTGTAACCGTTAAAGATGCTCCCGTAAAAGCCGTAGCAGACGGTACGGTAATTTTTGCCGGCTGGACGCCAGACACGGGCTATGTAATGATTATTGAGCATCCAAATAACATCCTCTCTGCCTATAAACACAATGCAGCGCTAAACAAGGAGCAAGGAGAATTAGTAAGTGCGGGAGAGGTTGTAGCCATTGTTGGAAACACGGGAGAACTTACCACAGGTCCACATTTGCACTTTGAGCTATGGAGTGACGGACACCCAATAGACCCCACCAATTTTATCGATTTTGAATAGCCTATGTCGTTAAAATCTATCGCTGCTAAAATATTCGCAAAATGGGCTGTTAACCGCATGAAGTCATGGGTGAATAGCCCTGTTGAAACACAGCAGAAGGTCTTTCTGCAACTTATTAAAACCGCTGCGGAAACTTCCTTTGGCCAAGACCATGATTTTAAGAATATTACCACGCATGCCGATTTTGTAAATCGGGTGCCTATTCGCGATTACGAAGCATTAAGGCCCTACGTAAACCGAGTAGTAGATGGAGAAAGCGATGTGCTGTGGCCTGGAAAACCATTGTATTTTGCAAAGACTTCAGGAACTACTTCTGGTGCAAAGTATATTCCTTTAACAGAAGCTTCTATGCCAACACATACACAGGCAGCTAGAAATGCTATGTTGTGCTATATTCATGAAACAGGAGACTCTAGCTTTGTAGATGGAAAAATGATCTTTCTACAAGGTAGTCCAGAAATGGTAGAAAAAAATGGGATTCAAGTTGGCAGACTATCGGGTATTGTGGCACATTATGTACCGAACTACCTACAAAGCAACAGGCTGCCAAGTTGGGAAACAAATTGCATAGAAGATTGGGAAGAAAAGGTAGATGCCATCGTTAATGAAACAATAGATCAAAATATGACCATGATAAGTGGTATACCTTCTTGGGTACAAATGTATTTTGAGCGTATAAAGGCTGTAGCTAATAAACCTGTAGGCGAGGTATTTAAAAATTTCAACCTGTTTATTTACGGCGGAGTGAATTATGAGCCGTATCGCGCTAAATTTGAAGCGCTTATCGGCCGTAAAGTGCCTAGTATTGAACTTTTTCCTGCATCTGAAGGGTTTTTTGCTTTTCAAGATAGTCAGCATGAAAAAGGATTGCTCTTGCAACTTAATTCTGGAATGTTTTACGAATTTATAGAAGCCGCTCACTTTTTTGAAGAAAATCCGAAACGTCTTACTATAGCAGATGTTCAAATTGGGATTAACTATGTGCTAATTGTTTCAACTAATGCAGGATTATGGGCATATAATGTTGGGGATACTGTACAGTTTACTTCGGTAAAACCTTATCGTGTTATTGTTTCGGGCCGTATAAAGCACTTTATTTCAGCTTTTGGAGAACATGTTATAGGAAAGGAAGTAGAGCAAGCAATGAACGAAGCCATGACTGAGTTTAATTTTAGCATTTCAGAATTTACAGTAGCGCCCCAAACGAGTCCAGAAGGAAACGAACTACCCTACCATGAATGGATTGTAGAGTTTAACACCGCGCCGAATGACATTAGTGAGGTAGAAAAAAAACTTGATAGTTCTATGCAAGCTCAGAATAGCTATTACTATGATTTAATCAAAGGGAAGGTGCTTCAACCACTTAAAATAAAGACGTTGCCCAAAGACGCTTTTCAGCAGTACATGAAATCGTTAGGAAAATTAGGAGGTCAGAACAAAGTTCCACGGCTTTCTAACGATCGGAAGATAGCAGATGCCTTGTTAAAGTAGCACTACGCAATAGACATTTCTGTACTATAAATTTTAAAATGCACATCTAAACACAAAAAGAGCTAATTCACTAATAAACGTATCTTTGCCTAATGGCTTTAATTAACACACATACCCGAACACGAGCACAAGAAAGTACTGGCGCGATTGAGCGCCTATATATAACGATGCGTCATTTGTTTAACAGAGGATATTACAAACCTATGGGTGTTTCGGGAGAAACGCTTCGAGAGGCATTACTCATTCTAAGACCAGAAATTTATGGTTCGATTGCGGAAGAAAAAATAGAACTGCAAGGACTTCTTTACGTTATAGATAGATTACCCACAGGTATTGAAGAGTGTCGTTTTATAAACTTAACAAGCGACGAAGGCTATGCCAACTCACATTTTACCCCTATTATTCCCCCGAAAAGACGGCGTAACTGTTATCGCATTGATGACGAACAAATGAATATTGAGGTGACTAGAGGTCGCTCAGAAATATATGACATACTTACACACCTTACTTTTCTATTCATAGAGTCGCATAAAATCATGAAGCAAGTGATGATTGATGACCAAGGCGGTGTAATTAGAGATTGGAAGAAATTAGAAGTGGCAGTTCAGAAAAAAGAGGCGTTAACCCAACAAGAAAAGGAAATTGCGCTAACACATACAGCTAACTTCTTAGGACGTACGTTTGAAGAGGTAAGTGGTGTTTTTCCGTTATTTGGTTGTGAGGAGAACCCCAATAGATTTTTTAATATTGTTTATTTTCTTGGGAAATTGGCCATAGAAGAGGCCACGGGGGAAGAAAAGCGTATTATCACTTTCAGCCCAGTACTTCGAGAACGTTTAGGGCATCATATTCACGGCGAAAAATGGGCATCTCGAATTAAGAAAGTACTAGCCGACCAACAGCTGTTAAAAAGACCTATTCACATAATTAGTGCCAACATGCACAGTGTGATGAATACACTTTTTGCAGAAACGGCGTTGCCAAATGAAGCGAAGAAGTACCAAGGACTCCGGCTATTTGAAGCCTTAAGTGACCCAAAAAACTCGAAGTTACGTGAGAAAGTTGCAAAAAAGGCGAAAAGTAACGGAATGACTTTGCTACAGGATAGTAGCGGAACGAACATAGACGTCCAAATCTTTGATACAGCTCACTGTCCGGATGCAATTTGTAACAACGAAGGATTGGAAATTGAAGACAAACCAGTAATTGTAGTCATGGATTATGCTTTTGGGGAACAAGCTTACGAAACCATGGATGAATTGCTAAAGCCCTATTCAGACGACAGGCAACAGCAACACTTTTTAAACGTGGTATCTGTTTCTATTATGGGAAAAGCAGGTATTCTTGAAGGAGGTAAAGGAGATATAATGATTCCTTCGGCGCATGTATTTGAAGGCACTGCAGACAATTATCCATTTAAGAATCGTTTAAAGAAATCGCATTTTGCTGAAGATGATGTAAACGTATGCACTGGCTCAATGATTACCGTTTTAGGAACTTCATTGCAAAACAGAGATGTGCTTAAGTTTTTTCACGAATCTACATGGAATGTCATAGGTCTGGAGATGGAAGGAGCACATTACCAAAAAGCCATTCAGGCAGCGGCAAAAATTAGAGGTAGTGTAAGCGCAAAAATAAAGGTTAGATATGCGTATTACGCGTCAGATAATCCACTAGAAACAGGAAGCACATTAGCATCTGGTGGACTAGGGACCACTGGGGTTAAACCCACGTATGTAATAACCAAAAGAATGTTAAATCAGATTTTAGAGTAACCTAAAAATTTATTTTGAGTAATAATAAAGTATTAATAACAGGGGGCGCAGGCTTTATAGGATCCAATTATGTGGCACATGCAATCACAACTACAAAAGATGAATTAGTAGTGCTAGATAAGCTCACCTATGCAGGAGATTTAAGAAATTTAGAGGGTTATTTAGATGAAAATCGTCTGCAATTTGTGGAAGGTGATATTTGCGAAGAATCATTTCTAAAAACTCTTTTTGAAGAACATCAATTTACTCATGTAATTCACTTTGCAGCAGAGAGCCATGTAGACAATTCTATCTCAGGCCCAGCAGCTTTTATAGAAACAAATATTGTTGGCACCTTTCATTTATTACAAAATGCCTATAAATTATGGATGGATGGTCCTAATAAGTTAAAAAGGGAATTTTCTGATGCGCGTTTTCTTCATGTCTCTACAGATGAGGTATATGGAACCTTAGGAGACACAGGATTATTTACAGAAGAGACTCCGTACGCGCCAAACAGTCCGTATAGTGCATCGAAAGCGTCATCAGACTTTATTGTTCGTAGTTACTATCATACCTATGGGCTGCCAGTGGTTACCACCAATTGTTCAAACAATTATGGCCCTAACCAGCACAAGGAGAAATTAATCCCAACCATCATTAGAAAGGCAATTTCTGGACAGCCCATACCTATTTATGGCGATGGAAAGAATGTACGCGACTGGTTGTATGTGTTAGACCATTGCAAGGGCATACAGTTGGCTTTAGATAAGGGCGAACTTGGCGAAACATATAATATTGGAGGTAGAAACGAGCGCCAAAATTTATACATTGCGCATACCATTTGTGAGATGTTAGATGAAATGCACCCAGGAAGCACGTCGTACAAAGCTCAGATAGCCTTTGTAACAGACAGACCTGGCCATGATTTTAGATATGCCATAGATGCGTCTAAAATAGAGAATGAATTGGGGTGGTCTGCTAAAGAAAATTTTGAAAGCGGCATTAAAAAAACCATCACATGGTACTTAAACCATAAAGACAGACTTTTATGAAGGGAATTGTTTTAGCAGGAGGTTCTGGCACTAGGCTGCACCCTATTACGCTAGCTGTAAGTAAACAGCTTATGCCGGTGTATGATAAACCTATGATTTATTACCCGCTGTCTACCTTGATGTATGCAGGTATAAATGAAATTTTAATTATCTCGACACCGCAGGATTTACCACTATTCAAAAAACTACTCGGAGATGGAAGTAACTTAGGCTGCCGTTTTGAGTACGCAGAACAAGCACATCCCAATGGCCTAGCAGAAGCTTTTATTATTGGTAAAGACTTTATTGGAGACGATAAAGTGGCATTGGTTTTAGGAGACAACATTTTTTACGGTTCTGGACTTAAAGAGTTATTACAGCAAAATAACAATCCTGATGGTGGGATTATTTATGCGTATCATGTGCATGACCCTGAAAGATATGGTGTGGTTGCCTTTGATGACCACGGAAAAGCGTTATCTATTGAAGAAAAGCCCGCGAATCCAAAATCGAATTATGCAGTACCGGGTATTTACTTTTATGACAATAGCGTTGTTTCCATTGCCGAAACTATTCAACCTAGCGCACGAGGCGAACTAGAAATAACAGACGTTAACAACGCCTACCTGAAACAAGGGAAATTGAATGTTAGTATCTTAGACAAAGGAACCGCATGGTTAGACACAGGTACTTTTGCCTCTTTAATGCAGGCGGCCCAATTTGTAGAAGTTATAGAAGAGCGTCAAGGATTAAAAATTGGCTCTATTGAAGAAGCCGCCTATGAAATGGGCTACATTACCAAACAACAACTAAGAGCGTTAGCAGAACCTCTGCTAAAAAGCGGATACGGAAAACCTCTATTAGACCTATAATACTTTGGAAATACTACAAAGCCCATTAGAAGATTGTTTTATTGTTGTGCCCAGAGCTTTTAAGGATGCTCGAGGGGTTTTTTGCGAAACGTTCAACAAAAAGGCGTTTGAATTAGCCTCGGGAATAACGGTTAATTTTGTACAAGACAACCAGTCAACTTCAACCAAAGGTGTGTTACGAGGACTGCATTTTCAGACAGGGGCTAAGGCGCAAGCTAAATTAGTGCGAGCTATTCAGGGCAGTGTATTAGATATTGTTGTAGACCTTCGGAAATCGTCTAAAACTTTCGGACAATCCTTTTCTTTGGTATTAACGGCAGAAAACAGAAAGCAACTCTTTGTGCCCAAAGGGTTTGCACACGGATTTATCACGCTGTCTGAAACTTCGGTCTTTGGGTATAAGTGCGATGCATACTATGATGCTGCTTCAGAGGGAGGAATCATATATAATGACGCAACCTTAAAACTAGATTGGCATCTTTCGGAAGACGAATTTATTGTTTCAGAAAAAGACCTTCAACTTCCGTCATTCAAGGAAGCAACTGCATGAAATACCCGCACACTATTTGTAAACAATCCCCACTAACTTGTGTAGGAGTGCTGTTATATCTTGCTTTAAGAATTGTAAACAGATGAAGCATATTTTGGTTACAGGATCTAATGGCCAGCTAGCAAGGTGTATTCAAGATGTGGTTTCAGCAAACAAAACCATGCGGTTTACGTTTATGACTAAGGAAGCTCTGTCTGTAACAGACAAAGAAAGTATTGAAGAAATTTTCAGTACAAAGCAGTTTGATTATTGTATAAATACGGCGGCGTATACCAATGTAGAAAGGGCAGAAAGCGATAAAGACATTACGTTTGCGATAAATGCAGAAGGCGCTAAGAACTTGGCAGATGTTTGTAGGAAACATGATACTACACTATTTCAAATTTCTACAGATTATGTTTTTGATGGGGCTACTACAGTGCCTTACGTTGAAACCGATGCAACCAATCCTATTAACGTGTATGGTGCATCGAAGCTGAAAGGTGAAAATTACGTCAGGGAGCACTGTAAAAAGCATTACATAATTAGAACATCGTGGTTGTACAGTCAATATGGGCACAACTTTTTGAAAACCATGATAAAGCATGGTAAAGCAGGCACTCGGCTAACTATTACCACAGAACAAACAGGAACGCCTACAAATGCAAATGATTTGGCACGAGCGATAGTAACAATGGTTCAGGATGATAACAATGGGTATGGTCTGTATCATTTCAGCAATGAGGGAGAAGCAACCTGGTATGATTTTGCGACAGAGATTTTCTCGCAAACGAGTGAATTAAATAGCTCAAATCTTGCAAAAACCGACCATTACCGTACTTTTGCACAGCGTCCAAAATATAGTGTGCTGAATACAACAAAGATTAAAGAAACATTCAAGATACAGCCTTTTAATTGGCGAGAAAGTCTAAAAGCTGTTTTACATACGTTGGAAACGAACTAAATTTAAATTTATGACTCAAGAACATCACGACGAAGTAGATTTGGTGTACGTCATCAAAAAAATCAAAGAAATCATTAAAGGTTGGATCGTCCTGCTCTTTAAAGCGATTGGTTTTGCGCTAAAATTTTGGTGGGTTATTCTGTTACTTATTCTTATTGGTTTTGGTTTTGGCTACTACAAAATTAAAGACCAAAGACCCTCTCGTAAATCAACTGTTATTGTAAAAATAAACTACGAGTTGCAGCCATATGTACAAAATGTGATGGAGTTGTATAACTCTAAGGCAAAGGCGTATGATTCGATATTTCTAACAAAACATGGATTTAGTCCATGGAATCCAGAAGTAAAGGAAGTACAAATGGAGCCGATTGTTGATTTTAAAGATGTATTAGAAGAATATCAAATCAACGAACGAAGTTTAGACATGTTACTAAACAGAATGGAATTTGATGAGGAAAATCCGTTGGCAGATTTACTAGCAAAAGAGTACGACTACTTCGAGTTTGACTTTTCACTTTCTGGATATGCTACACCCGAGAATGTTGAAAGCTTTTTTACATATATAAATAACGACCCACGACTTACTGCCTATAAAACAGAAGCAGAGAAAAACTTAGCAGAGCAAATCGCACATAACACAAAGAGTTTAGCCCTTATCGACGGAGTATTTGAAAGTTATTTGTCTACAGAAAATGGAGGCACAGACGTTGGTCCTAGAGACAAGGGGTTTGACTTAAACGAGCTTATGGATGCGAAACTTATTGTGCAAGACAGAAACCAAATATTAAAAGACGAGCTGTCGTTGTCACAAGATATTGCCGTGCCGCTACACCAAATTCAAACACGTGATGCTGAAGGAAGACTTTTAAATAAGAAACATATAATTTATCCAATAGCATTGGTATTCTTTTTCTTCTTACTTGCCTATTTGAGATATGTTTACTTGTATCTAAGAAAGGTTGCAAGAGAGAACGAATAATTGTTGTAAAGAGGTATGAAAAAGAAGAATTTAATTGTATTTGGAACACGTCCTGAGGCTATAAAAATGGCTCCTTTGGTAAAGGCCTTTTTAAATGACGATAGTTTTGATACAAAGGTTTGCGTAACTGCACAACATCGCGAAATGTTAGATCAAGTTCTCGACTTTTTTGAAATCATACCAGATTACGACTTGAATGTGATGAAGCCAAATCAGAACCTATACAGTCTAACAGCCACAATTATAGAAGGAATGAAGCCTGTTTTAGACGAAGTTAAGCCAGATTATATATATGTGCATGGGGATACCACCACCTCTATGGCTGTTGGAATAGCAGGGTTTTACGCAGGGGCAAAAGTGTGTCATGTAGAAGCGGGACTTCGCACGTACGATAGGCAATATCCGTTTCCAGAAGAGTTCAACAGACAACTAACTGGGCGTATTGCAGATTACCATTTTGCACCTACTGCAGGCTCAAAAGAAAATTTGTTACAGGAACGAACCCTAAACGATCGTATTCTTGTTACTGGAAATACCGTGATAGATGCTTTGTTGTTTGGGATTGAAAAGGTGACCTCACCTGGATATTCTGATGCTGAAATTGAAATGTTGAATGCTAAGGTAGACCTCTCAAAGCGACTTATTTTGGTGACAGGGCATAGACGCGAGAATCATGGTGAAGGATTACTAAACATTTGTACGGCACTGAAAACTATTGCGCAGGAATATCCAGATACGCAAATAATATATCCTGTTCATTTAAATCCGAATGTAAAGGGACCTGTACATGAACTACTCGAAGGAGTGTCTAATATATTATTAGTGCCCCCATTGGCATACCCAGCATTTATTTGGTTGATGGAAAAAAGCTATTTGATAATAACCGATAGCGGTGGAATTCAGGAAGAAGCCCCAAGCCTAGGCAAACCAGTATTAGTAACCAGAACGACTACAGAACGACCCGAAGCAGTTTCTGAAGGTACCGTACTTCTAGTTGGAACCGATGCCGAAAGAATTACCTTAAAAACAAAACAATTATTAGACGACGATGCGTATTATAAAAATATGAGCCAACTACACAATCCGTATGGAGATGGTAAGTCGGTTGCACGAATCGTTTCTTATATAAAAACATTATAAAATGGAACATAAACCATCCGTAGTGATGATGGGTTTGGGCTATATTGGCCTTCCTACAGCTGCGTTGATTTCGAGTAGAGGGTTACAAGTAACAGGCGTTGATATTCGCGAAGAAGTGGTAGAAACCATCAATCAAGGGAAAATACATATTGTAGAGCCAGATTTAGACGGGCTTGTTCACCACGTGGTGAACAAAGGATATTTAAAGGCGGCCACTACACCTGTTGAAGCAGATGTATACCTTATAGCAGTACCTACTCCGTTTAAGGGAGATCATGTGCCAGATACTTCTTATGTAGCTTCTGCTGCTAAAAATATAATACCTACGCTTAAAAACGGGGCCTTAGTAATTTTAGAATCTACCAGTCCCGTAGGTACAACAGAGAAGTTACAAGAGCTAATTTTTGAAGAAAGACCTGAGTTGAGAGGAAGTATTTACATTGCCTATTGCCCAGAGCGCGTACTTCCGGGAAACATCTTGCACGAGTTAAAACATAACGATCGTGCTATTGGTGGTATAGACGAGGCATCTACTCAGAAAGCGATATCTTTTTATAAGCATTTTGTGGTGGGTGAATTGCACCCAACCAATGCCAAAACGGCCGAAATGGTAAAGCTGGTTGAAAATGCCTCTAGAGACAATCAGATTGCCTTTGCGAATGAATTGTCTATGATATGTGACAAAGCAGGAATTAATGTGTGGCAAATGATTGCATTGGCAAATAAACATCCAAGAGTGAACATTTTAAACCCAGGAACAGGGGTTGGTGGGCATTGTATTGCTGTAGACCCTTGGTTTATTGTTTCAGAATTTCCTGAAGAGAGCCAAGTAATTAGAAAAGCAAGAGAAGTAAATAATTATAAAACAGAGTGGGCGCTTGAAAAGGTTAAAAATGCTGCACTTCAGTTTAAGGTAGATAAGGGTAGAGATGCCGTAATTGCCTGTATGGGTCTAGCCTTTAAGCCTGATATAGATGATTTACGTGAGTCGCCAGCTTTATCTCTAACGGAAAATTTAGAGCGTGACAATTTTGCTGTACTTCGTGTAGAGCCCAATATTGAAAGTGACGAAAAAATGCAACTGTATGCCATTCCTGAAGCAATAGAAAAGGCTGATATAATAGTATTTTTAGTAGCGCATAATGAATTTAAAAATCTTAACATTCCTTCAGGAAAAATAGTGATTGATTTTGTTGGGTTAAAGAAATAAGCAATTTAGTATTATGAAACATTTAATTTGGATTTTTGCCATGTTAGTATGTATAGCATGCGATGACAAAAGTGAAACAGAACTAACTGTAGAGAAGGAAAAATTCACCCGTGTTTATAATGACGATTTTACAGATACTATTCAGCCATTTTGGAGAACAAATCAAATTACGCATCCAGATAGATTACAGATAGTGACCGACCCGCTTAACGCGGATAATGATGTAATGAAAATATCATTAGAAAAGGGTGACAGAATCGCAAAAGGTTATAGAAACGAGATTGTGGTAAACCCAAAAGATTCTTTCGGTTATCTAAATAAGTATTCATACCGGTTTATGTTTCCTGAATCTTTCTTTCAAAAAGAAGAAAAGAAAGGTATAATTGTCTTAAACCAATGGCATGATGAACCTTATCCAGGATTTACTTGGGCAACAAAAAAAATTAAAGCACGACCTCCTTTCGCGATGTATGTTGAGCATACACCTGAAGGAGAGTTTTATATGATATTACATTCGGGGATTAGAATGGGCAATGTTGATGAGATGAAAATTTCAAGATGGCCAGGAAAATTAGAACCAAATAAATGGTACACTTTTGAAGCCGATATTTTTTGGAGTATCTATGAAGACGGTTATGTAAAACCAAAAATAAATGATCTCTGTTTTGAATTTGACGGAGTTTCACAATGCACGTTTCAAGCTACTAACATGTATCACAAAATTCCTAATTATTTTAAATGGGGCCTTTATTGGTCGGGTACTCAAGAAAATAATAGGTATATATATTATGACGATTTCAAAATGAATACCGAACGAATTGGGTATTTTCCACCACAAAAAAAATTGGAATGAAAGTAATAGCCGAAAGCGCCTTTAATCACAACGGCAGCCTAACGTATACTCTTGATTTAGCCAAAGAGGCAAAAAAAGCTGGAGCCGATTACTTTACCGTTCAGGTAATGGATGTGGCCGCATTCTGCGTTGAAAATTACTCGAAATACGACATTTATGAAAATAACACCCTTTCGTTTGAAGAGTGGAGTGAGGTATTCGCTTATTGTAGAAAAATAGACATAGAAGTTATTCCTTGTGTTTTAGATATACCATCGTTTGATTTTTGTTATGCTGAGGGATTTCGTTTTTTAAAATTACATGCTACAGACATCACCAATAAAACCATGTTGCAAAAAATGGCAGGATATGATGATCTTACCTTTATTTTAGAAACACAATGCGCCACGAATCTTGAAATTAAATTTGCTCTAGATATTATTGGTAATCAGGTTGAATGTCTAATGCACGGATTCAGTAATTACCCAACCGAAGTAGAAGACCTTAATTTAAATGCCTTAGATTATTTAAAAGAAGAATTTCCGCAGTATAGCACAGGACTAGCAGATCATTCTTTAGATACTACTAATATTCCGCTTATGGTATTGGCAAAAGGATGTGAATACCTAGAAAAGCATATTACAATTACAAGAAATAATAGGAAATTTGACTATCAAGTTTCTTTGTATCCGCATGAATTTGCTGTGATGGTGCAGCAATTAAAGCATTATCAATTAGCGCTTGGAGATTACAAAAAGCACCCTTCAAAATCAGAACTTCCATATCGAAATGTGATGTATAAAAAAGTACTTGGGGGAGGTGATTTTAAGAGAGCAGACGCAGGTGTCGAGTACATAACACATCAATTTAATTCATTTAAAAAGGAAGATGTTGGAATTGCGCTTATCGCACGTTTAAAGTCGAAAAGATTACCATTAAAGGTCTTAAAACCTTTTCACGACACTAACATGATCGATTTTTTATATCAGCGCTTAAAAACGGCCCAAAAAGTTAAAGATGTATTCTTATCTACTTCCACATTGGCCGAAGACACACCCTTGGCTGAGGTTGGTGTTGAAAAAGGCCACAAGGTATATCGTGGCCATGCCGTTTCAGTATTAGATAGAATGTTAGAATTATCGCTTCAGGAGCAATGGGGTTCAGTATTTAGAGTTACTGGAGACAATCCGTTTACAGACCCAGACTTAGTGGATGAGATGATTACGCTTATGGTTGAAAACGACTTAGATTATGTACGCGCCAACAACGTGCCTTTTGGTGTTTCTGCGGAACTTTTCAGTACGAAATACCTTTGGAATCTATACTTGAATATGGATAACCCAATGCATTCAGAATACCTTACACTATTTATTCTGAACGACGAACATGCCAAAAAAGGATGTATCGATGTGGAGTCTACTCTAAAAGATATAAAGTTTATAAACTTGTCTGTAGATTACCCAGAAGATTACAATAGGGTGCTGATGCTTTCAGAACGATTAGGCGCAACCAATTTAACTGAGGCGACTCTTAAAGATATCTTCGGGGTTATCGAAGATTTTAAGCGTGTGGATAAAAATAAACTTATTAAACTTCCTGAAGGAAAAGAGATTGTTTTTTCCGAATTTCTGAAACGATTAGAAAATCAGACATACGTAGTTAGAAAAAAAATGAATCTGTAAAAATAGAGAGGATTTTTCCACTTTTATGAAAAACAAGGTACTGCTTATAATAATCTTATTTCCTTTTTACTTCGGAAATGCACAAGAATTGGTGTGGGATATTAATGAACAGTTTACCTCAGAGAATCTGTTAAAAAAGGGCGCTGTAAGCGTTATTACCATTAATACGACCATAGAAGTTCAAGGATCCGTATCAGTACCATCCTCAATATCTTTAAAATTTGTGGATAAAGGCATGCTTAAAATTGCAGACGAGCAAACATCACTTGTCATTCACGGTAGCATAGAAGCAAAACGCCAGCAGATTTTTGATATTTCTTCACCTGGCGTTACCTCATATCGTTTTGAGTCTGTTTCTAACATAAAAATGACCAAGAATAAGCAGTACTTTCCCGAATGGTGGGGTGTTTTTCCCAATGTTGTTCCGAGTAAAAACGGGAACAAATTGCCTAAAGCCAGTCATCACCAATTCTTGAAAGAAATTATGCTAGACATAGCAGCTTCTGGCGGGGGCGAACTTATTTTTGATGAAGGGGTTTATTATATACGCGACTTAATTATAGATTTTGACAATATAGAAGTACGAGGGCAAGGAGCAAAAAAAACAATACTTCGGTTTGATAGCGAAAATTATGGGTATTCTACGCGAAGAGGTACGGTTGTCATGATACAAGGACCTACCTTAGAGAAATTTTATAGCAAAATGGTGCCAGACGGAATACCCATTGCAGGAAATTTCAGCTTTACAGAAAAACAGCAGACCATTGAGAATATTATCATGAGAGACCTAACGGTTGAGTGGGATGCTGAAGCTGCTAGAGCAGACCCGTCTATGAATGGAATTGCGGTGATGAATGCGAAAAATGTCTTGATAGAAGGCGTACATATCGATCTACATGGTGCCAATCGCGCCTTTTTCTTAGGAAATGCATTTGAAGGCGATGTTACCGAAAATGTTACAATTGCAAATTCGTCTTGTGTAAATAGCCGAACAGGGGTGTTTATATTATCTGGTTATGCCAAAGATGAGAACCCAAGAAAAAAAATGGTGCTAAACAACATCAACATCTTAAATAACCATTTACAGATGGTACCCATGCAAGATGTAGATGTTAAAAATGAACATTTGGTTTTGCGATATTTAGACGAGTATGCGTCTGGCGTATTTTTTATAGGAAATGAATACACCACTTCATTCACCCACACAGATGGTACATTTATCGAGAGAGAAATGGGTACTTTCCTTATTGAAGGAAACATCATTGAAAATGCAGATTTTGGCATTAGATCCTGGTATGGCAATGCAGACGAACACAAAGGCTATGTGCATGACGTGACCATTAAAGACAATTACTTTAGAAACTTTCGCTTAATAGGGGCTATGGCTCCGTTTAAGACATCTCAGATTGTTGGAAATGTATTCATCGTAGATACATTTACGCCTATTCCAGCTTCCGTTGAAGACGATAGGGGTGAAGATTATAAGGCTTCAGCTATTTTTGCTGCAAAAGCGCCCTTCGGAAAGTATAAATCTGATCACGGACCAGAAAAGGTACAGATTGAAAACAACATCATTCAGGGATGTTTTCTGAGAACTAGCCCCATAGTGGTTAGACCCAAAGAAAAAGCCAATATAACTATACATAACAACCAGGTGGTATACAGCAATGATTGCAAGGTGCCAAAATATGATATTGTTATAACTACAGATATCTATAATTATGGAACCCAAGAAGCTACTGTAAACATAAAGAATAACAGTAGAGGGTCTGCAATACAGCCTATTGAAGAGGCAACATTACATATTGATGCCAGAAGAAAAAAGCACATTACACTGCTTGACACACAATAATAACAATTTGAAAGGATTTATAATTTTACTGGTTATGGTGGTCAACCTGATGGTATGTTGCGCCCCTGCTACCTCAGAAATGAACACCAGTATTGAGGTTAGTGCGCATTATAATGGCGCAGATGCTACTGTAATTCAAGTAACAGATCAATATTTTCCGTCGTATCATTTTTATGTACGAGATGATACTAGAAAGTTTAGCTCTGCTTGGGCAGAATTTCTGGCATTCAAATACAATATTCCGCTTCACGTTTTTGAACAGAATGTAAAAGGAAGCATGTTTAAGGCATTTTTGCAAACTGGTCGTGGCGGTGCTTCTGTGTATTACCCAAGCTGCAGTGTTCCTTATCGTAAAAGTAAATTAGACTCTATCATTGCAGAAATAGGTGAGGTGTATGGTAGAACTCCAACCACACTTTCGTATGGTTGCGGCAAACTTAATTACACAGACAGTTTGCCAACATATATTTTAGGAGCGAGAACTTCAAATGCAATACCAATCGGGATTGAGGTAAATGCAATAACCTGGTACGGAAACGGTTTGGGAGTTGCCTACCAACTTGATTTTTCCCAAAGACAACAAATTTTGAAATATCCAGCCGGAGGTAGGTTTTATACAGACATTATACAAAAAAATATTGAGGCGGAAGAAGCTGCAAATTTTGTAAAAGAACAAGTTAGCATTGCGGTAAACACGAATGGATTCTATACCAACTTTATGCATTGGCATGACTACGCGATAGATAATGACAAAAGAGTTGAAGGAGTGGCGGTTATGGAGCCATTGTTTAAAGCAATGGAGATGGGCTTGAAAGGGTCTCGAAATTCTTATTTAGATTATAACGAGGCCATAGAGTATCTGTATGCGAAAGAAGCGGTAGATACAATTAAAAAAATTGAAGTATCACACAAACAACTAAAGTTAGTTGTTCAGCATTCCAACAAAAGGGATGCAGATTACACAGTAATTAAAACTCCTGTGACATTAAAAATACCGAAGGATGCATTGGGCAAGTATGATATAATGGACACTAAACAAAACGACACAATTATTTCCATATTTCAGGATAAGAATAATTTTTACTTAAATGTATTGCTTAATTATGATCGGGACAGCACAACAGTAAGTTTGATTAATGGAGAGGATAGATACATAATTGATAATCTTGAAAAAAAACTAAAAATAAGGGAACAGAACTTTAGTAAAAGCATTACAACAAATATTCCTTCCAAATTTGTACTTTTCAGAAGAAAACAGGGGGTAAAAATTTATGAAATTGAATTAATTGACAGAAGATTAAATTTTTCAGAAAAATACAAACCACCTAATTTTCAAGAAGGATATGATTACTTTTGTGGAGCAATAACGAGAACTCGACAGAGCGCTTTAATACATATTAAAAACTAGAAGTTTAAATTTTAATAGTGAAGAGTTATGGCTATGACATTAATTGAAAAGGTACAGAGAAGAATAAGGAATTTTGGCCCATACCACAATTACCTAAAAAGAAAATTTTACAAACCAGACGAAGAATTCAAGAACATAGATCTATCACCTACCGCTAAAAAATGGTATGATGATTTATCAGAAAATGGAATAATTAAGATCGAGGACACCTTTGAGTGGGTAAGTGATATATTTAAAGAATCCTATTTTCAACAAAAGGAAAATAAGTACTTTTTAAAGGATTTGGTTGACGATCGATCTCAGAAAACAGGGAGGGTTTTTGCACAAGCCGTTTCTCTAGAAGACCCAAAATTGCGCGATTGGTATTACAATGAAGATTTATTTGCAATGCTCGCTAAAATGTATCAAAGACAGCCCTATTACAGAAACCAACCCATGGTACAAACTTATGCTGTTAGCGATGAGAACGAAAATGATATTGCGGGAAAATGGCATATAGATGGTGGGCTAAACCAAATTACATTTATGCTATTAGTGAATGATATTGACACCTCTGGCACGCATATGCAATACGCTTTGAAATCTACACATGACGACAATAAAGAACTAGATCGTTGGAATATTCAAGATCACGATATTGAGAATAAATTTGAAATCATGCATTGTATTGGAAAGGCGGGCACACTTTACGTTTTTCAGGGCGGACTAGGATATCACAGAGCCGTGTACAAACCCAGCTCTACCAGAAGTGTGTATCATGCTAATTTTACAACTGGCCATGATGTAAAAAATTATCATTTAGAGCAAAAATCTGTTATAGAGAACGGAAAGAAAGAACCTTTCTTCATGAAAGATATAGCGAAAAAAATCATTTAGTTTTTATTATTAATTAAAAGCATTCGTAAACATGACCTATCTAATAGGAGAAATAGGACAAAACCACAATGGTTCTGTAGATGTAGCCAAGGCTATTATAGATGTAGTAGCTAGGCCTGTATACGACAAGCTTTTTGAAACGCAATTAGGTAGAATGAATGCGGTAAAACTAACAAAGCGTGATTTGCAGCATGAACTTTCTGCTTCGCAAATGGCGCGACCTTATAATTCACCGCATTCTTTTGGAAAAACGTATGGAGAACATAGAGCTTATTTAGAATTGGATGATGCTCAGCATTTTGAAATTTATCAATATGCAAAGAAAAAAGGGCTTGATTTTGTTGAAACATTATGCGCTATAAATTGCTTGAGCATATTAGATTTGTTTGTTCCAGATAGATTAAAGGTTGCGTCTAGAGACGTAACAAACTTACCTCTGTTGGACGAATTAGCCAAAACGAGAATACCTATAATCATATCAACGGGAATGGCCGGAGAGCGAGAATTAAATAACGCTTTAAATACTATAACAAAACACCACGAAGATATTTCGATACTTCACTGTGTGTCACAATACCCAACGCACTATGAGAATGTAAACTTAAATACCATACCATATCTAAAAGAAAAGTATCCAAATTATACTATTGGATATTCAGACCATACAGTTGGTATTGCAACACCAGTTGCCGCAGTTGCTATGGGAGCAGAAATTATTGAAAAACATATTACGTTAGACCGTCAAATGAAAGGAACTGATCAGGCTGGTTCTTTAGAGATTGATGGTATTTTTAGGATGACGCGGGATATCAGAAATCTAGAAATTTCTTTTGGCACTAAAGAAATAAAGATTGAAGAAGTCGTAAAGGAAGTAAGAGAGAAGCTTGAACGATCTATTGCCACCCAAAGGGCACTTCCTAAAGGGCATATTATAACTGAAGATGACATACACTTGCTTAGTCCTGGTGATGGTTTTCAATGGGCAGAAAAAGAGTATGTTATAGGTAAGCGAGTAACCAATGACATTCCCAAAGACGAAATTATCTACAAACAAAACTTTCAGTAATGGCATTACCTAAATTGGTTATAACCGATATTGACGGGGTTTGGACAGACGGTGGAATGTACTATGATGATACCAACCAAGAGTTCAAAAAATTTAACACCAGCGATAGTGTTGGGGTGCTTTTTCTTAACTACTTAGAAGTTCCGTTATTAATAATGACCGGAGAAGACACACAAATTGTGCAACGACGAGCAGACAAGCTAAAAATTACAGACGTTTATTTAGGAGTTAAAAATAAGTTAGAATTGACAAAAAAGATATGCCAAGAACGATCTATTTCATTGAGTGAGATAGCGTTTATTGGAGACGATATTAATGATTTACAACTTCTAACCAATGTTGGGTTTAGTGCAGCGCCATATAACGCACCCGAATATATAAAAGACAAGGTTGATTTAGTACTTCATAAAAAAGGTGGCGACGGTGCTTTTAGGGAATTTGTTGAACATTTAGTTAGTGAATACAGTAGTATTGAAGTCATGCTGCAAAAATATACCGAAGAAAAAAACATGAACCAGTAATTAGAAGAAGCGCTGCTACTCCGGCCTATGGAAACCAAGCAACACAAATTGGCTAGAAACGCCGCTATTTATAGCTTCTTTACACTTCTGCAAAGAGGCCTAGGTTTCTTTTTACTACCAGTTTATACTACAGTGCTCGCAACAGAGCAGTTGGGAATTATTAGTACAGCTACTGCTGTCATTTCGTTTTTAGTGCTTTTTTTCGGACTCTCCCTTAGAGGATCGGTGGCATACTACTTATACGAATTTCAAAATAACAACCTTCAATATTTGAAGAAATTATATGGCACCAATGTCGTGTTTATTCTCTTGTTTTCTTTGATTTCAATTGGATTTTTGCTTGTCACAAAGCAATGGATTTTAGAAGTACTCTTTGAAAATATTCCCTTTCGTCCATACATCTTTCTAGCTCTCATCAGTATTTTTTTACAACCGCTCTATTTTTTTTACCAATCGGTATTGAAGGCAAAGCAGCAAGCAAGAAAGGCATCTGTGTTAGATTTTGTGTATTTCGGCATTATGATTGGACTTACGCTAATTTTAATACTTGTTTTCAATTTTAAGGCCGAAGGAGCTCTTTTAGCAAATGCCATAGCTAGTTTAGCAGTATTTTTAATAAGTATTTTTGGATTAGGTAAAGAAATAACCTGGTGCTTTATCCCTCGTCTTCTTAAAAAGTCGCTTAAATACTCGCTTCCATTATTACCACATAACTTATCGGGATGGGCAATGAACATGGTAGATAAAGTGATGCTTAATGCAATTGACTCGTTAAGCATGGTAGCACTATTTGATGTTGGGTCACAAATTGGGAAAGTCGTGAATATGATTTCACTAGGCGTGAATTCTGCTTATGCACCATGGTTTTTTGATCAGGTTAAAAACAATGAAGATAGTAAGAAAAACATTGCGGGACTTACCTTAAAAATCGTTTTGTTATACGCCGTCGTAGGAGTTGTTATTAGTTGGCTAGCACCAGAATTTATCAAAATTATTAGTAACCCCGAATATCATGAGACTTGGAAAATAGTTCCAATTATCTCTACAGCATTCGTGATTAATGGGTTTTATTTTACGTTTAGCTATGTTTTTTTCTTAGATAAAACAAAATATCTTCCTGTATTAACCATTATTGGAGCACTTGTTAATATCGCACTCAACTATTATTTAATCAAGGAGTATGGGTACGTTGGAGCTGCTGTGGCAAGTTTGCTGACAAAAATATTTTTCGCAGTGTTGGTATATTATTTCAGTCAAAAATTATATAGTATTCCCTACAATCTTTTGTACATTATTTTGATCATTAGCATCGGATTTTTACTATCCATAATTCCGCTATGGGTACAAGAATACTTGGAAGCATTTAATATGTGGTGGGTGCTTACCTTGAAATCTTTATTTCTAGCTACTTTTGGCGGATACATTGTATTGAAAAACTTAAAAACTATACGAAAATTAATTAAACCTAAAAATGGCCAATAAGAACGTACTTGAGTTAATTGAACGCACATACGATGTAGAGGCTATTTGCTTGAAGGATGGCACACCCGTTTGGCCTCTTATACGCCAAGCAGTTTACTTTCAAGTTCTTAAGAAAAATGTACAGTACAGTAACAAATTAAGAACGCGCAGAAAAAGGTTACTTATCAAGAATTTTTTCTACGGCTTAAGTAAGCTTTTTTCACTAAAAAAATATGAGTACCTGTATTTTAATAACACAGATAAACGTGTGTATTATAATGAGGCGTATTTTGATATTTATTATGATGCATGGGCAGACTTGTTAGGTCAGGACAAGAGCCTTTTTATTGAATGGGCGATTGAAAAACACTTGCCAAATGAACAATTACATTCTCATAATGTAATGTCTGACTTGCCATTTAAATTCTTAACAAAACTCATTTCTATAAGCATTCCAATACATGTTGAAGGACGACATATTTTACAAGAAATTTTCAAAGAGTATAAAATATCGATTAATGTAAATAAAGTGCTAAAAGATAAGTTAGCTGAATACCGCTTATTTAGAAAGTTGTTTAAACGAATAAAGCCAAAAGCAGTTTTCGTTTTGAGTAGTTTTACGAAGGTAAGTATTGTATATGCTGCAAAAATGCTAAACATCCCCGTCCTTGAGCCTCAACATGGTTTTATAGGAAACACGCATCCTTTTTACAATGCCCAAAAAAAGTTTCCTGAGTTTTATCCAGACACCTTACTTAGCTTTGGTACATTTGAAAAAGAAGCACGAAACCATGCATTCATATTTGATGAAAAATCAATTAAAGAAGTAGGGAGTTTTCAATTAGATCTTGTGAAAGTGCGCCAGGCGCCTAAAGTATTAGAAGATTTCAAAAAACAATATGAAATTATTTTTTGTGTAACTCTACAGGCTATTAGAGACGAAGAAATTCTTCAATGGGTGATAGCTCAGGCACAAATAAACACGAATTGGCTTTTTATTATTAGACCAAAGCAACCAAATTTAGATATCCAACTCTATACAAAGGAAGATAATATTATTGTATTACCAGAAATTTCTACCTATGATGTGTTGAAAGCAAGTAATTTTAACATTACTATTTTTTCAACAACTGTAATCGAAGGTATATATTTAGGAGCAAAACCAATATTATACAATATTGACAATTTACCTAAAAAATATTTCGACCTTGATGCAGCTGATATTGCATTGATAGAAAATGGCGAACCAATTAATCAAGGTCACTTACAAAGAAAAGGTAAGTTTCCTATACCTTATTTTGTTGAAAATTATTTTGTTAACGTAGCTAAAGCCGCGAAATGCATTTAAGAAACATTCTATTTATGCTGCTTATTCTGCAGCCTTTTATCGATAAATTCGCTAAAAAGGCTGGCTGGAGCATTAATATCTTTAATGAATTATTAAGTGTGTCTGTTTTTGTGGCATTTCTGATTGTATTGATTAGCAGGAAGAAATTGAATAGCCTGGCATTGCTCATGTTTGCCTTTATAGGATATTGTTCTTTGCTTGTGATCTACAGGGGGATATATCCTCTAGGGTTTTTTCAAGTAGTCATTTATAGTCAATTTTTCTTTTACTTTTTTTACTTCATGACCCTGTCGAGAGATCAAAAAAGGGAAACGGCAATTTCTTTTAAACGAATCATGAGCGTTTTTGTTTATGTAATTGCAATTCTAGCATTTTTCGAAGCCTATAACCATACTGTTTTCAGAAATTTTATGGGTGTTCATAGTGTAAGAAGAGGAATTAATTACTTTTATCTTATTTCGTTTTTTGGCTCTGGACCAAGCCTAGCCATTTTTATCATGCTTTTTGTTGCTATCTGGCATTACTGTCACTATTCCTTAAAACTAAAAATGGAAAGACACCATATTTTTAATCTGGTTCTTGCGATTCTTTTAGGCGTTTTAAGTTTTTCTCGAAAAGAGGTTTTTTTCGTATTTGTATTTTTAGTGTTTTTCCCCTACCCATCCAGAAATTTAATCAATCGGTGGCTCAAAAGGCTCATCTTTTTCACAACTGTGTTTTGTGGTCTGATTGTATATTATCTGGCATTTTTTGGCAAGGCAAATTCTGTTGCCTTAGACAAAGATTATATTCGATGGAAGATCATACGAAGGTCCTTAGAAATTTATGCAGACCATTTTCCGTTTGGCTCAGGCCCAGGAACATTTGGCTCTAGGGTATCTCTTTGGATGACCGACATCTATGAAAAGTATAATATTGGACAAGACATGCTTGGCTGGAAAGCGATTGGGTCTAAAGGCCCTATTTATGACGCATTTCTTTTTACGCTATTTACAGAAATTGGCATCGGAATTTTTATACTCTTCTTTTTTATATATAAATTGTTTGAAGCTAAAACTATCGTTGGAGAATCATCAAGCAGGTTTATTAAGAATTTCCTGTTGTTATTTACTCTGGCACTAGGAATGTTTACCCCAATGTTTCTGAACAATTTTGGATTTATAATTATGATTTTTGTAGGCCTTATGATTGCACATGTTTCGTTGTTTAAATTTAAAAAGTGGAATGCATAAATTAAAATTAGTTATATACTATCTCTTTATTCAAAAACTACCCCATTCTAGATTATGGGGAGGGTTCAATAGTTTTCGTAGGTGGTATGTTGCTAAGGCCCTTAAATTAATGCCAAACGACAAACAATCAAAATTCGAGAATGGTGTTTACATCTCAGACGCAAAAAATTTAAAGATAGGAACACACGTTCGCGTGAACGAGCATGTTTTTTTACAAGGAAAAATTAGTATTGGAAATTACGTTATGATTGCTCCCAATGTGGCAATTTATACCAATTCGCATGAATTTGCTGATTTAGAAACACCAATGGTTTTGCAAGGCGATACCGAAACGAATGCAGTGGTCATTGAAAACAATGCTTGGTTAGGACGAAACGTAGTAGTATTACCTGGCATTACTGTGGGTGAAGGTTCTATTGTTGGTGCCAATTCTGTTGTCACTAAAAATGTTGCGCCTTTCACCGTGGTAGGAGGAGTTCCTGCAAAGTTAATTAAAACAAGAAGCTAAAACCAATCGATGCAAAAACGAAATTGGATTAAGATTTTGCTTTTTTCGCTTTTGGCGGTAATTTTAATCAATATAGCACATGCTTTCTTTTTATATCAGAACAAGTACAATCCTATAACTATAGAATATACAGCTGCAGCCAATTTTAATACATTTAATTGGCTTACAGTAACCCCAAAATATAGCAGCGAAACATACAACACAAAAACAATCCCAATTTCGTCGGGTGCTTCAAAGAAAATAAGCACTACAATAAATGAATCTAAGGGGATTCAGTTTTTAGGTTTGTATTGGAGTTCGAGTATAGAAGGAGTTTTTAAGATTGAGGATATAAGCATCTCTTCAAATAATAAAACTTGGGACATTAGCGATCTAGATAAATTTGTCGCATACGCTAGTAATAATGTGGTTCCGGTCATAACTTCTGAAAGCATCACAGCAACGTCTAACAAGGCAGCTAACGGATGGTTGATGATAGATGTTCAAGCGTTCGAAAAAATAGCAAGAAATAAACAGTTCAAACCTCTATCATGGCTTACTTGCACAATACTATTTTTACTATTTGTTATTTGCGGAGCTAAATATTATGAAATAATAATACGGGGCTTAAATACTTTTAAAGTAGAAGGCTCAATTCTATATCAATCTAGAATTTACTTGTTATACCTGTGGATGATACTCCTCCCTTTTTGGAATATTATTTCTCACGTTCTTATGGCAGTTTCTGTAGCTCTAGCTATTGCACACTTTATCGTTGCTCGCGAAAAGTTCGAGACTAAGCACTTTATCAAATTTATTCCCCTAACGATGCTATTTGTGGCAATTGCACTCGTTAATCTTGTCGCATACCCTGATGTATTTTTAAATGAAGCAGGAGACTATATGTACTTTCTATTAACTCCTTTTGTTTTTATTGGGATTGCATTAAAGGAATTAGGAAAAATTTTTAACAGCTTTAAATGGGCTGTTTTTACCTATGTAGTTTTGCTAATACTTGCAATTATAGAGCGATATGTGCTGTTACAAACAGCCTATAGTTTTACAGACTTTTTCTTTGAAACATTAGAATTATATTGGCACTCAAGCTATCTTTCAGCTATTATTTTAATTCCGCTACTCTTTCAGTACATCCAGAAAAAACCGTCTTTCAAGTTGATTGTAATTACATTAATTGCATTCCTTTTCATGTATATTTCGCAAGCGAGACTTCCACTAATTTTGGGACTTATCATTTTAATTGGTTTAACGATTTTAAAGTTTCCAAAGAAAATAAGAAGAATTTATACTGCAATTTGTATCCTTTTATTGCTAGTCGGAGCCCTTTGGATAACACAATCTGCTGCTGCCCAGAAAAGAATTACTGAAACGTTTTTAACCAATCAAACTCAGAAAACCGATGCTCGATCAGAATTGTGGAAGCACAGTTTTATGGTAGCAAGGGATAATCTAGCAGTAGGTATAGGTCGTGAAAATATACGCGAAACATTGTCGAACAAAATAGAACAGAGCTCTGCTATAAAATATAGACGATACAATTCACACAACCAATACTTAGAGTTTTTATTAGGATATGGGGTCGTTATTTTAATAGTTTTTTTAGCTGTTTTAATCACTCCAGTTGTGGTTAGATATCGGTATGCAACAATTTTTACATTGTATATGGCATTAGCAATGTTGGTAGAATCGTATCTTTCAAGACAGGCAGGTGTTGTATTGTTTAGCCTCTGGTATTCATTTTTTATATGGTATGATAGTAAGAATAACAAATAAAGTTAGGCAGCTCGTTGCAAATCCGCTGGCACTAATTTTTGTGTTGTTGGTACTAAGCGAATTTGCCTACAAAATATGCCTTAAGGAATACTGGCATTTCTTTAAAATATCGGCGGCTTTAAAGTTGCTTTTACAAGTTTTTTTTATTGTACAGATCGCACGTGATAATATCAAAAAACTATGGCCTGTATTTGTATTAGTATTATTTTTTATGTTGGGGCAACTGGGATGGGTTCCATTTGATTTACTGAAGAAAAACATACTCTTTTTAGACAGATACCTCTATGTTATTTTGGCACTTATCTATGTAACAACAATTACAGATGTTAAGAAATATTACCCGCTATTCTTTAAGGTTTTTGAAGTGTTTATTATTGTAAATTCTATACTCATCTTTGTTGGGTTTTTATTTGAGCTAAACCTGTTTAACACTTATTATGGCTTCGGAAAGCGTTTTGGGGTGAATGGATTAATCTTGCGCTCTGGCGCAGGGACGTATATATATTGGATTGCCTTGTTTTATTATGCAACCGAATGTTTTGTACTAAATAAGAAAAAGATAATACCACTAGTGATTGTCTTTTTAGCATCCTTGTTGCTAGGCACGAAAGCAATTTTCTTAGCTATTATGTTTATCGCCATTTTTATTTGGACGACCTATAATGGTCATAAAAATAAATTGCATTGGGTGGGTATAACTGTTGCAACGGTTGTCGCGATTGTCTATTTTAAGGATGGGTTGGTTTGGGTGCTATCTAAGTCAGATTCTCTCAACGTGGTATATCAGGAACGCGGGTGGTTCTCTGCCATGGTGTCGTTGCGCGATCAGCATTTACTAGAAGAACTGTTGCCTCTGGTGCAAGAAAAATGGACTTGGCGCAATTACCTTTTTGGTGGAGGATATGACATGCACTTTCGAAGCCAGTTTGGTGTTTTAGATCTTTTATATTTCTTCGGAATCATAGGGAGCGTAGTATATCTCATGATTTTCAGTAAATTATTTGTAACTTTTAGGTTAAACAAGATCACAGCAATCTTTTTAGTAGGCACCTTTATCCTCATGGCGTTTAGCGCTAATTTCTTTTATGAAACTATCATGGCGTTTTATTTGGTGCTTATTAAAGGATATTTTGAGAGTAACTTTAAAAAAGAAAAAGTTACTTAACTAATTGTACCTTTGCCCAAAATTTTCAAGGGCTTGCAACACCTACCTAAAATACACATCTTAAATACCACCATCCATAATCTTTCTATGAAAGAGACGTTGAGTTTGGTGTCAAAGACCATTTCAGAAAAACAACAAATCCACCATGTCGTTGTAAATGCGGGTAAAATTGTAGCCATGCAAAAAGATGTTGCCCTGCGGAAAAGCGTCAACGAAAGTGACCTAATTAACGCAGATGGACAGGCCGTAGTTTGGGCAGCTAAAATGCTAGGAAAACCCCTCAAAGAACGTGTTGCAGGTATAGACTTAATGCATAACCTGGTTGAGATGGCACACCAACAAAACCTGAAAATATTTCTCCTTGGGGCTAAAGAAGAAGTAGTGCAAAAGGTTTCAGAAATTTACCAAGAAAAATACAACAGCACTATTATTGCGGGGTATCGCAATGGTTATTTTACAAGAGAAGATGAACCCGAGATTGCTCAGAAAATTGCCAATAGCGGCGCACACATGCTCTTTGTGGCTATTACCTCTCCTATCAAAGAAAACTTTCTATACAATCATCGCGAACTATTAAAAACTGTCCCATTTGTTATGGGTGTGGGAGGTAGTTTCGACGTCGTAGCAGGAAAAACCAAACGCGCCCCCGTTTGGATGCAGAACGCAGGACTTGAGTGGTTTTATAGGTTTCTTCAAGAACCTGGACGCATGTGGAAACGGTATCTTGTTGGTAACAGTAAGTTTATTTGGCTAGTTATAAAAGAAAAGTTGAAGAAGTGACGCAACAATACCGCACCAAGACCATCTTTGGTACGTGCGATGTAACCCAATTTTTCTCACTATCTTTCGTTTCTCAATAAAAACCTGCCTACAACAGTTATGAGAATACTACTGTCTTCTATTTATCCTTACGTCTTTTTACTGTTGTACCTTACCATTCCATTCGATGAGTACATGAGGGCCCTACCTAATATTCTGCTTATTGTACTGGCGGTTTCATTTCCATTTGTGGTAACAAAAGCAGATTTGCACAAGTTAAAACGACTTCCAACGATTTTGTTTATCGCCTTTATTCTTTTTGTTTTCTTCTTAGCATTAGGCATGGGTAGACTAGAAGCAGACAGTTCTGTGCTTCAAAAAATAGCATTAGCCATGGGGTTGGCGATACTTTATGTGCCTATTCAGGGGTTTAAAAAAATTAAGAAGGCTATTATATTTTCATCTGTTGCTGCCATTATATTTTCAACAGTGAGTATCGTTGTGGGCGTATATCAAGGGGCCGAGTTTGAGTTTTTAAATTCTGGTAACTTGATAGAAGCGATGTTAGTAGATAGAATTTACCTTGGTTTGCTTTGTATATTGAGTATAATAGCGAGTTACTCATCATTAAAGAAAACATACCATCCGTCCAACAGATATTACGTTGGAGCTATTATCCTGAATGTGTTTTTCATATTACTTATAGTATCTCGAATTGCCATTATCGCGTTAATTGTTCTGTTTATTCTAGGCATCTTTTACAGAAGAAGCAAAAGCACACAAATAATTTTTGTGGCTGCAACCTTATTTTTGGGTTTAGCGCTAACATTCATTTTAAACAACGATTTTAGAAAGAAGATACTATACACTCCTGCCGATACAGAAAGCCAGGGGCTGGTTGCTAACACCCTTGAAATGGAGCCAAGGACCATAATATGGAATTGTGCCCTTAAGATTTCAGAAACAAACAATTTTCTATGGCAAGGTATGGGCTTCACCAAAACCAACAAAGAATTACTAAGTTGTTATCAAGATACCGTAGATGATAAAGAAAAACGGGCATGGTTAATGGCCACAAAGTACAATACGCATAATCAGTTTTTAGATATTTACTTAGCTTCGGGCGCTATAGGTATCCTTTTGTTTGTTGGATTTATACTCTTTGTTTTTCTTAGAAATAAGCGACAGTTTTTTCCAACAGCTCTGTTGTGCTCTTTAGTGCTTTTCCTTTTAGTCGAAAATTTATTTCATAGGCAAATTGGGGCGTACTATGTAGGCTTTGTCTTAATCATGCTTTTAATAAAGCCAATAACCCCGCAAAAGGAAGAAAGATTAATTACGTAAAAGCATAACAAATTGTACTTTTGCCGCTCAGAACGCAATTGATAGTGCTGAAAGAATAAAACAATGAAATGCCCATAACCAATGTGCAAATAGAAGGGAGATGATTGAAAGGGGCATTCCATCTTCATAGTTAAAAATATTGTATACAGATGAAAATCACCGTAATAGGAACAGGGTATGTAGGCCTAGTAACTGGTACCTGCCTAGCAGAAACAGGAAACGAAGTAGTTTGCGTAGATATTGATGCCGATAAAGTGGCAAAGATGAAAAACAAAATTGTACCCATCTATGAACCTCATTTAGATGTACTTTTTGAGCGCAATATTAATGCAAACAGGCTTTCTTTTACCACCTCACTAGACGAAGGTTTAGCTCATGGTGAGATAGTATTCTTAGCACTACCCACTCCAGAAGATGAAGATGGTTCTGCAGATTTAAGTTATGTACTTAACGTTTCCGAAGAAATAGGGAAGAAAATTCAAGAATACAAAGTTATTGTAGATAAAAGCACCGTACCAGTAGGTACAGCAGAGAAGGTTCAAGCGGTTATCGCGAAAAACGCACAATGTGATTTTGATGTGGTCTCTAATCCAGAATTTTTACGTGAAGGTTTTGCGGTAGACGATTTCTTAAAGCCAGAACGAATTGTAGTTGGGTCTAGTAGCGATCGCGCAACTGCGCTAATGCAAAAACTATACGCTCCATTTGTAAGATCGGGCAACCCCATAATTATTATGGACGAAAAATCTGCAGAGCTCACTAAATATGCCGCTAATTCATTCTTGGCAGCTAAGATTACCTTTATGAATGAAGTGGCTAACTACTGCGAAAAAGTTGGAGCCGATGTAGACAAAGTACGTGTTGGGATGGGTACCGATAGCCGAATTGGCAAACGTTTTTTGTTTCCGGGCATTGGGTACGGCGGGTCATGCTTTCCTAAAGATGTAAAAGCACTTCAAAAAGCGGGGAGAGATCAAGGTTTCGAGTTTCAGATTCTTGACGCAGTTATTTCAGTAAACAAAAGGCAAAAAACCATCTTATTACCTAAAATTGAAGACTATTTTGAGCATCAGCTTTCTGGGAAAAAGATTGCAATTTGGGGGCTAGCCTTTAAACCAGAAACAGACGATATTAGAGAGGCTCCGGCTATTGATGTAATGAATGCATTATTAGACAAAGGAGCGACACTTTCAGTATTTGATCCAGAAGCAATGCCCAATATTAAAAAACAATTTGGGGATAAATTACAGTATGCTTCTGGTATGTACGAAGCTCTTGAGGGAGCAGATGCATTAGTTATATGTACAGAATGGAGCATTTTTAGAACACCAAACTATCAAAAACTAAAGCAACTTTTAAGCAAGCCTGTCATCTTTGATGGTAGAAACTTATACAATGTTGAAGACATACATGCCGAAGGATTTACGTACTACTCAATTGGTAGAAAAACCGCACACTAAATGAAAAAAACTGTTCTCATAACTGGAGCCGCAGGCTTTTTAGGGTCTCACCTATGTGATAAATTTATGGCAGAAGGCTATCGTGTTGTGGGCATGGATAACTTAATCACCGGAGATCTTAAGAATATTGAGCATCTTTTTGAGAAAGAAGATTTCGAATTTTCACACCACGACGTTACTAAATTTGTACACGTGCCTGGACAGGTAGATTATATCCTTCATTTCGCTTCGCCTGCCAGTCCGATAGATTATCTTAAGATTCCTATACAGACGCTTAAAGTAGGCTCGTTAGGCACACATAATCTCTTAGGACTTGCAAAGGAAAAAAATGCTAGAATCTTAATTGCATCAACTTCGGAAGTATATGGCGATCCGCTGGTTCATCCACAAAGCGAAGAATACTACGGAAATGTAAATACCATAGGACCACGTGGCGTTTATGACGAAGCCAAACGCTTTCAAGAAAGTATCACCATGGCATACCATAGATTTCATGGTCTTGAAACTAGAATTGCCAGAATATTTAATACCTACGGCCCACGAATGAGACTGAATGATGGTAGGGTAATCCCAGCATTTATTGGTCAGGCATTAAGAGGCGAAGATTTAACCGTTTTTGGAGATGGCCAACAAACACGTTCTTTTTGCTATGTAGACGATCAGGTAGATGGCCTCTACAAGCTTTTGCTAAGTGATTATTCGCTACCAGTAAATATTGGCAATCCAGACGAGATTACCATTCTGGAGTTTGCAGAAGAAATTATTAAACTTACAGAGACTAATCAGAAAGTAATTTTTAAAGAGCTACCAAAAGACGATCCATTACAAAGACAACCAAACATAGAAAAGGCAAAAGAAATCCTTGGGTGGCAACCAAAAGTATCTCGAAGTGAAGGCATGAAAACAACCTTTCAATATTTTAAGAGCCTATCTAAAGAAGAGCTTTTTAAAAGCGAGCATAAAGATTTTTCTAAACACAACAGGTCTTAATGATATTTCAACGCGGAAGATACTCGGGGTTTTTACGACCTATTTCTTATATACTGGATCTTACCATTATTTTCCTGCTTGCCTATTACTTTTTTGAAGACAAACTACTCTATTTTCAGTTTGGTGTTTTTGTTTTAGTGGGGTGGATTATCCTTTCGCTTAAATCTAATTTTTACGATATCTATCGCTTTACCCATGTGTCTAAAATTATGTCACTTATTGGTAAACAAGGAATTGTTTTCTTTCTAATTGTATTTTCCTTTTTCGGTTTTTATAATGAACTTGATATCAACGCTTGGCAAATTGTACTCTATGTGCTTTGGGTTTTGTTGATTATTTCAGTTATAAAATTTACCATTTTCTTTATCCTAAAACGCTATCGGTCTCGCTTCGGCGGAAACTCTAGAAAGGTGGTTATTATTGGCCTTAATAAGAAAACCGACCAGTTGCGTAAATTCTTTGATAAGAATCCAGAATATGGTTACAGATTAAAAAACACCTTCGATATAAAAAATGGGGACGAAAATTTAGATGACTGCTTTAAGTACATTACAGAGAATGATGTAGACGAAATTTATAGCTCAATCGGGCAATTAAGTAATAAGCAACTTACCATGCTTATCGATTTTGCGGATAACAACCTAAAAGTGCTCAAATTTCTACCAGACAATAAAGAAATTTATAGTAAAAAGCTCGATTTCGATTATTATGGCGTGCTTCCAATACTTTCCATGAGAAAGATACCCATAGACGAGCCCTTTAACCAATTTATTAAAAGAAGCTTCGATATTGTATTATCTGTCCTTGTTATAGTAGGGGTACTTTCGTGGCTCACACCAATTCTTGCTTTGTTAATCACTTTAGAGTCTAAGGGCCCCGTATTTTTTAAGCAAAAGCGAAACGGTCTGGACTACAAAGAATTTAACTGCTACAAGTATCGCTCAATGCGACCTAACCCAATGGCAGATTTGCATCAGATTAGTAAGAATGATCCAAGGGTAACAAAGGTTGGAAGAATTATTAGAAAGACAAGTATAGATGAACTACCTCAGTTTATTAATGTTCTTAAAGGTGAAATGTCTGTTGTAGGACCAAGACCCCATATGGTAAGTCATACCCACATGTACGCAGAGCGAATCGATAAATTTATGGTGCGTCACTTTATTAAACCAGGTATCACGGGACTTGCTCAGGTTAGCGGCTACAGAGGTGAAGTAGAAGATGACAACCACATTATTAATCGTGTTAAATACGATATATTTTATCTAGAGAACTGGTCTCTTTTTTTAGACGTTAAGATTGTCTTTCAGACCGTATACAATGCACTTCGCGGTGAAGAAAAAGCGTATTAAATCGAGTCGATTGCTCTTAAAAAGGAATTAAACTGTGCTTCAAAATTGAAATTGGCTACTGCACGTTCTTGTACTAACTTCTTCGGAAATTTCTGAATTTCATCCTGCGTTATATCATCAATAAATTGTTGAAGTCCTAGATAGTCTTGAACTGGAAGAACCCAACCTAATCCAGTTTCCGAAACAATGGTTCCTCCTTCACCTCCTCCCATATAAAGCAATGGCAAACCTAAACGAGCGTATTCAAATATTTTTGAGGGTACAGAGCCATAAATACGTTTTGCTAACGGAATAAATGCTATGTCGTACGTCGCTAATTCTGCGTGTAAGATGTCTCTAGCTACAGTACCGTGATAGATTACTTGTAAATTCTTCGGGTGCGCAAGTAAATTGGCCTCAGGTCCATCGCCATAGATGTGAAACTCTACATGCGCTGGAAAGTTTATAGTGCTTACTATTTCTGAAATTCCCTGAGCAACACCCAATAGCCCAGCGTAGACTATTTTTATTGGTAATTTGGTTTGCTGCGCTGCCAATGTTGGAGGTGTAAACGCAGGAAAGTTTTGATACAATAATACTGGTGTTTTCAGTTTTTTTGACGCTATATGTGATAAAATTTCTTCAGATTGCCCCAAAATAAGCTGCGAACTACGGTAACAAAATCGCTCCATAGCCTCTAAAATAGAATAGTAGAAGCCCTTGCGTAACAAACCCATTTCTAGTCCGGCCAACGGCCATAAATCTGAAACATTCAGCACTGTCTTTTTTCGAAGTAATCTACTCCACAAAACGGCTGTAAATCCAACAAAAACAGGTGAATACTGAACAAAAACCAATTTTGGTATGCGCTTTAGAATAAAAAACCATTTCAAACTAAACGAAAAGGAAAGCATGCTGCAAAGGCGCAAAAATTTATTAGAAGATTTACTAGGCCACAACCATAATCGATGTATGGTAATACCATTTTCTATTGTTTTAGCATAGAGCTTTCCTTTAAACTCAGCAAAAACCTTTCCCGTAGGATAATTGGGCATTGGGCAAACTACTGCTACCTTATAGCCTTTGCGGTGCAGTGCATTTGCTAAAACTTGAATTCTATTGGGAGCCGCCCCGCGCTCTGGCGGATAATAATTGCTAACCAATAAAATGGGCGTAGGCTTCATTTATAGTTCAGAAATAAATTGTTTTAATTTTCCGCGATTGCTACGATCAAGGAGTTCTACGCGCTCACATTTCAGTATAACCTTAACTCCCAGATATGTTAGCAAGGCATCTTGTAATGCTTCTTCTTCGGTTTTATTTAAGTTACGTTCTGCAACATATTTTAACGTGAAGGTGTCTTTTGCATTTTGTATCATCACAAATTCATGTACGATGCTATCTTCTCCCATGGAACTTTTGGCAACATAATAAAATGTATGTCCAGGAACAGTCGTTCCGTTTACCAAAATAGCGTTGTCGTTAGCACGTCCTAGCAGTTCTTTTAAAATCGGTTTTTTAAGGGTTGAGGTTTCGTCTAGAACACCTAAATCTCCTACTTCATATCGAATAAAGGGATGGGCCTTATTATACAACATGGTTACTAAAATTCTCCCGGGCATTCCATAGGGTACAGGCTTGCCTGCATCATCTACAATTTCAAGATAGATATTTTCACTATTAACCTGAAATTCTCCGCTTGTGTTGGTGAATGCCAAAAGGTCGAGTTCGCTAGCGCCGTATTCGTTTATTACTGGAACGCCAAGTTGATCTTCTAGTAAAATTTTGTCGTCTGGAAACAGCATTTCACTTGTTACAATGCAATGCGTTAAGGTAGGACAGATAGTTATTAATTTTATATTCTTTCGTTTCAGAAATTTTGCAAAGAGTACGATAGAGCTCGTATGCCCGTTGATATAGTCAAACTTTTTTCTTCGGAAAACGCTTAGAAATTCTTCCATTTTTTCTTCAGAAAGATCGAATATTGGAAAGCGATACCTATTGCTTAAGCGATCTTTTACACGTTCTTTTTGATATGCAGTAAACTCTAACGGAATACCATAAAAACGCGCCTGATACGAAGTATTAAAATCAAGCCCATACCAACCAAAGCGGTCTATAATTCCTGCCCAAGTTAGTGCGTGACAAAAGTAATCTTTGGCGTAATGCAGGGGTGTACCACTGCTACCAGAGGTTTTGCCCGTATGTATTTTTTTTGCGTTGAAATTGTCACTTAATCGCTGTGGTAAAGAAATTTGTAAATCCTTTTTTTTAAGTATGGGAATATCTTCCCAAACAGCTGTTGCCGTGTCTGCAATAAAACGTCTGTAAAAGGGGGTGTGTTTTAAGTGATAAGAGAAAATAGTATTGCGAGAATCTTCAACGTACTGTGTGTAACTGCCCTCAGGAATCTGTTTAATTTCTTGCAACCGCGCCTGTGCTTCCTCTACTGGGAATCCTTTAATACGCATGGTGACATCGAATAAATTCAAAATAGAAAGTGTGGCTTTTGTCATACAAATGTAGCGAAACTGTATGTTGAAATCCTTATTTTTGCATCTTTATGTACGAGCTCGTTCGTTCTGTGACGTAGCAATAATTAAGAAGACATATACAATGAATATACTAATTTTAGGAGCTGGGGGTAGAGAGCACACGTTTGCACATCAGATAGTTAAAAGTAACCAATGTACCAAACTTTTCGTGGCGCCTGGTAATGCAGGAACGGCTAAAATAGCTACCAATATTACGCTAAGTGTTACAGATTTTCAGGCTATTAAACAATGTGTTATTTCTAATGAGATTACCATGGTGGTAGTAGGTCCTGAAGACCCGCTAGTGCAAGGGATAGCAAACTTTTTTTCCGAAGATGACGCACTAAAAGAGGTTATGCTTATTGGTCCTTCAAAAAGAGGTGCTTTGTTAGAAGGAAGTAAAGAACGAGCAAAAGAGTTTATGCTGCAGCATAATATACCCACTGCGGCTTATGCTAGCTTTACTGCCAAAAGTCTTGAAGCGGGCAAACAGTTTTTAGACACTCTAGAAGCGCCATATGTGCTTAAAGCAGATGGTCTTGCAGCAGGAAAAGGGGTGTTAATCTTACAAGATTTGAACGAAGCCAAAGCAGAATTAGAAGCCATGCTAAGCGGGAAGTTTGGTGATGCCAGCACTACTGTAGTGATTGAAGAGTTCTTAGACGGCATTGAGCTTAGTGTGTTTGTATTAACCGATGGTAAGAATTATAAAGTATTACCAACAGCAAAAGACTACAAGCGCATAGGAGAAGGTGATGTGGGCTTAAATACAGGGGGCATGGGCGCTATTTCTCCGGTTCCATTTGCAGATGAAACCCTAATGCAAAAAATTGAAGAGCGAATAGTAAAACCAACCGTTCAAGGGCTTCAAGAAGAAAACATAGATTATAAAGGATTTATATTCATCGGACTTATAAAGGTGAATGATGAGCCGTATGTTATAGAATACAATGTACGTATGGGAGATCCCGAGACAGAAGTTGTATTGCCTCGCATACAAACAGATTTAGTTTCGTTATTACAAGCCACCTACCAACAAAAGCTAGATGAGGTTGAACTGTCTATAGATGTTCGAGCAGCAACTACAGTGATGGTTGTCTCTGGGGGCTATCCTGAGGCTTACGAAAAAGGGAAACAAATACAGGGAGCAGATGCTATAGAAGATTCTCTTGTATTTCATGCAGGAACGGCAGAAAAAGAGGGTGCTTTGGTAACCAATGGAGGCCGTGTTATTGCAATTACGTCCTTAGATGACGATTTCAGAAAAGCGCTAAAAAAATCCTATCAAAACATAGAGAAACTACATTTCGATAGGATGTATTATAGAACCGACATCGGTTTTGATTTATAAGTAAAAACTAGTTTTCAGGGGCATCACCCAGATAACCGTGTGATGTCTGGCTGCGGTCTTCTTCGTTATTTTCGTTAAATTTCTTTAACTGGCCCATCCAGTATATAAAGGCAACAAAACCAACAATAGAAAGTAACCAATTTACCACATTGCTCATAGCCCAACTTTCTGTGCCCAATCGTAAGGCATCATAGGGAGCAAAAAGAACAGACTCTGTAAACGATTGTATTCCCTCAAAAACTTCTTTAAAAGTCATAATTGTATATTTATCTTGCAAAAGTAGAAAACAACGCCCATGCTCACAAATTTTTTTGGCAAATCTAAACCCATAAACTTTTTTTTGTGCGCATTTCTTTTACTTATTGCGCTACTAGGGGGTATATATGTTTCTAATTCTGGTGCTATCATAAGTAAGGAAGTACTTGTAAAAACCGGATTATTCCTTCTTCTCGTATTTTCCATGCTTCTTTTAGACTTTATTATTCGGAAAAATTCGTTAACACAGACCAATACATTTGCGGTGTTCTTATTTGTCTGTTTTATAGCCATGGTTCCCAATATCTTTTCTGAAGCTAATATTGTAATTTCATCTGTATTTGTTCTATTGGCTGTGCGGCGCATTGTGAGTTTAGGATCTGAACTGAACATAGAGAAAAAAATACTCGACGCTGCCTTTTATATTACCATTGCTTCTCTTTTTCACTTCTGGTGCATACTGTTTCTTTTGCCTCTGTACTGGGCAGTTATTAAAATTTCTACACAAAGCTTTAGACTATTTTTTATTCCTATTGTAGGTGTAGTTACTGTGCTTATTCTTGCATGTACCTATCATTTGGTGTATTCTGATACGATTGCTTGGTTTTACGATTGGATTTCATTTTCGTCTTTCAACTTTGCGGCTTATAATGAATTGGCGCTTCTTATACCTTCTGCCGTAATGGGCACCTTATTTCTTTGGGTATTTGTGGTAAGATTGCTCAAGGCATCATCTATGCCACGTAAATTGCAAACTAATTATAAGCTAATTACGGTAATATTGATGCTTTCGATTGTTGTGAGCGCTTTCAGCCCGGTAAAATCGGGTGCAGAATTGCTCTTTATAATGGCGCCTCTTGCTGTGGCTACAACAAATTACATGGAAAGAGTTAATGATTTTTGGTTTCAGGAAATGGTATTGTGGGTTGTAGCGTTACTTCCTTTTGGAATGTTTTTTTTATAGGAAATTTTAACTCGAACAGTTAAGTTTCAGTAATGAAGAAAAAACGATATACCATTCGATTCGCGCATTGAAGAGAAGTACTATCGCAAAATATGATACCTTTGCAACTTGATAAAGCGTACATATTGTATGTTGTTTTTTAGAGACTATAATTAAATAACCCTATGATGTTCAGTGATAAAGCAAATAAGATATTCTTAGAAGCAATTGTAAAATACCACGTCAAAGATGATGTAAATCAATCTTTTGAAAATGAGTATGATGAAAACGAAGATTTGTTAGAGCATTTATTGTACAGAAAATGCTGGATAGACACGGTGCAATGGCATTACGAAGACATTATACGCGACCCCAACATAGACCCAGTATCTGCACTTGCTTTAAAAAGAAAAATTGACGCCTCTAACCAAGACAGAACAGATATGGTAGAGTATATAGATAGTTACTTTTTGAAAAAGTATGAAGATGTAACTCCAAATAAAGATGCTACTATTAACACAGAAAGTCCAGCTTGGGGTGTAGATAGACTTTCAATTTTAGCATTGAAAATCTATCACATGAATGAAGAGGCAACTAGAGAAACGGCGACTTTAGAACATCGCAACGCCTGTAAGAAAAAGCTTGATGTACTACTAGAACAGCGCGTAGATTTAAGCACTGCCATAGACCAGTTACTTCACGATATTGCCAATGGTTCGAAATACATGAAAGTATACAAGCAAATGAAGATGTATAATGACGACGAGCTAAACCCTGTTTTACGCAAGGAAAAATAATTGGACCAAATCCTTATCTAAGGTTTTTAAATCTGGTGTTGTTTTATTTTAATGAAAACCCCCAACCACATTCTTGTCATTCGCTTATCTGCCTTAGGAGATGTTGCTATGACCGTACCTGTTTTACGTGTTTTTAGACAACACTATCCAGAGGTTCAGTTAACGGTGGTTTCAAAAGCTGCTTTTAAACCGCTTTTTGAGGGCATTAAAAATCTTCAATTTTTGGAAGCAGATGTTTATGGTAAACACAAGGGCCTTGGATTGCTGCAATTGGCAAAAGAAGCAAAAGCACTAGGTGTAGACGCGGTTGCCGATTTACACAATGTGATTAGGTCTAAAATCATTAGAAAGTACCTGTCACTACAAGGAATAGCTACAGCTAGTATCGATAAAGGAAGACAAGAAAAGAAGGCACTCACAAGCAATCCAAAACAATTACGTCGTTTAAAAAGCACGCAACAACGCTATGCCGATGTATTTGCACGATTGGGGTATGCAATCGCTTTAGAAAACCATCAATTTCCTCCTAAAAAAGAACTTGGTCGAGAATTGCATAACCTTATTGGGAGTCACACAAAAAAAATGATTGGGATTGCCCCATTTGCAGCATATAAAAGTAAAATGTACCCACTTGATTTAATGAAGGAGGTTGTTTTTAATCTAAATGAAGAGGGACACTATAAAATTTACTTATTTGGTGGTGGAGCCGATGAAGTAAGGACGCTACAAGAATGGGACAGGCAATTTGAAAACGTAACGAATATTGCTGGTAGACTAAACTTGAGTGAAGAGCTACGGCTTATTTCTAATTTAGATCTTATGGTTGCGATGGACAGCAGTAATGGGCATTTAGCTGCGTTGTATAACATTCCAGTAATCACCATGTGGGGAGTAACGCATCCCTATGCGGGTTTTACGCCTTTTAATCAGCCAAACGAGCATCAGCTGGTTGCGAATAGAGAAGAATATCCACTTATACCAACTTCGGTGTATGGCAATAAATTTCCAGCAGAATACGAAAATGCAATGCAGAGTATTCCTGTAAGCGTAGTACTCAAAAAGATTTCAGATATAATTTAACCGCTACTTACACATCGTCGTAATCTACGTGCAATACTGCAGTAGTTGGATGTGCTTGGCATGTTAAAATAAGTCCTTCGGCAATTTCTCCGTCTGTTAAAATCTGGTTTTTTCGCATTTCAGCCTTGCCTTCGGTAATTCGGGCAATGCAGGTACTGCAGATTCCGCCTTGGCAACTATAAGGAGCATCCAATCCTTTGTCTAGAGCAGCGTCTAATACAGAAGATGTTTTTGGCATACTAAACGTTTCGGTTTCATCGTCTACAGTAATTGTTATTTGGGTGTCCCCATCATGCGGCTCTACCAAAAGACCCTCTTCAGCTGTAGTAAATAACTCGAAATGAATTACCTTTTCGTTCACTCCCTGTTCTTTTAGGGTGGAAGAGACCTCGTCTATCATAGGTTCTGGGCCACATAGATAAAATGCGTCGAAGACGGTAAACTCAAATTTATTTTTCAGATAATAATTTACAATACTGCGCTCAATGCGTCCAAAACGAGCGCCATCTTCGTGCTTACGACTGTATAAAAACTCCAGCGACAACCTAGTTGGGTAGGTTCTTGCAAGTTCTAACAGTTGGCTATGAAACATTGCCTCTTTCTGCGACTGATTGCCATAAACGAGTAAAAATTTGCTGTCTGGTTCTTCTTTTAAGATGGTTGATGCAATAGAAAGCACTGGCGTAATACCACTACCCGCAACAAAGGCGGCGTAATTTTTAGAGGTGTCTGGGTTTGGAACAGCAACAAATTTTCCTTGAGGCGGCATCACTTCAAGGGTGTCACCATTTTTAAGTTTGGTATTTGCATATACTGAAAACGTCCCGCCTTCAACTTCTTTTACTCCAATATGAAGCAATTCGCTATCTGGAGTGCTATGAATAGAGTATGCGCGCCTCACTTCTACACCGTTTACAGTGTGCTTAATAGTGACATACTGCCCTGCTTTATGCGAAAAAATCTTCTTTAATGAATCTGGAATTTTAAAGGCAATTGAAACTGATTTTGGGGTCTCTTTTTCAATTTTAGCAATCTGAAGCGTATGAAAGTCGCTCATAGGATGTTCAATTTTTCAACAAAAATACGGAAACCTATTGGTTTAAACTTTCCGCAGAACGACTTAAAAGACCCCAATTTTGCCCAGAAAGTCCTTGCATTCTCAAAAAGAAGCGTATTTTTACCCTTCCATTAGTGTGTACATACTAAAACCGAAGTATTTAAGTTACAGTATCTATACAAACAAAAGTCATTGAAAATGCCCACAATGCATCGACACAATAACCGATAATGGATTTTTTTATGGGCGAACCATTTACAGATTAGAATAATTACTAAATTTTGATGAAAGGCATATATAAAATTACAATCTCACTGTTGGCCATTCTCATGCTAGCAGCCTGTTCAAGAAAAAAGAATACGTTTATGAGCCGCAACTTTCATGCGGTTACTGCAGAGTATAACACATTATACAATGGTGGCGTAGCATTCGATTCTGGTAAGGAAGAATTGGCATTGACCTATCGAGATAATTTTTGGGAAATTCTGCCCGTAGAACGTATCACTATAAAAGAGGATATAGACATGCCAGGCGAGAAAGGCGACCCTAGCTTTAATAAAGCAGAAGAAAAAGCAACAAAGGCAATCCAGAAGCACTCGATGTATATAGATGGCCAAGAATACAATCCGCAGATAGACGAAGCCTACATGCTTTTAGGGAAAGCTCGTTATTTCGATCAGCGTTTTGTACCTGCACAAGATGCTTTTAACTTTATCTTGAATCGCTACCCAACAAGTAATAATATTAATCGCGCCAAGGTTTGGAAAGCTAAAACCAATATTCGTCTAGACAACGAAGACATTGCTCTTGAAAACCTTCAGGAGATGATGGATACAGCCGATTTAGAAGAAGAAGAGTTGGCAGAAGCTTCGGCAATAATGGCACAAGCATACATAAATTTAGATTCACTGCAAGAAGCATTACCATATATAAAGTTAGCTTCAGAATACGAAAAAAACAAAGAGTTAAAAGGGCGTTACGCCTATATTAAAGGGCAGGTATATGACCGTCTAGAACAAAAAGACAGCGCTAACATGGCGTATGATGAGGTGATTGAAATGAATAGGAAATCGCCACGTGTGTACATGATAAATGCTTACATCGCAAAAGCTAAAAATTTCGACTACGAAAAAGAAGACAAAGTCGCCTTTTTAGAATTACTTACAGAATTAGAAGAAGACCGCGAGAACAGACCTTTTTTAGATAAGATTTACAATCAGATTGGCGAATATTACAGAAGTAACGACAGCATAGATCGCGCTGTAGAATATTACAATAAGTCAATTAAAAATTACAAGCAAGACGATTACCTGCAGTCGATGAACTATAGAACATTGGCAGAAATTAATTTTGACAATGCAGAGTATAAAATTGCAGGTGCCTATTACGATAGTACAATCACAAATTTGGCGGTAAATTCTAAAGAATGGAGACTCTTTAAGAAAAAGCGTGAGAATTTAGACGATGTAATTAAGTACGAAGATATTGCTACGCAAAATGACAGTATTCTTGCTTTAGTGGGTATGAACCCAGAAGAACGCTTAGCTTATTTTACAGAGTATACAACGCGCTTAAAAGAGCAAGCTAGGCTTGATAGTATAGCGCAAGTTGAAGCGGAAGAAAAGGTAGCAAATAACGAATTTTATAAAAAGAATGGTATTACTCCTAATAAAAAAGGAGGAAGCACACAAAGCGCATTCTATTTTTATAACTCTACAACCCTTTCTTACGGAAAACAGGAATTTCAGAAAATATGGGGAAGCAGAAAGTTAGCAGATTATTGGAGGCTATCTAGTAAAACTACAACTACTATTACAGAAGAAGGGCCAATAGAAACAGTAGCTACAATTAAAGAAAGCCAACGATTTAATCCAGAATCGTATCTAGCAAGTGTACCAACAGATCAAGTTGTAATAGACAGTATTGGCAAAGATAGAAACTTTGCTTATTACCAATTAGGACTTATTTATAAAGAGAAATTTAGAGAGTACGACTTGGCGACAAATCGATTAGAAAAATTGCTAACGTTGAACCCTGAGGAGCGCCTAATATTGCCTACAAAGTATAATTTGTACAAGATTTACGATTTACAAGAAAATGTAGCGCTTGCAGATAAATACAAGAATGACATCATTAACAATCATCCTGAGTCTCGTTATGCTGAAATTTTATTAAACCCAAATACGCAGTTAGCAACAGACGAATCGAGTCCAGAATTTAAATACAATGCGCTGTTTAAGGAATTCGAAAAATCGCGCTATGGGTATGTAATAGCAACCGCAGACGAGTATATTACGCTCTATAACGGAAACGATATTGTGCCAAAGCTAGAAATGCTAAAGGCAACTGCACTGGGGAGACAAGATGGATTTGAAGCATATAAGAAAGCGCTTAACTATATTTCTTTAAATTACCCTAATGCCGACGAGGGTAAAGAAGCTGAGAATACCTATAAATTTGTATTGCCAGGTATTTCGAATACTGCGTTTGTAACCGATGAAGAAAGCGATAATTGGAAGGTGGTATATCAGTTTGCGACCTCAGAACGCCCAGCTGCAGAGGCCTTATTAGCCAAATTAGACGAGGCGATAAAAGAGTATAATTACTTTAATATGAGCACCTCGATAGATTATTACAACCCCAATACTACCCTGGTGATTATTCACGGATTAAATACGCGCCTTGGTGGTCGTGGTTTTGCAGATGTGCTTAAAGAAAACAAGAAGTACAAAATTAAGCGTCCTTCTTTCGAAATTTCGTCACCAAACTATAAAATAGTTCAAATACATAAAAACCTAGACAGCTACTTAAACGAAGGAACCGAAAAATAGAAAACAACCATCCCTAAATACTAACTCTTATGTTTTCAGATAAAAAAGATAAAAAAAATATGGAACCATCAGCAAGTCAAAACAGAATTAACGAAGGAACCGAACTGAAAGGAGATATCGTCTCTAGTGGGTTTTTTAGAATCGACGGAAAAGTAGAAGGAAGTATTAGTAAACCCTCTAAAGTAGTTATTGGTAAAACAGGAACCGTTACAGGAAAGCTTATTTGCGAAAATGCCGATATAGAAGGAACTTTTAACGGCGATTTAGATGTAACAGGCACACTTACTTTAAAAGCAACGGCTCATATAGAGGGTGAAGTTATAGTAGGTAAATTGGCTGTAGAGCCAGGAGCTACTTTCAATGCTTCGTGTAGCATGCAAGGAGCTAAAAAGTTGAGCACTACAGAAACTTCATCTGAAGAGAAAGCTCACCCTTACGACCGTAAGCAGCGACTTAAAAAGGCTTCTGAACCTCTTAAATAATAAGGTTTGACCAAAAAATCACCAACGGGTCTTAAACGTTGGGCCGTACTTTCGGCTATCGCCATAGAAATGGGAGTTATTATTTATGGCTTTGTGCAATTAGGCAAGTGGCTAGACACTACTTATGGTGCTTCGGGCAGTAAATTATACCTTATTCTATGCACTTTGTTTGGTGTTTCTGTTTCTTTATTTTTAGTAGTTAAGCAAACCAATAGGTTAAACAAGTAATGCAGCGTAATTTTCAGTTTTTAGCAATCTTACTCTTAGCACTTGTTTTGGTGTTTGGCGTGCACATATTTGTGCTAAACGTTCAAGAATATCCGTTGTTTGATAACAAAATTATACGCTCTTATGCTGTTAATTTTGTACTAGCTGGCGTGATTTTGTTCTTTGTAGAGCGAAATATGAAAGATGGATCGGCTAAAGGTGGGTTTATTTTCTTTGCCGGAAGTCTGTTAAAATTTCTTGTTTTTTTTATAGTTTTCTACCCAAGTTACACCGCAGATGGAAAGATGGAAACCATTGAATTTACTACATTCTTCGTTCCTTATGCACTGTGTTTAATTTTAGAAGTATACCATCTCGGCAAACAGCTTAATAATCAGAGTTTTTCCGAAGAAAATAACTCGGATAAACCAACTACAATTTCAGAGAAAAAAAAGAACTAAAATAGTTTTTGGATTCTGTAAAAGAACAGTATTTTTGCACCGATTTTAAGGACAGTTTATAGTACGTTCGGTATGCAAAGAAAAACACTTGGAAAATTACTTTTACTACTAGCCATTACTTTGGGAACCTTCTCTTGTACAGATAAGATGGAGAATACCGAAGAAGCAAAGGCAGAAAGAAAGAGAGAAGTAAGTGAATACGTAAAACACCACAACTTAGATACTCACGATTTTACCCTGTATTCTTACACAGGTGACGACGGAAAGGATCACAGTATTGGTTTTTCATTACCTGTTATTTTATGGTCTGACGGATTGCATGTGTTCGCTTCGGGAGCATTTCATCACGGAGAAGAAGTTGTAGAGTCAAACGGAAAATACTTCGCATTAGACACCCACACGTATAAAATATATGAAACAGATGCTTCAGGAGCCATAAACTACGAAGCAGACGGACATCACGTATCTAATGCAAAGCCATTAGATTTTTCTATCACAAAGAGTGTTTTTATGATTATGATTGTTTCGCTAATCATGTTCTTTTTGTTTAGAGGCTTGGCAAAAAGTTATGTGAAGAATGGAAGCATTGCTTCAGGCCCTGGACGTTTTTTTGAGCCTATCGTGCTTTATATTCGTGACGATATTGCAATTCCAAACATTGGCGAGAAGAGCTATAGAAAATACATGCCTTTCTTGCTAACCGTATTTTTCTTTATTTGGTTCTTGAACCTTTTCGGTCTAACACCGCTAGGAGTAAATGTAACTGGAAATATCGCAATTACCACGGCATTGGCAATTGTTACATTCTTGTTAACCAACTTTACAGGAACCAAAGATTACTGGAAACACATTTTCGACCCACTAGGAGATAGTATGCCTTGGATCGCAAAAATACCTTTATATATTATCCTCATTCCAATTGAAGTGCTAGGGATCTTCATTAAGCCTTTTTCATTATTAATTCGTCTGTACGCAAACATGCAAGCAGGACATATTGTATTGGGTAGCTTATTAGGTCTTATCTATATCTTCAATAATTGGTATGGAGGAACATTATCATTTGGATTGTCGTTTGCAATCTCGCTAATTGAATTATTAGTGGCAGCATTACAAGCGTACATCTTTACTATGTTGTCTGCATTGTACTTTGGTTTTGCAAGCGAAACCCATGAACACGCAGAAGAACACGAAGGAGAGATACAACATTTATAATGCCTCCCTTGTCATCGACGAACGACAATAGGAGTGGGAGAATGACAAAAGAGGCACGAATAAGAGGAAAGCATTCTTTAAAAGAAGACTTTTCTTTAACAAATTTAAGTAAGAACGTTTAATTTTTAAATTTATATATTATGACAATTCCAACTATTGTAGGAGCAGGTTTAGCAGTAATCGGTGTAGGTATCGGTATTGGGCAAATTGGTGGGAAAGCTATGGAAGCTATCGCACGTCAGCCTGAAGCTTACGGAAAAATTCAAACAGCGATGCTTATTGCAGCGGCGCTTATTGAAGGTATTGGTTTCGCGGCGATTTTCGCAGCGTAATTAAGCTCATTGAAAACTACTTCCTGCAGCGGTTGGCTGCAGGAACTGTTTTCAAAAAATTAAACAAAAGCAGTTAAGTATCATTAAATAGATACCCACGCAGGTGGGCAATACTATGGAAAAATTATTAGGAGAATTTTCAATCGGACTCTTTTTCTGGCAATCATTATTGTTTATTGGGTTACTTCTCTTGTTGAGAAAGTATGCTTGGAAACCAATCTTGAACGCGGTTAATGAGCGAGAAGAAGGTATTAAAGATGCATTAGCTTCTGCAGAAAAAGCCAAATTAGAAATGGCTAATTTGCAGGCAGATAACGAGAAATTATTGCAAGAAGCACGCGCAGAACGTGAATTAATGCTGAAAGAAGCACGCGAGATGAAGGCTAAAATGATAGCAGATGCTAAAGAAGAAGCACAAGCTGAAGCCAACAAAACTATTGCAAATGCACAAACAGCAATTGAAGGTGAAAAGAAAGCAGCTATTGCCGAATTAAAAGAAACAGTAGCTTCACTATCTGTAGAAATCGCCGAAAAAGTTGTGAAAAACGAATTATCTAACAAAGACAAGCAATTGGAATTGGTAGATAACATGTTGAAAGACGCCAACCTAAACTAGATTAAAATGAGCAGCAGAGCAGCCATTCGATATGCAAAAGCAGCCTTAGAGCAAGCCAATGAAGCCAATTTAGGTGAAGTTGTTTTTGGCGACATGAAGTCTGTGGCAGCAACCTTAGAAAATAGCAAAGAATTGCGCACTGTGTTAAGCAGTCCAGTTATTAAAGGCGAAGATAAGAAGCAAGCCTTGGTGAAGATTTTTGAGAATAATTCTGATGTTACCAAAGGCCTAATAGACATCTTAACAACCAATAAACGTATTGAATTGTTAGGTGGGGTAGCCAATAGTTATGTAGACTTATACAACCAAGCTAAAGGTGTTAAAGTTGCAGAGGTTACTACAGCGGTACCATTGTCTTCAGAACTTGAGAATAAGGTGCTGGCTAAAGTAAAAGAAATGACAGGGAGCGATAACGTAACCCTTCAAAATAAATTAGATGAATCAATCATCGGCGGATTTATCCTCCGCGTTGGAGATTTGCAGTACAACGCAAGTATCGCCAACCAACTGGATACGATTAAAAGAGAATTTACTAAATCATTATAATAGTTTGCTGTAGCAAAGTATTATTGTTTATACTATTAAATAGAAGAATGTTTCGGTTCGCACCTAAAATTGTAAATCGAACTTCGTAAATCTAAAATTGACATGGCAGAAGTTAAACCAGCTGAAGTTTCAGCAATCTTAAAACAACAACTTACAGGTTTTGAAGCAACAGCTTCATTAGACGAAGTAGGAACTGTATTAACTGTAGGTGATGGTATTGCACGTGTATACGGGCTTGCAAACGCCGAATACGGAGAATTGGTAGCGTTTGAAAACGGTATGGAAGGTATCGTATTAAACCTTGAAGAAGATAATGTAGGAGTTGTATTGTTAGGACCTTCTAGAGGTATTTCTGAAGGAGCTACTGTAAAACGTACACAGCGTATTGCATCTATTAACGTAGGAGAAGGTATTGTTGGGCGTGTGGTAAACACACTAGGACAGCCTATCGACGGAAAAGGTGCTATTGAAGGTGAGTTGTACGAAATGCCACTAGAGCGTAAAGCGCCAGGTGTAATCTACCGCCAGCCAGTAACTGAGCCGTTACAAACAGGAATTAAGAGTATCGATGCCATGATCCCAGTTGGGCGTGGACAACGTGAATTAGTAATTGGTGACCGTCAAACAGGAAAGTCTACTGTTACTATTGATACCATCTTAAATCAGAAAGAATTTTACGATGCTGGAGAACCAGTATATTGTATCTATGTTGCTATCGGACAAAAAGCTTCTACTGTTGCAAACATTGCAAAAGTATTAGAAGATGCTGGAGCCCTAGCCTATACTACAATTGTTGCGGCAAATGCATCAGATCCTGCACCAATGCAGGTTTATGCTCCGTTTGCAGGTGCGGCCATTGGAGAGTACTTTAGAGATACAGGAAGACCAGCCTTAATTGTGTACGATGATTTGTCGAAACAAGCCGTTGCATACCGTGAGGTTTCTTTATTATTACGTCGCCCACCAGGACGTGAAGCATATCCTGGAGATGTATTCTTCTTACACTCAAGATTGTTAGAGCGTGCTGCAAAAGTTATTGCAGATGATGCGATTGCTGCTGAAATGAACGACCTTCCAGAATCGTTAAAAGGAATTGTAAAAGGAGGCGGATCACTTACTGCACTTCCTATTATTGAAACACAAGCAGGTGACGTTTCTGCATATATTCCAACAAACGTAATCTCGATTACAGATGGACAGATATTCTTAGATGGTGACTTGTTTAACTCTGGTGTACGTCCAGCAATTAACGTGGGTATTTCGGTATCTCGTGTAGGTGGTAATGCACAGATTAAGTCAATGAAAAAAGTATCAGGTACATTAAAATTAGACCAGGCTGCTTTCCGTGAATTAGAAGCCTTTGCTAAATTTGGTTCAGACCTTGATGCTGCGACCTTAAATGTAATTGAAAAAGGTAAACGTAACGTAGAGATTCTAAAGCAAGCTGAAAACACACCGTTTACGGTAGAAGATCAGATTTCTATTATCTATGCCGGTTCTAAAAACTTGTTACGTAACGTACCAGTAGAAAAAGTAAAGGAATTTGAAAGAGACTATCTAGAAATGTTGAATGCTAAGCATAGAGACACCCTAGATACATTGAAAGCTGGAAAGCTAACAGATCAAGTAATAGATGTGTTAACTACAGTAGCCGCAGACCTGTCAGCCAAGTATAAAGCTTAACTAACAGAAAAAGTGTCACCCCAAGTAAGTGCTAAGTTTTTGAAGCACAGCAGAAGGGTCTTTTATAACGCAACCAGTATAACTCTGGTTTGATAACAAAAAAGAATGGCGAATCTTAAGGAAATTAGAAATAGAATAGCATCGGTAGGTTCAACGATGCAGATTACCAGTGCCATGAAAATGGTTTCTGCTGCAAAATTGAAAAAAGCGCAGGATGCCATTACAGCAATGCGTCCCTATTCTGAAAAGCTAACAGAATTATTACAAAACTTGAGTGCTACGTTAGACTCAGACAGTGGAAGCACTTATTCTGAACAACGTGAGGTAAACAAGGTATTGGTTGTTGCTATTACGTCTAACCGCGGTTTGGCAGGAGCCTTTAACACTAACGTAATTAAAGCCTCACAGGCCTTAAAAAATGAAACCTACGCCGGAAAACAAGTAGATTTTATTACACTAGGTAAAAAAGGAAACGATATCTTAAAGAAAAGCGGAAACGTTATTACCTTCAATTCTGAAATTTTTGACGAATTGACCTATGATAATGTAGCTGAAATTGCAGATACTTTAATGACAAGTTTTGCTGAAGGAAAGTACGATAAGATTATTTTAACGTACAACCACTTTAAGAATGCAGCGACGCAAGAAGTAATGCGCGAGCAGTTTTTGCCAATTTTACCACGTCAGAACGACGATGTTGCCAATACTGGAACAACTCAAAATTATATATTTGAGCCTTCAAAAGAAGAAATCGTTGAAGGATTAATTCCGAAGAGCTTAAAGACACAATTGTTTAAGGCATTAAGAGATTCTGTTGCAAGCGAACACGGTGCACGTATGACCGCCATGCACAAAGCAACAGATAATGCAACCGAGTTGCGCGACGCACTTAAATTACAATACAACAAAGCCCGTCAGGCAGCAATTACCAATGAAATTTTAGAAATTGTTGGTGGAGCCGAAGCTTTGGCAGGATAAATAATAGTCCTCGAAAATTATAAGAACCTCTTAGATGAATGTCTAAGAGGTTTTTTTATATCTATCTTTATGGCAAGGCTTTTGAATTATAGCCTATAAATCATGCGTATGAAATCAATGAAATCCCTTTTTGCGTTGCTCGGAATGTCCTTGGTATTATTTAGTTTTTCTAACTGTGGAAGCAGTAATATAGAAACTTCTTCCATGCAGACAGAACAGAATCCACCGTTTAAACTAGTCAATAGCTATTACCAAGATTGGGTTGCTGGAATTCAGGGAGGAGGAAGCGGAACTAACATTCATCTGAGGTTTGAAACTGCAGATCCAGAAGTAACCTTTTTAAACGCGTATTTTAAAAATAATAGTGCTCCTCTAGAACGAAAAATGACCAGTGCCATTGCCTATGTTGCGAACATAAAAAGGGGAAAAACTCGTCCAGATGTAATCATGGATAGCAATCCTATAAAAGAAGCACAGAATACCCCGCCCAAAAAACTACCTTTAGAAATAAGCAGTGAAGATGTGGCAATTACGTATAGGTATAAAGAGAATACTTTTGTGTACGTGATAAAAAATATCGAGCGTAAAGAAATGCTTGCATATCCCCAAGGAAATCCGAAGGGAGATAATTAATTTCAATACTTTTACTCATAATTATTTAGGTATTGGGCCTCTTTAAAAAACTCTTTCAACAAACATTTATATATGGCCTTGCCACGGTATTGCCCAGAGCACTGGCTATTGTTCTCGTACCGCTGTATACGGCCGTGATGATGCCCTCAGAGTTTGGGGTGTACGCTACACTAATGTCTTATATTATCCTTGGCAATGTCCTGCTTTCTTACGGCATGGAGACGGCCTTCTTCCGATTTATTAATAAACATGAAGACCAGAAACGAGTGGTAGAACGTACGGTATTATCATCATTAACACTTACTACACTACTCTTTTTAACGGGTACACTATTATGCCGAGAACCCTTGGCAGCATACATAGATTTTAAAACAGAATATGTCACCTACGCCCTCCTAATTTTATCATTAGATGCGTTGGTTATTTTACCTTTTGCATGGTTTCGAGCGAACGAAAAGCCCATGCGGTATGCGGCCATCAAAATTTTGAATGTTTGTATTAATTTGGGGTGTAATTTGTTCTTTTTCTTAATGCTTCCACAGCTAGTTACAGAGGGGGTAGATTCGTTCTGGAATTCAATTTATACCGAGGAGAACAAAGTGGTCTACGTTTTTGTTTCTAATACTATTGCAAGTGGTTGCACGCTGCTATTGTTGCTGCCTTTGTATCTTAAAATTGGCTTTGGAATAGACAAAGTGTTGTGGAAGAAAATGCTTAAATACGCTTTTCCTGTTCTTGTCGCTGGAATTGCATTTAGTATAAATGAAGCGTTCGATAAAATTTTACTGAAATATTTATTGCCTGAAAATATAGCCGAAACTGAGGTTGGTGTGTATGCGGCATGCTACAAGCTGGGAGTGTTTATGACCCTTTTCGCAACCGCTTTTAGACTAGGTATTGAACCTTTTTTCTTTAATCATGCAAAATCTGAAAATGCAAAAACTACCTACGCCACTATTACAAAGTACTTTTCCATCTTTGGAAGCATAATTTTACTATTTGTAATCGTCTATATAGATGTGTTTAAGCGCTTATTGATTGCAGATTCAGAGTATTGGGTAGCACTATCTATTGTTCCTATTATATTGTTAGCTAATCTGTGTTTAGGAATCTATCACAATCTTTCAGTGTGGTATAAGGTGACAGACCGTACACAATTTGGAGCCTATATTTCTATTGCAGGCGCCCTTATAACTCTAGCACTCAATTTTATACTCATACCTCTTATGAGCTATATGGGATCTGCCATAGCTACCTTAGCAGCTTATGGTACCATGATGTTTTTGTCTTATTTCTTCGGAAGGAAATACTACGCAGTACCGTACGATATAAAGAAAATAGGCGGCTACCTATTGCTTTCCGTGGCATTTTCTGGGGTAGCCTTTTATGTTTTTGAAGGAAATCTCCTTATAGGAACTGTATTATTATTGGTATTTTTGTTGCTTGTGATCCTTTCAGAAAAAAACGACTTAAAACGAATTATAAAAAAGTAGTCATGTGGTTTTACGTAGGATTTCAAATCTATTTAATTTGTTCAATAACAGAGGTGCCAAGAAAGCCATTAGAAATACACAACAATGACCAACATAAAAATTATAAATAAGTCTAATCACCCGCTCCCAAGCTATGAAACTATTGCTAGTGCTGGAATGGACATTCGGGCTAATGTTTCAGAAGCATCAACATTAAAGCCATTGCAACGGGCGATTGTAAAAACAGGTCTTTTTATAGAGCTCCCAATTGGGTTTGAAGCACAGGTACGTCCTAGAAGTGGTCTGGCAGCAAAGAAGGGAATTACCGTATTAAATAGCCCAGGCACCATAGACGCAGACTATCGAGGTGAAATAGGCGTTATTTTAGTGAATCTTTCTAACGAAGATTTTACGATTGAAAATGGCGAACGTATTGCACAACTAGTCATTGCCAAACACGAGCGCGCCGTTTTTGAAGAAGTAAAGAAACTTTCCGAAACAGATCGTGGCGCTGGTGGGTTTGGAAGTACTGGCGTTAAATAATGACAAAAATCTAATTGCGTAAATTTAAAAGTGTAGATGAAAATAATAGTCCCAATGGCGGGTCGCGGAAGTCGCCTTCGCCCACATAGCTTAACCGTTCCAAAACCACTTATTCCTGTAGCAGGTAAACCCATAGTACATCGTTTGGTAGCAGATATCGCCGCGGTACTTAATGAAGACATAGATGAGATTGCGTTTATTCTTGGTGATCCAGCCTTTTTTGGAGAGGATGTAGTTGAAAGTTTACAAGACCTTGCTAAGAGTTTAGGTGCAAAACCAAGTATTTACCGGCAATTAGACCCTAAGGGTACTGGTCATGCCATAATGTGTGCAGAACCTTCTCTAAGTGGTCCGGCTGTTATTGCATACGCCGACACCTTAATTAGAGCCAATTTCGACTTAGACAAAGAAGCAGATAGTGTTATCTGGACAAAAAAAGTAGATAACCCAGAAGCCTATGGGGTTGTTAATTTGAATGACAATGACGAAATTATTGAACTTGTAGAAAAGCCAGAAACCTTTGTGAGTGACCAAGCCGTTATAGGTATTTACTACTTTAAAGATGTTGCTGTATTAAAAAATGAACTGCAATATGTTTTAGACCACAACATTATTAATGGAGGCGAATACCAAATTAACGACGGTATTAAACGTATGATGGCTAGTGGTAAAGTCTTTAAAACAGGAACAGTAAGTGAATGGATGGATTGCGGGAACAAAGAAGTAACTGTAGAAACAAATCTCCGTATGCTAGGGTTTCTTCATGAGGCAAATGAACCTTTAGTTTCAGAAAACATAACAAAAGAAAACGCAACAATAATAGAACCTTGCTTTATTGCAGAAGGGGTACAACTTAAAAATAGTACCATAGGGCCATACGTTTCTATAGGTAAAGGCACAATAATTGAAGACAGTAGCGTTAAGAATAGTATAATACAAACACATACAGTAGTTAAAAATGCTACCTTAGACAATGCAATGATTGGCAACCATGCACACTTTAATGGTAATTTTACCGATGTGAGTATTGGCGATTATTCGCAATTGAAATAAGTTTACAACGTCCCCTCGAGCGCAGTCGAGAGGTCTTTTAATCGAGCACAATTAAACATAGGTCTCGACTGCGCTCGACCGAATAGCTGTTGTGAAAATTAAAATAGCATATTTCTTTGTTCTCTTCGGAATTCTCCTTTCCGGTTCTATTACCTATGCCCAAGGCGAAGAAGATGAAGAGGTGACAGAACCTACCGACGACCTAGGTAATGTAACAGACGCTTTTCAAGAAAACTTCTTTGAAGCCTTAAAACAAAAGGGCATTGAAAACTACGAACTGGCCTTAAATGCACTTGCCTTAGCAGAAAAGGCAGCCAAAGGAAACAGTGAAAATGTAGCAGTAATTAATTTTGAAAAAGGAAAAAATCTGGCTGCTCTAAAACGGTATGACGAAGCAGAATTGAGTTACCAAAGTGTTTTGGGAGTGCAACCTTCTAATTTAGATGTGCAAGAAGCGCTGTATGACGTGTATTATGAAACACGAAATTACGAAAAGGCTATTCCGTTAGTGAAGGTACTTATAACGCAAGACGAAGACTACAAAGAAGATTTAGTAAACCTATACAACCGCACCAAGCAGTACGATGAGGCATTAGAATTGCTAGATGAACTAGACGATTTGTGGGGCGAAAGCATATATAGAAATGCGTTACGTAGAAATATTTACAAGGTTACTGGCAATAGTGAAGGTGCCATTAGCAACCTTCAGGATAAAATAGATAAGAATCCAGAAAAAGAGCAAGATTATCTCAACCTGATTTTCTTATACAGTGAGCAGGGAAACACAGAAAAAGCGTTTGCAACGGCCAAAGAATTATTGAAAAATCAACCAGAAAGTGAGTTGGTACATTTTGCGCTTTATAAGTTTTATCTGGAAGCCGGAGACACAGATGCGGCATTAAAATCTATGGACATTGTCTTTAATTCGACTAAAGTTTCAAAAGAAAGCAAGTATAAAGTGCTAGCAGATTTTATAAATTTTGTCAATGAGAACCCTCAATACGAAACAAATTTAGAAAAAGTTGTGCTTCTATTCGCAGATGATTCTTCTGGACAAGTATACGAGTCTCTGGGGCAATATTACACTTCTAAAGGAAAAAAAGAGGTGGCACTAAGCTTTTATGATAAGGGAGTTGCTTTAGACAGTGACAATTATAGTTTGCTGAAAAATACATTGTTATTGCAAATAGATCTAAAAAAATATGAAGAGGCAGCCGCGTTAAGTGAAGAAGCCTTGGGTACTTTTCCTGCTCAGGCCATGCTGTATTTGCTGAATGGGGTTGCTAATAATAGACTCCAAAAGTCTGATGTTGCAATAGAAAGTTTAGAGACAGGCTTAGATTTCTTGTTAGATGATCCTCGTGTAGAACGCGACTTCTATGATCAATTACGCATTGCATATGAAGCGAAAGGAGAGGTTAATAAGGCTGCGTCATTTAAAGTTAAAGCCGCGCAAATAAAGTTGGACAATTAATATGAAAAAATTCATAGTTGTAGTGGTTCTTGCACTGTTTGTAGTGGGCTGTAAAGGAACAAAAAGCGTTAGCGGTACGGTTAAAAATCTTTCTGTAAAAAATATTGCCACAGCGCACAATAATGCTTCCCCCAATTTTAAAACACTTGCTGCTCGCGTTTTTGTGGTTTATAGAGACGAAAAAAAGGAGCAGAGCATAACGATAAGTGTTCGTATGGAGAAGGACAAAACCATCTGGATGAAAGCGTCTCTATTAGGAATTACTTTGGCTAAAGCTAAGATTACTACAGAGAGAGTGCAGTACTACGAAACCGTGGGCAAGACTTATTTCGACGGAGATTTCAGTCTTTTAAGTAACTGGTTAGGTACTGAAATAAATTTTCAACAAGCGCAAAGCATATTGTTAGGGGAGAGTATTTTTAATCTAAACCAAGGGAATTATACTTCAGAAGTGGTAGCAGACAAATACAAAGTACAGCCCAAAAACCAAGATCCTAATTTTATCTATTCGCTTTTAATGTTGTCAGGAAATTTCAGAATAGCTTCAGAGACACTTTCACAGCCAGACAAAGGCAGAATATTAACGATTAGATACGACGATTATCAAACTATAGAAGGCGCGTTGTACCCAAAAGAAATTCATGTATTGGCCTCAGAGAATGACAGTACCACAAAAATTGATTTAACGTATCGGAAGATTGAACCCAATGTTTCTATTAGTTTTCCGTTTACCATACCAGACGGTTATTCTGAAATGAAATTATGATGCGAAAAAATCTGTCCTTATTAATTGTTCTTGTCTCCTTCCTTTTTTTTACTACGGAAGGCTTTGCGCAATCTAAAAAACAGCAAGAGCTAGAAGCACAGCGGCAATCTATACTTCAAGAAATAAAACAAATTAATTCGTTACTTTTTAAAACAAGAGGAGAGAAAAAGTCGGTACTTACACAAGTTGAAGACTTAAATCAAAGAATAAGGACAACAGAAAACTTAATTAAAATTACCAATAGACAAGCAAATTTACTTACCAGAGAGATTAATGATAACCTAGGTAAGATAGATAACCTTAGGACAGAGCTTACTACTTTAAAAGAAGACTATGCCGCAATGATTCAGAAGTCGTATAAAAGTAAGTCTGAACAAAGTAGAATAATGTTTTTGTTATCTTCTGAGGGCTTTTTACAGGCGTATAAACGCGTTCAGTATATGAAGCAATACACAAAGTACCGAAAGGAGCAAGGAGAAGCTATTAAGGAGAAGACAGCGTTGCTTAAAATCTTGAATAAAGATTTACTAGAGCAGAATGAAAAAAAGAAAAGGCTTATTGCAGAAAATGAGCGTACCAAAATAGAACTTACCAAAGAACGTAAAAACCAAGAAAGTTTAATAGCTTCACTTAAAAAGGATGAAGGTTCATTTGCTAATCAGATACGAGCAAAGCAAAAAAGAGCCAATGCTTTAGATAGAGAAATAGATAAATTAATTGCCGAGGCTATTGCAGCCGCCAACAAAGATTCTGGAGAAGCTACTAATAAGGGAACTACTGTAAAAAAGAGCAGTAAGACTTTTGTTATGAATGCAGAGGCAAAAGCGTTGGCTGCTAATTTTACATCAAATAAAGGAAAGCTTCCATGGCCCATCACCAAGGGGGGTATTGTTGTAGAACGCTACGGAAGACATAGGCATGCACAATTTCCGAATGTGGAGGTGTTTAATAGTGGTGTAGAAATAGCAACAGAAACAGGAACACAAGCACGCGCCGTTTTTGAAGGAACGGTCTTAAAAATACAGCAAGTTAAAGGAGCCAACATGAACGTAATGGTTCGCCACGGTAATTATATTTCAGTGTATAACAATCTTACTAATATTTTAGTAAAGAAAGGAGATAAGGTAAGTACGAAGCAACCTTTAGGTACTATTTATACCAATCCAACTACTGGAAAGACTACCTTTAAATTTGTAATATTTCAGAACACCAAAAGACTTAATCCAGCCGATTGGATTTATAAAATGTAATCTGGTATTAAACCATAAAAAAAGTCCCAGCATTGCTGGGACTTTTCTATTCTATATACAAGTTACTTATTTTACAACAAGCTTCTTTGTAGTTTGAGATCCATCTGCGGTAATGGTAACAAAGTAGATACCTGTTCCGAAGTTAGATACATTAATTGCAGTTTGCGTACTGTTTACATCTCTATTAGATAACGTTTGAATAGTCTGTCCTAAGCTATTTGTTACAGCTATTGTTACGTCACTTACAGTGGTAGTTCCAAAGTCAATAAATACTTTATTGTCTGCTGGGTTAGGATACATTGTAATGCTATTTGCAAGTGCATTATCATTAACACCTAACACACAGTCTAGCGTTCCACCATCGTAGTTAGAAGCTATTCTTCTTGGACTTTCCCAACCTTCTGTATCATTTTTGGCTGCAATAGCATACCAGAAGTTATAGTTTCCACCACCACCTTCAACAACAGGTACTGTAGCCGTTTCAGTTGTTACATTGGCAACTACTTCCATATACTTTTCGCCTAGAAGATAAACATCGTAAGATTCTGCGTCTGCAACAGCTGTCCATGTAAAGGTTGCTTCTCCTTCACACACTTTAGTTACGTTCATTACTGTAGGGAAATTTGCAACAGAGAAGTTTACATCACTTACGTCTGAGAATGCTCCGCTTGTAATACGTACTAATCCTTCTCCAGTAAATGTTGCAGGGAAAGACCAAGTGAAAAGTGTTTCATCATTATCTACCGTTGCGATATTGCTCCAAGAAGCACCATCATCATCTGAGTATTCTAATACAAAATCTTGCGTAGTGTTAATAGCGTCCCAGTGTATTACGTATGGGTTGTTAGCACGTAGCTTCTCACCACCGTTAGGGTATGTTAATGTTAAGTTTTCTTCTATAACTTCCCAAACTACGTAATAGTCTTGAGGTCCTTCTGGCACGTTAAATCCAGAAATATCAATATCGTATGTTCCAGCTGTTGGATTATTGATTAATACTTGCTCTACATTATTTAATCTGTCTACACCATTGGTTGCAGGTGTATCTAATGCAGTTGCATTTGGAGTAGAATCTAGAATCCAAGGTTGGAATGTAGTAGATCCCGGATCAGTAACTTCAAGATCTAGATCGTTTACCAATGCTGTTGTAGCACCTACATTTGCAGCAGGATCGTTCCAGTAAAGCATTACACGTAATTGAGCAGTTCCAGCAGGAACGGTAATGTTGTGTGTGTTTGAACCGCCTTGAGAGATAGCATCATCTAAGTGACGTCCATCTTCAATTAAAATACCTGCTCTAAGTCCGTTAACAATTCCCCAACCAAATTTAAAGTCAGGACCCACGTTTCCAGCTTCGTTAGCAGTATTTAAAAGTGCTGCTTTAATCAATGCACCGTCTGGCATAGAACCTCCGTTTGCTTCCATATACGCTTGGTATAATTGAGCAGAAATTCCTGCAATTCCAGGAGCTGCTCCTGAAGTACCACCAAAAGTAAGGTATCCATTGTTTGGTGCAGTAGATATTTGGTTCTGCCCGTTAGCAGAAATATCTGGCTTGATACGACCATCATGTGCTGGCCCACGGCTACTTGAACTTACTAATTCACCATCAAAAAATACATTGGCAGTAGCAATAACATTTTTACCTTGCTTATGACCACCTGTAATATTTCCCCATTGGTTTCCTGCTCCGTATCCACAATCTAGGTTGTTAGAGTTACCTGCAGAAAACACATGTAATAATTCTGGAGTATCAATACTTTGCTGATCTACTGTTTCTGTAATTGTAGTATACCCAGCGTTACATCCGTTACTATATGAAGAGTTAGTAATCTGTACGTCACCACTTGCAATAAGGTTGTTAGTTGCAGTATCTAGGAAACTAGCGTTATAATTTACAACGTGTAAATCTGCTCCAGCTGCCATACCTCTATTTTTTGGGTCTCTATTACCCGCTCCAGCCATAATACCAGAAACACCATCTCCGTGAGTGTTGCTACCGTTATTACCAACTATACCAAATATTCTTCCCTGGAAATCAATATGCGGACCAACAGCTCCGTCATCTCTACACATTACACCAATACCAGTACCGTCATAATTTCTTCCAGCAGTAGTTTGTGTATCAAGTGCACTCGCTCTGTGAAGTGATCTTCCACGAAGATCATCAGGAATAGAAGGAGCTACAACTACTTCAACCCACTTTACAAAAGAAAGGTTAGATAGTGCGTCTAAACAGTTGTTAGGAATCGTTAAATCAATATTGTTAGAATTCGAATATCTTTCAACAACACCAATTTGTTCTGCAGCCAATTGCGCAATTACATAATCTGTAGAAACTTTGTCGTGATGTTGTAAAGTCACTAAAAAGTTATCTCCGCTAATAGCCCAGTCACCAATAGCGCCTGTTTTAAGTGCACTAGATAATTTAACACGGTTATCAACAGGAACAATAGAACGTACACCGTTGTCTGCTAACAATGCTACAGACGTGTTTGCTGGGAAATAAAATAGGTAAGCGTGATTAGAAATATAGTTAATTAGCTCTAATCTGTTTGCTGCAAACAAATCTTGAACATCTTGAGTTGGAGTATTGTAAAATTGTACCCAACCAACAAACCCGTTAGCTAATTGTGATTTTTCTGGCATGTCTGCCCATTGAAATGTGCCAATATTTTCAGGCATCTCAATTGTTTCATCTTGAAACTGGATTGTGTATGGGTTTTGAGCAAATGACATGGCAGAGACCATTACAAGCGCCATAAAACACATACTTTTAATTCTCATTGTAGAGAAAAAAGTAGAACTTTTCATAGAATTAGTTTTTTTAAAATTAAATTGGTGAATTTCAGTAAAGTGTTAAATTTAACCGAAACGGTATCAAATATATTCAATACTAATGAAAAAGTTGACTTATAATTAAAAAAACCCGATGAAATAGTGTTAAAAATTAGTGAGTTCGTAGAAAATTTATGAAATAAAGAGCGCTTTCAATTCTGTAGCTTCAGCAGGGGCTAATTTACCAGCGAGTACTAAACTTAACTGGCGCCTTCTTAATGCTGCCTCAAAACGTTCTTTTTCTAAGCTTGTTTCAGGAACCACAGCAGGAACTGGAACTGGGTTGCCCATTTCGTCTACCGCTACAAATGTATAAATACCTTCGTTCGCTTTGGTCTTCATTCCGTTTTCACGATCCTCTATCCAAACATCCATAAATACTTCCATAGAGCTTTTAAAAGACCGCGACACCTGAGCTTCTACAGTTACAACACTTCCAGACGGTATCATTTTATTAAACGCCACATGATTTACAGATGCGGTAACAACAATACGTCTGCTATGTCTGCGAGCTGCTATACTGGCTGCTCGATCCATTCTGGCCAATAATTCGCCACCAAACATATTTCCAATAGGGTTGGTTTCTCCAGGTAACACTAAGTCGGTGATTACGGTGCGTGAAAGTTTCGGGCTTTTAGGTTCCATTGTAAATTTTTTGCAAAGGTACTAAATCCCACTACGGGTATCATAGTTTTATAAAAGGATAAACAAAAAAGAAAGGGTGTTTATTTAGTAAGATCTTTTACAAGAAGCCACGCATCTTTATTCTGCGTATTCTTGATAGTACGTAATGCACGCAACGCTTCTAAGCGGTCTTCATGGCTACTATACACAACTTGATGCAACCCATACTTGTTTGCGCCAATAAGTTTCGCAGAAAACCCTTGCTCTGCCAATTGCGCCACTTTTTTTTCTGCGTTGCTCTCAATTCTAAACGCTCCAGCTACCACATGATATTTACCTTTTTGTTTAGGCACTGTAATGGTTAAAGCCGACAACGGATTTTCAATAACAAAAGTTGCCTCCTGAATTTGAGATTCGACCATTGTTTCTGCTTTTTGTCTTTCAGCAAAATTATACTCCTGTACGTTGTTTTCATACAGTTTCATTCCGCCAAAACCTGCTAACGTAATAGCAACTAATCCAATAGCCGCATATTTAAGATATGGAAATGTAGTTCTTTTCTCTGGAGTAAATAGAATAGGTGTTTTCTCTTCTGAAACTTTAGCTGTTTCAACATTAGTCTCTCGAGAAATATTCGCGATATTCATGGGTGATAACCCAAATGAAGCAGTATTAAAATTACCCGTAGCAGACGGTTGAAATTGAACGGTTCGTTCTTCATTCAAATAAAAATCACCTACGTTAGCAACAGTTACCGTTTTCCCTTCGCTTAATTGTAAAGAGAGACTACCCGTAAAATTTCTAATTTTTTGAAGCGCCCGTGTATAATCGCAATTTTCTACACTCGCTACATAATTTGCAAGAATACCGTCGTTGGTTTGTAACTGTCTGTTAAACATAACAGATTTACCAGGAGGATAAAACTCATGAGTTACTGTATCTACTCTGGCAGATTGATATTGTGTAATAAAAGCTCCAAAACCTGGAACAATAACACATTCGTATCGATATAACAAATCACTTATGTACGTAGCTAACTGCATTAAAACAAACATAGATTTTTTTTCTGCGCTTGTCAATAGAAATGAGTCTAATTTATTAACAACATAGAAATTCGTATTTTTAACCCAACTCCCCAGCAATATTCTGTGTATGCTCTCACAAAATGAATTGCTGTATACCTTGGCACTACAACGGGTAAAAAATTTAGGAGACACATCGGCAAAAAAATTAATTAGTACAGTTGGTTCTGCCGAGGGTGTGTTTAAAGAAAAGAAACATCATTTACTCAAGATTGACGGAATAGGCGCCTTAAAATTAAAGGAAGTTTCGGCTACATTACAACTCCCAAAAGCTGAAGCCGAGCTTCACTATATTCTGAAAAATAATATTGCATGTCACTATTTTTTAGAAGATACTTATCCCGCAAAATTAAAACACTGTTTAGACGGACCCATACTCCTTTTTGAGCGGGGCAACATACATCTACATAATAGAAATATTGTAAGCATCGTAGGAACTAGGAAAATTACATCGTACGGAGCAAATTTTTGCAAGCAATGTATCGAAGAGCTTGCACCGCTAAACCCCGTAATTGTTTCTGGCTTTGCGTATGGAGTAGATATTTCAGCACATAAAGTGGCCGTAGCTAACAATTTGCAGACCATTGGTTGTTTGGCACACGGGTTTAACCAAATTTATCCTAGAACCCATAAAAAGTACGTGACTCAACTTGAAGAAAATGGCGGATTTCTAACCGAATTTTGGAGTGACGACCCTTTTGATCGTTCTAACTTTTTAAAACGAAACAGAATTATTGCCGGTATTAGTGAGGCCACCATTGTTATAGAATCTGGTGAGAAAGGAGGTAGCCTTGTTACGGCAGATATTGCAAATAGCTATAACCGCGATGTCTTTGCGGTACCTGGTAGATCTACAGATAAACAAAGTCTAGGGTGCAACAATTTAATAAAATCGAATCAGGCTCACATGCTTACCAGCGCGGCAGATCTTGTGTATATGCTGGGCTGGAATGTAAGTGAAACGCCAAGGCCAACTACCCAAACACAATTGTTTGTAGAGTTTTCGGATGCAGAAAAGATGTTATATACCTATCTAACTTCCAACGGTAAAGAAGGATTAGACACCATTGCGCTTGCTTGCCAACTGCCCACGTTTAAGGTGGCTACGCTTCTTTTAGCCCTTGAATTAAAAGGTGCCGTCAGGCCATTGCCAGGAAAACTTTTTGAGGCTATTTAGTACCCAACTTTATCGCGCACACGTTTTAAAACATCGTTAGCGACGCTTTTGGCTTTCTTCGCTCCAACCGCCAATGCACTTTCTATTTCATCAAGATTAGACATATAGTGATTGTATCGTTCTCTCGGGGTCTCAAATTTTGCTAGAATAACTTCAAATAGTGCTTGCTTAGCATGACCATAGCCATAATTTCCACCTTGGTAGTTCTGGCGCATTTCAGCTATTTGATTTTCTGAAGCTAATAAGCGATACAACGCAAAAACGTTACAGGTATCTGGATTTTTTGGCTCTTCCAGGGGGGTACTGTCTGTTTCAATTCCCATAACCTGTTTTCTAAGTTGCTTCTCTGGTAAAAAGATATTAATAATATTGTTTTTACTTTTACTCATCTTAGAACCATCTGTTCCTGGAATGAGCTTTGTTTTTTCCTGAATTTTCGCTTCTGGCATCACAAATGTATTTTCATAATACGTATGAAAACGAGAAGCCACGTCACGAGTCATTTCTAAATGTTGTAACTGATCTTTCCCCACTGGCACCACCTCTGCATCGTATAATAAGATGTCTGCAGCCATTAACATAGGATAAGTAAAAAGCCCAGCATTTACATCTTCTAATCTATTGGCTTTATCCTTAAAACCATGCGCCAACGTAAGGCGTTGATAAGGAAAAAAGCAGCTTAAATACCATGATAGCTCCGTGACTTGTGGGATATCGCTTTGGCGGTAAAACACAGTTTTGTTTATGTCTAAGCCAAATGCAAGCCATGTGGCAGCAGTACTGTAGGTGTTCTGCCTTAAAATGTTAGCATCTTTTATTTGAGTAAGTGAGTGCATATCTGCAATAAACAAATACGAATCATTTTGTGCCTTGTTCGATATCTCAATTGCGGGAACTATTGCACCTAGAATATTTCCTAGATGTGGTGTTCCTGTGCTTTGTAAGCCTGTAAGTATTCTCGCCATAGTAGGTGCCCGTACAAACGGTTATTTTTATTCGTTTTTCTAACTTTTGCACAAAGGTACTTTTTTTACCCTTTTTGTATGGTAGTTATCCCTATTTTTGGCACAGCTTGAAATTTATAAAAAATATAGCGCACGTTATCTACAGAATATGGTTCTACATATTGCTGGCAATTCCTATTGTTATAATGTCGCCAATACTTATTATTAGTATTCTAAGAGAGCAGTGGTACCCTTTGTTTTTTAGGTTAGCACGAGTCTGGGCTACCATTATATTGCTAGGGATGGGATTTAAGCCCAAAATAAAGCGAGATGAGGTATATGTTAAGGGGCAGAGTTATATGTTGGTTGCTAACCATACCTCTATGAGCGACATCATGCTTATGTTGTATGTTTCTAGAAATCCATTTGTTTTTGTGGGAAAAAAAGAGCTCGCTAAAATTCCAGTCTTTGGGTTTTTCTACAAACGCACTTGTATCTTGGTAGATAGAAAAAATCCGCGAAGTAGAAGAGACGTCTTTACCCGAGCCCAAGCCAAACTCAATCAAGGACTAAGTGTCTGTATTTTTCCTGAAGGAGGTGTGCCAGACGACGAACGTGTTTTATTAGATACATTTAAGGATGGAGCATTTCGACTGGCTATAGAACATAAAATTCCTATAGCGCCCATGACCTTTCACGATAATAAGAAACGATTTTCCTATACCTTTTTAAGTGGAAGCCCAGGTAAGATGCGTGTTAAGGTACATAATACCATCCCTACAGCTACACTGGAAATGGAAGACAAACGTATGCTAAATAGCAAAACAAGAGCTGTTATTCTAAATGAGCTTGAAAACCCCACTGTATAAAAAAAACCGTCTCTATGGCGGGAGACGGTTTTCTTCATTCTTTAGGACGGGTTTACACCGCACCAACTAAAAACTAACCTAAATCTACATAGTCAAAGTTTTTTTGACCGGCAGACTAAAATTTAAAACTCAACCCGCTATACACACCCAAATAGTAGGGTTTAAAAGCTATACTCGAATCTGTATATGGATTGAGTTGATATTTGAACATCGGTTCAATATTAAACTTTAATTTTTTGCTCAGTTGGTAATTAAATCCGAGCCCGATGTTCGTGGTAAAACTTATAGAATTTAAATTATTAGCTTCACCTAAAACGGTTCTAAAATCGCCGTCGTTTACTACTAATTCATTGTTTCCTAAAAATAATGTACTCATACCCCCAATTATGTTCATGCCAAATCGGTTATCAAATAAGTCGTACTTTAATTCTAGAGGTACTTCGTAATAGCTTAGTTGCTGACTTATTTCTGCGCTGCCTCCGGTAGATTTTGGGACTATGTTTCCAAAAGCACCCGCATCTGTGTTGGAAGGAATACCGCCTTTATCAAAAACAGTTGTTACAGCACTTCTACCACCATAATCTACAGCTTCAATAGCAAATGCAACGGGCGCAGTAGCTACTTCAACATCACCTGTAGCATAACTTAAGTTCACATTATTTACACCAGATCTTATGGTTAATTTTTCAGAAATATCATAGGCAACTTGCACACCGTAACTCAAATTTACATCACCATTCTGGCGGTTATCTGCAAACATTGGGTCTATAGACGATCCTTCAGAAAGCGAACCGTAGTACACAGGGCCAACAGTAGGCGCTACTGCCCACCGATTGGTAGGTCCTTCTTTTTTAAGTTTCGTTTCCTCGAGTTGCTTGTTCTCTTCAATAGCATCAAAAATCGATTTTTTGTTTTCTTCAGCTTCTGTCGTTGTTGCTACTTCAGTTTCGGTTGTAATAATTTCTTTAGCCTTGTTAATTTTATTTTCTTCGGAAATCGTCGTGTTTTCATTTTTGATATTTCCTGCAATTCCAACTTTTTCTGAAACTACCTTTGTGTTGTCCTTCACCAAAGGGTTTAGGGTAGTTTCAGAATTTTTATTTACCTTATTATTAGGATTTTTTGCAACTGCTACAGCTTCCTTTTTCGTGTTATAAATTGTTGAAGCCTTCTCTGATGGGGTTTTCCGAAGTTGTGTGTTAGAAGTTTTATTTTGAGTTGTAGTGTTGGTATTATTCGTTCTTTTGTTGGTGCCCGTCTCGGCAACTGCCTCTTTGCTTACAATACTATTGTTAATTTGTTTTTCTTCGGAAATAATCGAATTGTTCTTTGGGGTTGTAACATTAGTTTTACGTTCCGAAGTGGTAGTAGTTGTATTATTTTCTGAAGCCACCTGCGTTTCATTACTAATAACGGTTTTATCAACAATCGTTGAACTATCGTCATTGGTAGTAGAATTAGTATTGGTTTTAGGAGAAACCTCTTCTGTTACAATTTCATTAGAAGGGGTTGTGGTAGTATCAAACAAAGAAAGACCTACGGTGAATAGCAAAGCAATTAACGCGGCAACGCCAGCTACACGCCACCAAATTGGAATTACGCGACGCTCTTTTTTCTTCTCTTTAAGTCGCGCTTCAATACCATCCCAAACAGCAGGAGAAGGTGTAGCTTCAAAATTTTGAAACTGCGCTTTGAAGAGTTCGTCTATGTTTTTCTTTTCTTTCATTATAAGTCTTCTAAGGGGGAATGACTTGTAATTTTGTTAATCAATCTAATTAATAACGGCTAATACCGCTCTTTATTTAATCTATATAACACGTTTTTAGTGCTTTACACATTATTCTTCCGTTGTTCTATAGGCTTCAATTTTCGTTTTCAATATGCCTCTTGCTCTGGCTAGATTAGATTTAGACGTGCCATCGCTAATTCCTAACATTTCAGCTATCTCTTTATGCTGATACCCATCTAATACATACATAGAAAACACCAATCTGTACCTATCTGGTAATTCCTGAATGATTTTTAGTAAAAATGCCAATGGCACTTCACTTTCTATCACTACATCTTCATCATCAGGTTGTTCTAAATTGGCTTCTTCTTTAATAGCATAGACTTTTTGTCTTCTATACTTCTGTAGCACGGTATTTACCGTAACACGCTTCATCCAACCTTCAAAAGAACCTTTGCCTTTAAACTGCCCAATTTTATCAAAAATGGTCATGAATGCATCTTGCAGATTGTCTTCGGCCTCTGTATAATTTGGCGAATACCGCAAGCAGATGGAAAACATAACGCTGGAGTATTGTTTGTACAATTCACCCTGCGCGCTTACATCGTGCTGCTTACATTTTTGTATGAGCTCATCTAATGTCAAACGTAGTTGCCGTGGTTAGTTGGTTGTTTTACACTTAGTTGTGGCGACAAATCAGCTATTTGGGCTTCTACAATGCGTAGATACCCAATAACAGGTAGGGTTGCGTTATAAAAGTAATTTATTCGTTTAACGCAGCAATAGAATCTTTTATTTTTAGTTCTAGCTCTTCCATTAACTCCGGATTGTCTAAAAGGAGCGTTTTTACAGCGTCGCGTCCTTGCCCTAGTTTTGTGTCATCGTAGCTAAACCAAGATCCAGCTTTTTTAATAATCTCGAAGTCTACTCCTAAATCTATTACCTCACCTACTTTCGAAATTCCTTTTCCGTACATAATGTCAAATTCTACGGTTTTAAAAGGAGGTGCCACCTTGTTTTTTACCACTTTTACGCGGGTTTTATTTCCTTGTACAGAACTGTTGCTGTCTTTAATTTGTGTAGAACGACGAATGTCTAAACGTACCGAACAGTAAAATTTTAGGGCATTTCCACCAGTAGTGGTTTCCGGATTCCCAAACATCACCCCAATTTTTTCACGTAATTGGTTAATAAAGATCACCGTACAGTTAGTCTTGCTTATAGACCCTGTAAGTTTTCGCAAGGCCTGCGACATTAAACGCGCATGCAGTCCCATTTTGCTATCACCCATTTCACCTTCTATTTCACTTTTAGGCGTTAGAGCTGCTACAGAGTCAATTACAATAATGTCTATGGCACCACTTCTAATTAGGTTGTCGGCAATCTCTAAGGCTTGTTCGCCATTATCAGGTTGCGAAATGATGAGATTTTCTATATCAACCCCTAAATTTTCTGCATAATATCTATCAAAAGCATGCTCGGCATCTATAAACGCGGCAATGCCACCTTGCTTTTGCGCTTCTGCAATGGCATGAAGCGTTAATGTGGTTTTACCAGAAGATTCTGGTCCGTAGATTTCAATCACTCGTCCTCTTGGATAGCCTCCTACACCTAATGCTACATCAAGACCTAACGATCCTGTGGGTATTACTTCTACTTCTTGTACGGCGCTATCGCCCATTTTCATGACCGTTCCTTTTCCGTAGGTCTTGTCTAATTTGTCTAAGGTAAGTTTTAATGCCTTTAATTTTGCGTCTTTTTCGTTGCTCATGGGTTCTGTTAAATTAATAGAGGAGTCAAGAAGTAAAAATACTATTTCTTTAGGTTTACAGCAACCTACACAACGGGAGATTAGGAGATTTTGTTAACAGTTTAAATTGAACGTTAAAACAGAAGACCTTCCTCTTTTATATGAGACAGGAAGGCCTTAATGGGGTTATTCCAGAAGTTATTATTGCTTCACAAATTTATTGAAAAGTTGCATTCCAGTATCATTTGTAATTTTTATAAAATACACTCCTGCTTTTAAACTTTGTACATCTATTGAGTTGTTGCCTTTTACTTCGGAAATAGAACGTTCTTGACTTCCTGATAGGTTGTAGATAGTTAGGTCTGTAACCTCTTGTTGCCCTACTTCTATATAGAGAACATCTGCCGTTGGGTTGGGATATACATGTACGTTAACTTGCTCGTTATCTGCCACCCCGAGCATTTCATTGCCATATAAAACACTATCGCCAAGACTATTGGTTAAAAGGAGCGACTTAGAGCCTCCTGAGGTGGTGACTTCGTATTCAATAATTTCGCCAAAAGGTTCAAAATCAACTGTGATAAAATATGCCAACAAGGTGGTAAAATCAAGATTAGCTTGTTCATTACAAGTTCCTTTTAGCTCAACGACGCTTTGAAGTTCAAAAGTGTCATCAACGGGATGATAAATTACTTCAGCACCATAGTTACTGCAGTATCCTGTGCCCATAGTATTTGGGTTCATAAAGAATTTGGTTTCATCAAAAGGGATTGGTTCTGAACTATTTGGCGGAAACGTTTCAACATTGTCTACGGTAATTTTATGAATATACCAAGTGGTATCAAATAGTGCTGGATCTTGGGCAACGGTAGTTAGTGTAGTGAATACACTGAGCACGAATAAAAGTATTGGTTTCATAATATATTGGGGTTATTGTAGCAGTTGTTTAAACTTTAACAAACTTGGCAATAAGTTGCTCGCCCGTATCACTTTCGGCTTTTATAAAATACACTCCAGCCTTTAGTGTCTCGGTATTTATTTTTGGATTGTTTTGCTGAAATCGTGTAGTGTAAACTTCTCTTCCGTGAATATCGAAAATATGAACAAACTTTAAAAGAACTGTAGATGTGAAGTTTAAATGGTTTTTAACGGGGTTGGGGAAAATATCAATACGATTTACAGTAACATTGTTAGTTGAAAGTAAATTGTCATCGAATAATACCTTATCGCCCTCTCCATTCGTGATTTCTAACTTTGTATTTGTCGTTCCATTGTTTATGATTTCGTAAACAAAGGGGTTTTTTGCGGTTGTTTCGTTTTGATAGAAAATAGACAAAAATTGAGCATCGAAAGTTAGACTTTCAGGTTCGGTGCAAGACCCAGAAATAATATCGGGATTGTTAGAAAGCACAAACGATAGATCGCTCCCACTACTGTATTGCACCGTCTGATTAAAACCATTACAAAATCCTGTGCGAAGTGTAGGCGGACTTAAAAAAAACTCTGAAATTTCAAAGAGTAAATCTGGATCTCCACCTGTAGACGGAATAGAATATTCAACTCCGTCAATTGTTATGCTTTCAAGAAACCAACTGGACCCAGCCAAATTTGGGTCTTGAGCTAAGCTAACCACTGTAAACATAAAACAGGCAACAAGTGTGAAAATAGATTTCATAATATCAATTTTTTTGAAAGGGGAGATACCTAAAACTAGCAATTTAAATTGACAACCCCTATCTTTGCAGCGTTAAATAACCTTTTCACCCGTAAATTAGTATAGCATGCAACTGTACAATAAAATGAGTGCGAAAGAAAGAGCCGCCATGCTCGAAGAAGCAGGCGAAGACAGATTAACTCTTTCTTTTTACCAATATGCCAACATTGGCAATCCAGAACTTTTTAGAAATCACCTATTTGTAGCTTGGGACGAGCTACAGGTGCTTGGGCGAATTTATGTTGCTAAGGAAGGCATTAACGCACAACTTTCTGTGCCCGCCAAGAACTTCGGAAATTTTAAAGAATTTATAGACGGCATCTATTTTCTTGAAAATGTACGTCTTAACATCGCCATCGAGCATGACCTAAAATCGTTTTTAAAGCTGAAAGTAAAGGTGCGACACAAAATCGTCGCCGATGGACTCAACGACAATTCCTTCGATGTTACTAATAAGGGTATTCACGTAGATGCCGAAGGTTTTAATAAGCTATTAGAAGATCCGGATACCGTTTTGGTAGACATGCGCAACCATTACGAAAGTGAAATCGGGCATTTTAAAGGTGCCGTTACGCCAGACGTAGATACCTTTAGAGATAGTCTGGATATTATTGAAGAAGACCTAAAAGATCATAAAGAAGACAAAAAACTAGTCATGTATTGCACAGGTGGTATTCGCTGCGAAAAAGCCAGTGCCTACTACAAACACAAAGGGTTTAAAAATGTATTTCAACTAGAAGGTGGTATTATAGAATATGCCCGACAAGTAGAAAATAAAGGTCTGGAAAATAAGTTCTTAGGTAAAAATTTTGTGTTTGACCACAGGCGAGGCGAGCGAATTTCCGAAGATATTATTGCAAATTGCCACCAATGTGGCGAACCTTGCGATACGCATGTAAATTGTGCCAATGAAGCGTGTCATTTGCTATTTATACAATGTGAGAGCTGTCGCGAAACCATGCAAGAATGCTGCTCTACCGAGTGTCAGGAAATCATTCAATTGCCGTATGAGGAGCAGAAAAAACTGAGAAGTGGGCAACACAATAGCAATAAAATATTCAAGAAAGGAAGAAGCGAGAAACTCAAATTTAAAAAATAACGGAAGACTTCTAGGTTCCATAAAAGTGACGTTCGGGTGGGGTTTGAGTTATTTCCTGTAAAAATCGCATATCGCAAATCGTACATCGTCAATATTATTGGTATCTTTACCTATTAAATTTTTGTTTAATTTTCGAGAGGATAATACACAGAAAGGCCATAAAAATGTCTGGTTGAGCGCCCGCCAGAATGGAAGAACATTTTATCGGGCTGGCAGTTGAAACCATGTTTCAAGCTACCATATTTTATCGATTGAAAGGCTTTTCTAACCTCCTTTATATATACTAATATGGGCTGTACCAGCTGTGCCTCAGGCGCCAACGGACAGCCAAAGGGTTGCAAGAACAATGGTACTTGCGGCACCGATGGCTGTAACAAATTAACGGTGTTCGATTGGCTTTCAAATATGTCGCTCCCCGGCAATCAAGAACCGTTTAATGCGGTTGAGGTTCGTTTTAAAAACGGACGAAAAAACTTTTATCAAAATCACGAAAAACTTTCATTATCTATTGGCGACACCGTGGCTACAGAAGCCTCGCCAGGGCATGATATAGGTATGGTTACCCTTACCGGCGAATTGGTACGGGTACAAATGAAGAAGAAAAATCAGCAAATTGATGTTGAAGCGCTGCCAAAAATCTATAGAAAAGCCACTCAAAAAGATATAGACATCTGGCAAAAATGCCGTGACCGCGAAGCAGATATTCAGAAAAGATCGCGTGAGATTGCAATCAGGCTCGGACTTAAAATGAAACTTAGTGATATTGAATTTCAGGGCGATGGATCTAAAGCTGTTTTTTATTATACTGCCGAAGAGCGTGTAGATTTTAGACAACTTATTAAAGAGTTTGCGCGCACTTTTAACACGCGAATTGAAATGAAGCAAGTTGGGCTGCGTCAAGAGGCAGCGCGCTTGGGCGGAATAGGTTCTTGCGGACGCGAATTGTGTTGTTCTACTTGGTTAACAGATTTTAGATCTGTAAATACTTCAGCAGCAAGGTATCAACAACTAAGTTTGAATCCGCAAAAGTTGGCGGGTCAATGCGGAAAGTTGAAATGTTGCTTAAATTATGAGTTAGACACCTACATGGAGGCGCTAGAAGAGTTTCCACGTAACGATGTTAAATTGAAGACCGACAAAGGCATGGCACAATGCCAAAAAATTGATATTTTTAAAGGGTTAATGTGGTTCTCTTACGAAAAAGAGGGTATGAATTGGCATATCTTGAAAGTTGAAAAGGTGAACGAAATTATAGCCATCAATAAAAAAGGGAAAGCCGTGGCTAGCCTTGAAGAATATATTGAAGACGTAATTATTCCAGACGAAAAGCTGTTTAATAATGTAGTGGGTCAAGATAGTTTAACTCGTTTTGACAGGCCTAAACGCAGTAAAAATAATCGTAGAAACCGCAATAGTAAAAATACAAATCAAGGACGAAATCGTTCTAAAGGCAACTCCAAAAATAAAGCAAAAGCTACCACTGGAGGAAAGCCACAGAAAAATAAACGAAGATCAAAACCGAAACCAAAAAATAATGCGTAATATCCTAGCCTGCATAGGTATATTGCTCTGTTGCATCTCTTGCGACACACCTGCGGTATGGAGTGAGTCTATCTCTTTGCCTGGAGTTTGGGATAAAAACGAGGCAATCACTTTTACGTTAACCGACTTAGATTCGGTTACTCCTTATGATGTGTTTATTAATGTTAGAAATACAAATGACTATCCTTTCAACAATTTATTTATAGTGGCTGCGATAGAGTTTCCGCACGGAAAAACTATAACAGATACGCTAGAGTATAAAATGGCGTACCCAGATGGAAAATGGATGGGTGAGGGAATAGGCGCAATTAAAGAAAATAAGTTATGGTTTAAAGAGCAAATACAGTTTGCAGAATCTGGAAATTATAACATAACTATAACACAGGCAGTACGCAATAACGGTGAAGTAGAAGGCGTTAGCCAGTTACCTGGCATCACCGATGTAGGTATTAGTATTGAAAAAGCTATACAACAACCCTAGCCATGACAACGACAAAAAAAACAGCAAAGAAAAAATCTAACAACTCGGAAGGGAAATATCGTAAACTCATCTGGAAAATTATGGGAGCAGGGGTGCTACTTGTGTTTTTAATTTTCTTACTAGCTTCATGGGGTGTTTTTGGAGCCTTGCCTGACGAAACGAGTTTAGAAAACCCAGAAAAAGATTTAGCAACGCAAATTGTTTCAACAGACGGTGTTGTAATTGGTAAGTTTTTTAAAGATAATCGTACGCCAGTGCAATTTGAAGACCTGCCAGATCATCTAGTCAATGCTTTAATTGCTACCGAAGATGTACGCTTTTACGATCATTCTGGAATTGATGCTAAAGGTTCTATTAGAGCTGTCGCTTTTTTGGGCACCAAAGGAGGCGCAAGTACAATTACCCAACAATTGGCAAAGCAATTTTTTACAGATCAGGTTTCAAAAAATAAATTTGAACGTGGGGTCCAGAAAATAAAAGAATGGGTGATTGCTACCCGACTAGAACGTAGGTACACCAAAGATGAAATCATTACCATGTATTTTAATACGTATGATTTCCTAAACTTAGCCATTGGTATAGAGTCTGCCGCAAACATCTATTTCGATAAACCGCCATCAGAACTAACTACGGTAGAGTCTGCTATGCTAGTTGGGATGTTTAAAAACTCTTCGTTGTACAATCCCGTGAGAAACCCAGTAGGTGTTACAAATCGAAGAAATGTGGTGCTAGCACAAATGGCGAAATACGACTTTATCACAGAAAAAGTAAAAGATTCGTTGCAAGCACTGCCACTTGGGCTTAACTTTAAACCTCAAGATCATGATGAAGGAATAGCAACCTACTTTAGAGAATATGTGCGTGGTTATATGAAGCAATGGGCTAAAGAAAACCCAAAACCCGATGGCTCTCTTTACAATATAGATAGTGATGGCATGAAGGTGTTTGTAACTCTAGACTCTAAAATGCAAGAATATGCAGAGGAAGCAATGACAGCGCATATGATTAACCTTCAAAAAGAATTCGATTCTCAGAATGAAAAAAATAAAATAACGCCATTTAGAGATATTTCCGAAGAAGAAATAGAAGGCATTATGAACTCAGGTATGAGACGTTCAGACCGTTGGCGCGAAATGGAGAAACAAGGAAAATCTGAAAAAGAAATACTAGCCAGTTTTAAAAAGAAAACCAAGATGCGCATCTTTACTTGGGCCAATAAAGATCGCTATATAGACACCATAATGACGCCAATGGATTCTCTGCGCTATTATAAATCTATTTTACGAGCTGGAATGATGTCTATGGATCCGCAGACAGGTGAAGTAAAAGCCTGGGTAGGTGGAGCAGACTATAAAAACTTTAAGTACGATATGGTGCGAACAGGACAGCGGCAAATTGGTTCTACGTTTAAGCCCTTTGTGTATGCTACAGCCATAGACCAAATGCACATGTCGCCTTGCGATACATTGCCCAACACGCCTTACACCATTGAGGCAGGAAAATATGGTTTACTAAAACCTTGGACTCCAAAAAACGCTGGAGGTGGCTACGGAGAAATGATGACATTAAAAAATGCGTTGGCTCAATCTGTAAATACCATTACAGCACGACTTATAGATAGAGTTGGTCCAAAACCAGTAATTGAATTGGTTGAGAAAATGGGAGTTGATATTTCAGACATTCCAGAAGCACCTTCTATTGCATTAGGGACACCAGATGTAACCTTATATGAAATGGTTGGCGCTTACAGCACATTTGCTAATCAAGGGGTATATATTAAACCCAACCTTATAACGCGCATCGAAGACAAAAACGGAACGGTATTGTATCAAAATGTACCTGAAACTAGAGATGTTATTAGTGCAGAAACTGCCTATGTTACACTAAGTTTAATGGAAGGGGTAACCCAATCAGGTTCGGGGTCGCGTCTTCGAGGTACTTGGAGAAGCTCTAGAATGTACAAGGAAGTTATTACTGGATATCCATACGATTTTAAAAACCCTATCGCCGGTAAAACGGGAACTACACAAAACAACAGTGATGGTTGGTTTATGGGAATGGTACCCAATTTGGTTACCGGAGTTTGGGTAGGAGGAGAAGACCGCGCTACGCATTTTGGTAGCACCTCTTACGGACAAGGAGCCACCATGGCATTACCAATTTGGGCAATGTATATGAAGAGTTGTTATGCCGATGAAGATTTAGATGTCTCTGATGGGCGATTTAAAAAACCGTCAAAAATTTCAATCGTTACAGATTGTAACGAATATAAAAACTCAAATAATGGGGATGAAATTCCAGATGAATTCGATTTTTAACAGATTAGTACATAGATATGATTAATAAAACAGTTGCCAATGTTGCTGAAGCATGTAAAGGAATAGCAGATGGCATGACCTTCATGCTAGGTGGTTTTGGCCTTAGCGGAATACCAGAAAATGCCATAGCCGAACTCGTACGACTGCATGTAAAAAATGTTACTTGTATTTCTAATAATGCAGGTGTAGACGATTTCGGATTGGGACAGCTACTTCAGAAAAAACAAATCAAGAAAATGATTTCGTCATATGTTGGCGAGAATGCAGAATTTGAGCGCCAAATGCTAAGTGGAGAGCTGGAAGTTGAGTTAATACCCCAAGGCACCCTGGCACAACGGGCTAGGGCTGCACAAAGTGGTATCCCAGCCTTTTACACTCCAGCGGGTTATGGTACTGAGGTTGCAGAGGGCAAAGAATCTAGAGAATTTAATGGGAAGATGCATATTTTAGAACATGCTTTTAAAGCAGACTTTGCTTTTGTGAAAGCTTGGAAAGGAGACGCCGCCGGAAACCTAATATTTAAAGGTACTGCTAGAAATTTTAATCCAAACATGTGTGGCGCTGCAAATATAACGGTGGCTGAGGTAGAAGAATTACTTCCTGTTGGGAGCTTAGACCCCAATGAGGTACACATCCCTGGGATTTTTGTACAGCGTATATTTCAAGGCGAGAAGTATGAAAAGAGAATAGAACAACGAACCGTAAGACCAAGAAACTAATGTTAAGTAAAGAACAAATTGCACAGCGCATTGCGCAAGAAGTACAAAGTGGATTCTATGTAAACTTAGGTATTGGGATACCTACGCTAGTAGCTAATTTTGTACGAGACGATATTGAAGTCGAGTTTCAAAGTGAAAATGGTATTTTAGGAATGGGACCATTTCCTTTTGAAGGAGAAGAAGATCCAGACCTTATTAATGCGGGAAAACAAACAATCACCGCCTTGCCAGGTGCTTCGTTTTTTGATTCGGCAATGAGCTTCTCTATGATTCGAGGTCAACACGTAGACCTTACTATTCTAGGAGCAATGGAAGTTGCTCAAAATGGAGATATTGCTAACTGGAAGATTCCTGGAAAAATGGTAAAAGGAATGGGAGGTGCAATGGACTTAGTAGCCTCTGCCGAAAATATAATTGTGGCAATGATGCATACCAATCGTGCCGGCGCGTCTAAATTGCTAAAAGAATGTTCACTCCCACTTACAGGTGTAAATTGTGTAAAGAAAATAGTAACCAACTTAGCCGTTATTGAAATAAAAGATGGATCGTTTCATCTGTTAGAAAGAGCACCTGGAGTGTCTGTTGAAGAAATACAGCAAGCAACAGAAGGAAATTTAATAGTGCCAAATTCAGTTCCTGAGATGCAAATTTAATTGAAACTTCAAGAAATATAGAATATAAACCTCATCTCAAGATGAGGTTTTTTTGCGCCTAAACGTAGGAAAATACTTAATTGTATGTGTCATAAGTTAAAAAATAGTGCATTTCATCGATTTAAAATGTCTTTAATCGTTTATTCTGAAATTTCCACGCATATTAGCAGTCCCAAAAATTAACCGACTAAAACCTACTTATGTTATCTATTGTTAAGAGTGTTAAACGTACGTTTCATTTAATTAAGAGTGTAATGTATGTTGCTAAAAAAGTTTTTTTGTTGATGTAATTTCTACCTACCTACAGGTAGTTATTTCAGAGTTTATTACCCCCGAATCTATCATAGATTCAAATAGTAAATCCCGTTCTTTGTGAGGTTAGAACGGGATTTTTTTATGGTTTTTATATAGAAAATATTAATTCAGCTATCGTTTATATAGTCGTACTTTGATGAAACACGCGATTTCATGCGTAATTAGATTCCTTTTGGGATTGCATCTATAAGCTTTTTGGTGTATGCTTTTGTAGGATTGGCATAAATTTCATCGGCATCACCCAGCTCTTCTATTTTTCCTTGATTCATCACTAAAAGTTGATCTGCCATAAATTTCACCACAGCCAAATCGTGAGAAATAAATATATAGGTAAACCCAAAAGCATCTTTTAGCTCATTAAGCAAATTGAGTACTTGCGCCTGCACCGAAATATCTAGCGCCGAAACACTCTCGTCGCAAATTACTAATTTAGGCTCCATGGCAATGGTACGAGCAATACCCACACGCTGTCTTTGTCCGCCAGAAAGTTCGTGCGGATAACGAGAAAAATACGTCTCATCTAGTCCGACCTTTGTTAATAACGCTAAAACACGTTGTTTCCTTTTTTTGGGAGATGATTCAATATTGTGAACCTCCATTGGTTCCATGAGCGCCTCACCAATTAAGATACGCGGATTTAAAGACGAATACGGGTCTTGAAAAATAAGCTGAATTTCCTTTCTCAAATGCCTAACATCTTTCTTAGAAAGCGATGTAAGGTCTTTACCTCGGTAATAAATGCTTCCCTTGGTTGCTCTTTCAAGTTGAAGAATTGTTTTTCCGAGCGTAGATTTTCCGCAACCAGATTCACCTACCAATCCTAAAGTCTCTCCTGGAAAAACAGAAAAAGAAACTTGATTTACTGCTTTTACGGTTCGTTTTTTCTGAAATATACCGGCATTGCTATAATATTCCTTAGACACATTTTTTACCGTGAGTAGAGGCTCTTTTGTATAGAGGTTTTTATGCTTTAGCGCACGCTGCTGAGGGGTTACTTCTTTTGCTACAAAAGATTTATCTGCTAGAGAAGCAATGGTTGGGAGTGTTTCCAAACGTGTACGTAAAGAAGGTCGTGAGTTGAGAAGCGCTTTGGTGTATTGTGCCTTAGGCTGTTTAAATATTTGATAGACACTACCCGTTTCAACAATTGAACCTTTATACATAACAACAACACGGTCGGCAATTTCAGAAACTAAGCTTAAATCGTGAGAGATAAAAATCATACTCATGCCGGTATCTTTTTGAAGCTCTTTCAGCAGCTCTAAAATTTCTTTTTGTACAGTTACATCTAAAGCTGTTGTGGGTTCGTCTGCAATTAATAATTTCGGTTTGCAAGCAATTGCCATGGCAATCATTACACGTTGCATTTGCCCCCCGCTAATTTGATGCGGATAACTATTGTAAATTTCATTGGGTCTTGGCAACTTAACTTTTTCGAATAATTGAAGTGTTTCTTTTTTTACTTCGGAAGTAGATAAGGTAGTGTGTTGTTTTAAAATTTCAGCAACCTGAAATCCGCATTGTAACGATGGATTTAAAGCACTCATAGGTTCCTGAAAAATCATAGAAATAGCATTGCCACGAAGTTTCTGAAACTCTTTTTCTTTTATAGTTAACAGGTTTTCACCTTGAAAAATGATGTTGCCAGAGAGGTTAGAAGTTTTCTTCGGAAGTAGTCCCATTACAGCCAAGGAGGTAACCGATTTTCCCGACCCAGATTCACCAACAATGCCAACAATTTCATTGCTTAAAATCTCCAGCGAGATTTCGTGAACGACTTCAGTTTTTTTCTTCTTATTTCCGAAGGAAATAGAAAGATTTTGAATTTCTAGCAACTTTTCTTGAGACATATAATCCAAAGATACAATTTTAAAATAGGGTGCTAAATCTGTATAACCCTACTAAATCCGTAGGAATTTAGATGTAAGAAAGAGATTGTTAATAAAAACATAATGCGTTTCGTCGAATATAATTTTGTAATTCGTAAAAAATGGTTTTATTTGATGCTCTTAATGCAAAAAATTAGCAATTTAATTGCCAATTTATTAAGAATAGGGTGTGATTAGCTTCTATATTTAAATTATTGGTAGTAAGCTATTTATCCTTTTTTGAACGTATTTACGCACATTAAACCTCCAATCTATGAATCCACATTACTTCTTTTAGGTACTTTCTTGCCTTCTATTGAGAGAAATGAACGTAACCATATCAACAACATGAGATACGGCAGACCTCCCCTTAAAAACAAACTTTACTAATTCAATTTAATTATCAGAAAATGAAAAAATTTTATCTTTTCGCAGTACTGCTTGGCCTTCTTGGCTCCAGTACATTTGCACAGACTTCAGTAGAAAGTGTGGTGCAAAATTATTTCAACATTTTAAAAGGTGAATCTCACTTCTCGGAAGCAGATTTAGCTCAATTTAAAATTACAGATATTGTTCCATCGCTAAACCAAAACATTACACATGTATATGTACAGCAGATGGTGAATAATGTGCCTATTCAATACGCTTCGTATAAGCTTACCATTAATAATGGCACAGTAACTTACATGGTAGATCAATTTATTACCAACACAGAAACCAAATTGGCTACCACAAGTGCTGCAATTTCGGCTCAAGAAGCAGTGATGAAAACAGTGCAAAACCACAATCTTATTCGTCCAACCTTAATAGGTAGCCGAAATGCCGAAGGAGTCTACGTTTTTGAAGATTCTCGTGCAGCGGGAGCTCCAATTAAAGTCAGAGAAATGTACCAACTTCACAATAATACATTACGCTTGGTATGGAACGTGAGTTTTTACCAACACGATGGACAACACTGGTGGAATGAAAACATAGACGCTACGAATGGGCAAGTACTCCGTACAGAAGACTGGGTGATTACTTGCAATTGGGGTGATACACACGAAACACATAATCACGACGGAGATTCAATGCTTCTTGAAGAATTACCAACGGTTGAAGGACCTGCTAACTTTCTTGCAGGTGAAAGTTACAATGTATACGCTATGCCAAAAGAAAGTCCTTTAGATGGAGGTCGCACGGTGGTTAACGATCCACAAGACTTGAATGCATCGCCATATGGCTGGCATGACACCAATGGTGCAAATGGCGCAGAATATACCATAACACGTGGTAATAACTGCTGGGCAATGGAAGACGCCAACGGAAACAACGGAACTGGATATTCTCCTAATGGAAATGCAGGTCTAGACTTTAACTTTCCAATTAATTTTAACAATCAGCCAAGCACGTATCGTGACGCGGCAATTACAAATTTGTTTTACTGGAATAACATCATGCACGATGTATACTACCAATATGGTTTTAATGAAGCCTCAGGTAACTTTCAAGAAAATAACTATGGAAATGGTGGTCTTGGAAGTGATAGTGTAATCGCAGATGCCCAAGATGGAAGCGGTACCAATAACGCAAACTTCGGAACGCCACCAGATGGTTCAAACCCAAGAATGCAAATGTTCTTATGGACAACCACCAACCCACAAACAGACGGGGATTTTGATAACGGAATTATCGCTCACGAATATGGACATGGTATCTCTACACGTTTGGTTGGAGGTCCTGGAACAAACGCACTAGGCGGTTCTGAGCAAATGGGAGAAGGATGGAGTGACTTTTTTGGTCTTATGTTAACAATGAAGACTGGAGATAGCGGAGGTGATGCGAGAGGTATCGGAAACTTCGCACTAGGTGAAAACTCTAACGGTGGTGGAATTAGACCAACTCCGTATTCTACTAATACTTCTATTAATGGAACTACCTACGCAGACATAAACAGCCTTGCAGTACCACATGGTGTTGGATACGCATGGGCTACAATTCTGTGGGATATGAACTGGGCATTAATCGCTCAAGAAGGTTTCGATACCGATTTCTATAATGGAACAGGTGGAAACAATATCGCAATGGCACTGGTTATTGAAGGATTGAAAAACACAGCCAACAATCCAGGGTTTGTCTCAGGACGAGATGGGATTTTACAAGCAGATCAAGATTTATATGGAGGTCAGTATAACTGTCTAATCTGGGATGTTTTTGCAGCAAGAGGTGTTGGGCTTAATGCCAATGAAAACACCAATGGTGGTACCAATACAAACACAGACCAAACTACATCTTTTGTAAGCGGTTGTCAAGGGCCTCCTACACCAGAAGCATGCTCTGGTACGGTATCTAGTTACCCAGATAGTGAAAGTTTTGAATCTAACTTTGGAGATTGGTCACAGTCTACTCAAGACGATTTAGATTGGACAAGAGATTCTGCTGGAACTCCATCAAGTAATACGGGTCCTGCCAGTGGAGCAGATGGAAGCTTTTATGTATATGTTGAGGCATCTTCTCCTAACTACCCCAACAAAAGAGCAATTTTGTACTCTCCTTGTTATGATTTAAGTGGGCAAAATGATGCAACCTTTAACTTTAGCTACCATATGTATGGTGCTGCAGACATGGGAAGCATAGACCTTGAAGTTAGTACAGATGATGGTACTTCGTGGACCTCAATCTGGAACCAAACAGGAAACAAAGGAAACCAATGGAATGCAGAGAGTATAGACCTAGGTAGTTACGCTGGAGAAAACAATTTCCGTATGCGTTTTAACCGTGTTACAGGAAGCACATGGCAGGCAGATATTGCATTAGACGCGTTTGAAATGGAAGGCGGTTCAGTTGCAGATACGCAGGCACCAACAATTCCAACCAACCTAGCAGTATCTAATATTGCAGATACATCGGTAACATTAAACTGGAACGCATCTAACGATAATGTTGGAGTAACAGGTTACGAAGTATTTTTAGATGGCAGTAGCATTGGAACTGTTGCTTCAAACACGGCAAACGTAACCGGCTTAGTTGCTGGAACAACCTATAGTTTCCAAGTGCGTGCTTTCGATGCAGCAGGAAATAATTCTGCACTTAGTAATTCAGTAAACGCAACTACTACAGGTGGTGGCGGAGGCGGTGGTTGCACCAATGGTGTTGCTACGGGTTATTCTGAAAGTTTCGAGAGCTCAATAGGGGCTTGGACACAAAGTACTGCAGACGATATTAACTGGACACGAGATGCTTCAGGAACTCCTTCAAGTAATACAGGACCAAGCAGTGGTTCGCCAGGTTCTTTCTATATGTATGTAGAAGCTTCTGGAAGCGGAACAGGATACCCTAACAAACGTGCTATTTTGAATTCTCCATGTATAGATTTATCTGGTGAAACTGAAGCTTCATTTAGCTTCAATTATCACATGTACGGGGCTTCAGACATGGGAAGTATTGCATTAGAAGCAAGCACAGATGGTGCGTCTTGGACTTCAATTTGGAGTGAAACTGGGAACAAAGGAAACCAATGGAATAGCTCTAGTGTTAGCTTAAATGCATATGCCGGAGGTACAGTTCAATTACGATTTAATCGCTTAACGGGAAGCACATGGCAAGCAGATATTGCTATTGACGGAATTTCACTAACCGCTGGTGGCGGAGGTGGCGGACCAGCACCAACAGGATATTGTGCCTCTAATGGTAACAATACCAGCGATGAGTATATACAACGTGTACAAATAGGGAGTATAAATAATGCTTCAGGAGCTTCATCAGGTGGATATGGAGATTATACTAGTCTTTCAACAAACTTGAGTAGTAGTAATTCTATCACCATTACACCGCTTTGGACGGGTACTATCTATTCAGAAGGATACGCCGTATTCGTTGATTGGAACCGAGATGGAGACTTTACAGATTCTGGAGAATTGGCATACAGCCGAAACGCTACTACAGCAACGCCTATAACAGGGTCGTTTAGCATACCAAGTGGAGCCTCTGCTGGAGCTACGAGAATGCGAGTTTCTATGAAGTACAACGGAATTCCAAGTGCTTGTGAGTCGTTTACCTATGGAGAGGTAGAAGATTATACAGTGGTAATCCCTGCGAGTTTTGGACCTAACGGAGGTGCCAATGCGCAAGGAGATAACAACCTTGTTGTTGCTGGCTTTACCCTATATCCAAACCCGGTAAACAGAGGGACTTTAAATGTTGAAATTTCTGAAGCAGAGCCAACAGACTATGTAATATTTAATATTATTGGTCAGCGCGTGCTTTCAGGAGACTTCAATTCTAAAATTGACGTATCTGGCTTACAGAGCGGAATGTATATGATTGAAATTAATGCAGAAGACGGCAAGAAATTTATAGACCGTTTTATAAAAGAGTAACCACTAATTCTGTTTTATTGAAAACCTCACTCCTGTATTTTTGGAGTGGGGTTTTTTCATTAGATAGACAAAACTTCATCTTCGGTTAGTAGCGATTCATTACGAAGTCGTAACACAATTTGCGCTACTGTTACCGTATCTTTTTCGCAATAAGTAACAATACGATCTATATCTTTTTCTTTGTAGTAAACATCGTAAACCTGACTACCGTCTATATCATCTTTTGGGGAAGGTATGCCTAATACGTGCGCCATTAATTTCAACGAAGTAAACGTTTTATAGTCACCAAACTTCCAGAGTTCTAAAGTGTCTAAGTGTGGTACTTCCCAGGGCTTTTTTCCGAAGAGATTCAACTTAGAAGGCAACGGAATTTTGTGTATAATCATTCGTCTTGCGATATACGGAAAGTCAAATTCTTTGCCATTATGAGCACACAAAACATGTTGCGGTCTGTTAAAATGAGTTTCTAGTAGGTTTTTAAATTCTTTTAGTATGGAAATTTCCGCTCCGTGAAAACTGGTAACCCGAAATTTCCTACGTTCACCTTTAAAGGTAAAATACCCTACTGAAATACACACAATTTTACCGAATTCTGCCCAGATACCTGCGCGGTCATAAAACTCTTCGGCAGTAAAATCTTCCTTTCGTTGGTACTTAGTTTTTTGCTCGTATAGCGTTTGCGTGGCTCCGTCTAACTCATTAAAAGTTGGTAGTTGAGGCACAGTTTCAATGTCTAGAAACAAGATGTGCTCTAGGTTAATGCGTTGTAGCATAGTTTAATAAATAAGTAGGGAAGTTACCTAAAATTACAAAATTTTTGGGACATGAACCTTGTGGTTTTTAAAACGGAAATTTTAGTAATCTGATGCTAACATAGCATATACCTCTTCTACGTAGGTGTAAAAATCGCTGCTAAAAGGCATATCACTACGGCTACCACGTTGATGCCCCAATCGAACAATGATTATGTCGTCTTCAGGAATTGTGATTACATACTGCCCTAAAATACCACGCATAACAAAGATTTTCTTGTCGAGATGTTCACTAAGCCAAAATCCGTATCCGTATTCTGGGCTGTCGTCAAAACGGGGTTGTATACTTTTGGCAATAAAAGTAGAATCTAGTAATTGGGTGCCATTCCATTTTCCGAAATTTTTATAAAGCCTTCCGAAACGAGCGAAATCACGTGCGTTACTTGCAATACAACAATATGCTTTTACCAATCTGTTGTCTGCGTCGTCTACTTGCCAAAGTGCTGGTTGGGTGGCTCCCATAGGTTTCCAGAAGCTTTCACTAAGGTAATCTTTTAGGCTTTTACCAGTGGCTTTTTCTATAACCATGGCTAATAGTTGGGTATTTCCGCTTAAATATTTAAACGCTTTTCCTGGCGTATCGGTTACTTCAAGACCAAGAATTGTTTCGGCCAAATCATCGTCGTAATAAGATCTTGCAGTAATACTAAAAGGGCTGGTATAACTCTCCTCCCAATTTAAACCACTAGCCATAGAAGAGAGGTCGCCAACTGTAAGTTCAGTATTCTCAAATTTTGTAATAAAATCGCCAACAGGTTGATTCAGACTAGAAATATGACCATCTTTAATCGCTTTTCCTAAAAGTGCCGATGTAATGGACTTCGCCATAGAGAAAGAATTAGTTTGCGATCCTACACCGTAGCCATCCGCGTACATCTCATGCCAAATACTGTCACTTTTAATAATAAGAAATGCTACTGTACCATATGTTTGGTGGGTGCTTTCGAGCCTCTCGGTAGATTTTGCCTTATTAAACTCTTTATGAACAGGCCAAGCTTGAGGTTGCAGACTGGCTGGAATAGTTTCATTATCAAAATACGTATGATCGTCTATAAACGCTGTGGTATGCCCAGTAAGATATACTACACGAATTCCTTTTAAGATATAATCGTAATCTGTTAGGTATGAAAGGACTATTAAGAACATTAAAATTCCAAGAAACCATTTAAAAAAACGTTTGATATACTTCATAAATTACAATTAAAATAAACTCCCTTGAGTCACTGGACTTTCGTGGTCTAATAACCACTTTTTTCGATGCAAACCTCCCGCATAGCCCGTTAAAGAGCCATCGCTGCCAATTACACGATGACAAGGTACTACAATAGCTACCGGGTTTTTACCGTTGGCAGAAGCTGCGGCACGAATTACTTTAGGGTCACCTAATTGATTTGCCATCTGCTGATAAGACGTAGTTTTTCCGAAAGGTATAGATAATAGTTCGTTCCATACTTTCTTCTGAAAATCGGTGCCTTGTGGGTTTAGTTGAAAGCTAAATTGTGTTCTTGTTTTACTGAAATATTCTTCTAACTCTCGCACTGCAATTTGTAGTGATTTTGGAACACTTTTATGATCCAACTCAGTTTCATCTAGAAACGAAATAGCAGATACCCCGTTACTATCGCCCTTTATTTCGAGCATTCCGATTGGGGTTTGTAAATGTGCAATTTCCATGATTGCTAAATTACGTGTTTACACGTAAATTCTATCAAAAAATGACCGCTTCGCTACAAATACTTTGAATTGCAGTAGATTATGCCTAGATTGCCATCCCCTTAAATCTATAACATGAAGCGATTTTTACCTACATTCTTCGTTTTAATGTGCATGGTATTACCTGCGCAAGCACAAGATAAAACACCTATTTCTAAAGATAGCTTGGAGGTTCTACTTCAGACCTGTAGAGATTATTATTACTCACATAATTATGCCAAAACCATCGAGGTTGGTACGGTACTTATTGAAGAGGCGACATATGCCAAGAACCATTATTATGCGTTTCGCGGATATACAGAACTAGGGCATATGTATAGTTGGGTTTTAAAAGACAGTGTGAAAGGAAGCTACAATGGTAACAAAGCACTAGAACACGCTCTGTTGTCTAAAGAAGATAGCCTCATTGCTTGGGCGTATACTTCTTTTGGAAACAAAATTGGGGAGACAGGGGGGACTAACGCAGAGAAGGCAATTGGCTATTACAAAAAGGCAATCGACATTCGTAAGAAAAAAGAAGGTGGCGACATTAAAAATATTATTGAGTATATGAATATTGGCTGGGTCTATGTAGACCTAAACAAGCCAGACAAGGCCTACCCATATCTGAAAAAAACAAAAGAGCTAACCAAAATTGAAGAACAAAGCCCGCTGCTACTCCTAAATCTTGATATTCAATTTGCACGGTATCATCTTTTGCGAAACGAGTACCAAAAGGCAATACTTCTATTAACTGAAGTAGCAAATACAGCAAAGGAGAAGGACTATATTATTCAAGGCTCTGAAAGTAATATGTATTTGGCGCAGGCGTACGAAGCCGCAGGGTATTTCAAGCAAGCCAATGCGGCACTAAAAGAAGAACGACTTTATAAAGACCGAATTTTTGCTTCTGGTCAACAAGCGGCGATCGAAGAAGCGAGCGCTAAATTAGCACTCAAAAATTACCAGAAAGATGTAGTACGAGCAGAACAAGAAAAAAACCTTTCAGAAGCACTGGCAGAAAAGTCTAAAGATTTAAATATCATCATGGTAGTGGTTTCTGTTGCGCTACTCATTGCTTTTGTCATTATTTTTATGCTTTCGAAGGCACGTAAACGAAACATAATTAAATTACGAGAAACCAATGTAGAACTTACAACAGCCAAAGAAGAGGCAGAGAAATTAAGTCGACTTAAAACACAATTTTTCTCTACAGTAAGTCACGAATTAAGAACACCGCTCTATGGCGTAATTGGCCTGTCTTCCTTACTCTTAGAAGACAAAAAATTAAAGTCGCACCAAAACGACTTAGAGTCTCTTAAGTTTTCGGCAGATTATCTTTTAGCGCTTATTAATGATGTTTTAACGCTTAACAAAATGGATGCTAATGGGCTGGCATTGGTGAGCACTCCTTTTCAGCTTACTACCTTGCTCAATAATATTGTGCGATCGTTTGCTTTTAGCTTACAACAGCATAACAATCAATTACATTTAACAGTAGACGAGCGTTTACCTAATCAGTTTTTAGGCGATTCGGTGCGACTCTCTCAAATTTTGATGAATCTGGTAGGGAATGCTGTGAAATTTAATGAAAACGGAAATATATGGCTGTCTATCAACCTAATATCTGCAAACGAAGACGGAAGTCATACCATAGAGTTTGTAGTAAAGGATGATGGTATTGGTGTTCCTAAAGAAAAACAGGAAGAAATTTTCAATGAATTTTCTCAAGTAGAAAACAAAAATTATAACTATCAAGGTACAGGTCTTGGCTTACCAATTGTTATGAAATTACTTCAGCTTTTTGATAGCAAAGTACATTTAGAAAGTGATTTGGGTGAAGGGGCAACCTTTTCGTTTCAACTGAAATTGAATGAATTAAAAACAGAGCAGATACAGGAACTAAGCGAAATCACCACAGAAGATCTTATTTCCGAAGAACACCTATTCGAAAATCTGCACGTTCTTGTGGTAGATGACAATAAGATTAACCAAAAAATCACTCAAAAAATCCTTGAGAGTAAACATTTTACCTGTAGTCTGGCAAACGACGGCGTGGAAGCGGTAGAAAAAGTAAAAGACAATGAATACGACCTAATACTTATGGATATTCATATGCCTAAAATGAACGGGATAGAAGCCACAGAGGCAATTAGAGTATTTAACAAGAACATCCCTATTGTAGCGCTTACGGCAGTAGAAGTAGACGAAATACGAAAGCAAATTATTGGGTGTGGCATGAACGATATTATTCTAAAGCCCTATGATGTATCTCAGTTTACCAACACTATTTTACGTAACTTGAGTATGTTGCCCAACCTTTCAAAAACAGTCTAATCTTCGTTTTCAGGCTCTTGCAGTTGAATTCCCATGCGTTTTGCACGACGTTCCCAATTTTTTCTGGCAGCGATTTGCATATCTTCTATGGTGTCGCTCTCGTCCATGATTTCTAAGCCCAGCAAGGTTTCAATAATATCTTCCATAGTAACAATACCTATTGTATTTCCGAAGTCATCTACCACTAAGGCAATATGCGCACGTTGTTTAACGAATGTTTCAAAAAGTTCAGGGATTGGTTTTTCAGCTCTCACAATAGAAATTTCACGCTTTAAATCACCTAAGGTCTTATTACCATGGTCTTCTACCAATTCTTCAAGAATATCATCTTTTAGAACAAAACCTGTTATGTTGTGAGTTTTGTCTTTATAAACTGGAATACGTGAGAACGTAATACTTTTGTGATTTTCACGAAAGGAATGTAAGTCTACAGATTCGTCTTCCATGATTACTACTGGAAATGGAGTCATTACATTTTTAGCTTGGATAGACTTAAACACCAACAGATTTTTAATCACAGCGCTTTCATTCTCCTCAAAAACACCTTCTTGTTCTGCCGCATCTGTAATGGCTAAAAATTCTTCACGGCTCATAGTGCTTACATGTGCCGATTTACCAATAAGTTTTGTGGTTAACGTTAACAACCATAAAATACCAGTGTATTTCAGCGGAAACATTATAGCATTAAGCGATATAGCGGTAAAAGAACCTAGCTTCTGCCAGTATGTTGCGCCAATTGTTTTTGGAATAATTTCTGAAACAATTAGAATAAGTAACGTCATGATTGCCGAAACAATACCCACCATATTAATACCCCAAATTTCAAATTTATAAGGGAGCTTCTCTGCTTGCACACCAACAAGAATGGCGCCAACAGTGTGGGCAATGGTATTAATGGTTAAAATTGCAATAAGAGGTTTGTCTATGTCTTTTTTGAGACGTCCTAAGGTGGCAGCATAGCCTTTACCTTCAGAGGCTTTCATTTTAATAAATGTTGGCGTAAAACTTAATAACGCTGCTTCAAGGATAGAACAGAGAAACGAAAAAAAGATTGAAAGTACTGCGTAGAGTATTAGTAACCCCATAAAAATGTTTTTTTAATAAGAGAACCTATTATTTAGGTTTTATCTAGTAAAGATATCTGAAATTATGCAATTACATAATCAGAACTAATTCTTGACAAAAGTAACAGAACCAATTCTGTTACCAACCAGAATAACTAGGTGGTTTTATATCATTCAGGTTAAGATACACAATTAATTGTCCACGATGGTGCGTTACATGATCGTGAAGCAAATTTAATATTTGTAGTTTGCTTTTAGGTCCAGCAAAAAAATCTACAGTATCTGCTAGCGATTCGTCTGGCGCCATTGTTACAATAGCAGCAGCGTTGTTAAAAGCTTCTAGCAGAAGCGCAATGGTTTCTGCCTTGGTTGTGGGAAGTTCGGTTTTCTCACGTTTAAATTCAGTATCGGTGAAGTAACTAGTACTTAGCCAATCCATATTGCCTTTAATATGCAGTAATTGCTCTTTAAAGCTCATCTGGCGTTCGGTAGGTTTAAAATCAAAATGTTCCTCAGGCATGGCTTCGGCTATACCTACGAGGTAGTTTTTACTATTTTCCCATTTTTCAAGCCAGGCTCCTTTTGAGGTAGTTTCTTGAGCTACCACACAAGTAGAAATTAGTAAAACACAAATAAATACAATATTTTTCATGCTAACTAAGAAATTAGTTTTACAACGTCTTTTGCAAAATAGCTGGCTATGATGGTTGCGCCGGCTCTTTTAATTGAAGTAATTTGCTCGAGCATTACAGTATCATGATCTAACCATCCTTTTTCTGCAGCCGCTTTCAGCATTGCATATTCTCCGCTTACTTGGTATACCGCCACTGGCACATCTACCACATCGCGTATGTCTCGTACAATGTCTAAATAGCAAAGCCCTGGTTTTACCATCACAATATCGGCGCCTTCTTCAATATCCATGAGTGTCTCTTTAATGGCTTCATCCCTGTTGGCAGGATCCATTTGGTAGGTGCTCTTGTCTTTAGGCACATCTTTCATGTTAACAGGAGCGCTGTCTAACGCATCTCTAAATGGCCCGTAGAACGCAGAAGCATATTTCGCACTATAACTCATGATACCCGTATCATGAAAGCCTTCAGTCTCTAGCAACTCTCTTATGGCAAGAATACGCCCATCCATCATATCGCTTGGCGCTACAAAATCGGCACCCGCTTTGGCATGACTCAAGGACATTTCAGCTAAAATAGCATTGGTGTCATCGTTTATAATTTTTCCATTAGAAACTACACCATCATGACCGTAACTTGAATACGGATCCATGGCTACATCTGTCATTACCAACATCTGCGGACAAGCGTCTTTTATGGTCTTGATAGCTCGTTGCATTAAACCATCGGGGTTTACTGCTTCGGTTCCTTTGTTGTCTTTAAGCGCATCGGATACTTTTACAAATAACAGTACTCCCTTTAAACCTAAAGACCAAAGCTCTTTTATTTCTGCTTTCAGCAAATCTAAGCTATAGCGATAATAGCCAGGCATAGATGCAATTTCTTCTTTTACAGCGGTGCCTTCAACAACAAAAAGCGGCACTAAAAAATCGTTTGGGGAGATACTAGTTTCTCGTACCAAACTACGTATGGCTTCGTTTTGCCTAAGTCTGCGGTTTCTGCGAAGTGGGTACATGCTTTTACTATTTATTGGGGAATGGTTTCATCGCAATTCCCTATTTTTAACGATACAAATGTAATCAATATAAATCGAGCCCCGCGCGCATTGAGCCTACTATCACCGCACTTTCAGTTTATTCACCCTTGGCGAACGTACCAACAACGATTCTTAACAGAGTTTAATACACATCTTGAAGACAATCACCTGCATGTGGTGGCTCCTCCTGGATCTGGGAAGACCGTTTTGGGGCTAGAAATGGTTCAGCGACTCAATAAAAAGACACTTATTCTTTCTCCTACATTGACCATTAGGAATCAATGGCGCGAGCGTATGTCAGATTTTTCGGTGGCAGGGAGCGAAGTAAGTATATCGTTTAATATAAAACAGCCTGCAACCCTTACTTTTTCAACTTACCAATCGTTACACTCTTATTATAAAAATGATTTAGAATTCTCTTCGGAAAAATTAGTTGCTTACTTTAAGCAAGAAGGAATTGGAACCTTGGTGTTAGACGAAGCTCACCATCTTAAAAATGAATGGTGGAAGCCGTTATTTGCCTTGAAGCAGTTGCCCAATTGCACGCTCATAGCACTAACGGCAACGCCTCCATACGATAGCGAACAGAATGAGATTAGAAAGTATTTTGATCTCTGTGGCCCTGTAGACATGGAGATTGGTGTGCCCGAATTGGTGCGAGAAGGTAATCTATGTCCACATCAAGACTATATTTATTTTTCCGAACCTGAGGCTGCGCAAATTCAATTTATCCTTACCTATCGCGAAAAATTAATGACTTTTGTTACAAATTTAAAAAGTAACGAAGCATTTATAAACTTCGTTAAAAGACATCCGTTTTACGCAGAAACCGAAAAAAATTTAGAGGCTATTTATCATGAGCCGGAGCGCTTTTCTGCATTACTAATCTATCTAAATGCAGCAGGAGTTGAAATAGATAAAACGAAAACAGAATTTTTAGGAATTGACAGTAAAAAAGTACGCTTTCCGTCGCTTAGCTACGAATGGGTAACTATATTGTTAAATTATTTTCTCATTGAAAATAGAGACCTGTATATCGAGGAAGAAGAATTATTACAACCAATAGAAAAGGACTTACGAAAAATTGGTGCTTTTGAGCAAAAGAAAATTAATCTGGTCGGGGAACGTAGCTTATATAGAAAACTTGCGCAGAGCCCATCTAAGTTAAAAAGTATTGTAGAAATAGTAAAGGTAGAAAGCAGCCAACTTTCTGAGAACCTAAGAATGGTAGTGCTTACAGACTTTATTAGGAAAGAATTTTTAGATGTAAAATTTGGCGAATCAATTACAGAAATCAATAAAATTGGTGTGGTACCCATCTTTCAATATGTACGAAATGCTATAAAGAAAGAAGCAGGATTTCCTTTAAAAATTGAAAAACTAGCGGTATTAACGGGGTCGCTAGTCATTGTTCATAATACCATCGTAAAGGACCTTTCGAAGGTACTTTCCGCAGAGAATTTTAGACAAGAGATACTGTGGGAAACAGAATACGTTCTTATAAAACCTAATGTGGCAGGTAGCAAAGACATTGTAAATGCCATGACACAACTTTTTGAAGCAGGAACGATAGAAGTACTAATAGGCACAAAGGCGTTATTGGGGGAAGGCTGGGATGCGCCAGCATTAAACACCTTAATCTTAGCAAGTTTTGTAGGGTCGTTTGTAATGTCTAACCAAATGAGGGGCCGTGCGATACGTGTGAATAGGCTAAAACCTAATAAAGTGGCCAACATATGGCATATTGCTTGCGTAGATCCAACAAGCGAAATGGGCGGTGCAGACGTAGCGTTACTTTTACGAAGATTTGATGCTTTTTGCGGAATTTCATTAGAAGATAAACCATATGTTGAAAATGGCGCAGATAGGTTAAATGTTTTACAGGATATAAAAAATGTGAAGGCTTTAAACAGTAAAATGGCAAGGCTTTCTGCTGAAAGAACTAAAATAGCCCAACGATGGCATGAAGCTATTGATGGAGGACAAGTTTTAGTTAGAGAACTTAAGCTTTCTTATAAGGAACAAATAAGTTACCCTGTACTTAAAAAGTTATATTTTAAAGATGCACTTACGTATGTTCTGGTAGAATTATCTGTTTTATTTAGCATAACGCTACCCGAATTGCTTCTTAAAAATCTAACCACTTTATTATCTAAAGGAGCGCTATATTTTATGTATGCCTTATTGCTGGGATTTGCCATGGTATTACTTCCTAAGACGGTGAAGGCGGTGATTCTTTATGTGAAATATGGCAGACGAGATAAAGAATTGAGGAAAATTGCAATGGCGCTTAAAGAGACCATGGCAGAAAAAGGTATTCTTACGAACCACAATGTTTCGTTGGTTGTAGATCAATTTAAAGATGGCTCATTATCTTGCTATCTTGTTGGAGCAAAGGCCAAGACAGAAGTTCAATTTGTTCCGTATTTACAGGAAATAATAGACCCTGTTACTAATCCGCGGTATTTAATTGTACAAAGTAATTGGTTGCGAAGAAAGCTAGGCTTTTCTAATTATTATTCTATACCGAAAATATTTGGTGAGCATAAGAATGAAGCAAGAATTTTCTTTAAGAATTGGAAACGCTTCAACGGAAATGCGAAATTGGTCTTTACCAGAAATGTAGATGGACGCCGACTCTTATTAAAGGCACGATTTCATTCGTATCAGGATGAGCATCAAATAGCGTCTAAGCAATCACTAATTTGGAAATAACCAATAAAAAAGGCGCTATTTTAGGTAGCGCCTTTTTTGTCGTTGTGAGTTTTACTATTGTTTAAGCTTTGTTTTTGGAGCTTTAATCCAAGTACCATCTTTAGAGGCAAAAACCGTCTTTGTAGCAAGTTTTTTGTCTGAGCTAATTGTTTGCAGCACAAGTTTAAACTCTTTTTTATCGTTTACATACGCCTTTTCTACAGTTGCTCCTTCAAAATCTGCTGCAACGGCTTTTAAAACTGCTGTTGGTAATTCTGACGCCTTAATTTCTTTGAAGCTCTCTTTACTCACTTCAGCTTTAGCCATCATCTTAGCATCTTCTTGCTGCGTTGGATTTTGAACTTCAGCTTGAGTTTCAACAATTACTTCTTTTTCCTGTGCCTGAACTGCAACAAATGTTCCTAATGCAATTACGGCTGTTAACATTAACTTTTTCATAGATTTTTTATTAATTAATTTATAGTGCTCTGTATATAGAAAAAGTAATGCCGCGTTTGCAGACCACCGCAATAAATTTGTAATTAATTGATAAACCGAACACTACAAATATGTGCCAAAATTAGCCTTTAAAATTTTACGTGATTTTTAAGAAACAAACGTGTAGTAATTACACTCTTTGTGGTTCTATGACGCCCAGTTTTTCGGGTTTTTAAGTACTTTTAATAGAGCTTCTTCATCGCTACCTTCGGCTGGTTCATGATTGTATACCCATTGTACTTTTGGCGGAAGACTCATTAAGATACTCTCAATACGCCCATTTGTTTTTAAACCGAACAGTGTTCCTTTGTCGTGAACAAGATTAAACTCCACATAACGTCCGCGACGTATTTCTTGCCAGGTTCTTTGTGCTTCGGTAAATGGAAGGTCTTTTCTTTTCTGAACTACAGGAACATAGGCTTCTAAAAAGCTATCACCCACTTCGGTTACAAAATTATACCAGTTTTGCATACTCATAGCCTCTGAAGCCTTACAGTAATCGAAAAACAATCCTCCAATACCCCGAGCTTCCCCTCTGTGCGTATTGTAGAAATATTCATCACAACGTGCTTTATAGGTATTATAGAAATTTCCGTTGTGTTTGTCGCAAGCTAACTTACAAACGTTATGAAAATGTACGGCGTCTTCCTCAAATAGATAATATGGAGTAAGATCTTGACCGCCGCCAAACCATTGGTCTACTATTTCTCCATTAGAATTGTACATTTCAAAATAGCGCCAATTGGCATGTACAGTCGGCACCATCGGATTCACAGGATGAAGTACAAGGCTGAGACCGCATGCAAAGAAATCGGCATCTGTAACTCCAAAATACTGCTGCATAGATTCTGGCAGTTTGCCGTGTACTTCAGAAATATTAACGCCTCCTTTTTCAAATACACTTCCATTTTCAATGACGCGTGTACGGCCACCACCACCTTCAGGACGTTTCCAAAGGTCTTCTTGAAAAGTTACAGCGCCATCTAATTGCTCTAACGTTTTTGTTATAGTATCTTGAAGGGTGCGAATGTAGTTTACAAATTGTTCTTTCATTTTCTAAGTTCAAATAGTTGCATATCTAAAGGCACCCCGCCAGGTGGAGTAAATGCGTTAGATAGTGTTTTTATAGGTTTAAAATTACATTTTTCGGCAATGCGTACGCTGGGAATATTGCTATGATGCACAATTATTTTAAGTAATTGTAAGTGAAATACAGTAAAGGCATGGCTAGATAAAACTGTAACGGCCTTCGTTGTAAGTCCGTTGCCGGCATAGCTTTCGTCAATACAGTATGCAAATTCTCCTTCTTTTTTGTCCCAATCTAATTCTTTCAGATATATTAACCCTGCTAGAGTTCCGTTTACCTTTATGGTATATAAATACTGTGTTTTGTTTTTTATGTCTTCTACAATTGTCGCTACAAACCTTTTTGATTTCTCAAAAGTAATATTGGCGGCTACTGTTTTTGGGAAGTATGTTTTAAAGCGATCCAAATTACCCATGATAAGTGTGTGCACAGCCATAGCATCTTCGGGTTGTACGAGTGCCATATGAAAATCGGCTCCCTTATACATGAAGCGATTTATTTGATGCATTTTCGAGAGGCAATTTTTTGTTTTCTTTTATAAGCCGCACAGTCTCTGTTGTAGAAGCTGTTACAGACAACGGAAGAACTAAAATAATACCCAACACAGGTATAAATAACATCGCCATAAAAATGATTCCGTTACCTATGGCAACACCACTGTTGTTGCGTACAAACTTGGTGCTCTCAGAATAGGTGTAATGGCGTTCTAGCGTGTAATCCATATTACCGAATCCGGCATAATACGATTGAATAATAAAGATTAAAATTGATGTCACGATATTTAGTACAGGAATAAAACTTAGAAGTAATAAAGGAATGGTAAACATAAACTCCATCAATAAATTGCGTGTATTAATACGTACTCCGCGCCATAATTGAGCAGCATTTGTGGTGTTTCTATGTGTATGCGCTGCACCAAGTAGGTGGTGCTCTATTTTTTCTGAAACGGGACTCATAAAAGGAGCGCTTACAGCTAAAATGATGTGTTTGTATAGAATAAGACCTAAAGCCACGATAAGAATTCCGCCCATTACATCACTAATCGCTCGAAATGTTTCTGAACCCCATTCCCAAAACCAAACTTTCGCTATAATCGAACCTATAGAATCGCTTAACGCCCACGCAAGTACACCGATGAGCAATGCTGTTAAAAAACTAATTGCAATGGGAATTGCAAAATACTTCCAGAGCCCTAAATTATTTATGAGCTTAAAAGTTCCTGCGTACGCTTTAATTCCTTTAAAAATATTCTTAATCATGTAAATACACCATTTGGTTTGTTGTGCTTTCTATTTCTTCCAAATTTTGAATTTTTCGAGCGTTTTTCGACTTATTTTGTAAAAAACCGACCAATTCTTCTTCTTTTTTGTCTAAAAAGTTTAAAAAAGAGATGCGGCCTATGGCGTTGTTGTGTAAATCCATCGCCTCGTCTAGCTCGTTGTTTTTTGTAACATTTTCATATAAATCTGTTACTTTTTGAGCCCAAAACACAGTTTTTTGCTTATTTTTTGACTTTTTTCGAATGTTTTTACAAATTAGAGCATTCCATAGTGCATGTCTAAATGCATTTGCTTTATTACTCTTATGATGTTCTTTCCCATAAAGTTTGTTACAAATATAAAATGTGCGTTGGGTTGCTCGTAGGGTAGGAATAATTTTAAACGGATTAACAACAAAAAGCATGGTTAGTTTCCATAACTGCCCTACGCTTAATTGTCGAATTCGTTTCCAAATATTCATTAGTGCATTTTGTATTCTTTAACTGCTTCAATAAAAGCCCCAGCATTTTCAATAGGAATGTTAGGTAAGATACCATGTCCTAAATTTACAATGTATTTATCCTTTCCGAAGTCATCAATCATTTGCTTCACCATTTTCTTTATTTCAGCTGGCGGACTAAACAATCGGGTAGGATCAAAATTACCTTGTAATGTAATGTTTCCGCCGGTAAGATAACGTGCATTCTTGGCAGAGCAAGTCCAGTCTATACCTAGTGCTGCAGCGCCACTTTTAGCCATAGTGTCTAGTGCAAACCAACATCCCTTACCAAAAGCAATCACAGGGGCCTCGTTTTTTAGGGCATCTATAATTTGTTGCATGTACTGCCATGAAAATTCCTGATAGTCTGTTGGAGATAACATTCCGCCCCAACTATCAAAAACTTGTACTGCATTCACACCTGCTTTTACTTTCTCCTTCAGGTATAAAATTGTAGTATCGGTAATTTTTTGCAACAATTCGTGTGCGGCAACGGGCTGTGTAAAGCAAAACTCTTTCGCTTTGTCAAAATTCTTACTGCCTTGACCTTGTACACAGTAACATAAGATGGTCCAAGGACTTCCCGCAAAACCTATTAATGGAATTTCATCATTCAGTTTTTCTTTGGTCATTTTTATGGCATCCATTACATAACCAAGTGTATCATGAATATCTGGAACCACCACAGCGTCTAAATCTTTGTAGGTGCGAATAGGATTTGGCAACCAAGGGCCTACGCCAGGTTTCATCTCTACCTCTATGTTCATAGCTTGCGGAATTACCAGAATATCGCTAAAAAGAATTGCAGCATCCATACCATAACGTCTTATGGGTTGTACTGTAATCTCGCTAGCGAGTTCGGGTGTTTGGCAACGAGTAAAGAAGTCGTACTTGGCTTTTATCTCCATAAATTCTGGAAGATAGCGCCCTGCTTGTCGCATCATCCAGACTGGCGGACGAGAAACAGTTTCGCCTTTTAAGGCTCTAAGAAATAGGTCGTTTTTAACTTTTGTCATTTTATAGATTCTCTAATATGCGCTCGCGGAAGCACCGTTCTTATTTTAATTTCTTTACCGCCTTTGCTATAACACTCTCTACTGAAGTAGAATTTGCAACATAGACATTTTGCGTATGTTCTTTGGCAGCTTTTGCTGTGGTGTCACCAATGCAAATAGCCGTATTATTTTCTAGCGAATTTTCTAAACAATAACTTTGTACGCCACTCGGACTAAAAAATAAGATTCCGTCCCATTTTTGCTCGAATTTCTTCGATTTTAGCTCGGTTTTGTATGTTTTTGTTTCAAAAAAGTCAATTTTTGCTTCCTTTAGGATGTTCGGTAATTCGTCTCTTCGAATGATGCCACAGAAATAGTGAAATATCTCATTTTTATGATTTATCGTGATAAAATCGCCCAATTCTTGCGAATTATAGGCCATTTTAGAGACTTTTATGCCGTTTTCTTCTAAAAGGGCTTTTGTTTTAGGACCAACACAAAAGCTAGTGTCAATGCTGATGTTTTTGCTCAAAATAGACCGCACAGCGTGCTGACTTGTAAAAATTGCATTCTTGCATGATTCAGGCGCTTCAAAATCTAAGTACTCAATTGTTATGGCGTTATAGTCAACTACTTCAAAACCAGCTCCTAGCAGTAAATCCCGCTGGTTGCCTTTTAGTCTTTTTGTTGAAAGCACACGCATACTATAGCGCCCTTTTTATTTGAGTCATTAATTCTTTACCTCCGCGATCTAAGACTTCTTTGGCCCATGCGACTCCGGTGTCTGGTTGTACGTCTTCTACCAAAATTGCTTTAAGTATTTCAATTTTATCTCCCCCGTCTAAAGACAAGAGCGATCCTTTAAAATCTATGGCATTACCTAATATTTCGGCGTAGGCCCCAATGGGTGCAGTACAGCCTCCTTCAAGAGTTCGTAAAAAGTCACGTTCTATACGTGTAACAATTTCTGCATGGGGGTTATTTAGTTTTTGGCTAGCTTCTTTGCAGTAACTATCTGTCTCTAGAGCTACTACAACCATGGCTCCTTGGGCAGGAGCAGAAATCATCCAATCTAAATCGGTATGGTATTGCGGAAGTATACCAATACGCTGCAATCCTGCTTTCGCAAAAATGGCACCATCCCAATTGCTATCACTTAACTTTTGTAGTCTAGTGTTCACATTTCCGCGAAAATCTACTACAGTATGGTGTGGATATCGGTGAAGCCATTGTGCTTTTCGCCTAAGACTACCTGTAGCAATAGTGCAGGGTTTTGAAAAATCTACTTCACTTTTTGTGGTTACTAATATGTCTGTAGCCGTTGCGCGCTCTAGTACAGCAGTCTGTTCTATTCCTTTTGGCAATGCCGTTGGTACGTCCTTCATGCTATGAACAGCAATGTCTACAGTGCCATTAAGCATTGCAATATCTAATGTTTTGGTAAAGATTCCTGTAATCCCCATTTCGTAGAGTGGCTTGTCTAGTACCAAATCTCCTGTAGATTTTACCGGTACAAGTTGTGTATGATATCCAAGCGACTCTAGTTGTTGCTGTACAGTTGTTGCTTGCCAGAGGGCTAATTCACTATCTCGAGTACCTATGCGAATGGTTTTACTCATTGATTTCGTCGTTTAATTGAAACACAGTTCGAAGCATTTCGGCACTTTCTTGCGCTTTACCATTTTGAGCTTTTAAATGATTGGCAAACTGCGTAGTGATTTTTTGAATAATACGATTACTTAAGATTTCGGCTTGTTCTTCATTAAAATTGCTCAATTTCTTGCGCTGATTGTCAATTTCGCCTTCTTTTATTGCTGAAAGTTTATTTTTTAAGGCCTTTAGCGTTGGAGCAAAACTTCTGTTTTCGGCCCAGGTTTTAAACTCTTGCTCTATTGAAGTGATAATGTTAGCTGCCTTAGGAATTTGCGATTGTCGATGCGCCAAAGTAGCGTCTGTTACTTTACTAAGTTCGTCTAGATGAATGAGTGTAACAAGCTCATTGTCTGTTACATTTGTTGCTACGTTCTTTGGTATCGATAAGTCTAGAATAAGCAGCGGTTTTTTTAAGTATAACAATTCTTTTGAAATTGTTGGTTTTTGTGCTCCTGTAGCAACAATCAGAATATCGCTCTGCGCAATCTCACTTTGGATATTTGAGTAGTCTTTTACCACCAAATTAAACTTACCTGCAATTGCCTCAGCTTTTAGTTTTGTGCGATTTATTAGGGTAATTTGCTCGTTTTTGGTGTGTTTTATAAGATTTTCGCAAGTATTTCGCCCAATTTTGCCAATTCCGAATAGTAAAATATTCTTCTCCGAGACATAAGGAACTCGTGCCATAATGTATTGAACAGCGGCAAAACTTACAGAGGTAGCTCCCGTTGAAATTTCGGTCTCATTTTTTATTTGTTTACTTGCCTGAATCACAGCGTTAGCGAGACGCTCCATATAGGCATTTAGAAGCCCCATTTTTTTAGCACGTTTGAACCCAATGCGTAACTGACTTATAATCTCGAAATCTCCTAGAATCTGGCTGTCTAGTCCAGTACCTACCTTAAATATATGAGAAACTGCTTGGTCTCCTTCAAAAACATAAGCAACTTGTTCAAACTCTTCTACGGTGCCGTGGGTGTGCTCGCATAATAACTTAATAAGCTGTGAGGGATGGGTTGCAAAACCATATAGCTCGGTGCGGTTGCAAGTTGATAACACACTTAATGCCTCAATACCTTCGGTTTTGGCTGTTGCTAATATTGCTTTTTGAGCAGATTCAGAAATACTGAAATGTCCACGAATTTCGGCATCGGCCTTTTTGTAGTTTAGACCAATAGCATAAAAAGTACTTTCTTGAGTAGAAAAATGTCGTTTGCCGTTTGTGTGTTTCATTAACAACGCAAAATTAAGAGAACCGAAATGCAAAAAATAACGCTAGAGGTATCAATTGTATCGATGCGCGTTCCAAACAGTCAAATTTTGGCATTTATTTTGGGAGTGCTAGTAAAACTGTATCTTTGTTACGCCCACTAAACGAATTTATTTAGAATGATTATAAATAAATAATGCAAAATTCAAAGGAAATTTCAGTAAAAAATATCGCTCAAGGTATTTATAGAGAAACTCAGATAGAAGAGGGCTTTTTTATTCTAAAGTTTACCAACGATACTATTGAGTCTCAGGTGTATAAGCGGGAGGTAAGCTCAGATTTTATACAATTTCATTTTTGTGTAAAAGGATCGGGTTCATTTAGTTTTAATAACGGAAACTATCGCTTGCCAATACAAGAAGAAACCTCTTTGCTGCTCTATAATCCGGAGCGCGATTTACCAATTGAAGTTGCTGTAGCTGCACATTCATGGGTGCTTTCGGTTCTATTACCAATCAAGAAATTTCACACTTTGTTTTCTACAGAGGCCAACTATATTACGTTTTTAAGTGATGAGAATAAGGGTAGAAAGTATTACAAAGACGCTCATATTTCGCCGTCTATGGCAATTGTGCTCAATCAGTTATTGAATTACAATCTACACCCCACCATCAAACAATTATACTTTAAAGGAAAAGCTTACGAGTTGCTAAGTCTTTATTTTAATAGAGAAGAAGATGTAAACGTAGAGCAATGTCCATTTTTGGTAGATGAGCAGAATGTGGTAAAAATTAAAAAGGCCAAAGAAATTATAATTTCAAGAATGGCAGAACCACCTAGCCTACAGGAGTTGGCCGATGAAATACAATTACCAATCAACAAGCTCAAAGAAGGCTTTAAGCAAATATATGGAGATTCTGTATTTAGTTTTTTGTTCGATTATAAGATGGAAGTTTCTCGCCAATTATTGGCTACAGGAGGCTATAACGTCAACGAAGTAGGGTTAAAAGTTGGGTATAGCACTGCCAGTCATTTTATCGCAGCTTTTAAAAAGAAGTTTGGCACAACGCCAAAGAAATTTGTGATGGGTTTGTCTAAATAACGTAGTTGCGTAGCATATATGTCAAACAATGTTGGCTTACTTATCTTATTATTTCGTTAATCTATCGGCTAAGATTTTACAAACCAACATTAAGAAGTATTTTTGTTTCTCTAAATAAGTAGAAAGATATTACCCCGAGCTTACCGAAGGGTTTTCCAATTATCTTAATGGGCCTATGACCGGCTGAGACTGATAAAAATATATGAAAGGAATACTGCTTGTGAACCTTGGCTCGCCAGAAAGCACCAAGCCCAAAGACGTAAAAAAATATCTAGACGAGTTTCTTATGGATCCTCGTGTAATTGATGTGCCGCGTTGGGCGCGCATTTTACTAGTTCGTGGTATTATACTAAACACCCGCCCTAAACAATCGGCTAAGGCCTATGCAAAGATCTGGTGGGACGAAGGGTCGCCGCTCATTGTGCTCTCAGAACGCCTTCAGAAGAAAGTACAAGAAAAAGTTACCATACCCGTTGGCTTGGCTATGCGGTATGGCAGTATGACATTAAAAAAAGGGCTTCAGGAGTTAGTAGACCAGGGTGTTACAGAAGTTAAGACCATTCCGTTGTATCCCCAATTTGCCATGGCAACTACAGAAACAATCGATGTAAAGGTTGACGAGCTTGTTGCAGCACATTTTCCGCAGTTAAAAATTACCAGAACCCCAGCATTTTATAAACGAGAAGATTATATTAATGTGCTCTCTAAGAGTATAGCTGAAAGTTTAGAGGGTTTAGACTACGAACATTTGTTGTTTAGTTATCACGGGGTGCCAGAGCGACACATTAGAAAAAGTGATATTACCAATGGTAATTGTAAAATGAATGGCAAGTGCTGTTTTAAAATGGGCTCGCCTCAACATGAATTCTGCTATAAACACCAATGCGAAATTACCACGGTAAATGTTGCTAAAAAATTAGGATTAAAACGCGGAACCTATTCTACTACTTTTCAATCGCGTCTTGGGTTCGATCCATGGTTGCAACCATACACAGACCGCACCGTAGAGCGAATGGGAAAGGCTGGTGTAAAAAAACTAGCAGTGGTAACTCCGGCATTTGTAAGCGACTGTCTAGAAACACTTGAAGAAATTGCGATGGAGGCTGAAGAAATCTTCCACGAAGTAGGAGGAGAGCAATTCACAACCATTCCGTGCCTGAATGACCGAGACGACTTTGCACAAGTACTCGCCAATATGATTGAAGAATGGCGTATTGTTACTATTGAAACAGCCATCGCATAATGGCAAAAAGCAATTCAGCTTCTCTCGGTACTGCCACTATTAGTTCTTTACTAGTAAAACAAGCTGTGCCTGCCTCTATCGGTATCTTAGTTATGTCGCTAAACATGATTGTAGATACCATTTTTGTGGGTAGATGGATTGGCCCGTTGGCGATTTCAGCAATTACTGTTGTAATTCCGGTAACCTTTTTTATTGGAGCAATTGGTCTTGCCATTGGTATTGGCGGGAGCTCTGTGCTTTCTAGAGCGCTTGGTTCTGGCGACAATGATAAAGCATTGCGCGTTTTTGGAAATCAGGTTACGCTTACCTTTTTAACAGCTGGCTTACTTGCTATTCTCGGACTTGTTTTTCAAAATACCTTAATAGAATGGTTTGGAGCAGACGATAGTTTTAAAGATCAGGCTTTGGTCTACTACAGAATTGTGATGTACGGCATTGTGATGCTGTCTATGTGCATGATGGGAAATAGTGTGATTAGGGCTGAAGGAAAACCAAAATTTGCCATGTATGCCATGATGTTACCAGCTATTGCTAACATTTTTATGGATTACCTCCTTATTAATGTATTCGATTTTGGGATGCATGGAGCTGCGTGGGCTACGTTTGTTAGTTATTTTATTTGCTTCGCATTTATTGTTTGGTTTTTCTTGTTTAAAAGTGAGCTAAGACTGAAAGCCGAATATTTCAAATTAAAGAAGAAAATTGTTTCCGAAATCAGTGCACTTAGTTCAGTAACCCTTGCCCGACAAGGTGTGATTAGCGTATTTACAATTTTGGTTAATAACGTACTTATTTCAACAGGTGATGCCATGGATGTGGCGTCATATGGTATTATTAGTCGTGCGTTAATGTTTGCACTATTTCCTGTTATTGGTGTAAATCAAGGTTTTTTACCCATTGCTGCCTATAATTATGGAGCTGGAAAGGTTGCACGTGTTCGAGAAACCATCAATAAATCTATTTGGTATGCGGGCGGGTTATCCCTTGTTGTATTTGCCATTATTATGTTTTTTGCGCCTAGTTTAGTCGAAATTTTTGTGAGTAATAAAGCAGGGCAGAGTGCAGATACTATTGCTAATAATGCTGAAATTTTAAAACGAACACCAGATGCCTTGCGTTGGGTGTTTGCAGCGACTCCTGTGATTGCCGTACAACTTATAGGTTCGTCGTATTTTCAGGCAATCGGAAAAGCCATTCCAGCATTATTGCTAAGTCTCACAAAGCAAGGTTTTTTCTTAATACCGTTAATTTTAATCCTTCCCAAATTTTACGGTGTGTTTGGAGTGTGGATTGCCTTCCCAATTGCAGACGTACTTTCTACCTTAGTAACGGGCTATTATCTAAATCGAGAGGTTAGAAAAACGTTGCGGTAATGTTTTCTGAATACTATATGATGCATTATCTTTAAACAAACTTTCTAATATATTGTTTATGAAACGCCATCAACTCCTAAGTTTTGTTCTTTCAACAGTACTTTTTATTTCACTTTCTTCGGAAACTTCCTTCGCTCAATCCTATGACGAAGCCTTATACGGAGCGCTTGAGTATCGTTTACTAGGGCCCTTTCGAGGAGGCCGAAGTGCTGCCGTAACAGGCGTGCCAGGAAAGCCAAATTTGTATTATTTCGGAAGTACTGGTGGGGGTATTTGGGAAACCAAAGACGGCGGTAGATCATGGAAGAATATTTCAGATGGATATTTCGGAGGCTCTATAGGTGCCATTGAAGTTGCGCAAAGCGACCCCAACGTAATCTACGTGGGAGGTGGCGAAAAAACCGTTCGAGGTAACGTTTCTTCTGGCTACGGCATGTGGAAAAGTGAAGATGCTGGAAAAACTTGGGTTTCCGCAGGACTCGAGAATAGCCGGCATGTGCCAAGAATTGCCATTCACCCAACAGACTACAATATTGTGTACGCTGGAGTGATGGGGAATATCTACAAACCTACTCAAGAACGAGGAGTGTATAAAAGTACAGACGGTGGGAAAACTTGGCGTAAAACGCTTTTTGCAAACGAAAATGCTGGGGTGGTAGATCTTATTATGGATCCGAATAACCCTAGAATATTATACGCCTCTACATGGAATGTTCGCCGTACCCCGTATAGTTTAAGTAGCGGGGGCGATGGTTCTGCCCTATGGAAAAGTACAGACAGCGGCGAAACATGGACTGAGATTTCAAAAAACAAAGGCTTTGCCACAGATACCTTAGGGATTATAGGGGTTACCGTGTCGCCTGCCAATAGCGACAGAGTATGGGCAATTGTAGAAAATAAAGATAAAGGAGGCGTGTATCGCAGCGATGATGGTGGCGAAACATGGAATCTTATAAACAGTGAACGAAAACTTCGTCAACGTGCTTGGTATTATACGCGTATTTATGCAGATACCAAAGATCAAGATGTGATGTATGTGCTTAATGTGCGCTATCATAAAAGCACCGATGGCGGTAAAACATACAGTACGTACAACGCACCACACGGCGATCACCACGATTTATGGATTGCCCCAGAAGACCCCAATCGTATGATTATAGGTGACGACGGTGGCGCACAGGTAAGCTACGATGGTGGTGAAACCTGGAGCACCTATCACAATCAGCCAACTTCTCAATTTTATAGAGTGACTACAGACAATAGTTTTCCCTATAAAATTTATGCGGCGCAGCAAGACAATTCTACCGTTCGCATAGCACATAGAACTGAAGGCGGAAATATTTCTGAAGACGACTGGGAAGCTACAGCGGGAGGTGAAAGTGCGCATATAGCTGTAGACCCAAACAATCCAGACATTGTGTACGGAGGTAGCTACGACGGCTTTCTTACACGTTACAACCACGATAAAAATACCATAAGAAGTATTAGCGTATGGCCAGACAACCCTATGGGGCATGGGGTAGAAGATATGAAGTATCGTTTTCAATGGAACTTCCCTATTTTCTTCTCACCTCACAATCCGAAGAAGCTATATACAGCGTCTAATCACTTACACGTTACCACCAACGAAGGCGAAAGTTGGGATGTAATTAGCCCAGACCTTACACGTAACGACCCAGAAAAGCAGAAGTCATCTGGAGGACCTATCACTCAGGATAATACCTCGGTAGAATACTATTGTACTATTTTCGCTGCTGCGGAAAGTCCCTTGCAAGAAGGGTTGTTATGGACAGGAAGTGACGATGGGTTGGTAAACGTGTCTAAAGATGGTGGAAAAACTTGGACAGACGTTACACCAGCAGGTATGCCAGAATGGATGATGATTAACAGTGTAGAGCCTTCAGTGTTTGATGCAGGAACCTGTTATATAGCCGGCACAAAATATAAAACGGGCGATTTTGCACCGTATTTGTACAAAACAACAGATTTTGGCAAAACTTGGAAGAAAATTACCAATGGTATAGCCTCAGAGCATTTTACACGCGTTGTGCGAGAAGATCCTACCCGTAAGGGATTATTATACGCAGGTACAGAAACAGGCATGTACATATCGTTTAATGATGGCACCTATTGGAAACCGTTTCAACTTAACTTGCCTATAGTGCCAATTACAGATTTAGCCGTAAAAGACAACAATTTAATTGTAGCTACGCAAGGGCGAAGTCTTTGGATTATTGATGACCTAGGATTATTACACCAACTTGCCAATGCTAAAGGAAAAGGTAATTTCCTTTTCAAACCTAAAGACACCTACCGTATGGGAGGGCGTTCTAGAAAAGGTTCATTAACCAGCGGTACCAACCACCCTAGTGGTGTGATGACGTATTTTAATTTGCAAGATCCAACCGATAAAAAGATTACGCTAAGTTACGTAGACAGTCGTGGTGATACGATACAGAAGTTTAGCACGAAGAAGAACAAAGAAAAAAATATAAAAGAACTAAAGGTTGAAAAAGGCGCTAATTACCATACATGGGATATGCGAGGGAAAGGCGCAGAACGTTTGGACGGGATGATTTTATGGTGGGCGAGTACAGCTGCGCCTCAGGCAGTACCTGGCATGTATAAAGTAGTTCTGGAGGTAGAAGGAGAGGCAGCTTTGGTACAAAACTTCAACATTGTGCCAGATAAAAATGCTGAAACCGATGTGGCAGGAATGCAACGACAATACGACTTTATCACAGACGTGAATAAAACAGCAGATAAGGCACACAAGTCTATTAAGAATATCAGAAAAATAAATAAGCAGTTAGATGCTTTTCAGAAGCAATACAAAGACAATGAGGCCGTGAAGGAGTTGGTAGCGAAAGCCAAAGATTTGAGCGAGAAATTTTCAGATATAGAAAAAGCATTGTACCAGACTAAAAACAGAAGTGGGCAAGACCCGTTAAACTTCCCGATTAGGTTGACCAATAAATTGGCTCATTTAAACAGTTTGGTTGGTATGGACGATTTTCCACCAACTCAGCAAGATATTGCTGTTAAAAACGAACTTTCCCAACAAGTGAATGCAGAACTAGTGAAGTTTGACTCGCTGGTTTCAGAAGAAATAAAAGCCTTTAACAATGCTTTTAATAGCAAGCAACTTAATTATTTGTTTGTGGAAGAAGAATAACAACAATATGCCACGAGGATTCCTGATTTTTTTCAGGATTGTCCCTATGGGCGAAGTATCTTTGTGGCGTTAGTAATAATACAACTCCTGCCTTCTCGGGAGATACATATGGAATACAATTATATAAAATCACTGCACCTAATCTTTGTCATTACTTGGTTTGCAGGCTTATTTTATATCGTTAGATTGTTTGTTTACCAGATTGAAGCACAGCAAAAAGAGAGTCCGGCACGTGAGATTTTAAGCGAGCAATACAAAATAATGACCAAGCGTCTGTGGTATATTATTACCTGGCCGTCTATGATTTTGGCTACGGGTTTTGCGGTTTGGTTGTTGGCATTGCGTCCTTTTTGGATTACAGATGCCTGGATGCAAGTAAAACTAGGTTTTGTAGTGGCGCTAATTATCTACCATATAAAATGTCACCTTATTTTTAAAGCACATTATAACGGTGTGTACAAGTACAGCTCTAATTGGATGCGTATGTTTAATGAGGGCGCCACGCTCATCTTATTTTCTGTGGTGTTTTTGGTGATACTAAAAAATGCTGTTAACTGGATCTACGGTACGCTTGGGATTGTGGTATTTGCTATTCTAGTCATGTTAGGTATTAAAATGTACAAGCGTATTAGAGAAAAGTAATCACTTTCTACTTTTAGTAAAATGGTCTTTATTCTTTTTTCTGAAATTGGTTTGATTATTGCTATCTTCCCTTAAAATTTAGATTCTTTGACCTTTTACAAAAGCTCTTTACGAAACCGCATCTTTTTCTCCATGATTTTGCTCATTCTTTTGGCGAGTGTGCTCATTGCTGTGGTAACTATTTATCAGTATCGGGAAGAGGCGAAAGACTACCACAGAGATCGTCTGGAGCGTAAAGAGGCAAACATAAAGAAGCACATTAATTATGTGCTTGAAGAAACTACCTACCCGTTAGAGACAGATAAAATTCCTTTAATCTTTAAGGAGAATATTCATCAGATAAAGAAAATTCATAATCTGGATATTTTCTTCTACGACTTAGAAGGAAATCTTTTGGTGTCGTCGGAAGCTAGAATTGTAAAGGACCCGAAACATCAAAAAATTTCGGAAGATGCCATGCAAGCGCTTCGGCAGTCGCCAGAGAAGCAATATGTTGTTCAGTTTAATGAAAACGGACAAGGTTATCAATCGGCTTTCACCTATATCACCGACATTTCGTTTAAGCCGTTGGCTATTTTAAACCTCCCGTATATTGAAGATGACGATTTCATTAATAAAGAGCTTAGGGAAAACTTAATGCGCTTGGGGTTTGCCTATTGCTTTATGCTGTTAATTGCTATTGCGTTGGCGTATCTTTTGTCTAAATACATTACGCGATCCTTGAATACAGTAAGTGAAAAAATTACTGAAACGCGGCTAAACAAGCGTAACAAGCGTATTGAAATTGAAGGCTCTACCGAAGAAATTTCTAATCTGGTAAAGGCGTATAATAGCATGATAGATGAGTTAGAGAACAGTGCGGCTCAACTTGCTGCCAGTGAACGAGAAGCTGCTTGGCGCGAAATGGCAAAGCAAGTAGCACACGAGATTAAGAATCCGTTAACCCCAATGCGACTTACGGTACAGAGTTTTCAGCGGAAATTCAATCCAGAAGACCCCAACATTCATTTAAAAATTGATGAATATAGTAACACACTCATTCAGCAAATTGATACCATGAGCAGCATTGCTTCAGCTTTTAGTAGCTATGCAGATATGCCTGCGCAGCAAAACGAAACTTTAAATGTGGTGAAAATCACCAAGCTTGCCTTAGACATTTTTAATGAAAACCACATATACTTCTTTGCGAAGGAAAAAGAAATTATAGCCAAATTAGATAGAACCCAGCTCATACGGGTTATAACAAATTTAGTGAAGAATAGTCTTCACGCTATAGCGCAAATACAGCCAGCAACCCCCTTGGTTGAGGTAAATGTGTTTGCCGAAAATGGATCTGTGTATATCACTGTAAGCGATAATGGCGTGGGAATTTCCGAAGAAAACAAGGAGAAAGTATTTGAACCAAAATTTACAACTAAAAGCAGCGGAATGGGCTTAGGTCTTGCTATGGTGAAAAATATAGTAGAAACCTACAAAGGAGAAATTTCGTTTGTTACAGAAGAAAACAAAGGAACGACTTTTAAAATTCGGTTTCCATTGCAGGCTTAAGTTGTAGCTGTTGTGGCTTGTTTTTAATACCTTTGTTAGACACTAGATCTTCTTAAAAACCCAAAATATGTCCTACGAAAACATTCTAAGTTCGTTTGAAAATAACGTCACAACAATTACCATAAACAGACCTTCAAAACTCAATGCGCTTAACAGAGCGACCATAAAAGAATTGCACCAAGCCTTTAAGGTAGCCGATGATGATAAAAATACTAAGGTAATCTTGGTCACTGGAAGCGGTGAAAAAGCGTTTGTGGCTGGAGCAGATATCAGTGAATTTGCAGATTTCTCGGTTTCTCAAGGCGAAAAATTAGCCGCCGAGGGACAGGCGTTACTATTCGATTTTGTAGCGCATTTATCTACACCAGTAATTGCGGCAATAAATGGTTTTGCACTTGGTGGCGGATTAGAATTGGCGATGGCGGCGCATTTTAGAGTGGCTAGTGATAATGCTAAAATGGGGCTACCGGAAGTTTCGTTAGGGGTTATTCCAGGTTATGGAGGTACACAACGCTTACCACAACTGGTAGGAAAAGGACGCGCCATGGAACTTATTATGACCGCCGGAATGATAGATGCCAATCAGGCATTGCAATACGGGTTGGTAAATCATGTTACTACCTTAGAAGAATTATTGCCGCTGGCAGAAAAGCTTGCCTCAAAAATTGCTAGAAACTCTTCTGTAGCTATTGCTTCAGCCATAGATGCGGTTAACGCGGGCTACGAAGACGGCGAAAATGGTTTTGATGCAGAAATTACTCAATTTGGCAAATGCTTCGGGACGGCAGATTTTCACGAAGGTACTCAGGCATTCTTAGAGAAGCGTAAAGCAGCGTTCCCTGGGAATTAAGAAGCATCTCACAAAATCAATCTACACACAAAAATCTTTTGTTTAAAATTTTTGTGCACTGCTTATTTATTCTACAATCCTTTTACTCCTATAACATTAAATAAAATTAATTTATGAAAAACACACTTATTATTTTGCTCGTTGCTCTGTTTACACTTACTAGTTATGCGCAAGACGGGGAAGCAGAAATAGCAGTAGATATTAAAACAAGCGAGGTTTTTAAGGACAAGAAAAAGAGAACCAGCTTGGCATTTTCTACAAAAGATAATATGGGAGGTGTTATTTTAGGACGTCGGTATAAAAAGGGGTATTATATAGAACACTATGACGCTTCTATGAAATTAGTTGGCAGTTTTGACTATGAAGACAAGAAAAGAAGAGGTGCTTTTGAGAGCGCTTTTATTAGTAACAATGAGTTGGTATTAATTGAGTTTTACAATAATAAAGACGATAAAACCCTAGATTACTATGTGCATAAGAGTCCTATAGGAAAGTTTACTTTTAAAAGAGAATTGCTTTTTAGTGTGCCAAAAACCGAAGCCAGTAGAAAGGAATGGGGTTGGTTTGGTTCAAAAATAGATGGAGACCGTCTGGGTGAAGTAACCGTATCTCCTAATCAGGATTATGTTGCAATTACGTTAGATATTATTGACAATGATAAAGAGACACATCGAATTTTTATGTTCGATAATGCACTTAACAAAGTGTATCAAACAGAGTTTGTACGCGATATCAAGGATAGGAAATTTCAGCTAGAAAACGTTGATATTGACGAAAGTGATGGAACAATATATTTATTAGGAAAAGCGTATACCCGAGAGAAAAAAAAGAAAAGAGATGGGGGTAAGTATCAATTTGAATTGTACAAAATAAATGGTTCTACCAAAGGCTCTGTGGTTTTTGATACAGGTGAAAATTTTATTGGTTCGCTAACTACAATCGTAAATGACGGAAAAGTAGTTTGCGTAGGCTTCTATTCTGAAAGAAATGATTTTCGTTATAAAGGGTTTGCATTTTTTGATATCAATCCGCAAAGCATGAAAGTAGCTGCGGCTAAATATTCACCATTTACAGATCAATTTATACTAGACAAGTATGGGAAGGATAAAGACAAAGAGCTACGTAATATTTCGTTTAGAGATATTTTAATTACAGGTACTGGAGAAATTGTTATAAATGCTGAAGAATACTTTGTTACCGTAATTACAAACACAATGCCTAATGGTGCTTCTACAACAACATATAGATATAACTATCGAGATATTATTAGCGCTAAAATTTCTACAAGTGGAGCGTTAATATGGGCACGTAATATTAATAAAAAGCAAGTCGCGAGCTACCCGTCGCCATACCTTTCGTATACATCTACCTACGCCAATGATAAAGTATATATGTTTGTGAATTGTGCAGATAAAGTACGGCGTATTCGTGCAGATAGATTACAATTTAAAGGAACAAGTGCCAAGCGTTCTAATTTGTACGTAATTACTATTGATGAAGCGGGTAATTTTGAATACAAGAAAATAATAGACGATAAAGACAGCGATGTGCCGTTTTCTGTAGGACGTGGTTTCTTAAATGACGAAGGCAACCAAGTACTCTTTCAAGGTAGAAGAGGCAGCAAGAAACAGATATTAAAATTATCTATATAGTGGAATAAATCCAATTTAATTAAGAATAATTCCTAATATCGACTAACTTTGAGGTTCTCTTTTACTTCAAAGTTTTATGTCGAAATCTCCAGAACACCTAAAAGGTCGTGGTGCGCAAAAGCGTGTACACAATAGGTTTTTTGAATTTAGCCATGAGCTTAGGGACGATTTTTTAAATTTCTGCGCCGCTGAAGGAGAACAGGTCGATAAAAACAAGACAAAATATCTCGAGGTATTTCCTAAAACGCTAGTGAATAAGGTAGATAGTCCAGACGTTGGGATGGGTTTTTCTGCCAATCCGTACCAAGGGTGTGAACATGGCTGTGTGTATTGCTACGCTAGAAATAGCCATGAATATTGGGGATATGGAGCTGGGTTGGATTTTGAAAGAACGATACTTTTCAAAAAAAATGCACCTACCTTATTGGAAAAGAAGATTATTGGTCGCAATTGGGAAGGAGATACCATTGTTTTTTCAGGCAATACAGATTGCTATCAGCCATTAGAACGCAAGCTTGAAATTACCAGAAATTGTCTTGAGGTGATGCGAAAGTGGAAGCACCCCACCGGCATCATTACAAAAAACAGCTTGATTTTACGCGATTTGGACATACTAAAAGAACTCGCGGCGATTCATTGTATTTCGGTGAATATTTCTATCACTTCGCTATCTGAAAAGACACGCCTGCTACTAGAGCCAAGAACTGCGAGTATTAAGCAGCGACTCAAAGTGGTTCAGGTACTTTCAGAAAATAATATTCCGGTGCGAGTGATGATGGCTCCTATAATTCCATCGCTAAACAGTCATGAAATATTGCCGTTGGTAAAGAAAGTTTCAGAATTAGGAGCTATAGATGTGGCGTATACGGTGGTTCGGCTAAATGGAAAAATTGCTGAAATTTTCAGTGATTGGGTTCACAAGGCGCTACCTAACAAAGCAGATAGAATTTTAAACCAGATAGCCGATTGTCATGGAGGTACGTTAAACGACAGTCGTTTCGGAACACGAATGCGCGGGGAAGGAAATTTTGCCATTCAGATTAAAGAGACCATGGCACTGGCGAAACGAAAATACCTTATGAACAAAGAAACACCGCCATTAGATAGGTCTCATTATCTTCAGTTAAAGAATCCGCAGACGCGACTTTTTTAATAGTATCTTTGAATATTGTTACATAATATCGAATTCAGCTACACATAGGCATGAACTATTTTTTCTTAGCACTACTTAGCATTTCAACCGTATTTTCGGCAACTTCACAAACTAAAGAGTCATTAGCAGCTTTGTCTTTTGAAGCTATTAGAGATTCCATAAATGCTACCATGTATTCAGATCCGGATACGTCATTACGGGTAGCAGAGGCCTATATTTTTAAGGCGCAACAAGAAAACAATAACGAGAAAGAGTTTTTGGGTTTAGAAGCAATTGCAGTGAACTATATTGCGCGAAGAGACTACAAAAGCGCCAACACACAGGCATTACAAATGCTATCGTTTGCAAGAGAAAACGACCTGCGCAAAGAAGAGATGCGGGCCTTAATCTTTCTTGGGGATCTTCAGGTTGTGGTTACCTCTGCGCAAGAACAATTAGCGTATTACAACCAACTATTAGAGCTGGCAGAAACGTATAAGAATGACGAATATAGAGAGATAGCACTCAATAAGATTGCAAACATCATGGATATAAGTGGTGAAACGCAAAAAGCGGTTGCCATAAGAAAGAAAACCATAGCTTATTATAAAAACAAACCTATAGACACTTCTTTTACCCAAAAAGACCAAAACAGTGCCTTAATTAGGTCGTACAATCTTTTGGGCGCGAGTTATATTTTAGCACAACAGATAGATTCTGCCAAGATTTCTGCTATGAGCACTAAAGAGTTGGTGAGCAAAGAACTAGATTCTTGTTACGCTACATTTCATTATACCTTAGAGGGTGAAATTGCTTTTGAAGAAAAACGCTTTAACGACGCTAAAAATATATATAATACGGCGTATGATATTTGTCCGAGCGATTATGACATCGTAGCGTTGAATAGGGCCTATACGTTTGGTAAAATAGAAGTTGGAGCTGAGAACTATAACGAGGCGATTCGAATTTTACAACAAGGTCTAGATTCTTACCAAGTTACTGAAGTAGAAGAAGGCTTTATGAAAGACTATTATGAGCGTTTGGCAGAGGCTTATAAACATACAGGTGATTTTGAAAGGGCTAGTCATTATTTCGAAAAATATTGGGATAGTCAGGAAGAGTACAAAAAATTGGAAGACAATGCAAAGCAGGTAATTTTAGCAGAAGAGCGTGCTGCTTTTAAAAAGGAATTTGACGAACTAAAAGCCGCTAAAGAGCAGGGTCAGAGTAAGATTCAGTATATTTTGCTAGGAGCTTCTCTTGTGATATTGGTGTTGCTGTTTTTATTGCTGAAATTTTATCGCAACAAAAAAAGGAATGAGGCAAAATTTGAAGCGTTACTTGCGAAAATTGAAGCAGCACAATCGCCAGAGGAAATCATCGATACCAAAGATGAAATATTAGAAGAAAAATCGGGTCAGGATGTTTCCGAAGAAATAAAAAATCAGATTCTTGAGGGCTTAAAAAAGCTAGAGGAAAAAGAATATTATCTGCAAACGGAATGTAACTCTTACAATGTTGCCAAGAAAATAGGGACCAATACTTCTTACTTGTCTAAAGTAATAAATTCGCATTACGGGAAGAATTTTAATACCTACATTAACGATTTGCGTATTAACTATGCTATTGTACGGATAAAAAATGATGTGCTATTTAGATCGTATTCCATACAGTCTATAGCCGAAGAAATAGGCTATAAAAGTGCCGATAGTTTTACCAAATACTTCAAAAAAGATACGGGTTTAAATCCGTCATTTTACATCAAGAACATAAAGAATATTGCCTAAAAAGGTGAAGTTAGACCTAAATTTATAAATTTCGGGACGCACGTTCTTGGGTTTTAAAAAACTTCAGAATATTTATGTGTTCTCAATAAATACAGTAGCTACCGCGTTTTTTAGCCGCCCTATTTTTCTGAAAATGGGGTGGCTTCTCTTTATTATAGGAGTACTGTGTTGCAGATTTGTGGTATCAAAATTTCACAACCCCGAAACAAGCGGGATTTAAAAGATACAATCATGACACAAAACAAAACTACAAGAAGAATTATTAAAATCACGCTAACATTTTTTGGTTTGCTTATCGCAATTCCTTTTTGCTTCGGAATGTATACAGGCATTACATCGCATACTAACACGAGTGAAGCAATTGTAAAAACACTAAAGGAGGAATGCGACTGTAAAGCAATAGAGGTGTCTCATGCGGCCTATGGACTTCAGTTTAGTAAAGATGACGGCATTACCACACAAAAGGCAGCCTACATTTTGAAGGATTGCAATGCAGCCATGACGATTTCAGAAACTATGAATCGAGTTCATACTTCGTTACTGACGAAAGTTGAAGGATACGAAAAAATGGACGTTGTTCAGTTTGTTTTCGAACAAGATGAAACGTCTAGCACAGTAGAAGTGAATAACGGAATTATTCAATAAGCTATGAGACGTAAAACCACTACTGCAAAAATTCAATTTATAAAGTTTGGTATAGGCATTATTGCCGGTATCACTATTTATCTAACTGTTTCACTACTTTTTTAATTTAACTATTATGATCGCAATTATAGAAATAACCCTAGCCGTTGTTTTATCATGGCTTTAAACAAATCACTAATTACTTTAAAACACAATATCATTATGAAAAATCTTAGAAATTACATCGCACTTATTATAACACTTCTCGCTGTAAGCACAACATTTGCACAAGAGAATGAGAAAAGCTTACTCTGGAAAATTGAAGGGAACGGAATTAAAACCTCGTATATTTTTGGCACATTTCACATGCTTCCTAAGCGTGATTTTATTATAAAGGAGAAAGTAAAAAGCGCCTTTGAGACCACTTCAGTTACTGTCTTAGAATTAGACATGGATGATCCTACTTTTCAAACTGAAATGATAAATAACGCCATGATAAAAGACGGAAAAACGATAAATGAATTTATGGATGCCGATGAATACTCGATAATAGACAAGTACCTAACCGAAAAAATGGGCGTAGGCCTCGCACAGTTTAAGTCGTTTAAGCCTCTTATGGTTTCTAGCGCAGTTATGATGGCATTTATAGGTAACGATGTTGCCAGTTATGAAGCTTCGCTAATTGGATTGACAAAGGAGCAAAATAGGGAGATAAAAGGTTTAGAAACAGTTGCAGAACAGATGAATATATTTGATGAACAGCCTTACGATGAGCAATTAGACGACATTGTAAAGCTTTTAAAGGAAGAAGGTATGCTTGAAATGTTTAATGCTATGATTTCACACTATAAAAATGAGGATATTGATGAGCTGTATAATTATATGGGAACATTTTATAACCAAGAACAACTAGATAGAATGTTACATATTCGCAATCAGAACTGGATTCCTAAAATTGGGACATACTCTAAAGAAAAAGCTGCATTTTACGGTGTAGGAGCAGGGCATTTAGGAGGAGCAAAAGGCGTTATAAACTTACTTAGAGAGGCTGGCTATACTGTTACCCCAATTCTTGACTAATGAAACGGTTAGTTAATTACAGAATACCGAGTGATTGCAATATAGACTGCAACGCTCGGTTTTTTTAGTTTATACGGTAAAAAAACACTCGAGATATATAAATCACGGGAGGCTTTTGTTGTTTTGTTAAGGGCTTTGATGTATTTTCATAGGGCTAAATAGAAATTCAGCTTATGAATCTCGTTGTACGTTTCCTTATTTTAATACTAATAATTAGTAGTGGTGCGTCAAGTATTGGTCAGACCTTGTTGCGGGGCACCATTCTAGACGGTGAAACCAAACAGCCTATTGGAGACGCTAAATTTGGTATTAGCAATCAGGGAATTGGCGCGATAACCAACAAAGATGGAAAGTTTACCTACCGAAAATACCATCATGTGTTAAGTGAGGCAAGCACGTTTGAAGTTTCGGCAAAAGGATATATTAGCCTAAGAGGTTCTGTAGATGTGCTTCGGAAACTTCAGAACAAACGAGGCAAAATCTATCTTGAGAAAATTTCCGAAGAGAACATACATCTACCACAAGCTTTAGGGAAAATTACCGTGTTTTGGGATGCTTCATCTAAGACTAGGGCTCGAGATACTGAGCGTGAAATAACATTTTTAAAAGAATTTCTTACCACTAAATCAGGAGCAGAAGTTAGGGTTGTTATTTTTAATGAATCTATAGTGTCGAATACGTCATTCAGCATTTCTGAAGCAACTACAGCAACTCTTATTCAGCTTATTGAAAATGTATCTTATAAAGGATATTCAGACTATAGTTTGCTTGAAATTGAACCTGCAGACGAAATTCTACTTTTTGCTGAAAATAAGCCGATGTTTGGAACTTTTCAATTAGACCAAAATATCCCAGTTCATAGTATTAACAGTGGTCTAAATACAATTAGTGATTTGTATTTTGAAAGTCTAGCTGATTTTACATCGGGTAGTTACAAAAAGTTGCGGCAAAATGAGCACACTATGACTTCTGTAACGAATGAATCTTATATAACAGGGCAATTTTTACAAGGCGAAATGCCGGTGCCCTACGCGATTATTGCTAAAGAGGGTTCTTTACAGGAGTTTAATACAGATGCCGAAGGATATTTTAAAGTGCCCGCGACAGCCGGTGATAGACTTACGTTCTATTCGTTAGGGAATTATCCAAAAACACTTACGGTGGCTTCAAAAACCTTGTATCAAGTCATGGCAGTGCCAAAAGCTGAACAACTAGCCGAAGTAAATTTAAAGGCATCGTATAAAAGATCTGAATATGCCTTCGATTCTATCCTGCAGTTAGATATGGTAGAAGGAAGAGAGGTGCCTGTGAGGTCTGTTCATAAAAGTCAGTTTAACAGAAATGCATTTACTATTGGGGATGCCATAGATGGTATTTATGGTGCGCGGTCTTATTATAGTCCACGACAAGGGCAAACCTATATTACAGTTGGAGGAGGTTGTGCTAGAGTCTTTGTAGATGGTGTTGAAATGCGTGTAGAATCCATACCGGTTCACCTGGTTGAAAATATCTCAATTTTCAAATCGTATAGCAGAGTACTTCCATGTCCGTCCAGAATTATTGTAACCACAAGGTTGCATAAAGATAGAATTGACCAAAGATTACGAAAGAAAGGATATGAGCAATTAAAAAATAATTTTTATACAGAAGAGGTGCCTATTTTAAATTTTGATGCTGTGGCTACAGATTATTTAATTGATGTGGATTCAAAGTTGAGCACTAAAATTAAATTAGAGAAGTACAGAAGTCTTAGAAAACGGTATAAAGATAAAGTAGATTTTTATGTAGAGATGGCACTTTACTTCTATCAATTAGATGCTGGCGCAGCGCGCGAGGTTAGAAATGATTTTGCCTTTGTAGCAAATGATAATGTGAAGGCATTGAGAATTTTGGCCTATTTACATGAACATGCAAGAGAGTTTCTACAGGCCCAAAAAGTATATACAAGAATTTTGGAAATGGCACCAAATGAGCCCCAATCGTATAGAGACTTAGCACTTATGTTTCAGGAAACAGGAGCGTATGATAAATCATTAGAATTGTATTTAAATATGTTAGGGAATGGAGTTCCTGGAGTAGATTTTACTCCTTTACATTCAGTTTTGAGTAATGAGCTACAACGATTAATAAATTTGTACAAACATAAAATTGACTACCACAGGCTACCAAACGATTGGCTAGTTACCAATTTTAATATCGATGTAAGAATGACAGCCACATGGAGCGATACCAACGTACCGTTCGAGTTTCAGTTTGTAAACCCTGAAAAACGATTTTATAATTGGAATTCTGATGATAATATTACCAAAAAAGCATTAAAGGAAACTACCACAGAAGAATTTGTGATAGATGATGCGCAGTCCGGCAATTGGTTAATTAACGTTAGGTATACGGGTGATGAAAATGCAAGTAATATTCCGCCTTATTTAAAATACACAGTATATAAAAATTTTGGAACCCCTCAAGAACAGCGACAGATTAAATTGGTAAAACTAGATACTCAGATTAAGAAAGTAACGCTAGACTCATTTAATTATAGCAAAACACAACCTTAGACACATTTGAATTATGAAAAAAGCAGCTACATTTTTGACTCTGATTTTGCTAACTACGCTGGTGATGAAAGCTCAGGAGCGCCCCTTGTTAATTGAAGGAAAGATTACCACAACCAATAACGAGCCGGTTGCAAATGCATTGGTAACGGTGAAAAACACCTTTATTGAAAGTGAAACTGGCCCAAATGGAGTCTTTCGTCTTCCTGCTTTAGCTAGTGATGAGTTGGTAGTTACCGCCTTTTTAATGGAGACGAAAACGGTGGCTATTCCAGAACCAAATACATTTATGAATATTCAAGTAGATTACAATGCTGAGGTGTTAGAAGCGGTTATTCTTGAAGAAAAGGAAAAGAAAAAGTCAGAAGAGATTGATACGGGTATGGGCAAAAGAAAGTCTGATGCCATGGGATATTCTGCAGACACAGATATGCATCGTTTTATTTCTGTAGCCGATGTGGATATGTATCAAGTAGCAAGAAAAATGCCCTTTTTAAATGTGGTTGGACCACTCAACAATCCGGTAGTATTTACAAATAGAATGTCTGGAATGTTATCTACAAGTAGAGTGCCAATTCAAGTGATTGTAGATGGAATTCCTGTAGAGCAAAACGTGCTAGCAACAATTAACCCGAATTTTGTAACAGATATTACCGTATTACGAAGCCTTGCAGGAACTGTGAAGTATGGTTCAATAGGAGCTGGGGGGGTTATGTTAATTACAACAACAAATTCTGGGTCTGGTTCAAAAAACAACAAAGCGCTACCGTCTTTACTTGTTCAAGGTAATGACTATGCTGAAGAGGTACTTCCAATTTCAGAAAATATAGCTGTGGCAACAAGTGAATATCTTACTGCACTAACGCCTTACGACGATGTTAATGATGCCCTTGCCGTTTACAACAAACAACGACAGCAACTAGAGACTCGAAACTTAGGTTATTATATAGATGTGGCACGGTATTTTTCTAGATGGGGCGATGCTTATCGCTACATGATTTTAGGAGATTTGTACGAACAAGCCAACAGCAACCCAAGAATACTCAAGACCATTATTTATATTTTGGAAGAAGAAGAGAATTTTTTGCAAGCCGCTTATGTACAAGAAAAGTTACTTGAATTAGAACCAGATCATATTCAAAACTATAGAGATTTAGCTCTTTTATACACCAAAATTGGCAAGTATAACCTTGCTGCAACGCTGTATAAACAAATGATTTCAAATACAATACCTAATGTAGATTTTAATCCTATAAAATCCATTGTGGTCGATGAATTCAGACACTTAATTGCCAATCACAAAAGGAATATTGTATATAAAGATATCCCGAATGAATTACTATCACTAAATTTTAAAAAAGATATTCGTATCGTAATTGAGTATTCCAATCCGATGTCTGAATTTGATGTACAGTTTGTAAGTCCAGACAAAAAATATTACACCTGGAGCCACAATTATTTTGACAGTAAAGACGTGATTGAAGAAGAGATTGCAGAAGGTTACAATATGAAAGAATTTCTTATTGAAGATAGCGACCGTGGAGGTTGGCTCATTAATATTCAGAAAAAGGATGCTAACACAGGTGCTAACCCTACATTTTTAAAGTATACGTTATATCGAAATTTTGGCTTGCCAAATGAAGAGAAAACTGTAAAGGTCTTAAATCTTGCCAGACACACTCAAAAAGTAACATTAGATACCTTTATATATTGAGAACAAGGAATGAATGTATTAGCGTTCACCATTCCATTCGGCGTAGAATTGAGCCAAATAGTCTGTCATAAATTCATGTCTTTTTTGAGCAATAGATGTAGCTGTTGCCGTATTCATTTTATCTTTTAACAGCAATAACTTTTCGTAAAAGTGATTAATGGTTGGCGCGGTAGAAGCTTTGTATTCTTCTGGTGACATTTCTAGTTTGGGTTTAATGTTGGGGTCGTATATTTTTCTGTTTTTATAGCCACCATACTGAAACGTTCGGGCAATACCAATTGCACCTAAAGCATCTAGCCTATCTGCATCTTGAACTACTTCGAGTTCTAGAGAGTGAAATGTTTTTGTGTCATTTCCACCTTTAAAAGAAACGTTAGCAACAATGGCTACGACATGGTTTTTATCTACTTCGGAAATTTCCTGAGACGATAAAAATTGGTCTGCCTTTTTCGGACCAACAGTATCGTCACCATCATAAAATTTAGAGTCTGCTATGTCGTGCAGTAGTGCAGCTAGCGCCACAATTAAAATATTAACAGGTTCTTGCTTCGCAATGAGCAATGCATTTTTATACACACGCTCTATATGAAACCAGTCATGTCCAGCTTCTGCATCTTGTAATTCTTTTTTTACAAATGCAATTGTGTTTGCTAGTATTTTCTCATGGCTTTGCTCAATCATTTTCAATACCTTCAAGAACAGTTTTTTCAACTAATTGTAAGAGGTTCTGCTGCTCATAGTTAGCCACAATTAATGGTTCATGAACTTTCATTTTAAAATGTACCCCCAAAGGCATTGGAAACAAACCAAATCGCTGTAGTTTCCACGAATTGCTAATACTTACGGGCAATACAACGGCGGTAGGAGCCTGTTCAAATAGTATGGTTAACCCTTTTGGTCTAAAGGGTTTTGGCTGCCCGTTTCTGCTACGTGTGCCCTCGGGAAAGATAACTACTGCTCTTTTATTTTTTGAAATATAAGTTGCTATTTTTTCAATTTGTTGCGTTGCTTGTATGGAATCTTTACGGTCTATTAAAACCGAACCTCCTTTGCGTAAGTTATACGATATAGAAGGTATTCCTTTTCCTAATTCTATTTTCGATATAAATTTGACGTGCAATTTCCGAAGAAACCATATCAGTGGCGGAATGTCCCACATACTTTGATGGTTAGATGCAATTATCACCGGTTTCCCCACAGGAAGATTTTTAGGCATTTCAACAGAAAAACGGGTGCCTAAAATATGTAGTGTACGTACTATGGTTGCATTAAATATATCTACACTGTTTTTATGAATGGAATAACCAAACAGGATAAGAGCTATGCGTTGTACTACATCATAAAACAGCAATCCCAGCCCAAAAAGGAGGTAAAAAAGTACCGACAACGGATAGCTTAAGATTTTGAGTAAAGGCTTCATAACATTCAAAAATAAAAAAACCGTTTTCTATCGAGAGAAAACGGTCTAATTTTATTCTAAAAAAGAATTATTTGTGCGTTAGCAATGCTCGTTATAAGCGCCCATTAAGTTTTCAGCAATCATATCTGCTGGACGTCCTTCAATATGGTGGCGTTCTAGCATGTGTACCAATTCTCCATTTTTAAACAACGCCATAGACGGTGAACTTGGTGGGAAAGGTATCATTTGTGCTCTTGCAGCATCTACTGCCTCGCGATCTACACCCGCAAAAACCGTTACTAAATGGTCTGGTGTTTTTGCATTCTGTAGACTTGTTCTGGCTCCAGGACGTGCATTTGCTGCAGCACATCCACAAACCGAATTTACAACTACCAAAGTAGTTCCTTCTTTAGCAAGGGCTGCCGTTACATCTTCTTCTGTAAATAATTCGCTAAACCCAATGTTGGTAAGGTCTTCGCGCATTGGTTTTACTAATTCTGCTGGATACATAGTCGTTTCGTTTAAGTCATTAAATTTGAGTTACAAAGATAATCAATTCACCTCGTACCTAAATAACAAAAGCTAGAAATCCCAAAGACCAGCATGTAGTCTAATATCAATAGGCAGTATGTACTTTTTATTTATTCGGTCAAATTTATTTTTTCGTAACAAACCCTCCCAAAGCATTACTTATATTTGCAATCCTTTTATTAAGTAAAGAAAAGTAGATGATTCGTTGGTTGGCAGCCGTTTTAGGGTATAGTTTTTTTAGATTTCCTGGAGCCATTGTTGGTTTCTTATTGGGTACGCTTATAGATAAAATGATTGGAGGTCAGAAAACTGGTGGAAGTACGTTTCAACAGGTATTTCAGCAACAAGACGATAAAGTTTCTCCGGCAGATTTTGAGCTTAACCTTCTTTCTTTAGCCTCTTTAGTGATTAAGGCAGATGGTGTGGTTAACCAGAAAGAGCTGGATTATGTCCGTCTATATTTTGTGCAAGCCTACGGAAAGGAGCGCGCTAATGCTACCTTTAAAGTTTTTAACGAAGTCATAAAAAACAGGCAAATTTCAGCAGCAAACATCAGTGCTTTACTTCGTAGTCGTACGCGCTACGAATCTAGGTTACAAATACTTCATTTTTTATTTAGCATTGCAAATGCAGATGGTTATGTAACGCAACCCGAAGTAAATGAAATAAATAATATTGCTAGATATCTTGGTATCCAGCTTCGAGATTTTGAAAGTATAAAGGCCATGTTTTTTCAAAATCCAGATAGTGCGTATAAAATTTTAGAAATTGAGAAAAGTGCTACAGTTTCAGAAATAAAAACGGCATATAGAACAATGGCTAAAAAGTACCACCCAGATAAGCTAATACATATGGATGCTGCTTACCAAAAAGGTGCCGAAGAGAAGTTTAGAAAGGTGCAAGAAGCATACGAGCAATTACAGAAGGAACGCGGGTTTTAGTTGTTTTTGTGTGGAGCAACTACAAGTTAGTCGTGCGAAAGCTTGAAGTAAACTTATTAAAGAGAATTTCTAATTCTGAAGGACTTTCTAGCTAGATGCATTTTCAATAATGACTTTCTGATTAATTTCATTACCATCTTGGTCTACGGCGGTGAGCGTGTATTCCCCCTGCAATGGTTGCAATGCAATTTCGTGGAATGTTTCTGTTGCAGCAATGAAACTGCCATCTAGATACCAATATATTTTGGTTTCTGTATTGCGATGGGCGATTTTAAAAACGACTTCTTGGGTTTGTTCTTCAAAATTTTTAGCGAGCAAAATGGTTTCGTTTTTCTTCGGAAATATAAACTCCATCAAGCGCTCTCCGTCTTGCAAACAATCGGGTCTAAACGGAGGTAAAATTTTATATTCTGGATGGAGAGGAGCGTAGTAATATTCTAAAACAGGCGGTAGAGTAAACCAAGACTGTTGCTTCATTTGTGCCAATTCATAGCAAGAAGAATTTACGCGGTATTGTTCGTTTTCAGCTAAAAAAACCTGTTGATGATATGGGCATGGCTGAGAACGCACACCGTGCTTCGGAATGTATTCGGAAATCGTTTCGCTACAAAATACGCCTGCTAGATGTCCACTAGTAGCACAGATGTCTACTTCGGTTAAATCGTCGTAAGGCATGCCAAACCATTCGTTTTTTGGTAGCACATCCAATACGTCAAAAAGTATGGGAGCCGCTGCTTGCAATCCTGTTAGTCCTGGTCTACCCTCACCATCGGCATTTCCAGCCCAAACTCCAATAGCATAGGTGCTAGTTACTCCTACCGCCCAAGCGTCTTTAAATCCAAAACTGGTACCCGTTTTCCAAGCAATAGGTTGTGAGTTGCTAAAGAAGTCCCAATTTTCTTCGCCCAGAGGTCTGTTTACTTTTTGTAAAGCTTCAAATGTTTTATAGATGGCACCTGCACCAAAAAGAGTAGGATCTGATTTTTTTTCTGAATCGACCATAGTGGCCTGTACATAAGTCGGGGTTTGATAATCTGTACTTCGATACTCGCTAGACGTTTTGTTGAAAAAGTTTAGTGTAGAAGCCATACCCGCGTAAGCATTGGTGATTTCCCACAAGGTACTTTCACCTCCTCCTAGAATTAAGGACAGACCATAATAATTTGCGTCTTTGTCTATATGGTCTAGAGATAAACCGTCTAATCTTTTATGAAAACGCTCTAAACCATATGATCTTAGCATACGCACAGCAGGCACATTTAACGATTTAGAAAGTGCAATACTTGCTGGTACAGCACCATTAAATTGTTTGTCGAAATTCTCTGGATTGTAACCATTAATTACGGTTGGAATATCTGCTATGAGCGTATTTGGCAATAATTCACCACTGTCTAGCATGGCTGTATATAGAAAGGGCTTAAGAATACTACCCGTACTTCTGGGCTTGTCAATTACATCTACAAACTTATTGTTTTCTATAGTGGTTGGGGCATTCCCAACATAGGCCAGAATTTCTCTGGTTTCTACATCTAATATTAAAATTGCTAGATTGTGAATTTCGTTTTGTTGCAATTGATAATGCCGTTCTTTGGCAATTCTCTGAACGGTCTTTTGTAGATGAAAATTAATGGTAGTGGTGATACGTTCTCCCGCATGCTCTTTGCGAATTTTTTCGGTAAGATGTAGCGCTGTTTCGGGAAGCGGGAGCGGTTTTCCGGGTAAACGTTCGGCAATAGCCAGCTCATAGGTGGTTTGGTCTATAATGTTCTTAGTAAATAGCTTTTGCAACAAACGGTCGCGTTTTTGTTGTAATAACGTTTCATTTTTACCTGGAAAAATAAGCGCGGGTGCATTTGGTAATACTGCGAGAGAAGCGGCTTGCCCCCAACTTAATTCGCTTGCGGGAATGCCAAAATAACGCCACGAGGCTGTTTCTAGGCCAACAACATTGCCTCCAAAAGGTGCGTATGTTGCATAGAAATTTAAAATTTCCTTTTTAGAGTATCCAGCTTCTAAGCGGGTCGCCTGAATGATTTCAATCACTTTTTCGCTGTAACTACGTTGCTTGTTTTTGCGGGCCAACCTAATTACCTGCTGCGTCAAGGTACTTCCACCACGACGCTTTTCCGAAGTAAGGTTTCCCCATAACGCTTTACCAATAGACACTGGATTAAAACCTGGATGACGGTAAAAATATTCGTCTTCAAAATGCAACAAAGACTGCTCAAACCGATACGGAATAGAATCTGAAGCTGGAAAGCGCCATTGTCCGTCTGTAGCAATACGCGCACCAATTAAAATACCTTCCTTACTTTCAACAACTGTGGCACTAGGGTCTTTAAATAGGGGGCGGGGAAGACAAAAAAGCCAACACACTAGGCCAACACAAAACAAACTCAATTTGAATTTATGCCGCTTAAAAAATGAAAGAATGTGTTTTCTACTTTTTTGCATTTTCCTCTAGAAATAAAGAAATTTTAGTTCTTTTATTAATCACTCCATACACCTAATTTGGGTGTGTTGAAATATAGTATTACTGTTCTACCGTCACCCAAAGGCCTTGGTTTCTCGCATAGTAATTATTATCGTACATAGCCTCTACTTGAGTTCCAGGCAGATAATATGTCCCGAGATATGATGCATTTAGCTTTACTTTAAACGTTTTGGTTTTTTTTCTGCCTAAATCGAAATAAAAGTTCACCCGGTCATCTCTTATATCTTTATATCGTGCCGCTCCTGAAGCACCACCACCCAAATCGGTGAAGCTTGTATTTACAATTTCCCATCCTCCTGGAAATATTTTAGTTAATGCTACATTGTCGATATAATCGTTAGAAGTATTTGTAACGGCAACAATGGCATTAATTTCGGTGCCTTGTCGTAGTTTTTTAATGTCTAGAGCTTTTCCTTGGCTGTCTACATAGGTAGCATTTATTGTAATGTTCTTTCTGTCTGCCAGTTCGTTTCCTAAGGCTAACTTTCCTTTTTGAACTAATGTTACATATACAAGATTACCTTTTTTATTAGCTACAGTTATGGAATTATTTCCCATAGAAACACCAATATCGCGTTGTGCAATCGCACGGTCTGTTTTAACAGTATGGGTTTTTCCTTGGTGTACAAATGAAAGTTCCACCGCCTTACCTCCATTTTTCTGCACCATTTTAGCCATTGCCAATAGCGCATAACTTGTCTCTTGTGTGCTAAACCAACGCTGCGAAGACAATTCTTTTGCCACAGAAATTGCCATCTCTCGCTGCTTTGGATTGCCCGTAGTTACCATAGTTTCTAAAGCCATGGCCTTGTTTCTAAATGGAGAACCATAGGTGTAATAATCGTAATTATTAGATTTAAAGTTAATATTTGCCGTTGCCGAAATCTCCTCAGCAACCTTGCTTTTACCAGCCAATGCATAAGCTGCAGCTAAACGCCATTTTGCATCGTTACTTAAATTTTTAGATTCTCGAAGACGGTTCATTGCAGCCAATTCTGGTTGCCCTGCTAGCGCCAATGTATACAATCTATATGCCTGTGTAAGACTAGAATTATAGCGAGTGTTGCTACTTCTGTATTGTCGAGCTGTATTTTTTTGATAGCGTAACCAATTACTCATAAAAGTAATAGGGAGCGCGTACCCTTTTGCTTTGGCTTCTAACATAAAATGACCCACATAATTGGTGCTCCAGTTATCTGCCTCACGCTCTCCTGGCCAATATGCCATGCCTCCATTGGCGATTTGATATCGTCCTAATTTTTTTATAGCGGCTTCTACATTTCCTTGTATATCTTTTTTCTTATCGAAGGTAATGTCAAATACTTCTGCTAAGTATAACTGCGGAAAAGCGGCGGAGGTAGTTTGCTCTACACAACCATGTGGATACCGAATTAAGTACTCCATACGCTTACTGAAATCCATTGGCGGTAAGGTAGAAAACTCTAAGGTTGCAGCATTGGTTCCAGCCACGCCATACGTATTAAAGTCTATAGTTTGATTACCGTTTTCTGAGAGTGTGTATTGAGTTGTCTTTTGTGTAATAGGATTGGGGTTTTCAACATCTACTTCAAGTTTGTAGCTTGCTGTTTCTCCGTTTCCTGACGCCGATACTTCAATGGTTTGAAACGTATCTGTTGGCAACACCTCAAATTCGAAATTCACAATTTTTTCACCTACAGAAGGAAATGAAACCGATTTAGAAGTACCGTCTATTGGCTTTAGGGCATCACCCACTTTCAATTTTATGGTTGCGTTCTTCACCTTATTTTCCATCGCAAAAACTGTAACGGGTATGGTTACCTTTTCTCCTGGGCTTAGTACCCTAGGAACAGAGGCAAGTACCATTAACGGCTTTCTTACTGGGGTTGTTTTATCTGTTTTTCCGTAAGCACTTTTAGTATTATCGCCAGCTATAATCATAGTTTTTACCGAGCCAATATAATTTGGCATTTGTATGTTATGCGTGGCGGTTTCTCCTTTTTTAATGGAGAACGGACCTAAATAGCGTACCACAGGCTTAAATCGATCTGCTTTTCGGTTTTTAGCACCAGCAGCGGCATCGCCACCTCCAATTTCATATATGTTGTTTACACTTCCAGAATAAGCGCCAATAACATAATCATACATGTCAAAGGTCTTTACGCCAAGCGCTTCTCGTGTGTAAAAGGCACTGTGAATTTTTGGTGTAACAAAGCGAGTTAAATCCAACAGCCCTTCGTCTACCATTGCCACAGTATATGTCATGGGTTTATCATTGGCTTCAGAGACTTTTATACTGAAACGTTCTTCTGGTTTTAGTACGTCTGGCATTTGTAAGGTAGGCTTCAGTACAGTGGCAGGATCTTCTACAAGGATTGGAATCACCCCATACAATCGCATTGGTAAATCGTTTTTGGTTTGTTCGTGCGGCTGTAGTAAAGAAATATTGGCATAGATATTTGGGGCCATTTCTTTTGTGATTTTGATACGTGCTTGAGTTTCCCCTTTTTTGGTTTCAACCCATTGGGTAGATAGTACTTCTGTACCATTTTCAACACTAATTAAGGCGCGACCTTTACTTCCGGAAGGGAACGTAATAACTGCTTCTTCGCCAACATCATATTTTTCTTTATCTGCCGAAAACACAAGCATTTTTGCACTTTCTGCATCATCTCCAACAGGACGTTTCCACCAATTTCTATAAAAATAAGTCACACGTCCCGTTGCATGACCAGACGCTTGGTCTATCACACGAATTAAATACCTGCCTCCGTCATCTTCAGGAATGTTGAGGTTAAAATTACCTTTTCCATTACTGGCAGTGGTTATGGTCATTTCTTTGAAAGGTCTGTAAATAGTGGCGTCTTCATAACGGGATAAGTTGTCGTACCCACGGTTCCACCACCACCGCCATTCAATTTTAAATACTTTTACATCTAATTTTCTGTTCCCGCTTGCTTTTCCTTGGGCATCTACAGAGACTACGTCAAATGTGGTGTTTTCATCTGTGTAATACGACCCATATCTACGTGCTTCTGGCGATTGTAGACCAACAAAGTGTGAATATGGAGCAAGATTTTTACTGAAAACATCGATAGAAAAATCACCCCCACCTTCAAAAATTTTGGTTAAGAAGGTTGCCTTTAACATACCAGGAGCTTTATTGCCAATGTCTATCTGCTTTGAAAATGTTGTGGTTCCTTCCTCAGAGAGATTTTGAGAAAGTAAAGGGATTTCAATTTCATCAAAAGTGCGGATTGGGTCGTTAAAATGATACTTTTTATAAGCGTCAAAAGCTGTGTTGGTAGCGCGCATGGTGGCATTCATTTCAATTTTAAGATTTCTTGCGGGAGCACCGTGTAACCACAATCCTTGCACATTTCCGGACACTGGCTTACTGGCGTTTAAAATTTCATCGTCAAAGTCTAATTTAATTTTGAGTCGGTTAGGTTTTACCGTAGCCACTTTTAAAGATTTTGTAAACTTCACACCTCCTGCGCTAACGGTGGCATTCCAATTTCCTGTTGGTGCATTAGGATCTGTTTTTATCGGGAAATAATAAAATCCATTTTTATGTTCACCAATTAATTCGGTGCCTGAGGTTGTTCCGTTTAGTAAAGAACGCTGAACGAGTTTCCCACGCGCGTCGGTTACTTCAAGTTTTACTGGATGGTTTTTAGGTAACGGATTGGCAACATCGTTTAACACGAAGGTTAAATGAATACTATCACCAGGGCGATGAACACCACGTTCTGTGTATATAAATCCTTTTAGCCCTTTTTGTAATTGTTTACCAGAAACGTCAAACTTACTCATGCTTAGGGCGTTTCCATCTTCTAGTTTGGTATAGGCATAGTTTTTCCCTTTACGGGCAATGGCAAAAGCTATGGTGCGATCACTGTCGTACAAGGCAAACCCATCGCTATTGGTAGTTATGGTTTCAATAATTTGTTGCTGAAAGTTGAAAAGATCAATTTTAACACCACCCTCTGGTGCAGTGGTAATAAGATTAGTAATAGCAAAATGATAACTTTTGTTATTACTCTTTTTAGCGATAACGCCAAGGTCGCTTCCAAGAACATTTGTAGTAACTACACGATCTTCATTGAAATAAGCAGGATGACATGGATTGTCACGTTGTTGCCAATTATAGGTATAGGTTCTCCAACGGTATATTTCGTTATCCCAATACATTTCTTCACGTTCGTTTTCGTCTAGGTCTGAATTAGCATCGTAATTATCATAATAGTATTCGTCTTCGCTAGTGGCAGAGGCAGCATCGTTCGAGCTGCAATCATATTTAATATAATCGTTTGTGAAACTAAATTCTACTTGATATAGCGACCCAGGATTCGTTTTAAAGAATTCTGAAATGTTTACGGCATACGCTTTCCAGGTTCCGTCGCTCTCTGTTGGAGAATCGTCTAAGGTTATTGTTTTTTTTGCTACACGCCTTCCCACACGTTTTATATCATAACTATTGGTGTTGTTTAGGTTATACGATTGTAAAAATTGCAGCATATTATCTTCAAAAACCTGAATAATACGTACATCTACGGCCTTTAAATTAACTGCTTCAAAATACAAAGGAGTGCTTTCTGCGTTTGGAAGAATTACTCCTTTGCTCAATAATCGCACTGCTGGTTTTAATTGTTCAAAAGAGATAAGCTCACTAAAGGATTGTTTTAAGCCGAAATTATCTGTGTTTTTAATTCCTTCAAAAATGGTGACACGAACATCGCCCGTAATACGATTGTTTGGGTACACATGTAGCACGTTTCCATCTACTTCAAATCGAAGATCTGTAGCCCGTTCTATGGTTACCAATCCAGCGAAATCCTGATTTGCTTTTAAGGGATCTGAAAAATTTATAGACAATGAAGCTTGAGGCGAATGACTTGCATCTGCATCTATAACCTTAAAATTATTTTGACCAGGAATAGCAAATGTATTTGTGCCCTTTGTTTCGGCTCCTATTGGCTTCCCATCCCATGTAATTACAATTTCATCATCTTCAATTTTACGCGAAATACTATCTATAGTAAAGGTGTAGTAACGTTCTGTAGCATTCTCTGTTGGCCATTTAATGTTTAATTTTTTCTTGCCTTGAGTTGCCTTAATAAGTTGTTTTGCCTTATCTAGTTGAAGCATATCTGAAGCCTCAATTGTTCCACTTACGTATTGCCATTGTTTGCTATAAGATTGTAAGTTTTCTAGGTTAATACTGAAATTAGGCGTTATAGTTTTAAAGCTGAAGGTATAGTTTTTAAACTCTTTATCTATGTCTTCATATAGTTTCTGAAGTTGTACTGTGATGGTATATTTTGTGTCTGGTTTCAAATAATCTTCGGGTTGAAAAACTAAGGTCGTACCATTGTCAATAAATAAGGTTCCTTCGGTTTTAGGTGAAATTTTTAAGTACTCTGAAGGAATTTCCTGAGACAACTCAAATTGATCTAGCGGCTGTGCTAACTCTATCCTAATGGGTTCTGCAATACTCCTGTTTCCGTAGGTATGCTGACTGATATAATCTTTAAACTTAAAAAGGTTGTCGGTTTGAGAAGTTTCGGTTTTGTCGCCGCAAGATGCTAGAGAAAGCAAGGCGACACAGGTAAGAAGACGCAGCAATGTGTTCATAGTGATGGTTTTAAACGATTAAAATTACAATAAATAAGTGGTAGTGCTCGTGAGAATTTTCAACTAGAAAATAGTCACTACATGGTAACTCAATAAAATGGAGGAGGGAGGTATTTGTTTTGTAACGTAGGTAATCGCTTTCCTAGTATTAAAGGAGCCGTATTTGTGATTACTTTAACGTGCGCTAGTCGTTAATTGCCTTTCTAACCAGCAATTGGTGCAATTTGCCTACCACCAAGTTTCCCAGTGGGAAGTAGAGTGCAAAAAATAGCGCCATTCCTAAAGCAAAATTTCGTGTTCCAAAAAATTCTTCAACTATATTATTAGGATAGGCATATGAAGTTTCAAAATAGTAGCCTCCAAATTCAAGAAGCCCCATGGCAATAAGTCCGTAGGCATACTGCTCAAGAAACGACTTACCTTTCAACAAAATAGAAATAGGAATCATATACAGACCATAGCATGTAAATACCTGCCACCAATGGTTAAATTTTGCGATTTCTGCCCAAGTTCCAAATGCGTCCATACCAAATCCCCAAGGAATATAGACAGCTAAATAGATAAGATATAAAGAAAGGGGGGTCGCTTTTAAAGGACGAATTATTTGCTGAATCATATTACTTATCACTATAAATACCAATAATAAGTTCTCCTTGTGCATTCATGTGAGCTCGGTACATACCCGCCGTATTAAAGTCCATAGAGACATTTCCCTCTTTGTCAATAGCAACGACGCCGCCAGTTCCGCCAAGTTTGGTTAATTTATTCTGAATTACTTCGTGGGTAGCCTTTTTCAAAGTAATTTGTTTGTATTCCATCATTGCCGAAATATCGTGTGCCACCAAACCTCGAATAAAGTATTCTCCCCAACCTGTAGAGGAAACGGCACAAGTGGCATTATTGGCATACGTTCCGGCTCCAATTATAGGAGCATCTCCAATACGATTCCAACGTTTATTAGTCATCCCGCCAGTTGAAGTGCCTGCGGCTAAGTTGCCATTTTTATCGAGTGCCGCACAACCAACAGTTCCATATTTTGAATTTTTGATAAAGGGATCTTGCAATGCTAGTTTACTTTTACTTTCTTCGGAAATTTCCTTTTGCTTCACTTTTTGTAAAGATTGAAAACGTCTTTCTGTATAGAAATAAGAAGGGTCTACAAGCTGAATACCTCTAGTTTTGGCAAATAGTTCGGCTCCGTTGCCAGATAAAAGCACATGGTCACTGTTGTTCATAACCTCTACCGCAAGATCTATTGGGTTTTTAACCCTGGAAACACCTGCCACAGCACCCGCATTTAATGTCTCTCCATTCATTACAGAGGCGTCTAGTTCGTTGGTTTCATCGTTGGTAAATACGGCGCCCTTACCTGCATTAAACAATGGGGAATCCTCCATAACATTGATGGTTTTTGTGACAGCTTCCATAGCTGTTCCACCATTTTTAAGTATTTCATGACCCACAGAAATAGCCTCTTTTAATTTTGCTTTGTAGGCATTTTCGAGTGAATCTGTCATGTTTTCTTTTAGAATAGTTCCGGCTCCACCATGAATAACAATACCAAAATTTTCAGCTTTTTTTTCTAGTTGAGACGTGTCATTTGATGTTTTCACATCAGATTTTTTAACATTTTCACAGCTAAAAAGCATAAAAAATCCGATTAAAAGTGTTAAAATTCGGTTCATGTGCAATATTTTTTAATTATACCCTCAATATACTGCAAAATCCCCGAAAACAGGGAGGTGAACCGATTAAGATTTGTAGGAAATACGCCATAAATCACATTAAAACATCGATGAAATGCATGTATAATTCGATGAAATGCATTTTTGTAGGAAAATTTTTATATATTAGCATCAGCATCATGCCCCAAATTTGATGCCCCCCGTATATGAAACTTATGAAAACTAGCCTACTGGCTATGGTTGTATTATTCACCATGGCATCGTGCTCGAAAGACGAAGCACCGGTAATTGAAGAAGTAAATTACACAATCGATTTAAATTTAGCCAACGAAACAGACTGGGCCATGGCCAACGAAATTCTTGAATTGGTTAACGATCATCGAATATCTAAAGGGTTAACTACCATTAAAAGAGACCAATCTTACGCGTCTGCCTATGCAGTAGATCATACGCAGTATATGATTGAAAAAGATAAAATAAGTCATGATAATTTTGGTATTCGATCTAATGCATTAAAAGAACAAGGTGCAAAAATTGTTGCCGAAAACGTTGCATATGGCTACAGCACAGCAGCAGATGTTGTAAATGCTTGGCTAAATAGTGCAGGTCACCGCAAAACAATTGAAGGTCATTATACACATTCTGGTTTTGGTATCATAAAAAATTCAGAAGGCGCTTACTATTTTACACAGTTGTTCTATAAAAAGTAAATTACGATCCTCTTTCAGTTTTAAGCCAATTGCCGTATTTTTATGCAAACTCATAACAATACGGCAATGGCTATTTCTAAACCTTTCAACTTAAACAAATGGGTAGAAGACAATCGAGAACTTCTAAAACCCCCTGTAGGAAATAAAAACCTTTACAAAGAGGCAGACGACTATATTGTAATGATTGTAGGTGGCCCTAATGCACGTAAAGACTATCATTATAATGAAACGGAAGAACTGTTTTACCAACTAGAAGGAAACATTCAAGTACATATTCAAGAAGATGGTAAAAAACGCACCATGGAATTAGGCCCTGGAGATATGTACCTACACCCAGCCAAAGTGCCGCATTCTCCTGTACGTGAGGCAGGTTCTATAGGATTGGTGGTAGAACGCAAACGTCAAGATTTAGAGGGTAAAGACGGACTGCTTTGGTTTTGCGATTCTTGCAATAATAAGCTACATGAGGTGTATTTTCCACTAAATGATGTCGAAAAAGACTTTCTACAACATTTCAAAGATTTCTACGGAAGCAAAGAGTTACGTACCTGTAATAACTGTGGAACAATTATGCCAACAGACGATAGGTTTGTTGGAGAATAAAAGATTTTTACTAGATAACCGTACGTATTTAATGCTGAAAGGATGAGCACAAAAAAGATCCTGCTATTGCTTGCCGGAATTGGTCTGTTTGTATTGCTGGTTTTTATTGGTTTGCTCTACTACACACTAAAAACTAAAGTTGAAGACGTTACAAATGATCCGCCATATGTAAACTTCGTGGGCAAGAAAATGAAATTAGGACAGGATGCCATACTTGTAAATAATTATGAGCCTTTTGTGTATGAAGAGCCTTTACTTCTAGAAAAAAAAGATTCACCACTCTATGAGGGAACCACCATTGCTTTTCATGTAAAGAAAGGAGATGAATTGCAAATAAGGAGCGCTAAAAATTTCACCAACGGTACAAGTGGTGCAACCCATACCATTCTTTTTGGAACAATAATTACAGGTAGCCCTAGCAAAACCTTACCATTTGAGTATTATTGGGAAACTCAAACTATAACAAAGGATGCTGAAAACACTTTAATCTTTACTTTTCTACCAGAAGTTACTTCTGAAAGTGTTACAGATGAATAAAACTTCTTCGATACAGCAGTCACATCACTGCAATCTTTGCGATCATCAAAAAACAAATCTGAAGAAGGGGAGTATTTGTGGTTTAACAGATTTGAAACCAACCTTTCAGAAAAACTGTCCTAAAATACAACTTACCCAAAAATTTGAAGAGAAAGTAAAAGAGGCAAATGTAGCATATCAATATGCCTTAAAGGATAAATGGTGGACATATACGTATACTGTAGTCTTTATTTTAGCAAGCGTCTTAGTGTTTTACTTACTGATTAAATTTCACGAAAGATTGAGTGAAATGTTTGAGGCTTCAAGCACAACTCGAGGCCAAGGTTTTCTTGTGGTAGTTTACATATTCATTGCAACAGCAGGTGTTATGCTCTTCGCTATGGCAATTCGAGCGTTTAATTCGTTTCGTCAGAAAGTGAATACCGCAGCAAGGAAAAAAGAAAAAATAGACGATGTTTTATCACTTTATAATATAAAATATACCGTAGAAGTTTCTTTTGGTAAAAAATACCACGGAACACAAGAGGTAAGCGTTGACTTTCAGCGTAAATTATTCTGATAGATTTATCCATATGCTACTTGTTAACTTTACTATGTTCCTTCCTTTTTAATAATTCTTTAAAGTTGTACCTTTGCAGCTCTAAATTGGGAGTCTAAGAACCTCCAATCTTTTCATTATATAATACTAATAAAGACAACCTCAGTTGTCGTAATAAATAAAAAAATATGTCAACAGTAGCTACCAACTTCGGAATGGATAAAGCACTAGAACAATTAGGATTAAAAGCTGTTAATCATGGAACGTCAACAGGAAACACATGGTATCCTGGTGGAGCAGAAATTGCTTCGTATTCTCCAGTCGATGGAGCTTTAATAGGCAAAGTTACTACTACGTCAAAAGATGAGTACGAAAAAGTAATAGATGCTGCACAAGATGCATTTATAACGTTTAGAGCTATGCCAGCGCCTCAACGTGGTGAAATTGTACGCCAGTTTGGTAATAAACTACGTGAATTAAAAGAACCTCTCGGAAAATTAGTGTCTTATGAGATGGGGAAATCACTCCAAGAAGGCTATGGCGAAGTGCAAGAAATGATTGATATCTGTGATTTTGCAGTTGGATTGTCTAGACAATTAAACGGACAAACAATCCCGTCTGAGCGCCCAGGACATGTAATGCGAGAGCAATGGCACTCTATTGGTATAGTGGGTATAATTTCTGCCTTTAATTTTCCAGTAGCCGTATGGGCATGGAACACTGCGTTGGCATGGGTTTGTGGAGATGTTTGTGTGTGGAAGGGAAGTGAAAAAGCACCGTTGTGTGCAGTTGCTTGCCAAAATATTATAGCCGAAGTTTTAAAAGAAAACAACCTTCCAGAAGGTATTTCTTGTATCATTAATGGAGATTATAAAGTAGGTGAATGGATGACGAAAGACACAAGAATTCCATTAATTTCTGCTACAGGTTCTACTAGAATGGGACGTATTGTTGGTGCTACCGTTGCAGAACGTTTTGGTAAATCACTTTTAGAATTAGGAGGAAACAACGCCATTATCATTACACCAACTGCCGATTTAAAAGTGGTTGTGCCTGGAGCCGTGTTTGGTGCTGTTGGAACGGCAGGACAACGATGTACATCTACCAGAAGATTAATAATTCACGAAAGTGTTTACGATAAAGTGAGAGACGCCATTGTTGGTGCTTATAAGCAGATAGTAATTGGAAACCCGTTAGACGAAAGCAACCACGTTGGCCCATTAATAGATAAAGATGCCGTAAATACATACTTAAATGCAATTGAAAAGGCAAAAAGCGAGGGCGGAAACGTCTTGGTAGAAGGCGGTGTGTTAGAAGGTGAAGGGTATGAAAGTGGATGCTATGTAAAACCTGCAATCATAGAAGCTGAAAACAGTTTTGAAATTGTACAACACGAAACGTTCGCACCTATTTTGTACCTAATGAAATACAGCGGCGATGTAGAAAATGCAATTGAAATACAAAATGGAGTTGCACAAGGATTGTCTAGTGCTATCATGACTAACGAAATGAAGGAAGCCGAAAAATTCTTATCATTTGCTGGTTCAGACTGTGGTATAGCAAATGTAAACATTGGTACTTCAGGAGCCGAAATTGGAGGAGCTTTTGGTGGTGAAAAAGAAACAGGAGGTGGGCGAGAGTCTGGAAGTGATGCCTGGAAAGTGTATATGAGAAGGCAAACCAACACTGTAAATTATAGTGATGAGTTACCTCTTGCGCAAGGAATCAAATTTGATCTGTAAAAACAGATTGTTTATGCCTTAAACTATAAACTACAAGCATGTTTAGCCAACATACTTGTAGTTTTTTTGCTTATGAAAACACGAGTTGCTGTACTTTTAGTAATGCTTTTTCTACCAGGAATGGCATATTTTCAAACGGATGCCGATTTTGAGAAAATTCAATATATGGCGAACTTTCGCATACACGCACTGAAGCAAGGAAATATTGAAAATTTAAAAGGTCAGAAACCCGCTGAAGGCACATGGAATTACCAACACCTCATAGCATATAAGGAAGCCCTGAAAGAAGAAAGAAACATCGTTTACGGTTCGTATATAGAAAAGGTACGAGATAAAGATAATCACTTTGCCTATAACTATTTTGCCATAGAAACAGACGGCAAAAATCATCGATACTACTTTGTGGCAATTTTTGAGTTTGATATTTCTCAAGAGTTCAACATTGTTAATTCGTACTTGTTCACGTACCCTGAAAGTCTTAAATCTTGGTGGATGCATACAGCAGGTATGTACAAATACAATTTGCTAAAAGATATTCCTGAAAAATACGTTTATACTGTTTGTCCGCCACCACCTTTTTCTGAAGAATAGAAGAACTAGGCGTTTTCCTGTATCGAATCAGCATATGTTTAAATAACTGCTTATATTTAATGGCTATGAAAAAACTCTTTACAATATTTTTAATACTACTAGCTATTGGTTGTAGTAACGAAGACGAAAGTGGCGATGCACAGGTTACTTGTAGTGAAGAATTTATTTACGGACTCTCAGTAGAAGTGCGAAATGCAACAACAGCTAGCTTGATAACTTCTGGGATAGAGGTAACTGCGCAAGACGGTGAATATACAGAAACCCTAGAGCTGGCTACAGATGTTTACGTGGGTGCTGGAGAACGCAGTGGCGTGTATACACTAACAATAAGTGGTGACGGATTTGTTACTCAAGAAACAGATGCTATTACCGTTGTTTTAACAGCAGATAATTGTCATGTTGTTACTCAAGAAGTATCTGTAGCATTAGTTCCTAATTAATTTCTTCCCATTTCATCTGGGTATAACTCCCAAACAGGGTCGCTTTGCCAAATTTCTTTGGTATCTGCATCAATTATAGAAAGCCTTCCTTTAAATGCAGCTCCAGTATCTACATTCCAGACGTTTGCAAAATTAGTGGGTTCATGTTTACCAATTCTAAATACGGGTGTATGACCAATATATATTTCTTTAAACAGAGTAAGTCGTTTCGGATAATGGTCATCATCTTCAGAAAGGGTCTTGTCTAGACTACAGGCTAGTTCCCATAGTGTACGATCCCAATACACCATATTAGGAAAGTATTCATGTTGTGGTCCTTTAATATTGGTAAATCCGGCATGAAGGAAGCATCGGTTTTGTGCATCTACATGGAAATTTTCTAAAGCTTCAAAAAACTGAATGTGTTGCTTTTTTTCTTCAGCTGATAGTTTAGCGTAACTAGTAATGCTAGTGATTCCACCATGATTTAACCACATGGCAGGGCTTTCTTTTCCCTTTAAATAATTATATAACAGTTCATCATGATTGCCACGAAGAAAAATGCAGCGATGCTTTTCAGCAAAATTCATTAAAAAAGTAATTGTTTCGGCATTTTCACTCCAACCATCTACATAATCTCCTAAAAAGATAAACAAATCCTGTACTTTAGGTTCTGCAGAATTGATAACCTGCTCTAAGGCCTTTAGACCTCCGTGTATATCGCCAACTACTAAGGTTCTCATGCATTAAGGAAGAATAAAATAGTAGCTATTACTAAAAGTATAGAGAGTACAAAAAAGAAAATTTTCCAGAAAGAATAAGGGCGCTCACCAGAAATAACACCCGATTGGCCATTTACAAAAAAGTTGTAGCGTTTGCTCTTGTATTTATAGGCGCTTATGTACACAGGAAGCAATATATGTTTAAACGTTTCTTCGGAAAGTTTCATAGTAATAGAAGATATGCGTTGGGTATCGCCACCAATATCTCGTCTGGCCCAACGTTCTGCAATTGCTTTTGCTTCCTTCTTTGCATCCAGATGTCCGTCTCGTAACGGAATGGTGTATTTTTCGGTTACAAATCCTGCTAAATAACTACTTTGAAAGGTCTCTAATTTTCGTAAATCCCAATGTGCTATTTTCTTCGGAATTACCCCAGATTTTTGTTCTGAAGCTTTAATTAATGTGTCATCTACAAATCCAGATACAGATCCGCTGGCTGGATACCATCGGGTACGTCGTTCTCGAACAGTGCGTCTATTTTTACCTGTTCCAACGGTTTTAGTTACATAATAATATTCGCCTCGCTGCCCTGTATAATTAGCATAAAGTTGTGCATCAAACGTCCAGAATGGTGCATAAAGACCTTTGGTATTTTGGGGGTCTAGGGTTGCCTTTTTTAATTTATTAGGCGCCCACCAAAGTCCGTTTACCCACTTTTTAAAAATTAGGTGTGCTTTTTTTTGATCTATTTGAAATGGCAGCACTGCACCAGGGACAATCCAATCTTCCATGTAAGCATCTTCTACCACTAAGGGCATACTACAATACACACAATGTAACGACTTGTAGTTTTCCTCAACATGCTGGTTGGCACCACAATTTTTGCAGTGTAACATGGTAATTTCTTGGCTGTGCGATTGTGAGCCTAGTTCATTGAGATATTGCTTGAGTTCTAATTCCTGAAATACCGTTTCTTCCTTAGGAATTTCCTGTCTGTAATCGCAATACTCGCATTTAAGTTCTGTGGTTCCAGGTGCATACCGAAGCTCTGCTCCGCAGTTAATACAGGCTTTTTTAAGTTCAGATGTCTGTTGAGGGGTTGATTGCATTACTAGTTATTAGTATTCAATGTAAGTATTCCCCTCCTAGGAGGGGACTTGTAATTTAGTAACAATTAAATGCTACGTGTGTATTTATTTTATTAGTTGCCTGGCAACGGTGGTGGTGTGTTACCTCCTAAGAAAGCTTTTAACTCTTCTACCTCACTAACAGCAGTCCAATTTTGCATTCCTTGTTTCCAGACCAGCGTGTCTTTATTTACGGTACGATTAGCAAAAAGTGTGCGTAACTGTTCAAAGCTAACGGGTCCTGCTTGTTGGCCATTGGCCGCGTAAAAGTATTGTACGGCAGCGGGCATTGGTGGTGGCATACTACCTGGAAACGCTGCTTGCTGCTGGCCTCCCATTTGTGTATTTGCCTGCGGGGCTCCCGCCATCATACCTCCCATTTGTTGTGCGAGTACAAAGCCCATACCCATACCCATACCAGCACCTGCAGTACCTCCTTCGTTGGCTGCAGCAGCTTCAATAGCTTTTGCAGTTTTGAATTTGGTTAATTTGTCTAGGTCTAGTTTGTCGATTCGGCTGTACTCAAAGATTTCCTTTTTAAGATCTTCTGGCATCGATACATTTTCGATATAGAATTTTTCAAGAGAAATCCCAACGCTTTCAAACTCTGGTTTCATAACCTCTTGACAGGTTTCAGAAAGCTCTGTGGTGTTAGCTGCGTATAACTCTATAGGCAAGTTTGCTTCACCTACGGTATCTGTAAAACGGGTTGCGATGAGACTTTTTAGATGCTCATTTATTTCAAAATTGGTAAAGTTGTTATCTGTACCTACTATATCTACTACAAACTTACCTGGGTCGCTAATTTTAAAGGCGTAGGTTCCAAATGCTCGTATTTCAACCAAACCAAACCGGTCGTCATTAAGAGTAATCGGATTTTTTGTTCCCCACTTTTCGTCTGTAAAGAGGTGGGTGTTTACAAAGTATACTTCGGCCTTAAACGGACTGTTAAAACCGTACTTCCAACCTTTTAGTGTAGTTAAGATAGGTAAGTTTTGTGTGTTTAGGGTATAGGTTCCAGGTGTAAATACATCTGCCAATTGCCCTTCGTTTACAAAAACAGCTGTCTGTCCTTCTCGTACAATAAGTTTGGCGTTATTTTTAATTTCGTTCTGATAGCGCTCAAAACGATGCACAATGGTATCATCTGTGAAGTCGAGCCACTCGATGATGTCTATAAATTCGTGACTTAATTTTTCTTTGATTTTGTCGAAAATGCCCATGAAAATTGGTTTAAAAAATTAGGATTCTAAATATAAGTAAAATATTGTGTACACATGTTACAAAACATATTGTGAGTTAGTTATATTTCACTTTCCGAAGTATGCGCAAACTTTCTTTAAAAGCTTGGTATGCAACGCCACCTCTGGTTTTTAAAAACGGTTTTGCCTCCAATAATTTTGTTTTGGCGTCAGAAAAATCGTTGAGGTAACATATAAGATAGGTTTCGGCTAGGTTTCGCACATCTTTTTCTTCGGAAAGCGTTAGCGGAATATCCTTTCGTAGTTTTTCAAGCAACGCATTGGTAGCGTTATAAATATGGTGTAAGGTCTTCTTGTTAAATTTTGGCGCCTCAAAGATGAGTTGAGTGTCAATATTATAAAATCCGTTTTCTTTGAAGTTGATGGTTACTTCTTCTAAGGGGTAGTACCTAAATTGATTGTTAAGCCCTAGATGTACGTATTCTGTGATCCTAAAATAGTCGTCTGTATACACGATGCTTACTTCATCGAGCGCAGAATAAAAAAGCTTTACCTGCTCGTTAATGAGCTCGATATCTACACGAGAATAGTATGTTTTATCTTTCACATGCTTGGTATTCCCTGCCCAGCATACTACAAACAATTCTTTAAAAACCTTGTAATGTGCATCTAAAGCTTCATGACGATGGTTTATAAAATTAATAACGCCATCTAACGTAAGCTCTATGTTGTTTTTTGCTTTATTCTCAATGGCAGCAACGATTTCAGAATTAACATCTTTTATCTCAATGTCGAAATCTTTAGGCATTGAGATGCTTCCATCGCGTAAGAAAATAGAGCCGCCCCAATATTTCCAGATATTTTTTCGCAAGGAGGTAATCTCTCCAGTGGGTCTAATGGTAACTAAGCCCACCACCTTATCTTCTGGTAGATGAGGAAACAGAACATTTTCGTAAGAGATTAGAGGTGCATTGGTAAGGTATGCATTGATTAAGTTTTGCAGTTTACTATCATCAAAAAAGTCTACCCCTCTAATCTCGTTGCCTTCATCTTCTACCCCAATTACAATAAAACTATTGTTTTTAGGATTGCTATTACTAAGCGCACAAATGTGCTTTAAAAATTTAGCCTTTCCTTCTTTGCTACCTAAATCAATCTTTCTTTTTTTGTCATAAAAGCTGCTCTCATCGTTATGAGCAAGGAGGTTTTTTATCAAAAGGCGTTTGTTGATCATATTAATTTTCCGCGTAGGCGGAAATCTTAAGTTTTTAGACTGGTAGTTGAAATATAAATTATCTTTTGTTCACAACCGTACTACTAGCCTGGTCTAAACACATCACAGTTAGGTCTGCAATATTAACATGTGGCGGTCTGGTAACTGCAAATAGTATAATATCGGCAATGTCTTCTGGTTGTAAGGGCGTAAAATTCTGATATACTTTTTTGGCTCGCTCTGTATCGCCTTTAAAGCGTACTTCGCTAAATTCGGTTTCAACCATGCCCGGGTTTATGGCGCTAATTTTTATTCCTGTTCCGTTGAGGTCTAGTCGCATACCTTGGTTTATAGCATCTACGGCATGTTTACTCGCGCAATACACATTGCCGTTTGGGTACACTTCTTTTCCCGCTGTAGACCCAATATTAATAATATGTCCAGCTTGCTTTTCCAGCATTTTAGGAAGTACTGCTTTGCTCATGTAAAGAAGCCCTTTTACATTAATATCGATCATGGCATCCCAATCGTCGATATCCCCAAACTGAAACGGATCTAGTCCGTGGGCGTTCCCAGCGTTATTTATTAAGATATCAATAGCCGCAAACTCGGGCGGAAGGTTTTGTAGAAGTTTAAAGACAGTGGCTTTTTCTCTAACATCAAACTGAAGCGTATATACCTTTGTTTTTCTAGACAACGTCTCTTTTAATGAGTCAAGCCGTTCTATTCTTCTACCACAAAGAATGAGAATTGCGCCGTTTTCTGCGAAGAGTTCTGCTGTTGCTTTACCTATGCCGCTGGTTGCCCCAGAAATCAGGACAATTTTATTTTGTATAGTCATATGGGTTCAATTTCAGCTTAAAAATAACGATTCTTTTAACATTTTATATAGTTAAGGGGTGGTTAAATCGCGCGTTAATCAATGTTAACTTCATGGGCAACGACCTTGCTTATTTCTACTTTTAATTATTATAAATTCAATACCATGAAACGACAACAATTATTAGTACAACGAACCTTACAGTCACTTTTAAAATACGGAGCATTTTTGCTAGTAATAATGATGGTAGTTTATGCTTGTGGAGATAGTGAAGAACAACAAGAAACACCTTTTACAGAGCCTACAGCAAATTTAACTGCCAAAACAGATGGTGCCATAATGGGAAGTGTTATAGCGCCCAATGCTGAAATTTTAATTGTTGCTACTGATTCTGATAAAACATTTAAAGGAAAAACCGATGACAATGGCGAATTCTTTATAACCGGATTACAAGAAGGTACGTATGAAATTACGATATCAGACGAAATAACTGATAGAGAAGAAACTTTTGAAGATGTAATAATTCGTATTGGAGAAGTAACAGCACTTGGTACTGTAGAGTTAGCACTCGATTAAAAAAAAGATACTTCTAATTATAGGGATGGTGGTACCATCCCTATTTTTATGAATTGTTATGAAGAAACATGCTTACTACGTTGAGATCTATTTTTTAAATCTCAACCCTTCTAAGAAAGTTGAAATTTTTACAAAACAACTTCGTCTTTTTAACCAATCGTTAACAACATTTGCCATAATAAATAGGCAATTTGCGTGGTTAAAGAGGAATAGCTTACAGTATAAAAAGAATCTAACATTATGGAAGACACAACGACTACCATGGACATAGGGGCACTTAATGAGAAAATTGAAAAAGAAAGTGCTTTTGTAGACATTCTAACCCTTGAAATAAATAAAGTAATTGTTGGCCAAAAAGATATGGTCGAGCGATTACTTATTGGGCTATTAGGGCAGGGGCATATTTTGCTAGAAGGAGTACCAGGATTGGCAAAAACTTTAGCGATAAACACACTATCGAAAGCGGTTCATGGTACTTTTAGTAGAATTCAGTTTACTCCAGATTTGCTTCCAGCAGACGTTGTAGGAACGCTAATCTACAATATGAAGCTGAATGATTTCAGCATTAAAAAAGGTCCCATTTTCGCAAATTTTGTACTAGCCGATGAGATTAATCGTGCACCAGCAAAAGTGCAATCTGCGTTATTAGAAGCCATGCAAGAAAAGCAGGTAACTATTGGTGATGAAACTTTTGTACTTGAGAGGCCATTCTTAGTAATGGCAACACAAAATCCTGTAGAGCAAGAAGGAACATATCCGTTACCTGAAGCACAGGTAGACCGTTTTATGCTGAAAACCGTAATTAAATACCCTAAAATTTCCGAAGAGCAACTTATTATGCGTCAGAATTTAAAAGGTGGCTTTGAAACGGTGAATCCCGTAGTTACTATCGACCAAATTAAGCGTGCACAAGCAGCTGCCCGAGAGGTGTATATGGATGAGAAAATTGAAAAGTATATTCTCGATATTATTTTCGCTACTCGTACCCCAGAAAACTACGGTTTAAAAGAATTATCCCCGCTTATTAGTTTTGGAGCTTCTCCACGAGGAAGTATAAACTTAGCCTTAGCTGCAAAATGCTATGCCTTTATTAAACGAAGAGGGTATGTAATTCCTGAAGATGTACGAGCTGTGGTAGAAGATGTTTTGCGTCACAGAATTGGTATTACTTACGAGGCAGAAGCAGAAAATATTACTTCAGAAGATATCATTCACAAAATTGTGAATGTAATTGAAGTACCTTAAAAGGAGGTAATTGTGAGTTGCTAGTAAAACAAATTTTCCTCAATTAAACGAGCGTATCTAGACAACTCCTTCACAAATTTCTACCTGTTGTAAATTACTACTACGCACTAATAATGGACACGAAAGAACTCTTAAAAAAAGTACGAAAGATCGAAATCAAAACGAGACGCCTTAGCGATCACGTGTTTGGTGGTGAGTACCATAGTACCTTTAAGGGACGCGGAATGACTTTTTCTGAAGTACGACAATACCAGTTTGGTGATGATGTTAGAAATATAGACTGGAATGTTACAGCTCGATATAACGAACCTTACGTAAAAGTCTTTGAAGAGGAGCGCGAGCTTACTCTTATGCTCGTGGCAGATATCTCAGGTTCAGAGTTTTTTGGGACAGACAACCAATTTAAGAATGAGATTATTACCGAAGTTGCCGCGACCTTGGCTTTTTCGGCTATGCAGAATAACGATAAAACAGGATTGATTCTTTTTTCAGATGAAATAGAGCTTTTTATTCCACCAAAGAAAGGCAAGAGTCATGTGTTACGAATTATACGGGAGTTGTTAGAATTTCAGCCAAAAAGCAAGAAAACAGATGTAACACATGCCCTAAAGTACTTAACCAATGTAATGAAGAAGAAAGCTATAGTTTTTGTGCTTTCAGATTTTATTACAGAAGGATATAAAGATGCCCTAAAGATAGTCGCTGGAAAGCATGATGTCACTGGAATTCGAATTTACGACCGCAGAGAAGAAGAAATGCCCAACGTAGGTATGGTACAAATGCAAGATGAAGAAACTGGCGAATTATTGTTAGTGAATACAGGAGCCAAAGGAGTGCGACGCAGTTACAACGCCTATTATCGAACGTGCGTAGATTACTTTCAAGAGACGTTTACCAAAAGTGGTGCCGGGGCTATTAGTTGTCGGGTAGATGAAAGTTACGTGAAAAAATTGTTAGGTTATTTTAAGAAAAGATAAAACGAGGTACGACTTATAAATGACGAAGTACAAGGTGAAAATATCAAATGTAAATAGTAAAATGGCTGTTTGGTTAACAACAGTAAAGACCGCATTGGTGCGTACCATTTTATTGGGGTCTTTTCAAATAAAACCACCAACTAGAGCAATTGTTATTCTTCCCACGTTATGCTTTGTGCTTTTTTCAACGTCGCTATCTGCTCAGGTTACATCTTCTGTAGATACCACGCTTATAAGAATAGGAGAAGAAATTAGGTACAATGTTTATGTAGAGGCAGATACCACAGATTTAGTTGTGTTTCCAGAAGGGCAAACGTTTTTACCGTTAGAAGTAATTGAAAGCTACAAAGTAGACACCACATTTGAGGCCAAAAAAATGCGCCTCATAAAAAAGTACGGTCTAACTCAGTTCGACTCTGGAGCATACACCATCCCCAAGCAAAAAATTGTAATTAACGAGAAGGTATTTAACCTAGATTCTATAAAAGTTGAAGTACGAGATGTTCCTGTAGATACTACCAAACAGAAGATGTTTGAAATAAAACCTGCAGTAGAGGTAGATAAACCGCCATTCAATTTTTGGGATTTAGTGCCGTGGATTGTCGGCCTATTATTGGCAGCTATTGTCGCATATATTTTCTTACGAAGAAAAAAACAAAAGGAAGCTCAAGAACAACAACTCCCTCCCTACGAGGAAGCGTTGGTGGCACTACAAAATTTGGATAACTCTGAGCTCCTTCAAGAAGATAAGAGTAAAGAATACTACTCGCATTTAACCGAAATTGTAAAAAGATACCTAGATAGAGAGGTTGACGATACGGTGCTCGAAAGTACGTCAGACGAATTAATTGCTCGATTAGAATTACATAAAGACGCAGGGAATTTCGATTTCGAACCTGAAGATATCACACGCCTTGCAGCAATTCTGAAACGTGCAGATTTGGTAAAGTTTGCAAAAATGAAACAAGCCAAAGAACAGGCTTTGGCCGATCGTTCTGCAGTGGAAGATATTATTAATCATACCCACGAGGTAATTCCAGAACCCACTGAAGAAGAGTTGTTAGAAAACGAATTGTACCTAGAAGCGCAACGAAAAAAGAAACAAAGAAGAAAATATGCGTATTTAGCTTCGGGAATGATTCTCGGGTTGCTACTTACTGCCTTTATTTATGGAACTATTAACGGATTTGACACATTAAAAGACAAGGTATTTGGTAACGAAATAAGAGAATTAGCCGAAGGCCGCTGGTATAAAAGTGAATATGGCAATCCAGCTGTAATTTTGGAAACACCAGAAATATTAGTCCGTACCGAGATCGATATTCCCGAAGCAGAAAACATTGTGGTGAGTAGTGCCAATGTGTTTTCGGCGGGTGATATCACCGACGCGCTGTATGTTTTAGTTAGTTCTACTCAAACAAGGAATGCCCAAGAAGAGGTAGACCTAGATCCATTAATGGACGCTGCCTTGTCTGAATTGGAAAAACGGGGCGCACTCAACATGATTGTTAAACGTGAAGATTTTTCTACGGAAAAGGGAATTTCAGGCCTCAAAGCCTACGGAAACTTTAACGTATCTGTAGGAGATAATAAAGTGATGAAAGAACAAAGTTTTTACGAATTATTGCTCTTCGCACAGCAAAACGGCGTGCAAACCGTTTTAGTGGTTTACAAAAATGACGGTAGATTTTCGGTAGGTGTTAAAGATCGAATCATTAACTCTGTAGAGCTCGAATTACAAGAAACAAAAGACAACTAATGCAACAGTTTGAATACGTACATCCACAGTTATTTTGGCTACTAGCCTTGCTGCCGCTATTGGTGTTGTGGTATCTCTGGAAGCGAAAACAGCAAACGGCTGCATTGAAAATTTCGAGCATTAAAGGTTTTAAAACCGGTAAAAACTGGCTAGCGAGATTAAAACCATTATTATTTGTCCTGCGCTTGCTGGCGCTTGCTGCCATAATCGTGGCGATGGCTAGACCAAGAACGGTAGATGAGAGCACAAAAATTAAAACCACCAAAGGAATAGACATTGTTGTAGCCATAGATGTTTCAGCAAGTATGTTGGCACGTGATTTAAAACCAAATAGATTAGAAGCGCTAAAAACTGTAGCGGCTCGTTTTATTAATGCACGCCCTAACGACCGCATAGGTATTGTAGAATATGCCGGTGAGAGCTATACCAAAACTCCGTTAACTAGCGATAAAGGAATTGTTCTTTCTGCTCTAAAGTCTATACAGTATAATACCGTAATCGAGGGAGGAACTGCTATTGGTATGGGATTGGCAACGGCTGTTAATAGACTAAAAGAAAGTAGAGCCAAAAGTAAAATTATCATCTTAATGACCGATGGTGAAAATAATAGCGGCTTTATAGATCCAAAAATTGCAAGTGAATTGGCCGTAGAGTTCGGAATTAAAGTCTATACTATTGGTCTTGGGTCTAACGGCATGGCATTGTCGCCAATTGGTATTAGACCAGATGGAGGATTCCAATACGGTATGCAACAGGTACGTATTGATGAAAAACTGCTACAGGAAATTGCTGAGGTAACTAAAGGACAATATTTTAGAGCAACAAGTACAAGTAAGTTAAACGAAATTTACGACGAAATTAATAAGCTTGAAAAAACAGATATAGAAGAATTTAAGTATAAAAATTATGATGAAAAATACCGCCCATTGGTACTTTTAGCGTTGGTTTTGCTTGGGCTAGAATGGTTACTTAGGTATACGGTATTTAGAAGTTTTGTGTAAAGAATGAACGTATGTATCAATTAGAACAACCTATATATCTTTATGTGTTGCTCGCAATTCCAGTGATTGTGTTGCTATTTATGGGTGTGCTTATTTGGAGGCGTCAGACACAGAAGAAGTTTGCGAATACAGCCTTGTTAAAAAAACTAAGTCCAAACCGTTCTGTTTTTAAACCTGTACTCAAGGTTTTTGTGTTCTGTCTGGCAATTGCTTGTTTGGCAATAGGGTTGGTTAATCCTAAAATAGGAACTAAAATTGAAAACGTAAAGCGAGAAGGAGTTGATGTGGTTTTTGCTTTAGATGTCTCTAAAAGTATGTTAGCCGAAGACATTGCACCCAACCGCATAGAGAAGTCTAAACAATTGGTGACACAGATTTTAAATAGCCTAGGAGGTGACCGAGTAGGGATTATAGGCTATGCTGGTAGCGCATTTCCGCAAGTACCAATTACTACAGACTTTTCATCTACCAAGCTATTTTTAAATAGCATGAACACAGATATGGTTTCTAGTCAGGGTACGGCTATTAATGAAGCCATCCAAATGGCAAAAACCTATTATAATGATGAGGAACAGGTAAACAGGGTGCTTTTTATAATTAGTGATGGAGAAGATCATGAAGGCAATGTAGAAAGTATTGCAGACGAGGCAGCGGCGCTTGGAATTAAAATTTATACCATTGGTGTAGGTACGGTAGAAGGCGCGCCAATTCCAATAAAGCGAAATGGTATTTTACAATATTACAAGCAAGACCAAAATAACGAGCAAGTTATTACCCGCTTGGGAGAAGAAACACTTAAACAAATTGCAGAAGAAGGGAATGGTACATACATTCCTGGAAATAACACCAAAGAAGTAGTTGAAAGCGTAACTGCAATTTTAAATGGAATGGACAAAAAGACATTTGAAGCCAAACAGTTTACAGATTTTAAAGACCAGTTTCAATGGTTTTTGGCTGGGGCATTATTTTTGTTACTTCTAGATATGTTCTTACTAGAGCGCAAAACCGCTTGGTTAAAGAAGTTGAACCTTTTTAATGAAGCACAAAATTAAGATGATGATGAGATTGTATATGAGTATAAGAGAAAAGCATATTTTGTCGGTAGTGTTTATGTTAGTAACGCTGTTGTTTTCTTCGGAAATTTCCGCGCAAGCGAAAGAAAAAGACACTAAAAAAGAAGAAAGACAATTGCTACGTGAAACTACTGCGCTTGTTAGTGATGCTAGTTTAGCACTTGCAGACGATAAATTTGTTGAAGGTGAAGCAGATTACAGAAAAGCTATTGCCATTAATCCGAAAAGTGAAACTGCCAAATACAATTTAGGAAACGCCTATTACAACAAAGATAAAAATGATGAAGCAATGACACGGTTTCAACAGGCGGCAGATGTGGCTACAGACAAGAGCGACAAACATGGTGCGTATCATAATTTGGGAAATACCTATATGAACGCTAAAAAATATCAAGAAGCAGTAGATGCCTATAAGAATGCCCTTCGTAACAATCCTACAGACGATGAAACGCGTTATAATCTAGCACTTGCCAAAGAGATGCTAGAAAAAAACCCGCCAAAAGGTGGCGACGGCGACAATAAAGATCAGGACAAGAATCAGGATAAAAACGATAAGAACGAAGATAACCAAGACAAGAAGGACGAAGAAGGCAAGGAAAAAGAAGGCGACAAGGGTGACGAGCAGGAAGACAAAGATAAAGGAGACGAGAAAGACGAAGAAAAGAAAGGCGACAATAAAGAAGACCAAGGAAAGCCAGACAAGCCAAACGATGGTGAAAAAGATAAAAAAGACCAAAAACAACAACAACCGCAGCCTGGACAAATGTCTCCGCAACAAATAAAAAACCTGTTGGAGGCTATGAATAATGAAGAAAAGAAGGTACAGGAAAAAATTAATGCTAAAAAACAAAAAGGCGCTAAGATAAAATCTGAAAAAGATTGGTAAGATGAAAAGATTCTCAGTTTTAATACTCGTGTGTTGCATGCTCTTGGCTGGTATTGCCCAGGCACAGGTAACCTTTGTAGCTAAAGTGAGCAAGAAAAAGATTGGGCTTAACGAACGTGTACGCGTAGATTTTGAAATGAACCAAGATGGCGATAATTTCAATCCGCCAGAGTTCGAAGGGTTTCAGGTAGTGGGTGGTCCTAATCAAGCCATAAGTAATTCATACTTTAATGGTAAAAGAAGTTACTCCAAAACGTATTCTTACTTTTTAGCACCTTCGTCGAAAGGGACTAAAACTATTGGGCAGGCAAGCATAGAAATTGAAGGTAAAACCTATAAAACACCTCCAGTTTCAGTAGTAGTTACAAATCCTGTAAAAATTTCAAAAGACGGTAGTAATGCAGAATATATAGCAGATGAAAATGTACATCTCGTAGCAGAGATTTCTAATACCAATCCATATCTTAGTGAGGCTATTACGGTTACGTATAAACTTTATGTTTCGCATCAAGTAAGTATAACAAGTAATTGGCGCGAAATTAGTAGTCCGAAATACGCAGATTTCTGGAGTCAGAATATAAATACTCAGGGTAACTACAAGGTTTATGAAGGCAAATACAAAGGCGAAGATTATCGCTATGTAATCTTGCGAAGTACGGTACTCTATCCTCAGAAAATTGGCGAGTTAGAAATAGAGCCGCTTACGTTAGACATTCCTATAGACGTGCGTAGTAATAAGCGTACTTTTTTTGGAAGACAGCCTATGGTTAGGGTAAATAAAACCGTTTCTGCGGGGAGTCGAACTATAGATGTAAAACCGTTTCCAATAGAAGGTAAGCCAGATGAATTTGCCGGTGCCGTTGGAGATTTCCAGTTTCAAGTAAGTACAAATCGCACCACTTTAGATGCCAACGAAGCACTTGAACTTACCACCAAAATTTCTGGAAAAGGGAATTTAAAGCTATTCGATTTACCTTCTTTAAAGCTTCCGAGTGCCTTAGAAGTTTATGAGCCAGAACGCGTAAACCAGGTAACGGTACAGGCCGATGGTATGCGAGGAGCAATTGCAGAAAAATATACTGTTGTACCTCAATTCAAGGGCAATTATCCTATTAGACCTATTACGTTTACGTATTTCAACCCAAAAACTGAAAAATACGAGACCTTGTCCAGTGAAGAAGTAGTTATCAATGTGGCAAATGGTCCAGTGGCAAGTACCGAAAAGACAGACAAAGCAATTACAACAACAGATACAGATCTTGACGATACACAATTTAAGTTTATTCAGTTAGATGCAAACTTAGAGCCCATTGCTACAACGTCATTCTTTAAATCAACCTTGTTTTGGTCGTTACTAGGCGGACCTATGTTACTTATACCTCTCTTTATTTTAGTTGGTAAGAAAAGGAAAGAACGTATGGCCGATGTGCAAGGAAATAAACTTCGGAAAGCAGATAAATTAGCAAGAAAGTATTTAAGTAATGCCAAAAAGAACATGAAAGATCGTGTGGTGTTTTATGAAGCTTTAGAGCGTGCGCTTCATAACTATTTAAAGGCCAAATTAAATATTGAAACGAGCGATTTTAGCAAAGAGAAGATTTCAACTTTATTGGCAGAGCGCAGTGTAGAACCGCAGGTAATTTCAGAATTTATTCAACTTTTAAAAAGTTGTGAATACGCAAGATATACACCAACAAGTGAGGTGGCTATGCAACAAGATTACGAGAAGGCTGCCAAGGTAATTTCAACCATAGACAAACAAATACAGTAACATGAAACATCTATTTTTCATACTTGTTGTACTTACAGGCACTTTGGGTTGGAGCCAGAATAATGCTTTGTTTGAACAAGGGAAAGAACACTATAAAAACGATAAATTTCAAGAAGCCATTAATAGTTGGGAGAAAGTGTTGGCCAATGGTAAACACTCATCTTCGCTATATTTTAATCTCGCAAATGCCAACTATAAACTCAACAAGGTAGGACCTAGTATTTTTTATTATGAAAAGGCGCTTCAACTAGCACCAGGCGACGCAGATATTAAAACTAATTTAAAGTTTGCCGAAAATGCTCGAATAGATGCTATAGAGCCTTTGCCAAAAACCATTTTTTCTAAGTGGTATCATGCAATAGCTAGTTTGTTTACATATAATGGTTGGGCAAAACTTGCTGTGATGGCATCTATCTTTTTTGTGCTTTTATTTTTAAGCTACTGGTTTATAGTAGCTGAAGGCAAGAAGAGGCTGTTTTTTACAACGGCAATGCTCTCATTAGGATTGTTGGTTGTAAGTACCATTATGGCATTTCAAACGTATGCAGATGCAACAAAAGATAAGCCAGCGATTGTTTTTGCCGAAAGCTCTGAAGCACGTGCAGAACCTAAAATGGGAAGTGAAGTGGCGTTTGTACTGCATGAAGGCACCAAGGTGCAAATCATTTCTGAAGAAGATGCATGGGTTCGCGTGCTACTTGTAAATGGAAAAGATGGTTGGATACCATCTAGTGATATAAAACAGTTATAGATTTAAGATTAACTTAACACGAATATTTCTTACGATTATTATTTTTGCCTTCTGAAAAAACAAAAAATTGAATCTAAAAAGTATCTTTTTTTTAATGGTTTTTACCTGGTGTATTCTTACACCAGCAGTAGTGACTTTATGCGATATGAATATCAATATTGCAAGTGTTTTTTCAATGAATGAAGAAGAAAATTCGGAAACCTTCAAATTAGGAGCAAAAGAATATAACGCTCCCGAATCGATAAATGCAAAATTTATTTCGATTGAACTTTTCGAGAATTCAAATGCGTTTGGATATAGATCCCAATTTTGGGAGAAAGTATCTCAAGAAACGTTTTCTCCACCCCCAGAATACATCTAGAATTTTACGTTTAAAAGAGTCCTCGAACTCAAATTAAAAATTTATCGATTTATAATCGGTGTAAAAATCTATTGTATGTTTTCAAAAATTAAAAGCGATCTCCCAGCGAGTATCGTAGTATTCTTTGTTGCCCTTCCTTTGTGCTTAGGTATAGCATTGGCAAGTGGCGCTCCTCTCTTTTCTGGTTTAATTTCAGGTATTGTAGGAGGAATTATTGTAGGAGCCTTAAGTGGCTCTCAAATTGGCGTAAGCGGTCCAGCAGCAGGACTCGCAGCCATTGTATTAACTGCTATTGGCACTTTAGGTGGCTATGAGAATTTTCTTGTGGCTGTAGTTCTTGGAGGTGCTATTCAGTTGCTCTTTGGAGTATTAAAGGCAGGTGTAATTGGTTATTACTTCCCGTCTTCAGTAATTAAAGGTATGCTAACAGGAATTGGAATTATCATTATTCTAAAACAAATTCCTTATTTCTTCGGATTGGATAAAAACCCCGAAGGAGATTTTGCCTTTCTACAGGTAGATGGAGAAAATACGTTAACCGAGCTATTAAAAACTATTAATGCTATTGTTAGTGGTAACATAGACATGGGAGCCACTGTTATTGCTTTTATTGCAATTACCATTCTCATTGTATGGAGTAATGTATTAAGTAAAAAAGGAAAGTTTTTTCAATTAGTACAAGGACCATTAGTAGCCGTAGTTGTTGGAATTGTATATTTTTTCATGACAAAAGATTCAAGTCTTAACCTTGTAAAAGAACATTTAGTTTCTGTTCCCGTACCTGAGAGTTTATCAGAATTTCGTGACCAATTTGCATTCCCAAACTTTAGTGTTATTTGGATGCCAGAAATCTGGATTACCGCTTTTACCATTGCATTGGTAGCGAGTTTAGAAACGTTACTTTGTGTTGAAGCTACAGATAAATTAGATCCGCAAAAGCGAGTTACGCCAACCAATAGAGAATTGCTTGCCCAGGGAACTGGAAATATGATTTCTGGATTTATTGGCGGATTGCCTATCACACAGGTAATTGTAAGAAGTTCTGCAAACGTACAATCTGGAGGGAAAACTAAAGCAAGTGCAATTATACACGGTATATTTTTGTTGATCTCAGTAATGCTTATACCGAACGTGCTTAACTACATTCCGTTGTCTGTTCTTGCCGCTATTTTGTTTATTGTTGGTTATAAATTAGCAAAGCCATCAACCTTCAAAGCATTGTATAAGGCCGGTTGGAAACAGTTCGTGCCATTCATTGTAACCGTAGTGGGAATTGTATTTACTGACTTACTTATTGGAATTGGGCTTGGACTTGCTGTTGGGATTGTAGTAGTATTGTTTAAGAGTTATCAAAACTCTCATTTCTTGCATATTGAAGATAAGAGTAATGGAAAACACAAAATCTCAATGACCTTAGCAGAAGAGGTAACCTTTTTTAACAAAGGTGCTATTCTTAAAGAGCTTGATAGTTTACCAAGAGATACTTATTTAGAGCTCGATGTTCGAAAAACACGATATCTTGATGCAGATATTGTTGAAATTCTAGATGATTTCGCCTTTAAGGCCAAAGAAAGAAATATTGACATAAAAATCATCTCAGAACGAGGAATCGCAGAAAATCCTCCAAGTTTTATAGAGTTTTTTAAACTCAGACCTAAATCTGCCTAAAACTGAAATCTATGAAAAATCAAAATAAACAAAATATACTGGTACTAACAGACTTAAAAGAAAATAGTCTGAACGTATTAAAAAGCGCGGCTAGTTTGGCCCATATGACAGATGCAGACATCGAATTATTTCATGTAAAAAAACCGTTAGAAGTAGTAAAACATGAAAATCAATTATCTGCAACTCGATCTATCGAAGAAATTCATGCGAATGTAGTAGGTCAATTAAAACAATTGGCTCACGAAATTTATAGAACGCATGCTATTAAAGTGCGATACTCTTTTTCTTTCGGAAATATTAGAAATGAGGTAAAACATAAATTAGAACAACAACAACACGATATCGTTGTAGTTGGGAAGCGAACGACCAAGAAGCCTGCTTATTTAGGAGATAATATGGTTCCATTCGTGCTCAAGAATTTTGACCGAATGGTTTTGGTAGCTGATACTAAAAACGTTATAGAAGCAAGTGAATCACTGGCTGTGGGTCTATTAAAAGATACCACTTCAGACAATCCACTTGCTGCCACATTAGCTGCACATGCTAAAAAACCTTTGCGATTATTCACAGTTGCTTCCAAAAACCCAGCAGAAGTTGAGGCGAAACCCCATAGTGGTGAAATGGTGCGTTATATATTCGAGCAAAGTGATACGGTAGTTAAAAACATATCAAATTATATCACAAAAAACGCTATCAATCTAATTTGCGTCGCCGATCGTAATAAGCAACCCGGTGATGTAAATCTAAATAAAATCATAAATCAAGTAGGCGCATCACTATTAGTGCCTGCTAATTAATGATTATACTATCATTAATTCGTAAATTTATAACAGAAAAAATAAAGAAATGAAAGCACAAACTAAAGAAACACAAAGTAAGTATACACCTCAATCTGCTATTGAAGCATTGCAAGAGGGGAATAAAAGATTTTTAAATACCAATCAATCAAACAGAGACTTATTAGGTCAGGTTCAGGATACGGCTGGAGGACAATACCCATTTGCGGTTGTATTAAGCTGCATAGACTCTAGAGTACCAGTAGAATTGGTTTTTGATCAGGGAATAGGCGATATTTTTAGCGCAAGAGTTGCTGGAAATATTGTAAACGAAGATCTATTGGGAAGCATTGAATATGGATGTAAAGTAGCAGGTAGTAAAGCAGTAGTGGTATTAGGACATACAGGTTGCGGTGCCGTAAAGGGTGCATGCGACGATGTACAACTAGGAAACATTACACCATTATTAGCTAAAATAAAACCAGCTGTTGCAGCGGTAACATCACCTGTAGAGGGAAGTGAGCGCACAAGTGCTAATAGTACCTTCGTGAATGATGTTGTGTATAAAAATGTACATATGACTATTGATGAAATGAAGAATAACAGCGCAGTACTTTCAGAAATGGAAGCTGCTGGAGAAATTACTATTGTTGGTGCTGTGTATGACGTTGCATCTGGAAAAGTAGACTTTTTAAGCTAGTTCAGAAAAAGCAAAATTAAAATTTTTGTTAAAGAAGCGAACTGAAACATGAAATTTCGGTTCGCTTTCGTTATTTTTAAGACATTCAGAAAAGTAAGTAATCATTAACAACCAAAAGAGAAACAAATTTTATTTCGCCTTTTACTAATATTCATTACATGAAAAACATCTTTACGAACCTCCGCGGAAATTTATTTGGCGGTATCACAGCAGGAATTGTTGCATTACCCTTGGCATTGGCCTTTGGAGTGCAATCAGGTTTAGGGCCAAGTGCCGGACTCTACGGCGCAATTATGATTGGTTTCTTTGCATCATTATTTGGTGGAACTAACACTCAAATTTCAGGGCCTACGGCGCCAATGACAGCAGTGTCTATGGTAATTATTGCGGGTATTATTGCCGCTAATGATGGCGATGTAGAAAGAGCGCTTCCCTATATTTTGCTAGTTTTTTTATTAGCAGGACTTTTTCAAATTATACTAGGATTAGTAGGCTTGGGAAAATATATAAAATACATACCCTATCCTGTGGTCTCAGGATTCATGACCGCCATTGGGGTTATTATTTTAGTTACACAAATATTACCTATGATGGGGTATTACACCATAGACGATACCGAACTTATAACACAATATAAACCGCAGGCTGAAGAAGTTTTGCTCGACAAAATTTTAAAAGATGAAGCTGGGGAAGGTATTTTGGTGCTAGAAGATTTCGAAGAAACAGTACGCCGCGCAAAATTAATTTCAGAGGACGAAATAAATGCCGAAGCTGCCACCTTGGCTAAATCTGCTGGCTCTGGTGTTTTAGGAGCTATCAAGTCGTTTCCGAGAGCATTAAACAATATTAATTGGTTAGAATTTGCTTTAGCTGGAGCTACAATTTTTATCATTTTCGGATTTAAGAAAATTACAACCAAAGTTCCAAGTACATTAGTCGCCCTGCTGGCAGTTTCGGTCACCGCCTATTTTATGAAATGGGATTACAGGCCTATTCAGGAAATTCCATCCGGATTCCCAACACTGCACCTAGAAATGTTCTCCAATTTTAATTTTGGAAGTATTTCACCCTACATTTTTACAGCCATCACATTGGCGTTTTTAGGGGCTATCGATTCTTTACTCACCTCGGTAGTGGCAGATAATATGACTAAAACTAAGCACAACCCTAATCAAGAATTAGTGGGACAAGGTATTGGAAATAGTATCGCCTCTATGTTTGGTGGTATTCCTGGAGCAGGCGCAACTATTAGAACAGTAGTGAATATTAACAGTGGAGGTACAACAAAACTTTCTGGTATGGTGGCATCGATTTTATTGCTTGTTATTTTATTGGCATTAGGACCTATAGCTTCCCAAATTCCTGCAGCGGTTCTTGCGGGTATTTTAATTACTGTTGGTATTGGAGTAATGGACTATAAAGGTCTGAAGGCTATTCCAAAAATGCCGCGTAGTGAAGTTATCATTATGGTGGTGGTGTTGCTATTATCTGTATTTTGGAATTTAGTGTATGCCGTAGGAATCGGACTCGTACTCGCAGCCCTGATTTTCATGAAGAAAATTGGAGATTCTACTGCAACGCGTTCTAAAGTGGTTCCACTACAGAAAGCAGACGAACTAGAATTACCTTGGAGTGATGAAATTAAACTTCCTGCCGAGTTAAAAGAAGAGGTATTTATTAAGCGCCTTGCTGGACCGTTGTTCTTCGGAAATACTAACGATTTTCAAGCGCTCGCAATGAAGATACCTGAAAGCGCTACACACTTAGTAATACGTATGGGCAAAGTCTCCTATATGGACCAATCTGGTTTATATGCTATGGAAGATACCGTGTTGCGTCTAAAACGTAGTGGGGTAAAAGTATTGTTAGTAAACCTGATGGAACAACCACGACTTATGATGGAGAAAATTGATATCATCCCAGATTTAATTCCGGAACATAAAATATTTAAATCGTTTAAAGAGGCGATGCAATACATAGAAAAAAACGTTGAAGACGTGGTGTAAGCAACACAGTTAAAACTTTTTTAAACCGTGCAATAGTATTCTGTTGCGCGGTTTTTATTTTGGCTCTTCTTTTTCTGCATTTGTTTCATATCGGTCTACTTCTTTCAGAATGTACGGAACAATTATAGGGGCTAAACTAGCTACTGGCTCATAAAGTACAGACGTGTCTCGGTCTTCCTCCGATAGAATCGATATGGTCGGGGAGGCGTTTACAAACATAAAGACTACACTTATAATTAAAGCAAATTTCAGCACGTTAAAAACACCGCCAAAGAGCTTGTTCACAATACCTAAAGCAGCAAAATCTGCTATTTTGGTGAAAAATTTGCCAGCCAAAGAGATTAGCATCACTATGGCTAGAAAAGTAACTGCAAATGCGGTTAAATTCACCGTTTGCTCGTTCCAATCTGTCCATCCTGCAATATAGCTTGCGGCATATTCAGAAAAATAAACAGCGCCGTAGACACCAGCAATAAGTCCTACAAGACCTGCTAGAGCTACAAAAAGCCCTTTTTTATACCCAATTACAAATGCAATTAGTAAAATAACTCCAACAACAATATCTATGGTATTCATAACTCCCGTTTGTAGTAAAGATAACGAAATCGAATTATACGCCTCGTTGTTTTTCTAGTTCAAGCTGGGCGGTGTACCTTTGCATTTCAGAAAAAAATATGTCAAGAGATCAACAATTAAAAGAACGATGGGAGGCGGTTGTAAGCCTTTTAAGTAACCGATTTGCAGACGGCGCTCCGTTAGATTTAGATGCCATCATCTATTTGGTAGGGTTGCAGGAACTTGGACAATTACACCGAAAGTTCAAGAAGGATGAAAAACTGAATCTTATGCACATTGCTATTTGTAGGCTCTTAGAACCTTTTGGGTACTATGAGTTTGAATATTTTGATGAGCAGGGCTGGCCACACTACAAGATTCTGGAACAATTGCCACCCCTTAAAGCTGGTGAACAGAGTATCCTTATGAAGGAAGCTATTGTGCAGTATTTTATTGAAAAGGAAGTGATAGAATCGTAGCTATTTTCACTGCGGAAATGTTAGCATCATTGCCTATATTTTACGTAATTTTGCTGGTTCAAGTACGCGTTATAATGATAGAGACCCTACAAGGACATATTGAAGAAGTAAAAAAGTTTACAGCAGACACGCCAGAAGCTGTGGAAGCTTTCCGAATAAAATATTTAGGAAAGAAGGGCTTGTTAAACGACTTTTTTGCCGAATTTAAAAATGTTCCAAACGATCAGAAAAAGGAATTTGGGCAAACCATTAATACTTTAAAAACAGCTGCCCAAGAGAAAGTAACCGCCTTAAAGGAGTCGCTCAATGGCGCAGAAGAATTAAAAGGTGTATACGGTGATCTTTCTCGTCCTGGGGAACCAATTGAACTAGGGTCACGTCATCCTATTTCCATCGTAAAAAACAAAATTGTTTCTATTTTCTCGCGTATTGGGTTTAATGTTTCTGAAGGGCCAGAGATAGAAGACGATTGGCATAATTTTACAGCACTAAATTTACCTGAATACCATCCCGCACGTGATATGCAGGACACGTTTTTTGTACAGACAAATCCAGATGTGCTTTTGCGAACGCATACTTCTACAGTACAGGTACGCTACATGGAAAATAACAAACCGCCCATTCGTACCATATCACCTGGGCGAGTGTATAGAAACGAGGCCATTTCGGCACGTTCTCATTGCTTTTTTCATCAAGTTGAAGGACTTTACGTAGATAAAGGGGTGAGTTTCGCAGATTTAAAACAGACCTTACAATATTTTACTACAGAACTCTTCGGAAAGTCTAAAATTAGATTACGCCCGTCTTATTTTCCATTTACTGAGCCTAGTGCAGAAGTAGATGTATATTGGGGGCTAGAAACCGAAACAGACTATAAAATGACCAAAGGAACAGGTTGGTTAGAAATTATGGGCTGTGGTATGGTAGACCCCAACGTACTTGAAAATTGCGGGATAGATTCAACCGAATATTCCGGATTTGCTTTTGGTATGGGTATCGATAGAATTGCACTATTGTTACACCAGATTCCTGATATTCGTATGTTAAGCGAAAATGACCTTCGTTTCTTAGAGCAATTTAAGAGTGCAGATTAAATAGTAGTATCACAATCTTCTTATGAAAAAAGACATTGACATTCCCGAGGTCAAAGACGTCTACGTTGCTGCTGTATTTGAGTTAAATGAAGACTACAATACGCACGACTGGAACATCTACCTTATTAACGACGGTTTAAATCCGTTAGAAACTGTTCTTATAGTGGCTCAGGGATATGACGAAAAAGATATGACTGCTCCTATGCGAAAAACCATTAAGATGGTTCCTGCCAAGGGTATGCTAAGGTAGAATACATAGATGAAAGCGTCTTTAAGCTTGACAACTTTTTTACTATCACCTACTTTATTGGAGACCGGTTATACGACAAACGTTTTGAGCTACCTCGCTTTTCTATACTCGAAGATAATGCAACACCCTTACCAGTGTTAACTAAAAAAGGTGTTCTAGCACGATAATTTAGTCTAACTTTTCGGTTAATTTCTTAAAAACCTTCTTTGGATCTTTTCCTTCGTATAAAATGCTGTAAACGGCATCTATTATAGGTGTTTTTGCCTTTTTCTTATTCTTTGCGAGATTTAACTCATAGGCACTTTTGGTTGCGTAGTAACCCTCTGCAATCATATTCATTTCCATTTGAGCACTTTTAACGGTATAACCTTTTCCTATCATATTTCCGAAGAGACGATTTCGGCTAAAGGTAGAATAGCCCGTTACCAATAAATCTCCTAAGTAGGCAGAGCCATTAATATCGCGTTTCATTTTATGAACTTTTTTTACATAACGCTTCATTTCTCTAATGGCATTACTCATGAGTACGCTCTGAAAGTTATCACCATACCCTAAACCGTGGGCAATCCCTGCAGCCAGAGCATATATATTCTTCAGCATGGCAGCATATTCGGTACCAATAATATCGTCGCTTGTAGTACATTTTATATAATCGCAACTCAAGGCATTGGCAACAATCGTAGCCTTTTCGTTATCTGCAGAGGCTATGGTTAGGTAAGAAAGACGCTCCAGGGCTACTTCTTCTGCATGACACGGACCCGTAATTACTCCAATGTTTTTAAACGGAATTTTATAATGAGTATAAAAATGATCTCCAACGATAAGGCTACTTTCAGGAACAATTCCCTTAATAGCCGAAAAAATAACTTTTCCTTCTAAGGAAACGGTTAACTTTTTGAGCTCAGCATCTACAAAAGCAGAGGGAATTACAAATATGAGATAGTCTGCGTAAGTGACCAATTCATTAATATCATTGCTAAGCTTCAGTTTGTTAGGGTCAAACTCTACAGAGCTTAAATAATTGGGGTTGTGCTGCTCTTTTTTAAGATGTTCTAGCGCATAAACACTACGCATATACCAACCAACTTCGTCCAAGTTTTCACAGAGCATTTTTACAATGGCTGTAGCCCAGCTTCCACCTCCGAATACGGCAAATTTTGGTTGGTTTTTCATATAAGTTATTTTGAAATTCAAAAATACGGAAAATTAAAGTCTACATAAACTCCTTATAATCAGCTTAATAAAAGTTTGGCATGCTTTTAGATTTTCCAAAGTGAAACAACACCCATTGTATTTAGGTACAATAGGTTTAAAACGAACGGTTATGAAGACATTAAAATTATTTTTCGGATTTGCCTTATTGGCTTCGGTAGTTACTTCTTGTTATGTAGAAGAGGTTGTGGTTGTAGATCAAGATCCATACGTAGACCCAGTGCCTTCTATTTCTTTAAATCAGTTGCTGTCTAGCTACGAGTTATGGTATGTAGATATTAATCGTTCTAATGCAGCTGGAGAACATCCATTTATGCAATTGGCGTTTACAATGTCTTTTAGAAATGGAACTGTCTTTGCCAACAATAACTTGGTAGGTATTGGAGACCAGGGTTATGGTTTTGGAATAGACGTAGGGTTTTATGATGCATATAACTATGTGCTTGATATTTCTCACGATTTAGATGGTTTTAATAGTTTTGATGTAACCCAGTTAAGCACAACAGAAATAGAATTGTACCATCCTCCAACAGGGGTTCGTTATGTCTTAGTTGGATATCAGCGAAATAATTTCGACTACGATTTACTGTTCTATGAAAATATTCACTATTTCATTCAGGAATATACGGCTTGGGAAAAAGTGAGTACAGAAGGAGGTTCACCTAACGAGTTTGATAATGAAGACTTCCTTCAGTTTTTACCGGGAGGTGGTGATGGTAACTTTAGAAGTTCACAAGATCCTGTAGGTAGCGATATATACGACCTGTATTGGGACTACACAGGAATTTACAATGTAGATGATGTGCCTGGAAATGGGTATTTGAAATATTTAACATTGGATTATGATTACCTGGGCAATGAATACTTTGAATTGAACGTTATTAATGACAACAGAATAGAATTGTACCACGAAACCTCTGGCACAGTTTATACGTTTAGAGGAAAAGGATACATTCAGTATAAAAATAGCCGCGGAAAATTAAGAATTCCAAAAGCGACGATAGAAAAACAAATGAAGAAGATTAGTGTGCTTTAAAACACCTCACTTCATAGATATTTACAACTTTTTGGTTGGTTATGACCGCCCCAAAATTCAGTCTTGAATAGAGGGGCGGTTTCTTTTTTGGTCGGTCGTTAGGTCTAATTTGTTATCCTTACCCGTATATAATTAGTGTATACGGCAGCCTCTAAAAGATTATCTATAAAAATTCATCTCATCTAGATACTCCCAGACATTCTGCGCGAGCATGGGCCTACTATTTTTTCCATCCTTTATGGCATTCCTAATAAACGTTGAAGAGAGTTCTATGATAGGAGCAGCAATGCGATTAATTTTTGGGTGATCTTTAAACTGATTTTCTACCAGACCTCCTGAAACCCTAGGGTAGACATAAAGCTCATGTCGCTCTAAAATCACTTCATAGTTTTTCCATTTATGAAGACTCTTTAAGTTGTCTTCGCCCATAATTAAGCAAAATTGTTGCCCAGGATATTTTTCCTCCAAAACGGCTAGTGTATTAACCGTGTAATTGGGTTGTGGCAAATCGAATTCTATAGTGCTTGCTTTTAATTTTGGATAGTCCTCTAGAGCTATTCTAACCATCGCTAGACGGTGGTGGTTGTCTAGTAATGTACTTTTCTTTTTATGCGGATTGTGTGGCGTAACTACCATCCAAACTTCATCTAACCCACCAAATTCTACCATATAATTGGCAATAATAAGATGCCCAATATGTATCGGGTTAAAAGTGCCAAAGTAGAGCCCAATACTTTTATTCTTCTTCGGTGACATCGTCAAAAATAGGTTTAGCAATATGCTGCGCAACAAGTCTTTCTGCTTCTGCCAAAGCATGCTCGAGCGTGTCGTTTTCAATAATATAATCGAAACGAGGTGCTGTGGCCATCTCTACACTTGCTTTCGCAATGCGCATATTAATTTTTTCGTCGCTTTCTGTCTTACGCTTTTTCAATCTAATTTTAAGCTCTTCTACACTCGGAGGTTTTACAAACACAGCCAAAGTACGTTCGGCGTACTTTTTCTTAATTCGCAATCCGCCTACAACATCAATATCAAAGATTACGTTTTTCCCCATGGCCCAGATCCGTTCAACTTCACTATGCAAGGTGCCGTAAAAGTTATCGCGATATACTTCTTCCCATTCTAAAAAAGCGTCTGTTTTCATTTTATGTTTGAAATCTTCTAGGGTTAAAAAGTAGTAATCTTTGCCGTGTACTTCTTCACCTCTTGGTGCTCTTGAAGTTGCAGAGACAGAAAATTCTAAATTCAATGCTTTAATCCCCAGTAAGTGTCGTACAATGGTTGTTTTGCCACTGCCAGAAGGGGCAGAGAATACAATTAATTTACCTCCTTTATTCATTACAATACGTTGAGTGCTTGTTCTTTAATTTTTTCCAACTCATCTTTCATTTGTACTACAAGTTGTTGCATGGGTGCAAAATTAGATTTTGAACCAATAGTATTAATCTCACGTCCAATTTCTTGAGTGATGAAGCCTAATTTCTTACCGTTAGAGTCGTCAGAATTGATAGCCTCTCTAAAATAATTGAGGTGATTTTCTAAACGTACCTTTTCTTCAGTAATGTCGTATTTCTCTAAGTAGTAAATTAATTCTTGTTCAAACCTATTTTCGTCTACACGTTCCTTTATTTCAGATACTGCATTACGCAAGCGTTCTCGCACATTATCCATGCGTTCACCGTCTATAGTAGCTACTTCGGTAAGCAGTTTTTCTATTGTGTCTATGCGTTCTAGAAAATCGTTTTTAAGTACATTACCTTCGTCGCTTCGGTACGTGTTAATTTCTTGTAATGCAATGGTCACCGCTTTTAAAATTTCAGCAAATTCATTGTCGTCAATCTCTTCACGCTCTGTTTTTAAAGCATCTGGCATACGCACGGCCATTTTTAGCAGTTCAGTTTCGTCGCCGGCCACTACGTTCTTTAATTGTGCTATGTATTCTTGTACTACAGCTTCGTTCACCTTTGTATTGGTAGCCTCTCCTGTCATTTCAATAAAGAGATTAAAATCTACTTTTCCTCTGGTAAGCGACTTTGCCAATAGATTTCTAATGGTAAGTTCCTTTTCTCGATACGACGATGGAATGCGGGTGTTTAAATCGAGATTTTTACTGTTTAAAGATTTAATTTCTACTGTAATCTTTTTGGTAGGCAGCTGTATGATGTGCTTGCCATAACCAGTCATAGACTGAATCATAGGTAAATAATTTGTGCAAAGATACGCATTTGTGCGCCTCTAGCATGTTTCGTTAGTCTTGCCTTTTATTCTGAAATGATTATAGCATTCATTTTGTTTTATATCATGCAACATTTGGGCAAGATCTTACTAATGTTTTTTAGACGAAATTGTATCAGCTATTTATAAATTCAAGAGTCCTTTTTTCAGAATAATATACCTTGTTGTTTATATGAAAGCCTACATGACCGCCATGTCTCGGACTCTCAAGAAAAATGTTTTTGGAGTTCGAAGCAATGTCTATTGGATAGCATTTTTCAGAAAGAAAACTATCGTTTAAGGCGTTTAAAATCAAAACTTTGGTAGTTATGCTAGGCAAGAATTGAAGACTACTGCTCTTCTCATAATAATCGTATGCATCGTTAAAGCCATGTGCCGGGGCAGTGTAGAGGTTGTCAAAGTCTAATAAAGTGCGTACTTTTTTGTACTCTGTTGTACTCATTTGTTCTGGAAAATGACTCATTTTACGTTTGTACTTCCCCTTTAAATCATTAATAAAGGTATGATTGTACACAAAATTTTCAAGTTTAATAAGCTGCTCTAAAGAACCGCTTAGATGAAGTGGTGCTGAAATAGAAACCCCTGTTTTTAGCTCCTTAGGAATGGTTTGCCGTTCACCTAAATATTTAAGGACTAAGTTACCTCCTAAACTGAAACCAACTAACGCGATTTCGGCATATGTATTTTTTTCGAGTATGTAATCTATCAGTTCGGCAAGATCTTCGGTTCTTCCTGAGTTATAAGATAAGTACAACCTGTTTTCTTCACCGCTACACCCTCGATGATTCATAGCAGCGACATTCCAACCGTGTTCTGTAAATATTTTGGCTTGCCCCTGCATATACACGCGCTGTGCGTTTCCTTCAAGACCATGCAATAAAATAGCCACTTTAGAACTGGGTTTTATAGGAAATGACCAATCGATATCTATAAAATCACCATCATTTAATTCTAAGCGTTCTCGCTGTTGTACAACCTTGGGAACTGGGCGTAATTTGGCAGAATAAATAGTAGAAAAATGACCGTTTTTAAACAATCCTTTTGCTGTATATGTAGAATTAATGATGGGCATTGTACGGCGCTTGAAGCAATTGAATCTTACCGCGCGAATATACAAATGAAAATTTATCTTAATACCATGTTTTATTTAGATACCAATTGGTATCTTTGCATATGCGTAACGCCGAGTTTACTAAAGAACATATTATAAAAGAGAGTGCTAACCTGTTTAATACACAAGGATACAAGGCTACCTCTATAAGTGATATCACCAAAGCTACAGGACTTACCAAGGGAGCTATTTATAGACATTTTGAGAATAAGAGCGACTTAGAACAACAAGCGTTGCGAAGTTTGGGAAAAGTTATGTTTTCTGAATTAGGACAGTCTATTCAAGAAGCACAGACGTTTCAATTAAAAATGGAAGCCACCTTTAATTTTTTTGAAACATATATGCACACACCACTGTATGATGGGGGATGCCCTCTTATGAATGCAGCTGTAGAAGCAGATGATACAAATACGGTACTTAGACAACAAGCTTTTAATATGTTAGCGCAATTAAAGGCGTCTTTATGTAAAATAGTATCCAATGGTATAAAGAACAAACAGGTGCGGCACACGGTAGACGCTCCTTTTTATGCTACTATTTTTATTGCAACGTTAGAAGGAGGAATTATGATGAGTAGGTTAGAACGCTCTACAGATGCAATACATAAAACAATTGCGCATTTGAGAAACTTAGTGGAGGAAATTTCGATTTAAAAAAATTTTAATTCTAAGATACCAATTGGTATCTAAATAGTTATGAAGAAAATAATTACAAAAGCTATAAGTTTATTTATTAACAGTACGGCTGTAATCGCTCCAAAATGGAATGCAGAACAATCTTTTAAATTATTGTGCAAGGTGCGCCGGGTAGGTTTTACAGAAAAAGGCAAGCAATTTTTAGCTACTGCAACGACTTCACATATAGATGTGGGAGCACACACTGTAGCTTTGCACCGTTGGGGAACAGGCCCAAAAAATATTCTTTTCTTGCACGGTTGGATGAGTAACAGTCAGCGCTGGCGTCCTTATATAGCTAAACTAGATTTAAGTCAGTATACAGTGTATGCGTTAGATTTTCCAGGGCATGGTATGGCCAAAGGCAATGCTCTTAATGTTGAAATTTGCAGAAAGGCATTGGTAAAGGTTATAGAGCTTACGGGACCCGTAGATACTTTAATTTGTCATAGTTTGGGGTGTTTGGTGGCAGCGTATACGTATTTGCACAATCCAAAAATTAATATAAATCGATTTGTACTAATGGGTGCCCCTTCTGGGATGAATGCCATTTTCGAATATTTCCAGAGTTTACTTAAGCTTTCACCAAAAGCCATTCAAAATTTACACGGAAAGGTAAATTCGGTATTGCAAATACCCTACGAAAAAGTTGAAATGTCTAACTTTTTCAACACATCAAAAAGTCCTCTTCTGGTAATTCATGACGAATCTGATACTGTGACGCCCTTTCTGCCCATTAAAGAGGCATTTCAGCTAAATAAAAAGATAGACACACTAATTACTAGCGGACTAAAACACGATTTGAAAAGCGAAAGTGTTTATACCGCTGTAATAAATTATATAAACAATAAACCACGAGAACTGAATCAAAAACATTCTGCATAATATTGTGGAATATTTATTTTCTTCTAAAAATCTAAACTAATTTATGTATACAAAAGAATTTGAAGTTAGATGGAACGATATTGATGCTAATAGGCATCTAGCCAATAGTGCCTACATTAATTATATGAGCCATACGCGCCTTAGTTTTATGCAAAAAAATGGCTTTGGTCAAGCCGATATGGTACGTCATAATATTGGGCCCGTAGTTTTCTACGAACATATGTTTTACTTCAAGGAAGTGTTCCCAGGAAAACCCATTAAGGTTTCAATGGAGCTAAAAGGAATTAGCGAAGATGGAATGTACTTTTCGTTTCTGCACAACTTTTACGACCAGCGAGGTAGAAATTTAGCTCGCTGCGAAATGATGGCTGGCTGGATAGATTTAAACACACGAAAGTTAAGGGCAATACCTGAAGAATTACTAGAAAATTTAAATACCCTAAGTAAAACAGACGACTTTTATACAATCACAAAAGAACATACTAGAAGGCATGGGCAACTACCCATAGATTTAAAATAGTATATAAGGTGAATAAAAAAAGGGGAGCGTTTTAACATTCCCCTTTTTTTTGCGTAATCTGTTACTCTTCTGTATTGTAGAAAAACTGCTCTCTCACAATTTTTCCATCTTTTACTTCATACACTCCTAATTCTTGCATAGTGCTTCGTTGTCCGCTTGGCTTATGAGTAATGTCCATTTCATGCCGTACGCTAAACCAATTATCTGCTACTGTAGGTTCACTTGTTTTCGCGCTATGTACTTCAAAATTTTCCTGCCACCATTGCCCTTTTTTGGCAATAGCTTCCATTCCTTTTGAGATTTGATGCTCGCTTCCTTCCATCTCTACACTTACAATATTCGGGCTGTAAAGTTGTTCGTAGCATTTTTGCTCTTCTCCTGCATTACACCAGGCAACTAAATTATTTGCAATTTCTTCAGTTTTCATGTCTATAATTTTAAAAGTTAGGACATTAAAGATACAATATTATCCTTGCTATTATATTATGTTTTTGTCAAGCTTTTTTTCTTCCTTGTAGTTAGAAACACTCCTGTAAAGATAAGAATAGCAGCAATGAGCCTAAGTGAGGTAAGTTTGTCTGCCCCAGAGAGAATGGCAAACGCCACTGCTATTAGAGGCTGTAAGTACATAAATGCACCTATAACTGAAGGACTAAGCTGTTTAAGCGCATAAATATTGAAAAGATAGGTAAGTACCGTAGTTCCTAAAACAACGAACAGTAAGGCTCCTAGATCTTCAAACGCTAAAGAAAACCAGCTAACTTCAGCAAATTGTAAGTACCCAATGGGTAGATTAATAAAGACTGCAATCAAAAATAAATACTTCATTAAGGTAATAGAATTGTATTTTGCTACTAGTGGCTTTACAAGTATTAAGTAGAAAACATAAGAAACGGCATTCACAATAAACAACAGATTGCCTAAAGGTATGTTGGAGGCATTGGGCTGGGTTTTTGCGCCAAAAAGTATAAGAACTAAAGCCCCTGCAAGGCCAAGACAAACACCCATAGCTTTTAACCAAGTAATGCGTTCTTTTAAAATAATTGCAGAAAGAATAAGTAAGAGTACCGGAGAAATGGTGATTATTACACTACTGTTAATTGGCGTAGAAAGTTCTAACCCCTTAAAAAACATATTCATATTAATAACCATCCCAAAGGCAGCACACCCTATAATTCTAAGCCAATCTTTTCGATCAATTTTTTCTGAAGGGTAGAAAAAACTAATCAGCCAAAATACCAATGTTGCCCCACTCACACGTAATAAAATAAAGCCGTACGGACCTATTACATCTGGCATTAAACCTTTTGCAATAGTGTGGTTTATTCCATAAATACTACTGGCGGCCGTTGCGGCAAGTAAGGCAAGTATTCTTGGGTTCATTCAAAAGTTAATTACCGTGAATAGAGTTTTTAGCTGCGGCCACAGTTTTTTTAGAATTACCTATAAATATTTCATCGTTGTTTACAATAATAGGGCGCTTTAAAAAGGTGTAATGTTCTAAAAGCAAATTGAGATAATCTTCGTCTAAGAGCGTCTGGTTTTTAAGGTCACGTTCTTTATACAACCGAGCGCGTTTACTAAAAAGAGCTTCGTAGTTATGAGTCATGTTATAGAGCTCTTCTATTTCTTCTTCGGAAATTCCCTGAGTTTTCAAATCTTGCTTAATAAAAGACTGAGGAATCTCTAGTTCTTTCATAATGCGTTTACAAGTATCGCAGGTGCTTAAATAATAAATTTTTTTCATGGTCTTAGGCTGAAGAATTTAATCTACAAAGTAACTCGAATTTGATGTGTATTTCTGTTATTTTAGAGGAAAATTAACGTTATGAAATTCACGCTGGACATTACTTTAAAAACGCGAAAGATTTTTTTTCACTTTCTAGAAACATTATCGCTTGAACAGCTTAACAAAATTCCTGATGGATTTAATAACAATGTGTTTTGGAATATAAAACACTGTGTAGTAGTACAGCAAATGTTGGTATATGGATTGTCAAGCCTTCCATTGCATGTTTCTTCGGAAGAGGTGATGCGCTACAAAAAAGGAACAAAACCTGAAGGGTTGGTAGCTCAGGAGGAGGTAGATCTCTGTAAAAAACAACTTTTTGACTTACTGAAACAAACCGAAACAGATGCGAACAACCAATTGTTTAAGACCTATAAAGAATACACGGTTACAACAAAAACAACGCTTACCAGTACACAAGAAGCTATCGAGTTTAATAACTTTCATGAAGGTGTCCATCTAGGGTATGTAATGGCACTATTAAAAAACGTCTAACTTATTCAACAGGGATTTTCAGCAAATCCTTTACATCAGAAATTGGGATATCTACCGTAATAGGGCCTGCAGCATATGGGGCAATTTCGTATTGGTTGTAATGTAGCATTATAAATTCTTTAGAAACTCCTACCGTTTCAGGAAGATAAAACGCATCGTCTTCAAACCAAAATCCTGTCGCGTTAATGCTTCCGTTCTTTGGTATTTCATAAGAGGTTCTAAAAGCAGCTTCTGCAAGCTTTGAAAATGCGTCAACATCATTAAACAAGTCTTCATAATATAGAGCATCTCCGGTTTTAGGATGATAGTTTTTATAGTTTACCGCGCCATAACCATGAGCTCCTCCTGTATATAGGTAATTTCGAAAACTAACAGATAAAATGTCTTTACTGTTATAAATAGGGAGTACGGTAATTTCGGCAAAATATTCTGCCGAAAGGTCTGGAAACTCGGCACTGTGAGTTCGATACATAGAAATAAAATCTTCCATTGCTTGCTCTATTGTAGAGGCATTACTACCTGCTTCTTCCTCGCCAATATAAAGGGACTGAATCACAAAATTTTTAATATCAGCATTTACTGCAGATGTTGCTTTCTCGGCGCCACCAACCTCAAAATATTCCATATCAATATCGGGGCAACTCATGGTGCTGCATGACTTTAAAACTTTCGAAGACTTAATAACTGTTGTTGTGTTCAATGCTTTCTTACAACTTGCAAAGAGTGCCAAAACTGTTAAGAGAAGATAAATTTTGTTATTCATAGGTTAAAAATACGACAGTTTTTTTGATACCAAAGTAAACTCGTACTTTTGATGCTTCTAAAAAGAGATACAAAACATATGAAATTTAACACCAAAACTATACACGGAGGGCAGCACGATACAGATCCAGCTTATGGCTCTGTTATGCCTCCAATTTACCAGACTTCCACGTACGCACAATCTACTCCAGGAGGGCACAAAGGGTTCGAATATTCTCGAAGTGGAAATCCTACCAGAGCTGCTCTAGAGCGATCTTTGGCAAGTATAGAAAATGGAAATTTTGGTTTGGCATTTGGAAGTGGTTTGGCTGCAATAGATGCCGTAGTTAAGCTTTTACAACCAGGTGATGAGGTTGTTTCTACAAACGACTTGTACGGCGGTAGCTATCGTCTATTCACGAAAATATTTGAAGGTTTTGGCATTAAGTTTCATTTCATTGGAATGGAAAATGCAGCCAATATTGAAAAGTATATAACCGACAAAACAAAACTGATTTGGGTAGAAACGCCAACTAATCCAATGATGAATATTATAGACATTAAGGCAGCTGCTGCCATTGCCAAGAAGCATGATATCTTACTTGCAGTAGACAATACTTTTGCAACTCCCTACCTACAGCAACCTTTAGATTTAGGCGCAGATATCGTTATGCATAGTGCTACAAAGTACTTGGGCGGACATAGCGACGTTGTGATGGGAGCTTTGGTGGTAAAAGACAAAGAACTTGCAGATAGATTATACTTTGTGCAGAACGCGAGTGGCGCTGTTTGTGGGCCACAGGATAGTTTTTTAGTGCTTCGCGGTATTAAAACCCTTCATATACGTATGCAACGTCATTGTGAGAATGGAAAAGCTATTGCTCAGTATTTAAACCAGCACCCAAAGATAGAAAAGGTGTACTGGCCTGGTTTTGCAGACCATCCAAATCATGAAATTGCAAAATCACAAATGCGCGATTTTGGCGGCATGATTTCATTTGTGACCAAAGGGAACGATTACAATGAAGCTATAAAAATTGTTGAAAATCTTAAGGTGTTTACGTTGGCAGAGAGCCTTGGTGGCGTAGAAAGTCTGGCAGGTCACCCTGCGAGTATGACGCATGCGAGTATCCCAAAAGAGGAACGTGAAAAGACAGGTGTTGTAGATTCGTTGATAAGACTGTCTGTAGGTATCGAAGATATAGACGACCTTATTGCCGATTTAGAACAAGCTATTGGATAGTAATAACTAAATAGAATAAAAAAAACCCGCTGCAACTGCAGCGGGTTTTTTTATATTTTTCTGTTGTTAATCTAGATAGTAGATATAACCGATATTTAACCAATAAATCCACTCATTGGCTTTGTTTTCAGGAACAGGAACCTCCTCATTGTTTTCAAGCGTCGGGTTAAGTCCGTCAAGGTAATCTGTGAAGTAATAGGTCCAACGACTATCAAGCATTAAGTCACTTAATGGGGTTAATTTATAGCGAATCCCCACACTAGTTACAATACCCCATGTAGAACCACCTTCTTGCTGAAAAGCATTTCGGTATTTTCTAGGAGTAGTTGCGAGTGGTCCCCCCACAATATTTAGTTCTCCTAAGTCTGAATAGACTTCAGGGTCATAACTAACATAGTGTGCTCCAAGCGATATAAAAGGTGCAATTTTATACGAACCAGCAGCAAAATCACGAATACTTAATGGAAAATACTCCAGTTGAGAACCAATTTCTATTACCTCAGTAGAACCTTTCATGGCACGTAGCTGATCTGCAAATTGTCCTGTCTGATCTGGATCTACCCAACGGCCAAAATGTTCTAGATTGGTTTTGTGGTAATCTATTTCGTTTCTAATTTTAAAGTGATCGTTAAAGTATGTATCACGGGTATAACAGTTACAATCAGCTCTATACGAAAAGTTTAGGTAGTGAATAAGTCCAACACCAAAGCCTACATTACCAGCATTGGTTTCAAAGTCGTTTCGCTGTCCAAAGTCAGAATACAGGGCAACAGGTCCGGTAATAATTCCTACTTCGTGCGAAAATCCAAGTTGGCTGTAAACATCCTGTTTAGCAAGGGCTAAGAGGAGAAATACCAATAGCAATATCCTGGTATTCATTGTATTTTAGGTTTAGATTGAGACGTAACAAATATATAAAAACATATCTAACGGGAAAATATATCCCCAACATTTAGCTTATTGCTTAAAAAAAGCAGTGTTTTTTTAGATATAACTTATATTTGCACCTTATAAACGAACTCACCTTCAATAAAGTATAATATAATGAAAGAAAGCATTAAAGATTTTATTTCTGAAGTAGAAAAAAGAAATCCAAACGAACCTGAATTTATTCAAGCAGTGACTGAAGTTGCTGAAACTGTAATCCCATTTATAGAGAAGAATGAAAAGTACCAGGGTAAGAAATTGTTAGAGCGCATGGTAGAGCCAGAGCGTACCATTATGTTTCGTGTGCCATGGACAGACGATAGTGGAGAAATTCAGGTGAACAGAGGGTACCGAGTAGAGTTTAACTCTGCCATTGGGCCATATAAAGGTGGATTGCGTTTTCATCCATCGGTAAATCTAAGTATTCTTAAGTTTCTTGGATTTGAACAGGTATTTAAAAATAGCTTAACCACATTACCAATGGGTGGTGGTAAAGGAGGTAGCGATTTCAACCCAAAAGGAAAGAGCGATGCAGAAGTAATGCGATTTTGCCAAAGTTTTATGACAGAGCTTTCAAGACATATTGGCCCTAATACAGATGTACCTGCCGGAGATATTGGTGTGGGAGGTCGTGAAATTGGTTATATGTTTGGTCAATACAAACGTCTTCGTAACGAATTTACAGGTGTATTAACTGGTAAAGGAATCACCTACGGCGGATCGTTGATTCGTCCAGAAGCTACAGGATATGGTAATGTGTACTTTGCTAAAAACATGCTTGCTACAAAAGGCGAGAGCTTTAAAGGGAAAACGGTTGTTATTTCTGGTTCCGGTAATGTAGCACAATACGCAGCACAGAAAACTATGCAATTTGGAGGTAAAGTAATTACCATGTCAGATTCTGGTGGTTATATAGTTGATGAAGAAGGAGTGAACGAAGAGAAGCTGGCTTTTATCATGGAGCTAAAAAATGTAAAGAGAGGAAGAATTAAAGAATATGTAGATACATACCCTTCGGCTAGATACCATGAAGGAAAACGTCCTTGGGGAGAGAAATGCGACATTGCACTTCCATGTGCTACACAAAATGAGTTAGACGAAAGCGAAGCAAAAGCGCTGCTAGATAATGGTTGTATTTGTGTGAGTGAAGGAGCTAATATGCCATCTACGCCAGAGGCTATTGAAGTATTTCAAAAAGGAAAAATCCTATTTGCCCCTGGAAAAGCATCTAATGCAGGTGGTGTTGCTACCTCTGGACTAGAAATGAGCCAGAACTCATTGCGACTTAACTGGACGGCGCAGGAAGTTGATGAAAAATTACATAACATTATGAACGATATACATGCTGCCTGTGTTACCTATGGTAAAGATGGTGATGGCTATGTAGATTACGTGAAAGGTGCTAACATCGCTGGTTTTGTGAAAATAGCCGAGGCTATGCTTGCACAAGGAGTTGTATAATCACACGTTCGGTGAAATTGAAAGGCTATCTGATTAAAAGATAGCCTTTTTTTGTGCGCTCTTTCTTGCAATAAATACTATTTTAGCGTGTTATAGATTCTGAAAGCTTATATGACTTTATGAAGTACATTTTCTTATTACTTTTTCTGACAGTAAATTTTGCCAGCTTCCATGCGCAAAACTTTGAAGACGAATGGACAGGACATTTCTCTTATGTTTCTATTCAGGCAATCTCGCAAGGGAACGACAAAATATATGCGGCAGCAGAAAATGCTATTTTTTCATACGATTTATCCACGCAAGAAATAGAAACACTCTCAACCATTAACGGACTTTCAGGCAACTTAATTTCTACCCTTTACTATAGCGAAGAATATGGCTTGCTTATCATTGGCTATGAAAACGGATTAATGGAAGTGGTTATCGATGGGGATGAAAACATTTTAACAGTTGTAGATATTCTTAATAAACCCACTATTCCTCCAAATCAAAAACGTATTAATCAGTTTAATGAGTACGACGGAAATCTCTATATCGCAACAGATTTCGGTATTTCAGTTTTTGATCTTGGCCTGCTTGAGTTTGGAGATACTTATTTTATTGGCGACTTAGGATCTCAAATTAATATTACAGGAACAGCAGTGCAAGGGTCATTTATTTATGCTGCTACTAGAGGAAATGGTATAAGACGCGCCATGGTGAATGACGATAATTTGATAGATTTTGAACAATGGACTCAGATTGCCGGAGGGACATATTTAGGAATTACACAAGCTGGAAATCAAGTATATACCGCCAACACTAATCAGCTATACTCTGTGATTGGCGGCTTGCAAATAGTGGCAACAACAAGTGAACAAATTTTAGAAATTAATGGCCAAAATAATCTCATAAACCTCACTACAGCAAACACATTGCAAACCTACGATGAAACAATCGCCCTTGTTGCCTCTAGCAATAGTATAAACGGTGTAGATGAATATGAGTTACAAACAGGATTTTCTCACGATAATAAACAGTACCTCGGCACATCAGAACTAGGGCTGTTTGAAATTCCTTTTGCGAATAGTCAGGCAACACAAATCTTACCAGATGGCCCCTTGTTTAATAGCTCGTTTTCTATAGATGCCTCTCCCGGACAGGTCTGGGTGAATTTTGGAGATGTAACGGTTAGTTTCGACCCTTTTCCTATAACAAAAAAAGGGATTAGCAATTTGAGAGAAGGCGAGTGGTTTAATATTCCGTACGAGGAGCTTACCGAAACTTTAAATAAGGAAGCGAACGACTTAGTACGCGTAAAAATTAATCCGAATAATGCTAATGAGGTTTTTATGACGTCTTTTCAGAAGGGAATACTTCAAATTGACGATCAAAATCCCATTAAGTTATTTGATGAATCTAACTCGTCACTACAAATTACTGATGGAAATCCGAATTTCGGAATTCGTATTTTCGGACTAGACTACGATAGACAAGGAAATCTATGGGCGGTGCAAGCTAAAGATGAAAAGGGACTCATAAAAATTACTCCAGAAGGACAGTTAATACAGAACGATATTTCTAGTGTATTTAATTTCGACAATCCACCTTTGGCACTTACCGAAGTGGCTACTACTCGAGAGAATTTTGTTTTCTTTGGCGCAAATACCGATGGATTGGTAGCCTTTAATCCAGCAAATGGACAGGTAAAAAAGATAGGAACAGAAATTGGCAACGGAAATCTTCCAGACAATACTATTAGAGCACTAGCCACAGACAATAATAATAGATTGTGGATTGGTACTTTAAAAGGACTTCGCGTACTTTTTAATCCAGGATCATTTTTTGAAGAAGGCGCAAATATAGATACTCAGGCCATTATTATTTTAGAAGATGGCGTACCTCAAGAATTACTTTTTGAACAAGTAATTACCGATATTGAGGTAGACGGCTCAAATAACAAATGGATTGCAACAGCGAGCTCTGGAGTCTTTTACCTTTCGCCCAACGGTCAGGAAACACTACTTAGATTTACCGCAGAAAATTCACCGTTGCCTTCTAATAATGTACAGGGAATCGCTATAGACTCTTTTACTGGCGTGGTATACTTTGCTACAGTAAACGGTTTAGTAGCCTTTAAAGGCACTTCTACAGCTCCTAGAGACAATTTAGAAGGAGTATATGCCTATCCAAACCCTGTAAGACCTGGCTTTACTGGAAATGTAACTATAGATGGACTAACAGCAAACGCCAATGTAAAAATTACAGATATTGAAGGCAGTTTAGTGTTCGAAACTACTAGCGAAGGCGGAAGTGTGCTTTGGGACACCACAGCTTTTGGTAAATATAAAGTTGCTTCGGGAGTGTATTTAGTTATTATAACTGCCGAAGACGCCTTAGAGACAAAAATTTCTAAAATTATGGTGATTAGGTAATGGTTGTTACCACCAAGGCCATAGTGCTCTCCACCCTTAAATATGGCGAATCAGATCTTATAGCACACTGTTTCACAGAAACGGATGGTAGAAAAAGCTACTTGCTAAAGCGTGTTTTAAAAAGCAAGCGAGGTGCGTTAAAACCTTCTCAGTTTATACCGTTAACCCAATTAGAAATAGTAGCTAATCATAAAAACAAAGGAACACTTGAGTATATTAAAGAGGCAAAAGTGTATTCTCCATATCAATCACTACATACCAATGTGGTGAAATCTTCTTTAGTAATGTTTCTTTCTGAAATATTAAAAGACACCATCCAAGAAGAAGAAAAAAATAGCCCTTTATTTCAGTTTTTAACTGCATCATTTAATTGGCTAGATTCAGGTGATTCGTATGCGAATTTTCATATATTATTTTTACTGAAGTTAACCCAGTATTTAGGGTTTTATCCAGATACTTCAGAGGGGGTTTCTACCTATTTTAATATCATGGACGGACGCCTTCAAAATACATATGCCAATCAATACTGTGAGGAAGGTGCTCATGTATTAATTTTTCAGCAATTTTTCGGCATAAAATTTGAGGCATTGTCGCAAATCAATATTACTAAAATAGAGAGATTAGAGGTGCTTAATTTACTGATGCGATATTATCAAATTCACTTACAGGGTTTTAAAAAACCGAAATCTCTCGAAATACTTAACCAACTATTCCAATGAGCATACGCCTACTAACAACCACCCTTTTAATTTTATTTTTTACTAACCTTTCAGCCCAACAAATTATAGTACTTGATCAAGAATCTAAACAACCCATCGCAGGGGTTGCTTTGTTTAATTCGGAAAAGTCTACTTCTGCAATAACCGATTTCGATGGTCATGTAGATATTTCGGTTTTTGATGCTTCAGAAGTAATTACTTTTCAGCACGTTTCGCATGTAGCTTATTCGGTACAAAAAAACAATATTACCAATGGTCTAGTCTATCTATCTGAAGATACTAGTGTGTTGGATGAAGTAGTGCTGTCTGTATCCAAATTTGGTCAAAGCAAAAGAGAAGTACCGCAACAAATAGTGAGTGTAACCAGTGAGGATATTCTGTTTGGCAATCCGCAAACAGCAGCAGATTTGTTGGAGAGTAGCGGAAAAGTATACGTTCAAAAAAGCCAGTTAGGCGGTGGTAGCCCGTTAATTAGAGGTTTTTCTACCAATAGATTGTTAATTGCAGTAGACGGTGTACGTTTTAACACCGCTATTTTTCGCGGCGGAAATGTACAAAATGTCATCTCTATAGATCCATTTGCCATAGAACGTACGGAAGTTATTTTAGGCCCTGGTTCAGTTCCTTACGGAAGTGATGCGGTTGGGGGTGTAATGAATTTTTATACAAAAAAGCCGAAATTTTCTTTCGAAGAAGGCATGGCGCTTTCCGGAAATGCGACAGCTCGATATGCTACCGCAAACTCAGAAAAAACAGGTCATTTCGATTTTAATATCGGACTCAAAGAATGGTCTTTTTTAACCAGTGTTACGTATAGTGATTTTGATGATTTGCGAATGGGAAGCAATGGTCCAGACGACTATTTGCGACCTGAGTATGTAGAAATTATTAATGGTGTTGATACCGTTGTGCCTAACGACAACCCTTTGGTACAACGTCCAACAGGTTATAATCAGATTAACGCCATGCAAAAAGTGCGATACATGCCTACAGAGAACTGGGACTTTAATTTAGGCTTGTTTTACACTACCACAAGCGATTATTCTAGATACGATAGGCTTATTCGTGAAAGAGACGGTGTACTTCGTTCTGCAGAATGGTATTATGGTCCACAAGAATGGATGAGTGGAAATTTGCAGATTACTAATAAAGGAACTGGTATTTACGATGAAAGTAACTTAACCTTGTCGTTTCAAAATTTTAAAGAAAGCCGAAACGATCGCGATTTAGGTGCCACTACATTGTTTGAAACCGATGAAGAAGTAAACGCATATACTGCTGGATGGGATTTTACTAAGAAATTCGGTAAAAACACGCTGTTTTATGGGCTCGAGTATGTTTTTAATAAAGTAAATAGTGTTGGTCAGCAAACAGATGTTTCTACTGGAGTAAGTAGCCCAGACGCTTCTCGCTATCCAGATGGAAGCACTTGGCAATCGTTAGCAGCCTATGCTAGTTTACAATCTAAATTTACAGACAATCTTTCGTTTCAAGGAGGATTGAGGTACAACCAGATTTTAGTAGATGCTACTTTCGACACACAATTTTTTAATTTTCCTTTTTCCGAAGCAAACATAAACACAGGTGCACTAACGGGAAGTGCTGGTTTTGCATGGCAAGCAAGCGACATACTAGGGTGGAAACTAAACTTTGGTACCGCCTTTAGAGCGCCTAATATTGACGATATAGGAAAGATATTTGATAGCGAGCCAGGAAGTGTAGTAGTGCCAAACCCTAATTTAAAACCTGAGTATGCTTATAATGGTGAGCTAGGAGCTACCTTAGACTTTAGCAAGGTGGTTACTATAGAAATGTCTACTTTTTATACCGTATTAAATGATGCCCTTGTACGACGTGATTTTTCACTAAATGGTGAAACTGAAATAGATTATCAAGGAGAAGCTAGTACTGTACAAGCAATACAAAATGCAGCCAAAGCCGAAGTCTATGGTTTTGAAGTTGGAATGGAAATTAACTTTTCCGAAGCATTGCAACTAACTTCGCAATATAATATTACAGATGGTTTTTCTGAAGAAGACGATGGCACTCGCGCACCGAGTAGGCATATTGCTCCAATGTTTGGTAACACACACTTGCTATTTAAATGGAATAAGTTAAAACTTGATGCTTTTGGAGAATATAATGGGCAATTCGATTTTGAAGATTTAGCTCCTAGCCAACAGAGTAATGCATTTTTATATGCACTCGACGAAAATGGGAACCCATTTGCACCAAATTGGCTTACCTTGAATTTTGGTGCGCAATATGATATTACAGAGGCATTGCAAGTAAACGCGGTGCTAGAAAACATTACCGATGAGCGATATAGACCGTACTCAAGTGGTATTGCAGCAGCAGGTAGAAATTTGATTGTGGCAGCTAGCTATAGCTTCTAAACTAAAAAATACGAATTTACGCTAAAAAAGTGTTTCTGTTTTTTTGCATACTTAAAAAATAGGTTATATTTGCATCCGCAAAAAGGGTGATCCCTTTTGTTGTCTATATGACATTCCTCTTTAGCTCAGTTGGTTAGAGCATCTGACTGTTAATCAGAGGGTCCTTGGTTCGAGCCCAAGAAGAGGAGCGATTTAAACCCCAGTTAATTTAGCTGGGGTTTTTTTATGTCTACATTCTTTACTCTAAAATACTTGATCAATTTTATACTGGGGCAACTGCTAATATTGATCAGAGACTTGTTATTTTTTTCTTTTTATTCATTTTAACCTTTCAAAGGCATAAAAGTTTTGCTTAGCAAGGCAATCTTTCAATTTTTCACCAACTGTTTAGTTACCAGACCCAATTCTGTTTTTATAAGTATCATATAGGTGGCGCTTGCTAATTCTGAAATATCTATTTTCATTTCTGAAAGTTCCTTGCTTGCATCTAAGGTCTTTATCAAACGTCCTGTTACATCGTAAATATGCACGTCTTGTAACGGAATGTTCTGCGGATTGTTCAATAGTATGAAGTCTGTAGCAGGGTTTGGATACATGCTTACGCTTGAAATATCAAAGCTATTATCACCTATTCCTAGTACGGCTTCTACAGTAAGATTGAAAGTACAGTCTGTCTCATTACCTGAAGCATCAGATACGGTAATAGTCACCGGATACACGCCTGGGGCTAACAAGTCACCAACTGCTGGTGATTGACTTACAACATTGACAGGGTCTGTACAATTATCTGTAGCAGTTACCGCTCCTGATGTGATAAAGTTTTCTACTTCATACTGAGTTCCTTCTATAGTTTGTACTGTAAAGTCTACAGGACAATCTAATTCTGGAGCTATTTCATCAAGAACTGTTACTGTTGCGGTACATGTGGCAGTGTTCCCTGAAGGGTCTTCTACTGTTACCGTTACCACAACTGGTGTTCCTACATCATCACAGTTAAAATCTGTAATGTCTGCAGAGGTTTGAGCAATACCACAGATATCGTCGCTCATCACCACAAGGTCTGCTGGGTCTATACTCGCCTCTCCATTTGCATCGAGTGATACGGTAAGATCCATACAACTAACTGTTGGAGCTATTACATCTTCTACTGTTAGCGTTGCTGTACATGTTGAAGTATTACCACCATCGTCTGTAACTGTTATGGTTACCGTGTTGTCTCCTACATCTGCACAAGTAAATGTGTCTGGAGATACACTAAAAGTAAGGTTCGTGCCCCCACAAGCGTCTGTAGACCCTCCATCGAAGATGGATGCATCTATAATACTAACCATTCCTAGTGCATCTAACTGCACGCTAGCGTCTTGGCAGACTGCATTTGGCATAACACCATTCTCTACAGTTACTATAGCTGTACAGCTGCTGCTTAATCCTCCAGCATCTGTAGCAGTAAGGGTTACAATATTGTCACCGAGGTCTGCACAGGTAAAGCTGTCTATATCGATACTCAAGCTTGTAATTGCACAGTTATCGGTAGAACCTCCATCTACATCGGCGGCTACAATGGTAGCATTTCCTGTAGCATCTAGCATCACTGTAATATCTTGACAAACCGCCATTGGTGGATCATCGTCTGTTACTGTTACCGTAAAGCTACACGTAGCTGTGTTTCCATTAACATCTACTACAATAAACTGGTTCGTGGTAACCCCTATCGGGAATATTTCACCACTAGCAATACCTGCTTGTTGAACAACAAAGTCGATACCACAGTTATCGGTTCCTACAGGAAGTGGGAAGGTAACGGTAGCGCCACATTCACCATTGTTAGTAGGAACAACTATATCTGCTGGACAGAAAATCATTGGTGCTATGTTGTCTTCTACGGTTACTACAGCTACACAAGAGCTTGTATTTCCGTTTACATCAGTTACCGTTAGTGTTACATTGTTTGGTCCAACATTAGAACAATCGAAGGTATCTATATCGACTGCAATAGACGCTATTCCGCAGGCATCGGTAGAACCTCCGTCAACATCGGCAGCTACGATATTTGCATCGCCGTTAGCATCTAGTTGGATTGTGATATCCTGACACACTGCAGTTGGTGCTACGTTGTCTTCAACGGTTACTGTTGCGGTACACGTACTGCTGTTTCCGTTTACATCGGTTACTGTTAAGGTTACTGTGTTAGCCCCTACATCGGCACAGGTAAATGTACTTGGAGAAATCCCAAGCGCAGCGATTCCGCAGTTATCTGTAGAGCCACCATCGATATCTCCAGGGGTAATACTAGCATTTCCTGTAGCATCTAGTTGTACGGTGATGTCTTGGCAAACAGCAACAGGAGGTTCGTTGTCTACAACGGTTACATCGAAGGTACAGGTCGCTGTATTTCCAGAAGGATCGGTAGCCGTTGCGGTAACGGTTGTGGTTCCCACTGGGAAACTTGTTCCTGGATCTTGAGAATATGTTACCACAGCGCTACAGTTATCGGTTGCAGTTGCTGCAAAAGATACGATGGCTGCACACGCTCCTGGATCGTTATTTACCGAAATATCTCCCGGGCAAGTTATTGCAGGCGGAATCATATCTTCAACAGTAACCATAGCTGTGCATGAATCTGAATTTCCTGCTGCATCCGTTACCGTTAGGGTAACCTGGACAGCAGCACCCACATCTGTACAACTAAACGTATCTATATCTACCATGTAGGAAGTGATCCCTATATTATCTGTAGAGCCACCATCTACATCTTGTGCATTTATCATTACACTTCCACTTGCATCTAATTGTACAGTTATATCTTGGCATACGGCTGTGGGAGGTATATTATCTGCAAGCAACACAACATCATTTCCATCTCCGCCAGTGTAACTAATAGCTCCAGTGAATGACCCTATGGTTACCTGAGCGTTTTGAGGCAAGGCATTAAATATACCTGTAACGGCATCTATGCCATCATTATTTATAATAATCAGTTCTTCAGCACCATTGGGCATAAAACCACCTAGAAGTTCTAAAGTAGCATTGTCTAAACTAATAGCCCCTTCTATATCTAATTGATCATAGTCTGTTCCCGGAGTGGTAGGGCCATTTAAATTTATTCTAATAGTATCATCGCTGGAAAGACTAAGATTAGCTTGTAATCCAAAAATTGAGGCAGCTGTATCACTTCCTGGCGATATGATTCCATTTATAATAAGATTATCTGCCACTACGTGCGGACTTGCATAACCCACCCGATCTTCTATGGTGCCTCCTATGGCTACAGACATTGTGAGATTGTTGGTTTGGGTATCTATATTCCCAATGAATATACTGGCTCCATTAATGTTGACAGGATCTGTGAAAGTAACATCATTTACAGTAACATCTCCTGAGGTAAGTTCACCAAAACTGATGTCTGTAAAACCATCAAGCAAATTGCTAATGGCTTCATTATTTAAGCGTAATTGGTTGTTAAAACCATTTCCTAACCCTATACCTCTGCCTGAAGTTCTTGGCGAGATTACGAGACTTCCGGATGACTGAATAAAATGATCACCTGAATTAAGTAGTCGCACTTCATCATTCTGTATCACACTTATGTTGCCTGAAGCTGTAGGCGAACCTAGCACTCCTTGATTAAAAATATCTTCCGAACTTCCAGTACTCTGGAGCGTAATGTTTGAAGACCCTAAGGAGTTTATGCCGGCCATTGAGCCAAACCCAATGAATTCATAGAAGATTCCATGTTCACCGCCTTGGCCATTTACAAGGATATCCCCTGTAGTAGATTGAACTCTAAAATCATTATTTCCAACAGAGGCAAAATAAATACCTGCATGAATTGGTGTGCCGTTTAATTGCGCCGAATTTGTACCACTTCTCCCTGAAATAGCTATAGTTCCAGAAGTAGTGATTGTTTTTCCGTTCGTCAAAAATGCAACATAGGCGACTGGAGGTAGAGGCCCAGACGGATTAGCACTTAATGTGATATTACCAGAATCTGTAGTAATTATAGCATGTATCTCAAGATCATTTTTAGTAATAAATGAAAGGCTGCCACTTCCTAAGGTGATAGGACTATTAACGGCTACCTCGTTCACATTTTGAATACTGATTCCTGTTCCAACACTACTAAAATCTACAGTAGCATCCCAGTTAATAGTATCATTCCCTGTAATACCGTCAAATTGTATTTCAGAAGTGATATTTGCTAGAGGGACATCCACTGTGTTGTCATTTACTTGAACGACCCCCGCGCCAGTCCCGGTTATTTTTAGGTTCGGATCGAAAATACGTAAATTTCCAGCATTGGTAGTTACCACAAGCGCGTCATTACTAGTGCCTCCATTAACATCTGTAATCGTTAAAAGGCCCGAAGCATCTAAATTCACTTCAGTTTCTGTTGGAGTTGCACCAAGAACAGTTAATTCAATGTCATTACCAGAACCACCTACATAACTAATTTGGTAATCAAATCCACCCTCTATAAATACAGCACCTTCGGGTAAATTTTCAAACGTACCATTTACGGGAGTAGCCCCTGGCACGTCGGCAATGAGAAACGTATCATTAGTAGTTGGCGAATAACCAGCATCTGCTATCAAATTTAATGATGCATTTGAAAGTGTAAGGGTAGAACCTAATAATTGTAAATGATCGTGACCAGAGCCTGCTCCGCTGGTATTGAACAACTCTATTTGCCAGGTGTCGTTAGCACTAAAAACAATGTCACCATTTGTTTGTAGTAGCCCAGCTGAATTTGATTCTCCTGGAGCAATAGCACCTTCAATCGTGGTTTGTGAAGCTATGATATGTGGTCCTGCGGCTCCTGTAGCTTCACTAATTGAACCGTTTGCTTCAATAGTCAATGTATTGGAAGCTGCGTTAAGTTGATTAATTGAAAAATTGTCACCCATAAGCACTATGGGATCTGTAAATGTTGCTGTTCCAATATCGAAATCGCCAGTAGTTGTGTTACCAATTCGGATGAATGAAAAACCATCATTGAATGTAGCCAATGCGGTTGCAGGCAACCTAAGTTGTCCTGGTACAGGGGCAGGTGTACCGAGACCTATAGGAACATTTGAATTGTTGGGTTCTATAATTAGCCCACCGGTAGATTCTAGGGTTGTACCTGCAGTAATGTTCATACTATCTCCAACAAGATGAATCAACCCAGTGGAGGTGTTATCTCCAATAGTACCATTTTGAACGGTTAAATGCGACGAATTGGAGTTTCCATCTGCATTCAATTGGAGTGTTGATGAGATTGACCTTATCGTTGCTTGATTTATTAAAATTGCTTCGCCACTTGTTGCAGCGCTACTTGTACCGTTTATGGTGATGTTTCCATTGGTAAGTATACTACTTCCAACATCCCGTATTTCAAAACCTCTATTTAAGGTTCCACTTCCGGTGGTTCCATTTAAATTTATATTTCCTGTACCAGTTACTTGGCTACCACCAGCTATCCTAACACCATGCCTATTAAATCCATTTCCAGCACCAAATCCGCTTATCGTTGTTTGTCTGCCATCTTTAACAACACTATTATTGCCTAAAAACACGCCGATACCTCCTGAACCTGCCGCTCCAATACCAGATATACTAAGATTTGCAGATCCGTTTGCGTCTAGTACCGAATTGTTATCTACGGACACCCCAATTGCATCCCCATTGGGTCCAGCATCTCCCGATATTCTTAAATCATCGTCTGGATCGTTGAAGAAAAGACCCGTACAACGCACCATACTATCTTCAATCCTAACTCCTGCATTTAGGAAGCCATTTGTGATGTCTAGTTCGCCGTTTATTCTAAGTTTCTCACCTGTCACTTCAGATTGTGAGATTAAGATCCCGTAGTTGCTTGTTCCTGCACCAACCTGAACACTACCATTAAGAGTAACTTCTGCAACCATTACATCCTGATCTATTGTAGAACCATCTGTTATTGCTATACCTTGTGATGTAGTTGTACTAGAACCTCCCACACCTGTTAGATTCAGGTGTAGACCTCTAATCTCAGCAGTGCTATACAAATAAATACCCGTGCTTTCATTTCCACTGTTACCCCCTTTACCAAACATCGATAGATTACCAGTATCCACGTCTATGGTATTTCCTTCCATTACAATGCCTCTAAATTCTCCTGATGAGGATGGAATCTGCTCATTGGCACTTAATGTAATATTCCCCGTGTCTGTAAATAAATCGCCCGTGCCTGTAAAAATTATTGTTTCGGAAGCGTTTACCGATATATTTCCACTTGTTGAAGTTATTGATGCATAAATTCCAACACGATTAAAATTAAATATTTCATAGTCTGTATGACTTATTACAAGATGTGCGAAATGCTCAAAGGTATCATATCCACTTCCCCCGTCAATTAGGATTCCATTCGATATTTGACTAAGTACCACGTTTACTTCGTTTGGGCCAGATTGCGTTACTCCCGCTCCAACGGCCACTACTGAGTTTCCGTTATCGCTACTAATTGTTATCTGACTGCCATTAGGTGACATTCTTAAAACTGAATTAAGGGATCCGTTTTCTTCTGTAATTTGCAGTTCACCACTTACTATTTCAACACGTACGTTTTGCGAAAACATTGTTAGCGTAGTAAACATAAAAAGGAATAGACAAGATTTCTTGAGGGAAGTAATAGTTTTCATAGGTGTAATTTAGAATCACAAAGTAGGGTTCATTACATCAGTTTACAATGGACAATGAATGGACAACACTATCACCATATGCCCATAAATAAAAGTATTTCTGGGAGGTGAGCTTAAAATGACATTAAAAACACATCTAATTTTTGATCAGAAGTCATCCCAATTTTTTTTCTGATACGGTATCTGCTTTTATTTACAGATTCGGGATTGATATTGAGTATGGTAGCAATTTCTTTCGAATTGAGGTGAATTCGAATTAAGGCACATAGCTTTATTTCGTACTCGGTTAAATTGGGAACATTTTTTATTAATTTATCAAAAAAATCACTATTTAATTCCTCTATTTTTTCATGGAAGGTGTCGCTCAATTTGCCTACATGTTTTCTATGGTTTACGAACGTAACCAATTCGTTCAACAATTTTTTGTCAAATGTTTTTCTACTTGCGATTACATCTATTTTATTACTCAGCACATTTAGCCACCCTTTTTGTTCATTTGTAGAAATAGCGAGCGTCGCTAAATCTTTTCGTTGGACCTCAATATTTCGTTCTAAAAGCTCATTTTCTAGTTTTTTGTTTTTAAGAGCTTGTTCAATCAACTCTTTTTTATTTTTAACACGTTCGTTTCTTTGTTTAAGTCTAACAGCAAAAATAATCGCCACGAGTATCAGTACAAAGGACGATAGCCCTAGAATCCACAGTCGTTGAGCTGCCTGCTTTGTTACACTTTCTCTTTTTAGAGATTCTAATTCTAAAGTTTTTTGAGTTTCAAGTTTTTTTCTATCTGAAAGGGTATAATTAATCACATTTCTTTTTCTGGTAGTTACTTTGTTCAAACTATCCTGAATAGATTGTGCGTGTTTAAAATTTTCTATTAAGGCTTTATAATCTTTATTTCTCTCTAACAAATTGGCCTTCACTTTTAAGAAAAGTAACTGATTGATGGCGCATTCTGGATGATTGGCATTGCTTAGATTCATTTCTATCGAGTCTAGCAAAGTTGTAGCCTTTTCAATATCATTTGTTTTTATATAGGTGTCTGCCAGCTGTATTCCAGCTCTAAAATAGCGTTCGCGTTCTTCTGTAAGGGCAGGAAAAACGTTGTAATAATTATCATAGAATATCTCACTTGCCTTCAAATATTCTTTGTCTTTCATCCTCAGTAAAGCTATATTGTCTCGAATACTACCATATAATCCACGCTTAACGGCATCGTTAGAGAGTGAAATAATACCCGCGGCCTGTTCATAGTAATACTGAGCCGAATCTCTATGTTTAAGATTGTCATTAAAATGTATGCCCAGGTTATTTAATCCCGCAGCAAAATACGTTTCAAACTGAGGAAGTTTTTTCGATATTGAAATGCTTTGTTTATATGTTTTTGTGGCATTTTCTAATTCACCCAATCTAATATAGATGCCAGCGAGATCGCCTAGTGACAAAAAGGTTCGAAATGAGTATTTACCAGATTGTTTTTCAACTTCTAGTTGCCTAATATATATTTCAGCAGCTTCGTTATAAAGCCCTATCCTTCTAAATCGTTCACCTATATTAAAAAGTATTTCAGCTTTCAATTCTAAACTATCTACTCTTGGAAAAATGTCCAGTTTTTGATAATACAGTTCTATCTGTCTGTCTATATCCCCAGAATTAAAAGCACCTTCGGCAAGTGAATCTAGCCTTATAAGTTGTTCGTTTGTATTAGTATTTTGTGAAAAAACCGCCGTTGCAGAGAAACTCACGAAACAATTTATAGCAATGACTAGCCAGAACTTCTTTATTTTAGAAATTAAACAATAGGGCATGGTAGCTAAAAAAATTTAGCTTAAAAGTAACTTTTTTTAAATAAGAAATCATCATTACAGTTAGGATATACCTCTATAAATGATGCGTTTAGTAATATTTAAGAATTATCCAGAATACTTTTTATGTTAAATTCTTCAGCATAATCTTAGTCATTTCATCCAGCTCTACTTCGTGGTTCCATCCCCAATCGTTTCTAGCTTCGGTATCATCAATACTCTTTGGCCAAGAATCTGCAATGGCCTGTCTAAAATCTGGATCATACGAAATTTCAAATCCGGGTTGCAGATTTCTAATACTTTCGGCTATTGCCTCTGGATGAAAGCTCATGCCCGCCAAGTTGTAAGAATTCCGAATCTTGATGTTTGATTCGGGTGCTTCCATAATACCAATGGTAGCTTTAATGGCATCGTCCATATACATCATTGGCAATGTTGTTTCGGCATTTAAAAAACAAATGTATTTATTGTGTTTTACAGCTTTATGGTAAATGTCTACCGCATAATCTGTAGTGCCTCCCCCGGGTAAGGTCTTATAGCTAACTAAGCCCGGATAGCGCAAACTACGCACATCAACTCCAAACTTTTTATGGTAATATTCGCACCAGCGTTCTCCTGTTTGTTTGCTTATTCCGTAAACCGTGCTGGGCTCCATAACAGTTCGTTGCGGGGTGTTTTCTTTTGGTGTGGTAGGACCAAAAACTGCTATACTAGAAGGCCAGAATATTTTATCTATTTTACCGTCTTTGGCTAGATTAAGAACGTTAAAGAGTGAATTCATATTTAAATTCCAAGCCCGCATAGGAAATTTTTCTGAAGTAGCAGAAAGCATTGCGGCCATTAAATACACATCGGTAATCTCATGTTTTATTACAACATCCTGTACCGCGTCATAGTCCATAGCATCTAACACTTCAAACGGACCACTGTTCATCATTACTTCATCACCTTCAATGATATCACTAGCTATTACTTTGTGAGGCGCGTAGGCCGCGCGAAGAGCTGCGGTAAGTTCTGTACCTATTTGGCCGCAGGCACCAATAATAAGAATTCTTTTTTTCATAATCATATGCTGTAGTTGTGCTTATGGGAAGGCACTTTTTGAATTTAAATTTTGTGTCGTAAATATACGTATTCTCGTTTTATGAAATTCACAAAGCATTAACAGGAACTTCGTGTAGATGCCTTATCTTTGCCGCTACTATTTTAGAAGATATGACATTTTATTTTCGAATTATTTTAGTTCTTTTCACTTTAGTACTGCTGCCTTTTTCTTGTGCTGAAACTTCTGAAGATACTACAGCAGTCGTTAATGATGAGCAACAGGCTAAGGCTCTTTATGGAAGTACCATGGCGCCATTGCCTAAAGTTTCCGAAGTGGCAAGAATAGAAACCGAAAAATGGTCAGTTTTCGATGATTTTGAAGAGAATGTATCCTTATTAAAGAATCAGACTGTAGCGGTTATTAAAGGTAGGAGTGGAGGCTTAATTCTAGAAACAGACTCCTTGCAAAAAAATATACCTGAAGCTCTTGATACACGACCTATTTACGCACGACTTATATTGGCAAATACGCGCGCTAAATTGCTTAACCAACTAGCAAGCTATGATAAGATTGACTCGCTGCAATTGGAAAATAGCCTGAAAGAAATGAATCTTGCCGCGGCAACCCTTTTCACTGAAATTAATAGAACCTTTAAGAAAAATAAAATTGACGAAGAATTAAAAGAAAGCGAGAAAAAGGAGTTAGAACAACAACAGCGTTTTCTAGACTCGGTGTACAAGTCAGAAATTCAAGACAATAAGCAATAATAAGTGTAACAAATAACACATTTCTACTACTAACAACTCGATAATTTAAAAACCAAAAAATGAAAAAACACCTAATAACGTCTGTGTGTGCCATGGCAGCTGTAGCAATTGTTGCTACTTCTTGTAAGAACGATACAGACAAAAACATGGCAATTGCCGATACAGAAGAACACGGTATTATCCTTGCGAATATGGATACCACTGTTAATCCAAGAGACGATTTCTACAACTATGTGAATGGAAGTTGGATGAAAAATACTGAAATCCCAGACGATCAAGTGCGTTGGGGTGGCTTCGGAGTATTAAGAAAGTCTACAGATAAAGATGTTCTTGAAATTTTGAAAAATGCAAAGGAAAGCGGAAAGTACGGCGAGAACACAGATCAGGCTAAAGCCTTGGCGATTTTTGCTTCAGAGTTAGATACTGTAGCTAGAAACAAAGCTGGAATTCAGCCACTGCAACCTGCATTAGATGCAATTGCAAGTATAGAAACTACAGAAGATTTTCAAAAAGTTATAACTACTCAGATTGCGGTATCACAGCCGTTTTTTGGGCTGGCAGCTTTTTCTAACCCAAGTAATAGTGCAATGAATTCTGCATATGTTACACCAGGTGGTTTAGGACTTCCAGACAGAGATTATTACACCAATACAGATGCTAAGTCTATAGAGATTCGTGCTAAATATGTTGACCATATTACAAGAATGCTTCAGTTTTTAGGCGATTCTGAAGAAGATGCCCGTACGCAAGCAGAAGCTATTCTTGCTTTTGAAACTACCTTGGCAGAACCAAGATTAGATAAAGTTGCAAGTCGTGACTTTAGAAACTTTAACAACCCGAGAGCTATGGCTCAAGTTCAGGCAATGGTTCCAGCAATTCAGTGGGAAATAGCCTTAAAAGATTTAGGAGTTTCTAAAACAGTAGATACACTTATTGTGATGCAGCCAGCTTATATGGAAACGGTTCAGAAAACATTGGCTAAAAAAGATATTGACCTTTGGAAAACGGTAATGCGTTGGCAAACGTTAAACGATGCTGCAGGCGCATTATCTACAGAAATCGAAACTGCAAACTGGGAATTTTATAGCCAGTATTTAAGTGGGGCTAAAAAACAACGTCCAGCAGACGAGCGCGCACTAGCTACCGTAAACGGAAGCGTTGGTGAAGCTGTAGGACAATTGTATGTCGATCAGAAATTTCCGCCAGAAGCGAAAGAAAAAGCAGAAATAATGATTGCTAATGTCATTACGGCGTACAAAGCTCGTATCATGAATCTAGATTGGATGAGCGATTCTACCAAAGTAAAAGCTGTTGAAAAACTAGATAAGTTTACGGTGAAAATAGGATATCCAGATAAATGGAAAGACTATTCTTCTATGAATGTAAAAGCAGGTAATACCTACTTTGAAAATATGATGGCAGTAAACGAATGGCAGTTAAAAGACAACTTAGACAGAATTAACGAGCCAGTAGATAGAACAGAGTGGGGTATGTCTCCACAAACAGTAAACGCATATTTCAATCCGTTTAATAACGAGATTGTTTTTCCGGCGGCAATACTACAACCTCCATTTTACGATTACAAAGCAGACGAAGCTGTAAACTACGGTGGTATGGGTGCTGTAATTGGTCATGAGATTTCACATGCTTTTGACGACAGTGGATCTCGCTTTGATGGTGATGGTAACTTGGTAAACTGGTGGAGCGATTCAGATCTTGAGAAGTTCACAGAACGTGGAAATGCCTTAGCAGAGCAGTATGATAATGTTGAGGTGCTAGACAGTGTGTTTATTAATGGTAAATTCACCCTAGGTGAGAACATTGGTGACCTTGGAGGCGTTTTAGGCGCTTACGATGGGTTGCAATTGTTCTACAAAGAAAACGGTCGCCCAGAAGATGTAGACGGATTTACGGCAGAACAACGTTTCTTTATGAGTTGGGCTACTGTGTGGCGTACAAAGCAGCGTGAAGAGTCGCTACGTACACAAATTAAAACAGACCCACACTCGCCGGGACGTTATAGAGCTACAGAACCTCTAAAGAATGTAGATGCTTTTTACGAAGCGTTTAACATTGTAGAAGGTGACCCAATGTATGTTGCTCCAGAAAACAGAGTACGCATTTGGTAACTAAATAATTAAAATTAAAAAAAGGGGAAATCATTTAGATTTCCCCTTTTTTATTTGTGAAATATATGTGGGAATAATAAATTTAAATATCAGAAGAAAAAGTATACCCCAAGACCTGTTCCAAATTCACCGAATCTACTTGTTTATAAAGTTCATCGGTGTTTTTCGCAAAATGCGGGGTTTCTAACCCTAACTCTTTTGTCTTTTCGGTATAGTACGTTTCCTTTGTTGGGTGCTGCGGGTGAACTGCATTAAAAATATGACCGTATGCATCTTGCTTTAAAATTTCAGTAATAATACGAATACAGTCTTTTCTGTGAATAAGGTTTACGGGCGCGTTTGCGCCGCTCAAATCTTTTCTGCCTGCTAAATATCGTGCGGGCTGTCTGCTGCCACCTAGAAGGCCGCCAAAGCGTACAACAGTGGTTTTGGCATTAGAAGTGAAAAATAACTGCTCGACTTGTGCCAATTGCCTGCCAGCTTCATTTTCTGGTTTTGGGGCATCTTTTTCGGTTACAATACCTTGTTCATCTCCGTACACCGATGTACTGCTTATATAAATACAATTAAGTACTTGTGCCGTTTCAATGCACTGTAAAAAATGAGTCATTTTCATCACATAATCTGCTCCTGTATTTCTACGCAGCCCTGGGGGTATCATCACGATTAAAGTGTCTACATTTTTCAGAAATCCTTGGGGTTCACCTTCTAGCCCTGTCTCGGTAATTTCTAGATAAAATGCATTAATGCCTTTTTGTTGTAGCTGCGTAGCTTTTTCGCGGCTGGTTACAGTACCTTTTACGGCATACCCGAGTACTGCAAGTTTGTTGGCAAGTGGTTTTCCGAGCCATCCTAAGCCTGCGATGCCAATTGTTTTAGTCATCTATGGCTGGGGTTTCAATGAGTGTGTCTTTTATTTTCTTTGGAAGGTTAGCTACGGAAAAGCTTCGTTTAACCACAACGGCGTCTGTATTTATAAACGGCTTTGGCATGGTGTTTTTAGGTCGTTTGTTGATGGTAAATTGCGGATGGTTGAGCAAGTCATAAGAATACTCCATCACCTGAAATTGTACGTCGGTTGCCGCGTTGGTGGTATAGGAAATTTCCAAAGAATCATGGTCGGCTACAAAATATCGAACCAACGTGTTACTTTTTCTTTTGTAATACCCGTTATTTACGGTGTCTTGAGATACTATTTGCCCGTTAAATGCAAGGGAAGAAAATTGAGTCTCAACATCTGTATACACATCAATTTCATGAACGTCGCGTTTTGGAATAATCGTAAAAGTGACGCTGCGTTGCCCGTTGTTAACACTATCTTCTTCTAAACGTACTTCAAATGGTGTAATGCTTTTTTCTGGAGCCGGAGCACCAAAACTGTATCCGGTATTGTACTTGCTTCCTGCGGCATTGGTGATAAATTTATTGGCTGCTTCGGGACTATTACCTAAGTACCCTTGTGTCCATGAGTCTAAAATATTGTCGTATGTAAGCCAATAGTTTTTGTTAGTGTCTGCGTTTTGATAGTATATAAGACTATTTGGTTTTTGTCGCGTTTCAGTAAAATCACTTTTTGCATTTGCAACAAAAAATAAGACTACTGCAAACACTGCAGCACTTAAAGCAATGATATTTTTCCAACGGTAACGTCCAAAAACAGGCACCACGAGTCCAAATAACAACACAACAAAAACACAACTAATCACTAACATTTCAAGACCTAACCCAACAGGGAAAAATTGTATGAGTGGCGCAAAAAACGACAGTGCAGGTATTGCCAAAAGAGTTAGTAGAATTAAACTTGGTTTTTCTTGTTTCAGCAAAATAAAGAAAGACAACAACCCAAAAAACACGGGGATAATCCAATAGGCAGCACCTTTCAGCATAACAAAAACAACCACGTTAATAATGATCCAAAAAATAAGCGGGGCCACATAAAAACTAGGAACATCTTTAGCTACCTTAAAATTTCGGTATATTTTAAAGACAATGGCAGAAGAAAGTACTACAAAGAAAGCAATATACCAATGCCCATTGTAGGTAAACCCATGCTGAATTTCACCGTAGTGCGGGTATATAATCTTAAGTAACATCCATCCAAAATAGCCAACCGCCCCACATAAAATGAGCGATAACAAGAAAGCTGCAAATCCTTTCCCAATAGCTTTCCCTTTTAGCTTTCCTCGTGAAATCCCGTAAAATACCAACGCTAAAAACAAGACTATGGCAATAATTAGCATGGGTAAAATCCATGAAAAGGGGTAGGAAATCATTTTAACAAAAGGAGCATTTACGTACACATAATCTTCTTCAGCTTTTAGAGTTGAAAGATCTGCATCTCCAAAATAATGAAGTAGCGGCAAGAGGTAAGAACCTTGATGTTGGAGGGTGTTTTCATCTAGATTTTCAACATTGTCATTGGCGGTATGGTAGTCGTAATGATCGTCTATAAAGGCAAAGAAAAAGCTGTCTATATCACCATCTTCTCTGAACACAGTAGAATCTGTATCGTTAGGTAGCATTTTATAGATGCTATACATTAAAGAAGAAGCAACAGGATACTCCGGATTTGCATCTACAAAGGCTTTTACCAGATTGGCATTACCGCCATTGGTTTCTAGAATCATGTTGCTAGGGCCACCACTTCCTCGAGCTTCAAAATTAAGTACAAGTCCTGCGTTTTTAGCTAAAGGATGCTTATGAACAAACAATTGGGCACCGTCTAGTCCGAGCTCTTCGGCATCACTAAAAAGCACAATGATGTCGTTTTTTGGTGTTTTGCCAGCAGCTTTATAGGCTCGTAAACTTTCTAAAATAGTTACAATACCACTACCTGCATCACTGGCACCAAAGCTAGGAACTTTAGCACTGTCGTAATGCGAAAGCAAAATGAGTGATTTTCCATTTCCTGAACCTTTTAAGACCCCGATAACATTCTTAGGCTTGTCTAGTCCACGCCATGATTCATTAAGCACAAATCCTTCTTGTACTTCGGTCTCTAAGCCAAGCTCTTGAAGTTGCTGTACTAAGTATTCTCGTACGCGTGTATGTTCTTCGCTACCGTGGAAGTGAGGCGCTTTGGTTATTTCTTTTAGCGGTTGCAGCGCGCGCTGGGTAGAAAATTGAGTTTTATCTGCCGTTGCTGGTGTGCCAGAACTTGGCATTAAACTGAAAAAGCTATACCAAATAAAAAATAGAATTATTACAAATGAAAGGAGACCGGAGAAGAACTTCATGAGTTGGTTTTTACGAAACTAAAAGTACAACATTTCGTTAAATGTTGGCACTTAGTATTTTTCTTAACAATTTTGAATGCCAATTTTGCGTATCTTACATTTAAATATTTGAAAATATGGCAATTAAAAGTTATAGAGGAAAACGAGCAAAACCCACAAAGGGAACTTCAGAAGATATAAAAGTATCTGATTATATGAGTACGGATTTAACAACGTTTAAGCCCCAACAATCTGTGTTGGAAGTTATGAATACGTTAATTAAGAAGAAGATTTCTGGTGGCCCAGTAGTGAATGATAAAAATGAACTTGTTGGAATTATTTCTGAAGGAGATTGTATGAAACAAATTAGCAGCAGTCGATATCACAACCACCCCATGCAAGATGTAAAAGTAGAAGATCACATGGCAAAGGAGGTAGAAACGATAGATGGAGAAATGAATTTATTTGACGCCGCAGATAAATTTTTAAGCTCACGCCGCAGAAGATTCCCAATTGTGCAAGAAGGCAAATTAGTAGGACTTATTAGCCAAAAAGATGTACTAAAGGCCGCACTAGAACTTAAAGGTAATAGCTGGAAATAATTTTTTAAAAAGCGTAAAATTAGAGTGTCATTTCTGTCTTAACTAACAAAAACCAATCACCTTCTAACGGGAGATACCCTTGGTCGTATACATAATTGTAGGTGTCGCCACGTTTGGTAATATACTGACTGGTATAAAACTTAAAGTTAAACCCGTGTTTAAGCAGGGTTTCTTTTTTTACTTTGGTTTTGTCTTTTGTGTTAAGAGCTTCTAGTATTCTATAGTTTTTCCGCAGTCTATTGTTTACGTTTCTAACTAGGTTTTTTCTGTCTTTATTTAAAGAATTGTTGTGCGCATTGCGACAAGCATCGCTACAGTATTTTTTATCTGCTCGACCAATTAATTTATCACCACATTCCGGACAAGTACGCTCCATAGCTTAAAGATAACAAAGATTTCTTACTCTGCTTTCTCTTCTTCGGAAATATCGAATCTATAAATTGCCTCAAATTTTAGGTAAAAACCGCCGTTTATTTCAGGATTTAAAGGAGTTCTATCATCGCCAAAACTAAACGCAGATAATCCTAAGTCTATGGTATCTCCGTTAGGGTATAGCTCGTAATTACTGCTGGAGTAACCAAATTTGGCACGTAACAATACGCTTTTTTCAAGAGCATTAAATTGAAGATAGGAAGCAAAATTAAGTTCGGTTACGTCTGCATAAACATCTGCATTATTTTCTGTTATGCGGAAACTTCTGCCAATACCAATATAGTCAAATCCAACAGTGGTTATTCCAAAAGTGTAGTTTACGTCTGCGGCAATGGGCAAAGAGACGTCCATTTCAAATTTAGAATTCGGACTCAAATAGTACCAGCCAACGATGGGGGTGGTGAAAGCTCCGAAAGCTTCGGTTGAGGCATAAAATCCGAATCGATATTTTAAGTGTTCATTTTTTTGATATTTCAGCAAAGCAACCCCGCCAAAATAGAAATCTTCACTTGTGCTATTTACATAATCTGAAGCTATTTTTGGTAACAAAACCACAGTACTACTCCATGTGTCGTTATAGGTAGATGCCAATCCTAATTTTACAATTGTACTGTGAAGGCTTGTAAAATCTGCTTCTGGAAATAATTGTAGATTACTTCTATTATAAACAGCGCCTGTAACAAGTGCATGCTTGTTATTTAAAACTATAGGAACGGTTAGGTCTGCGTCAAAAGATTTTACATACGTACTGTTGTTAGTGCCTTCAAATTCATTATTAAATGTTTGCCCGTAGCCAATTTTTACAAGATCCACATAGTCTTGGGCAAATAACGAACAAGGAAGGAGCAAAAGAAGTAAGTAACGTTTTTTCAAAATGGAAGGCTTAGGTTAGGTGTTAAAGATAGAAAAATAAGTGTATTCGCCTCGTACTACAATATTGTGTTATAAAGTATTGTTATTTAGAATGTAAAACTATCTTTGCAAAAAATAACACACATGAAAACTTTCAAAACAATTTTAATTACATTTTTAGCAGTTGCTACGCTTATAGGATGTAAAAAAGACGATGACAATGACAATACATTTTTGTTAAGCAATAGTAATTTTGCTGGGATGTACGATCTTACCTTATTTAACGGTGAAATTGAAACAACTACAGAATTTAAAGGAGTGCCAATTACAGCCGTTACTACTATTGTAGGAGATACATTTCAAGTAATTTTTGATGTTAACGATAATGGTACACTTACAGTAGATGGGCAATATAGAGTAACTACGTCGGTAACGGTGGCTGGACAGACAGAAACAGACACTGAAATCGTTGATATTGATAATGATAGCGGTACGTATGTAGTAAATGCCAATGCACAAACTATATCTTTTGCGGATCTTGACGGTGTTGATACTACGTTCGATGTTACCTTATTTAATGAAAACGAAGTAAGGTTAGTAAGTACTGAAACCACTACATCTCCAGATTCTTCTACTGTTACAACTTTAGAAATTCGCTTGGTTAGAATCTAGCTTGTTAAAATTATAAAAGCTGTTTGTAGCAGCTAAGAATTAAAAGAGCCCTTTTCAAAACATTGAAAAGGGCTCTTAGATTTGCTTATTATTGTTTAAATCTTCTTGTGCTAAACTTTCAGAAGTAAAAAGAAAAAAGAGCGCAAAGAAAAACAATAAAAAAAAGGGTTTCAACATAAGATTGTTGTTTAAGCAATTTAAGATGTGCCAGTTGTAAAGCTATGACAAATTGTACAACCTAAAAATACGTAGAGCTACGTATATGATTTATACTTCAATACCAGTGTTGCTCCTAAAAGCAACTTTTATACAATCTCTTCTTAATTCAAAGGCGTCAAGACGTTAATTTTCAATCAAAAATTCCGTAAATTCGCACCCTTATTGAAGCAAAACCGGTTATGAGTAAATCATTTAAAGAATACAAAGGCTTAGACCTTCCTAAATTGGGCGAGGACGTACTAGATTTTTGGAAACGTGAAAACATTTTCGAGCAGAGTATTGCCATTCGTGAGGGAGCCACGCCTTTCGTATTTTTTGAAGGACCACCGTCTGCCAATGGTTTACCGGGTATTCACCACGTAATGGCTCGTGCGATAAAAGATATCTTTTGCCGTTATAAAACCCAAAAAGGATTTAAAGTAGACCGAAAAGCGGGCTGGGATACACATGGGCTACCAATAGAATTGGGGGTAGAGAAGGAGCTAGGTATTACTAAAGAAGACATAGGAAAGAAAATTTCTGTAGAATCGTATAACGACGCATGTAGAAAAGCAGTTATGCGCTATACAGATGTTTGGAATAAAGTTACCGAAAGCTACGGCTATTGGGTAGATATGGAAGACCCGTACATCACGTACAAACCAAAATACATGGAATCTGTATGGTGGTTGCTCAAACAGATTTACAATAAAGATTTGTTGTATAAGGGTTATACTATACAACCGTATTCTCCTAAAGCTGGAACTGGCTTGAGCTCTCACGAACTCAATCAGCCAGGCACATATCAAGATGTCACCGACACTACAGTGGTAGCGCAGTTTAAGGCAGTTGCAAATACGTTGCCTGATTTCTTAGCAAAAGAGTCTAACAACGTTCATTTTTTAGCATGGACCACAACACCTTGGACCCTTCCGAGCAATACGGCCTTAACTGTGGGTGCTAAGATTGACTATGTGTTGGTTAAGACATTTAATCAATATACATTTCAGCCTATTTATGTAGTGTTGGCTAAGAACTTAGTTGCAAAACAGTTTAGTGGAAAATACGACCAAACAGAAAATGAAGAGGCACTTGATGGGTATACTCAAGGCGATAAAAAGATACCCTTCTTTGTCGTAAAAGAATTCAAGGGAGCCGATTTACTGGAAATTAAATATGAGCAGCTATTAATCTACGCAAAGCCATATAACAATCCTGAAAATGCATTTAGAATCATTGCAGGAGATTTTGTAACCACAGAAGATGGTACAGGAATCGTTCATACCGCACCTACTTTTGGTGCAGACGATGCATTGGTAGCCAAACAAGCCGTGCCGGAAGTACCGCCACTTTTGGTGAAAGACGAAAACGGAAACTTAGTACCGTTAGTAGATTTGCAGGGGAAGTTTAGACCAGAGATGGATGAATTGGGAGGAAAATATGTAAAGAATGAATACTATGCAGATGATGAAGTTCCTGAAAAAAGTGTAGATGTAGAGCTTGCCATTAAATTGAAGACAGAAAACAAGGCTTTTAAGGTTGAAAAGTATGTGCACAGTTATCCAAATTGTTGGCGTACAGACAAGCCTATTTTATATTATCCACTAGATTCTTGGTTTATAAAAGTGACTGAGTTTAGAGATAGAATGCACGAGCTAAACGAAACAATTAATTGGAAGCCCAAAGCAACTGGTGAGGGTCGTTTTGGAAATTGGCTGGCAAATGCGAACGACTGGAATTTAAGTCGATCTCGATACTGGGGGATCCCGTTGCCACTTTGGCGCACAGAAGATGGAAAGGAAGAGATAGTTATAGGTTCAATAGAAGAGCTTAAAGCTGAAATGGAGAAAGCCGTAAAGGCAGGGATTATGTCGAAAGACATTTTTGCCGATTTTGAAGTAGGTAATTTTTCCGAAGAAAACTATGATACTGTAGACCTGCACAAGAATATTGTTGATGAAATTGTTTTGGTGTCTCCAAGCGGACAGCCAATGAAACGAGAAGCAGACCTTATAGATGTTTGGTTTGATAGTGGCTCTATGCCGTATGCACAATGGCATTATCCTTTTGAGAATAAAGACAAAGTAGAAGAGACCTGGAGAAAGGCAGATTTTATAGCAGAAGGCGTAGATCAAACACGCGGTTGGTTCTATACCTTACATGCCATTGCAACCATGATATTTGATGATGTTGCTTACAAAAATGTTGTGAGTAATGGTTTGGTGTTAGATAAAAACGGTCAAAAAATGTCTAAGCGTTTGGGGAATGCAGCAGACCCGTTTGAAGTGTTAAGTACTTATGGTCCCGATGCTACCCGTTGGTATATGATTAGCAACGCGAACCCGTGGGATAACCTTAAATTTGATATAGAGGGAATAGGCGAGGTGCGTAATAAATTCTTTGGCACACTATACAATACCTATGGCTTCTTTAGCTTGTATGCAAATCTTGACAATTTTGAATATGCTGAGGCACCTATTGCTTCGGAAAAGCGTCCAGAAATAGATCGCTGGATTCTATCAGAATTAAATACGTTGATAGAAGAAGTAGATGAAGCATTTTCAGACTATGAACCAACCAAAGCTACACGGGCAATTTCTAAATTTGTACAAGAAAACTTGAGTAATTGGTTTGTTAGACTGAGCAGAAGGCGTTTTTGGAAAGGAGAATATGCAGAAGATAAAATTTCTGCCTACCAAACCTTGTATACATGTTTGGTGACTGTGGCTCAATTGGGAGCTCCTGTTGCACCATTTTTTATGGATAGACTTTATAAGGATTTAACCGCGGGGGTTACTTTAGACAATGTGAAGGCATCTGTGCACTTAAGTGATTTCCCTAAAGCAGATACCTCTTTGATAGATAAAACATTAGAGCGCAAAATGCAACGCGCCCAAACAATATCTTCTTTGGTATTATCGTTACGTCAACGAGAGAAGATTAAGGTACGTCAACCGCTTCAAAAAATTATGGTTCCAGTACTTGATGAGGCAACTAGAAAAGAAATTGAAGCCGTTGCCCCATTAATTAAGAGCGAAGTAAACGTAAAGGAAATTGAGCTAATTGATGAAGGATCGGGTATTTTAGTAAAGCAAATTAAGCCAGATTTTAAAAAATTGGGTCCGCGCTACGGTAAAGACATGAAAATGGTAGCGGCTGTAATTCAGCAATTTGGACAAGAAGAAATTGCGACGTTAGAAAAAGAAGAGGCGATTACTGTTATGGTTAATGAAAAAAATATTACATTAACCCTGGATGATGTGGTTATTAGCTCGCAAGATATTGAAGGCTGGTTAGTTGCAAATGCAAATGGCATAACTGTTGCGCTAGATGTAACAATCACACCAGTGCTAAAGAATGAAGGTATTGCTCGGGAACTGGTAAACCGCATACAAAACTTAAGAAAAGACTCTGGTTTTGAAGTTACCGACAAGATTAATGTAACGTTGCAGGATAATAGCATACTTATACCAGCAGTAGAAGAAAACTTAGAATATATAAAACAAGAAACCCTAACCAATGGGTTACAGTTTGTACCACAAGTTGATAAGGGTACAGAAATATCGTTTGATGATATAGTAACTCGATTACAAATTAAAAAGAACTGATCATGGCAGAAGATATAAAAAACAGGTATAGCGACTCAGAATTGGCAGAATTTAGAGCTTTAATTAATGAGAAAATAGATAAAGCGCAGGCACATTTAGAACTTATTGAAAGTGCCTATAAAAACGATAGTAACAACGGTACCGATGATACGTCACCTACGTTTAAAGCGTTTGATGAAGGTAGTGAGGTGATGAGTAAAGAAACGGCCTCTCAGTTGGCAATTAGACAAGAAAAATTTATTCGTGACCTAAAAAATGCGTTAATCCGAATAGAAAATAAAACATACGGTGTGTGTCGTGTAACGGGAAAACTTATTAATCCTGAGCGATTAAAGTTGGTGCCGCATGCCACATTAAGCATAGAAGCCAAAAACATGCAAAAGTAAATGAGCCAGCATTTTTTGAAAAGTGCGTAGGTAAATTTTGTCTGTCGGCTGTATAGCAGGATTTCACAAACTAATTATTATTCTATAAAGTCATGAAGCTTTCAATTGTATTGTTTGGTTTATGGCTTTTTTCTATTCCTAATGGATATGGTCAAAAAGACCTGTCTAGAACTTACGTTTCTGAAAACATAACACAGCTTATTGTAGATGCTAGTGGGGTGCATGAACTAACAATTTCTGCAGTGCCCAGCGATAAAATTAGCGTTGTTGTTCATGTAGAAGGCGAAACATCTAATGAGATAGTGATTCATGAGGAGGTTTCTGGCAACCGGCTTTCTTTGGGTTTTGGACTGTGGCCTTTGGCAAAAAAATATGATGATAAACTTGCAGCACACAAGGTTGTGAGCGTAGTTGTGAGTATGTTTATTCCTGAAAATTTATTTGTTTCTATAGCGTCTAAAACATCTTCTGTTGTTGCTACGGGTATATTTGATTTGTTATATGTAACTCTAGAAGATGAAGCATGTGTTTTAAAAAATTATACGGGAAATGCCACCGTAAAAACAAATAGAGGGGCTATAAAAATTGCTGTAGGTAATCACAACTCTAAAGCCAAGGCAAAAACAGATTATGGCACTATTATAGACATGCTCAATGGTGATGGAACATTTACCATTTACGCCGAAAGCAAGCATGGTAATATTACGCTGAGTCAAACCCAATAATATTCTTTATTTTTGCACCTCTTAGTTCAAAACCTATGTCCTTAAAGAAAGCCATTGCAATAATTATTTTGGTCTTGTTAATAGATCAAATTTCAAAAATCTACATCAAGACTACTTTTATCTTGGGAGATGGGATTGATGTATTCTCGTGGTTTAAAATTCATTTTGTAGAAAATGAAGGAATGGCGTGGGGAGCACAGATTCCAGGAGCCTACGGGAAATTAATTCTTACGTTGTTCCGTTTAATTGCTATTGTTGGTATTGGTTATTGGTTGTGGGATTCGGTGCGAAAAAATGCAGCAAGAGTTCTTATAGTTTCAGTTGCACTTATATTTGCTGGGGCTATGGGTAATATTATAGATTCTGTGTTTTATGGCATAATCTTTAACGATAGCACAAGTGAAGTTGCAACGTTATTTCCGGCAGAGGGTGGTTACGGTTCAGTTTTCTACGGAAAAGTAGTTGACATGCTTTATTTTCCGTTGTGGGAAGGGGTGTTGCCCGAATGGATTCCGTTTTGGGGAGGTACCTATTTCACCTTTTTTGATCCGGTATTTAATGTGGCCGACACGGCAATTAGTGTTGGACTTGGTTTGCTGATTGTCTTCAACAAAAAAGCCTTTCCGAAGAAAAAAAACAAAGAAACTAGTTCTGAGATTTAGAATGAAATTCTGAAGGTAGTTCCTTGTCCGGGCTCACTTTCTACACGAATATTTCCGTTAAGCGCTTCTATCTGATTTTTGACCATAAACAAGCCAGTACCACGTGTTTTTGGCCCATTATGGAACGTCTGGTAGATGTTGAATAATTGATCTTGATGCTGTTTTACATCAAAACCAAGGCCATTGTCTTTAATAGTTAATGAAATTACCCCCTCTTTCTCTAACGTATAGATGTCAATCACAGGATTTCTATCTGGGTGTCTAAATTGTATTGCATTGCTCACCAAATTGCGAAAAATAGAGATGAGGTATGCAGGTATGTACTCTATATGCGGTGCTTCAGAAAAATCCGTAAATATCTCTACTCGATTGTCAGAAATAAGGGTTTGTAAACCTTTTTTGGCTTCGTGCAAACCTTCAGCAAATGAGATTGGTTGCTTTTTGTCTTTAGACTTATCTTGTATGGTTACTATCTGACTTAAATGTTTTATTGTTGAGCACAATTCTTCAGAGATTGTAGACAAACCATCAATTAGTTCTACTTCATCTTTTGGGTTATCTAAATCGCCTAATAATTCTAGAGCCAGTTTTAAATTATTAGCATGAGAACGTAAATTGTGAGATACCAAATGAGCGTAATTAAGCAATCTTGTATTCTGAGAAGCAATCGTCTTGATTGAGTTTTCTAATTCTATTTCCCTCTTTTTTTCTGCAGAAATATCTTGAAAAACTCCTTGTATTCCAATAACATCCCCTTCTTTATCATACATGGGTTTGCCAATTGCCTTTGCCCAAAATTCTTCTCCCGTGTGTTTTACCATTTTAACGGTAGTTTTAAAAGGAACACCTTCACTGCATTCGGCAAATGTGTTCATTACTCGAAACTTTTCGGAATCGGCATATAAGTGCACCAAGTTTCGGGTAAGGGAAGGTTTAAAGTCTTTAGGAAGCTGTAGAATCTTTCTTCCTTGCGGGTCGATAAAGGTGGTTTTGTCTACAAAATTAATACAATACCCACCTGCTCCTGTTAACAGGGCAATTTCTTGGTAATAAAAATCGTCGAAAAGATTTTCTTTACTGGAATTCGGGAGCGTTTCCTGTAAAAGGATTTTCTTTCTCTTTTGAGCTAAAAAATTCAATTATCATTAATTTGGTGTGGGCAATATATATAAAAAAAATTAATTTGTAGGTAAATTCTTATAAATCAATTTATTCTGTGGGAGCCAAATAAGAAAATGGAGTAAAGGGTACATTACGTAATATCCAGTAAAGAATGGCAATTGCAAAATAGCCATAAATAAACCAAGGCTTATAAAATAATTGTACGCGGTGTTCCTTTTGAAAGAGGTAATTATAGATTTTTGTACCTAAACCATAAAAGACCAATGGTAATGATACTACCATGAATGGGTTTAACCGAAACGCAGAATACCACTCTCCATGCAATAATTGATGAATAGCTCTTTGCGAACCGCAGCCAGCACAATGGTATCCTGTTAATGATTTAAATGGACAGCTTAGAAAGAAAGAATGTTGGGTAGGATTGTAAAGAAAATAGAGGTATCCTAGGGCTGCTAGAACTATTCCAACAGCAAGAAGCCAGCTTATTCGTTTATAAATTGGCTGCACCTTGTATACCAAATATTATTAGCACAACGACAAAGTAAAGTACAATTCCAATTCCAATGCTAACGGCACTCCAAATAGACCACTTTTTAGCATCGTCTGCGGCTTTTTGAGCCTCGGCATGAAAGCCTTGGCGCCATAAATGCTCTACTTTATTAGCTTTAACAATTGCCACAATACCAAGAGGCATGCAGCACATGACGGTGGTTAAAATAGCCCAGATCATGTTGTTTTCGGGTGGTGCATTGTGCATATTGTTCATGTGGCAAATATACTATATCTAAAAAAAATACCCCTATTAATAAATAGGGGTATTTAAAATAGTGGTATACATTAATTAAAATCCACCTGCAGCTACTCCAGCTACAATAAGTATGATATATAAAATCCAGAAAATTGCTGATACTGCAATTCCCCAAATAGCATATTTCTTAGCATCGGCAGCAGACTTCTCTGCGCCAGCTTGGTCACCTTGTAACCAAAGCGATTTTACTTTTGTAGATTTCATAATTGATACAATGCCTAGTGGCCAGCAAAAAATGATACAAATAATCGACCATACCAAATTATTATCTGGTGGGCTACCTGCTGGCGTGTTTTGATTTTCCATGTTGGTTGGTTTTTTTAAGATTTGACCAACAATATACGTCAGAATTTTAAAAAGAGTAAACTTTTTTCGCTGTAATGCAGTAATTTAGTGGAAAATCTATGTATTCATGGATTATTTCATCTTCGGCTTCAAAGTATGAAAGTCCTATTTTCAGGCAATCTGGTCTGCATTTTGCTAAAAATCGATCATAGAACCCTTTTCCATAACCAATGCGATTTCCTTTTTTATCGAATGCTAGTAAAGGAACAAATACCACATCAAATTGTTGAGGTGATATAGCAATACCTTCTACGGGCTCTGGTATGCCGTAGGCTGATACCTTAATGAGTGTATTTTCTTGCAATAAAATATGTTCCATTTGTAATGAATCAAAATCGGCTTTTGGTATGCACACGCTCTTATCTTTACCTTGTAGTATATGTAATATATAATCGGTAAGTACTTCTTTCTTTTCTGAAATAGATAAAAAAATGTGGTAATAGCTTTTATCCCAGATGGGAAGCTGTAGGGCATTGTTCGCAATAGCCAGGCTTCTATCTTCAAGCGTATTGTTTGAGAGCTCTTTTCGCAGGTGTTGGTATTTTTTTCTAAGTTCGGCCTTTGTCATTTAGTGGAGGGCTTCTTCGTCTTCGATATTGGTAGAATCTTGTGTGGAAATATGAAATATAGCATCACCTTGATGTACGATAGGGGCATGATTTACATTAATAATGTAGCCAGCATTTGGTGCCGTTACTTTAAAACGCATTTGCCCATAAGGATCTGTAATTGTTGCTAAGAACTCGTCTTTTTCAACATATTTATTGCAGTCTATTTTAACATGCAAAAGTCCACTTTTTTGAGCTCTAATCCACCTGCTCTTAGCTACTAGTACCGTTTGTTTGGTGCTTGTGGGAACTACAATTTCTGGGTTTAGCATCTCTAAATGTGCCAAAAGCCTGATAACACCATCTACTCCTTGTTTGACAATATGCTTATTGTTGTTTAAACTCTTTCCCCCTTCAAAAAGTAGACTGGGAATCCCCATTTTTTCGCATGTAGAACGATACGATTTACTTAAGTTGCTCGATAGTACTGTGAAAGGTGCATTAAATATTTTAGCTAATTCAAACAGGTCAGCTCGGTTTGGTGCCACACGTATTTGAGCAGCATTAAACCGTTGTGCACCACCTGTATGGAAATCGAGACAATAATCTGCTAGCGGAAGTATTTTCTTTGTGAAATGAAATGCTACACGACTTGCCAGCGAACCAGTTTTTGTTCCAGGAAAAACACGATTCAAATCTCTGCCGTCTGGAAAGGTTCGGGAGGCATTTAAAAAACCGAAGATATTTAAAATAGGTATGCAGATTATTGTACCTCTCGTGGGGGTGTTAATTTTCCTTGCAATTACCTGCCGTACTACTTCAACACCGTTAATTTCATCCCCATGAATTCCTGCTGTTATTAAAACTGTAGGGCCAGGCTGAACGGCTCTAGAAACTATTACAGGTATTTCAACTTTTGTTGAAGTATATAATTTGGCGAAACTAAAGTTAATTGTTTTTGTTTCACCAAGATTGATATTTTTTCCTAGAATAATAAAATTTTCAGAATCTGACGTTGCCATATTTAAACGCTTCTTTCAATAAATTTAATAATTTCTCGAGCAACATCAATTCCTGTGGCTGTTTCAATTCCTTCTAGACCTGGTGAAGAATTCACTTCAAGAATTAGCGGACCTCGTGAGGACTGGAGCATGTCTACACCTGCAATGTCTAATCCCATAGCTTTTGCAGCTTTTATCGCTGCAGTTTCTTCTTCGTCGGTTAGTTGTATCACTTCTGCTGTGCCGCCCCGGTGTAAATTACTTCTAAATTCACCTTCCTTGCCTTGTCGTTTCATAGCACCAATAACACGACCATCTATTACAATAACGCGTATATCTGCACCTCCCGCTTCTTTTATAAATTCTTGTACAATTACACGTGCCTGCAAGTTGTTAAAGGCTTCAATTACAGACTCTGCTGCTTTTTTAGTTTCGGCTAGAATAACACCAATACCTTGGGTTCCTTCTAATAATTTAATGATAACTGGAGCGCCACCAACCTGATCTACAATGCCTTCTACATTTTTAGAATAATTAGTGAAAATGGTCTTAGGAAGTCCCAGACCGGCGCGAGACAATATCTGTAAGCTACGTAATTTATCGCGAGAGCGTACCAGAGCCATAGATTCGGTAGTGGTAAAGCAGCGCATCATTTCAAACTGACGCACAACTGCAGTACCATAAAAAGTTACTGAAGCACCAATTCTAGGAATGACAGCGTCTACGTTTTCAATTTTTTTCCCCTTATAATAGACACAAGGATTTTTCTTTTCAATAACAATATCACACTTGGTGTGGTTAATGATTTCAATGTTGTGTTTTCTTTTTTTGGCAACTTCTAGAATACGTTTTGTTGAATAAAGGTTAGGTGCTGCCGATAGAATTTTAATGTTCATTCTTAGTTTTTAATTTGTGTGAAAGGTTCGTGCGATTAATATCTACCATAAAACGTTTGGTTAAAAATTTTCTTCCCAATAAAACAGGGTATTTCATTTCTTCTCGATCGCTCAACGTTAAAAAGATAGGATAAATTTTACCGAAAAGTTCAATTTCAGTTAAAATACGATAGCGCGCTTGCGTTTGTCCGTTGCTACTTTTAACCACGCGAACATCATATTTATCGAATTTAAATTCTTTGTTGTGATAAGCAGGATGTTCTGGATCTAAAAATACACATCTTAAATAGTTGTCTTCTACTTTTACATTCTTACAGTGTATGGTTGAGGTGTATGCACCTGTATCTACCTTAACTTCAATGTCCTGAAGTTCAAGAAGCGGGAAATCTGCTTTATCTGTACGTCCTATTTTTCTTTTCAAAAACTTTTAATTTTATTACTGCTGAAAGGTAAGATAAACCCACATTTTTGCCTGATGTTTATACAAGAATTAACGCTTGTTTCGCTCTAGATACCCGATGATGCTTTTTGAAACATTTTTACCCGTAGTTGTCTCAATACCTTCTAGACCAGGAGTAGAATTCACCTCGAGCACCAACGGACCTCTCTGAGATTGCAAGATATCTACACCACAGACTCCTAATCTAAGTGCTTTTGCAGCTTTAAGAGCAACTCGTTCTTCTTCGTAAGTTAGGGAAATTGCCGTAGCTGAGCCACCCCGATGCAAATTGGATCTAAAATCGCCTTCCTTACAACTGCGCTTCATTGCTGCAATTACAACACCGTCTACAACAATTACACGAAGATCGGCACCTTCAGATTCTGCAATAAATTCTTGAAGTACATATTTTACACCACTAGTTTGAAGTGTTTCTACGGTTGCTAGGGCATTACGATAGCTTTCGGAAAGAATAACGCCATTACCGTGTGTGCCTTCTAATATTTTAATGATTACTGGCCGACCGTTAAAAGGCTTTAGCAAATCTTCTGGTGTGTGATATCCGCCTAATACGGTATTTGGAACTGGAATCCCAGCCTTTGCTAGTATCTGAAAGCAAGTCCATTTATCTCTTGAATAAAGAATAGATTCTGAGGTTACAGCAGAAAAAACCCCCGCTGCTTCAAATTGCCGCACCAATGATGTTCCTTGAAACGTATTACTAGCCCCTATACGAGGGATGATGGCATCTATATCATCAACAATTTCATCTAAATATTGCAATATTACTTTATCACTACTCACTGAAAGTGTAAAATTATTAGGATTAAGCACTTCCATAGTATGATTTCTAGCTTCTCCAGCTCTTAATAAGCTTTGTGTAGAATACAGAAATTCACCCCGCGATATAATAGCAATGTTCATTTAACGTACCTTGTTTAGTGCAAGGTAAAAAAAATGAACATTGCTCAATTCAAATTAGCTAAAAATTAACCGTAACCTTTCCGCGTATAAAGAAAGGTGTTCCAGGTGTAAAATGAATTTCTTCCACTGGTTCAGCTTCGTCAAAAAGTCTACTTTCTGTGGCAAATTGAGTTTCGTTCCACTCTGTATCGAAGAGATTCTCAATAAGTAGGCTAAAAACAAAATTCTTGTAGGTGTAGTTAGCGGTTATATCTGTTACAAAATAGCCAGCCGCAACGATACTATTATCTTCGTTTGCTGGACGATCTTTTATGTACCGATAGTTTAATCCACCAGAAAAAGCGCCTAAATTATCTATAGACACCCCTCCAGTTGACGTTAAATCTGGAGCTAGAGGAATGTAATCTTCACCTTCTAATTCTTCCGTACTTCGCGCATAGGTATAATTAATATCTCCAAAGAGGTAAAGCCAGTTTAGTGCTTCGTAGCGTGCGCCAAAATCTATTCCTGTTCTTCTGGTTTTACCGCTTGGTTCTACGATACCGACATCGCCTACATAGACAAATTCTTGATCTAAAAACAGGGCCCATAAAGCGCTATTTAGTATTAATTTGTCGTTCACTTTGTACACTATGCCTAGGTCGGCTCCGTAGGCAGCGGGTAAAATAGCTTCGCCTTCATTTGCAACGACTACACGTGCATCATTTGAGTGAAACCCGATACCAGTTTTAGCAAATAATTGCAATTGCTGATTGGGACTATAAACGGCTTTAAATTTCGGACTTGCAAATACTTTGCTTTCACTTTTGTTATCATAAGTTTCGGTAAGTTTATTTACATAATCGAATTTAAAATAATCGAGCCGAAGTTCTGGTGATAGACTGAAATCTCCTGTTGTATATTTAGTTTTAAGGTATGCAAAACTATTAATTTGATCTACATCTCCGAAGGCGAGACGCTCTAATAATTGGTCTCTGTTTTTAGTTCGTGAAAGTTGAACATCGTTTACATCATCATAACGCACACCAGCTCCTGCTGAATATTCAAAATCATTATCAAAGAGCGAAGTGTCTTTAGTATATGCTGTTTGAAATCCTAAAATATTCCGTGCTTCAAACTGCCGTATTTGATCTCCATTTACTGGATCTTCTAAGAAAAAAGTAAAATTGGAAAATAGCTCAAAATTGTACTGTGAAAAGTAGGCGCTGCTCTCTAAGTTTGATGTTTCGCTTAATTTTTTAGCATGATTTACCAAGAAATTTGTCCGACTGGTAGTTCCGCCCTCGGTAGCATCTATGGCGCCAAAGCGGCCAATGAGTCCTGATGCTACAGCTCGCTCGGGGATTTGCCCAGAAGCATCCCACTTGCTAGTAAAATGTGAAACAAGAAATGAAACGCGTTGATCGTCCTGCAGTGCAAAATTGTATTTTCCCATTACATTAAAGCGGTTGAAATTTTGTGGCGTTTCGTAAGGGCCATCAAATGAGTTTAACGAGCTTGCAACATAGGCGTTAGAAGTTGCGGTTTCTAGAAGCTTAAAAACGCCCGCGGTTCTAAAGGAATTAAAATCACCTATTTCTTGAGAAATAAAACTGTTTTTTACCTTGTCTTTAGTTTTAAAAGCTACGTAACCAGCAGTTGTAAAATCACCTCGCTCGGCATAATACGGACCTTTGCCAAACTCAATTTTGTCTAAGGTTTCAGGAATTAAAAAATGCAGGTCGCTATATCCTTGTCCGTGTGCATGCGATACCATATTCACTGGCAGCCCATCTACCGTTAGGTTTATGTCGGTACCATGATCAATATCAAATCCGCGCAAGAAAATTTGCTCTGCTTTTCCGCCCCCGGCGTGCTGGCCAATGATTAATCCAGGAACTTTTCTTAGTACTTCTTGTGAGTTTTTTACGGGATTATTTTCCAAATCTATGTTTACAATGCTATTAAGCACATCTACTTTTGGACTTATCACTATTTGTTCTAAGGATACTGCACTTTGTGTAAGTACTATTTTGATTGTTGTATTTACATCTGAAGCTTGAACTTGATACGTTAAGGGTTCAAATCCTAAAAAAGAAAAATAGAGTTCATTGTTTACGGTTGTTTTGTCAATGGTAAATTCACCATTATTATTAGTGTGCGAATGTGTACCACTGTTTTTATTAAATATTGCGACATCTTCTAATGGAAGGCTGTTTTGGGTTTCTACTATACCGCTTATTTTTTGCGCATTTGCAAATGCACAACAAAGAAGTAGCACCCATATAAGTTTACTTTTCATATAAATTAGTTTAGGGGTTGGTCATTTCAACCTTTGGAGGTTTCGCACAGGAGTGGGCACGCCCATATAAGCCAAGCCACAGTTATAGTGTTCTTAGCTAATTGTGCGATCTCTCACTGTGCAGCGAGATGACAAAATTTGTTAAAATCGGAATTATGAAAAGTTGCTTCTAGGAGGCGGAAGTATGTAGGGAAGAACTACGGAGTAAGGCTCAAAAGTATAATTGAAGTTCTTTTCTGAGCGGACGAGTATGTTTACTGCTTCGGAAGAAAACTGTTGTACAATATGTTTGTCTAGTTTAAATTCTTTAACAGGTTTCTCGTTGCCTTGTGCATCATCTTGAAACAAGGTGTTAAAAAACGCAAGAACTTTATGGTCGTGTGTGTGAGAAACGTCTAGCGTATGTGCAAAATCGTGAGAATGATGACTGTTGGTATTTAAAAGCGTATGCTCTAATTTATGAAACCCATCTGCCAAAGGTTTTTGCAAAGGAGCCAAACAATACAATGCTGCCACAACAATAATCGTTGTGTTTCGCAAAAATGTAATAATTGGTATTGGTTGGTTCAAGGTTGTGTATTTATTACAAATACGGCATAATAAAGGAAATGGTTTTAGATGAAAGCCAGCTTTAACCCAATCTTAACAGAATTTGAAAGCCGAAAGTTTCCGCAGAAAATTAAATTGCTAGTATCTTTACAGGTATGGCAGAAGCTTCGGTACCCTTACAAATTTCAACACTTCCTCAGGCGCCAGGTGTTTATCAGTACTACGATAAAGACGGGAAATTATTGTATGTGGGTAAAGCAAAAAATTTAAAGAAACGGGTAAGCTCTTACTTTACCAAAAATCATGAGAATGCAAGAACGCGTCTCCTAGTAAAGCGTATAAAAGATATTAAACATATTGTTGTGTCTACAGAAACTGACGCACTTTTGCTTGAGAACAATCTTATAAAAAAGTATCAGCCCAAGTATAATGTTATGCTAAAGGATGACAAAAGTTATCCGTGGATATGTATAAAAAATGAGCGTTTTCCTAGAGTGTTTCCAACGAGACGGCTTATAAAGGATGGCTCAGAATATTTTGGACCTTACACAAGTATGAAAACCGTACATACTTTATTAGATTTAATTAAAGGCCTCTACCCGCTGCGTACTTGTAATTACGATCTTTCTGAAGAAAAAATTAGGGCAGGTAAGTATAAAGTTTGCCTAGAATATCATTTGGGAAATTGCGCGGGCCCTTGTGAAGGGAAACACTCTGAGAAAGATTATCATGAAAATATTGAGGCGATACGCAATATTATAAAAGGAAACTTTAAAGATTCGTTGGGCAACTTTAAAAAACAAATGAAAACGTATGCTGAAAATTTACACTTTGAAGATGCGCAGCGTATTAAAGAAAAAATAGACATTTTAGAAAACTACCAAGCGAAGAGCACCGTCGTGAATCCAAAAATTAATGACGTAGATGTCTTTAGTATTGTTTCAGATGAGAGCTATGCGTATGTAAATTATCTTCAGATATCCTTTGGAAGCATCATTAGATCGCACACCTTAGAAATTAAGAAAAAATTGGAAGAAACAGACAAAGAGTTGCTAGAACTTTCTGTGGTAGAGCTACGACAACGATTTAATTCGCTAAGTAAGCAGATTTATGTTCCTTTTAAAATTGAAACTGAAGAGGGGGTGAAATTGCATATTCCGAAGGCAGGTGACAAAAAGAAAATCTTAGACATGTCTATTCGCAATGCGAAATATTACCGAATGGAGCGGTTTAAACAGGCAAGAATTGTAGACCCAGACCGACACGAAAAACGAATTATGGCGCAGATGAAAAAAGACTTGCGCCTGTCTGAAGAACCAAGACACATAGAATGTTTTGACAATAGTAATATTCAAGGAACCAATCCGGTGGCGGCTTGTGTAGTCTTTAAAAATGGAAAACCAAGTAAAAAGGATTATCGTAAATTCAATATAAAGACTGTAGTTGGTCCAGACGATTTTGCTTCAATGGAAGAAGTGGTTTATCGTCGTTATAAAAGATTAAAAGAAGAAGAGCAACCATTGCCCCAACTCATCATCATAGATGGAGGGAAGGGACAGTTATCTTCTGCGCTAAAAAGTTTGGATGCTCTGGAGCTTCGTGGTAAAATTGCCATTATTGGAATTGCAAAAAGGTTGGAAGAATTGTTTTATCCAGACGATCCAATTCCGCTGTATCTCGACAAAAAATCTGAAACATTAAAGATTATACAACAATTAAGAAATGAAGCCCATCGTTTTGGTATCACATTTCACCGTGATAAACGAAGTAAAGAAGCACTTGCGTCTGGATTGGAAAGTATAGCAGGAATTGGTGAAAAAAACGGTTGTGGAGCTGTTAAAACATTTTAAAAGCACCAAAAGAATAGAAAAGGCCAGTTTTGAGGAACTAGCACAAGTAGTAGGTGCTAGCAGAGCTAAAAAAATTGTTACTCACTTCAAGAAATGAGATAGAAAATACGTGTAACATAATAGATAATGTATTAACTTATAAAAGCCTTGAAGTCCTAAATATAGACACAACAAACACTTGAAACATTTTTTATACATAACATTCTTACTTATTACCTTTCAGGTATGGGCTCAGGACATCATTAAAGACAATCCAAAAGTTGGGGTTGTATTAAGTGGTGGAGGCGCCAAGGGTCTTGCTCACATTGGGGCTCTTAAAAAAATTGAGGAGGCGGGTGTGCGAATAGACTATATTGGGGGTACCAGTATGGGTGCGATAATTGGCGGGTTGTATGCTGCAGGCTATAGCGCCAACCAATTAGATTCTATTTTTAGAACGGTAGATTTCGATAGGTTAATTCAAGATGACATTCCGCGAAGCGCAAAAACATTTTACGAGAAAAACGAAACAGATAGGTATGCCATAACGCTGCCTTTTGAAGGCTTTCAATTGCGCTTGCCTTCAGGAATTTCTAAAGGCCAGAATGTATATAATCTCTTTAGCGAATTAACAGGACATGTAAGTGATGTAGACGATTTCAGCAAGTTACCCATCCCATTTTTTTGTGTCGCAACAGATATTGAAACTGGAAAGGCAGTGGTTTTAGAAAATGGCTACTTACCACAAGCTATTTCGGCAAGTGGTGCATTGCCTTCTGTGTTTAGCCCAGTAATGATAGGCGATAAGGTTCTTGTAGATGGGGGGGTGATAAATAACTACCCAGTAGACGAGGTGCGAAGTAAAGGTATGGACATTATAATTGGAATTGATGTTCAAGACAGTCTTAGAACGAGAAAAAATTTGAAATCAGGACTAGAAGTATTGGTGCAAATCAACAATTTTAGAACGATTGAAAACATGAAGGAGAAACGTACTAAAACAGACGTTTATATCCATCCCAAAATAGATAAGTTTACGGTTGTTTCTTTCAATCAAGGAGAGACTATCATTGAAGCTGGCTATAACGAAACAGTACGCTTTTCGGAACAATTGTTTACAATAGCCTCTAGACAGACTCCAATAGCAAAGAAGGAAGTGCTTTTTAACCAAGAAACAGCACTCTTTATTAATAGTGTGGTGATTGAAGGAAATGAAAATTATAGCAGATCTTATATTCTAGGTAAATTAAAGTTGAAAGTTCCTGATGTTATTACCTACGAACGTTTTAACGAAGGTGTGAATAATCTATCTGCTACGCGAAACTTTCAAGATATTAATTATCGCTTTGTTGAAGAGGAAGATGGTAGTTATACTGCTGTGTTTAAGTTAAGAGAAAGTGATACTAAAACCTTACTTCGGCTTGGCGCTCATTACGACGACTTGTTTAGAACGGCGGCTCTCCTTAACGTCACTCGAAAACGATTATTTACCAACAACGATATTGCTTCCTTCGATTTTATATTAGGAGACAATATTAGATACAATTTTAACTACTATATAGACAAAGGTTTTTACTGGAGTATAGGTTTTAATTCTAGTTTCGATTTTTTTGATAAAGATGTTCCGCTATCTTTTATTTTTCCGGAAGAGTCTGTAGTAGAAATTCAGAATCAGACACAACTTAATGAGATAGAGTTAGAGTATAGCGATTTTACCAATCAATTGTATTTTGAAACACTTTTTAGGCGTAGTTTTCTACTTGGGGTGGGGGTTGAACATAAAAAATTACGTTTTTTGTCTGAAACCATCGGCATAGACCAAGACAACAATCCGCGAACAGTTTTTGAAAACACCAACTATTTTAGTACGTACGGTTATTTGGTGTATGATACGTACGATAATTCATTCTTTCCGAAGAAGGGAATATACTTTTCAGGAGATTTTCATCTCTATATGTTTGGCGAAGGTATGAATGATAATTTTGAAAGTTTCAGTGTTGCAAAGGCGAAGGCAGGCTATGCAAAATCGTTTAATAAATTTACCGCGCTGCTAACTACCGAAGGGGGTTTTAAAATTGGTAATAACGACACCCAAGCTTTCGATTTCTCGCTGGGTGGCTTCGGCTTTAAAGAGATTAATAATTTAGTGCCCTTTTATGGATATGAGGCTTTAAGCCTTCGTGGTGATACCTATTTAAAAACAGGGCTGACATTTGATTATGAAATTTTCCGTAAAAATCATATAAACATTGCTGCTAACATTAGTAATGTAGGTGACAATCTTTTCGAAAATGGAGGATGGATAGACGGGATAGGCTATAGTGGTTTTGCATTAGGCTATGGTTTAGAAACGTTTTTTGGTCCTATACAGGTAAAATATTCCTTTTCACCAGAACGTGAGGTGAACGAGTGGTATGTGAGCGCGGGGTTCAAGTTTTAGGGCTTCCTTATCATTACCAACGGTAAAATTTTCCGATATTTGTAACAAACACGTGTCTATGCCTTTTTACCATACTTTAGGAAAAATACCACCCAAGCGTCATACGCAGTTTAGAAAGCCAGATGGAAGTTTGTACGCAGAGCAATTGTTCGGTACCATTGGTTTTGATGGTATGTATACCAACTCATATCACGAGCAACGGCCAACTCAGGTTAAAGAAATTAAAAGACAATACAGTGTTGCGCCAAAGATTGCAAAGAAGAATAATATGCAGTCCTATCGCTTTAGAGGGTTTCAAGTGCCTCCTCAGAAGGATTACTTAGAAAGTAGAAAAGCTGTTCTTACTAACAGCGATTGTACCATTATTTTAGCTGCACCACAAGAAAGCCAGGACGATTATTTTTATAAAAACACCGATGCCGATGAGCTTATTTTTGTGCATAAAGGCAGCGGTATACTTAGAACGCATTTAGGAAATCTAGATTTTAAGTACGGTGATTATTTGGTGATTCCACGTGGGATGATTTATAAAATGAAGTTTGACGATGCTGATAACAGATTGTTTATCGTAGAATCGAGAAGACCAATTTATACACCCAAACGCTACAGAAATTGGTTTGGCCAATTGTTAGAGCATTCTCCTTTTTGCGAACGCGACCTTCGGAAACCTTACACCTTGGAAACCAATGATGAAAAAGGTGAGTTTTTAATGAAGGTAAAAAAGGGTGACGAAATGTTTGAAATGGTGTATGCTAGTCATCCGTTTGATGTTGTGGGGTACGACGGCTATAACTATCCGTATGCATTTTCTATCCATGATTTTGAACCAATTACTGGACGAATTCACCAACCACCACCTGTACACCAAACCTTTGAGACAGATGCTTTTGTAGTGTGTAGTTTTGTACCACGTTTATACGATTATCACCCGTTGAGTATTCCAGCTCCTTACAACCATAGTAATATTGATAGCGATGAAGTATTGTATTACGTAGATGGGGATTTTATGAGCCGAAATGATGTAGATGCAGGACATATATCATTGCACCCAGCAGGAATTCCGCATGGGCCACACCCTGGATCTGTAGAACGAAGCATTGGCAAGGTACGAACCGATGAGTTAGCTGTAATGGTAGACACCTTTAAACCCCTTATGGTGACCGAAGAAGCGTTGAAAATTGCAGACGAAAGTTATTTTCAATCTTGGTTGGATGAAAACAAATAAACAATGACAACAATAAAACACAGAGTTGATCTAACACCTCAACTGCGCGCTATGTGGTAAATACTTTCAATAGGTTACAACCCGTAGATTGAGCGCATTTAGAGGCCTTAATCATTTCATTTTTATTAGACATTAAATAAATAGAACATCATGCCAAAAGAAATAAAGAACCTTAAAGATTTACAAAATACAGAGTACGGACTCAAAAAATTGTTTGACGATGCCGAAGATTTTCTTCCGTTGTTGGGTACAGATTATGTAGAGCTGTACGTCGGAAACGCTAAACAAGCGGCCCATTTTTATAAAACAGCCTTTGGGTTTCAATCACTTGCGTACGCAGGTCTTGAAACAGGTGTAAAAGACCGTGTCTCCTATGTGTTAAAACAAGATAAAATTAGACTGGTACTTACGTCCCCATTAAATAAGGGTGGCGACATTAATAGACATTTAAACGAGCATGGCGATGCAGCCAAAGTTATTGCGCTGTGGGTAGACGACGCAACAAAAGCGTTTGAAGAAACAACCAAAAGAGGAGCTAAACCTTATTTTGAACCACGGATAGAAGAAGACGAACATGGCCATGTTGTTAAATCTGGTATCTACACCTATGGAGAAACCGTACACATCTTTGTAGAACGAAAGAATTACAATGGCGTTTTTCTCCCAGGTTTCGAGACGTGGGAGTCGCATTACAATCCGCCACCAGTTGGTTTAAAATTTATAGACCATATTGTAGGTAATGTAGGTTGGGATGAGATGAATACATGGTGTAAGTTCTACGCTGAGGTGATGGGTTTTGCACAAATTATTTCTTTTGCCGATGATGATATCTCTACAGAATACACGGCTTTAATGAGTAAGGTGATGAGTAATGGGAATGGACGTATTAAATTTCCAATTAATGAACCGGCTGAAGCTGAGAAAAAGTCGCAAATTGAAGAATATCTCGATTTTTATAACGGCCCAGGCGTGCAGCATCTGGCATTAGCCACAGATGATATAGTCGCTACCGTTTCTGCTATGCGCGATCGAGGAGTAGAGTTTTTGTATGTGCCAGACACGTATTACGATGATATTTTAGAACGCGTGGGAGAGATAGATGAAGACATTAACCTGCTGAAAAAACACGGAATTTTAATAGACCGAGACGAAGAAGGGTATCTACTTCAGTTGTTTACCAACAATGTATTAGATAGACCTACCATGTTTATTGAAATTATTCAACGAAAAGGAGCACAAAGTTTTGGCGTTGGGAATTTTAAAGCCTTGTTTGAAGCAATAGAGCGCCAGCAAGCAAAAAGAGGAACTTTATAGCCAATTTATGCTGTAACAAATAAAGAACGCTTCAGTCTAGTAATAGATAGAAGCGTTTTTTTGTTGTAAAATTTCAGTAAAAAACATTCTATAGAACAATATCAAAAGGGTAACTTAGTTACTAAATTATCGAGGCGCCTATTTTTTTGGAACAATACTTGCAAATTCAATAGAAAGTCTCAAACAACACTCATGAAAAAATTAATTACACTATTATTCTTAACGGTTTCTATAGTCCTTTCTGCTCAAGAAAAGGCATATGAAGATGGAGAATGGTTTAAGTTTAGAATTCATTACGGATTTGTAACTGCGGGCTATGCTACGTTGCAAGTAAATGATGCTACACTTAACGGAAAAGAGGTTTACCATGTACAAGGTGTTGGTGAAACTATAGGGATGAGTCGCTTCTTTTTTAAAGTTGAAGATTATTACGATTCTTATATAGACAAAGAGAAAGACGTTCCTTATAAGTTTATTCGGAAAATTGACGAGGGTGGACACACCAAAGACATTGAAATAGATTTTGATCATGATTCTGGAAAGGCATTGGTGCACAATAAAAAGCATAAAACAAAAGAGTTAGTTAGCTTTCCGAAAGATGCGCAAGACATGGTGTCGGCTTTTTATTACCTCCGTAACAACCTTGATACCGAAAATATTGAAGTTGGAGAAACGGTAAACATGAATATGTTTTTTGATAAAGAAGCGTATAAATTTCGATTGAAGTTTTTGGGAAGAGAAGTGCTTAATACAAAGTTTGGTAAAATTCCTGTGATGAAATTTAGGCCGTATGTGCAAGCAGGGCGTGTGTTTAAAGAAAAGGAGAGTTTAACCGTTTGGGTAACAGATGATGATAATAAAATGCCAGTACTAATTAAGGCAGACTTAGCCGTTGGATCCTTAAAAGCAAGTTTAGTTGAGTTTAAAGGATTGCGGCATTCTTTCAGAATTGTTGTAGATTAGCACCGTGAAAGACAAAGAAGCAGAACGTACAAAATTAATGGAGCAACTGGAAGAAAAATACCAGTTGCTAGACCAAGATTTAAACACCCACTTAGAAGGGCTTTTGCACAGTACCCCCATAAATTATTGGGATTATATAAAGACTGATGCCTTACTGAGCTTGCAAACGCAAGAAACAGTATTTCCAGACGAGATGGTCTTTATTATGTACCATCAGGTAAACGAGCTTTTGTTTAAAATGATGCTGTGGGAAATCCAGCAGATTTCGTATAAAGAACATTTAACCGCTCAGTTCTTTTCTGAACGCGTACTTCGTGTAAGCCGTTATTTTGACATGCTAACCTCTTCGTTTCAGATTATGACGCAAGGCATGGAGGTGGAGCAATATTTAAAGTTCAGAAACACATTAGCTCCGGCAAGCGGATTTCAGAGTGCGCAATATAGAAAGATAGAATTTTCGTTAACCTCACTCATTAATCTTATCGATGCCCGGTACAGAAAAACAATAGACCGAAACACACCCTACGATCACGCTTTCGAACATTTATATTGGCAGGCGGCTGGCAAAGATTACCACACGGGCAAAAAAAGCTACACCTTAAGTGCTTTCGAGAAAAAATATAGAAAGGAGTTTATTCTTTTTATGGAAGAGTACAATACCATCAATATATACGCGAGGTTTTTAGATTTACCATCTGAAGCAAGAGAAGATGAAACATTAATAAAGGCCATGCGTCATTTAGATAGGACCATTAATATTACATGGGTGATGGCTCATTATAATACAGCAGCAAAATACCTGAATCACGGAAAGGAGCCTCAAGAAGCTACTGGAGGAAGTGAATGGGCAAAATACATGCACCCTAAATATCAAAAACGCATATTCTTTCCATCTGTTTGGACTCAAGAAGAAATTGATACTTGGGGGGAAGATGTGTAACAAAGCGAAAAGAATCTTTAGAAATTAAATTACCTTGAAAAACCTACTTTTAAGTATACCCATTTTGTTAGCGCTGTTGGCGTGCGATCAAGATAAAGATGATGTTATAGAAGATATTCAGCAGGAGCCTACTCCGGTTGTCGTAGAAGAATTTGGGTATGTGTTAAACGATTTTAATGTAATTCGAGACACCATTCGTCCAGGCGATACTTTTGGTGGGATTTTGGATCAGAACGGGGTTAGTAATAAAGAAATTCTGCAAGTTGCCACTCAGTTTCGAGACAGCTTTGATGTGCGACGTATTGTTGTGGGTAAGCCTTATGTGTTGCTAAATTCTAAAGATTCTATTAATAAAACTGAAATTTTTATATATCAGAAAAATAAGGTGGATTTTGCTGTGGTCGATTTTCGAGATTCTCTCAATGTCTATTCAGACGAAAGACCCGTTACAATTCTTGAAAGAGAGGCGTCTGGAGTAATTTCAAGCTCTCTTTCACAAACTATGGAAGATAATAACTTGAGCCCTGCCATGACAGACCGATTGGCAAACATTTTTGCGTGGACTGTGAATTTTTATGGCCTGCAAAAAGGTGACAATTTTAAAGTGGTGTATTCTGAAAAGTATATAAATGACACCATTCCTGCTGGTTTGGGTGAAATCAAAGCTGCTTTTTTTGAACACCGTGGAAAGCCATTGTATGCATTTTTATATGAAAAGGATACAGTGTCGGGCGAAAAGGATTATTACGATGAAAACGCAGATAATTTACGACGTGCTTTTCTGAAATCGCCTATTAAGTTTAATTATAGGATTTCTTCTAAATATAATTTGAAACGCCGTATTCGGTACTATGGCTATAAACTACGACCCCATAAAGGGACAGATTTTGCTGCGCCCTTAGGTACGCCAATCTTAGCTACCGCAGATGGTACGGTTACCAAATCTGAGCGCAGAGGCGGGAATGGTAATTATGTGAAGTTAAAGCACAATGCAACCTATGAAACCCAATATTTGCATATGAAAAAGCGAAATGTACGTGTTGGTGAATATGTTCGTCAAGGTGATGTTATTGGATGGATTGGGATGACAGGTAACACAGGAGGTCCTCATGTTTGTTATAGATTTTGGAAAAACGGGAAACAGGTTGATCCTTTTAAAGAAGATTTACCTTTTTCTACTCCGTTAGAACCACAATACCGGGAAGGATATTTCGATTATATTCCTTCGATGAAAGACCGTTTAGATTGCATTCTCTACTAATTTAGAATCGTTCTAATTGTTGATAAGCCTGTTATCAACTAATCTTCTTCATGTCAGATACTTATATATTATATAGTACATTTATCTTACCAATCGTTTGTTAGCATTTTGTTAACATTGAATGATGTTTCTTTCGATGTAACTTCTTATTTTTGCTGCAAATTAAAAACTCACATACAATTATGAAGAAAATTTTACTTTTTACATTGCTTTTAGCTGGATTTACAGCTTTTTCGCAAGGAACAGTGACGGGTACCGTCGTTGATTCAGAGCTTGGAGCTGGACTCCCAAGTGCCAACATTATGGAAGTTGGTACAAGTAACGGTGCTATTTCAGATTTCGATGGAAACTTTTCACTTGCTGTTTCATCAAATTCAGGAAAAATTAAAATCACCTACGTAGGTTTTTTAACAAAGACCGTATCATTTACTGTAGTAAACGGAACTGCAGCTTTAGGTAGCATTGGCCTAGACGCAGACGAAAACACTTTAGATGAGATTGTTATTGTTGGTAGTGGAGTTATTGACTTAGCTTCAGACCGTAAAACACCAGTAGCTGTATCTACGATTACCGCACAAGAAATACAAGCACGTGCAACTGGTAACGTTGAGATAACTGAGGCAATCAAAAATACGCCTTCTGCTTACGTATCTGGTCAAACAGGTTTTGGTGACGGACAATTATTCTTACGTGGTTTTGACAACTCTAACGTTGCAGTCTTACTTAACGGTCAGCCTGTGAACGGTATGGAAGATGGAAATGTATACTGGTCTAACTGGTCTGGTATTGCTGACATCGCAAATGCTATTCAGGTACAACGTGGTTTAGGTTCTTCTAAATTAGCGATCTCTTCTGTTGGGGGTACTACAAACATTATTATGAAAGCTGCCGACAGAACTGAAGGTGGTTTTGTACGTTTTCTAGGAGCAAACGATAGTTACTTTAAAGGAACTGTTGCTTACGATACTGGAATGAACGAAAAAGGATGGGCATTCTCTGTATTATTAGATCACTGGCAAGCACACAGAAAGTGGGCTAAAGGAACATATGGTCAAGGACAGAACTATTTCTTTGCTGTTGGTTATAAGCCAAATGAGAAGCACGCATTCAATTTCTTAGTAACTGGTGCGCCTCAATTACACGGTCAGAGATTCTCTCAATCTCAAGAAAGACTTGATGCAGATCCTAAGTTCAACGAACATTGGGGATACACTGAAGATGGAATCGAATCTGAGCGTCAGAATTTCTACCACAAGCCAGTAATGAACCTTAACTGGGACTGGACTATGAGTGATAAAACAGACCTTTCTACAGTAGCTTATGCTTCTTGGGGTCGTGGTGGAGGAACTGGACCTAGAGGTGATAGCCCTATTCGTACAGAAGATCCTGACGGTGCAGGTCCATTAAGAGGACAAATAGATTACCCAGCAAATATTGCTAACAATACATCAATTGGTCTTGGTAACACAGACGGCCCTGATGGAAACGGTTACATTAGAAGAGCTTCTATGAACAACCACCAATGGTATGGATTGATTTCTAACTTAGGTCATGACTTTACAGATAATCTTTCTGTAAACTTTGGAGTTGATGTTAGAATGTACACAGGAGATCACTTCCGTCAAGTAGTTGACCTTTATGGTCTATCTGGATGGGCTAATGATACTGCTAATGGTTCTACAGTAACTAATACATACGAAGCTGATCCATGGGCTGCACTAAGTAACTTTGCGCCAGAAGAAGATCGTATCGATTATGATTACTCTGAAGATATTAACTATCAAGGTGCTTTTGGACAGGTTGAGTATGCAACAGACAGATTCTCTGTATTCTTTCAAGGAGCATTTTCAAACCAGTCGTACCAGAGAGAAGGTCGTTTTAGTGACCCTGGTTCTTCAGAAAAATTCAACAAAACTGGATATAACTTAAAAGGTGGTGTGTCTTATTCTATCAATGAGATGAACACTATTTTTGTAAATGCAGGACGTTACTCTCGTCAGCCATTCTTAGATAACGCTTTCCAAAATATTAGAGTTTCTAATACATTGGTAATGCCAGAAGTAGAGAATGAAGAAATTACTGGTTTTGAAGCAGGATACCGTTTCGAAGCTAATGACATTCGTGTAAACTTTAATGCATACATCACAGATTGGGATAACAGAACTATCTTATCTAACGGTATTGACGATCCTGATGGAACTCCAGACTCTGGTGACGAAACAGAAATCAATATTTTTGAAAGAGGTGTTAGACAATACCATACTGGTGCAGAACTTGACGTTGAGTGGAGAACTACAGACTGGTTAACACTTAAAGGTTACGCTTCTGGTGGTAGCTGGGTATATAAAGGAGAAACTAACTTCCAGATATACAACAACGACACTAACGCGTTGATTAGTGAAGGTGAAGGAGTTGATCGTTCAGGTGTTAAGGTTTCTACTGCTCCGCAAACTGCAGCAGGTGCAGGATTTAGAGTTAAGGTTATACAAGGCTTAAGCTTTGATGGTAACTACAACTACTATGCAAATCACTATGTTTTCACAGATTTGAATTCTACTGCTGAAGATCTTGCAAAGCTTGATGCTTATGACCTATTAGATCTTGGAGTTTCTTACAATTTCAACTTTGGAGGTCAGAAACTTGTACTTAGAGGAAACGTATTTAACGTATTCGATACACAAGCAATTCAACAAACAGACCGTTTCGGTTTAATCAATACAAATGGTTTAACTTACAACGGATCTATTAGATACGAATTCTAATAGCATTTAATTTGTTATTATTGAAACCGCTCCATTTTTGGGGCGGTTTTTTTATTGAATTATACCTACCTTTACGTTATAACCAAACACATAGAACTATGTATACTACCATTCAATTTATACACTCCTATTGGGCTTATTTAGTAGTATTTGTGGTGCTAATTGCCACAATTAATGCACTGGCCGGGTTCTTCGGAAATAAGGAATACAGTCCGAAAGATTTTAGACTCGCACTTTTTGCCCTAATTACAACACATATTCAGTTTTTAATTGGTTTAGTGCTGTTCTTTGTTTCACCTTTAGGGATGCAAAATATTAGTAATGTAGGAATGGGAGCCGTAATGAAGAATGACGTTTTCAGATTGTATGCTATCGAGCATCCATTTACTATGATTTTAACCGTTGTCCTTATTACTATAGGCTATTCTAAACATAAAAAGAAATTAGTGAGCAAGCCTAAATTTAAAATGCTGGCTATTTTCTATACCATAGCACTAGTACTGCTGCTTAGTAGAATTCCTTGGCAGCAATGGTTAGATTTTTAACAAGTTAAAGTCGAAACTCTTAAAAAATGCCCTGAAGACAATTTGTTTTTTGGGCATTTTTAGTTTTCTTTTTTCTCTTTAATAAGATAAACATATACAGGGAAGTGATCGCTATATCCTCCTGTAAAGCTTCCGTTGCCAAAACTACGATAGGGATACCCCTTGTACCGCCCATTTGTGTTTGCCAAATACGCTTTGTTATAGATTCCTGCCTTGTAAAATCTATAGGTAGTGTAGTCATCCTTCATTAATTCACTAGAGACAATTATTTGATCAAATAAGTTCCAAGCATCACGCCATGCCAACGTCCCTAAACCCTTTTTATACATTTTTTCCATAGGGTTATATAATTCTTTGAGTTGTAGATTTTCTTTGTTCTTCTTAGCTTTAAGATGTTTTTTTACACTAGGACTCGTAGGGTCATCATTTAGGTCACCCATGGTGATAATCTTCGCGTAAGGATTTTCAGAAAACAAAGAATCAATGATTCGTTTATTAAGTTTGGCAGCATTAATTCGCTTTTGTCTACTTCTAGCTTCTCCGCCGCTCCGTGAGGGCCAGTGATTTACAATGACATGAATTTTTTCTCCATCTAGCATACCACTTACTAGTAGTTGATCTCTTGTGTAAATACGCTTCGATGGGTCTTCAGAGTCGTAAATATACAAGGGGACTGCAATGTAATTAGTAGGAATAAACAGGCGCTTTTTATACAACAACGCTACGTCAATGCCACGGCGATCTGGAGAATCGAATTGCACAATACCGTAATCTGTTTCAAGAAGAGACTGTTGGTTTACTAAATCTTCTAGAACACGCCTATTTTCGATTTCGCAAACTCCAATTAAGGTAGGAGACATTCCTGTAACTTCAGCGCCAATTTCTGAAATTACCCGCGCCATGTTTTTCAACTTTAGGTTGTAGATATCTTCCGTCCAATGATCTTTTCCCTCTGGAGTTCGATCATCGTCGTAGGTAATTGGGTCGTTCTCATAGTCGAATAAATTTTCTAAGTTGTAGAAGGCAACTGTATTTATTTTGAATTCTTTTCTTTCTTGTGCATACACGTTATACGTACCAACAATAGCAAGAAACATAAAAAGTGGTAGACTCTTCATAGTTAATTAAAATAATAAGGGAGTACACCATTTTTGAAAGCATTTTAAAGGTAACGCCCCGCGTATAAAAATGCTAATAGGGAAACGTAGAATTCATGAATTCAAACCATTAACATTGTTTTTTCATATTATTTTTTTTGAATTACAGCAATTGAACTAGTAACTTTTCACTCTCTTAGTACATATGCTATTCTGCATATGTGATACTCCCAACTGTATATTTATTTGACACAATCGTAGTAATCACAAAAACTATAAGATTGCTAACTACGGGTTTCAGGTAAGTATATGTTATAAAAATAACAGCAATTCTGAAGCCATGGGAAAAATAATATTCAACATACTAAGCTGCTTCTTATTTAGCACTTTATCCTTTGCACAAGACACTGTAGTAAAAGGCAGAATAATCGATTCAGATTCTACAGAACCAGTTGCAGATGTTGATTTACAGGTGTTGGGAACGGTTTTCAACGCCACTTCGGATGCGCAAGGATTTTTTGAAATTTCAGATATAAACTTACCGTTGGGAGAACAAGTGTTGGAAGTTTCTAAACCTGGTTATCTCAGCAGACGCATACGTATTATTATTGTAAAGGGTAATTCTATCAATCTCAATCCTATACTATTTGAAATAGATCTTTCAGAAATTGAAGCTCAAATAGGGATTATTAGTTTAAGCGATAATGAACTTAACCAAGATGAAGGTGTGGCATTTAATATTTCAGGATTACTCCAAGCGTCTCGCGATGTGTTTTTAAATGCCGCTGCCTTCGACTTTAGTTCTACGTTTTTTAGACCGAGAGGGTTAGATAATGCAAATGGAAAAGTACTCATTAATGGTATCGAGATGAATAAGCTGTTTAATGGTCGTCCACAATGGGGTAATTGGGGAGGCTTAAACGACGTACAGCGCAACCGAGAATTCTCTATGGGTCTCACTCCCAACGAATACACCTTTGGGGACCTAGCAGGAACAACTAACATTATAATGAGAGCTTCTCAATATAGGCAAGGGGGTCGGGTGTCATATGCAATGGCTAATCGCAGTTACGAAGGTCGAGTGATGGGTTCGTATAACAGTGGTTTATCGTTAAAGGGATGGGCGTACTCTGTGCTAGTGTCTAGAAGATTTGGTGACCAAGGGTTTGTAGAAGGAACACCATACGATGCTAACTCCTTCTTTGCCTCTGTAGAAAAGAAAATTAGCGAAACGCACAGTTTCAACCTTAGTACATTTTACACGCCTAACAGAAGAGGACGTTCTACAGCGCTTACCCAAGAAGTTATCGATCTAAAGGGAATTCATTACAACCCTAATTGGGGATTTCAGAATGGTACGGTTCGCAATAGCCGCATACGAGAAATTGAAGAGCCTGTGATTATGTTGAATCATTATTGGACTGGCAGCAATACAACCATTAATACAAATATTGGCTATCAGTTTGGCAAGGTTGGCACAACCCGTATAGACAACGGAGGAACTCGATTGATTACAGTAAATGGAGAAGAGGCATATATTGGAGGCGCACGAAATCCGTTAAGCAACTATTATCAGAGGTTGCCGAGTTTTTTTCTTCAAGACGAAAATCCAACCGCATATAACTATCAGCAGGCATTTTTAGCGCAACAGGAATTTATAAATAACGGACAGTTAAATTGGGCTGAACTCTACGAAGCAAATACCAATGCATCAAATAGTAGCAATGGAGGAAATTCGCTTTATGTACTACAAGAAGATCGTACAGACGATACCCAAATTACTGTGAATAGTATTTTGTCTAGTCAACTTTCAGATAAAGTAATACTAAACGGAAATATTAATTATCGCACCTTAAGAAGTGAAAATTTTGCAGCCTTGAAAGACCTGTTGGGAGGCACAGGTTACTTAGACGTAGATTTCTTTGCTGAAGATGAAGAAGACATTATTCTTGGTGATATTGCGCAAAGCGATTTACGTAATCGAAACAGAATTGTACAGGAAGGAGAACGTTATAAATACAATTATGAATTAACAGCCACTGTATTCTCAGGTTTTGCTCAGGCTCAGTTTAAGTACAATAGGGTAGATATGTATATTAGTGCCACTGGTGGCCAAACGAAGTATCAACGTAATGGGCTGTATGAAAATGGAAACTATCCTGGAGCGCTCTCATTTGGCGGTAGTGAGCAGCTAAATTTTACCAATTTCGGTTTAAAAGGAGGTGCTACCTATAAAGTTACAGGGCGACACTTAGTAGATTTTAATGCCGGATATTTTACCAAACCACCAACCTTACGAAATAGTTTTAGCAATGCACGCCAAACAAACAATGTAACAATTGGTTTGACAGAGGCAATATATCAGAGTGCCGATGTAAGTTATATCTACCGTTCGCCACTCGTGAAATCTAGACTTACAGCATATTATGTAGGCGCTTCAAACTTATCGGAAATTGGTTTCTATTTTACCGAAAACCTTACGGGTATTGGCCAAGGAGAAAGTGCTTTTGTACAAGAAATTCTCAACGGAATTGAAACCAGAAACACCGGAGTAGAGTTTGGTTTAGAAGGTCAGGTTACACCAACGCTAACTATTAAAAGCGCAGCTTCTGTTGGCCAGAATATTTATATGAATAATCCAAATCTATACCTCACTAGTGACGATTTTGAAGATGCCCTTCGTTTTGGTGATGGAACCGCTAAGCTAAAAAATTATCACATAGCTTCCGGCCCAGAACGAGCGTATCAAATTGGTTTGGATTACAGAGATCCTAAATTTTGGTGGGTAGGCGCTACGGTTAACTACTTCTCGAATGCTTATATAGACAGTAACAATTTAGCTAGGACCGATAATTTTAGTCAAGATTTTGACGGACAAACATTTAGCGACTATAATGAGGACGAAGCTCGTACACTTTTACAACAAGAAGAATTTGACGATTACTTTTTAGTGAATGTGGTGGGAGGAAAGTCTTGGCGAATAAAAAGTTACTATGTTGGATTTTTTGCCACAGTAAACAATGTGCTAGACCAAACATATAAAACTGGCGGGTTTGAGCAAGGCAGATTATCTAATTACAGAGACCTTAAGGAAGATGCCTCCAGAAAACACGGAAGAATTTTTGGGCCTCGCTATTTCTTCGGAAATGGAACAACCTACTACCTAAATTTTTATATAAGATTCTAGTACTAAATACAACATACCATGAAACATTTTAAACCATATATACTGTTTTTGTCGCTCCTTGCAATAGGTATAACAGTTTCTTGCGTGCAAGACGACCAGTTTGATTTGCCAGAAACAACAATACTAGATCCCGAACTTAATGGAGAAATTGTTAGTATAGCGAGTGTGCAAGCTGCATATCTACAAGCTGTCATGGCAGGAGAGACTACGTTTACATTCGAAGGTACCAATACTTTTATGAGCGGTTTCGTAATTTCTAACGATGAAGGAGGTAACTTTTTTGAAGAAATTGTCATGCAAGACGTTACAAAAGACCCCAAAGCGGGTATTAAGGTTTTAATAGATGTTAATCCGCTATTCACCAAATATGAAGTTGGACGTAAAGTTTTTATTAAACTAGACGGTCTAACTGTAGGGGAAGACAGCGGCGTTATTACCTTAGGTGCTTTAGGCGAGTGTGGTGTTACCAAGATTTCGGCACCAACCGAAGATGCGTATATTATTCGTTCTTCGGAAAAGGATACGATTATTCCAACTGTCAAAACTATTAGCGAAATAACATACAATGATCTCAATACCTTAATACAATTGCCAAATGCTCAGTTTGCCGAAAGTGATATAGATCTTAGTTTTTCGAATGAGCCAGGTGATGAGTTTGATGGCGATCGTACCATCGAGAGTTGCAGCGCAGATGGTGGGTCCATACTGTTTCAAACAAGCACCTTTGCAGATTTTAAGGGTATAAATCTTCCAGACGGTTCAGGATCATTAACGGCCGTTCTTTCTAAGACGTTCTTCGGTGATGCCTACGCATTAAATGTAAGGACTCCAGAAGATATAAATTTTGACAGTACAGACCGTTGCGAACCTAAATTTCTAGACCCAAATATTGAAGCTACAACTACATTTGCGGCTGTACGTGCAAGATTGCTACAAGCAGGAGGATATGCCGCGTTTGGAACCGATGAAGAGCCACTAATTATAGAAGGATATAATGTCTCAAGTGATGAGCAAGGAAATTTCTTCGATGAAATATTTTTACAAAACACCCCAGCAACGGAAGATTTAGGTCCCAACAATCCAAGGATGGGCGTACGGGTTATTGTGGATAAGAATGATATCTATCAATTATTTCCTGTAGGCAGAAAAGTGTACGTTAAGTTGAATGGTTTGGCAGTTGCCGAAAATGCTGGAATACTAACAATAGGGCTTCAGAATGTATCTCAGATCGAGAAAATTCCTGAAGCAGTTTTGGGAGATTTTGTCATTGGTGGACAAGAAGTTGAAGAGATTCAGCCTTTAATTACTTCAGTTGAAAACCTAAACGAAGACGATTTGAATACGCTCGTTCAACTAGAGAATATGCAGTTTACCTTTCAGCAATTAGGATTTACGTACGCGGGAGAACCCATAGATAATTTTGATGGTGAGCGTAGCTTAGAAAGTTGCGACGAAACAGGTGATATAAGGTTGTTCACAAGCACCTTTGCAAATTTTAAATCTTCTATTCTAGATCCAGATTCAGGAACAATTACAGCAATTTATTCGAACGATTTCTTCGCAGAAGAGCAAATTTTAACCATTCGCGACTTAGCTGATATTAACTTTAGTGGCAATCGTTGTGATCCGCCGATGGTAGACTGTGGTCTTGCTAGTACAGTTGGGTCTAACCAATTGTTTTCAGATTTTTTTGAATCACAAAGTACAGGAGAGCCAATTTCTGGTAATGGCTGGACTAATTTTATAGAGGCAGGAACAGAAACATGGGAAGCCTACGAAGAAAGTGGGAGCAATGCCTCTCTAGGGATTTCTGCGCACATGGGGTCCTTCAATTCTGGAGACACCATGTCTATTGGCTGGCTCATTACCCCACCGATTAATTTTGATGCGCAGAAGGGTGAAACGCTAACGTTTAAAACGTCTAACAGTTTTTCTGATGGAAGTGAGTTAGAAGTCCTATTTTCTAACAATTGGGATGGAACTATAGCAACCATTACAACAGCCACCTGGGGAAGTCTGAGTGCTGCGGTTGTAGTTGAGGATAACACCTATTTTGGTGATTGGGTTCCATCAGGCAATGTGAGCTTAGATTGTATAGATGGTATAGGCTATATAGCTTTTAGATATGTAGGTAGTGGAGAAGAAGCATTTGATGGAACATACGAGCTAGACGAGATAGTAATTAACTCCAATTAAACGAGCATTCATTTGTATAGTATTAGCTGTTCGCGAGAGCAGCTTTTTTTCTGCGGAAACTTTAGTAAATTGATTGCATTTTATTGAAAATATAAACGGGCTAAAACTGAAAATAGAAAAGCCACCACAGATGTGATGACTTTTCGCCCCAAATTTGATCGACACCCTAGGGTATCAACCTACTTATGTATCGCAAAGCTATGAAAAAAACACGGTGTAAAAAGTAGGAAAATTCTGAATTACAAGAAAATACGTATTTCTACGTAGTCTGTAACAAGTTTATTCTCTGCTTTTTATATCCAAAATACAGAATATATAAGTAACAGGCGATTATAAAAAGGAAAGCAAATTTAAAACCGATGGTATCAGCAAGATAACCATAAATAGGAGGGACTATTGCACCACCAAAAATTGCAGTACAAAGCAAACCAGATGCTTGTGGTTTTAAATCGCCTAGGCCTTCAAGTGTAAGTGTAAAAATTGTAGGAAACATAATAGAATTAAAAAGACCAACAGCTAAAATAGACCACATTGCTGTTAAGCCTGATGAACTCATGGAAACAACAATCATAAAAATTGCTAGTCCAGCAAAAATTGCAAGCACCTTTCCCGGTTTAATTAGTCTAGTTAGTACGGCACCAACAAATCTACCTATCATAGCACCACCCCAATAAAGAAATACGAACGCGCCAACAATTGCTTTTGCATCTACCGCGCCAATATCACCAAGCATATTGGTTGCAATACTAGTTGTAAAGCTATTTTCTAAAATTACAGGTGCCAAATTCATATCTTGAAAATAGAGTACAAGAAAACTTCCAATAGCTACTTCTGCACCAACATAGAGAAATATTCCTAAAACTCCCATAAGCGCAATCTTTTTGCGCAATAATTTTAAATATCCTCCTTTGGGACTCTTTTCTAAAATTTTTGGAAGTTTTATAAACAGAAAAACCAGCGCTAAAATTCCAATACAGGCTGCTAACAGTAAGAACGGAGATGAAACTGCGGCTGCTTCGGCAACATAGTATTCTTTTTGAGCAGTTTCAGAAAGAGCAGCTAGAGCTTCAGAAGACATTATAGTATCACTCAATAAAAATGATGCTCCTATTATTGGGGCAATTGTAGTTCCAACAGAATTAAATGCCTGCGCTAAATTAAGTCTGCTCGACGCTCCACTTTCACTTCCTAAAACCGCAACATAGGGATTAGCGGCTACTTGAAGAATGGTAATTCCTGCAGCAAGTGTAAAATAACCCACGATAAACACAAAAAAGATACGCTCACTAGCAGCAGGAGAAAATAATACACAACCAATAGCCATAACGGCTAAGCCTAGAATAATTCCCTTTTTATAACCTATTTTCGACAACAACCAACCTGCGGGTACTGAGAAAAAAAAGTAAGCTCCAAAAAAAGCAAACTGTACTAAAACTGCTTGAAAATTTGAAAGTTCAAATACATCTTTTAAACGCGGAATTAAACTATCTACCAATACCGTAATAAAACCCCACAAAAAGAACAAGAGGGTGACTATTATAAAAGCGGAGGTATATTTTTTCTTGCTGGTCATATAAAAGCTAAGATGGTTTGTGGTAGAAATTTACAGGGACTTCAATATTCTTTTTGTCTTGGTATTTCATCATTGAAAAGCCTTCGTGAATACAGTATGCACCAGTTTCACCGGCTTTATTCATGGCGATATACGCAATTTGAAAATCTTTATACTTGTTGTTTTTTGAGACAATACGCCTAATCGCCTCTTCGCAAGCTTCTTGTGGACTCATTCCGTTTCGCATAAGTTCTACAATTAAAAAGCTACCTACAGTTTTTACTACTTCCTCGCCCATTCCTGTGGCAACCGCACCACCAACTTCATTATCGAGAAATAAACCACTCCCAATAATAGGACTATCGCCCACACGCCCTTTCATCTTGTAGGAGAGTCCGCTGGTTGTGCATGCACCAGCTAGGTCACCATTTTTATCCATTGTAAGCATTCCAATGGTGTCATGATTTTCGATATTGATTAGTGGTTTATATTCAGGACTTTTAAGCCACTCTTGCCATGCCTTTTCAGATTCGGCGGTAAGCAAATTTTCAGATTCAAAACCTTTTAGAGTGGCAAATTCTTCGGCTCCTTCACCTACCAATATTACATGAGGAGTTTCTTCCATCACCTTTCTAGCAAGGGCTGCTACATGACTAGTACTAGAAACTGCCATTACTGCGCCACAATCACCATTTGTTGCCATTACACAGGCGTCTAGTGTTACATTTCCTTCTCTATCTGGAGCGCCTCCTTTACCTACGGTAGTGTTTTTTAGATTTTGTTCTTCAACAGAAACACCTTCTATTACGGCATCTAGAGCTAGTTTCCCTGCTTCTAAGGCTTCTCCTGCGACTTGGTTGGCATTGGTGAATTTCCAAGTACAAATTGCTAGAGGTAATTTAGGGGAACTTTTTGTCATAGGTGTTTTTTCTTCGGAAGGGTTTTTAGTTTTATCTGTACATGACAATGCGCTTATGGCAAAAGTAGCTCCCACAGCTCCGGCAGCAGTATTTCTTATAAATTTTCTTCGTTTCATGTTAGTCAATTTCAATCTCGTCTACAAAAATCCATGCCTTCCCGTTAAATGGATGCCCTAGGTGCCATTTGGGCAAATCTCCTAAGTTCTTAGCAACGATTTTAATATAGCGCGCACTATAATTATTCATGTTAAAGGTGACGGTTTTGACTTCCGAATCTTCAGAAGGTTTAGCCGCGTTAATGGTTTGCTTTGGCAGGTTCTTATAGAAATTTTTAGGAGTATCAGACACAAAGCAGGAAATTTCCGTAGGATAGAAAATCCAACTACGTTGATCTTGCAGAAAACTCACCTTAATATCTTGTATAGGCTTCACCTTTCCTAAATCTATAATTGCAACTACATCTGTATCTTGATAACCTTGCCACATTCCTGTTCTAAAATCTTTGCTTCCTCGCATCCCATCTATTAATGCATTGTCTCCACCGGCATTATACTGGTTGGCATAATTGGTTTCTAGCCGAATACTTATATCGGGATCTATTTTATAGAAATTTGTGAGTAGGGTATCGCTAAAAACACCACTGGTATTTTTCGCAAAAGTTTTTAAAGAGGCCTTATTTTTAATTTTAAAGGGCTTTTCGTACTTTTTAAAATCGGTATTACCTAAACTATAAAACACTTCATTATTCTCGCCAATGGTACTCAAAGTAATTTCTGTTTCTGTTTTAAACGCTATAGCTCCTTTTTTAATAAAAGGCACAGGCACAATTAATGATTCGGAAATTTTAGTACTTGGGACTTCAGAATCTTTTGTTCCCCAAGTAGAAGGTGTGGAGCTCATTTCGAAAACCAGCGTACCTCCTGCAATAATTTCGTCATGGGTGATATAAGAGCGATTTAATGGTTGGTTATTTAGCGTAGCCGAATTAATATAAATAGCGGTTTCAGAAATGCCATTAGCTACAATTGTAAATTGCTTATCATTTTCTAAATTAATTGTCGATTTTTCAAATAAAGGTGCTCCAATTATATAGGTACTACTTCCTGGAGTAACCGGATAAAAGCCTAAAGAACTAAAAATGTACCAAGCGCTCATTTGTCCGCAATCTTCATTTCCTGAAATTCCTTCTGGAGAATTGGTATACAGTGTAGTTAAAATTTGATGTGTTAGTTCTTGAGTTCGTTGTGGGTTATTTACAAAATTATAAAGGTATGCTATATGGTGACTTGGTTCGTTGCCATGGGCGTATTGCCCAATAAGCCCTGTTATGTCTGCTTGATTTCTACCAGAAGTTTCGGTTTTTGCCGAAAATAAATTGTCAAGGTGCGTTTTAAATTTTTGCTTACCCCCCATTAAATCGATCATTCCTGAAATATCTTGAGGTGCATAGAGGCTATATTGCCATGCGTTTGCCTCTGTGTAGTTAAAATTTACTTCAAACGGGTCGAACGGACCAAACCAGGTATTGTTAAATCGTCCTTGAAAAAAATTGGTTTCAGGGTTAAAAAGGTTCTTGTAATGCTGTGCCCGCTTAGTATACGTTTGGTAATCTTCTGTTTTGCCCATTTTTTTTGCCATTTGAGCAATGGTCCAATCGTCGTAAGCATATTCTAGCGTTTTTGATACACTTTCGCTTTCTTCTTCTACAGGGATAAAACCATATTCTTTATACGACTGTAGCCCGAGGTGGTTTTGCATGGCACTATGTTTCATTGCTTTAAGTGCCGTTTCGGCATTAAAACCATCAATTCCTTTTAGGTAAGCATCTGCAATTACCGGAATACCGTGGTACCCAATCATACAACCTGTGTAATTTGCACTAAGATCCCAAATGGGGATAATACCTCCTTCTTTATATTTGGCAAGCATAGTCTTTACAAAATCTGTAGTTCGGTCTTGTTCAATAATCGTGTAAAGAGGGTGCGCGGCTCGATAGGTGTCCCATAGAGAAAATACGGTGTAATATTTAAAATCGTTGGTTTCATGAATTTTTAAGTCCATACCACGATAGCGACCATCTATATCTTGATAGCTATTTGGGGCTATCATGGTGTGATAGAGTGAGGTGTAGAAATTAACTTTATAGTCGTAATTGCTACTTTCTACAATTATTTTTTCGAGCTGTTTTTCCCATATTTCGTTTGCCTCCGTCTTGATTTGATTAAACGTTTTATCAGCAAGCTCTGTTTCCCTATTATTTTTCGCACCTTCTATATCTACTGCCGAAATTCCTACGGAAATATAAATGGGTTCGTTGTTAGGATTTATAAACTGAAGGGCGGCACGTTGCGCGCCAGGTTCTCCATACGTCGGAGGCGACTGAAGCATATCTTCAAAAGGATGAGAGGTTTTTATGCTAAAAAAGAGACGTTGATCTACGGCCCATGCCTCTGAGTGTCTATAACCCTGAATTTCTGTGTTTGAAACAATTTCAATGGTAGCGTCTAAAACTTTGTCACGGTGAATTAGGTCTAACATCACTACCTGTTCTTGCGCCGAAGGGAATTGATATTTGTGCATGCCAGTTCTTTCGGTTACAGTAAGTTCAACTTCAATATTTGTGTCATCTAAATGTACTTTATAATAACCAGGGCTAGCATCTTCGCGATCGTGAGAAAAAGTAGATCCATAGCCAGGTTCACCATCTGCCCCATTGTTGAAGTTTATTTTATTGGTAGGCATGAGCAAAATATCGCCATAATCACTTACACCAGTACCACTTAAATGAGTGTGGGAAAAACCATAAATATAATCGTCGCTGTAATGATACCCGCTGCAACCGTCCCAACCATCTAGACGCGTATCTGGACTTAATTGTACCATACCAAAAGGAGTAGTAGCGCCAGGGTAGGTGTGCCCATGCCCACCTGTACCTATAAAGGTATTTACGTAAGATGTGAGCGAGGTATCTTTTTTTGCCGAAGTTATAGCTGGAGGCGTAGTACAACTAATGAGAACCATGCTAAAAAGAAGAAAGGCAGCAATTTTATTCATTGGGTTGTTTTGTGTCTGAAAAGATACGAAACCTTTTGAAGAGGGACTTACATCTTAAAGCTAGTTTTTGTGATGACAATTGTAAAATTATTTCGATGGTATACTAAAGGAGCTGAAAACCAAAGCCGTTTGTTGTTTTAGAATAAAATAATGTAACTTTCCGCTAGCTACACAATAGATGGGGGAAATAAAACATATGTTGGAGCAACAACAACTGGTTGATGCATTAAAAAACAATGATGAGCAGGTGCTGCGGGACTTATATGTTGGTAATTTCAGGAAAACAGAAGCATTTATTCTAAAAAACAATGGTACTTCAGCCCAAGCAAAAGATATTTTTCAAGAAGCCATTATGGCAACGTGGCAGAACGTGAGATTAGATAAATTTAAACCTAACTCTAAATCTGCTTTGCAAGGCTATTTGTACACCATTGCTAAGAATAAATGGTTAGACCATGTGCGATCTGCGCAATATAAAAAGACGAAATCTATTGAAAACAGCATGTTTTTGGAAAATGATGAGATGATTGAAGAACATACAGAAAAAGAACAAAGGCTACATACCATTGAACAAAATTTCGAAAAACTCGGAGAAGAATGTCGCGAATTACTAAAGCAATTTTATTATCAGAAGAAAAGCTTAAGAGAAATTGCTGCAGGCTATAATATAGGAGAGGCTTCTGCACGTAATAAAAAATATAGATGTATCAATAAGCTTAAAGCTTTAGTAGGCGCTCCAAAGTAACTTATGAATTTAAATAAAAACATATCTGAAGAAAATTTCAACCGTATAGACCGCTATTTGGGAGATTTTATGCCTAAGGAGGAACGAATTTCTTTTGAAAAAGAATTGAAAACAACCCCATCCTTACAATTTGCTTTGGAAGAACTAAAAGAGCTGGAAGAAGGGGTGGAACGTGCATTGTTGAAACAAAAATTAAACGATTTTCACGCAGAATTGCCAGCAGAAGATAATGCTCTGAAAAGGCTTGAACAATCGACAAGAAGTAACCGCTCTGTTTGGTATGCTGTTGCCGCCGTCTTCGTGATTGCCATGGGAGTGCTTTGGGTATATTCTTCTGAACCTACAAACGAGAAACTTTTTGCAAAGTATTTTACTCCAGACCCTGGGTTACCTACTGTGATGAGTACATCAAGTAATTACGATTTTTATGATGCCATGGTAGATTATAAAAGAGAAAATTACAGTATGGCCATTCAAAAATGGACATCGTTGCAAGCTATTAAACCCAATAACGATACCCTAAACTATTTTATAGGAGTGGCACAATTGGCGAACAAAAATGAAGCAGCAGCAATGATGTATCTTAAAAAAGTTTCAGACAATTCTCAGAATGTTTTTTATGCTGAAACCAACTTTTATTTAGGATTAGCACAATTACAAGCAAACGATATTGAGGCTGCTAAAAAAAGCTTTGGTAAGTCATCACTGCCTAAAAGTAAACTCATCTTAGAAGAAATTACAAAGTAAGACCTAGCTTATGAAACAACAACACTTATTAGGAAGACTACTATTTGTCTGTTGTTTTTTCTTTAATTCAGCTGAAATTTTTGCTCAAGAGACTCAGGATGAAAAAATAATAGATGTTTTCTTAAATGTAGAGAATGTTGCCAAAGCAGATTCGGTTTTACAAAAGCAGATTGCCTATTATGAAGGTAATAATGAATTAGATTCTTTATGTAAGTACCCGTATTATGTGGGTAAAATAGCTGCCTTAAAAACTACTTCTAAGAATGGGATAATCGTAGCCGAACAGTTTATCACAGAACTTGAGCACCATGTTAAGAACCATAAGTCGCTATCCAGAGGTTATGCTAATCTTTCATTATTATACGACGATCTAGGTGAAAACCAGAAATCTTACGATGTTTCAGTAAAAGCATTAACATCTATAACCAAATACAAAGATGCAACTCCAGAAGAAATAGGAAAAGCTCACTACAATGTAGGTTCTGTAGCACAAACCTTGGGTTATAACGACGAGGCAAAACAACGTTTTAGAGAAACAAAAAGATACTATGAAGGGTATTCAGAAACTTCTAAAGTTAATCTCTCTAAAATGTATAATGCCAATGCTGTTATGCATTACTTGAGCTCTAAATTAGATAGTGCAGAGCTATATTTTAAAAAGGCGTCGAAAGCAATAGAAAATGCAGAAGGAGATATGTATGAAAACTTGTTGGACGCAACGGTAATCAATTCGAATGTAATGCTAGTTCAATATACACAAGGAAATACTTCTGAAGCACTCAAAACACTAGAACAAGTAGTTAAAAATTATCATATCATACTTAAAAACATCAGTGACGAAAGTATGCGTACCAAAGTGATGCGGTATAACTCTAATGCGCTTTCCAATTTGGCGGTGATTTACAATGAAATAGGGAATGTAAGACGCGCGACAGAGGTTTTAGAATATACCTATGCAGATCGTAAGAAATTCCTAGAACCAACAGACCCATTTCTAATTAACATTTTGATACAAATGGGACAAAACCAAATAAGTCTTTTAAATTATGATGAAGCATTGGTATTCCTGCTGGAGGCAAAACAACTTTCAGATAAATCTACTGGACACAGTAATTATTGGAAAGCCGCAGGGCGATACGCCTTGGCTCTAGCATACAAAGGCAATAACGATCTTGTGTTAGCCGAAAAATATTTCAAAGAAGCTGAACCGCTTTTTCAGAATTCTTTGAAAGATGAATACGATGCAGAGTTTTTAGGATTTTTACGTGACAAGGCATTGTTTTTATCAGAGAAGGGAGAGATAAGTCCAGCGATTACCACTGCGTTTAAAGGGTATAATTATGTAAAAAATAACGAATCTACCAGTCTTATACTAGTAAAAGAAATCGAAAATGTAGCCACAGTTTATTACAATTTAGAAGATTATGAAGAAGCTCAGCAATGGGCACTCGATGGTATTACATTTTTAAATCAGCGCATTCAGGAAAGTAAAACAAGTATAGATTCTATACAAGTAGATTTTAGAAAGCCGGGCCTTATTCTCTTAGAAGCAAAAGCGGCATTTAAGCTTCAAAGCAAAAGAGATGTGCCCTTTTTAAGAAGCACACTTGAAAAATTGAATAATGCTACTGTAATTTTGGAGCGAAGAAAAACAATAAGCTACAGCGATGAGGCGATAACATTGTTGCTTAAAGACTATAAGTATTTAGTAGAATTTTCTAAAGAGGTACAAATTCAATTATTCGATTTAACAGGAGATGAGAGCTATTTAGATAAAGTAGTTAGCCTGCATGAATCTAGTCTTTATAACAGAATTCGCTCCCGATTAAATGTACAGCAAGATATTTCATTCTCTAATGTTTCAGCAGAAGTATTAGCACGAGAACAGTTGCTGAAAGAAAAAATGTCTAAATCCTTAGTAGAAAAGGATACGGTAGATGCTTCAATCAAAAAATATATATCGGCTTCCGATACCTTTGAAGTATTCCTAGATTCTCTTCGCGTCAATTTTCCGAAGTATTACCAAATGAGATATGCCACAATCGCCAAATCATTAGCGCAAGTACAACAAAATATTCCTGCAAATACCACCGTAGTTAGATATGTCTTTGTTGCTGAAAAATTATATGCCTTCGTCATTTCTAAAGAGCAAAAAACATGGGTTTCTTTACCCTTTTCTGAAAAAGATTCAAATATTATAAAACTTCTGGCTGCTGAGCTTAGCGAAAAGGAAACAACTGCACTTCTGCACCAATTATATAAGCAGTTGTGGCAACCAATTGCCCCTAAAATTTCTACTGAAAAGGTACTTGTAATTCCAGATGGCTCTTTATACAACGTAAGTTTTGAAAGTTTAACAACAGAACGGGTATCTACCTATAAAGAGGCTGTTGAGAAAAGCTTGCTAAATACATATGTGTTTTCGTATCACTTTAGTATGCTCTTGGTTAAGGATGAAAAGACTACCACTAATTTTAAGAAAAAGTTTGTAGCCTTTGCGCCAGAGTTTTCTAATGCCATGAAAAGTGACTACACACATGCAATTAGCGACTCCATTGTGCTGGATAAAAGCTATTTAACACTTTTGGCGCAACCCTTTACCATAGATTTAATTAATAAGTATTCAGAAAAATTTAAAGGGAAGAGCTACTTAAATCAAGCTGCTCAAAAAAATACATTTGTAGCAAATGCTGGGCACCACAAAATTATTCATATTGGCACTCATGCAGAATCTAACAACATTAGACCTTCACTTTCACGTCTTATTTTTGCTAAAGACATTGAACATGATAGCTTAATAAATAACAATTCGTTATACACCTATGAAATATACAATCACGACCTTGACGCAGATTTAACGGTGTTAACAGCATGCGAAACTGGGAAGCCAACCTATCAGTCTGGTGAGGGAATGATTTCACTTTCACATGCATTTACCTATGCGGGAAGTAAAAGTATTTTAACAAGTCTATGGGAAATAGATGAAAAATCTAGCGCAACTATTGTAGATTATTTTTATGAAAACCTGAGATCTGGGATGGATAAAGATGTTGCGCTTAAACAAGCAAAACTAGCATATTTGGCTACCGCAGAAGGCAGAACCCGAGCCCCTCAATATTGGGCGGGACTTATTTTAATTGGAGATACATCGCCTATTCATCTAGCGCCTGAAGATGCACTTTGGATTTGGATTGTTTCGATACTAGCATTATTGCTATTGCTTTTCTTTGTATTCCGAAGAAGAAATCGGCTGTCTTCGTAACATTTTGTAAAGCTTCCTAGGACTTCTGTCTTAAATGGAGTTCAGAATTGTCTTCCCCATTATTTTATAAACTACGTATCTCTTCACTTGTTTTTCAAAGTTTGATGACATTTTAATGTGTTTTCGATGTATTCATATAACGAGAATACGAACCACTTTAAAGCAGCATAGTATAAAATCCTTAAAATTATTCTTACGGTTTTATTATGGCTACAGTCTTTAAAGTTTCAGAAAATCTAAAACTATAAAAACAAACTATTATGAGAAAACTATGTATCGCGGTTATTGCACTTGTTTCAATGTTTCAAATTAACGCTCAAGAGGAGACTATTGAAATAGGAGCCAAAGCAGGCCTTAATTTTTCTTCCTTAACTGGTGATTTAGATGAAACAAAAGCAAGAACATCACTTCACCTTGGAGTAATGGTAGAAATACCTATGACCGAAAAGCTCTCAATACAACCTGAATTGTTGTTTTCAAGTCAAGGAGCAAAGACAGATGACACATCATTAATCTTTAGTTATCTAAATATTCCAGTTTTGGCAAAATATTATGTTACGGAGGAGTTAAGTATTGAAGCTGGTCCGCAATTTGGGTATTTACTTTCAGCCAAATTTGAGCTAGAAACACTTAATGATACAAACCCAAATCCTAATACTTCTGGTGAAAGCGCAAGTACAAAGGCAGCAGAAAAAGTTGATATCAAAGATGATGTTAAGTCTATAGATTTCGGGCTAAATATTGGACTTGGATACAAGATGGACAATGGGATCAATTTTGGAGCGCGGTATGCCTTAGGATTGGCCAATGTTAACGGAGTGGAAAACAGCGCTCAGAATTTTAAAAATGGGGTGTTTCAACTATCTGTAGGATATTTTTTCTTCTAATTACTACCAAAAACAGACCCAGAAGGGGAGTTTCAGAAGCTATAAAAACTAAACGCATTATACATGAAAGCTACAATTTTATCAACGGTGGTTGCATTGATCTTTTTTTCGTCATGCATAGATCTGCAAAATGAACCATCTCCAATACAATTTACCCGTACAGATGAAACCTTAAATGTTTCAGAAGAGACACAGTTAAGAAGCGTAAAATATTTCCCTATTCCAGACAAACAGCGAAACATGGTCATGGCGCTTATGCCAATTCCTAAAAACTGGGAATTGAGCAATAATATAAAAGAGAATGTCTTCTTAGAAGGGCCAAACGCTTTAAAAGTATTTTACATCATGGGTAACGAGTTTGTCTACACACAAAACCCTGGTTTAAATCAGATGTATGCTGAAATTGGAATGAATGTGAAGCCAATAGAATCTTTTGAGCAAGTTTTAGAGCAGTTAAAGGGCTTTGCAAAACAAGGTGGCGCAAGATTTATAAGACAATACGACCTGCCTCAATTTGTTCAGAAAGATTTCAACTATGACCAACAAATCTATAAAGCTACCCCTGAGCAAAGGCAATTTAAAGTTGTAGCAACAGAGTGGGAAGACGATAACGGATTAATGTCACTCGCAATTATCCATTATACCGTTGCGCAAAACCAGTATGGGTATACTTGGGGTTATAATATGGAAGCCATGGAGGCAAAAAGCACTCATTTTGAAGTGGAAAAAAGAAATTATTTGAATGCCCTACTTAATACACAAATGAACACGAGTTGGATTACTACAATTAACAACCAAAACAGACAAACGATGCAGCAACAAACTGCAGCTCACAATACAAGAATGCAAGGATTACGAGCGCAAGGGCAACAAATTATAGCAGCTGGCAAACAGCATGATGCCATGACAACAAGCAATCATGAAAAGTTTATGAAATATATAAAAGACGAAATTACAGTTACCTCTCCCAGTACAGGGCAATCATACAATGTAGATATGGGCAGTAACCACTATTGGATAAACGACCAGAACCAGCTCATTACGTCTAACAATGCGACCTACAACCCAAATGCCAACAATATCGTGCAAGGGGAGTGGGTAGAAGCACAAATTAATTATTAAGTTTTTCTGAAAACGCGATGACAATTTTGAGATAATACGATACTATAATACCTACAGTACAGTAACCTGATTTTGCCCAAAATCTAATCCCAAATCAACCTTTTGGCCTACTTGTGTTTTTAAATTCTTTAAAATGAAAAAAGCACTATTAGTAATAATATTAGTATCTCAGTTGGCATTCGCCCAAGTAGGAATTAATACAACCACACCAGATCCATCTTCTGCGCTAGATGTAGTAAGTACCCAAGCAGGAATGCTGGTGCCTCGAATGACCGAAACAGATAAAAATTCTATAGGTTCACCCGCTTCAGGACTCCTAATTTATCAAACCGACGCTACGGCAGGTTTTTGGTATTTTAATGGAACAATTTGGTTACCGTTAGCAGGAGGTGGTGGGGGCAGTGGAGCCGAAAAAATAGATGATTTGTTAGATGGAAGGTCCGACACAAATGGTTCATCTGTATTCTTGGGTGTAGAAGCTGGTAATGCAGATGACCAAACAGATAACAATAACGTGGGTGTAGGTAAATATGCCTTACGATTAAATACTACAGGCAACGATAATGTTGCAATTGGTGACGGTGCTATGGAGAATAGTGTTACTGGCTCAGACAATGTAGCCATTGGTAGAGAAGCATTAGAAAATAACAACAATGGTAGTCGAAATGTTGCCGTTGGTTTTCGCTCATTAGAAAACAACACTACGGGAACCAACAATGTTGGTATTGGTGAAGGTGCTCTTAAAAACAATACTACTGGTATTCGAAATGTTGCTCTGGGAAAATCTGCATTAGGTAACAGCACAGGATCAAGTAATAACACTGCCTTGGGTCATGAATCCCTTATTAATGCAACCACCGGTACTGGTAACATTGGTGTGGGGCCATCATCGCTGTTCGATACTACAACGGGTTCATATAATGTAGGAGTAGGCATGAACGCTCTATTCTCTAATACTATTGGCACCAATAATATAGCTATGGGCTATAGGGCTTTGTTCAATAATATAGATGGAAATAGAAACATTGCAATTGGTAGTAATTCATTAAACGCAAATGTTTCTGGAGATTACAATATCGCAATGGGTGCTTTCACATTAATTAATAATACCACAGGTGATGGAAATATTGCATTCGGACATAATAGTTTAACGAATAATACTACTGGTGGACAAAACGTTGCAATTGGTAGTGCGCTTCAAGCTAACACCACGGGTAATGGAAATATTGGTATTGGAAGTACTTTACTAGCTAATACAGTTGGAAATAAAAATATCGCTATTGGTATTACCTCTTTGAACAGCAATACAAGTGGTTTCGACAATATTAGCATAGGAGAAAACTCACTATACTTTAATACTACTGGCGATTCTAATATTAGTATCGGGAGAATTAGTATGTATAGTAACACAACAGGTAGAATTAACGTAGCGCTAGGTTCTGGTTCACTTGCCTTTAATACTACTGGAAGTGAGAATACTGCTTTAGGAATTAATGCCATAGGTAATAACACTACAGGAAACCAAAATACCGCGGTAGGACTCGCAGCTATGCTAAGTAATAGTACAGGAATTAGAAATACAGTGCTAGGAGAACACGCTGGATGGAGAAATCAAACGGGCAGTTATAATACTTCTCTTGGTCAAGATAGTATGAATTTTAATGCTAGCTATTCAAATGCTACAGCTGTTGGATTTAATACCAATACATATGCAAGTAACACTGCTAGAATTGGAGATGCTACAGTAAGTAGTATTGGAGGCTATGCTGCCTGGTCTAATCTTTCCGACGGGCGATTTAAGAAAAACGTAAAAGATAATGTGCCTGGCTTAACCTTCATTATGAAATTAAGGCCTGTTACTTATAATTTAGATTTAAATGAACTTGCAACGTTTACCAAAACCCCAAAGGAAAATAGACGTGCTTCTGCTGAAAAATTAAAAGAAGATGAAATTCAAAGTGGTTTTATTGCTCAGGAAGTAGAAAAAGCAGCAAAAACAATTGGGTACGATTTTCATGGTATAGATAAACCAAAAAACCCTGAATCACATTACGGATTAAGATATGCAGAGTTTGTAGTTCCCCTTGTTAAGGCAGTGCAAGAACAACAAGATAGAATCAACTATTTAGAGAAAAAGTTAGAAGAGTTCGAGTCAAGATTAAATTCAAATGAATAAAAAATGACTTCAAGTAAGTTAAAATAAAGCAAATGATTTTTCAAGGAGCGCTCGACTTGGTACTTTAGCAGTTCATTTCCAAAGATTTCACTGTTTAACAAAGTACTACATGCGTTGGATCATTTTTATTGTCATCTATATAGCTATAGATATTTATGCGTTTCAAGCCGTAAAAACACTTAGTCAGAATAGATGGATTCATGCATTGTATGTGCTTAGTTCTATCTTGGTATTGGTGTTGTTTATTTATGCTCTTTCCTCTGGTGAAGCTAGAACCAATCCTAAATTAATGTACATATTTGGATTTTTTCTCGCTTTTTTTATTCCAAAATTGTTTCTCATCATCTTTATGTTTGGAGAAGACATTGTTCGCTTGTTTGTCGGACTTTTTTCCAAAGTAGGTGGAAACGAAACGGGTTTTTACCTTCCCTCCCGTAGAAAATTTATAAGTGCAGTGGCACTAGGTATCGCGGCTATCCCATTCGCTTCTTTATTAGTAGGAATGTATAGAGGAAAATACAACTATAAAGTTTTAGAATACGATTTGGCATTTGAAGATCTTCCAGAGGCATTCAACGGGTATAAACTCACCCAGATTAGTGATGTACATAGCGGTAGTTTCGATAACAAGGAGAAGATAGCATACGGTATAGATTTAATCAATCAGCAACAAAGCGATGTAATTTTATTTACAGGAGATTTGGTGAATAACGTAGCATCAGAAATGACACCATGGAAAGAGTTGTTTGGTACATTGCGCGCTAAAGATGGTGTCTATTCGGTTTTAGGTAATCACGATTACGGAGATTACGTATCGTGGAATTCTGAAACTGAAAAGCACGAGAACCTTTCCGCATTAAAAAACATTCAGAAGGAAATGGGGTGGCGTCTGCTATTAAATGAACATATCACACTCGAAAAAGACGGAGAATCTATAAAGTTAATAGGTGTTGAAAATTGGGGTGCTGGCGGATTTAAAAAAGCTGGCGATTTAAATAAAGCTTGTGAGGGTGTTGCGAATTCAGATTTCAAAATATTAATGAGCCATGATCCATCACATTGGCAGGAACAGGTAAAAACAAATAATACTCATATTCATCTCACCCTAAGCGGTCATACCCACGGTATGCAATTTGGCATTGAAATCCCGGGTTGGTTTAAGTGGAGCCCCGTGAAATATCGCTATGAAAATTGGGCAGGTATTTATGAAGAATTTGGCCGTTACATCAACGTGAATAGAGGTTTTGGATATTTAGGATACCCAGGAAGGGTAGGTATTTGGCCAGAAGTAACAGTAATTACCCTTAAAAAGAAGCCGAAAATAGCGTAATGCTTGGTTTTAACGCATAAATGTTATATTTGTATAACTAATACTTCAATCACTATGTCCAAATTTGGAGAATTAATTGAAACAAAAGTACCTGTTCTCTTAGACTTCTATGCAGAATGGGATGATGCTTGTAAAGGCATGCATGCTGTGCTGCGTGATGTAGCCGCAGCTTTGGGTGATAAAGCCCGTGTCATCAAGATTGATGTAGAAAAAAACAACGAGCTTGCAGAAGCCTTGCGTGTAAAGGGTTTGCCTACCTTAATGATTTACAAGAATGGCGAAATGAAATGGCGTCAAAGTGGTGAGCAAGATGCCAATACCTTAATTGGGTTGGTTAAAGAGTATGTTTAATTAGCCTGACTTGTGCTAATTTCATGAGATAGATTCGCAGCTCCATCCTTTTTTAGATGTAAACTCCAAAACTTTCGGGAGCACATACCGTAGCTTTTTTTCTGCTTTTAAACTATCGTGAAAGACCACAATACTTCCAGGATTTATATTCTTTATCACATTTTTTAGGCACTTTTCTTCGGAAATTTCTGAATCGAAGTCGGCGCTAAGAACATTCCACATAATTATTTGATATCCTTGTTTGGTGAGTAATTCAGCCTGTTTTCCTGTTAATTTACCGTAAGGCGGGCGGAACAGTTTACTAGCGGTAACGTGATGATTTCTAATTTCAGCTTCAAATAGAGCAACATCATTCAGATATTCTGAAGTTTCGGTTTTAGTTCCTTTGAGGTGATGAAACGTATGATTTCCGAAGGTGTGTCCTTCAGATAGCAGTTGTTTAAAAATTTTGGGATGCTTTCTAACATTGTCACCAATGCAGAAGAATGTAGCTTTGGCGTTGTATTTCCGAAGCAAATCAAGCACCCAAGGAGTTACTTCAGGAATAGGCCCATCGTCAAAAGTGAGGTATACTTTTGGGCTTTTATGCGAAAACGCCCAACGTCTTCGTGGAAAAATCCACTGAACAAACTTGGGCGTTTTAACCAAATACGGTTTCAAAAGGTTTTATTCTATTGGTGTTATATCTGTGTTGTCTTGCTCCACAGTGTCTATGGGCAGGTCTATTGCATTTGGATCTGCCAAAGGAATGTCTTTGTCTAAATCCATGCCTTCGTCTGGTGAATAGAAATGACGGAACAATTTTAAATAATCGTTAAACTTATTTGCTTCAGGGCGAGCAAACGATTCTTCATCCATCACTATTAAGATGTCTACCAAGCCACGATATTTTTCCATATCGCTTATAATTTCGTCTGCAATACCAAACTGACGTTTCACTTTCATACCACTGTAGTACAGCAATTTTTCTTGATACTTTTTAACTACTTGATGGTACACATTTCTGGCCTTTTCAGTTTTACCTAGCTCGTAATAACCAAGTACGTAGGGCTCTAATAGCGAGTAATATTCAAAGTAGTCTACAGGCATTTTTTCCATGGCAAGGTCAAGCACGTTTTCGGCTTTCTCAAATTCCTTGTCGTTCATTAATGCTTCGGCAAGACGTGCTAAATTACTGCGGTAGGTGATTCCGTTTCTACGGGTTTCAGTGTCGTGATAGATGTCTGGGCTACCACTATTACCCCAGTCAAAATTCATAACGATGTCGTACATTTTTTCAGAATCTACGCGTCCCATATCAAACGGATTACTACGGTCTACAGGTGTTCTTATTGGTACTAGTTTATAGGTTACGCCATCTAGTTGTAAGTAATCTTTCATCCAAATATAATCGTCATCACCAAAGCTACCACCACTAAAATAAATAGGACGTTCCCAATTATTGTTAGCAATAACATCTAACATCATCATTCGGTTTTTATAAATAACATTGCCCTTAAGTGTAATATCTATATAAGGAACAATCTTATCTGCATCTTTTTGGTCTACAACACCATTTTTAAGCACGGCTTCCTTGTCTACAGGAATACGAATTGTTTTACTAGGGAAGGTGTGTGCCCATTGGTTGCTTTCTAGTTCAACCATAGTCACCGGATTATCGCTGGCTACCCAGTTCATCCAGGTTTTAATGTCTATAGTATCTTCTTTTGTTTCTTGAAAGTAGAGGAAGTCACGTGTTCCAAACCTATACTTGTCGTGCGTGAGTTGCGATGGTATAGGGTCGCTCTCAAATGCCTTTTTCTTCATGTCGTCTATATACCAATCTGTGGCAAAGAGGCTGGTGTTTACAATACGTACGTCACGACGATACCCTTCTATATTTTGTGCATACCAAAGTGCGAAGGTGTCATTATCGCCTATGGTAAAGAGAATTGCATTTTCATCACAAGAATCTAAATACATTTTACCCATGCTATTGGCTGTGTAGCGTCCAGAACGGTCATGATCGTCCCAGTTTTGGTAAGCGAGTACCACGGGAGCTGCTAGTGTAGTAACTGCCAGTACCACGGGAAGTGCTACTTTTGGTGTTATGGCATCTTTCAGCATTTCGTAGAGAGCATAGACTCCAAAACCAATCCAAATGGCAAATACGTAAAATGATCCTACAAGCGCATAATCACGTTCACGCGGCTCAAAGGGTCGTTCATTAAGATAAACTTTTAGTGCGAGCCCTGTAAATAGAAAGAGCACCAAGAGTACCCAAAACGATTTCATATCATTTTTAGCATGAAATACCAGTCCCAAAATACCAATAATTAGAGGTAGGAAATAATAGGTGTTTCTGGCCTTATTATTTTTTACGTCACTTGGCAAATTGTCTTGTGTCCCTAAACGAGCACTATCTATAAATCCTATGCCGCTAATCCAATTACCGTGTAAATCGTCTAATTGCCCTTGCACATCGTCTTGTCTTCCTGTAAAATTCCACATAAAATAGCGCCAGTACATATAACCAAACTGGTACTCGAACATATACGATAGGTTTTGCCACAAACTAGGAGGTTCTATATCAAAAAACTGACCATAGGTTTGTAAAAAGTCGTTATAGTCTTCTTTATCTACTTTTCCTTCTTTAAACGCTTGTTTAAAATTAGCGACAGCTTCAACCAATCTTGGTTCACTTCGGTATCCAGACTTAATAGTAAAATCTAGTCCGTCTGTATACTCTAAATAATTTGCATTGTGCTCTGGGCTCCACATACGTGGAAAAATAACCTTATGATTGTCGTCAAGGTTTTGTGTAGCATCTTTGTATTTGTTTACAATTATGTACTTGCCAGTTGTTTCGTCTTTCTCGTATTTTGGCTTATCGTCTTTGTAAGGATTCTCTGGGTCTAAACCAGAGTACATTTCAGTAAAAAGAGGGCCGTAAAACAGATGTGTTTCTGGGTACTGTTCTCTGTTGTAATATGCCAATAACTCACGCGCATTGTTTGGGTTATTCTCGTTAATTACCGTTCCTGCGTTCGCTCTAATAGGTAGCATTAACCAACTTGAAAACCCAATGAATATAAATAACACACACAGAAGTAGGGTGTTAACTTGAGCAAGGTTTTTCTTGCGTGTATAACGTAAGCCGAAAAAGAAAATAGCAATAAACAGCAGTCCTGCGATAATGGTACCTGAGTTAAAAGGCATTCCTAGTGAGTTTACGAAAAACAGCTCGAAACCACTAAAGAGTTTCATGGTATACGGTAATAAAAGCTTGAAAATAAAAAGCAAAACGGCAACCGTTACAATGTTAGCGACAATAAAATTTTTGACGGTTATTGTTTTGTAGTTCTTGAAATAGTACAAGAAACCCATAGCAGGGATAGTTAACAGCCCCATAAAGTGAATTCCAAACGATAGCCCAATAACAAAGGCAATAAGTACAAGCCAGCGATTGCCACGAGGCGTGTTCATCTCTCGTTCCCAGCGAAGGGCACAATAGAATAAAATAGACATCATGCAGGCAGCGGCGGCATATACCTCAGCTTCAACGGCATTAAACCAAAAACTATCGGTGAATGTGAAGGCTAGAGACCCAACAGCAGCGCTTCCAAGAATTGCCAAGTATGAGCTCTTTGTAAGTTCAGAATGCTTGCTCACCACATTTCGTAGTAATATAGTAAGAGACCAAAACATAAATAATATGGTAAATGCACTTGCAAAAACCGACATTAGGTTAATGGTTAGCGCAATGTTAGAAGGCTCCATTGCGAAAATAGAGAAGAATGCTCCTAACAACTGGTACAGCGGTGCTCCAGGTGGGTGTCCTACTTCAAGATTACTGGCTGTGGTTATATATTCTCCAGCATCCCAGAAACTAGCTGTGGGCTCTACCGTTAACCAATAGGTAAGAAGTGCAACGGCAAAGACAAACCAGCCGAGAATTTTATTCCATTTGTCGAAGTTGAAATCGGACATGAAGATGTATTATTTTGTTGAAGCGAATTTACTAATAAATATAATTAGTGGCGTCATTAAAAGAAAGCTAACGTATGTGAAACGGCTTTATTTTAGACATCTTGGGGGTGGAAAACGGTACTAAACCTTTTTAGAATAGAAAAAATAGGGTCTAGTACGAAAATTTTCTATGTTTTTGTCTGAAAATATTTGTGCAACACAAAGATTGTATTAAATTTGCGCCTCATTATGGTATTGGCCCATGGTGTAACTGGCAACACGTCTGTTTTTGGTACAGAAGAGTCTAGGTTCGAGCCCTAGTGGGCCAACAAAATCCCAATCTTGAAAAAGGTTGGGATTTTTTCTTTTCTGAAACTTTCTTTGAACAAAGATGATTTGCCCACGTGACCGTGGGTGGACAGCGCCAAAAAGTTGCCTTGGTTGTTTTCCAAGTTTTTGGTGCTGGGCGCTCCCTATTTTCGTGATAGTGTATTCTTGATTATTTTCTAAAGTATAATTTTTACAACACTTTGTGTTTGTCTCCTATCTTTTTAAGGTTGAAATTATTTTTTTTCTGAAACTTTAGTTTGAATTGAAACTATTAGTATTTGAGAAAGTGGATGGTTGTTTTCCAAGTTTTTGGTGCTGGGCGCTCCCTATTTTCGTGATGGTGTATTCTTAATTATTTTCTAAAGTATAATCTTTACAACACTTTGTGTTTGTCTCCTATCTTTTTAAGGTTGAAATTCTTTTATTTCTGAAACTTTAGCTTAATTAAAACTATTTAGTTCCAGCTCCCTCCAAATCAATCACCTTTGCCAAAGTCTTTACCAGACGGTCATGGTTTTTTACAAAAGGGTTGGTTTCATCCCACACATATCCGGCCAGAACCGCACAAATCTGCCTTTTAATTTCAGGATTACCGGTTCCTTCAAAGAATATTTTCTGCAAGTTGCCAGTATACCATTCTTCTACATATGTACCAAAAACATTAACCCCCTTCGCAATATAATCTGCATATTCGGTTTGCCAATCTACCGTCATGCCCGAGGTTTCTTTTGCAATAAGTTTTGCTGCCCGAAGTCCGCTTTCAGTGGCAAACGTAACTCCAGATGAAAATACAGGGTCTAAGAACTCGGCGCTGTTACCTGTAAGCGCGTATCCTTTTCCGAAGAGTTGAGTAACCGACTTTGCAATATTGTGAAGCGTAACAGGAGCGAAATTATAATCACAGTCTTTAAAACGGTCGTAATAGTGTGAGGATAACTGCATCATTTCCTGCAATCTTTCTGTAGGAGAGCCTGTAAAAGAGTTGAGGTATTGCGTAGGCCCAACATAGCCAATACTACACATGCCGTTAGAAAAGGGTATAACCCATAACCAGGTGTCTTCGGCAACAATATCAAATGTAATTAACGTGCCTTCAATGCCTTTTGGGCGATTTTTGTCGGCCACATGTGTAAAAATAGAAGACTGTTTGGTAATACGAGGCTTAGCGTCTAAGTGTAGTAGCCTAGGGAGTACTCTACCGTGGCCGCTAGAATCTATAATAAAATTTGCCTTGATAATTTCTTTATTGCCATTTTCGAGAAGCACAGTGGTCTCAGAACTACCATCTGCATTAAAACTAACGTGGGTTACTTCAGTTTCAAAAGAAATAGGTACGCCTCTTTCTTCCAAAGCATCGGTTAAGGTTTTGTCAAAATGGTCGCGTGGTACTTGCCATGTCCAATCCCAGCCTTCAGTAAACGTGTCGGCAAAATCAAAATGACAAACAGCATCACCTTTAATAAAACGCGCTCCACGCTTTTTTTCGAATTCCTGCTTGTTAAGTGTTTCTAACAACCCTACCTCATCAAAATGCTCCATACATCGAGGCAGTAAACTTTCGCCAATCACAAAACGAGGAAATTTACTTTTCTCTACCACACGAATATTTAAACCCTGATTTTGAAGGTAACCAGCTGCTACACAACCCGAAGGTCCTGCACCAATGATTAAAACATCAAGTTTGGAACTATCCATATTTTGCGACACGATTTTATATTGTTACTTTGCAAGTCAAATTAACTAATTTAGCCTTAGTTAAGCTACAAATATCGAACAAAAAGCAGTGCACTACGCATGATTATACTGAAGGGGACATTAGAAATTGACGATTTCAAAAAAATTATTCTACACGAGGAAGCAATTACCATAGACGCTGAAACAATGCAAACGGTAGCAGACAGCTTCGCTTTCTTAAAGAAGTTTTCAGAGAATAAAATTATCTATGGCGTTAACACGGGTTTTGGTCCCATGGCGCAATATAAAATTAAGGATGAGCAGCGCATTGCATTGCAATACAATTTAATTAGAAGCCATGCCTCGGGTAGTGGAGCTCCTATAGCGCCTCAGTATGTAAAGGCATCATTAGTGGCGCGTTTAAATACATTAAGTTTAGGACATAGCGGTGTACATCCCTCGGTTATAGAGTTAATGACAACACTAATTAATCGTAATATTCTACCTGTAATTTATGAACATGGTGGAGTTGGTGCTAGTGGCGATTTAGTACAGCTTGCCCATGTGGCACTCACCTTAATAGGTGAAGGTGAAGTTTATTACAATGGTAAAATATGTGCTACAGCAACCGTATTTGAAAAAGAGAACTTAAAACCTATTTCGGTTGAAATGCGCGAAGGTCTTGCCCTTATGAATGGAACATCTGTGATGAGTGGTATTGGAATGGTAAATACTATTCGTACACGAAATTTATTGAACTGGATGGTAAAGGCTTCTTCAGCAATTAACGAAATTGTACAGGCATATGACGATCATTTATCGTTAGAACTCAACCAATCTAAAAAGCACAAAGGGCAGCGTAAGATCGCAACCCAAATGCGCGAGCATTTAAAAGATAGCCAATTAACCCGTAAGCGTGAGCACCATTTGTATAATGGTTTAAATACAGGAGATGTGTTTGGAGAAAAGGTGCAGGAATATTACTCGTTACGTTGTGTTCCTCAAATACTTGGACCCGTTTTAGATACGCTTAATAATGTAGAGAAAATCTTAGTGGAAGAGGTGAATTCTGCCAATGACAATCCTATAATCGATTTAAAGACGCAGCAGGTGTATCACGGCGGAAACTTTCACGGTGACTATGTTTCCCTTGAAATGGACAAGCTTAAAATTGTAGTGACCAAAATGACCATGCTAGCCGAAAGGCAACTCAATTATTTGCTTAATTCAAAACTGAACGACATACTTCCTCCCTTTGTAAATTTAGGAACCCTTGGTCTTAATTTCGGTATGCAGGGCGCACAGTTTACAGCTACATCTACCACGGCCGAAAATCAGATGCTCAGTAACCCAATGTATGTTCATAGCATTCCTAGCAATAACGACAATCAAGATATTGTGAGTATGGGTGCAAATGCAGCTCTTACCACCCGAAAAGTTATAGAAAACGGGTACGAAGTACTTGCCATAGAACTTATTACAATAGTGCAAGCAATTGCACATTTAGAAGTGCAAAATAAGGTATCTACAGAGACCAAAGCCCTTTTTGAAGCAATCGGAGCCATTGTGCCAGCACTTAGAGAAGATGAGGTATTATACCCTTATATTAAACAAGTTAAGGATTACATCTTTAATACAGAATCATGAAAAAAATATTACTAGGAGCGTTGCTGTTAATGGGTTCCCTTGCAAATGCACAAGATTTAAAAACTGTTTTATTAGACGAAGACTACGCAGTAGATTTTATTGGACTCGATTTTTCGAAGACTAAATTTGTTGGTAATTCAGACGACTTTAATGATGCTACAGAAATTAAAATAGTGTACTTAAAAAACTGGAATAATCTATTTGTTAAAGAAGCAGATAAGTACAATATGGCCGATTTCCTTCGTAAAGAGAATGTTTATGTAGATATAGATGCAGTGAAAAACGTAAACAAATCTGTTGTTGAAGAAGAAATGATTACCATGGAAGCCCCAGAGCCATTTACGAAAGAACAACTGCAAGAAATGACAAAGCGCTACGATCTGCAACCAAAAAATGAGGTATCGGTTGTGTTTATCGTAAATGCGTTTAATAAATACGAAAAGGAAAGTGTAATTCATGTTGTACATTTTAAGAGCGCTACAGGCGAAATTTTAAGGGAAACATTATTGCGCGGTGATGCTGGCGGATTTGGATTCAGAAATTATTGGGCAGGTTCTTATTTTAACATCATGGAACAGCTAAAAAAGAAGCAATACAAAGCGTGGAAAAAGGAGTTCAAGAACTAAAGTACGCCCTAGTCACGGGTGGGTCTAGAGGTATAGGTCGTGCAATTTGTTTGCAATTGTCTAAAGACCTGGGCTATCATATACTCATAAACTATAGAAGTAATAAAAATGCTGCGTTAGAGACGCTTTCAAAAATAGAAAGTCAAGGAGGAAAGGCCACCTTGTTACAATTTGATGTTGCAAATGCTTCGGAAACAGAAACAGCATTGAGTTTATGGCAAGAAAATAATAAAGATGCTGTGGTTGAGGTACTGGTAAACAATGCAGGGACTCATAAAGACGGCCTGTTTTTATGGATGAAGTCCAACGATTGGAAACAAGTGTTAGATACTAACTTAAACAGTTTCTTTTACGTTACACAACCACTCTTACAGCCTATGTTATTGCAACGTTTTGGACGAATTATTAATGTCGTCTCTTTATCTGGTCTCAAAGGTACGGCTGGTCAAGTAAATTACGCAGCTGCAAAAGGAGCAGTTATTGCAGCTACAAAATCATTAGCGCAAGAAGTGGCCAAACGAAATATAACGGTGAACGCCGTAGCCCCAGGTTTTGTAACAAGTGATATGACCGCAGGTTTAGATGAAAAGGAACTAAAAAAGTTGGTTCCATTGAACCGTTTTGGAACGGCAGAAGAAGTAGCCCATCTTGTGTCTTTTTTAGCTTCAAAGAAAGCTAGCTACATTACTGGAGAAGTCATTAATATCAATGGAGGAATCTATAGCTAGTTTCTCAAATTCCTTTAAATTTGCCGCGGGTAGAGGAGATTCACTTGGCAAATAAAACTACATCACATACAGTAGAGGCAAACACTTGGACGGGAAAGTCTAGGGGTACTGTTTTAGGGTTCAAAATCTTTGTCTTTTTTATTAAAAATTTTGGAACTAAAGCCGCCTATGCGCTTATGCATTTACCCATCCCTTATTTTTGTTTCTTTTCGAGAAAAAACGTTCAAGGATTAAGCTATTACTTCAGAAAAAGACTAGGGTATTCATGGCTTAAAAGCAGCTTAAGCATATACAAAACATACTATCGGTTTGGACAAACATTGGTAGATAAGATTGCAATTCCAATAGGCAAAAAAGACCACTACTCTTATGAGTTTGATGGCGAAGAGCATATTTCTGAAATGTTAGCGTTGGGTAAAGGAGGCATCTTGATAAGCGCCCACGTAGGGAATTTTGAAATGGCGCAGTATTTTTTTAAAAAACGAAACTTCGATACCGCAATTAGCATAGTGATTACAGATCAGGATCACGAAGATATTAAGGCGTATTTAGAACAATTCACCAAGCGCGATCACGTAAACTTTATTGTAGTGAAAGAAGATCTTTCTCATATTTTTGAAATCAACGCTGCCCTTGCAAAAAACAGAGTGGTTTGTATTTCTGGAGACCGCTTTTTAAATAAGACAAAGACACTTAAAGCCGAATTACTTGGTAAGGAGGCGTTGTTTCCTATTGGGCCGTTTCAAATAGCAACCAGATTACAAGTGCCTGTCTTGTTTGTGTACGTAATGCGCGAACCAAAGCAGCATTACCACTTATACGCTAGGAAAGTAAAAATAGAAAGAAGAGATGCGCAAGACCTTTTAAATAAGTTTGCCAAGCATCTAGAATTAGTAGTTAAGAAATACCCACTTCAATGGTTTAATTTTTACGATTTTTGGGATGTGCAAAATGACAACTAAATATCCCAATATACCAGCCCTTCCCATTTCAGATATGGTATTTCTGAAAAAATTGATTCCGCATCGAGAGCCGATTATTTTAATAGATACATTGCAATATCACGATGAAAATACGTTAATAGCCAGTTTCACTATTCCTAAAGAGCACCTTTTTGTGTCAGACAAGACGTTTTCCGAAGCAGGTTTACTAGAACACATGGCACAATGTGTGGCATTGCATACTGGCTTTACAGGGTTTGCTAAAAACGAACCGCCACGAATAGGTTATATAGGAGCCATTAAAAGCGCTCAACTATCTGAGTTACCAAGAATAGGAGATACTGTTACCACCGAGGTAGTTATTACGTATAGCGCCATGGATATGTCCTTGGTAAAAATAAAATCTTTAATAGCCAGCAAACATATTGCCACTGCAGAAATGAGTACCATCCTAGCACCAGATACGCAATGAAGCAGAAGGTATACATATCGGCACCTGGCTTGTTCACACCTCTTGGTATTGGAGCGTTGCATAATTTTTCGGAAATAAAATCTGGAAAAAGTGGAATTCGTTACCACAAGAATGCATCTATTTCTAGTGAACCATTTTATGCCGCTATGATACCAAACAGTGTGGTTGATGCTACTTTTAACAAATTAGGAAATCCAAATGTGTTTACAAAGCTAGAGAAGATGATGCTTGTAGCCGCAACCGAAACGATTAAGAAGAGTCTTGCTAATATTTCCGAGCGCACATTGCTGCTTGTAGCAACTACAAAGGGCAATGTAGATACGTTATCTAACAAAAGCAACTTTGGGAATAGCAGAGCTTACTTACCTGAATTGGCGCAGACTGTTGCAGATTTTCTCGAGATTAAAACAACTCCTGTGGTTGTTTCAAACGCTTGCGTATCGGGAATTCTAGCCGTAGCAGTCGCTAAAAAATTAGTCGCATACGGTGTGTATGACAATGTGCTAATTGTGTCTGGAGATTTAATATCTCAATTTACATTTTCTGGTTTTAATTCGTTTCAGGCACTAAGTGATATGCCTTGTAAGCCATATTCAAAAAATAGAAACGGAATTACCATTGGAGAAGCTGCGGCATCTGTTTATATTTCAAAAGTAAAACCCAATAAAAACGCTATTGAAATTGTTGGAGACGGCTCTTGTAATGACGCTAATCATATTTCAGGACCTTCTAGAACAGGTGATGGTCTTTTAAAAAGTGTAGAGGCTGCTCTAGAAGAGGCAGCGCTAACCCCCGAACAAATCGATTTTATCTCGGCCCATGGTACCGCTACCATGTACAATGACGAAATGGAAGCAATGGCATTTAATAGAGCTCACTTACAGCACACTCCTTTACATAGTTTAAAAGGGGTATTTGGCCATACGTTGGGGGCTTCGGGATTATTAGAGGCCATAATCGCTATGGAAATGATGAACCAAGAAACCTTGTTGCCCTCAGTAGGTTTTGACGCACTTGGTGTCTCCCAGCCCTTACAAATTATTGAAAAATTAAAGAAACAAACTATAAAGACATGCCTAAAAACAGCCTCTGGATTTGGGGGTTGTAATACCGCAGTTCTTTTTAAAAAAGTATCTTAGCAAAAACAACTAGCACAAGCGAATTAATGAAGCAAAAATCTATTAAAGCCATAGACGCACTTGAAGAAGCTCAGCGTATTGCATTAGCACCATTTGTCTTTCAGACTGCAGTTTCTCTTCGGAAATTGGGCGTGTTCAATTATATTTTTGACAACCGCGACAGTAATGGAGTCTCTTTTAATGAGATATCAGAATCCCTTTCTATACCTCCCTATGGGTTAGGGGTATTGCTAGAAATGGCAGAAAGCGCTGCTTTGGTGAAAAAAAATGAAGACGAACGATATGAACTAACCAAAACAGGTTACTTTTTAAATTACGACAAGACCGTGAATGTAAATCTAAACTTCACACATGACGTTTGCTACAAAGGCTTGTTTCACCTACAAGATGCTATTACCAACGGAAAGCCAGAAGGGTTACAAGAATTAGGTGCATGGAGTACAATTTATGAAGGGCTTTCTCAACTTTCACCGCAAGTGCAACAGTCTTGGTTTGAATTTGACCATCATTATTCAGATACTATTTTTGCCGAAGCACTTCAACAAGTATATGCCAGAAAGCCAAAGCATATTTTTGATATAGGTGGCAATACAGGGAAGTTTGCGCTGCAATGTCTAAGCAATTCTGAAGATATTCATATTACCATATACGATTTACCTGGGCAGTTAAAAAAGGCATTGGCAAATGTGCAGAAGGCGGGATTTGGTGCTCGTGTTTCAGGTACAGAAATAGATTGGTTAGCTCCCAACCCAAAAATTGCAGAAGGTGCAGATCTCATTTGGATGAGTCAGTTCTTAGATTGTTTTTCAGAAGCAGAAATTGTAACCATCCTTAAAACTTGTGTGGCTTCCATGACGCAAGATACCCATCTGTTAATTACTGAAACATTTACCGATAGACAGCATTTCGATAAAGCAAAGTACGTATTAGAAGCCACTTCTATTTATTTCACAGTCATGGCAAATGGAAATAGCAAAATGTATCCTGCAACCGTTTTTGAACGATTAATCGATGAGGCTGGGCTAAAAATTGAAGAAGATTTAAAATTAGGGGCTTACCATACCATGTTAGTCTGTAAAAAGAAATAGTTGACCACCAGCACACATTACATATCAACATATTGCCATATTACCCCGCAACAAGTAAGTGTAGATGGTGTAGTGTTACATAGTAATACTTCTGAAACTTTCGAAAACTTCCTAAAGCAGTTATATAAAGAGCACAATTGTAGGTATCCCAAATTTTTTAAAATGGATACTATGAGTAAACTTGCTTTTATGGGAGCAGAATTTTTACTGAAATCGGCTAAAGAGGCTACCACAGAAGTACAGAATACGGCGTTGGTTTTTTCTAATAAAAGCAGCAGCTTAGAAACGGATAGGAAACATCAAGAATCGATTGCTTCCGAAACTGAATTTTACCCAAGCCCAGCAGTTTTTGTATATACTTTGCCTAACATCGGAATTGGAGAGGTTGCAATTAGACATCAATTACAAACCGAGAATGCTTTCTTTGTTTTTGAGAGCTTTGAAGCTAATTTTCTTCAAAAATATACTGTAAGTTTGTTGCGCGAAGGTAAGTGCAACAGTGCGCTGTGTGGCTGGGTAGAAGTTGATAAAACAGAAAACCATGGTTTCTTCTATTTGGTGGAAGCGACTGGAAAATGGCAACATACCGAGAAAAATATAACAACTTTTTATAACAAGATATAGACGACAGGCGCTGAACACACGAGTGCCAACGTTGAAATAGTATACTTTATGAGTAATTTACAACAAGAATTAAAGGAAAGCATCATAGAAGCGTTAAACCTTGAAGAATTTAGCCCAGCAGATATTGACAACGACGATGCACTATTTGGTGATGGTCTTGGACTAGATTCAATCGATGCGCTAGAATTAATTGTTTTATTAGATAAAGATTACGGGATTAAATTAGTAGATCCTGAAGAGAGTAAAGCCATATTCCAATCGGTTAACGTTCTTGCAGCCTATATCGAAGCCAACAGAACAAAATAAACTGGTTGTTACGGCCTTTGCTGTTTTCTTATAAAAAAATGTAATGTCCAATAAAATTGCCATCACCGGAATAGGAATTATCTCTGCCCTTGGTACTACGGTTGTGGCAAATAAAGCAGCACTACTCAAAGGCGAAACAGGCATCGGAAAACTTCAGAAATTAGACAGTATTCATGCTCCTTCCGTAAAAGTAGGAGAAGTAGCCCAAACCAACGAGCAGCTTGCTCAACGACTTAATCTTTCCGAAGGGCATAATTATACCAGAACCGCGTTACTTGGCAGTGTAGCGGCTCTAGATGCCCTTAAACATGCAAGTATCGATAAAATTTCATCTGCTAGAACAGGGTTGATATCTGCTACGACCGTTGGTGGAATGGACAAAACTGAGCAGTACTTTAAGCATTTTATTAATACCCCCGAAAGTAGAAAATACATTGCGAGCCATCATGCCGGAGATAGCACTCAAAAAATCGCAGATGAACTCGGCATCAATGATTTTACAACAACCATTAGCACGGCTTGCTCTTCTGCAGCCAACGCCATTATGTTGGGCGCTCGAATGATAAATACAGGCCAGTTAGACCGTGTTGTGGTGGGTGGGACAGATGCGTTGTCTAAATTTACCATCAACGGATTTAAATCGCTAATGCTACTAAGTGACACGTATTGCAAACCTTTTGATGCCAATCGTAACGGACTCAATCTAGGTGAGGCTGCAGCCTACTTGGTGCTAGAATCTGAAACAGTAGCAACTGGAAAATCTATTTTGGGCTATGTGTCTGGCTACGGAAATGCAAATGATGCACACCACCAAACGGCTTCCTCTGAAACCGGAGAAGGAGCTTTCTTAGCAATGCGAAAAGCATTAAAGGTGGCTAATTTAAATCCAGAAGATATTAGCTACATTAATGCTCATGGTACCGCTACACCTAACAACGATTTATCTGAAAGCGTCGCATTACAGCGTATTTTTGGAGCTAATTTACCTAGTTTTAGTTCTACAAAAGGGTTTACAGGACACACCTTAGCCGCTGCTGGAGCTGTAGAAGCTGTTTTTTCGGTGTTGGCGTTGCAAGAACAATGCGTTTTTCCGAATATCAATTTTGAAACTGAAATGCCAGAAACCTTACTGAGCCCAATCACTAAATTTCAAAAGAAAACTGTAACCCATGTGCTGTCAAATTCATTCGGATTTGGAGGAAATTGCACTGCCTTAGTCTTTAGTAAATCGTGAAACCTGTCTATATACATAGCGCTGTTTGTATTTCTGCTCAACCTTCTTTTGAAGAACAAGTAATGCATAAATTGCCCTTTTCCGAAGAGAAAATAAAGGCAGTTCATCCTCAGTATCGTGATTTTATTTCGCCTGCTGCAGCAAGACGTATGGCACCAGTGGTAAAGATGGGAGTGACTTCTGCCTCCAAGGCATTATTGGAAGCCAATCTGGTTACACCAGATGCAATTATCACGGGAAGTGGTATGGGTTGTATGCAGGACACTGAAAAATTTTTAAATGCACTATTAAAAAATAACGAACAATTTTTAACGCCTACGGCTTTTATACAATCTACCCACAATACCGTGGGCGGACAAATTGCACTGGGGTTAAAATGTCAGGTTTATAACACTACGTATGTGCATGGATCTCTTTCTTTTGAAAGTGCCTTGCAAGACGCATATATAGCTATCAATGAAAAGGCTTCACAGAAGATTTTAGTGGGAGCTTTTGACGAATTGGGGACAGAATTTGTAGATTACGTCGCTCTGCAAGACAAGCGTACTTCTTCCGCTAAGAATGTACCTTACAGTGAAGGGGCAGGGTTTTTTGTCCTATCTGGAGAAACAACTAAACATAGTGTGCAACTGAAGGGAATGACAACCATTAGCAGTGCTTCGGAAAGTGATATAGTTTCAAAACTGGAACGGTTTTTAGCCTTACACAACTGTTCTTTCGATGCTATTGATATGTTATTTTTAGGTAACACAGGAGATTGTTATGATGGGTTTTACGATGTAGTGCACCGACACTTTCCCGAAGAACTAGAGAAAATTTCTTTTAAAGAATTTTCGGGAGAGTTTTATACTGCCATTACTTTTGCCATGTGGTGGGCGTATTATGTGGTAAGTAATCAGTGTCATCCAGGTGCTCAGGTTGCTTCTAAGGCTGCCCAGCGTTATTCAAATGTGCTTATTTATAATCAAGATAAAGGAAGAAATCATAGTTTTTTATTGCTAGGTAAATGAGCAACTATCTGAAATACATATTGGCATGTATACTCTTTATTTTGGGTGTATATCTTGTTTCTGGAATGCATTTTCAAGACGCATTGTGGGTGTATCTGTTGCTAATCGTGCTTATGATTTTTGTTTCAATAGTTGGACATTTCTCCATGCGTTGGAATTTTCATCTAAAGGCATTTGTAGGGAATAAAAATGAAACGCAGAAAATAGTTGCAATAACCTTCGATGATGGTCCTAATGCGGTATTTACCCCAGACGTACTTTCTTTACTAGAAAAATTTGAAGCGACGGCTACTTTTTTCTGTATAGGACAGAACGTAATTAGGCACCCAGAATTGATTAAAGAAGCTGCTGAAAAGGGACATACAATTGCAAATCATTCATTTTCTCACAGCAGTACCATAGATTTTAATACTACAAAGGGTTGGCTTCAAGAAATTGAAAAGACGGACGCCGCAATCGAAAAAGTATTGGGCACAACCCCTATAACTTTTAGACCTCCTTATGGCGTAACGACACCGGCCTTGGCAAGGGCAATAAAGATTACCAAACACCGTGTTGTTGGATGGAATATACGCCCGTTTGATACGACCCTAAAAAACAAAAAGAAACTAGTTAAACGAATCACAAGGCAGATAAAGCCAGGTGCTATTATCCTACTTCATGACAGTCATGACCGTATTCCATATATTTTGGAACATTTGTTGCTATTTTTGCGGGAGAACAACTATAAAACAGTTTCCATAAACAATATGATGCATGACGCTAGCTAGAACTTTATTTTTACTTGTGCTGCCGTTTTTTATGGCAATGTCATTATACGCACAGACTCCTTTAACAAAACAACAGCAAGATGCTTTCAAACAAGAAGTGTTGTTAAAGGCTAAAAACACCACAACTCTTAGTAGCGACTTTATACAGTCTAAGCATTTAAGTATGCTAGATAATGCTATTGTTTCTTATGGAAAAATGCTCTTCAAGGCTCCCGAAAATATTAGATGGGAATACACCTCACCAAAGCCTTACGCTGTTATTTTTAAAGATGAAATGCTCTATGTAAATAACGACGGTAAAAAAGATGAAATAAAACTAAGTAGTAACAAACTATTTAGAAATTTTAATACGTTAATCGTCCAGAGTGTAAATGGAACCATGTTTGATGATTCGCAATTTGATATGTCGTATTTTAAATTAGATAGTGGATATCTCGTGCGATTTTTACCAAAGGAAAAGCGTTTAAAACGTTTTGTTAGTGCCTTCGAGCTAACTTTTACAGAAACTGCTTTCGATGTTGCTGAGGTTAAAATTGTAGAGCCTAATGATGATTACACACTTGTGGTTTTTAAGAACAGGAGTGCTAATATTTCTATTTCCGAAGAAAAATTTAAACTTTAGCTGGGTTCGTTAGCAGTAAAATTATGAATTTAGAGAGTTTTTACACCATTACTACTCGCACAGAGCCAAACGAAAACACCTTAAATGTAACTATTGAAATTGATAGTTTGCATGAAGTTTTTAAAGGACATTTTCCGGGTCATCCGGTAGTGCCGGGTGTTGCATTACTGCAAATTAGCAAGGAGCTCTGCGAGACATATACGGAGACCCCATTAGTAATGAAAGAGGCAAGCAGAGTTAAGTTTGTCAACCTTGTTAATCCGCTGCAAAACAATCAACTCAATTTCACCCTAACATTTGAAGCTAAAGAAGGCCTTTTAAAAGTGAAAAATAGCACTACTTTTGTAGACCAAACACCAGTTATGCAGTGCATGCTTATGTTCGAGAAAATTTAGGAAAAAAAGTCTCGTTTAAATGTAAAAGTGAGCTTTTTAGAATACCAATATTTGAAAAAACACACAACATTATCTGAACGCTTACAACGGCTTAAATGCTGTGTTGTACTGGCTACGTACAACAACGAGAATACCCTTGCCGCCGTACTAGACGGAGTCTTGGTATACACAAATACTATTATCTTAGTTAACGATGGGTCTATAGATAGTACTCCGGAAATTTTAACTAATTACCCACAGCTTATTGTAATAAACCTTCCGAAGAATAAGGGAAAGGGAAATGCATTAAAAATTGGATTTAATAAAGCCCTTGAATTAGGATTTGAACGCGCTATAACGTTAGATACTGACGGACAGCATTTTCCAGAAGATTTACCAAAATTTGTTCAGGCTCTTGAGGCCTCAGATGATAAAAATCTCTTCCTCATTGGCGATAGAAACATGAACGAAGCAGATGTCTTAGCGCGCAGTGCAAAAGGGAATCGGGTGTCTGGATTCTGGGTTCGTTTTGTTACAGGTTTAGATTTAAACGATACGCAATCGGGTTTTCGGTTATATCCTTTAAAGGCACTTAAGCAAATACGTTTTTTAAAATGGACTAAAAAATTTGAGTTTGAAACGGAAGTAATTGTTAGAGCTCATTGGCGAGGTATTAAGGTAGTAAACTTGCCTATAAATGTTTTATACCCTGAAAATAGAGTTTCGCACTTTAGACCTTTTATGGATATTGCGCGCATCGTAGTTCTTATTATAGGGTTCATAGTAATAAAAGGGGTGTATATAATTCCTCGAGATTTCTACAGAAGGTTAAAAAAAAAAGGATTTAGAAAATTCTTTATTGAAGACTTTTTAGGTAGTAATGATAGTCCGAAAAAGAAAGCTCTTTCTATTGCTTTGGGTGTGTTCGTTGGGTTGTCACCACTTTGGGGCTTTCACACTGTGATAGTTATTTTTTTAGCAATTTTCTTTAAATTAAATAAAGTCATTGCATTTACATTTAGCAATGTAAGCTTTCCGCCATTTATACCTTTTGTGTTGTGGGCTAGTCTCCTTACGGGGAATTTTTTACTCAGTGAAACAACGTCTTCGAGCATAACTGAACTTACAGATTTTAACGCAATTAGACACTTAGAGAGTTATTTGCTAGGAAGTATTGTGCTTTCTATTAGCGCAGCGACTATTTTTGGATTGTTGGGATATGTTATTTTAATATTGTTTCAACGTAAAAACAGAGCCGTAAGTGTTTAATTTTTTTCTAAAAACGTACCACTACTTTCGCCGTCACAGAATGCTATTTTGGTCTGGGATGATCTTAGTATTTACAGTGTTAGGGTTTTTAGCAAGCCGGATTACCTTCGAAGAAGACATTGCTAAATTAATACCGAAAACGTCGCAGAATGAAATGTTGCAGAAGGTATTAAACACCGCTAACTTTTCAGATAAAATTATTGTGCATATCAAAAAAACCGATCAAGGAACGATCGAGGATATGACCCAATTGGCAACAGCCATAACAGATAGCCTACAAACCAATTTTAAGAGCTCTGTGAAAGAAATTCAGGGTGTTGTAAACGAAGATGATGCTCTTGAAATTATAGATTTTGTTTACCAAAATTTACCTCTCTTTTTAGCTGAAAGTGACTATGCATTACTGCAGCAAAAGATGAACGAAGATAGCATACAGGCCATTACTAAAGCTAATTTTGAAACCTTGGTTTCTCCTACGGGTATGCTGGCCAAAACAACGATTGCTCGAGATCCGTTAGCTATTACTTTTCAAGGAATGAACCAACTCAAGGCATTGAATGCCTCAGATAATTTTGTGCTTAAAAATGGTTTTCTAGTGAGTAAAGATGAGCAAGATCTTTTACTTTTTGTAACACCGGTACATAGTACTTCTGAAACGGCAGCAAATGAAATTTTTGTAGCGCGATTAGAATCGTTACGTCAACAATTAAATGCAGTATACGGTACAAATGCTACTGCTACTATTTACGGAGGAGTACTTATTGCAGTGGCAAATGCCCAACAAATAAAAAAAGACATTCAATACACCGTTGGAATATCGGTACTTGTATTGCTTTTAGTTTTTGTGTTATTCTATAAGCGGGTCTTAATTCCGTTAATTTTATTTGTACCTACCGTATTTGGAGCACTACTTTCTGTGGCGCTACTAACGTTTCTGAGAGGAGAAATTTCTGCAATTTCGCTCGGGATTGGCTCAGTTTTACTTGGAGTAACCTTAGATTATTCTTTACATATTTTAACTCATATTAAAAACGGCGAAACAAAACAGCAAGTATATAAGTCGGTTACTAAACCGATGATAATGAGTAGCCTCAGTACGGCATTCGCTTTTTTGTGTCTGCTTTTTATAGATTCTCAAGCCTTACAAGATTTAGGTCTATTTGCTGCGGTTAGTGTGTTAGGCGCTGCTTTTTTTGCTTTGGTTTTTATTCCTCAGGTTTATGTGCCACCTAAAATTGATAGCAGTAAAAGGAATCTAATAGACCGTATTGCGAGATACTCTTTTCAAAGCAATAAGTTTACAATTGCATTACTAGTATTGGTTGTAGTTGCCAGTGTCTTTACTTACAATAATGTTGTCTTTAACAAAGACCTCACAGCGCTAAACTATGTGCCTAAACAACTTAAAGATGCAGAACTTCAACTAGACGGTGTAATGAACACAAAGTCTAAGTCGTTATACGTAGTAACTTATGGCGACAAACTAGAAACAGCGCTTCAAGCTAATGAGAACGCTTTCAAAAAGCTTACTCGATTAAAAGAAGACAAGAAGCTGCTGAGTTTTAATTCTGTAGCTGGATTGGTTTCTTCTGAAAAGAATCAATTCTCAAAAATTGAACGCTGGAATACATTCTGGCAAGAGGGAAAAATAGATTCTGTAACTAATTTATTGAAGCGAAGTGGCGCCGAGTATGGATTTAAGTCTACATCGTTTGCACAGTTTTACGAAACCCTTTCGGCAAATTTTCAGCCAATTACATTAGTAGATTATACAGATGTACCTTCACTTTCTGTAACCGATTTTATAACTGAAACAAAAGATTTTTCTACCGTCACTACCTTGGTTAAAGTTTCCGAAGAAAACTCTGAACTACTAACCAATACGTTTCAAGATGTAAAAAACACGCTAGTGGTAGATCGTTTGGCGATGAACGAAACCCTGTTAGGGAATTTGAAAAACCAATTTAATCAGCTTGTCTTATATAGTTTTCTAGCGGTATTTGTGCTATTGCTTTTATTTTATAAAAATTTCAAAGTTGTGCTGGTAACCGTTATTCCAATTGTACTTACTTGGTGTATTACTATTGGTGTTATGGGCATGCTTGGCATTACCTTTAATGTGTTTAATGTTATTATATCTACGTTTATATTTGGGCTTGGAGTAGACTATAGTATTTTTGTTACAAACGGCTTGCTACAAAGTAAAAATGGGCAACAGCATACGTTGCATTTGCACAAAACAGCTGTTTTATTGTCGGTGCTAACCACAATTTTAGGCGTGGGAGTTCTTGTTTTTGCCAAACATCCAGCGTTGCATTCTATTGCTTGGGTTGCTATTATTGGAATTTTCACAGCAATGTGCGTTTCGTTTACTATTCAACCATTGTTGTATCAATTTCTTATTTTTAAGAAGGAAAGAAAAACAGAATTGTGAGCAAAATAAAAAGCATACCCGTTACTGTTCTTAACAGTATAAGCAAAGAAGAATTTGTAAAAGAGTACTACAAAAAACAGCGCCCTGTGCTCATAAAAAATCTTACTAAAGATTGGGGCGCGTATAAAAAATGGAATCTAGATTACATTCAGAATTTGGCGGGTGAGCAAGAGGTGCCGTTGTATAATAATGTTCCTACAAAGGGATATAAAAAATCTGTTGTGCCAGCCAAAACAATGAAGCTGCGAGATTACATTGACGTATTAAAAAAGGGTCCTACAGATTTACGTATGTTTTTTTACAATGTGCTTCAAAAAATGCCCCAGCTCACCAAAGATTTTGACTATCCCGATATCGGATTGCCTTTTTTCAAGAAACTTCCAGTTATGTTTTTTGGAGGAAAGGGGAGTAAAGTACTCGCCCACTACGATATGGATTTGGCAGACTTGCTGCACGTACATTTTCACGGTACAAAAAAGGTGACACTCTTTCATCCAGACCAGACGAAATATTTATACAAAGTACCATACACTGTGCATAACTTGGAATCTATAGACATGGATAACCCAGATTTTGATACCTACCCAGCCTTGCGCGATGTTACAGGAATTTCTGTTACCATGACCCACGGCGATGCCCTTTATATGCCAAGTGGTTACTGGCACTATATTACTTATGAAGATGCTGGCTTTTCAATTACCTTACGGGCATTTCCTAGACGTATAAAACCATTAGCTGAGCTCTTCGGAAACTTGCTGTTTATGAGAAATTTTGAAAATATCATGCGCAGAATTCGAGGAGAAAAGTGGACCGATTACAAAGAAAGAAAGGTGCTTCGAGACATTAATAAGAATTATGAGAAGTAAGTTGTTGCTACGTATATGTTGTGCGAAATTTTCTTGGTTTAGCAGGAAAAATTTGCAACAAGCGGTATGTGCAATTCTCGTAGCTGGAATGTTCGTTTCATGTGGTGTAAAGAAATCACTAAACAACCTTCCAAACATCTCCAAATATGCTTCCCAAACAGCAGAAAAGATAAAGGTAAACGATAGTACTTTTGTACAAGGCAACAATTTTTTACTGAAGAATGGCCATGGTCTGTGGGAGTTGTACGTAGAAGGCAACCCCTTGCAACGAGGTTTGGCAAACGGAAATCTTACGCAGTCACTTTATTACAAGCAGGAAAAAGTATTCTTAGATAAGGTAAACAGCCTAGTACCTTCTGAAGGCCAACAAAAATTCTTAACTAAGTTCTTAAAATGGTACAACAGAAAAATGTACCTCCATATACCAGAGGAGTACAAAGCCGAAATCTACGGAGTGTCGCAATTTGCTTCTAACCAATTTAATACTCTTGCTACGCCCTATTTACGCTCGCTGTATTTGCACGGCGCACATGATATTGGGCATGCCTTACAAGACTTGATGTTGGTGGGTTGTACTAGTTTTGCAGCTTGGGACGACAAAACAGAAGACGGAAAGCTACTTATTGCAAGAAATTTCGACTTTTATGCGGGTGATGCCTTTGCTGAAGATAAGATTATTGCGTTTGTGAGTCCGGAACAGGGCCATAAATTTATGAGTGTAACATGGGGAGGTTTTATAGGAGTGGTTTCTGGCATGAACAATCAAGGGCTCACAGTAACCATAAACGCAGGAAAATCTAAAATTCCGTTGGTGGCTAAGACTCCAATATCGCTGGTTACTAGAGAAATTTTACAATATGCCTCCACCATAGATGAGGCCGTTGCCATTGCTAAAAAACGTGAAGTTTTTGTTAGCGAATCTATTCTAGTGGGCAGTGCTAATGATGGAAAAGCTGTTTTAATAGAGGTTTCACCAACAAATTTTGGTGTATTTGAAGTTAGCAATAGCTCAGCATTAGTTTGTGCTAATCATTTTCAGAGTGATGCCTATAAAAATGATAGGCGCAACAAGAAGACAATAGCAGAGAGTCATACTTCGTACCGGTTTCATAGAATGTCTCAACTTTTGGGTGCTGCAGAAAAGGTAAATCCGTTAGAGGCCGTAGAAATCTTAAGGAACCGAGAAGGTATAGATAATACACCTATTGGGTATGGTAACGAAAAGGCACTCAACCAGCTGCTAGCTCATCACGGTATTGTTTTTCAACCAGAAGACTTAAAAGTATGGGTTTCTTCAAATCCGTACCAAATGGGCGCTTTTATTTGTTACGATTTAAATACTGTTTTTGCTGAAAGAGAACAGGTGCCACGGCAGACCATTTCCGAAGAGAACAACAAAATCGCTGCATCTCCATTTCTAAAAACAGATGCCTATAAGAATTACGAATCCTATCGCAGGTTGGAGCATAACATTGAGGCCGAAATTGAAGCTGATAACTTCGGAAAATCACTTAATGTTGAAAATTTAGTACGTTTAAATCCGAACTATTGGAAAGCTTATTATTTGGTAGGGCGTTATTATTACGAAACAAAAAAGTATGAAAAAGCAGCAGAAAACCTGTCGCAAGCGCTTCAAAAAGAAATACCTTCGTTAGCTGAAGTTACGTTGGTGCAAAAATATGCACGTCGGGCAAAACGGAAATTAAAATGATGAAACTAGGTATCGCAACAAAATCTGAAGAAGAAATTAAAGCCTTTCAAGAGCATCAATTGAAAGAAACGTTGGCGTATGTGATGGCTAATTCTGCGTTTTATAAAAGAGCGTATGCACAGGCAAATGTTAAAGTTTCAGACATTCAAACGCTAGAAGACCTGCAGCATCTTCCAGTGACCACAAAAGACGACTTACAGCAATACAATGACGATTTTTTCTGTGTTTCTGAAACCGAAATTATAGATTATGTTACTACCTCAGGCACCATGGGAAATCCGGTACTTGTTGGTCTAACAGATGCCGATTTAAATAGGCTTGCTTATAATGAGGCATTGGCGCTTAGTTGCTCGGGCATCACAAAACAGGATACGGTTCAATTAATGACTACTATAGATCGACGATTTATGGCAGGGTTGGCCTATTTTATGGGGCTTCGAAAGCTTGGTGCGTCGGTAATTCGAGTAGGATCTGGAGTGCCAGAATTACAATGGGATAGCATCTTAAAATTTAGTCCCACCTATCTTATATGTGTGCCTTCTTTTCTTCTAAAAATGATTGCTTATGCTAACACCAATGGTATCACCATTTCTGAAACTTCTGTAAAAGCCGCCATTTGTATTGGAGAGCCAATTCGCGATGCAGATTTTAAATTAAACGCGTTAGGTAAAAAAATTGTGTCTGCATGGGATATAGATTTGTTTACAACCTATGCATCTACAGAAATGCAAACAGCGTTTAACGAATGTCACAATCATAACGGCGGACATTTAAATCCTGAGTTACTTATTGCTGAAATTTTAGATGAACACAACCAGCCTGTATCTAATGAGGCCGTAGGAGAGTTAGTTATTACTACATTAGGCGTAGAGGGAATGCCGTTAGTTCGCTTTAAAACCGGCGATTTGGTGCAAAAGCATGTAGATTTATGCGATTGTGGAAGAAATACACCAAGATTGGGTCCAGTGATTGGCAGAAAGCAGCAAATGATAAAATATAAAGGAACTACCATATACCCGCCGGCAATGTATAATGTGTTGCAGGATTTCGATCAGATACAAAGTTTTATCATAGAGATTTTTAAAAATGATGTTGGAACCGATGAAATTGTGCTTAAAGTCGTTTCAGACGATATTTCAGAAACATTTAAAGAGCGTATAAAAGATCATTTTAGAGCCAAATTACGTGTTAGTCCAGTCATACAATTTAGTACAGAAGAACTTTTAAGTTCGTTAAAGTTTCCGAAGATGAGCAGAAAACCAGTGCTCCTTATTGACCGTAGGTAGTTGGTATACAGAGTATTCTTACAGATAAATGCACTAAATTTGGAGTTTTTGTAGTACTTTTAGATGTACTCCCCTTCACTTTCTAATGCGTTACTATGGATTTTAAATGGTATGAACTGTTAATCCCGATTGTCACTGGAATCTTGGGATATTTACTTCGACTGTTTTTTGATAAACGGAAGGAACTTTACAGCGAGGCAACAAAGGAGCGAAGAAAACTTTACCTAACGTTTCTTGAACTTACAATGGATTTGTTTCAGCTAACTGCAAATCAGGCGAAATTAGAACAGTCTGAGTTTCAAACAAAATTTGCGACTATTAACGAGAAAATGTTCGCGTTTTACACAACGTATATGTTGTATGCTACGCCAGATGTAATTACTGCGCTTTCAAATTTTAAGCAGTTTCAGTATCAATACATCGGGAGAGAACACGAAACAGATTTAAAAGCTCAATATGAGATGCTAGGTGCGGTTATAAAGGAAATGCGCGAAGATTTAGGACTGTCAAACAAAGATCTAGGCAAAAGTGGTGAAAAAGTGTTTAGAACTATGCTTACTAACTATAATACCATTATGACAATGAATGCTACCGATTTAAAATAGGGACGCTTTCTTGTAACAATCGCCAAGTGTATCCTAAGGAGCTGGTTTCGTCTAAATCGAACACAGAATAATAACGTTTCATTTTGTTAGTATCGTTAGCATCTACCATTATAGGATTTAGGCTTCCAGGATTATTATCCTGATGTATGGAAAACCCGTTGACCACTAATTTCCACTGATTGTTTCGTAGTACGTATAAATAGTATTTTGTAAAAACGGGGTCTTTTAGCTTGCTTTTTACCAACAACAAGTCTCGATCAAATTCGTCGAAGCGCAATGTTTCTAATGTAGCGCCGTAGCTTTCGTTAAGTACAATAGCGGGTACATCTGGTTTTTCAAATTTAATAGTAGTGCGTCCGCGTCTGCGATCTACTTTATCTACAACTGCATAAAATGGAACTTGATCTGCCCTAAAATTGGCAGTTACCGCTCCTTTGGGCAACTTAGGCTCTATAATAACGGGTAATTCGTCTTTAGGGATATTTACTACAGTGGTAGTATCTTCGACCGTTGGGGTGGGGCCAATAACATTTTTCGATTTATCTGCTGGGGCTACGCATCCAAAAAGGAGCGTAAGGGAAACTGAGATGGCAACTTGCATGAATACGTTGGGTTTGTTGCCTTTTATAACGCGCATATGTAAATTAAATTTTAAAAGTGATTACTGGCATATTTGCGTGATTTACTAAATCTTCACTTACACTTCCGTTAAAAAAATGTGATAATCCTTTTCTGCCATGTGTGCTCATTCCAATAAGTTGCGCGTCTATCTTGCGAGCAAAGCCTAAAATACCCTTTTCAACACTCGTATCGTTATACACATTGGTGGTATAGTTTTCTGCTTGCATACCACTTAGAAAGCGAGTCATAATAGCGTCTGCTTCTTCGCTTGTTTTGAAGTCTGCAGGGGTGTTTACAAAGAGCAAGTGCATTTTAGCCCCCATTGCTTTGGCAAATTGTTGCGCACTCTTGAAGGGCTTTTTACATTCTTCGCTGAAATCGGTTGCGAAAACAAAGTTGTTAATGTCGAATGTGGTGTGCTCATTTTTAATCACCAAAACCGGAATGTGTGATGTGCGAACAACCTTTTCGGCATTACTACCAATAAACATCTCTTTAAAACCACTTGTACCATGAGAACCCATTACAATGAGGTCTATTTTTTTTTCAGTAACGGCCAATTGTACATCGTTGTAAATTTCGTCATGCCCAATAGCCTGATGTATTGGTACTCCAGATAAATACTCGCGTTTTAAAAGTTTCTCGAAATTTTGTTCTGCCAGCTTGATAAAATAGAGTGATTCTGGCATCGCCCCACTATTACCAGAATTTGCTAAATGAGATGGTAAGTCTAGCGAGTGTTCTAGATAGATTTCGGCCTTGTTTTTTCTTGCAATTTGAGCCGCAACCTTTAAGGCGTTTTCTGCTTGAGGCGAAAAGTCGGTGGGAACGAGAATACGTTTCATACGTGTTTAGTTTTGGAAGATTAACTATCAGGAAGATACAAAAATTAATCCATGGGCTTTCTTTTTTTAATTCTGAAAAATGTAGTATATTTGCACCGAATTTGATACGCAACTAGTAGAGGGGACACAAAAAGTCCCCTCTTTTTATAGCCCAAATTTAATGTAGATAATGCGAAAAAAAGTTGAAAACTTATTGAACGAGGCCTTAGCTGAAAAACCATCATTGTTTTTGATTGACCTTTCTATTTCAGAAGCCAATCAGATACGAGTGATTATTGATGGGGATGCAGGTGTGTCTGTTCAAGATTGTATAGATGTGAGTCGTGCTATTGAGCACAATTTAGATAGAGAGGAAGAAGATTTCTCTTTAGAAGTTCACTCTGCAGGAGTTTCAGAACCTTTGTCTATAGTGCGCCAGTACAAAAAAAATCTTGGAAGAAGTTTACAGGTTAAAACTGAAAACGATACCATTGAAGGGGAGCTAACAGCAGTTACTGATGATGCGGTAACCTTGAAATGGAAAGCGCGCGAACCCAAACCGATAGGAAAAGGCAAGGTAACCGTTCAGAAAGAAGCGGTATTGCCATACAACGATATTGTTGAAGCAAAAGTGATGATAAAATTTAATTAAAAATGCCATGGAAAATTTAGCATTAATTGATTCGTTTTCTGAATTTAAAGATGATAAACAGATAGATAGAGTAACGCTTATGGCGATACTGGAAGAGGTTTTTAGAAATGCTTTGAAAAAGAAATTTGGTAGTGATGATAACTTTGATATCATTGTAAACCCAGATAAAGGAGATTTAGAAATTTGGAGAAATAGAATTGTAGTAGCAGATGGCGAGGTTGAAGACCCAAATGAAGAAATTTCTTTAACCGAAGCACGTAAAATTGAAGATGATTTTGAGGTAGGAGAAGACGTTTCGGAAGAGGTGAAATTAATGGATTTAGGACGACGTTCAATTTTGGCATTGCGCCAAAACTTGATTTCTAAGATTCATGAGCATGATAATACTATAATTTACAAGCAGTTTAAAGACTTAGAAGGTGAAATTTATACCGCAGAGGTACACCATATTCGTCACCGTGCGGTAATTTTGTTAGATGATGATGGAAACGAAATTATCCTTCCAAAAGACAGACAGATTCCTTCAGATTTTTTCCGTAAAGGAGATAACGTTAGAGGTATTATTGAAAGCGTAGAGCTAAAAGGAAATAAGCCTGCGATTATCATGTCGCGTGCGAGTCCGTTGTTTTTAGAAAAATTGTTTGAACAAGAAATACCGGAAGTCTTTGATGGTTTGATCACCGTAAAAAAGGTAGTGCGTATTCCAGGCGAAAAGGCAAAAGTTGCTGTAGATAGTTACGACGACCGTATAGACCCTGTTGGAGCATGTGTAGGTATGAAAGGAAGTCGAATTCATGGTATTGTACGTGAATTAGGCAATGAGAATATAGATGTAATTAATTACACAAATAACCTTAACTTGTTTATTACGCGTGCACTTAGTCCTGCTCGAGTAACTTCAATTAAACTTAATGAAGAAACAAAAAGAGCTGAGGTAATATTGAAACCAGAAGAAGTGTCTAAAGCGATTGGTCGTGGCGGACATAACATTCGTCTTGCAGGACAATTAACAGGTTTCGAAATTGATGTGTTAAGAGAAGGAGCTGAAGAAGATGTAGAATTAAGCGAATTTTCTGATGAAATCGAACAATGGATTATCGAGGAGTTCAAGAAAATTGGTCTCGATACTGCAAAAAGTGTGTTAGAGCAAGAAGTGAAAGATCTTGTAAAGCGTACAGACCTTGAGGAAGAAACCATCCAAGAGGTAGTGAATATATTAAAAGAAGAATTTGAAGAGTAGTTTTAACTTAGTACACATTTAACTACTTTTACAACACTTTAGAAAAAAGGAAGCATTTTATGGCTGAAACAAAAACAATGAGGCTAAGCAAAGTATTGCGCGAATTCAATATCTCGCTAGATCGTGCCGTGGAATTTTTAGGTTCCAAGGGCTATGAGGTAGAGGCACGTCCTACTACCAAAATATCTGGTGAAGAATATGAAGTGCTGTTTGATGAATTTCAGACAGATAAGAGCAAGAAAGTAGCCTCAAAAGAAGTTGGCGAAGAAAAGCGTAAAGAAAAAGAAGAGTTGCGTCTAGAACGCGAACGTGAGCAAGAAGAGAAGGAGCAAGCCGCTGAAGCCAAAATAGAAGCCAAAAAGGTAATTAAAGCAGAAGCCAATTTAGAAGGTTTAAAACCTGTAGGTAAAATAGACCTAGAGGGCGACAAAACTGTGAAAAAGAAGAAGGAAGCTGCGGCTCCTGCTGAAAAGGAAAAGGAAGTAGTTGCTAAAAAGGAACCTGCTAAAGAAGAAGCTCCTAAAGAAAAAGAAGCTGAAAAGAAACCAGCTGCTAAGAGTACTAAAAAGAAGGAAGAAATAGTTGAAGAAAAAGCGCCAGTAGCTAAAAAGGCTGAGGTGAAACCTGAAGAACCTGCCAAAAAGGTGGAGAAAAAGGAAGAGGCTCCGGCAAAAGAAGCAACTAAAGAAGCGCCTTCTGAAGAAGCTACCCTAGGAACTGATGTTGTAGAAACAAACTATAAAAAACTTGATGGGCCAAATTTCACTGGTAAGAAAATAGATCTTTCTCAGTTCAAAAAGCCAGAGAAGAAAAAGCCAGCCGCTAAAGGAGGAGATGATAAAGAGAAACGAGGACGTCGAAGAAGAATAAGTAAAGGTCCAGGGACTTCGGGCGGTTATAATAATAACAGAGGTAAAGGAAAAGGGCGTACAAATGTGCCAAAAGAAGAGCCTACCGAAGAAGAAATCCAAAAACAAGTACGCGAGACCCTAGAAAAACTTCAAGGGAAATCGTCTAAAGGAAAAGGTGCTAAATACCGTAGAGAGAAACGAGATATCCACCGTCAAAAATCGGAGGACGAATTAGCACAACAAGAATTAGATAGCAAATTGCTGAAAGTAACAGAATTTGTTACCGTAAGTGAAGTTGCAACTATGATGGACGTGCCAGTGACTAATGTAATATCTGCATGTATGTCGCTAGGAATGATGGTGACTATGAACCAACGTCTAGACGCTGAAACGTTAACGATCGTTGCGGAAGAATTTGGTTACGAAGTTGAATTTGTAACTGCAGACATCGAAGAATCTATCTTTGAAGAAGAAGATGCTCCAGAAGATTTAATAGATAGAGCTCCTATTGTAACTGTAATGGGTCACGTAGATCACGGTAAAACATCGCTCTTGGATTATATTCGAGAAGAAAATGTAATTGCCGGTGAAAGTGGTGGAATTACACAGCACATTGGTGCATACGGTGTACAGCTGGAGAATGGTCAGAAAATCGCTTTCCTTGATACACCTGGTCACGAAGCCTTTACGGCAATGCGTGCTAGAGGAGCACAGGTAACAGATCTTGCTATCATTGTAATTGCAGCAGATGATGATATTATGCCACAAACAAAAGAGGCAATTTCTCACGCTCAGGCGGCTGGAGTTCCTATTGTTTTTGCCATTAACAAAATTGATAGACCTACCGCAAACCCAGACAAGATTAAGGAAGGGTTAGCCCAAATGAATCTTTTAGTAGAAGATTGGGGCGGAAAAATACAGTCGCATGACATCTCTGCGAAAACAGGAGAAGGTGTTAAAGAACTTTTAGAAAAAGTATTGCTTGAAGCTGAATTGTTAGAGCTAAAAGCAAATCCAGATAGACAAGCCAATGGTACGGTAGTAGAAGCATTCTTAGACAAAGGGCGAGGATATGTTTCAACGATTTTGGTGCAAGGTGGTACGTTAAAAATTGGAGATTACGTATTGGCTGGACAGCACAGTGGTAAAGTAAAGGCAATGCAAGATGAACGTGGTAAAGACGTCCAAAAAGCAGGTCCTTCTACCCCAGTCTCTATTCTAGGATTGGATGGAGCACCACAAGCCGGAGATAAGTTTAATGTGTTTGAAGATGAGCGTGAAGCAAAAGATATTGCTAACAAGCGCACCCAATTGCAACGTGAGCAGTCTGTTAGAACACAGCGTCATATTACTCTAGATGAAATTGGACGACGAATTGCACTTGGAGACTTTAAAGAGCTTAATATTATCCTAAAGGGTGATGTAGACGGTTCGGTTGAAGCGCTTACAGATTCGTTCCAGAAATTGTCTACAGACGAAATTCAAGTGAACATTATTCATAAGGCAGTTGGACCGATTACAGAAAGTGATGTATTATTAGCGTCTGCTTCAGATGCGATTATTATCGGATTTAACGTACGCCCAATGGGTAATGCAAGACAAATAGCCGATAAGGAAGAAATCGATATCCGTACTTATTCTATTATTTATGCAGCCATCAACGACCTGAAGGATGCAATGGAAGGAATGTTGTCTCCAGAAATGAAAGAGGAGATTACAGGTACTGCAGAGATTAGAGAAACCTTTAAGATTTCAAAAGTGGGAACTATTGCAGGTTGTATGGTTACCAGTGGTAAAATACTGAGAAGCAATGGTATTCGTTTAATACGCGAAGGCGTAGTAGTTTACACAGGTGAACTGGCATCGCTAAAACGATTCAAAGACGATGTGAAAGAAGTTGCGAAAGGTTACGACTGTGGTATGCAAGTGAAGAACTACAACGATATATTTGTTGGGGACATTATTGAAGGTTTCCAAGAAGTAGCGGTAAAGAAAAAGTTGAAATCGAAGTAATTTTCGAAAGACACAAAAAGCAAAAGGCTTTCAGAATACATTCTGAAAGCCTTTTTTTATGGATTTTGTTTTTAATCTTGTCTTTGCCGTAGCTTAATTTTTGCCTTTCGCAGGCTGTAGAATAAATGCTGACGAAAATTTCTTCTTTATCTCTAGTAAGGCTCTTTCGGCTTCTAGTCTCGTGGTGAAATCGCCCACCCAAACCTTGTAATTAGGGGTTTCGTATTCTAAAGACACAGGCCACGCAGAAAAGCTGCCTCGCACCCGACTCATATTATAATTCGCTTTAGATAAATCTCCATTGTAAATTTGTATGGTGAATCCATCGCTTAATTTGTTCTCCTTTTCAAGTTGCTTTTTTAAGGTAAGGAGCTTCGGAATCTGACTGTCTTGATTAATCGTTACAGTAGCTGGTTGGCCAAAGGAAATTTCCGAAGTAAATAAAATTAAGATGCTGGCAATGAACAATTTAAATATCTGAGAAGTTTTCATGTTGCTTATTTATGTATGCAAAGGTAAAAGTTAATAACATTTCCGAAGCCAATTTTATTATTTAGAATTAGTATAAATTAGTCATTAACACTTTATTTAGATTTCTAAAATTGGTAGAAACACGTACTTTTGCACAGTTATTTATGGTGCGTTGCCGAACATTAATTTCGGTAGGTATATAACCAATTACGTGCCAAACTATTGCCAATAATTAATCATTAGTATGCAAAAGGTGAAGTTTATAAATCTACCCTCAATAGTATCGCTTATACTGTTGGCGCTCCTGTTAACTTTCTCAAACCAAACATTCGCACAAGGCGATAATCAAGCTGATACTGCAAATGAAGCAGAACAAACTACGGCTAGTACGCCAGAGGCAGATGGTGTTGGTGATACTGCTGCAGGTGAAGCACTGTTTAAAGCTAATTGTGCTGCCTGCCATAAGTTGTATAAAAAGGCTACAGGACCTGCGTTATTTGGAGTTTCTAAGAAGTACGATCGCCAATGGTTGTACGATTGGATTCATGACAGTGCCGGCCTTATTGCTTCTGGAGATGCGAAGGCGGTAAAGATATTTGAGGAGAACAACAAATCTCCAATGACGGCTTTCCCTGCATTGACCGAAACTGACATTGACAACATTTTAGCATATACAGATACTGAGAAGTCAACCCCGCCACCGCCAGAAGTTACTACTTCAGGTGGAGCCGGAACTGGTGGAGGTGTTTCAAATAATATTATTCTTGGTGCGTTGGCGCTGGTATTTTTGCTGTTAGTGGTGATGTTGTTTTTGGTGAACAACACCTTAAAGAAAATTGCAACTGCCAATGGTGTTGCATATCCTGAGCAGCCAAAACGCACTCCTATCTGGAAAGCGTTTGTTGAAAATCAATTTTTAGTTTTTGTAAGTGCAATTCTATTATTGTTAGCGTCTGCGTACTTTATGTATGGCTTCTTTATGCAGGTAGACGTAAATCAAGGTTATGCGCCGGTACAGCCTATTCACTATTCGCATAGAATTCATGCGGGAGAAAATCAGATAGACTGTAAGTACTGTCACTCATCTGCTAGAAAGAGTAAAACATCTGGAATACCATCGTTGAATGTATGTATGAATTGTCATAAGAACATTTCTGAAGTTTCTGAAGACACCTATGCTATGGGTAAAAATGAGTTTGGTGTAGATTATAACGCTGAAATTCAAAAACTTTATAAAGCTGTAGGTTGGGATGAAGCATCACAAACGTATACTGGAGAGACCGAACCAGTGAAGTGGGTTCGAATTCATAACTTGCCAGACTTTGCGTATTTCAATCACTCGCAGCACGTTACTGTGGCTGGAGTAGAGTGCCAGACATGTCACGGGCCAGTTGAAGAAATGGAGATTATGGAGCAGTTTTCACCACTTACTATGGGTTGGTGTATTAATTGTCACCGTGAGACCAATGTAAATGTGGCAGGAAACGAATATTACAAAGAAATTCATGATCAACTTTCTAAGAAATATGGAGTAGATCAGCTAACTGCAGCTCAAATGGGCGGGTTAGAATGTGGTAAGTGTCACTACTAAATTGAAGTTTAGTAGTTTCTGCTACGGCGGAAATCTTAAACCACAAGACGAAATAAAAGTTAGAATAACAAATGCAAAAATTTTAGATATATGATGTACGATTTACGAATGAAAATCAAGCAATCTAAAAATCGTACCTCTAAAATCGTAAATTAATACTATGGCATCAAACAAGAAATACTGGAAAAGTGTTGAAGAGCTAAATGAAAATAGCTCTATTGTTGAAACGTTGCAACAAAATGAGTTTGTAGAACCAATTCCTACAGACGATTTTTTAGGTGATAAAGAAACGCTTGAAGCTTCTTCAACAACACGTCGCGATTTCTTAAAGTACGTAGGGTTTACTACAGCGGCTGCTTCGTTGGCTGCTTGTGAAGGTCCTGTGATTAAATCTATTCCTTATGTGATTGCTCCAGACGAAATCGTTCCTGGTGTTGCAAATTATTATGCAACAACAATGGCAGATGGTTTCGACTTTGCCAATGTATTGGTGAAAACACGTGAAGGTCGCCCAATCAAAATTGAAAGAAATGATCTTGCGAAAAATGGTGGTAGCGTAAATGCTAGGGTACATGCTTCAGTATTGTCTATGTATGACAAGAATCGTGTGCAAAATCCAATGATTGATAAGAAAGAGGTTTCTTGGGATGAGTTTGATACGGCTGTGGCACAGAAGATGAACGAGATGCAAGGTAAAGATGTAGTGTTACTAACACAAACATTTGCCAGTCCGTCAACATCTAAATTAATAAAAGAATTTACTGCAAAGTATGCTAATGTGCGTCATGTAATATATGATGCTGTGTCTTCTTCAGAGGCGTTAGATGCTTTTCAAAATAAATATGGAACACGTGCATTAGCCGATTACGATTTTAGTAAGGCAGATGTTATTGTTTCTGTTGGTGCCGATTTTATTGGTGACTGGCAAGGTGGAGGTTATGAGGCTGGATACGCAAAGGGGCGTATTCCTAAGAATGGAAAGATGAGTAAGCACTACCAGTTTGAAGCTAATATGAGCTTATCTGGTGCAAATGCAGATGTGCGAGTGCCTGTTACGCCTACACAACAATTAATGGTATTGAAAGCTTTAACCGGCGGAAGCGCTTCTGGGTTACCAGAAAATGTTGCTGCGGCTGTTGCAAAAGCAAAGGCGCAATTGCGTAAAGCGGGAAGTAAAGGTGTTTTAATAACTGGATTACCAGATGTTGAGGCACAAACAATGGCGCTTAACTACAATGCTAATAGTGTTGTAATGGATACTGCTAAGCCTAGAATGACTGCAATGGGGAATTCCCAAGAGGTTTTAAATGTGATGAATGGTGTTGCATCTGGAAGTATAAAAGGATTAATTTCTGTTGGAGTAGATCCGGTGTATTCTTTCCCGCATCCAGATTTTGCTGCAGGTTATGATAAGCTTGAAATGTCAATGGCTTTTTCAATGAAGCCTGATGCTACTGCTAGCGCTGCTAAAATGGTTGCTGCTACACCGCATTACTTAGAGTCTTGGGGTGATCTACAGTTGAAGAAAGGAACTTTCAGCATTATGCAACCAACTATTAGACCTTTGTTTAATACAAGACAGTTTCAAGAATGTTTGTTGCGATGGACTGGTGGCGGAGATAAAAAATACTATGACTACCTGAAAGAATATATGGAAAGCTCGTTACTGGGAGGAACTTCTTGGAACAAAGCTGTTCACGACGGTGTGTTTGAAAGCACTGCTCAGGTAACGTCAGATGCAGATACTACAAATAGTAATAATCTGGAATTAGAGTCTTCTACTTCTAACGGAGCATTTGTTGCTTCGCAAGGGGGCGGAATGGAGCTTACCTTATATACAAAAACCGGTTTAGGAAACGGTAGCCAAGCAAACAATCCGTGGTTGCAAGAATTGCCAGATCCTATCACTAGAACTTCATGGGATAATTATGTGACTATTTCTGCTGCAGATGCGGCCAACATGGGTATCACTAATGAAAATGTTGCCGATGGTGGTTTAAATGGTAGTTATGTAAACGTAACACTAAATGGTGTAACCATAGAGAATGTACCGGCTTTAATTCAGCCAGGGCAGGCGCCAAATTCTATTGGTCTTGCTTTAGGTTATGGTCAGAAGGATGGAATTCAGTCTGAAATGCAAACTGGTGTTAATGCTTACCAATTGTACAGCGGTTTTAAAGCAGTACAAACTGGGGTAACACTAGAAAAAGTGTCTGGAACTCATGAATTTGCTTGTGTGCAGTTGCACAACACTATGATGGGTCGTGACATTATTAAAGAAACGACACTAGAGATATTTAATACAAAAGACAAAGAGTACTGGAATCCAATACCAGTAGTCTCTAAAGATCACGAAGAAATTGCTGTAACTTCACCAGATGCAGATCTTTGGGATAGTTTTGATCGCTCTATTGGGCATCACTTTAACTTGTCTATAGACCTAAACGCCTGTACGGGTTGTGGGGCTTGTGTTGTTGCTTGTCATGCAGAGAACAATGTTCCTGTAGTAGGAAAAGCAGAAATGCGCAAAAGTAGAGATATGCACTGGTTGCGTATTGATAGATATTACTCTTCTGAGGGTTCTTTTGAAGCAGATTTAGAGAAAAAAGAAAGTATTTCAGGTTTAGGAAGCTCGCTTTCTGAATATGGAGAAATGGAAAACCCATCTGCAAACCCGCAAGTGGCATTCCAACCAGTTATGTGTCAGCACTGTAATCATGCTCCGTGTGAGACGGTTTGTCCAGTTGCTGCAACAAGTCATGGGCGTCAAGGACAAAACCATATGGCATACAACCGTTGTGTGGGTACAAGATATTGTGCTAACAACTGTCCGTATAAAGTACGTCGCTTTAACTGGTTCTTATATGCCGAAAATGATGAATTTGACTACCACATGAATAATGATTTAGGTAGAATGGTATTGAATCCAGATGTTGTGGTAAGAAGTCGTGGTGTGATGGAAAAATGTTCTATGTGTATTCAAATGACACAGAAAACAATTCTTGATGCGAAACGCGATGGAAGACCTATTAAGGACGGCGAATTTAAAACTGCTTGTTCTGCTGCATGTGAGACAGGAGCGATGACGTTTGGCGATATCAATGATGAAAAGAGTAAAGTACACAAATTAACTGAAGATAAACGTATGTATCACCTATTGGAGGCAGTAGGTACGAAGCCTAATGTGATGTATCACACCAAGGTGAGAAATACAAACGAAGCATAACTAACTAAGCAATAGAAGATATAGATATGGCGTCGCATTACGAAGCACCTATTAGAAGACCCTTAGTTATAGGAGATAAAAACTACCACGATGTTACTGTGGATGTTGCAGCTCCTGTTGAAGGTAAAGCCAATAAATCATGGTGGATAGTTTTCACCATTGCCTTAATTGCCTTTTTGTGGGGATTAGGATGTATTATTTACACTGTCTCTACAGGAATTGGAGTTTGGGGATTAAACCGAACTGTAAACTGGGCTTGGGATATCACCAACTTTGTATGGTGGGTAGGTATTGGTCACGCAGGAACACTGATTTCTGCAGTACTATTGTTGTTCCGTCAGAAATGGAGAATGGCAATTAACCGTTCTGCAGAGGCGATGACAATTTTCTCTGTAATTCAGGCTGGATTGTTTCCAATTATCCACATGGGTCGTCCATGGTTGGCATATTGGGTACTACCTATCCCTAACCAATTTGGTTCGTTATGGGTAAACTTTAACTCACCGCTTCTTTGGGATGTATTTGCGATTTCAACATACCTATCTGTGTCATTAGTATTCTGGTGGACTGGATTACTACCTGATTTTGCGATGATTCGTGATAGAGCGGTAACACCATTTACAAAAAGAGTATACAGCATTCTATCTTTTGGTTGGTCGGGTCGTGCAAAAGACTGGCAACGATTTGAAGAAGTTTCACTTGTATTAGCAGGTTTAGCAACACCATTAGTACTTTCAGTACACACTATTGTATCTTTTGACTTTGCTACCTCTGTTATTCCTGGATGGCATACCACGATTTTCCCTCCTTACTTTGTTGCAGGAGCAATTTTCTCTGGATTTGCTATGGTAAATACCCTTCTTATCATCATGAGAAAGGTGTCTAACCTAGAAGATTATATTACAATACAGCACATCGAATTAATGAACATTGTAATTATGATTACAGGTTCTATTGTAGGTGTGGCATATATTACCGAGTTATTTATTGCTTGGTACTCTGGTGTTGAGTACGAACAATACGCTTTCTTAAATCGTGCTACCGGACCTTACTGGTGGGCATATTGGGCGATGATGACATGTAACGTGTTCTCGCCACAATTTATGTGGTTCCCTAAGTTAAGACGAAGTATCATGTTCTCTTTCTTTATTTCGATTGTAGTAAATATTGGAATGTGGTTTGAGCGTTTTGTAATTATCGTGACATCATTGCACCGTGATTACCTACCTTCTTCATGGACCATGTTCTCACCAACGTTTGTAGATATTGGAATTTTCATAGGTACCATTGGTTTCTTCTTTGTACTTTTCTTACTCTATGCAAGAACCTTCCCAGTAATTGCACAGGCAGAAGTAAAATCTATTCTGAAATCATCTGGAAGCAAGTATAAAAAGTTAAGAGCACAACACGGAGACGATGTGAAACATTACGACCCGATTGTTCGTGAACCAGCAGCAAATGCACACCATGTTGATGACACTTCAAAAGATGATCATAATGAAACAGTGAATGCAGATGCATTGTTGACTTCAGAATATCAAAAGGATCAAGTTGATAGCTTGTTAAATAAGTTAGGAACTTTCGACCCTGCTACACAAACAGCAGACGACTTGAAAAAGATAAGTGGTGTAGGACCAGTGATGGAGCAGAAGTTACACCAATTAGGTATTTACACATTTGAACAGGTTAGCAGAATGACAGATGAAGATTACGACCTGTTAGACGAAATTATTGGCGAGTTCCCTGGACGTGCAAAACGTGACGATTGGGCAGGGCAAGCAGCAAAACTAAAAAACAACGCGTAAGTATGGCAGCTAAACACATTCACGCAATCTATTCAGACGACGACATCTTAATGCAAGCTGTCAAGCAGGTACGTGCAGAACGTTACCATATTGAAGAGGTATATACACCATTTCCAGTACACGGGCTTGACAAAGTGATGGGACTGGCACCTACAAGAATTGCAATTTGTGCGTTTTTGTACGGATTAGTAGGATTAAGCGTAGCAATCACCATGATGAATTTTATCATGATTGAAGACTGGCCACAGGATATTGGAGGTAAACCAAGTTTCAGTTATATTGAAAACATGCCGGCATTCGTTCCTATCATGTTCGAATTAACCGTATTCTTTGCAGCTCACTTAATGGTTATTACTTTCTATATGAGAAGTAAATTATGGCCTTTTAAGAAAGCTGAAAATCCTGACGTAAGAACTACAGACGATCATTTTTTAATGGCTGTAGACGCTGGGCACCACGATGTTGAAAAACTAAGCAAGTTTTTATACGACACAGGAGCATTGGAAATTAGTTTAATTGAAAATGACGATGACCATTAATATGAAAAAATTAATAAACATAGCATTAGGAGCATTTGTCTGCCTTACAGTTTTCTCTTGTGCAGATGAAAACAAGCCTAACTACCAATACATGCCTAATATGTATGAGCCTGTTGGGTATGAAACGTATGGTGATTACGAAATATTCGAAAATGGTCAAGAGGCAATGTTGCCAGCCGAAGGTTCTATTCCACGTGGATGGCAACCGTACGATTATGAAAATACAACCGAAGGATTAGAATTAGCAAAAGTTGAATTAAAAAATCCTTTAGAAGTTACTGAGGAGAATTTGGCTGCTGGAGCTCAATTGTATACTATTTATTGTGCCGTGTGTCATGGAGATGCTGGTGACGGAAATGGAATATTAATGCAACGTGAAAAATTCTTAGGAATTCCTAGTTATGCTGCAGAAGGTAGAGTTATTACTGAAGGTGGCGTTTACCACGTTCAAATGTATGGGTTAAACACCATGGGATCTTATGCTTCACAAACTAGTGAAAAAGAACGTTGGCAAATAACACAACATGTTATGAATTTGAAAGCTGCTTTAAAGGGAGAACCTTTGCAAGAACCAGTGAGTAAGGATTCATTAACCAATATGGTTGAAGTTTTGAATGAAAATACTACTGAAGATACTACTCCATTAGAAGTAGAAACTTTAGAAGAAACTAACTAAGAATAAAAGAGATAGTTAAAGATATGTACACGCTACCCAGTAAATTAAAATTATTTGCGATCATTTTTATGGTGGTTGGTGCCCTTGGTATGCTTGCGGGCTTCCTTTCTGCACCAAGTACAACTGCCGAAGTTAAAGAAATGATGGCAGCGCATGGTGATGGTCACGGAGGCGATCACGGAGAAACTGCAACGCATGACAACGTAAAAGAAAATCACGATGGAACACACGGCGAAGATGCTCACGATAGTGAAGAAGCACATCTAACGCACGTACTACATCAAATGCAGAATAGACCTTGGTCTGCACTGTACATTGCTTCGTTCTTTTTCTTTATGATAGCATTAGGGACACTCGCATTTTACGCAATTCAGCATGCAGCACAAGCAGGATGGTCACCAGTACTCTTTAGGGTCATGGAAGGTATAACGGCGTACCTGCCTTGGGCATCTGTTATCATTATCATCTTATTATTGCTTTCAGTTTTCCATGTAAATCACATCTTCCATTGGATGGATGCTGATTTAATTAATCCTGAGAGCCCTAAATATGACAAGTTGATTGCTGGAAAAAGCGGTTGGCTTAACCCTATGTGGTTTGTGATTAGAGCTTGTATTTACTTACTCGGATTTAACTTATACCGTTATTTCTCTAGAAAGTGGACTTTAAATCAAGATAACGCAGAAGACAACCGATGGTTTAAAAAGAACTTTAAGTTGGCAGCAGGGTTTTTAGTATTCTTTATTTATACCGAATCTATGATGTCTTGGGATTGGATCATGAGTTTCGACCCACATTGGTTCTCAACCTTGTTTGGATGGTATGTATTTGCAGGAATGATGGTATGCGCTATTACAGTTATTGCAATGATTACAATTGTGCTGAAAAGTCAAGGATATTTAGAATACGTAAATGACAGCCATATACATGATTTGGCCAAGTTTATGTTCGCCTTCAGTATTTTCTGGACCTATCTTTGGTTCTCACAGTTTATGCTAATTTGGTATGCAAACATTCCGGAAGAAGTAACGTATTTTGTTACAAGAATTGAAGACTATAACTTACCTTTCTTCGGAATGGTAGCAATGAACTTCATATTCCCAGTATTGTTATTAATGAACAGTGACTACAAACGTGTTAATTGGTTTGTAATCTTAACAGGAATTGTAATCCTTCTTGGACACTATGTAGATGTGTTCAACATGGTGATGCCTGCAACTGTTGGAAAATCATGGTTTATTGGCTTGCCAGAAATAGGAGCAATGCTATTTTTCTTTGGCCTCTTTGTGCTAGTGGTATTCACTGCATTAACAAAGGCACCATTACTGGCAAAACGAAACCCATTCATTAAAGAAAGTAAGCACTTTCATTATTAATAAAAATTAAAGAAGACAGATAACGATGACCGCATTTTTAGTTGTATTAGTAATCATACTTTTTGGAGTTGCTATTTGGCAGATGGGCAAGATATTTCAATTGTCTCAAACCAAAGTAGATAATAGCTCTGAAGTCGCTAATGATAAAGACAATAACGTGAATGGTTGGCTTATGCTAGGTTTTACCATATTCACGTATTTATTACTTGTAATCTGTTTTTGGAAATGGGGTGACGTACTGTTACCAAAAGCTGCTTCTGAACACGGTTCAGAAATAGATAGCTTGATGTACATTTCTATGGCATTAATCTTTGTGGTAGGTTTCTTTACCCTTTGGCTACTTGGTTTCTTCTCTTTTAAATATAGAGGAAAGCAAGGAAACAGAGCAACATTCTTTGCCGATAATGATAAACTAGAATTTATCTGGACAATTATTCCAGTAATTGTACTAGCAGGATTAATTATCTACGGACTTTTCACTTGGACAGATATCATGAACGTAGATACCGATGATGACCCAATGGTTGTTGAATTGTACGCATACCAGTTTGATTGGAGAGCACGTTATAGTGGTGAAGATAATACGCTTGGTGAAGCAAATGTTCGTTTGATTGAAGGTGTAAATCAGTTAGGAGTTGATATTTCAGACCCGAACGCACAAGATGATATCGTTACTAATGAACTTCACTTGCCTACAGGTAGAAAAGTATTATTTAAAATGCGCTCACAAGACGTATTGCACTCGGCATATATGCCACACTTTAGAGCACAAATGAACTGTGTACCTGGTATGATAACGCAATTCGCATTTACTCCTACCATTACTACTGAAGAAATGCGTATGGATGATGAAGTTGTAGCAAAAGTTAGAAAGATTAATAAAATTAGACAGGAAAATAGCAAGGCATTGGTAGCTAAAGGAGACGAGCCACTAGAAGCTTATGAGTTTGATTATATGTTATTATGTAACAAGATTTGTGGAAGCAATCACTATAATATGCAAATGAAGATTGTAGTGCACACTCCCGAAGATTATGAGGCCTGGATGAAAGAACAGACCACCTTAGCCGAAGCCCTTAAAAAATAATAAATTAGCTTAAGAGATATGTCAGCACACGCAATAGACCACGCAGTAGATCACCACGAAGACGATCACGGGCATCATCATCATAAAGAAACGTTTGTTACTAAATACATCTTTAGTACAGACCATAAAATGATTTCTAAGCAATACCTAATTACAGGTTTGTTTATGGGAATTATCGGAATTGCTATGTCGCTTCTATTTAGATTGCAACTAGCTTGGCCTGATACAGAATTTACTATTTACGAAGTGTTACTTGGTAAATGGGGTGAAGGCGGTGTTATGGATCCAAACGTGTATTTGGCTTTAGTTACTATTCACGGTACCATCATGGTATTCTTCGTTTTAACGGCGGGACTTAGCGGTACATTTAGTAACCTGCTCATACCGTTGCAAATTGGAGCGCGAGATATGGCGTCCGGTTTCTTAAATATGATTTCGTATTGGTTGTTTTTCCTTTCAAGTTTGATCATGGTGATGTCGTTATTTGTAGAAGCAGGACCAGCTTCTGCAGGTTGGACTATATATCCTCCGCTTAGTGCGCTACCACAAGCTATTCCAGGTTCTGGAACAGGGATGACGCTTTGGTTAGTCTCTATGGCTATATTTATTGCATCATCATTACTAGGTTCTCTAAACTACATCGTAACAGTATTAAATTTACGTACAAAGGGAATGTCAATGACACGTCTTCCATTAACAATTTGGGCATTCTTTATTACTGCGGTAATTGGAGTTGTTTCGTTCCCAGTATTGTTTTCTGCAGCCCTTATGTTAATTATGGATAGAAGTTTTGGTACGTCATTCTTCTTATCAGACATCTATATTGCTGGCGAAGTATTACACAACCAAGGAGGGTCACCTGTATTATTTGAACATTTATTCTGGTTCTTAGGGCATCCCGAAGTGTATATTGTAATCTTGCCTGCTATGGGTATGGTTTCCGAGATCATGGCTACCAATGCACGAAAACCTATTTTTGGGTATCGCGCGATGGTTGCATCTATACTTGCAATTGCCTTTCTATCTACAATTGTATGGGGACACCATATGTTTATCTCAGGAATGAACCCATTCCTAGGATCGGTATTTACATTTACAACATTATTAATTGCAATTCCATCTGCAGTAAAATCATTTAACTGGATTACAACAATTTGGCGGGGTAACCTGCAAATGAACCCCGCAATGCTGTTTTCAATAGGTTTTGTTTCTACCTTTATAACAGGTGGATTAACAGGAATTATTTTAGGAGATAGTGCGCTAGATATTAATGTACACGACACCTACTTTGTGGTAGCTCACTTCCACTTAGTAATGGGTATTTCTGCATTGTACGGATTATTTGCTGGAGTCTACCATTGGTTCCCTAAAATGTTCCAAGGTCGAATGCTTAATAAAAATTTGGGCTATGTACATTTTTGGGTAACAGTAATTGGAGCCTATGGAGTGTTTTTTCCAATGCACTTTATTGGTATGGCAGGATTGCCTAGACGATATTACACAAATACAGCATTCCCATATTTTGATGATTTAACAGACGTGAATGTGGTAATTTCTATATTTGCCTTTATTACTGCTGCTGCTCAAATAGTATTCTTATACAACTTTATTAGCTCTATGTTCTACGGGAAAAAAGGACCTAAAAATCCTTGGAAATCTACTACACTAGAATGGACTGCAGAAGTTAAGCACATACATGGAAACTGGGACGGACCAATTCCGCATGTTTACCGATGGGCGTATGACTATAGTAAATTGAACAAAGACGAAACAGACTACGTAATTCCTGGGCAGGATTATGCACCACAACATATTCCCCTTCAAGAGAACGAAGAAGAAATGAATCACTAGTTAGAATTGTCGTAACAAAATATAAGCCCCTTCAAGAAACTTGAAGGGGCTTTTTCCTATAAGAAATTAAGGGTTTTCACCTATGGTACAGTATTCAGTTTCACTTTATCTTAGCAGTTCATATACTAGTAAAGCTATCTGGCTGGGGAGCCAGTGGTTGAAAAGCCGAATCGGTCTTGATTCGGCTTTTTTATTATACCGTACCTCGTGGAGGATAGTTTTTCTTTTCTATAAAATCAATAGCGTTTAATAAATCTTTAAATTGAGGACGAGCGAAAGGCATAGATTGTAATGAAACCAAATAAAGTGTGTTGTCTGGTTTTACTAAAAACAAACCTGGTTCTGAAAAAATGTCCGGTTCGCTTTCAGAGATAGCAGACGAAATATATAACCCCCAATCTTTAGCTTCATTTTTTGTGACCCCATATCCCAAAGGGATTCCTTCAATGGCCCATTGGTCACCTGTTTTTTTAGCGCGTTCTTCAGTATCCATGCTTAAGGCAATTACATGAATACCCCGTGATGAAAAATCTTCCAAATGGTTTTTGAGCTGTTCTAGCTGCTCTTTACATTTAGGGCAATGATAACCTCTGTAAAAAACAAGCAACGTATAATTCTCTGGTTGCTGATTGTACAATTCCCATTGTGTATCATTAATTAAACTAACTTTTAAATTCGGTACTTTCTGTGTAGGTATAAGCATTGTTTTTATTTTAAAGATAAAAACTGAGTGTAACTTGTAGTGCCAATAGTATGGTAATGTCTTGTTAAAAGATGTAAATTTTGAAACTCATGTTTCAAAAGACCAATTTTTTTCAATCATTCAAACATTTTATGCTATAATTGATATAGGTGAAAATTCAAGTATATTTGTGATATGAATGAATATTTAGACCCTTCAGGTGAGGGTATTTCTCCTCAAGAACTTGACCTAGAGAAGCGCTTGCGCCCGTTGTCTTTCGACGATTTTGCGGGTCAAGAACAAGCGTTGGAGAATCTTCAGGTTTTCGTACAAGCCGCAAACATGCGAGGGGAGGCATTAGACCACACATTGTTTCATGGTCCGCCGGGTTTAGGGAAAACCACCTTGGCTCACATACTCGCAAATGAATTGGACGTAGGCATTCGAGTTACTTCAGGTCCCGTTTTAGACAAGCCGGGAGATTTAGCTGGGTTACTTACTAATTTGGAAGAGCGGGATGTGTTATTTATTGATGAAATTCATAGGCTCAGTCCTATTGTAGAAGAGTACCTATACTCGGCTATGGAAGACTATAAAATTGATATCATGATCGAGTCTGGGCCAAATGCGCGTACTGTACAAATTCACTTAGCCCCGTTTACCTTGGTGGGTGCAACTACCAGATCTGGATTGCTTACAGCACCTATGCGTGCTCGTTTTGGTATAACGTCTCGGCTTAATTATTACTCAACAAAATTACTCACAACAATTGTACAACGTAGTGCAAAAATTTTGGAGGTGCCTATTTCTATGGAGGCAGCAATTGAAATTGCTGGGAGAAGTAGAGGAACACCACGTATTTCAAATGCATTATTACGCCGAGTGCGAGATTTTGCACAAATAAAAGGAGATGGGGCGATCGATATTGGAATCGCTAAATATTCTTTAGAGCAATTAAATGTTGATGCACATGGTTTGGATGAAATGGATAACAAGATACTAACCACAATCATCGAAAAGTTTAAAGGGGGGCCTGTAGGTATTACTACGATTGCAACGGCAGTTTCTGAAAGTGCCGAAACCATTGAAGAAGTATACGAGCCATTTCTAATCCAACAAGGTTTTATCATGCGCACTCCGCGAGGAAGGGAAGTAACCGAAGCTGCATATAAACATCTTGGTAAATTAAAAGGTCCCACGCAGGGAGGATTGTTTTAAAATATGAGCAATCTAAAAGAATTTCCTATTGTTCCTCTAAGAAGATTTTTAAAGCACTCTTTGGAAATTTTAAAGAATCCGTTGCCGTTTCATCATGAAAACTTTACTAATCTTGGCGATACCTTTAGATTAAAAATTGGATTTAAAAATTCGGTTGTGTTTTCTAGAGATGCAGCATTTTTACAATATGTGCTTCAAAAAAACCAACGAAACTATACCAAGTCTAAAATACAAACTGAAGACCTTGCCAAATATGTGGGTCGTGGGTTATTAACTTCTGAAGGAGCCCTCTGGAAACAACAGCGTAAACTTATTCAGCCAGCATTTCATAAAAAACAACTTTCCAATTTGTTGGAAACCATGGTTGCCGTAATTTCAGAAGAGCTTCAAAATATAGTTACAGAACGCCCGTTTCCAATATTTGAAGTATACAACAACTTGGCGTTTCAAGTTGTGGCCAAATCATTGTTTAGTGGAGGTGTTTCTGAAATACAAATAAAAAGATTACAACATATTACCGAAGAAGCGCAAAAAATGCTAGTGCGTGAGTTACGCCAGCCTTATTTAAATTGGTGGTTTAGAGCAAGTGGAAAACTACAAAAGCATCTAGAACTTACTTTAGAAGCACGAGCGATACTAAAAGACTTAGTGACAAGTCGAAAGGAAAGTGGGCAAAGAGAAGATGATTTATTAGATATGCTGTTAGACGCTCGTTACGAAGATGGTAGTGCTATGGATGAGGAGCAGCTAATAGACGAGCTTTTAATTTTGTTTGTTGCTGGCCATGAAACCACAAGCAATGCCCTCACTTTCACAACCCAGTTACTTGCTAAGCACATTTCCTATCAAACTAAAATTTCCGAAGAGCTAAAAACCGCGAAGCAAAACACTACATCCCTAATGGAGCTTTTACGGGCTATGCCGGTCACCACAAGTGTTATTGAAGAGTCGCTTCGCTTGTATCCACCAGTTTATTTTATAGACCGTGTAAATATCGAAAAGGATGAATTTAACGGTGTTGCCTTAAAAAAAGGAACCAGTCTATTGTTTGCGGTACATGAGATTCATAAAAGCGCCAGGTATTGGGAAAATCCATTGTTATTTAATCCAAACCGTTTTGTGAATAGAAAGCATAGTGAGTATGCTTCCTTCTATTTTCCATTTGGTGCTGGGCCTCGTATGTGCATAGGTAATAATTTTGCTATGTACGAAATGATACTTACCGTGGCTACGCTTTGCGAAAATTTCAGCATAAAAGAACATACCACTCCAATAGAAATCAATCCGTTGATAACACTAAAGCCTAAAAACGCTATCTTGGAGTTTGAGAAAAAAGCTTAGTTTATTTTGACTCCAAAATCATATTACACACAAAGTATTAAATCTGAAGCCAAGCGACTTGGGTTTTTATCTTGCGGTATAAGTAAAGCTCAATTCCTTGAAGCGGAAGCGCCAAGACTTGAAAAATGGCTCAACCAAAATATGCAGGGCGAAATGAGCTATATGGAAAATCATTTCGATAAACGCTTAGACCCTACAAAATTGGTAGAAGGCTCTAAAAGTGTGATTTCTTTAATACTCAATTATTTTCCTTCAGAGACTCAAGTTGAAGACACTTATAAAATTTCGAAATATGCCTACGGCACAGATTATCATTTTGTTATAAAAGACAAGTTAAAAGAGTTGCTCTATTTTATTACTTCTGAAATTGGAGATGTTCACGGTCGGGCATTTGTAGATTCTGCGCCAGTTTTAGACAAGGCTTGGGCGGCAAAGGCAGGGCTTGGCTGGATGGGTAAGCACAGCAATTTGTTAACCAAACAAGTAGGTTCTTTTTACTTTATAGCAGAGTTAATCGTAGACTTAGATTTAGAGTATGACACCCCTGTGACAGACCACTGCGGTGCTTGTACAGCTTGTATAGACGCTTGCCCAACACAGGCTATTGTACAACCGTATGTGGTAGACGGAAGTAAATGTATTAGTTATGCAACCATAGAATTAAAGGAGCAAATTCCTAGTAGTTTTGCCAATAGCATGGAAGATTGGATGTTTGGTTGTGATGTCTGTCAAGATGTTTGCCCGTGGAATCGGTTTAGCAAATCGCACCGCGAACCACTTTTTAATGCGAAACCTGAGTTGCTCTCAAAATCTAAAAAAGATTGGGAAGAAATTACCGAGGAAGTTTTTCGAGAAATTTTCAGAAAAAGCCCCGTAAAACGAACCAAGTTTGAAGGGCTTAAGAGGAATATTCAATTTCTGAAAAAGGATTGATTAATTCAAATTTCACCTTCGATTTCGGTTTCGATTTAACCCAACTCCCGTACATTTGTATAACATCAATTTTGTGATACTATGAGCAAAGAAAGTAAACGAAGAGAAGCATTATTATACCACGCCAAGCCAAGACCTGGGAAAATTCAGGTAGTGCCTACTAAAAAATACGCCTCTCAGCGAGACTTATCATTAGCCTACTCTCCTGGGGTTGCCGAACCTTGTTTAGAGATTGAGAAAAAAACTAATAATGTTTACAAGTATACAAATAAAGGGAACTTAGTTGCAGTTATTTCTAACGGAACTGCTGTTTTAGGTTTAGGGAATATTGGCCCAGAAGCATCAAAACCAGTAATGGAAGGTAAGGGATTGCTCTTTAAAATTTTTGCAGATATAGATGTGTTCGATATTGAAGTTGGGACCGAAGATGTTGAGGCATTTATAGCAACAGTTAAGAACATTGCGCCTACCTTCGGTGGGATTAACCTAGAAGATATTAAGGCTCCCGAAGCATTTGAAATAGAACGAAGGCTTAAAGAAGAATTAGATATACCGGTAATGCATGACGATCAGCATGGAACAGCTATTATTTCTGCCGCCGCATTATTAAACGCATTAGAATTAGCCCAAAAGGATATTTCCGAAGTACGAATTGTAATCAGTGGTGCAGGTGCTGCCGCTGTATCATGTACACGACTTTACAAGGCTTTTGGAGCAAATAGTAAGAATATTGTAATGCTAGATAGTAAAGGTGTGATTAGAGATGATCGCGATTCGCTTTCTGAAGAGAAGGCCGAATTTGCCACCCATAGAAAAATTGACACATTGCAGGAAGCAATGAAAGGTGCTGATGTTTTTGTAGGACTTTCTATTGCAAATATTGTTTCTCCTGAAATGCTAAAAAGTATGGCAAGCAATCCTATTGTATTTGCCATGGCCAATCCAGATCCTGAAATAGCGTATGACTTAGCTGTAAATTCTAGAGAAGACATAATTATGGCGACAGGACGAAGCGATCATCCTAATCAAGTGAATAATGTACTCGGATTTCCGTTTATATTCAGAGGAGCACTAGATGTTAGAGCTACAAAAATAAATGAAGCAATGAAGATGGCGGCCGTTAAGGCATTGGCGCTTCTGGCCAAAGAGCCAGTGCCAGAACAGGTAAACATAGCCTATGGCGAGACCAAGCTCAATTTTGGTCGTGATTATATTATTCCAAAACCTTTTGATCCTCGTTTAATCGCTACAGTGCCGCCAGCAGTGGCAAAAGCCGCCATGGAAAGCGGTGTGGCAACAGAACCTATTGTAGATTGGGAGCGATATCAAGATGATCTGTACGAACGTCTAGGGAGTGATAATAAAATTATTCGTCTCTTGTTAAATCGTGCGAGATTAGATCCTAAACGAATTGTTTTTGCTGAAGCAGATCAGCTAGATGTTCTAAAAGCGGCGCAAATTGTACATGATGAAGGTATTGGTATACCCGTTTTACTGGGAAGAAAAGAAATTATTGTCGAGCTCATGGAACAGCTTGAGTTTGATGCAGAAGTTGAAATCATCGACCCTAAAAGTGATGAGCAGATCGAACAGCGGGAACGTTACGCAGAAAAACATTGGAAGAATAGACGCCGAAGCGGTGTAACACTTTATGATGCTCAAGGCTTAATGCGCTCTCGAAATTATTTTGCCAGTATGATGTTGAATGAGGGCGATGTAGATTGTATGATTTCAGGTTATGCCAGAGCGTACCCTTCGGTAGTAAGACCTGTCTTGGAAACGGTAGGAAGGTTTGATGGAGTAGATAAAGTGGCAACCACTAATTTAATGTTAACAAAGCGGGGTCCTATGTTTATCTCAGACACTTCAATAAACATAGATCCAACTGCAAAAGAATTAGCTAAGATTGCTCAAATGACCAATTATACAATGAAGATGTTTGGCTTGACACCTGTTATTGCCATGATTTCATATGCTAATTTTGGCTCATCTAAAGATCCGCATGCGACTAAGGTACGAGATGCTGTTTCTTATTTGCACCGTAGCAACCCAGATATGTTTGTAGATGGAGAGTTACAGACAGATTTTGCTTTAAATCCGCAAATGCTTCAAAAGAAGTTTCCGTACTCAAAATTGGCGGGTAAAAAGGTGAATGCACTTATATTTCCGAATTTAGATTCAGCCAACAGCAACTACAAGTTACTAAAGGAGCTTAACAATGTAGAATCTATTGGTCCTATCATGTTAGGGATGAGAAAACCAGTGCATATTCTACAACTAGGAGCAAGCGTTGAAGAAATTGTGCATATGGCGGCAGTAGCGGTTGTTGACGCGCAACAAAAAGAGAAACGAGAAAAAGAGGCGAAAGCAGCTAAATAACTAGGGTTATTTTCATAAAAAGTGGCTGTGTCAATGCAAATAAATATGCTATATTTGGGGCTTTAACCTTACGTTAACATTTATGATTACCCATTTGCAAGGCAGGCTTGTAGAAAAAAATCCGACAGAAGTAGTCATAGAGTGCAATGGAGTGGGCTATTTGGTTCATATTTCATTACATACATTTTCACAATTACCCACTGCTGAAAGTGTAAAACTTTACACGTATTTATTGGTTAAAGAAGACTCGCACACCTTGTATGGATTTGCGGGTGTTGAAGAACGGGAAGTTTTTAAATTATTAATTTCTGTTTCGGGTGTTGGAGCTAGTACGGCAAGAACTATGTTGTCTTCGCTAGCGCCAGATCAGGTGAAGGATGCTATTGTCAATGAGGGCGTAGCAACTATTCAATCTGTTAAGGGTATTGGGGCTAAAACGGCACAACGTGTTATTTTAGATTTGAAAGATAAAATTTTGAAAGTATACGGTATGTCTACTATTTCTGGCGTATCGAGCAATACGAACAAAAATGAAGCGTTATCTGCTTTGGAGACACTAGGTTTCGCGCGTAAGCAAGCTGAAAAGGTTTGTGATAAAATAGCGCAAGAAAACTCAGGGGCGAGTGTAGAAACGATTATAAAATTAGCTTTAAAAAATTTATAAACTTTGGGCGCAAAAAATTACGATTTCACAAAAAACCTATGCGGGTTTTTATTTATTTTAAGTGTTGTATTTGGGGGAATTTCAACAGCCTCTGGACAAGATAGTACCGCAACAGGGTCGGTTATGGGTAGAATGGATTTGCCCAATCCACCTAGTATTCAAGATTTGTACACCTATGATCCTATTATGGATCGTTATGTTTACACGCAAACTCTAGGAAACATTAATCTTACATATCCTATAATCTTAACGCCACAAGAGTATCAAGATCTAATTCTGCAGGAGCAGATGAAGGCATATTTTAAGGAAAAGATTGATGCAGCAGATGGTAGAAAAGAAGGGTCTGAAGAGGCTCAGAAAAATTTACTGCCAACATTTTATGTGAATTCTAATTTCTTCGAAACTATCTTTGGTGGAAACACAATTGAAGTAATTCCTCAAGGTACTGTAGAAATGGACCTTGGTTTGTTATATACAAAGCAAGACAATCCGGCCTTTTCTCCTAGAAACCGAAGCAACCTTTCATTCGATTTTGACCAAAGAATTAGTTTGAGTTTGTTAGGTAAAGTAGGTGAGCGTTTAACGGTAAATGCAAATTACGATACGCAATCAACCTTCAACTTTCAGAACCAGATTAAACTTGAGTACACACCAACCGAAGATGATATTATTCAAAAAATTGAAGTTGGTAATGTTAGTATGCCGCTAAATAGCTCTTTAATTCAGGGAGCACAAAGTCTTTTTGGAGTAAAAGCACAATTGCAATTCGGTAAAACAACCATTACAGGGGTATTTTCTGAACAAAAATCTGAAACGAGAAATGTAACCGCAGAAGGAGGAGCCACCATCACAGATTTTGAGCTTTTTGCACTTGAATACGACGAAAACCGTCACTTTTTCTTAGGGCACTATTTTAGAGATAATTACGATAGAATTTTACGTCAATATCCATTTATTAACTCTAATGTGCAGATTACACGTTCTGAGGTTTGGATAACCAACCGTGCTGCAAATACGGACAATGTTAGAAATATTGTTGCACTTCAAGATTTAGGTGAATCTGATCCATCTAATATTGGCTTAGGTATTATCCCTGGTGGTTTTGTAAATAAATCTAGGAATGCATTTCCAGATAATGGAAATAATGATTTTAACCCGTTTGGTATTGACGACCCCTCTGTGCAAAGTATTTTAACTGAAGAAATTCGAGATGTGGCATCTGTTGGTCAAGGATTTAGCGGTGTTCCTGTGAATGATGGTACAGACTATGTAACCCTAGAAAATGCGCGAAGACTTAATTCTAGCGAGTTTAGAATAAACAATCAGTTAGGATATATTTCGTTGAATCAACGATTAAGCAATGACGAGGTTTTAGCTGTTGCGTATCAGTTCACTGTAAACGGACGTGTATATCAGGTTGGTGAATTTTCTAATGATGGTGTAAACGCAACTGGTGAAACTGGAGAACCGCCATTAGGAGGTGATCCAAATCCAGGCGGAACAACAGACCCTAATGACCCTGGTATTTCAGGAGGTTTACCACAAAACTTAGTAGTAAAACTATTAAAAAGTAACATCACAAATGTTGAAGAGCCAATTTGGGATTTAATGATGAAAAACATCTATCCTTTGGGCGCTTTTCAGCTAGAACAAGAAGATTTCAGACTTAATATCTTATATACAGACCCATCTCCATTAAATTATATAACTGCAGCACCTGGTACGCCTGAATTTCCTGCAACCGCACTGCCAGAAGATGTAGAAGATACAGTACTACTGCGTGTGTTTAATTTAGATAGGGTAAACTTTAATGGTGACCCGCAACAAGGCGGTGATGGTTTCTTCGATTTCCTACCTGGAATAACTGTAGATACCCAAAATGGTAATATCATCTTTACGTCAGTAGAGCCTTTTGGTTCTTACTTATTTGATAAGTTAGATAATGATGATCAAGGACCAGGAGACTATTATAATGAACAAACCTATAACGCTAACCAGAATAAGTATGTATTTAGTAAGCTGTATTCAACTACCAAAACTCAGGCAGAACAGCAGGATAGCGATAAGAATAAATTCCAATTAAAGGGTAGCTATAAATCTACAGGTGCAGATGGAATTCCAATTGGAGCATTTAATATTCCTCAGGGTTCTGTTACCGTAACAGCTGGTGGTAGAACACTTGTTGAAGGTGTAGATTATACCGTAAATTATCAATTAGGACGTGTACAAATTATAGATCCGGCACTTCAAAACTCTAATGTTCCAATTAATATTACTACTGAAAACAATACCCTTTTCGGGCAACAAACAAAACGCTTTACTGGTTTAAACGTAGAGCATAAGTTTAATGATAAATTTCAGATTGGAGCTACTTATTTAAACTTAAATGAACGCCCGCTAACGCAGAAATCGTCGTTTAATACCGAGCCTATAAATAATACTATTTTCGGGTTCAATGCAAATTATTCTACCGAAGTTCCTTTTTTAACGAGATTGGTGAATAAACTGCCAAACATAGATACCGATGTGGTTTCAAATGTGTCGCTTCGAGGAGAATTTGCTTATCTAATGCCTGGGGCTCCTAAAGTTTCAGATTTTGATGGGAAAGCAACTTCGTACGTAGACGATTTTGAGGCCTCTCAAACAGGAATTGATGTGAGTTCTGCATTAACTTGGACACTTTCTAGTACACCTGTAGGTTTTGGTGGTGAATTTGCTAATGGAAATCTTCAGTATAACTACAACAGAGCTGGATTAAACTGGTACACAATTGACCCTGTTTTTTATAGTAGTCAGAGACCAGAAGGGATAGACGACGAGGACTTGTCGTCACCATTTACGAGAAGAATCTTTAGAGATGAAATTTTCCCTAATCAGGATTTAATTCAAGGACAAACACAAGCGATTTTCTCATTAGACATGGCTTATTATCCAAGTCGACGTGGACAGTATAACTTTAACCCTGAAGCTGCTGGAACTAATACGCTGCCTAATCCGGAGACAAGATTTGGTGGAATTATGCGCCAACTTACAACTACAGATTTTGAACGATCTAATGTAGAGTTTATTCAGTTTTGGGTAATGGACCCCTATGTTCATGATGAAAGTATAGCAGATCAAGGTTTCGTAACTTTCAATTTAGGTAATATTTCAGAAGATATTCTAAAAGATGGTCGTAAGCAGTATGAAAACGGACTGCCAAACGATGGTGGTGTGGCAAATACTACCGCAACAGCTTGGGGTAAAGTACCAACCAATCAATCTTTAGTCTATACATTTGATACTACAGGACAAGAGAGAATTAATCAGGATATTGGATACGATGGAATTGAAGATGCCACAGAAGGGGCTATGTTTCCAAGTTTTGCAGGTTTACCCGATCCTGCTGGTGATAACTACCAATATTTCTTGCAAGCGGAAGGAAATATCCTAGAACGATATTTAATGTACAATGGTACCGAGGGGAACTCACCAGAGGAGGTTACAAATACCAATCGAGGAAATACCGCAGAACCAGATGTAGAAGATATTAACCGTGATAATACCATGAACACGGTAGATAGTTATTACGAATATAGAGTTCCTATTTATAGAGGAATGAGCGTAGAAAACAACACAAGCCTAAATGGAGGGGAACAAGATTTTATTACCGACGTTCGAGAAATTGACGTAACTACGCAAGACAATAATACAATACCAGTGCGTTGGGTTCAGTTTAAAGTGCCAATTAGCCAGCCAGATGAGGCAATAAATGGTATTTCAGATTTTAGATCTATACGTTTTATGCGTATGTACATGTCTCAATTTAGCCAGAATACAGTACTTCGTTTCGGAACATTAGAATTAGTACGAGGCGATTATAGAAGATTTACAGAGACTTTAGATATTACAGGAGAAGATCCAGAAATGGACGACACTGTTTTCGAAAACGAAGCGGTAAATATTGAAGAGAATGACCAGCGTTCTCCTATACCTTATGTGCTGCCTCCAGGAGTGTTTCGTGAAGAATTAAATAACAACAACAACCTAATTCGCCAGAATGAGCAATCATTGGCATTACGTGTTTGTGGCCTTGAAAACCAAGATGGTCGTGGGGTTTATAAAAATTTCAATATAGACATGCGTCAGTATGAAAATCTTGAGATGTTTATTCATGCCGAATCACTAGAGAATCAGTCGCCGCTTTCAGACGGAGACATGGTGGCGTTTGTGCGATTAGGAAATGATTTAACGCAAAACTTCTATGAAATTCAAATTCCGCTGAATCCAACCTCGTTTGGGAGCACATCTGCAGAAGCAATTTGGCCTATAGAAAACAGATTGCGTTTGCCATTAAGTCTTTTACAAGAACTTAAAACACGTGTGTTAGGAGATCCTAATTTTGACCCTACGGAAACAACGTTCTTTGCGCAGTCTGAATTAGATGCGAGTACGCTTGATTCTGAAAACGAACTTCAAATAGGTATAAAAGGGAATCCTAGCTTCGGAAATGTTCGTATCATTATGCTTGGTTTAAAAAACAACTCTGGACAAGAGATTTGTGGAGAAGCATGGTTTAATGAATTACGCCTTTCAGAATTGAAAAATCAGGGAGGTTGGGCAGCCGTTGCAAACTTAGATGCAAATCTTGCAGACTTTGCTACCATTAGCGCTACAGGAAGAAGAAGTACCGTTGGTTTTGGGTCTATAGAACAAGGGCCTAATGAAAGAAGTCGTGAAGATTTACAACAGTATGATGTTGTTACTAATTTAAATTTAGGACAAATGCTGCCACCAAAATGGGGCGTGCAATTACCGTTTAATTATGGTAGAGGTGAAGAGTTAATTACACCACAATTTGATCCGGAGTTTCAAGATATAGAACTAGATGCACGATTAGATAATACGGAAGATGCAGCCGAAAGAGATAGAATTAAAGAGCAATCTGTAGAGTATACGAAAAGACAAAGCGTAAATTTAATTGGGGTTCGAAAAGATAGAACAGGTGATGGAAAACCTCAGATTTACGACATCGAAAACTTTACGTTCTCAGCTTCATACAACCAAGAAGACCATCACGATTTCGAGATTGAAGATGCCTTAGAACAAAATGTTCGCTTAGGCGGAACCTATAATTACAGTTTTAATCAAAAGCCTTTTGAACCATTTAAGAAGAATGATTCGCTCTTTAGAAGTAAATATTGGCAATTCTTAAAAGACTTAAATATTAATTACCTGCCAACAAGCGTAACGGTAAGCTCTAATATTACACGTCAATACAATGAGCAGAAATTTAGAGAACTTAATTTATTACCTGGCAATATCGGATTGCCAACCTTGTACCAGCGTAATTTCTTGTTCGATTGGCAGTACACTATAAATTATAATTTAACCAATTCGTTACGATTTAATTTTAACACTTCAAATAATAGAATTGTAACTAATTATATAGACGACGATGGTTTTGCAGATAATAGTATTGGTGTGTGGGACGGCTTCTTTGATGTAGGAGACCCGAATCAGCATTTTCAATCCCTGCAAGTAAATTACGACTTGCCGTTTGATAAGTTTCCATTCTTGAAATTTATTCGTGCAACATATTCTTACACAGGTGATTTCCAGTGGCAAGATGGGAGTGACTTGTTTAATAGTATTGAAATTCCGTTGTCAGACGGTACCGTAAACACTTATAACCTTGGTAACTCTATTCAAAATGCACAAACACATAGAATTAACTCGTCTTTAGACATGAATAACTTCTATCGTTATATAGGTCTCACCAAAATTAAGAAATCTACCGCAGCCGGAAACAGCGGTGGCAGAGGTAACAATCTTGGCGGTGGCAATTCTGGTGCTGGCGGTAAGGGTAGTAAAGGCGGCGATGGTGGCAGTAAAGGTGGCGACGGAGACAGTAAATCTTCAGATGGCGCAAGTGGAAGTGCCTTAGGAGGTTTAGCAAACAACAGAAATGGCGGTGGCGGTGCTAACGGTGCGCAAGGTTCTGGAGGTTCAGGTTTAAGTGCAGGAGCAAAAGCGGCTAACACCTTAATTGGTTTGGCAACATCTATAAAAAAGATACAGTTAAATTATCAAGAAAATCAGGGTATTTTCTTACCAGGTTATACGCCGTCTATTGGTTTTATAGGAACGTTAAAGCCATCTGCTGGATTTACATTTGGTAGTCAAGCAGAGATTAGAGAAAGAGCTGCACGTATGGGTTGGTTAACGCTTTATCCAGAATTTAACGAGCAATATACAGAAGTAGAGAGTAAACAATTAGATGCTCAGATTAATCTTGAGCCTTTTGAAGACTTAAAAATTGACCTTAACGGAAGTCGTGTTTATTCTGAAAACTACGCTGAAAATTACATTATAGAAAATGATATCTATCGTTCGTTAACGCCAAATACCTTCGGAAACTTTAATATTTCAACATTATTAATTAAAACAGCATTTGCTAAAAGCGACGAGACTAGTTCTGATGCCTTTAACGATTTCCGCGGAAATAGATTGATAGTTGCACGACGATTGGCTACCGAGTTTTATGGTACGTCTAATTTCCCTGTAGATCCAGAAACGGGCTACCCAGAAGGTTTTGGCCCGAATAGTCAAGATGTATTGTTACCAGCATTCCTCTCGGCCTACAAAGGAAGTGATGCTTCAAAAGAAAAAACTGGAATTTTAAGAGATATTCCATTACCTAACTGGGACGTGAAGTACACTGGCTTAATGAATTTAGATTGGTTTAAAAAGCGCTTTAAGCGATTCTCTGTGCAGCATGGATACAGAGCCAACTATACGGTTAACCAATTTCAAACAAATTTAGATTTCGACGTTAATAACCCTACAGCTACAGATCAGGCAGGTGACTTTAAGAGCAGAACGTTGTTAACGAATGTAAATTTAACCGAACAGTTCTCACCTTTAATTCGTATCGATTTTGAAATGAAAAATTCGGTTAAGATACTAGCCGAATTAAGAAAGGATCGCGCATTGTCACTAAGTTTTGCCAACAATCTTTTAACTGAAATTAAAGGAAACGAAGTGGTCTTAGGGCTAGGGTATCGAGTAAAAGATCTTAGAATTGCAACCAACTTCGGTGGGAAGAAAAAGGTGCTTAAAAGTGACTTAAATTTCAAGCTGGATGTGTCTAGGAGAGATAACAAGACCATTATTAGATATTTAGACATTAATAATAACCAAACTACGGCGGGACAGACTATTTACGGACTTAATTTCTTAACAGATTATGCCTTAAGTAAAAATCTAACCGCATTGTTCTATTTTGACTATACATTCTCTGAGTATGCAATCTCAACTGCTTTTCCGCAGACAACGATTCGTTCAGGATTCACGTTGCGATATAACTTCGGAAACTAAAAAAACATTAATAAATACTTATAATTAAGAATTATCATGAGTGTACCTTCCAACCTAAAATATACAAAAGACCATGAGTGGGTAAGTATAGATGGAGATATTGCTACTGTAGGGATTACAGATTTTGCACAAGGCGAATTAGGCGACATTGTCTATGTAGAAGTTGAAACTTTAGACGAAACTCTAGACCGAGAAGAAGTTTTTGGTACGGTAGAAGCCGTAAAAACAGTTTCTGATCTATTTTTACCTCTTTCGGGAGAGATAATAGCGTTCAATGACTCGTTAGAAAGTGAGCCAGAAAAGGTTAATTCAGACCCTTATGGTGATGGCTGGATGGTTAAAATTAAAATGTCTGATCTTTCCGAAATTGATGACCTTTTAGATGATGCAGCCTATAAAGAAATTATTGGGGCCTAAAACCCTATTTTCTATTACCGCGGTCTACGCGGTTCTTATTACAATTGCCTTTTTATTTCCTGGAAAGGATATTCCTTCTACCGGACTTCCATTAGATAAATTAGTGCACATAGCAACACATGCTGGTTTGGTTTTCTTGGTCATTTTATCTGTATTTCGAAAACAGGGTGATATAATTAAGATGAAGCAGTTGTATTGGGTGTTGATAGGATGTTTTATCTATGGCATAGTAATTGAAGTAGTACAAGAGCGTTTGGTTGTTTTAAGACATGCAGATGTATGGGATTTAGTAGCCAACAGCATCGGTATTTTGCTAGGTGTTGTTTTGTTTTATAAGTCTAAGTCCTATTTAAAAAATCAAATTTGAAAATTCGTTTTATAGAAACCTATATTTTCTTTACATTAGCACTAATTAAATACTTCATATTATGGAACTGAAAAAAAATCCGAAAGCAGATATGAAACAGTGGAGTTCAATCTTCTTACTGTTTGGTCTGGCTTTTATGTTATTTGTAGCATGGCAAGCGATTGAGTGGAAAACATACGACAACGATAATTTGGCAGCAGACCAATTAAATGTTGGTGATGATTTGGATGAGGATATCCCTATCACGCAGCAGTTAACACCGCCACCACCGCCACCGCCACCGCCACCAGCTCCAGAAGTTATTGAGGTAGTAGAAGATGAAGAAGATGTTGAAGAACAAATTATCGAGTCTACTGAAACGAATCAAGAAGAGGAGATTGCCGAAATTGAAGAAATTGAAGAAGTAATTGAAGAAGTAATTGAAGATGTACCTTTTGCGGTAATTGAAAATGTACCGGTGTATCCAGGATGCGAAAGCGCTGGGAACAATGAAGCTAAGAAAAAATGTATGTCTGAGAAAATTCAAAAATTTGTTCAGAAAAAATTTAATACAGATTTAGCTAATGATTTAGGGTTAGATGGAAGACAGCGTATTTCGGTTCAGTTTAAAATAGATAGATCTGGAAATGTTGTGAATGTACGTGCACGAGCGCCACACCCAAAATTAGAAGCTGAAGCAGTAAATGTTGTTAAGTCATTACCTAAAATGACCCCTGGTAAACAACGTGGAAAAGCCGTAGGTGTAATTTATGCACTACCAATCTTGTTCCAAGTAGAGAATTAGAATAGTACTTATATACTATCAAATCCCGCTTCAATTGAAGCGGGATTTTTTTTTGGCACAACACTTGTTTCATATAGAGTATAACTTCTAAATATATAAATATGAAACCATCAAGTAATGTGTGTGGTACCACTACAAAAGTACCAAGTAAGAGAGAAGCAAAAAAGCAAATTAACATTCGTTGGAATTCGAAAATCTTTTTCCAAATCGGACTAATTGTTAGTCTATTGGCAATGTTTTTTGTTATGGAACTAGAAATAGGTTTGAAACAGCAAGTTGCGGTCGCTAAAGATAACGCCATTTGGGAAACCCCGCCTACAATTACCTACGTTGTTAAAAAGGAAGAAGCCGTAAAACCAGAAGAGAAACCAAAAAAGGTGGTTAAGCGAGAACCGATTAAGGTAACTACAGCTGTATCTCACACTTTTACAAAAGTGGACGATTCTGCACCAGTGTTAGAAGGAAAAACAATTGCTGAAGGAGATACTGCTATAAAAGTGCCAGTACAATCTGGAGATGAGAATGGCACAAACAAGGTAGCTACAAAAAATATTTTAGGGGTAGAATTTGTTCCTGTTTTTCCGGGGTGCGAACGTGCTGACGGGAACGATGCGAAAATAAGCTGTATGTCTTCTAAGATTCGAGCGTTTATTAGTAGAAAGTTCGATTCAGGTAAATTTGATTATTTTGAGCCTGGGAGTATTCAGAGTATTTATACCGTATTTACAATAGACGCGCAAGGAGCTATAGTTGATATTAAAGCGAGAGCTGCAGACAAAAAACTAGAAGACGAAGCACGTCGTGTAATTTCAGGTTTGCCTATAATGAAACCAGGAAAACAAGGAGCCACCGCCGTAAATGTTACCTATGCTGTACCTATTAGTTTTCAGGTGAACAATTAAATCAACAAAAACCCGCTCAAGGAGCGGGTTTCTTTTTTGGGCATTTCAAAAAACCGTATCTTTCGATAAAATTAAGACCTCTGCTCAATGAAGACCCTTCCTTTCTTTTTGGTTTTGTTTGCTTTCTTTAACCTACATGCACAAAATACTGCCAATAGTTTCGAAAAATATCCTGTGTTTTCTGAATGTGAAGATGTTGCCATCGACGATTTAGAAGGATGTTTTACAAGCACATTTCAAAATTTTGTATTCAATAATTTTAAAGTGCCTCAGGTTGTATCAGACGAAGATTACAAGGGGTCTATGACCGTTTTTTTTGAAGTTGATAAAACAGGTGCTTTCAAATTGTTGTATGCAGATGCTATTTATCAAGAATTGAAGGATGAAGCAAAAAAAGTTTTCGATTCACTTCCGAAAATAAAACCTGCAACGTATAATGGTGAGCCGGCTTATGTTCAATTTACCATGCCTATTACTATTCCTTTAAGAGCGCCAGGATTGCCTGCTACGGAAACAAAACAAACACAAGAAAATACGGCAGATGATTCTACCATTACGACCCTAAAAAACGAATATGATGCGATAGAAAAAATGCCGTATGAAAACGAAGAATATACAAGCGGGATTAACATTCCACTTTCGCACCGTACGTATAGTATGTTTGATGCTGCCTTAAATAGAGTTGGACAAAATAACCATACCGCTCAAAAACCATTTCTATATTCTGAAGTGAATAAATACCACAATTTTGAAACCGAAAATCAAAAATTACTAAAAAATAAGACCTCTTGGTTTGGTAGAAAGTTGTTTAATGAGCATATGGTACAACTTAAAACCAAAGATTTCTGGTTTACGTTAGATCCTGGTGTAGACCTTCAGGTTGGAAGAGATACAGACGCAGAAATAAATACCTATAACAATACAAGACTCGTATACGCACAAGGAGGTATTGGTAAACAGCTCAATTTTTTTGCCGTGGTTTATGAGAGCCAAGGACGTTTTGCTGGCTATTTCAATAGATATGCAGAATCTATAAAGGCAGATGGCGGCAATCCAGCTATTATTCCAGGACGAGGTATCGCCAAAGGCTTTAATGAAGATGCGTACGATTATCCAGTAGCTACCGGACATGTGTCTTATACTCCCAGCAAATGGTTTAATGTGCAGTTAGGTCACGGGAAGCAATTTTTAGGTGATGGCTATCGGTCTCTACTTTTAAGCGATAATGCCAGTCCGTATCCCTTTTTTAAGCTGAATACCACCGTGTGGAAGTTGAAATATACCAATACTTGGATGAGTTTACGAGATGTTCGACCAGAGGCTACAGAAGAACGAACCTTTAGAACCAAATTTATTGCCAATCATTATTTAAGTTACAATATTACCAAGCGTCTAAATATTGGATTGTTTGAAACTGTAATTTGGGATAATAGAAACGATCGAGGATTTGACTTTAACTACATTAATCCAGTTATTTTCTATCGAGCAATAGAATTTTCTACGGGGTCTAGAACGGGGAACGCACTTATTGGTCTCACAGGTAAGTACAAGTTTACAGATAGAGTAAATACCTATAGCCAACTTATTATTGACGAATTTTCTTCTGGAGATATTTTTGGGGGAGAGAAGAGTTGGAAAAATAAACTAGGCTATCAAGTTGGGGCCAAGTATTATGATGCTTTTGGAGTAAAAGGGCTTTATTTACAAGGAGAGTATAACAGCATTAGACCGTACACGTACTCACACAATACAATTGTATTAAATTATGGACATAATAACCAATCACTCGCACATACCCTCGGAGCTAATCTTTCAGAATTTATAGCCATTGCCCGGTACCAGAAAGGGCGCTGGTATGGTGATGTTAAAGTAATTATAGCAAAGAGAGGATTGGAATTTGAAACGCCAGGTGCAGAAACAGCTTATTACGGGGGTGACATTTATGGAGATGAAGATTTGCGACCTCTAGATACAGGTGTTGAAATAGGGCAAGGAAATACCACAGATTTTTTTCATACAGAATTGCAAGCAGGATATTTAATAAATCCCGCAACGAATCTTAAAATCTATGGAAGCGTAATTTATAGAGATTTTAAGCCGCTAGAGAATACAGATATCTCTTTTGAAAATCAGACCACGTGGATTAATTTTGGTATTCGCACCGATTTATTTAATTGGTATTATGATTTTTAATGCCAATCTAGAACTAAATTCGTTTTAGTCACGATTTCCTTTATCCATTTTTTCTGCTCTTTTCTTAGCTTCTTCTAATTTTGCAGCTCGACCCTCATTTTTTGCTCTTTTAATTCTGTTAGTTTCGTCTACAGCTTTATAGACGCTGCGCAAGAACGCTTCAGTAGTAATAAAGCCATCTCCATATCCTTTGTCGTCATAGTGCTTTGTAAAGTCTCTCATTTGAGCAACCTCATCTTCTGTTTTATTTTTCATATAATGAAATAAAACCTTCGTGAAATAAAGTTTCATCATGGTGCGTGTTTCTTCAACATCAACTTTTTTTGCTAGATTACCGTGCCCAGGGATTACTTTCGTACTATTAGATATCATAGAAGCTATTTTTGTAAGTCCATCCTGATATCCAACATAAGAACCTCCATTCTTTGTGTCGATATATGGGTACAATCCGTTAACAAAAGCATCGCCCGTGTGTATTACATCGCTCTTCGGAAAATAGGCTAAAATATCCCCATTTGTATGTGCCGATGGAAGATGAATTAATTGAATGTCTTCATCGTTATAATGAAAGAGCATGTTGTCTAAAAATGAAATAGCGGGTAGTTGTTCATAGTCTATGTCTAATTGTTCTGTAAGTTGTTCCTTTAATCGTTCCTTATCTTGCTCTAAAGCTTTACCTTTTTCAGCTGAAGCAGGGTTGCTTTTGGCTTCACTAATTTGCTTTTCCAAATCTTTGCCTATTTGTTTTGCAAAGGCTTCGGTAAGTTTTGAGAGCATAGTATTTCTGGCATTCTTGTGTGCGATAACTGTAGCGCCTTTTCTTTTGAAATTTTTGTTACCTCCGGTGTGGTCGCCATGTGCATGTGTGTTTAATACAAATTGTAATGGACGATCGGTTTTACGTGCAATTTCTTCGAGAATTGATTCTGAAATATTCTCAAATTGTGTGTCTATCATAAAAATACCGTCAATTCCATAATGAACGGCAATATTACCTCCCATGCCTTTTAGCATAAAAATATTATCGGTAACATCTATAGTTTTAGGTCTGTTTTTGGCTTTCTCTTCTGCCTTCTTAGCCAAAGAAGGATCGTTTCCTATTTCCTGGTCGGTTTGTCCTGTAGCAATGATTGCTGTAAAAAGTGCGAAAAATAGAAGGATATTTGATTTCATTATAACAATATTTATTTGAGGGCTCAAAATAATAAAAAAACCAATGGCGTGGGTAACTATATGGTATTTATATTGTGAAAATTAGGGAGGTGCCGTATCTTTGCAAGGTTTTAAAATAAACCTATTTTGGCAGGTACTCAGACTTCTTTTTCACCCGTTTCTATTTTCAGGAATTTTACTGAAATTACCAAAATGCGACTTTCAGTGAGTGTCGTGTTTTCTTCGGTTGCTGGTTATTTGTTGGGTGTAGAAACTATCGATTTTTTTCAATTGCTCTTGCTTTGTATAGGTGGGTATTGTATGGTGGGAGCGAGTAACGTTTTCAATCAAATAATTGAAAGAGACCTCGATGCATTAATGAACAGGACTAAAGATCGTCCTATTCCGTCGGGGCGTCTTGGTGTTACGCCGGCTTTTATTTTGGCAAGTGTACTTACCTTGCTAGGTATTTTGGTGTTGTACAATATTAATCCGCAAACAGCAATGTTTGGTGCCATCTCTATCTTTATGTATGTGAGTTTGTACACGCCGTTAAAAACTAAAACGCCGCTTTCTGTATTTGTTGGTGCTTTTCCTGGGGCCATACCATTTATGTTAGGATGGGTGGCAGCTACAAACGATTTTGGTATCGAGCCTGGAACGCTGTTTATGATTCAATTTTTCTGGCAGTTTCCACATTTTTGGGCAATTGGGTGGTTTTTGTACGACGACTATGAGCGCGGTGGATTTTTTATGCTACCCAATGGGAGACGAGACAAAGGAACGGCAATTCAAGTAATACTCTACAGTGTCTGGACAGTATTGGCTTCACTTATCCCTGCGGTTGGTGTTACCGGCAGGTTGTACTTAACACCAATTTCGGCTGTTTTAGTAGGGGGTATAGGTGTTTGGCTAATTTATTACGCGGTACGATTATACAAAAAGAAAACAGATGTGGCAGCGCGTCAATTAATGCTTGTAAGTGTTAGCTACATTACCTTGTTGCAAATTATATATGTTGCAGATAAATTTATTAGATAGATGGCAGATATTACTGAAATTACAGAACAAGAAAAGGTAAAAAGAGCAAAAAAGATGATGCTATGGTTTGGTATTATCAGTCTTTCTATGAGTTTTGCTGGACTTACAAGTGCTTATGTGGTGAGTAAGGAACGACCAGATTGGCTTACAGATTTTGAGATTCCGAGTGCCTTTTACGTGAGCTTAGCTTTAATTTTGATAAGCAGTCTTACTGTGCATTTAGCAAAAATAAATATTCAAAAGAAAAACCATAGTCTAGGAATGGGGCTTCTAATTGCTACCTTCCTGTTAGGGTTGGGGTTTATTTTTTGTCAATTTATTGGTTTTAATCAGATTGTAGAGGCTGGGTTTTACTTCACTGGTAGTGAGAGCACTATAACCACTTCATTTCTATATTTAGTGGTATTGCTACATTTGGCACATATTGTTGCAGGTCTCATTTCTTTACTGGTTGTTATCGTTCAGCATGCGAGAAAAAAATATAGTCACGGAAATACCTTAGGGGTCGAATTGGCGGCAACGTTTTGGCATTTTGTAGACATTCTTTGGATCTATTTGCTGCTTTTCATTTATTTAGTCTAGTAATTGCATTTGTTTTTTTAGAGACTATATAGTTGTAGAATCGAGATTACTTTAGGATGAATATAAATTGATACTTGAAGTTTCGTTAGATAAAAATTAATCGTATTTTTGACACCAAATTAACACCAAATACTTTCTATGGACACTACTGTTGCAAAAACAGGAACCGAAGGAAAAACCTGGGGCGGAGATAACAAACCGCTAAACGCCAGTTATGGCAAGATGATGATGTGGTTTTTCATTGTTTCAGATGCCCTTACCTTCTCGGGCTTTATTGCCGCCTACGGTTTTTCAAGATTTAAATTTATTGATGCTTGGCCTATAGCCGACGAAGTGTTTACGCACGTTCCGTTTTTACACGGGGTGCCTGCGCCAATGTACTACGTTGCATTTATGACCTTTATCCTTATTTTCTCTTCTGTAACCATGGTACTTGCCGTAGATGCAGGACATAAAATGCAGCAGAAGAAAGTGATTTGGTATATGTTCTTTACCATTATTGGTGGAGCCATTTTTGTGGGGTCTCAAGCATGGGAATGGGCAACATTTATTAAAGGTGATTATGGTGCTGTAGAAACTAAAGGAGGTAAAATTATTCAGTTCTTAGATACAGATGGTAAACGTGTAGCTATTGCAGATTTTGCACAACACATACCTGGCGCTCGTGAAATTCACGAACGTAAGAATGGTGTTTGGTATCAAGCAGAAGAAACACAAACTACCTTCTCTTTTGAAGAGGTTAAAGCTGGGTTCTTAGCCAATGATAACCTTTTGGTGCGCACACAGTATTACGATGAAAACGGAGAGCCAACAGTGCTAAGTCGTGAGGCGTCAATTAACAAGATTGTCAATGATGGAAAGCTGGTTGTAGAAGGTGCAAACCTGAAGCATAATGAATACGGTCACCCGCTTTTTGCAGATTTCTTTTTCTTTATAACAGGATTTCACGGATTTCACGTATTTACAGGTGTCCTTATTAATATCATAGTGTTTTTCAACGTGATTATTGGAACGTATGAGCGTAGAGGAAGTTATGAAATGGTTGAAAAAGTAGGTCTGTATTGGCACTTCGTAGATTTAGTTTGGGTATTCGTATTTACCTTTTTCTATCTGGTTTAATAAAATAATTTTAAAGACTAACTAAAACGTAAAGTCTAAAGTTTATTACAAATGGCACACGAACATAAATTAGCAATTTTTAGAGGAACTGTTAAGTTCAAAAACAACATCACCAAAATCTGGGGTGTATTTGTTTTCCTTTCTATTGTAACAATCATTGAAGTAGTTTTGGGTATTATAAAGCCTGAGTTTTTAACCGAGAACCGATTCTTGGCGATGAAGCTGCTTAATTGGGTATTCATCATTTTAACATTAGTAAAAGCATACTATATTACTTGGGACTTCATGCACATGCGCGATGAGAAAAGTTCGTTGAGACGTGCTGTTGTGTGGACAAGTGTGTTCTTAATTTGTTACTTAATCTTAATTTTGTTAATTGAAGGAGACTATATTTATGAAGTTTATAAAAATAATTTCATAAAATTTGATTTCTAGACCTTCTTAGAGAAAGTATAAAACCCAACTTTTTGTTGGGTTTTTTTATGCGCAAAAGTTGTTCAGCGATTTGTTGAGATGTATTTTTGCAAAGACATTGTTAGTACGGTTTTATAAGGCTGACAAGCTTCTTTTTTTTACTATATGAAAAAGTATTTAGTACTCATCGTTTTATTTTTATTACCCATTTCAGTATATCTGTTTTTTGCCACTGGGATTAATAATTTTGTAAAACTACCCATAGTAAGTGAAGGCGTGTCAGAGTTAAGCGCCTTTAAAGCAATCGACGGTTCGCCAATACGTCTAGAAAATAAAATTACGGTGTTGCTTTTCTTCGGAAATAGCGTAGATGCTAGAAAAGCAAACGCCTTTAATCTAGCACATAAAATTTATAAAAAGAACCATCAGTTTGAAGAATTTCAATTTGTAACACTTATTACTGAAGACCAGCGAGAGGCAGCACAAGAAGTAACACTGAAATTAGCTGAAATTGAAAACCCAGAGCATTGGCAATTCGCTATTGGCTCTGCAATGGCAATTGAGGATGTGTACAAATCTTTACAAACTTCGGGAACACTAAATGATAACTTCGCAAGTGATAAAGTCTTTATTATAGACAAAGAAAAAAATTTAAGAGGCCGTACCGATGATGAAGACTACGGAACCCTATACGGGTATAATGCGGCAGACTATGCCGAGATTAATAATAAGATGAGTGATGACATCAAGATAGTATTAGCCGAATACCGTCTGGCACTCAAAAAATACTCGTCTAATAGAGAAATCTAACACATGAAAAAAAAGAACTATTCTTACGTCGGTATCTCATTCGTGATTCTTCTGTTTGGAATCATTTTTATTCCAAAAATCATTAATAGACTGAACAATAAAGAAATTGTAGACAAAGACAGACATAACCTTGAGCGAAAAGCTCTTCAGAAGAAAGATACATTGGCATTTATTGGAAACAAACAAGTTCCTCCATTTAGCTTCACAAACCAACATGGCGAAAATGTTTCAAATAACACATATAAAGATTTAGTATATGTAGTAGAATTTTTCTTTAGTACTTGTCAAGACATTTGTCCAGTTATGAATAAGAACATGCAAAAAATTGCAGAAGCTTATCCTAGCGAAGACAAAATTGGGATAGCATCTTTTAGTATAGACCCAACGTACGATACTCCAGAAGTGTTAAAGGCCTACGCAGATGCTTACGGGATTAGTCACCCAAACTGGAATTTCTTAACAGGAGACAAACAGGAGATTTTTAAACTTTCTAATGAAGGATTTAATCTCTATGCGGCAGAAGCTATGGATGAAGAAGACGATTTTCAGCATTCCGGATTTTTTGCCTTGATAGATAAAGATGGAAATATTAGATCTCGAATAGATGCTAATGGAAATCCTATTATTTACTACGACGGGCTTTCTGATGAGGGTGTACAAATGCTTATTGAAGACATTGAAAAATTACTATAACTATGACAGAAAAGAGTACAAAAAAATATAATGTCTGGATTTGGATTTTATCAATAGCAATTCCTGTTGCTGTTGCTGTTTTGTTCAAGGTGCGTATTCCTGGAGTAGAACGATTAGGCTTCTTGCCTCCTATTTATGCCTCAATTAATGGACTTACCGCGTTTCTGTTAATTGTTGCTGTAATTATGGTTAGAAATGGTAATCGGTCAATTCATGAGCTATTGATGAAAACCTGTATCGTATTGTCTGTACTGTTTTTAATTATGTATGTGGCCTACCATATGACGTCAGATGCAACGCCTTATGGTGGTGAAGGCGCAATTCGATATGTTTACTATTTCATCTTGATAACTCATATTGTCTTATCTGTAACAATCATCCCATTTGTTTTAGTTACTTACGTTCGTGCCATAACAGGAAACTTTCAGAAGCATAAAAAAATAGCGCGTATTACGTTCCCTTTGTGGTTATATGTTGCAATTACAGGGGTAATTGTGTATGTAATGATAGCCCCATATTATTAAAATGAATAAAAAAATACTGCTAATATCGCTACTTCTTGTATGGGTAACATTACCGGTAGATGCGCAATGTGCGATGTGCCGAGCTGTTTTGGAGAGTGAAGAAAGTGGAGCGGCAGCCAAAGGAATAAATAATGGCATTATTTATTTAATGCTAATACCTTACATTTTGGTTGGTGGCATTGGATATGCCATTTATAGATTATTGAAAAAATCTAGGCGCACCAATAATTAACAAAATCTTCACAATTAGAACTGTAATATTTGAACAAGCCTATAGTCTTATACATAAGACTTAACCAAAAAAATCCCCGAAAGTCTTAACAAATATTTCACAGAATACTACTTTAAAAGGCGGTTATTTTGTGGTCATACATTTTGAAAGATGATAACAATTAAAGATTTACATAAATCTTATAAAATGGGGAGTAATTCACTGCACGTTTTAAAAGGAATTAATTTTGACGTTGCCCAAGGTGAAATGGTTTCTATTATGGGCTCCTCAGGCTCAGGTAAGTCAACACTTCTAAATATTTTAGGAATGTTAGATGAAGCAGATGAAGGCAGCTATCATCTAGACGGGAAGCCTATCAAGAAATTAAATGAAAAGATTGCAGCAAGGTATAGAAACGAATTTCTAGGATTTATATTTCAATCTTTTAACTTAATAAACTACAAGACTGCTTTAGACAATGTTAGTATGCCTCTGTATTATCAAGGCATGAAACGTAAAGAACGTACAGAAAGGGCACACCATTATCTTGAAAAAGTTGGGCTGGCAGATTGGGCTGGGCATCTTCCAAATGAAATGTCTGGTGGACAAAAACAGCGTGTGGCTATCGCAAGGGCTTTAGCTAGTGATCCGAAAGTTTTATTAGCAGATGAACCTACTGGAGCGCTAGATACAAAAACTTCGTACGAAGTAATGGAGCTTATTCAGCAAATTAATGACGAAGGAAAAACCATTTTGGTGGTAACACATGAAGATGATATTGCCCACATGACCAAGCGCATTGTAAATCTTAAAGACGGTATTATAATTGATGATAGTGTTGTAACCCAAATACGTGCAACCGAAGCACGACAAAGAGCCTACGAGAATGTTTGACTTAGAGCGCTGGCAAGAAATATTTGAAACTATCGGAAAAAATAAACTCCGTACGTTCTTGACGGGACTGTCTGTGGCGTCTGGTATTTTTATCTTAGTAATTTTATTAGGCTTTAGCAGTGGCATTCAGAAAGGAGTAAAAACCCAATTTGAGCAGGATGCTACTAATCGTGTTTCGGTTTGGACACGTGTAACTACCAAAAGTTATAAAGGGCTGAATCCAGGACGGTATATCCAAATGCGCAATAGTGACTTTGAAGCGATAAACAATAAATACGAAGCGAATCTAGAATATAAAACAGCAATTTATAATATATGGGGTAGCCAAGTAACCTACAAAGGTGAAACAGGGAACTATAGATTAGAAGGCGCGAATCCAGACCAACAGCTTATTGAAAATGCCAGCATGGCCTCAGGGAGGTTTATTAGTCAGGACGACATGGATGAGTCTCGAAAAATTGCTGTGATTGGGTATATTATTCAAAAAGACTTGTTTAAAGGGAAAGATCCTATTGGAGAAATTATTTCGATTTTTGGGGTAAACTTCAAAGTGGTTGGTGTTTATACAGATCCGGGTGGAGAACGAGAAGAGGGACGCGTCTTTGTGCCCCTACCTACTGCGCAAATAGCTTTTGCTGCTGGAGATAGAGTACGTTCTTTGGCTTATACCGTAAAGATGGCAGAAAATTTTGATGAAGCCGTTGCGCAATCTGTTGCAATTTCAGAGAATATTGAGCAAGATATTAAAGCAAGACATACCATAGCACCAGACGACCGTAGTGCCGTAAATGTGAACAATACACTTGAAGAAGCTAAGAAAATTTATAGCCTTATTGCTATTATTAGAAGCGTTTTTTGGTTTATAGGCATCTTTACAATTATTGCTGGTGTAGTAGGTGTAAGTAACATAATGCTCATTATTGTTAAGGAACGAACAAAAGAAATAGGCATCAGAAAAGCAATTGGAGCATTGCCCGGCTCAATCATAGCCCTTATTCTACAAGAAGCAATTTTTATTACGGCTGTGGCTGGCTTTATAGGCCTTTTCGCAGGAGTAGGATTGTTACAGTTAATAAGTCCGATGGTAGACAATGACTTTATAAAATCACCGCAAGTAGATTTTAATACGGCATTAGCAACCGTAGTTATTTTGATAGTTGCTGGAGCGGTAGCTGGATATATTCCGGCGAGAAGAGCAGCACATATTAAACCTATAGACGCTTTAAGAGACGAATAATATGCTTAACAAAGATCGTTGGAACGAAATTTTAGAAGCGCTAAGTGCTAATCCATTTAGAACGCTCTTAACTGCGTTTGGTGTGTTTTGGGGTATTTTTATATTGGTTGTGCTGCTGGCATTAACAACAGGTTTAAGAAATGGAGTGAGTAAAGATTTTGGAGATTTTGCTACCAATTCTATATTCATGTGGGGGCAGGGTACTTCAAAACCTTATAAAGGGTTGCCAAAAGGAAGGTATGTTCGGTTTAAAGTAGAAGACGTTGCCGTTCTAAAAGAAAAAATGCCTGAATTAAAGTATGTTTCCCCAAGAGGCCAATTAGGAGGATACAATGGTGCTAACAATGTTACACGAAATGAAAAAACAGGAGCATTTACTGTAAGCGGAGATTACCCCGAATATATTAAACAGCAGCCAATGGATATTACTGGTGGGCGATTTATTAGCTATTCAGATATAAACGAAAGGAGAAAAGGAGTAGTAATAGGAAGCGGTGTAGTAACTAGCTTATTTGATGTTGGAGAAGATCCGATTGGGGAATACATAAAGATAAGTGGTGTTAATTTTATGGTTATTGGCACCTTTAATGCGCCAAGTAACAATGGAAATAATGAAGAGCTAGCCAACACTATTTATGTTCCTTTCACCACATTTAATCAAGTTTTTAATCGTGGAGATCAAGTAGGTTGGATGGCAATTACTGCCTACGATGAGTACAGTATTACATCCTTGAAACCAAGAATTCTTGAAATTATGCGAGAGCAGCGTACCATACATCCTGAAGATGAACGAGCCATTGGAAATTTTGACCGCGCCGAAGCTTTTGGAAGAATTACAGGACTGTTCGATATTTTGAAGTTTGTGGGCTTTTTTGTGGGGGGACTCATACTTGCCTCTGGCATGATTGGGGTCATTAACATTCTGCTTATTTCAGTAAAAGAAAGAACAAATGAGATTGGAGTGAGAAGAGCTTTAGGGGCAACACCGTGGCAAGTACGTGGACAAATTATACAGGAGTCTCTCATTATAACATTGGTAAGTGGTATGGCCGGTGTAGCTGGGGGCGCTGGGCTTATTTGGATTATGAATTATGCCTTAGAACAAAGTGGTCCTGTAGATAATTTTGCCAATCCATCGGTGAATGTTGCAGTAATTATTACTGCATTAGTCATTTTAATTATTTCAGGAATCTTAGCAGGACTTTTCCCAGCGGTAAGAGCAACAAGAATAAAACCAGTAGACGCATTGCGCACAGAATAACTAACAAGAATTAGATTAATTATTGATATGAAAAAAGGATTTATCATCACCGTACTAGTTGTCGTTTTCCTAGGCTTTATTATTGGCCTATGGTATGTTTTTAGCTTAGACAGCAAAGACCCTGTACTTTACGAAACCGAGCAGGCCTCAGTACAGACAATTGTAAAGAAAACTGTTGCCACAGGCAGTATTGTTCCTAAGGAGGAAGTGCTTATTAAACCAAACATTTCAGGGATTATAGATGAAATTTTTGTAGAAGCAGGTGACGTGATTGAAAGAGGAGACCTAATAGCAAAGGTAAAAGTAGTGCCTAATGTATCTTCTTTAACAAGTGCAAAAAACAGTATTAATAGTGCAAATACCCAAGTTGAAACAGCGAGATTGGCTTTAGAGAGTCAGAAAAATATCTACAATCGCCAAAAGGAATTGTTTGATAAAGGTGTGATTTCAGCGAATGAATTTGATAATGCACAACTGTCGTATGATCAGGCCCAACAGCGTTACAACCAAGAAAAGGTTGGCTTAACTGGTGCGCGACAAAATTTTGATATCATAAAAACTGGAACTACAAGCGGTCTAGGAGCCTCTGCAAATACAGAAATTAGAGCCACCGTTTCCGGAATGGTGCTTGACATACCCGTAAAGACAGGAAATCAGGTAATAGAATCTAATAATTTTAATGATGGAACCACGATTGCAACGCTTGCCGATGTCGACAAAATGATTTTTGAAGGAAAAGTTGACGAAAGTGAAGTTGGAAAGATTTCAGAAAATCTTCCCTTAGAAATTACAGTTGGCGCAATTGAGAATAAAAAATTTGACGCTATCTTAGATTATATAGCCCCAAAAGGAGTAAGTGAAAATGGAGCTATTCAGTTTGCAATAAAGGGCACATTAAAGAAACAAGATTCTACTACTTTTATTCGTGCGGGCCTAAGTGCTAATGCTTCAATTATTTTAGCAAAAGCCGAAGATGTGCTTGCTATAAAAGAAGCCTTAGTGCAGTATGATCCAGAAACTCAAAAGCCTTTTGTTGAGGTTTCTGTTGGGGAGCAAGAATTTGTTAGAAAAGAGGTAGAGCTTGGTGTGAGTGACGGACTAAATGTAGAAGTGAAAAGTGGCATTACCAAAGAAGATAATATTAAGGTCTGGAACCAATTAAAAGCTCCGCCGCAATTAGGTGGACGATAATTTTTACTCATCCTTGTAACACTTTCATCATTCAAAAGACGTATACTTCAACTATAAACCACCATGAAAAGAATTGGAATATCAATTTTACTAATCTGTCTTGCAATTTCAACGCAAGCTCAAGATAAACAATGGACACTTTCTGCATGTGTTCAGCACGCTTTAGACAATAATATTTCTATTAAACAAAGTGAGTTGGACCTAAAAGTTACAGAAGCCGATAAACTTTCAGCTACGGGAAACTTTTTGCCTAGCTTAAATGCAAGTGCCAGTCTTTCTGAAAATACGGGATTAAGTTTTAACCCTGTAACCAATAATGCACAGACCACTACTTTTTTATCTGCTACTGGAAATGTAAATGTGGGGTACACCTTGTTTGATGGTTTGCGAAATGTAAGGCAATTACAACGAGCTAAACTTTCGAAACTTTCTGCAGAGTACAGACTGGATAAGATGAAAGACGATATTGCCTTGTTTGTAGCCAACGCATATCTTACAGTTCTTAATAATAAGGCCAATTTAGCATCTGCCAAATCTCAAAATTTGGTTACCATAGAACAAATAGAAAGAACCAATGCTTTGGTAGACGCAGGAACGTTGCCTCGTGGTGATTTGTTAGAAATTGAAGCCACTAATGCGAGTGAGCTTCAGAATATAGCAATTTTAGAGAATGCTGTTACCATCTCTCTAATTAGCCTTGCGCAATTACTATTAATTGAAGATTACCAAAGTTTCGACATTGTAGATGAGGGATATGACATTGTTTTAAACGAAATTTCAGAAAAGCCAGTTTCAGAAATTATAACTGCTGCAAAAGAAAATAGAAGTGAAGTGAAAATTGCAGAGCAAAATGTAGCAATTGCCGAAAAAGATCTTCAAATTGCTCAAGGAGGTTTTCTACCAACGCTTTCAGCATTTTTTGGCTATAACACTCGATACACCAATGCAACTTCTTTTGCTCAGATTCCAGACCCAGACAACCCAACAAGTATACAGCCTATTGGAGTGGTTCAAGAAACGGGACAAACAGTAGTGGGAGAATTTCCTAACACCGTAGCTAGAGAAGTTGGTGCACTACCTTTTTCTGAACAGATTTATTTGAATGATGGTATTTCATACGGTCTTCAGCTTAATATTCCAATTTTTAACGGGTTTGCGGTGAAAAGCAACGTAATGCGTAGCAAGGTAAACGTAGAAAGAACAAAGTATCAATTAGAACAGGCGAAGCTAGATTTAGAAAGCAATGTGTACCAAGCGTACGTGGATGCAAAAGGGTCTTTAAAGGCTTACGAAGCTGCCGAGAAGGCACTAGAAAGTCAGGAGTTAGCGTATCAATATGCCAAAGATAGGTACGATGTAGGTTTAACCAATGCTTTCGATTTTAGTCAGAGCAAAGTGCGTTTCGACAATGCTACTATTTCTCTAAATCAAGCTAAATACGATTATATTTTTAAATTGAAAGTATTAGAATTGTACTTTGGTATAGAACCAACCGACTTAAAATTTTAGATATGAAAAAGAAATTACTTTGGATTTTAGGAATAGTCCTGATATTGGTCGTACTTCTTATTGCGGCCAAAAAGATGGGGATGTTTGGTAAAGGAGGAAATTTTAAAGAAGTTGAAATTTCAACTATAGCGCCAATCGATATTACTGAAACAGTTGCTGCTACGGGGAAAATTCAGCCCGAAATTGAAGTGAACATTTCATCTGAAGTATCTGGAGAGATTATTGAATTGCCTATAAAAGAAGGTCAACTTGTTGAGAAAGGTGATTTACTTGTTAAAATTAACCCAGATTTAATTCAAGCAGCTGTGAGTCAATCGCAAGCTGGATTACAAAATGTACGCGCCCTGTTAAACCAAGCCGAAGCTTCTTTAAAGAATAGTAAAGCAAACTACGAAAGAAACAAAGCGCTGTTTGATAAAGGTGTTATCTCAAAATCACAATGGGACCAATCTGTTGCCGAGTATGAAGGTGCTCAGGCAAGCGTACAATCTGCTTATTATAACGTACAGAGTGCCGCAGCTAACGTAAAGCAATCTAGAGATAACTTGTCTAGAACAAGTATTTACGCTCCTATGAGTGGTACCATTTCATTATTGGCAGCCGAGTTAGGAGAACGCGTAGTAGGTACTGCGCAAATGGCTGGTACAGAAATTTTGCGTGTGGCTAACCTTAGCAACATGGAAGTGGAGGTTGATGTAAATGAAAATGATATTGTAAAAGTAGCAGTAGGAGATAGTACCGTTGTTGAAGTAGACGCCTATTTAAAAAGAGAATTTAAAGGTATAGTTACTGAAATTGCAAACTCGGCGCAGAGCACGTTAACGGCAGACCAGGTGACTAACTTTAAAGTAAAAGTACGCATCTTACCAGATTCTTATAAAGATCTTACTGAAGGAAAGCCAGAAAGTTATTCTCCATTTAGACCAGGAATGACTGCTACCGTTGATATTATTACCAATAAAAGAAATAATATTATAGGAGTGCCAATTAGTGCTATTGTAATTAAAACAGATACCTCCTCTGGGAAAAAGAAAGCTCGAGCAAAAGGAACGACAACTTCGGTTGAAGAAAAATTTGAGTGTGTGTTTGTAAAAAACGGTGAAGAGGCAAAATTGCGTGTAGTTACTACGGGTATTCAAGATGACACCAATATAGAAGTGTTAAGTGGTCTTGAAGAAGGAGATGTAATTATTACTGGTCCATACAAAACAGTAACAAAAACGTTAGATGCAGGCGATAAGGTTACTGTACTAAAAGAAGACTCTAAGAAAGAAGAAGATAGCGACGAGTAATGGCATCTGTATTATGTATTGAAACAGCAACTACAAATTGCTCGGTAGCGCTTTCGGTAAACGGTAGCGTTATTGCTCTTCGGGAAGATACTAGCAAAAAATACAGTCATGCCGAACAATTACACGTCTTTATATCTAACGTATTAAAAGAAGCTAATTTTTCGAAACAAGATTTAGACGCTATTGCTGTTAGTAAAGGGCCAGGAAGTTACACGGGCTTACGTATTGGCGTTTCTGCGGCTAAGGGCTTGTGCTATGCCTTAGACATACCATTAGTATCGCTGGCTACCTTAAGAGTACTCGCGGCTCAAGGAAAAGAGAGTAAGCACATTGTGCCTTTGTTAGATGCGCGACGTATGGAGGTGTATTCAGCAGTTTTTGATGTGTCTAAACAACAACTTAGGGAGACTAGAGCTGAAGTCGTTACAGACATATCTTATGCCTCGTATTTGGAGCAAGGTTCTACCTTATTTATAGGCAGTGGAGCTTTAAAATTTAAGGAGATTTGTACCCATAAAAATGCACTCTTTAACATAGACGCATTACCGTCTGCAAAAGAAATGGCTTTGTTAGCCGAAGAGAAGTTTAATAAAGGTGAGTTTGAAGACGTTGCCTATTTTGAACCCTATTACTTAAAGGATTTTAAAAAGGAATAGCTTTTTTATAGCTCGATATTTTTTAAGCTATTAAAGAAAATGATGGTAGCCACCAAGTCTTTTTCTTCGTTTAAGTCTAGTTTGTTCTCTGCAACAAACTTTGAAATTACTTCTTTGTTCTTACCGAAAACTTTTAATTTTTTATTTTTTGAAGATGGGAGCTCGTAAAATTTCCCAGTTTTTGTGACAAGGTAATATATAGGCTTGTCAACAAAACGAGCTTTAAAGGCTCTTGTAATTGAAGTTTTAGCGGGTTTTGCAGGTATAAATTTCTTATTCAGTTTTTTAAAGACATCAATTTTCTCTCCCTCGTGGAGTACTTGGAAATAACCTCCCCCTTGGATACCACCTTGATACGGAGCAAATACAAAAATGGCGTCTTCAATTTTTACAAAAATATCGGGTGATTTGGTGAGTGGACGTGCTTCGCTAATTGGGGTGTCGAGCGTTTTTTTTATTTCCATTTCATCGGCAATCGCATTGTACCGAAGCGCTACTCCTTTTGCCAGTAGGGTATTGCCTTTATATACATTTCCTTTTAAGTAATTTGGATGGTTGTATGGTGTGCCATGGTACTTTTCGGTGTCCATGTAGTCAATAAACTTGTCTTGACGCTTTATAAATTCATCTAATTGAAAAAGACTACTTACAAACCGATCATTGTTTGACTGCCCTTGTACTATATCACTACTTAGGCTAAGTAGTAGGAAAATTATAACTATAGTTCTCATCGCTGAATAAAGTATTTAATAAGTGCATTCCAGCTAGTTAAGGTAAATATAGGTGTCTGTATGGATAAGAACAAACCTGTGGTTGTATAAATGCTAATTAGATGTCGGGTTTTATAAATACAGACCGCTAGTTAACCATCTATAACATTGAAAAACAAGCGATTGTAAATAAATTATTAGAATCTAAGCCCTGTCATTATAAATCACACCCATAAAATCCTACCTTTATTCTTCGAATTCGGGAACTGTTTTTGAGCGTTTATGATAGCGTAAAAATAGTTTCTAAGTTGCATTATTTTTGGCTAAACATCCAACCTATATGTATTGCAGGATTGTATCCTTTTTACTTTTTATGAGTGTGTGCATCGCGCAGGCACAAACTATGCCTGAAGACGATTTAAAAAGTAAAGGATATGATGACCTTATTGCGCTGTTTGAAGATAATATCACCGACACACTAATAGCTACTAGAATTGCACGGGTATATATTGAAAAGGCGAGAGCAGACATGGATAGTACGAAAATGGCTCGTGGTTATCAAAGACTAGCCTTTGTTTCTTCTAAGGCAGATGCTATTAAAAATTTAGACACTACGATACAGCTTTCTAAAAACAGTAAGCATCCTAACTTCCCTGCCATAGGGTACTTGTTTAAATCGTATTATTTATACAATGTAGACAAATACGAAGAAAGTCTACAAAATGCCATAACGGGCTATCAATATGCGAAGCAGAAAAGTAATATTGATCAGCAGATTACAGCACTTCATCAAATTAATGGGGTAAATGAGCTCTGGGGCGATTATGAGAAGGCGCTAGAAACTGAATTGCTTACAAAAGAGTTACTATTTCAGAATAAAAATTCAGAACTCTTTACAGATAATTACATCGCTTCGCTGGAGGGCATCGGAAATTGTTACGTTAGATTGCGTAAACCAGATTCTGCACTAGCATATTATAAGAAGGGCATTCTGGAATCCTTAAAAAATGAAGATTCTATTACGTATCATGCCTTTGTTTCTAAAAGCGGTACAGCACTATATGTGAAAGGCGATTATAATGCAGCAATAGATAGCTTACAAAAAGCACATGCCTACAAAGAGTACTTTATAAATAGTTACGATACTTATTATAATTTTTATATGGGTAGTATTTTCTTTCAACAAGGAAATAACGAAAAGGGCGCGTTGTATTTCAAAAAAGTAGATTCTATTTATGAGCGTAAGCAGGTATTATATCCTGAGTTGCCAGTGGTCTATGATAAATTAGCAAGTTTTTATAGAGAAAGTGAAAATCAAGAAATGCAGTTAGCCTATATGCAGAAATTGGTGTTGGTGGTTAAATTAATAGATGTAAAGCGCGTATATATAAAAGATAAAATTACAGAGGAATATGAAATCCCGAAGCTTTTGGAAGAGAAAGACACCTTAATCTCAGGGTTAAAAGAAAAGCATGATGCTTCTCAAAAGAAGGTATGGTGGATTGGCGGTTTTTTAATATTGAGTTTATTATTATTGGGATATTATGTAAGGCGTCAGAAAACATTTAAGAAGCGATTTGAGTTACTCATAGCGCAACGGGAAGCGCCTGTAGAAGTAACAAAACCTGAACCAGAAACAGCTGGGGCATCTTTAGATATTTCCGAAGATATAGTTGCTGAAATTTTAGAACATTTGGCAGCTTTTGAGGCTGAAAAGAAATTTCTATCACCCAAAATAAAACTAACTCAATTAGCAAAAGAATGCAATACAAACTCAACTTACCTATCTAAGGTGATTAATTTTAAAATGGGTAAAAACTTTTCGAGTTATATTAACGAATTACGTGTTGCCTATGCGTTCGATGAGTTACGAGACAATCCTACCTTTAGGAAGTACACGATAAAAGCAGTTGCGTCTGAATGTGGCTTTAAAAGTGCAGAATCATTCTCTAAAGCGTTCTACAAGATGTATGGAATTTACCCGTCTTTTTACAGTAAGCAATTAGAACAGAAAAGGATATAAAAAAAACAGAGCCAAATTGGCCCTGCTTTTCTTCTTTCTCATAGGTGCTATAATTATTTATAGCTGCGTGTCATAGTACTTTACGGTTTTCAATAAATCTTTCTCTTGATTGATGTCTAATTTATTGTCTTGTACGTACTTTTTAATATCATTCTTGTTCTTTCCAAATACCTTTAATTTCTTGTTTCTAGAATTTGGAAGTTCATAAAATTTTCCATCTTTACTGGCTAGGTAGTAGGTGATATCATCAGAAAATTTCGCAGGTAAATCTCTCGTAATAGAGGTGGTTGCTTTTTGAGCTGGTCTAAAATCTTTTTGCAACTTTTTATACAAATCAATTTTATTGCCTTCATGTAGCACCTGGAAATAACCGCCACCTTCTACACCACCTTTGTAAGGAGCAAAAATGTAGATGTCGGTTCCAATTTTCACAAAAATCTCTGGAGACTTTGTAAGAACCTTCGCATCGTCGTCTGCAGATGTAAGACCTTCTTTAATTTCTATTTCGTCGGCCACTGCGTTATAGCGCAATGCAACATTGCTGGCTAACAGTTCATTATTGTTGTAAACATTTCCTAAAAGATAACTCGGATGATTGTAAGGAGTACCTGTATAAGATTTGGTGTCTTCGTAATTAATAAACTTGTCTTGTCTTTTAATGTGCTCATCTACTTGAAAAAGAGCGGCAGTAAATTCAGACCCAAACGTTGTTTGAGCCATCATATTTCCGCTAAAAAATAGGAGTAGAGAAATTTTTAAAATAGAAAAAGTCTTTTTCATAATTAGGTTATTTAAGTGTATTATAGTATGCCACCAGTTTTTTCAAACTGTAATCTTTATTGATGTTTAGATTTTCTTCTTTACTATATTTCTTTAATTCTTTGCTGTGTGTTGGAAATGCTTTTAGCTTTCTGCTTCTAGATCCAGACAATTCAATAAGTTCATTTGTTTTAGCATTTACTAAATACATGTCCTCTCTGTCTTTATAGGTAGGTGGTATATCTCTTGCCACAGAATTAATAGCCTTCTTTCCTTCAATAAATTCTTTCTTTAGCTTTTTATACAAATGATAATTCTCACCCTCATGAATCACATTAAAATAACCTCCTGGAGCATCTGCACCTGTAGGAGCAACGTACACATATACATCGTTTAAGACTCTTACATATACATCTGGATTCATTTTTAGAACACGAGCTTGCGAATTACTCGTAGCTAAATCTCCTTTTACTTCTACTTCATCTCTAGAGACATTGTAGCGCAATGCCACATTATTAGCAATCAATTTACCTTGTTTGTATACATTACCCAACTGAAAGTCTTTTTGTGCATAGGGATTACCAGCTACATTTAGTACCTTTTTAGGTAACGTAATAGTTTTGTTAGTAAGGTAATCGTCAGTTTCAGGACTGTCAATACCGTTTTGGGCAAATGTTAACGATAGGAATAAAAAGCTAATGGCTGTGAAAAAAATTTTCATGGTACGATTTTGTAAAAGGTTATTTAATTAGTAGCCCTGAAAGATATTTCAAAAGTATTTCCAAGAATTTAACTACACAACAGATTAGACAATAAAAGTGCCAAACATCAGTCTGTATTTATAAATTTAGACTCAGATACCTAAAAAATGGGGAAATTTTCATTCAGGAAAGCAAATCTAATTCTGTAGAAAGGAATATTTTGTTAATCTCAGGTTAAAAAAAATGTTAATTTTTCTGATAGAGATGCACATCTCGTTGTGGAAAAGGAATCACAACTCCATTAGCTTCTAGTCTAGCCTTACCTTCTTCCAAAATATGCCAACGTAGATTCCAAAAATCATCAATGCTTGCCCAATAGCGTACAGAAAGGTTAACAGCGCTGTCACCTAAAGAAGCTACTACAACCATAGGTTCCTTGCCTTCTAGTTGTAGTACAGTTTCTTGTTCGTTTACCAGACTCAGTAATATCTCTTTTGCTTCCTTTATGTTAGAATCATAACCAATTCCAAAGGTGATGTTTTCACGACGCAATCCTTCTTCGGTGTAATTTACAATGGTATCGTTAGAGAGTTTTCCATTTGGGATGATTGCTAGTTGGTTTCCAAATGTATTTAACCTTGTATTAAAAATCGAAATATCCTTTACGGTACCTTCCAAACCTTGTGCGGCAATAAAGTCACCAACTTTAAAGGGTTTTAGAAGAAGGATAAGTACTCCACCAGCAAAATTTGAGAGTGATCCTTGTAATGCAAGACCTATAGCCAAGCCTGCGGCACCAATTATGGCAACCAATGATGCAGATTCTACACCTAGTTTGGTTACTACCAGTACAAAGAGCACTATTTTAAGTCCCCAATTAATAAGGCTAGCAATAAACTTTTCTAGTGTAACATCGTAATTTTGTTTCGCAAAAAATTTCCGTACTACCCTATTAATGACACGAATTACCCAAAGCCCAATTACTAACAACAGTATAGCAATAGCAATATTAGGTAGGTAATCGATTAATTTCTGACCGTATTTTTCAAGGATTTTTTCTGTATCGTTAAAAATGTTCATAGGGTATTATTCTGAAATTTTAATAGTTCGCATGGCGTCATCAATGTTGCTAACTGGAAGTCGGCAAGCATTGTTTACACATACATAAATTAAGGTTTTGTTTTCTTGATGCCTACCTTTCAATAGGTAGCTTTGGCTCTCTTTTGTAGCGCCAGCCACAATAGCATTGGGAATGTATTTAGCATTAATGCCCTGTAACTTTTCGGTTGCCTGTTCCCCAGAAACAACGATTTCATAAAACTTAAACTGGTGATTAGCCAATAAATCTAACCAGTTTGAAAAACCACTCGGGTATTTTGTTGCTTCAGGCAATACATTTTTTAGCATCTGACTGCTAATCTCGCCGTAGGTGGGTGCTTCAAAATAGTGCGACAACTTATACAGGTTCTTTGCCATGATAGAATTTGACGCAGGTATAACATTGTCTCTGTATTCTACCGTGCGAGTCACTAATTCTGCATCTTCATCTGACGTAAAGTAAAACATCTTACTTTCAGAATTTAAAAAATGAGCTATGGTATAGTTGGCCATCATTTGACCGTGCTCTAACCATTTTTCATCCATTGTAACCTCGTACAAAGCAATATAAGCTTCAATAAGTGCGGCGTAGTCTTCTAAATATCCATTAATTGATGACTGACCGTCTTTATAGGTGTGGTATAGTTTTCCTTCTGCATTAAGTTGTTGTGTTGCCAGAAACTCTGCATTTTTAAGGGCAGCCGTTAGAAAGCTGTCATCTTGAAACGCCTTGTAGGCATCTACATATCCTTTAATCATAAGGGCATTCCAAGAGGTTAATGTTTTATCATCTAGTCTTGGCTTGTTGCGTTGATCGCGATAGTGTTGCAACGAAGTTCTCCAGTTTTTTTTATGTTGAAGCAGCTCTTCTTCGGAAATATTAAATTGTTTCGAAATAGCTTCGTCAGTTTCCGTTCTAATAAGTACATATCTGTTTTCTTCCTCCCAATAACCAAAATCATTAACATTATAATATGCTTTAAACAAGGGATAAGTATCACCTAGTTCTTTTTCAAGTTCTTCTGCAGTAAAGGTGTAGTAGGCTCCTTCTTCTAACGCACCACTTTCATTCGTGCTGTCTGCGTCTAGGGATGAATAAAATGCTCCCTCTGCGTTAGTCATTTCTTGAGCAATATAGGTTAACGTTTCAGTAACCACATCTTTGTAAAGCTGCTTCCCAGTAACTAAATAGGCATCACTATAAAGACTTACAAGCTGAGCATTATCGTATAACATCTTTTCAAAATGTGGTACATGCCATTTCATATCAACACTATAGCGTGCAAAGCCACCGCCAATAGCATCATAAAGACCACCATAAGCCATTTTATCTAAGGTGAGCGTTACGTGTTTTAATAAATCTGTGTCATTAGTTTGTACTGCGCGACGCATTAAGTACGCAGTATTGTTAGGCATCATAAACTTAGGTGCTCGCTTAGGCCCTCCGTATTCAGGGTCAAAACTTTCTTTCCAAGTTTCAAGTACGCTGCTAGTTTCGAAATTTTTTATAACATCATTATCATCATTTATCTGAATCAAATCCATAGAAATTATCCCTTCCTGCAACTTGGTGGCATATTCTTCTAACTTATTGGGTTCTCTTTTGTATAATTCTTGTATTTGTTCAATGCTTTGTATCCATGCTTCTTTCTGGAAGTAAGTACCTCCCCAAACGGGTCTTCCGTCTGGTAAAGCAATTACGTTTAAGGGCCAGCCAGCACTTCCGGTCATGAGTTGAACTGCATTTATATACACTTGGTCTACATCGGGTCGCTCCTCTCTATCTACCTTTATATTGATAAAATTTTTGTTCATTACTGCGGCAACTGTAGAGTCTTCAAAACTTTCTTTTTCCATGACGTGGCACCAATGACAAGCGGCATAGCCAATGCTAATTAGCATGAGTTTTTTTTCTTCCTTGGCCTGCGCAAGAACCTCCTCGTTCCAAGGGTTCCAGTTTACTGGATTGTGTGCGTGTTGTAGTAAATAAGGGCTGGTTTCAGAGACCAGTGCATTGGTGTAGGGGTGAGTTTCCACAGGAGTCGATTTTTCTTGTTTGCATGAGGCTAGTGCAAGACAAGCCGTTACAATGGATAGTAGTATTCGCATTTGCTGGATTTAAAAAACAAAAATACGCTTTTGATGGTTTCAAAAGCGTATTTCAGAAAGTGTAATCTTGCTATTTTACTTCAAATGAAATTTTAACGTTTACACGATATTCTGTCACCTGATCACCGCTAACATTTACACTTTGTTCGTTTACATAAGCAGATCGTATGTTTTTTACACTTTTCCCTGCTTGTTTTACAGCATTTTTCACCGCGTCTTCAAAACTTTCGGTACTGTTTGCCATAACCTCAATAACTTTTATAATAGCCATAGTTGTTGTTTTTAATTAGACTTTTAAGATACAACATAGCTAATTTAATTTTCTGAAAATTACGTTAATACTTCTAGAAAATTAATCGGTTATCGAAATGGTTTTAGTTTATCCATTAATGGCTTCAACTGCATTAACACGTCCTTGCAACATCTCTTTAAGCATAGTTTCAATACCGTTTTTGAGCGTAACTGTAGATGAGGGACAGCCGCTGCAAGCTCCTTGTAGTATGACCTTGACAGTTTTTGTTTCCTCATTAAAAGAATCAAAAGCAATGTTTCCGCCATCGCTAGCTACTGCTGGTTTTACATACTCATCGAGAATGGCAATAATTTCTTGGTCAAATTCGCTTCGTTCTTTTTCTTCGGAAATAGAAGTGTTTTCTTTTTGTTCCTCCTGCTTCTCTAACATAGCGTCATTTAGAATAACCTTGTCTTCTGCTATGTAATTAGTTATGAATTCTCTTAGTTGCATGGTAACCTCCTCCCATTCTACTACATTATATTTCGTAATTGAAATATAATTAGCGCTCATAAAAATTTCATTTACAAAAGGAAAGTTGAAAAGTGCCGCTGCTAAGGGTGCCTCTTTTGTGTCTTCTATATTCTTAAATTCAAAGATGCCCGATACTAAGGGTTTGTTGGCCACAAATTTTACCACAGCTGGATTTGGAGTGCTTTCGGCATAAACCGTAACAGGAACCTTAGACTTCGTTACTTCAGTTTCTACTATAATGTCTTTACCGCTGTTTAAAAAAGTGGTGATTGCCGCTGCAACTTCGTCTTGAACATCAGACCAAGTAACAATATTATATTTTTCGATGGCAACAAAATTCTGAGCAATGTAGACGGTTTTTACAAAAGGTAAAAAGAAGAGCTCTTGCGCTAACGGACTTGGTTTTGCCTCATCTATATTGCCAAATTCGTAACTTTTAGCTCTGGTTAAGAAGCTATTAGCAACAAATTTGACAATATTTTCGTTATTTGTTGGTTGTATACTAATGTTAAATTGAGACATAAACCTGTTTTTTTTTGCAAAATTAGGAAACTAAACGGTTGTATTCAATATATTTGGCATGTTAACAGTTTATTTATGAAAAAACTTTTACTCCTCCTCCCTCTACTGTTGTGCTATGTTGTTGGTGTTTCACAGATTACTGTAGACGAAACTTTAACAACACAACAATTAGTAGAAGATGTACTGATACAGAACTCTTGCGCAACTGTCTCTAATTTTTTACAAAGCACAGGAACAAATTTTGGCGAAGGAAATGGAATTGGCGCCTTTGACAGGAACGGTTCAGTTTTTCCTTTTGACGACGGAATTATTCTTAGTTCTGGGTTTGTGGCAAATGCCCCAGGTCCGAATGCCACCTTACATAGCGATGGTAGTTTTGGTTGGCCAGGCGATGCAGATTTAGAAGCCAATACTTCGGCAACAAATACAAATAATGCAAGTTGGATTCAATTCGATTTTGTTCCTTTTATAGATCAAATTAGTTTTGACTTTATAATGGCATCAGAAGAGTACAACGAGAATTTTGAGTGCTCATTTTCAGATGCTTTCGCATTTATCTTAACAGATCAAGTTACAGGATTTGTTCAAAATTTAGCTGTATTACCCGGAACTACAACGCCAATAGAAGTTACCAACATTCGATATGAAGTGCTTGGTCAATGTGCAGCGATAAATGAAGAATATTTCGGCCAATATAATTTTCAACCCATTGCAAATGTACTAGCACCTTCTATTCCAGAAGCAGATGCACCTATCGACTTTAATGGTCAAACGGTTTCGCTTACCGCTATGGGAAATGTAGTGTCTGGAAATCCGTATACTATTAAATTGGTGGTAGCAGACGAAACAGATGCGGCCTTCGATATTGCTGTGTTCTTAGAAGCAGGATCGTTTAGTTTAGGTGTCGACTTGGGAGACGATTTAACCATTGCCGCTGGAAATGCTCCTTGCGAAGGACAACCACTAAATATTGGTTTTACACCAGTTCCTGGAGATATGTACAATTGGTACCGCTTAAATCCTCTCACAGGTCTTTTTGTGGAAATTCCAGGTACCATGAACATGAGTATGATTACCATAACAAATACGGGTACGTACAAGGTTGTGGTAACTAAACCATCGGGCTGTAGTGCAGAAGATGAAGTGTATATAGAATTTGCTCCTCAACCGATTGCCGTAGAGCCTGACCAAATTAATGAGTGCGACGAGTTACCGAATGATGGTTTTGCCACATTCGACCTTACACAAAGTGATGCGCAGATTATGAATGGTCAAGCGACTACTTCCGTGATTTGGTATGAAACGCTAATTGATGCGCAAGATGATACTAATGCCATTCTAGACCCCACCATGTATGTTAATACAGTACAAGGGTTTCAAACGGTATATGCAAGGTTGCAAGAAGGAGGTTTTAATTGTTTCGATATAGTTCCTCAAGATATTCAAGTCAACGACAGTCCACCTCTTACAGATCCGGTCACTGATTATATTATTTGCGACAATGACGAGGATGGTTTAGAGGAATTTGATTTAACGAGCAAGGATGGTGAGATAGCGAACATTTTGGTTAATTTAACAATTACGTATCACACGAGTCAGGCAGATGCTGAGGCTGGTGTTGGAGCTATTGCTACACCTGGAGCTTATATAAGTGGTGGTGAGATAATTTGGGCGCGTGGAGAGAATATAGCTGGCTGTTATACGGTTGTTAGTTTTTCATTGATATTAGACACGATTCCGTTGTTTGTTGAGGTTCCTGAGTTTAGGCAGTGTGACAATGATGGAGATGGTGTTGAGAGTTTCGATTTAAATACTCAGAATGCTACGATTGTCGATGGTGATTTAGATTTAAGTGTTACGTATCATCCTACCGAGTTAGATGCAGACGATGCTACTAATGAGTTAATGAGTCCTTATGTGAGTGGAGGCGAGGTTATCTGGGTACGTGTAGAGAGTAATAGTCGTGGTTGTTATGGTGTATTTGACATGGAGCTTATCGTTGTGGAGCGTCCTGATATTTTTGAGCCAGATCCTCTTACAATTTGTGATGACAACAACGATGGTTTTGGGGAGTTTACTTTGACAGATGCAGATGATCAGGTTGTCAATGGTAATCCGGCGGGTAATTTGGTAGTTAGTTATCATGAGACGTTGGTCAATGCTCAGAACAATGTAGATCCTTTAGCGAGTCCTTATTTAAATATAGTTCCTTTTAACCAGACGGTGTATGTTCGTTTGAGCGATACTGCTGCGGGATGTTATAATGTTACAACGTTAGATCTTATAGTTTTAGAGACCCCTGAGATATCAGATCCTTCACCATTAGAGGAGTGTGATACCGATGGAGATGGTGTTTTTGTATTTAACCTTACTGATGCTGAGCCAGAGATTTTGGCGGGTCTAACGGGAGGTCCTTATGTGGTGAACTATTATGAAGACCCAGCCCTTACCATTGCGATAGCTAATACTACGGCATATCCAAATATTAGTAATCCTCAGACTTTGTTTGTGACAGTAAGTGATACTGGTAATAGCTGTTTGGCAGAGACAACTTTAGAACTTATTGTAAACCTTCCACCATCGCTCAATGAGCCTATGGCCTATACGTTATGTGATGAGAATGATCCTCCTGGAGAGGAGATGGAGGTTTTTGATCTTACCAGTCGTACAGCAGAGATCACAGGCGGTAATATAGGTATTGTGGTTAGTTTCTATGAGAGTTTGGCCGATGCACAGGCAGGCACAAATGCCATTGCGACACCAGAGGCATATACCAATTTAACCAATCCACAAAACATTTATATTCGAGGAGAGAACGCTACCACGGGTTGTGAACAAACAGGTGGTGTAAACGGGTTGGTTCTTGAGTTACGTGTAGATAACATTCCTGATGTAGAAGATCCAACACCTTTGGTTGTTTGTGATATGGATAATGATGGTTTTGCTCAGTTTGATCTTACCAGTAAAGATGCAGAGATTGCAGGAGGTGATCCTAGTGTAACTGTTACCTACCATGAAACACTTTTAGATGCTCAGGATGGGGTGTTTGCCCTTACGAGTCCGTATCAAAACATTGTAGCCGACATGCAGACGGTATACGCGCGTGCTGTTTTCTCTATGGCTCCTAATACCAATGGTTGTTTTGATATTGTTGAGTTAGACCTTATTGTACTTCCTTCTCCAACCTTGCCTTTGGAGATATCGCCAATTATTGCTTGTGAATCAGGCGGTACTGCGGTGTTCGATTTAACAGAGCGAGAAGTAGAGATTTTAAATGGTCAAGATCCGTTGAGTTTTACGGTTAGTTATTATGAATTACTAGTAGATGCACAGGCGGGTACTAATGCTATTGCTATACCTACGGCATATGCTAATACTAGCAACCCACAGACTATTTATGTTCGTGTTTCAGATAACACGAATCTATGTGCTGTCACGGGTAGTTTTGAGATAGAGGTTCGTGAGCCACCTATGGCCACACAGCCTATTCCGTTTACTAAGTGTGATGATCTAGGTGAGCCTAATGATGGTATTGCTAGTTTCGATTTAACGACCAAAGATGTTGAGATTGCTGGTGCTGGTATTGGTATTAATGTAAGTTACTACCTTACACCTGAAGATGCTCAGGATGCGACCAATGCTATTGATCCAGCTACGGCGTATGTAAACCAAGATCCAGTTACAGGAGCTGCTATTAACCCGCAGACGATTTATGTACGTGTAGACGATGTTACTACAGAATGTGAAGGCTTTACAAGCATGACCCTTCGTGTGGTGTCTAATCCAGAACCTGTTTCGCCAGATGCTATTGAGGTTTGTGATATTAATGATCCAAACGATGGGGTAGAGGTATTCGATTTAACCATACGTGAGGCTCAGATTCTCAACGGTGAGAATTGGACTTTAGAGTACTATGAGACGTTTACCGATGCTGTAGATCAGACCAATGTTATTGGTACCCCTGGGGCATATCCTAATATAAGTAATCCTCAGATTGTTTATGTACGTGTTACCAATGGTACCATTCCTGAGATGTGCTTTGAGATTGTAGAATTAGAACTTATTGTAAATCCATTACCAGATGCTAGCGCAGTGGTAACGCCATTGGTTTTATGTCAGGCACCTAACACTGGATTTGGGTTGTTTAACCTTACCGATAAGGAAGGTGAGATACTCGGGGGTCAAGATCCAGCGCTTTTCACGGTTAGTTATTATGAGAGTGCTGCAGATGCGGCCATTATGTTTGATCCAATTACAACCCCTGGTTCGTATACAAACCTTAGCAATCCACAGACTATCTATGTAGGGATACAGAATATAGAGACAGAGTGTTATATTGCTATGCAAGAGTTTGAGTTACGTGTAGATGATGGAGCTACGGCAACAACACCTGCAGCGCCATACGCTATTTGTGATAATACAGACCCTAATGATGGTATAGCCGACTTTACCTTAGACGATCCAACAGACCCTACTTCACAGGCTCAGTTGTTGCGTGATGAGATACTCGGGGGTCAAGATCCGACGTTATTTTTACTTACCTATCATGAGACTCTTGCTAATGCAGAAGGGAACATAGATCCATTAGGAGCTACGTATACTAATATTGTAAATCCACAAGTGATTTATGCTCGTGTGAGTAATAGCGCCAACGATTGTTTTGCGATTACTGAAGTTATTCTGAAAGTGGAGCAATTACCAATTTTGGCATTAGATGAGGAGTATAGGTTGTGTGTAGATGCCGATGGGTTACCGATCGAGGCTGAATTTGGAGGTCCTTCACCACCGGTTTTAGATACAGGGTTATCACCAGAGGATTATATTTTCTTGTGGGAGTTAAATGGAGCGGTACTTATTGGAGAAGTAGGTCCTTCAATTATAGCGACACAAGAGGGTGTTTATGTAGTCACTGTTACCGAGCGTGTTACAGGCTGTATGCAGAGTTATACCACTACGGTGATATTGAGTTCACCTCCAACGACATTTGATGTAGATGTTACCACGGGTGCCTTTGCAGGAGAGCATGCGATAACTGCTACTGCTCAAGGTTTAGGGACGTATCAGTTCCAGTTAGATGATGGAGCCTTCCAAGATGAAGGGATGTTTAACAATGTGGCTCCTGGAAGTCATACGGTTACCATACAAGATATAAATGGTTGTGGGAGTGTGACGGTACCGGTAGGTGTTGTGGATTATCCTAGGTTTATGACTCCTAATTTAGACGGATACCATGACACGTGGAATATCATTGGTATTGCAGATGCAGACCCTACGGCAAAAATTTATATATTTGACCGCCACGGAAAACTGCTTAAGCAGATTAGTCCAACAGGAGAAGGATGGGATGGAACCTTTAACGGAAATCCATTACCATCGAATGACTACTGGTTCGTGGTAGAATATACAGAAGACGAAACCCAAAAAGAATTTAGAGGGCATTTTACCCTAAAACGATAGCTATTTAAATTATGAAGCTTACAAAGACTTACCTACTTTTTGCCTTACTAGTATCCCCATTCTTATATGCACAAGACGGGTTGCCAGTTTATTCAGATTATTTTGCTGATAATCTATATTTACTGCATCCATCAATGGCAGGAGGGGCCGATTATAGTAAGTTAAGACTAACAGCCAGACAACAATGGTTTGACCAAGATGATGCGCCAAATGTGCAAACATTGAGTTTTAACACAAGACTTGGAGAACGTTCTGGCCTAGGTGCAATTATATTTAATGATAAGAATGGATTCCATTCTCAAACAGGAGGGTATTTAACGTATGCACACCATATTAAACTAGGAAGAGGAAGTTCAGATTTTAATCAGTTGTCTTTTGGTTTAAGTGCAGGATTAATACAGTCTAAACTAGATGAAACGAGTTTCGATCCTAATGATTTTGATCCAATAATTGCTGGAATTGTACAAAGTAGTTCTTACTTAAATGTAGATACTGGAGCTTCTTTTCATTCAGGTAATTTTTCAACCCATTTTACTGTAAAAAATCTTTTGTTTAGAAATAGAAGATTAAATTCAGAACAGTTTGAGCCAAATAATCAGCGTTCATATATCATCGGAGCGTCGTACTTTATTGTGCCTACCTATGGCGCCTGGGCGTTTGAGCCTAGTGCTTTGTTACAGTATCGTGAGCGAACTGGTGAGCAATTAGTAGACGCCAATCTGAAAGTTTACAGAGAGCTTGATTTTGCAAGAATCTGGGGTGGTATTTCGTATCGTAGAAGTTTTGATGGAGCCGAGTTTGTAGATGGCCAAGAAATTAAAAATCAGAAATTACAATACATAACACCTGTGCTGGGTATTAATTATAAGAAATTTTTATTTGCATATACGTACTCGTATCAAACTGGAACGGTACGTTTTGATGCTGGAGGCTATCATCAGCTTACTGTGGGATATAATATATTTGACGGAAAAGTGGGTAGAAGTTGGAGTCAAGACATGCGCTACAATGGTATGCTTAGACCAAGAGGAAAGTAATAAAAAAAAGCCCCAAACGGGGCTTTTTTTAGTTTAGTTCCAAGTGTAATCCTTACGCTTGGCTTGTTTCTTTAAGGCTTCTATCATGGCACTTTCTAGGCCATTTCCTTTTTGTTTGCTTTCTTTCGATATAAATGCACGACGCTTCTTATTTAGTTGAGCAATTTTGTCTTGAATGCGTTTACGTTCTGCACGATTTGCTGCTACATAGGCTTTTATTTCAGACTTAGACTTCCCTTTAAGGTTCTCTGGTAAATCTTTTTCTTTTATGTCGTCATAACTAAAGCCTGGTTCGTTCTCGGCATCTACTAAATCCCATGTAGTATTTTTATATAAATGTGAACCTTTAGAAACAGTGCGGCTTACTGCATTCGCTTTGCTATATTCTGCTGCATTATTATCTTGCTCTTCTTGTAACATTATTTTTTTTCTGCCGCTTTGGCCGTAAGGCACATAAGTGCCATTTAATTGAATGTTTAATTGTAAGATTAAATCATCATATGGTGAAGCGATATGTACGGTACTCTTATTATGATTTATTGCCATGTAGTCTCCATAGGTTAAATCAGCACCATCTTTCCAACGTGTGTCTACTCCGTGTTTAAAGTCGCCACAGAAAATAGTGTTTACCACGATGTCTTTCTCTTTAGCTTCGGCAGATGCATCTTTGTAGTTTACTTTACCTTGGGTAAAAGGCTCATTACCGGCAATAAAGATCAATTTTAGGTCATCTGCGTTGTTGCCCCAGTCTAGATCGTTGATGGAAGCTTTTAAAACGGTTCCACAGTATTCACTTCCTCCATTTGTCGTTAAGGAAAAGAGCTCTTTAGAAACGGTATCAAGGTCGTCTGTAAATGGAATTATTTTTCTGAGGTAGCCTTTTGCTTCACTAAGGCCGTCATTACCATATTCATAGAGTGCAATTTCTAAATTTGGTCGTTCAGATTTACATTTGGCATATGATAGTTCATTTACAATCTCCCATAATTGGGCTTTTGCTTGATCAATTAATCCGTCCATGCTGTTACTAGTATCTAAAAGCAAGGCCACTCTGATATAGTGTTTTTTTGCAGAAGGGGTTTCATATGTTTCGTTTAAAGCTACCGTAGTTTTACGTTCGGTTTTTGCGTTACAAGCTACTACAGAGCAGATAATGAACGCGGCTAAAAGGTGTTGTAATATTTTCATGATGTACATTTTATTTGAGATAAAACTAAGCGCAACTTTTTCGTCAGAAAAACGAGAATGAGTAAAACCATCTTTTCGATGAGTCAGGAGATCAATGTTTTGAGGGAAGTATATCATTTTGCGCTATTTATTAGTTGGAATCGCCGACAGCCGCTTTTACAAGTGCATTACAATCTGTATGTTTACACTTTCTAGTTATTATGAAATATATTCTTACCACCTTAGTATTGGTATTTGCAATGGGCCTTACCCAGGGGCAGGTACGTAAAAAATCGAAGCAATCTTTTGTGCTCAAAGGAGTGGTGGTAGAGGCTGAAACCAACAAGCCTATCTCAAGAGTAAATGTAGAAATAGACGCTGGGGCCTACACAACGACCAACGGTAATGGAGAATTTTCTATTTCCGCAGAAATTGGAGATGAACTTAGTATAAAAAGTGACGCCTTTAAGCCCGTTTATTATACTGTAAAAGACGAACAAAATATTACAATAAAAGTGCAAAAGAGCGAAGGTGAAGGGCTGCCAATTAGTACGGCCAGTAGCCAATCTGGCGTAGGATTGTTTCAGCGTTATATAGATTCTGCTAAAACTACATTAAAAAGTGATGCTAATAAGAGTATCGGCTATGTTACGAAGGCAATACAACCGTATAGAGGGTCTTCTATAACCAAAAAACAAACAGCAATTGCGTTTGAAACGTTAGGAGATATTAATCTATTTTGGGGGCAACCCGATTTAGCCATAGATAATTTTAAACGCAGTATTTCTGAAAGCGCTAACCTAGACCGCCGTATTAAGTTGGCAACCGCTTTTAGAATGAATGCCAATTACCAAGAAAGTATAGCAGCCTATAAAGAACTTCTAAAAGCTAATTTGGGCAATTATCAAAAAGTTGAAGTTTACGAGGGTCTGGGCGACACCTATAAGGCCATCAATGATCCAGTAAAGAGCGTATCTAATTATCAGAAAGGACTAGACATTGCAACTGCTCATCAAATTACACCCAAGATTACCAATCTAAATTCTAAAATTGCTGAAGTATATTCTGAAAGTGGTGCTGTAGAAGAAGCAGCAGAATATTACGGGAACTCCTTAGATTTGGCAAAAAAGGAAAATCCGAAGCGTTGGGTAGAAGAAAAAAATAAAGTTGCCAATTTTTATAACCGAAATCAAAACTTTGATGATGAGATAAGACTACGGTCTGAAACACTTTCTGAATTGGAAGAAATAGAAGATAAAGATGCCGAGCCAGAAAATTCACCAGACAACCAGCTTACACCGCAGCGACAAAATTATTACATCGCTAACGCCTATATTGCTCAAGATAAATACAAAGAAGCGATTCCTTTTTTAAAGAAAAGTATTTCTGAAGCAGAATCTAAAGACGACCTTATCGTAGAAAAAGATGCCACGCGTAAACTTTCTGAGGTATATAAAGGCATTGGTGATTACGGCAAAGCTGCAGAGAGTTATGAACGCTACGTAGCAGTAATAGATGAGCTATATATTAAAAAGGAACAAGAACTATCTCAAGCTACCCGCTTTAATAAAGAAATTGCCTTAAAACAAAATAGAATTATTAGCCTTGAAAATGAGCGAGAACTCAACGCTAGTAGCTATAAATTGGCTTTTGAAAATCAAGAGCTTATTGAAAAGAATAATCAGGTACAAAAGTGGGTCATTGTCTCGTTGGTGCTAATAGCATTGTTGTTGCTGTTTACTGCCTACACTCAATTTAAAAGTGTAAAGCAACAGCGGTACGCAAACAATATGTTAGCGCTTAAGTCGCTGCGTACACAAATGAATCCGCATTTTATATTTAATGCGCTTAATTCGGTAAATAGTTTTATTGCCATGAGCGATGAACGTGCCGCCAATAAATACTTAAGTGAGTTTTCGCAACTTATGCGCAGCGTATTGGAGAATAGTGAAGAAGATTTTATTCCGTTGAGTAAAGAAATTGAATTGTTAGAGCTGTACGTGAAGTTAGAACATTTCCGCTTTAAAGATAAGTTTGAATACACAGTAACGGTAGACGAAAATTTACAACTTTCAGAATTTGTAATTCCACCTATGCTCTTGCAGCCTTATGTGGAAAATGCAGTATGGCATGGCTTGAGATACAAAGAAGAGAAAGGACACCTCGATATTCACTTTAAGCAAATAGACAGCGAAACGGTGACTATTACAATTACAGATGACGGTATTGGCAGGAAAAAGTCAAAATTACTGAAGACAGACAACCAGAAAAAACAGAAAAGTCAGGGCATGGGTAATATCCAAAAGCGTATAACAATACTTAACGATATGTATAAGGATAAGGTTGACGTAACCGTTCAGAACATGTTCGAAAATGAAGAAGGGACACAAGTTGTACTTACCCTGAAGAAGGATTAAACTTAAAATTTCAGAAATGACATTAAAAACCATCATAGTTGAGGACGAAGAAACAAGTCGCGAAATACTTAAAAAATACCTGCTAAAGTATTGTCCGAAAGTTGAAATTTTAGGGGAAGCAGCTAATGTAGATGAAGCCTTGGTGCTAATTCGTAATCATGATTTAGACCTTGTTTTTTTAGATGTGGAAATGCCCTACGGAAATGCATTCGATTTACTAGACAAAGTGGGTGATAGAACGTTTGAAACGGTGTTTGTGACTGCATATAACCATTATGCTATTGATGCGTTAAACGCACATGCATCGTATTATTTGCTAAAGCCTATAGATATCGATAAACTTATTGATGCTGTAGATTATGTGCATGAGATCAAAACAAAAGAGAATAGTCTTCAAAATACAGTATTACAACCTAGAATTACGCAGGTTTCAGGTAAAATAACCATTCCAGTGCAACAAGGTTTTGAAGTGTTAGAGGTAGCAGATATTTTGTATTGCCAGGCAGACGATAATTATACTCAGATCTTTGTAGGTGAGAAAAAGAAACTGGTAAGCAAGACCCTTAAGTATTTTGAAGAAGCATTAAAAGACAACGGTTTTGCGCGCGTACATAAAAGCTATTTGGTGAATGTGAACAAAATCATCGAATACAAAAAAGGGAAGGGTGGCAGTGTTGTGTTAAGCAGTGGTAAAGAAATTATGGTAAGCCCTTCAAAGAAAAAAGATTTATTGGCATTTTTTGGCTAGTTAAATAGGTTCTCTAAGAGGTGCCTTTATTAGCTTACTACTCTTATTCCTTGAGTATAAATGTTGGTTAAAATTTCAGTTTTTCTATTGAAATTTTATGAGAATACTTATTCAGTAGAGACTTGAGTGTTTGGGTATCTGCATTTGTGTAAAACTGAAGTGCAGGTGTTTTTCTTACTTCGGAAAGCGCCTTTGTTGTTTCTAACATCTTCTTGGTGTGTCTAGCTACGGCTTCTCCAGAATCGATTATGGTAACTGAAGCGGGTAGCAGTTCTTGTAGCAAGGGGATTATATACGGATAATGGCTACATCCCAAAACTAAGTAGTCTATATTGGCTGCTAACATGGGAGCGGTGTATTTTTTGAGCAGCTGACGCATTTCTAGGCTATTTAAGGCACCTTCCTCGATGAGAGGTACTAATCCTTCTCCAATAATTTCTACCACAGAAATATCCTTTGTAAAGGTTTCTGAAGTTTTATGAAACAAACTGCTACTTAGGGTTCCTCTGGTGGCTAGTATACCAATACTCTTTGTTGTTGTTTGGAGAGCAGCAGGTTTAATTGCCGGTTCAATGCCTATTATTGGAACGTCGTAAGATGCGCGCAAGGTGTCTATGGCGTTTGTTGTAGCAGTGTTACAGGCTACTACAATTATTTTACAGCCCATTGCTAATAACACTTCGGTATTTTTGCGACTTAGCGCTACGATTTCTGATTCGGTTCTATTTCCGTAGGGCGCATTTGCACTATCGGCAAGGTAGATAGTATGCTCATATGGAAGGAGCTTGTGAATTTCTTTCCAAATTGAGGTGCCTCCTACACCAGAATCAAAGATGCCTATGGGTGCTGTTGTTTTCATTGGCTTAAAGATAAAGATACCAAAACAAAAAAGCTCGCCTAATGGCGAGCTTTCAGTTTTATATAAAAGAAATTAGATTCCTAATTCTTTTTTTACGTCTGTAAGAAGGTCTTTACCATCTGCCAACAACATTCCACCACCTGGTGTTGCATCAAAAACGTAAGAGATACCTTGGGCACGAGCTACTTTTTGGATAGCCAAACGAGCTTTATCTAAAATAGGTTGTAAGATATCAACTTCTTTCTTCTGAAGATCTTGAAGTGCTTGTTGGTTATAGGCCTGAATGTTTTGTTGCATTCCAGTTACTTCTTCAACACGCTTTTGGTTTTCTTCATCTGTTTTTGTTGGAGCTTCAGCATCGTATTGCTTTGCTTTCGTCTCTAACTCTTTATACATTCCTTTAAGCTCTGTGTCATAGGTCTTCTTTAGTTTGTCTAACTGAGCTTGGGCAGACTTCATCTCTGGCATTGCTTCAACCAATTCTTGAGTGTTGATATGTGCTACTTTACTTTGTGCTAATGCGGCACTTGTAGTACCAACAAAAAGTACGATTGCTATTGCAACTAATTTTAAGTGTTTCATTGTAATTGTATTTAATTTAAGTGTTACTATAGATTATTAAGTATTAAATTTTTTAAAGCCCACCGTCTCCTTCACCATCGCCATCTCCACTTGGGGGAGCAGTGCTGTTTCCACCAGTACGAGCTTTCTTAATTGAGTCTTGTCTTTTCTTACGAACAGCTAATAGGCTGTCTCGTTTACGTTGAAATTCCATTTTTTTAACTTCACGTATAGAATCTCTAATTCGCTTACGTTCTGCCATGGCAGCTTCACGTTCATTTTTCTTGTCTTCAATTGCTTTTTCACGTTCTGTTACAGCTTCATCTTCTTCATCGCTTAAGCTTTCACGTTTTTCAACTTCTTTCTTTTCTTTTCTAGACGTTACTTCTTTTCTCTTGTTAGAACGATTAATGCTTCTTAATACAGATTCGCTAATATCATTTCTTTGTGCGGCAAAGAGCATCACAACATCTGCAGATTTATCGAATATGAAATCATATTTTTTCGCTTCTGCAATTTCCTGAACAATATTAAAAACTTGATCTTGTATAGGCTGTACTAGCTGTCTACGTTGAATGATTAAATCACCATTAGGTCCAAAACGGTCTTGTTGGTATTTAATTAATTCGTCTTCTTTAATTTTTATTTCTTCGTCACGTTCTTCAATAAGTTCTTTGGTAAGTAGAACGCGTTCGTTTGCAAGATTGAGTTTCATCTGGTCAATCTCTTTGCTTTTCTTTTCAATGTCTGCTTTCCAGCGCTGCACTTTTGCATCCAGTTGTTTTTCGGCTTCCTTGTATTCTGGCACACTCTCTAAGATGTACTCCATATCAATGTAACCTATACGAACACCTCGTTGTGCATCTGCAGCAAAAGAGATGCATAAAAACGCTAGTGAGATTGAAAGTAATTTTAATGTCTTCATAATTGTCGGTTGTAGTTTAAGAAAATATCGTGCCAATATTAAAATTGTTGTCCAATAATAAAGTGGGTTTCCCATCCATTTGGTTGATCATTGCCCAGAATTGGGTCAAAACCATACCCAAAATCTATACCTAATAATCCAAACGCAGGCATAAATATACGTAATCCTGCGCCAGCAGACCTACTAATCCTGAAAGGATTATAATCTCGGAAACCATCATAAGCGGCTCCACCCTCTGCAAAACCTAACACATAAATAGATGCTAACTGCTTTAAAGTAATAGGATATCTAACTTCTAACGAAAATTTATTGTAAATGGTATTTCCATCGTTATTAGAAAGTGACTGATTTGGATATCCTCTTAACTGAATTACTTCACGGCCATCTAAACTAAACGATCCTAAACCATCACCACCCACGAAGAAACGCTCAAATGGTGGGATTCCTCTATCGTTATTATAAGACCCTAAGTAACCAAATTCTGTTTTGGTACGTAATACTAATCTTTCTACTAGTCTGGTATACCAGTCTCCAGAAAACTTAATTTTATAGTATTCTAGCCAGTTAAAGCGCTCTTGATCTATTTCTGCAATTCGTTCGCGAATATCTACATTAGTAATATCGTCTGCTAATTGCTCCTCTAAGCCATCACGTTCTGCTCGCAATCCTTTATAATCTACGCCATTAAAGGCAGAATAAGGGAATGTAACTTTAGCAGTAAGGCTAAAGTTGGATCCGCTAACTGGATATATCGGGTTTGTTGCAGTATTATTTCGACTTATACCTAAAGTGTACGCTAGGTTGTTAGAATATCCATCACCGAAGGTAAAAAGTCCTGTGTTGTAATTTTTTAAATTGTAATGCTGAAAACTTACAGCTTGAGAAAGTGTAAAGTAATCGTCAGGCCATTGAAGTCTTTTTGCAAGTCCAACAGATCCTCCCGTAATTAAGAAACGACTGTCTTTATCTACCTCTCTCGATTGGAAATCGTATAGATACTGAATGGTATGAGAAAACGAAGTGCTTAGCTGAATTGGTTTTTTACCACCAAGCCATGGTTCTGTAAGCGATAAGCTATAGGTTTGGTAAAAGGTACTTGCCTGAGCTCGTAGCGATAATTTCTGACCATCACCCATTGGTAAGGGTTGGTAGGCTTCTCCATTAAAGAGATTTCGAAGTGAGAAGTTGTTGAATGAGAGTCCGAGAGTACCTACAAATCCACCGCCACCATAACCTCCTTGAAGTTCAATTTGGCTAGATCCTTTTTCAACTACGCTGTATTCAATATCTACCAATCCGTTGTTTTCATCTACAAATTTGAAATTTGGAGATAGTTGTTCGGCATCAAAATAGCCCAATTGACCTAATTCACGAATGGTACGTACTACGTTTCGCTTACTGTATTTTTGTCCAGGACGCGTTCTAAGTTCACGATAAATTACGTGGTCGTTGGTTTTTTTATTTCCAACTACAGTAATGTGGTCAAAATAGAATTCATTTCTTTCAATAATTCTAATTTCAAAGTCGATGGTATCTTGGCGAACCGCCACTTCTACAGGGTTGATGTTTACCGCTAAGTATCCATTGTTTTGATATAAATTGGTAATGTCGTCTGCATCAGGATCTGAATTATCTGCAATTCGCTCAGCTAATAAAACACCGTTGTAAGGTTCTCCTTTTTTAATACCTAGCTTTTGGCGTAGTTGTCCATCTGTATATACGCTATTTCCTATAAAACGAATATCTCCAAAATAGTAACGTTTTCCTTCTTCAACGTCTATGTTTAAAGCAACATTCTTTTCGTCTTTTATAATTAGAGTGTCGCCAGTGATACGAGCATCCCTGTACCCATTGGCTTTGTATTTAGTAATTACAGAGGCTTTATCTTCGGCAAAAAGGTCTTCTGTATATTTTGAAATTTTCCAAAAACGATAGAATTTCTTCTTTTTTACATTCTTCATCGCTCTTTGCAACTTAGCATCACTTAGTGCGTCGTTACCGTTAAATTCGATATCTGAAACTTTTACACGATCGTTTTTGTCTATGCGAATAAGCATGTTCTGACCAACTTCTGTTCCTAACGAGTCAATATAAGGAGTAGTGCTTATAGCGACTTGGGTGTTAAAAAATCCATCTTCTTTGTACGAGTCTTTGATGTAATTTTTGGTATTGGTGAGAAGGTTCTTGGTAATTTTTTTACCGGGTTTTAGATCGTTGTCGTTGAGGATTTCTTTCTTTTTACCTTTTCTAATGCCTTCAATTGTTACTTCATTGAGTTTTGGTAACTCTACGATGTATAATTCGAGGTCTACAAGATCACCTTCGATATTAGCTACGTAAAATGCAATGTCGCTAAAAAGGTTTTGATCCCATAATTTTTTTGTTACACTACTAAGACGTTCTCCTGGCACATAAAGACGTTCTCCCACTTTAAGTCCTGTAAAGGCAATTACCGTTTGCTCGTTAAAGCTTTGGTTACCTGTAACCTTTATGCTGTTTAACGTGTATTTTCTGCCACTATCCAGTTGTTTTTGCTGGGCATAAGTGCTTCCTGCAAATAGTATGGTAGCTATAAGAAGGTAAAATAACTTTTTGGATCTATGCAATAGTGTATTATTCTTCAAGTTGTTCACTGGTCTTTCCAAATCTTCGTTCTCTGTTTTGATAATTTAATATTGCTTCAAAAAGATGGTTTTTTCTATAATCTGGCCAAAGTGTTTCTGTAAAGTACAATTCGGCATATGCAATTTGCCATAAAAGGAAATTGCTAATACGTTGCTCACCACTGGTGCGTATTAATAAATCCACGTCTGGTAAATCGCGGGTGTAAAGATGATTATTTATAGTTGCTTCATCTATTTCAGACGGCGAAATTAGCTTATTTTTAACTTTATGGCTAATCTCTTGGATGGTTTTTACCAATTCTTCTCTAGACCCATAGCTTAAGGCTAGTGTCAAGGTCATTCTGGTATTGTTCTTAGTTTTTTCAATAACGTCAAATAATTCAGTTTTCGCTTTTTTCGGAAGCGAGTCTAAATTACCAATGGCATTGAGTTTAATATCGTTTTTGTCTAGTGTTTTTATTTCTTTCTTTAAAGAAGACACCAATAGCTTCATGAGGGTTTCTACTTCAAATTTTGGACGATTCCAATTTTCCGTAGAAAAAGCATACAGCGTAAGAAATTTAATGTTGAGTTCGGCAGAGGCCTCTACGATTTCTCGAACCGCCTTTGTGCCATTTTCATGACCAATAGTTCTAAATAAGCCTTGTTTTTTAGCCCAACGCCCATTTCCATCCATAATTACAGCAAGGTGCTGTGGGATTTTTTTCGGGTCTATTTGTGCTTGTAAGCTCATATTAAAAATTACAGTAACATGGTTTTCGGCCAAATGTAAATGTTAGGGTTGCCCCTGTAAACACGTACCAATCGTCACTATTTGTATTTCCAAATTTTAAGGCGGTTTCGTCTGCCAGGCCTTTTACTGGGTTACTGCCGTCTAAATTGTCTGTAAATGTATATCTAGCACCTACTTCTAAACCAAGAACCAATTTGGTTCCTACGGTGGTTTTAAAACCAACCACCATTGGAATGGCGAATGTGCCAGCTTGGTCGTATTCTACAATAATATCGCTTCCATTTCTTTTATAAAGCGCATCATAGTTAAAGTAGGTTATACCAGAATACAAATACGGGGTTGAAACGGGTTGCCCTCTGTACATATTGAACTCCCAGAATGTATATTCTATACCTACTGAAAGTTCTGTAATCGTATTTTTAAACGAATATCCTCTTTGTTGTCTTCTAGATTCATCAGAATCTGCATCATCTGCACTTATATTCCCTACCAAAATAGAGGCTCTAAATGCATGGCGCTCACTTCGGTTCCACTTAAAAACACCGCCAACAACTACATCGTTAGGGGCAATATAGTTTGTTTTACCGATATCGCCTATGTAATTTGCGCCTCCAATAAACCCACCTACTTCATAGGTTTGGGAATGTATTGTAAAAACACTAACAACAATTAAAAAAACGCTCGCGAAATACTTCATATGCCTTAAAAAGTTTGCAAATATAACAATAAACTCCGCTTCACCATATTAGTAGCAGAATTGTCTCTGTTGATTAACAAATTTTACCAGCATTTATTGTTTCAAATTTCGCTTGTCTTCTCCCCACAATAACTTTTTTCGAAGTGTTTTTATAAAACTGTCTTCTGGTAATTGAACAAGTTTTATCGTAAAAGGAGCTTTCTGTACAGTAAGACGAGTGTTATTTGCGAATGTTGCAATTCTTGAGTCTAAAGAAACCAAATACGATTTTTCTCGTCCCGATACTTGTAAAGTAATGACACTTGAGTCTGGTAATACAAGGGGTCTTGCGCTTAAATTGTGAGGAGCAATTGGGGTGATTACCAAGCTGTTAGTGCTAGGGTCTATTACAGGGCCACCGCAGCTAAGGGAGTACCCCGTAGAACCAGTAGGTGTTGCAAGAATAAGACCATCACTCCAATACGAAGTCAGGTATTTTCCATTTACTTCGGTTTCTACCTTAATCATAGATGTGGTATTCTTGCGGTTAATAGCTACTTCATTAAGTGCAAAATTTAACTCTGAAATTTCGGAATTTACTGGGTCTGAAGTTAATTGAAGCAAGCTTCTTTCTGAAATAGAATAGCTGCCTTCAAGAATTTTATTGATGCTTTCGGTTATGTTTTCCTTCTGAATGGTCGCCAAAAATCCTAATCGGCCTGTGTTTATACCTACAATAGGAATGTTTAAATCTCTAACATAGGTAATTGATTTTAGTATGGTTCCATCTCCTCCTATGCTAAAGAATAAATCGTAACTTTTATCAAGTTTACTAAATGTTTTAAAAGTAGCTGTAGTATGTACACCATCATTTAGATTGATGATGTCCATAAAATCTTCTTCAATTAATACCTCAATATTCTTTTTTTTGAGTGCTTCGAGAATAAGCTGAATATAGGTTTCAGAGTTTTTATGATAAAATTGTCCGTAAATACCAATTTTCATAACTTAAATATTTAGGTATTTGTCTAGATAGTTAGAGCGTTTTTTTAAATCTTCCAAGAATTTATCTTCTGCATGATTGCTCACCACATTGTAATTATATCTTCTAAAAGTCTGTACTATTGAGTTCATGCCTTGATGCCCCATTTTTATGGTAATCTGCATCAAGTCGTTTTCACTTTTAGAGATAAATGTACCTAATATTTTAGCATCGTTAGACTCGACAATCTGCGCAATTTCACTAAAAGAAAAGTCTTTGCTTCCCTTTTCAACTACAATAATTCCACCTGCTTCGCTTAAAAAAGGTGTATCATTAAAAAGATGCATGATATCATTGAGTTCGTAATATCCAAGATAATTGTTTTGCTCGTTTAGCACAGGCATTATATTGGTGTTGTGAATTGCAAATGCTTCTAAAACATCTAACCAATGTGTTGTTTTTTTAACAAAAAATGGTTCTAAAGCATATTGATAGTCGGTGAGTGTTTTTTCACCCTCAAAACAATGTGCGTCTGTTTCAGAAAGACACCCTATAAACTCACCGTCTTTACTCACAATAATATGAGAGTAGGTAAGTTGATTAAAGGTGGTTTGTACCTCCTTGACTGCTGTAGAAGCATCAAAGGGCTTAATGTCGTTAATCATGTATAAGTGGGTGTTCACAATGCTAATTTTTCTGCAAATTAGTCAAAATATGGCTGCCACCGCACCGCAAGTTTGTATTTTTGTGTCTCGCATAAAAAGATATGACAAAATTAAGTGTAAACATCAATAAAATAGCCACCTTGCGTAACGCACGTGGTGGAGCCATGCCCAATGTGGTACAGGTTGCTAAAGACGTAGAACGCTTTGGAGCACAAGGAGTAACCATTCATCCTCGACCAGACGAAAGGCATATACGATATCAAGATGCAATTGATTTAAAGCCTGTAGTAACAACAGAATTTAATATTGAAGGAAACCCGATAGACAAATTTCTAGATTTAGTTCTTTCATTAAAGCCAACACAAGCAACTTTAGTGCCCGATGCGGTAGATGCTATTACTAGTAACGCTGGATGGGATACGGTTAAGAATGAAGCCTATTTAAGGGAGGTAATTTCAGAATTAAAAAGAAACGGTATTCGTACCTCGATATTTGTAGACCCAACTTTGAAGATGATAGAAGGGGCGGCAAAAACAGGTACTGATAGAATTGAGTTGTATACTGAAATGTTTGCTCATGACTATGCTTTAGGAAATACCGATGCGGTTAAGCCGTACACGGCCTGCGCCAAAAGAGCTCATGAACTGGGTCTTGGTGTTAATGCCGGGCACGACCTTTCGCTTCATAACATTGAATTTTTTAAACAACAGGTGCCACATTTGGCGGAAGTATCTATAGGGCATGCGTTAATATGTGAAGCCTTGTATGAAGGCTTAGAATCTGTAATTAAACAATACCTAACCAAATTGAAATGATTTTACACTCTCAAATTATAGGAGAAGGTGTTCCCTTTATTATTCTACATGGCTTCTTAGGGATGGGCGATAACTGGAAAACGTTAGGCAATCAGTTTGCTGAAAGTGGTTATGAAGTGCATTTGGTAGATCAGCGAAATCATGGCAGGAGTTTTCATCATGATGACTTTAGTTACGAGGTGATGGCAGCCGACTTGCTTCCGTATGTGCAACACCATCAACTTTCAGAATTTATGTTGCTAGGGCATTCTATGGGAGGGAAAACGGCTATGCAATTTGCAACTACTCATCCCGAAATGGTGCGAAAGTTATTAGTTGCCGATATCGGGCCGAAAGCATATCCGCAACACCATCAGGATATATTAAAGGCGCTACAATCGCTCAACTTTTCTGAAATTAAATCGCGCGGACAAGCAGATAAAATGTTGGCTACCTACATACCCGATGTTGGGACACGTCAATTTTTGTTGAAAAATTTATATTGGGTAGAAAAAGGAAAGTTAGCATTGCGTATAAACCTTTCGGTGCTTGCTTCAAATATTGCTGCCGTCGGAAGAAGCCTGGCAGAGAATGCAAAATACCTAGGTGACACGTTGTTTTTAAGAGGATCTCGCTCTGGATATATTGAAGATTTAGACGAATTGCTAATAAAAAAACATTTTCCAGCAGCCAGCATCGTTACCATTTCGAATGCTGGACATTGGCTGCACGCTGAAAATCCTTCCCAATTTTATCAAATTGTTATTAAATTTTTATAACATTGTATCGTCGAATTTACTATGTACGCATAATAAATTGAGGTATTTACCTATAATTACGTACCTTTTGACGAGAAACTAGTATATAATAAAACTCATTAAAATTAAATCAATTCTTACATTATGAAGAAACTTTTACTCCTTTCTGTAGTTGTTTTGGCAACTGCAGTAACGTATGCTGGAGGGTATCGCGTGAGCCTTCAAGGAAATAAATCCTTGGCGATGGGACACACAGGTGTTGCCATTGTAAATAGCAGCGAATCTGTGTTTTTTAACCCTGCAGGTCTTGTTTACCTAGAAAACAAATTGAGCATTACTGGTGGTGCCTTCGGAGTTTTTTCCGATGTAGCATATCAGAACACGGCAACTGGCGCATCTGCCATGACCGATAGTCCCGTAGGAACTCCATTCTATTTATATGGTTCATACCAAGCTACAGACTGGTTAGCGTTTGGACTAGGAGTGTATTCTCCTTTTGGAAGTACAGTAGAGTATGAAGATGATTGGGCAGGTTCTCACCTTGTAAACAATATAGACCTTGCGGCAATTTTTGTACAGCCAACAGTATCTATTAAAGTAAATGAACATTTTAGTGTAGGTGGTGGACCAATCTACGTTAATGGGTCAGTAAATTTCAACAGGAATTTAAATCGTACCTTAACAGATATCGATGGAAATCGTTCAGAAGTAACTGTAGATGCTACGGGTGTAACTAAATGGGGATGGACTGTAGGAGCTATGTTTAGACCAACAGAGTCCTTAACTATTGGGGCTAATTACCGTTCTGAAATTATCTTGGATGCAGAAGATGGAGACGCAGATTTCGAAAATATTCCTAATTCTCCATTAACACCATTTGCTGATACTACATTTAACGCATCACTACCACTACCTGCAGAAATGACGGTAGGATTGTCTTACCAAGTTTGCGATAAGTGGTTATTTGCTTTCGATTTTAATAGAGCTTTTTGGGATGTATACGAAAGTTTAGATATCGATTTTGCGGACGAAAATATTCCAGATTCAGTAAATCCAAGAAATTATAAAAACGCATCAACATACCGTTTTGGTTTACAATATGATGCTACTAAAATGTTTACATTAAGAGCTGGGTACTATTTCGATGAGTCGCCAGTTACTGAAGGTTTCTTCTCTCCTGAAACACCTAGAAATGATAGTAATGGTTATACGGCTGGTTTAACGGTGAATATTTCAGATCACCTGCAAATTGATGCTTCATTCTTATACCTACACTTCCAAGAGGTAGATGCTTCTTACGAAGGGTATTTAGAAAATGGACAACCAGCTCCTTTCAAAGGAACGTATAAGTCGAGTGCTTTTTCACCAGGATTAGGGCTTACCTACAAAATGTAATTTAAATTAAAACAGAAAATGAAAAAATCAATATATATAGTATTAGGAGGTCTACTAACATTAGGTTTTGTAGGCTGCGAACCAGAATTTGACACCCCTGTTACAGACGAAGGTTTTTACACATCGGGTGATGCAGATTTAAGTAACTACGTTGCTGTAGGAAATTCGTTAACTGCTGGTTTTGCAGATGGCGCATTATACATCACCGGGCAAGAAAACTCATATCCTAACATCATGGCACAACAATTTGCGTTGGCCGGAGGTAGTGAGACTTTTACACAGCCTTTAATGTCAGATAACTTAGGAGGCCTTTTGTTAAACGGAACACAAGTAGCACAAAACAGATTTGTACTTGCTGCAGATCCAACAACAGGTGAGCCAACAGGGCCTATCATTTTGGAAGGAACTCCAACAACCGAAGTTACTACAAGTGCTACAGGTCCTTTTAATAACATGGGAGTGCCAGGAGCAAAAAGTTTTCATTTAGTAACACCAGGATATTCAGCTTTAAATCCGTATTACGGACGTTTTGCGACAGGAGCAAGCGCTACCGTAATTGCAGACGCAGCTTCTTTAAGTCCGTCGTTTTTTAGTCTTTGGATTGGAAACAACGATATTTTGAGCTACGCTACAGGTGGTGGTGCTGGAACAGATCAGACAGGAAATTTAGACCCATCTACGTACATGTCTAACGATATTACAGACCCTAACGTTTTTGCTGCTGCATACAGCGAGCAGGTGGCAGCACTTACTGCAAGTGCTTCAGGAGGTGTTTTAGTAAATATTCCAGATGTAACGTCTATTCCTTATTTTACTACAGTACCTGTACAGTCTATTCCATTAGATGCCGCAACAGCTGGAGCTGTAAATGCTCAATTTGCACAGTATAACACGGTAATTTTACCAACGTTGGTATCTTTTGGAGTAATTTCTCAAGAAGAAGCTGATGCCCGTGTAATTAACTTTTCGGCTGGAGTGAATTTTCCAATCATGACAGATGACGATTTAACCGATGTAAGTGGAATTTTACAAGGACCCCCTGCAAACCTTCCTGCAGACCTTGCAAACTTACTAGGACAATTACGTCAGGCAAATAATGACGACTTGGTAGTATTAACGGCATCTTCAGTTTTAGGTACGTTAGCAAACCCTAGTGATCCAAATTCAGTTATCGGTGTGGCAGTGCCATTAGGTGACCAGTTTGTTTTAACTGCGGTTGAACAAGGAAGAGTAGCTACAGCTACGGCAGCATATAATGCAACTATCCACGGATTGGCTTCGGCTAACGGACTTGGATTTGTAGATGCGCGTGCTGCGCTAGCACAAGTTGCTAATGGAGGTATTGCGTTTGACGGCGGATTACTTTCTGATGCCTTTGTAACAGGTGGAGCGTTCTCTTTAGATGGAGTACACCCAACACCAAGAGGATATGCGTATACAGCAAACTTGATTATCAATGAGATTAATCAGACGTACAACGCTTCTATTCCAAATGTAAATATTGGAAACTACGGAACGATTACACTTGCTAATAATGTGAGCAACTAAGTTCTAATATCATAAAATTAAAAACCGCTTTAAGAGTATTCTTGAAGCGGTTTTTTTATATTTATACTTTAAAGCAGTCAAAATGAATTGGATTTTAAAACTACTATTAACGGCTGTGGCGGTTGTCGTGCTAGCTAAAGTGTTGCCTGGTGTAGAAGTGTCTGGGTATCTATCTGCGGTAATTGTAGCAGTAGTTTTAGCCATACTGCGCTTAGTGGTAAAGCCTATTTTGGTTGTGCTAACCTTTCCTGTTACTGTAATAACGTTAGGATTATTTTTACTAATTATAAACGCCATCATTATATTGTTAGCCGATTTCTTTATTGACGGTTTCGCAGTTCGGAATATTTGGTGGGCACTTATTTTCAGTTTACTCCTTTCTTTTCTACAAAGTCTATTGCATTCTTTACTTTCTAAGGAAAAATAACCTATTGAATTTCAGTAGTGGTACTATTGTACTGTCTTAAAAAAACCGTACTTTTGCATCCCGAAATTTATAGGATACAAAATGAATATCACAAAAAAGGAACTAGACAATTTAAATGCCGTGTTAACGGTTGAAATTTCAAAAGACGACTACGCAGATAAAGTACACAGCGTACTCAATAACTACCGTAAAACTGCAAATATTCCAGGATTCCGTAAGGGGCATGTACCAATGGGAATGGTTAAAAAGCAATACGGTCAGGCTGTGTTGGTTGAAGAAGTAAATAAACTACTTCAGGAGAACTTACACAAATATCTCACAGAAGAAAAATTAGATGTACTCGGTAATCCAATTCCACGAAACGAAAGTGAAATAGACTGGAATAGCGATGATTTTTCGTTTGAGTTTGACTTAGGCTTAGCGCCAAAATTTGAAGTGGCACTTCCAGGAAAGAAGGCGTTAACTCACTATAATATTGTTGCAGACGAAGAAATGATTAACAATCAGGTGAAAACCATTCGCAAGCAATACGGAAAGCTCATTGCCAAAGACACAGTTGAAAAAGGCGATGAAATTACTGGAACTTTTACTTCTTCGGAAAAAGAAATTGAAAACAAAACGACGCTTTCAACAGAAGATATAAAAGGAAAGAAACAACTAACTGCACTTACTGGAGCTAAAATTGGAGATGCTGTGGTTTTAAAGACAAAAGGTCTTTTTAACGACGATCATGATAACCAAAAGTATTTAGGCGCTTCTCATGACGATGCTCATGGGTTAGATATTGAAGTTACCTTCAAAATTGACGAAGTAAACACTCGCGAATTAGCAGACCTTAACCAAGAGTTGTTCGATAAGTTATTTGGTGAAGGAGTAGTTACTTCCGAAGCAGAACTAAAAGAAAAGATTAAAGAAGACGCAGAAGGACAATTTACACAGCAAAGTGACCAGAAATTATTAAATGATGTGGTTGAAGACCTCATTGATAATACTAAGTTCGACCTTCCAAAAGACTTCCTACAACGTTGGATTCAAGTCTCAGGTGAAAAGCCGTTAACAGATGATGAGGCGGCGGCAGAATACGAGCGTAGCGAAAAGGGTTTACGTTACCAATTAATTGAAGGAAAATTACGCGCCGAAAACAATTTGCAAGTAACTTTCGATGAGCTTAAAGAGTATTCTAAGAATATGATTAAAGGACAAATGGCTCAGTTTGGAAACACCAACCCAACAGACGAAGAACTAGATAGTATTTCTGCTAGAATTCTATCTAACGAAGAAGAGGTGAAGCGTTTAAGCGAGCAATTAAACACCAATAAAATGCTTCAGTTCTTTAAAGAAAAAGCAAAATTGAAGACAAAAGAAATTACGTACGAGAAGTTTGTAAAAGAAGCGTACGCGTAATTGAGTAAAAAAATAGGTATCTTTAAGGCGTCGAAAGGGAAACATCGACGCCTTAATTTTTTAAAATAGAATTTGCAGTTTATATGAACTACGGAAAAGAATTTAAAGACTATGCCATCAAAGATCAAGGCATAAGCAGCACGTATTACGACAAGATTTTAAGTAGTATGTATCCTGTGGGTCTTACCCCAAATATTATTGAAGAACGCCAAATGAATGCGGTGGCTATGGACGTGTTTTCACGTTTAATGATGGATCGTATTATTTTTCTTGGAACTGGTATTAACGATCAAGTGGCTAACATTGTTCAAGCACAGTTGTTATTTTTAGAAAGTACAGATGCTTCTAAAGATATTCAGATATACATTAACTCTCCTGGTGGAAGTGTTTATGCTGGTCTTGGTATTTACGATACTATGCAATTTATAAAGCCAGATGTTGCAACAATTTGTACAGGAATGGCTGCTTCAATGGGAGCTGTGTTATTATGTGCGGGTGCAGAAGGCAAACGAAGTGGATTAACACACTCAAGAGTAATGATTCACCAACCACTGGGCGGGGCTCAGGGTCAGGCAAGTGATATAGAAATTACAGCACGTGAAATAATAACTCTGAAAGAGGAGTTGTATAATATTATTGCTAAACACAGCGGCCAGAAGTACGAGAAGGTGTACGAAGACAGCGATAGAGATTACTGGATGAAAGCCGACAAAGCAAAAGAATACGGAATGATTGACGAAATTTTAGCGCGTTAATTAGATTGAAATAAAGCCCATGGCGAAAGAAGAATTAGAATGTTCATTTTGTGGCCGTAAGAAAGCCGAAACTAACTTGCTTATTGCAGGATTAGATGCTCATATCTGTGATCGCTGTATTGAACAAGCGCACGGTATTGTAGTAGAAGAAGCACTGCATACCACCAATAACGATCTAAGCAAGGAAGTAATGCTTAAGAAGCCAAAGGCAATTAAGGCTTTTTTAGATGATTATGTGATTGGTCAAGAATTTACCAAGAAGGTGATGTCTGTTGCGGTATATAACCACTACAAACGATTGCTACAGCCCAAAAGTGAAGACGATATTGAAATTCAAAAAAGTAATATCGTAATTGTTGGTCAGACAGGTACAGGGAAAACGTTAATTGCAAAGACCATTGCGAGAATGCTAAATGTACCATTGGCCATCGTAGATGCTACTGTGTTAACCGAAGCAGGCTATGTTGGTGAAGATGTAGAAAGCATACTTACCAGACTATTACAAGCAGCAGATTACAATTTAGAGAAAGCACAAAACGGAATTGTCTTTATTGATGAAATTGATAAAATTGCTCGAAAGAGTGATAACCCGTCTATTACAAGAGATGTTAGTGGTGAAGGCGTGCAACAAGCATTGCTGAAACTTCTTGAAGGAACAACAGTGAATGTACCGCCAAAAGGAGGTCGTAAACATCCCGATCAGAAATTTATTGAAGTGAATACCGAAAATATTCTGTTTATCGCAGGTGGTGCTTTCGATGGGATTGAACGACATATCTCTAAACGCTTAAATATGCAAGCTGTTGGTTTTAGTGCTTCTAAGAAAGAAGATGTACTAAACAAAGACCATATGCTAAAGTATATCATTCCTAAAGACTTAAAAGATTTTGGCCTGATTCCTGAAATTATTGGGCGATTGCCTGTCCTTACCTATATGAACCCTCTAGATAAAGGTACACTACGCGCAATTTTAACAGAGCCAAAGAATGCCATTATTAAGCAATACAAGAAATTGTTTGAAATGGACGGCATAGAGTTCGTTATAACCACCGAAGCGCTAGACTTTATCGTAGAGCAAGCTATAGAGTACAAATTAGGTGCAAGAGGGCTTAGATCGCTTTGTGAAGCCGTTTTAACCGATGCTATGTACGAGTTGCCTGGAGATGAAGCAGAAAAAAGTTTGACAGTAACTAGAGAGTATGCAGAGGACAAGCTGCAAAAGACTACTATTAAGAAATTGAAAGCAGTCTCTTAACAGAAACTTTAAAATTGTAGTATAAAAAAAGCCGAACACAAACGTTCGGCTTTTTTACTTACTTAACTTATCTATTACAGTATGACAGTTGTAATAAATGACTTACGGAGTTACTACTACCGTTTTAATTTTTTTGTGAAGTACTTTTTGCTGAAAAAGTTCTTTCTTATTTTTTAATGTATATCCTGCTATTTCGTTTTGCTCTTTTTGAACAGCTGAAACCGATTTGCATGAAGTAAAACTCATTGCAAATGCCACGATGGCTAGGGTGTATATTATTTTTTTCATTGCGGGGGTATCGTTCATTTTAACGGTACAAACCTATGAAGTAAGAAAAGTACTACCAAAACTATTAGCCCAACTACCTAGGAATTCGTTGAAATACATTTAGCACATCTGATTTCGGTAAAGGGCATAAATCATCGATTTTCAGTACGTTTTTAAGCGAAGAAAAACGTTTTTAATCGAAAGGGTAAAGGTGTTTAATGGCCGTTTAGTCGAAGTAATTCCTCTAGATAATCTCTGCAATTAGATAAACGAGGTACTTTGTGCTGCCCGCCTAATTTGTTCTTGTCTTTTAACCAATCGTAAAATAATCGCTCACGGGCGCAATGAATAGTTGGTGCATTTAGTGTAGTGTTGTTTGAGCGTTTTGCTTCGTAGTCGCTATTTACTTCCTGCAATGCTTGGTCTAATATTTTTGAGAAAGATCCAAAATCTTTGGGCGGAGTTTTAAACTCAATCATCCATTCATGAGCACCTTTTTCTCTGCCTTCCATAAAAATAGGCGCTGCCGTATAGTCTACTATTTCTGTAGCAGTAAGTTCAGACGCTTTCCGTAGTGCAGTTTCAGCATTTTCTATAATGAGTTCTTCTCCAAAAACATTAATATGATGTTTTGTGCGCCCTGTAACCTTTATACGGTGCGGATTTGTTGAGGTAAACCTTACCGTGTCGCCAATTTTATAACGCCACAAACCTGCATTGGTCGTAATTACAATAGCATAATTTTTACCTTCTTCTACTTCGGCTAACGGAATAATTTTTTCTGAAACCGTACCATATTGGTCCATTGGAATAAACTCATAGAATATACCATAATCAAGCATTAACAAAAGTTCTTTATTGGCATTGCGATCTTGAATGGCAAAGAAGCCTTCCGAAGCATTATATATTTCATAATAACGAAACGTGTCCTTCGGTAAAATTTTATTGTACTGCTCAATATAAGGGTCGAAACTTACGCCTCCGTGAAAGTAAACTTCTAGGTTGGGCCAAATATCAAATAAATTGTCTTTACCTGTAGTTTCGAGTACATTATTTAGCAATACCAACATCCAAGAGGGTACACCCGCTAAACTAGTTACATTTTCTCTTATCGTCTCATTAACGATAGCCTGCATCTTGGTTTCCCAATTAGCCATTAAAGAAATTTCATTCTTTGGGGTGCTACTATATTCGGCCCAAAAAGGCATATTGTCTATTAGTATGGCAGATAAATCTCCATAAACAGTGCCATTTTCTTGATAGAGTTCTTTACTTCCTCCAAGACGTAGTCCCTTGCCAACAAACAACTGAGAATGAGGGTTATTGTTTAAATACATGCACAGCAAATCTTTACTTGCAGCATAATGACAATGCTCTAAAGACTCCTGACTAACAGGTATAAATTTACTTTTGGCGTTGGTGGTACCGCTCGATTTGGCAAACCATTTAATAGGAGAGGGCCAGAATATATTAGATTCTCCTTTACGTGCACGTTCAATGCGATCTTGATTATCTTCATAGCAAGTAACAGGAACTCTGTAGGCAAATTCTGCATACGATTTTATAGAGTTAAAGTCGTATTGCCTACCAATCTCCGTGTTTTTTGCATGATCAATTAAATGCTGAAGTAGTTCTTCTTGCACATCTATAGGGTATTTCAAGAACAGTTCAATTTGGTGAAACCGCTTCTTCAAAAACCAAGAGGCAATAGAATTTACAATCGGGATTGGCATATTTTTCTGCTATCTTTATGCAATAAAAATAATACTTTTTTCTGGTAGGGAATTTCAGTTATATTCCATTTCCAAAAATAACAACTTACATCCTTTAAAACGAATGCAGTACGAAGGCGTATTAACTAAGATGCAAACTGAAAATGGGGCTCCAATTCAGTACTATCTGGTATTTAAAACAGATTTCTTACACGTAAACCAATTATTAGACAAAAATATAACGATTACGTTTCTACGCTATGAGTGTTTAAACTGTGGTTTGGAAAAGAAAATTTACAGACAAGGATTTTGTTACGATTGCTTTTATGAAATCCCACAGGCTGCAGATTGGATAATGCGTCCAGAATTAAGTACAGCACATCTAGATAAAGAAGACCGTGATTTGGAATATGAGAAAAAGGTGCAATTACAACCACATATTGTTTATCTAGCAAATAGCAGTAATGTAAAAGTTGGCGTTACGCGAAAAACTCAAGTACCTACTCGATGGATTGATCAAGGTGCGCATGAAGCCATTGAAATTGTAGAAGTTCCTAATAGATATCTGGCTGGGATTACCGAGGTAGCGTTAAAAGAGCATGTAGGTGATAAAACCAATTGGCGCACCATGCTTAAAAATGAAGTGCAAGATGCCGATTTAGTTACCTGGCGAGAAAAACTAAAACCATTTATTCCTGAAGAGGCTATTCCTTATTTTATAGAAAACAACACCGAAACACATCTTGAGTTTCCGGTACTGAAATACCCCGTGAAGCTGAAAAGTTTAAACCTAGATAAAACGCCAACTTATAACGGCGTTTTAAAAGGAATTAAAGGTCAATACCTAATTTTTGAAGACGATACAGTCTTTAATGTTCGAAGTAACGAGGGGTATGTAGTGGCTATTTCAGTTAGTTAATACTGTCTTTCTTTTTCTTGCCAAACAAGCCACCAAAGATATCTTTTACAACTTCTGTAGTGCTAGGCTGAGACCCTTGTCCGGTTGAGGTAGAGTCTTTAGGGGTGCTACCGCCGCCAATAAGGTCTTTAATAATGTTGACTCCTTGGTCCTTAATATCTTCCTTCTGTTTGTCTATTAATTTTTTGGTCAATGTAGTTACCGCCGCCTTTGTATCTACCGTAATTTGCGGATTTGTTATGTTTCCACGAACTCCTATTGGTAAAGCAACTGTTGTGTTTTCAGCATCTGCAGGGTCTAATTTTGCCAAGAGCTTTTGTACGTCCCCACCTAAATACTTTGCTGGCACATCCATATTTAAGTTGTAGCTAATGCTCTTATCTAATCCATGACTCCCGGCTATAGTTACATCTATTCCCTTAACATCAAACGTGAAGGGTTGTACTTCAATTTTACCATTGTTAAATTTAAGCACAGTGCTAACATCGCGCAGGCTTAGTTTGTCAATATTTAGAAACTTCACCTGTTCTCCTAATTTTGAGAGTAGTGGTGTTTTGCTTTTGTCTACTTCGGCAGTAATTATTTGCGCCAAGGCATCTCCAGCTAAGGTTGAAATGTTAGGTGTTAAGTCATTATTTAAGTTTCCGTTGAGCTTAATTCTTGTGTTAATATCACCTTCTAAAGCTTTGGCAATAGGAGCCAAAAAACTCATGATTTTTAACTGCTGAAAAGAGCTGCCTATGTCAATACTTTTTAAATCAAGATCCATAGCAAACGTAGGAGTAGTTCCTTTTGTAGAGACATTTCCTGAAACTGCAATGTCTCCACCCAATAATGAGGAAGTTACATTGCTAAGACTTGCCGTCTCATTTTTAATTGCAACACTTCCTTTTGCATTGTCTAAGATGAGATCGTCGTAAATAATTTTATTGGCAGTAAAATTTAAAGTCGCATCTAAGAAATCTGGAACTTGTATCCTACTTTCCTTAATAGAACTGTTAGTACTCTTGGTTGCACCCGACGCAGTTTCTGTAGATTCTTCTGAAGTAAAGTCGTTTAAATTGAAGGTGTTAGACTGTATATTAAAAACTCCTTTTAAATCCTGCTTCGCCATAATCCACGGAATCAAATTTTGAATATTACCAGTGGCGTTTATATCACTTCCACCTGTTGATGCAGTCATTTCGTTTAACTGAATATTTCCGGGAGACATAGTCACAGCTGCATTACCGATATTTATGGGGTTTTTAAACGCCGCGTCGCTGTAGGTAAAATCTTGCAATCGGGCTGTTCCGTTTGTTTTTATGTTTTGGTACTGTTCGTTTTCAACAGAGGCCATATCAAAGTTTGTGGTAACATCTGCTGTAAAAATGCCACGTAAAGGTTGTTCAAGTTCAATAGGCAGAACTTGGTCTATGTGCTCCAAATTAAGAGTTCCTTTTATAGCTAAATTGACCAAGGCATTCTCGGTTAAATTTCTAATGCTTCCGTTAGCTGCAAATAGCTCTTCGTCTATTCTAAAAGTTAGATTTCCTATGGTAAGATACGTGTCTTTTACAAGACCAGTTTCGTTTTTAAGATCGGCATTAATTGTAATATTTCTAACGGTTTTAGGTAGATCTGGATATTTAAATGAGGCATTGCTACTTCTCACTTTTATATCCATAGTAGGAATTCTTTCTTCGTCTACAATGCCTTTTAGTGCTCCATCTATACTGAAATTACCTGTAGTTTCAACCCCATCTAATTCTTTTACATAGGTTTTAGGTATTACTGCTAAGAAGTTTTTAAAATCTGAAGAAGGCGTCTTAAAGGTGAGGTCTACTTCGTTATTTGTTTCATTTATTTGCACAAAACCGTTAAACGTAAGGGGTAATTCATTGATTTTTGCTTCATTTTCAAGGAAGGTATACTTCTGGTTTTCTAAATCTAATTGAAAATTGGCATCTAGGGATATACTATTTTTATTCAAATAATCTATGTCGCCCAATCTAAGTGAAACAAGTGCATTGGTCTGTGTCTCTAAATTTGAAGTTTCCAAAGAAAAATCGCCAGTTCCTTCGTGATGTAGGTTGGATACAAAGAGATATGTTTTTGAGACGTCATCTGTGTAGTTTAAACGGGTGTTATTGATTTCATATCGTTTTAAATCGAATACAAATCCTGTTTCTTCAGTTGACGTATGTTCAGCTTCAAAATTAGTATCGTCTTTTATGGCAATGTCGTAATTAGCCCGTGCTAAGCTATCTATTTTTATATTGATGAGGCCCTTATCTAATTGCAATCCGTCTACAGCAATCGGGTCATTTCCGCTTTTAAACAACTGGGTAATTCCCATATTAATTTTTAGCTGTTCTCCACTAGCTAACGTATCGCCTTTAAAGGGAGCTCGGTTAATTACTGTAAAGTTTTCAATCACCACCGCTGCCTTCGGAAAGCTCTTAAATAAGCTTATGTCCATAGATTTCCAAGTTACTTCGGCGTTCAGATTTTTATTGATGTTCTTTTTCAGTAAATCTTCAAAAGTACCCTTAAAAAGAAATGGCGTAAGCAAAAGAAGTAGGAGTATAATTCCTAAAGAGATGCCCAGTATTTTAAATAGTTTTTTCATAATATTTTGAAATGTCCGTGGTAACGAACTTATTTTTTATTCTTCTAGTTGTAGTTCTTTACCTACGCTTAAATTAAATCTTTTTCTAAACCCATAGACCGCGAGATATAGAAAGGGTGTGTCTAATGCCGCCACTAGTACCTTAAATAGAAACCCGCTTAACAAAAGAGCGCCAAACCGAGGCCATTCAATTTTTCCGAAACTACAGAGAAGTATGAGTACGGCAAACGTATCTACAAACTGCGATAAAAACGTGGAAAAATTATTGCGTAACCACAAATGCTTACCATTGGTAACACGCTTCCAAAAATGGAAGAGCTGTATGTCTATATACTGTGCCAATAAGTATGCCACCATTGAAGCAAAAACGGCTATGGCGGTAGCGCCAAATACTTTGCTAAATAACGGGTCGTTAATTGGGCTCCACGCTGTTGCCGGCACCATGTCTGCTACAAACACAATCAGCAATGAGAAAAATGATGCGAAGATACCTGCCGTTACTACTTGATTAGCCTTCTTTTTACCGTACACTTCGCTAATAATATCGGTAATTAGAAATGTAATAGGATATGGTAAGATACCAACAGAAATTTCAAAAGTATAGAGTCCGAAAAAATCCCAAGAAAAAAATTTCTGAAATATCAGGTTACTCACAACCAAAGATGAAATAAATAACGCGCCTAGTATGAAGTAGATGCGTTGCGCTAGTAAGCGATCTTTAACAGGTAATCGTTTCAATTGTCTGTTCTTTATATCACAAAGATAATGGTCAGTATTTTTGTTTTCCTTAATTTCGTCTTAAAACCAAACTACACTAGTATCAAGCAGTACAACGACATATACCTCTCTTTAGGAAGCAATTTAGGCAACCGTTTTCAGTATTTGCAGGAGGCGGTAAATGCAATTTTCGAGGAGTTGGGTGCCATTCATAAAATTTCATCTGTATACGAAACACCAGCCTTGGGTTTTGAGGGTGATGCCTTTCTAAATTGTGTGCTCTGGGTACGCTCTTTACGCTCAGCTAAAAAGGCCCTAACTATCGTTCAAAAGATTGAAAAAGCCATGGGCAGAGTGCGAAGTTCAACTTCAGAATATACATCTCGCACAATTGATATAGATATATTGCTTTATAACGATGATATAATGAATGACAAGACATTGGTTGTGCCTCATCCTCATATTTCCGATCGTAAATTTGTGTTACAACCATTGGCAGAGGTGAATAGTTTAATTGTACACCCGGTATTGCGTCATAACGTTATAAAAATGTTGTCTCAAACTACAGATACTAGTGAACTTACAAAATTATCTAAGTGGTTGCGTAACCCAAGGCAAGATTATGATATCTCTAAACTGAATTACATTGCCATCGAGGGAAATATTGGAGCAGGAAAAACAAGTCTTGCAACAAAAATGGCAACCGATTTTAATGCAAAACTGATTTTAGAGCGCTTTAAAGACAATCCGTTTTTACCGAAATTTTACGAAGATCAAAGTAGGTATGCTTTTCCGTTAGAAATGTCTTTTTTGGCAGATCGCTATCAGCAATTACTAGAAGACATTACGCAATTCGATTTGTTTAAAGACTGTGTTATAGCCGATTACGACGCCTACAAATCGCTTATTTTTGCAAAGGTGACCCTGGCAGACGAGGAGTTTAACCTCTATAAAAAATTATTTAACCTGATGCACAAAGAGCTGCCAAAGCCAGATGTGTATGTGTATTTATATCAAAATACAGAGCGGCTACTAGAAAACATTCAGAAACGAGGTAGAAGCTATGAAAAGGGTATCGAGCCAGAATATCTAAAGCAGATTAATGAGGGCTATTTCGACTTTATAAAAACACAACCCCAGGAGCGAGTTAAAATTATAGATGTTTCAGAAATAGATTTTGTAAAAAACAGAAAGGATTATCTCGCCTTGTTAAAACAATTACTTGCCTAGACTAGAGAGCTTACAAAATAAATCCCAAATCACAACCCCGCAACTCACCGAAATATTGAGCGAATGTTTTGTGCCGTATTGCGGAATTTCAATGACAGCATCGCTTGAAGACACTACAGTTTGCTGTACACCCTTCACTTCGTTGCCAAAGATAACTGCGTATTTTAAGGCTTTCTGAACTGTAAAATCCTGTAGCTGTATGGCTACTTCAGCTTGCTCTATACTGGCCACAAAAACGCCTTCAGATTTTAATTTTTCGACTACCGCTTCCGTGCTTTCTGTATATTCCCATGTTACGCTATCTGTAGCGCCCAATGCTGTTTTGTGAATGTCTTTATGTGGAGGTTTTGCTGTGATTCCGCAGAGATATACTTTTTCAATTAAAAACGCATCTGCCGTACGAAACACCGAGCCAATATTATTAAGACTTCTAATGTTGTCTAAAACAATAATAAGTGGTGTTTTTTCTGAAACTTTAAAAGCTTCAGGGCTTATTCTGTCTAATTCGCTGTTTTTTAATTTGCGGTATTTCATAAGGCGTAAAGATACATTGATTATGATGTTGAGACAAGTAGTGCCTGTGTATACCTCACATTTAATTTGAGAAAGAACAGGGTCTAGATGTACATTACTTTATAGCCTAGCCATTCGTGCTTTAAGGTTGTTATAGCTAAGATTTTCTTGGCGAGCACATGTAAAGTTGTTAATAAAAGCCAACAACTTCATTGAAAAGAAATTTCAATAAAGGAGGAGAATTCTGTATTTTTATTGGTCAAAATTAAAAAATTAGATGGCGAAGAAAACCACCCCGTTAATGCAGCAATACAATACTATTAAGGCGAAATATCCAGACGCCTTATTGTTGTTTCGCGTAGGTGATTTTTACGAAACATTTGCCTCAGATGCGGTTAAAGCAGCAGGAATTTTGAATATTACATTAACCGCAAGAAATAATGGAGGTGATAAAACTGAATTGGCCGGCTTTCCGCATCATAGTTTAAACACATATCTTCCAAAGTTGGTCATGGCTGGTTGTCGTGTAGCAATTTGCGACCAGCTTGAAGATCCTAAGCAAACAAAGACCATTGTTAAAAGGGGGGTTACAGAATTGGTAACGCCTGGAGTGGCACTAAACGACGATATTCTAAAAAGCAAGTCGAATAATTTTTTAGCGGCTATTCATTTTCCTTCAAAAAATAAGGGAGGAAAAAACAGCAAAGATTGCGTTGGGGTTGCATTTTTAGATGTTTCTACTGGTGAGTTTTTAACTTCGGAAGGCCCCTTAGAATACATCGACAAATTATTACAGAATTTTAACCCAAGTGAAGTGCTCTTCAGCAAGCAAAAACGCAAGCAATTTAATGAAGCCTTTGGAGATTCATTTCATACGTTTTATCTTGAAGATTGGGTGTTTCAGCCAGCATACACTACAGAAACGTTACAAAAGCACTTTAACACAAAAAACTTGAAAGGTTTTGGTGTGGCGCATTTAGAAGCAGGTACCGTTGCAGCAGGTGTAGCCTTGCATTATTTAGGTGAAACGCAACACAAAAAACTAGAGCATATTACCAAATTGGCACGTATTGCTGAAGATGAATATGTCTGGATGGATCGTTTTACCATCCGAAACCTAGAATTATACTATAGCAACCAACAAAATGCAGTTACGTTACTCGATGTAATTGATAAGACTATAAGTCCGATGGGGGGAAGGATGCTTAAACGATGGATGGCACTACCCTTAAAAAACACCGAGAAAATTACGCGTAGACACGAGGTGGTTAGTTTTTTAATAGATCAACCAGCTATTCTAGAACACCTGCAGCAACACACTAAAAAAATGGGCGATTTAGAACGCCTTATTTCAAAAACGGCTACCGGCAAAATTAGTCCGCGTGAGGTAGTTCAGTTAAAGAATTCACTAGAAGCAGTGGTGCCTGTCAAACAAATGGCACTTACTTCTAAAAACGAGTCGCTGCAAATTATTGGAGAACAACTTAACGATTGCGAGTTATTGCGCACCAAGATAAAAGAAAGCTTGTTTGAAGAAGCTCCTGTAGCAATAGGCAAGGGCAGTGCAATTGCGCAGGGAGTTTCCGAAGAACTAGACGAATTACGCGCTATTGCCACTGGAGGAAAAGATTACCTAGATGCCATGCTAAAGCGCGAAAGCGATCGAACGGGTATAACCTCTTTGAAAATTGCCTCAAATAATGTATTCGGGTATTATATAGAGGTACGTAACACACATAAAGATAAGGTGCCAGAAGAGTGGATTCGTAAACAAACACTGGTAAGTGCAGAGCGTTATATTACTGAAGAATTAAAAGAATACGAAACTAAAATTCTTGGGGCTGAAGAAAAAATACTAGCACTAGAACAATTGCTTTTTACCAAGCTAGTAAGTTTTATGCTTCAGTTTATTTCACCAGTACAACAAACAGCGGCTTTGATAGCAGAGTTAGATTGCTTGTCGTCTTTTGCAACCCATGCTAAACAATGCAATTATACAAGACCGTTACTCGATGAAACATTCGATTTAGATATAAAAGAAGGACGTCATCCTGTTATTGAACAGCAACTACCTCCCGATAGTCCGTTTATTGCTAACGACGTGTTTTTAGATCGAGACAACCAGCAAATGATTATGATTACGGGACCAAACATGAGTGGTAAATCTGCAATTTTACGTCAGACAGCCCTCATTGTTCTGCTTGCCCAGATGGGAAGTTTTGTGCCGGCAGGCGCTGTACGCATGGGCTGTGTCGATAAAATATTTACTAGGGTAGGAGCTAGCGATAATATTTCTATGGGCGAAAGTACCTTTATGGTAGAGATGAATGAAACCGCGAGTATTTTAAATAATATCTCTGAACGAAGCTTGGTTTTGCTAGATGAAATTGGACGTGGTACAAGTACCTATGATGGTATTTCTATTGCTTGGGCAATTAGTGAATATCTACATGAACACCCTAGTAAGGCAAAAACTTTATTTGCAACGCACTACCACGAGCTTAATGAAATGACCGAAACGTTTGACCGCATAAAAAACTATAATGTTTCAGTAAAAGAACTAAAAGACAATGTTTTGTTTCTGCGGAAATTGGTCCCAGGTGGTTCACACCACAGCTTCGGAATACATGTTGCCAAGATGGCGGGTATGCCTAAAGTAGTGTTACAGCGTGCCAATAAAATTTTAAAACGTTTAGAGAAAAGTCATTCTTCCGAAGAACTGTCAGATAAAATGAAGAAAATTTCAGAAGAAGAAATGCAATTAAGTTTCTTTAATCTTGATGACCCATTGCTTGTTGAAATAAGAGATGAAATTTTAGAAACAGATATTGATACCCTTACGCCAGTTGAGGCACTAATGAAACTCAACGAAATTAAGCGTATGTTGCAGCGAAGTGCTTCGGTGAAGTTTAAGAAGTAATATGTTTTGGGCGTTACCCGCGAAATGCGGGTCGGGTCTTACGCTACAATCTGCTACGCAGGATTTTCACTGCAACCCCTAACGCGATGTTATTAAATGCAACGTCTTTAATTTGGCTTCTTCTCATCATAACAGAAGACGGAACTTACTCGTTGAACTCGCGAGTCTTGTAGCATCATGTTGTTCCTCATTTAATCGAAGCGAGGTTCATTTTTCATAAAAACAAAAAAACCGAATCTCTCGATTCGGTTTTTTCTGATTAGTACTGAAGACGGGACTTGAACCCGTACGGACATTACTGTCCACTGGATTTTAAGTCCAGCGTGTCTACCAATTCCACCACTTCAGCATTTTGCAATAGTAATTATTACAATTGGTATATTTTATCGATAATCTCAATTAGTAACGGCTTCAAAGTTACTAGATTGTTTTTAGAAATCTAGTATTTCTAAAAGTATCGTGGCAGAGCGAAAAACGGGATTCGAACCCGCGACCTCCACCTTGGCAAGGTGGCGCTCTACCAGCTGAGCTATTTTCGCGTTTTAATAATGAACATCACCTTTTATCGAAGGCGGTTGCAAATTTAAAACTTTTAGAAAAAAGACAAAGCATTATTTTATTTAATTATTGAAAATATTTTTATTCAATAATTTAGAGATCATCGCTTATTAGTTTTTTAACTTCTTCAACGGCGTCTTCATTTAGGTCTTCTGCAATCTTATTGCGTTTGCTAATTTTGTAGGATATAAAAATAAGTAACAACAGAATAGGTATTATTACTGGTATAGAATACCAGAAATCAAACTCATCTATAAATTGTATTTGGTGATTTATTACACCCGATAGTTGAAACAAAAACATGGTAAGTGGTACCAAGATAGCATACTTCCACCAGTTTCTAGAGGTTACAAACCAGATTGTGGTTAACAATACAAACGTGGTCTTTGTGAAGAGTGCATGCATATAAGACTGCACGTTCGAGAAGTTTCCTGGTTCTATTACACCTATAAATGTATTCCAAGTAACTCCCTCTTCAGATGGAGCATATTTGTAGATATAAAATAAAAAGGGTGTTGCTATCAAACATAATGATAGCAACACTCCTGAAAAAAAAGTTTTTTTTCTATCCGTTTGGCGGAACTTCGTATTTCGCTTTGTCGATTTGTTGGTCATTTGTTGCTTGATCTTCTGGGGTACAGCTAGCTGTAAAAGCAAGTACAGCTAAAATAAACATAAGTTTTTTCATTAGATAGGTTTTTGTGTTATTTTCTATACAATGATATGGCGATGTTTTACAAAATCCTATAGTGCTGAAAAACTATGTTTTACGTAATTTTGTCTGTTTTTTTCGACACTTCATCGAAAAAAAAATAGTTATCGAATTTCTTTGTCCGTTATTTCCGAACCTAAAAAATGCAAATTAAAGATGGTTTTTAGTGAGTTAAGATGATATAAAAAGGCTAAAATATAGATCAATTTTAGGGGTCGTTTTCTTAGAATTTCTATGCAAGATTTAGAGACATACACTAAAGAAAAAATTTGAAAATCACTTTTCATTTTAAATAAGGTGCTACCATCAAATTTTGACTTCAATCTGGCTGTAGACACCATGAAAGTAGGAATCATCTTTCAGAAAAATCTTACAAATTCTTGATTTTTAGATAGATTGTGAAAAGTCTATTTGTTAAAATGCTTAAGAAAAAACGTTGTACAACGATGAAAAACTACACTTTATCGAAAATAATAGTATTACATCGACTATTTTGGTTGTTCGTCGTTAAAACAGTTAAAAATCTTAACAATTTAAAACTATATTTGGCCAACTGTTTTCCCCCACACAACAGTTACCAACCATTTTCCCGATTTTACAGAGAATAAAATAAATTAATTTATATACAATATTAATCTATAGTGTATCGCTTATGGAAATTTTTACGCTTCTATTGAAAAAAATCAAAAACAACAAACTCCTCAAATTTTTAGGGATTGTATTGTTCTTGTCTTATGGCCAATTTTCTATGGCTCAGTGTAACATCACAGTAATAAGTACGTCAATGACGTCGGCTTGTAACGATAATGGAACATCGCCAGATCCTTCAGACGATTTCTTTACGGCAGACATTACAGTTACTTTCGAAATGCCTCCAGCAACTGGGACATTGGATTTGTCAGGGGACAGTGGTTCCATTTCTGTTTCAGTTGGTTCGTTAGATACAGCTACGAGCCATACGTTTATGGGTGTGGTGATGTCGGCAGATGGTACTGCTATAGACGTGACGGCTTCATTTTCTGACGACGCTGGATGTACCTTAAATGAGCCGGCTGCAGGATTTGCGCCAGCTTCTTGTAGTCCAGATTGTGTAGTTACTAATATTTCAGCCCTAAACCCAAGTATTTGTAATAGTAATGGAACTGTAGGTGATCCTTCAGACGATTTCTTTACGGTAGATATAGAAGTAGAATATTCAAATCCTCCTGCTTCTGGAACACTTGATTTAACAGGCGATGGTACTGTTTCTGTGGCGGTGGGTAGTTTAGATGGTCCAACTAGTCATACATTTATAGGTGTAATGTTTCCAGCCGATGGTAGTCCTATAGACTTAACGGCAACGTTTTCTGCTACTGGATGTACATTAAATGTTCCTACTGTAACAACGGCACCTTCACAATGTAGTATTGCTTCAGGTCCTGGTGGACTTTCAATTTCGAAATCTCATTGCGATTGGGGATACACCACAACAGATCGTTATAAGATTCAGTATAATATGACCCTAACAAATATGGGTACAGAGCCAGTTTATAACATCTCAGCTTTAGACGATTTAGGAACTCCTTTTGGAGGTGATGCACGAATTTTGGCCATTGTTTCTGGTTCAGCAAGTAGTACAGACCCGCCAAATACTCCAGTTTCATTTAATGGAGCATATGATGGACAAAGTATTGGAGATATTGAGTTGTTAAGTATTGATCCATTAACCGAGCTTGACGCTGGCGAAAGTATTAACATTAGTATATGTATTGAAGTAGATGCTGTGGCTGCATTAGATATGGCTACGGTAATGAATGTTGTAAATGTTACAGCAAATGATGCTACTACAGGTGACGCCTACGCAACCTCTGGAGGCGATTCAGAAACTTTTCAAGAGAATAATGCAATTTTAAGCGCTGGCTTACAAGTTAGCAATGCAAATCCAACAGTTAATACAGACGGAACAACAGATTTCTCATATACAATTACATTAAGGAATAGTGGTTCTGGAGATGCTTCTAATATCCAGTATACAGACACTTTTGATCATTTATTTGGTGCTGCACCCGCGGTTCCAATTAATACACTTACAGTAACACCAGTAGGAGCACCTGCCTTAACATTTAATCCTGCTTTCGACGGAGGGTCGGGAATAAATGGTGGTTCTTCAGAGTTGTTAATGGCAGGACAAACAATGGCAGCGGGAACTACAGCACAATATATAGTAGCACTTAATGTTGGTCCTACTTCTAATATGTCTGCCAGAGTTACCCAAGGTATTATATCTGGAGTAGATTCAGGCGGAAGAGATGTAAGCGATACGTCTAGAAGAAATACAACTGCAGATCATGATGGGGTGCAGTGCTTTTGTGAATCAACACCGGTTACATTAACCTTTACACCTATTCCTTTAATTACTAAAACTGTAATAAGTGATACGCCTGCTTCTAGTGGTATAGAAGGTAACAAAGATATTGTATTTCAGATTGAAATAGAGAATGATGCAAGCTCTCCGGTAGATTTAATGAATATTCAGGTAACAGATGATATTAATGCCATGTGTCCTGGAAATATTGTGAATGTTGGAACACCTACATTGGTGTCATCTACAGCATTAGTAGATCCTAATTTTAATCCGAGTTTCACAGGACTTGGATTTAACGATGTTTTTGATGGAACTTCAGGAACATTTGAACCAGGAGACAATTTAATCTTTAGTATCGAAGTAGAAATAACACAACCATGTCCAGGAGATAACGTAGCTTCATTTACAGCAACCTCTCCTGCAGGAACTGTAACAGCAACAGTTTCTTCTACTGCTGGAATTAACAATCCGCCGATGGCTGTAGATGATACAGATTCTACGCCTGTAGATACTCCTATAACTATAGACGCTATTGATAATGACTCAGATCCAGACGGAGATACTGTTTTCATTACTGAAGTAGACGGAATGGCTATTACAGATGGCGGTGCACCTGTTGCGCTAGGAGATGGAACTATTGTTCAATTAGTAGGAGGAGAACTTGTAATAACTCCACCTCCTGGGAGTACAGCTCCAATTTCTTTTTCATACACCATAGAAGATGGTTTCGGAAATTCTGATACTGCAAACATTTTTATTACCATAGATGTTTGTGCTATTACAGATATAACCTTATCTAATATTTCTGCATGTGACGATGGAACAACAACTGGTGACCCATCTGACGATACCTTTACGGCCGATGTTACGGTAACATTTACAGATCCGCCAGGTACAGGAAATCTAGTGCTCTCTGGTGATGGCTCTGATTCGGTTGCGGTAGGTTCGTTGGGTTCAACCACTACGTATACATTTACTAGTGTAACCATGGCTGCTGATGGAACTTCAATAGATCTTACAGCTACTTTCGATAGTCCTAGCGGATGCAGTTTTTCTAACTCTAATGGTACAGCACCTGCTGCGTGTAGTATTGCACAAGCCGACGTTGGAATTACTAAAACGCTAACAGATACAAGCCCGTATCAAACAGGAGATTTAGTAACTTATACTTTAGTAGTTAGTAATGCAGGTACAGACACCGCAACTAACGTAGTTGTTACCGATACTCCTACTAACTTAACAATACAGAGTGTAGTTGGTGGCGGATGTGGAAGTTTTCCATGTACTATCCCAACAATTTTAGCTGGTACTCCAGCAAATGATGTTACAATAACAGTTACTGCAACTATCGATGGGCCAGGAGCCTTTGATAACGTTGCTTCGGTAAGTGCAGATCAAGTAGATAGTAACCCAGCAAATGATTCTGATGCAGTTGGAAACAATGGGGTTGCGGCAGGAATGGCAGATTTGGTCACGGTTAAAACACTAACAAGTGGAACTTCTACTCCTGCTGAATCTGAGGTTGTAACTTTTACAATTACAGTTACTAACAATGGCCCAGATAATGCGACAAATATTACTTTAGACGACACAATTCCAGCTGGCTTAACAGCAACTGGAAATAATGGAAATACAGGGGGTGCTCAAGCATCAAGCTATGCCGCTCCTACGTGGACAATTCCTTTGTTGAATTCAGGTGAAAGTGTAACACTTTTAATTGAAGGTACGGTAAACTTGGGTGAAGATGGGAATACAATTACCAATACAACTACGGCTGCCTCAACACCAGATCAGAACGATCCTTCTACGGCGGGTGATGATTTGGAAGAATCGGTTGTGGTTACAGGATGTTTAGATACTGATGGCGATGGAGATTGTGATGCAACAGATCCAGACATTAACGATCCTTGTAATTTTAGCCCTGGAAGTATTCCAGATACCACAAACCCAATATGGCAAGCAGCCGATTGCGACGGTGATGGTGAAACTAACGGAGAAGAAACTACAAATGGCACAAATCCGCAAGATCCTTGTTCAAATCAAATGACAGTCGTGCCGACCAATCCTGGAACGCCAGGAACTCCTGCACAAACAGCGTACGATATTTGGGCAGCGGCAGATTGTGATGAAGATGGGGTTACCAATGGTGTTGAAGCAGAAACAGATGGGACCAACCCTTATGACCCTTGTGATTATGAGGTTGCTAGTCAAAATATAGCAAACGTGGGTCCTTCATGGAATGATGCAGACTGTGATGGTGACGGTGTTACCAATGGAGATGAAAATGCTAGTGGAACTGATCCTCAAGATCCATGTAGTTATAATCCAATATTAGTAACGCAACCCCAAACAACAATGTGGCTCTTAGCAGATTGTGATGGTGATGGTACTAGTAATGGTCAAGAAGTTGCAGATGGAACCGACCCAATGGATCCATGTGATGTAACTAATCAGATAGTACAAACAGATCCAATGACTCCAGGAACACCTGAACAAGCAGCCTATGATATTTGGGCAGCAGCAGACTGTGATGGTGATGGCGAGACAAACGGAGAAGAGGTTACCAATGGTACAGACCCGTTTGATCCTTGTAGTGTAAGTACTCAAACTGTACAAACTAACCCAATGTCTCCTGGGACTCCTGCCCAAAATGCATACGATGTATGGGCAGCTGCAGATTGTGATGGTGATGGAGAGACCAATGGTACAGAAGTTACTAACGGTACAGATCCATTTGATCCTTGTGATGTAACAGTTGCAACGATTCCGAATCCAGCAGATCCAAACTATGGAGTATGGGCAGCCGCAGATTGTGATGGTGATGGTGAGACAAACGGAGAAGAGGCTACCAATGGTACAGATCCATTTGACTCATGTAGTGTTACTGTAGCGACTATTCCAACCAATCCTATGGCACCAGGAACTCCTGCACAGACTGCATACGATGAATGGGCAGCTGCAGATTGTGATGGTGACGGTGTGAGCAATGGAGTAGAGGCCGAGACAGACGGAACAGATCCATACGATCCATGTTCTTACCTAGCGGCGAGTCAAGATATAACAATGGTTACTGCAGCATGGAATGATTTAGATTGTGATGGCGACGGGGTAACCAATGGAGACGAAGTAATTGATGGAACAAACCCACAAGACCCTTGTGATTATATTGCTGGCAGTGTTAGTCGTCCAATGAGCGCAGCATGGGATTTACTAGATTGTGATGGTGATGGTGATCCAAACGGAACTGATCCAGACCCACAAGACCCTTGTGTTGTTACTGCTGGTGTGTTACCAACCAATCCAATGAATCCAGGAAGTCCAGAACAAGCTGCATTTGATGCTTGGGCTGCAATAGACTGTGATGGTGATGGCGAGACAAACGGAGAAGAATTAATTAATGGAACTGACCCTTACGATCCTTGTGATGTAACAGTTGCGACCATCCCGGCACCTACAGATCCAAACTATGGAGTATGGGCAGCTGCAGATTGTGATGGTGATGGAGAGACTAATGGTACAGAAGTTACTAACGGTACAGATCCATTTGATCCTTGTGATGTAACAGTTGCAACGATTCCAAACCCAGCAGATCCAAACTATGGAGTATGGGCAGCTGCAGATTGTGATGGTGATGGTGAGACAAACGGAGAAGAGGCTACCAATGGTACAGATCCATTTGACTCATGTAGTGTTACTGTAGCGACTATTCCAACCAATCCTATGGCACCAGGAACTCCTGCACAGACTGCATACGATGAATGGGCAGCTGCAGATTGTGATGGTGACGGTGTGAGCAATGGAGTAGAGGCCGAGACAGACGGAACAGATCCATACGATCCATGTTCTTACCTAGCGGCGAGTCAAGATATAACAATGGTTACTGCAGCATGGAATGATTTAGATTGTGATGGCGACGGGGTAACCAATGGAGACGAAGTAATTGATGGAACAAACCCACAAGATCCTTGTGATTATATGGCTGGTAGTGTTACTGGGCCAATGAGCGCAGCATGGGATTTACTAGATTGTGATGGTGATGGCGATCCAAACGGAACTGATCCAGACCCACAAGACCCTTGTGTTGTTACTGCTGGTGTGTTACCAACCAATCCAATGAATCCAGGAAGTCCAGAACAAGCAGCATTTGATGCTTGGGCTGCAATAGACTGTGATGGTGATGGCGAGACAAACGGAGAAGAATTAATTAATGGAACTGACCCTTACGATCCTTGTGATGTAACAGTTGCGACCATCCCGGCACCTACAGATCCAAACTATGGAGTATGGGCAGCTGCAGATTGTGATGGTGATGGAGAGACCAATGGTACAGAAGTTACTAATGGTACAGATCCATTTGATCCTTGTGATGTAACAGTTGCAACGATTCCGAACCCAGCAGATCCAAACTATGGAGTATGGGCAGCTGCGGATTGTGATGGTGATGGTGAGACAAACGGAGAAGAGGCTACCAATGGTACAGATCCATTTGACTCATGTAGTGTTACTGTAGCGACTATTCCAACCAATCCTATGGCACCAGGAACTCCTGCACAGACTGCATACGATGAATGGGCAGCTGCAGATTGTGATGGTGACGGTGTGAGCAATGGAGTAGAGGCCGAGACAGACGGAACAGATCCATACGATCCATGTTCTTACCTAGCGGCGAGTCAAGATATAACAATGGTTACTGCAGCATGGAATGATTTAGATTGTGATGGCGACGGGGTAACCAATGGAGACGAAGTAATTGATGGAACAAACCCACAAGATCCTTGTGATTATATGGCTGGCAGTGTTAGTCGTCCAATGAGCGCAGCATGGGATTTACTAGATTGTGATGGTGATGGCGATCCAAACGGAACTGATCCAGACCCACAAGACCCTTGTGTTGTTACTGCTGGTGTGTTACCAACCAATCCAATGAATCCAGGAAGTCCAGAACAAGCAGCATTTGATGCTTGGGCTGCAATAGACTGTGATGGTGATGGCGAGACAAACGGAGAAGAATTAATTAATGGAACTGACCCTTACGATCCTTGTGATGTAACAGTTGCGACCATCCCGGCACCTACAGATCCAAACTATGGAGTATGGGCAGCTGCAGATTGTGATGGTGATGGAGAGACTAATGGTACAGAAGTTACTAACGGTACAGATCCATTTGATCCTTGTGATGTAACAGTTGCAACGATTCCGAACCCAGCAGATCCAAACTATGGAGTATGGGCAGCTGCAGATTGTGATGGTGATGGAGAGACAAACGGAGAAGAGGCTACCAATGGTACAGATCCATTTGACCCATGTAGTGTTACTGTAGCGACTATTCCAACCAATCCTATGGCACCAGGAACTCCTGCACAGACTGCATACGATGTATGGGCAGCTGCAGATTGTGATGGTGATGGTGTTACGAATGGAGACGAAGTAGCTCCTCCTGGAGGTGAACCAGGAACCAACCCATTTGATCCTTGTGATTATAATGCTGTAGACCAAGATATAACAATGGTTACTGCAGCATGGAACGATTTAGATTGTGATGGCGACGGGGTAACCAATGGAGATGAAGTAATTGATGGAACAAACCCTCAAGACCCATGTGACTTTATGTTAAGCAGTCAGACTGTACCAACCACTATGGCATGGGAGGCATTAGATTGTGATGGCGATGGAGTTACCAATGGTCAAGAAGTTATCGATGGTACTGATCCATTAGACGAATGTGATCTAGTTGTTGCTAACCAAACAGTGCCACCAAGTGCGGCATGGGAAGCGTTAGATTGTGATGGAGATGGAGTTACCAATGGTCAGGAAGTTATAGATGGAACTGATCCAGTAGATCCATGTGACTTTGTATTGGCTAGCGCAACATTACCACCAAGTGCAGCATGGGAGGCATTAGATTGTGATGGTGATGGAGTTACCAATGGTCAAGAGATTATAGATGGAACTGATCCGTTAGATGAATGTGACTTAATGTTCATGAACCAGACAGTACCACCAAGTCAGGCTTGGATAGATGGAGATTGTGACGGTGATGGTGTTACTAATGGTGATGAAGTTATCGACGGAACTGATCCAGTAGATCCATGTGACTTTATGTTAGAGAATGCAACTGTACCTCAGACGATGGCATGGGAAGCATTAGATTGTGATGGCGATGGAGTTACCAATGGTCAAGAAGTTATCGATGGAACTGATCCATTAGACGAATGTGATCTAGTTGTTGCTAACCAAACAGTACCACCAAGTGCGGCATGGGAAGCGTTAGATTGTGATGGCGATGGAGTTACCAATGGTCAGGAAGTTATAGATGGAACTGATCCTGTAGATCCATGTGACTTTATATTGGCTAGCGCAACATTACCACCAAGTGCAGCATGGGAGGCATTAGATTGTGATGGTGATGGAGTTACCAATGGTCAAGAAGTTATCGATGGAACTGATCCGTTAGATGAATGTGACTTGATGTTCATGAACCAAACGGTACCACCAAGCCAAGCTTGGATAGATGGAGATTGTGACGGTGATGGAGTTACCAATGGTGATGAAGTTATCGACGGAACTGATCCAGTAGATCCATGTGACTTTATGTTAGAGAATGCAACTGTACCTCAGACGATGGCATGGGAGGCATTAGATTGTGATGGCGATGGAGTTACCAATGGTCAAGAAGTTATCGATGGAACTGATCCATTAGACGAATGTGATCTAGTTGTTGCTAACCAAACAGTACCACCAAGTGCGGCATGGGAAGCGTTAGATTGTGATGGCGATGGAGTTACCAATGGTCAGGAAGTTATAGATGGAACTGATCCAGTAGATCCATGTGACTTTGTATTGGCTAGCGCAACATTACCACCAAGTGCAGCATGGGAGGCATTAGATTGTGATGGTGATGGAGTTACCAATGGTCAAGAAGTTATCGATGGAACTGATCCGTTAGATGAATGTGACTTGATGTTCATGAACCAAACGGTACCACCAAGTCAGGCTTGGATAGATGGAGATTGTGACGGTGATGGAGTTACTAATGGTGATGAAGTTATCGACGGAACTGATCCAGTAGACCCATGTGATTTTATGTTAAGCAGTCAGACTGTACCAACCACTATGGGATGGGAGGCATTAGATTGTGATGGCGATGGAGTTACCAATGGTCAAGAAGTTATCGATGGAACTGATCCATTAGACGAATGTGATCTAGTTGTTGCTAACCAAACAGTGCCACCAAGTGCGGCATGGGAGGCATTAGATTGTGATGGCGATGGAGTTACCAATGGTCAGGAAGTTATTGATGGAACTGATCCTGTAGATCCATGTGACTTTGTATTGGCTAGCGCAACATTACCACCAAGTGCAGCTTGGGAGGCATTAGATTGTGATGGCGATGGAGTTACCAATGGTCAAGAAGTTATCGATGGAACTGATCCGTTAGATGAATGTGACTTAATGTTCATGAACCAGACAGTACCACCAAGTCAGGCTTGGATAGATGGAGATTGTGACGGTGATGGAGTTACCAATGGTGATGAAGTTATCGACGGAACTGATCCAGTAGATCCATGTGACTTTATGTTAGAGAATGCAACTGTACCTCAGACGATGGCATGGGAGGCATTAGATTGTGATGGCGATGGAGTTACCAATGGTCAAGAAGTTATCGATGGTACTGATCCATTAGACGAATGTGATTTAGTTGTTGCTAACCAAACAGTACCACCAAGTGCGGCATGGGAAGCGTTAGATTGTGATGGCGATGGAGTTACTAATGGTCAGGAAGTTATAGATGGAACTGATCCAGTAGACTTATGTGACTTTGTACTAGCTAATCAAACTGTAGCGCCTAGCCAAGAATGGTTAGATGCAGATTGTGATGGCGATGGAGTTACTAATGGAGACGAAGTTATTGACGGTACTGATCCATTAGACGAATGTGACTTAATGTTTATGGGACAAACTGTACCGCCAAGTCAGGCTTGGATAGATGGAGATTGTGACGGTGATGGAGTTACCAATGGTGATGAAGTTATTGACGGTACTGATCCAGTAGATCCTTGTGACTTTATGTTAGAGAATGCAACTGTACCTCAGACAATGGAATGGGAAGCATTAGATTGTGATGGTGATGGAGTTACCAATGGTCAGGAATTAATTGACGGTACCGATCCATTAGATTTATGTGACTTTGTTTTAGATAATCAAACGGTTACACCTAGTCAAGAATGGTTAGATGCAGATTGTGATGGAGATGGTGTTACGAATGGCGAAGAGTTGAATGACGGTACGAACCCACTTGATCCATGTGATTTTGATGTGGCGAGTATAACGCTTCCACCATCAGGAGACTTCTTGTTGGCAGATTGTGATGGTGACGGGGTTACTAATGGTGATGAGATAAGTGACGGTACTGATCCACTTGATCCATGTGACTTTATTACTGCGAGCATGTCTGTTGAACCTTCGCAAGAATGGTTAGACCTAGATTGTGATGGTGATGGTGTTACTAACGGACAAGAGTTATTAGACGGCACAGAGCCACTTGATCCATGTGATTTTGACTTCAATAGCCAAACAATTAACCTTGAAACCCAAGAGGTGGAAGGTGTAAGCGACGAATGGTTGTTGCTTGATTGTGATGGTGACGGAATTCTAAATGGCGACGAAGTTGCAGATAATAATGAAAATGGTATTCCAGATTACCTAGAGTTTAATAACGGTGATCCTAATTCAGATGATAACCTTGATGTCTTCGATATCATGTCGCCTAATGGTGACGGATTAAATGACGTGTTTGTTATTAGAGGAATTGAGCAGTATCCAAACAATACATTAGAAATATACAACCGTTGGGGAGTAAAAGTGTATGATGCCAAAGGATACGGTCAAGGCGATAGATTCTTTAGAGGATTATCTGATGGTAGGGTTACTATAGATAGAAACGAAACCTTGCCAGTAGGAACTTACTATTACATACTTAACTATGTAAATGACAATGGTGAGAATAAACGTTTAGCTGGACCATTATACATAAACAGAAGATAAATTCATATAAAATACCTGCCAAGGCGAAAGTCTTGGTAGGTCTAATATCAATACCTATGAAAAAATTATACATAACCGTTTTAGCGTTACTGGCCTTAGGATTTTATAGTCAAGAAACTTTGGCTCAACAGGATGCGCAATATACTCAGTATATGTACAACACCTTAAGTATTAACCCGGCCTATGCTGGTGCGCGCGACGTATTTAGTTTTGTAGGTCTCTACAGAAGTCAGTGGGTTGGTTTAGACGGGGCTCCGCGAACTTTTACGGCTTCGGCACATTCGCCAGTTGGTAAAAAAGTGGGCCTAGGTCTTAATGTTACTAGAGATGAAATATTTATTTCGCAAGAAACGTATATTGATATCGACTTTAGCTATACATTAGATGTTTCCGAAGAAGGAAAACTTGCTCTGGGAATTAAAGGTGGTGCACATTTGTTAGATATAGATACCCAACGTCTCAATACAGGGCCATTTAACCCTGGAGATCCAGAGTCGCAAATCAATATCGACAACAAATTTTCTCCACAGGTAGGGGTGGGAGCATACTATTACACTCAAAAGTTCTATTTAGGGTTAAGTGTTCCAAATTTTATAGAAACTGAACACTACGATGAATCTTCTAATAGTAACAATTCAAGTGCAACAGCAAAAGAAAAAGTTAATTTCTACCTTATGAGTGGATACGCATTTGATATTAATGAAAATCTTAAGTTTAAGCCAGCAATGTTATTTAAACTTGTTGAAGGAGCACCGCTTCAGGCAGATCTTTCGGCAAATTTCTTAATACATGATAAACTTACACTAGGTGCAGCGTACAGATGGAGCGCCGCACTAAGTGGAATGGTTGGTTTCCAAATTTCTGATCAACTAATGTTAGGTCTAGCTTACGATAGAGAAACTACAGAATTACAACAATATAATGATGGCTCTTACGAAGTCTTCTTACGTTTTGAACTTTTCAATAAAAACAAACGTATGATTTCACCAAGATTCTTTTAATCCGAACCAAAAAAATAGTTACACATGAAATATTTTCTAAAATTATCTATGGCATTTGCACTGCTAGCTGGTTTTTCCGGAGTGGCACAAGAAAAAGCTATCGAAAATGGGAATGAAGAATTTAACGATTTCGCCTTTATTGATGCTCGAGAGGCATACCTAGCAGTAGCCGAAGAAGGGTATAGAGACGAGAGTATGTTAAAAAAACTGGGCGATTCGTATTACTTCACAGCAGATTATAGCAATGCTGCGAAATGGTATGGTGCATTATACGATATTTCAGATCCTATGGACCCTGAGTATTTATATCGCTACGGTTTGTCTCTTAAAAGCACAAAGCAGTATGATGCGTCTGACAATATTATGGAAGAATTTTACGCTTCCAAAGGACAAGATTATAGAGCCAATTTATTTGCTAACGAACGTAACTATTTAGCAGAAATTGAAGCACAATCTGGGCGTTTTGAACTTATTAACGTAGGGTTTAATTCTGAACTATCAGATTTCGCTCCTGCCTTCAATCAAGGAAATTTGGTTTTTGCTTCTAATAGGAAAAAAGGAAATGTTTCAAAACGATTACACGATTGGAATGAGCAACCATTTCTTGATTTATATACTGTTACAACTGGCAAGGAACAAGGGAATGAAATTTCAAAGTTTGGTAAAGGAATAAATACAAAATACCACGAGTCTACAGCTGTATTTTCTAAAGATGGAAATACTATTTATTTTACACGAAATAACTATACCGAAGGTGACTATAAGACTGGTAATAATGGTATCAACCACTTAAAACTTTATAGAGCAAAAAAGAATGGAAGTGATTGGGACGTAGAAGAACTACCTTTTAACAGTGATGACTATTCTGTTGCACATCCCGCTTTGAGTAAAGACGGAAAAACCTTATACTTCGCAAGTGATATGCCTGGAGGTAAAGGTCTAAGTGATTTGTATAAGGTTACTATTAGTGGAGATGGTTTTGGAAATCCGGTTAGCTTAGGTGACGGAATTAATACCGAAGGCCGTGAGACCTTTCCTTTTGTAAGTTCTAAAGACAAACTTTATTTTGCTTCAGATGGGCATGTAGGTTTAGGTGGTCTTGATGTATTTGTTGCAGATATGACAACCGAAGGTTTTGGGGATGTTTATAACCTCGGACGTCCTATAAATAGTCCTGTAGATGATTTCACTTTTGTTATTAATGGAACTACAGGAATTGGTTATTTTGCTTCTAATAGAGAAGGTGGGGTAGGAGATGATGATATTTATAGCTTTAATAGAGTACAAAACCTTATTACTAGTTGCGATCAAAATTTAAAAGGAACTGTTCTAGATCAAAATACGAATGAAGCCATAGGAGGAGCTACTGTTGTTTTAATGAATGACGAAGGAGATGTTTTGGCGCAAACTGTTTCTGCTACAGATGGAAGCTTTGGCTTTCCACTAAATTGTTCTACACAATACTCAATAAGAGCTGCAAAAGAAGACTATTCTACTGCAGAAAAAGCATTTGCCACATCTAACATTATGAGCGCAGATATATCTAAAACGCTCTTTATGAAAACAGGTCGAGACTTAGGAGTAACTCCTGCAGGACTTGGAGCCGACTTAGTAAATATTCTTGGCTTAAGACCTATTTATTTTGACTATGATAAGGATAATATTAGATATGATGCTGAAATTGAATTGAGAAAAGTTGCGGCCGTTATGAAAACGTATCCAACTATGAAAATTGATGTACGTTCACACACAGATAGTAGAGCAGACGATGCATACAATATGGACTTGTCTAACCGCAGAGCTCAATCTACTATTGCGTGGTTGGTTTCTAATGGAGGAATCGATAAAGCACGTTTAACAGGACAAGGTTATGGAGAAACACAATTAACCAATGGTTGCGTAAATGGTGCAGCTTGCTCTGAAGGAGCCCACCAATTAAACAGAAGGTCAGAATTTATTATTGTGCAGTAATAACACTTTAATATATAAAAAGGAAAAGCCCATTCTTAGTGAATGGGCTTTTATCTTTTAAAGAAGTCATTTAATGTTTTTACATTAAAATTAGTTAGAATCGTCTGTTCCTTCTATTTCCTCTTCTACTTCGCGCACTGTGTTGTTAGCAGCGTCCTTAAGAGCATCTCCTGCATTTTCTACAGCATCTCCAGCATCTTCTGCAGCGTCTTTAAGAGCATCTCCAGCAGCCTCTAAATTTTCTTCTGCATCTTCAACAGCAGCTTCTACTGCATCTTCAGCTTTCTCTTCTGTAGTCTCTCTACAAGAGTAGATTGAAAAAACAAGTGAAAGCGCAGCAAAACTTAATAATACTTTTTTCATAATGGGTTGGTTTTTGTTAATAAGCCATAAATGTAATTCAATTTTTTCAATTGATAAATTTCTCACTTAAAAACTTCCAATATCGTCGAGGAACATGCTGTAAATGTAGCTTCATATTCTTTCGTTCCTTAATATTGGTGCTGTCAAAATAACATTTCCAAAGAGACTGAAACGCAAGTTCTTTTTCAGAAAAAATTAAAGCATTCTTCGCTCCATTTATAGACAAAGGTTTGTCATTTAAAACTACGGTGTCAACATTATTTAAATCATAGTGTAAACCAAAATTTCGCTTTATGTCATAAATCAGCCACCGCTGGTCGGCATACCGTTTTTTGAAATGGCCAATGAGCAACGGCAACACATTAAAATCTGGTTCTACAGTTGCAAAATAAAGTCCGTCTTTTGTAAGTTGAAATCGTATAAACGCATCCATCCTGTGTTTTTCTCTATCTACCATTTTAACAGTTTTGGCAATACGTAAAATATAGGGATCTGAATAATCTGTGAGAACTGCTTTTTTTTCAGATAAGGAACGCATAATTAAATGAAGTAAAGCATCTTCAATACCCTGTTGTTCACTTAAAAAAGCACGATACATTGTTAACAGTCCTGATGACTTACAAAAAGGTATCAATCCGTTATAAACTCTTTTGGCTTTTGCTTCGTCTGTGTAAATGACTTCTATAGCATCGAATAAATTTTCAGCAAAACGTTGGGAAGCCTCAATAGACGGGCACTCAATTTTTTGTTCGTAGACCTCAAATACGGCCGTTAAGAAACCCTCGAAGCTACCATCGTATTTTAAAATTATTTTCATGCCGTCTGTAGCCCGTCATGTGCGGTAAATAAATTTAATTGTGACGAGTATGTTTTTTGAAATTTGCTGCTAGAGTTAGAAAGAATTAGACTTTTTATTTGTGCCGCTGTTCGATCTTTGCTTTCAAAATGCCTTGATTCACAAGTGATAAAATATTGAGCGCGATTTAGAGAAATCCCAATTTTTTTTAAGTGCTCCCAATTCAAGTTTCGGTACTTTCTTGCATGTAGAATTTTATGAACCGATTTCATGCCAATTCCCGGGATACGTGCTAGCAATTGTTTGTCTGCTTTGTTAATATCTAAAGGAAATACATCTAAATTACGTAATGCCCAACTAAGTTTTGGATCTATATCGCTCTCTAAGTTTGGATTTTCTTTAGTTAAGAGTTCCCGAATGTCAAAACCATAAAATCGAAGTAACCAATCTGTTTGGTAGAGTCTATTTTCTCGCAACATTGGCACATCTGTGCCTATTGCGGGTAGTCTACTATCGTAGCTAATAGGGACATATCCAGAGTAATATACACGCTTCATATTAAACTTTTTATAGAAATAAGAAGAGGTATACATAATCTCGGCATCGGTTTCGCCTCCCGCACCAATAATCATTTGCGTACTTTGTCCTGCTGGTGCATACAATGGTGTACTCCTAATTCTCTTTTTTTCTGCTTTATACTGAATAATTTCATTCTTAACCTTTAGCATGGGTTTTATAAAATCTTCACGTTTCTTATCGGGAGCAAGCAGTTTTAGACCTTTTTCAGTAGGAATTTCAATATTTACGGAAAGTCTATCTGCATACAGACCTGCCTGTCTCATGAGTTCGTCACTGGCATCTGGAATAGATTTTAGATGGATATATCCATTAAAGTTTTCTTCTTCTCGAAGTTTTTTAGCTACCAATACCAAGCGTTCCATGGTGTAGTCTGCATTTTTGAAAATACCACTACTTAAAAACAAACCTTCAATATAATTTCTTCGATAAAAGGCTATGGTTAAATCTACTACCTCCTGTACTTTAAATGCCGCACGTTTTATGTCGTTGCTTTTTCGTGTTACACAATAGGCACAATCGAAAATACAATGATTGGTAAGTAAAATTTTTAATAGAGAAACACAACGACCATCTTCTGTATAGGTATGACAAATTCCCATGCCGGTACTGTTACCTAGTCCTTTGTTTTTATTAGCTCTTTTACTGCCACTAGAAGCACATGAAACATCATATTTAGCAGCATCTGCCAAAATAGTTAGTTTTTCTTTTATTCTGTCGAAATTCATACGTCTTGGAAATTATACAAATTTATGGAACTATTCCTTTTTATAGGAAATATTCCTGTAATTATTTTGGAAAATATCCAAATTATAGTATATTCGAAGATGGATTCGAAACTTTCTATAGAAGCTCGTAGGTTTAAAAAGGTGCGAGAAGAGCAGCATCATACTCAGCAGTCTTTTGCTGAAATTTTAGAAATAGGTGCAACCACTGCAGACATTGAGCGTGGTAAAACTAAATTATCTGGCAAGGTGGTGATGGAATTGTTACGTCAGTTTAATATAAATCCGCTGTGGCTTTTTGGTAAAAGTTTTACCCAATATGTAGATGTGAATGGCGGTAATGTAAGCCCGAAAGTTATTGCCTTAGATTCTGAAGATAAGGAGCGTATTCTTTTAGTAAATCAGAAGGCAGCCGCTGGGTATCCTCAAAACATTCACGATGTTTCTTGGTATGAAACTTTGCCAGCATTCAATATTCCATTGCCACAGTATCGCAATGCAACGTACAGAGGTTTTCAAGTGGAAGGAGATAGTATGCTCCCTAATATAAGACCCAATGAATGGGTTCTTGGCAAAGCAGTTCCTAGTGTAGCCGAGGCAAGCGATAGCAAGATTTATATTGTAGTTTTAAATGACTCTGTTCTAGTTAAAAAACTACAGAAAGTAGCGAATGCTCCAGAGAAAGTAAGGCTCATTTCTTTAAATCCGGAGTATATTCCGTTAGAAGTGCCTGTTAAAAATATTCAAGAACTCTGGATGGTGAACAGTAAACTTTCTTTTGGATTAGATGAGCCTTCAGAAAGTACGTTGTTACGACAATTACAGCAATCTATGGAAGAATTAAAAGGGCAAATCAGCAACTTAAATACATAAAAAAACGGCTTCAAATGAAGCCGTTTAATCATTATTTTAATTCGTATTACGAATTGTCGTCGGTCTTGATTTTTACATTGCCGTCATCGGTTTTGATTTTAACTTCATCACCGTTTGCTTTTTCAATCTTTATCTTATCGCCACCATCTTTAACTTTGATGTCTGCACCTTCTTCACGAGCTTCGTCAAGAATTTCTTCTTTTTCAGTTTTTTCTTCAGTATCTCTACACGAAGTAAAACTTGCAGTGATGGTTGCGATTGCAAATGTTGCAATAATTAATCGTTTCATAATTTGATGGTTTATACAAGTTTAATTGTCGTCTGTACCGCCTGTCCCGGTGTTTTCTTTTATTTCGTCAACACCTTCGTTGATAGCATCCTCAGTTTCGTTGGCTGCATCTTCAATAGCGTCTCCAGCGTCGTCAATGGCGTCCTCAACGTCATCTGCCACATCATCTGCTTCGACTTCAATTTTGGTCTCTTTTGTCTCTCTACAAGAAACAAATGCTGTGCTCAGAGTGAAAACTACAGCAAGGCTTAAAATTACTTTTTTCATAATTAGGGTTTGTTAAAATTATGACACAAATCTACAGGAATTAACATATCAACAGTGGTAAAGTTTTATTAAAGTTTTAAAACGTGATGAATTTAAGTACTTTTAACTAAAAGACTTATGAATTTCTCATTGCTCTATGATTTTTTGTGCAAACTGCAAAAAAACAACGCTAAAGATTGGATGGATGCCAATAGATCTGAATACCATAATGTTCGTGATTTATATATTAATTGGTTAGATGCTTTAAATATAAAGTTGGCAATATTAGATACTAATTATTACGACACTCCAGGAAAAAAAGCAATAAATAGAATTAATAATAACCTCCTATTTCACCCCAACAAACCAGTGTATAAAGATCATTTTGGCGCAGGTCTAGATCAAGTGAGTAAGCAAGGTGATTTTTATATTCATTTGGGCACAAATGAGTCATTTATTGGTGGAGGCTACTGGCACCCTTCCTCCAAAACACTAAAAAGTATACGGCAGGCGATAGATTATAATGGTGATGAGTTTAAAAAAATATTGAACAAAAAAAGTTTTCAAAATATGTTTGGTGGTTTGCTAGATGATAACCCACTTAAAACTGCACCTAAAGGTTTTTCGCGAGACCATAGACATATAGACTTACTTCGTAGACGGTCGTTTGCCGTAAGTGTTCAACTTACTAAGAAGGAAGTGATACATCCCAATTTTGAGAATCGCGTGATTGAAATTTACAAAGAATTACTACCGTTTAGAAGGTATTTAAATCAGGCGGTTACCGTTTAGAAAATTCAGCCATCAACTTTTCTATATAGACTAAGGTGATAGCCGTGGCTCCCGTATTGCTGTTTACAAAATGGCCTGCAATCATTCCTGTTTTATTTCTGAAAGCGGTGTTAGTTGTTAATTTCGTCAAGATTGCACTACACTCCTCAGCGTTTTTTACGGAGAAAAGCCCTGCGAGCGACTGTAGACGAATAGCTTCAGGAAATTCTTTGTAATGCTGCCCGATAAGTACGGGAACGCCAAAAGTTGCAGCCTCTAAAATGTTATGAAGTCCCGTAGAACCCATCGCACCTCCTACATACGCAACATCGGCATAACTATAGATTTTCGTAAGCAGACCGATGGTATCTATAATAAGAATTTTGGTATTTTCAAGTGCACTTTGATCTTCCACTCCACCTGAATATAAATGTGATGGCTGCTTCAGTTTCTTTCTTAGCGCATCAATTTTTGCAGGATCAATCTTGTGTGGTGCTATTACAAATTTCACATGTTGCGGCGCTTCATTTATAAATGAAAGTAATACGTTTTCATCTTCTACCCATGTGCTTCCACATACAACACAAAGCGCATTACCTAAAAAGCTTTCCATAAACTCAAGCTTATTGTTTTGCTCTATTTGCTGTGATACTCTATCGAATCTGGTATCGCCACTTAAGGAAACTTGTTGTATGTGGATGCTTTCAAGCAATTCTTGAGACCTTGCATTTTGAACAAAAATGTGATTAAAACTAGCAAGTGCTTTGCGCATAAAATTTCCGTAGGATTTGAAAAAAACTTGTTCATTTCTAAAAAGGCCAGCAATTAAAACACTTGGAATTTTTTGTTTTTTAAGCTGAAAGAGATAGTTGGGCCAAAATTCGTACTTAACAAATAAGGCCAAAGTGGGGTGGGCTAGTTTGATAAATTTATGAGCATTGGCAGGTGTGTCCATGGGTAGGTATACTACGCAATCTGCAATGGGTGTATTTTTCTTGATTTCATATCCTGAAGGAGAAAAAAAAGAAATTACAATTTTATAAGATGGAAAAGAGCGTCGCATAGCTTCCATAATTGGAAGCCCTTGTTCAAACTCTCCTAAGGAGGCGCAGTGAAACCAAAAAGTCTGGTCTGTTGCCGAAATTTGTTCTGTAAGGGTGCTAAATGTTGTCTTTCTACCCTTTACAAATGTGCGCATCTTCTTGCTGAAGATTTGAGAAACCCACAGACAAAATGTAGCAATGTGTATAGCTATGTTGTAAAGCGTGTGCACAGGAGGCTAAATTACCAAAATTAATACAGCTATGGTTATTCTTTAATTAATATGGCTTCACGGTGTGTTTTTCGTATTTTTACAGGTGTAAAATTAATAGTATTTCATGAAAAAAATTCAAATGGTCGATCTTAAAGGCCAATACCAGCATATCAAGGAAAAGGTAAATCAGTCGGTTCTCGATGTTATTGAATCAACTGCCTTTGTAAATGGACCTGAAGTCCATGCATTTCAGAAAGAACTTGAAGATTACCTTGAGGTAAAGCATGTGATACCATGTGCTAATGGTACCGATGCTCTTCAAATTGCTATGATGGCATTAGGGTTACAACCGGGAGACGAGGTGATAACAGCCGATTTTACCTTTGCGGCTACCGTCGAGGTAATTGCACTCTTACAATTAACACCAGTGCTAGTTGATGTGGATCCTGTTAATTTTAACATAGATATTTCAGCAATAGAAAAAGCAATTACGCCTAAAACCAAGGCTATTGTTCCGGTACACTTATTTGGCTTAGCGGCAAATATGGATGCTATTATGGAGCTTGCCAAGAAACATGACTTGTATGTTATTGAAGATAATGCTCAAGGAATTGGCGCTACCTACACCTCTAAAGATGGAACTAAGACAAAAACGGGTGCGATAGGCCATGTAGCCTCTACATCGTTCTTCCCTTCAAAAAATCTTGGATGCTACGGAGATGGAGGTGCAATTTTTACCAACGATGATGATTTAGCACATACCATACGAGGAATTGTAAATCATGGTATGTATGTAAGATATCATCACGACGTTGTTGGGGTTAATTCGAGACTAGACTCTATTCAGGCTACAATTCTTAGAGCCAAATTACCGCATCTTGATAGCTATAATACGGCGCGTAGAAATGCTGCAAGAAAGTATTCTGAAGCTCTTCAGGGTATTGATGGCATTGTTACTCCAACCGGTTATTGTGATTCTGGAAATAGTATTTGCGAAACATGTGATTGTCATGTGTTTCACCAATATACATTACGTATTCTGGACGCAGACCGCGATGCCTTAGTAGCTCATTTAAATGAACAAGGAATTCCGTGTGGTGTGTACTATCCAATACCGTTACACCTTCAAAAGGCATACGCAGATTCACGCTACAACGAAGCAGACTTTGCAGTTACTAATAGCTTAGTAAAAGAGGTGATATCATTACCAATGCATACTGAATTAGACGATGAACAAATAAATTTTATTACTGAAACAGTAATTAATTTTGTTTCTAGATAGATGAAAAAAATACTTGTAACTGGAGGTCTTGGATACATAGGATCACACACTGTAGTGGCACTGCAGCAAAACGGTTATAGCGTAGTTATTATAGATAACCTCTCCAATTCAACAATTGAAACTTTAGAGGGTATAACTCAAATTACCAAAACCCCACCAGAGTTTGAACGGTTAGATGTACGCAATAAGAATGAGCTATCTTCTTTTTTCGAAAAATATCAAAACATTGAAGGGGTTATACATTTTGCTGCTAGTAAAGCTGTTGGTGAAAGTGTTGAAAATCCGTTGTTATATTACGAAAACAACGTAGCCAGTCTTGTCTATCTATTACAAGAATGTAAGCTTCGGGGTATAGCTAACTTTATTTTTAGTTCATCATGTACGGTCTATGGAGAACCAGATACATTACCTATAAATGAAGAGGCGCCTATTAAAAAGGCAATTTCTCCCTACGGAAATACGAAACAAATCTGTGAAGAAATAATCTCAGACTTTTGTGATGTTTCTGCATTCAATGCAATTTCATTGCGCTATTTTAATCCGGTAGGCGCGCACGATTCTGCTCTTATCGGTGAGTTACCTGTGGGAGTACCACAAAATCTAGTTCCATTTATTACTCAAACTGCGGCCGGGGTGCGTGACCAGCTTTCAGTGTTTGGGGATGATTATCCAACACCAGACGGAAGTTGTATTAGAGATTATATTCATGTCGTAGATCTGGCAAATGCTCACGTAAAGGCTATTGAACGACTTATTAGAGCAGAAAATTCTAAAAAATTTAGAATCTTTAATGTAGGTACAGGTAAGGGTAGCAGTGTTTTAGAAATTGTTGCTGCATTTGAAGAAGTGACAGGCGTAAAATTGAATTATAAAATTGTAGATAGACGACAAGGGGATATTATTGCTGTATATGCCGACACCACTAAAGCAAACCAAGAGCTGGGCTGGAAAGCCGAGTATGATATTAAAGTAGCGCTTCGTTCTGCCTGGGAATGGGAGAAAAAGGTGAGAGGATTAAATTAGAATTACGCACTCAATAAACCTTTTTCCAGCGTAAACTTTATAAGCCCTACAACATTTTTAGAACCAGTCTTACTGAAAAGGCTTGCACGATGTGATTCAACCGTGCTTGCGCTTATATGTAATGTTAACGCAATTTCTGAAGTAGTCATTTCTTCTAATATAAGTTTTAGCACTTCTCTTTCTCGTCTTGTAAGTTTTGGTATGTAGTCGAATTGACTTGTTTTAGTTATCGTTGGAATTAAGGAGATTTCTTTATGGATGTAGGTTTTTCCAGATAAAGTTTCATCCAAAGCTTCAATTAGCGTGATATCATCAATATTTTTAGGTAAAAATCCTTTGGCTCCTTTTTTTAGAGCGTCCATGACAATGGCGCTTTGCGTATTACTAGAAAGCATTATAATAGTTATGTCTGAAAACTTACCGTGTAAATTTTCGCATAAATGTATACCATCCTCACCATCTAATTGAATATCTAATAGTAAAACATCAATGAAATTATCATTATTTAAATATTCGATGAGTGCTTCAGATGACTTAAATCCTTGCGTGTACTGATATTTTTCTTGACCAGTTAGTAACGCTCTTATCGCCTCTGGAATTAATGCGTGATCATCTAATACTGCTATTCTATAGATTTTTTTCATTTTTCTAATTGTAGTTCAATATATACTGATGTTCCAGAAGTTTCATTAGAGTCTATCTCTAATTTGCCTTTTAAAAGTGACAATCTGGATTTAATATTAGTTAAACCAATACCTTCCGAGGCTTTTTGATTTGAAAATCCTTTGCCATTATCTTCTACAGTGAGGGTAAGCTTGTGAGCATCCTGCTGTAATTGAATTAATGCTTGGGAGGCCTCAGAATGCTTTATAATATTATTTAATAATTCCTGAATAATTCTATATACACTTAGTTGAAACGATTGGGGTAGCGATTCAGAAAGATTGACACTTTGATATGTTGTATCTAACAAATTACTTTCGTTTATAGAATTAACAAACTCTTTAAGCGCTGTGTCTAATCCTTTTGTAATTAGGTTCTCTGGCAATAAATTATGCGAAATACGTCTCGATTCTTGAGAAGCTGTATCTAATAATTTAGTTAGCTTTTCCAGTCCTTCGGCATTTACTTCGTTTTTCTTTAGAGTGCTCGCATGCATTTTACTAACGGCTAGAATTCCTCCTAACCCGTCGTGTAGCTCTTTTGCAATTCTACTGCGTTCTTTTTCTTCTCCTGCCATTAAAGAACGAAGTGCTACATTCTCTTTTTCATTCTCTAACACTCTAATCTTTTGTTTTTGTGTTTTTTGTCGTTGTCGAAAGATTAAAAATAATGCGATGAGGAGCATTGCTAAAGCCGCTACAATAATTGCAATGATTTTATTCTGATTTTCTTTTTCAGTAATCTTTGCCTTCTGTTGAGCGATTGTTAAATCCTTTTGAGACGCCTTGTACTTTTCTAATATATTAGCGGCTTTGAGTTCAGTTTCATTTTTATTGATACTGTCCTGATACCGGGCATACTTGTTAAGGTGAAAATTTGCCTTTTTATAATCTTCAGCCTTGGTATATAACTCTGCGGAAAATTTATCTACATTACCCAGCCAGTTTAACGCCCTGTCTTCACGACTAATGGAAATTTCTTCCATGAGCCGTATGGCTTCAGAATTATTGTTTGGAGCTTTAAATTTAGCAAGGTGCATTGCCGTTGTAGGATAGAAATCTTCAAAAGAATATTGTCTTGCAAGCTTGTAGGCTCTATTACTATAAAAGTAAGCGCTGTCCATTCTATTCGTGTCTTTGAAAATATCTGAAAGCGTCAGATTTCCGAAAATTAATCCATTTTTTTCTTTAAACTTTTCACCGTATTCAACAGCCTTTTTTGCCAATGTTTTAGCTCGAGCTAAACTATCTCCCTTTTCATATACATATGCCATATTACCCATCATAAATGAAAAATCGGGGCCTTTTGATGAATCAGGAATCTTGTCGTAGAATGCTAAACTTTTTCTAAAATATATAAAACCATCTTTGAGATTAAAGTCGTTTGTATATAAAGACGCAATGTTATAATTTATCTGCGCAGCATATCCAAATTTTCCTTCTTTCGCAACGGCGTCAGCACTTCTAGTAAAATAGAGGGCAGCAGAATCTGTTATTTTTTGATTCCCATAGATACTACCCATCATATTGTCGTAGTAGTATGTAGGTGTGTCTAAATTATTGTCTTTAATTAGTTTTTTTCCTTTTCTCGAATAACTAATGCTTTTATCATATTTATAGATGTAATAATGATACTTGGCAAAGGCATAATAAACTTGTTCTAAACCAAGAGGGGAATCTTCAAGTGCTTTTTTATTGCTAGCATAAAAGTCTTCTAAATTTTTAAGGCTTTCATTTGGATTGATTCTGGCGATAGAGTCTAATAGTTTTATTTTTTTGACAACTGTACTATCAATATTTTTTTGACCGTGAGTTTTTGTAATAACTACAAACGTAATAATTACAAATGCGTGAAAGTATTTCATAGTATAGTTAGTGGTTTACCACTAGTTCATTTTTTGGTTGATTTCCATGAGATATAAAAAGTAGCCCTAAACTAGATTTGCTAGTAAATAAAACTAAGTATAAAGTTATGAAAAGGTTTGTTTTAAGACTCGTATTCAGCATCTTTCTTTTTCCGGAAGCAAATGAACATTTATATAAGTAACTAAAACCATAGACGCCATACTTTAAGTTTAATTTGCCTCATTCAAAAATAAATGAAGTCAACAATAAATTAGTAAAGAGTTGAAAAGACACGTTAAAGACTGATGTAACTATTTTGTAATTAAGAAATTATACACATTAGATCTATTTTAAGAACTAAATGAACTGGTTCCCCAAAACCAAATCTCTAGATCACACAGCAACTTAACCACTAGCTAACTTAAATCCGTCCTCCTGTAGGAGGGCGGGTTTATATAAAATTTGTATTATGAAAAAAGGAATAGTATTGTTTACATTGCTAGTGAATCTCACCATGTTAGCCCAAGTTGGGATTAACACCACAACTCCAAATGCTATTTTAGATATTGCGGCAAGTGACGCTACAAATCCTTTAGCATCCGATGGATTGTTAATACCTAGGATTGACATATTTCCAACTACAAACCCGGGATTAGATCAAGACGGTATGTTGGTGTACTTAAGATCTACTGTTGGCGTGAATACACCCGGAATTTATATCTGGAATAATAGCGCTGGATCTTGGGAGAAACTTTCAATTGGTTCGGTAGGTGGATGGTTATTGCCTGGAAATGCAGGTACGAATGCAGCAACTAACTTTTTAGGAACAACAGACAACGTTTCTCTTGCTTTCAGAACTAATAATATTGAACGATTACAAATAGATGCAAATGGAAGTTTACAAAGCCCAAGTACAAATGTTAGATGGGGCAATCTTTCAGGATCTTCTCTCACCACTGGCTACGGAAATTTACTTTTTGGTGATAGTTCTGGAAGTAATATTACAACGGGGGCTTCAAATATTTTGTTAGGAAACAATGCCGGAACCGGTGTTAGTACTGGCAATTCTGTCATCGCAATTGGGTTGTCTGCATTAAGGCAATATCAAGGTACTATTGGCGCCATAGCTATTGGTCCGTATGCCTCAACAAATGCGACAACTGGCACTAGTTCTTTGGCATTAGGATTTCACGCGCTGAGTTCCAATACAACAGGGAACGCAAATATAGCAATCGGAAATGGTGCTTTGCGACACGGTAATACGCCTAATAACAATTTGGCTATTGGACAAAGTGCATTGTCTGTTAATAATGGCTTTAACAATGTGTCAATCGGACTAGGTTCTTTAATTTCTAACACATCGGGAAGCAATAATACTGTAGTAGGTAAAGAGGCAGGGCTTAGAAATACAGGTTCTGGAAATACAATCATGGGATACTTTGCCTCCATATTTACAACCACTGGACACGATAATACTATTATTGGTAACCAAGCGGGAAGAAATGGTGACATGGGAAACGACAACGTGCTATTAGGAGCAAATTCGGGAAGACAGCTAAATGGCGCATCTAATGTGTTTATCGGGAATGACTCTGGCTCAACCCTAACCAATGTTTCAAATCTGTTGGTTATAGATAATTCTAGTACTACCAGCCCCTTGGTGTACGGAGAGTTTGATACAAACCGATTTCGAATAAATGGAACCATTCAATCAGGAAATCCAGCAACAACAGGGTATGCTTTTCCTTCGATAGATGGTACTGCTAATCAAGTAATGCAAACCGATGGCTCTGGGACATTAAGTTGGATAAATGCCTCAAGCCTATCAGGGAACGATTGGTCACTTACTGGAAACACCGGTACAGATGCCTCCGTTAATTTTATGGGTACTATAGATGATGTTGATATTTCCTTTAGAAGAAATAATACTAATTTTGGGTCGCTAGAAACGTCAAATCTTTCTATTGGTAATGAGTCACTACGCATATCAACAGGTACTGAGAATACCGCTTTTGGTAATACAGCACTACGAAGTAATTCTACAGGAAGTAACAACACCGCATTAGGGCACTATGCTGGGCAATATATTACAACAGGGTCTCAAAATACTGCCATAGGAAACAGAGCGCTGTGGTATGGTTCTACTGGAGATAATAATATTGCGGTAGGGTCGAGAAGCTTACGGGATAACTCTTCTGGAGCAAATAATGTGGCCATGGGAGTGGTGGCTTTGTTTCATGCTACATCGGCAAATAATAATGTTGCTATAGGAAGCGGTGCTCTGCAAGAGAATATTACCGGAAGTGATAATGTGAGCTTGGGGTATTTCTCTGCTTTACGTCATACAACATCAACTAACAATGTTTATATCGGAAGTCTGGCGGCATTGGGTAGTTCTGGAACAACCTATACCAGCGCAAATAATGTGATGATTGGCCATTCTTCTGGACTTAATAGCGGTTCGGTAACTGGAAATGTGTTTTTAGGGTATCAATCAGGTGCTTCAGAGACAAACAGTAATCGTCTTTATATTGAAAACTCAAGCACAAGCAGTCCGCTAGTCTATGGCGAATTTGATACTAACGTAGTGCGTGTTAATGGAGATTTTCAAATTAACGATATAAATATCACTACACAAAAGGGGCTACTACAAAATGATGATTCTTTTGTACATGGGGTTGATGCTACTATCGATTTTGGTGGTGGAGGTAATCACATAATGTTGTCGAGTCAAGAAGGAGGTACAGAAACCGGAGGGATTCACTTAGATGGCAATAGCGTGACGGTATGGTCTCCTGCAGATAACAATAGAGCCTTTAGAGTATTAGACGAAGATTTTTGGGGAGATAGTGATGGAAATCCATTTAACAATAATGCTGAGCTCGCCTATATCGATAATTCTGGGCAATACGTTCAAGCATCAGATCGTAGAAGGAAGCAGAATATTAACGTTATAAGTGCTTCTCTCGATAAAATAAATAAGATTAACGGATATACATATGAATATAAAATAAATAGCACAGAACGTTCTAAGGGAGAAAGACCGAAAAAGACTTCTGGTGTACTAGCACAAGAACTTCAAAAGATTTTACCTGAAGCAGTTCAGGTTTCAGAAGACAACGAATACTTTGTTCACTATGCAGGGATTACTCCTCTTTTAATTGAAGGAATTAAAGAACTTAATCAAGAAAATATTCAACTTAAAAAGGAACAATCTGAACTAAAATTACGTTTAGAAAAATTAGAAAAACTGCTATTAAAAGAGTAAGAAGAGAAGCGTTTTAAAATGAGTGCATAAGATTTTCAGTACATTCGTAAAAAACAACATCATGCGAATTCTAATTTTTACGCTGTTTATTACTCAAATAGTATTTTCTCAGCAAACTTATCTGCACTGCGGAAAAATCCTAGATTCAAAAAATGGCTTGATGCTTTCAGAAAAAACAATTATTATTTCTGGAAACAAAATCAACAGTATTGAAGACGGCTACATTGCCTCTCGCAAAAAAGATGATCAAATTATTGATCTTAGAAATATGACCGTGCTTCCTGGTCTTATAGATATGCATGTTCATATTGAAAGTGAAACGAGTCCAGATAACTACTTAAAACCTTTTACGCTCAACGACGCCGATGTTGCATTTAATGCGGCAGACATTGCTAATAGAACTTTATTGGCTGGTTTTACTACGGTACGTGATTTAGGGGGGAGTGGCGTAAACGTGGCCTTGCGAAATGCCATTGCAAAAGGTAAAGTGCCTGGGCCTAGGATTTTTACAGCAGAAAAAGCAATTGCAACTACAGGCGGACATGCAGATCCAACTAACGGGAGAAAAAAAGAACTTATGGGTGACCCAGGTCCCGCCGAGGGAGTAATAAATAGCCCCGATGACGCCAGAAAGGCAGTGAGACAACGCTATAAAAATGGGGCAGACTGTATCAAAATTACTGCCACTGGAGGCGTGTTGAGTGTAAGTAAAAACGGTGAAAACCCACAATTTACTCAGGAAGAACTTAATGAAATTATAAAAACCGCAAAAGAATACGGAATGACCGTAGCGGCACATGCACACGGGATTGAAGGAATGAAAAGAGCAATAATAGCGGGTGTTTTAACCATTGAGCATGGCTCTTTAATGGATTTAGAAACAGCACAACTCATGAAGCAATATGGCACCTATTTAGTGCCCACCTTGTCTGCAGGAAGATATGTTGCTGAAAAGGCTAAAATACCAGGATATTATCCAGAAATTATTATCCCGAAGATTGAAGCTATAGACGCACAATTAAAAAAGACTTTTGCAATGGTAAGTCAGCAAGGGGTTAATATAGCTTTTGGTACAGATGCAGGAGTTTTTCCGCATGGCGAAAATGCCAAAGAATTTAGATATATGGTAGAGTCTGGATGGTCGCCTATGTTTGCTTTGCAATCTGCTACCATAACAAATGCTAAATTGTTAGGCATGGAAAACGAATTAGGGCAGTTAAAGGCAGGGTTCATTGCAGATATTGTGGCAGTAGAAGACAACCCAATAGAGAATATACAAACAATGGAAACCGTGGTTTTCGTGATGAAAGAAGGTAAGATATATAAGCAATAGTAGGTTTTAAAGCCGTACATCTGTAAAGCGCATTAACAAAGACTTAGCAAAGGTTTAACAATGGCATTTTGGGATTGGATATTCTAATTAGTTGTTTTGCAGTATAATTAAAATCAAAGCAATGCAACTAGTATCAGTCCGAAGAAAGACTAAGAAAGAAAAACGATTTTCAGAAAAAATGGGTATGATGACCGCGAAGGTGATCTACATTCAAAAAACACTCTTTAATATACCTGTAAAAACACTTCACAAATACCGCGAAACCTATTATGGTGAGGTCAAAGATTGTGATGATTGTATAATAAGTGCTTAAAACCTAAAAAATCCCGAACTTTTAAAAGCTCGGGATTTTTTTTAATTCTTTATCTAGTACAAACTATAAAGCTGCTTTTGCAGTAGCTACACTTCTGTCTATCTTTCGCATTAATCCTTGTAAAACATTTCCTGGACCAACCTCTATAAATTCGGTTGCGCCATCTTTAATCATGTTTTGAATACTCTGTGTCCATTTTACTGGAGCTGTTAATTGAAATATTAAATTCTTTTGAATTTCAGCAGGGTCATTCACCGCAAAGGTAGATACGTTTTGGTAAATTGGGCAGGCAGGAGCTGTAAACGTGGTGTTTTTAATTGCTGCCGCCAATTCTTCTCTGGCAGGTTCCATTAACGGACTGTGAAAAGCGCCACCTACGGGCAATATTAATGCACGTCTTGCGCCAGCGTCTGTTAATTTTTCGCAGGCAAGATTTACTGCTGAAATATCTCCGGAAATTACTAGCTGTCCGGGGCAGTTGTAATTTGCAGCAACTACGGTTCCTGGTGTGTCTGCACAAATAGCCTCTACCAAATGATCTTCTAAACCTAAAACAGCCGCCATGGTAGATGGTTCTAATTCGCAAGCTTTTTGCATGGCTTGAGCACGTTTTGAAACCAATGTTAAACCATCGCTAAATGCCAACGTTCTGTTAGCAACCAAAGCCGAAATTTCTCCAAGCGAATGCCCCGCAACCATATCGGGTTTAAAGTTATCTCCTAGTACACTTGCAAGAATTGTTGAATGCAAAAATATAGCAGGTTGGGTTACTTTTGTTTCTTTTAACTCGTCTGCCGTTCCTTCAAACATAATTTTGGTAATATCGAAGCCCAAAATATCATTGGCTTGTTGAAATAGTTCTTTTGCCTTTGCAGAAGTTTCGTAAAGATCTTGTCCCATTCCAGTGAATTGGGCGCCCTGTCCTGGGAATATATATGCTTTCATTATCGTTGGTTTTGCTGGTAAAAATAATATAAAAAATCCCCTTTCCGAAATTTGTAAAAGAGACTTAAGAAAAAGAAGCTACGATTGATTTTGCCTGCGAAAGATAGCCACGCCCAAACAAGTTAAGATGTACTAATAGATAATACAGTTGAAAAATTGGTATTCGTTGTTTCCATCCAGATTTTAAAGGAAAAATTTCATGATAGAAAGAATAAACGGTAGGCGGAAAACCACCAAACAAGTGCATCATTGCAATATCCATTTCACGAGAGGCATACGCAACCGCAGGATCTATTAAAACAGCATTACCGGTTGCTGAAACTAAATAATTACCATTCCACAAATCACCATGAATGAATGAGGGTGCTTCATTCGGAATTTCATCCGAAATGTTCTGAAAAAAAGAGGAAAGGTTTTCAAAATTAAAACCATTCTTAGATGCTAATGCAAACTGCGGCTTTAAGCGTTGCTCTATATAGAAGGCTGCCGAAGTTTCTTCAAAACCATTTACCTGCTTTAATGAACCAATATAATTACTGTGTGATAAACCAAAGTCGTGCTGCGTGATTTTGTGCATTTTGGCTAGATTTTCAGCAAAAACCGACCAAAAATCAGGTGTTTTTCTTCCTTTTTCGACAAATTCTAATAAAATGTAGCTTTGCGCCTTTATTTCTCCAAGGTCTAAAACTTTCGGGATATTAAAACTATTTGTAGCCTCTAGAAGTTGCAAACCTTTTGCTTCAACTTGGAACATTTTTGGAAATTTTGCAGCTTCGTTCAGTTTTACCACAAAATTACCTTCAGAACATTTCAGAAGATAGACAGCATTTATATCACCACCCGCCAGCGATTGAAATTCAATCAGTTTTAATGAATTTCGCTCGGCTATTTCGTTCAAAATAGAATGCATGGTGTTCAACTATTCGTTTTACGGTCGCTTATTTTCTTACCCAGGTCTCATAGGTAAAGGCATAGTCGTGGCGGGTATCTTTGTCGTGAAACTCTTCTGAAACGAGCTCCCATGTGTCTTTGTCTAACTCTGGAAAATAAGTGTCGGCATCAAAAGTGCCATGTACACGTGTAAGTTCAATTTTATCGGCTACCTCCATAGCCATTTTATAAATTTCACCGCCTCCTATTACAAAGGGTTGTGTGTCACTAGAAGCTTTCAATAATGCAGCATCTAACGAATGTACTACCACAGCGCCATCTTTTCTGTAGTTTGTATTTCTAGTAATTACAACGTGGGTACGATTTGGAAGTGGTTTTGGGAAAGATTCAAAAGTCTTACGGCCCATAATTATATAATGACCCGTTGTAAGTTGTTTAAAGCGTTTAAAGTCGTCTGGCAAATGCCACACTAAGTCATTTTCTTTGCCAAGCTCATTATTTTCGCCTGCGGCGGCAATCATTGTAATCATGTTTGTTCTGGGGGTAATTCGTTTGGATTGTTTTTTTTTAGTTCAAGGGTGTGATCTGTAGAAGCAGGAGTCTCGGTTTCTCTGGTCGCCTTTATTTCTTCTACGGTAGCTTCTTGTAGCGCCTGCTTTTTTAACGCATCGATACGTTTTTGTTGTAAATTTTTCAATTTTTCAAGCTGTTGATCCTCCCATTCTTTGCCCATAAATTTATTGGTCACAAAAACATTAAAAACATGGATTAGTAGTAAAAATGACCAAAGTAAAACAGCCCAAACAGACCATTGTGGAATTAAAAAGTCTTCACCTTTCTTTAGTACTAGGTTTACTACTAAAAGTAAAACAGAGCCCACAAGAAAAATTATAAAATGACGCATCAACCCCTTTTTCTGTTTGATTCGTTTTCGTGCATATTCGTATTGCTCACGTTGGTCTGCGTCTATTCTTTCCTTTTTGTTGGTTTTTGAAAACATAGTTGGTTACCTTTAGTCTCACGTAAAAATACCCATTTTTAACCGTTTCAACAGTCCAGTTATGGAAGATTTAAGAAAACTGTTTCCAGCAACACAAACACATACCTATTTAAATACCGCATCTGCTGGTTTACTTTCAACAGCGCTCGTGCAATGGCGTAGTAATCATGATAAGAAATTACTGGAGCAAGGAAGTATTTTTAGGGATACGCATAGGGCGATTTTGGCAGAAGTGCGCAATAGGGTATGCGGTTTTTTTGAAGTTTCACAACAAGAAATAGCCTTAGTTCCTAATTTTTCGTTTGCCTTAAATACACTTTTGGAAGGCGTTTCAAAAGACAAAAAAGTATTGCTTCTAGATCGTGATTACCCGAGTATAAATTGGGCTTTTGAGCAGAGAGGTTTCGATGTTTGTTATGCTACTATCGATGAAAATCTAGAGCAGAATATAGAACAAGCTGTTGCGCGTCATCGACCAGATATTTTTGCTTTTAGTATTGTTCAGTATTTAACCGGAATAAAAATAGACTTTAATTTTCTTCGCCAACTTAAGGCATACCACCCAGAGCTTATGCTTATTGCAGATGGTACACAGTATTTGGGTACAGAGCATTTCAGTTTTACTGAAAGTCCGATCGACGTGCTTGGTGCAAGCGCGTACAAATGGTTATTGTCTGGCTACGGAAATGGTCTATTTATGGTAAAGAGCGAACAACAAGAACAATTGAATCCTAATACAATTGGTTTTAATTCGGCTGATGCTAACTTCGGAAATCGTCACAATTTGCCATTTATGAAGCATTTTGAACCTGGGCACCAAGATACTTTGAACTATGGGAGTTTAGGGGAAAGTCTTCGGTTTTTAGAAACCATAGGTATAGCTGCTATTGAAGATTCACTTCAACAATTAACCTCCAAAGCCAAAGAAGCCTTTGCCGAACGAGGCATATTAGAGGAAATTTCAGCAAAAAGAAAAACACATAGTACCATTTTCAGTATAAAAGGTGATGAAACGTTATTTCAGAAATTAAGAGAACAAAAGATTATAGCCTCACAGCGTGGTGATGGAATACGTGTTGGATTTCATATTTATAACACCCAAGACGATCTGCAACAACTTCTTTCAGTGCTTTAAGAAAATTTAAATTTGAGACTAGTATTTTCTGCTTTTTAAATTTATGAGTACATTGGAGGCCACATAATTAACCCCAAATATTATGAAAATAAAATACCTACTGCTGCTTACTTCAATAGCGCTGTGCCTTCCTTGGCAGAATAATGCGCAAGAATATCTAGAATTAATCCATAATCCTACATCACAAACAACCCTTCAAGAGGTGCAAGAATTAGCAGAATCTTATTTTGCTAATCGCGACAAAGGAAGAGGGAGTGGTTATAAGCAATACAAACGCTGGGAGCATAGAATGCAGCGTTTAGTAAATGCAGATGGCGTTATTGGTAAAAATTTTAATCGGTTAACTTGGGATGCGGGAATAAGTGCAAATGCCATAGATCCAACAAATTCTGGTACTAGAATGGCAGGCTGGACCGATCTTGGTCCAACCTCGTATACTAACGGTTCTCAAGGTTATAATGGCGGTATGGGCCGCGTTGGAGTGGTTGGATTTCATCCCACCGATGCAAACACAATTTTTGTAGGAACACCGTCTGGTGGCCTCTGGAAAAGTACCAATGGGGGTACATCTTGGAACCCAATGTCTGATGCCTTAGCGAGTATAGGGGTTTCTGGCATAGCAATAGATCATACCACGCCAGATACTATATATATTCTTACTGGCGATGGTGATGGAGGGGATACCCGTTCTATTGGTGTTATGAAATCTACAGATGGAGGTCTCTCTTGGGCACCTACCGGTTTAAGTTGGGGTGTTGCTGTAAACAACAGAGGTTATAAATTGCTTATGCACCCAACAAATAGTAATATCATGTTTGCCGTAACCACCATTGGAATTCTAAAAACAACCGACGGATGGGCAACATGGACTAATGTGCAAGGTGGAACTTTTAGAGACATAGAATTTAAACCTAACGACCCTAGTACGGTGTACGCAGTAAGCCCAGATACTTTTTATAAATCAACAAATACAGGAGATTCTTGGGGAGTTATTAACGCCGGATTACCATCTGGAGAGAGTAGAATTGCACTTGCAGTAAGTCCTGCAAATCCAGATTACGTGTACTATCTTGCCGGTCCGAGTTTAGGGGCTGGTGTCTTTAATGGTATCTATCGTTCTACAAATAGTGGTACGAGTTTTAGCACTATGACGACTACACCTAATATTTTAGGCTATGACACTAACGGCGGTGACGACTCGCACCAATCGTGGTATGATTTGGCCCTTGCGGTGAACCCGTCTAACGCCAACAATATACTTACAGGTGGGATAAATGTATGGAGGTCTACAGATGGTGGTACAACGAATACAGCCGTTTCCAAATGGAACCAACCTGAAGGTAGTTTTGAATATGTACATGCAGACATTCATGAATTAACCTACAATCCGCTTGATGGCAAATTATACGTTGGAAGTGATGGTGGGGTCTCCGTAAGCTCAGACAACGGACAAACATTTACCAATATATGGGATGGTCTGCAAATAATGCAGTTTTATAGAATTGCAGGAGTAGAAGCAAACCCCAATTTAATTATTGGAGGGACACAAGATAATGGAACCAATGTATATTCTGGGGCACCTAATATTACTCATATTTACGGAGCAGACGGAATGGATTGTGTAATAGATTATAATAATAATAATACCATGTATTTTGCATATCAGTTTGGTGGTTTTAGAAAATCAACGAACGGTGGAAATACTAGTTTCGATATACAGCCTGCTGGTTCTACAGGAACTTGGGTAACCCCATATGGCATGGATGCCACCAATCCTAATATTATTTATGGGGGTTATACAGACGTGTATAGGAGCACGAATGGCGGAAGCAGTTGGACAAATCTAGGGTCTGATGGAAGTGGAGGATTGGCTATTGGAGTAGACGATCCAACTCGTTTGTATGCCTCGTCTGGTATTGATTTGCAAATGTCTTCAAATACTGGAGGTTCTTGGACTACAATTACGGGACCATGGCCAACACTACTTATTACTTCAATTGCTATAGACCCTGCAGATGCTACACGAATTTGGGTTACTTTGGGAGGCTATACAGCTGGACAAAAAGTATATGAATCTACGAATGCTGGAAGTACATGGACCAATGTGTCAGGAACCTTACCTAACATACCCGCCCTAAGTATAGCATATGAAGATACAGGTGGATCGCCTATGGACGCTATCTACGTTGGTATGGATGTAGGTGTCTATTACAAGTCAGATGTTACTCCTTGGCAATTACACGAAACGGGTTTGCCAAATACACCTATTTACGACTTAGAAATTAATGAAACCAATAACCTTATTAGAGCAGGAACTTTTGGTCGTGGCCTTTGGGAAGCGTCGCTATTTAATTCGTCATGTGACTTAACCGTTACCAATGTATCTACAACAGACACATCATGCCCAACATCGGCAGATGGAACCGTAACAGTTACGACAACATGTTCTACTTGTACGGGAATAGAATATACTCTAACACCAACAGCACCTCCTGGACCCCCTATAACACAATCTAATAACGGTGTATTTACTGGCTTACTAGCAAATTCGTACGATATTTCGGTGGTAGATTCTGGAGATTCTTCATGCAGTGCAGGATGGCCTAGCAATCCAGTTGTTGTTAATCCAGGGTCTGAATCTGTGCCGCCTATGATTTCTTGTATGGGAGACATAACACAAAATTCTGACACAGGCCTTTGTACTGCTGTGGTAACATATACAGCCCCTGTGGGCACCGATAATTGCCCAGGAGCGACAACATCTCAAACAGCGGGTTTGCCAAGTGGTAGTGCTTTTCCTGTTGGGACTACAACCAATACTTTTGAAGTGACCGATTCCTCTGGAAATTCCAATTCTTGTAGTTTTGATGTAATTATTGTAGATAACGAGTTGCCTACACCATTTTGTCAAGATATAACTGTGCAATTAAACGCAGCAGGAATGGTAACGATAACGGCTTCAGATATAGATGGAGGTAGTAGCGATAACTGTGGTATTGCATCCATGGCAGTTAGTGTAGACACCTTCGATTGTTCTAATGTAGGAGCTAATAATGTTGTACTTACGGTTACAGATTCTAGCGGAAACTCTAATACCTGTACAGCAGTAGTGACCGTTGAAGATACAGTAGGACCTACAGTAAGTTGCCTAAACATTAGCGTTTCGTTAGATGCCGCCAATAGCGTAATGATTGTTCCAGCCGACGTGGATGGGGGTAGTTCTGATGCCTGTGGCATAGCAAGTATGTCTTTAGATATAGACACCTTTGATTGTTCAAACCTAGGAGATAATAATGTAACCTTACTTGTTACCGATGTAAATGGAAATACAAATTCTTGTATCGCGGTTGTGACAGTGGTAGATGTAGAAAATCCCCTAGCAATATGTCAAGATATAACTGTACAACTAGATGCTACTGGAACAGCTACAGTTGCTGCTGCCGATTTAGATGGAGGGAGTTCAGACAATTGCGGTATTACAGCTTCTACGGTGAATATAGACACCTTCGATTGCACTATGGTTGGACCCAATACTGTGGTGTTAACTGTTACAGACGGAAGTGGGAATAGTGATAGTTGTACTGCAGTTGTTACGATTGAAGATAACGTTTCGCCAGCTGTAGTGTGCCAAGATATTACTGTTCAATTAGATGCTTCAGGAATGGTAACTATAGTGGCTTCAGATATAGATGGAGGTAGCTCTGATGCCTGCGGAATAGCATCTGTGGCTGTAGATATGGATACGTTTGATTGCTCTAATCTAGGGCAAAATAATGTAACGCTTACCGTGATAGATGTAAACGGAAATAGTGCGAGCTGCATTGCGGTTGTAACTGTAGAAGATGCCAATATTGCTCCGATGGCTGTCTGCCAGAATATTACAGTGCCCTTGTCGGCTAGCGGAACTGTCACCATTTTACCACAAACGGTAGACGCAGGATCTGTAGGCGCTGGTTGTGTAAGTGGAATGACGCTAGATATAGATACATTTACCTGCGATGATGTAGGGACTCCAGTTGAGGTAACCTTAACTATTATGAATGGAAGCGGAGTTACAGATAGCTGTACAGCATTTGTGAATGTTGTAGATTCTTTACATCCAACCGTTGAGTGCCCCGAAGATCAAACCGTTACTTCGGAAGGCCCCTATACCTTGCCAGATTATGCCGCCTTAGGCATGGTGATCGAAGCAGACAATTGCGTGGATAATCTTACAGTGTCTCAATTACCTGCTCCTGGAACAATTTTGGAGCAAGGAAGTTATAATATAACCATACAGGTTACCGATCCTTCAGGGAACCGTGATATTTGTACTTTTGGACTAACTATAGATGACCTTCTTAGTACAGCTTCACCAGATATTTCATCTTTAATATTATATCCAAATCCAGCTCAAACTGAGATTTTCTTGGCGAATCCACAGCATCTTCCACTTGAACGATTGTCAATATATGACATCTCGGGAAGATTGGTTAAAAGTATTTTGGTACATGGAAATGAGATAGAAACACGTATTAATATTTCAGAATTAGCAAGTGCGAGTTATATTGTAGTTGTGACGTCTCAAACATCACAATCTGTTATGAATATGATAAAACAATAGACATTGTAAGGAATTTGAATTGTTAAGGGCGATTTTTAAATCACTTTTGTGCAGTAGGTAGATGATTTACACACATTCATCGAACTGAGGGACTTGGAACATCTTTGTAAGATTTTTTTTACTATCTTTTTTTTCTAGTAACCAACAACATCCTCTTTCATATTTAAATATCCTCACTATGAAAAAAACTACCCTCTCAATTCTTACGTGTTTTCTTTTGTTTTTCTTCGGAATGCATGCGTCTAATTTTAGTGCTGTCGTTCCGCCAACCCTAACTTGTCCTAGCGACATTACTGTTTCTAACGATCCTGGAACATGTGAAGCTGTGGTAGATTATATTTCTATGGCTTCTGCAATAGATCCAGAAGATGGTGATATTTCGGGAAGTATCATAACAACGGTAGGGCCTGCCAGCGGATCGGCATTTCCAGTTGGTGTAACTCCAATGGAATTGAGCGTTACCGATAGTGAAGGAAACACAGAAATATGCAACTTTACAATTACCGTAAATGACACTGAATTTCCTGCAATTACATGCCCAGCAGATATTTCAAGCACCAATGATCCAGGGGTTTGTGGAGCAAATATTACGTTCTTAGTTGAGGGAATGGATAATTGCAGTGTTAGTACAACTAACGAAATTACTTCAACATTTGCAGATAATAACGGATTTGCAGGAAACATGTTCGACATTACTGCCTCGGGAGGGGAGGATGTTATTATTAACGGTTTCTTAGGTCACTTAACGCCTAGTTTTGGTACAGAAACTATCGAGATTTGGTATAAAACGGGAACCTATTTGGGCTCTGAAGATGACCCAGCACCTTGGACATTGCACGAAACAGTTGTTGCAATTGATAACGGTAACACAGGGCCAGGAGGAAATGCAATAACTACATTAACGACCCCTTTAACAATTCCAGCGGGAGTTACATACGGAATTTTCTACTTTACCAATGTTGCTAATGTAGATTATACAGAAACACCAGGGCCTACTCCACAATCTGATGCTTTTGTCACCCTGAATTTTGGTATAGGTAAAGGGACGAGCACTGTAAATTCATTTAGCGGAGATAATTTTTTCTGGCGGATATGGAACGGGACGATTTATTACAACACAGGCAGTCTCAGTGTAAATCAAACTTCTGGATTTCCAAGTGGTAGTGTATTTCCTATAGGGACTACAACCAACACTTTTGAAGTTACCGATGCTGCTGGAAATACCACTTCCTGCAGTTTTGATATTACCGTAACAGACGATGAAGCCCCAGTAGCTTCGTGTCCAGCCACTCTTTCGGTAAACACAGACCCAGGCATGTGCTCGGCTGTTGTAAGTTATATGGTGCCAACCTCAGATAATTGCCCTGGCGAAACATTAACACAAACAGCGGGTCTTGCAAGTGGCAGTGTTTTTCCTGTAGGTACAACAACAAATTCGTTTGAAGTGACCGATGCTTCAGGTCTTGTAAGCATTTGTTCTTTTGATGTGGTGGTAACAGATATGGAAGCACCTGTAGTAAATTGTGTTGATATTACCATTCAATTAGATGCTACAGGAAATGCAATGATCACAGAGGCCGATGTAGATGGAGGAAGTACAGATAACTGTGGGGTAGCTTCCACCAGCATAGATATTACATCATTTACTTGTAGTGATGTAGGTGCTAATAATGTAACGCTTTCAGTAACAGATGTAAATGGAAATATTGGAACATGTATTGCTGTTGTTACTGTACAGGATGTAGATCCACCAACAGCTGTTTGTCAGGATATCACGGTTCAATTAGATGCGGCAGGAATGGCGACTATTACACCTGCCGATATAGACGGAGGGAGTTCAGACATATGTGGGATTGGAAGTTTGTCCGTAGATATTAGTTCTTTCGATTGTTCTAATCTCGGACCAAACAACGTGACCTTTGTGGTTACCGATGTAAATGGAAATTCAAGTAATTGCATGGCCGTAGTTACAATTGAAGATACCTTAGCGCCTGCCATGGTTTGCCAAGATATTACCCTTCAACTCGATGCTACCGGGATGGCTACAATTACACCAGCAGATGTAGATGGTGGTAGCACAGATAATTGTGGGTTTGCAAGCTCAAGTATCGATATTAATAGCTTTGATTGCTCTAACATAGGGCCAAACAACGTGACCTTGACAGGAACAGATAATGAAGGAAACACAACAAGCTGTATTGCTGTAGTTACGGTAGTGGATTTAGTTGCTCCAGCGGTAATATGTCAGGATATCACTGTGCAGTTAGACGCCACTGGTATGGCGGTGATTACACCCGCTGATATTGATAACGGAAGTACTGATAACTGTGCAATTGCATCTATGTCATTAAACAACGATAGTTTTACTTGTGCCAATGTAGGCATTCCAAATAATGTTACCTTAACGGTTACAGATACCTTCGGAAATACATCAAGTTGCTCGGCAATTGTAACTGTAGAAGATGCAATTCCTATTAGCGCGATTTGCCAAGATATAACTGTAAATCTAGACAATGACGGGGAAGTAACTATACAGCCTGAAGATATAGATGGGGGTAGTTTCGATAATTGTGGAGTGTCTAACTTAAGTATTTCTCAAAGTTTGTTCACCTGTGCAGATGTGGGGCCAAACGACGTAACACTTACTGTTACTAATTCTAATGGTGAAACAGCTAGCTGTATAGCGGTGGTGACAGTTGAAGAAACAATTTTAGCCCCTCAAGCTATTTGCCAGAACATTACAGCTCCGTTACAGGCAGACGGTACTGTTACGATTTTACCAGAAGCAGTTAATAATAACTCTGTTGGTATTGGATGTAATGGAACATTGAGTCTCGATTTATTTACGTTTACCTGTGACGACGTTGGAGAACCAATTCAGGTAACGCTTACAGTAACAAATGAGTTTGGAGTAACCGATTCGTGTACAGCATTCGTAAATGTAGTAGACTCACTAGATCCAGCTATTACATGTCCAGAAAATCAATTTGTAACGTCTGAAGGACCATATACACTGCCAGATTATTTTGGCAATGGTTTAGTGACGGTACAAGACAACTGTGAGACTAATTTAATACTATCACAACAGCCGCCTGCCGGAACTGTTTTGCAACAGGGAAGCTATAATATAACTATGGAGGTTGAAGATCCTTCAGAGAATATAGCAACTTGTGTTTTTCAACTTACTATAGACGATTTGCTTGGTGTTGAAACGCCTGCAGATATTACCACCTTATTAGTATACCCAAACCCTGCATCTAATGAAATTGCTGTTGCAAATCCGCAGCGCATTGACCTAGAACAACTAGCAATCTATGATATAACTGGAAGATTGGTAAAAACAATTCCGTTACAAGGTATGGGTATTGAGAGACGTGTGGATATCTCAGAATTGGCAAGTGCTACGTATATGATAATAATTTCTTCGGAAACTAGCCAGCGGGTATTAAATATCGTGAAGCAATAAGAGTGGTTACTCTGTAATTTGTACACCTTTCTAAATAGCTTTAATACATTATTGTTTCTAATTTTTAGCTCCTTATTGATATGGGTTAATTTAGAATAGAGGTACTAGTAAGCCTTTCTTAGGATATAATTTTTGTAATACCGTTTTTTATCTTCAAAAGAGGTTTCAATTGTTAATCCAGACGAATGGGCAAGCCATTGCACTACTTTGTCGTTGTACTTTTGCGAAATTTCTGTGTGAATGGTTTCCCAAGGGTCAAAACTAATAGTTAGGTCTAATGCATCGATGGTAACTTGCATAGCTTCTGTAGCTACTAAATAGCTCTTAGCAGTACCTGTTTCAGGATCATATACTTCCCAATGTTTAAATTTCTCTGGGTTGAAATTTCCTCCCATTTCAGTATTGATACGATGCAGCAAATTCTTATTAAATGCCTCGGTAACTCCAGTAGGGTCGTTATAGGCGTCTAAAATTGTTTGCGGATTTTTCTTCTGATCAAACCCAATAAATAATTGGTCTTCTGCGCTCATGGTATCTTTTAGCTTGGTCAAGAAATCAATGGCGCGTGGGTGCAATAGATTGCCAATATTTGACCCCAATACCAAAATCACTTTTTTCCTCTTGTTGAAATGATGCAATCGCTCTAAAACTTCAAAATATTCACCTTTTTCGGCATCTACAGCAATTTTAGGAAATTGACTTGCTAAATCTGAGGTTAACAAATCGATAGAGTTCTGGCTAATGTCTATTGGTTTGTAGATAAAATTGTAATTGTTTTCTAATAGATGTTTTAGTAATACTTTGGTCTTTTTTCCATCTCCAGCACCCAGTTCAATAAGGTCAAATCCTTGGTTGTTTTTGCCAAAAAGTGATGCTATTTCTTTTGTGTGTAGCGAGATAATTTCATATTCGCAATTTGTAAGGTAATATTCAGGAAGGGCCATGATATCCTGAAACAATTTGTCTCCTTTCTCATCATAAATATATTTTGAATAAAGGTATTTCGGAAACGTAGTGAGACCAGTGCGCACATCTTTTTTGAAAGACGCGTCTATTTTTGAAGGAGAGGAAAAACTCATAAAATGATATAGAAATTATTTTGCCAATCTTATGCCAGTAAACTGCCAGCGAAGATTTGGTTGAAAAAAGTTGCGATAGGTAGATCGGGTATGATTTGGAGCCGTTACTACAGAACCGCCCCGCAGCACCTTCTGATTCACCATAAATTTGCCATTGTACTCTCCTAAGGCTCCTGGGGCCTTGCTGTAGCCAGGATAGGGTAGGTAAGAGCTTTCAGTCCATTCCCATCGAGAACCCCAGTTAAAAGACCCCTGGGCAACTTCCCACTCAAATTCTGTAGGAAGCCGACATTCTTTCCATTGTGCGTATGCGAAGGCTTCGTAATATGAAATATGACACACAGCGCTTTTCAAAGAAATTTTTTGAAGTCCTTCAAAGGTATAGATAAACCATTCGCCTTCAATTTTATGCCAATACATAGGTTGCGATATATTTTCTGCATTTACCCATTCCCAACCATCGGCGTGCCAATAATTAAAATCTTTGTACCCGCCAGCATCAATAAATTCAATAAATTCTTCATTTGTTACTAACCGATTTGAAATTTCAAAATTCTGACAGTATGTTTTATGCCTATTTTGCTCATTGTCATAACAGAAGTCATTTCCAGCGTAGCCAATTTCATAGACACCTTCTGAAAATGAAAGCCAATCTTGCGTTAGGGTTTCTTCGGGATTTTCAATAAAGGATTCTCGATATGCAGGAAGTAGTGGGTTATTGCCAAGAATATATTTAATGTCGGTCATTAATAGCTCTTGATGCTGCTTTTCATGATGTATTCCAATTAGCAATACTTCTTCGATTTCAGCGGAAATACCCTCTTCTAGAAACGCTTTAAGTTCATGTGTAACATAATGCCTGTAATCATACACTTTAGTTACTCCAGGACGTGAAAGGTTACCTCTGTCACTACGAATTACTCGTTTCCCTAATGTTTCGTAATAGCTGTTAAATACATAAGCGAAATCGTCGTGAAAGAGCTTGTAATTTGGTTTGTATTTTTCAAGAATAAAAGTTTCAAAAAACCACGTAGTATGACCTAGATGCCATTTTGGTGGTGATACATCTAGTGTGGGTTGTACCACATAATCTTCAATTTCTAAAGGTTTACATAGAGCTTCAGTTAAAGCTCGTGTTTCTGAAAATAAGCTAAGGAGTGTTTGTGTTTCAATCATAGAAAAGCGTTAAAACACTAATGTTTCAACCCTCTAAAGATACTAATATTGTCCAAATTTTTCAAGGTAGCACCGAGTTAAACACTTGTTAAACTACCCTAAGGTGAAGACTAATGGTAAAGTGTATTTTGCGGCAGAAGGTTTGCCTTCATGTGTTCCTGGGCGAAATCTAGGTGCTAATTTGAGGACTCTTTTAATTTCTTTTTCCAATTGAGGATGAGCCGTTCTTACAACAATGTCTTTAATGCTGCCAGCCGTGTCTATGGTAAACTGCGCATACAGACGCACGCGTTTTTCATTTAAATTTAGTCCTTTAAACAAGCCAGTGTTAAACTTATTTCTTGCAAAAGCGTCTATCGCTTCTTGAGTGCAAGCAGTAGAAATTTCTTTGGTGTCGCTTACACAGCCTTGAAATGCAGGGGGATTATCCATTTGGCTAAACGGAACGATTTCTAGTTGTGCTAAAAGAGAAAATGAATTAAAAAGAAAAAGAAAGGGCAGCAGCCGAAGCATCTATCGTCCCGTTTTAAAGGTGATAGGCACCGTGTATTTTATGGCACGGGGTTTTCCTCCCATCATGCCAGGCTTTTTCATTTTTGGAATCAGGCTTATATTTCGTTTGGCCTCGGCTTGCAAAGCTGCCGTACCTCCTGAAATATTTTTAATATCTACCATGCCTTGCTCATTAATGAAAAATTCAACAACAACTCGCCCTTGTTCATTTTTTTTGTACGATGCAGGAGGATATTTAAAGTTCTTAGCGATATGCGTTGCAAGTTTTTGCTTGAAACAATTGTCACGTTGTGACGCATTTCCGCTTTCACAACCAGGCCACACAGGAGCTAATTCTTTTAGTGTTAATTTGTTCTTTTGTACATCTCCCCATTCTTGCTGAGCAAAGATGGTAGTAGAAGCTAATAGTGTAAGAATAAGTAGGATATTTTTCATAAGTGATGGTTTTAGATCGCCACTGCACCTTTAATGTGCGGGTGGGGATTGTAATCAACTAGGGTAAAGTCATCAAATTTAAAGCCAAATATATCTTTTACATCGGAATTTAACAACATTTTTGGTAAAGGCCTTAAATCACGCGACAATTGAAGCTCTAATTGCTCTATATGATTACTATAAATATGGGCGTCTCCAAAGGTGTGTACAAAGTCTCCGGCTTGGTATCCACAAACTTGTGCCATCATCATAGTAAACAAGGCATACGAGGCAATATTAAATGGTACTCCTAAGAAAATATCTGCACTGCGTTGGTATAATTGGCAAGAAAGTTTTCGTGTGCTCTCATCTCCAGGGACTTCTGGAGCACTTACATAAAATTGAAAAAAAGCATGGCATGGTGGTAGCGCTGCTTTTCCATTCGCAACATTTTCAGAGAAAGGTTTTGAAGTATCTGGCATCACGCTAGGGTTCCATGCGCTAACGAGCATTCTTCGACTATCTGGATTTGTTTTTAACGTTTTAATAATGTCAGTGATCTGATCTATCTCTTCGCTATTCCAGTTTCGCCATTGATGCCCGTACACTGGGCCTAAGTCTCCGTTTTCATCGGCCCATTCATTCCAAATACGCACGCCGTTTTCTTGAAGGTACTTAATGTTTGTATCACCATTTAAAAACCAAAGCAACTCGTGGACTATAGATTTAAGGTGTAGTTTTTTAGTGGTTACCATCGGAAAGCCTTCACTTAAATCGAAACGCATCTGGTACCCAAAGACACTTTTTGTGCCAGTGCCAGTGCGGTCGCTTTTTACATTGCCAGTTTCAAGTACGTGCTTAACTAAATCGTGATATTGCTTCATCTTCGGTCGTGATTTTTGGATGGTTTAAAAGTAAAAAAAGAGACCTAGGTTTTAAAACGGTAATAGGGTAGTTTTATTACAAGTTATTAACGTAAAGAGATTGTATGAAACAATTCCCTTTTCCGAAGCAGAAAATTACCCAATAATCATTCCCGCAATAGTTGCAGAAATGAGAGAGGCAATCGTTCCTCCTAGCAGTGCTTTCATGCCAAATTTAGATAATGTTTTACGCTGCCCAGGGGCAAGAGAGCCAATACCGCCTATCTGGATACCTATGGAAGCAAAATTTGCAAAACCACACAGCATATACGTAGCCATGATAATCGATTTCTCATAATTTAAATGAAGGGTGTTACTCGTATCTTTTAGTTCTGCCAGTTGAATATATCCAACAAATTCACTTGCGACTAGTTTAATACCGAGCAGTTGTCCCATCATCATCATATCCTCTTCTGCGACACCAATAAGCCACATAAGCGGGGCAAAGATGGTTCCTAGAATGGCTTCTAATGATAGGGTTGGATAGGAAGTATTCGCAGCCATCCAATCGTTAAAGGTTGTTATGTCACCAATCCACCCTAGAATACCGTTAAGCATAGCAATAAAGGCTACAAATACAAGGAGCATAGCTCCTACATTTACAGCCAAGCGCAGCCCTTCTGTAGTTCCATTTGCAATAGCATCTAAAATGTTTGATCCAATTTTTTCTGAAGAAACACGTACATCGGTATTTATATCCTCGGTTTGAGGATATAACATTTTTGAAATAACAATTGCTCCAGGAGCCGCCATCAACGAAGCTGCCAATAAGTGTTTTGCGAAAATAAGCTCTAATTCGGGGTCTCCGCCACCCAAAAAACCAATGTAGGCTGCTAGTACAGCACCAGCTACCGTTGCCATACCGCCAATCATAACCAAAAGCATTTCACTTTTGTTCATTTTTTCCAGATATGCCTTAATGAGTAAAGGCGCTTCGGTTTGTCCTAGAAAGATATTTCCTGCAACACTTAAACTTTCGGCACCAGAAATTTTAAGAAGTTTTGATAGTAACCATCCAAATGCCTTTACTACTTTTTGAATAATACCAAGGTAAAATAATATAGAGGTCAATGCCGAAAAGAAAATGATTGGCGGAAGTAATTGAAAGGCGAAAATAAACCCGAAACTTTCTGTGTCTGCGACCAATCCTTTAAATAAAAACTCGCTTCCCGCTTTTGTGAAGTCTAAAATGCTAATAAAAACCTTTCCAACGCCTTCAAAAATTCCTTGAATAAAAGGAACTTTTAAAACACCAATTGCAATAACTAGTTGAAAGGCTAAACCAATACCAACCGTACGCCAATTAATAGCCTTTCGGTTTGAGCTAAACAAATATGCAATGAGTAGTAGTGTTAGCATTCCCAAAACACCACGCCAAAGGCTATTTAATGAGAACCCTTGTGATGGAATAATAGTAATGTCTTCTTCTGAGCCTGTTTGGGTAGTTGCAACAGCAGTTTCTGTGCGTTCTGAAGCTGCACTTAAAGAATACGAAATATTGTTTTCGGTAAAAACCAGTGTGCTGTCTGTTACTTCGGAAATGTGAAATCTACGAATGGTGTCTTTTGGTTTGGTATGAAAAAGCACCAATAAATTATTTTGATAGATATAATCGCCAGAAGCCTGTAGGCTGTCTTTATTAGCCAGGTGGTAGGTGAAACGACCTTCTTGGAGCTCTAAGCCATCGGTTTGGGTAATTTCATACAACGGAATTCCGTCTTGTCCGGCAACAGAGTTGAAATCCCACTTTTTCTCAATGGTTTGTCCAAGTACATTTCCAGCGCACCCAAAAAATATGAGAAGGAGTAGACATGTTTGAAAGACTGTTTTTAGGGTAGGAATAGGCAACGTAAAACTCTTCATACACTATTCTCGTTTAGAAATTTGATCACGAATGCTGGCAGCTCTCTCATAATCTTCGTTAGCTACCGCTTCGTCCAGCATGGCGTTCAGTTCTTTGTTGGTGAACTTAGAAAAATCTTCGCTCTTTTTAGGTGCAGATTCTGTGTCTTCACCCATAATAAGTTCTTCTAGAATGGCTTCTTCTGCATCTGAAATTTTCTTCTTTTTACCAGGAGAGGTTTTTAAAAAGATTCCAGCTTTTTCTAAGATAGCTTTGTACGTAAAAATTGGTGCCTTAAATCGAAGTGCTAATGCAATAGCGTCACTAGTACGTGCGTCTATGATTTCTTCAAGTCCATCACGTTCACAGATAATACTAGAATAAAACACGCCATCTACCAACTTGTGAATAATTACTTGCTTTACAACGATACTAAAACGATCTGCAAAATTTTTAAACAAATCATGTGTTAGTGGTCGCGGGGGTTTAATCTCTTTTTCGAGGGCAATCGCAATAGATTGTGCCTCAAAGGCTCCAATAACGATAGGGAGTTTTCGCTCGCCATCTATTTCATTTAAGATAAGGGCATACGCGCCATTTTGAGTTTGGCTGTAAGAAATTCCTTTTATATTTAATCGAACTAAGCTCATTCTTTGCAATTAAAAATCTATACCCTATCCCTAACGGGGGAGATTTTCAACACTATTTATTTGCCAATTTTACTCGATAGGGATGGGAGCATACAAATGGCTGCACTAAAAAAGGCTGCTTAAATGAGGCATTGCTTCTTTAAACAGCCTTTTTCGAGGCACAAATTACTAAAAAATATACGTTATGGGCTTCGATACATTTCCTTTTTTTACAAAAAAAGAAATAATATCTACCTTACTAACCTTAGTTGTTTTGAGCCTTAAACTCCTTTAATTTTTCAATTAACTGTGGTACCACTTCAAAAGCGTCGCCAACAATACCGTAATCTGCAGCCTTAAAGAATGGTGCTTCGGCATCTGTGTTAATTACAACTTTCACCTTTGAAGCATTAATTCCAGCTAAATGCTGTATGGCTCCAGAGATACCAATTGCAATGTACAAGTTAGAAGCAACTGGCTTACCTGTTTGCCCAACGTGCTCACTATGAGGCCTCCATCCCATATCACTCACTGGTTTTGAGCAGGCAGTTGCAGCGCCTAAAGTTTCGGCTAGCTCTTCTATCATTCCCCAGTTTTCTGGTCCTTTCATTCCACGACCTGCAGAAACTACAATTTCGGCATCTGCAATGGTAACTTTATCTGTTGCTTTGTCTACGGAAACTACCTTTGTTGAAAAATCGTCGGCTGAAACACTAGGAGAAAAAGATTCGCTACTAGCAGCAATTGCATTTTCATGAATTCCATAGGCATTTTTACCTAGGCCAATAACTTTTACATCGGTATTGATTTCGGTGTTGCTGAATGCCTTGTTGGTGAACACACTATGTTTTACTGTAAATGGAGACGTAGATGAAGGAAGTTCTGTTACATTAGGAACATATCCAGCCTCTAAATTAACAGCAACCAATGGTGCCATAAATTTACAATTAGCGCTAGAAGATAACACAACAACTTTTGCATCTTCTGCCTTGGCTGCTTGTGCAACTACATCTGCATAGGCTTCTGCGTTAAAATTAGTAAGGCTATCGTTAGATACCTCTAAAACTTTAGAGGCGCCAAAGTTTCCTAAAGATGACGTGTCTCCTGCGTTCACTGCGATAGCAGTAACGGTAGAGCCCATCGCGTCTGCAATTCCCTTTGCGTATGAAACAGCTTCCTGTGCTATTTTTTTAAATGATCCGTTTTCGGATTCTGCGTATACTAAAACTGACATATTTTATTTTAAAATTTTAAATTCCAAAACTCAGATTTAATTAGCTATTTAGGTCTAATTAAACTCACATTTCGGCATTTGTGATTTTCTTTTTTTGTTGTTCTTAGATTACCTTAGCTTCATTATGAAGTAGGTTTACCAACTCATCAACATTGTCTACCAATTTAACTGCGCCTTTTGGGGCTGGCTTCTCAAAGGTTTTAGTGTTGGTTTCTGCGTTGGCATCTATAGCTTCTTTAACGTGTAATGGCTTAGAACGTGCTTGCATGATGCCTCTCATATTAGGAATACGTAGGTCACTTTCTTCAACAAGACCTTTCTGACCACCTACTACCAAAGGAAGTGTTGTGCTAATAGTCTCTTTACCGCCGTCTATCTCACGAATAGCTGTTGCATTTTCACCTTCTATTTCAAGGCTTATACAAGTGTTCACAAAATTTGCGTTAATCATTTTGGCGACCATTCCAGGAACCATTCCTCCGTTGTAATCTATAGACTCACGTCCGCCAATTACCAAGTTGTAATTACCTTCTTTGGCAACATTGGCCAACTGCTTTGCAACGCTGTAGCCATCTGTAGCTGGGGTATTTACTCTAATTGCTTCATCTGCTCCAATTGCTAATGCTTTTCGTAGTGTTGGTTCTGTTTCAGGACCTCCTACATTTACAACATGCACACTGGCACCTTGTTTTTCTTTAAACCACATAGCTCGGGTTAAGCCAAATTCATCATTCGGATTAATTACAAATTGTACGCCGTTGGTGTCAAACTTTGTATCACCTTCTGTAAAATTAATTTTGGAAGTGGTATCTGGCACGTGGCTAATGCACACTAAAATCTTCATATATCTCTGTTTTTTGTAGTAATTTTTAAGGTCGTCAAAGATAAAGAATTTAAATCAAAAATACTATGCGTGCATAGTAAAAATTTGAAATCATTCTGCAATAATTTGCGTATGATAGGCAGAGTACTCCTAAATAATATTATTTTTGTTTTCCATAAAATTTCAGCAAGCTGAAAAAAGTTGAGAAGTACTAATTAAAAGTTACCCGTCGTTGCGGGCACCGAAGATGAAAACAATCCAATTTAGAGAAGCCATTTGCGAGGCCATGAGTGAAGAGATGCGCAAAGATGAGACCATTTACTTAATGGGTGAAGAAGTTGCTGAGTACAATGGAGCTTACAAAGCCAGTAAAGGAATGCTAGATGAGTTTGGTGCTAAACGTGTGATAGATACACCAATTGCAGAATTGGGTTTTGCTGGAGTTGCAATAGGTTCTACTATGACTGGAAATAGACCAATTGTAGAGTTTATGACATTCAACTTTTCGTTGGTAGGGATTGATCAGATTATCAACAATGCTGCTAAAATTCGCCAGATGAGTGGTGGGCAAATAAAATGTCCTATTGTATTTAGAGGTCCAACTGGTTCTGCAGGACAATTAGCAGCAACGCACTCGCAAGCTTTTGAAAGTTGGTATGCAAATACACCAGGTTTAAAAGTGGTAGTGCCTAGTAATCCTGCCGATGCAAAAGGCTTGTTAAAAAGTGCTATTCGCGACGACGATCCAGTAATTTTTATGGAAAGTGAGCAGATGTATGGTGATAAAGGAGAAGTGCCTGAAGGTGAATACTTAATTCCATTAGGTGTTGCTGAAATAAAACGAAAAGGTACAGATGTAACGATTGTATCCTTCGGAAAAATTATAAAAGAAGCTTACAAAGCGGCCGAAGAATTAGCGAAAGAAGGTATAGAATGTGAAATTATAGATTTACGTACCGTACGCCCTATGGATCATAATGCCATTATGGAGTCTGTTAAGAAAACAAATAGATTGGTTATCCTTGAAGAAGCATGGCCCTTTGGAAATGTAGCTACTGAAATTACATATCAAGTACAAAGCCAAGTATTCGATTATCTTGACGCACCAATCGTAAAAATTAATACTGCAGATACGCCAGCGCCATACTCACCTGTATTGTTGGAAGAATGGTTGCCAAATAGCAATGACGTGGTAAAAGCAGTTAAAAAGGTTATGTACAAAGCATAACGTTAAAAGTATACAATAGTGAATCCCATATTCTAAGCGCTGTTTTTAGAATATGGGATTTGTTTTTTTACCATTTGCCCATCACCGGGATTTTAAGAATATTTTAATTTGTACCTAAGGCATTTTATTCGTTCTTTGCTGATTCAATTGTATACCAAAATTTTAGTGCCCGATCTACGTTACCTACTTATGAAGCAACTATACTTTCTCTTCTTCTTACTTGTTACAGCAACCCTGTACTCGCAAACTAAGGTGAGTGGCGTAGTAAAAGATGAGACGGGAATGTCTGTAGCCTTTGCTAATGTCATCTTTAAAGACAGCAATGTTGGTACTATTACCAATGAAGAAGGTCGTTTTTATTTAGAAAGTGATGACACCTACGATGCTGTGGTCTTTTCATTTATTGGATTTGAAACTAAGGAAATTTCCTTAGGAGAAAAAACCACCTATAAAATGGAAGTTACGCTTTCCGAAGAAGCCGCAGCGCTAGACGAAGTTGTTATTTTTAGTGGAAAAACGTCAAAAAAGGATAATCCAGCCCTCACAATACTTCGAAAAATCTGGGAGAATCGTAGAGAAAATGGTGTGAAGAAATTCAACCAATACAGCTACGATAAGTACGAAAAACTAGAATTCGACCTTAATACAATAGATTCTTCTCTTATTAAAAGTAAGATGTTTAAGGGTATGGAATTTATCTGGGACCAGATAGATACCTCTAACGTAACTGGAAATAGTTACCTGCCCATATTTATTAACGAAGCCTACTCTAAAGTGTACGGTGATAATTTAATGAATGAAGAAAAGGAAATTTTAGAAGGGAATAAAAACAGCGGTTTTAGTAATAACCAAACACTAATTGCTTTTGTAAAAGATCTTTATAAAGAATATGACGTTTACGACAATTACCTCAAATTTTTTGACAAAGCCTTTACTAGTCCGTTGTCGCGTACTGGAATAGATGTTTATAATTATGTGTTATTAGACTCTGCCTATCGTGACAATAAATGGTGCTACAACATTGTATATTACCCGAGACGTAAAAATGAACTTACTTTTAAAGGAGATTTTTGGGTAAACGATTCAACTTGGGCAATTAAAGAAATTAACTTGCGGGCTTCTAAAAGTGCCAATGTAAACTGGGTACGCGAGGTGTATATCGAACAGGAGTTTGATGTGCTAAACGATTCTATTTTTCTTATTACCAGAGATTATTTTTTAAGCGATTTCAGCTTTAGGAAAAAGGAAGAAGCACAAGGTGTCTACGGTAGGAGAACTACACTTTTTGACAAGTATAGTTTCGATAAAGCCAGAGACAAAAGCTTTTACAAACAACAAATTGATCCTTATAATGAAGACATCTACAACCGACCCGACAATTTTTGGGAAGAACGTAGAATGGAGCAGTTGAGTAAAGATGAAAAAGGAATCTATACCATGTTAGATACTTTGAAAACGGTACCCAGGTTTAAAGCCTTCTATAATATTGGAGCGACCTTAGCGTCTGGCTATTATCAAATAGGGAACGTTGATGCCGGTCCTGTTTTTTCAATTTTTGGGTTTAATGAGGCAGAAGGGTTGCGTATTAGACTAGGAGGGAGAACTTATTTTTCTCAGAACGATCCTTGGCGTATTGAGGTGTTTGGAGCATACGGTTTTAAAGATGAACGGTTTAAGTATGGACTTTCAGGAAAATACCTAATCGATAAAAATTCGCGTCTTACTGTGTTCGGCGGAAATAGAAAAGATGTAGAACAAACCGGAGCTAGTTTAACTTCTAGTACAGACGTACTTGGTAGAAACCTGGCATCTTCTAGCTTAATTTCTGTGGGAGCTAACGATCGACTTACGCGAATTAATTTGTCAACAGCTGGTTTCTCTATTGAACCAGCCAAAAATTTTAATGTCCGACTAACAGGCTCGTTTAGGACATTAGAGTCTGCTACAGAAACCTTCAGTATTGATTATTTTGATGAAAATGGCGTGCAACAAAGCGAACTGTCTCAAGCAGAACTAGAACTAGGCTTTTTCTATACACCCAAACGAAAAACATCTGGGTATGGAGTAGAGCGAACTGTGATTAACGACGGCGACTTTCCGAACTTATATTTGGGGTATACACGTGGTTTAAAAGGTGTTTTAGGCAGTGAATTTGAATATTCTAAACTGCAAGCTTTGTATACGCAACCGTGGAATATAGGTGGTTTAGGAAGGCTTTATACTACAGTTGAGGTGGGTAAAATTTTCGACCCCGTTCCATTTAGTTTGTTAAACCCAATTCCTGGAAATCAGACATTGTTTAGCATTTATAACACCTTCTCGAACTTAGATTTTTACGAGTTTGTGAGCGATGAGTATGTAAGTTTACATGTGCAACATAATTTTGGCGGACGTATTTTTGGTCGTATTCCATTTCTTGGGAAACTTGACTTACGTGAAGTTATTGGCTTTAGAACGGTCTATGGTAACCTTTCTCAAGAAAACATAGATTTAAGTCGCCCTGCGTTTCAATCCATAACCGATGGGCCTTTGTTGCCGTCAAACTTATCTCCTTCAAACGAACTCTATTACGAGTATAGCTTCGGTATTGGAAATATATTTAAGGTATTTCGAATTGATGTCAATTTCCGAGGAAACTACCTAGACCGCCCAGATGCTAGAAAGATTGGAGTGACTGGAGTCTTTGGGTTTAGTTTTTAGAATTAGATTCCAGAGAATTTCATCTCATATCTTACTTCGTTTCAGTAGTTAAAATTCTGAAAAAGATGTATTTTTGCACCCCCTTTTTAAATAAGAAGATTATGACAGCAGATAAAGTAACTACCTTCGATGTATTGGTAGAAATTCCTAAAGGAAGTAGAAATAAATACGAATATGATTTTGAGTTGAAGAAAATACGTTATGATCGTATGATTTTCTCATCAATGATGTACCCAGCAGATTACGGTTTTGTGCCTGAAACGCTAGCACTTGACGGAGACCCGTTAGATGTTTTGGTTTTGGTAACTGAACCAACATTTCCAGGATGCGTTATTGAAGTAAAACCTATTGGCGTGTTTCATATGGCAGATGAAAAGGGACCCGATGAGAAAGTAATATGTGTGCCTGTAAGTGATCCTATTGCAAATAACGTAAGTGATCTCAATCAGTTAAATCCACACCTGATTAAAGAAATTGAACACTTTTTTCAAGTGTATAAAGACCTGGAAGAAAAGAAAGTAGACGTAGGTGGTTGGGGCGATGTAAATGAAGCTAAAGATATTGTAGCCAAATGCGTAGACCGTTTTCGTGCTAGTGATGTTCCAGTAAAGGATGTAAGCATACGTTAGGGTATAAAATTCAACAAAGTATAGCGAAGCAATAACCTAGTGTTATTGCTTTTTTTTTGCTATTTTCGCAACCGTTTTAATCAAACAAAAAACACATTATGGAATCATTAATGATTTATATGCCAATTGCTTTGGCGTTTGTAGGCCTTATCTACATGCTTATTAAGAAATCTTGGGTAATGAAACAAGATGCCGGAGATGGTAAAATGAAAGAAATTTCAGATCACATCTACGAGGGGGCTTTAGCCTTCTTAAAGGCAGAGTACAAACTGCTTACAATATTTGTTATTATCGTAAGTATTCTACTTGCCATTGTATCATTTGTTGTTCCTACAACACACTGGCTTATTGTAATAGCCTTTGTTTTTGGTGCTATTTTCTCTGCATATGCAGGAAATATAGGAATGAAGATTGCCACCAAAACAAATGTAAGAACTACACAAGCAGCGCGTACTAGTTTGCCAAACGCACTAAAAATATCGTTTGGTGGAGGTACTGTAATGGGGCTTGGTGTTGCTGGTTTAGCCGTACTTGGTTTAACAGCTTTCTTCATATTCTTCTTTCATTTCTTTATGGGAGGTGTTTGGACCAATACAATGGATATGACCATTGTACTTGAAACTTTAGCTGGATTCTCTCTTGGAGCAGAATCTATTGCATTATTTGCACGTGTTGGTGGAGGTATATACACCAAAGCTGCCGATGTTGGAGCCGATTTAGTTGGTAAAGTGGAAGCGGGTATTCCTGAAGATGATCCACGTAACCCTGCAACTATTGCAGATAACGTTGGGGACAATGTAGGTGATGTTGCAGGTATGGGAGCCGATTTATTTGGTTCGTATGTAGCAACTGTATTGGCTGCTATGGTATTAGGAAACTACGTAATAAAAGATATGGGGGGTAATATTGGTGAAGCCTTTGGTGGTATCGGGCCAATTTTATTACCAATGGCAATTGCGGGTGCAGGAATCATTATTTCTATGATTGGTACGATGCTAGTAAAAATTAGTAGTAATGATGCCAAAGAATCTAAAGTAATGGGTGCTTTAAATGTAGGTAACTGGACGTCTATTATCTTGGTTGCCGTAGCATGTTTTGCTTTATGTAAATGGATGCTTCCTGAAACTATGACAATGGAATTCTTTGGAGAAGGAAAAGTTGAAATTTCTTCTATGAGAGTATTTTACGCAACCTTAGTCGGGTTAGTAGTAGGAGCAGTTATTTCTTCCGTAACCGAATTTTATACAGGACTAGGTAAAAAACCAATTTTAAAAATTGTACAACAATCTAGTACAGGAGCAGGTACCAACATTATTGCTGGTCTTGCAACGGGTATGATTTCTACATTCCCATCGGTATTGTTGTTTGCTGGAGCGATTTGGGCATCTTATGCCTTTGCTGGTTTCTATGGTGTGGCTTTAGCCGCGTCTGCGATGATGGCAACAACAGCGATGCAGTTGGCAATTGACGCATTCGGACCTATTAGTGATAACGCAGGGGGTATTGCTGAAATGAGCGAACAAGAACCAATCGTTAGAGAACGTACAGATATCTTAGATTCTGTTGGTAATACAACAGCCGCAACTGGTAAAGGATTTGCCATTGCTTCGGCTGCATTAACGTCGCTGGCTCTTTTCGCAGCATACGTAACATTTACGGGAATTGAAGGTATTAACATCTTTAAAGCGCCAGTATTGGCAATGCTTTTTGTAGGTGGAATGGTCCCTGTAGTATTTTCTGCCTTAGCTATGAACGCGGTGGGTAAAGCTGCCATGGAAATGGTGCATGAAGTGCGTCGCCAGTTTAGAGATATTCCTGGTATTATGGAAGGAACTGGAAAACCAGAATACGATAAATGTGTAGCTATTTCAACAAAAGCGTCTCTAAAAGAAATGATGCTTCCTGGATTGTTAACTATCGGATTTCCATTGGTTATTGCATTTGTACCTATGATTTTTGGAATGAATAATGTCGCTATTGCAGAAATGCTTGGTGGATATATGGCTGGGGTTACCGTAAGTGGTGTGCTTTGGGCAATTTTCCAAAACAATGCTGGTGGTGCTTGGGATAACGCTAAAAAATCTTTTGAAGCTGGTGTAGAAATTAATGGTGAAATGACCTACAAAGGAAGTGACGCACACAAAGCTGCCGTAACTGGAGATACAGTAGGTGATCCGTTTAAAGATACTTCTGGGCCTTCTATGAATATCTTAATTAAACTTACCTGCCTTATTGGTCTTGTTGTTGCTCCAATTTTGGGAGGTCATGCACTAGATGGCGATAATGCTGCAAATACTTCAGAAGAGGTAGTGTTTATAGATGAAGACGGAAATAAAACCATTTTAACAGACAAGCAAATCAAACAAGTTGAAAGTGCTGAGCGAACTGAAATTTCAAAAGAAATTATGGTGAAAATGTCTGTAGAAGGAGACGTAACCACTGCCGATGTAACTATAGAAACTACTACAAATGGTAAAACTACTACCGAGACTAAAACATTCTCAGGTACAGAAGAAGAGGTTAATGCACAGGTAGAAGCTTTAAAAAACGCGAGTATAAAAGCTGAGGATGGTGCAAAAGTGGTTAAAGAAGTAGAAATTGAAGAGGTTAATAGTTAATCACTTCGTTAAATAAAAACTAAACCCTGCTTTTTCGGCAGGGTTTTTTTATGGGTTGTAGTATCTTGAAGTATGGGCATTTTCAAAAAAGATCCACTACAAATTATTTCGTTTCAAAGCTACGGAGATGAAAACCATTTTTATTGTCGAGGAAGAGCGCTTGAAGATGAAAATATAGATCTTTCAAAGAGAGGATTTTTCAGCTTGCTAAAAAATACCTGGAAGCGTTTTGAAACAGACGAGATACCTTTTACTAAACTCCGAATTCGCTTTCCAGATGATACAGTACTTTACACTACTACCGATGCTAACGGCTATTTTAAAGTAAAACAAACGGTTCCTAATTTGGCGGCTATGGCAAATGGTGAAGGTTGGGTTACCATAGCGCTTAGCTTTGAGCAGCCCATGCCAGGAAGAATCATTCAAAATGACAATAGCTTTGCTGGCGAAATATTAATTCCTTCAAAAGAAAGTAGCTTTGGGGTTATAAGTGATATAGACGATACCATATTACATACAGGGGTGGTCTCAAGGTTAAAGTGGCGACTTATTTACAACACATTATTTAAGAATGCTGAAAGTAGAAGTCCGTTAGAAGGCGCGGCTATTTTTTACAACATGTTGCACAGAGGTGGTTCTGGTAAAGAAGCCAACCCCATGTTTTATGTAAGTCATAGCCCATGGAATTTATACAGGTATTTAGAATTATTTCTTCGGAAAAATAACTTCCCAAAGGGGCCTATTTTACTACGTGATTTTGCGCAAATACGAGCTAAGAAAAAGCTTGATGAAAAACCACAGAAGCAAAAAGAGATACTTGATATTTTAAAGACCTACCCAAAACGAGAATTTATTTTAATAGGTGATGGCGGAGAACACGACCCCGACATTTATATTGAAATTGCTGAAACATACCCTAATCGCATTAAAGCAATCTATATTAGAAGTGTAAAACATACCAAAAAGGTACTTCGAATTAAAGGGTTGTTTGAGAATTTTAAAGCCGTTCCCGCTGTGTTAGTAGAAAGCAGTACTCAGGCAATAGAACATGCCCGAGCTAACGGTTTTATACAGTAGCTTTTTTAAAATAGTTATAGGTAGCTACTTGCGATTGAACACCATTTGCACCTCTTGCAACATATTCGTTTTTTTGCTGGGCATCTATAATTCTTGCCTTTACTGTATCAGAAAGTTGAATGTCTATCAACTCTCTAATTGTTTTTTTGTGATCTGCATCTAAAATTGGGGTGACTACTTCAATGCGGTGGCTCAGGTTTCGAGTCATCCAATCTGCCGAACCAATATATACACTGGCATCATCATCTTGTCCAAAAATATACACACGGCCGTGCTCAAGAAAGCGGTCAATTACAGAAGTTACATGTATATTTTCACTCTGTCCTTTTATACCTGGTACTAGTGAACAAATACCCCGAATGAGTAAATTAATTTTTACACCTGCATTGCTGGCTCTGTACAAGTACTTTATCATGTCTTCATCTTCGAGACTATTCATTTTAAGTGTAATACTTGCTGGTTTTCCAGTACGTGCTAAGGTTATTTCGTTTTGTACTAATTCAGAAAAGCCAATACGTGTTGTATAGGGAGATACCAATAATCTTTTTGTTTTAGGCACCAATACTTTTTGCTCGAGTACCAAAAACACCTTGTTTAAATCTTTGGTGATTTTTTTATGAGCTGTCATTAACCCAAAATCTGTGTATAGCTTGGCAGTTTTTTCATTAAAATTACCAGTGGCAATATAGCCGTAACGCTTTAAGCCTTTATCGCTGCTCTTTTCTATATATAAAATCTTACTATGAATCTTAATATCTGGGAAGCTATAAATAACTTGTGCGCCATGATCCTCAAAAATCTGACCCCACTTAAGGTTATTTTGCTCGTCAAACCGTGCCTTTACTTCAATAAAGACGATAACTTTCTTGCCATTTTTTGCAGCGGTAACAATAGCATCGTTTAGCCTCGATTCTTTAGCCGCACGATAGATAGTCATTTTAATTGTGGTTACCTGAGCATCATTTGCTGCTTCTTCCAAAAGTCGAATGAGCGGTTCGAACGATTGATATGGGTAATGCAACAGCTGATCTTTCTTTTCAATTTCAGCTAAAACCGAATTACATTTAGATAGTACTGGATGTGGTAAGGGAGGTAATGCGTCAAGACTAAGCGACTTATTTGTTGGATTAGGAAATCCGAAAAAATCTTTAAAATTATGATAAACCCCACCTTGAATAATATCTGTATTATAAACATCGAGTGCCCTTTTAAGCACATCTTGAAACTGGGACGGCATGCGTTGGTCAACAAGCATGCGTGTAGCTTGCCCTGTATTTCTATTGTCTAAGGAGTTCTTAATTTTGTCGGCAAGGTTTCCTGAAAGTTCATCCTCAATATACAACTCTGCATCGCGAGACGTTTTTATGCTATAAAAAGTAATGTCCTGTTCCATCTTAGGACTTTGACGTAGGCAATACTTTAGGATGTCGTCTATAAAAGTGATGTAGTGTTTTCCGTTGTGCTTCGGAAATGTAAAGAAGCGAGGCACCTCGGTCGGAATATTAATAACAGCAAACTCATTATCACTAAGTTGTGCGGTGAGGTATAAAACCTCGTTTTTTACAAACACCTTATTTTCAACAGAATTAGGATATCTATTAACCTCAATTTTATCTTTCAGGTGCTCTGTGTAAAAGGTCTTAGCAATCTCCTTTTGGGTAGCAGAGAAATCTTTCTGACCAATGAGATGGATGTTATGTTTCTTTAATTCTGGGACGATTTCCGAAGTAAAAATATGCCCAAACTGTTCTTGTTGAAGATTTACCTGTTTTTTTATTTCTTTTAAGACCTTATTGGGCTTGGTGATTAGCTTTTTTCTAAGTGGTTTTTCAATAGTTTTTATTTGCCTAATATCACTCACTCTAACTTTGAAAAATTCATCTAGATTAGAAGAGAAAATAGCAAGAAACTTAATACGCTCATAAAGTGGGTTGCTCGTGTCTGCGGCCTCTTGCAAAACACGATGGTTAAAACGCAACCAAGAAAGATCGCGGTGATAATATTTAGAATTGTACAGTTTAGCCATGAGATAATGTTTCAGCTTAACGAACAAGCTGATAATTTCTGCAAAAATCGGAATTATCTATCGGCAAGGGTGTTGCTGAAATGTTAAGTTTTGGGAGTGGCCCTAGAAGGAAGTATTGAGATTACTATTTAAAAAGCCCATGCAATTCTGCATCAATCTTGTTGATTACAGCGCCCAAATCTTCTGGATTGTCTACAAAGTTGAGGTTGTCTACGTCTATAATGAGTAGATTTCCTTTGTCATAGCCATGCACCCAGGCTTCGTATCGCTCGTTAAGTCTACTTAGGTAATCGATACTTATACTATTCTCGTAATCGCGACCCCGTTTGTGGATTTGATTTACCAAATTTGGGATGCTACTTCTTAGATAGATTAATAAATCGGGTCCTTCAGTAACACTTTCCATTAAGTCGAAAAGCGAACGGTAATTCTCATAGTCGCGGTTGGTCATAAGCCCCATAGCGTGCAAGTTAGGAGCAAATATGTAGGCGTCTTCGTAAATGGTTCTGTCTTGAATCACTTTTTTGCCACTCTCTCGTATGTCTAATATCTGACGAAAACGGCTGTTTAAAAAGTAAATCTGTAAATTGAAACTCCAACGCTCCATGCTGTTGTAAAAATCGTCTAGATACGGATTGTCTTCTACATCTTCATAATGAGCTTTCCATTTGTAATGTTTTGAAAGCAAACGCGTAAGCGTGGTTTTTCCAGAGCCTATGTTTCCTGCAATTGCAACGTGCATGTGGTTATTTCTTTGGTTGGTTATTTGTGAATTGGTGGAGTGTTTTTCCGTCATAAATATACAGGAAATCTTGCGTAAGGTGCAACTGTTTTATGGTTATTTCGGGCAACGGTACTGTTTTTCCTGTATTAGGTTTTTCAGTTAATTGAACAGCAGGTTCCTCAAAATATATAAGCTTATTTTCTTTTACAACCCAAACATTTTCATTTTTCTGAACAAGATAAGAAGCGTTGTCTATGGGAACTTCAGAAAGAAAACTTCCGTAAACATTATAGGTTACTAGTTTGTCTTCAAACAACACATAGCAGTAGTTAAAATTACTTGTCATGGCCTGAGGTCTGCCTTCCATTGGCAAAGATGTCTGCAAAGCACGTTGTTGTCTGTAGTCGTATAACTCTAACTGCTGGCTATCTGTGTTAAAAAGCCATAATCTATTGTTACCTGCATTTCCTGCATTCGAGATATTTACAAAACTAGCTAGATTATTGAAGTTAATACGCTCTATTTCATTAAGTCTATTGTCTATAAAAACTACCGTGTTGGTTTGCTCATAAAACAACATGATTTTAAGCGGGTTAATAATATCTACCTTAGCCAGTGGCCCTAATGAAAAGTCCTTGAATACAAAATTGCCATCGGGCCCTTGTTTGTAAAAAGCCATTTCATTAATAAAATAATGGTTGGTGTATGCATCTGAACCAACATAAAAATCGGCATTTAAATCTTTGGTAGTTTGTGCTTTAGGCGCTTGACCATTGCACAAAAAGCTTGTAAATAAAAGGCAGATAAGAATCACTCTCATAATAGGCAAGGTACAAAATACAGGCCACAATTAATAGACAAGCTTATAACCGTACCCACGCACATTTATTATTTGAATGCGCTCATCTTTTTTAAGTTTTTTTCGAAGTCGGGTAATAAATACATCCATACTTCTTCCCGAGAAGAAATCGTCGTTGTTCCATAGTTTTTTCAAAATTACGGAACGGTCTAGTACTTCATTTTTATTGTTATTAAGATGATACAATAAATGAGCCTCTCTATGAGTAAGTGGCTTTATCTCTTCTTCTTCAAACTGAAGTGTCTGTTTTTTAAAATGGAATCGATAGTTTCCAATGGTGTAAATGGTATCACTGTTTTGAAGTTTGTGTCGTTGTAGTAAATTATCCATGCGCACAATAAGCTCTTCCATACTAAAGGGCTTTTTAAGATAATCATTGCCCCCAATGCTAAATCCTTCAACCACATCTGCAGTTTGCGATTTTGCCGTTAAAAAGAGAATAGGAATTCTTTTATCTTCCTTTCGTACTTCTTTAGCTACTGTAAAACCGTCTTTTTTCGGCATCATTACATCTAGCACAAGCAAATCTGGCTTCTTTTGTTGGTATGCTTGTAATGCTTCCTCGCCATTGGCGCAAAACACCACATTAAAGTTTCGAGTTTCAAGACTCTCTTTAATAATCATACCAAGTGAGGCTTCGTCTTCTGCGAGGAGTATGGTTGGGTTTTTGTTCATAGCGGTAAGACAATAGTAAAATTAGTAGGTTGTGTTTGTACTGAAATTGTACCTCCATGTTTTTCTACAATTACTTTGGTGTAGTACAGGCCAATTCCAAAGCCTTTTATATTGTGAGTGTTGCCTTTTGGAACGCGATAAAATTTATCGAAAATTTGCTTTCCTTGCGCTGCAGTTAAATCTCGACCATTGTCTGTAATAGAAATCTCAATAGCATTATTTTTTCGAATCAGGGATATATTAATTTCATTACCACCATATTTCAATGCATTGTCTACGATATTATTGATTGCATTTTCAAAGTGAAAGGTGTCTACTTCGTATATAAGTGTGGGTTCTTTAGTAGAAAAACGTAATTGTTTGTCAGGAACGTTTAGCCGTTCTCTAGCGGCGATGGTATCAAGAAGTTGTACAATATCTACTGCTTCAAAGTTTAGTTTTAACTGTTCACTATCTAAAGTTGCAGTTTCTAGTAGCTTTTCTACCATGCCATTTAATTTTTCAACTTGAGACATAGAAACTGAGGCGTACTTCATAGTTTTCTCGGGATCGTTATTTTTATTAAAAACCTGAATACCCTCCATTGCTGCGCCAATTGTTGCCAACGGGGTTTTAAATTCGTGTGTGATATTGCTAATCAAATCATTTTTTACTTCGGCAAGTTGTTTTTGCCGATTGATAATTTTAAATAGATACAGCAAACACGCAATTACCGAGACCACAAAAATTAAAGATAGCAGCAACCCGATAGTGTTTCGTTTTAAAATAGCTAGCGTGCTATTGCTAATGGCCATTTTTAAGGTGCTTCCTAGGGGTAAATAACTTGAAGTAGATGCGGTTTCCAACGCATTTTTAGCTACCGAACCTGTCTTTAAAATTTGCTCGCTGCCCGCATCGGGTTTGTAGATTAGACTGTAAGAGGCTGTAATATTTTTGCGTTGTAACTCTGCTGCTACCATTTTATTAAGTACAGGCAATTGCAAAGAATCTGTAGCAATAGCATAAATAACACGTGTGGTTAATGAGGCCAACGGATTTTCATTGAAGGTATCTTGGGTCATACTCCAACGAACCATATTCTTTCTGGTAGTACCATCTATTTGTAGTTTCTTAAACAAGGTGTCGTGATTGCTACCTGAATCGCCAGAAAAGATTGAAATTGCCTGCATGTCACCCCCTTCTAACACTTCAACCATTACGCTGTCTGTTTTTCCGGGATGTGTAATATAATTCTTATCGAGGGTGCTAAAAATACTATCAAGTTTCTGAACATCCATCTCTTCTGGGCCTTGCGAAAATGAAAAACCAAGAATATTTTCTTCGGCCAAATCTGCATAATATGTATTTACAGCGTTGTCTAAACCAATCTGTGCTTCATTGATAAACTGTTGTTTGTCTATTTGGTAATTTTTATAATTAAAATAGCCCTGAATACCTAGGGTAACCAAAATAGTGGCTACTATAAAAAATAAAATGGTCTTGTAATGACGCTTTTGCATGACTCAAAAATACAACCCTAGGGTAGTGTAAACAAATGGGTTAACACATGTTAACAGTCCTTAACCTAGTGCTTTTGTTTAATTTTTAATATTTGTACTGTTGAAATTTTAAAAACCCGAACAATGAAAACAATTTTAATAAGTCTTAGCATCATGATAGGTCTATATGCAACAAGCATGGCACAGCAGTTTGAAGGAATTGCCACCTATAAAACTGATAGACAAGTAGATTTAGAAATGGAAAATGATGGAATGACAGATGCTATGCAAGAGCAAATTGCCGCACAATTGCGCAAGCAATTCCAGAAAGAATACACCTTAACTTTCAATAAAAATGAATCAATTTATGAAGAGATGGAGAGTCTAGATTCGCCAGCACCAATGGCAACCGGTGGAATTAGTATTGTAATTTCGGGAGGCACAGATGTTTTATATCGAAACATACCAGAAAATCAATACACTGTCCAAACCGAAATTAGTGGAAAAGAATTCTTAATTAAAGATGCACTGGAAACACCAGAATGGACTTTCGAAAAGGAAACTAGAAATATAGGAAATTACACATGCTTTAAAGCAACCCGAGAAAGAGAAGTTACCGAAAAAACTATGACTAATGAAAGCGATAGTCTTGTTGAGGTTACCAGACTAATTACTACTACCGCGTGGTATACATTAGATATCCCTGTAAAGCATGGCCCTAGCGACTTCTGGGGATTGCCCGGACTAATTTTACAACTGGAAGAAGGAGATCTTACCATACTTTGTTCTAAAATTGTTTTAAACCCTGAAAAAGAAATAAAAATAGAAGCTCCAAGAAAAGGTAAAGAGGTTACCCAAGCAGAATTTGATGAAATTCAAGAAAAAAAGAGCAAAGAAATGATGGAGCGTTTTCAATCTGATGGCAGAAAAAAGGGAGAAAAGAGTAGCTTTTCCATAAAAATTGGCGGATAATTCTATTTCGTTTAAAACCTATTGCCAATAATTAAGTCTAAGTATTTTGTAACAAAAGCGGTACCTTGGTACTAACTACACATAAAATACTTGTATTATGAAAATTATATCTTTTTTAGCTGTTGCACTCTTAACTTTTAGTGGCTTCGCTCAAACCATAAGCGGTAAGGCGTATTATGAATCTAAGACCACAGTAGACATGGAAAACTTTGGGGGTCGCGAGATGAGTGAGCAGATGAAGAAAACCATAGCCGAACGAATGAAGAGTATGTTAGAGAAAACCTACATACTTACCTTTAATAATAACGAGTCTATTTATAAGGAAGAAGAAAAGTTGGAAGCTGGTGCAGGTGGTGGTTTTGGAATGATGATGAATAGTTTTTCTGCAGGCGCGCAATATAAAAACCTAAAAGAAAATAAGATTTTAGAAGAGCGTGAGTTCTTCGGAAAGCAGTTTTTAATTAACGATACCATTACTAATTTAGAATGGACTGTCACCGATGAAAAGCGAATGATAGGTAATTATGTTGCGGTAAAAGCAACGGCTGTTAAAAAGGTAGACGAAAATGATTTTAGCATGGCGCGAAGAAGAAATCGCGATAGAGATAAAAAGAAAGAAGACAATACCACCGAAGAAGCCGATACAAAAGATGCTAAATCTGATGATGAAACCGCAGACACAGACACTAAGAAAGACGATGATGACCCAATGAATGACATTGAGGTACCTAAGGAAGTAACAGTAACAGCATGGTTTACACCTCAAATACCAGTGAGTAACGGTCCTGGAGAATATGCAGGATTACCAGGCTTAATTCTTGAAATGAACGTGTACCGAACCACAATTCTATGTTCTAAAATTGTACTCAGTACCAAAGAAGGTGAAAAAATTGAAGCACCAGATAAAGGAGACGAAGTAACTCGCGCAGAATACAACAAAATTGTAAAAGAGAAAATGGATGAGATGCGAGAAAATTTTAGAGGCCGCGGTGGACGAGGAGGTCGTGGTGGCGGACGAAGAGGGTTTTAATTACGCGTTGTGAGTCTTATTTCTAACAATAATTTTATAGTACATATTAAGTATAAGCTATGAAAATGTTTTTAAAAATTCTACTTGTTGTTATCTGCGGGCAAGGGGCGATGGCACAAGAAATTAGTGGCGAAGCCATCTATGTATTAAAGAAGAAAATTGATCTTGATCAGAACATTTCCGAAGAAGAGAAGACCAAAAAAGAAGAACGGCTAAAGAAGTTGTACGAGAAAAAGATGCAACTAAAATTTAATACGAAAGCGTCTTTCTATAAAGAAATGCCTACACTTCTTGCTGAAGAAAACGCGATGTACAGACTGGGTTTTATTGGCGGATCTGGAGGCTATATTTCTAACGGAATTTATAAAAATATTGAAGCAGATAGTCTCGTTGAACAGCGAGAGTTTTTAGGAAAGTTGTTTTTAGTAAAAGACAATGTGCCAGAATTAGACTGGGAATTAAAGGAAAAAGCAAAAAAAATAGGAAACTACGATGCCTTTATGGCAACGGCAGTGGTGCAATTGGAAATTGATAATAGTGCTAATCCGTTAAAGAAAATAGAAGCTAACTATATTATGACTGCATGGTATACACCTCAGATTCCAGTGGCACATGGCCCAGATGTTTTTTACGGATTACCTGGTTTAATATTAGAAGTTCATTTAAAAGATACTGTCCTATTATGCGAAAAAGTAACGCTTGAATTAGGGAACAATGTATCTATAGATATACCAACGACAGGTGAGGTGGTAACCCTTGCGAAATATAACCAAATAGTCGTTCAAAAATTAAAAGAACGAGAAAACTAAAACTAACAAATAAGCATGAAAAAAATACTTTGGGCTATTGTCCTTCTCTGCACGCTATCTGTAACAGCCCAAAGCATTAAAGTGCGAGGGGTTATAAAAGACACGCTTTCTCAGCCCTTAGAATTTGCCAATGTAGTAGCTACTGTTACAAGTAATGGCACCATAGAATCGTATGGAATCACCAACGAAAAAGGGATGTACCAATTAGACCTTCCTAAAGGCGAAAGCTACACCTTAAAAGCAAGTTTTTTAGGTTTTGAAACTCAAGAAAAAAGTGTAACAGTTGGCGAAGATGACGACGATAGAACTCTAGATTTTATTCTGAAATCGCTCGCAGCCGAACTAGACGGCGTTGAAATTGTCTATGAAATGCCAGTGACTGTAAAAGGAGATACCATTGTATACAACGCCGACAGTTTTACCACAGGTGATGAACGCAAGCTAGGAGACGTAATGGAAAAATTACCTGGGGTTGAAATTAATGACGATGGTGAGATACAGGTAGAAGGCAAGACAGTTCAAAAAGTAATGGTAGAAGGCAAAGATTTTTTTGATGGCGATTCAAAATTGGCAACAAAAAACATCCCAGCAGACGCAGTAGATAAAGTAGAAGTGCTTCGAAATTATAATGAGGTTGGACAAATGAGAGGCCTGGGGAATGATCAAGATAATGTAGCAATTAATATTAGGCTGAAAGAAGGGAAGAAGAATTTCTGGTTTGGAGAAGTTACAGCCGGAGGTGGTGTTGTAGGTGAAGAGGAGGTAGGCTATTTAGCACATCCCAAACTGTTTTACTATAGTCCAGAATACAGTTTGAACTTTATAACAGATTTTAATAATATTGGGGAAGTGCCATTTACTTTCAGGGACTATTTTAATTTTACTGGAGGCTTCCGAAATTTTAATCGTGGAGGAGGAACGACATTTCAAGTAAGTGAAAGTGACCTTGGTTTTGCTGTTGCGCAGAACAATCGTGCCAATGAAATAGAAACTAAATTCCTTGCAGGAAATTTCAGCTGGAAAGCAGGGAAAAGTCTTGATGTAAGTGGTTTCGGGATCTTATCAGACAATCGCACCAATATCGTAACTAATTCTATTCGTCAATACATTGCTTCGGGAACTACAGAAAATACCGCTAGTACAAGCGATCAACGTAGCCAATTGGCCATGTTAAAATTGAGTAGCGTATACAAGCCAAACACCAATTTGCAGATAGATTACGACGCGTTGGTAAAAACATCTAAAGTTACCGAGCAAGACAATACACTATCTCAATTTGAAGGGGTATCTAACAATATTGAAGAAAATTTGGAGAATAAACCTGCGTCTATCAATCAGAATGTAAATGCATACTATACATTAAATGACAAGAATATTTTCGCTGGGCAAGTTCAACATTTGTATCAAGATGAAGATCCATTTTATAATGCAATTACCGATATTTTACCATTTGCAGGAATTATACCGGCAGACACAACACAAAATAGATTTAATACCAACCAACAAAAAAACATTATCACCAACAAGCTTGATGCTAAGGTAGATTACTACTATGTTTTAAATAATACCAGTAATCTTAATTTTACCTTGGGTAATACATACAGCAATCAGCTTTTCGACTCAAGTATATTTCAAGTATTAGACAACGGAAGTCAGCTTAATTTTAATGCTACACCAGCCATTCAAGGAACTACTTTGCCATTGGTTAACGACGTAAATTATACGTTCTCTGATGCCTTCTTAGGAGCCCATTACAAGCTTAAAACTGGAAAATTTATAATTACTCCTGGGGTAACGCTTCATAACTACAACTTAAAAGACAACCAGTTGGGCACCGAAAACACGCAAAACGAATGGAAAGTATTACCCGACTTTAATGCTATTTTTAATATTAAGAAAAGTGAGAGCCTTAGGTTTAATTATGCAATTACAGCACAGTATTCTGACGTTAATGATTATGCTGAAGCGTTTGTGTTTAGTAATTATAATAGGCTGTTTCGCGGAAATAGGAATTTAGAAAACTCATTGTCTCACACGTATAATTTAACCTATTTCAGTTTTAATCTGTTCAATTATACCAATGTAAGTGGAAATGTAAGCTATTCACGTAGTATAAATGGCTTTAAGAGCAATACAGAGCTCATTGCTATTAACCAAGTAAGTAGCCCGTTTAACATTGATAGCAATTTTCCAGATGAAACAATTTCTGCCTTCGGAAGATTTAGCAAGCGTGTCAAGAAATTGCAATTTAATCTACAGGGTAATTTTGCGCTAAACAAATTTAACAACCTTATAAACAATCAAATTTTAGAAAGTGAAAGTATCACTCAGAGTTATCGAGGGAGTGTGCGAAGTAGTTTTAGAGAATGGCCTAATTTTGAAGTAGGGTATAGGCTTACCGTAAACAACTATGATAATGGTGGTAACGCGCAGATATTTTATACACAGCGCCCATATGCTAACGTAGATATCAACTTCTTAAAAGATTTTACCCTCAGCGCCGAGTGGGATTACTATAATTATTCAAATGATGAGCGTACTGTAGAAAATACCTATTCGTTCTTTAATGCCAACCTTTATTACCAAAAAGGCGATAGTCCGTGGGAGTTTAGAATACAGGCAGATAATATATTAGATACCGAATTTACAAATAACGATAGCTTTAGTGATCAATTTAATACTACTTCGCAATATTTTGTATTACCAAGAATTATGATGCTGGTAATTAAATACGATTTGTAATCGCTTAAATTTCAGTATTAAACGTAAAAATAGGGCAACTGCCCTATTTTTTTTTATGGTTTCCCGAGTTAGTTTTATCATGTAAAAATCTAATAATATGAGACAGCTAACTTTTTTAATTTTATTCGCAACAGGATTCATGTTTGCTCAGGAGTATCCAATGGGTATGGACTGGGACGAAGAATCGTACAGAAGCATACCCTACAAAGCTCAATTCACGAGTGCTACCTACGAAGACCTTCCAGCATCAGTGTCATTAGCTAAGTGGGCGCCAACTCCTGGTAATCAGGGGCAATATGGTACTTGCGTTGCTTATGCTTCGGCATACGGGCTACGAACTATGATGCTCGCCAAAGATATGAATATTACGAACCGGCAAACCATTACAGACAATGCCTTATCTCCTTCATATGTGTACTCACTTATTAAAAAAGAAGATGATATTGCCTGTAACAAAGGAGCAAATCCAAAACTAGGACTAGAAGCTTTAAAAGTAGCGGGTGCTCCTAGTTTAAAAACGCTTCCGTATCAGTGTAATCCAAGTATTACTAAAGAAGCCCAGATGGAGGCGATTGACTATAGAATTAGAGATTACCAAACGCTCTTCTTCTTCGATGCTCAGGATCCTGGAGTAAAGACAAATACAACCAAAAAAGCACTTACTGAAGGGTATCCTGTTTTGCTAGGTATGAAATTACCTGAAAGTTTTTTTAGCGCGAAGAAAGTTTGGCGTGCCAAGCCAGAAGATATTGGTACTACAGCAAAAAAACACGGATATCATGCAATGGTAGTTATTGGTTATGATGATAACTATGAAGGCGGTGCATTTCAATTACTAAATAGTTGGGGTACAGCCTGGGGAGATGGCGGATTTATTTGGGTGCCGTACACCGAATATGAAGAATGGGCTATGGGTGCTTTACAGCCGTATAGCTATTATAAAAAGAAGGAAGAGACAAAACCAGACGTAAAGCCAAACCCAAATCCGTCACCGGTTCCTAAGCCAGATGTTGTGCCAGATCCAGATCCTAACCCTATTGCTGGGGAATTACCAAAAGGAAGTCTTCGATTTGTCACAAATACAGGTAGTGCAATGGAGGTGAGCCGTACTTCAACACGTAATTTGGTAGTTGAAGATGATATAGAAGGAGAAGATCTAGTAGCTTATAGAATGACTAAGGCTTATGCTTCTGGAACTCGATTTCGATTCTTTTTGAAAAATGAAAACGAAGGATATATTTATGCTTTTGCAACAGATCTTACCCAAAAGATTAATAAAATCCTTCCTTATGATGACGGTATGTCACCGTTAATTGGCGGAAACTCTGAACTGGCTTTTCCAAGTGAGAAGAAAGTTATTAGAATGGATGACAATCCTGGAACCGACTACTTGCTAATATTATTTAGCCAGCAAGAATTAAATCAAGCCGAACTCCTATCTAAAATGCAACAAACTTCAGGGGGGCTAACTTCTAAGATTAAAGCAGCTTTAGGTGATAAATTAATAGATAAGAGTCAAGTTAAGTATCAGTCTGGAAATCCTGGTTTTGAAGTTAAAGAAGGAGCGAATGGCTATGTAGTGCCATTAATGGTTGAAATAACTCACAAATAGTATGAGACAGTTCATAAAAATACTAGGATTGCTATTGCTAACCTTTTCAGCAGTGGCACAAGATAAAGATATTGTTGTTCAAAGTATGCATGCAGAAGGGTCTACCTTTGCGCTTTTAGATAACAAGAGAAATCTATTGGTTACCTATGGTTACAAAGACCAAACATTAAAATTTTGGAACCGAGACACAGGGTTTTTGTATCATACAGAAGACCTAGGTGGCTACGGAAATGATTTTGAAATTAACACTATACATGGTAAAACATATGCACTTGTAAGCAATACAGTGCTTGTTTATGATAATACTTCGTTTAAAGAAATAGGTCGCTACCCACTTGGAAGAATTCATGCCATGCACTTTCACCAAACAGGAGGTGAGGGGTATTTAATGGTCTATGCAGATGATGTAAATGGTGCAAAAGCATTGTACATTTTAAACGAAGAATCGCAGGAGTTTGTTTCTACTCAAGTTCCTGTATTTCCAGGTGAAGGAGAAATAAGCCATTTTGAGATTAATAGTACCAATTCACATTTATGGATTGCTACTAATTTTATGGAAAATTATTTCTATTCATTTGCCACGGGTGAATTTATAAATACGAAAGATTACGTGCTTGGCCTTATGGATGACGGTGATGCTATGGTAGGAGTGTATTCGTATAACGAGAAAAAAGCATCTTTTTACAGGTATAATTATTTTACGAAAGAAGAGCAATGGGTGCAAACCTTACAGGTAGATTTACCGTACGCAACGGTAACCCCTTACAGAGGCGATCTTAAAATGAATTCTGATGGTAAATCTATGTGGGTTGCTCCTGGAAGTAGTTTACTTGTAGAGCTTGATGCCAATTCTGGCTACATCATGGGAAAGATTTATCGCGAAGAAGAAAAGCGAGCTATGTTAAGTGATGGAGATTTATTGTACGTACAGAGTGGCGTAGAAAAGCCGTACGCAAAATTTAAGCGATACGAAGCACAACCCATCACCGAATTTGGATTTAACCTTTTAGAAGCAAGTAATATTGGAGCTTTGCAAAACAACGATGGAACAGAATTGGTTGCCACAGATTATTACGGACATCCCTATTCTTTTTTGTTTAACCAAGCAACAACACGATTTACGAAATACGCCTTCGAAAACCCAAATACAGTTCAATACAACAAGTTATTGGTAGATTCTCAAAATAAAAGGTTTTATGCGATTCCAAATGCCAATTTGCCTATCCGCATGCTGGAAACTGGAAAACCTAACAGCGTAAAATCGTTGCTAAAAAATGTAGGGAATGTACAATACTACGATTTTGAACCAGAGAAACAACTAATGGCTTCATTAGGGGGTGGTGCACTTCGTATCGTTGATATAGCTAGCAATTCAGAATCTTTTATAAAATTAGTAAGCAGTGAAGTGCCCTACGGTAGCCAAATGGTAGACCTTTCTCCTTCAGGAAATTTTATATTGTATTCAGAACAGACTTCAGCTGGAGATGTAACCACTGGACAATCTATAACTTACTTCGATTATGTAACTAAGCAAGAACTTTGGACTAAGACCGAGCGATATAGTGGTGCGTTTCATATTAATAATGGAGCAGAGCTATTACTCATTAATGGAGGTGCTCAGCAAGTTGAAATTGTGGAGGCTCGCACGGGTACAATTAAAAGAACTTTTCCTATAGATCAAGGTAAAGAAATAAAGATGGGTGCACTTTCACCTAATGCCGAATACCTTGTTTTTACAGGCTATCAGCTGCCAACTTCTGTATATGAGGTGAAAACTGGGAAGCGTGTAAATCAGTTTAAAAGTGCCATGTTCGATTATTTCGAGGAAGGTTTTGTAACAGAAACTATTGTGGCTGTTCCTGCTTCTGGAGCTATAAAGTTTATAGATATCTTGAATAACAAGGAGGTCTTAAGAATGTACATCTTTCAAGATGACGAATGGATTGCGCATACCCCAGACGGATTGTTCGATGGGTCTCAAGGAGCCTGGAATAGGGTAGCGTTTGCAAATGGCAATCAGAGTATTCCTCTAGAAAGTGTGTTCGATAATTTTTATACCCCGCGACTGTTGCACAAGGTGCTAAAAGGGGGAAAATTAGACATACCGAAAAGAGATATTAAAAACTTAAAAAAGGCTCCAACAGTTTCTATGACCTACAAAGAGGGAAGTAGAAATTTAACAGTCGAAGATGACGCTCAAACAGTAACTACCCAAAGTGGAACTGGTGAAATAACAGTAACTGCCAATGCAAATGGAGACAGAATAACAGAGCTTAGATTATACCAAAACGGTAAGCTCTTACGTAATAACACTAGAAATTTAGTGGTAGAAGATGATGTGCCAGTAAATGGAAATAGCAAAGTGTATTCGGTAAAACTTGTTGAAGGTCTAAACCAATTTGTAGCCATAGCAGTAAACTCTCAGAATACAGAAAGTAGACCAGATAGATTAGAGGTTGTGTACCAACCTGCAAAGTCAGATTACCAACCAAAAGGAATGCAGGCGCATATTATGGTAGTGGGTATAGATACCTATAAAAACCCTAAATACAATCTTAATTATGCAGTAGCAGATGCAAATAGCTTTATGCAAAGCATACGCGATGGTGTAAAAGATATTACCTCAAAAGTAAATGTATATGAAGTGAAAAATGATCAGGCAATACGAGACAATATTATTTCCAAGTTTACAGAAATTGCAAGTACCTCGAATCCGCAAGACATTTTTATCTTTTATTATGCCGGACATGGGGTAGTTTCACAGGATGCAGCAAAAGAGTTTTATCTTGTTCCACATGACGTTACCCAGTTGTACGGAGATGATGGAGCACTCAAACAAAAGGGAGTTTCAGCAAAAGAATTAAAACAAATATCTAGTGGTATTCCTGCCCAAAAGCAGTTGTTTATTCTTGATGCCTGTCAGAGCGCGGGCGCTCTTAATAGTGTGGCTCTTCGTGGTGCTGCAGAAGAAAAGGCTATTGCTCAATTGGCGCGAAGTACCGGAACACACTGGCTTACAGCTTCAGGAAGCGAACAATACGCTACAGAGTTTGACGAACTTGGTCATGGCGTGTTTACGTATGCTTTGCTTGAAGCACTTTCAGGAAAAGCAGACAGTGGCGACAAGCGAATTACCGTAAATGAGATAAAGGCTTATATTGAAAGTAGAGTGCCTGAGATTTCAGAAAAATATAAAGGAAGTCCGCAATACCCTTCAAGCTTCGGGTTCGGACAAGATTTTCCTGTAGGGGTAAAACAGTAAAATAATGTATGGTTGTTAATAGCAGCACGCTTTTAGTAAGTAAAAGGCGTGCTGCTTTTTTGTATCTTTCTGAAAACTTCCCACCATGCGTAAGATTGTTTTAGGAATCATTATTTGTCTTGTAATTGTCTTCGGATTGCAGTATTGCGAGCATCAAAAAGAGGCGCGTGAGCAGCTAGATGCAGATACGGCACTTATTGAGAAACAGGTTAAAAATGTAGGAAAACTCATTGTAACCGAAGGAAGTTATGCGCAGGTTTTTACATACAAGGATACCGAGAAGTTATTAGGCTTTATAGACGCCAACAAGAAGGCGTTGGTGGTTGTAAATGCAGAGGCTACTATCTCTTACGATTTAAGTAAAATAGTAACCGAAATAAAACCAGAGATTCAGACAGTTATCATTTCTAACATACCCGAAGCAGAAGTAAAGATTAATCCCAATATTGAATATTATGATGTTACCCAAGATTATCTAAATCAATTTGAAGCGGAAGATTATAACGCTATCAAAAAGAAGGTCGAGGCGTCACTCCGAAAAAAAATAATGGCAAGCGATTTAGTCTCAAATGCAGAGAATAGACTCATTTCTGAATTACAGAAAATCTATATTCTTACCAATTCTATGGGTTGGACCTTACAATACAATCAAACCACTATCAATACCGAAGCAGGATTTGAAAAGTTAGCGCTGTAGTTTTTGCTGAAGTGACTTCCAGCCACCACCATTGATAGCTTCAATTCCTTGTTTTTCTAGTGTTCTTGCAGCACTACCACTGCGTCCGCCACTTGCACAATAGGTAATCACAGGCTTGTTCCATTTTTTTATTTCTGAAATTTTAGCTGAAATTTCCTGTAGCGGAATATGTTTAGCACCTTTAATATGTCCGCCATTCCATTCGTTTACGGTACGCACGTCTATGATGATAGCACCACGTTCTTTAAACTCCTGAATTTTGTTTGATTTGTTGCCTGATAAAAAACTAAATAATCCCATGTGTATTGCCCGTATGTTGGGTTCCTTATTAAATGTTTATTGTTCCAAAAGAGTTAAGCCGCCTTCAATTAAATGCGCTACCTCAGGTTTTTTTTCTTTTAATTCTTGTAAATACTGTAAGATTTCCGAAGAAAGCGTTAATTCATATAATTCTAGCGAGAGCAGCCAATCATCTGGAAACGTGGTTGTAAGCTGTTTAAATAGCGGCTCAAAATCTGAAAATTTGTAGGTTTCATGCCCTTCTAGTCGTTTTTCACGAACGTGCTTATACAAATTATTCAATGTTTTTAGATTGCTACTCATTTCGGTACTATCACCTAGGCTGCTTAGCTCATGTACCACTAAATCAAATGATAAAAAATCTGCAGCACCAGCAAAAGCTGAGACAATTTCTTTACCCACAGCCATGTCAAAGTCTCCGTCTTCAGGAGAAAATAAGACTTCATCTTTATACGTAACCAAACAATCTTTAAACTGTATTAGCATTAGCTCACCTTTTAGGTTTCTCATACCTGTTACGTTCATTCCCTTCACTTTAATGCCGCTCTCAAACTCGAACGCAATGGGCTTTCCGTCGTAAAAATTATAGGCAGCCAAATCTCTGGGTCCCATATTTTCAATAGCAAGATTAATACCTTTCAACTTCCCTAGCGGAGATCTAAATCCGTTGGTGTGCCTAGAAATTCCGTGGCCAATCACTTCGGTTTCTCTATATGCCAATGCTGTGTTTCCATGCGTTTCAAAATAGACTACCTCGTTGTCTTCATTGCGTATCATTCGTGTAAAAACCCCTGAAATCTGAAGTCCTGTAGAAATCTCAATGGTACCAAGCTGTTTGCTTTCTATTAATTTGTTTAATCCGCGCCAACCACCTTTTCTAACAGCCATGGTATTAGCAAATTCTTCTAAAACTTCTTGTAGATACGCAAAGTCTGGCGTGACGTATAATTGAGGTTGTGGTTTTGTTATGTCAAAATCTTGATAGGCAGCATGAATTGAATAGGGTATTTTTTTTACTTCTTTTTTCATACAAGAAGCGCTTTCACCTATAGATGAAAGCAAACCTGCACCATATATTTTTGGATTGTCTACGGTACCAACAAGACCATATTCTACGGTCCACCAATGTAAGTTTCGTATGAGCGCAATTTCTGACGGAGTAACTTCTTTATTCTGTAGTGTTTCAACCCATTTTTCTGCGACTTCTATCTTTTCATGTGGTGTTCCCTCTGCTTCTTTAAGGATGGATAATTCTCGAACAGCTTCATACAACTCCATGTCGTGTGCGCTAGAGATAGCTTTTGCTCCAATTTCTCCAAAACGCCTTAAGTATTCTGCATAATCTGGACTAGCAATTATGGGCGCGTGCCCGGCTCCTTCATGAATAATGTCTGGGGCTGGTGTGTATTCAATATTTTCTAATTGGCGTATGTCACTCGCAATTACTAGTACTTTATAGGCTTGAAACTCCATAAAGGCATTAGGAGGTATAAAGCCATCTACAGCAACTGCAGCCCAGCCAATTTCCTTTAAGATACGGTTCATGCCATACATAGATGGTATTTCATCTATAGAGATTCCTGTTTTTTGCAAACCTTCTACATAGCTTTCATGCGCAACATTGCTTAAATATGCTACGTTTTTTCGCATTACATAACGCCACACCGCCTGATTAATCGGGGTGTAATGCTCATAGTTTTGAGGCTTTATATACTGCTTTAAATGTGGCGGCAGTCTGTCTAGCAATTCATTGCTTTCTATGCGAATTTCAGTCATAGTTCAAAAGTAGGAAGTATATCTTAAATTGTACTAATTTCTAAGCAATAATGGTGTCTTCCAATCTCGATTCAAAACTAGTACCTTTACTGCACCAATAAAACAAATGACTCGTAAGCAAGAAATAATTCAGGTAGCTGCATCTCTTTTCAAAGAAAAAGGGTACAGTGCTGTTTCTATGCGAGACATCGCACAAGCCATGAATATAAAGGCCGCGAGCTTGTATAATCATATTGATGGTAAACAAGAAATCTTGGCAACTTTAATCGTTGAGGTAGCAATAGAATTCACGCAGGCTATGAATCAGGTTATATCTGAACGTATTTCAGCCATAGAGAAGATTGAAAAAATTATCGGATTTCATATCGACATTACAGTAAACTATGCCGAAAACATCGCAGCTCTCAACAACGATTGGATGCATTTGGAAGGAGAAGAACGAAATAGCGTGGTCAAGATGCGAGAAGAATACGAAGAAAATTTCCGCAGTATTATTAAAACAGGAATAAAAGAGGGAACTATAAAAGCGCATCATCCAGAAGTGCTACTTTTTTCAATTCTTTCTACACTAAGAACCTTGTATCTCTGGAATGAGAAGCGAGGTAAAATGGATGTAAACATCCTAAAAAAAGACATGGTAACTACCTTAATTTATGGCATTGTATAAGGCTATAGGCAGGCAATGTTAAAGGGTTTGTAAATCTAACTAACAATCGTTAGTTTTGTAATACTTAACGTAAAAACTCAGCGCGTGGCGAATTTTCATAATTTACGAGTGAAGAACATTTACAAAGAGACAGAAGATTGTTCTGTGCTAACGTTCGAGGTGCCTTCGGAAATATCTGAAGCATTTCATTTTCGTCAAGGCCAACACCTCACGTTAAAAGCCGATATAAATGGAGAAGACGTACGCAGATCTTATAGCTTGTGCTCAAGTCCAACCGATGGTGAGTGGAAGGTGGCAGTAAAGAAAATATTGGGAGGAAAATTTTCAACCTATGTTAATGATGTATTACAATCGGGAGATGTTCTCGAGGTAATGGAGCCTAGCGGGACTTTTGGAGTAGAAGTTGCACCAAATAAAGCCAAAAACTATCTTTTCTTCGCAGCAGGAAGTGGTATTACTCCAGTTTTATCTATGATTAAATCGCATTTAGCTGCCGAAACCCAAGCAACTTGCAAGTTGTTTTATGTGAATAAGACAGCAAAATCAATTATCTTTAAAGAAGAATTAGAACAGCTTCGTAACCAGTACTTTGGAAGACTAGAGATTTACTATTTCTTAACCAAAGAACGTCGAGATATCGAACTTTTTAATGGTCGTTTTAACGACGAAAAGATGGAGGTGCTCACTAAAACTTTTATCGACATTCCAGATACAAGTGAAGTGTTTTTATGTGGACCAGAAAAAATGGTCAACTACGTATCTGCCTATTTAATTGCCGCAGGCCTGCCTAAAGAGTTAGTGCATTTCGAGTTGTTTGTAACAGGACTTTCAGAAGAAGATATTGCCCGCCAAGAGCGCTTGGCACAGCAAAATGTAGAAGGAACCGAAGTGGTAATAGTAGATGGAGGTAAAGAATTTCAATTTACCATGACAAAAGAATACGATAATATTCTTGATGCCGCACTTGGAGCAGGGGCAGATTTACCCTTTGCCTGTAAAGGCGGTGTTTGTAGCACTTGTAAATGTGAAGTTGTTGAAGGCGCCGTAGAGATGAAAATTAATTATGCTTTAGACGATAAAGAAGTTGCACAAAACTTAGTACTTAGTTGCCAAGCAGTGCCAACAACAGATAAGGTTAAAGTAGATTTTGACGTATAGAAGACAGCTTACGCAATAGTGTTTAGCTTAAAGTAAAAAATTATGAGTGATAAAGAAATTAAAAGCCTAGAAGCAATTTTTGAAGCCCGTATTGCACGTGACGAAAAGATTGAACCAAAAGATTGGATGCCAGAGAAGTATAGAAAGACACATATTCGTCAGATTTCTCAACATGCACACTCCGAAATCGTAGGAATGCTACCTGAAGGAAATTGGATTTCTCGAGCACCTTCATTAAGACGAAAAGCGGCTTTATTGGCAAAAGTACAGGATGAAGCAGGTCATGGACTTTACCTATACGCTGCTTGCGAAACCTTAGGTGTTTCTAGAGACGAACTGTACGATCAACTGCATTCTGGCAAAGCAAAATATTCGTCCATTTTCAATTACCCAACCGTTACTTGGGCAGATATGGGCGCCATAGGCTGGTTAGTAGACGGTGCCGCAATTATTAATCAAGTGCCATTATGTAACACTTCTTTTGGTCCATATGCTAGAGCAATGGTGCGAGTATGTAAAGAAGAAAGTTTTCACCAGCGTCAAGGCTTTGAAATAATGCTAAAGCTATGCAACGGAACACCAGAGCAAAAGGAAATGGCGCAAGACGCACTCAATAGATGGTGGTGGCCTAGCTTGATGATGCTCGGACCTACAGATGCAGAATCCATTCACACAGAACAATCTATGAAGTGGAAACTGAAAAGAAAAACCAATGACGAACTACGTCAGCAATTTATAGATCAAACAGTACCGCAAGCAGATTTACTCGGAATTACAGTGCCAGATCCAGATTTAAAATGGAATGAAGAAACAGGACACTACGATTTCGGTGAAATTAATTGGGATGAGTTTTGGCAGGTGGTGAAAGGACATGGCCCGTGTAACAAGAAAAGAATGAAAGATCGCGTAAATGCTTGGGAAAATGGTGCTTGGGTGCGCGATGCTGCCATGGCATATGCAGAGAAGAACGAGAAAAGAAAACTTAAAGAAGCAATCTAAAATTATGAGTAAGAATTGGCCCTTATGGGAAATATTTGTACGAAGTAAAAATGGTCTAGAACATCGCCATTTTGGAAGTTTGCACGCGTCAGATGCGGCTATGGCACTAGAAAATGCACGCGATGTCTACACGCGTAGAAGTGAAGGTGTTAGCATTTGGGTAGTAGAAAGTAAGCATATTACAGCTAGCAACCCCGCAGATAATGGGGAGCTTTTTGAACCTGCTCAGGATAAAGTATACCGTCACCCAACGTTCTACGACCTGCCAGACGAAGTGAAACATATGTAAATGTAACTTGTTTGTCTCTTTACACCCAGTCTAAAGTTTTAGACAAACACAGCACAATTTTGAATGAAAAATCAACATCTTTTCAACTACATCATCTCCATCGCAGATAACAGCCTAATTCTAGGTCAACGTTTGGGAGAACTCTGTGGCCATGGCCCAACACTAGAAACCGACATTGCAGGTACGAACATTGCACTAGACCTTATCGGTCAGACCCGAAATTACTATCAGTACGCAGCAAAGATTCAAGGAGGAGGAAAAACCGAAGACGACATCGCTTTCTTGCGCCTTGAAAAAGAATACAAAAATGTATTGTTGGTAGAACAACCCAATACACACTTCGGGTACGTAATGGGACGCCAGTTTTTGTTCGATGTGTTTCACCTTTTATTTATGAACCAACTTATGCAAAGTAAAGACGACACCTTAGCTGCAATAGCAAAAAAAGGAGTAAAAGAGGTGAGCTATCACAAACGATTTTCTAGCGATTGGATCAAACGATTGGGAGATGGAACGCCAGAGAGCAATGCCAAAATGCAAGAAGCAATAAATGATCTATGGGCTTATACAGACGAGCTTTTCGACCAAACAGAAGCAGATAAAGCCATGGCTTCTGAAGGAATTGCCGTAGACACCACAAAATTAAAAGAATCCTATTATAAGGAAGTTTCCGAAGTCCTAGAAGAAGCAAAACTCACGGTGCCAGAGCGCAAATATTTCACCCGCGGAGGGAAAAAAGGAGTGCATAGCGAATACATGGGTTATATTTTAACAGAGCTGCAATACATGCAACGTACCTACCCAAATATGGAGTGGTAACCAGTCTAAAACGTGACTATAGCTCAGGCAAATATCGACGCACATCTTATTCCAGTCTTGGAGCAAGTAAGTGATCCCGAAATTCCAGTGCTTACGGTTCTCGACTTAGGCGTAATTAGAGAAGCCGTAGAAGTGGCTGGTGTTGTACAAATAAAACTTACGCCAACCTATAGTGGTTGCCCAGCAATGGATGTTATAGGAGATGACTTAAAAGCAGCCTTTGCTGAAATTGGAAAAGATGTAGCGGTAGAACTAGTGCTAGCACCTGCATGGAGTACCGACTGGATTAGTGAAGCGGGATTGCGAAAGATGGAAGAATACGGCATCGCAAGACCCTTATCTGAAACAGCAGACAAAGAGGTCCTGCTCGGAAATAAAAAATTAGTAAAATGCACCAATTGTGGTAGTACAAATACCCACATGGCGAGTCAGTTTGGCGCTACGGCATGTAAAGCATTGTTTAAATGTGATGACTGTCAAGAGCCATTCGACTATTTTAAATGTTTAAAATAATTTGGGCGTTCTCTATAGTACTCACTTCGCACGCCTCAGTGAGTACCAAAGAGCCGGGCTTTCGGTGGTACACGGTACCTTACCTCAATCCCTAACGCAGAATTAGTATACAAATAAATTGCCCTAAAAGGGATTATAATATGAGCAGTATAACAACACAAATAGAGCAAGGTGTAGCGACCATAACACTAAATAGACCAGAAGTGTTTAATAGTTTTAATCGCGAAATGGCGCTTGCACTTCAAAGAGAGCTAGACACCTGCCAGTCAGATAACAATGTAAGAGCGATTGTGCTAACGGGAGCAGGAAAGGCGTTTTGCGCTGGCCAAGACTTAAAAGAGGTGACCTCTCCCGAATTAAACCCTGGTTTTAAAAAAATTCTGGAAGAACACTACAACCCAATTATCACGCGTATTAGAGCTATTGAAAAACCCATAATAGCCGCTGTGAATGGAGTAGCTGCAGGAGCAGGAGCAAATATTGCCTTGGCATGTGACATAGTTGTAGCGCATGAAAAAGTAAGTTTTATACAAGCATTTAGTAAAATAGGCTTAATCCCAGATAGCGGCGGGACATTCTTCCTGCCACGATTAATCGGATTTCAAAAAGCGTCGGCACTCATGCTGTTGGGCGATAAAGTTTCTGCAGAGCAGGCAGAACAGTTAGGAATGATTTATAAAGTTATTCCTTCAGAAATTTTTGAAGGAGAAGTAATGGCACTAGCAAAACACATGGCACAAATGCCTACCAAAGCATTAGGAATGACCAAAAGACTATTAAATATCACAATGACAAATTCGTTAGAAGAGCAGCTAGAGCTGGAAGGTAAATTGCAAATCGAAGCAGCTCAAAGTAACGATTATAAAGAAGGGGTGACCGCTTTTGTAGAAAAAAGGAAACCAAATTTTATAGGAAATTAATTAGACAAGCCACTTCTAGCGCCTAGCAAAACATATAGCTGGATAGCAATAGAGGTTAATTCAATAGATCTAACACAAATGACAATAAAAAATATAGGTGTAATTGGAGCAGGAACCATGGGTTCTGGGATTGCGCAAGTAGCGGCAACTGCTGGTTGTGAGGTAAAACTATTCGATTTAAATCAAGCCGCCTTAGATACCGCAAAAGCAAGTCTGGAAAAAATAATGAATCGATTGGTTGAAAAAGGCCGTATTAATACAGACGAAAAAACGAGAATACAGGCTAATATTACCTACGTAAACTCGTTACACGAACTCGCCGATAGTAATATGACAATTGAAGCTATTGTAGAAAACTTAGAGATAAAGAAAAAGGTCTTTCAAGAATTAGAAGGGTATGTAGATGAGCAATGCATTATCGCATCCAATACTTCTTCACTTTCAATTGCCTCTATAGCTTCTTCACTTAAAAAACCTGAACGTTGTGTGGGGATTCATTTTTTTAATCCAGCTCCACTAATGAAGTTGGTTGAAGTAATTCCAGCAATCCAGACTAGTACAGAAACGCTTAAAATTTCCGAAGAAACCATACAAAGTTGGGGTAAGACAGTTGCCATAGCCAAAGACACTCCAGGTTTTATCGTAAACCGAGTAGCACGCCCCTTTTACGGAGAAGCATTGCGAATTTACGAAGAAGGAATTGCCAACTTTGCAACCATAGACCACGCCATGAAAACTGTTGGCGGATTTAGAATGGGACCCTTCGAGTTAATGGATTTTATAGGTAATGATGTAAACTATACAGTTACAGAAACCGTGTTTTCAGCATTTTATTTCGATCCGCGCTATAAACCGGCATTCACTCAAAAGCGCTTTTCGGAAGCAGGGTATTTAGGAAGAAAATCTGGGAAAGGTTACTATACCTACAATGAAAAAGGTCAGGTAGTTGCTAATGAAGCCAACATATCTAACGACGCAACATTATTACAAAATATCTTTGAACGCATCTTGGTAATGCTAATTAACGAAGCCGCAGACGCCCTGTTTTTAAATATCGCCAATGCCGAGGCTATAGACAATGCTATGACTAAAGGCGTAAACTATCCAAAAGGACTCTTAACTTGGGCAGACGAAAAAGGAATTGATTGGTGTGTTCAAAAAATAGACGAATTATATGATGAATATCACGAAGATCGTTACAGATGTTCTCCTTTGCTTAGAAAAATGAAGAAACAAAATAAAACCTTCTTTTAATGAAAGACGAACAAATACCATATAAAATGCTCTCGCAAGATGCCTATAGCAAATGGTTAGGTATCGAAATTTTGGAGTGCAAAGTCGGTCATGTAAAAGTAGGAATGACAGTGCGTAAAGAAATGCTAAATAGCATGAACAAAGCCCACGGGGGTATTACCTATTCTTTGGCAGATACTGCCTTCGGATTTACAGCAAATACGCACGGAAAGTACGCTGTTTCTATAGAAACGAGCATTAATCATATAGAGGCGTTAAACGAGGGCGATTATATTACAGCACATGCCACTGTAGACCTTCAGAAAACTAAAGTTGGTTTTAATGTGGTAGAGGTTAAGCGAGACAACCAATTGGTGGCACTTTTTAAGGGTGTGGTATACCGTACATCAAAAGATTGGACAGAATAATAGGCTATGAGAGCAAAAGCATTGTTAGGAATTTTATTGATAATCTGTACATTCAGCTTTGGTCAAGACATAGACGAAGTTGAGGTGGAGATTGAAGAAGAAATAGAAGAGGTGGCTGCTAACGAGATCATTGTTTTTATTACAGTTGCCACAGATTTGTATCCAAAAACATACCCAGCACCACACGATAATGGGTATTGGTCAGAAGATGGGAAAGCATTTTTAAAAGCTACATACAGATCTAACTCCTATACCGATTTTAAAGAATATATAAATACTGAGATTTCGGGAATAAAGACCATAGAATCTAAAGAAATTGAACTTGGCGGACTGCAATTTATGTATAAAAAAATGGAACAAGACAGAGCGGGTGAACTCGTGGAGATTGTTTCATATATTAAAAAGAATAATGAAACCAGTGTACTAGAAGTAGGCGGATTTTTCCCAAAAGGAACGGAGTCAACATACAAATCGGCTATTGAAAACGCGGCGATTTCAGCAAAACTTATAAAAGAATGAAACAAGCATATATTATAGATGGAGTGCGAACTCCAATTGGAAGCTACAAAGGAACCCTAAGCGCAGTACGAACAGACGATTTAGGCGCGCACGTTATAAGGGAAGTGGTAGAGAAAAATCCTAACATTCCAAAAGATGCCTACGACGATGTGATTATGGGGTGTGCCAATCAAGCTGGAGAAGACAACCGAAATGTTGCACGTATGTCATTGTTATTAGCAGGACTGCCATTTACAGTGCCTGGCGAAACAGTAAACAGATTATGTAGTAGTGGCCTCTCAGCAATTATCCACGCCAACAGAGCAATTAAAGCTGGTGATGGTGACATTTTTATCGCTGGAGGAGTGGAGAATATGACACGCGGGCCTTACGTAATAGCAAAACCTTCTAGCGCCTTCGGAAACGATAGTAAGATGTACGATTCTTCTTTTGGATGGCGTTTTGTAAATCCAAAAATGCAAGAGCTGTACGGGACAGACGGCATGGGAAATACCGCCGAAAACTTAGTAGAGAAATACAATATTTCGCGAGAAGATCAAGATGCATTTGCATACCATAGCCAAATGAAAGCTTCAAAAGCACAGCAAAATGGAAGACTGGCAAAAGAAATAGCTCCGGTTTCCATTCCGCAGCGAAAGAAAGATCCTATTGTGTTTGCGCAAGACGAATTTATAAAACCAGGTACTACCAAAGAAATTCTTGCAAAATTACGACCCGCCTTTAAAAAAGAAGGAGGTAGCGTTACTGCAGGAAATGCTTCAGGGCTCAACGATGGCGCGGCGGCTACCATAATTGCTTCAGAAGATGCAGTAAAGAAATACAACTTAAATGCGCTAGCTCGCATCGTGAGCTCGGCTGTTGTAGGTGTAGAACCTAGAATTATGGGTATTGGTCCAGTAGAAGCGAGTAACAAAGCCCTGCAAAAGGCTGGACTTACCATGGCAGATATGGACGTAATTGAATTAAACGAGGCTTTTGCGTCGCAAGCACTTGCCTGTATTCGAGCGTGGGGCCTTGATGACAACGACCCAAGGATAAACCCCAATGGGGGCTCTATTGCAATTGGTCATCCTCTCGGAGTTACAGGTGCCAGAATAGCCTATTCTGCCGCCTTAGAATTACAAGAAACAGCTAAAAAGTATGCGCTAATTACCATGTGTATTGGTGTAGGGCAAGGATATGCAGCAATTATTGAGAATGTGAATGTTTAGGGCGTTACTCGCCGCGGCGAGTCGTGCTTTCGGCAGTCGCTTCGGCCTGCGGCAGAGAGCTCCAACAATGCCTCAATCACTAACGCAAATAAAAAGTAAATGAATAAAACGCAACATTACGTACAAGGAACTTGGCAAAATGGTCAGGGAGACGGAACACTAATTCATGATTCGGTAACGGGTGAAGCTTTTACGAGTGTAACGGTAAACGGATTAGATATTCCATCGATTTTAGAATACGGTAGAGAAAAAGGGAATGTTCTTCGCAAAATGACGTTTCAAGAACGAGGTAATATGCTAAAAAGCCTAGCGCTGTACCTAACCAAAAGAAAAGAGCAATTTTATGAATTAAGTTACCGCACAGGAGCAACCCGTGTTGATAGTTGGATTGACATTGAAGGTGGTTTTGGTAATTTATTTGCCAATGCCTCTCTACGAAAATTGTTTCCTAACCAAAGCTATCATGTAGAAGGAGACCCAATCGATTTGTCTAGAGGAGGTCGCTTTATGGCACATCATATTATGGTGCCAAAACAAGGCGTAGCAGTACATATTAATGCCTTCAATTTCCCAGTGTGGGGTATGTTAGAAAAGTGCGCCGTAAATTGGATGGCGGGAATGCCAGCTGTTGTATTACCTGCACCACAAACAGCCTACTTAACAGAAGCCGTAGTCAAAGAAATTATTGCATCGGGCATTTTACCCGAAGGAGCTTTGCAACTTATAAGTGGAACCGCAAAGAATATTTTAGAAACGGTAACTTCTCAAGACGTAGTTACGTTCACCGGATCTGCCAAAGTTGGAAAAATCTTACGCCAACACCCTCGTTTAACCGAAGAATCTGTTCCATTTACCATGGAGGCAGATTCGTTGAATGCTTCGGTTTTAGGAGAAGATGCAGTGCCAGGAACACCAGAATTCGATTTGTTCATTAAAGAAGTGCGTAAAGAAATGACCGTGAAGGCCGGACAAAAATGTACTGCAATTCGCCGTATTATTGTCCCCGAAAAACTCACCGAAGATGTGCAAATAGCATTGGGTAAACAACTAGACAAAGTTATCATTGGAGATCCACGTCTTAAAGAAGTACGCATGGGTGCCTTGGTAAGTCAGCAACAACGTGAAAGCGTGCGTGAACAAGTTGCAAAAATTTCAGAAACTGCAGCTATTGTCTACGGGAATGTAGATCATTTAGATACACTAGGAGCAGATTCAGAAAAGGGTGCATTTCTTAAACCTATTCTACTGCGCGAAGACCATCCCTTTAAAAATGAAGCATGCCATACTACCGAAGCTTTTGGTCCGGTAAGTACGCTTATGCCTTATAAAAATTTAGATGAAGCCATTAAACTTGCCCAAATGGGAAAAGGTTCCTTAGTGTCTTCTATCGCTACAAATAATGATGCTATTGCCAAAGAATATGTGGTTGGAGCTGCATCACATCACGGACGAATTTTAGTGCTAAATAGAGAGAGTGCTAAGCAGAGTACTGGTCACGGTTCGCCGCTACCAGCGTTGGTACATGGTGGTCCAGGACGTGCCGGAGGGGGAGAAGAAATGGGTGGTATGCGCGGTATAAAACATTATATGCAACGTACCGCTATTCAAGGAAGTCCTACAACCCTTACTGCTGTAACTGGAATTTACCAGCCTAAAGCAGCTTATAAAAATACCGAGAAGCATCCATTTGCCTATCACTGGGAAGACATCCAGCCCGGTATGTCGCTTAAAACTCACAACCGAACCGTAACAGATACCGATATTGTTAACTTCGGAAATATTACGTGGGACCATTTTTATGCCCATACAGACATTACTTCTTTAGACGGTAGCATCTTCGAAAAACGAACTGCCCATGGGTACTTCATTATATCGATGGCAGCAGGACTGTTTGTGTACCCAAACAAAGGACCCGTAGCAGCAAATTATGGATTGGAAGAAATAAGATTCTTACGCCCAATTTACCATAATGATACATTATACGTACGGCTTACCTGTAAGCAAAAAGTAGATAGAGATTCACGAGGACAAGAACACCCTAGTGGTATCGTTAAGTGGTATGTTGAAATTTTTGATGCCAATGTAGATGCAGCGAACGCTACTTTACCTGAAGGTGCCGAAAAAGAAGACTCATTGGTGTGTATTGCAACCATTCTTACTATGGTTGAAAAGAAGCAAACCGTTTTTGAAGAAATGACCACTGAAAAGATTCGAGCTTGTCTCAGTAAACTTTCAGTAGACACCACACCAAAATGGGGAATTATGACACCGCAGCATATGGTAGAACATCTAGAATATACCTATAAAATTGCTTCGGGAGAGATTCAGGATTTTGAAATTTCAACACCTGAAAAGTACGTAGATGTTGTGCATGACAGTTTGTATAACTACAAGAAGTTTCCGCAGAACTCTCAATTTCCGCAATTAGAGAAAGATACTTTGGCACCCTTAAGACATCCAGACCTAGAAACAGCTAAAATGAAATTTTTAGAGCAGCGTTTTACGTATTTGCAGTTTTTTAAAGAAAACCCAGATGCAGTTTTAAAGAATTTAGTTTTCGGAGAATTGAATAGATACGAGTCGTATTTATTGGAACGAAAACACTTAAATCATCATTTTGAACAATTTGATTTGCTCTAAGTAAATATTGTATGGTCAAGCGTAGGTGAGACCTTTAAAGATCCTATTAAATTAAACCGAATGTGCGTTACAGTCGCATTAACAAGTTAAAAACAATGACTAAACCTTACGTAAAAGAAGAAGTAAAGAACGGAATTTCAACCATAGAATTCTTTCACCCAGCGCATAACAGTTTGCCAGGAGATATTCTCGAAAAGCTGCGAAAAACAATAAAAGAAGCAGGAGAAAATGATGCCGTTAAAGTAATCATCTTAAAAAGTGGTGGTGATCGTACGTTTTGCGCAGGAGCCAGCTTCAAAGAACTGATTAATATTAATGACGCAGAAACAGGGCGCGTTTTTTTTAGCGGCTTTGCCAATGTAATCAATGCCATGAGAAAATGCCCTAAATTTATAATTGGACGTATTCAAGGTAAAACCGTAGGCGGGGGAGTAGGAGTGGCAAGTGCCACAGATTACTGTATGGCAAGCAAATTTGCAGCAATTAAATTAAGTGAACTAAATGTCGGGATTGGTCCTTTTGTTGTAGGGCCTGCAGTAGAACGTAAACTTGGTTTAACAGGAATGAGCCAAATAGCAATAGATGCTAATAGTTTTTACGATGCCGAATGGGCAAGACAGAAAGGTCTGTATGCCAGTGTGTATGAATCTACAGAAGCGTTAGATGAAGCAGTGCAAGCGTTTGCTGAAAATTTATGCAATTACAATCCGGAAGCCATGAAAGAAATGAAGAAAATTATGTGGAGTGGTACCGAAAATTGGGACGAATTGCTCGCCGAACGAGCCGTAATCTCAGGACGTTTGGTGTTGAGTGATTTTACCAAAGAAACGTTGAAAAGGTTTAAATAATGATTTATAGCTTTAAAGGACATATACCTATTGTTCACGAATCTAGTTTTGTGCATCCGCTTGCCGCTGTAACTGGTAATGTTATAATTGGTAAGAACTGCTACATAGGTCCAGGTGCAGCCATTAGAGGCGATTGGGGAGAAATTATATTAGAAGATGGGGTAAACGTACAAGAAAATTGTACGGTTCATATGTTTCCGGGTAAAAGTATTGTACTTAAAGAAGGCGCGCATGTTGGGCACGGAGCCATCATTCATGGAGCCAATTTAGGAGCCAACTGCCTTATTGGAATGAATAGCGTAATCATGGATGACGCCGAAATTGGTGATGCGTGTATTGTTGGTGCTATGACGTTTGTGAAGGCCGAAAGTAAATTTGAAAAGCGGCAATTAATTGTTGGTAATCCCGCAAAGGCAATCAAGGAAGTTTCAGAAGAAATGATTGCTTGGAAAACTGCAGGCACAGAATTATACCAGCAGCTACCAACCGATTGCCATGAGAGTCTAATGGAAGTAGAACCGCTACGTGAAGTTCCTGAGAGCAGACCTGTACAAGAAGATTTTTATAAGACGCTTTCAGAAATAAGAGCAAAAAACAGAGAATAAAGAACAAAAATAGCATGTCAAAGACAGAGTTTTTTATGCCTAAAATGGGCGAGAGTATTACCGAAGGAACCATTATTAATTGGCTCGTGCAAGAAGGAGATTCTTTTGAAGAAGGCGATATTTTGGTCGAGGTGGCTACAGATAAAGTAGACAATGAAGTGCCTGCACCTAGTGCTGGAAAAATGATTTCTCATAAAGTTTCGGCAAAAGATGTAGTGCCTGTGGGTGCAGTAATTGCAATTCTTGAACTCAGTGGAGCCGTCGCAAAAACACCTCAAACTGGAGATAACGAAAAAAGTAAAACTAAAAAAAGTGCTCTTTCTCAAGGAGCGTTGCCCAAAGGGAAAGGAAGGACAAACACCCGAACTACTTCTTCATCAAGTTCGAAATCGTTTAGGGTAAATGAAAACCTCTTCATTTCTCCTCTGGTTGATGCCATGGCACGAAAACATCATATTTCGTACGAAGAATTAGCTCGTATTACGGGAACAGGAAAAGACGGTAGGTTGCGAAAAAGTGATGTATCATCCTATTTACAAGAAGGAAGACCTTTTCAATTTGCACAAGTCGTACCTGAAGTATCAGGATTTCAGGTACCCGATTTAAAATTTGATAAGGGTAAAGGTAAAATTGTTGAAATGGACCGGATGCGCCAAATGATTTCAGATCATATGGTTTTTAGCGCCACAACAGCACCTCATGTAACGGCTTATATTGAAGCAGATCTTACTGAAATGGTAAACTGGCGAAATAAGAACAAAGCCAATTTTCAGAAAAAACATGGAGAAAAACTTACGTTTACACCACTATTTATTGAGGCTGTGGCAAACGCTATCAAAGAGTATCCGATGATTAATTCTTCGCTCGACGGGAGAAATATTATTGTAAAAGAAGCAATAAATATTGGTATGGCAACGGCATTACCTTCAGGAAACCTTATAGTGCCTGTAGTAAAAAACGCCGATAAAAAAGACTTAAAAGAATTAGCCGCCACAACAAACCAATTAGTAGCTAAAGCACGCGATGGAAAACTAAAGGGCGATGATACCAAAGGAAGTACTTTTACAATTAGTAATGTTGGAACCTTTGGTAGCTTAATGGGAACTCCAATTATCAACCAGCCTGAGGCAGCAATTCTTGCCACAGGAATTATCAAAAAACGCGCTGAGGTTATCGAAAAACCTGATGGAGATTCCATTGAAATTAGAAGTATGATGTATTTGTCGCTTTCTTTTGACCATAGAATTGTAGACGGATATTTAGCAGGTAGTTTCTTGCGTAAAGTAGGAGATTATATGGAGCAGTTTGATGAGAAGCGAACTATTTAGACAGAAGGATCAAGAAACAAGACTTTATAGGAAGGTGCAATTTTTAAAAATAAAAAATCTGGCAAGATGCAGTAGACATAATAGATGATAACTATTTATTCACTTCAACGCTTCCAAATTATAAAAAGTTTGGTTTTCCCAAATGAATAAATGCTCTGTTTCTTGTTTCAAAATTAATATTAATACATAATCAATTGGATAAATTTATAAATAAAGAACTAGCCATAAAAGCCTTCAAAAATCTTGTCACGGCGAAAGCAATGACCGAAATTTATGAAGAAAATTTTAAGGTAGTTTCAAAATATGTGCATGCTACCTCTAGGGGGCATGAAATTATTCAGACGGCTGTAGGAATGCAATTGCAACCTCAAGATTACATGTTTCCATACTACAGGGATGACGCCATGTTGTTGGCAATAGGTATGACACCGTATGAGCTCATGCTTCAGGTTTTGGCAAAAAAAGACGATCCTTTTTCGGCGGGTAGAACGTATTACTCACACCCTAGTTTACGTGATGATGACAAACCAAAGATACCTCACCAAAGTAGTGCAACAGGAATGCAGGCCATTCCAGCAACAGGGGTAGCGATGGGGTTTTGGTACTCAGAAGCTGAGGGTCTTGCCTCACATTCAGACAAAGAAGCACCCGTAGTAGTTTGTTCCTTAGGAGATGCAAGTGTTACAGAAGGGGAGATTGCCGAAGCATTTCAGATGGCTGCGTTAAAGCAACTTCCTATTTTATATCTAGTACAGGATAATGGGTGGGATATTTCAGCAAATGCTGCAGAAACAAGAGCTCAGAATGCCGCAGAATATGCCGCAGGGTTTCACGGGTTAGAGGCTATTTCTATAGATGGAACTAATTTTGAAGAGAGCTATAGCACTGTAAAAAAGGCAATTTCAACTATACGAAAAGAACGTCGTCCTATTCTAGTGCATGCTAAAGTGCCATTGTTAAATCACCATACATCTGGTGTGCGAATGGAGTTTTATCGCGATGATTTAGAGGAAGCTCGAAGCCGAGATCCGTATCCTAAAATGTTGAAACTTCTCGCATCCTATAATATTTCAGAAAAAGAAATAACAGAAATAGAAAACGGTATTCAAACTGAAGTAGAATTGGCGCTGAAAAGTGCCTTGGAAGCAGAAGACCCCAAGCCCGAAGATTTATTTACCAACGATTTTGTACCTACCCCAATCACCGAAGAAGTAGGAGAACGCTCTCCAAAAGGTGGGGAGAAAGTGGTGATGGTAGACTGTGCGTTGTTTGCTATTGAAGAACTTATGGCAAAACACCCTGAATGCTTGCTCTACGGTCAGGATGTTGGTGGTAGACTTGGAGGTGTTTTTAGAGAAGCGGCTACTTTGGCACAAAAATTTGGGGACAACCGCGTGTTTAATACGCCTATTCAAGAGGCCTTTATTGTTGGTTCTACCGTTGGTATGAGTGCCGTTGGACTAAAACCAATTGTGGAGGTTCAGTTTGCCGATTATATTTGGCCTGGACTTAATCAACTATTTACTGAAGTGTCTCGTAGCTGTTACCTTTCTAACGGGAAATGGCCAGTATCAATGATTTTAAGAGTTCCTATAGGTGCCTACGGAAGTGGAGGGCCTTACCATTCGTCTTCTATGGAAAGTGTAGTGAGTAACATACGCGGATTGAAAATTGCGTACCCTAGTAATGGAGCCGATTTAAAAGGATTGATGAAAGCAGCGTATTACGATCCTAATCCTGTTGTAATTTTTGAACATAAAGGATTGTATTGGAGTAAGGTAAAAGGTACAAAAGGAGCAACATCTTTAGAGCCTAGCGAAGACTATATTTTGCCTTTTGGTAAGGCATGGGTGTTGCAAGAAATTTGGCCGCAGGAAGAGGAAGAGACACTTACGATAGTTACCTACGGTATGGGTGTACACTGGGCTTACAATGCCTCTAGAGAGCTAGAAATGACAGATCGTATAGAAATTGTTGATCTAAGAACATTGCATCCGCTAGATTATGATACCGTATTCAAAAGTGTCAAAAAATGTGGCAAGTGCCTAGTGGTAACAGAAGAGCCTAGCGAGAATAGTTTTAGTAGAGCATTGCAAGGCAGGATTCAAGAAGAATGCTTTCAGCAGTTAGATGCGCCAGTAATGATTGTTGGTAGCGAGAATATGCCAGCCATTCCGTTAAACTCGGTATTGGAAGAAACAATGATACCTTCTACAGAAAAGGTAAAGGCAAAGATTGAAACCCTATTGGGTTATTAAAATTCAGTATCTTTCGGATTAATCTTGATATGTTATTTCGACTACTTCTTATATTCCTAATTGCTTTTTCAGGAATGGCTCAAGAGCCTATCTCTGTGTTGGTCGATAGTTTGGCCATAACTTCTTCCGAAGGCGAAAAATCAAAGATTAGTATTTCAATTGCTTCACAGTTAAAAAATGAAGATTGGGATCGGGCCTTACATTATTTAAATATTGCCGAGAAACATGCTATTAATTCAGATTCTGAAGAATTAATAGCACAATATAATACGACGGCCGGAGACATGTTTTTTAGTAAAGATGCACTTGATATTGCACTTGAACATTATCTTAAAGCGTATGATTACTATCAAAATAAGCCTTCTAGCAGTACTTCAATAACACTAGAGCAGAATTTAGCAGTTGTGCACGGTCGTATAAATGAGCCTTTAAAAGCCCGTCGTTTTTTTAAGAAACTTTATGATTACGCAGCAAAGGAACGTGATACCATTTTACTAGCGAAAATATTAAATAATCTAGGGACTAGCTATATAAGATCACAAGTTGATTCGGCTAATTACTATTATAAACGTTCTGAAAAATTACTGCGAACCGTGTCGGGTGAAACATCATTGAAGGCCTATCTATATGGTAACTTGGGAAGGGTTTATTTTTTAAAAGACAGCTTAGATCAAGCACAGAACTATTTTGTGTTAGCTGCAAATTATATCGAAAAGGAATCTAGTACTACTGCTCAATCTAAAGGATGGATATATAATTCGATTGCTACGTATTATGAAAATATAAATCAATTAGATTCTACCATAGCGTATGCCACGAAAGCGAATAGGGCGCTTTCAGACAACCAATACAGTTTTGAAAATCAAGCGGCTTTAAGAACGTTATACAGAAACTATATAAACAAGCAGGATTATAAAAATGCTTCAGAATACTTTCAAAAATATGATGCCGTACGAGATAGCTTAAACTTAGAAGAGAAGGCTGCGAATGTTGAAAAAATAAAAGTTGAACAGGAATTTAAAAACAAAGAAGAAATACGTGAATTACAAGATAGCAAACGGAGGTTTAGGAATTATATTATTTTTTTAGGCTTGGTATCTTTACTCTTACTGTTAGGTATGTTGTTATATAGATTTCGAAATAAGTTAAAGCGTACAGAATTAGAAAAACAACTAGCCACCGCAAAACAAAAGGAGCTAGAGTCTAATATTCAGTTGAAGAATAAGGAATTGATAGGAAAGGCAATGGTTGAGATCCATCGCACAGAAATAATTGACGAAATTCTCACCGATTTAAAACAAGTACGTTTAAAAGCCGCCAAAAAAGAAACTCAAAACGCTATAGATTATGTGGTGAAAAGGTTGAAACGGGATACTAACAACAATCTATGGGAAGAATTTGAAATACGATTCGAACAGGTACACGAAAACTTCTATAAAAATCTAGTACAAAGGCACCCTGACCTAACGCCTAGAGAAAAACGCTTGTGTGCGCTCCTCAAACTAAACCTTACCTCAAAAGAAATATCACAGATAACGGGACAGACAGCAAAATCTGTTGAAAATGCAAGAACTAGGCTCAGAAGAAAATTAAATATTACACATTCTGAAACAGATCTCTCCGCCTACTTGTCTAGTTTCGATTAAATACATATTCTTTTTCTATTTTATTAATAATCTGAAAATCAATTGATTAAAATTAATTGAGGGGTAATGCTTTGGTCAAAAACTTATGGTGAGTGTTTTTGTGGTGGCAATAAAATTTTAATTGAAATCAGCCGAGTTTACATTTGTTTCAGAATTATAAGCAAAGCTAGGTATGCTATAAATTTTTAAAGTAAAATGAAAAACAAATTGGAAAATAAAAATGAACTAGACGAGCTTCTTGAAAACAATAAGGACAAAAAAAATGCCCTCAAGAAAATCGTAAAAAAACTAGAAGAAGATGAAAATACAAACAAAAACTAATAATTTAAATATGTTGAATACCATGAAGACTATTTTTACATTTTTGACCTTGATGGTCATAACAATCGCACAGGCACAATGGAGTGCTGACACCTCGGTAAATACATCGGTTGCAGATTCCCAAACAGAAGTTGTGCAAGCCAAGGGAACTTCTACAGGAGAAACGTATGTCGTTTTTTGGAAATCAGTGCCAGAACCAACAAATTACGAACTTAGGCTGCAAGTACTGGATGTAGATGGAAACAAAACTTTAGGCCCAGATGGGATGCTCGTAAGCGACCAAATACCTATGAGTACCTTTACAGTTGCGATGACAACCGTAATAGATATAAACGATAATTTATACATTGGCGTTACTGGAACTGGAAGTGGCAATCCGGCTTTTGTGTATAAACTAGACAATAACGGTCAGAGCTTATGGACCAATAATAGCGTGGGGAATGGTTTTTTAGTAACAGTAATGCCTCTTGCTTCTGGTGAAGCAATTGTAGGAAGGCTGAGCAATAGTGGTGGAGTAATGCAGAAGTATGATGCGACTGGCACAGCCGTATGGCCAAGCGAGCAACCTATTGGTACAGGTTCTGGCTTTAAAGCACCTGCAAACTTTTTTGAGTTGTCTGAAGGCGAGTTTGTGTTAGTGCACCACGTTTTGATAGGAGGCGTGAATTCAAACCTCTACGCACAACGATATGGTGCAGACGGAGTGCCACAATGGGCAAGCGATACGCAATTGTCTAGTCGCATTACGCTGTACAATCGAATCTATACAGGAATTAAGGGCGATGATGCTGTGTTTATGAGTTACTTTGGAAGCAATGGAAGTCGTTTTGACGCTTTTGTACAGCGTATTGATCTTGATGGCACATTGCCATGGGGGCTCAACGGTTCAGATTTTGCAACAGACGATTTAAATTACGAGACGAATATTGATTTAGCCATATCAAATGACGATAGTTTTATCTATGCAAATTCTAGATATACCGACGCATCACAATCAATGACAGGAACGTATATACAAAAATTTGATGCTACCAACGGAAACAGATTATTTTCAGATGCTGCCAAAGAGGTATTTGGCATTACTGAGGATAAAGTGCCTGCTGGAAAATTGTATTTACAAAATAATACCCCTTGGTTCGTCGTTTCTAGTGGAAACGATAATGGCGTGACACCTACCGAAATCGAGGCAGTGCATCTAGACCATAACGGGGATTTTATCTGGGCTACAGAGACAATGCCCTTGGCTACATTTGCAGCTAACAAAAGCCGAGTTCAGTATACAGAACCCATAGCTGGACAGAGTGTTGTTGTATTTATTGAAGATAAAGGCGAAGGTGAAAAAATTTATGCGCAAAACCTTGAAGACCCAAATGCATGTGCCCTTTCAATTACTTGCCCTACAACAGTGGTTGTGGTAACTGATGCTGGAATGTGTACGGCTTCGGGAATAAATCTAGGTACAGCTAGTACTAGTGGATGTAATGGAGAAGTAGTTTCTAATGATGCGCCTACTGTTTTTCCAGTTGGGGAAACTGTGGTTACATGGACGGTAGATAATGGCACCAGTATAGAGACCTGCGTTCAATTAATTATTGTGGAAGATACTGCTGCGCCAACAATTATATGCCCTCAAGATGCTATAGTTGAGGTTGCGACAGGTTCGCAGTACATTTTGCCAGATTATTTTGATACAGGGGCTGCCTCTGCAATAGACAATTGTACCGACCCAGTGAACATTACATCACAAGATCCAGCGCCTGGAACTAATCTTGACGTAGGAACACATCAAATTATCTTAACGGCAGAAGATGATCATGGAAATGAATCTATTTGCAGCTTCCAGCTCACGGTAGATGAAGTTTTGGGAACCCAAACATTTGCAAACGAAAGTATTTTATTATATCCCAATCCAACCGATGGAATTGTAACCTTAGGTAATCCTTCAAACTTCAATTTACAATTAATCGAAATATACAATGTATCAGGAAGAATGATAAAAAAAATAGACATTGAAGGAATGGGCACTAGCAAGTCGTTGTTCTTGTCTGATTTGGCGAGCGGAACCTACTTTATATTGATTAAAGGTGAAGAAGGTCAATTGACAAAAAAAATCCTGAAAAATTAAAAAGTTAGGAGTTGAACTTAAACATAAAAAAGCCAATCAAGTTAGTTGATTGGCTTTTTCTGTGTTTAGCGTTTGTCGTTAATTGGCCGTTACCCCAGGTGGATATTCGGCTAAAATTTCAGAAACAATTTCTCTAATTTTTTCCTCGCGCCGATCTATATCGCTACCTGTATACAATTTAGAACTTCCTATGCCTTGCCAAACTAACTCATTAGTATTAGCGTCTATTAGGTCAATATACAAGCTTCCTTCTGTAGAAACATTTACTGAATTACCGAATCTGTTTCCGTACCACCAAGGATTCCAACCCCAGCCGTAGCCAAAATTGTTGTTATACACATCTACATGTTCGCGCTCTTTAGTAAATATACTTACTAATAAAGCTGGTGAGTTAGACTTTGTCATGCCTTTGTTAGATAGGTTTGCATCAATGGCGCGCAGTATTCTTTTTTTATCAAGGTCGCTTATTTGGGCCTTGTCTATACCTGGTTTGTAAAAGGCAAAACTATTGTAATTGTTGAAATTTGCTTTCTTGTCGTAATCGGTAGCCACGCGAACCGAAGTGCACGAACTAACAAATAATGCAAGCAGCACTATTGGAATAAATGTTGTGATTTTCATAGTATTAATTTTTTAAAATAAAGAGTCATCTACGAAATTAGGAAGGGTCACTTTAAGATTTGGAGTGCGCTCCATCTCTCTTTTAATAGCAAAAACGGCTTCTTCATTTCGCGCCCAACTACGTCTGGCAATTCCGTTATTTACATCCCAGAATAGCATGCTTTCTAAACGTCGTTGTGCATTATTACTACCATCAAGAACCATACCGAAGCCACCATTTATAACCTCGCCCCAGCCAACACCACCACCATTATGAATGCTCACCCAGGTAGCACCTCTAAAACTGTCGCCAATTACGTTGTGTATTGCCATATCTGCTGTAAAGCGGCTGCCATCGTAAATATTACTGGTTTCACGGTAGGGCGAATCTGTTCCAGAAACATCGTGATGGTCTCTACCAAGTATTACAATATCAATTTTTCCTTCGGAAATAGCCGTATTAAAAGCACTCGCTATTTTCATTCTCCCTTCGGCATCTGCGTATAGAATTCTAGCTTGACTCCCCACCACTAATTTATTTTCTTGTGCACCTTTAATCCAAGTGATATTATCCTGCATTTGTTGCTTGATTTCAGCTGGAGAGTTTTTCATGATTTCTTCCAAAACCTCACAGGCAATAGCATCTGTTTTTGCTAAGTCTTCAGGCTTACCAGAGGCGCACACCCATCTAAATGGTCCAAAACCATAGTCGAAACACATAGGTCCCATGATGTCTTGCACATACGATGGATATTTAAAATCGATACTGTTTTTGGCCATCACATCGGCGCCAGCTCTCGAAGCTTCTAACAGAAAAGCATTTCCGTAGTCGAAGAAATAGGTGCCTTTTGCGGTGTGTTTATTCACTGCTGCTGCATGTCGTTTTAGCGAACGCTGTACTTCTTGTTTAAATTGACTTGGGTTGTTAGCCATCATTTCATTGGCAGCTTCGTAGGTCATTCCAACTGGGTAGTATCCACCAGCCCATGGATTGTGTAAGGAGGTTTGATCACTTCCTAAATCTATAGAAATGTTTGCCTCATCAAAGTGTTCCCAAACATCAACAATATTCCCGTCGTACGCAATAGAAACCGTTTCCTGGGCGGCTACGGCTTCCTTTACACGTGCAGCCAATAGACGTACATCTGCAATAACTTCATCTACCCATCCTTGGCTATGACGCGTGTGTGTTGCTTTCGGATTTACTTCGGCACAAACTGTTACACAGCCAGCAATATTTCCAGCTTTTGGTTGTGCGCCACTCATTCCGCCAAGACCAGAAGTTACAAAGAGTCCGCCCTTGGGTGATTTTTTAATTTTTCGGAAACCATTAAGAACGGTAATGGTAGTACCATGAACAATTCCTTGTGGACCAATATACATGTAGCTTCCTGCTGTCATTTGCCCGTATTGAGAAACACCTAATGCATTAAACTTTTCCCAATCGTCTGGTTGCGAATAGTTGGGTATCATCATTCCGTTGGTTACCACAACCCGGGGTGCATCTTTATGCGAAGGGAATAATCCTAAGGGATGGCCAGAATACATAACCAAGGTTTGTTCGTCGGTCATTTCGGCTAGGTATTGCATCACCAATCTGTACTGCGCCCAATTCTGAAATACGGCACCATTACCACCATATGTAATAAGCTCGTGCGGATGCTGTGCTACTGCATGATCTAGGTTGTTCTGTGCCATTAGCATAATGGCTTTGGCCTGTTCACTCTTACCAGGATATTCATTAATAGGACGCGCGTAAATTTTATAATCAGGACGAAACCGATACATATAAATTCTGCCATAAGTTGCTAACTCTTGTTTAAATTCGGGTAGGAGGGTAGCATGATGTTCTGGGCTAAAATATCGGAGCGCATTTTTAAGCGCGAGTTTTTCTTCTTCTGCAGAAAGAATTTTTTTTCTTTTCGGTGCGTGGTTTACATCCTTGTCGTAAGGTTTTATCTCAGGAAGCTGGCTTGGAATGCCTTGTAGTATTTCTTCTTTAAATGTCATAAAGTAGCTGTAGTTAAAAGTCTGAATATTATTCTCTTGGTTGCGTGCCAGAATTGTTTTTTTTCTTGTTGTAGCCATAGGGGCAATGGCGACAGTTGCTCTCACAGCAATATCCTCGTTTTAAATGGTATTGCGCTGTAAAACATTTATAGCCTTCTGGAGTAAGGTAGTAATCGCCTTCTTCTAGTTCTATTCTTTTCTTCGGAAATAGCATACTACAAAAATACCAAATTCTTATCTTGTAAAAATGATAGTTGTAGTAAACCGGTTTTTACTTCGAAAGGGGTTCAATGGCATTACATTATGGCCTTTTGTGGTGCTTCGGAAAAGGGAGATGATGAATGACTGTAGGCTATTAAATCATGAACGAATTCACCTAAGACAACAAGCCGAATTGCTTGTGGTATTTTTCTATATATGGTATGGTGCAGAGTTTCTGCTGCGATGGTTTCAGTATAAAAATAGATACGAAGCCTACCGAAACATTAGTTTTGAACGGGAAGCTTACACAAATGAAAAAGACCTTCACTATTGTAAGCAAAGGTCTTTTTGGGGATTTTTAGAATTTGTTTAGTCGTGTTCTTTTGACTTTAATAATGTAAATGTCGGAGTGATTTTTTGAGGTTTCGTCCGGCGTTCAGATGCTGGAGTTGTCATGTGTACAAGAGGCTTATCGGCCGCTTTATCGGTATTTGTATCTGGAATAAATAAAGAAGTCTTTGTTGTCGCCTTCAATTCTCTTGCTCCCTCATTAATTGGTACTATTTGCAGTGTTTTGCTATTCTCTATTGAAATGTCATTGCTTTTAACCCAAGTAGAGTTTACGCTTGAAGGCTTCATTTCTTTTGTTACTGGTTCAGAACGTACCTCTTTTTGAGTTTCGTCTAACTGTTGAGAGAAACATGCTAAAGTGCAAAAACATAATAGCGTGAAAATTGCTGTTTTCATAGTGAATGTGGTTTAGTGATAATACGCTACATAAGCAATTTGAATGTTGGCCAAATTACCGCCAGAAACATTCGTGATATGAAAAGTAACACTGCCTAGGTTAGGTATAGCCATAACTCTAACGTTATTCCCGTATTGTGGTCCAATAGGCATTGGTCCAACAAAATTAAATGATACGACACTATCTGCTGTCATGTTTGGATCTAAGACCGATACTGTTGAATAAGTGCCGTTAAGACTAGTAAAAACGGGAGTAAAATATTTGCCTATTCCTGTTATTTGCGTAGTGTTCAAGAATTGGGGGCCCCATGCTGCAGGTGCGCCTGTTCCTTGAGATAGTAAAATTTGATCTGCTAGGCCAGTTACATTTCCTGGTTTTAATTCTCCGTCAATCCTCACATTGCCGTCAACATGTAAGACCTCGGTAGGGTTTGTTGTATTAATTCCTACTTGTCCGAAAGACATAGAAGTAGCAACAAGAGCTAGTAAAATAAGTACATTTTTAATGCTGGTCTGGGTCATCTGCTTTTTCATCTTTTTATAATTTAAAAAGCAGGATAAGTATGGTAGATACGGGGAATCTATTGACTAATTTAAAGATAAGTCATAAATAAATAATAGTGCGTTAAAATTATGTTAGACCGCTGTTTTTAATGGTTTTAGCACCACTTTTTCGAAGAAGTGAAATGTTTTAGCGACGAACGGTTACCAGAAGTGTGAATTTGATTGGCACAAAAAAGGCCTACCTTGATGTTAGATAGACCTTCTGTGCCTTGCAATGATTTATATGTTAGGTGTTTTTGCCTTAATTGTATAGAAAACTCTTATTGTCTAAAGGTTATTAATTCTGAAAGGGAGTAAGTTTCTTATTAGAATCTTTTTCATTTATAGTAGTAGCGTATTTACCTTCTGGGACAATCATTGAAGGTGCGTCTGGAAAACGTAAAGAACTATAAGCCGAACCTTCAGATGCATTTGTGCTAACATCGTCTTTTCTGTTCGCTACTATATGCCATGAAAATGCTACTGTACTCGTGCCTCCTTGTAATTCTTTAACCCGAAATCCATTAGCGGTTTTATTGGTAACAAAAACACCATTACAATCTCCCTCTAGTTGGATAAACACTTTCAAGGGATGTTGTGCATCTACTATAATATTCTTGGAGAATATTGGATCTATAGTTATATCTGCAGTACCATTATGTAAACTACCTGTGCCGTAATCTTCAAAAAGAACCTCGGGTGCTTCAGGTGCAAACATAATTTTCTTGTCATCGGCGTTTATGCCATCTACAATGGTAGATACAATTCCATTGCCTATAATCTTGTAATTAACATTGTTGTGTCTTGCACCTGCATACGCATAAGACGAGTTGCTATTAGAACCGCCACTGTATAGGTAGGCACCGTAATACGTAAGAGCTGTCCCCAATGGCGTGGTAGCATTCGCTCGGCGACCGGCAAGTAGTGCACGTGGGTCTCTTGCATCTGCATCGGTTTGAATGCCCGTATAATTGGTTGTAAATTCTGCAGCATCTAAATCTCCTAAACTTGTTATCGGTCCTTCAGTTTGTCCATAAAAAGCAAGTTCTGGGGAGTTGCTATTTACGCCAATGTTTAATACTGTAGTAGGAGAGTACGATGTAGTACCACCGCTAATGGCGCGAAAGGAAACGCTTTGCTGTGTAGTCGCAACATTGCTAGTTACCGATAACATTCCATTAGCATTATTTGCTCCAGATCCCCATCCTACAACTCCTGCGGTGAGATACATTCCACCAGTATAAGGAGTGAGTCCAAGCACACCATAATTTTGAACGGCATAGCCAAAAACTCCAGTTCCTGTACCCGTGTTTTGGCCTAGAACCCCGTCTCCTGTACCAGCCTCGAACCCTGCAACGGCTGCTCCTAGGTTTGAAGTGGTCTCTCCTAGGATTCCATAATCTTCTCCTGACTTATTTACTCTTAGCCCGACATTGGAATATGGAGCGCTTCCGAGTGCTCCGTTTCCATCGGCAGAAATTCGTAATCGTTCAAGATTTTGTGTTCTTACTACAAGATCTGTTGCATCTGTGGTGCCTAAGAAATTTGAGGATGGGTTTGTGCCCGCATTTCCGTCTAGCGACCAGTCACGTCCGTTTGTTCCGCCCATCGCTACCCACTTAGTGCTGTCCCAATAGTAGAAACCCGGAAGTACTTGTGTGCCGCCGCTACTAGCAGTTGCAGTATTATATACCATTAAACCAGTGGCAGGCGTTGTGACAGGAGATGCAGAAGTAGTTGCGGTTAAGGCAACTCTATTTATTAGAATTCCTTTGTTAATTGCTGCCATGTCTAATTGCGCACTGCTATTTGGGGCATTAGTTCCAAATCCAATATTGTCTTCTTCTCCATGTACAAATAACGAATTTGCATTGTTGTCTGTTTCTACTCTTAAGTTCATATCAACGCCGCCAGGATTGAATGACCATTCTAAATCAGATCCACCACCCGTGTTGGCATTGGCGTTAAAGAAGGTAGAACCATTAATTACCATATCCATTTGTCTTGTTCCAGAACGCCAAAAGCCCATGGTTTGGTCTGCGTTCCATGAATAAAATGGTCTTGCGGCAGAACCATTAGCCATGGCTTGTACTTGGTCGTCATTTGCGACGCGAAACCGTTGTATGTTATTTGTTCTAAACGTAAGGGCTTCACCGTCTAACGTCCCAACAAAGTCATTGTTTTCATCTGTTCCAGAATTTCCTCGTAGCTTCCAATCCATACTGTTCATTGCAACCCATTGTGTTGAGTCCCAGTAATAGTAGCCTTTACCTGTAGTGGTGTTTGTGTTATATACGAGTAGGCTTTCTGTTGCACCACCTGTAATAGGCGCAATTGTATTTAAGTTTGCTATTGAAACTCTAGGTACTAGAATTCCTTTGTCTGTACTTTCAATATCTAGTAGTGATCCAGGGTCGGGGCTAACGGTTCCTACTCCTACTTGAGCAGTTATACTCAGGCTAGTTAATATAATTACAGTTAGCGCTTGTACCTGTAAATGGGGTAGTTTTAGTATCATGCGTAGGGAGTTTTAGTTTGTCCCTACAATATTATGCATTAATCCGATGAAATACCTAATAAATCGATGAAATACCTATAAATTTAACATAAATGTTATAATATTCTTAATTCGACGAAATATTTGTAAAAAAAATCATCGGAATACACCGATGATTTTTAAATACTATGAAATTTGTGTTATTCTTTAATTACTTTTTTACTTATTGTACCAGATGCTGTAAATACTTCAACAAAGTATACACCTGTATTTAATTTAGTTAGATCTATAGAAGTTGTGGTTACCTCATCTTCAACATCTAATTCCATCAGTCTTCCACGTAAATCATACACCTCGATTCGTTCTAAAGGTTCTTTAAGAGAAAGTATGTTTAAAATATCCTTCGTTGGATTTGGATACACAACAATACTTGATAGTGGTTGGTCGTCTGGACCTAGTAAATTTTCTGTAATAAAGAACACTGAAAATCTATCGGCTGAGTCTGTGCTATTGGATTCAAAGATGTATGAATTAGCAGTAAGTTCTGTGGTAATACCCTCTAGGAAATCGTATAAAAAGACTTTAGTATTTTCAATTATAGAACCTTCTATTTGGTCTATAGATATTTCATAGGCTGTTTTAACCTTGATTTCTGTAGAAAAACCTAATGAAAACTTCATTTCTGGGTCAAATACGCCAGTTGTTTGAATCCCTAATTTACTTTCGGTTTGGTGGTGAAATGAATAAAGCGATATAATAGAGCCTACTCTTTCACTGTCAAATCCAGCATCAATATTTGGTGTGCCACTAGGACTGAAGGCTAACAGTGTATTGCTTTCCACATCGTAGTCTACACTTCTTAGATTAATCCAAATTCTATCAGTTAAACTTTCGTCAGGAACCCTAAGTGTTGTATTTCCTGATGTAAGTCGCATGCTATTATTAAATGAAACGCTACCTGCAGCTTGAGTTCTAATTGCAAATCCTTGACCAGTAGCAATAACACCATTAGGTATGGTGCTAACACCAGGATCGTTAGATGCTTTAACGCCTCCAGACATATTATACATTGAAATATCTCCCATGCTGAAATTTATCGAGTTTGCCCCTGGTATTGCACTAGGTGCAGTGAGATGCTCCCAGAAATATACTTCGTTCACTAAGCTGTTTTGGTCTATAAATTCGTAGGCAGACATGGCGCTTGCATATGGGTTGGCATATGTGTTAGGAGTACCATCTGGGTTGTCTATTAGATTATTAAAAAGCGCTGGCCTGTTAATAATACCATTGTTAAGTGTTCCTAATGTATATGTCATGAAATAGGCCTCATTTGCCGGATCAGTGTACCCCTCTTGTGGACGTACAATATACCCCTCGCCAACATTTATATTTCCATTATAACTTGTCCAGTAATCACCGTTGTCATCGGCAAAATTAGTTCCTCCAGGAACCCCTGGATGAGGAATAAAATTAGCTGGGTTGTGGTTCAGAACTAAAAATGCGTCTGTAAAAACATCATTACGCGTTTCTTGGTCCATCGGACTTCCCATTACCATAAAGTCTCTGGTTTGAAGTATTGGGGTTGTTAATTCTACATTTATAGTAGCACTCCCGCCTTTTATTACCTGAGCGTCGTTCATTTTCTGAACTACATTTCCAGTATGTTTTACGATAAGAGAACCGTCTACAATAATGTCATTTTCAATTTCTATAAAATCGTCTGCACCAACCGTTAGCGTTCTTCCGGTGTCAACTTCACATGAACAAGCAGAAAAACTACTATTTCCAATTCCAGCTGTGTCATAATCAGAGGTGCTTATTTTGGCTGTAGAACCAATATTTGGTAATCCATTAGACCAAGTTCCGGCTCCTAAAAATACTGTTTCTTCTCCTACTACCGTAACAGTTGTGGTACACGATGATGTAAAGCCGTAGTCATCTTCAACAGTTAATGTAACAGTATGGTCTCCTAAATCTGCACAAGTAAATGTAGTCTGTCCTGTTAAGGTTCGTTTAGTAATTCCTATATTATCATTCGATCCATTATCTATATCAAGAGCGTCTATAGTAACTGTACCAGTTGTTTTATTTAACACCGCAGTATAGGGTGCGCAAATTGCAGTGGGTGGTGTATTGTCATACAATGGGTCTTTCAAAATATACAATCCTGTATTAACCGTACTTGAGCTGGTGTTAAATCCAGTAGCGACAAGGTTCCCACTTTCAAAAAATGGGTATACGTTCCAGATTCCACCTACTGTACCGGTTGCATCACTTGTTGGGAATGTATCAAAATAATCTTCTTCAGCTAGTGAAGGAGTGGCATCATACAGTCCGTCTACTTTCAAAATACGAACCCCATCTGTATAATTAGCAAGATAATACCTGTTACCTCTTACATAACCATTATGATCTGTAGCTGCAGTTGGGCCTTCGTATTCAAGTATAAGTTGAGGGTTGCTCAGGTCTGACATGTCAAATACCAGAGTTCTTGTATTGTACCCAGAATCTCTTTCATCAAGTTCATCTCCCACAATAAAAAAGCGCTTGTCTTCAGTGAACCAACCTTGGTGGGTATAATCTGCATTGCTATATCCTACAGTACCAATAGTTACAACATTGGTAGCAATACCTTGAGCATTAGCAGTTTTATCAGTAACATCTAATACGTGAACAAAGCCCGTACCACTAAAACTTCCAATCATTATTTCTCTTCCTTGGTATGCAGGGTCTGGACCGTCATAGGTTACTACCTGCGCATCGTGGCAATAGTTCAGGGCAGAAAATCTTGCCTCTAATACAGGGTCATCAGGAACACCGTTATTGTTACCATCAAGTCTATAAAATAACGGGCCACCGCTATTATAAGGAGTAACTCCTAAAACGTATGCGTAACCTGTATCTTCATTTATAATCACATTATGGGCTCTTCCACGGTTACCACTATTGGTACCCCAGGTAACTCTATTGTCATGCGAAAATGTTACTGATGGCGATCCAAATTGGGTTCTTAATTTAGTAAGATCAAAAATTTGCATACCATGGTTACCATTTCCATCACTAACTATATAAGCGTAATTTTGATATGTTTTTACATCGCGCCAAAGGCTAGATGATGTATGTGAAGGGAGTCTACCTAAAAATACCGGATTGATAGGGTCTGTAATACGAACAAAAGCAGTTCCGTTGTCTAAAGCAACAATAGCATATTCATCACCATTGCCATCTACGTCGGTCCAACCCCAAGAATCTTGTCCCTCAAAACCACCCATCGCGGATGCAGAGATATAAGATTGTAACGTAATTCCATCACAGTCATATGGTCCTGCAGAACCTCCTGAACATGGAGTTTGAGCATACATGGTAAAACTAAATAATGTTAAGAGTAGCGGGAGTAATTTTCTTTTAATCATAGTGTGTTTGTGAAATTTTATTTGGTTTTGTTATGCTGAAAAAATTTACAGGCCAAGATAGGTAAATTCTATAGAACACGGTTGATCATGGCCAATATGCCCTTGTCCCGTTCCAGAATCACCACCGTTTACGAAGTAATTTTCTCCTGTATTTATATTATTAGTTAAAGAGAATGTATAATCGTTACCAGCTAACAGATATTTATAGTATACAACTGTTGCAAAGTGAGGTACTGTATTGTCTTCTAAATCTGGTGATTCTATAGAATTGAAAGTACTATAGGAATGCGTATAGATCCATCCTTGTTGATAATCGAAAGAAGTACTTGTAGGGTCTATAGAGACTCCTGGCCCGGACATTTCAAAGAAGAAAGATCCTTCAGATGTCGCTAAAGAAATTTCATCTTGGCTAGTGAAATCTGCTATCTCTCCAGCCGAAAAGTTAACACCTACCTCAATACGGTATCTTCCGGAATACTTAGGTCTAAAAACTTCATTATCTAGACCAGCCACAACATCAACATCATTTGGGTTTGGATTTGAAGTGGATTCGCGTATTGTTGTTCGCTGACAAACATTTGTCTGTGTATATCGTTTATAATCTTCTCTTAAGTGCTGTGTGATCCATTTAGTGCCATCCCAGCTATATATGCCTGGTGAGACATCGTTGGCGCCATTTGTTGTTAATTCAGTGTTGTACACAGTGGTACCAACTGCTAGAGTTCCTCCAGCTGGATTTACAACAGGTGCGGCAACAAGTACAGAGCTTAAAGCTACTCTCGGAAAAACAAATCCTTCTGTGTTGCTTTCTATATCTAAAATTCCTTCAGGAGTTGTTGTTCCGATACCTATTTGACCAAAAGTAAGTTGTGTGCACATAACTGTTATGCACAAAATGACTTGAAATGTTATTTTTAATTTCATGATGCTCGTTTTATTATTCTCCAACGTATGTAATTTCTACTGTACAACTAAAATCGCCCACGCTTACAATGTACCCGCGGCCGTCACCAGATGGAATGACTGAAAAATCGCCATCTGCCTCAAAGCCATCTAGGTCATCTTGATTAAATGACATAGCAAATGAGTAGGTAACATTACGTGTTAACAACTCTTCAATAATATATACACTCTGATTAATGGTGTTTGTATATTCTATCATTGAAGCGCCACTTCCTCCTTTAAAAAGTTTATCGTCATTAAGACCAGAGTACGATTTCATTTTGAACGTTGTGGTAGTACCATTAAATGTGAAGTCAAAATCACCAGAACCAGCTGCGTAATTCACGTGTTGATCTCCAGAAGGTTCGTTACTTGTTCCAGCTCCATAATGAAGCGTAAGAATTACTTTGTACGCCCCGCTAAACTTTGGTGTAAATGAGGTTTCGTCGAAGCTAATTGCTTGATTTCCTAATATTGGATTTAAAATATCGCTAGAACCAGTTCTTAGATCTGCATCTTGCGTAAATATTTTTGAATCTTTTTTATTAAACTGTGGTATCCATTTTGTTCCTGTCCATATATAGATACCAGGAAATACACTATCTTCACCACTACCAGCAGTATTAGTATTGTATACACACGTTCCAGCGGCAAGAGTTCCACCACTAGGGTTGGCAAGAGTTTCTACAGTAACATCAGTTAATGAAGCTACCGGGTATATTACGCCTAACGTATTATTGTTGCCTAAGTCGAGTAAACCTTCGGGTGAAGAGTTGTTTACACCTACTTGAGCGTTACTTACAACAGTACACAAGGGAATATAGCCTAGAAATAAAATGAATATTATATAAAAGTATTTTGTTTTCATGTCTGCTTGTTTTATTGTTCGCCGATATAGGTAATTTCAACTGTACACGGAATATCATATGCTACATAACCTCTCCCACTACTAAACGACGCATTTCCGCCTTCATCAACAAACTCAGTAGCTGGGTCTTGGTCAAAAATCATGGTCATGTTAACTACCTCGTTTTCTGTATATTCTTTATAAAAGGTGCTGTTAAATTCTTGCCAGATTGCAAAATAGTTAGTGGCCCCAACACGAGAATCGTAAGAAGTGGAGTATGAGTGCACAGGGAAGTTGTACGTATCAGATCCTAATGTCAAAGTAAACGTTCCTGACTGTCTCGCGATATTTAATCGTCCGTCAGATCGAGAGCCTCCACTTCCTTCGTTTGGCACTTTGGCGCCTCCTCCTCCATAATTTACCGAAACACGAATTCTATACATGCCCGTATAATCTGCGGTAAAACTGCTACCATTAATTCCAGTTACGGTTAAGTTTGTATCTGATCTTGACCTCAAAGAAAAGGTGTCACTTTCAAACAATTCAGATTGCTCTTGATTGAATTGGGGAATCCATTGTGTACCATCCCAAGAATAGATGCCAATTGTAACATCATTAGTGCCAGTGGCTGAAACATTTGTGTTAAAGACTGTTGTTCCAACTGGGATAGCTGTAACACCCGCTTTAGGATTTGTTACGGGGGCCATTACGTTTGTTGCAGTAAGTGACACACGTGGCAAAACGAGGCCGTATTTGGGTACGGGCACCGGGTCGTTATAGACATCTAAAATTCCTTCCGGATTTGTTGTGTTAATACCAACTTGAGAAAATGCCATTGGCGTAAGCAATAACAACGCAAGTGATATGAAGCAAAACTTATAAGTAGTTTTTAGCATAATCTAGTTTTTGTCGATTTGGGATAACAAGGATATGAGTAATTATCGACATAAACCAATAAACTTCGATATAAAGCACATAAATTTAACATTTGAAGCTTAATTCTTACAAAAAATAGTCCTATAAAAGATAATTTTGAGTAAGTATGTATGATTTTTCTTTTTTTGTAGTCTTAAATTTTGTGGGCTAATTATATGAATTCAACATACTTATACCTACTATTTCTTTATAATCATTCTGTAAATTTGCGTTATGATGAATGTTAGCTTTAACTCATTAATCCCTTCTGAAAACGTTAGTATTTTGGCTAAAGAGTTACAGAATATATCGGGGGAGCTTGTGTTAAAACGAGAAGATTTATTACATCCTGCTATCTCTGGAAATAAATTCAGAAAACTAAAATATAACTTGCAAGAAGCTTTTATTCTGAAACGGGATACCATTGTAACCTTTGGCGGAGCATTTTCAAATCATATAGCCGCCGTAGCCGCTGCCGGAAAAATGACAGGGCTTGCAACCGTTGGGTACATAAGAGGTGAAGAATTAGAGAATTCTTACACCTATAATACTACCTTAAAATATGCCGCGGAGCACGGTATGACGTTGCGCTTTATTTCTAGAGAACAGTATAGACATAAAGATTCTGAACAGTTTCTTGAAGAAATTTCAGCGCAATTCCCGAATGCTTATATACTTCCTGAAGGTGGAACTAACACCTTGGCTGTTAAAGGATGTGAAGAAATACTTACCCCGGCCGATAGTGGTTTTGACTATATCTGCACAGCTGTTGGTACAGGCGGTACCTTGGCAGGCCTAATCAAGGCTTCAGAAAACACGCAACATGTTATTGGCTATTCTGCTTTAAAAGGAACATTTCAGAAGAAAGTGATAGCAACACATACATCAAAAACAAACTTTACGTTAAAGGATACGTATTGTTTTGGGGGCTACGCTAAAATAGATTCAGAATTAATTCGTTTTATGAATAATTTTAAGCAAGAAACTGGAATTTTGCTGGATCCTGTGTATACCGCTAAAATGCTCTTCGGAATTTTTGCCGATTTAAAAAAAGGCGTATTCCCTGAAAATAGCCGTATTTTAGCCATCCATACTGGAGGTATACAAGGTATTTCTGGCATGAATAAATTATTAAAAAAAAGAAGTCTCCCTCAAATAGAAACTTAACTATGTTGCGAAAATCAACACTACTTTTACTACTTGTCGTTTTAACGTTAGGTGCTTGTAAATCTAAAAAACAAGTAACTAGCAAAAAAAAGCGCCCTGCTATCGAACGGGTGGTAGTTAATAAAAAACCGCCAAAAGACATTCCAAAAGAAACAACTCCGAAGACGGAAGTCAAGAAGCCGCCGGCAAATGCAACTTATGCTGAAGTTGTTCAAATGTACATTGCTAATTATAGTACAATTGCCAAAGAAGAAATGCTTCAATATGGTATTCCGGCAAGTATTACTCTTGCACAGGGTATTTTAGAAAGCGGCGCAGGTAGGGGAGATCTTACCAAACGCGCTAACAATCATTTTGGAATTAAATGCCATAAGGGTTGGACTGGAGATACTGTGTATCACGACGATGATGAATTGCAAGAATGTTTCAGAAAATATAGCGACCCTAAATATTCTTTTAGAGATCATTCACTTTTTTTAACAGAGCGCAGTAGGTATCAAGATTTATTTAAACTGAGAAAAGACGATTATAAGGGTTGGGCGAGAGGACTGAAGAAAGCTGGATATGCTACAGACCCAAAATACCCAAATAAGCTTATCAGTATCATTGAGCGTTACAATTTAACCGAGTTCGATGATGAAGTCTTGGGTAATAGTGCGAATTCAGCAAAGTTAGACGACACAAAAATAGCAACGCATAAAGTAAAAAAAGGAGATACCTTATATAATATAGCAAGACGCTTTAATCTAACGGTGGAGACATTAAAAGAATACAACGGCCTTACTACAAACAACATTTCTATAGGACAAGTGTTATATTTGCACCCTGTAAAGAATAAGTAAATTAGTATGGTATATCAGCGTAGTAGTGCTCTTTTCCAAGAAGCTCAAACCGTAATTCCTGGAGGTGTAAACTCACCAGTTCGTGCTTTTAAAGCTGTTGGAGGCACCCCTATTTTTGTAGAAAAAGCAAAAGGCGCTTATCTCTATGATGTAGATGGAAATCAATTAATAGATTACATTAATTCATGGGGGCCTATGATTTTAGGTCACGCTCATGTTCCCGTTGTAAATGCAGTCATTGAAAAAGCTCAAAAAGGCACTTCTTTTGGAATGCCTACCGAAATTGAAACCGATATAGCCGCCTTAGCGGTTCGTATGGTGCCAGGAATTGAGAAAATACGATTTGTAAATAGTGGTACCGAAGCATGTATGAGTGCTGTTCGTTTGGCGCGTGGATATACAGGCAAAGATAAAATTATCAAATTTGCTGGCTGCTATCATGGTCATAGCGATTCGTTTTTAATTCAGGCAGGAAGTGGTGCAGTAACATTTGGTACTCCAAATAGTCCAGGTGTTACAAAAGGCACTGCTAAAGACACACTTTTAGCTACCTACAACGATTTGGAAAATGTGGCTCAATTAATACAGGACAATAAAGACGAAATTGCTTGTATTATTTTAGAACCTGTTGCGGGTAATATGGGTTGTATTCCTCCCGCAGATCGATTCTTGCAGGGGTTGCGAACACTTTGTGATGCCAACAACATCCTTCTTATTTTTGATGAGGTTATGACAGGTTTTAGACTGGCAAAAGGTGGGGCACAAGAATTGTATAATGTGAACGCTGATATTGTTACCTTCGGAAAAGTTATAGGGGGTGGTTTGCCCGTAGGTGCTTTTGCTGCTCGGGCAGAAATTATGAATCACCTAGCACCTCTAGGTCCAGTGTATCAGGCAGGAACGCTTAGTGGTAACCCTCTAGCAATGGCTGCGGGATTGGCTATGTTAACCGAGTTAAATTCTAATGCCGAAGTATTCGACTCTTTAGAAAAGAAAACAGCTTATTTGCATAAAGGGTTACGTGAGGTAATGGTAAAAAATGGGGTGGCGCATACTATAAATAGAGTAGGCTCTATGCTATCTATTCATTTTTCAGAAGCACCTGTTGTAGATTTTAAAACTGCGGCGCATGCGAGTGGTGAAAACTTTAAACTGTTTTTTCACGGAATGTTACAAGAAGGAGTTTATATTGCACCTAGCGCCTACGAAACATGGTTCTTATGCGATGCGCTTACCTACCTAGATTTAGATAAAACTATTGAGGCAGCAAATAGCGTAGCTCAAAAATTGGCATAAAAAAACCTCCTTACCGGAGGTTTTTCTTCTTGGCAGAAATAGTTATTTCTGTAAGCTTAGCCATTTTTTGTACTGTTCTGCAGTAAGCAATTTTTTTACTGAAGCAGCCAATTGACTATCGTGCTTTTTCTTTGCAGCAATTACATCTGCACTTTTCTGATCTTTACCAGTAATGTACTTTTTATAATTCACTTCTTTCTGAACATACGCTCTAAACAAAGACCTTTGTTGGTCTCCAGTAAGATCTAGTTTGCTAGACAAATCTCCAACAGTAGCTTTTGCAACTGCCTCTGGACGGCTGTCGTCTTTAGATAAACTTTGCGCGGTTGCAGTGTTCATTCCTAATAAAACAACGAAAGCAAATGCAATTCCTGTGATAAACTTTTTCATCTTAATTTAAATTAGTTAATACAGAAGATGGAATGCCCAAACTATTCATCTTCGGTTGATTGTTATTTACTAAAAGGGCATTTAGCTAAATTAGTTTACTAATGTAACTATTTTGAAAACAATAATCCAAAAATTGAGCCAAAAATTAAAATGAGGAAATTATTATAAGCTTATCGGTTACGGTGCTTTGTTTTTAGGCGCTTACCACGCTTCATCCCTTTGCTGGTTTTTTCCCATTTTTCGTACTGCTCGGCTGTTAAAACACTTTTATACTGTTGTTTAACTGAAAGTTTTTCGTCGAGGAGATTTTTTTGTCGCTCATAGGCCTCTTTAGAGGTTTTTTCAGTTTTTTTCTCTTTTTCGAGGCGCATTTCTTGTCTCTTTTTAGCTATTTGCAACTCAATTGGGTATACTTTTTTTTGTTGCGCATCTGTTAGGTCAAGATGTAGTGCCAATTTTTTAGTCTTTATATCGGCTATTTCTTCGGGTGTCCAATCCTTCATTTTTTCCATCTTTTCTTTTCTCTTTTCACTATCTCTTCTGTCTCCTGGTTGTGCTATTAGCGTGTAACTAAATAGTACCAGAGCAATCATTAATACATTTTTCATATTTACTTTTTTTTTATGTTATGCTCTTTGGACTCCAATTTTTGAAATAGGTTTAAAGAAGATTTATATAATGCAAAAAAAAAGCTATCAATACTGATAGCTTTTTTTACAATAAAATGTTTTTGATTATAAAGACTCAATGTACTCGACTAATAGTGCTAGTGCTTCTTCGTGAACAATAGTTCTGCCAAGTTGTGGCATTCTATAGGTGGGTATGGTACTGCCAAAACGTGCTTCTATTTCTCCTCTGTTTGAGTAAATGCCTGTATCGTCATAAGCGGTTTCGTATCTAAAATCTATGTCAAAACCATTTGGAGCGCCTCCACCAGGTTGGTGACAATGTGCACAATTTATATCTAAATAAGCTCGGGCTCTTTCGCTTAGGGTGTAGGTTGCATCGTCGGTCCAGTCTGGTAATACAGAAATTGCACTCGAGGTAACGCCTTCTAGAATACCTTCACTAGCAAAATAATCTAGTTGGTTTTGAGTGGTATACGACGGGCTAAAGTTCAGGCTACGTAATTTCATGCCTATAGGAAATGTACTTCCATTATTATTATGACATGTAAAGCAATCTTGTTGCGACGGAATTTCATAGTCTACCTGTTGGGTGGCGCCATCTATATCGATATAACTAATAGGTGTTTGTGAGCCATTTAGTGTAAAGGTTGCTTCTGTTTGGTCAGCATTCCAGATATAATCTCCTACCTTCCACTCACCAGCTATCTTTAAAAGGATACGTGTTTCAATTATTTGACGTCCTAGCGAAGGATCTCTGTCATCTATATTATAGTAAAAGGTTTTGGCAATTAATGTATTGTCTGGAAAGAGGGGTAATAAATCACTGTTGTTGTATTGAAGGGTTGTTCCTTCAGGAACTCGAACCAACCGTTGTTTTTGTGCATAATCTGTAAAGAGCGGAGAATTAAGTTCGTATAATTGAACTCCATTGGCAGGAACTAAATCTTCATTCACCGCAGCAAAGACACCCATTTCAGATAGATTAGTTCTAAATGTAAGCGCAGTCATAGCATCTATACTCGTACTTGGGTCAGATTGATTGCCAGCGGCATCAAAAGCAACAACATAAAAATTATAGGAAGTTTCCGCAGTAAGATTAGTAATTGTAGCAGTAGTTGTAGTAACATTCTCTTGCACTATTAAACCATCTTGGTATACGGTGTAACCTGTTACGCCTACATTATCTGTTGCGGCATCCCACGAAATAATTATAGAAGTTTCGGCACTTAACGTACTCATTAAATTAGTAGGAGCCGTAGGGCTCTCTTCGTCTTCTGCTGCAACTACAACTGTTTCGTCATCTCCGCCACACGCACTTAGCGTAGCTAGACCTATTGAAATTAAAGCAAAAACATAGATAAACTTTTTCATAACACAATAATAAGGCATTAAAAATATAAAAACTAAATGAGACACTCTTTTATGTCTGTAAAAATTTAGCCTCACACATAAGGCATGTTGCCTTGGTGAATGGGTGTGTTACCTAAACGCTACTTTTTACAGGTAAGTACATGGCTTAGTTTCGAACAATAATTTAAAACTGAATACAATGAAAACAAAATTAGTATTGCTATTGTTACCTATAGCATTGGTGGGATTTTTAGCTTCCGGATTCATTTCTACGGAAGATTACCCAGAAACAAAACGAACGTTACAGCCAGAAGATGGTTGCGTGTTTATGACAACTATGGGAGAGCAATCTTCGGAAGGGTTTAGTGTCTTTAAAACTAATGAAAATGTTCAAATGTCAGTTCGCGACGGACTCTCATGGCTGGCTGAAGCGCAACTTGAAAACGGAGGTTATGGCGCAGGAAGTCATACTGCGCAACATGTTAGAAATCCGCATGCGGTAAAAGCAGATCCTGCTACAACAGCGATGGTTGCTCAGGCATTGGTTAGAAGCGGCACCACATTAAAAAAGGGTGCTTATGCAGACAATCTCAAAAATGCAATAGCGTATTTGCTAGAAACTGTGGAAAGTAGTTCTAAAACAGATCCATACATTACAGATGTTCGAAATACACAGATACAGAGTAAACTAGGTCAGAATATTGATGCAGTGCTAACAGCGCAATTTCTTTCAAATCTATTAGATAGAAACCTGAAAGGTCTAGACAAAAAGCGCGTAAACAGAGCACTAGACATTTGCGTAGCAAAAATTGAAGCTGGGACAGATGCTAGCGGAAGACAAAAAGGTGCCGGTTGGGCTGGTGTGCTACAAAGTGGGCTGGCAAATAGTGCGCTTGAGGCAGCACAGTCTGTTGGGGCAGATGTAGACGAGGAGGTTTTAGAAAAAGCTAGAGATTACCAAAAGCAAAATTACGATGAAAAAGACGGCAGCGTAAAAACTGAAGACGGTGCTGGTGTCATGTTATACGCGGTTAGTGGTAGTGTTCGCGCAAGTGCTAAAGATGCCAGAAGAGCTCAAGAAGCCCTAAATAAGGCAAAGAAAGAAGGGAAGTTAGACGATAAAGCCCCTATGAGTGTAGCCAATTTAATAAAGTCTGGGTTTAGTGAAAGTGAAGCTATCGATTACAATGCCTCGTATAAGGTATACGAATCTGCCAAAAATACAGCACAACGTAGCGATGTATTAAATGGTTTTGGAAATAACGGGGGAGAAGAATTTTTAAGCTTTCTACAAACAGGGGAGTCTTTAGTTGTAAATAAAGACGAAGATTGGAAGGATTGGTACGATAATATGAGCGGGAGAATTTTAAAAATTCAGAATGAAGATGGTAGTTGGAATGGGCACCACTGTATCACTAGTCCGGTCTTTTGTACAGCAACCAGTGTGCTACTTCTTACAGTAGAAAATGACATTCAATTTTTAAGTAATATGGGTAAATAACTGTCGTCATTTATAAAGCAAGATACCTTTCGTTTTTTGGACTAAGAAAGGTAAGGTATCTTTAAAATATCAATCATAGTTGATGTTTAGGTTGGTCTGCCCTTTGGGGTAGAAAGCTAAGCCCGCAGCCGCCCATAGGGATATGGGACCACTCATGCCAAAAAGTTCGGAGCGCTGTGGGCTTTTTATGCTTTTACTAGAGCCAATGTTACTTCATACAAATCGCGTTGCTCCATTTTTGCTTTTAGCCATGCGTAAAAGCTCATCACAAAAATATCTTCTCGCTCTTTCCCAATCCAATCGAAAGAGGTTTCTACTCTTTCTTTAAAGGATGGTGTTGTAATGGCTTTTGGGTTTTCATAATACAAACCAATTAGTTTTATAAAATTAAGGACTCGAGATTCTCCAAGGAGCTGTAGTTTTTTAGTATACTTTTTTTGAAATCCTTGCAAGCGCGATAGTACCAAATCTAATTTGTCTAATTCTACAAGCAGTAAGATTTCGATAATAGCTTTCTTAAGCACCCAGATCCAACCCATTTTTTTTTCGTACCACACATCACTATGATGCATTTTTTTTAGAATCTGGTAAGCGTCGGTAAAGTGTTGTTGTTGAAATAAACTCATCATTAGTGCAAGCGAGCAGTCTAACGATTTAGAAGCCTGTTGCTCTAACAACTGTATGGCTTTTTTAGATTGATTGGTGTAATTAAGATTTAGGGCTTTTAGTACCAGCCATTTTTCATAAAATTGATTGTGGTACGACCCATTTTTTTTTGCCATCTCAGTTTTCATTTTTTCAAGAAAATCTAGTGATGCGGTAAAATTTTTATTTCTGAAATGCGTCGTAGCCATAAGATGTAAGATCTCGATGTGGTAGTATAGGTGCTTGTCTTTTGGTTCTTTTTTTGCTGAAATTACCGCGTATACGCGCTCCATAAAAGGAAGGTTGCTATGATAGTCGCTCTGCCATTTAGCTGTAGTTGCTGTGAGATTAAGCAATTGAAACAATGCTTTGTAAGTGAGCTTGGTGTCTATTGTGCTATTAAAGTTAGAAAATGCATCGGTCACAATATCGTTTGTTGTTCGTTGCTGTGGTTGTCTAGCCAATTGTTTAATAGTTGCATAGATCATGTTAAGCTCTTGCTCTTGCGTAAAGTTTTGTAAATTCTCTTTGCATTTAGCGAGAAGCAACGGCAAGTCTAGCGTAGCGTTGAGGTGCGCATATTGTATTTGGGTATGATATATTTCAGTGAGTAGGGCGTAAACATCTAAAGCTTGTGCCTTTTTTTCGGCTTGAGCGAGCGTTTTAAAACCAACTTTATATTGTTTGTGTTCAAAGAAGATTCTGGCTGCAAGTAACTTTTTCAGAATGTCTAGTTCTTCTCCTGTTTCGTTAGAAAAACTTTTGGAAGCTACAAAGTCTACAAGCGAATCTTGTAATCTCTTACACAAAGCATGGTAGGCATTTTTTGCAGATTTCCCGTAGAGTTTATGGTCTAGATTTTCATGAATTCCATTTACGAAGTATTTAAAGAGTTGGGCGTTCTTCGTATCGCTTCGTCGGTTCTTTTTCTGCTGAAATAGCAAAAATTCATGCCGTTCTTCTTCCGAAAGAGTATCGATTATTCCTAAAATAGTATTCATTTAATCGTAAGTAAAAATGTAATTAATCTATTATATATAATTAAAAAGTGTATAAATATATAGTATTTAATCGTAAGTATTTTCGAAAAAGGAAATTTCAGAAGTACTAGTCTTACCGCATCTTTGAATCATAATCAAACGAATACTCATCAAAACAACATGATTATGGAAAATTTAAGTGAAACAAAAAAGAAACCGGTAAACGCACCGTTGATAGAAACTATCAAAAAGAAAAAGGAAAAATTTAATTGTAAACCAACACCTGCATTTATTGGCGCCTCATGGACGGCACTATTTATTGGAATGGTTTCCTACTGCATTGGCTTATGGAATGCTACCATGTGGTTAAATGAAAAGGGCTATTATTTTACAATCTTATTATTTGGTCTCTTTTCTGTGGTATCGGTTCAAAAAAGTGTTCGCGATAAACTAGAAGGCATTCCTGTAACCGATATTTATTATGGTATTAGTTGGTTTACAACCATTGTATCTATTTTGCTATTGGTTATTGGTCTATGGAATTCAGACATGGAGCTAAGTGAAAAAGGCTTTTATGGTATGAGTTTTATGCTAAGTCTTTTTGCCGCCGTGGCCGTTCAGAAAAATACGCGGGACGTAAAGTTTCAAGAACGTAAACTAGTGGAAGATGAATAAGGCCTCACTTGTAAAATTAAGAGTAGTCTCTGTACGTAGACTACTCTTTATACTTGTTGTTATTGTCATTTCTTCAAGTTGTGCTCCTTTTCAGCATACAGTAGAGAATCCAACGAGATTGCAAAAGCAAACTATTGCTAAATTAAATGGTACCTATCATTTTAGGAGCCAGTTTATAGATAGTTTGCACGGAGAAGGACGTGGATGGCGATATAACCAGAATTTTTTTAACGAATTAGACAGAAAACTCTTAAAAGACACCTTGGTTTTAGATAGTACAGGACAATATGCTTTTCAGCTTACAATGGAGAACTCAAAAAGAATGCAAGTAAACTTCATTAAAGATGACACTATTTTTAGCAAACGTAGTTTTAAAACGAAACTTACAAAAGATGGTTACATAAAACTGAAGAATAAAAATTTTCAGGTGGTATTGTTGCCGTATGTGTTAGGTTTTATAGATGTTAAACGCGTTCGCTTTACTGTTGATGCCGACCGAAATTTAGTTTTTGATGTGGGAGAACATAGGTCTGGGGGCGCATTTATCGTTATGTTTGACGGTAGAAATTATAAATACAGACGAACTTATAATAGGATTTCAGATAACTAAAACATAGTGGCATGAATTCAAAAATAGAAAAGGAATTAGACGAACTAGTAATTGCAGAGGTGATTACGCCAGAGGTTCAGCTCGAGATAAAAAGATACTACAGCGCAAAACAGACAGCTAAATCTAATCCGTTGTTTGTAATCTTTGGAGTGCTAGGTTCAATTTTAACGGGATTGGGCATTATCCTTATTTTGGCACATAATTGGGACGATTTTACACGAACTACCAAAACCTTTTGGGCATTTATACCATTGGTTGTCGGGCAGGCATTAGCGGCATTTACGCTTCTTAAAAATAAAAGCGCCTCCTGGAAAGAGACGGCCGGGGTTTTCTTGTTTTTTGCTATAGGAGCAAGTATTTCACTTGTGAGCCAGATTTATAATATTCCTGGAGCGATAGACTCGTATCTACTTACATGGATTATTCTCGCGGCACCTATTATCTACTTATTAAAATCGAATGCTACTTCTTTGTTATACATCATAATGGTTACCATATATGGTTGTATGATAGGCTACGATTTAAATCAATCTCCATATTGGGCGCTAGTTGCACTGTTATGGGTAGTTCCGCAGTATTTAATTTTACTTAAAAATAGTGCGCAACACAATATCACAGGAATTTTTCATTGGATTCTGCCTCTGAGCGTATTAATTTTGTTGGGGGCATTCTTAAATAGCGGTTTCAGCATTGGGTTGCTAACACATCTTTGCTTGTTTGGGCTATTCTATAACCTAGGGAAACTGCCGCATTTTGAAGGTCAGAAATTACGCCGAAACGGATATCTTATTATTGGTTCGCTAGGAACAATTATTTCGTTACTCATTGCAAGTTTTAGATACGTATGGGACGATTTTGTGCCGTCTTCTATTTCAACTGGAGATATATTAATAACGGTAGTTGTCGTGCTAGCAGCGTTGGCAATTATTGCGTACTTAATTATTAATAAAAGATGGAAACCCTTTAATCTTTTTCAATATGCATTTTTAGTTTTTGCCGCTCTCTACTTTTTAGGGTATGTTCAACCTGAAATTGCTTCAGTTCTCACCAACATTCTAATTTTAGTACTTGGTATTGTTGCTGTAACCATAGGCGCACGACAAGAGAAGTATAGCATTTTAAATTATGGGTTGCTCATTATAACAGGGCTTATCGCCTGTAGGTTTTTTGACACGGAAATTTCCTTTGTGGTAAGAGGATTGCTTTTTGTTGCCATTGGTGCCGGTTTCTTTGGTGCAAACTACTTTATGTATAAAAAACAACTTAAATCAAAAGCTCATGAATAAGTTACTAATAATAGGCGCCTTTGCTATAATGGTACTAGCGCAATGGTTTGTCCCTGCTAAAATGATTCTAGATCAAGAAACCGTATTAAATAGTGGGACCGCCTATAAATTTAAAACTGTACCTCTCGACCCGAATGATCCGTTACGTGGAAAATATATCTCATTACGCTATGAAATGAACAAAGCTGCTTTGGTAGGTAATCAAGACGTAGATTGGGACGACCCTATTTTTGTCTACATTAAAAAAGATACCGAAGGTTTTGCAGTTGCAACCAAAGCAAGCGCAACAAAACTAAATACAGATCAAGATTATGTGTTGGCAAAAGCACAAAATAAGTATGCAGATACAGTAAGGTTTATGCTACCCTTTACCCGCTTTTACATGGAGGAGTCGAAGGCATATCCTGCCGAAATTTTAGTGAGACAAGCCAATAGAGATAGTTTATTGGCTAATTGCTATGGTTTGGTATATATAAAAGATGATACTGCGGTGCTTGACGATGTATTTGTTAACAACAAACCCATTAAAGAATATGTGGAGGCGGAGTTAAAGAAAAACGCTGGCGACTAAACCAGCGTTTGTTTTGATGATTGAAAAACGACAACCTTGGAGGAGGGGGTCGTTTTTCTTTAGAAAGCTATCATGACCTTCTTGTTTTCATTTCGAAATTAATTTTAATCTGTCCGTTGATAATTAATCTAATATAATAGACATCATCTGGATGTACTAATGTGTCAAACTCATACTCTAAGTGGTGCTCTCCTGCGGGTGTTTCTGGATTGTTGAATAGTTCTTTTACAATAATATCTTTATCGTTAAACATGCCAATGGTTACTGCAGATGTTTTAGAAAATTTGTACTTAAAATTCCCGCCAGCAGTACGTTTAATGAGTGTTTCTTCTGGCGATGTAAACACAGGAATTTCTTCCTCAGGAATATCTAACAATTCTACCATATAGTTTCGCAATGGAGCTCCAGCGTCTATATCGTACCCAACTATATCTGCTAAATTTCCATCATCGGTTAGATTCCAAATTGCATTTTGTCCTGCAGTATCGTATGATTGTAGCTTCTCAATTTCTTTAGTAAGTAAGTTGAGGTTCTCGGTACTCATTCCGTTGAGAATATACTCTGTGCTAGCACTAGGAGCTCTGTTGTACTTTTGAATGCACATTCCAAAGAGCGGCTTTTTAGAACTTTCTGTAGGAGCCATAGTTATGAGCTCTTCCTGAGTAATCACCACATCTTGATGTTCATCAGACTTAGATTTAAATGTAAGTCCGTTGGCAATTCTAATGTTAAAAGTTTCATTCGTAAGGTTTGTGAAATTTGCTACAACAGGTTGGTAGTAATGCGGACTCTCATCATTGCCTTGAAAATTACAACTAATGAGGTTGTTAGCTATTGCCCATTCAAGATCGTACGTCTTAACCGTATTTGAGGGTTTGTTACTAGTGCACAGTGCTACTACTGCCAAAAGCAGGATGATTTTTTTCATAATTTTTAAACTTGAGTTAGTTTAAAAAAAAACGTTAGAAGCCATCAAAAAGTATACGAATGTCGTTCAAAATATTTAGAAAAGATCTCTAGATCGCTTTTATTTGTAACCCATCCTCAGTCTTTTCAACCTTTGCTATGTTATTCTTAGTCAGCTCTTTTACAGCTTTATCCCATTTTTTGTTAGAGAGTCCTGCTTGTTCTTTTAATGCTGAAAGTTCCATAGTTCCACCTTTTTTAAGCAATGCAAGTACTTCCTTTGCCTCGTCTGTTAAAGCCACAGCTTTACGCTCAGGTTTCATTTGCGGGAAAAACAATACTTCTTGAATCGACGGATTATTTGTTAAGTACATAATAAGTCGGTCCATACCAATACCCATCCCGGAAGTAGGGGGCATACCATATTCTAGCGCCCGAATAAAATCATTATCAATAAACATGGCTTCATCATCTCCGCGGTCTGCCAACTTTAACTGTGCTTCAAAACGTTCGCGCTGGTCTATAGGATCGTTAAGCTCGCTATAAGCATTTGCAATTTCTTTACCGCAAACCATTAGCTCAAAACGCTCTGTTAGTTCTGGATTATCTCGGTGCTCTTTACACAACGGGCTCATCTCTTTTGGGTAGTCTGTTATAAATGTGGGTTGAATATAATTACCCTCACATTTTTCTCCAAAAATCTCGTCAATAAGCTTTCCTTTACCCATGCTTGCGTCTACAGCAATCCCCATACCTTTGGCGGCTTCTCTTAGTTCGTCTTCAGATTTACCGGTAATATCGAAACCTGTAAAGTGAGCAATACTTTCTGCCATAGTTACACGTGCATAAGGCGCTTTAAAATTCACCTTGTGCTCGCCAAATGTAGCTTCAGTGGTACCATTTACTTGTATAGCACAATATTCTAACAATTGCTCACAGAAGTCCATCATCCAGTTGTAGTCTTTGTAAGACACGTAAATTTCCATAGCGGTAAACTCTGGATTGTGCGTACGATCCATCCCTTCATTCCTGAAGTTTTTAGAAAACTCATACACGCCATCAAATCCACCCACAATAAGTCGTTTTAAATACAGCTCATTTGCAATTCGCATATAAAGTGGAATGTCTAAACTATTGTGGTGGGTTATAAAAGGTTTTGCAGCGGCACCTCCAGGAATTGGTTGTAAAATAGGTGTCTCTACTTCAAAATAACCACGGTCATTAAAGAACGTACGCATGGCATTAAACAATTTTGTGCGCTTTACGAAAACTTCTTTTACGTGCGGATTTACCACTAAGTCTGCGTAGCGCTGGCGGTAGCGTTGTTCTGGATCTGTAAAGGCATCGTGAACTTTCCCTTCGGCATCTACTCTGGGCTGTGGTAAGGGTTTAAGTGCCTTAGAAAGTAGCACGAAATTCTTTACCATTACTGTTTTTTCACCAACTTGGGTTTTAAAAAGTTCTCCTTCTATACCTATAAAATCGCCAATGTCTAGTAATTTCTTGTACACATCGTTGTAAAGTGTTTTGTCTTCACCTGTACAAATTTCATCGCGATTAAAGTATACTTGTACTCTACCTTCAGCATCTTGTAATTCTGCAAAACTAGCTTTTCCTTGAATACGTCTCGACATAAGTCGCCCGGCAATAACCACTTTTTTACCTTCTTCAAAATCCTGTTTAATAGCAGCAGAAGTGCTATCTACCGGATACATATCTGCAGGGTAGGGGTTAATGCCCATATTTCGTAACTGGGCTAATTTTTCACGTCTTACGATTTCAAGTTCAGAAAGTTGCATTTTATCTTATTTTCGGCCCACCGGTTTTGGTAGGGAGCTGCAAAATTAGCCTATTTCAAAGATTTTTATCGTAAAACTTTCTAAAAAATGCTACTCACCAGCCTCTATTTTAAGTTGGTTGATGGTTTGTTGTAATGTTTCATCTTTTGGGCTAAGTGCTAAAGCAGCCTCAAAAACATGTACAGCTTCCCTTATTTTATTAGTCTGTGTTAATTTATTACCCAAACTCTTAAATGCGCTCGCCTCGTTAGGAAAAAGCTTGGTGTTTAATCTAGCAATTGCGATGGCATCTTCTTTACGGTTTGCAAAAAATAGAACATTGCTGTAGGTATTTAACTCATACATGGTTTTAGGGTTTAACTGCTTTGCTATTTTCTTGGTTTTCTTCTGAAAAGCGGCAGCACCTAATGCTTCTAAATATTTGTTGGCAATTGTTACTGCCTCGTAATTAGGCGTGTAGTTTTGTTGAAGGATTTGCAAAATATCATTCTCGATTGTAGTTCTTGGCGATTCTACAATTCGATTTACTTCTTTACCGTTTTTGTAGAAAATAAATGTGGGTACTCTATGAATGTTATGTCCTTCTTCTTCTCCCCCAGGGCTCTGTTTGTAAGTTTCTCTGTCTCTGCTAACCGCTATAGTTGTTAATCTGTCTAACGGGTAATTGGCTGCTTCCAGTACTTTGTAAAATCTTGGTACTTCACGTTTACTATCTCCACACCAAGTTCCTAAAAAAGCTTTAATGGTGTATTCTGAAAGTTCATCTTTTATCTGGTTAGTGGTTGCTTCTATAGGTTGGTAGCTATTGTAATTTGCGGTAAACCAGTCGTTGTACGGAGTACTGTCTAGACGGTCTTTGTTAATCTTGCCAAGCAAGACTGGTTGCTTGCCTGTGGTAACTTCAGTATTGAAGGATTGCGCGTGGATTGAAAAAACGATAAAAAATGAGAGACTGAAAAATACGATTGATTTCATAGTTGTTTGGTTTTGATTGAAATTCAAAAGTGTGACGATTTCCGAAGAAACAGTAGATATCGTACGATGGAAAAAAGGACTAGACCTAGGTGGGATTGTTTGGCAGAAGTAATTAATTTTTGAACAACGAGCCTCGTATCTTACAGTAATTGGTAGATTAATTAAGTGTACAAAGCCTTTACCTGGTCTCTGCTAGAAACACCTAATTTTTTATAGATATTATTAATATGAGTTTTCACAGTACTTACACTCACAAATAATTCTGCCGCGATTTCTTTGTTGCTTTTTTGCTGTAAAATAAGCTCGAGAATGGTTTGTTCTTGTTGGGTGAGACTTGCTTTAGCGGTTTCTGCCGATTTTAATTTTTTATTTTTTCCGAAGAAATAAAAGTTTCCTAAAAGAGAAAGCAAACAAACGCCACCAAGTAAGTATGCCCACCATGGAAGGGTAGCCTCTTCTTTTTTATCTGAAATTAAGAAGCGATCACTTTTTAATTCTGCTTCGTATTGTCTCGTATATTGTGTGTCTGGGTATTGTTTTTGAAGTCTACTTAGTAGATTATCATAGTAGATGTTGGTTTTTAAATCTGAAAGATAATAGGCATGCAAAATACTTCTTCTATCGCTTAAAAAAGAATAGATATAAAGCTCTGCTAAAGGTTCTTGAAGTTGCTCTCCGTAATTTTGAAGAATGCTAAACCATTTTTCGGTATTCACTTTTCGATTAGCTTCGCTTCTATAATTTGAAAACGCATAGCGCATATCGTTTTTTAACGAATCAATTTTTAAAAAGGTTTGTGTTTTTTCATTGTTAGAAACGACTTTGCAAAACATTTCCTGTTCAAAAGAGAAGGGAAGTGCTAGAGTGGTTTGGTTGTTGGCAACAAAGACAATTTCTTCACTGTTTTCGCAATGTCCGGTAACATGAGATAGGTTTTGATCGCTCTCTTTACAAGTGTCTGCATGTATACGATACATTTTATTTTCTTCCGGCAGATTGGTTCCCGCAAACAGAAAATTACCCAGACTATCAGGTTTCACGCGCGCTATAATTTGCTCATGATACACCCCAGAAAGCTTTCGATAATCTTCTATCATCGAAAGATATACTTCGCCTTCAATAAATTGCTTGTCTACGGTGCCTTCAAATAAGTATTGAGCCGTGGTGTTGGAAAACACCAACAATGTGAAAAATGTGAAAAAGAAATAGATGCGTTTCATTAGCTAACGAATATAGCCACAAGTTTTCTTGTAACAAAACAAATTTCACCCGACACATAAACTGAAATTTAATCGTAATTTTGTTCATATGAGTATTTGGCGTGTATTACTGTCTATATTATTCCCTCCCTTAGCGGTTATAGACAAAGGCTGTGGGTCTGTTTTAATTGTGTTAATTTTAACCTTGTGTGGTTGGATTCCTGGTGTGATAGCGGCACTAATTATTTTAAATAATCCTAATAAGTAGCTTATGAAAAAGATTTTTCTAGTGGCTTTTCTTTCTATTGTTTTTGTGAGTTGCAACGTACAAGAGCGTATATTGTTTGATGAAAATATGGGCGGAACTTATGAAATGAGTTTCGATTTGTCAGCGATGCTAGAAGTTGCAAGTAAAAACGGTCCTGCAACTTCAGACAAGCCAAAGAAGAAAATAGATACGTTAATTGTGTTTAGCGAAATGTTAACTCAGTTTAAAGACAGTATTGCCACACTTCCTCCTAAGAAGCAAGAAGAATTGGCTAAGCTTGAAAACATGACCATGCATATGCAGATGGACGAAGAGAACAATGTATTTAAGTTTTCGACCACTAAAACCTTTAATCAATTTTCTGAAATAGCATTTGTGTCAGACCAGATGGATGAAGTTTTTAATATGGCTAAAAACCAAGGTGTAGGTGCAAAATCTGCGGGCCCAGGATCTGATATGCTGAAAACAGACAAAGTGATCTATACCTTCGAGAATAATACCTTTTCACGACTTGATGAAAAGGCAAAAAATTTAAAAGATGCCAACGGACGCGGAGAAGTTGATGAGACGAACACTGAAGAAGATGCGCAAGGAGATATGTTGAAGGGAATGTTAGCAGAGTTTGACGATATGTTGAAGAATAGCAACATGACTTTAGAATATTCGTTTCCGAAGCAAGTAAAGTCGGTTTCGAATAAAGACGCGAAAATTTCAGAGGATGGAAAAACAGTAACTTACAATATAGATTGGAAAACCCTGTTGGATGATAAAAAAATTCTCGAAACTTTTGAAGTAACTTTAGAAAATCAATAGGTGAATAAAAATTTGCTCATACAAGATCTCGGTCTAAAAGACTACAAAGAGACATGGGATTATCAAGAAGCCCTTTTCAAAGAAATTATTGATATAAAAATCAAAAATCGTAGAGAAGATGCGGGCTTAGAAACCCCTAATCATTTTCTTTTTGTAGAACACCCACATGTATATACGTTGGGGAAAAGTGGGGATTTTGACAACTTACTTGTGTCTGAAGACTATTTAAAAAAAATTGGCGCCACATTTTATAAAATTAATCGAGGTGGTGATATTACGTATCACGGGCCTGGGCAAATTGTGGGGTATCCCATTATAGATTTAGAGAACTTCTTTACAGATATACATAAGTACCTTCGATTTTTGGAAGAAATGGTCATTCTTACGTTAGAAGAATACGGTATTAAGGCAGAGCGAAGCCCAGGTGAAACAGGTGTTTGGTTAGATGTTGGTACTCCGTTTGCAAGAAAAATATGTGCTATGGGTGTACGTGCGAGTCGCTGGGTTACTATGCATGGATTTGCATTGAATGTAAATGCAGACCTCGGGTATTTTGATAATATGATTCCCTGCGGAATAAAAGGAAAAGCTGTTACCTCTCTAAATGTAGAACTGGGAAGCATAGAAGTGCCTATTTCCGAAGTAAAAGAAAAGCTACTGAAACATTTTGCTCAGCTTTTTGAAGCAGAACTAAAACAAAAAACCGAAGCCTCTGGGTGAGCTCCGGTCTCTTTGCAGGTTAAGTTCTAATTAATCTTTTTTATCGTCATATTTGTGCCTCTTGCTGCGGTGTTTGATCCGCCAACTGCGTATGGTTGGGGGCTTCCCGTTCCATAAATGGGAAGTACGTTTACGTATAGTACATCACCAGCAGTTAAGTTATGCAAAAAAGTTTGGCTAAATGTATGCCTATAGCTTGTGGTTACATAAGCGCCGCCTTGTTCACCGCTTTGTTCATAAATAGTACCATTTACATGCAGTCGCCACATTAGGCTCATATCTGTATTGGTTGCATTCATTATACAGTTCAATTTAACCGTTATTTCATACACACCATCTACAGGAACTGTGTATTGTCCATTTGTTGGGTCATAAGAACCTCCGCCAATATTGATACTTGTGGTAGAAAAATTTAACACTCTTGAAACTGCATTGGAAAATAAAATATTACTATTGTTCAAAAACTTTGCAACGACCGCAGTACTTCCTGTTTGATTTTGCCAGGTCACATTTCCGGAGCCGTCGGTCTGTAATATTTGGTTTGCCGTTCCGTCTACTATTGGAAACTGATAGGCATTATTAACATCTAAGGTTCCATTTACACGAAGTAGGTTTGTGTCGAATTCGCCATAAAGTAAAGGGTTAGCTGTGTTAGAGTTGTCAATGTATAATCTATTGTTGTAATCTGCCCCAGCTCCGGCGCGATACCCAATCGCCACATTTCCAAAATTAGTGGAGCTTGCTAACCCGAGGCCAGCTTCACGGCCAATAAAAACATTTTCGCTTCCATTTACATTATCTCCAGCGCCATTCCCTATTGCTGTATTATTGCTTCCTGTTAGGTTGTCTCGCATGCTTCCATGACCAACAGCCGTATTCCCTGAACCAGTTGTATTAGCCTGTAACGAATGCCTTCCGAAGGCATTGTTAAAGAAACCTGTTGTGTTTTCTCTTAAGGCGTCTGTTCCTTGAGCGTTATTGTTTACTCCGGTTGTATTGCTGTAGAGCGCTCCTAAACCAATGGCCGTATTGTCTGTACCTACAGTGTTGGAGAATAAAGTATTTCGCCCAACACCAATATTATTATCGCCTGTGGTATTGTATAAAGCTGAGTTGCCAATAGCAACATTAGATACACCAGTGGTATTTGAAAATAATGTTTGATTCCCAATACCAAGATTATCATTAGAACTTACACTACTACCTAACGATTGTAAGCCTAACGCAATATTTCCAGTGCCGTCTACATTGCTGTTTAAGGAGGAATTACCAATTGCTAGATTACTAAATCCACTTGTATTGTCTGACAAAGCAGACTCACCTACTGCTATATTTGCATATCCGCTGGTGTTCTCTTCTAGTGCAGTATACCCAACAGCTACGTTGCCACTACCATTAATATTTGATGTGAGTGCAGAATGCCCTATTGCAGTATTACTTCCACCGATTATGTTGGATGTAAGGGCAAGAGAACCAATACCAGTATTGTATTCACCGGTTGTATTACTAGACATTGCGTAAAACCCTATTGCGGTGTTATAACTTGCATTAACACTAGACTCAAGAACATTTGCACCGACCCCAGTATTACCACCTCCGTTATCATTAACTACTAAAGCCGACCTCCCAATTGCAGTATTTGCATTTCCTGTAGTATTGCTTGTCAAGGTATTAAAGCCTATCGCTACATTATCGTACCCTGTAGTATTACTTGCTAAGACCCCTCCGCCAATTGCCGTGTTTTCGTTTCCTGTGGTGTTTGAAACCATAGCGTTATGACCTACGGCAAGATTGTAAATACCGCTTGTATTTGTGTTTAATGCATAGTATCCAATTCCAATGTTACCCACACCTGTATTGTTGTCAAGGGCAGCAGTACCTATCCCTATGCTATATGATCCAAAAGAACTATTGGATAATGCTTGATATCCAATACCAATGTTATCGACACCGTCAACATTTGTCATTTGAGCTTGATACCCAATGCCTATATTTCTATTATCAGAGCTATCATCATTTACTCCTGCGTCAATTCCTAAAAACACAGAAGAACCATCATCTGAACCATCATTGTCAGATTTTCCATCTATTAAACTATTAATCCTGTCAGCCCCAGAAGCATTGCCCCAAACAATTGTTCCTGCGCCATTAGTTTGTAATACTTGATTCACTGCTCCATCTATGGTAGGAAATTGATAGGCGTTATTAACATCTAAGGTTCCATTTACACGAAGTAGGTCTGTGTCGAACTCTCCATAAAGCAAAGGGTTGGCTGTGTTAGAGTTGTCAATATACAATCTATTGTTATAATCTGCTCCAGCTCCTGCGCGATACCCAATCGCAACATTTCCAAAATTAGTGGAGCTTGCTAACCCAAGGCCAGCTTCGCGGCCTATAAAAACATTCTCACTTCCGTTTACATTATCTCCTGCACCATTTCCCACGGCAGTGTTATTACTACCAGTTACATTATCCCTTAAACTACCATGTCCCATAGCCGTGTTACCATTTCCGGTTGTATTGGTTTGTAATGAATGCCTCCCAAAAGCGTTGTTAAAGAAACCTGTAGTGTTTGCTCGCAGTGCATCTGTTCCAAAAGCGTTGTTATTTACACCAGTTGTATTGCTTCGTAGGGCCTCATATCCAACAGAAGTATTGTTAGTGCCAATAGTGTTTGAGTACAAGGCACGGTATCCAATTCCGATATTATCAGCGCCGGTGGTGTTTAGATAAAGTGATTGATATCCCAGTGCCGTATTGTTGCTTCCTGTTGAATTTTGAAGCATAGAGCCATTACCAATTGAAGTGTTGTTACTTCCCGTAGTATTTGCAAACATACTGGCGCTACCCATAGCTATGTTTTCATTTCCACTTGTATTTGCATTTAAAGCTCTGTTTCCAATGGCAACATTACCAGAGCCAATAGTATTATTTCTAAGTACATGATACCCAATGGCAGTATTAGAATTTCCAGTAGTATTTACAAATAATGATCCATGACCGAAAGCGCTGTTCCAGTTACCAGCACTATTGCTATTTAATGTTTCATAACCAACAGCGGTATTAGCATTTCCTGAAGTGTTTCCAGACAGTGATTGGTATCCAATTCCTATATTTCCATTGTTGGTGCTGTCATCATTTGCACCAGCATCTATACCAAGATATATAGACGAGCCATTTTCTGATCCATCCATATCAGACCGGCCATCTAGGAGATCATTTATTCTTTCAACTCCCGTGGCGGTTACCCAAGCCGTTAAATTATTATCCCAATAGTAGATTCCTTTAGAAGGTGTGCCGTTTCCTGTTAGAAATAGCATCATGCCATCTTGATCAACTCCTGGGTTTGTAGCAGGAAAATCGTCTACACGCGGAATTAAGATTCCGTCTGTGTTTGCAGGTGTCGCAATGTTAGATGCTGAAATATCAAGGGTGGCATTAGGGCTCGTATTATTAATACCTACCTGAGCATACATAAATGAGCCCGCTATAAAGATTAAAAGAGTGACCAGTGTTTTCATTTTTCAAAGTGTATTTGCGTTATAACCTTATTGTTATTGGTAATGGTAAGGAGATATGTTCCTTTGTCCATTTTGTTTATTTCCAAATAAATTTCTCGGGCGGTTTCTTTGGGAAATTCGCCAGTACAACGTAAGTGGTTAAGCTTCATTACGAGAATGGGGTTGTAATGTATAGAAGTAAAAGTAGGGTAGGAGGTAATAGTTGGGGTCAACTATTGTAACAAGTGGCTACGTTATTGTAACATGTCTTGTTATTACAGGGTTTCAGAGCTTTTCTTTACGTTAGAAGGGGAGATTCCGTACACGTCTTTGAAGCATTTGCTAAAATAAGAGGGATTGTTAAAACCAACTTCGTAAGCAACTTCAGATACCGAAATGCTACGCTTTTTTAATAGCGAAGCCGCTAATTTAACCCGTTGATTCATTATAAATTCTGTGGTTGTAAGTCCTGTAAGCGCTTTTAGTTTTCTATGCAATTGCATGCGGCTAACCCCTATTTCCTTGCTGAAAGTTTCTGGAGTGAAAGTAGGTTCTTGAATGTTTTTGTCTAAAGCCTTTTGCATACGCTCCAAGAACTTTTCTTCGGCAGTGCTTACCGATATTTCTTTCGGACTTAAAATAATAGTTTTTGAATATCTATTTTGTAAGCGTTTGCGATTTTCTAGTAAATTTTGCACCGTGGCTTGGAGCAACGTACTATTAAATGGTTTAGTTACATAGGCATCTGCCCCTAGTTTACTTCCGGTTAATTTGTCCTCATCTTCTGTTTTTGCTGTAACCAAAATTAATGGAATATGGGCGGTAAGCTCTTCTTCTTTAAGCTTCTTCGTTAGTTCATATCCGTCTAAAAACGGCATCATTACATCGCTTATGATTAGATCTGGAATGTGCTCTAACGCACTCTTATATCCTTCTTCACCATTGTTGGCCGTACGAACGTTATAGCTGTCTTGAAATAGTAAGGTGATGTAATTCAATACATCCTTATTGTCGTCTATAAGTAAGAGTTGTGGGACGTCTTCTTTAGTACTTGGTTGCAATAAATTCTCAGTATCCGAAGGTTGATGCGCTATTACCACATTGGCATGTTCAATTTCAGTACGTTTTGTAGCAAGTTCGGCAGTGGTAAAGAGTTCTTTTGCCACCCCTAAAGTCAATCTAAAATGATTCTCTTCATTTTCTGAATGAATCAATTCTAGTGTTCCTTTGTGTAATTGGGATAATTCTCTACTAAGTGCCAAGCCAATACCTGAACCAGGGTTGTCTGGGTGGTTCTGATAGAAACGTTCAAAAATGTTTTTTCGGTCTTTTGCCGAAAGTTTAACACCAGTATTAATAATGTCTAAGGTATACGTGTGGTTAGTATGGCTGCCAATAATACGTACTTTCTCGTTAGCTGGAGTATATTTTATGGCATTGCTAAATAAGTTGGTTGTAATTTTTTCAACGGCATCACGGTCAAACCAATATTGATTCTTGGTTTCTGGAATGTTGACCTCCCAATGTATCTTTTTTTCTTCTGCTAGAAATTCAAACGCTTGGGCTTGTGCTTTCATAAATGTAGAAATATAACCTTCAGCTACATGAAGTTGGTAGTGTCCGCTTTCCAATTTAGACAGGGCTAGCATTTCCTCGACCAGATTTTGAACCCTCCCTACATTTTTATGAGCAATTTGCATTTTTTTACGTTCAGTAGGTGTAAGTTGATCTTTTTCTAACTGTTCAGAAATGGGACCTTTTACCAAGGTAAGTGGGGTTCGAAACTCATGAGAAATATTTGCAAAGAAAGATGATTTTGCGGCGTCCAACTCTTTCAGTTTTTGATGTACTCGTTGCCTATTTCTATAGTAGAAAAACAGAAATACTCCTACTATCCCTACAATTGATAATACAGCCCATAAAATATTCCGTTGGTTTCTTTTTTGTTGTTCTGCAAGCTCATTTTCAGAAGTAAGCAAAGCTATCTGTTGTTCTTTTTCTTTGGTCTGATACGCGGTTTCTAACTCTTGAACTGTAGCCGTGGTCTTCGCTTTGTTTAAGCTATCTGTTTTTTTAATTGCAGCTTTTAAGAAAGGGTAGGCTTGTGAAAGTTTTCCTTGTTTTTCTAAGGTTTCGGCTAGGGCTTGTTCTATTTCAATTTGGGATTCTACATTGCCATGAGAATAGACAAACTTTCTCGCAGTTTCAAAATTTTGTTCTGCCTCTTCAAGCCTGTTTAATGACAGGTTCATGAGCCCTAAATTCTTAGCAAGATTAATAATGCCAGACGGAAACTGCATTTCTTCACTAAGGATTAAACCTTGTTTGAAATTTGACATGGCTATATCATTATTGCCTGTAAGCTTATAAATTTGACCTAAGTAATTGTGAGCTTCAACTATACGCCCTTTGTCACCTAAATCTTTAAAAAAGGCCATTGCCTCATTTAAATCGTTTACTGTTTTCTCAGATATCTCATCTTTGCTTTCTATTAAATCTGCCAATTTAAGTGTGGCACTATGGTAATATCTAGGTATGTCGTTAGCCAGCGCCTCTTCTTGAACTAATAAGAAGTAGGACCTCGCTTTAGGAATGTCATTTAAGTTGAGGAATAGTTCTCCTAAGTTTTGTTTAATACTCGCTTCTGCTCGAGGATTTGGTTCTCCGGTTTCAGTTAACTCTAGTGCTTTTATGAGATGATCAATTGCTTTTTCCTGTTCATTGTTGGTTGTGTAAAATGCACCATAAGCCCTATTTAAATTCACCCTAAGCGTGTAAGGTACAGAATCTACAGTGTTAAAATTAGCAGAGGCAGAGTCAAGTGTTTTTTGAACAACTTCGCTTTCACCATAAATATTCTTAATCATTGCTTTAAGAATCAACGCTTCATTAACTAAAAAAGGGTCTTCTTTAAAAATGAGGTTTTTTCCAGCGCGATTAAAATAGTAATAGGAGCTATCGGGATTTCTTTGATAATAAAAATTCATGCCAATAGCGTAATCTCTATGAGCGGCTATAGAAGAATCTTTTTTGATGGAAATTGGCAAGGCATGCCAATACGCTTTAATATTATTGGTGGTGGCTTTGGGATTGTCTTTACTATAATTTTTAAATGTTGTCTTTACAGAATCGACAGAAATTTGCGCACACACTTTTGTGAAGCAAAGAGATAGAAAACATATGGTGATAATAACAAGATGTTTCATTTTGACACTTAGTTTTCGATAGCCCAAATGTACTGCTTGTAGCAGTCCTTAAGCAATCAATAATGTAACCAATGTAGGTTACAATAGTTCTACTAAGATACCTTAAAAAAATATAATTATTTAAAAACCAACCTAATAAAGATGTTCATTGCGTGTTCTGGCAAACTTTTTATACCGATAGTAAATAAAAAGCCGAAGTAGAAAAACTTCGGCCTTAATTGAAAATGAAGATAACTTATACGTTTAGTTATGGAAGTCTGTAAGCAAGCTACTGCTAGTTACCCTTCCACGTCTATTATAATCTTCTTGCTTTACCATTCCCACGCCTTTAGAGATCCATTGTTTGGCGGTAGTAGTGCGATTTATCCCCATATTTACTGTATTTGTGTAGCCAATCACATAGCAATCAAAGGTGCCAGCAGGGGTTGTAATAGTTTCTCTGTTTACTACCGTTCTATCTGTCATAGATACCTCCATTCTTATATTAATACCGCTCATATCTACGAGCATGGTCATAGTAGCATCTGGTAATTCCTGACCTACATGTAAATTGTTGGGAATTACTATTTTGGTTCCTGAAATTTCGGTTTCAAAATCTCTGTAATTCTCAAGTAAATTAGGATTCAAAAGAGACTCCATATCTACAACAATACCATCATTTTCGCAAGACATTGTAAAGGTCGCTTCGTTTAATACTTCACCTTCTTTATCTCTTAAAAAGGACTTAAATGTAGCAAAGTTGCTTGTAGCTTCGGTAACTAGAAAATCTGTAATGGCGGCTACGCGGTTGTTTTTACCATAGTTGGTTATCTGAAATGTTACTCCATCTTCAAAAGGGTAAAAAGTGCTACAATCGTTTTGTGCAAACAAACTAGTCATACCAAAGAAGGCAAGGATTGAAAAAAAAGTGCGAAAATTCATAGTGTGTTGATTTTTAAAGTTTGAAATTATTAAATTTTTATCGCGGACCAATCTCGGTTCTGTCGGGATTAATCCTTATTGTTATAGGTTTAGTTGTAGTATTTCCGTTGAAATCTGTAATGGTAAAGGTGAATATAACGTCTTGTACACCAAGTGTGTTTCCTCTTGGTATAATTTGGCCTCCATAAAGTATTGAACTTCGCGGATCTGACATATCTCCTTGGTTTCTAAAAGTCCGGGTAGATAAAGACCCAGGTACTTCTTCCCAATTACCAGGTAAATCATTCACTACTTCTACTACATCATTATTTGGTAGTGTCCATCTAACTTCTTGAACGCCTCCTTGATCTTTACCCGAGAACAGAATATTAAAGGTTTCATTTCTCATTAGATAGACAACATTCGAGTCGCTAAAGTTTTCATCAAGTTCTATATCATCTACATCGGTAACCTTAAAGAAAAAAGTTGGGTCAATAGAATCCATCGCTGGAATAGTGGTTTTACATCCAGTTGCAAATAGTACGATAGCGATTAAGCCAAGAAAAATTTTAGTTTTCATAATAGTGTGTTTTAGTTTTTACTTTTTAAAAGTAAGAACACATCACTGGTTTTGGCAGGGGTTAAACCCCCATAAACATAGCGTCGAATACCGATAATTTTTAAGGGTTTATAAGACGAACGACATTGCATACTCAAGCTTTTTGGCTGCTATAGTTTTATAAATTCTACTCTCCTATTTTGAGACTTTCCGGCAGAAGTTGTGTTGTTAGCAATAGGACTAGATTCGCCTTTGCCGTCTGTCTTGATTCTGTTAGCCGAAATGCCGTACTTCTGTATAAGTGCTTCTTTTACTGAAATTGCTCTTTGTTGAGAAAGCACTAAATTACTATCGGCATCCCCATCGGTGTCTGTGTGTCCTACAATTAAAATATTGACAGTAGGGTTGGTTTTCATAGCTTCACCTATCTCTGCTAGAATAGCATCTGCGCCACTTTTAATTGATGCAGAACCCGTGTTAAAAAGAATGGCATTTGTAGAAAGACGCCCTTCTGTAAGTAATTTGCTTCTATTGTCTTCTCCACTCTTGGCAATAGAAAAATTAGCAATATATATTTTGTCATTTGTGCCATTGTCTCGTAAACCCGTTGTGTAAAGCTTAAAGTACTTCGCGTTTTCTGGCACCAACCTCGGTATGTCAACTATTTTCTCTGCATTAAGCCATACCCGCATGCGCGTTTTATTTACAGCAATAGAGACACGAGACTTTCCATTAATGGCGTTTCTAATATCCTTGCCAATTTTATTGCGTATCTCCCTTGTGCCATTCACATGCTTTTCAATTACTCCCTGCGATTCTATAAATTGACATGGTGAAAGTTCTACCAGGCTAAATGATTTAGGACTCTGAAACCCTTGGGTATCGTGAAGAAGTAGTTTAAAAAAAGCGTAGGAGTCTGTTTTGTTGTCTATACCATCTGTAAATAAATCGAACTGGATGGTATAGTTTTCCGGAAGTGCATTTTTCAGCATAGGATAAATGGTTGCATTATTCCCTAGGCGAAGCCATTTTTCACCTTTAATGGTCACCAACTCTCCAGATCCGTTGCTATCCCAATTTGCGGGAAAATCTCCAATATTGTCTGATGAGAAGTTATCTTGAAAAATTGGTACAGTTCCAGGTGTAAAATCGAAATTTGAATTTATTACAGTTTCACTTTCAGTACCTGTCTGTTCGTCACTATTATTGCCACCAATAATATTTCCGCTATCAGATTTCTTCTTCTTTTTCTTTCTTCTTTTTCTTTCTTTCTTTTTTTTTGGAGCTTCAATAACTGTGTCTAAAGCTCTGTCTGTAGATTTGGTCGTTTCCTTTTCTACTCTACGTTCTACCGTTCTTTCGGCTGCTCTTTCGGCTGCCTTTCCTAATTTTTTGAAGAACTGCGCCTGTGATGGTGTTGCCATAGCCAATAGGCATATTAGCATTATTAAATGTTTCGTTTTCATAAGGTTTGTTTTTATTGTTGAGAATTAAGTAAATAGTTTGAAATCGTATAACTACGTTCGCGAGCGATATCTTTTAATTCAGATTTTTTCGCTGCATCTGTTTCGGTTGGGGAGGCAGAAACAGAGTAATTAATGATGATAACATGACTATTTTTTTCGTTTAAAATGCGAATCATTCTATTTTGATGCATCGACAAATAAGTGTCGCCAGTTTCACTCATGCGGTATTGACTTAGTTTAGAATTTATTCCGAAAGTTTCGGCATTGTCTATAGCGGTTTTAATTTCTTTTACCACTGTCTTATTGCCCCAAGATTCTACTGAGAAATTAAAATTGGTTTTAGTTCCATTTGCTTCTGTAAGTGTATAATTACAATCACTATAGGTAGTTTCAACCATGTTTGCAGAAACATTTAGAGCGGTTGCAATACCTTCTGCTGTTATAAAAGTGCAGTCGTCACGTTCTCTTTCAAACAAGGCAGTATAGTCTCTATTCTGTTTAAGACTTCCGTTTTTAGTATCTGCTTCATTTTTAGATGAAGTTGTTGTAGGTACTTCTTCATTTGAAGAAGCAGATACTTCTGATTTTTTATCTTCAACATTGTTACATGCGAAAAATAAGAGGCAAAAAAAGATTGAAAATATTGTCTTCATGATGTTTGGTTTTTAACTTTTTATACAATACCCAGTTAGGATGCTGTTCTGGGTTTTCTATATGGGTGTGTTGGTTGATTTCAATTTCATTGTATTGTTGCGCATTATCTATAGGGAACTTTTATATATCAATTTTGTTAAGTACCACCTAGGCCGTAAAACTTTTTATTAAGTGTTACATTTTTGCATTCTTCAGCTCACTTTTGTTTTCTAGTTTAGTACTTGGTGTTTCTTCACTAAGTTGAGACGAATCATTGTAAGTTTCATCTACATTTGGCTTATTGAGTATATTATCAATTCGTTTTGTTGTGAGGTCTATTTTGTCAAAGCGCATTTCAGAATACCTTGATATAGTTCCATTTCTATTTTCATCTGCTCTATTAGCCACTATGTGATAACTGAAGTTTACGTTAGAGTTTCCGTAGTCTAATTCAACCACATCAAAAGAGGTGGCAGATTTATTGGTTACATATACACCATTACACTGGCCTTCTAGTTGTATAAATACTTTCAGTGGGTGTGATTTGTCTATTCGAATGTTTTTAGAGAGAATAGGATCTATGGTAATATGAGCTTTTCCATTTACTAAGGTGCCCGTTCCATAATCTTCTAGTAAGGCTTCTGGTGCTTCTGGTGCTACCATGATGCGGTCACCACCTTGGGTATCCTTAACGACTGTAGAAACGGCTCCACTTCCTAAAATTTTGTAGTTTATATTGTTAACCCGAGCACCCACAAATGCCATGGTTTGATATCCGCCACCGCCGCCAGTTTGTACATAAAACCAGCCTCCAGCTCTGTCTGCTGTGGTTGAAGCAGTAGCCTGCGCGCATCCTATAATGCCAATTTGATTTCCTGACCCTGCAACTCCAGAATCTCCCCCAAAATTATCGAATCCAAAAGGGCCTCCACCACCAAAAGTTGTGTTAGTTAAATACAGGCCAGAAGCGGCATTAATACCGTGCGCATTAATACCATCTGCTCTTATGTTAAGGCCATTTCCTGTACCATTATGTATTATTTGTGCACCGTCTGCACCACCACTGGTTTTTACTATTCTAAACCCTCTCTCTGATGCTGCACTACTATAAATTTCCAATTTAGCTGTTGGGGTTAAGTCGCCTACACCCACACGATTTGTGGAAGAATCTACAATAAGGGTGTTGCCATCCATTCTTACGTCGCCATTGTTTCCGTTTTGTAGGAACAGCGTTGAATCGTCGTTAGTAATAATTTCATTAGAGTCTATTCGAAGTTCGTTGTTTATTTCTAACGTTCCAGTTCCAACAGTACCAGTGGCATCGGTACCACCTACTATGGCCACTCTACCGTTAAAATTTCCTGCAAAATTTGTAGTACCCAATTCTGCCCAGTTATTACTCACGCTGTGCAAAGCCCGAACTCCAACGGTGTTGGAGAATCCATATACACCTATATTATCTGTACTTGAGCCACCTGCGGAAATACCGAGAACACCTATTTCTTGCCCATTGATATCTAGGGCTGTATTTCCGTCATAATCATTTTCTCCTTGTACTCCTAAATATCCATACGTATCAAAAACTCCATTTGCTTTTATACTTGCAAAATTATCAACACCTGTTCCAGTTTCTAGAATAGCTACAGGGCCTGTTAAACCAATTCCTATATTTCCGTTAGACAACGCACGCATTCTTTCCGCATTATTAGTTCTTAATACAAAATCTTGTCCGTCGGTGGTTCCTAAGAAATTTGTGGTGGGATTGGTGCCAGCATTTCCTGTTAGGGACCAACCATCGCTATTTCCACCTAACGGTAGCCAACTCATAGTAGGTTCATTCCAATAATAATAACCAGGGTTGTTAGACCCATCGGTAGTGGTTAAAAAAACCAACATAGAATGCTGATTAGCAGTTGGGTTTGTCATTGGAAACTGATTTATTCTAGGCACAAGTATCCCATCATCGTTAGAAGGGTTACTCGTATTGGAGGCTATGATGTCTAAAGTTGCTTGCGGATTGGTGTTGTTAATGCCTACTTGGGCAAAAAGTGGTAATGCAATAAACATTGCAAGCGTAGTGAGGTTTGTAATCTTTGCTTTCATTGTTAGAATATTTTTTTCTTAATACATAAGTAGACTTCTATTTTTAGATTCAAAGAAATCTTACTATTGTATAAAAACCGTTTTTAATTATTGGTTCAGGGAAGTAAGCAGTACAAACTTATACTCAAGAATGTCATACCACTATGACACATGTATCGCAAGCTGTAACATTTGTAACAAATGCCGGCGATACAAGTAAACTAAGGGTGTAAGAGCTAGCTGTTTTTTAAGAATTCCGTCGGAGAATGCCCGAATTCTTGTTTAAAACACTTGGAGAAATAGGAGTGATCGTTAAAACCAACTGTGTAACCAACTTCTGAAATGGATATTTTATCCTGTTCTATAAGTTGCTTTGCAAGCTTTAATCGTTGGCTACGAATAAATTCTGTTGTTGCATAACCAGTAAGGGCTTTTAACTTACGATGTAATTGCATTCTGCTTACGCCCATTTCTTCGCAAAAGATAGAAGCAGAAAATTCACTATTAGTAAGTTTTGTATCTAGTACTTCTTGAAGACGTTCTAAAAATTGCTCATCTGCCGAAGTTATAGCAATTTCTTTGGGGGTAAGTATCAATTCTTGAGAAAATCGTTCTTGTAGTTTGCGTCTATTCTCTAGTAAATTTTTAACACGAGCTTTTAACAATTTAGAACTAAATGGCTTTGTAAGATATGCATCTGCACCAATACCTAATCCCTCTAGTTGGTCTGTTATATTGTTTTTAGCAGTAAGAAGTAGTATGGGTATGTGCGATGTTAGTGTATTCTCTTTACAATGCTTTGTTAACTCAAAACCGTCTTCAATAGGCATCATCACATCACTTATAATTACGTCTGGGATATGTTTTTGAGCTGCTTCAAAACCCTCTTTACCATTAGTGGCGGTTATTACAATGTAGGTTGTTTCAAAAATAGAAGTTACATAGTCTCTTATTTCCTTACTGTCGTCTATTAATAATAGCATTGGTGCGTCGTCTGGACTAATAGACTTTGTTTCTAAAATCAACTGGGGCTCTGCTGTTGTTACAATTGTATCGGTATATAATTGTGGATCCAGTTTTTCTTCAGGGCTGTAGGTTTCTTCGGAAATAGGAAATGTAACTTTAAAGGTTACGCCATCTAACTCCGAAGAGTCTACAGAAATATTACCTTTATGAAGTTGCATCAATTCTTTAGTTAGCGCAAGCCCTATACCAGAACCTGAATTACTATTTTGGGTCTGATAAAAACGAGTAAAAATATGCTCTTGTTCTTTGGCAGAAATTGAAATCCCAGAATTTTGAACAGTAAAGTGTAAGTAGTCATTCGCAATACTACACGTTACTCTTATAGTAGCTTTGTCTGGGCTGTATTTAAAAGCGTTTCCTAAGAGATTAACACAAGCCTTCTCAAAAATGTCTTGGTCTAGCCAACATATTTGATCTGAAGTATTTAGGTCTATGATATACGTATTATTCTTTTCAGATGCCAGATATTGAAAAGATTCAGTTTGCGCCTTTAAAAAAGAATTTATAGCTGTAGGTTGCACCTGAATTTTCATAGCTCCGCTTTCTAATTTAGAAAGTGCTAAGAGTTGTTCTACTAAGCCTTCTAAACGTTCTGTGTTGCGTTGTGCCGCCAACAAATTTCTTCGATGACTACCTTTTAGCGCAGACTCTTCTAATTGGTCTTCGATTGGTCCCTTGATTAAAGCCAATGGTGTTCTAAATTCGTGAGAAATATTTGCAAAAAAAGTAGATTTTGCTTTATCTAATTCCTGTAATTTCTTATTGGTTTTTTTTCTATTTTGGTATTGAAAGAAGAAGAATAGTCCAATTACAGTGGTAACACCAAGTCCTGCTAGCATGAGGTTTCGCTGATTGGCTTTTTGCTGTAAAGCTAGCTCGTTTTGAGAAGTAAGGAGTGCTATTTCGCGGTCTTTAGTTTCAGTCTCATAAATTGCTTCAATTTCTTTTATTTTTTCTGCACTTTGCACCTGTTGTAATGAGTCTTGTAACTTCTTTGCTAGGTTACTTAACTTATATGCTTCTTTGTAATTTCCTTTTTGATTATAAGCTTGTCCGGCATAAAACAATAGCTCTTGCTGTAATTTACTATTGTCGGCATCGAGGTTTAAAACGTTGGCCTCTTTGATATAATTTAATGCTATATCTGGCCTATTTTTTGAAAGTTCTAACTTGGCAATTTCAAGTGCTCCTAATGCAGCTTCATAGGGTCTGTCATTGTCTCTATGAACGGTAAAACTTTCAATAAAATAGGCTTCAGCTTTTACAGGATTGTTTTTCTTTAACTCTACCTGACCTAAATAGTTTGTTATTTCAGCTACCAAACGATGATCTTCTGTCTTTTTGAAATAATTATAAGAGTTACTTAAAAGGCTATCTGCGAGTTCAATCTTTTCAGTTTGTAAATAGGCATTTCCTAGAAATACATTGGTGGTGTTTTTGTAAAATTGCGAGGCACCTTCAGGAAGCTTTGCAAATTGATCATTAGCCTTATCAAATTGCTCAATAGCAGAGGGGTATTCCTCCAATTCTAAATAAATGTTGCCAAGATTTTGATAAGCAGCAGCTATCACATCGGGCCGTAACGGTGTTTTGTGGTGCATAGAATCTACCTTCAACAACTGAGTTATGGCCTTATTCATGTCATTCTTTCTAGAGTAGGCAATGGCAAGAGCAGTATGAGAATCTGCTATAATCGTTTTTGCCGTGGTGTTTTCTTCCTTGATACTTGCAATGGCATTTTTGCTAGCAACAATAGAGCTGTCCATCTTGCCAAGTAAGTAATAGGTGCGTCCTAAACTATTGTAAGCACGTCCTTTACCAATATCATAGGCTAATATTTCAGAAAGTCTAAGCGATTTTTTAAAAGAGTTAATTGCGCTGTCATTTTCTTGAACACGCTTAAAACAAGCGCCTAATAAATAGTCTGCATCGGCAATGCCTTTTCCATAATTTAGGGAGGTGGCAAGAGCTTTTATTTTTCGTCCGTAGTAAAATGCGCTATCCGGGATTGGATTTACATATTGCGATAATTTCACACGATAGGTTGCTAGAGTAATAGAATCTTCTGCACTAATTGTGGCCACGTACGTTTGTTCTTGCGCGAAGCTAAAAATGGAAAATAATAGACTGCTAATAAGAAAAAGCGCTCTCACGTATAAATCTGGTTTGTTATTTTAAAGATATAATTAATATACCAAACAACTTGCTATAACGGCTAGGTATATGTGATACAATTAAAACAACTTGATCGTCTTGTTATAGTACAGCTAAGAGTACTTTGTTTAGGTTTAGTGTTTATATTATTGTTGAACTTTAAAGAGTTGGCAACAGATTTTCTAGTGATGCTTTCTAGTTTTTTCTGAAATAAACACTTTTGATAATTTTTTTTCTATGGATAATATTTAAAATGTAGTTTCCAGCATCAAGCTCTTTAATATTAATAAATATCTCATTAGCTTTAATATCATCTAATTTGCCGCTGTAATATTTTTTTTTCATTTAGTTATAAGTTGATAAAATATTTCTCAATGTCTGATTCTGAATAAATTGAATCTTAATAACTTGCTTCTTACGGCTAATTTTTAATGGTAATGTGCGTAAGCAGGATTTCAATTATTTTGAGCGGAAAGAGTTCTCGCAGAAATTGCGAATCAAAAAATATTATTTTCATAATTAGAGATTTAAAACGATTGGTTATTCGAAATTAATTATTTAATTATCAGTATAATATGAGTTATGTATCATTAGATACAATTTTTGTAACATTAAGTGTAAAACATTCTTAATCCACGAACTGCGTAGGTAATTTGCCGTATTCTTCCTTAAAACATTTCGTAAAGTAAGAAGGGTCGTTAAAGCCAACTGTATAGCCTATTTCAGAAATTGATAATTTATTCTTTTTTAAGAGTTGTACTGCCATTTTTAAACGTTGCGATTTAATGAACTCTGTCGTGGATTGCCCTGTTAAAGCCTTAAGTTTTCTATGCAATTGCATACGGCTTATACCCACAGCCTCGCAAAAAGCAGCAGATGTAAACTCTGAGTCTGTAAGCTTGTCATCTAAGACTAATTGTAATTTTTCTAAGAATTTTTCATCTGCCGATGAAACCGAAATTTCTTTTGGCGTTAAAATCACTTCTTTAGAAAACCGTGCCTGTACTTTTGTTCGGTTTTCTATAAGATTAGCGACCCTGCTATGGAGTAGCCTAGAATTAAAAGGTTTGGTCATATACACATCTGCACCCACGCCGGCTGCGGTAAGTTTATCTGTATCTTCTGTCTTAGCTGTGAGCAATAATACCGGAATATGAGAGGTGAGTTCGTGCTCTTTGATATTTTTGGTTAATTCATTACCATCTATTATTGGCATCATTATATCACTAATAATGATATCTGGTATTTCAGATACAGCAACATCAAGGGCTTCTTTCCCATTGCTAGTTGTAATTACCTTATATTCATTTTCAAAAATAGAAGTAATATATGCTGCAATATCTGCGTGATCTTCAACAACAAGCAAAATGGGTGCGTCTTCTGGAGCAGAGATAGGCTGAGCGACACCTATTATTTCTTTAATTTCTACTTCTGAAATTGGAATTTCTGGCTCCTGTAAGCTTTCTGAAACTAATTGCGAAGCATTAAAGTTACTTTTACGCACAGGAATTTGTACCGTAAAGCGTGTACTGTTTTCGTTACTATTAACAATTATGGTTCCTTGATGAAGTGTTACCAACTCTTTTGTCAATGCAAGACCTATACCTGTGCCTGTATTTTGAAAGTTGGTTTGATAAAAACGTTCAAATAGATGTTGCTGGTTTTCTTCAGATATAGGATTACCAGTATTTTCTATGTAAAAAATAAAATTTCCGTGGTCTTGCTTCCCAATTAATGAGATGGTTTCATTTTCTGGAGTGTATTTCACTGCGTTGCCCAACAAGTTTATTACTATTTTTTCTAGTGCATCAAGATCAAAATAGACGGGCTCATTATTGGGTTGTATAGTGATAGTATAGTGTATGTTTTTTTCCTTACAGGCAAACCTAAAAGTTTCAGCAAGTGCAAGTAGGTGTTTTTCAATGTTGCCCTTTTTTATCTGTAACTTAAAGTGACCACTTTCTAGTTTTGAAAGTGCCAGTAATTGATCGACAAGAACTTGTAGTCGAGATGTGTTTTGCTGGGCCGAGATAAGATTTTTACGTTCCGCAGGGGTAGTTGCAGTAGTTAATTGATCTTCTAAGGGGCCTTTTATGAGTGTTAAAGGGGTGCGGAATTCGTGCGAAATATTTGCGAAGAATGTAGATTTCGCCTTATCTAGCTCTCTTAATTTTTTAGTTGTTTTTTGTCTGTTTTTATATTGAAAAAAGAAAAACAGTCCCGCGAGGGTTGTTAATACAACTGTAGCTAAAAGCAGATTACGCTGATTTGTTTTCTGTTGCTCGGCCAGTTCTTTTTGAGAGGTGAGTAATTCTATTTCTCGATCTTTTGTATCAGTTTGATATTTTGTTTCAAGTTCAGATATATTTTTTTGATTATTTTGCTTTTCAATTTGTAAAAGATGTTCTTTTGCTTTTATAGATGCTAGGTATGCTTCTTTAAAATTTCCAAGGTTATACTGTACGCGAGACAAGATATCTTGGTAATCGAACATTAATTCTTCTCTTACAAAATAAGATTTGTCTAGAAGTGCTTTTGATTTATCGAGATGAAGTAAAGCTATTTCAGATTTGTTGTTTTGGTTATAAAACTCTGCAATCCTATAATAAGTAATAGCTTGCTGTAGTGTATCTGTGGTTTTGTTAATGGCTTTGAGTTCCTGATTGTAATAATACGCTGCAGAATCTTGTGTATTCTGTGTGTTATATAGTTTTGCTAAACCATTGTATACTGATGATTTTCTAAGATAATTAGTGCCTGCCACAGTATTTTCAAGTGCTTTTCTGTAATTAGATATGGCTTTTTTAATGTCATTCCTTTGTTCGTAAACAAAGGCTTTTTTTTCATATAGTATCGCCGCGGGTTCCTGTAGGCTAACAGCATTGTAAAAAGCTATGCTATCTGGATGTATTTTTAAACCCTTTTCTACAACTTGTAGTCCAGCATCTATATTTTTTTCCATCTGTTGTAAATAACTGGTGTCCTTAGCTGTGGAAATAGTCGTTTTAAATAGTACATTAACAATGTTTACTTTATTCATAGCAGTTAATAGCACATTGGTGTTTTTTTGTGCTAATAAGGAATCTAGTTTTATAAATTGAACAAGTGCTTGCTCATCGTAGGTGTTGTTAAAATATACTACTCCTTTAGTGTGGTATAACTTCTCTAAGTATTCCCAATGTGGGTTGTTAATTGCAATAGGTTCAGTTTCTTCAAGATAATAAATAGCTTTCTCTAAATCCCGCTCAAGAAAACTTAAAGTGCTTGCAATTGCTATTTGTAAAGAGTCTTTTTTTAATTTTTTAGCCAATTCATAACTTACTATTGAATATTTGTACGCACTATCTAATAGTCCTTCATTATAAAAATTTTTGGCAGTGAGGTGGTATTTTTTAAGTGAATCGAGATTATAATGGCGTGTCAAAAAATTAGAAGCATCATATTGTTGAGTTGTTGTTGAATTTTGCGCAGCAACGTTTACTGTACATAAAAATAAAACACCAATAAGGAATAATCCTTTTACGATTTTAAAATATAGATGAGATCGGGTTAGAATTTGTTTTATAATCAAATCGTTTTTTATTTAACGTGTAAAAAAATGTTTACAAATTTTAAATTAACAACTTGAAACAGGCTTCAAAATGTAACAGGTTGTCATAAAAGAATTTCCCATTACCCTTAAAGATAGGGTTTTGTCAATTTATTAGTATGAAATGATGCAATTTATTTAGGCAAGACCAGTATTTCTACTCTTCTGTTTTTTGTTCTATTTTCGTTTGAAGTATTGGGTAGTAAGGGCTTACTTTCTCCTCTGCCCACTGTTTTAAACTTAAATTTTTGATTAGGTAAGCTAGACTTTAAAACGTTAGCTACAGTATTTGCTCTGGCTAAAGAAAGTTTTTTATTTGTGTTATTGTCTCCTACATCATCTGTATGCCCCTCTATAATAATGGTGCCTTTAGATAGTTGCTGGATGGATGAGACCAATTCTTGAACGGCTTCTTTTCCTCCCGCTTTTAGCTCAGATTTACCAGTGTCGAATAGTACTTTACTATCAAGTTGCAATCGTATTGCAGAACCAATACTCGCTATGGCATCTATATCTGCACCGGGTACTCCGCTTCGCTTATCTAAATCTGTTAGACGAACGTAGTAATACAATTCTCCGTCCTCTACAAAGTCTGCAATGTCCACTTGGGCGGTTCCTCCATTTATTTCACCCACATCAATCCATTGTTCTCCATCTTTTGAAATTTCTAACCGAGTTGGCTCTGTTGCTCCTACTTCAAAAATATACAAGTCGGGTCCGTTTACATTAACTAATGCGTTATCTGTAAATTTTACTGTGAGTTGCCCTTTTAAGCCCAAGCTATAAGCTCCTATCAATACATTTTTGTTATTTTTAAGTGTAGCAAAATTATCTGGCTCTCCTAATGCATAATTGGGATCTTTTTTTAAACCTGGGTGATTACTAGATATCACCTCATCTGCAAAGGAAAGTTTTCCTAATGGAAGGTAGATTGCTTTTCTTTCTTTAGCTATGTACGTGTGATCGCTATCTTCATCAAATAAAAGAGTAGGGTTTAAATCGTTAAATTTTTGTTTTGCTTTTTTAGCACTTTTAGTCAACCTCTTTACTTTATAAAGGGTCTTTTCTTTAGCGCTAATAATTTCTTTTGCTAGTTGCGGTGTTATATTTATATTTTTTTCTATTGCTACTAGGTCTAAATTTTCATAAAACAATGCCTCTTTTTCAAAAAAATCAATTGAGTGTATGGGTCTGTATTCTCTTGAAATTTGTAAAACGACACCATATTTTTCTTTAGGATAAACTACACCAGCTCTTTTTTTTGAAGGAACATTAGTTGTAAACTCTTTATCTAATGATTCTCCATTTAATAGCTTATTAAAATTTGCAACGGTTTTGTCCCAGGGCTGAGGTAAAAACAGGCTTGCCATATCTGTGCCATTCATGCTTTCTTCAAATGACGCATTAATATCGTTTGCTATTTCATCTGCTAGTGCTTCTTTAAAAAAGTCGCCCAAACCACCATTATTTTGACCATTTGAAGTTATATTATCTAGTAAAGCACTTATAGATTCTGTAGCATTTTTATCATTAATTTCGCCACTTTGAAATTTTTCTAACAGTGCTTTCATTCCAGGGTTTTGACCAGAAGATTTGTTTTCTTCTATCATTTTACTGATTTTTTCCTGGTCTATTCCGGCATCTGGCTCCAGCATTTTTTTTAAAGCTTCTTTGTGCTCGTTTAGTTTTGGGTCATTACTATTTCCGAAGAAATCATCAATGTTTTTTTGAGCCTTATTGATGTCTTCCTGTCTTTCTGTTGTATGCTCAAAATCATTCTTTTTTTTATTAGAATCACAGCTAGTGCACAATATAAAAAGTAAAAAGACAAACGTAATTTTATTGAATGGTTGCATAACGTGTTTTCATAAATTCATAATACATAAAACCTGATTTTCCGTACCAGTTCTCTTCACCAAGCATTGCTTCACACTTGCTTATTTCTTGAAGAATATTATAAAGTCTTCCATTTAATTCTGTTGCCTTCTTTGCGTAATTTTTTTCAAATCTCTTATATCTGTCCATCACTTTTTTACGTTGCGGAGGCCAACCTACACCAAAACCTCCTGGCATTCCAGCCATACTATCACCAAAAGCTATTCCCCAGTCGATATCACTTTTAAGGTCTGAAGCAATAACCCGGAGTCTCTCATAATTATACCTTTCTTCTTCTAGTTCTGCATAGTATTTTTCTAAACACTCGCAACCTTCTTTAGTGCTATCCCTATTACCTTGAAAATTAAATCCTAAAAAGAACCCAAAGTATTGTGTATTATTTAATTCTTTAAGTTGTAGGTGAATCATTGCCGTTGGTTTCATAAAATTATTATAGTTAATTACAGAACCATCCTTATCATATACGGGTAGCGAATGCCTGTTATAATCTCCATTGTAATTAGCATCATAATCTATAGGGTTTCCAACTTTATCATATTTTGGGCGATAACGCTCCCCTTTTAGCGGGTTTCTTAAATATTCTATGTCGTTACCATTAGCGTCGTGCCGTGGACGTCCCCATTCATCATATTTACCATCCCATTCGTTTGATGGGTATTTTATTTCATTACCATCTCTATCGTACCTTGCTCTTCCCCATTTATCGTATTTATCGTCTATAGTTCCTTCTTCGGGATAATTAATTTCATTGCCATTTGAGTCGTGTTTAGGGCGGCCATGTTCGTCATATTTATTATCATATTCTTCGTCACCTGGATACTTTATATCTTCTCCATTCGCATTTTTCTTTGGTCTAGAATCTTTATTGTATTTTCCATTCCATTGTCCGTCAGGGTATTCTATTTTTTTATCATTTTTATCTTTTTCTGGCTGGTATTTATCGTCCCATTCTCTTTTGTTCTTTCTTAATTCAGACTGCCAATCGTCATTCCCAGATCCATTTTCAGAAGACGAATTATTACTGTTAGTACTATTTCCAGAGTTTGAATTTCCTGGGCTACCACTATTAAATGGGTCAGATATAGCTTCTAAACAACTACTTGTTAAAGAAGGCTGACCTGCAGGATCTAATTGAATTTCATAATCACTGTCTCTCTCGAAAATGCTCTCTAAAGCACCGCTATCTATATCGTCTTGAATTTTGTACCCTATTTCTAAAGCAGTCTGTACATTACTAGCAGCACTAGAAACAATACTGAACGCTCCTTGAGCTGAAACACTAGTACTAAGAAATATGATTACGATTCCTGCGGCTTTTCTACGGCCTAAAAGTAAAACTACAACTAAACCTAAAAGGCCAATAACTATGTACAACCATAGGTTGCTCGATTCATTTTCTTGAGTATCTGTTGCGTCCATACTATTAGATTGTTTTTTAGTATCATTTTCAACGAAAAGAGTCGCATTTCCTTTGCCAATTTCAATAGGCTTACCAGCAATTATAGCGAGGTTAATTATACCGTCTGTTTTTAAATTAACCTTGATACCAAACTCTTTTGCAGTTTTAAAAGTTTCTGTGACTTTACTGTTCTTAGAAGCTATCGTTTTTGCAATGTTTTTATCATCCCAGCTCCTTTTTGTAAAGCTGACATCAAATTTTTCATCATTTTCGCCCAATGCCACGACAGTAATGGGTCTTGCGAAATAATCTAACTTTGTTACCGCTATCCTTGACTCTCCTTTGCCTTTAATCTGTAGTACTTCGTGAACTCCTTTTTCGCCATCTTCGGGGACAGGTAGCTCTATGCGTGTTACAGGAGCGTCGTCAGAACTAGTGACACTAGGAATTTCGAACTCTTTTTTATTTTGGGCAAAACCTATACTACCTATAAGTAATATAGAAGAAATAAAAATAATTTGTACAGCTTTCATAGTACTGGTCGTTGGTGGTCTATTTATTGAATAACTCTTTAAGTTGTGCTTGCGGGTCTTCGATTTTTATGTCTTTCATTTGAAAATCGGTAACTTTAGCAAGAAGGTATTTTTCGGGATCAATTTTATCTTCCATCAAGGTGAATTTATTGCCTACTATCTTGCCTGTTGCACTACCAGAACCACTAATAATATTATCCTTGACAACAAAATTAAAATCTTCTGTAACAGCCTCGTTCTCTGATGTTTTAGTGTATAAGTAACTTGCATAAATAGGCTTACCTTCATTATTTTTAATCTCTGCTTTAAAGCTTAAGCTGCTTAACTTTAAGCTGTTTGCATCAATAATTAGAGAGAGAGTTTTTTTGCCAGATTGTGCATCTTTCTCTTTAATAAATAGTAGTCTATAATTTAAACTATCCTTATTTCGATTACGTTTGGTAATCATTGTTGACGATCGGTCGTAATACCAGTCTTCTCCGTTTATTTTACAGAGATAGGTCTTGTCGTCTTTAATAGATTCTTCTTTTTTAGTTGTTGAACTAACTTTTGATTCCTGTTTTACATTTTCTTCTGTTTTTTTGCCCGCATTATCGCAGGAAATTAACAATAGAATTAGTGTAATAGATGTAATAAAGTTTCTCATTATTTTGTTTTTACCCAAGATGATTTGGGACAATTCAGTTTTAACAAAGGACACCATTTTGGTTTATTAGCTATTTACTTTAGTGTTTTAAACACCTAGCACCATAGATGAATAGTTGTTGAAGCGATTTATACTTAAATTGATTTATTTTCTGAAAATAAAATTAGTTCTATATGTGAAGACCAAGTATGACACATGTAACAAATCGTCTGAAATATGTAACATTACGTAGCTCTTGAAGTGATGTGTCATTTTAAGTGCCTAAAAATCTAGTAGAATGATTTTTTTTTGAAGTAGATTTGAATATTTCCTATGAAAATTCAAAAGAAGGCAATGTGGTTGTTACCAACCAAAATTAAAAGGGAGGTTTACAATTTTTTCTATTGGAAAAGAGCATTTTTTAGTTAGTAAGACAATCAACTTTGTTGGCTGGTAAAGTGGGCTTGCAAACTATTATTAATATAGTTTTAAAATTGATATAATATTATTTCCTTATCACTTCCCTGGGTTAATATCAAATTTTTTGCGCCAGTATTGATTAAAATACTATTCGAACTACCAAAAACAGGAAAACCATTAACTATACTACCATCCTTTTGTACAACGTACACCTTTTTTTCTTGAGTTTCTGTAACCGTAATGTAGGTTTTACGGTTCACAATGTAAATTTTTGGTGCCGTATAAATCCCAAAAGGAAGTTCGGTTAATTTTCCATTTATACGAAGCAGATTATCATCTAACGTTACTTTCGTGTTTCCCTTCGTAATAAAATGGTAGTTGCTAGAGACGTCAAGCGAAGTGGTAGTTACTTGGCCTCGGGTGTTAATACTCTTCTTTTTATTATCACTTGTAATAACTACAAAGTTGCTTTGTTCTCTTTCAATTGTATTTTCTGAAAATTTAAAAGTTTCTTTTACAGGTACTCGTATTTTACCCGTGCGACTTAATATATTAAGACTTCCGTTTTCTTCGGCAATAAGCACATAGTCTTTATTTCCCATTCTAATGTGGCTAGGTGCTAAAACAATACTAGATTTCGACTTCTTAAATGTAAACCCTTTAACAATCTTTGCATTGCTATCATACATTAAGACCTCTTTGTCTTGAACAATTACAAACCTATATTTACGGTTATTATCATAATCAAAAACGGCTAAAGGTTGCGTAATATCATCTCTAAATGAAACTGGAAATCCAGAAACATCTTTTCCATTTCGGTCTAAAACATACCATTTGTTCTTTGTGGCAAAGGTAATTTGCTTTTTACCATTTCTTAAAATGTCAATTTCATGAATCTCCCCCATGATAGGGTCTTCTAATTTTTTAGTCCAAGCTGTTTTGCCTGTTTCAGTGAGTACGTAGAGGGTGTTGCTAATATCTTGAACAGCTACATATTTTCTGCCAGTGCGGTAATTGGTAAAAAATTGAGGGGTATTGAGAAGCGTATTAGGTAAAGTTTTGTTGAAGACTTCTGTAACTGTACCAGCCGCATTAGTTGTGGTCCCACTAGACTCTAAACATGCAAAATGTACATGAGCAAAATCTCTGTCAAAGCTATACTGCAATAATCCTAAAGAAATGTCACCAGTGCCGCTCGAGGGCTGTTGTTCTTGTTTTTTAGAGCGTTCTAGTTGCTGTGCTACATAAGGTACGCCTGTATTCATACCATAGATTAACAAAGAAGATGCGTTACTAATATAGGTAGCACTTTTTTGAAATGACGCATCGTTATTTAAACAGGCATTATTTTTATAACTCGAGATGATGTTTTCGGCCACTTCAGTATTTTGAGCAAAAACGAAGAAACGTTCCAACTGAAATGCAACCGATACAGAATCGGTTTGTATAAATGGAGAAAGTGTATTTTTAAACAATGCTCCTTTATCGAATGTAAATAGCGACACCTCTCTATAGGTGTTGGCTTCACTAAGCATTGGTGCCAATGCCTCTTGTGTTACAGTTGCATCAATGCTTTTTAATACAACTGCGTTTCCTTGCGGCAGCATAAGCTCTCCAATCTCATTGGTACCACTTAAAAGTTCTAGAGGTGCTTCGGAAATTTTAGTGCCATTGTACTTTTCGAGACGTTCTACGAACAATGATGCATCACTTAAAGTGAACGATAAAGCTTGTGTTGCACTTTTTGGCAGTACATTCTCTAAATCGTTTTGCTGCGGAATTTGACCCTTAAAAACGCCCAATAGCTGCGGTACACTATCCTGAACCAGTGCAACACCAGAGGCAATTACTCCATTGGGAGTAAGGGCTACATCCAACGATTGGTAGGCCGCTAGCTTGTGCTCATTGTTAGAACTAAATTGATGCCATGGCTCTTTAACAATGGAGGTTACATCGTCATTTTTTAAAACAGTTAATGCTTTTTTATAGTAATTGTTGGTAACCTTTTCCTGCTTAAGGAGTTGTTCTAATTGTTGTTGAGAGGTACTAACAATAAATACACTGTCTTTAGCTGCTGTAAAGAAAAGTGTGTTGTCTAACGTAATTCGCTCAACCGAAATTCCATCATAGGTAAGTGTTTCTACCTGTTTGTTAAGGGTAGAATCTATTTTTAAGATACCAGCACTTTCTCGTGTAGCAATGGCGTAATCTAAAACACTATCGTTGCGCTGCGTTACACTTAAAATACTAGCTCCTTCAGGATTTAAGTAGTCTAGAAAAGAATTTTTTTCTGTAAATGCTCTATAACCTACACCCGCTTTAAAATATTCCGCCAACGGATTGCTTTGTACTTCCTGCTTTAAATTTTTTAGGTTCGAAATTTTAAGTACAGCGATAGCATCTTGTGCAACATAATTTGTTAAGTCGCTTTGTGTGGTTTTTTCGATCTCACACGCGGTAAGTAGAAGTATTCCACAACACAGTAAGATAAATTTTTTCAGTGATGCCATTCTTACAAAAATAGTAAGTAAATAGCCCCTTTTAAAGCGCAAATCAAAAGTTTATTGACGGGTTTTCAACAACGCCAATTATAGATCAAGCCATTCTTTAAATTCGCCGTTTTTTGCACGGCTTACTAAGTGCTGACTTTTATCCGCAAGGGTTACTTTTATTCTACTTTTAGAAACCACCAATAGTTCAATGATGCTATTTATATGTAGTAATACCTTTCGGTTAATTCTAAAATAGTACTTCGGGTGTACTTGCTTTTCAATTTGATCTAAACTAAGTTGAATAAAAATACGCTTAGAATTTTGTGTTATGAGTAGGGTAGTACTTTCTTCTACCACTATATAGGAAACTTCCTTTACTGATATTGTATATAATTTATTATGAAGACGCCCCAAAAACCGAAGCCTATATTGGGTATGTAGTGCAGGTTCTTGAATATCTTTAACAATATTCAAATGAGGGTGTAAAGGAGTACTTTTAGAATCTGATAAAATGGGCTTAATCATGTTTTAAAAGTACCCCCTGCTTTTGTTGTAAACAACTAAACCTGCATAACCATAATTATTGTTTTATCAATTTTAAAGTGGCACGTTTACCTCTAGGCGTTTCTACAACCACCAATCCCGTTGAATCAATTTTCATTGGAATTGTTTGTACGCCCTGTGAAATAGGAATATCCTTACGAATCATTTTAGACTGCCCTAGCAGTGTATAAAACCATATGGTAACAAAGGTAGTTTCAGAAGATTCTATTCGAATACCCTCATTGTTATAGGGGTTTGGCGCTGTAATTTTAGTTATAATAGAAGTGTCTATTTCGGTAATAGACAAGACTTCTTTTGCTCCAGCACCGCCATAAGCGCCAATGTCGTTTCTAAGGGTCCCCATAGATGGAAAAAGTGCATTACCTAGGTTGTCTGGATCTTCAAGATCATTAAAAGACGCTGCTGGATTTCCGGCATCAATACATGCCGATGAAGGAAGTAAATAATAATTATTTGTATCTATAAAGCCCGGATCTTCATCAATATTGCCTTCTTCGCTGCCCGCTCCGCTAAAACCATCTTCAATATTGCAGTAGGTAGTTTCGGCATCACCTCCAAACCTTTTATAGATTTGATTAGCGCCAACATCAGCCTCATTTCCGAAGATTATACAGTTTTTAATAATGGTGGTAGTTCCTGTAGAAATAATTCCGCCACCCCTGTCACCTGAATAGTTTCCAACAATGGTGTTGTTTTCTAATGTAATTGGCTCCCAGTCTACATAAATGCCACCGCCACCATTAAATGAACCTGTTGCAACGTTATTGGCGATAATGTTATTTTTTAGTACTGCTCCTTCACAATAGGCAATCATAATGCCGCCAGCATAACCACCCATATTATCTTTAATGATATTATTTTCAATTACAGGAATACCAAAACCCATTCTAATTCCACCGCCTCCAGCTCCAGCTACTCCAGCCTCTGCAATGGCTTGGTTGTTTCGAATAATATTGTAAACAATCGTAGGGCTTGCTTGGTTAATGAGAATGCCTCCTCCAGTTCTAAAATAAAGATCCTCCACGGCGTTATACGTTTTGGTACCTGTACCTCCTGTAATAGTAAACCCTTTTAAGATGGAGTCTTCATTCTCGTTGGTGACAAAACTAACGCAACTCCCAAATTCTGGATCGGCAGCCTGACTTCCGTCAATGATAGTGCTTGAAATATCTATTGGATTCTGACTGATATGAAAGTTACTAGTTACCGTAATAGCCTTTCCTAAAAAATTGATATTCTCTGTATAGGTGCCGGGCGATACTAAAATAACATCGCCCGAAGAGGCTGCGTCTATAGCGGCTTGAATGGTGCTATACTGTGAAGGCACCAATAAATCTGCTGCAATTCCTGTCTGGACTATGGCAATAAACATGCATAGTGTAATAATCTTTTTCATATTTTTCAAATTTGGTTTCCTTAAAAGTATAAGAGCACCAATAATTTGAAAAATAACAATGACTAGGCCGAAGTTTTAGCTCCTGAACGGAATAATAATCTGATGAAGCGTAATTTGAAACCGTTTTAACTAAAGCGGTAAGACCAGTTGCCCTGGTAAAAGCCTAAAACTTTTTCTGTGGTAGGGAGTAGGACCGTATTTTTTTATAGCCTCACGATGTGCAGCAGTAGGATATCCTTTGTTTTGTTTCCATTGATATGCTGGATATTCTTCATCTATTTTTGCCATAAAAGCATCGCGCTCTGTCTTTGCAATAATTGAAGCCGCAGCAATATGTAGAAATTTCCCATCACCTTTTACCACCGTTTCGTACGGTGTTTTTCCAAATGGTTTAAAGCGATTGCCGTCTACGGCTATAAACTGAGCCGATGGAGAGAGTTGTTCTATACTACGGTGCATGGCAAGAATAGAAGCATTTAAAATATTTAGCTGATCTATTTCTTCCATCATTACATGGGTAAAAGCAAAACTAATAGCCTCTTTTTCGATGATGGTTTTTAATGCTATTCTTTTTTTTGCTGAAAGCTGCTTGCTATCTGTAAGCCAAGGATGACTAAAATCGTTGGGCAAAATTACAGCCGCTGCAGTAACTGGACCCGCCAAACAGCCGCGACCAGCCTCGTCGGTTCCACATTCAAATTGAAATTCTGAAATTTTTAGTTGTAGCATAACAAATCGTAGGTAAAGGTAGTTAATACTATGTAGGTTCAAAATTCAGATTTCAGAATTGAAATTTCAGAATTCAAAATCTTACATTTGCTTTTCAGGAAACTGTACATGAAAAAAACCTTATTCATTTTATTCTGCTGCTTTCTTCCAACGCTCTTGTTGGCTCAAAGTGAAGCGTCAAAGCCTAGTAAGGAAAAAAAGGAGAAACCTCCTATAGATTTGTACCAAATAATTTCTCATGATCGCGATACTACTCATATAGATACAACACTCTCTATTAAGAAGGACTATCGTTATAATTTTTTAAGAACAGACGATTTTGAATTGCTGCCATTTGCCAATGTGGGGCAGACGTATAATACGTTGGTGTACGATTTCAGTAGAAGTAATTTCAAACCTTTGTTTGTTGCGCAAAGTCATCACTTTAATTACGATCAGATTGAAGATATTTCGTATTACAGAGTGCCTACACCTTTAACCGAACTTTATTTTAAAACGGCTTTCGAACAAGGGCAACAACTCGATGCTTTTTTTACCGTAAATACAAGCGAACAATTCAATTTTAGTATTTCTTATAAGGGAGTACGATCTTTAGGGCAATACCAGCAATCGCTTTCAAGCACAGGAAATTTCAGATTTACTTCAAATTATACTTCAAAAAACAAACGCTACAAAATTAGAGGACATATTGCTGCTCAAGATTTACTTAATGAAGAAAATGGCGGGCTAAGCGATACCTCTATTCCTTTGTTTGTAAATGATGTAGGTGATTTTAGCGATCGGGCTCGACTAGATGTAAACTTTGAAAACGCAGAAAATAAACTTGAAGGCTTGCGATTTTATGGAGATCATGAGTACGAATTAATTAGCCAGCGCGATAGTCTAAGCTATAATGTACTTGCCATAGGAAATAGCGTAAGCTATGAAGATAAGTACTACGAGTATAGACAAGTAGCGCCCTTTTCGGGTTATGGTAGTAGTTACGAAGCTGCCGACCTTAAAAAAGAAACTACGCTCGAAGATTTTAATGCACAGGGATATGCGCGATTAGAGAATTCGCTGCTAGGTACTATTGGCGCATTTGTTGGCTACACCGATTATAACTATGGGTATAATTCTGTGCTTATTTTAGACGATGGACGCATTCCAAATCGTTTAAAGGGAAATATTGTTCAGTTTGGTGCGAGTTATAAAAAAGAGTTTCGCGGATTTCAGTTAGAAGGGGAGGGAGCTATTAATATTGTAGGTGATTTCGACGGAAATTACCTAAAAGGAGCAGCATCTTTTAAATTTAATGAAACCAATACCGTAAAAGCTTCTGCAAGCATACACTCTGCAGCACCCAATTTTAATTTTTTGCTGTATCAAAGTGATTATGTGAATTACAATTGGAATACTAATTTTACTAATGTAAAGACTCAAGAACTGAAATTTGAGTTGGCTTCAGAAAAACTTCTCGATGCATCTCTTACGTATACCGGAATTGACGATTACACCTATTTTACAGTTCAGGCTAACGATTCTACACCTACTCCCCAACAATTTAATGAACGTGTAGACTATATTAAGGTAAAGGCCGAAAAAGAATTTCGATATAAGAAGTTTGCTTTAATGAACACAATTTTATTTCAGCAAGCACTTACTGGGGGCGAGGTGTTAAATGTCCCAGAGGTCGTAACGCGCCAAAGTCTTTACTACCAAGACGAATGGTTTAAGAAAGCGGCATTTATTCAAACAGGGATTACTTTTAAGTATTTCAATGAATATAATATGAATGCCTATGATCCTGTATTGGCAGAATTTTATGTGCAGAACAATGAGAAATTAGGCGGATTTCCATTAGTTGATATTTTCTTCAATGCTAAAGTTCGGCAAACGCGCATCTATTTTAAGTACGAGCATGTAAATCAGTTGTTCAATAGCACTAATAGTCACTTTTCTGCACCTGGCTATCCCTATCGAGATGCTACTATTCGTTTCGGGATTGTCTGGAATTTCTTCTTATAATAAGAACGTTAACTGAGATTCTTAAAGTCATTCTAATTTTCTACGCATACGCATAAAAAAACCCGACTAAGAAGTCAGGTTTGTTTTTTATTTAAACAGCTCTAAGCTAGTCTTTCAATAAACCTCTAGAGATAACTATTTTCTGAATTTCTGAAGTGCCTTCGTAAATTTGTGTGATTTTGGCATCACGCATCAGGCGTTCTACGTGGTATTCTTTTACAAAACCATTACCACCGTGTACTTGTACTGCTTCTACGGTAACATCCATAGCAACTTTACTCGCTTTCAATTTTGCCATGGCACTAGACATGTCGTAGTTGTTTCCGTTGTCTTTATCCCAAGCAGATTTGTATACAAGGTAACGTGCTGCTTCAATTTCTGTGTGCATGTCTGCCAACTTAAAAGCGATGGCTTGATGGTTGCAAATTTCGGTACCGAAAGCCTTACGTATTTTTGAGTAATCACGAGCCATTTCATAAGCTCCACCAGCAATACCAAGTGCTTGAGCGGCGATACCAATTCGTCCACCGCTTAATGTTTTCATGGCAAATTTAAAGCCAAAACCATCGTCGCCAATTCTATTTTCTTTAGGCACTTTTACATCGTTAAAGTTTAACGTATGCGTATCGCTACTTCTAATACCTAATTTATCTTCTTTCGGTCCTATTTCAAAACCTTCCCAACCTTTTTCAACAATAAATGCGTTAATTCCTCTGTGTCCCTTGTCTCTGTCTGTCTGCGCAATAACTAAATAGGTATCTGCACTCCCGCCGTTGGTGATCCAGTTTTTAGTTCCGTTTAATACATAATGATCTCCTTTATCTATCGCAGTGGTTTTTTGTGAGGTTGCATCACTACCTGCTTCGGGTTCACTTAAGCAAAAAGCTCCAAGGTGTTCTCCTGTGGCAAGTTTTGTTAAGTATTTTTCCTTTTGTGCTTCATTACCATAGGCATCAAGCCCGTAGCATACCAAAGAGTTGTTTACACTCACAATCACAGAACAAGAAGCATCTACCTTGCTTAATTCTTCTACCACAATGGCATAGCTAATGGTATCCATGCCGCCACCGCCATATTTTGGGTCTACCATCATACCAAGAAATCCTAGTTCACCCATTTTTTTAACAATTTCCTTTGGAAATTCTTGTTTGTTGTCGCGTTCGATTACGCTGGGTAAAATTTCTTGCTTTGCGAAATCACGCGCCGCATCACGTATCATTAAATGTTCTTCAGAAAGAGAAAAATCCATGGTAATAGGTGGTATTAGTTGTTTACATTAAAGTGGTGCAAAGATACTTCTTAAATAGTAAATCTCAAATTTCAAGCTTCAAATTCCAAAATCTTCTAACTTTAAATAATTGTATGCAAGATGCATTGTAGAAATATGTTTGTTAATTTAGCAATATGTTTAAAACAACGTACTCTGTTTTGGGGGTCATGTCTGGAACTTCTTTAGACGGTATTGATGTCGCCGAACTTCAATTTAAAGTTTCAGAAGAAGGAAAATGGACTTTTAAAATTGTGACATCAGAAACGGTTGCATATCCTTTAACTTGGGTTGCAATTCTGAAAGAAGCTGTCCATTTTTCTGAAGGAAGACTAAAAACATTAAATGAAAAATACACTCGTTATCTAGCCCAAATAATTAGAGAGTTTATAGCAAAAAATGCGATTAAAAATCTAGATGCTGTCTGCAGTCATGGGCATACCATTCTTCATAATCCCGACCAAGGCATTACACTTCAGATAGGAAACCTGCCAGAAATTTCTACACTTAGTAACGAGACAGTGGTTTGCGATTTTCGTGTACAAGACGTGTCTTTAGGTGGGCAAGGAGCGCCTTTGGTGCCAATAGGCGATCAATTACTTTTTTCTGAATACGATTACTGCTTGAACTTGGGCGGATTTGCAAACTGTTCTTCAGAGGTTGATGGGGTGAGAATAGCCTACGATATTTGTCCTGTAAACATTGTTTTAAATTCGCTTTCCGAAGTGCTCGGCTTGCCATATGATGACGGAGGAACCATCGCCAGAAATGGCCTTGTAGACAAATCACTATTAACACAGTTAAACAATTTGCCGTTTTACTCGCTTTCCCCACCAAAAAGTTTGGGACTAGAATGGGTGCAAGCACATGTTTTTCCATTGTTAAATGCTTCGGAAATTTCGGCAGAAAACAAAATAGCCACGTTTACCGAACATATTGCGCAACAGTTGGCAGCGCAATTTGCTATAGGAAGCACTGTTCTGGTAACGGGCGGGGGAGCGTATAATACGTATTTATTAGAACAGATGATGGCTCATAAAAAACTACAGCTTGTGGTGCCAGAAAAGAGATTGGTTGAGTTTAAAGAAGCATTAATTTTTGGATTGCTTGGAGTGCTTAGACTACGCAATGAGGTGAATTGCTTAGCGAGTGTTACTGGAGCAAGTCACAATCATAGTACTGGTGTTATTTTCAAGACCATCTAAAAATTTTGTCATTTTGAGTTCTTTAAATTAACCTTAAAATCACAGTTCTGTTTTGTCAAAACAGTATATTTGTAATCTTTACTTCAAAACAACCAACCGAAGTACATATTTATGAAAGAACTACTCAAAAAGTACGAAGAAAAAGCACCTGAAATAGTATTTCACTGGAACGATGCAGAAACCGAAGCAGAAGGATGGACAGTGATTAATTCACTCCGTGGTGGTGCAGCAGGAGGAGGAACTAGAATGCGCGAAGGCCTTGATAAAAATGAGGTGCTTTCGTTAGCAAAAACTATGGAAGTTAAGTTTACCGTTTCAGGCCCAGCTATTGGTGGCGCAAAATCTGGAATTAATTTCGATCCTCGCGACCCGCGTAAAAAAGGAGTTTTAGAACGTTGGTATAAGGCAGTATCTCCACTACTTAAATCGTATTACGGTACGGGTGGCGATTTAAACGTTGATGAAATTCATGAGGTAATTCCAATTACTGAAGAAAGTGGTGTTTGGCATCCGCAAGAAGGAGTTTTTACAGGACATTTTACGCCAACAGAGGCCGATAAGATAAATAGAATTGGCCAGTTACGTCAAGGTGTGATAAAGGTGCTTGAAAACGATACATATTCACCAGACGTTTCAAGAAAATATACGGTGGCAGACATGATTACTGGTTACGGGGTTGCCGAGGCCGTACGTCATTATTACGATATTTATGGTGGTTCTGTTGCAGGTAAACGCGCTGTAGTTCAGGGATTTGGTAATGTAGGCGCTGCTGCTGCTTACTACTTGGCTCAGATGGGAGCAAAAATTGTTGGAATTATAGATAGAGCAGGAGGAATTATAAACAAAGACGGTTTCAGTTTTGATGAAATTACAGCACTCTTTCTTCAGAAAGATGGTAACACCCTCAAGGCAGACAATATGATGTCTTTTGAAGAAATTAACGAGAAAATATGGACGCTAGAATGTGAAGTATTTGCTCCCTGCGCAGCCTCAAGATTGATTACAAAAGATCAAATTTCTTCTATGATTAATACAGGTTTGGAAGTCATTAGCTGTGGCGCTAATGTTCCATTTGCTGATAAAGAAATTTTCTTTGGCCCCATCATGGAATACACCGATGAGCGTGTAAGCTTAATACCAGATTTTATTTCTAATTGCGGTATGGCACGCGTTTTTGCCTACTTTATGGAGCGTAAGGTGCAAATGACCGACGAGGCGATCTTTAACGACACTTCGATGACTATTAAAAATGCAATTCAGAATACATTCGACAATAATAGTACGAAAACAAATATTAGTAAAACAGCTTTTGAAATTGCACTGAAACAATTACTTTAGTGTAATCCAATTTTTTTAATTCAATGAACCCTATAACATGGCGGGTTCGCATAACAACAAAGAAAATTATTATAGTGCCGTCGAGCAAATAATATAAAATATTAATCAACCTCATTTATGGAGTCTATTATCATCCTCATTTTCGTTATCGGGTACTTGTCAATTACCCTAGAACATCCCCTAAAATTAGATAAAACTGTTCCGGCACTTATAATGTCTGCCTTAATTTGGGCAGTGCTGGCTATTGGTTTTCATAAAGGGTGGTTTAATGTTATAGATACCTACGAAAATTCCTTTAGTTTCTTAGATGGCGGTACAGAAGCCGAACATGGCTTCGAGAATACGCTGCTACATCACCTTGGTAAAACTGCAGAGATACTAATTTTCTTAATTGGTGCTATGACCATTGTAGAAATTATAGATCTACACCGAGGTTTCGAAGTGCTTAAGAGTGCCGTAAAGACAAAAAGTAAAAGAAGATTGCTGTGGATTATAGGGATACTTGCCTTTATTTTATCGGCTATCATCGATAACCTAACAGCTACTATTGTACTTATTACACTACTGCGCAAGCTAATTCCAGACAAGCAAACACGTCTTTGGTATGCCGCTATGGTAGTAATTGCAGCCAACGCTGGTGGAGCATGGTCTCCAATTGGAGATGTAACAACCACCATGCTTTGGATTGCCAAAAAGGTGACCGCAGGTGGATTGATTGAGTTTGTAATTATACCTTCTGTAGTGTGTTTTGCGCTTCCTTTCTTAATTGCTAGCTATATGAAACCGTTTAGAGGACACTTAGTAACTGAAGAATTGAATGAAGATGAAGAAGCGGGTCGTTTGTTAAGTAGCAAAACAATGCTGTTCTTAGGATTAGGTATGATTGTTTCGGTACCTGTTTTTAAAACACTTACACACCTTCCTCCTTATGTGGGTATGATGCTCGCGTTAGGAGTTGTTTGGCTAGTTTCTGAATACATTCACCCAGAAGAAGATTTCAGCAAAGAAAGAAGACATTTATATTCTGCTCATAAGGCCTTGTCAAGAATCGAGATTTCAAGTATCTTGTTTTTCCTCGGAATCTTAATGGCTGTAGCTGGACTAGAAAGTCTAGTTTATGGTGTCTCTTCAGAGGGAGATCCTGTAGGTACATTGCGTTATTTAGCCGAAGTTCTACAAGCAGCAATACCTAACCAGGATGTTGTGGTTATATTACTAGGTATATTCTCAGCAATTATAGATAACGTTCCTTTAGTTGCAGCTTCTATAGGTATGTACGATAGTCCAACAGATTCTGTTTTATGGCACTTCATTGCCTATTCTGCAGGAACGGGTGGTAGTATGCTTATTATTGGATCTGCTGCAGGTGTAGCTGCCATGGGAATGGAAAAAATTGATTTTATCTGGTATCTAAAGAAAATTGCTTGGCTCGCCTTTGTAGGTTTTATTGCCGGAGCTGGCGTTTTCTTATTGATAGAACGAGTGCTCTTTGCACACTAAAACAATTTATATCCCCAATTCTCGTTATTTTAAAAACTTAACTTGCGTATGCTCTCACTTTTTTTACAAGATGGCGTTCAAGAAGCCACAGACCTTGAACCCGTTGTTGAAGAAAAAACCCTTTCCGTTTTAGAACTTGTTATGAATGGCGGGCTGGGTGCCCAAATAATAATTGGAATTCTTTTTATCCTGCTTTTTGTTGCGGTGTATATTTATTTTGAACGTTTGTTTGCCATCAAAGCAGCAACCGCGATGGATAGTAATTTTATGAATCAGATTAGGGACAATGTTGCCTCAGGAAACGTGCAGGCTGCAAAAGTGTTATGTGCACAACAAAACACTCCAGTTTCAAGACTTACCGAAAAAGGAATTTCCCGAATTGGAAGTCCATTAGAAGATATTAATACCGCAATTGAAAATGCCGGCCGACTAGAAGTTTATAAGCTAGAGAAAAATGTCAGTATTTTGGCAACTATAGCAGGAGCAGCTCCTATGATTGGGTTTTTAGGTACTGTAATTGGTATGGTTTTGGCCTTTCATCAATTGGCAACCAGCAGTGGGCAAGCAGAAATGGGTGCATTAGCTGAAGGTATTTACACAGCCATGACTACCACTGTAGCAGGACTAATTGTAGGTATTATTGCGTATATGGGGTATAACCACTTGGTAGTGCGAACAGACAAAGTAGTGCACCAAATGGAAGCTACGGCAGTCGATTTCTTAGACCTTTTAAACGAACCCGCCTAGTATGAACTTGCGTGGAAGAAATAAAGTAAGTCCAGAATTCAGTATGAGTTCTATGACAGATATAGTGTTTTTGCTCTTGGTGTTCTTTTTACTTACATCACCCGCAATTACACCAGATGCCTTAGATTTAATTCTTCCTAAGGCAAAAGGGAAATCTACCAACCAGCAAAAAGCATCGGTTAGTATCACCAAAGATGGCGCATATTATATTAATAAAGAGCGCGTAAGCGAATATGGTATTGAGAAGCAACTGCAATCTATTTTGGCAGGACAAGAAGAGCCAACCATAATTTTAAGGGCAGAAGAAGGAGTGCCTATAGAAGATGCCGTTTTTGTTATGGATGTAGCCAATAAAAACAACTTTAAAATCGTTTTAGCAGTGCGACCCAATTAATAGGGGAAAGGTGCTTTGCATTTGGGCGTTACTCGCCGCGGCGAGTCGGGCTTTCGGCAGTCGCTTTTACGGGAACTTCGTACACTCAGTACCCGAAAAGAGCTCCAACAATGCCTCAATCCCCGCCCGAACGTTCCTTATCGGGACGGGCAAGCCTAACGCAGGAACGAAGTTTTTGTAGATTAAATAATTTTTCTCCCCGTATGGGAAGATGCCCAAAGGGAAGAGGGGACAACCCAATAGAAAAATATAAAACCTATGTTAGATACTAAACATAAAAAAAAGAGTATGACCATCACGGTAATTTTGCACGTGATTCTACTCATTCTTTTGTTTTACGTTGGTATGACGTATCTAGATCCGCCCCCAGAAAATGGAATTGCTGTAAATTTTGGTACAACAGATACTGGCTCGGGCAACATACAACCTACAGAACCAATTAAGTCTGCGCCTAAAGAAACCACACCGCCACCTGTAACCCAACCAAAATCTGAAATTAAAGAAGAAGTTATCACACAAGACAGTGAAGATGCACCCGTAATTAAGAAAGAAGAAAAGAAAAAGGTGCAAACTGAAACTCCTAAAAAAGTTGTTCCTAAAAAAGAAACTCCAAAAGTAATTGAGAAAACACCAGATAAATCAACCAAAAATGCCTTAGATAACTTAATCAATGGACCTAAAAGTGAAGGTACAGCAAAAGGTAGTGAAGGCGATGATAAAACTGGAGGTGGAGATAAGGGTAATCCTAATGGTGATCCAAACGCCCAAAGCTATTATGGAACGGGTAAAGGTCTAGACGGTGATGGAAACTATCTCTTAGGCGGTAGAAAGCCTTTAAATAAACCTAGAAATCCGCAAGAATGTAATGAAGCGGGTAAGGTTGTTGTAAGTATAGAAGTAGATCGTAACGGAAATGTAACTAGCGCAAAACCTGGAGTACGTGGTACTACCAATAATACCAGGTGCTTGTTAGATAAGGCAAAAGAAAATGCAATGGCCACTCGGTTTAATTCAGATACAAAGGCGCCTGCAAAACAGATAGGTAAGATTATCTATAACTTCACGCTTTCTCAATAAAACTCCCTTCGTTTTTTCAGTATCTTTAAGGTTTTAAATTACATGCTATGAAACCTTTCATTACTTCCATTCTTTTAATTTCGTTTGCATTTATTTCTTGCGGTAGCCCTTCCGAAGAACTCCAAACAAATTCAGCAAGTAAAACACTCCCTGCCGACTTTATGTTTATGCAACGCGCGTATCCTACTGGGAGTATAAAACCAAATGCACTAAATGAAGCATTAACTTGGAAAGAAGCACAAAAAAAGTCGCAACGCAACGTATTAAATGTATGGGAATTTGCAGGTCCACTAAATATTGGCGGACGTATTACAGATATTGAAATACCAAATGATGATGCCACAACTTACTATGTTGGCGCAGCATCTGGGGGAATCTTTAAAACTACCGATGGCGGTGCAAATTGGCAACCCATTTTTGATGAGGTTGGCGTACTATCTATTGGCGATATAGAAATTTCAAAAGCAAATACCGATGTAATTTGGGTAGGTACTGGCGAGGTAAATGCAGGAGGTGGGTCTCTTGTATACGATGGTAAGGGTGTGTACAAAAGTGAAGATGGGGGTGCTACGTGGAACAACAAAGGTCTGCCAACCACCGGCAGTATTGGCAAGGTGCTAATAGATCCGACAAACGAAGATAATATTTTGGTAGCTGCCATGGGGCCGCTTTTTAGAAACGATAATAATCGTGGAGTATATAGAAGTCAAGATGGAGGTGACACCTGGAGCCAGGTATTATTTGTGAGTGAAGTTACGGGAGCCATAGACATGGCAATTCATCCTACAAATGGAGCTATCATCTATGCCGCTATGTGGGAACGTATGCGTAGACCAGAAGCAACAACTTTTGGTGGGGCAACTTCGGGATTGTATCGTTCTACAGATGGAGGAGATACATGGAACGAAATGACAAACGGTCTTCCTTCGGTTGCGAGTGAAAAAGGCAGAATAAGTATCGATATTTCACAATCTAATCCAGATGTGCTTTATGCGAGATACGCGAACGCAGCTGGAAGTATTCAAGGGGTGTATAAATCTACAGATGGTGGAGATACATGGATCGAAAAAAATTCTAGTCAGTTGCAAAATGTTGGTTTCCATTGGTGGTTTAGAGGAATTTACGTAGATCCTAGTGATGAGAACGTTCTTTATAACGTAGATTTTATTGTACAGAAGTCTACAGATGGTGGCGATTCTTGGGCTACCGCATTTCCAAATGTGCATGTAGATCAGCACGCACTTGCATTTAATGCTCAAACAGCAGGTGAAGTTCTGTTAGGTAATGATGGCGGTTTGTACTACAGTGATGACGACGGGGCATCTTCTAGTAAAGATCTTAGCTTGCCAATTACGCAGCTTTATAGAATGTATGTTGATCCACAAAATGAAGATAAAGTGTACGCTGGGGCTCAAGATAATAGTACCATGCGTACCACCACTGGCGGATTAACAAACTGGAACATTATTAACGGAGGTGATGGCTTTCAACCTTTGGTAGATGCTACAGACACAAATGTAATCTATGCATTGTCGCAGCGCGGAGCATTTGTAAAATCAACTAATGACGGTGCATCTTTTAGCAGTGCAACAAGTGGTATTGCTGCTTCAGACAGAAAAAATTGGGATACTCCAACAACCTTCGACCCTTCAGATTCGCAAACGCTATATTACGGAGCCAACAGATTGTACAGATCGACAGATGCAGCTGCAAGTTGGACGGCAATTAGCCCAGACCTAACAAACGGTTCGGGTGGTGGAAATAACACCTATGGTACGATTACTACTATAGATGTTTCGCCATTAGACAGCGATTTAATTTATGTGGGTACAGATGATGGTAACGTGTGGGTGACACAAAATGGCGGAAACGATTGGACTAATATTTCCGTAGGAATTCCAAATAGATGGGTGACTAAAGTATTAGCAGATCGAGATGATGTGAATAGAGTTTTTGTAACGCTGTCTGGCTATCGCTATGGCGAAGATGAGGGTAATGTGTACAGATCTAGCAATAGAGGGCAGGTGTGGGGAGCAATTGGTGCTAGTTTACCAGACATCCCTATAAACGACATTGTAAAAGATGCAAACGGAAACACTTTTCTAGCAACAGACGTTGGTGTTTTTGGAGCTGCCACAGAAGCGTATGTTTGGCAAGTGATAGATGGTAATATGCCTTCTGTTGTGGTTAACGATTTACATATTCACGAACCTTCTGGGATGTTGTATGCTGCCACTTACGGTCGTTCTATTTATAAATTAGATCTTGCAAGTGTTACGTTAAGTACTTCGGAAATAGAAGACACCATAAAAGCGTCTATTTTTCCAAATCCAGCTAGCGATGTAGTTACTATTGCATTAACCGAAACTGTAGCTCAAGCAAACATTGTTATTTTTGATGCTCTAGGGAGGGAAGTTGGAAACCATTCTTTTAAGAACCAACAGAGGCTGGTGTTGTCTATTAGTACGTTAGAAACGGGTAGTTATTTTGTAAAAGTAATAACTCCATTTGCTACTAGTACCAAGAAATTGATTGTAAAATAAGCTGCTATCAACTATTCTGAAACAATACAATGGCTTTTTAAGCAGTTGCCTATGTACCAACGTCAAGGCAAGGTTGCGTACAAGGCGAATTTAGATAATACCGAAGCGTTAGCTAATTACTTAAACCATCCTGAAAATGGTTTTAAAAGTGTGCATGTTGGTGGGACTAATGGTAAAGGGTCTACAAGCCATATGCTGGCTTCGATCTTGCAAGAAGCAGGATATTCTGTTGGACTGTATACATCGCCTCACTTAAAAGATTTCCGAGAACGAATTAAGATTAACGGGGAAATGATTTCGAAACGATCGGTGTCTTCGTTTGTGGCCAAACATCAACATTTTTTTGAGGTACAGCAATTGTCTTTCTTCGAAATGACCGTGGGTTTAGCTTTTGATTATTTTAGAAAGAAAAAAGTAGACATCGCGATTGTAGAGGTGGGCCTAGGAGGTAGATTAGACAGCACAAATATAATTACGCCAGAAATTTCAGTAATAACAAATATTGGTTTAGATCACACACAATTTTTAGGAACTACCTTAAGTGCAATTGCTTCGGAAAAAGGAGGGATTATAAAATATGGTGTTCCGGTGGTAATTGGAGAACGTGTAAAAGAAACCGCTGCTGTTTTCAAGAAAATTTCCGAAGAAAAAAAAGCCAAGCTCATTTTTGCAGAAGATACTGAGTTTCCATACTACTCTTCAGATTTAAAAGGTAATTACCAGAAAAACAATCAGCGTACCGCCTTAACTGCCATAACAATACTTCGGTCTCAGGGATGGGAAATTTCAGAAGAAAACATTACAAACGGGCTGCGATACGTAACAAGAAATACGGGTTTGCAAGGTAGGTGGCAATTGTTAGGTGAGAATCCTAAAGTAATTTGTGACACAGCTCATAATATGGAGGGATTGAATTATGTTATGAAGCAGTTAGATACAGAAGATTTTGAATCGTTACACATTGTGTTTGGAGTGGTGTCTGACAAAGATTTAAATAAAATATTACCCTTACTACCTAAGGAGGCTACGTATTATTTTTGCAGCCCCAATATTCCGCGTGCACTTCCTGCAACACTATTACAAGAGACAGCCGGTACATTTGGCTTGCTTGGTGGCTGTTACAACGGCGTTACAGCTGCATTGAAAGAAGCAAAGAAAATAGCATCTGCTAATGATTTAATTTTTGTTGGTGGAAGTACATTTGTAGTGGCAGAGGTTGTTTAAAAGGTATATGTGTAACGGAAGTGTATAAAAAGGATGTTTTGAAGAAAATTATACAATTAAATGTTTGTTGTATTCAAAAACTACTTTATATTTGCAACCGCTAACAAAGTAAGGGCGCTTAGCTCAGTTGGTTCAGAGCACTTGGTTTACACCCAAGGGGTCGGGGGTTCGAATCCCTCAGCGCCCACATCAAGCAGAAAATCCACATCGCAAGATGTGGATTTTTTTATTTCAGAAAACGCGATAAGTTCACTTTAAAGCGTTTTCTGAAATAAAAAAATTGCAACGCGACTAGCGTTGTATGATTTTCTATTTGCAGAAGTGGTATCGTATTAGGGATGTTTTGCGCAGCAAAAGAATCCTGATTACCGGGAGTTCACTTTAAAGCGTTTTCTGAAATAAAAAAATTGCAACGCGACTAGCGTTGTATGATTTTCTATTTGCAGAAGTGGTATCGTATTAGGGATGTTTTGCGCAGCAAAAGAATCTGAATTCTAAAAGACGCTAAGAATGTAGCTTGTTTAAGTTTCATTTTTATAAAATTGTTTTATGTAATTTTGTTTTAATGAATACTTTTGTTTGTTATTGTGCTATGCTTTCTCTTTTACTAATTGGGTTTGTCTCTTGTGAGAGAGGGAGAGAGAGAGAGAGAGAGAGAGAGAGAGAGCTTCCATTTCTTTTGAGGCTATTAGTGGGCGATACCACAATCAAAATAATTCGTTTCGTTTAGACACTTCATACCAAGCGATACTACCTTCAGATTTATGGAAAAAGGCAACGTATTCGTCTGGTCTCTATTTGGACTTTACAACAGATCAAGATTCACTTTTTATCATTTCAAATTATATAAAACACAAGAATGTAGCTAATATGAATAATATCGCTGTTAATGGTATTGATCTATTTGTGCATGATTCTGTTTGGAAACACATGTTTGGCCATTATAATAGAGATAATGATACATTAATGTATTACACTAATGGTAAAAAAGAGTTTCGTTTGTATTTCCCGTTGTATAATAGTTTAAAAGGTATAGAAATATATCCTAAAGTTATAGTCAATAAAAAGGAAGTCAAAAAAGTTCTTTTTTATGGTACAAGTATTACCCAAGGAGCAAGTGCTTCAAGTTCAGGTATGTCGTATCCATCTATCATAGGTAGAAACTTAGACGTTGAATCAATTAATTTAGGTTTCAGTGGCCTAGGTCATTTCACCTATGAAATCGCAGAATTAATTTGCGATGTTAACCCAGATATAATTGTAATAGATTGTGTGCCAAATTGTACGCCAGATATGATTTTAGTGGAAGGTTCGAAGTTTATGGAGAAAATAAAAAGCTGCTTAGCAGAAACCCCTGTAATCTTTGTAGAATCAAGTATGAGAGAATCTGCTTCCTATTTGTCAAAAGAAATGTCAGTAGATTATGTACATAGTCAGAATCAGGCTTTAAAAGAATTGGCAAGCATGTTTATTTCAGAAAATACCTATTATATTTCGAGTGAGCAGTTGTCTGTAGAAAATACTGCGAATACTATAGATGGAACACATTTAAACACTATTGGAATGACTCGGTTTGCAGAAGTAATAGGAGCAAAGATTGACTCCATTCTTGCTAAAAATTAAAGTAAATCTAGCACGCGTTCTAACGCCATGCCTCTAGAGCCTTTTATAAGGATATAACTCGATGCAATTTTGGTGTTTAGTAGGTCTTTTTTTAAATCTTCGAACGTCGCAAAGGTTTTAATATTTGAGGTTTTGGTTTGTGTTCTGCTGAAATTTTCACCTACCAAATAGGTGGTGCCTATTTTATTTTCAGTTATAAAATCTACAATGTTTTGATGTTCTTCTGAAGCAGCCAGACCCAATTCAAACATATCGCCTAAGATAAGTACTTTCTTATCAGCTTCAGTTTGTTGAAGGTTTTCGAGAGCAGCCAACATACTTGTTGGATTCGCATTATACGCGTCTAATAAAATTATGTACTCTCCTTTTTTAATAACTTGAGACCGATTGTTTTGTGGAACATATCCTTCTATGGCTTTCTTAAGGTCTTTTGTTGCTACCTTAAAATACTGCCCAATGGCAATAGCCGCTGCTATATTATGAAAGTTATAAAGTCCAACTAAGTTGCTATTTATGATTTCTCCCTGATAACCAATTTGCACATGTGTAGAAGCGTCTAGTAGTTGTACATGGCAATCTTGAAGATTGTCTCCAAAGGTAAATCGTTGCAGTGGTTTAGATATTTCCAGTTGTTTCGGGTCGTTGGCATTTACAAAGGCCGTCGCAGCTGTTTTCTGAAGATATGCATAGAGTTCTGTTTTTCCTCGAATAACCCCGTCAAGGCTTCCAAAACCCTCTAGATGTGCTTTTCCGAAGTTGGTGATGTATCCATAGTTGGGTTGGGCAATTTCGCTCAGCTGTGCAATTTCTTTCAAATGATTGGCGCCCATTTCAACAATTCCAATTTCCGTAGCATCGGTCATTGCTAGCAGTGTAAGGGGTACGCCAATATGGTTGTTGAGGTTGCCAAGAGTAGCGCTTACGTTATATGCCGTGCTTAAAACAGCGTTTATAAGTTCTTTAGACGTGGTCTTGCCATTACTACCTGTAAGTCCAATAATGGGTATGTTAAGCTGTTTACGGTGGAAAGCGGCTAACTTTTGAAGTTGGGTTAGAACATCTTTACAGAAAATAGTTTCTCCAGTGTTTTTATGATAACGCATATCGTCTATAACAACGTGCATGGCGCCTTTTTCTAATGCTTCTTGGGCAAAGGTGTTGCCATTAAAATTATCACCTTTCAGTGCGAAGAAAATACAGTCTTTAGTGATTTTTCGAGTGTCAGTACAAACACCGCTACTGCGTTTAAATAGGTTGTGGAGCGTTTCGATCTTCAATTTAGATAGTCTTTTTTTGTTAAAGTAAAGGTATAAAAAAACCCTCCGAGGCTATATGAGCTTGGGAGGGTTTTTCTATTTTTTTAAACGGCCTAGTGTCTTGGACGTTTTCCTTTTTTAGATTTTGAACCTACACGAGACATTGCGCATCTAAACCCAATATAGTCTGTTGCCATATCTTGTGGGAAGTAACGACGTTGTGCTGGGTCTAACCAGTAATCACGATCTCTCCATGAACCTCCTTTATAAACACGTACTTCGTTGTCTATAAGTGTTGTTCTGCTAGCAGATTTGTCGTAAGAACGATCCATTGTTCCTGTACTGTCTGCAGTAACCAGATGTTTTGGAGAGTTGTACATACGCTTAGACTCATCTTCGCTTTCTCCTTCACTATCAAAATCGCTGAAAGAAGAGTAATAACGTGTAGAGCGTTTGTCTCCATCACGGTAGTCACGGTTGTCACTTTCTGAGAACTGAGTTCTTAAATAAGTTTCTTCTTCGTCTACAGGTATCTGAACAATTTCTCCAGGGAAATTTCTTGCGATTATCTTTCCGTTACTCAAGGTGTCATAAACCATAGAGTCTTTCGTTACAATTTTTACCTTACCGTCCTCGCCAATAGCGTTTTTAGTATATACATTACCACGATAGTAGTTAAAATCGTTAAACTCATCATCTACGATAGGTCTATAAACGTCTGCTACCCATTCGGCAACGTTACCTGCCATATCGTATAATCCGTAGTCATTTGGCTCGTAAGACTTCACTTCAGCGGTAATGTCGGCACCATCATCACTCCATCCTGCAATTCCACCGTAATCACCATCACCTTGCTTAAAGTTTGCTAATTGGTCACCACGACTTCTTCTTTTTCCAGAACGAGTATATTGCCCATCCCATGGATATTTTTTTCTACCTCTATAAACGTTGTAATTACGTAAGCCTACAAGTCCAAGTGCGGCATATTCCCACTCTGCTTCGGTAGGTAGTCTGTATGCTGGTAATAAAAGCCCATCTTTACGTTGCACGTATAGGTTTGTGCTGTCTTTGCTTTTCTTCGCTAAACTTGCAGAACGCTTTCCTCCTTTTGTAATTGAGTCATTACCACCATAGGTTTGCGTTGGTGCATTTAGATATGTTTGTGTGCTAAAAGTTTCGCCTGGCTTCACTTCATAACGAGCATTACGAGCTGTAAAACCTTCTTCTTCAAGAATAAGTTCGTTTACACGATCACTACGCCAATTGCTAAATTCAACCGCTTGAATCCAACTAACTCCTACAACCGGGTAATCTGCATAGGCAGGGTGGCGTAGATAGTTATTGGTCATAACTTCATTAAAACCTAAACGATTTCTCCATACCAAAGTATCTGGTACGGCTCCGTTATAAATTCTTCTATATTGTTCGTCTTCTGGAGGGAATACACGTTTTAACCAGTCTAAGTATTCTAAATACATTAGATTAGTTACCTCAGTTTCATCCATGTAGAATGATTGAACGTGTTGTTGGTTAGGAGAGTTGTTCCAATCGTGCATTGGGTCATCTTGTACACGACCCATGGTAAACGTACCACCTTCAATAAAAACAAGTCCAGGACCTGTTTCTTGTTCTTTCGCTTTAGGATTGTATTGAAATCCACCTTCTTTGGAGTTCATTTTCCAACCTGTAGCTCTCGAACTATTTTTATAGTCACGAGATTTGTTACAACTAGCAATTAGCGCAGTAACTGCTACCAACATTAATACTTTTAAGGCTAAGTTTTTTATCATGTTCATAGGTTCACTTATGAAAAAATTGGGTTCGCAATATAACAATTAACGATAAAAGCACAATAATATTTTACTATTTATGCGCTGTAAGGCTCGTATTTTGTATTCGACCCAGTGTTAAACGTATCTTTTAATCGTTTATTATGAAGAATACGTCAATCTTCGCAAAAAGTTTAAAATTACTCTTATACTAACCGTATATTTGAAGCGTTACTACTTATGATGAAAAAGTTATTACTTCTACTAATTTTTATAGCACTTTCTCAAACTGTTGTTTCGCAAAGCAAACAAATTGTGATTCCTTGGACAAATACAAGTCCGACGAATATACAAAAGATTGCTGTGAATCAGGCAAAAGATACGCAATTAGACACTGATGCGGGGCTTCAATTAGGTGAAGAAAAGGTGCTATACCAGCAGCAATGGGCAGAATCGAGATGGGTTGATGAAAAGTCACTTGTTATATCGAATGTGGTATTTGCTCCAATTTCAGCTAATGAATTATCAAAACTTAATACGAAGCTAATACCTTCTCAAGTTACTTCAAGTATTGCTTCATTAGACGTTAGAGGTGCGCTATACTCAAGAGTTTCTATTTCTCCTATTGTGAAAGAGGGCAACGCATACAGAAAAATTGTCTCGTTTTCGGTAAATTATAAATTTAAAAGTGCCAACCGATCTACTACTAGAATGCCTATAACAAATTCTGTTTTGGCGTCTGGAGATTGGTATAAGTTTAAAGTGGAAGAGACGGGGGTGTATAGAGTAAGTAAGGATTTCCTGAATGGAATAGGAATGAATACCGACGGTATAGACCCACGAAACATTAAGATATATGGGCATGGTGGTAAACCGTTACCTTTATATAGTGGAATTCCAGTGGCATTCGATTTACCCGAAAATGCTATTCAGGTAGTAGGTGAAGATGATGGCTCTTTTGATGCGGGCGATTTTATTTTATTTTATGGTATCGGTACCAAAGGCTACGATCTAGAAAATGACACAAACCTAAATCCGTATAGCGACGAGGCATATTACTACGTTACTGCATCTGGTGGGGCTGGAAAGCGTGTGCAACCTATGGTAGAACCTACTGGAAATGCTACAACTACCATTAGTGCCTTTAACGACTATAAATTTCATGAAGTTGATGAGGAGAGTCCGGCGCGAGTAGGTAGACGATGGTTTGGCAATAGATTCGATATAGAAAATGAACAAACATATAGTTTTGAGTTTCCAAATATTGTAGCTCAAGAAGAAATGAGTGTTGTCGTTAAAGTAGCCGCTGCTTCAGAAACATCGAGCTCATTTGCGGTAGATGTTAATGGGGTAAGTGTAAGTCCTATAGGAGTGAGTCCTATAACTGGAATTATTTTACTACGCACAGGTGAACAGGTGTATACAGTACCTTCGGGCAGTGAAACTGTTACTGTAGATTTAGCATACAACAACTTAGGGAACCCTTCGGCAATTGGGTATTTAGATTATATAGGTGTTGCAGCTACTAGACGCCTAGCAGGTACTGGTAGTCAGCTCCCATTTCAGTATAATCAATCGGCAACATTGTTTGGTGTAGGGGAATATCAACTAACCAATGCATCAGGTTTCTCACAAGTATGGGATGTAACTAATCCTGAAGCTATCACGCAGGTTACTAATGATGGAAACGCAAGTTCGTTTAGTTTTAAAGCTAATTTAGGGCAGCTTCGCAATTATGTAGCGATAGACCCGGGCGACTATTTTGAGCCTGTTGAAGCTGTAAATAGCACGGTACTGAACCAGAACTTAAAAGGAACTATATTTAATGATGCCTCCGGAAACTTTAGCGATATAGACTATCTTATTATTACGTCACCTTTTTTGCTTCAGCCAGCATTACGTTTGGCAGATCACCATAGAAACCTTTCGGGGATGCGTGTAAAAGTGGTGACAACCGATAAAATTTACCAAGAATTTAGTTCTGGCAAACAGGATATTTCAGGAATTAGAAACTTTGTGCGTTATATTTATGACAATGCTTCGTCACCTAACGAGGCGCTTAAGTATCTATGTCTTTTTGGAGATACGTCTATAGATTATAAAAACAGATTACCCAACAACAATAACATTGTACCTACATATCACACCTTAAGTAGTATTAGCACAGCCGCTTCATTTATGAGTGATGATTTCTTCGGAAACACCGGTGCGTTTGAAGGCACTATAGGTGGCGGGGCACTAGACGAATTCGGAAATACACTAGGCGATGTAGATTTACTAGACATTGCCGTGGGTAGAATATTGGCAGATAATGTTCAATTGGCCAACACCATGGTAGATAAAATTATAAATTATGCTTCAAGGGCTTCCTACGGAAATTGGCGTAATAATTTTATTTTAATCTCAGACGACGTAGACGTAGCGTTTGAACATCGCGATTTACAGTTAAACTTAGATAATCTGGGAGATCAGATTTCAGCAAATAAAGAGTTTGTTAATGTAAAGAAGATTCATACCGATGCATTTTTACAAGAAACATCTGCTGGAGGAAACAGATATCCAACGGTTACAAAAGAAATTCAGAATAAAACGGAAGTAGGAGCACTAATCATTAATTATTTTGGTCATGGTGGTGAAGATGGGTTGGCTAAAGAATTTATTTATACCAAGGGTGTAGCTGAAAATCTAAGAAACCCAGACAACCTTCCTTGTATTGTAACTGTTACCTGTGAGTTCACAAAATTTGACGACCCACAACGCATTACCGCTGGAGAATTAACCTTCTGGAACCCTGAGGGTGGCGCAATTTCACTTATAACAACAACGCGATCTATTTTTGTTTCAACAGGAGTAAAGTTTAATCGTGAGTTGGCACCAGAGCTTTTTGGGTATGGTACTAATGATATTCCAACGCCAGCAGAGGCCACAAGAAGAGCGAAGAATGCCATCCCAGATGAAACCAGACGGGTTGTGTTTTTTATTGGGGATCCCGCATCGAAATTGGCATTTCCAACACCTGGTATAAAACTAACTACTATAGATGGCTTGCCTATTTCAGCAAGCAGTCCGCCCTTACAAGCATTGAGTAAAGTAACATTAGGAGGTGAGGTTACCGACGAAAACGGAGCGCTATTGTCTAATTACAATGGTATTTTAGAGGCAAAGTTGTTTGATAAAAATGTACAACGCCAAACCTTGGCTAACGATGGTACTAGAGATACCAATTTTGATTATGATGGAGATGGAGACCCCAACAATATTTTAATTCTAGATTTTAAAACTTTAGGAGAGGGGCTTTTTAATGGTCAGGCTTCTGTGACCAACGGTAAGTTTGAGTTTGAGTTTGTAGTGCCTAGAGATATTCAAATTCCTGTGGGGCCTGCGAGACTAAGTTTGTATGCGCAAAACAATATTGCATTACAAGACCAGACAGGGTTTAATGATGTTATTAGGGTTGGTGGTCTAAATGAAAACGCAGCTGCAGATAATACGGGCCCGCGAATTAACCTTTTTATGAATGACGAAAGTTTTGTTTCAGGAGGTATTACAAACGACTCTCCTATATTATTAGCGAAACTAGAAGATGAGAATGGTATTAATACAGCCAGTGGTATTGGTCATGATATCATAGCTATTTTAGACGGGGATGAGTCGAACCCTATTGTTTTAAATGAATTTTATCAAGCCGAAGTAGACGACTTTACGCGCGGACTAACTTCGTACAACTTACGAGATTTAGAGAAGGGTCTTCATACTCTAACCCTTCGTGCGTGGGATGTATACAATAATTCGTCTACGGCAGATATTCAATTTATCGTAACGGGGAATGATGAATTGGAAATTTCGAGAGTACTTAATTACCCAAATCCATTTGTAAACTATACAGAATTTTGGTTTAACCATAACCGCCCTTTCGAGCCGCTTGAAGTGCAAGTGCAAGTTTTTACCGTAACAGGAAAAGTAGTTTGGACTAAAAACCAAACAATCACTACCGATGGGTTCCTTGCCCGTGAGATTGTCTGGGATGGAAAAGACGATTTTGGCGATAAAATTGGAAAAGGTGTTTATGTGTATAAGATTACTGTAAAATCTCCGTTAACCAATAAGCAAGTTGAAAAGTTTGAAAAGCTTGTAATTCTTTAATAATTCAAAATTAAACCTATATTTGTGCAAAATTTCAACCTCATGAAGAAAATCTTTATCCTGTCGTTATTGGCTTTAGTAACGATTAAAACTACAGCCCAGGACGATAACTCTACCGCTAACCAGAGAGTTATCACAACAGCAGTTCCTTTTGTGTTAATCGCGGCCGATGCGCGAGCAGCAGGGATGGGAGATATTGGTGTAGCTACTTCAGCAGATGCCTTCTCTCAACAATGGAATCCAGCAAAATATGCATTCGCAATTTCAAAGCAAGGTGTAGGAGTTACCTATACTCCGTACCTTAGTCAATTAGTAAATGATATTTTCCTCGGAAACTTAACATATTACAACCGTATTAACGAGCGTAGCGCCATTGGTGCTAGCTTACGCTATTTTAGTTTAGGTGATATTGAACTTCGAGATACAGCAGATCAGATTCCTTTGATCCAAAGTCCGAACGAATTTACCTTCGACTTATCTTATGCGTTACGATTGAGTGATCGTTTCTCTATGGCAGTAGCAGGGCGTTATTTACGTTCAGATCTTAAAATTCAAGCTTCTAACGAAGATGCCTCTGCAGCAAGTTCTTTTGCAGTAGATGTGGCAGGTTACTATCAATCTGAAGAGATTGCATATAACGATTTTGACGGAAGATGGAGATTAGGTTTTAACTTCTCTAACATTGGTCCGAAAATTAAGTACGACGAAGTAGGTCAGGAAAACAACTTACCAACAAACATGGGTCTTGGTGGTGGATTCGACTTTATTTTGGACGAGTACAATAAAGTAGGTGTTTCTGCGGAAGTAAATAAATTATTAGTGCCAACCCCTCAAGATTTTGATGGTGATGGTGATATAGATGCTGAAGATGATGAGCAATACGAAGATATTAGCTTTTTCTCAGGAATCTTTAAATCGTTTGGTGATGCGCCAGATGGTTTCAGTGAAGAATTAAAAGAATTTACTTGGGCATTAGGTGCAGAGTATTGGTACCAAGATGTCTTTGCCTTCCGTACAGGATACTTTAATGAAAGTGACTTAAAAGGTTCAAGAAAATTCATTTCGTTAGGTGCTGGTTTCAGATACACTGCGATTAACATTGATATTTCATATTTATTCTCAACGTCTGCCGTAAGAAGTCCGTTAGAAGGAACGCTTCGTTTTGGGTTAACATTCAACTTCGGAGACGAGTACGACGAATACTAACATATAGATGGCACAGAAGCTTACGATTACTGCCGAACTCACCGTGTTCGAATCTATTAATGAGCTGCCTGTTTCCATACAAAAGTTAATGCATAAGGCGCAAGAAGCTCGAGAAAGAGCTTATGCGCCTTATTCGCGTTTTATGGTGGGTGCTGCATTAGCACTAAATAACGAAACTATAGTTACTGGTAATAACCAAGAAAATGCTGCTTTTCCCTCAGGTCTCTGTGCAGAGCGTGTTGCAGCGTTTCATGCGGGCTCTCAATTCCCTGGAGTTGGTTTTAAAACTATGGCATTAACGGTTCGGTCTTTACAAAAGGAAGTAACTACACCAACACCACCCTGTGGAGCTTGTAGGCAAGCCTTAGCAGAGTATGAGGTAAATCAGAAGGCGCCTATTACAATTTATTTTATGGGTGAAACTGGTAAGGTGGTAAAAGCAAATTCATTAAAAGACCTATTGCCACTGGTTTTTGATAGTACATATTTGTAAACTCTACGTGATTGGCTTTGCCTAGAATTACTCACATTTTCTTCTAAATTCATGCAAAATATTTTACTAAATTTTTTAGAAACGAAAGTTTTATAGAAGATTAGAAAATCCCTATTTTTGTTATTCGCGAAAAATTGGAAACTAAACGCTTTTGGCTTCCCAACAACTCTAGTTGATGAAAAAAATTACAAAAAAAACATATCTAGATTGGTATGAAAACATGCTGTTCTGGCGCAAATTTGAAGACAAGTTAGCCCAAGTATATATTAATCAGAAAGTACGTGGGTTTCTACATCTGTACAACGGTCAAGAAGCTGTGCTGGCGGGTGCCTTGCATGCCATGGATTTAACTCAAGATAATATGATTACTGCATATCGTAATCATGTGCAACCTATTGGTATGGGGGTTGATCCCAAAAGAGTGATGGCAGAACTTTACGGAAAGGGTACTGGAACCTCTCAAGGTCTTGGGGGCTCTATGCATATTTTTTCTAAAGAACATCGTTTTTATGGAGGCCACGGTATTGTAGGTGGACAAATTCCTCTAGGCGCGGGTATTGCTTTTGGAGATAAATTTCATGGACGAAAAGCAGTAACACTTTGTTATATGGGTGATGGAGCCGTTCGTCAAGGGTCGCTACACGAAACATTTAACCTTGCCATGCTTTGGAAATTACCTGTGGTTTTTTGCTGCGAGAATAATGGCTATGCAATGGGAACCTCGGTTGCCAGAACTGCAAATCATACAGATATATGGAAACTAGGTCTAGGGTATGAAATGCCGTGTAAGCCTGTAGATGGGATGAAACCAGAAGTTGTGGCAAAAGAAATGGATGAGGCCATTGCTCGAGCAAGACGTGGTGACGGACCAACATTCTTAGAAATTAGAACCTACAGATATAGAGGGCACTCAATGAGTGATGCACAACATTACAGAACGAAAGAAGAGGTGGCTAAAAAGCAAGAAGAAGACCCTATTTCATATGTACTTCATCATATCTACGAACAAAAATGGGCGACAGAAGAAGATATAAAAAAGATTGACAAGCGAGTTAAAGACTTAGTAAAAGAATGCGAAAAATTTGCAGAAGAGTCGCCGTACCCAGAAAAAAGTGTCATGTACGACACCGTGTACGAACAAGAAGATTATCCATTTTTACCACATAAATTATAAGCTATGGCAGAAGTAATTAATATGCCAAGACTCAGCGATACCATGGAAGAAGGTACTGTTGCTAGTTGGTTGAAGAAAGTTGGCGATACTGTTGCCGAAGGTGATATTTTAGCTGAAATAGAAACTGACAAAGCAACAATGGAATTTGAATCTTTTCACGATGGGGTTTTACTTCATATTGGTATTGAAGAAGGCGCCACTGCAAAAGTTGATACATTATTAGCTATTATTGGTGAAAAAGGAGAAGATATTTCGGGTCTTTTGAATGGTGATGGTGGAAGCGCGGAAAAGACTAGCTCTGAAGATGATGCCAGCGAAACAGAAGAGTCGAAGACCGAAGAAGGTGCTGAGAACAACAATGAAACTGCCGATAGTGAATTGCCAGACGGAGTTGAGATTATAACAATGCCTCGTTTAAGTGACACTATGGAAGAAGGTACCGTTGCTTCTTGGTTGAAGAATGAAGGCGATATGGTTGAAGAAGGTGATATTCTTGCTGAAATAGAAACCGACAAAGCTACTATGGAGTTCGAGTCGTTCTACAACGGAACCTTGCTGAAGATAGGAATAGCCGAGGGAGAAACAGCGAAAGTAGATGCTTTGCTTGCCATCATAGGCCCAAAAGGTACTGATGTGTCTAATGTATCACTGGTCGAAAAACCAGCGGCTAAAAAGGATGCTCCTAAAAAAGAAGAAAAAAAGGTAGAAGGATCAACGAAGGAAGTTTCCGCAGAAAAGAAAACCGCTCCTAAGACAAATACAAATACGAACAATTCTACTAACGATTCAAAAAGAATATTTGCTTCTCCATTAGCTAAAAAAATGGCTGAAGACAAAGGTATTAACCTGAATCAGGTACATGGGAGTGGCGAAAACGGACGTATCGTAAAAACAGATATTGAAAACTATCAACCAGGGGCTGGTGGGGCGCAAGCTTACCAACCTGTTGGTGAAGAGAGCTTCGAGGAAATTACCAACTCACAAATGCGTAAAACCATTGCTAAGCGTTTGGGAGAATCTAAGTTTACAGCACCTCATTATTATCTCACTATCGAGTTAGATATGGATAGTGCCATTGCATCTCGCACGGCAATTAATAGCCATCCTGATGTCAAAATTTCATTTAACGATATGATTGTAAAGGCGTGTGCCATGGCATTACGCAAACACCCACAGGTTAATAGCCAGTGGACGGGTGATGCGACTCGAATTGCTAAACATATTCATGTTGGAGTTGCGGTGGCTGTAGATGAAGGATTAGTTGTACCGGTGCTGAAATTTGCAGACCAGATGACATTTTCCCAAATTGGTGCAAATGTTAAAGAATTAGCAGGAAAAGCGCGCTCAAAGAAATTAACCCCAGACGAAATGCAGGGAAGTACCTTTACGGTATCTAATTTGGGTATGTTCGGTATTAAGGAATTCACAAGTATTATCAATGCGCCTAACTCGGCAATACTTTCAGTAGGTGCGATTGTTCAAAAGCCTGTGGTTAAAAATGGTGCTATTGCTGTTGGTAATACAATGACTGTTACCTTAGCTTGCGATCATAGAACTGTAGACGGTGCTACTGGAGCACAGTACTTGCAGACATTACGACAGTATATTGAGAATCCCGTTACTATGTTTGTGTAACAAGCATAATTTGATACCGGTAACTTTAACAGATCCCGCTATTTTCCTTTGAGGTGAATAGCGGGATTTGTGTAACTTTAGAGTATGAAGAAAAAAAATATAATTATTACAGGAACAAGTAGAGGTATTGGTTACGAACTCGTCTCTTTATTTACCGATGCAGGGCATAATGTGCTAGCCTTATCTCGCGATGCGGCGCCTGTTTCTGGGTTGGATATTTCTAACTGTGCTTGTTTCTCTTGTGATATTACCGATAAAAAAGATATTGCCCGAGTGCGTGATTTTATTAAAGAGAAGTGGAACCATGTAGACGTACTCATCAATAATTCTGGTTATTTGGTTAATAAATCTTTTTCTAAATTGAAATGGGAAGACTTTGAAGATAGTTACGCTGTAAATGTTTTTGGAGCGGCTGCTATGACACAAGCTGTGCTTCCTTTTATGACAAAGAAAGGTCATGTAGTAAATATTAGTAGTATGGGAGGTGTGCAGGGTAGTGCAAAATTTGCTGGCTTGGCTGCTTATAGCAGTAGTAAAGGGGCAATTATTACGCTGACTGAAGTTTTAGCAGAAGAGTACAAGGAAAAGGGGCCAAGTTTTAATTGTCTCGCATTAGGTGCCGTACAGACCGAAATGTTACAAGAAGCATTTCCAGGGTATGAAGCACCAATAACAGCGAAGCAAATGGGTCAATATATTATGAATTTTTCTTTAACTGGTCATGAGTTATACAATGGTAAAATACTACAAGTGTCTAGTACAACGCCATAGCCAATGGAAGAAATTCTTTCAAAATACATACCTCAAGCTTCTGTTCAGCCCGTGTTTGAGCTTGTTAAAGCAAATAATGTTCATTTAAAGATAGTTAATGAGCGAGTAACACGCCATGGAGATTATAGAAAATCTCCAGACGGACGGCATCAAATTACTGTAAACGCAAATTTAAATCAGTACCGATTTTTAATAACGCTAATTCATGAGATTGCTCACTTGGTAGCATTTACTAAGTATGGACGTGCAATTAAGCCGCACGGAATTGAGTGGAAACGAACGTTTCAATATCTTATGCTTCCATTTATTAGTCCGCAGGTGTTTCCGAACAAATTATTACCGCTTCTGGCGATGCATTTTAAAAACCCTAAGGCAAGTAGTGATACCGATGCAAGATTGTCGTTAGCTTTGAAACAATACGATGCGCCGAATGATAAAAACTATATCTTTGAGATACCTCATGGAGGGTTATTTCGATTGTACAATGGTAAAATTTTCATGCGCGGAAATAAGCGTGTAAAACGATATGAATGCCTAGAGGTGAATACCGGGAAGGTGTATTTGTTTAATCCAAATGCAGAGGTTGAGTTTTTAAAGCCAGAGCGTTGAAACTACTACAAACACACGCTTCGAACTGAAGTAAAGACTATCTTAAACACAGGAAATTATAGCAATAATTAAAACGAAGAATTTTGAACAATAATAATTACGCAGTTATAATGGCCGGAGGTATTGGCTCAAGGTTTTGGCCTGTGAGTACGCAAGACTTTCCGAAGCAATTCCACGACATGTTGGGAACTGGGCAGAGTTTGTTACAAAAAACGTTTACACGTTTAGAGCAACTAGTTCCAGTACAAAATATCCAAATTTTGACGAATGAACGCTATTTAGACCTAACACTCGAACAAGTACCTAAAATTTCAGAAAACCAAGTTATTTTAGAGCCTGCTATGCGTAATACCGCGCCGTGTATTTTACTTGCGGCCTTAAAAATTCAGAAAGAGAATCCAGATGCGGTTATGTTGGTAGCGCCTAGTGATCATTGGATTGAAGATGAAACTGCCTTTAAGAATGATGTTGAAGCCTGTTTTAACAAATGTAAGGAGGAGGATGTGTTAATGACACTTGGAATTACACCAACCTTTCCGAATACAGGATATGGTTATATTGAAAGTGATAAAGCAGCTGCGTCAGATATTAAATCGGTACTACAATTTCGCGAAAAGCCCGATTATGCCACCGCAAAGCAATTTATTGCTGAAGGTAATTTTTTGTGGAATGCTGGTATCTTTCTATGGAGTGTAAAAAGCATTATCGCTGCGTTTGAAACGTATTTACCTGTCATGAGTGCTCTTTTTGCGGAAGGCGTGCCTGTGTATAATTCAGAAGATGAAAAAAGCTTTATAGCCAATAATTATGGGCTTGCAGAAAACATATCGATAGATTATGGAATCATGGAAAAAGCGAACAATGTATATGTTAAAGAAGCATCTTTTGATTGGAATGATTTAGGAACTTGGGGTGCCTTACACGATAAACTTGATAAAGACGATTCTCAGAATGCAGTTGTGAGAGCCAAAACACTACTAAAGGGTGCAGCGGGAAATATGATTTTTACTGAAAATGATAAATTAGTGGTTGTAGATGGTTTGAAAGATTATATAATTGTTGAAAAGGAATCTGTTTTACTTATATTTCCGAAGGAAAAGGAACAAGAAATAAAGTTGTTATTAACTGAAGTGGTGCATGCCCACGGCAAAAAATATACGTAATGAGTACCGAAAACCATATTACCCCGAGCGAAGCTGAATTTGAAAAGGACAAGCTCAATGCGTGGCAAGGAGTGCGCAAATTTGTCCTCGGACTATTTAACCTGCATAACGATACAGATCGAGATGCTACCATAGAAGCGGTAAAGAAAGATATATCGTTTAAGGGACATACTGCTTGGATTCTTATTTTCTCAATATTCGTGGCCTCTATTGGCTTAAATGTAAGTAGTACAGCCGTTGTAATTGGTGCCATGCTTATTTCGCCATTAATGGGCCCTATAGTAGGTGTAGGCTTGTCTGTTGCGATAAACGATATTGAAACCTTACGTCGCTCATTGATAAACTTAGGCGTAATGGTTGTGTTAAGTGTACTCACTGCATTTTTATATTTTTCTATTTCACCACTTACTGAAGAGACTCCAGAACTGTTGGCTCGCACGTATCCCACTATTCTTGATGTGCTAGTAGCTATTTTTGGTGGTCTTGCCCTTATTGTGGCAAAAACTAAAAGTGGAACCATAGCCAGTGTAATTTTTGGTGTTGCTATTGCCACCGCCTTAATGCCTCCTTTATGTACTGTTGGTTATGGCCTAGCAGTTGGGAATTTAGACTATGCCGGTGGAGCGTTGTATTTATTTTCAATCAATGCTGTATTTATAGCGCTTTCTACATTTATTGTTTCTAAAATATTGCGCTTTCCTCTAGTGCGGTATGCAAATTCGCAACGACGTAGGTTTATTGCTCAAATAGCTTCTTTAATTGCGATTGTTGTTATAGTGCCAAGTGTATATTTATTTTATAATCTTTTACAGGAGCAGGTGTTTGAAAATAAAACAAAAGATTTTGTCAAAGAAATTATTCGATATGAGGGTGCTGAAGTTGTTAAGCTTACACAAGATTATGAAACTAAGAATATTGAAGTTTACTTGATTGGACAACCTGTTCCTCAACCAAAAATAAATGAATGGATAGCTAAGTTGAAAGAAACTGAAAAGCTTGAGGATGGTAATTTACGTATTTATCAAGGCTCAGATCGTTCTGGCGAATTGGCTGAAAAGCTGTCGGGTGCTGTTAAAGCAGGAATTTTAGAAGATTTATACGTAAAGAACGAGCAAGCGATTCGAAGTAAAGATGAACGCATTAATTTTCTTGAAAATGAAATAGCCAAGTTGAGTGTAAAAGATGGTATCCCATTCGATGAGGTAAGTAAAGAAGTGCAAGTTGCCTTTGAAGGCTTAGAAAATTTTGCTTATTCAAAGCGTATTCAAACAAATTTTGAGAGTACAGATACCATACCGGTGTTTACGGTTTCATGGGAGAATACAGTTCGTAATCGAGACAAAGCAGAACGTATGACTAGAATGGCCGCGTTACTAAAAGTTAGATTGAAACTAGATACCCTTGTGGTAGAAGAATAAAAAAAGGCGCTCTATAGAGCGCCTTTTTTATAGTATTGTTTGAAGCAAATTACTTCTTTACAAACTTATAACTTCTTGCTTGATTGTCAATTTCTAACTGAGCGAAGTACACTCCGTTCTGTAAACTAGCAACGTCTACGTTGTTAGATGAAGAAATTACTGTATTTAATACAATCTTTCCATTTACATCAACAATAGTTACTTTGGTATTTGCCAATCCGTTCTGAGAGAAAAATAATTCTGACGCAGTTGGATTAGGATATACAGTAACAGTATCTGCATTGAAATCTGTTAAGCCAAGTACAGGATTTTCACCTTCAATATAAACATGTGTTTCATTAGGGTCTACATTTTCAATAACATCTACAATACCAGAAGGCCAAACAATAGTCACCTTGTCTATAGCTGTTGCTGTTCCAATCCCGAAATGTGCTGTTAGTGAATTCATGTGTTGGAAACCTTGTCCAGAACGAATTTCACGCATTTGAGCACCCCAATCACCTTCAATAGTGATGCGTGCTCCAATTCCATTAAGGTTGCTTTCTACACCCTTCAAGAAAAACTTAACCCAATTGTTAGAATTTCCGTTATTGATGTATAAGTTTCCGCTTCGAACAACATCTAAGAAACCATCATTGTTTAAGTCGCCAATACCTCCTTCGTCAAAAGGTAACGTTTGTCCTGTAAAAGTAAGGTCTCCATTTCCTAGGTATAGTTCGTCAGACATCTCAGATAAGATATCCATGTTTCCATCATTGTTGAAATCTGCAGAAAGATTCTCCCATGAACCTAGATCATGCTTGTCTATACCTGTTAAGTCAGTAATGTTTACATAGTTCCCATTTCCGTCATTTTCAAAGAAATTATTCTGTGTGTCATGGTTTACTACAAAAGCATCCCAATCTCCATCATTGTCAAAATCTTCAAAAACAGTTGCCCAAGAACGATCGGCATCCTGAAGTCCGATAGATAAGGCATTTTCAGTAAAAGTTCCGTCACCATTGTTGGTGTACATCGCATTTTCGTTAAGAGGATCTCCAGTAGAAGTACCTCCACGACACTTTGTTAAGTACATGTCTTGGTCTCCATCCATGTCATAATCAACCCAAATAGCTGCGTAGTTTCCAGGAGCATCTATGGTTTGAATAAGACTTTGGTCTAGGGTCATGTTACCGTTACCATCGTTTCGGTACGGATGACTTAAATCTACATCGTGACATACAAAAGCATCTAAGTCGCCATCATTATCAATATCTGCTAGCGTAGAACGCTGAGAGAAAATAAATTCTGGGAATGCGGTTTCTGTATAGTCAGTTCCGTCTGCGTTGGCTATTAAGAAAGAGACACGTTGTCCATTTCCTAAAACCATGTCGTTGTATCCATTTTCGTCTAAATCACCTACAGCAATACTCCAGTCAGGAACATTTTGAATTGATTTAGAAATAAAAACAGAGGTGAACGTACCATCAGGATTTTGATAATCGATACCAATTCCTGTTGAAGATACACGAACATAATCATCAAGTTGATCATTGTTCATGTCTGCTGCAACATCAGACGATGAAGAGTAAGACCCTATCATTCCGTTCTGATTTGTGAACGATACGGCTTGTGCCATAAGTGCAATTGGTGTAAGCAGCACAGTGGCAAGAGTTAAAATTTTTTTCATTAGGCTAAATTTTATAGGAATAATTGCGTTAAAAATAGCTAAATAAAATTAATCTATAAGGTATTTAGCTGATTTATTGCTCTTTCAGCTGAATATCTCTGATTTTTTTAAAGAGATCTGAAGAGTATACAAAATCTGTTACCGATTTATTATCTGTTTTGAAAATGGCTTCATTATCGCCTTGCCAAACTAATTTACCATCTTTCAGGAAAACAATGTTTTCACCTATCTCCATCACCGAATTCATATCGTGAGTTACAACAACTGTAGTAATGCCATACTCATGCGTTATTTCTTGAATAAGGTTGTCTATAACCGTTGCCGTTTTGGGATCTAATCCAGAGTTTGGTTCGTCACAAAAAAGATACTTCGGATTGTTTACAATAGCGCGAGCAATGGAAACTCTTTTCTGCATACCACCAGAGATTTCTGCTGGGTATTTTTTGTTTACCCCTTCTAGGTTCACTCTTGCAAGTACTTCATTTACGCGATTTAGCATGTCTGCTTTTTTGTTGTTGGTGAACATGCGCAAAGGAAACATCACATTTTCTTCAATATTCATAGAATCGAACAAAGCGCCTCCTTGAAACAACATACCTATTTCTTCTCTTAGGCTTCGTTGTTGTTCTTCATCCATGTTTTGGATGGCTTGATCTTCGTAAAAAATATAACCTTCTTCCGGTTGAAATAACCCTAGTAGGCATTTAAGCATTACGGTTTTTCCACTTCCACTTTGACCAATAATAAGGTTGGTTTTTCCTTTCTCAAAGACAGTAGAGATGCCTTTCAGAATTTCTTCTTCTCCAAAGCGCTTTTTTATGTTGTCAACTTTAATCATGAGCTAAGTAGAAGTTGCGTGATAATAAAATTCGTCAGTATAATTAATACACTTGTCCACACAAAAGAATTAGTGCTCGCTTTTCCAACTTCTAGCGCTCCCCCTTTCATATAATATCCTTGCCAAGAGGGTACGGTTGCTAAAATAAAGGCAAAAACAAATGTTTTAATGAAAGCGTAAACCAAATGGAATGTATTAAAGTCTTCTTGTAAACCCGTACTAAATTCTGTAAGTGTTGTAAATCCACCATATACTCCGGCTATCAAACCGCCAACTATGCCTAAAAACATAGAGAGTGCAATAACGAAGGGAAAAAACAGTAGGGCAATAATTTTAGGAAATACTAGGTAATTTAAAGAGTTAATCCCCATTACTTCAAGGGCGTCAATTTGTTCGGTTACGCGCATGGAGCCAATACTGGATGTTATAAAAGACCCCACCTTACCTGCCATGATAATCGAGATAAACGTAGGCGCAAATTCTAGTACAATAGATTGTCTTGTCGCAAAACCAATTAAGGATTTTGGTATAATTGGGTTGTCAACATTAAGTGCCGTCTGGATAGCAATCACACCACCCACAAAAAAAGAAATAAATGCCACAATACCTAACGATCCTATTATTAGGTCGTCAATTTCTTTAAATATAAGTTCTTTCAAAACAGAGCGCTTCGTAAATCCTCCAAACGTGCGTTTGAGCATTAAAAAGTAAGAACCAATATCTTCGATGTATCGCATAGCTAAAATGGTTTGGCTAAGGTACTAATTAAATGGCTTTTTAACTGAGGCAGTTTTCGCTTAATCTCTTTTAAAAAGCTTTTCTATAATGCTATGGATTTCAGTATTTTGGTAGATTCCACCAAAGAGATGCTCTCCAGGGCCTTGTGCAAACACCGGAACCATTGTTGCAGTATGTCCCTTGGTGGTAAAGGTGCCAATTACTTTATTGTAATCGCCATTCTCATTGCTAAGACTAAATCCTCCTGTTTCGTGGTCTGCAGTTACAATTACCAATGTTTCACCGTTGGTTTTTGCGAAATCTAATACAGCACCAATGGTTTTATCAAAATCTAATAACTCATTTACCAAGTATTCGGTATCATTTGCGTGTCCGCCCCAATCAATTTGAGAAGATTCAACCAATAAGAAAAAGCCTTCTTTATTTTTAGACAACTGCCCAATAGCAAGCATGGTGGCATTGGTAAGGAAGTTGCCTCTGTTTTCAGACATTTTAGGCATTCCGTCTGGGGCTAGTATAATTGCTTGTTTTTTTTCTGAAATTTTCTTCGGCAGCACATTGGTTTCAACCTCAAAGCCACGATCGCGTAATGCTTGTAATAAGTTTAAATTGTCGGTTCTATTTTTAAAATATTTCAGTCCACCACCAGCAAAAAAGTCAATATCACTTTTCACTAAATCTAGTGCGATTTCTTCATACATTCTACGAGATTCCTGATGCGAGTAAAACGCTGCAGGTGTTGCGTGAACCACAGAAGATGTAACTACTAGTCCGGTGGCTATATTTTTATTAGAGATATGTTCTACGATGGTTTCTGCAGGCTCCATGGCTTCATTGACGCCAACGGCCCCGTTGTAGGTTTTAATACCAGAAGCAAATGCAGTAGCGCCCGCAGCAGAATCTGTGATTAGTTCTTTTGAAGAAGATGTCATGCTTAATCCAACGGTGTTAAATCTGAGAAAGTTAGATGGCTTTTCGTTGAAATATAAACTTGAGGAAATTTGGCTTAAGCCCATACCATCACCTACTAAAAGGATGATATTTTTTGGTTTATTCTCTTGCTGTGAAAATGCTAGCGTTGTACAAAAGATAGCCAGTGTAAATACGGCTACCATCTGAATTCTATTTTTAGACATATGACGTTTTTAATAAGATTTAAAAATAAGAAATACCTATCTGAGAAATGCTATAAAAAGGTTAAGATGTTTTAAAATATCTTTTTCTTAATGTTTTTCCATCTTAACTGTCTAATGAACGCGCCTTCTTCTTTGTTTACCAAGTATGGTATACCGCTTTTTTTTGCCTTTAAATAGCCTCGCATACAATTATAGTAAAAAGCAATACTGCTTTTTCGTTGTGCTAATTTCATAGCGGCTACCTGAGTGAGAGCCCATCCGTAACGCATCTTGTAGAAAGCTTCACCCTGTTTGTATTTAGACGCTTCTGTATAGGTGGCTCCAGTTGGTTTTAGATGTTTTACATGCAAGCTTTGGTCTGTTTTAATTAGCCAACCATGGTATTGCGCTAACAACTCATCTACTGTGTCCCAGCCAATCGATCTTTTAAGCCCTCCAATGGCCTCAAAACATTCCTTTCTATATAATTTAATGGGCCCGCGCACTTTCGTTTTTTCTGAAATATTTTCAAATACCCACGCGTCGTCAGATTGAATATATAGATTGCCTCCAGCGATACCAATTTTTCTATTTTCATTAAATAAAGAAATAATTTTCTCGAAATAATTAGGGGGGAGTATGATATCCGCGTCAAACTTGCCGATAAACGCATATTCTTCCTTAATTGCTGAAAATCCTCTATAAAATGCGTCTACTACCTTGCTTCCTGGAGCATGCTCTGAGGTAGAAGAGGCGCCAACAGAAATCATAAAAGAATATTTGGCGGTAAAGGAATCGATAATCTCTTGGGTACTATCTGTAGAGCCATCATTTACAATTACAACTTTTTTAGGCTTAAGGGTTTGTGAAACAATCGACCGTAGAAGGTCGCCTAAATGCGCCGCTTCGTTGTAAGTAGGAATAACCAAAACGATACTCATGGTATAAAAGTATTATTAAAATTTCGTAAAATACTTCGGAAACATTTTTTTATGAAACTACAAGTTTTTTCCATCACACAATTTATTGCTAACATCTTTCTGAACGGCCAGCATTTTGACGCAGTCGAATTTAAAGAAATGACAGATGGCACAAAACAACAATTCAAACTAATAAAAGAGTAGTACGTCTAAGCTCTTTCAGCATACACCAAATAGTATCTAGGTGTAAACAATCTCAGTAGAGGACGAAAGCCAATTTTTTTGACAGGATGGCTAAACTTTTCTCTTTTCTTAATAGTCCAACCTGCTTTTTCGAGTAACCAATCAAATTGCCAATCTTCAAACTCATGGTAATGTCTATCCCAATCGTCTGTTTTACTTCTGTAGGCCGAAGCAAACCAAAGTTTTAGTGGTACAGAGGCAACTAGTTTTTTTGCGTTGGTGTTTTTAAGAACTTGCAGCGGACTTAGCATATGTTCGAAAATTTCGAAGGCGGTTAGGACGTCAAAAGTTTCAGATTGTATTCTGCTTATATCGATGTCTAAATCTTCACCTTGGGTATTCGTAACTGTGTACCCTTCCTCTTTCATAATTTCAGAAAACGGATTGGTAACACCCAAATCTAGGATTGACTCTTGGGTAGAAATATTTTCTTTTAAGAAAAGTAAGGTGCGTTTGTAGCGCTTTTTTGGGTATTTGCCTTCGTACATTATAGTTTGTAAACGATTGCATTTATGTTCATTCCTGCCCCAACACTTGCAAACATTACTATATCGCCTTTGGTAATACTGTGCCCTTCGAGCTTATTTTTTAATACTAAATCGTAAAGAGTAGGTACCGTTGCTACACTAGAATTTCCTAGTTTGTTTATAGTCATTGGCATTACGCCTTCTGGAGCCTCCATGCCGTAAAGCTTAAAGAAACGCTTTATAATAGCTTCGTCCATCTTCTCGTTGGCCTGATGAATAAAGATTTTCTTTAATTCTGAAATATCAACATCACTTTCGTCTAAGCATGTTTTCATAGCTTCAGGAACATTGCTAAGAGCGAAATTGTAAATTTTACGACCGTACATTTTTATATACCTACGGGCATCATTTAATTCTTGGTTATTGCTTTCACCGAAATAAATGAAATGAGCTTCATCTAACGCATACGTAGCACTTTTATGAGCTAAGATACCGCAGTCGGGATCATTAGAAGATTCTACAATTACCGCACCTGCACCATCACTATAAATCATAGAATCTCTATCGTGCTGGTCAATTACCCTAGATAATGCTTCGGCGCCAATCACTAAACATTTTTTGGCCATGCCGCTTTCAAGATATGCATGTGCCGTAATCATAGCTTCAACCCAACCAGGGCAACCAAACATAAGGTCGTATGCAACGCAGTACGGATTTTTAATTTTGAGATGATGTTTTACACGAGAGCCTAAACTTGGCACACTATCACTTTGTTGTAGGTTGTGTTTTACGTCTCCGTAATTATTTGCAACAATAATATAATCTAATGTTTCAGGATCTATTTTTGCATCTGCAATTGCCTTTTCTGCGGCAAAGAAGGCAATATCAGAGGTGTTGAGGTGGTCTTTTATGTAGCGTCTTTCAGAAATACCAGTTATTGCCTTAAACTTTTCGATGATAACAGTGTTCTCATTATCAAACCTACTTCCATCTTCAGTATAAAAACTGTTCTGCTCAAACTGGTTGTTAGGAGCTACTCCCGTGGGTATGTAACTGCCAACTCCTGTAATCTTCGTGCCCATGTTGAAATTTTCGACTAAATTAAGGAAAACTGTGAACGTACAGAGGTCATTTCATAGGAAATTGACTTCATTTGAACAATTTGCAATAGAATTACTTAAAAACGAAAAATCCTCATTTCTAACGACTAGAAATGAGGATTTTTTACGGATTTAATGGGTGTTATGCTTCCATAAATTCTTCAATTGGGGCGCAGGTGCAAATTAAATTTCGATCTCCGTAGGCATCGTCTACCCTTCTAACACTTGGCCAAAATTTATTGTCGTTAATATAATCTAGTGGAAATGCAGCTTTCTGTCTAGAATAAGGGAACTCCCAAATATCGTTGGTAAGCATAGCCTGCGTATGAGGTGCATTTTTTAAAACATTATTTGGTTCGTCTTTTTCAGTAGCATCAATTTCCTTTCGTATAGAAATCATAGCGTCACAAAAACGATCTAATTCTTGTTTGCTTTCACTTTCAGTAGGTTCAATCATCATGGTGCCAGCAACCGGAAATGATACGGTAGGCGCATGAAAACCATAGTCCATTAATCGTTTTGCAATATCTACTACTTCAATGCCGTGCTCTTTAAAAGGGCGACAATCTACAATCATTTCATGTGCAGCACGTCCTTTTTCACCTGTGTAGAGTACATCAAAAGTACCAACAAGTCTTTCTTTAATATAGTTTGCATTTAGAATAGCGTATTCGGTAGACTTTTTTAATCCGTTTTCTCCAAGCATGCAGATATAGGCATAACTTATTAAACATGCTAAAGCGCTTCCCCAAGGAGCTGCAGAAATAGCAGTTATTGCGGTGTCTCCTCCAGTTTCTATTACCGGGTTAGAGGGTAAAAAAGGAACTAGTTGTTCTGCAACACAGATGGGGCCAACACCAGGGCCACCACCGCCATGCGGAATCGCAAACGTTTTATGAAGGTTTAGATGACAAACATCTGCGCCAATTGCACCGGGATTAGTAAGTGCAACCTGCGCATTCATGTTGGCTCCATCCATGTATACTTGTCCACCGTTTTCATGTATAAGGCTTGTAATTTCTTTTATGGCAGATTCGTACACGCCGTGGGTAGATGGGTAAGTAACCATTAAAGCGGCTAAATTGTCTTTATGTTCTTCTGCCTTGGCACGAAGGTCGTCAACATCAATATTGCCTTCTTCAGTCGCTTTTGTAACGACTACTTTCATTCCCGCCATAACTGCACTTGCAGGATTCGTTCCATGTGCCGATGAAGGAATTAAACAAATATTTCTATGTCCGTCTCCACGCGACTCATGATATGCTCTAATTACCATAAGTCCGGCATATTCCCCCTGGGCACCAGAGTTGGGCTGAAGCGAAGTTCCGGCAAATCCCGTAATTTCCGTCAGCTGTTCTTCTAATTTTTTCAGCATAAACTGGTAACCTCCTGCTTGCTCTGTTGGGACAAAGGGATGCATATTACCCCACATTGGGTCACTAAGAGGTAACATTTCGGCAGCTGCGTTCAGTTTCATTGTACATGAACCTAACGAAATCATTGAATGGTTTAAGGCCAAATCTTTACGCTCCAGTTTTTTAATGTAGCGCATTAACTCGGTTTCACTATGGTAGCTGTTAAACACTTCATTTTCAAGAAATGTAGTTTTTCTTGCAACCAGAGGAGGGATGGTATTACCTGTAATTAATTCTGATATATAAAATCGTTCAATACTCGCCGCTTCCGCGAAAATGCCTATAATTTTATTGACATCGTTAAGGGTGGTTGTTTCGTTTATAGAAATTGAAACCGTTTCTTCATCTGGATAATAAAAGTTAACCCCTTCTGCGATGGCACGAAACTCAATTTTAGAAACATCTGTTTTAATTGCAATGGTATCGAAATAGGTGTCGTTGGCTTGATGATATCCTAATTTTTCAAGAGCATCGGCCAGCGTAGCAGCTGTATTATGAACTTTATTCGCAATGTATGTAAGTCCGTTAGGACCGTGATATACACCGTACATTCCTGCCATCACTGCTAGTAAAACCTGAGCTGTACAAATATTTGAGGTTGCTTTGTCACGTTTTATGTGTTGTTCGCGTGTTTGCAGTGCCATACGAAGTGCACGGTTGCCATTTGTATCTTTGGTGACTCCAATAATACGTCCAGGGATATTTCTCTTATAAGCTTCTTTGGTAGCAAAATAAGCCGCGTGCGGACCACCATAACCTAGCGGGATTCCAAAGCGTTGGGTGGTTCCAACGACTACGTCTACTCCAAAATGCCCTGGAGCCTCTAACTTTACGAGACTTAAAATGTCGGCAGCAACGGCTACCTTAATATTATTTTCTTTTGCTGTAGAAACAAACGATTTGTAATCGTATACTCTTCCACTTTTTCCTGGATATTGTAGAATAGCTCCAAAAAACTCTGACGAGAAATCGAATGTTTCATGATCTCCAATCACAATTTCAACTCCAATTGGAGTAGAGCGTGTTTGTAGTAAGGATAAGGTTTGAGGTAAAAGTTCTTCAGAAACAAAAAACTTATTGGCTCCATTCTTTTTTTGATCGCGTTCTCGTACAGCAAACAGAAGCGCCATCGCTTCTGCGGCAGCGGTACTTTCATCTAAAAGTGAAGCATTGGCTAATTCCATTCCAGTTAAATCTGTTACCATGGTTTGGAAATTGAGTAGGGCTTCGAGGCGGCCTTGTGCAATTTCGGCTTGATATGGAGTATATGCTGTATACCATCCTGGATTTTCTAGAATATTCCTTTGAATTACAGGAGGTGTAATAGCTTGGTGGTATCCAAGACCAATATAGGTTTTAAACACTTGATTTTTTGAGGACAACTCAGTAATGTGTTCTAAGTACTCCTGTTCACTCATAGCGGCATCTAACGCAATATCCTCTTTTAAGCGAATATCATCGGGAATAGTTTCATTTATAAGTTGTTGCATGCTCTCAACTCCTACGGTTTTTAGCATGGCGGCAAGGTCGCTTTTACGCGGGCCAATATGTCTTAAAGCAAAAGAATCTGTATTCATATAGGGTGTATGATTTACCCATTATTTTTAAAGGGTAATTTGCGTTACTAATCATTCTATAGTCAATCTTTTGGCAGCAACGTGGCTTTCATAGATTGATGGCAAAATTACGGTTTTTACAACAAAAAAGTACCAAATAAAAGAAGAGTGAAGCACAACTTTTCAACCAAAAGCGGCGGTTACTAACAGTTTAGCTATTTTTACGACGTGCAGTGGCTTCGTCAACAATTTCGATTTTATATTCATGCCAGTATTCATGTAGCTTTTGCTGTGGTTTCGCTTGTAGGTGTGACTGTGCTAGAATTCGATTTAAACGTGCCAATTGCCTTGTGGTTTTTTGTTTTCTTCGGAACTATCTCGGGCTATAATTTCGTAAAATATGCTAAAATTGCGGGATTACATCATAGAAGTCTTGCGCAAAGCTTACGTGCCATACAGGTCTTTTCAGCAATTAGTATGGCTGGAGTCTTTCTTTCGATGTTCTTTTTAACTACTACAACTCTTATAGTTGCTTTCGGATTTGGCCTTTTAACCCTTTTTTATGCAGTGCCATTATTTAGGAGTAAAAATCTAAGAAACATAATAGGTCTCAAAATATTTGTAGTGGCACTAGTTTGGGCTGGGGTTACAGTGGCAGTTCCAATTGTAGAAGAAGGGATGACAATTTCTGGCGATTTTTGGATTACTTTATCACAAAGAACACTAATCGTGCTAGCACTTATTTTGCCCTTTGAGATACGTGATTTACAATTTGACAGGGTAGGATTGAAAACCGTTCCTCAGCGGTACGGGGTCATGAAAACAAAAGGATTGGGAATAAGTTTGCTTACGTTGGTTGTGTTGCTAGAAGGGTTAAAAAACATGCCAAGCGTATGGTCATTATATGCATTGTTATGTACAATGATTTTAATTGGCTTGGCGATTGGATATGCCCGAAAAAAACAATCGGAATACTTTGCATCTTTTTGGGTAGAAAGTATTCCGATTATTTGGGTAAGTCTATTATTTTTATTTCGCCATTTCTTTTCGTAGACGCTCTTTCATGGCCACTTTAGCATCTACAGGCATTGTTTTTACAGACGATTTTTTAAAGAGCTTTGATAAACGAGTATTGCGCGCTGTGTACTTGCGACACGCACGACAATATATCAAGTGAATATTCAACTTGATAAGTTCTAATAGTGAAGCCTCCTTGTACTGGTTTTTATCACAGGTGTGATTTGCTTCTTCGCATTTCAAAAATACTTTCATAATTAATTAAGCCAACTTTTTTCGAGACATGCGGCCATTGCTGTGCGCGCTCGATGAATGATAACCCAGAGGTTAGACGGTGTAATGCCAAATTCATTACAAACTGCCTCTGTGTCAAAATTATCTATGGTTTTCATCTTAAAGATGGTCGCCTGTTTGTCGTTTAAAGTGTCTAAACATTTCATTATTGCCATCCCTAGTTCTTCATTTTCTAGGGTGTCTTCGGCGGTACGATCAAAAGGATCACTTACTCGTTCTTCTAACCATGCACCTTCTGCATCTTCATCGGTGTAGTTAATGTGTACTTCTGCTTTTCCTTTCTTAGAATTCTTCTTGCGATAATGATCAATGATTTTACGTTTCAGTATAGAAATCAACCATGTGCGTTCAGAAGCTTCTCCTTTAAAATTTGCTGCCGATTTTAGACCTGCCAAAAATGTTTCCGAAATAAGATCTTGAGCCACTTCATGGTCGTTTACCTTTACAATGGTGTAATTGTAAAGGTAGTCTGAATAGGCATCAACCCATTTCGAAGGGTCTAATTTTGTTTCTTGCATAGCAATTTCAAAAATAGGAAAGTTTAAGTAACTATTACTACTTTCTAGGTAATTTACTGAAGGCTATTATTTTCAAGGGGTACGTCAAAAAAAAGGAAAAAGTTTCCTAGCTAAGTATTCCTTTTCACCTGCCAATATACCTTTAATTAACCCCAGTAATGATTTTTATTGTGTTTCAGATGAAGAATATTGATGAAAATCAAATCTCTTGACAAATCAAGCTCTGTTAAAATAGATGCTTTTACTTCAATTTAAGACGGTTAGAAGTTATTTCTCTGCGGTAATAATATAGTAGCCAAATTCATTAAGATGCAGCCCTGACAGCAATGCATAAAACGAGGCTTTTAAATTATTCCAACTCTGTGGCTTTACTTTTTTATGCTGAAATATTTGCTGTAATAAAAAACCAAAAATGGTAAAGGGAACATGAAAAACCGAGGGAGCAACCCTTAGCGAGATATCTTCTACAGTAACATTACTAAATCCTATTTCCTTTAAGTGTTCCTTTACTTTTGAAATCACTCCCAGCCCGTCTAAGCTCCAACCCTTACATAGTTTTCTATAACTAAAACTACTGCCTACGCATAAGTCTGAAGCTTCCTTTTTTAAAAATGCATCTGCAATAACAAATCGCCCGCCGGGCTTAACTATTCTATATGCTTCCCGTAGTGTTTCTTTGCTGTGCCCACTATGGCAAAGGCTCTCAATGCCCACGACGCCGTCTACAGATTTGCTTGCGATAGAGGTGTCGCAATAATTCTCTTCTAGTATAAGTCCTTTTTTACCTTTTAGCAATTTGTTACCTTCTTGCACTTGAAATGGTGAAAGTGTTACACCAATGGTAGATAGCTTAGGGTTCTTTTTTAGGAAATTTCGCATCGTTCCACCCATACCACACCCCAAATCGGCAACTATTGTACTACCTTCTGGGAGTTGCAAACGGTTGTAAATTTGACGATTCATTTCATTTCCCATGGAATCACGTCTCAGCGGGTTGGTGCGACCAAAAATAAAATAACCGAAATGCATGTTTAAATCTTTGCTCCAAAAACGATAATCACTTGTTGCTTCATCATAAAAGTTGGTAATATCTCTACGTGAGGCACTTTTGTTTTCTTGTTGCAGCGTTTGTGTGATGGTGTTTGTCTTCATAATTTGTTATGTTAGAAGGTTGTCAAGCGCATTGTCTAGTTTGGGAAATTGAAATGTAAATCCTTCGACTTGTAATTTCTTCGGAATTACATTTCGGCTTTTCAAAATTAGTTCTGTTTCAGTATTTATAATTTTTGCTCCAAATGTTAGCAATGCTTTACTCATTGGAATTCCAAAGGGCACTTTTAGCTTTTTCCGAAGTTTTAGCATTAGCATGGTATTGGTGGTGGGTTTAGGAGCTACAACATTAATAACTCCCTGAATCCTGTCATTTTCTATTATAAACTCAATACTTCTAGCAAAATCTAGTGCATGTATCCAACTCACTTTCTGATTTCCAGGTCCTTGTTTTCCGCCTAAGCCAATTTTTGTAAGACGCTTTATAGGAACAAATGCTCCTCCTTGATTTCCTAAAACAATTGAGGTTCTTAATGCAACTTGACGCGTATTAGATAATTTAAAACTAAAAAACTGCTTTTCCCATGCTTTTGCCACGTTAACGGAAAAGCCGCTACCAATCTCTCCTTTTATTTCGTCCATTTCTTTATCTAATGAATGTCTGTAAATGGTGGCGGTAGAGGAGTTCAGCCAGATTTTTGGAGGATGCTTACACGCTTCAATTACTTCGCCTAGTAGTTTAGTAGCATTTACCCTTGAACTAAGAATGCACTTCTTGTTTGTGTCGTTATAGCGACAGTCTACCGATTTTCCCGTAAGATTAATAAGCACATCGGCACCTTCAAACACTTGAGCCCAGTTCCCTATATTTTTAGCGTCCCACTTCAGATATGTGACGTTTTTTCGTGCTGGTTTTTTGGTTCTTGACAGCACATAAATATTTGCAACTTTGCTTTCAAAGTAGTTCATTAAAACGGTTCCTAGAAATCCGCTACCACCAGCTATTATTAGACTTTTCATTTTTCAAGTTTTTGAAATATGCCAACTGCAATTTGTGTTTTCAATCGCGGTTGCTTTTAGATTATTTTCCTGCGTTTTAACCGATGTAATCCATCCTAGCTTTTTACATATTGAAATAAGAACCCAGCCAAAGTCTATTTCGTACCATCTTGATGAGAATTTAGCTGAAGTAGGGTAGGAGTGATGGTTATTGTGAAACCCTTCGCCAAAGGAGATAAAGCCTAAAAACACATCGTTATAACCACTTTCATCTGCACCTTTTATCGTGTACCGAGCGTAACCCCATTTGTGAGAAGTATAGCCGATAAACCAATGCCCTAAAATAATTATGCTAGATCGTAAACAAATTAGAAATAACATACTGTTTAAACCAAATGCTAAAAATATTAAAAGTGCAAAGCCAACATAATGTAGTAACCAATATCTGTTTAAATGCTTGAGCCATGTATTATTTACATCAGATTTCGGAATTTGGTATAATCCTATTTCCTTTGGTTTATATGATAGATGAAGATTCCACCAGTAATCTGTTAGTAATGAATGCTGATAACGAAAATAAGTAGGGCAATCATTTCTGTTTTGCCAATAATCCCTAAAATAATGCTGCTTAAGCCAGCTTAACGGACTCCCCATGCCAGTAAGTACAAACAAGTAGATTGAAACTTTTCTGAATAGTTGAGTTGAAATGTAAGACTTGTGGATCACCCCTCGATGTAGTCCAACAGAATGCCCAATACCTACCGTTAAAATCATTAGAACGGCGTTCAAAACGTAATCCTTAAGTACAAGAGCTTCAAAGTCGATTAAAAGTGATGACAAAAACAACACATATATCCAAATAACTTTTTTTGGGGCAAAACCAATAGTTCCAGTCTGAGTATTTAATGTGTTCGTCATGCTAATTTGTTTTAAACTTTCAAAATATATTGAAACTAGTTTTTCAATAAAAAGGGAATTTTTGGTTCCCTGAATAGTTTTGTTCTTATAATTTACTTTAAAAACTTCACTAGTGTTTTGGTAATCCAGTTTTGTTCTTGATTCACAATTCTATGCATCATGGTGTCTGCTGTGTCTGCTAAATCGTGCATAGCTTTGGTTTGTTTTATAAATTCTTTAGCAGCAGCACTTCCGTCGTCTGGAATATTAGAAATTTCTTTTAAAACCTTTATAGTTGGCTGTAATTCACGTCGGCTCCGTTCTTTGGCAATCTGTCTAGAGAGCTCGGTAACGTCTTTCTCGCTCATAAAAAACTCTTTGCGTTCTCCGGGTACATTTACCTTAAAAACAAGTCCCCAATCCATAAGCCCTCGCAGGTTCATGCTTGCATTTCCTCTAGAAATTTCAAGTTCTTCCATAATGTCTTCCATAGACAATGGCTTGGGTGAAACAAATAGCAATGCATGTATTTGCGCCATCGCTTTATTAATACCCCATAGTGTCCCTAAGGCACCCCATGTGCTAATGAACTTTTCTTTTGCTTCGTTAAATTCCATAGAACAAATATAACGTATTTTTTAAACTTTCAAAATAAATTGAAAGTTTAAATAAAAATATTAACTCATTTTATAAGATTATTACCTTAATTTTGAAACTCTAAAGAAAAAGTTACATGAAAAATTTACTTGTTTTATTCGTCATTATGTTGTTTGCCGTTAACACTTCAGCCCAGTCTGGGGAGCGTTTTTATGCCACAATGAATGTGGTAGATGCAAAAGCACTAAAAAAAGATATCCCGAATGAAATAACCATCGTCGCTACCAAACAAAACGAGGCAGTGGTGTTTATGACTGCAGATGCAGCGCACAAGTTACACGATCGTATTCTGGTACATGGACCTGGATATATTTTTAAAGCTTCAAAAGAAGATGCACTACAGGCATTAGAGAGACAAGGTGCTACAAACAACCGTGTGGTAATGCCATTCACCATTTCCGAAGATGCCGCAGTAACTCAAGTTCTTGAAGCAATTAATACGCAAAATATTGAAGACCATATTTTAGAGTTAGAAAGCTACGGTACACGTTACCATACCATGGCTCAAGCAACACAAGCCGCTCAAGATTTAAAGACTAAATGGGAGGCTATGGCGACATTATATAATAGAGATGATGTAACTGTGCGTTTGTATAACCATGCAAATACAGGTATGCCATCGGTAATACTTACCATCGAAGGAATTGAGTTCCCTGAAGAATTTGTTATTGTAGGCGGACATTTAGATTCTACTTCTAATCAAGGAAATAATAATGCCCCTGGGGCAGACGATGATGCCTCAGGTATTGCTACAATTACCGAAGCTACACGAGCTTTGTTTGAAATAGGTTTTGTGCCAAAACGAACTATTGAAGTCATGGCGTATGCTGCCGAAGAAATTGGATTGGTTGGCTCTGCCGAAATCGCTCAAGATTATGCGTCAAATAATGTAAATGTTATTGCAGTGGGACAGTTTGATATGACAAACTTTAATGGTTCGGCCACTGATGTTTCTCTTATTTCAGATTTTACCAATGCCGATTTAAATGAATTTTTTACAGAATTAATGGATCACTATAACGCAAGTGGTGAACACCAAATTACATACGGGAGTTCTTTGTGTAACTATGGCTGCTCAGACCATGCAAGTTGGACAGCAGAGGGCTATATGGCTTCTTTTCCTTTTGAGTCTAGTTTTGGACAACATAACGACAACATTCACACTGCTGGCGATACATTTTCTGTGTCAGGTACGGCAGATCATGCAACTAAATTTGCTAAACTCTGTGCTGAGTTTTTAATCGAAGTGGCTAAGTCAAATATAGTCTTAACAGTAAATGAAACTGCTAACTCGAAGGTATTTGCTGCTATCACAAATAATGATTTGGTGTATGATTTTTCAGCCTCAGGAATCAGTTTTACTTCTCTTGAGATGTACGATGCAATGGGTAAAAAAGTGCTGCAGCAAACCATTACTAATTCTAAAGGAGCAGTTCCTGTTTCGAAATTGGCATCTGGTGTTTATGTAATACAATTTGCCAACGATGCAAATGCGTCAGTATCTAAAAAAGTGTTGAAAAACTAATTTAAACTTACTATCGTTGTTTCTTAAATTGAAGCGTAACATTTTGAGCCATTAATTGCAGCTCTAAGGTTGTTTCGTTAAGCGTTTTAATGTAGTAACATTCTTCTGCGGTCCCAGTTGTGTTTATATAACTGTCTGGTTCACTGGTAGAGACTGAACCCGTTGTCTTGCAATTAGCGTCAACAGTAAAGAATATCTCTGTGTCGTTTTCAAGTCCGCTGTAAGAATTCTTAGAAGTATTTCCTTTAAAAGTTATAGTACTTAATGTGTCTGCTAGGTTTACCCAAGTTCCTTGTAATTTTTCCTGAGTTTCTGAGGTTACTTTAGCAACTTCCTTTTTTTCAGAACGTTCAATCTTTGGGTTAGGTTGCTTACAACTTATAAAAAGAAGGATAAACAAAATGGTGTACAGTTTCATAGTTGCATTCTATTTGTTTAATAATCCAGCACGCTCTAATAAGGCCTCCGGATTTGGCTTTTTACCCCGAAACTTGATGTATAAATCCATTGGGTCTTCTGTGCCTCCTTGGCTAAGCACAAATGTCTTGAACTTATTGGCTACAGTTTTATTAAAAATACCTTCTTCTTTAAAATATGCAAAGGCATCTGCATCTAACACTTCTGCCCACTTGTAGCTGTAATAACCTGCAGCGTATCCGCCTTGAAAAATATGACTAAAAGCCGTGCTCATGCAGGTCTCGGGGGTTTCAGGAAAGAGTTGAGTGCCTTTAAAAGCGTCACGCTCAAATTTTTTCACCGATTTAATGGTCTCTGGCGATTCATTTGAGTGCCAAGACATGTCTAACATCCCAAAACTTAGTTGGCGTAAGGTTTGCATGCCTTCGTGGAAGGTGGCAGATTCCTTAATTTTTGCTACAAGTTCCATAGGGATTACTTCTCCCGTTTCATAGTGGGTTGCAAACAGTTCTAAGGTTTCTTTTTCATAACACCAATTCTCTAAAATCTGACTTGGAAGTTCAACAAAATCCCAGTAAACACTTGTGCCGCTAAGACTTTTATAGGTAGTATTAGCAAGCATTCCGTGTAATGCGTGGCCAAATTCATGAAATAGGGTTGTGACCTCGTTAAAAGTAAGTAGGGAAGGTTTTGTTTCAGTTGGTTTTGTAAAATTGCAAACGATAGAAACATGTGGTCTATCATTTATAACGCCAGAGCCATCTAGCTTTTCAAATTTTTGTTGTGGTTTATAACTGGTCATCCATGCACCACCTCTTTTTCCGGGGCGAGGATGAAAATCTGCGTAAAAAATAGCAACTAAGATCCCTTCGGCATCGATTACTCTGTATGTTTTTACGTCTTTGTGGTACTTATCTATGCTTTCGTCAATCTCAAAGTGCAATCCAAATAACTTTTCAGCAACGGTAAATACACCTGTAATAACATTTTCAAGCTTGAAATAGGGTTTTAATTTTTCGTCATCGAGACTAAATTTTTGCTGTTTTAGCTTTTCAGCATAGTAGGCGCTATCCCATTTTTGAAGTTGGTCTATAGCGTCTATATTTTTAGCAAATGCTTCTAATTCTTCAAATTCGTGTTGGGCTGCTGGTTTTGCTTTTTGTAACAACTCGTCTAAAAAATCATGTACTTTCCCTGCAGTCTTTGCCATACATTCTTCCAATACGTAGTGCGCATGATTTTTATAACCCAGCAATTGCGCACGTTGATGGCGCAGGTTTACAATTTTCAGTACGTTTTCTTCGTTGTTATTTTTGTTTTGCTGAAATGCCCTAGCACCAAAAGCAAGTGAAAGTTCTTTTCGTTTTGCTCTGTTTTCGGCATATTTCATAAACGGAATATAGCTAGGGTAGTCTAAGGTTATTAACCATCCTTCTAATTCTTTTTCTTTCGCAGCTTGTGCAGCGGCCTCTTTTGCTCCACTTGGAAGTCCGTTTAAATCTGCTTCGTTTGTGAGATGCATTTGGTAGGCGTTGGTCTCGGCTAAGACGTTTTCACCAAATGTTAATTTAAGTTTGCTTAAATCTGCATCTATTGTTCTAAGGGTTTTCTTTTTTGCTTCGGAAAGGTTAGCTCCATTTCTACTAAATCCCTTGTATTGTTTTTCGAGTAATGTTTTTTGTTCGGTGTTGAGATTGAGTTCTTCTCTCTTGTTGTATACCGCTTTTACTCTGCCGAACAGCGCTTCGTTTAACAGTAAATCATTTGAAAATGCGGTGAGTAATGGCGATGCTTCTTGCGCAATCTTCTGAATTTCTTCTGAAGTTTCTGCACTGTTCAGATTAAAGAAAATACTTGTTACTCTATCTAATTGTAGACCAGTATTTTCTAACGCCTCTACTGTATTCTTAAATGTTGGCGAGTTTGGATTGTTTACTATCTCGTCGATTTCAGTTTTAGTTTCAGCAATAAGTTGTTTTATGGCTGGAAGAAAATGCTCGTTCTTTATGGTCGAAAACGGTGCGGTATTAAATTTTGTAAGAAGTGGGTTGTTCATGGTACTATTTAATGTCTCTGGTGTTTTACCAGTCAAAAGGAATTTAAGATTTTTGTTTTAGTGCTTTTCACGCACTTGTTTTGCACCTTCTTCAACTTTTATTTTTAATCCTTCTTTGTAGGCAAGAATTTTATCAAGTACACATTTATCTGCGCTCCCAATAATTTGTGCTGCAAGTATACCTGCGTTTTTTGCCCCATTAAGCGCTACAGTTGCCACGGGTACGCCACCAGGCATTTGAAGAATGCTAAGTACACTGTCCCAACCGTCTATACTGTTGCTCGATTTTACGGGTACACCAATAACTGGTAATGGCGATAAGGATGCAATCATCCCAGGCAAGTGCGCCGCACCTCCGGCACCTGCAATAATTACTTTGATGTCTCGGTTATGAGCATTTTTTCCATAATCGAATAATTTATCGGGCGTTCTGTGAGCCGAAACAATATCTACTTCAATTTCAATATCAAACCCTTTTAAGATGTCAATTGCATCTTGCATCACCGGCATGTCGCTGGTGCTTCCCATGATAATTCCTACCTTACTCATACTTCGTAAATTTCAATTTTAAATTGTCAAATTCTGTTCAATGTTAGAATTTGGTATTTGTTTCTGCGATTTAACTATCACTTATTACTTTAATCATCTTTTTAACTTCCCCAGCAACTGCTCTGGCTTTGTCAATATCTTTGTCTACAATAGTTACGTGTCCCATTTTTCGGAAAGGCCGTGTCTCCTTTTTTCCATAGATATGTGGCGTTACGCCTTCCATAGCCATAATGGCTTCAATGTTTTTATAAACAACAGCTCCGGTGTAATTTTCATCACCCACAAGATTAACCATAATGCCACCCACTTTGCTATCGGTTTTCCCCAATGGCAAGTCTAAAATGGCTCGGAGGTGCTGCTCAAACTGATTGGTATAACTAGCTTCAATACTATAGTGCCCACTGTTATGCGGTCTTGGAGCAACTTCGTTCACAAGAATATCATCTTCTTCGGTCTGAAAGAGCTCTACAGCTAGCAGTCCAACATGTTCAAATGCTTCGGAAACTTTAGTGGCCACAGCCCTAGCTTTTGCAGTAACCAAATCATCGATTCGAGCTGGGCAAATTACATATTCTACTTGGTTGGCTTCTGGGTGAAACTCCATTTCTACAACTGGGTATGTTTTTACCTCGCCCGAAACACTTCGAGCTACAATTACAGCAAGCTCATTTTTAAATGGCACTAATTTTTCAGCAATACAACTACCTGCTGCCAAAGGAATCATATCTTCTTCAGTTCTAATTACCGAAACTCCTTTGCCATCGTATCCGCCTGTACAGCTTTTCCATACAAAAGGAAGGCTTAACTTTTTTCGTACGATAGCTTCGGTAAGCTCCATCTTAGTTTCAAAGACGAGAAATGGTGCGGTGGGTATGTTATGTTGTTTGTAAAATTGTTTTTGTACACCCTTATCCTGAATGTTTCGCAATGTTTTAGAAGACGGATACACCTTTTTTCCTTCTGCCTCTAAGGCTTCTAACGCTTTTACGTTTACACTTTCGATTTCAAAAGTTAATACGTCTACCTTTTTTCCGAAGGCATATACCGTGTCATAATCTAGTAAGTCGCCTTGTTCAAACACATCGCAGGAGATGCGGCAAGGGGCTTCTGTACTAGGATCAAGAACGTGCGTGGTAATGTCAAATTTGCGTGTTTCATAGAGCATCATTTTGCCCAATTGGCCGCCGCCTAAAATTCCGAGTGTGAATTTTGAAGAAAAATAATTTGCCATAGCACAAAGGTACAAAGATGAAGTGAAATTGAATTCGAAATATGAACAATCTAAATCATGGCGAATACAAAAGACATTCCCTTTAAAAACGGTATCTTTGCGGCGTATTAAAAAACAACCTTGTAATTCTAATTTCTATGATTAATTGGATGCGAAATTTCTTTGGAAAGAATCACAAGGAAAAAATAAAAAATAACAGTTTACAACGTATGAAAAACATTGTACTATTTGGCCCTCCAGGTGCAGGGAAAGGAACACAAGCCGAGGTTTTAAAAGAGAAATATCAGTTAGTTCATATTTCTACTGGAGATGTGTTCCGATTTAACATTAAGAACCAAACCGAGCTAGGAATGATGGCTAAAGACTTTATGGATAAAGGACACTTGGTGCCCGATACTGTTACCATAAATATGCTTAATGCTGAGGTTGACAAAAACCCAGATGCAAATGGTTTTATTTTTGATGGGTTTCCGAGAACGGCCGCTCAAGCAGAAGCATTAGCCAATTTAATGAAGGAAAAGAATAGCCAAATTAATGCAATGGTGGCGTTAGAAGTAGATGACGAAGTTTTGGTGGGCAGATTGTTGGAAAGAGGAAAATCTAGCGGTAGAGCAGACGACGCCAACGAGGCGGTAATTAGAGAGCGTATCGCCGAATATTACAGAAAAACAGATATTCTAAAAGAATTTTATCAAGCCGACAATAAATACCATGGAGTAAATGGTGTGGGTAGTGTGGCCGAAATTACAGCGCGATTAAGCGAGGTAATAGATACATTGTAATTGAGAATTAGGTAAGGTGCTGCAACTGCACCATGGCCCAACTATTTTTTTAAGCTACTAAAAAGATTTCCGCAAGTGCGGGAAATAAATATGACTGAAGGCAATTTTGTAGATTACGTTAAAATTCATGTAGAGTCTGGTAAAGGCGGGCAAGGAAGTGCGCATTTGCGACGTGAAAAATACATTCCGAAGGGAGGTCCCGATGGAGGTGACGGCGGACGTGGAGGTCATATTATCTTAAAGGCCAATGATAGCATGTGGACTCTACACCACCTAAAATTTAAACGTCACTATCGTGCGGGGCATGGTGCTTCTGGAGGTAAACAAACCAGTACCGGAGCAGATGGAGAAGATGTGTATATTGAAGTGCCACTTGGTACGGTAGTAAAAAATACCGATACAGACGAAACACTCGTAGAGTTAATGGAGCACGGCGATGAACTTATCATCGCTACAGGAGGTAAAGGAGGTCGAGGTAATAACCATTTTAAATCGTCTACCAATCAAACTCCTCGGTATGCGCAACCGGGTATGGATGGGGAAGAAGGTAATTTTACCCTCGAAATGAAAGTGCTTGCAGATGTTGGGCTCGTTGGTTTCCCAAATGCGGGTAAATCTACGTTGCTTTCTGTAGTGACCGCAGCAAAACCTAAAATCGCGAATTACGAATTTACTACCCTAAAACCAAACTTAGGGATTGTAGAATACCGTGATCACAAGACATTTGTGATGGCCGATATCCCAGGAATTATTGAAGGAGCCGCAGAGGGGCGTGGTCTGGGGCATTATTTTTTACGCCACATAGAGCGTAACTCTACCTTGTTGTTTTTGATACCTGCCGATGCAGACAATATCAAGCGGCAATACGAAATTCTATTAGACGAACTACGGCGCTACAATCCAGAATTGTTAGACAAAAATAGACTGGTTGCTATCTCCAAAAGTGATATGTTGGATGAAGAGCTGAAGGCAGAAATGAAGGCCGAACTTGACAAAGATTTTAAAGGAGTTCCTTATTTATTTTTCTCTGCCATGGCGCAACAAGGGCTTAAGGAATTAAAAGATACCCTTTGGAAAATGATGAATGAGACTTCTGTGCAGGAATAAGCAAACCCGTTACTTCGAGTGCTTTCACAAAACGCCAAAGAGTGATTTGTACAAGTGTATCGAGAAGTTTTAGTATTTCTAAAGTCCTTACGCTTCTCTGCTTCCAAAATAATTTACTGCTAAATACGTTCTGCAATTTTTTGTAAGATTTTTTATTTCTGTATTTTACTGAAAATTCTATTTCATGAAAAAACGGATACTTACCATTCCACTTTTACTTTTTACGGTTTTAGGATTTGGGCAATGTCCTGCAAATATCGTTGGTTTTGGTTCGCAAGAAGATTTAATAGATTTCGCAAGTCAATATCCAAATTGTGAATTTGCTTATACCTTTATATTTGCAGGTAACGAAATCACCGATTTTTCACCTTTGTCCTATATTGATCGGGTAAATCATGTTGAATTTAGAGATATTCAGACCATTACTAATTTTGAAACCTTTGATATTACTATCACCAGTTCTTTGGCTGTAAAAAATTGTAATTTTATTACAAATTTGTCTGGCCTCAACCTCGATTCGGATAATTTAAACTTTTTATGGGTTTGGCTTAGACAAAATGACCAATTGAATAGCTTGAATGGTATTAATACCGATATTACCATTGATACAGAGGTACGCATAATTGACAACCCAAATCTGCCTTTTTGTGCTATTCAACCTTTTTGTGAGGCTATAGCCAACCCAGATGTAGAGGTGTTTATTTATGGCAATGCATCTGGATGTGAGTCGGTTGCCGAAGTTGCTGCGGCTTGCGAACTGTCTATAACAGAATCTTCTTTGTCTGCCAGCGTACATATTTACCCAAATCCAGCAGGCGAAAAACTGTATATATTATTAGATAGTTTTGTACATTTTGAATTTGCTGAAGTGTATTCGGTAAGTGGTCAGAAACTGATGCAAACGAAAGCTACACACATCAATATAAGCAATCTAAGTGCTGGAATATACTTTGTGAAAGTAATTTCGGAAGAGGGCAGTATTACAAAGAAAATTATAAAAAAATAGACACAGAATGAAACAAAACATAGTCACTATAATAGTCTTACTTTCAACATTTATTGGATTTGGGCAGTGTCCTGCTGGCGATATTGAATTATTTTCTCAGGCTCAAGTCGATAGCTTTGCAATAGACTACCCAAATTGCTCAGAATTAAATGGAAATCTTAATGTAGGTAGTTCGAGTGTAACAAATCTAGATGGTTTAAGTGTTATTGAAAGTTCTAGCGGAACGATTGAGATTTATGGTACAAATGTAACTTCGCTTCAGGGACTGCATAATTTAATTACAGTTGTAGATTTGGATATTCAGCAAAATACTCTCTTAGAAAGTTTTGAGGCTCTAAACCAACTAGAATCGATTACCAATGGGTTACACATTAGAGCAAATACACTCATTGAAAATTTTATTGGCTTTGAAAATCTGACGGAGATAGGATATATTTCTATTGATAGCAGTAATATCATAAACTTTCAAGGCATTAATCCCATGTTAGAGAGTATAGGTAATTCAAATGGACCTTTGTCTGGTCTAAGTATTACGCAATGTGAATCACTTACTTCTTTTAGCGGTCTAGAAAATATTGAGCATATTTATGGCTTTTTATACACTTGGAGTACTGGTATTAGTAATTTTCAAGGTTTAGATAACCTGAAGGAAGTTCAAGGAGTATTTTCCGTAATTGGGCATAATCCTTTAATTGATTTTTCTGGGTTAGAGCAGTTAGAAACTATTGGAGGCTTTTACTTATTGGCAAATGCTAATTTAGAATCTTTAAATGGATTGGAAAATTTGAGTACCGCTAATGGGCTATTTGACATAAGAAATAATTATCTAATTACATCACTGTCTCCTCTAAACGGTATTGAAAATGCTAATTTTTCAGAAGTTGTTATTCAAGGGAATTCTGAGCTTTCAACCTGCGATATCATCTCAATCTGCCAGCATCTTGAAATTCCAAGTTCCATGACTACAATAGATAGCAATGCCGCAGGCTGTAATTCAATTGCCGAAGTCGAGATAGAATGTGAGATTGTAGACATCCCCGACACCAACTTCCTAAATGCTTTACTAAACTACACGCCCGCAATAGACACCAATGGTGACGATGCCATACAATTTGACGAAGCCGAAGCCTTTACAGCAACCTTGGATGTTGCTAACGAAACGATTTTCGATTTTACGGGACTAGAAGCGTTTGTAAATATTTCAGGATTTACTGGCGGCGGAAATTTTATGAATTCCCTATCGCTAAAAGCCAATACACAACTTAAAAGTGTAGATTTTTCAGAAAGTCCAGATCTTGAAACGGTAAACTTGAAAAATGGGAATAACACAAGTGTTACTTCGTTTAATGGAAGTTTGTGCCCGAGTCTTCAATTTGTTTGTGTAGACAACGTAGCTTTTGCCGAAGCCAACTTTACCAACATAGATTCGCAGGTTCAGTTTGTAGACGATTGCGAGTTTCTGGCAGTGCCAACTTATAATCTTGAGGAAGCCATTACCCTTTTTCCTAACCCTGTTTTGGACGTTCTAACGATTTCCGTAGAAGGAAATTTCAGCTACACGAAAAGCGAAATCTATTCAGTTTCTGGACAGCAATTAAAAGAGACACCAGGAAGACAGATAGACATGAGTGACCTTAGTGCAGGAATTTATTTTGTGAAAGTAATTTCTGAAGAGGGCAGCATTACTAAGAAAATTGTTAAACAATAATAAACACGCAACCTTTCGGTATGTTTTTTGACTACCTTAGTGAAAACTGTTGCTATGAAATATTTCCTTTTAATCCTCGCGAGTAGTCTTCTCATTGCATGCGGTACTTCGGTAGGCATAGACTTCGATAAAGAAACCAATTTTGATCAATACACAACCTATAATTTTTACCCGAGCCTAGACTCCGGACTCAGTGAATTAGACGATAAAAGAATTATAAAAGCGACTGATAGTTTATTGCAGCTACGCGGATTTATAAAATCTGAGAGTCCACAGATATACGTTAATTTTTTTGCTTCGGAAAGCGTCTCTAATTCACGAAACACCATTGGAATTGGCATTGGTAGCGGTGGACGGAATGGTGGCGTTGGAGTAAGTGGCGGTATTCCTATTGGAGGACGCGTAGTAAATCAGCAACTTACATTAGACTTTATAGACGTGGCTAAAGATGATCTGGTATGGCAAGCTGTTGCAGACGCCGAATACAAAGAGAAGGCTTCACCGACTAAAAAAGACGCACATTATGATGAAGTAATTGCTAAAATTTTGAAGAAATACCCGCCCAAAAAATAACTAGGTAGTCGATATTTTTTTTGCACAATTAAGTTCAGCATATGATATTAGTATTAATATGATGAACTCTACGATAAAATATACCCAGCCTAAAAGTTCTATTGTTTTATAATGAATTGCCAAAAAAACAAGCGTAATTAAACAATATATTAGATTGCCTATCGCGATGGTGGTGAGGGCAGATTTTCTTCTTCGTTGTGCCCAAAAATAGGAGCCAAACGAGTGTATAGCCATCAATATTGCAATTACAGTAAGTATGTAAAGTGGATTACTGGGCATCCCAAAATACATTTGAAACTGCATAAGCACGACCCCTAAAAAAAGTGCTGAAACAGTCGCGCCTATGCCGTCCAGTAAGAAGAGTTTATTACTCATTGTTTTCTACATTAATTCGAACCCCTTCACTATGGCTGCTAAACTCTGGTGCGTACATGCTTTGTATGGTAGTAATGCCATTGCTAAAGGTACCTGCATTGTTCACACGCAGGTCATATTCGAAAACATAGATACCTTTTCGTAGGGTGTCAAAAAAGAAATTGGTGCTTGCATCTTTTGTAGCTTGATAATACCCTAAACCATCTTGCCATTTAAAGGTAGATATTACATCGATAGGCTCTAATCCTGCAGCGCGCATATCTTTCATGTGTACAAAATCCATTTCACGATCGGCACGCAATTCTATACGTACTCTAACTAAATCTCCCACCTTTAGGTTTGTGTTTTCTGTAATGGCAGAAAGTTTCTCACCTGTAGCAGTGTTCTTTTTTAAGAACAATTTCTTCTGTAACTGTAAAGGTGTTTCGGCACTCGTAATTTTATCTAAATCTTCAAAATACTGCCAATACAGTCCGCCCCATGCAATACCTTTGCCTTTTTTCTGCATAGTAACGGTTGCCTGATTTTCTGATATTTCCGAAGAATTCCAGCTTGTTTTAAAATACCCGGTTCCGGCTTCAACTTTTACATTGTCAAGTTTAGAAGGATCTACCACTTCATTGCCTACGGTCACTTGCACTGCTTCGGTTACAGACAACCAATCGGTGCCTTGTAACAACAGCGCGTAGACAGCTTCGGTAGTGGCTTTGGTGGTGCTCCATTGGTTGGTTTGTTTGTTTTTGAGCAACCAAACTTTAAGGTTGTCTATAGTCTCAATATCGTTGTCTATTTCTGAAAATACTTCTATCATGAGCGCTTGAGTTTCTACAGGTGCCTGATACCAGTACCAAGAGGGTGTGTTGCTTTTCCAGTACATGCCCAGTTCTTCACTCGTAATACTGTTTTCCTTAAGTGCTTTCGTGATTTTGCCCGCAGCCGAAGTCTTACCATTTCTATGGAGTACTAGCGCAATCATGCCCTTAGAATAAAGGTTTCTTACGTTCCAATACGTCTGCATCTGTCCTAAATAATAATTGCTTATTTCTTCAACCTTCTTGCTTTTTTTAATATCTGGAAAGAAACTACGCATGTATAAATATTGTGTTTGCATTCTGCTTAAATGGTCTGCTGAATAATCTGGCTCTTTAGTGTATTTTGAGAGTTCTTTGTATTCTTTTACAAATTCGTCATCCAGATATTGTACCGCTTTTTTAATCATTTGCTGGGTATTATTCTCTCCAGCGGTTACCCCTAATTTGTCTAAATGGCCAAATCCGGTAGCGATATGTTGGGTGATATAGCGACTTTCGTAGCCTCCGTTAAACCAAGGCCAAGCACCAGAGCCCATTTGGCTATCTCGCAACTTACTTACAGCCTCTTCTTGTTTGCGCTGCATTAAATTGAGATCAAAGAGCAAGGCGATACGTTTTTTCTGTTCCGTTTCACTCTGTGCATCTCGTAACCAAGGTGTTTCCTGAATAAGCAACATTTTTAGTTCTTCGTTCTTTTCTAAATTGCTTATCAGCGCATCACTAGTGGCCCATTGGTCAAACACCGCTTTAATTCGCGGGTTGCTGTTAGCTATATGCGAAGCCAAAGTGTTGGCATAGTATCGCGCAAAAGTCTGTTCATTACACTCGTACGGATATTCCATTAAATAAGGGAGTGCCTGTACCGCATACCAAGCAGGGTTAGATGTTACCTCTAACGTTAGTTTGTGATGTTGCAAGGTTGTAGACCCATTATTTTTCATTTTATCTAGGGTGAATGTTTTAGTCTGATTAGAACGAACCCACATAGGTAGCGTTTCGGTAACCAACATTCTATTCGATAAAACAGGTAGTGTATTTTGCTCTCCATCGCTAAAGGTGTTTGTTTTAGCAATCACCGTATATTCAACCGCCTGAACGGTAGACGGAATTTCTAGTCGCCAGGACACTTGTGTATTGTTTTTCTTTTCTACGGAAAATTCCTGTATTGCATTCGTGTTCGCTAAAGCCACATCAACATCCTTTCCTGTTACAGCATCTTTTAATTGAAGCACTGCTTGTCCGGTTAAGTTGGTGTCGCTTAGATTTGAAATCTTACTGCTTATAATAATTTCGTCACCTTCTCTCAAGAATCTGGGAGCATTGGGTACCACCATTAATTCTTTTTGGGTGACCGTTTCAAATGTGGATACTTTTGTATTTAAATCTTTAGTATGCGCCAATAATTGAAGTTTCCAACGGGTTAATGCCTCGGGCGTGGTAAAGTTAAACGAGATGTTTCCGTCGGCATCAGTTCGCAATTGTGGGAAAAAGAACGCTGTTTCTTGTAGGTTTTTTCTAATTTTTACCGCAGAAAAATCGGTTGCTACTGCCAGCGAGTCTTGTTCACGAGTATTCGAAACACCAGGTAAATCTTCTAATACTTCTTCCATAGCTTCGTCTGCCATAGGTTCGCCTGGAGTAGCTTCAGCTTCTAAGGTGCTTACTGCATAGCCCAATGCTTTTTTCTCTCTTGGAGCGCCATAACCGGTAACTACCACCTCGCCATCTCGTACATTCAGTTTATTACTCACGGCTCTTCGGTATTTGTTGTATTCCCAAGATTGACCCGTAATGCTAAACCCAAACCACTTAAATTGGTCAAATTGCTGCACTTTATTGGTTGTTGTTTTTCTGGAATCAAATTGTAAATACATCGCCCGATTGCCAAAACTTTGGTTTGCTTCGGGGCTACCCCAAGTACGATATAGTAATGATGGTTGCGGATTAAATCTCCATGCGTGTGGTGCAAATTGATCTAGGGAAACATCGTACATGCTAGCCAATAACTCGGCAGATACCTGCTCTCCGTTAGGGCCTTTTATGGTGAAACTCCACGTTTCTGGCACTCCAGGTTCTAGTTTATCTCGAAACGTTTTAGTTTCAATACTTAGCTCGGTACTTGGAGCAGGTACCCGTATGGTTTTTGTACCTCCAACAAAACTGTTGAATGCCGATAAACTATGATGGATTGCAAAACCACCAATGTCTGCCGCCGTAACTGGCACGGAAATAGTTCTTGAATTATGATCTAAGGCGAGCACAAATGTTTCTGTAATGCTTCCTTTTTTCTCTACTGAAATCGTTGTTGTAATGGCTGTATTAGACTTAACAGTGACAAAAACGGTGTCGCCCGCACCATACGTTTGTTGATTGTACGAAATAGAAAATAGCTGGTTGTCGGCTGGGGTTTTATCCTTATCGCTATAGACTTGTGTGTACTGTTTTGCGACTACTTCTTGCCCAAAAACATCTGTGGTTTTCGCAATAATTAAATAGGCACCAGAAATCCATTTTTTTAGGTTCCCTAACTCAATGTTTTCAACCTTGTCGGTATGTATCGTTTTATTAAAAACTTGTTCTCCCTGTTCCCATGTCTGTATGTTGTCTTCATTATTATATGGATCGTTCGGAAATAATTTCTTGAATTGTTCTTTAGAATATTCTTGATAATCTGGCGCTATCCATGGGCGTTTTCGCAATACGGTGGTAGGAGCTTTCAGTTTATAAATAGAGACGGTTACAGTGGCAGGAACTTTTTCTCCATTCAAATTTTTAGTTGAAAGGCGCACTAATTGGTTGTTTTCTTCACGTTTTCGTTGCGATACTAGTTTGTCTATTTTCTCTGGCGCTTGTAAGCCAATGGTAAGCGCATGGTATCCCACCCGAATGATCGTGGTGGTGCTTTGTGTTTCTCCATTTATATCGGTAACATCTGCAGTTACTTCATATTCAAAAACGGGTTGTCCTGCTTTGTCTACTTTGCCATCTGGTATGGCCTTAAAATCGATAGTATATTCGCCTTTGTTATTGGTAGTGGTTTCTCCAAAGGTAATTTCTTGGCCTTCACCGAAATGCTGAGGGCGCCTCCAATAGTACCAACGCGGATATTGCACGTTACGTGTTACTTTGTACACCACTTTGGCATTGGTAATGTTGCTTCCTGAAAATGATAGTGCCTCACCTTTTACTGTAATAATATCGTTTACCCGATATGTATCTGTAACGGGTTTAAAATTGGTTTCAAATTTAGGGCGCTTGTATTCTTCTACCTTAAAGTATTTAAGGCTGTTTAATTTTTTGCCGTCATTGGCTTCAATTTTTAGATGAAACTGCCCGGTAAGCACCCCTTGTGGTAATACAAATTCTCCTGCTACGGTACCAAATTCATTTGTTTTTAGCCTAATACCATTAACGTCCTCATAATTTGCATCAACCAGCGTGATGATTACATCTTGATTAGGTACAACAACCGATTTCTTATTTTCAGTTTTAGTAACTATTCCTTTAAAATAAACCGTTTGCCCGGGTCTGTATATACCTCTATCTGTAAATAAGAAGCTGTGATAGGGGTTGGTGTTACCATCAGAATATCTGTTATAATTGTAGAAACTATAGAATTCTGCTTTGTCTCCTGCTTTGGTAACCGTTACATTATAAGTGTTGTACCTGCTCGTGCTAGAAGGAATTACTATAAATCCCTTTTCGTCACTAGTAAACGTTTTACTGCTGTTGTTATTACGTCGGTCTTTTACAACGCATTTTGCATAAGCAACTGGTTTGCCATTAGTTCTATTTACCACCTGAATATGCATATTGGCCTGATCTATGGTTTTTATCAGGGCAAGGTTGGTATACTGAATCTGAACGTTATCAAAAAGGCGTCTGTTTTCTTCTTCTGGGATACTCGCTAGCACCAAATAAGTTCCTTGTGTAAAGCCTGGTAATAATAACTCTGTACTGTGGTAGCGGTAATCACCTTCGTCTCTTAGCTGCTGTGTCCATTGTTTTTCTAGGGGTAGTTTCTCAATGTAATCTCGCTTTTTTTCCTTGTCGTATATTTTTTCAAGTGCTTTACTTTCTCTTTCTGAAATACGATACACCGAAAGTTGAATGCTTGGGGTATTGCTATAAGAAACTAACATTCGGCTATCACTTTCTATAGGAATGTAAGATTCTAACTGAAGTTCTAGGGTAGGAGCCGTTATAGTAAGTTTTAAAGTTTCGGCTTTAGAGGCAATATAAGTATCAGGGAAATTTTTTATGAGTTCCTCACAAATGGTCAAAGCTTGTTTATATGCCCAACGCTGGTCTTTATTTTCTGTTGCCGAATACGTCTGCCCTTGGTTATATGTATGTTGCGCAATTTGAAAATTGTAGAGTGCCTTGGCATACGGGATGTTTACATTGTTTTTTCCAATGTTTAGGGCCGAAAGATAGGCATCTTCTTTTGCAGTCATACGACCGTGAGCATACACAAACGAAAGACGTTCTATATCTACGGAAGCCAATGCAATATCGTTGTTACTATTAGAATGAAACTGTAATAACTCTTGATATACTTGAAGCGCTTTTAATTGCAACGAAGTACTGTCTTTTGAAGCTAACGTTCTCTTTTGAAACTGCTTTGCATCTCCTAAATACCAAGAATCTGTAATTTCAAAAGTATCGGTGGGTTTGGTAATCGCATTTTCTGAAGTTTTAAAAAAAGCCAATGCATTGTGCGCAAGAAAATCGTATAAAGTGGGGCGTAAAGTTTGCGTGTCTTCGTACGTTGATAGAATAGGTTCGAAGGCTGCTGTTGTAGTAGTTCGTAAAATGTCTTTGTTATTTAAAGACTCCTGGTAGTAAAAGGAAATTTCAGCAAAAAGAGTTTGCAAATCCCATGTTCTAAAATCGGTTTTGTCTACTTTGTTTTCGGTCTGGGTGCGTTGGTAAAATTTGTATCGATTCTGACTAAAGTAATCCCAATACAGCTTGGCAAGCATGTTCTGAAGTACATTTTTTACAGGGGCTTGATTTTTGGAAATTTCGGCTTTAAAGTCATTAACAACTTTTAGCTGCGCATTTTCTTCAAGGATAAGAGCAAATTTGCTTTTAAACAATAGTGTTTTTATAAGTTGCGCCTTATTTTTTTCTGCCTTTGCCTTTGCTTCAATTTGAGAAACGATTTCTAAAGCAGACTTTGGAGTGTCTGCTATTTCTAGCTTTTCTACCGCTGTCCAGAGGTCGTCGTAATTTGTATTTTGTGCATTAAGATGTGTCATACTAAAGATAAGCGCCAATAAAAGGTACAAAGGTTTCATACTACATAATTTTCTCGAAAGATAGTTTCAATACTCCGTTTCGTATACAAATAATGAGTACAGCTAGACAAAAAATGAGCCAAACCTACATTTGATTTAGGGAAATTCGTTTTTTGGAACTGTAATTGTATAAAGTTAGTAAAACCTAGATTATGAAACTGCCGTATATAGAGTTGTTTTCTGAGAGCTGCTTAAAATGCTATATTTGAATCTATAAAAACCTACGTTCGCTATTGCCGAAAATAAATTATGAAAAACCTACTTGTCTTATTGCTATTCCCCACCTTACTGTTTGCGCAAACATCGTTTGATAGTGCAGAAGCATACTTTAAAAAAGAACAATTTAGTAAAGCAAAACCGCTTTTTGAGCAGTATTTAAAAGAGCACCCTAATCATAAAAAAACGCGAGAATATTTAGGAGATATAGCGGGTTATAAAAAAGATTGGGACACAGCAATTGATTTTTACGAAGATTTAGTGAAAGAAGATGAGAATAGTGCGAATTATCATTTTAAATACGGTGGCGCATTGGGGATGAAAGCACTTTCTATTAGTCGTATTAGAGCTGCAACTTACATTGGCGACATAAAGGAGCATTTTGAAACGGCCGCACAACTGGACGCAAATCATATTGAAGTTCGTTGGGCGCTAGTAGAATTTTACATTCAGTTGCCCGGTATTATTGGCGGAAGTGAAAAGAAAGCGACTAAATATGCCAACCAACTTTTAAAAATTTCTCCGGTAGATGGGTATCTAGCAAATGGATACATAGCAGAATATAGCGACAGGCCGAATGATGCTGAACGTTATTACAAAAAGGCTATCGACGTAGGTGGTTCTCCCACTACGTATGAAAAATTGACCGCCCATTATGAAAAAAATAATAAACCAAAAGAAGCGATAGCCACTGCAAATAAATCGTTGCAAATTCATAAACGCAATAGCCTAAATTACCAAATTGGTAAAATTGCGGCGCAGTACAACCTAGACGCAGAACTTGGGATTAATTGCTTACAGAGTTATATAGAAAATCATTCGGTACGCGACGGGGTGCCTAAAGATTGGGCGTACTATAGACTTGCGCAGATCTACAAGAATTTAGGCAAAAAGCAAACCGCCTTGCAATGGATTGACAAAGCCTTAAGCAGTCGGCCAGATTTTAAAGAGGCAAAAGCCGAGAAGAAGAAAATACTTAGTTTGTAGTGATTAGCTATAATCTTGTTTCGTTTTTAGAGAGGAAGATAGTTATGGTTGTTTGGAGATGTAAGTAAGATTGCATCTTCTCAAAAAAATTATTGTCACTTACGTCTGCTGCTTTACACCCAAATCTTTGAATGGGATAATACAGAATAGATATTTTATCAGTTTTCTTGCTTTTTAAATGTATAAACTCCTCAACTTTTAATTGTTTCAAAAAGGAATCTACTAACTTTATACCTTTAAACAATTAAAAGGTTCCCGCCTACGCGGGCATTTCTATGCGAGTACATTTTATAGCTATTGGTGGTGCTGCCATGCACAATTTGGCTTTAGCCTTACACAACAATGGATTTCAAGTAACAGGAAGTGACGATGAGATTTTCGATCCGTCAAAAAGTCGTTTAAATGCTAAGGGTTTATTGCCAGAAGCGTACGGTTGGTTTCCAGAGAAAATTTCCGAAGAGATAGATGCTATTATTCTAGGCATGCATGCTAAAGAAGACAATCCAGAATTGCTACGAGCTAAAGAATTGGGGTTAAAAATTTACAGTTACCCAGAGTTCCTTTTTGAGCAGTCTAAAAACAAAACACGAGTAGTAATTGGTGGTAGCCACGGGAAAACCACTATTACTTCTATGATTTTGCATGTAATGCATTACCATAACAAAGAAGTAGATTATATGGTAGGAGCACAGTTAGAAGGTTTTGATACCATGGTGCATCTTACAGAAGAAAATGATTTTATTGTGTTAGAAGGTGATGAGTATTTGTCGTCACCCATAGATAGACGACCGAAATTTCATTTGTACAAACCTAATATTGCATTGTTGAGCGGTATTGCGTGGGATCATATTAATGTGTTTCCAACGTATCAAAATTATGTAGAACAGTTCGAGATTTTTTTAACTGAAATTACCAATGGCGGTACCATTATTTACTACGAAGAAGATGCTGAGGTAAAGCGTGTTGTTGAAACTTCTGCAGCCACCATTAAGAAAGTAGCCTACAAAACACCAGCCTATATTGTAGAAGAGGGTACAACATTACTAGAAACTCCAGACGGCCCTATGCCTATTGAAGTCTTCGGAAAACATAATTTGAATAATCTAGAAGGCGCTCGATGGATTTGCCAACTCATGGGGGTAGATGCAGAAGACTTTTATGAAGCTATTGCCACCTTTAGCGGTGCGAGCAAACGTTTAGAAAAAATTGCCGAGTCAGACACTGCAATTGCCTACAAAGATTTTGCCCATAGCCCAAGTAAAGTAAAAGCAACTACCAATGCACTTAAAAATCAATACCCAGATAGAAAGTTAATTGCCTGCCTAGAATTACATACCTATAGTAGCTTAAATCCAGAATTTTTAACCGAATATCAAGGGGCTTTAGATGCGGCAGATGTTGCTGTAGTTTTTTATTCTCCGCACGCAGTTATGATTAAAGGGTTGGAAGAAATCAAAATAGAACAAATTACCGATGCTTTTCAAAGAGAAGATTTAATGGTGTTTACGAACCCAGCCGATTTCAAAACATTTCTATACACTCAGGATTTTGAAGAGACCTCGCTGTTACTAATGAGCAGCGGAAATTACGGTGGCTTGGATTTTGAAACGGTTAAAGATTATATTAAATAACCTGAATTAACTGTAAATAGCTTCAAGAAAATCACTTGCATTTTTAGCAGATTGCTTTATAAGCTCTTTTTTTGCCAACTCAAAATCTTCCGAATTTTTATCCTGCGACAATTTAAACTTACCTTCCCAGTTGGTACATTCAATTTCAAAAGCTTGAATGTAATTAATGAGTCGATCCATTCTAGGATCGTCTATCGCTAGTTTAAATTTGTGCTCGGGTGCTTCTAGAAAATCGGTCATAGCTACCATAGTTTCCTTTGCAGCTTCGGGGTTGTTAATTAATTGAATGGTACCTGTAATATGAACAATGACGTAATTCCACGTGGGAAGTTGGGCAGTACCATATACACTAGGCGAAATATAGCAATCGGGTCCTTTAAAAACAACAGTCACCTTGGCGCCATCTACCAGTGTTTTAACTTGCGGATTCTGCCTGTCTATGTGTGCAACTAATTTTTGGCTGGTCTCATTGTAAATTATGGGAATATGCGTTACAAATGGTGCGCTTCCTTCGGCAGAAACCAACATGGCAAAAGGATATTGCTTAACAACGGCAATCATTTTTTTAAGATCTTCACTTTGGTGGTAGGGTGGTGGATACACGTTATTGGTCTCTTTTTAGATTTTTCAAATACAATTTTAGAACAAACTACAACAAACGCTTAATGTTACTTCGAAGTTGAGGTGAGTTCTACAAATAACTTCTCAAGCGTAGTGTTTTTTTGGTGGAGCTGCAGTATTTTAAGTCCGTTATCATGCGCAAAATCAAATACTTTACCGCGCATATCCTCTTGGGTGTCAAAATATATGTGGTAGACAAAACCTGCAGGATTCTCTATTTTAATAGTTTTTGGAAGTTTTTCTAGTGCAATCATTTCTATTCGGTAATCAAACTCTACTTCCACAATTTGCTGCTTTCCTTCTGTAAGTTCTTTAAGGTTTTTATCGAGTACAATTTTCCCTTTATTGATTATAATGACACGATCACAAATGGCTTCAACTTCTTGCATAATGTGTGTAGAGAGTAATACTGTTTTGCTTTTGCCCAACGATTTAATGAGTTCTCTAATTTCAATAAGTTGATTAGGGTCTAAGCCTGTTGTAGGCTCATCTAGAATAAGTACTTCTGGATTGTGTAAAAGTGCATTCGCAAGCCCAACACGTTGCCGGTATCCTTTAGAAAGTTGTCCAATTTTCTTATGCGCTTCGGGAGTAAGACCAGTTTGAGCAATAACTTCGGAAACTCTAGCGGTTGAAATTTTATAGATGTTTGCATTAAAAGCTAAGTATTCCTTAACATACATGTCTAGATAAAGAGGATTGTGTTCTGGCAAGTAACCTACACTTTTCTGCACTTCTTTGTGGGCTTCGGAAATTGAAAATTCATTAACCTGAGCGTCTCCCTCCGAAGGAGGTAAGAAAGTGGTTAAAATCTTCATTAATGTAGATTTTCCCGCACCATTAGGTCCTAAGAACCCAACTATTTCACCTTTTTTAATATGGAATGAAACGGCGTCTAGCGCTTTTTGTTCGCCGTAGGTTTTAGATATGTTGGTGACTTGTATAGACATAAAGCAAAGCTATAAATAAAAAGTTCAGCAAAATAGTTTGTCGGTTTTAAGATTTAACTATCTTTGATTGTACAATAACGCACAATGAACAATTTACGTACATTTTTTAGCTTCTGGTATTTCTATTTTAACAATAGGAACGGGAGCGCTATGTAGGTATTAACTATTTTATAAATACATTATAATCCCGGACCAAGTGTCTGGGATTTTTTTTGTCTTAAACTGAAAGCTTATGTCTTTAAAAATCGCCATACAAGGAATTGAAAGTTCGTTTCATCATCTCGCCGTTCAACAATTATTTCCAGATAAAAACATTGAACTAGTACCCTGCACCTCATTCGATAAGGTTGCAGAAAACATTAGTTGTATGAATGTAGATCTAGGTGTAATTGCTATTGAAAACACCATTGCGGGTTCTATTTTGCCTAATTATCAGTTAATAGATTCTTGCAATCTCAAGATTTTAGAAGAAACGTTTCTAACCATTAATATGTATTTAATGGCATTAAATGGGACAACACTTCACGATATAGACGAAGTACATTCACATCCTGTGGCATTGCAACAATGTAAACAATATTTAAAACGGTTACAGCCACATTGCAAGATTATTGAAGGAAAGGATACAGCTTCTGAAGCAAGACGAATAAAAGAAAACAATTTAAAAGGTGTTGCTGCAATCGCAGGAAAGCAAGTGGCTGAAAAATTCGGATTGGAAATTTTAGGTAAAAACATTCAGACCATTAAAGAGAATAAAACTCGTTTTGTTGTCATAGGAAGAGAGACGCCTCTTACTACATCTAAACTCAATAAGGCCACCTTAAAATTTCAGCTAGATCATAACATCGGAAGTTTGTCTAATGTTCTACAATTGTTGAGTACCTTTGGCATCAATTTAACTAAAATACAATCCTTTCCAATAGAAGGGAAGCCTTGGCAATACTCATTTTACGTAGATGTATTGTTTGACAATACAACACTGTTTGAAGAGGTAACCATACTATTGAGAAAAGCAGTCTCCCAACTAAGAATTTTGGGAATTTATAAACAAAACCTAGAAAACGCACCGAGCACATTAGCACAAATACCAAGCTATGAAAAATACTAAAGAATTACGAACCTGGTTAGACGCATTTGGTTTAGACCATCCCCTAGTAATAGCAGGCCCCTGCAGCGCAGAGACGGAAGCGCAAGTTCTTAAAATTGCACATCAATTAAAAGAAACCGACACTACGGTTTTGCGAGCTGGAATCTGGAAACCCAGAACTCGACCTGGTAATTTTGAAGGAGTTGGTGCCCTTGGCCTTAAATGGTTGCAGAAAGCTAAAGAAGAGACGGGCTTACTAACAACTACAGAAGTAGCAAATGCAAATCATGTAGCGCTTGCATTGCAACACGATATAGATATATTATGGGTAGGTGCACGTACTACGGTCTCGCCATTTATAGTTCAAGAATTGGCAAATGCCTTAAAGGGAACCGATAAAATTGTTCTTATTAAAAATCCTGTAAATCCAGATTTACCGTTGTGGTTGGGGGCAGTAGAGCGTTTTTATGAGGCTGGGGTGAAGAATTTGGGTGTTATTCATAGAGGGTTTAGTACCTATGAGAAAACACGCTATCGAAATAATCCTGAATGGCAAATTCCTATCGATCTTCAGAATAAATTTCCGGACTTACCACTTATTTTAGATCCTTCGCACATTGCCGGCCGTCGTGATATTATATTCGATTTATGCCAAACGGCTTTAGATCTTAATTACGACGGACTCATGGTAGAAACCCATTTTGATCCCGATAATGCTTGGAGCGATGCCAAACAGCAGATTACTCCAGAAACTTTAGATAAAATGACGGTAGACCTGCGCATTAGAAAGGAAGAAGGCGAAGCAGTAGAGTTTCGGAATAAGTTAGCAACAATGCGAGCACAAATAGATGTGATAGATCATAAATTGTTAGAAATATTAGGCAATAGAATGAAAATTAGTGATCAAATTGGTGCCTTAAAAAAGAACAATAATGTAGCTATTTTACAAACCAAACGTTGGAATGAAATTCTAGGTAAAATGATTTTACAAGGGGAAGATCAAAACCTGAGTGAAGAATTTATCTTAAAAGTTTTTAAGGCAATTCATCAAGAATCTATTAATCATCAAAAGAATGTCATCAATGCGTAAAGTTTTTGCAACTTTGTAATATGAAGGGGGTTGTCTACAAATCTACAGGAAGCTGGTACACCGTAAAATCGCAACAAGGCGATTTTTACGAGTGTAGAATTAAAGGGAAGTTTCGTATAGAAGGTATTAAAAGTACCAATCCAGTGGCGGTGGGTGACCACGTTGCATTTGAAGTAGAAACTAAAGGCGATGAAACCATTGGTATAATTCACACCATAGAAGAACGCGATAACTACATTATTAGAAAAAGTGTGAATCTGTCGAAACAAACACACATAATCGCGGCAAATGTAGATATCGCTTTTTTACTCATTACTTTTAACAACCCACCTACATTTACAACCTTTATCGATCGATTTTTAGTTACTGCCGAAGCGTACCACATAAAAGCAGTTCTTTTGTTTAATAAAATTGACACCTATACGGAAGACGAATTACTAGAGGTAAAATTTTTAGCTGCGTTGTATAGAAGTATTGGTTACGATTGTATTGGTGTTTCTGCACTAACTGGGAAAAATGTGGAAAAAGTAAAGGCAATGATGCAAGAAAATGTTTGCATGTTCTCAGGACATAGTGGTGTTGGTAAATCTACCTTGGTCAATGCACTAGAACCATCTTTAAAGTTGAAAACTGCGAGTATTTCAGAACTACACAAGCAGGGACAACATACCACCACCTTTGCAGAAATGTACGATTTGTCTTTTAATGCGAAGATTATAGATACTCCTGGTATCAAAGGATTTGGTGTGGTTGAAATGGACAAAGAAGAACTAGGTGATTATTTCCCCGAATTTTTTGAACGTAAACAGGCCTGTAAGTTTAACAATTGTCTTCATATAGAAGAACCACAATGTGCTATAAAAGAGGCCCTAGAGGAAGAAGAAATTGCCTGGTCACGGTATAAAAGCTACCTTCAGATTTTGGAAGGAGAGGAAGAGCACTACCGAAAAGATATTTATGATAAGGAGTAATTCCTGTTTTTGTAAACCAAATTTATGAGAGTCGTATTACAACGTGTAAAAAGTGCATCGGTAACTGTTTCAGAAGAACTTGTTTCAGAAATTGGTCGAGGCTATCTTATTTTATTAGGAATTGAAGCGGCAGATACACAGGAGGATATTGCATGGCTCTGCGGAAAAATTGCCAAATTACGTGTGTTTGAAGATGATAAAGGCGCCATGAATAAATCGGTACTAGATGTAGAAGGAGAAATTTTGGTAGTAAGCCAGTTTACGCTACACGCCAGCACTAAAAAAGGAAATAGACCTTCTTTTATTAAAGCGGCAAGACCCGAGCAAGCAATACCACTTTACCAACAATTTATAACACAATTGGAACAAGAGATTGGTAAGAAGGTGGGGACAGGAATCTTTGGAGCGATGATGGATGTTGCGTTGGTAAATGATGGACCAGTAACTATCACCATCGATTCAAAAGTTAAAGAATAAGTATGGCTTTGCCGCTTTTGTAAAAAATAATAAATTGCCCGCATACAACTAACTCTATGAGAATACCTTTTCTACTCGCTTTTCTATGCGTTTCTACTTCACTATTTAGTCAATACGCTATAAGTGAAATACCTGGAGATATTAAAAATGATGTCTATGCTGTTGTTAGAAACCAAGAAACACTGATTACAATACACGATTACGATAAGATAGAAATATATACTAAAGAAATTATCTCTGTTTTAAATAGGAAAGGGTTAGAAGCATTAAACCTTGCAGTAGGGTATGATAAAAGTAGTTCTATAAAAGCCATAGAGGCAAAGGTATTTGATGCTAAAGGGAAGGAAATTGAGAAATTTAAAAAGCGAGACTTTCATGATGTAAGTGCCACGGGAAGTAACTTATATAGTGATAATAGAATGATGTATATAGAGTATACACCGCGATCTTATCCTTTTACCATAGAGTTTATCGTAGAAGAAGCATCTTCTTCTACGGCATTTTTGCCAAGATGGACACCCACAAGCTATACCAACGTGAGTGTTGAAAGATCAACCTTCACGATAGACAATCCTAAACAAGTGCCTTTGATAAGTAAAAAGTTTAATCTTGAGAATTACGATGTGTCTATAGTTGAAACCCCAACAAAATATGAATACACACTAAAGAACCTCGAGAAATTACCAAAAGAACCCTTGGCGCCGCACTACACACAGTTTTTACCAATGGCCAAGGTGGCGCTGCAAAAATTTCAGTTAGAAAATGAAAGAGCCTATATAAAAACGTGGAAAGATTTTGGGCTTTGGCAGAAGAATAGCCTTTTAAAAGGTAGAGATAAAATTTCTGATGGGACAAAAGCCACCATTGAACAATTGGTGGCAGGTGTAGAAGACCCGAAAGAAAAAGCCCGAATTATATACGAATACATGCAAGGAAAGACTCGCTATATTAGTGTGCAAGTTGGTATTGGTGGTTGGCAACCTTCACCCGCAAAAGACGTAGACGAGTTAAGTTATGGCGATTGTAAGGCACTCACAAATTATACCATGGCATTGTTAAAGTCGCAGGGCATAGAATCGTATTACACGATTGTAGAAGCTGGTGAAAACGGTCGTGGTTTAGATGAAGATTTTGTGGCGCTTCAAGGAAATCATGTGATTTTAGCGGTACCGTTTGAAGATGAAAATGTTTTCTTAGAATGCACCAGCCAAAAAGCACCATTTAATTATATGGGTGATTTCACAGACGATAGAGAAGTTTTAATGGTCACTCCAGAAGGCGGGGTAATTACAAAAACACACGCATACTTAACAGAAGATAATAAGCAAACGCTTACCGCTACAGCATCTTTGTCGGGTGATTTAATTCTTACGGGTCTTATGAAACAGATGTCTGAAGGTGTTCCTTATGGTGATGTATCTTGGTTAGATGATGCTACTAACGATGATGTAGTGATGCATTATAAGGAGTCGTACGGACATTTAAACAATTTGTCTTTGGCAAATATTAAATTTGAAAATGATAAGCGCGCAATTGTGTTTACTGAAAATTTAAATTTTGAAACTTCCAATTATTCTTCTGCTGCGGGAGATAGAATTTTATTTAATCCAAATATTTTTACCCGATTTAAGTATTTGCCACCTAAGGACGATAATCGCTTGCTTCCGGTTCATATTAGAAGAGGAAAAAGTTACAACGATACCATTGAAATACAACTTCCAGAAGGAATAAGTGTAGAGGCTTTGTTTGACGAAATTGAGATAGTGTCTAAATATGGTACTTATCATGCTTCTATTACGCCTGTGACAGGGTCTAAATTAAAGTACCACCGTAATTTTGTTCTCAATGCAGGAACCTACAAAAAAGAAGAATACGATGACTTTGTAGCGTTTATTCAGCGTATTGTAAAGAAAGACAAATCGAAAATTGTACTCAAAGGTTCATGAAAATTACAACTGCAGTCACCCTTATATTTATTACGTTTTTTCAAATAAGTCTTTCGCAGGAACGGAAATTTGGAGATGTAACAATTTCAGAATTAGAGACAACTAAAGACGATTTTTTTGAAGATGCAAGTGCCGTTATTCTATATCGAAACATAAATTTCGAATATGGAAAGGCATTAGAAGTGCATGAACGAATAAAAATTTATAATTCTGAAGGGTTTGAACATTCAAATTGGACAATTTCTTTCGATGGTATTAGAGGCTTAAAGGCGGCTACCTATAACTTAGAGAATGGAAAGATAAAAGTTACCAAAGTTACTAAAGATGGTATTTTTAAAGAGGAAGTTTCCGAAGACACAGAAATTAGTAAACTAACGTTCCCAAACATTAAAGAAGGCTCTATTATAGAATTGAAATACCGAGTTACCTTCATCGGATTTTCAACCTTGTACACCCAAATGGGAATTCCTATAAAATATGAGCATATTAGCGTGTCTAACGGGTATTATGGAAATCTTTCAGTACGACAAAATCAATATGTAGAACTACCAATAAAAAGAGTAAAATCGGCACAGACAGATATTTTTATAGGAGAAAATGTACCTGGGCTCAAAAAGGAAAAGTTTGTTGGCAATATAGATAACCATCGTGGTAGTATACATATGGAACGACACAGTGTTGCGTATCAGCAGACCTGGACGAATGTGGCTAAAAAATATTACAATATAGAGTGGTTTGGAGCGCAATTGCGAAATGGCGATGCGCTTTATAAAAAAGATTTAGAACTATTATTAGCAGGTGAGACCGATACGCTAAAAATGGTAAAGAAGATTGAGCGATTTGTGAAAAACAAAGTAGAATGGGACAAAACTTATAGTAGAGGTTCTAATTATGTGAAAACAGTCTATCGAGAAAACAAGGGAGATACGGGAGATATTAATATGTTATTAATACATATGTTAAAGGCTGCAGGAATTAGAGCAAACCCAATTGCGGTGGCTACTAAAAGAAAGGGCTGGGTGAAATACCCAAATTTTAATGCCTTTAATACCGTTTTGTGTGTGGTTGATGTAGACAAAACGCGATACATTTTAGATGCCTCTCAAAGAAAAGCTGGCTTTGGTCAACTACCGCTACGTTATATTAATGGAGTAGGGCTTCTTGTAGATACAGATACAGGAGAATTTGCCCTGCAAGAGGTTGAAATACAAAAGCCGAGTAAAAATACCCTACTCGTTACTGCAGCAATTGCAGAAGACCAGATTTCTATGAAAGGAACTGTGAAGAAGCAAATAACAAATTATTATGCTCTTAATCATAGAGAATACTATTCAGATTTAGGTGTAGAAACGTATGAGGAGGCGCTCAATAATAAAGACTTGCTGAGTGTAGAAAATGTAGTTAAGAAGGATGTGGAGAATCCCGAGAAGCCTATTGCTATCTCATACAACTTCACCTATAACGACTACATAGAAGAAATAGGTGACAATCTTTATTTTGAACCGCTGCTTTTCTTGGGTGTTGAAGAAAATATTTTTAATGAAGAAGATAGGTTGTACCCAATAGACTTAGAGCATCCTTATGCTGAAAATTATATTATTACATTTGACATTCCTGAAGGATATCAAATAGAGAGTGTTCCCGACCCACGTATAATTAAACTAGAACACGATGTTGGGTTCTTGAAATTTAACATTCAAGATCGTGGCTCACAAATACAGGTGTTGTTTAACCTCGATATCAAGGAACATTTAATACCTGCAGACTTCTATCCAGCGCTTCAAGCCCTGTATGGGGAGTATGTTACCATCTCAAAATCTAAAATCGTATTATCAAAAATATAATAACCATCACTATGAAATTTAATTACACCCTCTTCTGCTTACTATTTGTTTCAACAGTAGTTCAGGCGCAAAATTTTAAATACGGAAAAGTCTCCAAAGCCGAATTAGCCGAGAAATCGAATGCCTCATATCCCGAGGCAGACGCTACTGTGTTGTACCGAGAGTATAATGTAGAATTTTTTTACAAGCAGGATGAAGGTTTTTCTCAAAAACGCACCGTTCATGAGCGTATTAAAATTTATACTAAGGAAGGTGCAGAATGGGCAAATCAAACTGTTGTAACCTATGATAATGGCGGAACCAGAGAAACATTCGATTTAAAAGGGGTAACGTACAACCTTGAAGGCGGAAGCATAAAAAAACAAAAACTTCAAAAAAGTGGAATCTTTGAAGAACGCAGAAACAAATACCGTAAAAACAATAAGTTTACCATGCCAGATATACGTCCAGGAAGCGTTATTGAATATGAGTACGTTATAGAATCTCCGTTTAGAAGTATTAACGATATCGACCTACAATACACTATCCCAATTAATAAAGAAGTGGTAGAACTGAAGGTGCCAGAATTTTATGTCTATAACATACAGTCTAACCCAAAAGCTACGGTTGCTTATAATTTTGAAACCGATTCTAAAACAATTGAGTTAAACTTTAAAGCTAGAAGCGGCGTTGGTTCAGCAAATTACGGAAGCTACAACTCAAATAATAGTGCCACAGAAGCAGGAACTAGAACGTATAAGGAAATTAAATACTCATTAGACGAGAGCAATATACCACCGCTAAAGACCGAACCTTTTGTTGATAATTTATGGAACTACCAAGGACGTTCTATATGGGAGTTCGCGATGTTTAACAACCCGAATGGCATACCTGAAAACGTTGCCAAAAGCTGGAGCGCAGTAACCAAAAGTATTTACGACAGTGAAGACTTTGTAAGTCAGATAAAAAAATCTGATTACTACGAAAACGATTTGCAGACCGTTTTAGCAGAAGCTACGAGTCCAGAGCAAAAGATGGCAACTATTTTAGCCTTTGTTAAAAACAAAGTAAAATGGAATAAATATGTAGGTTATTATCCAGATAATGGCGTGAAGAAAGCCTATAAAGAAGGATTGGGTAACACGGCAGATATAAATTTAATGCTGGTATCTATGCTTCAAAATGCAGGCTTAACAACCTATCCAGTTTTAGTTAGCACCAAGGAGAACGGAATTCCTGTATATCCAACACTAGAAGGTTTTAACTATGTAGTAGCTGCTGTAAATGAAAATGGTAAATATTATATCCTAGATGCAACAGATCCGTTTTCTAATGTAAATCTACTTCCAGAACGTGCTATGAATTGGCAAGGCAGACTTATTAGACCAGACGGTACTTCAGACTGGGTTGGTCTTTACCCAGGTTATGTGTCTAAAAAACTAACATACGTTCAGGCCGAAATAAACCAAGAAGATATTTTGGTGAAAGTGCGCGAACGAAAAGGAGGGCATTTTGCCAAGCAATACCGAAAAGAATATGCGGGTACAGCAAACGAAGCGCAAGTAAAATCTGTAGACACAGGAAGTGAAGCCGTAGAGATTTCTGAGTACGAAGCAAAAGATGTAATGAGCGTTAAAGAAAATATGAGCGTAAGCTATACCGCTACTTCAAATAGTCTGGTAGAAGAAATTGCAGGAGATTTGTACGTTTCGCCTATGCTGTTCTTTGCACAAACAGAAAATCCGTTTAAAGATTCGAGCAGAATATATCCTATATTTTTTGAATACCCACGGTCTGAAAAATATAACGTTTCAATAAAAATCCCAGAAGGCTACAAGGTAAAATCATTGCCAGAAGCAATTAAGGCTAACTTAGCAAACAACACAGGTAGTTATACCTATTTGGTGAAAGAAGCGCCGGGTATTGTGCAACTAGCTGTATCTTTAGATATTAATACACCAATCGTTCTTCCTCAAGATTATGAGTATGTAAAGGGCATGTTCTCTCAAATTACTGAAAAAGAAAAGGAAAAGATTGTGTTTACAAAATTATAGAATGAACTTACAACACGCCCAGAAAGCTGTAGATGATTGGATTCAAGAACATGGAGTTCGCTACTTCAACGAGCTTACCAATATGGCCCAACTAACTGAAGAAGTTGGTGAAGTGGCACGAATTATTGCAAGACGTTATGGTGAACAAAGTGAAAAGGAAAGCGATATAAGTAAAGACCTTGGTGAAGAATTAGCCGATGTTGTTTTTGTAGTACTTTGTTTGGCAAACCAAACAGGGGTAGATTTACAAACGGCTTTCGACGCCAAAATGAAACTTAAAGCCAAACGTGATCATGATAGGCATCACGGCAACGAAAAACTGAAATAATGTTTAAGCGCATCGTTACTCATAAAGGATATTGGAAATCGGTTCTAGTACTCAGCCTTGTGTATGGTGTTATTATGTACGTAATTCAATGGGGGTTTAAAGGTAGGTGGACCGGTATTTTTCAAGCCTCTTTTAAAGTCTTAGCCGTATTTGTGTTAGGGAGTTTTATAGTTGGTTTTGCAATTACCTACGGAAAGTTCTGGCGAAAGCTAAAAGAACAAGAGTATCGAAAATGAAAGTGCTATTAAACGCTTCTAAGCAGCCCGCTGTACCAACAACATTGGCAATTACAGGTTCTAAAAGTGAAACCAATAGGTTGTTGCTTTTACAAGCGTTGTATCCCAACCTGAAGATAAAAAACACCTCTGCTAGCGACGATAGTAAAGTTCTAACCAAGGCGCTTACTATAAAGAGTGGTACCGTAGATGTACATCATGCAGGAACAGCTATGCGTTTTTTAACAGCCTATTTTACTGCGTTACCAGGGTCTGAAGTAGTGCTAACAGGAAGTGAGCGTATGCAGCAGCGACCCATTGGCGTGCTCGTAGACGCGCTTAGAAAACTTGGGGGTTCTATTTCATATGTAAAAAAGGAAGGATACCCGCCGCTAAAAATTTCAGGTAAAAATCTTCAGAAAAATGTTACAACGTTACGTGCAGATGTAAGTAGCCAGTTTATTTCAGCCCTGCTTCTAATGGCACCTGCATTGCCAAACGGACTCTCACTTTCTTTGCTAGGCACCATTACTTCAAAACCATATTTAGATATGACGCTAGATTTGTTAGCTGCGTTAGATGTTGCGTATAGGTTTGAAGGTAACTCAATTACCATCTCGCATAAACCAACGATTCAAGATACAACCATTGTGGTAGAAAGTGACTGGAGCTCTGCCTCATACTTTTACAGTGCAGTGGCGCTTTCAGATAGCTTAGAAATTACTCTTACAAGTTATAAAGCCGAAAGTTTACAGGGTGATGGCGCATTAAATAAACTATACAAATCTCTTGGGGTGTCTACTCGTTTTAATTCTGAAAATGAAAGCATCACATTGTTTAAGAATAATAGTGTTGTTGCAACAACGTATAAAGCAGATTTGTCTAACACCCCCGATATCGCGCAAACTATTGCGGTAACATGCTTCGGTTTAGGTATTGGGTGTCATCTCACAGGGCTGCATACGCTAAAAATTAAAGAAACAGATCGGTTGCTAGCATTGCAGCTTGAACTGCGTAAATTGGGTGCAACAGTAGATATTTCCGAAGATAGCATACAACTTGAGGCTACTAGTGCTATACTTTCAGATGTAGCAATTAAAACCTATAACGACCATCGTATGGCTATGGCATTTGCTCCTTTAGCCTTTAAGACTTCACTTACTATTTTAGATGCCGAAGTAGTTTCAAAATCGTTTCCAACATTTTGGGAAGATCTTCAAAAAGTTGGTATTTCAGTACAAAAAGAAGCATAATTAGACCGTAAATAAAAGGTTGTCGAAAAGATAATGTGCTATTTACTTGACAACCCCTATGCTGAGGTTGTATATTTGCTACTTTTTAAAACAAACAGCTACCATTATGGGAATGAAATTATCTAACTTCAGCTTTAACCTACCAGAAGAGTTACTTGCCGAATATCCTGCGCCAAATCGCGATGAGGCACGACTCATGGTTTTAAATCGAAAGGAGCAGACGATAGAGCATAAAATGTTTAAAGATTTAATAGATTATTTTGAAGAAGATGATATATTGGTGTTAAACAATACAAAGGTTTTTCCTGCTAGACTCTACGGAAATAAAGAGAAAACAGGAGCGCGTATCGAAGTGTTTTTATTACGTGAACTAAATCCTGAAACTCGTTTGTGGGATGTATTGGTAGATCCTGCACGTAAAATTAGAATCGGTAATAAATTATACTTTGGTGAAGACGAATCGTTAGTTGCCGAAGTTATAGATAATACAACAAGTCGTGGGCGTACCCTTCGATTTTTGTTCGATGGTTCTTATGAAGAATTTAGAAACAAACTTACAGAATTAGGAGAAACACCGCTTCCTAAGTATATTAAAAGAGAAGTAGAACCTGAAGACGCAGATAGATATCAAACTATTTTTGCCAAGAATGAAGGTGCTGTAGCGGCTCCTACCGCTGGATTACACTTTTCTAGACATTTACTAAAGCGCTTAGAGATTAACGGAGTAAAATTTGCAGAAGTTACCTTGCACGTAGGCTTAGGAACTTTTAGTCCGGTAGAAGTAGAAGATTTGTCTAAGCATAAAATGGATAGCGAAGAAATAGCAATTGCAAAAGATGCTGTTGCTACCATTAATGAAGGTATAGCAAAAAAGAAGCGTATTTGCGCTGTAGGAACTACAGTGATGCGTGCACTAGAAAGCTCTGTATCTTCTAATGCAACGTTAAATGATTACGAAGGGTGGACCAACAAATTTATTTTTCCGCCATACGACTTTAGTATTGCCAACATGATGGTAACTAACTTCCATACACCAAAATCTACTCTTTTAATGATGGTGTCGGCATTTGCTGGGCACGATTTTATCAAGAAGGCATACGCCGAAGCGATAAAAGAGAAGTACCGTTTCTATACATATGGAGACGCCATGCTTATCATCTAATAAATACAAATCATAGCGTAAATCCCGACCATTGGTCGGGATTTATTGTTTTACGGCTATAAGGTTTTATAAAATCATTTTTTTCAAGTATATTAGATTGCTTTTTAGACAACTAACTATCATTTTTTGAAGAAAATAGTACTCCTTTTTAGCTGTTTGTTTGTTACCCTCATATCACTTGGGCAGGGTGGCGATGCTATGGTTCCTATAAGTTGGGAGTACGATATAGAAAGCTCTTTTGTGCCAATAGAATTACCAGAAATAGACTTTTCTCTAATTAGACAACAAGATAGTATTAACGATCTAGACAAGTCTCAACCGTGGCGATATGGAATACAACAGGAAATTTCAGTAAACCTGAAAACCCAAGGAGAACGCACGATATTAGACAATGGTGATAAACTGTGGCGCATTGCATTTAGATCTTCAAATGCCGTAAATCTCAGTGTTAATTTTAATAAGTTTTATCTTCCTTCTGGCACACATCTACAATTATATAGCGGCAATCATGAAGATGTTTCAAAAGCGTATACAAATCGAGATAACAGAGTGAATCAACGTGCTGGCACTTGGTATATTGAAGGAGAGGAAATCTGGATAGAGTATTTTGAACCAGCTGAAACTACAGGTATTTTTAAAATAGAAATTGAAAGTGTAATACATGGTTATAGAATGGGGGCTATCTCTCAATTTGTAGAAGGTACACGAGGGCTTAACGATTCTGGTGCTTGTAATTACGATGTGAACTGTAGGGTGGGTGACGACTTTGATGGTCTTAAAGATAACTTGAAGAAATCTGTAGCACTTTTAAATTTAGGAAATGGGTATTTGTGTTCTTCTGTACTCGTTAATAATGCAGAACAAGACAAAACTCCGTATATACTTACCGCAAATCATTGTTTACAGAATAGCAATCCAGATTTATGGTCAGCTCGTTTTAATTGGGTGAGTCCAAATCCGGTATGTGGTAAAGATGAAAACACAGAAGACCTTCAAAATAACTTCACCATGAGCGGTGCGATTCTTCGAGCTAATAATGCAAAGTCAGATTTCGCATTAGTTGAACTATCAAATGAAATTCCAGACACATGGGATGTAGCTTTTGCAGGTTGGGACAATACAGATGTAGCACCCATTTTTGAGGTGGGTATACACCATCCAAATGGTGACATCATGAAAGTTTGTAGAGATAATACAGGTGCCACAAAAGAGAATGCGCAGGGCACCGAAGTCTGGCTTATTGGAGGTTTAAGTGAAGGTACTGGTAACGGCTGGGAAATAGGAACTACCGAAAGTGGCTCGTCAGGATCTCCGTTGTTTAACCAAAATGGCCATGTTATTGGGCAGCTGTATGCTGGTTTATCTTCTTGCAACGGCGAAGAAAATAATAACGAATATGATATTTACGGGCGTTTTGGAATTTCTTGGGACGCAGGAACTACCCCAGAAACACGACTTCACGACTGGTTAGACCCACTAAATTCTGGAGCAACAACCGTAAATACGCTTTCAAATATTCTGAACGTGAACGATGTAGAATTTGTGGGAGACTTGCAAATCTATCCGAACCCTGCAAATACTTTCATTACTGTTATGAATAGTAAATACCCAGAGTTGTCATATGGTCTGTATGATGTTTCAGGAAAGAAAATTAGCTCAGGCTCTTTACATGCTACCGCAAATACCATTGTTGTTTCTGATATTTCTGAAGGTATCTATTTCTTACACTTAGTAGATGAAGATAGTGGCAATACTATTACTAAACGTATTGTTGTAAAACATTCATAAAACATTCTTCCCTTTTCTTTCCTTTCTTGGTTCCGGCCCTTGTTCTTTCGTTTTGTAGTACTTTTGTAGCATGAAGAAGGAAGGCAAAAAAGATATACGCGCACTTACCAAAGAACAACTTAGAGATTTTTTTACCTCTATTGGGCAACAGCCTTTTCGAGGAAACCAAATTTATGAATGGTTATGGAGTAAGGGTAGTCATACCTTTGATGATATGACCAATATCTCTAAAGAAACGCGCGCCCTGCTAAAGGAACATTTCGTTATTAACCATATTAAAGTAGATAGTCTTCAAAAGAGTAACGATGGTACCATAAAGAACGCAGTAAAACTACACGACGGACTCGTAGTGGAATCGGTGTTGATTCCTACGGAAACTAGAACTACGGCATGCGTATCGTCTCAAGTAGGATGTAGCTTAGATTGCAAGTTTTGCGCCACCGCGAGGTTGAAGCGAATGCGTAATTTAAATCCAGACGAAATATACGACCAGGTAGTAGCAATACATCGGGAGAGTATGTTGTATCATGATCGCCCCTTGTCTAATATCGTGTTTATGGGAATGGGCGAACCTCTTATGAACTATAAAAATGTTCTTGCTTCTATAGATAAAATAACGTCTGATGAAGGTTTAGGGATGTCGCCAAAACGTATTACCGTATCTACGTCTGGCGTCCCAAAAATGATTAAAAAGCTAGCCGACGATGAGGTTAAATTTAATCTTGCGGTTTCATTACATAGTGCTATTCAGGAAGTTCGCGAAGAGATTATGCCATTTGCAAAACAATTTACTTTAGACGATTTGCAAGAGTCGTTAGAATATTGGTACGCTAAAACTAATAGAAAGATAACCTATGAATATGTGGTTTGGAATGGAATTAATGACACGCCAGAAGCTATACAGGCATTAGTTAGATTCTGCGGGTATGTGCCGTGTAAGGTAAATATTATTGAATACAACCCTATAGACGACGGAGACTTTCAACAGGCTAGTAATGCTGCCTTAGACAAATACATTACGGCACTTGAAAAGCATAGAATTCCTGTAACTGTAAGAAGAAGTAGAGGGAAAGATATAGATGCAGCTTGTGGGCAGCTTGCAAATAAACAATAGGAAGTTAAAAAAAATAAGCGCATAAAAAAGAGCGACCCTTGGGTCGCTCTTTCTATTAAGAATAATTTGTAAATTATTTCTTAGCAATTTTGAAAGTCTTAGCTGTACCGTCGATAGTTACTTGTGCAACGTAGATACCAGCACTCAATGAAGAGATATTGATAACTTCGTTAGTTCCAGATAACTTCTGGTTAACAACTTGCTGTCCAATTACATTGTAAAGAGTAAGACTCTCCATTGTGTTAGCAGCAGATAAGTTTAACTCACCGTTGTTTACGAAGTAGTTGAAGTTAGCGAAAGCTTGGTCTTCAACACTTAAAGAAGCAGCAGTTAAGAATACATCGTCAATAAGAACAGAGTTCTCATCTACAGTATCATAATGTCTGAATACTAAGTAGTAATCTCCAGTTGAACCGTCAAGTGCAGAAGCATCTACAGTTACAGGAGCAGCAGAATCTGCACCGTCTCCAGAAGCACATGTAGCATCATCACCAACAGTAGCAGTGTAAAGAGGAGTAGCTGCAACGATATCGATAGGATCGTTAGAGTCTACTAGTAATACATCATACTTATCAGCGATAAAAGCACCACTTGTTTGGTAAGAACCTACAACATAGTCAATCTGTAATCCAGTTGCTCCAGTAATGTTAATTGGCTGAGAAATTAAAAAGTTGTCTGGTGAGAAAGCTACACCTTCCCAAGAATCAGAATCAGCAGCCAAAGACATCATTGGGTGGTTAGGAGCATCAACAGCAGCAAATGCCGCAATATCAGCTACTTCCCAAAATTCGCCATCTCCATCAACGTCTACAGAATCCCAGAAAGAGAAAGTAACTGCATCTACAGTTTCAGCCTCAAAGTTATCTGAGAAAAGAGTCGCTTGTGCATTCATAGATACTGTTGCTAAAGCAGCAGCAAATAGTAAAGTAATTTTTTTCATAATTATGTTTTATTAATAATAAAGTTATACGCGGTAAATATAACAAAAAAAGGGCTTCTAAAAACTAAAAATTAACCTTTTACTCCTATTTTTGACAAAATATGAAGATTGTAGCACAAATAAAGGATCCTATTGTCCGTGAAATGGAGTATTTCGAGCAGAAATTCTCTAATGCTATGTCTTCTAAAGTTGCGCTCTTAAATAGAATTACACACTATGTAGTAAATAGAAAGGGAAAGCAAATGCGCCCTATGTTTATTTTTCTAATTGCTAAGATGTGTAATGAGGGTGAAATGAACGAACGCACCTATAGAGGCGCGTCGGTGATTGAACTTATTCATACCGCTACCTTAGTACATGACGATGTGGTAGACGACAGTAATAGAAGGCGTGGTTTTTTCTCTTTGAATGCATTGTGGAAAAACAAAATCGCTGTACTAGTGGGCGACTTTTTACTTTCTAAAGGTTTATTGCTTTGTATAGATAACGACGATTTCGACTTATTAAAGATTATTTCTGTTGCTGTAAGAGAAATGAGCGAAGGAGAATTGCTGCAAATAGAGAAAGCTAGAAAACTTGACATTACAGAAGCCGTATATTTTGAAATTATTCGTCAAAAAACGGCGACACTTATTGCCGCTTGTTGTGCTATGGGAGCAAAATCTGTACATGCTTCTGAAGATGATGTAGAAAATCTACGAACCTTTGGCGAACTTATAGGACTAGCATTTCAGATAAAAGACGATTTGTTTGACTACGGCGACGAACAAATAGGAAAACCTACAGGTATAGATATTAAGGAGCAAAAAATGACGCTTCCTTTAATTTACACTTTAAATAACTGTAGTGAAACCAAGAAAAAATGGTTAATTAATTCAGTAAAAAACCATAATAAAGACAGAAAGCGCGTTCGGGAAGTCATTGCTTTTGTAAAAGAATCTGGTGGTTTGGCCTATGCAACTACCAAAATGAAGGAGTACCAACAGCAAGCCCTTCAGCTTTTAGATAAGTACCCCGCTTCTCCGTACAAAGATTCTCTAGAATTAATGGTGAACTACGTAATTGACAGAAAAAAATAGCAGCCTAGCATTTTAGTACTGTAAGAATATATATGCCTTCTTACCCAATGGTTACTGCCTATTTCGTAGTTTCTAAAACTTATTTTATCCCTCAGGCAACCTTTTTTTATAAACCTGCGTCTATTAAATTGAAGCAACTAGCGAAGCATATCTGTGAAACTTATTTCATTACATAAAAACTACGATAAGCTCATTGCGAGAACCAAGAAAGGGAATCGCAAAGCGCAGCATGAGCTTTACCAGCTTTTTGCGCCAAAGATGATGAGCGTTTGTAGACAATATGTAAAAAGTAATGATCTAGCAGAAGAGGTGATGCTTAGCGGATTCTTAAAAGTTTTTACACATATAGCGTCGTACGAAGGTTCTGGAAGTTTTGAAGGATGGATACGTCGCATTATGGTGAACCAGGCAATAAGTGAACTTCGGAAACAGAAGAAATTGTTTTTTCAAGACGAATCTGTTATCGAAAACTCAATTGGCCATGCAACCGAGTTTCCAACAACGCTTGAAGTAGCAGATATTCAGAAGTTGATTGATGCGCTACCAGACGGGTACAAAGCGGTTTTCGTGCTCTATGCAGTAGAAGGATATAAGCACAGTGAGATTGCAGAATTATTGCAAGTTTCTGAAGGAACGTCAAAGTCGCAACTGTCTAAGGCACGTAAAATGCTTCAACAATTAATAAACAAACAAAATCATACCAGTTATGGAACCCAATAAATTTGAAGAACACATTAGAACGCAGCTAGAAGAGCGCGAAATTCAGCCTTCTGAAAATGCATGGGCGACCCTAGAGGCACAGCTGGGTGATAAGAAAGAATCTAATAAAACATTATGGTACGCCATTGCTGCTAGTTTGGTAGCTGTATTAGTAGTTGGCTCATTTCTGCTGAAAGATGATACAAATGTTTCTTCAGAAATTGTACAAGAAACACCGCAAATAGAAGTAGATAACTCTATAGAGCTAACGATTTCCGAAGAAAAAGAAGGTGCAACCAATGACGATACTGTAAATACTACCGAAATTGTTTCAACTAATGAAAAAGCCCTTCCGAAGAAAACCTACAACACAACCCAAATAGCAACCAGTAAAAAACCAATGCAGAAAGTTCAGACAAAAGAACCTGCTGTAGCAATTGCAAGTGTTCAAAAAGACAAAACGCCATCGCCATTAAACCAACCTATTAAAAGAGATTTTGTAGACACTAAAGTAGATGAAGTTGTCGCTCAGGTACAATTACTAAATGCAGGAACGGCTACCGTAACTGCAGAAGCCATCGAAATTTTGTTGCAAAATGCACAAAAAGAAATTGCAACACAGCGTATTCTAAATCAGGCAACCACTCGCGTAGACCCGGCCAGTCTCTTAAATGATGTGGAAACTGAATTAGAACGAGGCTTTAGAGATAAAGTTTTTGATGCCCTTGGCGAAGGCTTCAATAAAGTGCGCACCGCTGTGGTAGAGCGCAATAATTAAATTTCAATTAATATATTTTAATATTCATCAATCACGCTCCTAAACAAGGAGCACTATAAACACGAACAGTTATGAAAATAGTTACAATTAGTATTGCCGTGGTGCTGTGGGCACTAGCATGTAGTTTTAGCATCGCTCAAGAAGCGCTAACTAAGCTAGAGATATTAGAAAAATCTCGTACCGAAGTAGTTAATCAAGAAAAGGAGGCTTTAAAAGAAGAGGTTGAAAATATAAATAAGCAAGTGGAGAAGGGCATCATTACAGTAGAAGAAGCAGCTAACAAAAAGCAGCTTGCAGCAGAAAAGCGAGCCTTGAATATTGAAAATAAGGTGGCTATTATCGATAACAAAATTGAGTTGGTAAAAAGAAATGGTACCGCAAATGAAAAAGGAAAGAATATTTTTTCGATTCAATTTGGAGACAACGAAGACGATGAAAGCACTGGAGAATGGGGGCTATATTTTAGTGATAAGCCAGAGCATAAGCGGAAGTATGATCGCAGAACAAGTTCGCAATTGGTTTTCTCTTTCGGTTTAAACAATGCCATAATTGACGGTCAGTCACTTAGCGACTCTCCCTATAAAATTGGAGGAAGTAGGTATGCCGAATTAGGTTTGGCATGGACAACCCGAGTTTTTAAAGAAAGTAATTTTTTACGTTTTCGATACGGAGTGTCATTTCAATTTAACGGGTTAAAAGCTACAGATAACCGCTATTTTGTTGATACAGGCGCACAAACTGAATTACAGGATTTTGGTCTCGATCTAGATAAGTCGAAGTTTAGAATGGATAATGTAGTAGTGCCAGTACATTTTGAAATTGGTGGCTCACGTAAAATAGAAAAGGAAGACTACTTTAGATATAACACAAATAAGAGTTTTAAACTTGGAGTTGGAGGGTATGCTGGGCTTAACATGAGTGCGCGCCAAAAACTGAAGTTTGATAACGGTGATGAAAAAGTAAAACAAAAATTAAAGGCTGGATACAATACAAATAACTTTATCTATGGTTTAAGTGCCTACGTTGGTTATGGAGATATTTCATTGTATGCTAAATACGATTTAAACACCATTTTTAAGGATAACACAATAGACCAACGTAATGTTTCTCTAGGAGTGCGTTGGGATTGGGATTAGTACTCTATGCATCTGTACTATTTAAAAAAGGTTTTCGTTCTCGGGAACCTTTTTTTGTTATTTGGAATTTTTCTTTTGGAGTTTAATTAAATTACATTTGTGTATCTTCTCTTCGGAAGAAAAATTAGACAATTGATTTCAAGAACCACCATAGACAATGTATTTGAAACCGCCCGAGTCGAGGAGGTTATTGGGGATTTTGTACACCTAAAAAAATCGGGCTCTAATTTTAAAGGGCTTAGCCCATTTAGTGACGAGCGCACGCCCAGTTTTATGGTGTCGCCAGTAAAACAAATATGGAAAGACTTTAGTAGTGGCAAAGGAGGTAATGTAGTGTCTTTTTTAATGGAGCATGAACATTTTACCTATCCGGAAGCTATTAAATATTTGGCCAAAAAGTATGGTGTAGAGATAGAAGAAACTGAGCAAACAGATGAACAAAAGGAGCAAGCTAACGAGCGAGAAAGTTTGTATTTGGTTAGCGAATTTGCCAAAGACTACTTTCATAAAACACTATTAGAAACAGAACAAGGCAAGGCAATTGGTAAAACGTATTTTAAAGAACGCGGATTTACAGATGCTACTATTAAAAAATTTAGTCTTGGATATTCTCCAGATAGTTGGAGCGCCTTTACAGACGAAGCATTAAAAGGTGGCTATCAATTAAGTTTTCTAGAAAAAACAGGCTTAACGATTGTAAAAGGAGACAAAAAATTTGATCGGTTTAAAGGCCGTGTTATGTTTCCTATTTTAAGTATGAGTGGTCGTACGCTTGGTTTTGGAGGTCGTATTTTAACAAGCGACAAAAAAGCTGCTAAGTATTTAAATTCGCCAGAAAGTGATATTTACCACAAAAGCAAAGTACTTTATGGTATTTATCATGCCAAACAGAGTATTGCCAAAGAAGACAATTGCTATTTGGTAGAAGGATATACAGATGTCATTCAATTTCATCAAACAGGTATTGAAAATGTAGTGTCCTCTTCTGGTACTGCACTCACACCAGAACAGATTAGACTTATAAATAGGCTGAGTAAGAACATAACTGTGTTGTTCGATGGTGATGCTGCAGGTCTACGGGCTTCTTTACGCGGGATAGATTTAATCTTGGAGCAAGGCATGAATGTTAAGATATGCACCTTTCCTGAAGGTGAAGATCCAGATAGTTTTGCAAAATCCCATTCATTAGAAGATCTTACGCTATATCTAGAAGAACAGGCACAAGATTTTATAGCGTTTAAGGCATCGCTATTAGCAAAAGAGGCAGAGAACAATCCTATAAAAAAGGCAGATACCATACGCGATATGGTAGTGAGCATTTCAAAGATTCCAGACGCTATAAAACAAGAAGTATATATAAAGGAGTGTTCGCGAATTATGGATATAAGCGAAACGGTACTCTTTAATACGCTAGCGCAGTTACTTCAGAAAGAACGAAGGGATGCTGGAAAAAAGACAACACAACAACAAGAAACTATGCAGGTTATTCCTGCGGAACCCGAAAAGGTGGCGAAAATTGATGTTCAGTTTGAACTTGAGCGTAAAATTATTGAACTGCTATTGCTGTACGGGACGCTAGAGGAAGAATTTGAAGACCTAATACTAGAAACTAACGAAGAAGGTGAAATTTCCTTTACACCAGAGAAATCGAATGCAAAAGTTTTTGAGAAAATTTATCTAGACCTACAAGATGACGAGGTGGAGTTTACGAATACCGATTTTAAAGAACTCTATTTTGAGATTATCAATAGACTAAATCAACAGCAGGACCTTAAAGTTGAAACTCTTGTCAACCAGTTAGAGCCTCACAAAGCAGAGGCAGTTACCGACATTTTAATGCAAGAAGAGAAATATCAATTACATGATTGGGAGCGAAAAGAGATTTTTGTGAAAGAGAAAGATAAGTCGGTGTCTCAAATTGTAAGTGAAACAATTCTAAACCTGCGTAGAGAGTTAGTAGCAAAAAAGATTTCTGAGCTCTCTTCGGAAATAGAACAACAAACACAAGCTGCCGAAAAAGAAAATAGCCTACAAGATATTGTAGACTATTTAACGCTTAAAAAAATTCTTTCAGAAAAATTAAGAAGGGTGTTATAGTAAAACTACCCTAATTGAAACATTCTAGACTGATGTATAAGATCTGCTAGGTTGTCTACTTTCAGTTTTTTCAATAATCTTGTTTTATACGTGCTTACCGTCTTTTCGTTGATATCTAGTGCGTTCGCAATGTCTTTGTTACGCTTTCCACTTGATAGTAAGTTTAAAACTTCAATCTCTCGAGATGATAATTTTTTGTATCGGCTAATAGCACTGCTTTCGCCAACGTTACGACTAGTAAATGTGCTTGTTAGCTCTTCATTTAAGAAAATGCCGCCCTTGGCAATTTTTTTCAAAGCTCCTAAGAAAACTTTGGTACCCGCTGTTTTAGGCACATACCCTGCTGCACCAGACTTAATAGATCGCAATGCGTAAATTTCTTCCGGGTGGGTAGAGAAAATTAGCACTCGCACATTGGGGAATTCTGTTTTAATACTTCTTAAGGCGTTGATGCCATTAATATTTGGCATGTCAATTTCCATGATTAGAATATCTGGTGCTTCCTTTTGAAGTCCTGTATAAAGTTCCTCCCCGGTACTCGCTTTCCCTATAATCGAAAAATTGTCATTTTTCTTTAACATACAGGCAATTCCCTTTCGAGTCACTGGGTGGTGATCTGCTATAAAAATTTTCTTCATTCTTAGTCTTGTTTATAAAGACACACCTTGCAAGGGGAAATTGCTAGGTTGTGTGAGGTTTTTGTAATACTAATACTACAAAACAAAACTAAATAAAATGTTTTTAGGAGTTTGGGAATTTCGTTCAACGTACAGAAAACTCGTTGAAAACACTACTTTTTTAAACTTGGCGGAATTGTACACACCGGAATTGGCTTCATTTTGTGCTGATTAGCGCGATTAAGGCGATAATAGATTTCAAAAACCTGTCGTTTTCTGCCTTCAAAGTCGGTAGCGACTTTCCCTTCGTCTTGCATTTTCATGGCCCATTCAAGCTCGTCGTAACTAGCACCTATTTGATCTTCGTCGGTTCTGCTATCACCAAAAAGTCCGTCTGTTGGAGCTGCATTTAAAATAGATTCTGGAACATCAAGCGCTCGTGCTAATTCATAGACTTCACTTTTTAACAAATCTGCTATCGGACTTAAGTCGACCCCGCCGTCTCCATATTTTGTAAAAAAGCCAACACCAAAATCTTCTACTTTATTTCCAGTACCTGCAACTAGATAGCGATGCAATCCTGCAAAAAAATACAAGGTGGTCATACGCAATCGCGCGCGCGTGTTCGCAAGACTTAGGTCCAGAAAGCTATCGTCTTGTGTAGGTGGTATTTGGTTTTTAAACTCCTCAAAAACAGGTGTTAAATCTACTTGCACATCAGTAACATTGGCAAAACGTTGTTTTAACTGTGCAATATGTTCTTGCGCCCTAGTTACCTGATTTGGATGTTGGTGAATAGGCAATTCTACACATAAGGTTCTAAGTCCGGTTTTTGCACAGAGCGAAGAGGTTAATGCACTGTCTATACCACCGCTAATTCCCAAAACAAATCCATCCATCTTTGCGTTTGCGGCATATTCTTTTAACCAATTAACAATGTGGTCTATTACTTTTTCGGTCTGCATTTGATTGGGTTTACGCGTTATTAGTGGTAATTTTGCAGCACAAATGTAACTTAAAAGTAAAATTTATAAAAATGTACTGCGTTAAACAGTTGCTAATACTACATACTATGAAATATTTGGTGATACTTTGTGCTACGTTTTTGTTATTTGCATGTAATTCAGACAGTGCTTTAGAGAAGGAAATTTCAGCAATACCTATGGAAGCGAAAATTGTTCGTTTCGATAAAGAATTTGCGAATGCTACCCCAGAGTCTCTTGGAGCACTTAAAGCGAAATACCCTGTGTTTTTTCCGAGACAAATTCACGACAGTATTTGGTTAGGGAATATGAGTGATACATTACAGATGCAATTAAATGACGCTGTGGCAAAGCAGTTTCCTTCCGAAGAAACTATAGAAGATCAGCTGCTTCCGTTATTTCAGCACATAAAATATTACTTCCCCGAATTTAAAGCCCCAACCACAGTTACCGTTACTAGCGATGTAGATTACCAGAATAAAGCCATCGTTACAGATACTTTGTTGGTGCTTGCGCTTGATACCTATTTGGGAGCCGATCATGAATTTTATCAAAATATTAAGCAATATTTGGTTAAAAACCTCAAACCTTCTCAGATTGGTCCAGATGTGGCAGAAGCTTATGCTAGACAACTTATTTCTGCCCCGAGTAAGCGCGATTTACTTTCTCAAATGGTGTACTTCGGAAAGGAGCTGTACTTGAAAGATATTTGGCTGCCTTCGGTTACCGATGCCGAAATAATTGGTTACACTGAAGAAGAAATGAAATGGGCAAACGACAATGAAGAAGATATGTGGCGTTATTTTATTGAAAAAGAATTACTGTACAGTACCGACCCGAAAATGGCGCCAAGATTTATTTTTAACGCCCCTTTTTCGAAGTTTTACCTCGAAATAGATAACGAATCACCTGGCATGGTTGGGAGATATATAGGTTGGCAAATTGTGAAAGCTTATATGGAAAAAAACAATACTACCGTACCGCAGCTACTCATTAAAAGTGCCGACGAAATTTTTAAATATTCTAAATACAAACCACAGAAGAACTAATGAAACATCATACTTCAGAAATAAAAATAGACGTAGCGCTAGATGAAAATAAAGTGCCAGAGAAACTGCATTGGTCTGCACCAGATGGAGGTGTAAACAATGAAGAATCTAAGGCAGTATTACTCTCTGTGTGGGACCATAAAGCCAAAGAAGCCTTGCGTATTGACCTATGGACAAAAGATATGCCCCTAGACGAGATGCAGGTGTTTTTTCACCAGACTTTAGTGGCGATGACAGATACGTTTAAACGCGCTACAGGTGATGATAAAATGGCAGACACCATGAAAGATTTTACCGACTATTTTGCTGAAAAATTAGAGCTTAAGAAATAAGCTCATTTGTTAAAAATCGGTTTGCTGTACTTGCTCGCCTATTTCATCATTAATTCGGTTGATATAGTCTAACAAATCTTCACGCCCTTCTGTGTTGCTAGACGAAGTGATAAAGTAATGCGGCATTTCTTCCCAGTCTTGTAGCATTCTTTGTGTGTAGGCCTCAATGTTGCGAGACAAAGCGGCTGGCTTTAGTTTATCGGCTTTAGTAAAGACGATAGAAAAAGCAATTTGATGTTCTCCTAGATACTGCATAAAATCTAAATCGATAGGTTGTGGTTCATGTCTACAATCTACCAATACAAAGGCAAGTACAAGTTGCTTACGCTTTTCAAAATAATTAGTGATAAATTTCTGAAAAGTCTTCTTAGCCTTTTTTGAAACGCGCGCATATCCATAGCCAGGTAAATCTACTAAGTACCAATTTTTGTTAATGATAAAGTGATTGATGAGCTGTGTTTTTCCTGGTCTTCCAGAAGTTTTTGCTAAACTTTTGCGTTGTACTAGCATGTTAATGAGCGACGATTTACCAACATTGCTGCGGCCAATGAAGGCATATTCTGGCAAGCGATTTTTAGGGCACTTGGCCACTTCGCTATTGCTCATTACAAATTCAGCTGACTTAATTTTCAAAACTATAGATTATTAGAAATTTATTTTGGATATGTATCTAGAAGACTTTATTTGATGTTTCAAACAGCCTTTAAAACCCTCTTTCTTGTAACCAGGCAAATAACAATTCATTAAATTGGTCTGGGTGTTCCATCATGGCGGCGTGACCGCATTTTTCAATCCAATACAGATCGCTATCTGGAAGTTTATCGTGAAATTCATCGGCAACTTCTGGTGGGGTTACATTGTCATTTCTTCCCCAAATAATACAGGTAGGAGTGTTCATTGCAGGTAAATCTTTACCCATATTATGACGTATAGCACTTTTAGCGATAGCCAGTGTACGTATTAGTTTTTGCCGATCGTTTACCGTAGCATAAACTTCATCTACAATTTCTTTGGTTGCCACTTTCGGATCGTAGAAAACATTTTCAGCTTTCTTCTGAATATAATCTCGATCACCACGCTTTGGGTAGCTTTCTCCCATGGCACTTTCATACAATCCAGAGCTCCCAGTAATAACCAAGGCTTTCATGTATTCTGGGTACAATTTAGTGCAAAGTAAACCGATGTGCCCTCCAAGTGAATTTCCAAGTAAAATTACATCTTTTAAGCCCTTGTGGTCCATAAATTCCTTTACATACTTGGCAAAGTTTTTTACGTTCGTCTTTAATATGGGCATGCTGTAAATGGGTAATTCTGGTATCAAAATTTTATACCCTTTTGGTGGAAAGAAATTTGCCACACCATCAAAATTGCTGAGCCCTCCCATTAATCCATGTAAAATAATGATTGGAGTTCCTTCACCTATTTCTAAGTAACTGAATTTGCCTTCTGATTTAAGTTGGTCGGTCATGCAGGGTGTCACAATTGTTAAAAACAAAAATACACTTTTTTATTCAACTTAATTCTAAGAATTATTTTTCTCAAATCGCAGCATTCACCCGCCCTTTCTACAGAAATTGTTAATGGCAAAATGAACTTAAACCATTTCGCAGTCAGTGGGTTATGTCTCTTTTGTGTGGTAGGGTGGTAAAACTTATCAACAAAGTGGTATTTAGTGGTAAAATGTGGTAAATACTTTTTATATTTGAAACAGTTAATTAAGATTTGGGAAACCCTGATGGTCAATTTAATAGGAACATATGAATGTAAGGCTGACGTCAAGGGGCGTGTCATGGTTCCGGCTGCTTTAAAAAAGCAGCTGGCTCCTGTTGCGTCTTCTGGCTTTATCATAAAACGTGCTGTGTTTCAGAATTGCCTGGAATTGTATCCAATGGACGAATGGAATGCCTTAATGGCTAAAATGAATTCTCTTAACAGGTTTAATAGAAAAAATGTAGACTTCATTAGAAGATTTACAGCAGGAGTAAAACAGGTAGAGCTTGATGCTACGGGCAGATTAAACATACCAAAAGACCTTGCAGACTTTGCAGGTATTACCAAAGAAATTACTATTTCCTCTGCAATCAACATTGTGGAAATATGGGATAAAGCGAAATACGAACAAGCCATTGACGATGCTGCCAGCGATTTTGCAGACTTGGCAGAAGAAGTGATGGGAGATGCCGATGCTACTAATGAATTATCATAATCCGGTCCTCCTGACCGAAACTGTAGATGGACTTAACATCCGCCCCGATGGGGTTTACGTGGACGTCACTTTTGGCGGCGGCGGACATTCTAAAGAAATTCTCAGCAGATTAAACGAAAACGGTAAACTTATCGCTTTCGACCAAGATACAGATGCGCTTGAGAATGCTATCGACGACCCGAGGTTTTTGTTGATTAATGAAAATTTCAGATTTCTCAAGCGCTTTTTACGCTTTCATGGGTATAAAGAAGTAGATGGAATTCTAGGCGACTTTGGTGTGTCTTCGCATCAGTTTGATGTTGCTGAACGGGGTTTTTCAACACGATTTGAAGCCGATTTAGACATGCGTATGAACCAAGATAGTGCCTTTTCGGCTTATGATGTGGTGAATTCATACGAAGAAAGTCAGTTGCGTAGCGTGTTATTTCAATATGGAGAATTACGCGCGGCAGCAGGAATGGCAAGAGTTTTAGTGGAGGCTAGAAAAGAAAATCCTATTAAATCGAGTGCGCAATTAAAGAAGGCCTTGGGTAGATTCCTTCCAAAGCATAGAGAGAATAAAATATTAGCTCAAATATATCAAGCGATTCGAATTGAAGTGAATCAGGAGTTAGATGCGCTAAAAGAATTTTTACAACAAAGCGTTGAGGTTTTGGTCCCAAAAGGACGCCTTAGTGTAATTAGTTATCACAGTTTAGAAGATCGACTTGTTAAACGATTTATGAGAAATGGTCTTTTTGAAGGTGAACCAGAACGCGATGTCTTCGGAAGAGTAGAGGTGCCGTTAAAACCCATTGGAAAATTTAGTATTCCTTCAGACGAAGAAATTAAAGAAAATAACAGAGCAAGAAGTGCAAAACTGCGAATTGCTGAAAAACTATAATAGCCTAGGCTTAAAATGAAAAAAAACTTCTACAACATAATAAAAGGAAAGTTTCTAGTAAGTGACGACGCTCCTAAAAATTGGCGCTTTATCATCTTCCTGAGTTTCTTGGCGCTTATTATGATTGGTAGCAGCCATACGGCCGATAAAAAAGTGCATCATATAGCGCAATTAAGCAATGATGTGAAAGAACTAAAAAGTGAATATCTGGATGTGCGAAAGAAAGTAACGCAAACCAAGATGGAAAGTAAAATTACAGCAGCGTTGGCGTCGCGTGGGCTACAACCAAGCGAAACGCCTCCCAAGAAAATAAGTATAACAAAACAACAGTAGCGCGGTGCCAATAGAAGAAAAGAACATATTAAACCGCTTATATTTTGTCGCTGGAGGTATGTTCCTCTTTGCGTTACTTATTGCTGTGAAATTAGCCGATATTCAATTTGTTGAAGGCGATAAATACCGAGATCTCGCGCTTAAAAATACAACTCAAAACTTTACAATTCCTGCCAATCGCGGTAATGTTTATGCAGACGACGGTAGTTTGCTTGCTAGCTCGGTTCCGAAATATGATATATACTTCGATGCTGTAACGGTTTCTTCAGAAGACTTCAAAGAGAACCTCGTGCCACTTTCAAAAGAACTAAGCAAGTTACTGGGTAGAAATCCTTCATATTACCAAAAACGATTGCGAAAAGCACGCTCTAATAAAAATCGCTACCTGAAAATAGCTAAAGATTTAGGGTATTCAGAATATGTGATGATGAAGAAAATGCCGCTTTTCAGAAAAGGGCCATACCGAGGAGGAATTATAGTAAGGCAGAAAACCGTGCGCGAACACCCAATGGAAAAAATTGGTGCTCGTTTGGTCGGAGATGAAGATAGAAATAGACCAGGGCATTATGTGGTAGGCTTGGAAGGTGCATTTAACGAAAAACTTAAAGGGAAGGAAGGAAAACGTCTTAAGCAGAAAATTGCAAAAGGTCAGTGGAAACCAGTTTATGACGAGAACGAAGTAGAACCACAAGATGGTTACGATGTAGTTTCTACCATTAATGTAAACATGCAAGATATTGCACACCACGCGCTGCTAAAACAATTAGAGTTATACGAGGCTGATCACGGTTGTGTAATTGTAATGGAGGTGGCGACAGGAGAAATTAAGGCGGTTTCAAATTTAGGGAAGAACAAGAACGGAGGCTATTATGAGCGCTTAAATTACGCTGTTGGAGAAAGTACAGAGCCAGGCTCTACCTTCAAAACCATCGCAATGACGGTTGCTTTAGATCAAAAAGTGATTGACACATCGACAGTGGTCGATACCCAAGAGGGTAGATTTAGAATATATGGACGTACAATTACAGATTCTAAGCGTGGTGGGTATGGTAAAATTTCCGCAGCAAGAGCGCTAGAGGTCTCATCAAATATTGGACTGGCAAGACTAATAGATGATGCGTATAAAAACAACCCGAATAAATTTACCAATCAAGTTAGGAGTTGGGGTTTAAATGATGTTATCGGAATTCCAATTAAAGGAGAAGGTGTTCCGGATATTCCACAAAAAGGTTCAAGTAATTGGAGTAGAAATGCCTTGCCTTCTATGGCTTATGGGTATAACTTAAAAATGACCCCTTTACAGATACTTACTTTTTATAATGCCATTGCTAACAATGGTACCATGGTAAAGCCACACTTTATTAAAGAAATTAGGTCTTGGAATCAGCAAGTAGAGACGTTTTCTACAGAAGTGATTCATGAGCAGATTGCTTCGGAAACTACCATTAATAAGATACAGGAGATTCTATTGAACATAGTAAAACGTGGAACTGGAAAGAGTCTGTATTCTGAAAATTTTTCTATGGCAGGTAAAACTGGAACCGCAAGAACAGAATACGGAAATATTGAAGCTTGGAACAAAGACAGAAAGTATGTCTCTTCTTTTGCTGGTTATTTTCCTGCTAAAAACCCTAAATATTCCTGTATAGTAGTTATTCATAAACCAAGTACAACAAAAGGATATTACGGCGCAGATGTTACTGGACCTGTGTTTAAAAGAATTGCACAGAAAATTTTTACAGATTCACCTATAAAAGCGGAAGTAACTAATATTAACGTGGTTGATACAGCACTCGCACAAGATTACGAAAACTATTATACCAAAGTGCAAGCCGTGCGAAAAAAGGTGCCTAATGTAGCTGGAATGGCTGGAATGGATGCGGTGTCGCTCTTAGAAAACATGGGGTTGAAAGTTAAAATCGAAGGAAACGGTTCTGTGAAGTCTCAAAGTATTCCTTCTGGAGAAGCAGTGAAAAAGGGTCAAACCATTATACTTACACTATCTTGATTGTACTACGCGATATATTGTATAAAGTAACCCTCGAAAAGGTGGTGGGTAATACTGCTGTGGCTATTCGCGATTTACATTTTGACAGTCGCCAAGTTGGTTTAGATGATGTTTTTATTGCGATAGCCGGAACACAAAGCGATGGACATAGCTACATAAAAAAGGCGGTAGACCAGGGAGCCATCGCTGTAATTTGCGAGCAGATGCCTGAACAACTGGTAAATGGTGTTACGTATGTGCAGGTGAACAATAGCAAGCAGGCTATGGCTGTAATGGCAGCAAATTTTTATGGAAACCCATCAGAAAAGCTTAAGCTAATTGGTATTACTGGAACCAACGGTAAAACCACTATTTCTACCTTATTATTTAATCTATTTACCGCTGCTGGTTATGCCTGCGGCTTGCTCTCTACTGTAAAAATTCTAGTGGGCACAACAGAATACAAAGCAACGCATACCACCCCAGATAGTATTACCATTAATAAGTATTTAGCCGAAATGGTATCGGCCGGAATAGCATTCTGTTTCATGGAGGTGAGCAGTCATGGAATTCACCAAAAACGAACAGAGGGTCTTTTATTTGCTGGTGGAATTTTTACCAATTTAAGTCACGATCATTTAGACTATCACAAAGATTTTAAAGAATATCGCGATGTGAAAAAGTCATTTTTTGATCAACTCCCAAAAAATGCATTCGCTTTAATAAATGCAGATGATAAAAATGGAAGTGTGATGCTTCAAAATACTTCGGCAAAAAAATATACCTATGCCTTAAAAAGCTATGCCGATTACAAAGCACAGATTCTTGAGAATCAGTTTTCGGGTTTATTGCTGAAAATTAATAATAATGAATTGTGGGTTAGACTTATCGGAAATTTTAACGCGTATAACCTACTCGCTATTTATGCAACTGCAGAGCTGTTGGGCTTAGAGCAGTTGGAAACACTACAATTGCTAAGTACGTTAGAAAGTGTTGATGGGCGATTTCAATTTAAAATTTCAGAAAAGGAGAAAATCACAGCTATTGTAGATTATGCCCATACTCCCGACGCCTTAAAAAATGTCTTAGAGACTATAAATACAATCCGTACAGGTAATGAAACTTTAATTACAGTTGTTGGCTGTGGTGGCGATAGAGATGTAGCAAAGCGACCTAAAATGGCAAAAATCGCCGCCCAATTAAGTACTAAGGTTGTTTTTACTAGTGACAACCCAAGAAGTGAAGATCCAGTATCAATAATTGAACAAATGGAAGGTGGTGTGCCTCCAGAGCATTTCAAAAAAACACTTTCTATTACCGATAGAAAACAAGCTATTAAAACTGCGTGCCAGATGGCAGAAGCTAACGACATTATTTTGATCGCCGGAAAGGGTCATGAAACCTATCAGGAAATTAACGGTGAGCGAACCGACTTTGATGATTTTAAAATTGTAAACCAATTATTAACCGCCCTAAACAAATAAGATGCTGTATTATCTATTCGAATTTTTAGAGAAAAACTACCAAATGCCAGGGGCAAGTCTTTTTGGATTTATAACCTTCCGTGCAGCATTGGCGGTGATTACATCTCTAATTATAGCAACTTTTTTTGGTAAAAAAATCATCAGGATTCTGCAACGTAAGCAAATGGGGGAGCAAATACGAGATTTAGGTTTGGAGGGCCAGAATGAAAAGGCAGGAACTCCAACCATGGGAGGACTGATTATAATTTTAGCAACATTAGTACCTGTGTTGCTATTTGCAAGACTTGAGAATATTTATGTGATTATGCTTATTGTAACCACGCTTTGGATGGGGGCAATTGGGTTCTTAGATGATTACTTAAAAAAGTTTAAAAAAGACAAAGCAGGACTTCCTGGAAAGTTTAAGGTTATAGGTCAAGTAGGACTCGGAATATTTGTAGGAGCTGTGATGTTTTTTCACCCCGATGTTACTATTAAACGAGAAAAGGTAAACCCCGTAAATTCTCAAGAGGCAATTACACAAAATTCGCCAATAGAGTTTTACAACGCTGAAAGATCGCTGCAAACCACGATACCTTTTGTAAAAGAGAATGAATTTAACTACGAAAGCCTTGTAGGTTGGATGGGCGATACTGCCAAAGATTATGTGTGGCTTGTTTTTATTCCAATTGTCATTTTTATTATTACTGCGGTCTCTAACGGGGCAAACCTTACAGATGGTATAGACGGCCTCGCAGCGGGTACGTCGGCTATTATTGCTGTAACCTTAGCGCTCTTTGCATGGGTTTCTGGTAATGTTGTTTTTTCAGATTATCTCAATGTCATGTACATACCCAACACAGGTGAGGTAACCATCTTCATTACTGCTTTTGTTGGTGCGCTCATCGGTTTTCTATGGTATAACGCATATCCAGCCCAAGTATTTATGGGAGATACAGGAAGTTTAACAATTGGAGGTATTATCGCAGTGTTAGCTATAATTATTAGAAAAGAACTGCTTATACCCCTGCTATGTGGAGTTTTCTTGATGGAAAATATTTCTGTTGTCATGCAAGTGGGTTGGTTTAAATACACCCGAAAACGATTTGGAGAAGGAAGAAGAATTTTTAGGATGTCGCCATTGCATCATCATTATCAAGTAAAAGGATTTCATGAAAGTAAAATAGTTACACGATTTTGGATTGTCGGGATTTTCTTGGCGATACTCACGATTGTAACCTTGAAAATTAGGTAGACGTAAGGGCGTTTAGAATTCCGTTTATAAAGAAAAATGAATAGAAGACTTGTCATATTAGGAGCAGGAGAAAGTGGTGTAGGAACGGCGGTTCTTGGAAAACAAAGAGGATACGAAGTGTTTGTTTCTGACTTCGGAAAAATTAAAGAAACGTACAAACAAGTTCTTATACATAACAATTTAGATTGGGAAGAAGAAGGGCATACAGTTGCTAAGATTTTAAATGCTCAACTAGTGATGAAAAGCCCTGGGATTCCAGACAATGCAGCTATTGTGCAACAGCTAAACGAGGCTGGGGTGCCTGTGATTTCTGAAATAGAATTTGCGGCTCAATTTACAGAAGCTACACTGGTGGGTATTACAGGAAGTAATGGTAAAACAACAACTGCCACGCTAACCTATGAGTTGCTGAAAGATGAATTAAATGTGGCTTTAGGAGGAAATATAGGTAAGAGTTTTGCCGAACAAGTTTCTGAGAATCGCTACGAGAATTTTGTGCTGGAGCTTAGTAGTTTTCAGTTAGACGGAATTAAAAATTTTGCGCCGCATATTGCCGTGCTTACCAATCTAAGCCCAGATCATTTAGATCGATATGATTATAACTATCAGAAGTATATCGATTCTAAATTTAGAATAACAATGAACCAAACTGAAGCAGATTTTTTTATCTACGACGGTGATGATTCTGAAATACTTACATGGTTGGAAAATCATGAAATAAAAGCAAAGAAGTTGCCTTTTTCACTTCATAAAGAAGTAGCAGAAGGCGCCTATATAAAAAATAACGAACTAATAATAACCTTACATAACACCAAACAAACTATGCCACTCGCATCACTCGGATTACAAGGACAACACAATATTAAAAATGCTATGGCAGCCAGTACCGTAGCTACTTTATTAAAAATAAGAAAAGCTACAATTCGAGAGAGTTTAGAGCGCTTTCAAGGGGTAGAACATCGTTTAGAGAAAGTACTCAAAATTAACAACGTTATGTATGTTAACGATAGCAAAGCTACCAATGTAAATGCAACTTTTTATGCGCTCGATAGCATGGAAACACCCACTGTTTGGATTGTTGGTGGTGTAGATAAAGGCAACGATTACTCAGAGTTGCTGCCATTGGTAAATGAAAAGGTGAAGGCCATCGTTTGCTTGGGTGTAGATAACGAAAAGATTAAACGAGCTTTTGGAAATATTGTAGATCTCATTGTAGAAACTGCGGGCATGGAAGAAGCGGTGAAAGTTGCTTATAAAATCGCAGAGCGAAACAACACCGTTTTGTTAAGTCCAGCTTGTGCAAGTTTCGATTTGTTTGAGAATTACGAAGATCGAGGACGTCAGTTTAAAGAAGCAGTAAGACAATTATAAGAAACAAGTGTGAACAATTTTTTCAAAAACATACAAGGTGATAAAGCAATCTGGGCAGTAGCAGGCCTGCTAGCGCTTTTTTCCTTCTTGCCGGTATACAGCGCAAGTAGTAACTTGGCATATCTGTATGGCGATGGAAATACCTTTAAGTTTTTACTGAAACATCTGGCACATTTATTATTAGGGTTCGCCATTCTATATGGTGTACACAAAATTCCTTACCATTATTTTAAAGGACTCTCAATCATTGCCTTGCCTATTGTAGTGCTGCTGTTAATATTTACGATGGCACAAGGAAACACAATAGAAGGGGCAAATGCAAGTCGGTGGATTAGAGTGCCCTTTGTTGGAGTAACATTTCAAACATCTACGCTTGCTGCAGTAGTATTGCTAACCTATGTAGCTCGATATTTAAGTCGTATAAAAGATAGGGTGGTTACTTTTAAAGAAACACTTATCCCGCTTTGGCTTCCGGTGTTTTTGGTACTTGCGCTTATACTTCCTGCCAACTTTTCTACCACTGCTATCATTTTTGCAATGGTAGTTATCGTTGTTTTTATAGGTGGATACCCATTGCGATACTTAGGAATTATTCTAGGAGTTGGGTTTGTAATCTTGGCACTTTTTGTGCTAACGGCAAAGGCATTTCCCGGTGTGTTTCCAAACCGTGTAGATACATGGATGAGTAGGATAGAAAACTTTACAGACAAAGAAGATACCGAAGGGGATTATCAAATTGAAAAGGCCAAAATTGCAATCGCCTCTGGAGGTGTAAGTGGTTTAGGTCCTGGAAAAAGTGTGCAAAAGAACTTTCTGCCACAGTCGTCTTCAGATTTTATCTATGCCATTATTGTTGAAGAATTTGGAATTGTTGGCGGACTCTTTTTAATGTTTTTATACCTAGCACTCTTATTTAGGCTTGTTGTTGTGGCACACAAATCTAGTTCTATGTTCGGAAAGCTTCTAGTGATAGGGGTGGGGTTGCCCATTGTTTTTCAAGCACTCATAAATATGGCGGTGGCTGTTGAGTTATTCCCAGTTACTGGACAAACGTTACCCTTAATTAGTAGCGGTGGGACAAGTATCTGGATGACCTGCTTGGCGCTGGGAATGGTGTTGAGTGTTGCGGCAAAAAGAGAAGTTCAAAAAAGAGAGACCGAAGAAGGTGAAGTGCTAGAAAATCCGTTAGACATTTTAAGCGAAACTATTTAACAACTGAAATTTTAAAAGAGATCAAAACTAAAACTCCATACAAATTTATAATTAGCGGTGGCGGTACTGGCGGTCATATATATCCTGCAATTGCTATTGCTAACGAGTTGAAGGTTCGTTATCCAGATGCACAATTTTTGTTCGTAGGGGCTAGCGACCGTATGGAAATGGAGAAAGTACCACAGGCTGGCTACGAAATTATAGGTCTATGGATTTCGGGTCTTCAGCGTAGTTTAAATTTCAAAAATTTAATGTTTCCTTTTAAGTTAATTTCTAGTTTGCTGAAATCTAAGAGCATTATAAAAAAGTTTAAACCAAATGCCGCAATAGGTACGGGTGGCTATGCAAGTGCACCACTGTTGAAAGCAGCTTCCGGCAAGGGTATTCCTTGTCTTATTCAGGAGCAAAATAGTCATGCAGGCATTACAAATAAATGGCTAAGTAAATCGGTTACTACAATTTGTACAGCTTATGACGGTATGGAACGTTTTTTTCCTTCAGAAAAAATTGTTTTAACTGGAAATCCGGTACGACAAGATTTATTAGAGATTGCAAGTAAAAGAACCGAGGCACAGAACTTTTTTAACCTAAATGAATCTAATAAAACCATTTTAGTACTTGGCGGAAGTTTGGGTGCTAGAAAAATAAATCAATTAGTAGCTAACACCTTGCCTTATTTTATTGAAAAGGATATCCAGCTTATCTGGCAATGTGGAAAATTATACGAAAGCGATTATAAGACTATGGCTACCGAATCAATTCAGGTGCACCCATTTTTAAACAGAATGGATTTAGCGTATGCCGCGGCAGATGTCATTATTTCAAGGGCGGGAGCGCTTTCGGTTTCAGAATTATGCCTGGTGGGTAAACCAGTTATTTTTATTCCGTCGCCTAACGTTTCCGAAGATCATCAAACCAAAAACGCTTTGTCTATTTCAGAAAAAAATGCGGCAATTCTACTGCGGGAAAAGGAGGCTGATAATGATTTTCAAGAGACCATAGGTTCCTTGTTAACAGACGTGGTTAGACAACAGGAACTTTCAGAAAATATTAGAAAATTGGCACGGCCAAATGCGGCAAAAGATATTGTAGATGAGGTAGATAAGCTACTAAGAAATACTAGAAAAGTGTAAAGTGAATATTCTTCATAACATAGAAAATATATACTTCGTTGGCATTGGCGGAATTGGGATGAGTGCCCTTGCTCGCTTTGCGAAATTGAAGGGCCTTGCCGTGTCTGGTTACGATAAAACCGAGACAACACTTACTAGGCTATTAGCTTCTGAAGGAATTGATATTACCTATGAAGATACCATTGCTGAAATTTCAGAGAGGGTAAAAAACGAACGTACTACTCTGGTGGTCTATACCCCAGCGATACCTAAGAATAATAACATACTCAATTGGTTTATAAGCGAAAATTACAACGTCATAAAGCGCTCACAGTTGCTTGGTGAGGTTACAAAGAACACTTTATGTTTGGCAGTCGCTGGCACTCATGGTAAAACAACAACTTCGGCTATTTTAGGTCATTTGTTGGCTTCCTGTGAGATGCCGGTCACTGCTTTTTTAGGAGGAATTGCAGAGAACTATAAGTCTAATTTTATAAGTAAAGGAACTGAAATTACGGTAGTTGAAGCAGATGAATTTGATCGCTCGTTTCTTACATTAAGTCCAGATATAGCTTGTGTTACTTCTATGGATGCAGATCATCTAGATATCTACGGAAATGCAAACGCAATTGAAGAGGGGTTTAAAGAATTTGCAGCACTCGTAGAGAAGAAAGAAAATTTATTACATAAAAAAGGGTTGCCATTATCTGGGCAAACAGTGGCAATTGAGGAGGAGGCAGCTTTTGAAGCGCAAGAGGTGCGCATAGAAAATGGAGCTTATGTGTTCAATTTAAAAACTCCAAAACAAACCGTACAAGATTTACAATTTTACCTGCCCGGACATCATAACCTACACAATGCAGTAACAGCCTTGGGAATGGCAATTTTAGCAGGTTCCCCGACCGATTGTTTACCCAAGGCTTTAGCTTCTTTTAAGGGAGTAGATCGACGCTTCTCTTATAGAATTAGAAGTAATGATTTGGTGCTAATAGACGATTATGCACACCACCCTACAGAGATAAATGCGCTCTATCAGGCGGTTTCAGAAATGTACCCAAACGATAAAAAAGTTATTGTTTTTCAACCACATCTTTTTAGTCGAACCAAAGATTTTGCTGTGGGTTTTGCTGAAAGTTTAGCGCAATTTGACGAAGTATGTTTGTTAGATATCTATCCGGCTCGAGAGATGCCAATAGAGGGCGTGACTTCACAATGGCTTGCAGATTTAATTCGTGAAGTTGATGATAACAAAACCAATACATTGGTTCCTACTATACTATCGAAATCTCAAATAGCTACGTTTCTAAAAAAATCGGATTGTCGAATTAAGCTTATGGTTGGAGCAGGAGATATTGGTGCTGAGGTTCAGCAGGTAACAAAAGAATTAGCCAAATGAAGAAGTTAATAATCCTTACAAAATTTGTTTTGCTATTGGCACTTGTGGTGTTTCTTTTCAGTTTCACACACAACCGAAATGCGGCGCGAAAATTAAGTAAAGTTGATATCGAATTTCTGGATGAAAATGACCCATTTATCACCTTGAATACTGTTAATAAATTGTTAGTACAAAATCAGGATAGTGTTACGGGTGTCGATAAAGAAACTTTAGTTTTGAAAGAGATGGAGTCCCGCTTACTTGAAAATGCGATGATTCGCGACGCGCAAGTATATGTAACGGTTGACGGCGTTTTAGGGGCAAAGATAGAACAAAGAAATCCGATAGGTAGAGTGTCGGCATCGCCTAACTATTACGTTGATGCAGACGGAAAGAAAATGCCTTTGTCTACAGTTTATGCAGCAAGGGTGCCAATTATAACCGGACGTTCTAAAACCAATTTTACGGAAATAACGCCGTTATTATTGAAGATACATGAAGATGATTTTATGAAACAGAGCGTCGTAGGGATTAACGTGGCCATGGATGGAAGTGTAGTTTTAAAGCTTCGTAAACATGATTTTGACGTTGCGTTTGGTAAACCAAAAGATATGGATTTAAAATTTCAGAATTTTAAAGCATTTTATCAAAAAACAAAACAGGACAACACATTGAAAAACTACCGTATAATCGATTTGCAGTTTGGAAATCAAGTGGTAGCAACAAAAAAAGAGTAGAATGGAAAACGAAAGCATAGCGGTAGGATTAGATATTGGTACCACCAAGATTGTTGCTATGATTGGTAGGAACAATGAGTACGGTAAAATGGAGATTTTAGGCATTGGGAAGTCTAAAAGCCTTGGTGTACATCGTGGTGTGGTAAATAACATTACCCAAACCATACAATCTATTCAGCAAGCGGTACAAGATGCAGAAACGTCTTCAGGCTTAAAGATTGAAGATGTTGTAGTGGGTATTGCTGGGCAGCATATTAGAAGCCTTCAGCATAGTGATTATATTACCAGAAACAATAGTGATGAAGTAATTGATGTAGAAGATATTGATCGGTTATGCAACCAAGTTCACAAATTGGTAATGCTACCAGGTGAGGAGATTATTCATGTGCTTCCTCAGGATTTTAAAGTAGATGGCCAGGCAGAGATTAAGGAGCCTATAGGAATGTATGGAGGTCGCTTAGAAGCAAACTTTCATGTAGTTGTCGGGCAAGTATCGTCTATTAGAAACATTGGGAGATGTGTAAAAAGTACAGGACTAGAATTGTCGGGTATTACACTAGAACCTTTGGCTTCGGCAAATGCTGTACTTAGTCAAGAAGAGAAAGAAGCGGGTGTAGCATTAATCGATATTGGTGGTGGCACAACAGACTTGGCGATTTTTAAAGATGGCATTATTAGACATACTGCGGTAATTCCTTTTGGTGGAAATGTAATTACCGAAGACATTAAAGAAGGCTGTAGTATTATTGAAAAGCAGGCAGAATTACTGAAAATTAAATTTGGTTCTGCATGGCCTGGAGAAAATAAGGATAACGAAATTGTTTCTATTCCCGGATTACGTGGTAGAGAACCTAAAGAAATTACACTGAAGAACCTTTCAAAAATAATTCATGCGCGCGTAGTAGAAATTATAGAACAGGTTTATTTAGAGATAAAAAATTACGGTCACGAAGAACAAAAGAAGAAGTTAATCGCTGGTATTGTACTTACTGGAGGAGGCTCTCAATTGCAACATTTAAAGCAGTTGGTAGAATACATTACGGGAATGGACACACGTATTGGCTACCCGAATGAGCATCTAGCTGGAGGCAGTGATGGCGAAACTACGAGTCCGTTGTACGCAACAGCCGTAGGTCTTGTTCTAAATAGTTTAGAGAACAAGCATCGTGTAGCACCAAAAGCAATAGAGGCCCTAGAAAGTGCCGGTGATGATGCGGAAACACAATCAAGTACTGCTGGAGGAGAGATGCATACTGATACTAGAGATGAAACCCCAAAAGAGCGTAAGCGCTTCTTTGATAAGTGGGCAGAAAAGTTTAAAGAATTTTTAGATAACGCAGAATAAACTGTCGTTTGTGCATTGCACGGTAAACGATATAAAATATATAATAGTTCCGCAGTGCGGAATCATAAAAATAAACCTCGCAAAATAATAGTTATATGAGTACTAACTTTGATGAAACAATCGCATTCGATATGCCAAAAAACCAAAGCAATGTCATAAAGGTCATTGGTGTTGGTGGTGGTGGTAGTAATGCAATTAACCACATGTTTAGTCAAGGCATTAAAGGTGTAGATTTTGTAATCTGCAATACAGATGCCCAGGCTTTAGAAAATAGCGCTGTGCCTATTAAAATTCAACTAGGTGTCTCACTTACTGAAGGATTAGGAGCAGGAGCGAACCCAGCTATTGGTGAACAATCTGCTATGGAAAGTCTTGAAGAAATCAAGAACATGCTTGCCACAAATACCAAAATGATTTTTATTACTGCCGGTATGGGTGGTGGTACTGGTACAGGAGCAGCTCCTATTATAGCGAAAATGGCAAAAGAGCTGGATGTACTTACCGTGGGAATTGTAACTATTCCGTTTCAGTTTGAAGGAAAAATGCGAAGTGAACAAGCACAGATTGGTGTTGAAAAACTCCGTCAGAATTGCGATTCGCTAATTGTAATAAACAATAATAAATTACGTGAGGTATATGGTAATTTAGGTTTTAAAGCTGGTTTTTCTAAGGCAGATGAAGTATTAGCCACTGCAGCGCGAGGTATTGCAGAGGTAATTACACATCACTACACGCAGAATATTGACTTGCGTGATGCTAAAACAGTATTGGCAAATAGCGGTACAGCAATTATGGGTAGCGCTAGTGCTAGTGGGGCTAACCGTGCACACGAAGCCATTAACAAGGCGCTAGATTCTCCGTTGTTAAACGACAATAGTATTCAAGGGGCTAAGAATGTGTTGCTTCTTATTGTTTCCGGTAATGAAGAAATTACGATCGATGAGATTGGTGAAATTAGTGATCACATTCAGACACAAGCTGGTTACAGCGCCAATATTATTATGGGTATTGGTGAAGATGAAACGTTAGAAGGTGCGGTAGCAATTACAGTTATTGCAACTGGGTTCAACGCAGAGCAACAAGACGACATTGCCAATACAGAGACTAAGAAAATTATACATACGTTAGAGGAAGAACAGAAGGCAGAGCAAGATCTTTCACCAAAGAAAGGTGCAACACCGGTTGAATTGCCTAATGAAACTGCAAAACAACCACCTGTAGTAGAAAAACCGGTGATAAGGCATACGTTGGTTTTAGACGAGGAGGAAGCGCCAATAAAGAAGCCAGAGGCAAAGACAGTTCCAGCCGTTGAGGAGCCTACAGATACACAAGCAGAACTTCCATTTGAAGGGTATATTGAAACATCTGAACTTATTAGAAATATTAAGGTTGAATCAACACAGATAGATATTCATCATTTGGCAGAATTTGAACAACTTCTAATCAATGAAATTGATGTTAATAGCTTCGAAATTGTAAAGCCTCCAGTTGAAGTAGAGGAAATTTCCGTAGAGACTACTACAGAAGAAGAATTTATTATTTCAGAAAAGAAGGAAACCCCTATTTCACAAGAACCAGAAGTAGAAGAGCAAATGCTGATGTTCGATTTGCCAGTAAATGCTACGGAAACTCCAGCAGCTACAACCGAGGTACAGCTTGAAGAACAAAAGGAAGAAATACTTACTTCTAGGATAGAAGATATTGAGGTAAATGAGCCTGTAGAAATTATCCCAATTACTGAAGTTTCTGGTGATGGGGTGAAACGCTATAGCTTAGACGACTATGAAGAGAAAGAAGCAGAATTATTAGGCGCGAAGCCTGCTGCAAAACAAGTAGCTGAAGAAGAGATTGCGTTTGAAACTAAAACCGTAGAAACTACCGAAACTGAAGACGAGGTATCACCAGACGATGCAGATCCGCTAAATACGCCTATTGCTAAATTACTAGCCTCAAGAACTGAAGAGCGAAAAAAGAAAATGAAGGAGTTTAATTATAAGTTCCGAAATAGCTCTTCTAAGATAGATGATATTGAAAAGCAACCTGCATACAAGCGCATGGGAATTGAACTAGAAGATTCTGATACAGATACTACTATTTCACGAACTTCTGTAAGTACAGATGATGATGACGTTGATTTGAGAAATAATAATTCGTTTTTACACGATAATGTAGATTAGCAATCTACTAAATACGTTATAAGGCCGTTCATTTGAATTGAAAAGTGAGCGGCTTTTTTTTAGAATAAGTATCTTTGCGCTTCAATATTATATACTATGAGTTTATCAAGTACCATTATGGATGCAATGAAAATTGCAATGAAGGAGAAGAACCAAGAAGCCCTACAGGCATTAAGATCTGTAAAGTCTGCAATATTATTAGCTCAGACAGAAAGTGGGGCAAAAGAAGACTTAAGTGAAGAAGCCGAGTTAAAGTTACTTCAGAAGTTGGTAAAGCAGAGAAAAGATAGCGCAGCTATATATAAAGAGCAGGGAAGAGAAGATTTGGCTGCGCCAGAATTGGCAGAAGCAAAAGTGATTTCTCAATTTTTGCCTGAGCAGTTAACAGAAGATGAAGTAGCAGTCTTGGTAGATGAAGCCATTGGGCAGACAGGAGCAAGTTCTATGGCAGACATGGGAAAGGTAATGGGAATGGTTAATGGCAAAGCAGCAGGAAGAGCAGATGGTAAAACCATAAGCATGATTGTTAAACAACGATTGAGTAACTAAATAAAGGCCGCGTGGCGCAACTGAATAGCGCATCAGATTTCGGCTCTGAGGGTTGGGGGTTTGAATCCCTCCGCGGTCACGAATAAATAAAACACCAGATAAAATGTCTGAGCTTGCTCAAGCATTTTATCTGGTGTTTTATTTTCAACATGCATCCGACGAGCCATGCGAGAGGAATGCATAGCTTTGAGGGATCTATAATCCCGATAAGTTTATAAACCTTTGAGCTGTATCTTCGTTACACAATCTGAGCGCTTCAAAAATGATTACGTAGAACTAAATACATCAGAAATTAAAATAGCCCCCATGAAAAATCATGAAGGCTACTTCTCAATTAAATAGTTAATGAAGTTATATCTTTTTACCTGTAAGTAATTTATAAAGAATCATTATTACAGCGAGTACTAGCAAAATATGGATAAAGTTACCAACCGCGGCTGCAAAGCCAAAAAATCCAATGAGCCATCCTACTATCAAGATAACTACAATTAACCAAATTAAGTCTTTCATTTTCTAAGTTTTTACGTTGTTATGAAGATAAAAGTAGGGAATGAAATACAGGCTTAATCAGGGTTTAACTCAGTTTAACTAATTGTATGCCAAATGTTTATAAGTAATTGAGTTGTGTTATTAATAATCTTAAAAGTGTTAAAAAGTATCGTGTAGTATTATTATTTTATATGAATATTTTCTTCAATATTTCTTCAGGTAACATTTATAAGATTGCTGAAACTACCTCTATTTTAACCTAAGCTTTTTATTGTTTTGTCTATACTCTGAAGGCGATATCTGGTATGTTTCTTTAAAAATTTTTGAGAAGTAACTTTTGCTTGATAATCCTAACTTTTCGACGATTTCAGAAATATTGAAATCGGTATTATTTAAAAGCGTCTTTGCATAAATCATTCTTCTATGCTGAATGTAACCATTTACTGTAGTACCATGTAAATGTTTAAACCCTTGTTGTAGCTTATTTGCATTAATACCTACCTCTTGAGCAAGCTCTTCTATAGAATCTAAATCGGCAAGACCGTAATCTATTATGTCAGTAGCTTTTTGAATCATAGAAACTTCATAACTACGTAAAACACCACCCCCGTTATCTTCGTTAATGTCATCGTGGTATTGTACAATTTGGTGTGTTAAGATGTCGTATGCCTGTCCTTCTAAGAAAATTCTTCTTACAAAATCATTGTTTTCAAAAGTTTCAATTTTCTTAAATAAATCTGCAATTTGAAGGCTGTAAAATCCATTATGATAAAATTCATTGACCGCCTTTTTATCTGAAAATAAAGTTTTAAGCTCTGGAGATAGACTTTTTAATTCGCAGTCGATTTTGTCCTGAAAAATGTTACGATCTATTTCTAAACTGCCCACTTGTATTTCGGTTTCTGCTTTAAAGCGCAGTATATGTCCGTTAGTGCTTTTACTGGCAACAATCGCACTTTGGTATTGTTCTATGGTATTATTTTCTTCATTATCTTGAAAGCGATGCTCAAGCTCTCCTTTAAGGCAATAAAGGAATTTAAGTGGGTGCACTTTATCTATCACAAAATGAAATTCAATGTCCTGACTAAATGTGCATTGATAAATAAGAATACCAAAACCACCATCAAAATTAATTCCCTTAATAAACCCCGAACCAATTTTTTTAGGTATGTCTACATGGTATTCTCCACAATTTTCTTGATAAGACACATTAAAAGCATTAGCAATATCTTGTATTACTTCAAAAAGAGGTAAGGATTGAACTTTTATTTTTCGCATAGTTAAGTTTGATATAGCTAAGATACGACTTAACTAAAAATCTTAATAGTTGGGTTTGTAAAAAGTATTTTTTGAAATCAGCATAGCGAGATATACATTTGTAAAAGCTGAAATAAATAATAGATATGAAAAAGATACTAGGTATAGGTTCGCGAATAAGTCACCCAACGTATGGAAAAGGCGTGGTCACCAATGTTGATAGTAAAATGTATTGGGTAACTTTTATAGACAGCGGATTAGAAACACTAACTTTTGACGAAGATTTTGAAGTGATAGAGGCTGCTGAAGATGAGGTTGACACAGTTAGTTTCTATGAAGTAGAGAAAAGCTTGAGAAACCTGCTTAAAAAATGGAGCGACGCTTCAGAAATTGTGCCTATTGCAGATAAATACAAAGGAGGTACATTGGTGCTTAAACCAAAAGATAGTTCTCTTTCAGATAAAGAAATTCCAATAGACACCTTTTTCCATAAAATAGTCATGCTTCGCGACAGACTTCGGGTTATGGAACAAAAAATTAATAGCAGCAAGTTATTAGAAGATCAAGATAAAGTAGATCTGCAACAGTACATTACTCGTTGTTATGGTAGTCTAACTACCTTTAACGTGCTTTTTAAGAATAACTCCCAACATTTTAAAGGGGATAGTGGTAAGAAGTAATAATTAGCATTCATAGGTCGTTAGTTAACTTAAGGGTTGCGTACAATTTATTAGTACCTTAGGCTTCCCAAATACGCTATGATGTACATCTTACAAGCCGATGTTGATAATACTTGGTTGGCGCCTTATGCCTATACTATTGTTTTGTTAGGTTTCGGTTTTTTTCTTTTTAGAGTTTTCGAAAATTGGTATGCCTCAAATTTCAACAAACCGCTGTTTCGACATTTTTTTGTGTACAAGAAGATTTCGGCTGCACAAGTGACCATCCTTGAAAATGAATTTTACTTTTACACCTTGCTTTCAGCAAAACACAAAAGACAATTTAAACACAGAATTGCCACTTTTATCGCGAGTAAAGAGTTTGTAGGAAGAGATGGCTTGGTGATTACAGAGCGAATGAAAACGCTCATTGCCGCTGTGGGCTGTATGCTAAGTTTTGGCAGAAAGAACTACGAATACAGTCTAATAAAATATGTTTTAATTTACCCAGAAGAATTTTATAGTGAGGCGAATCAAGCCTACCATAAAGGAGAGTTTAATCCGAGACAGAAGGCTCTAGTGTTTTCCTGGAAAGATTTTGAATTTGGCTACCGAATTAACGACGATAATCTCAACCTCGGAATCCATGAGTTTATGCATGCGATGCAGCTAGAAGCCAGAAAAAGTAGGGATATAGATGCTACTCGCTTTTCTAAACAATTTCAGAATATTCTTAAAAGATTAACCCATCAAGAAGTTAAAGATAAGCTTGATGAAACCCGATATTTTAGAGCATATGCGTTTACAAATCAATACGAATTTATGGCGGTTTTAGCCGAGTATTTTATTGAATCTCCAACCGATTTTAAAGATCATTTCCCTCAATTATACGACCATACTCAAAAGCTACTCAATTTTAGGTTTGCAGGGTATTAGAAAAAAATATTTGTAACTTGCGTTTACCAACTAAGCAGTTTTATCTGTTTATTCCTTTTGATAAATTCCCCTTTTTTTAAATTTTAATGTAAGTTATGAGTTTAAAATTTACGCCTGCTTTTCTGCGAGCGTTACAAGATGGTGAGGTAATTCTAGTGCTAGGTGCTGGATTTAATGCAAATTTAACCAACAAATCGGGCGAAAGATTTCCTCTTGGAGAAGATTTAAAGTGTGCAATTGTAGATAGGTACAATAATCAAGTTACTACCCGCGAGTTAGACGAAGATTCTAAGATTCGTAAGTATGAACGTTTAGATTATTCAATTTCACTTCAGGAAGCTTCTCAGCGCTTAATAGACCTTAAAGGTTCTGAAATGGAGAATGAAAAATGGTTTAACGACTACCTTACTCTCGATTTAAAACAAGAGCGACTTAAACTGTATAATGCTTTACAAAATATTCCATGGAAGCAAATATTTACATTTAATTACGATAACGTTCTATCTCTCTGTTTACCCTTTTTTAAGGATAATAGCACTGGGTATGGTACGGGTAGTCCCGCACCAGCCATTCAAGGGGTGCACTATCTAAATGGTAAATTGCCAATGAGAATACTTGAGACTGAACTGCTACAAGCTCGTACTAATTTAAAATTAACAAAGCGTGATTATTATGTGGAAGATGCCATACACCAGGATAGTATGTCAATTTTTCAGCATAATATACAGCATTATCATGTTATATATTTAGGTTTTGCAGGAGATGAGCCTTCGTGGGAGAGGCTAAAAGCTAATATTAACGAATACAATGTTAGGCCTAAATCATTCTACTTAACCCCAAATAAAGATTTGGAATTACCGAGGCAATTAGTAGATTATGGTGTAGCCCCAATGTTGGGGGACACGGATAAATTTTTAGAATTTTGCAAAGATTTTAAGAAAACAACACCTGAGATATTTGTTCAGAATGATTTTAAAAACTCTTATCTATTAGATGCAGAATTTTTTGAAAGCGTTGGAGCTTTTAGTGAATATAAGATGTCATACTTGGGAGAAGTAATTTCTCATAACACCAATTTTAAGAATAGAGTAAAGTTTAACAATTCTGATTTTATAGTAAATAATGGTTCTTCTGTTGTCATTAGTGAGGTAAAGAGATCTGGTTTTTCTGACTTTTTTGATCATGGAATATTAAAAAACAGGGTGTTAATAGGAAATAGCGAAAATAACAGTCAAAAATCTTTTATTTATGAAGTTATCGATTTTGCAATGGAGAGTAAATACGTGGCATTTTATACAGAAGATATTTTAGAACTTCAACAAATAGAATGGAATTATGAATCTTGTTGGGTTTTTGTAAATGATAATTCGAAAAATGTTAATGATGTTACAATATCAAAATTTTTCCAGAGCTTAGGAGAGTGCAAAGTAAACTTAGTTATAAATAAGTATTCATCATATCGTCTTCAAAATATTTTTGACCAAAAGCTAGACACGTTAACATACGACCTTCATGAATTTACAATAAAATTTAATGTAGATTTCTTGAGTTTGTTATATGATAAAATAGGACGCTTTTTTGAAACATATGATATTAAACTAACTAATGACGATGAGGTTTTGTTTAAAATTAACAATAACCTACAGCCAACCGAAAAAATTTACGGGTTAATTAAAAAGTACAGAGATAAGGCTAATACGACTGTTCCTTTTCCAAAATCCGTAGCAATTTTTGAGTGGGAAAAGTGTCGAAATAAGTATAATAATTATATCCCAGATGTGTATGATCTTGCAGCCTTCTGGAGTTGTCTTAGCACGAAGCCGCACCTAGATTATATAATAGACTATCTTAATATAGCAGATAATAGGGATAATATTATTAAAGCTTTGAGGGTTTCTGGTCATTTCGAAATTGCAGATAATATCGATGCTAATATTTCCCTTAAGAACAATAGGGTTGCAAAATATTATATTGATAATTTTTATTCAAAACAGTTACAGACGAAGATTGTTGAAGATTTTATGAATAGAATGAGGACGCATAGGCCTAAAAAGTTCGATATTCATCTTCTTAGAAACGTGTTTAGAAATAAATGGTTGGGTTATGCAGAAGAGCTAAAAAAATGGCGGAATGCTAATGAAGAATTTGCGTACGAAAAAATGAAACGGTATACAGACGTAAATCCTCACTGTCCGGACAATCCAAAAAATTACATGTTCTTGTACATTACTGGGGATATATTAGGAAAAGATAAGGCAGAAGATTTTGTTATAAAGATTATTGATGAATTTCCATTAAATTCATTACATGGAATTGATAAGTTAATTAAAATTTTTATCGATAAAGTAAACAAAAATAAATCAATTGAGGGTAAGAAAATTCTTTTAGAAAAAATTAATGATTTAATTGAAAAATATGTTTCGTTAGAAAGTTTTAACGATGTTGTTACTCGCACATATTTCATCTTTATTGGACAGTATTATAGATATTTTGATAAAGTTCCTAATCAAAATCAGCTTGCTCTCATTAAAAGTACTATCATACCTAAGTGCTTTGTAGACATTAGATTGCTTCAGAGCACTGCGCTTTGGGTGTCAATTCAACATAGAAATTATCGTAGTGATTGGTCAAAAGAATTTCATGACTACTTTTTAGATTATCCCCATTGGAATGAGGTTGGTTTTAAATTGAGAATGACTTTTTTTATTGGCTATGTTTTAGACGAAAGTAATTTGGATTTTTATTTGCGAAAGTTTGAAATAACAAGCTTTAAGAATATTCCAATCTTTCAATCGGCATTCTTTTTAACGCGAATGTTGAAATATAAAAAGATCAAGATGGCAAGGAAGTTAATAAACCTTGTAAAGAAAAATAACTTGTCGGAATCGGATGAATTCGTACTGAACAATTTTGAAGCTAGAATCTTGTTGAAAGAAGTTGAAATATATTTCAAGCAACAGCGTGCTTCAATGGATAAATATCCTACAATTGAATCAAAAAATGAAGTATATAAAGGAGTAGAAAAAAAAGTTAGTCGTTGTCAGTATTTATTAGAACAAGCATTGTCTCGAGATGATGCGAATGTTCGTACAATTCATCAGCTTTACTTATTGCACGGTAAAAAATACAGGTTCAATAGTAATTCTGAGGATATAGATTTGGCAAACAAATATTTTTGGCGGTTGTATACTATAAATCCAAATACTAAATACATAAGTGGAGCAATAATCGACACACTCATGCATGATCGAAGTTATAGGCTAGTCCAATTTTATATGAAGAGTCTTAAGGGCTATAAGCGAATTTATTATTTACAAAAGATGATAAGAATTTCTTTTTATAGAAAAAATATAGATGACTTTATTAAATTTAAGGATGAGTTCGAGAAGGAATATCCATATAAAGAAATTCATCATAACCTTCCATATAAGTTAAATTGGTTACAGCATGATAAAATTGTTCCTGCTAACCATTATTTTAATTCTTATAATTATGATATTCTCAAGAGGTCACGTTACTCGAGTAATAAGGAGTTAGGCGAAAAGCTAATTTGCGATGTGTATACCGTTGACGGTAAGAAATATGAAACAAATATTGAGATTTTATTTGATGAAGTTAATTATATGAAACTCATCGAAAAAATAATTAAGCCTCCTCTTTAACTACGTGAGAAATAATAAGCTGTGCATGTACTCTTGAGTTCTCAATAAACCATGTATGCGTAGCTACACCACCACAAATCACACCAGCTAAATACAAACCTGCTACGTTACTTTCCATAGTTTTATCGTTGTATTGCGGCACATTTTTTTCTTCGGAAAGCGTTATGCCAATCGATTTTAGAAATGAAAAATTAGGTAGGTAACCGGTAAGGGCAAGTACATAGTCGTTTTCAAGTGTTTTTTTGCCCTTAGATGTTGTGATAACTACTTCATGTGCTCTTATTTCTGAAATTTCCGAATTGAAATATACTTTTATACTTCCTTCTTTAATTCGGTTTTCAATATCTGGTTTTACCCAGTATTTAACACGTTCACCAATGCTTTCTCCTCGAATGACCATGGTAACATCACCGCCTTTTCTCCAAATTTCTAGTGCGGCATCTACCGCACTGTTGCTCGCGCCCACTATAATTGTTTTTTGAAAAACGTAGGGATGAGCCTCTTTATAATAATGAGATACCTTCGATAAATTTTCACCAGGAACATTTAATACTTTAGGAATGTCATAGAACCCTGTAGCTACAATAACATGGTGTGCTTTATACGTTTGTTTTTCTGAAACTACCGTAAATACACCATCTTCTTTTCGTACCGAAAGTACCCTTTCAAATAAGTTAATTTTTAGTTTGTTTGAAACCGCCACACGGCGATAGTATTCTAATGCCTCGTCTCTGCCAGGCTTGGGGGCTTTACTTATAAAGGGAATGTTGTCAAGTTCTAATTTTTCCGAAGTAGAAAAGAACTGCATGTTTAATGGATAGTTAAATAAAGAGTTGGTAAGGGCTCCCTTTTCTAACACCGTATAGCTTAAGTTTTTAGATTTACATGCTAAGGCGCAGGCAATTCCTATTGGGCCGCCACCTATTATAAGTACATCTTGGGGTATATTCATATACAAAGGTAACAACGCTATTCTAGATACGATTTATAAGCTTCCTTAAATTAGGCCACAATTTCTTTTAAACCAGTAATTGTTTCAGAAGGATTTTCGGCTTTAAAAACATAACTACCAGCAACCAAAACGTCTGCTCCAGCCTCTTTTAGGAGTAAAGCATTTTTATTGGTTACGCCGCCATCTATTTCAATTAATGTAGGGGCATTTTTTGCTTGAATTAATTTTTTAAGAGCACGAACTTTGTCGTAGGTGTTTTCTATAAAACTTTGTCCGCCAAAACCTGGATTTACACTCATTAAGCATACTAAATCAATATCTTGTATGGTGTCTTCGAGTAATGAAATATTGGTATGCGGATTTAAAGCCACTCCTGCTTGCATTCCTGCCGCCTTTATGGCTTGTAGTGTTCTATGTAAGTGTGTACAAGCTTCGTAGTGTACGGTGAGTATGTTTGCGCCTAAGGAAGCAAAAGTCTTAATATAACGATCTGGATCTACAATCATTAAATGCACGTCTATTGTTTTGGTGGCATGTTTTGCAATGTCTCGTAAAACAGGCATTCCGAAGGAGATATTCGGTACAAAAACACCGTCCATGATATCAATATGAAACCAATCTGCTTGGCTATTGTTTACCATTTCAACATCGCGTTGAAGATTCGCAAAATCTGCGGCTAATATAGATGGGGCAATACGTGTATGGCTCATATTTCTAATAGAAAAGGTTTTAAGAGACGACCTAACTTTTCGCTAGTTGAAGAATCTACTCTGTGTTGGTTTAGGTATTTTTTTATTTGTGCTAGCTGTTCATTGGTTTTTACTATTGTAAACAGTGAGCTATATTCTTTAAATATCGGTATCTCAGTGGGCTTCCGTATTACCTCGAAAATGTCGGAATGTCTAGGGTCTTTTAGAATTTGTTCTTTGTACAAGGTTTCTACAGTTTGCTCTTCACCCTCTAACACTTGAAAAAAGTTGCCCATACCGTACATAAGGATTCCGCTAATCCCTCTTTTAGTGTTTTTATTTATCGTGATTGAGAAAATTTCCTCCAAAGAGCTTGCATCAAGATTTTCTGCAGCTTTGCTCACATAACAGAGGGTGTAAATCATACAATTGCCAGTGTTGGTTGTACTGTCAAAGGTACTAAATATATATAAAAAAAACCTCCGGTAATCAGCCGGAGGTCATTCATCAATCAAAAAACGAACAGTTTTAAACTCCGCCAAAACGGAGGTCTATATACTGTCGTACTCTTCATGGGCTTAGCCCAAATACGTTTTCAGAATTTTACTTCTCGAAGTGTGCTTTAATCTACGGATAGCCTTTTCTTTAATCTGGCGAACACGCTCTCTAGTAAGATCGAAAGTTTCTCCAATTTCTTCTAAAGTCATTGGGTGTTGATCACCCAAACCAAAATACAATCGAATAACATCGGCCTCTCTTGGTGTCAAGGTTTCGAGGGCACGTTCAATTTCAGTTCGTAGCGACTCGTGCAACAATGTACGGTCTGGATTTGGAGATTCTCCACTTCGCAAAACATCGTATAAGTTACTGTCTTCTCCTTCAACTAAAGGTGCATCCATAGATACATGACGTCCAGAGTTTTTCATACTCTCTTTCACGTCATTAATAGTCATATCTAATTCTTTAGCAATCTCTTCTGCAGATGGCGGCCTTTGGTGCGCTTGCTCGAGGAAAGCAAAAGTTTTATTTATTTTATTAATACTTCCAATTTTGTTAAGTGGCAAACGTACGATACGCGATTGTTCTGCCAGTGCCTGTAAGATAGATTGTCTAATCCACCATACAGCGTACGAAATAAACTTAAAACCTCGAGTTTCATCAAAACGTTGTGCCGCTTTAATAAGCCCTAGGTTTCCTTCATTAATTAAATCAGGAAGTGTAAGTCCTTGGTTCTGGTATTGCTTTGCTACAGATACTACAAAACGAAGATTGGCTTTCGTAAGTTTTTCAAGTGCGCGTGGGTCGCCTGCCTTGATTTTTTGTGCCAATTCAACTTCTTCATCTGCGGTAATAAGGTCTACCTTGCCAATTTCTTGTAAATACTTGTCTAAAGACGCGGTTTCCCTATTGGTAACCTGTTTTGTTATCTTAAGTTGTCTCATTTAGGTTTGTAAGATTTGAGTCTACAAGTGTGTCTTGTACTAGTTATACGTAAAAGGGGTACAAAAAGTTACAAAAAGTTCTAAATGTTTTTTTAAGTGTACTTTTCAATAAAGAAAAATGTGCTTTTCCTGCTTAAAATAGCTCCATTAATGTTAATTAATTTAGGCAAAATTACTCAGGGATTGAGTCCTTTCTGGCTTCGTTTAACTTAATAGAATCTGCAGCACGTGCTCTTGCAATAGAGTCTTTAAGTGCCATTTTCTGTTTGTTAGTTCGTACCAAACTGTCTATCTGCTTCTTATTTGTGCTTACTACCGTTGTGTCTATATCACTATTGTAATAAGAGTGATTTGTCTTTACGGTAAAACCGTTTTCGGCCATCGTGTCTGTTTTTGGTTGCCCTTCGGAAATTTTCTCTCGGGGCGTATTTGCTTTTGTTTCCTTTGGCGTTATTGAACCTTGTTGTATTGAAGTAATTGTATTTTCTTCGTTTGTGTTATGCGTTTCTTGTTTCAACCTTTCAATTTCGGTTGTTTCGGTTACTTCTGAAGTTTGCGATATGATAGACTCTTTATTTTCATCGACGCTTTCTATGTCATTCGTTACTATTTCCGAAGAAGTTACCGGTGCTCTTTTGGTATATTTAAGAGTATGGTTAGAAAATCCCCAGATGCCTAGTATAAGTAAGATTAGTACACCCGTGCCAGTATACCAAAACCACAGTGCTCTTCGGCGTTTCTTTTCTCGCTTTTCTAGAGAGTTGTCAAGACGGTCCCAAAGCGATGCTTTTGGCGACTTCAGGCCTTGTTCCATGGTTTCTGCTACCATTTTCCCGATATCTTTATTATTTTCCATGGGTCTGTGTTTTATGGGGTTGTTCTGTTGTAATTCGTTTTTGCAACAGTAGCTTTGCCCTGTGATAATTAGATTTAGAGGTGCCTTCAGAGATGCCTAAAATACGAGCAACTTCTTTGTGCGAATACCCATCCATTTGATACATATTAAATACAAGACGGTACCCATCTGGTAATTCTTGTATATATTTTAATAAAATGTCTAACGGTGGGGAGTCTGTTTCGCTGCTTATAGAGACGTCTGCTTCTAATATATTGTCGTTAAACTCTGTAGGTACATACTTATTGTTTTTGTAACGGTCTATAGCCTTAAACATGGTAATGCGTTTCATCCACCCTTCAAAACTGCCTTTATTTTTGTACGTGCCAATTTTATCGAAAATAACCATAAACGCATCGTGAAGATTATCTTCCGCTTCAACTTCATTTCTACTATATTTTAGTGAAATGTAATACAGCACATCCTTATACTGCTCAAAGAGTTGGCTTTGAGCCGTGCGGTCATTCTTTTTACATGCTTTTATTAACTCTTCTAGTTTCAAATGCATTTGTTTTAGCCACCAATACAAGGAATGGCTTCGATGGTGATTTGTGTGATTTCTAAGTTTTCTCCGCTAGTAATATAGTCTAAACGTACATAAATAGTTTGTGGGTTTTCAATATTCGTATAGTTTGTAGCAGATAAGGGGTTGCTATTGTTTAGTGCATCTTCCTCTGTAGCAAAGAAGCTGTACTTTACTGCAGAGACTACATCGTGTGTTGCTGCTACAGGAATGCAACTAGTGTAATCTTGAAGGGCGAATTGTGCAATTCCTGGTGTGTTGTCTAGCTCGCAAATTTGATAGCCATCTGCAGAACATGGTATGCTACAATCTTTTTCAATTAGAACTGAAGTGTCATTAGCGTCAATTTTAATTTGTGTATCTGTTAGTAGAGAAACTTCCCAATTTAGATCCCAAAAACTTTCAATAGTGGTATCATTATTCAAATCTATGTTTAAAAATAGGTCGTCTCCTATGTACAAGGTAACCCAAGTCCCAAAATAAACATTGCCTTCGTGGTGAAATTGTATAGTTCCATTTCGGTTTATTTTAAAATTACTACCTACATAATTAGTAGGGAACCCTTGAAAGGGGCGCACGGTCCAAATACAATCAACTAACGTGTTGTTACAGCGCCTTTTGTGTTCGTCTTTGCTGCAGTTAGAAATGGCTTCCTTAAGTTCTTCGTTAGTTGTTACCTCTATTAAATCGCCATTGCTTAGTGTTCCTGAAATCGGGTAATTAAGACTTATGGATTGTGTTTCATCAAGGCTGTTTAGCAAGGCTACAAAATCTTCATTGTTAAATACTGCTTGAGCGCCTTCATAAGTAAGGTTTTCATCAAAAATAAAAATGGTAAACGAGTAATTAAACTCAATGCAATTTATGGACTCTTCTGTAGGAACGTCGTTTGTTATAAGTTGCAAATAAGTAAATAACTCTTCATCGACTATGTCTAGATTTATTTCTGCTGTTCCAATGGGTTCATCTTCGCAAGAAATGAACGTACAACAAATTGCTGTTATCAAGAGGTATACAAAATTTTTCATGCTGGTTTATAGAGGTGTTTCTTAGTAGTCTGAAACATAGCTATAAGGTTGCGTTTATGTGAGGCAGTATCTTTTGTGCGTATACGTTTATAGTGTTTGTCATTCACTATAATTTGAAACTTGATACACGTGTACTACCAGATAACCGATACTGTTAAACCAATTTCTTGTCCGTTGTAGTAGGGGAGTACCATGCCTGCATTGCCTTCAGCTTCACTAAAAAAGGTTTTTTCTATAAGTGGATATACCCAATAGGCAATTTTAGTAGCAAAAATACCAATACCGGCACCAGCCACCACATCTGAAAACCAATGGTTATTATTATAGATTCTGAAAATTCCCGTGGCGGTAGCTACAGCATATCCAGAAATACTGTACCACACAGAAACATCTTTGTATTCTTGATGTAGAAATTCTGCGCCTAAAAACGCGAGTGCTGTATGTCCTGAAGGAAATGAAAATGCATTTTTCCCATTGGGTCTAATAACAATACGTTGGTTTTTAAGAACGCTTACGGGTACGCCTGCAATAATTGCTGCTGTCCCTAGAATTACGGTACGTTCTTTAAATCTATGTTTCCCTTCTATACCAATTGCATTTAGCGCATAAACAGAAAGGGCAGGAGTATATTGAAGATATTCATCTACCATTCCTTTGTGTTTGCCTTGTTTAGAAAATTGGGTGTTTATTGTCTTATCCCATCCTTGAAGTCTATCACTGTTGAGGCCAAGCACACCATATCCTATTAATGCTGTGGGGATGACTAGAGCTTCGTATTTAAATTTTGTCGTTTTGGTGGTGGTTATCGTATCTTTTTGAGCTTGCTGTCCCAGCGAAATCTGGAAAAGAAACAATACGAGTAGTAATATGATGTTATTCATTTTTATGCAAGCTAAAAGAATAGGCGCAAAAATATTGAATTTCTAAGATTATTGTGTTATTGGGATAGATCAGAATTTTTCGGATTTATTTATTTCATTTGTATTTTAAACTCATCATCATCTATTTGTAAGAATAACAATGTCCAAAAAACCAGTAAACAAAAAAATCGCCTTCCATAATTGAAAGGCGAAATCACAGTATTCATTTAATTTTAAAAGTAACTTACTTCTTTATGGGCATTGCAGCCTCAAGTTTTTTTAATCTCATTTCAAACACATCGTTTTGCTCTTTCAAGGTTTTTATTTCTTGTTTTTGCTCATGAGTTAATTTAATGAGCTCTTTAATTGCTTGCACAAAGATTGCATCATAATCTCCATAGGCTGTTTGATAATACCCCTGTACATCTTTGCTTACTTTATTGGGAAAAACCTCCATTATTTCTTGTGCAATAAATCCATATTGAATGGTCGTTGGACGCTTGTTACCGGTTTCGGTGTCGTTCCATTGGTAGGTAACGCCTCTCAATTTAGAGATTTTTGCTAAGGCTTCATTTCCTTTAATTGTTTCTATATTTTTTTTAAGTCTTCTGTCAGAATTTCCCAACCATGCACCTACTGTTGTTTTAGAGGCTTCACCTTCTACTTCAAAAGTGTTTGTCAATAGGCTAAGGTCTCTATTTATACCAACACGATCAAGGGCAAAATCACCTCCAATTAAGGGGGTTGAACTTGCACTGTTTTCAATGTAGAGTCTATTGCTTGATGTTTCGGTTTGTCCAGAGCCATTTCCTAGAAAAATTCCTCCAGATCTGGCGGTTGCATTTATAAAATTGGAGCCCGAAGTGTTACCTAAATAAATATTGTTATCACCAGAATTGTTAAACCCAGTGAAAATTCCTATTGCAATATTGTTAGATTCTCCACCTGTTAGACTCGATAAACCTAAATTGCCTATATTCAAATTATTACTCCCTGTTGTTAGGTTTGATAAGCTAGAATATCCAAAAGACATATTATTACTTCCAGTCGTTAAATTTTCTAAAGCATTTGCTCCTATGGCGGTATTTCCATCTGATACAGCTGCTTGAAGCGCTTTAAAACCAATAGCAGTATTAAAATCTTGATCTGTTATTTCTTGTAACGTCTCAGATCCTATGGCCAAATTGTTAGAACCTTCCGTATTGTTATACATCGCTGCAAATCCTATGGCTGTATTTCCATTTGCATTCGTTGAGCTAAACATAGCATTACGACCAATTGCGGTGTTTGCCTGACCTATCGTCATATTAAATAATGCCGAATGTCCTATAGCAGTATTGCCAGTTCCAGCTGTATTGTTTTGTAAGGCAGATTGACCAATACCTACAGACCTATTACTAGTACCATCATCATTAGCGCCAGCCAGGTTTCCTAAATAAACGGAAGCGCCATTATAATTACTTCCAACCCAGTCGGATCTTCCATCTTGTAAATCATTAATTCTCTTTACTGAAAAAGGAATCCAACTTAACGTTGGGAAATCCCAGTAATAATAGCCTTCTTCGTCTGGTATGGGTGATGGGTCATCACCAGAAATATAAATTAACATTCCATCTTGATTAACGGTAGGGTTGGGAGGGAATACATCCATTCTTGGAATTAGTATACCATCGGTTATTGTAGGGTTTGTTTCACTAGAAGATTTTATTTCTACAATGGCGTTAGGAGACGTAGTATTGATTCCTACTTGAGCAAAGGTAGAAGTGGTAGTAATTAAAGCGAATAACAAAAATAATTGTTTCATGTTGATTTGGGGTTCGTTACGGGATAAATAATCCTCATTCAAGGTGCTAGAATGATTGAGAAGAAGATAAAGGTAAGTTGAATCAAATTAGAAGCTGCAGTTGTACGGAATAGATTACATAAAAAACAAATGTTTTCGGTTAAAAACAATTATATCGGATAAACGGTAGTTATTTTGCTAAATAGTTCTTTTTTGGTATTACTTATGATATACCTACAATAAAAAAGCCTTCCAAGTAATTGGAAGGCTAATACTACTTATAAAAGAAACACTTAGTCTCTCTTTTTATCTCTGTTACGATTGTCGCGACCTCTGTTGTCTCTTCCACGATCGTTACGATCTCTTGGCGGACGCTCTACAAATCCTTCTGGTTTTGGTAACAACGCTTTGCGAGATACCTTCTCCTTACGGGTGCGTTTGTCTAATCCGAAGTATTTCACATCAAAAACGTCGCCCATGTTTACTACATCGCTAACATTTTCTGTGCGTTCCCAAGCCAATTCAGAAACGTGTAATAATACTTCATTACCTGGAGCTTCTGTATATTCTACAACAGCACCAAAATCTAACATTTTAATTACTTTCACTTCGTATACAGAACCAACCTCAGGCTTAAAGGTAATAGAATCAATTTTTGCTAGTACAGCATCAATTCCTTCTTGTCCAGTTCCTAAGATTTCAACAATTCCTTCTTCAGTTACTGGGTCTTCGTTAATAACAATAGTACATCCTGTTTCTTTTTGAAGCTCTTGAATTACTTTTCCTCCTGGCCCAATTAATGCACCAATGTATTCATTGGCAATACGAGTTGTAACCATTTTAGGAGCGTAAGACTTCACATCTTCTCTAGGAGCTGCAATAGTGTCTGTTAATTTCTCCAGAATGTGCAAACGACCATCTCTTGCTTGCTTTAAGGCATTTACAAGAATTTCGTAGCTTAATCCTTTTACTTTAATATCCATCTGGCAAGCAGTAATACCATCTGCCGTTCCTGTAACTTTAAAGTCCATGTCTCCTAAGTGATCTTCATCACCTAAAATATCAGAAAGCACTGCATATTTCCCAGTGTCTGCATCAGAAATTAATCCCATTGCGATTCCAGAAACAGGCTTTATCATTTGTATTCCGGCATCCATCATTGCCATTGTTCCTGCACAAACTGTTGCCATAGAAGAAGAACCGTTAGATTCTAATACTTCAGAAACAACACGTACTGTATACGGGCAGTCTTCTGGCACCATTCCTTTAAGTCCGCGTTGTGCAAGATTACCATGTCCTATCTCACGACGAGAGGTTCCACGAATAGGTCTTGCTTCACCCGTACAAAATGGTGGGAAATTATAGTGAAGGTAGAAGTTCTCTTCGCCTTCGTAACTTGGCATGTCAATCTGGTTAGAATCTCTAGAGGTTCCTAACGTTACTGTTGCCAAGGCTTGTGTTTCTCCTCTGGTAAACACGGCAGAACCGTGTACCGATGGAAGGTAATCTACTTCACACCAAATTGGGCGAATCTCGGTAGTTTTACGACCATCAAGTCTAGAACCTTCGTTAAGGGTTAAATCTCTAATCGCAGCTTTTTCTGCAGCGCGGTAGTATTTTGAAACTAAATCTCCGAAGTCTTCTAACTCCTCTTCAGAAAAAGTAGCCTTTATTTCTTCTTTAATTTCATTAAAGGCAGTACTACGTTCGTGTTTAGCAGAACCTGCTTTTGCAATAGCATACACTTTATCGTATGCCATGTCGTGAATTTTCTTCTTTAAATCTTCATCAGATCTTTCAGCTGGATACTCGCGTACTTCTTTCTTTCCGAAAGCTTCTGCTAATCTAAGTTGTGCTTCACATTGTTTTTTAATGTGGTCATGCGCAAATTTAATTGCTTCGGTCATTTCCTCTTCGGAAATTTCCTTCATTTCACCCTCTACCATCATAACACTATCTGCAGAAGCTCCAATCATCATGTCTATATCAGACTCTTCTAATTGTGCTCTGGTAGGGTTAATCACAAACTGGCCATTTACGCGTCCTACTCTGGCTTCAGAAATAGCACATTCAAAAGGGAAGTCTGATAATTGAATTGCAGCAGATGCAGCAAGTCCTGCCATAGCATCTGGCATTACGTCATCATCATGAGACATTAATTGAATCATCACCTGTGTTTCAGCGTGATAGTCTTTTGGAAATAATGGTCTTAATACACGATCTACCAAACGCATCGTTAATACTTCACCATCACTTGGGCGTGCTTCTCTCTTAAAGAAACCACCCGGGTACCGTCCTGCGGCTGCAAATTTTTCGCGGTAGTCTACCGTTAATGGAAGAAAATCTAAGTCTTTTTGCTCGTAGTTTGAAACTACAGTACAGAGCAACATACATTTCCCAGATTGAACAACAACAGACCCGTGGGCTTGTTTTGCTAATTTTCCGGTTTCGATAGAGATTTCTCTACCATCGCCAAGGTCTATGACCTCTTTAAATACTTTAGGTATCATAAAAATTGTTTTTCATTTTTGCGCATAAGAATATGCGCAGTTTAATTGGTCAAAGCTTGATTTTCAAGCTAAGTGTTGTTGTGTTGTTGTGGTTGACCAATGAAAAACCTAAGGGTAGCTTTTCTGTGCATTCCAAGTACTAAAACATAGTTCTTGAGAATGTAATAAATATGTAATACAAAAATAAATGGGCTCAAAAGAGCCCATTCAATAAATTACTTACGTAATCCTAATTCTTTAACAATTGCACGATATCGCATAATGTCTTTTTTCATAAGGTAGTTCAATAATGAACGACGCTTACCTACTAGCTTTACCAAAGAACGTTCTGTGTTGAAGTCTTTGTGGTTTGCTTTAAGGTGTTTTGTTAAATGATCAATACGGTAGGTGAACAAAGCAATCTGCCCTTCTGCAGAACCTGTGTCTTTTGCGTCTTTACCGTGTTTTTTGAATATTTTTGCTTTCTCTTCTGGTGCTAAATACATGCCAATATTATTTAAATGATTTTTATGTATGTATTACGTCTATCGTAATACGGGCGCAAAAGTACGAAAAGATTTTATATTAATGATTTACGAAGCCAAATATTTAACTTGCAAGAAATGGCGGGTAGGCTTTAGATGCGCAATAACCTTTTTACAGACTATTATCTTGAAATAATCTCTATTTCTACCCTACGATCAAAATCATCTCCTTTGCCCGTGGGATATCGAAATGCATAGCCGCGCGAGCTCATCCTTTTTTTAGCGATTCCATTTTCGTGAAGAAAGTTGTAAATACGCTTTGCTCTGGCTTCACTTAGGTTATTTTTTCCAGTTCGATTGTTATACCCATCTCGCCCTGGTTCGTATTTTTTTCCGCAGCAAACATGACCTAACAATCTAAATGTAACTGATTTATTCTCCTTTAAATACGCCAATAGCTCATTTAATGCAGCATAACTGTCATTTCTTATATCATCTCTACCCGGATAAAAATAGATACCAGCCAGTGCTATTTTTTCCCCGGCATTCATCTTTGTAAAATCATTAATTTTTTCAGGTACTTTGGTCGGATTTGCAGTACTGTTTTTTAAAGCTAGTTTTTCCTGATATACTGCCCAAATCATGATGTCTACCCTACGGTTTTTTGCCTCATCACCCTGCAATTCGCCAAAACCATTGGCAATGATTGTGTAATATTCGGGGAATGCATTTTTGGTGTTTAATGCTCTTTTTTCTGAAAGCTTTAAATTATAGGCTTCATTGGCCGGGCTGCTTGCGTATCCTTTTACAACAATACTATCTGTAGCCACCAGCGCGGTTCTTTTTATACTGTCTATTAATACTTTATGTGCTTTTGTAAGTTGGTGAGCATCGTTTTCGAAATACAGCGACCATTCTCCCTGTTGTTGTTGAGCAGCACAAAGTATAGTGGAGAAAAATAATATGTATAAAATGTTGTATTTCAATACAATCATATTAGTAAAACGAATGAAACTTAGCTTTCTTATACTTCAAAAATTATACGGAATGAAACTTTTCTTCGTTACTATAGTCCAAACCTAAACTTAAACTTATGAAAACTTTGAAAAACGCCATCATTCTTTCAACTTTATTTGGATTCGCATTTTTAACGAGTTGCGATAAAGATGATACTACGATAGATGAAACAGCTAATTTTTCCGCAGAAAATGCCCTTCTTGCTGCTAAAACAGATAATACAGTAGAAGGTACCTTAACGATTATGGAAAATGGTTTTGATGAAAATGTTACCCCAACGTTACGTACAGGTGTAATTTCTCTCTTTACAGAATGCACCATCATTACATTCGACGATCATGGAGATGGTACTGGAACTATTGTACTTGATTTCGGTGAAGGATGCACGCTTAACAACGGAGCAACTGTAACAGGAAAGATAAACCTAGCATACGGCGCAATTGAAAATAATGCAAGAACCATTACCTATAGTTTTGAAGGCTATACCTATAATAATAATGGTGTAGAAGGTGGTGGAGAAATAGTTCGCGAACTAGAAAACGCAAACGGAAATCCGGCATCTACAGTAAATGAAACCATTACTGTAACATTTCCTTCAAGCTCGGTAACTGCAACTAGAGTAGGATTACGTGTAGCAGAATGGGTTGAAGGTGTTGGTACTGGCACATGGCTAGATAATGTATACCATATCACAGGAAACTGGAATACCTCATTTACCAACGGTTTTAGCCGTACTGGAGTGGTAACGCAAACATTGGTGCGTGAATTATCGTGTTTCTACTTGGTTGAAGGCGTACTAGAAGTTGAGCAAGACGGACTCTCAGGGACCTTAGATTTTGGAGATGGTGCTTGCGATAACAATGCTGTTTTTACTTTTAACGGAGTAGAGTACCCCGTTCTTTTATAAATTTAAAATAGTAACGTAAACAAAAGAGCTGCCGTAATAAGCGGCTCTTTTTAGGTGATATTTTCCCTTAGTTGTTTGTGTTGCGGGTTGTATTCCTTTTATTTGCTGAAAATTTAGCTGATTAAATCCTTGTTATGAAAATGAAAAATCTGTTCTTTCTATGTCTAATTGCAGTTGTTTTTGTGTTTACGAGTTGTGATAGCGACGATGAGAACATAGTGGTTGGTCTCACTGCCGAAGCTGCACTTGTTGTTGAAAGTAATAAAGCGTTACGCAATCAAGAAGTCAACTTAAACCTTATTGGTACAGATGATGTGAACCATACAACCAATGCTACTTTTTATGTAAACAATGAAGTACTTGAAGGAACTACATTTGCCGCCTCAACTACAGGTGCCTTTCAAATAAAAGCTACCTATCTATTAAATGGTGTAGAAACCACAACGGCGACAGAAACGATAGAGGTGTTTATTCCGAAACGCAAAATAGTGTTGGAAATTTTCACAGGAACGTGGTGCGGGTACTGCCCAAGAAAAAAGCCTGCTGTAGAATCGTTACGAGCATTAACAGATCACGTGGCTGTAGTTGCTATTCATGGTAACAGTGCTAATACAAGTACAGACCCATTTACCATAGAAGATGGGATCTTCTTAAAAAACCATTTAAATATACCCGGATACCCAACAGGTATTGTGAATAGAGATGTTTTTTGGAATCTTCAGGCTAGTACTACAGCCGCTCAACCTTTTATGGCCTTGGCGGGAGAAGAAAGTCCGGTGAGTATTTCAATTGCTTCAGAAATTTCTAACAGCAACTTGTCTGTAAAAACCTCTTTGGTGAGTGAAGCCCAATTAAGTGACCACACCCTAGTAGTTTATTTGTTAGAAGATACAGTTATACACAACCAGGCAAGTTATTATGATGGTGATCCTAACAGTCCGTTTTTCGGAATGGGGAATCCATTAAAAGATTTTGAACACAATGAAGTACTTCGTCAACTACTTACAAATCCGTTAGGAGATGCTATGTCAACACTAACACCCTTAGCGCCTAAGGATTTTACATTTACTACAACAATTCCATCAGAGTACGACCAAAATAACTTGCGTTTAGTGGTTGCTATTTATGATGAGAATGGGGTAGCTGTTAATGCGCAATTTGCTAATATAAACGAGTTCAAGAGTTTTGAATAATACGCAACTATAAAATTAAATACAAAAGGGCTGTCTAATTAAGACAGCCCTATTACATTTAGTTATAATGTAGTTAAACGTTTACGACGCCGCTTTCTCTCTTAACGGGCGGTTTAAAACCAAGTCTAGATATAGATTTACTTTACGTTTTAGATTCTTTCTGTGGGTAATAAAGTCTAGAAAACCATGGTCTAATACAAACTCTGCGGTTTGAAATCCTTCTGGTAATTCTTTACCTGTAGTATCTCTAACCACACGCGGACCGGCAAATCCGATTAATGCGCCGGGCTCACTAATATTAATGTCTCCTAACATTGCAAAACTTGCAGTTGTACCTCCAGTAGTCGGGTCTGTACAAAGTGAAATATAAGGCAATCCAGCTTCAGATAGTTGTGCTAGTTTAGCACTTGTCTTGGCTAGTTGCATTAATGAAAGAGCAGCCTCCATCATACGGGCACCACCACTTTTGCTTATAAGAAGAAAAGGAAGTTTGTTTTTTAATGCGTAGTCTGCCGCACGCGCAATTTTTTCTCCTACAACACTTCCCATAGAGCCACCAATAAAGCTAAAATCCATACAGGCAACAACCAATTTTTCTCCCATAGAGTTTCCTACGGCTGTACGTACTGCATCTTTTAGCCCGGTTTTCTTTTGTGCATCCTTTAGTCTATCTACGTATTTTTTATTATCCTCAAATTTTAAAGGATCTTTAGATTCTAAATTTTTATCTAGTTCTTTGAATTTATTGTCGTCAAATAAAATTTCAAAATATTCTTTACTACCAATTCTAACATGGTATCCATCTTCAGGACTTACGTAAAAATTCTTTTCTAATTCATCGGCATCTACAACTTTACCCGTAGGAGATTTATACCAGAGTCCGCGTGGGACATCCTTTTTATCTTCAGTGGCAGTTTGTATACCTTTTTTTGTTCTTTTAAACCAAGACATAATTTTTTCGGTTGAGGAAGTTTATTTCTTTTTCAAATATAAGGAATCTTATAGTGTGTTCACGTTGTTCAAGTCTTCAAAAGCCCTAATCAATCGTTTTTTGAAGGTCAATTCACCTTCGCGAAGCCACTTTCTTGGGTCGTAGTATTTTTTATTTGGCAAATCAGAACCATCAGGATTTCCTATTTGCGTACGCAGGTATTCTAGATTGGTTTCTACATAGTCTCGCACCCCTTCGTTAAATGCAAATTGAAGGTCTGTGTCGATATTCATTTTAATCACACCATAGCCAATTGCTTCTCTAATTTCATCAAGTGTAGACCCACTACCACCATGAAAAACAAAATCTACAGGATTACTACCTGTATTGAATTTTTCTTGAACGTATTCTTGCGAATTTTTAAGGATGATAGGGGTTAGTTTTACATTTCCTGGTTTGTACACCCCATGAACATTTCCGAAGGCAGCAGCAATAGTAAATTGGTCGCTTACTTTCATTAGTTCTTCATAGGCATATGCAACTTCAGCTGGTTGCGTGTATAATTTTGAAGAATCTACATCAGTATTATCTACGCCATCTTCTTCACCACCGGTAATACCTAATTCAATTTCTAAGGTCATACCCATTTTGCTCATGCGTTCAAGGTATCTTTTTGAAATTTCTATATTTTCTTCTAGTGGTTCTTCAGAAAGGTCAATCATGTGAGAACTGTACAGCGGGATTCCGTTTTCTTTATAAAAAACTTCACCTGCATCTAACAACCCATCAATCCAAGGAAGGAGTTTCTTTGCACAGTGGTCTGTATGTAAAATTACTGTAGCTCCATATGCTTTCGCCAACTCATGCACGTGCTTTGCTCCTGCGATGCCTCCTACAATTGCCGCTTTGTGACCATCGTTGTTAAGCCCCTTTCCAGCATTAAAATGTGCTCCACCATTCGAAAATTGAATAATAACAGGAGAATTTAGCTCGGCGGCAGCTTCCATAACAGTGTTAACACTGCTCGATCCCACAACATTAACAGCGGGTAAGGCAAAGCCTTTTTCTTTGGCAAGTTTATGTATTTCTTGCACTTGTCTTCCGGTAGCTACGCCCGGCAAAATAGTATGGCTCATAGTAGTTTAATTTGAGCGACAAAAATAACAAAAAATGCTGGGTTAAAACGGATAGTTAATCCCGATGTTATAGACAGCGTTTTTGAAATTATAATCTTTAAACCAACGCTCTCCTTCTAAACGACCTGGATCATGAGTTTTAAACCCAATATCGAAACGTACTACAAAGAAGCCAAAATCGTATCTAATTCCGAAACCAGAGGCCACAGCAAGTTCTTTTAGGTCTTGTAGACCGTCGAAATTAAATTCTTCTTCATCTGCAAGATCGTCTGCTACATTCCAAATATTTCCAACGTCTACAAAGAAAGCGCCTTTAAAAGCTCCTAAAATGGTATATCGATATTCGCCATTAAAGGCGAGTTTAAAATTTGCTTCATTAAAATCTAAAATCCCGCCACTACTTCCTGGTCCAAGACTATACGCTCGCCACCCTCTGTTATCATTGGTTCCACCAGCAAAATAACTTCTAGTAAACGGAATGCTATTACTATTTCCGTAGGGGAGTGCTAACCCAATAAAACCTCTTGCGGCAAATACGTTGTTGTCAAAAAGAGTCCAATGTTTAATTACTTCGGCCTCACCTTTTATATATTGCGAGTATACTACGCCACCAACTTCCTTGTTTCCTTCTTCATTTTTTTCGGCTCCAGTTAAGCTGGTTACTCCAGATAGTATGGTGCCTGCAGACTCTAGTTTCCATCTAAAACGAGTCCAACTTTTATCAAAAATGTTCTCTCTTGTGTCTTGAAGCCATGTAAACGATGTGGCAAAAATCAAATTATCTTCACTCAGTCTAAATCTTCGTTCGGCAATGCTTAGTACTTCGTCAATATCGTCAAGGCTAATATCAAGATCTGGATCCTGATCTACTAGAACATCCGATATGAAGTCGTCAGTCTCATCAGGAATGGTTAGTACAGGAGACGATGACATATCAGCATTACTAAAATTGTAGCCAGCAGCACGGGCAATTTCATTTAACCTATCGTATGAACTCTTATAGACATTAAAATAATTTTCTACATTCAAATTTCGCACATATTGAATGTCGAAAAGGTCTAGCTCGTTGGTTCTTATTTTAGAAGGTTTCCAACGATAGTTAAACTTTCCGGAGTAATTCTGTCTATCTAACCCAATATTATTCTGAAGATTAAGTCCAACACTTAAGTTGGTGGAGGGCGACATGTATTTTGGTATAAACTTATCTGTGTTAAGCGGAAATAGGATACGCGGGAACGATAGGCGTACATTACCACCAATATCAGATGTTCCAAAAAAACCAACGTCTTTATCTGCCGAAGATCCCACGCTTCCGCTTACTGAAAGTTGGAGGGTTTCTGCCCCTCTAAATACATTTCTAATGAGCAACGAGCTGCTAAAACCAGTTCCAAATGGCTGTAGGGCAGAAGTATAAGCATCAAAGCTTGTGTCGAAAGTGTATTTCTTTTGAGGAGATAGTAAAATTGTGGCGATAAGCCCTGTGCTATCCTTCGGATTTTCTTGATACGTAATGTTTGGGTACCTAAATATTTTTAGATCACTAATCTGATTGTAGGTAAGGGTTCTGTCAATGTCTTTAAAAACTTTGTTTGGGGTGATAGAAATGGCATCGGTAATGGCTTTTGGTCTGTATTTTATTTTTTCGTACCCGTAAAGTTTATAGCCATTGTGTGAAACAGAATCTGTTAAGGTTTTCGTACTATTAGCAAAAGTGTAGTCTGTAACGATACGCACTTCATCTACACTAAAAACTTTAAATGGCTCAGTGCGTGTAGTGTCACCTACAGAAATCTTCCTGTCAGGTATTACATAGGTAATATTAGCCTTGTGATCTGTATTTACAGTATCTCCTTTAAATGTTACGTAGTCCTGATCGAAATAATAGAGTCCAGAATTTCTAAACTGTATGGTGATACGATCAATTTCATTTACAAAATTACTACGATTGTATTGGTCACCACGCCGTATAAAAGCATCTTTTTTTGAAAGTTGAAATAGAGAATCTACAGCAGGTGAGCTTAAGTTGTAAGCAATAGAGTCTATAAAGTATGGTTTGTGTTTTACAACATCATAGGTTACAGATGCTCTTTTTTCTTTAGAAGAATCTTTATTTACTTTATGCTTAGCTTCTGCATTAAAGTACCCTAAACTGGCGTAGTAACGTTTTAGCTGGGTAACCGATTTTTTATTGCGATCTTCAGAGACAATTACAGGTGCATCTCCTGCACGTTGTAACCATTGGTTAAATTTTATATACGAACTGTCTAACGCTTCTAGTTGTTTCCTAGATAGAAAACGTACAAGTCGATCTTCTCGTTGCGGTTTTTTATCAAGCCACGCTTGGAAGGTAGAATCTGGCTTCGGATTGGCTAGATTGTAGATGTGAAGCCCTACTGGAATGCCAAGCAACGGAAAAGTAGTGTTGGGTCGTTGGGTTAAAAAGCTGTAGGGGTCGTTTTCTGTTGTCTTCTCACCATCTACATTAATGGTGTTTTCAGTTAGTAAAAACTGACCGTCGGGCACATACTTTACAGCATTACAGGAAACCAATAGTAATACGGCTCCTAAAATAAATGTTACTTTTGTGAAGGTTTTGACCAAGGGTATGTCTTTACTGAAATTCAAAAATAGGATAAATTTGATAAGTAAAAGTGAAATAAAATCAATAACGCAGTTACAGCAGAAAAAGTACCGAGATACAAGACAACTTTTTATTGCTGAAGGCCCCAAAGTAATCTCAGAGCTTTTGTTGGCTGGAATGGAAGTTGAAGCCCATTACGATACTGCGCCAACGCATATATTGAAAGAGAATTACTACCAAGTCACCGCTCAAGAGTTAAAGAAAATTAGCTGCTTAAAGACAGCAAATAAGTCGTTAGCTATTTTTAGAAAGCCTACTTCAGCTGCACTTGTAGATTCTGGACTCATTGTGGCTCTCGATGCTGTAAGAGATCCAGGAAACTTAGGAACCATTATACGGCTATGTGATTGGTTTGGAGTGAACCAATTAATATGCTCAGAAGACACTGCAGACTGTTTTAATCCTAAAGTAATACAAGCTACTATGGGTAGTATTGCTCGTGTAGCAGTTCATTATGTGCCGCTTAAAGATACGCTGCAATCTTTAAGTTTGCCCATTTTTGGTGCTTTTATGGATGGAAAGAATGTGTACGATGGCACGTTGCCTTCGCAAGGCATTTTGGTTATGGGCAATGAAGCGCATGGTGTTTCTGCGGAAATTTCCGAGGTAATTCAAGAGCGTATTAGCATTCCACAATTTGGAAGTCAGACTACAGAAAGTTTAAATGTGGCAACCGCCACAGCAATTTTGCTCAGTGAATTTAGAAGGGCTATTGAAAGGTAAAATTAACAAAGATTCCACGGGTAGATAGCCTGCTAATATTACTCGTCCACGGACTATTAGGATCGTCGTCAGCTACTAGCTCATCACTTGTGGCAAAAACACCTCTAATGGAAGGTGTAAATTTAAAGTAGAATAAGTAGAAGTCGATACCAAAACCAAGTTCAAAATATCCGGTGCCGCTAGTCATCCTAAATTGGCCCTGCTCGTTGTCTTCTGGATTTTGTTCGTTACTGGAAAGGTTAAAAGATCTAGACACACCTGCCACCACAAAGGGCTTAATGTTGTTTAATCGTTTCGTTGAGAACTTAACTAATAAGGGTACATGAATGTAGGTAGATTTTGTCTCTCTAAGAAAGTCTCTCTCTTCAACCAAATTTGGGAAAATAAGATTACGCTGTGCAAAATACAAGCCGGGCTCCAGTCTAAGGTTTATATATTTGTTGACGCGCATATCCCCAACAAGACCAACATTAAAACCACTTTGGCTATTTACAATAATGTCTGTGTTGTCGTCTTGGGCTTGATCAAAATATTCAATCTTAAAATCGTAAGAGTTAAACCCTAAAAAGTAACCCCACGTTAAAAAACGATTGTCAAACGTTTCTAGGTTTGCGAGACGCTCTTTGCTAAATAGTTGTGCGTTAGCGCTTTGTGCTAATAGAACAATTGCTAATATTAAAAGTATCCTTTTTGTCATTACTTGCTTGCCGTATAAATGGTGGCAACACCAAAGGTTTGCGGTTTATTTTCCACCTCTATAAACCCAATTTTTCGTAAAATATTGTTGAGTGCATCGCCATGCGGAAAAACAGCTGCACTTTCGCTTAAATATTTGTAGGCGACTTTGTCTTTGGAAAATAATCGGCCTATAACTGGTAATACTCCTTTAGAGTATACGTGATAGCCTTGCTTCCAAGGAAATTTGGTTGGTACCGATGTTTCTAGAATAACAAATTTTCCTTTTGGAGAAAGTACGCGATAAATCTCAGCGAGTCCTTTTTCTAAAGTTTCAAAATTACGTACCCCAAAAGACACGGTAATTGCATCAAAACTATTGTCGTTAAATGGAAGAGCTTCACTATCGCCTTTTACGAATTTTAATCGTGCTGAAAAGCTGCTATTTTCAATTTTCTTTCGGGCAACAGAGAGCATTCCTTCAGAGAGGTCTAACCCTACAATTTTGGAAGCGGAAGTTTTTTCTGCAAATTGAAGCGCAAGATCGCCTGTGCCCGTTGCAATATCAAGGACGCTGGTAGGGTTTTCTTTTGCAACAAGTTTAATTACTTTTCTTCTCCATTTTTGATCTATACCTAATGAAATAACACGATTTAACCCATCGTAATTGCCAGAAATAGTATCGAACATTTGTTCAACCTGTTCCTTTTTAGTTCGATCTGTGTCTTTATAAGGTGTTACTTTCTCTTCCATAGTATTTTGCAGGCGCAAAGCTACGTACTTTTTGTTGAAATCGTACATAATTAGAGTTTGGTTTGTTTTTCCGAAGCAACAGAAAATAACCGATTTCTTTTTAATTTATAATTCTGTTGTACCTTTGCATCACTTATTTCATATACTGCATGAAAATTATAATTGCCGGTGCTGGCGAAGTTGGCTTTCACTTAGCCAAATTGTTATCGTATGAGTCGCAAGACATTACTTTAATTGATAACAAGAGAGATACACTTACCTATGCCGATACGCACTTAGACATACGAGTGATAAAGGGAGATGCTACGTCTATTTCGACTTTAAAAGACGCCAAAATCAATAATTCAGATTTGGTGATTGCTGTAACCAGCAGCGAAACTACCAATATTACTGTTTGTGTTTTGGCGAAACAGCTAGGAGCAAAACGTACTATTGCACGTATTTCTAACACAGAATTTTTGGACAATAAAGATGAGGTTGGTTTCAAAAAATTTGGAATCGATGAGCTCATTTCTCCAGAATCTCTAGCAGCTAATGAAATTGCATTGTTGCTTAATCAAAGTGGCTTTAATGATACCTATGAGTTCGAAAATGGTGCCCTTATCATGATTGGCTTAAGCTTATCTCGTACGGCAGCATTTGTAGATAAAACGGTAAAAGAAGTTGGTAATTTGTTTCCAGAATTAGAGTATGTACCATTAGCGATACAACGCTTTGGAACCCAGTATACAGTGATTCCTAGAGGTGATACTATGTTTAAGGAAGGAGATCAAGTGTATTTTACAACTACTCAGAAAGGTGTAGATGAAATCTTTAAACTCACAGGGAAAGTAAAAATGGAAATTAAGAATGTAATGATTCTTGGTGGAAGTAAAATTGGGTACAAAACAGCAAACGATTTATGTAAAAATAGCTTTCGTGTAAAGCTTATTGAAAACAATAAAGTAAAAGCCTTTGAAATCGCAGACGAAATACCTAGTTGCCTGGTAATAAATGGCGATGGTAGAAACGTCGAGCTACTTATGGAAGAATCTATTGCAGATATGGATGCCTTTATTTCGGTTACAGGTAACAGCGAAACAAATATCATGTCTTGTTTAGTAGCCAAAAGTAAGGGTGTAAAAAAAGCAATTGCTTTGGTAGAGAATATGGACTATTTTCAACTTTCGCAATCCATAGGTATTGATACCCTCATTAATAAAAAACTGTTAGCTGCAAATACTATTTTTAGATACGTTCGTAAAGGAGAAGTGGTTGCAATGACTAAACTTAACAACATGAATGCTGAACTGTTAGAATTTGTTGTAACTCCAAATTCTAATGTTTCTGGAAAAGTAATAAAAGATATAGATCTGCCGCGTTCTGCTATAATAGGTGGTGTTGTTAGAGACGGAGCTGGGTTAATAGCATTAGGTGATTTTAAAATACTTAGTGGCGACCGTGTGGTAATTTGTTGTTTGCCACAATCAATCTCTAAGGTTGAAAAACTCTTCGTATAATGCGCCCCATTGCCTCCTTAAATTACAGAATTATATTACACCTTCTTGGGCTATTACTCTTAGTTAATGGAGGGTTTATGTTGCTCTCTGCACTTATTAGTATGTTATATGCAGATGGAGTAGCATTAGAAATAATGCTTGCAGGTATTACTACGCTAGTAGTGGGTGGTATTTCAATGTTGGCCACTAGAAAGCATAGAAAGGAACTTCAAAAAAGGGAAGGATATATAATTGTAACTTTTGGATGGATAACCATGGCACTTGCAGGTACATTGCCCTACCTTTTTACGGGGGCAATTCCAGGCTTTACTAATGCTTTCTTCGAAACTATGAGCGGGTACACCACGACGGGTGCTTCTATTTTAAGCGACATTGAAAGTCTGCCGGAAGGAGTACTTTTCTGGAGAAGTATTACCCATTGGATTGGTGGTATGGGTATTATTGTGCTAGCCATTGCAATTTTACCCCTTTTGGGAATAGGCGGAATGCAATTGTTTACCGCTGAAGCCCCGGGGCCAGGAGGAGATAAATTACATCCTAGAATTACCGATACAGCAAAACGGTTATGGCTTATATATGTTGGGTATACTGTTGCCGAAACTATATTACTGAAACTAGCAGGAATGAGTTTGTTTGATGCAATGAATCACTCATTGAGCACATTGAGTACAGGTGGTTTTTCTACAAAAAATGCAAGTGTAGCTCATTGGAATGACCAACCCATAATACAGTATATTATTATTGTATTTATGTTTTTGGCAGGAACAAATTTTGTTTTAAGCTACTTTGCATTTAAAGCAAGGTTTAGAAGAATTCTTCATGATGATGAATTTAAATGGTATGCCGCATTTGTTGGAATTTTTACAGTTATCGCTGGACTTATAATTTATTTTCAAGCAGATCTCGCAAACTCAACAATAGCACACCCAATGGTGTGGGGCCCTGCAGAAAGTGCTTTTAGGCATGCGGCATTTCAGGTGTTAGCCGTAATTACAACTACTGGTTTTGTTTCCGCAGATTATACAGTTTGGACTCCTTTCTTGACAATATTTTTCTTTGGGTTAATGTTTCTTGGTGGATCAGCTGGCTCGACTTCAGGAGGTGTTAAAATTGTACGACATCTTATTATGATTAAAAATGGTATACTTGAATTTAAGCGTACGTTACACCCCAATGCGATTCTTCAGGTTAGATATAATAATCGCCTCATTCAAGAACCAATTGTATACAACATTCTTGGCTTTTTTATTTTGTATATGCTTTCTTTTATTCTTGGGGTCTTGGTTTTTTCATGGCTTGGTTTAGATTACAAAACCGCTCTCGGTGGTGCGGCATCTACTCTAGGTAACGTAGGGCCAGCATTGGGTGATTTAGGACCAGTAGAAAACTATGGTGCTTTGCCTACAGTGGCTAAATGGTGGGCCACATTTTTAATGCTTATAGGGAGGTTAGAACTTTTTACAGTTCTTATTTTATTCACACCTTTCTTTTGGAGAAATCGATAATTTCTACGATTTGGTTTTTTACTGAAATGTTAAAAGTTTCTGTACATTTACGGTATGGCAGATGATTCCATAGTAAAGAAGGAAAAAAAAGTCGGCAAAAATAGTCGTAAGCACTACAAGTACCGAAGTAATACCTGTCTCAACTGTTCACAGCCGTTAGACTTAAGCGACGTCTATTGCCCCTATTGCTCGCAGTTAAATAGCACCAAACAACTTTCATTAAAAGATTTTTTTGGTGAGTTTTTTAATAGTATCGTGAGCTACGATTCTAGACTGCGGTACACCATTTCAGACTTATTGTTTAAACCAGGAACTATTACTAGAAGGTATGTTGGAGGAAAACGTCTGAGATACGCAAATCCGTTTCGTTTTTTTCTAAGCGTTTCTATTATATATTTCTTGCTTAGTAATCTTATCACTAGTATTTCGCCAAATGCAAGCCCTTTTATTAATGTAGATGAAAACAAAACGGAGCAAGTTCGAGAGGAGCTTCAAGAAGCTACCGAAAAAGTAACGGAAGACATTGAGAATAACGCAGCTAAAGTGTTAGAAGAGCTCAATGAAAATGATGGTGAATTAAACGAGCAAATTAAAAAGAATGTAAATGTAGGTTTACTCGCTTTACAAGAATTGAAACAAGATAGCCTCGCAAAAAAAACAAAAGATTCATTGGCTGAAGTCGCCAAAGAAAAGAAAAAGGAAAAGGAAAAGCCCTTTGTAGCGATGTCTGAAGCCGCTTTAGATACTATTAACTGGTCTAATAGAATTGTTGAGCGATTTGTGACCTACAATAAGTTTTATGAACAAACAGAAATTAAAGACGTATCTGTAGCACTCGATAGTATGGGGCACAAAAATACCTCTTTCAACAGATGGGTATACAATAAAAATAAAACCATAGATAAAATAAAAGAAGAACCGTATGTGTTTATGAATTACGTTCTGGGTAAAGTTCCGTTCTTCATATTTTTCTTTACACCTGTGTTTGCATTATTCTTTTGGCTGATATATTCTAAAAAGAAATACAGTTATGTAGAACACATGATTTTTATCTTCCATATTTTCAGCTTTCTGTTTTTAGCAATGCTTATAGCGTTAATACCTGACGCATTAATGGGTAATGAGATTTTAGTTTCTTTATTATTTATGCTTATTGGTCCGTTTTACTTTTATAAGGCGCTTCGAAATTTTTATAAGCAAGGACGCCTAATTACAATTGTAAAATTTATATTTTTAAACTTCGTTTTTTTAATTAGCGTAAACATTGCCGCACTCTTGTTTTTTGCAGTTACGGCAGCAGTATATTAGTATGGTTCAACAAGTAACAAAAGGAATTAAAATTTCGGTTGCCAGCAGGTTTCAAGGCGTCATAGATTATAGCCTTAAACATGGATATGCTTTTTCGTATACTATTACTATTGAAAATCAAAGTAAAGATATTGTTCAATTAATTTCACGAAAATGGGAAATTAAAGATGCCCTTAACAACACAGAGTATGTAGAAGGCGATGGCGTAGTTGGATTGCAACCCATATTGCAACCTGGCGAAGCACATACATATAGCAGTGGATGTATTCTACAAGCTCCTGTAGGCAGTATGCAGGGCAGTTACAAAATGATGAATTTTACTACAGGCGATTTTTTTTCAGTCATTATCCCAGTTTTTAAGCTGAATGCTGCTTTCGCAATGAATTAAAAGCACGCAAACTTCCAACACAATTCAATTTTATTTTTTCACCATTTTGAAGTACATGACAGTACTCACAATGACTATCGTATGTAAAACTATAAGGCAAGCTCTTATTAAATTGTTCAGATAAAAAGACACCGTCAAAATCTACCTTACCTAGCGCATTGTACCTTTTAATGTTGAAATGATATTGGGGTAATTCAACATTGGTGATTTCAAACCAAGCATCGCTTCCCGTTCCCTCCAACTTTTGAAGGTTAGCACTCTTAAGAAGTGCTGGAATTTCCGAAGTACATGCAGAAAGGTTTTTGCTACGGTCAAAATAATTCGTTAGATTTTCTTTAAAAGCACTTCCTTTAAAAGGTTTTATGGTGCCGTCAAAAACTTGGTAGATGTTGTTATGCAAAGCTCCTTTCTCTACATTGCCAACGGTACTAGGAGTAAATTTTTTATTGAACTTTAAAGACTTAATAATTTTGTTTTCTTGAGTGGCGGCCAAAATGGTGTCTGTAACAAATCGAGCACAATTACTACCATCTTTAGCAAAGGCGCCATAGGGAATACTTCCTCTTTGCTGCAATTCGGTGATGTAGTTTTTAGCTTTTTCAAAGTTAATGGCATCACAGACCGAAGCTAACAATCTACCTTCGCCATGCGTCTTTTGCGGATTTGCATCTAACCAATACAGAAAATCATCTAAGTTTGCTAGTTCCTTATTATGTTTAAAAGTTGCGATAATAGGTAGATGTAATTCGGCGTCTGTAGTTTCCCCCCGAACTCTTCCATGCCCTTTTGGAGTAACATACCTACCAAAGTCGTAATAATATGCTCGTCCGGTATTATTCTCAATAAGGACCAATGCAGCATGCCCAGCTTTAATATAATCTCTAGTACCTAAGCCTACTAAGGGTAATAATTTACATATTAACTCGGTACTCATGGTGACAAAAGTATCGGGAAAAGCAAGTACAATTATTTTTCCTGTGTAGTTCAAAAGGTGGTTTTAGTTTGTTGCTGGTTGTGAAGGTCTTCATATTGCATCCAAAGAGAGTGCTCTGTTTTTTCAATCTGCGTAATACTTTTTGTTTTTACAAAGCCACGATTCATAATAAGGTCAATATCGGCATTGCCAATTCCTGCAGTTTTATGAAACGTTTTAATTTCTTTCGCCGAAGGTCGCATTGTGGTGAAAATAAACTCAGAAAACCAAGCTTCACGAAGTGCCTTTGCTTCTTTGTTATACAGTAATGATGAAGACCAAATGTGTGGTTGCAGCGGCTTTTCAGCAAAATGAGCAGTTGTACCGTCCCAAACTAATTCAAAAATCTGCGTTGTAGTTTCGTAGGCAACTGTGATAAGTGTGAATGGCTCAATACCGTTAAAATTGTAGGTGTTAATTGCTTCGGAAATATCCTTGGTTGTCAATAATTCTGTGACAAGCAATCCGCGACTCATTCTGTAACTATCTGCCCGTTCATGTGCTGTAAAGCCTCCGTTGAGTAAACAAACAAGTCGTTGCTTATCCGAAAGACCTATCCATGTACCCCCGGCGACTTCATCTTTGGGAAACAATACTTGTGTATTGTCTAGGGTATACACCTCGGGTGCAATCGTACTTCTATCGGGCGCTTCATCTCTATTTGAAGTAAATAGAAATGAGTTGTTATTCTGAGGAATAAAAGTAACCGTACACATAAGGGAATAGTCGATTTAAAATTTAGAAGCTTTCGACACTTAGTAAAAATAGAGAAATAAAAAGAAATGATTCGGTTTTTCATAATGCCTTCGGAAGTTTTGAGCAGTTTCAAATACTATATATTGCTACTAAATACTGCGTACTAATTTTAGTATCTTTGCAATTCAAAATTTAACAGCAAAAACCAAGAGTATGGGAAAAGGATTTTATGAAGTGCCTATCGCAGTAAATGAGCCAATTTTAGGCTATGCACCAGGTTCTCCTGAGCGTGATCGCGTAGAAAAAACGTATAAAGAAATGTATGACGATACGGTAGAAGTGCCGCTATACATTAATGGAAAAGATGTAAAAACGGGTGATACCGCAACAATGTCTCCTCCACATGATCATGCGCATATTTTAGGAACTTATCATAAGGCCGAAAAAAAGCATGTTACAGATGCCATTGCAGGACTTCTAGAAGGAAGAAAAAAATGGAGTCAAATGCCATGGGAGCATAGGGCAGGTATTTTTCTTCGCGCTGCCGAATTAATTGCAGGACCTTATAGAGCTAAAATTAATGCCGCTACCATGCTGGCACAAAGTAAAACTGTACATCAGGCAGAAATTGATGCTGCTTGCGAGCTAATCGATTTCTTACGTTATAATGTACAGTTTATGACAGAAATCTATAGTGAACAACCAGAATCTACATCGGGGGCCTGGAATCGACTAGAATATCGTCCTTTAGAAGGGTTTATTTATGCTATTACTCCATTTAACTTTACTGCAATTGCGGGTAATCTTCCAGCAAGTGCTGCTCTTATGGGTAATGTTGTCTTGTGGAAACCTAGCGATAGCCAAGTGTATTCTGCAAAAGTAGTGTTAGATGTTTTCCGCGAAGCTGGTGTGCCAGATGGCGTAATTAATATGGTGATGGGAGACCCAGTAATGATTACCGATACCGTAATGGCAAGTCCAGATTTTAGCGGACTTCATTTTACGGGTTCTACAAATGTGTTTAAAGACCTATGGCAGAAAATAGGGAATAACATTCACAACTATAAAACCTACCCTAGAATAGTTGGTGAAACAGGAGGAAAAGATTTTATTGTTGCACACAAATCGGCAAATCCGGTACATGTAGCAACAGCTATCTCGAGAGGAGCTTTTGAGTTTCAAGGGCAAAAATGTAGTGCGGCCAGCCGTTGCTATATTTCAAAAAGTATATGGAATGAAGTTAAAGCACACGTTATAGGTGATGTAAATAGCTTTAAAATTGGATCTCCAGGTAATTTAGATAATTTTATTACCGCGGTAATCCATGAAGGTTCGTTCGATAAATTGGCGAGTTATATAGATCAGGCTCAAATAGATCAGAATGCAGAAATTGTAGTTGGAGGAACATACGATAAAAGTGAAGGATATTTTATTCACCCTACAGTTATTAAAACAGAAGATCCAAAATACACAACCATGTGTACAGAGCTCTTTGGTCCTGTAGTAACTATTTATGTTTTTGAAGACGATGCTTGGGAAGAAACTTTACAATTAGTAGATGAAACTAGTGATTATGCGCTTACCGGAGCTGTGTTTAGTGAAGACCGCTATGCGTTAGATATAGCTATGAAAACATTAGAAAATGCTGCAGGTAATTTCTACATCAATGACAAGCCTACAGGGGCTGTAGTTGGACAACAGCCATTTGGAGGTGCCAGAGCAAGTGGAACTAATGATAAGGCTGGAAGCAAGCTAAATTTATACCGTTGGGTTTCACCACGTATGGTAAAAGAGACGTTTGTTTCTCCAAGTGATTATAAATATCCATTTTTAGGATAATCACAGAGATTAGATAAAAAAAATCGCTACCAATTGGTAGCGATTTTTTTATGCTATTATAACTAAAATTCTTATTCGTAAGCTTTTACTTCATTCACTTTAGCGTGCTGTGAGTTTACAGCGCTATTGTCTTCTTCGGTAACCATAACCACCAATTCAAGTTTAGATACATCATAATCTGCAGGCACGTTTGCTGTTAAGGTTGTTGTGTATTCTTCTAACGCTGCCGTACTTGTAATTGCATTTCCGAAGATATCGGTAAGCGAAGCTCTTAAAACATGGTCATGCACAAAGTCTTCAATAGGGTCACCTTGGCCAAAATATTGGCTGTTTGTGTCGTTGTTTAAGTAATTTGTTTGGTCGGCGATAATGCCACTTTCAACAAGGTATACCACCAATTTTTTTGCAGTGAGGCCTTCCTCACTACTCACACTAATTGTTGCGCTTAAGGTATTTCCATCAATAGAAGAATCTATTCCAATTCCAACGGGAGATACTTCACCAGCCATGCTTGTAACATCCTCTGCTTGATATGGCGGACTCCAATTTGAAGTTCTATTTATACGACCTGTAGGGAAACCAAATACTTCAAATTCGTCACGCAACAAGCCTTCAAAATCTACGGCCATTTCATCATTGTTGTGAATAGCAACCACAGAAACGAGGTTTGTTTCGTCATAGACGCGTTCTATTGCCTCAGTAATTCGAGGGCAGTATCCGCACCAAGTACCTGTATGGTCTTCTATAACTACTTTTCGTTTCGGAATTACAACCGAAAAGTTTTCTGTATCTGTGACCACATTAGTTCCATTGTCATCATACTCTGCATAGATTTCAAATGTGCCTTCGGTGTCCGAAGAAAATGTATTGTCGCTTAAAGCAGCATCGTTTACATAAAAAACTGCTCCATCGGTAATATTGGTTCCATCTTCATCAAAAACAGAAAATACAATTTCTTGATTTCGTAAAGATGCAGGTCTATAAACAAGACCTATTTCAATTTCTGGTACCGTATCATCTTCATTAAACGAAGAGAAATCTTCACTTTTACTACACCCAATAAGTACAATAGCGGCAAGAAGAGCAAGGTAGAATGATTTCAATTTCATAGTTAAATTTTATTTTTTTTTCTGAAAGCTAAAACTAGGCATTTTTTTTGATATTAACTACATCAATCCTTGTAAATTCAATAGTATAGCGGGTTGGTAGGCTTTTATAATTGCCATTGTTTTAAAAAAAAAGCAGTATTATTGTTCTACAAATACAATTAATAAAAATTGATGATCATGAAAAAACTTGTCCTAATTATGCTCCTTTTGGTGGGCGGAACCTTATTTGCCCAAGACGAACTTCCCAGTGTAAAATTAACAACATTAGAAGGTGAAAGTATGAACCTTCAAGACATCGCGAAAGATGATGAGGTTGTTATTGTATCACTTTGGGCGACATGGTGTGTACCGTGTCTAAAAGAATTGGATGCAATTAGTGAAGTGTACGAAGATTGGCAGGATGAAACAAACGTAAGTCTTGTTGCCATTTCTATTGATGATAGTCGCACAGTAAAACGTGTAAAACCATTAATTAATGGAAAAGGTTGGGAGTATCAAATTTTATTAGATACTAATAATGATGTAAAACGTGCTCTTGGCGCAGCAACAGTTCCACTAACACTACTGGTGAAGAACGGCAAGATTTTATACCGTCATAGTGGCTACAGCCCAGGTAGCGAAAATGAATTATACGAAGAAATCCAAAAATTTTCTAAATAAGCCTTCCGCACATAGCGGCTAACTAACAACCTATGAGAAAACTATTTTTTACCCTTGCCGTATTGGCAACAGCGGGTGTATATGCCCAAGATACTGGCTACTTTTTTGGTGGACTAGAGTCTAACATGCAATGGCTTTTAGATGATGATGGATTAAAAATGTCTGATTCAGAACCTGGCTTTATAGCTCCTGAAGACCAGTTTAGAGCTAACAACTATTTTCAGCTTAATTATTCGTTGGGAAAATTTACAGCAGGTGTGCAATACGAAGCGTATTTACCAAGTGCACTACTTGGATATAGCCCAGATTTTGACGGCGGAAACGGAGTAGGAACCTATTATCTCAATTTTAAAAATGAAACATTAGACCTTACTGGAGGTTACTTTTATGAGCAATTCGGAAATGGTCTTATTTTAAGAAGCTGGGAAGATAGACAGTTGGGTATAAATACCGCATTAAAAGGAGCCCGAGCAAAATTCACACCAACCGATTATCTGGAAGTAACCGGTGTATACGGAAATCAACGAAATGCTTTTGAAGTTTCTGATGGGGTTATCCAAGGTTTAGATGCAAACTTCGATTTAGGAAATGCGGTTGATACGGGAGACATAGAGATTAGAGTGGGAGCAAGTTACGTAGGACGTTACCAAGACCGAGGTACAAACGATACAATTCCTAGTACAGTAAATGCATATTCTGGACGTTTAGACTTTAGTTATAAGAATGTCTACGGTGGACTAGAGGCTGTTGTAAAAGACCCAGATGTTATTGCAAACGAGGGTATGATTGTATCAAATAGATTATACGATGGTACTGCACTACAATTTAATCTGGGTTATGCCCGTAAAGGTTTTGGTATTAATAGCACCTTTAGGAGGCTAGAAAATTTCAGCTTTTACGCAGATCGATTGGCTGAAGGAAACCAGTTTAACCAGCAGCTTATTAATTATGTACCTGCATTGACAAAACAACAAGATTATTTGCTTACTAATATTTATGTATACAACTCGCAACCAAGATTGTTAACAGACGATTTAGAGCAGCGTGCTGGAGAGGTAGGGATGCAGACTGATGCATTTTTCACCTTCCCTAACGATAGTTTCTTCGGAAAGTATAAAACAAAAATAGCTGCAAACTTTTCGTATTGGGCTGGCTTAGAAACAACATTTAATCCAGACTTAAGTTACGACGCAGAATTTATTGGTTCTGGAGATAGATACTTCCGTGATATCAATTTCGAAATAAAAAATAAATGGACCAAGTCGTTTCGATCTGTAATTACATTTCAAAATGTAATTATTGATAAGGGAGTATCCCTGGGAGGACCATTAGGAATTCAAGGAGATATTAATGCAAGTATTGGTGTGTTAGAAGGTACCTATAGTTTTAGTAAAGGTCGTTCTGTACGATTTGTAGCGCAGCATTTATGGACGAAAGACGACAGGAAAAACTGGGCTGGGGGCGTTTTTGAATATAATTTCTCGTCTAACCTTAACCTGTATGTTGCAGATTCATATAACTATGGTGGAGACGGAGAAATTCATTACTATAACTTAGGAGGAAGTTATTCTAAGGGACGTACACGCTTTTCTATGAATTATGGACGCCAACGTGGTGGATTAATTTGTGTAGGTGGTGTGTGCCGATTTGTTCCAGAAAGTAACGGGTTGTCGGCAAGCTTGGCTGTGACTTTCTAAAAGTTAAAAGGACAATAATAAAAAAAGGGAAGACGGCTGTCTTCCCTTTTTTATTTAGGTAACATTTCGATTATCTTATAATAACCTTTGTTGTTTCTGAAGCTCCTTTGCTATTTGTAAGCACTGCTAAATAAGTTTGAGCTGCCAAATCTGCAACATTCACCTGGCTTACACCAGCTTCTAATTGTGTTTGGTTTACAACTCTTCCTTGAATATCGTACAATGTAAATGTTAATGCTTCATTCGCATTTACCTCGATGTAATTGTTTACCATAGTTGAAGCAATTGAGGCATTCACTACATTCTGTTCGTCTATGCTTAAGAAATCAGGATCATAAACATACGTAAGTGTAAGGTCATCTCCAATTTCATTACCATCACCATCTACTTCAAGAAATCTAAATACATAGGTGATAATTTCAGTGCTGCCATTCGGGATGTGCTTGAAATGATCTCCGTCAGAAACTTGAGTCATTCCAGGCTCAATAACTACAACATCGTTAATTGGGTAGATTTGTCCAACGGTAACTCCAGTGTAACATAATCCGAAACATATTTCTAATTCGCTACCATCATCATTATTGGCGCTAACAAATTCAATTCTTACATTGATATTTTCGGATGCGTTTTCATTTGTTACATAGAATTCTAAATTAGGGTCTGGAGAAATAGAAGAACCAATATTAACAGTTTGTCCGTCTACAAGCGGATCTCCATCATGTGTCGCTACAGTAAATTGTGCCGAAGCAGTGAATGCTACTAATAGCATCGATAAAAGTGATAGTTTTTTTAACATAATAAATTGTTTTTTGATAGTAAATACGCTTGCAAGATATAAATAAGACAGCATTTTGGCAGCTTCACTACGGAAAAATTTAAAATGAAAATTTATTTTTTAAAGTTAAAACTAAGAAAAGCGTTCTAATTTGTTTAACAGCCTGTTATCCTACTGTTGAAGTAGGAAAACTAGAATTTTAAAGGGCCATTTTTCTTGGTTGCTTTTCGCATAATTGTTATAAAAATCTCATATATTTGGGAAACTTAACAAAAAATTAACCCAAAATAAATTAACATGGTAAAGAAATTACTCCTTACTTCAGTATTCTCTTTCTTGGCTTTTGGAACTTTTGCACAAACAATCGTTAGTACTACGCCAGAAGACAAAAAAGTTGTTTTAGAAGAATTCACAGGTATTAACTGTGTGTTTTGTCCAGATGGGCACCAAATTGCACAAGGAATTGCAACTGCCAATCCTGGTAATGTGTTCCTTATAAATATTCATACAGGTGGTTTTGCTACTCCGGGAGCAGGTCAGCCAGACTTTAGAAGTCCATTTGGTCCAGCTATTGCTAGTCAGAGTGGTTTAGTTGGTTATCCTGCAGGAACTGTAAATAGACATATATTTCCAGGTCAGTCGCAAAGTGGTAATCCAAATGATACGGCAATGAGTCGTGGTCAATGGAGCGCTGCTTCAAATACAATTTTAGGTCAGGCATCGTATGTAAACATGGCTGTGGAAGCAGAAATTGATGTTACGTCACGCGAAGTAACCGTTCATGTAGAGGCTTATTATACCGGTAATAGTCCGGAAGCTACAAATAAGTTGAACGTAGCATTACTTCAAAATAATACCTTAGGGCCACAAACCGGAGGTAATATGGGTAACAATTATGTGCATCAGCATCGTCTTGTTCACTTAATTACTGGACAATGGGGGTTAGACGTTACTACTACGTCTGCAACAGATTTTGTAGACGAAACATTAACGTATACAATACCTGCAAACTATAATGGAGTGCCAGCTGTGTTAGAAGATATGGAATTGGTTGTGTTTATGACCGAAACTACCCAGGAACTTATCAGTGGAAACGGAGCAATGCCAACCTTCGTAAACTTACCAAATGACAATGATGCTCAGATAGTATCAGATGCAGAGTTTGATGATCAATGCGGTATTGCCTTTAGTCCAACTGTTACTATTCAAAACAGAGGGAATAACCCGTTAACGTCACTTGCTATAACGTATGATGTGAATGGTGGTACTTCAGAAACGTACAATTGGACAGGAAATTTAGGTCCTTTCGAATCTGAAGACGTAGTATTAGATCCTATCGCATATACAATTCAGTCAACTAACACTGTAAACATCTCGATTCCTAATGACGATGATAACACTAACAACTCTGCTACCAATACATTCGGAGAGATTACAGATATAAATAGTTCTGCATTAGAGCTTCGTATGAATTTAGACGAAAATGGAAGTGAAGTGACATGGGCAATTATTGATTCTAACTTAGATGTTGTTGAGAGTGGTGGTCCTTATGCTGCAAATGAGCAAGTAGATATTGAGTTTGGTATTCCAGACGCAGACTGTTTCAGATTTATCTTAACAGATGCTGGAGGAGACGGTGAGTATTTTGTTAGGTTACGTGATGCCAACGGAGATATTATTGTTCAAAATATTGGTGTTAATCATTTTGGTGACACTTTAGAAGGTACCTTTAGACTAGACGGAGTATTATCTATAGGTGATGCTGCATCGAACGCTATCGCTGTTTACCCTAACCCTGCATCACAAGTATTAAATGTGAGAAATGCAGCAAATGGATCTGTAGAAATTTTCGATATTCTTGGAAAGAGACTTATTCAAATGGATAATATTTCAACAGAACAGCAAATTAACGTAGCTAGCCTTCAGGCAGGTACATACCTTATTAAAATTACGAATGGCGCAAGCGTACAAACCGAGAAGTTTGTAATTGCGCGTTAATTAGTATATTGTTTAATGTTGTAAAGAGGCTTCTAGAAATAGAAGCCTCTTTTTTATGTGCTAACTTTCTTACGTAGCGTCGAAACCTGTCTTAATACTAGCCTTTGTATTTTAATGGTAGGTGTACAACACTCTTTGTTTCAAAAAAATCTTCTTCAAAATAGTTGGTAAGAGAGTAAATTGTTGCCTTAGGAAATTGTGCTAGTTCTTCTGTAAGATCTCCTCCCTTTAAATAGAGAATACCATTCTTCAATTCATGCTTGCTATTTTTGGCAACCCTTCCTTTAATCCAACGAACAAAGGTTTCCATCTGCGCTACAGCTCTGCTTACAATAAAATCGTACGAGTCATTTATTGTTTCGGCACGTGCATTAGTGATTTTAATATTTTCTAGTTGTAATCCTTCGGAAACTTCCTGAACTACCTTAATTTTCTTTCCAATACTATCTACTAGATGAAACTGAACCTCTGGAAACAAAATCGCCAATGGAATACCCGGAAAACCACCTCCTGTGCCAACGTCCAGTATTTTAGAGTTGGGTAAAAATGATTGCACTTTGGCAATACCTAAGGAGTGAAGTACATGTCTAAGATAGAGTTCGTCTATATCTTTACGAGAAACAACATTTATCTTGAGATTCCAATCTTTGTAAAGCGTCTCTAACTGTTCAAATTGAACTTTTTGATGTTCAGAAAGTTGCGGAAAGTAGCGATGTATTAATTCCATAGAAAGTTGTGAACTGCAAAAATAGAACTTCTTTCATAACTTTTTAATTGGCATTTCTTCTTTTTAGTTTACAATGCGTATTTTTACACCCTAATTTTTAGATGCATTTCTGAAAGTAAAGTAAAAACTGTGAATACTCCTCAAATTAAGTTTTCTCGTATCGATTCTGCCAAGTTTTTCCGCACGCTAAACAAACGTGTAAATAGCTATTTCAAGGAAAATGAAATAGCTAGAACAGGAAACTGGAAATTGCACCTAAAAACCATCGTGATGTTTTCGATGTACCTTTCTCCGTACTTTTTGCTACTCACACTAAATTTACCAACTTGGGCGCAGATTTTGCTCACTATTGTGATGGGTGTTGGTATGGCAGGAGTAGGTATGAATGTTATGCACGATGCCAATCATGGTTCGTATTCTTCGAAGAAATGGATTAATAAAGTGTTGGGAAGTAGTATTTATATTTTAGCCGGTAATGTGTATAATTGGCAAGTACAGCACAATGTGTTACACCATACCTATACAAATATTCATGGGCACGATGAAGATTTAGACGCAGGACGTGTGATTCGATTTTCTAAACATAGCAAGTGGTACCGCTTCCATAAGTTTCAACATTATTATAGCATCTTCTTATACGGCTTACTTACCTTTAACTGGATGCTAACAGCAGATTTTAAACAAACTAAACGATATTTGAAGAAGAAACTGGCGTACGGTAAAATGCCAAAACCAGCACTGCAATGGACAACCCTTTTTATCACGAAAGCAATTTATGTAACCGTGTGGATCGTTCTTCCAATCCTGTTTTTTGAAATTGCATGGTGGAAAATTTTAATAGGCTTTTTCTTAATGCACTACATTGCAGGTCTTATCTTAAGCGTAGTGTTTCAATTAGCACATGTTGTGGGAGATACGCAAATGCCGCTTCCGGATACTACAGGCACCATGAAGAATACTTGGGCAATACACCAATTGTTTACCACAGTAAATTTTAGCACCAAAAATAGATTGATGAACTGGTTTACTGGCGGACTTAATCATCAGGTAGAGCATCATATTTTTCCAAATATAAGCCATGTTCATTACACTAAAATTTCAGAAATAGTTAGAAAGACAGCGCAAGAATTTAATTTGCCGTACCACGAATATAAATCTACCCGAGGCGCTATTATAGCACATTTTAAACACTTAAAAGAAATGGGTGTAAACCCTGCAATCTCTGCGTAACAATTATGAATAAACAACTTTCTGAACGTGTAAACAATATGGCGACCTCGGCAACATTAGCCATGGCTGCCAAGGCAAGAGAGCTGCGAACAGCTGGAAAAGATATTATTGGACTTAGTTTAGGAGAACCAGATTTTACGGTTCCTGAGTTTGTAAAAGAGGCTGCAATTCAGGCCATTGAAGAGAACTACCATAGCTATACTCCTGTAGATGGCTATGCTGAACTTAAGCAAGCTATTATCCATAAATTTAAACGCGATAACGGACTTTCATACGAACCTTCTCAAATTGTAGTGTCTACTGGAGCAAAACAGAGTTTGGCTAACCTTGCACAAGTACTTTTAGATGAAGGTGATGAAGTATTGCTTCCTGCTCCGTACTGGGTGAGTTATTCGGATATTAGTAAAGTGGCTGGGGGTGTTCCTGTGGAAATTAAAACCACTATAGATAATGATTTTAAAGTGACTCCAGAAGAACTTGAAGCTGCTATTACTCCTAAAACAAAGATGATAATTTACAGCTCACCGTGTAATCCAAGCGGATCTGTGTACAGTAAGCAAGAGTTACGTGCTTTGGCAGATGTATTGGTTAAATACCCGAAAATTATTGTTGTTAGTGACGAGATTTATGAACACATAAATTTTACTGGGGAGCACGCGTCAATGGCACAATTTAGTGATATGTTTGATCGTACCGTTACCGTTAATGGTGTGTCAAAAGCATTTTCTATGACGGGCTGGCGAATTGGCTATATGGGTGGTCCGGAGTATATTGCTCGGGCGTGTAATAAAATGCAGGGGCAAGTCACCAGTGGTGCTAATTGTATCGCACAACGGGCAACTATTACCGCTCTAGAAGCTTCGCCGATCAAAATTCAATATATGGTCGATGCTTTTAAGGAGCGTCGTTCTTTAATTTTAGGATTGTTAGCAGAAATTCATGGAATAAAAACCAACGAACCTGAAGGTGCATTTTATGTTTTTCCTGATATTTCTTATTACTTCGGAAAGACCCTGCGCGGGACACTTATAGAGAATGCTTCAGATTTTTCATTGTTTCTTTTAGAGGAAGCAAATGTTGCCACCGTAACAGGAGAAGCCTTCGGGAATCCTGATTGTATTAGGATAAGTTACGCAGCTTCAGAAGAAGACATTAAAGAAGCGATGAAGCGCATTAAAGAAGCCTTGTCTTAATATCTTACCTATGTCAAAAATTTTACTTTTAGGCGCTGGCGAACTTGGTAAAGAGTTTGTTATAGCGGCGCAACGTCTTGGGCAATATGTTATCGCTGTAGATAGCTACCCAAATGCTCCCGCAATGCAAGTAGCCCACGAGTTTGAAGTAATTAACATGCTAGATGGCGAGGCGCTAGACGCCTTGATTGAAAAGCATACACCAGATTATATTGTTCCCGAAATAGAGGCTATTCGTACAGAACGCCTATATGAATACGAAAAACAAGGGTATCACGTTATTCCCTCTGCAAAAGCTGCCAATTATACAATGAATAGAAAGGCTATTCGCGATTTGGCTGCTAAAGATTTAAATTTAAAAACAGCTGCGTATAGGTATGCGACATCGGCAGCATCACTTAAAAAAGCGGTTGCCGAAATAGGAATGCCTTGTGTTGTAAAACCACTCATGTCATCTAGTGGAAAAGGTCAAAGTACCATCAAGACCGCTGCAGATATAGAGAAAGCTTGGGACTACTCTCAAGAAGGTTCTAGAGGTGATGTGGCTGAAGTGATTGTAGAATCGTTTATTAATTTCAATTATGAAATTACCTTGCTCACTGTTACCCAGCAAAACGGAAACACATTGTTTTGTCCGCCAATTGGTCATAGACAAGAACGAGGTGATTACCAAGAAAGCTGGCAGCCGGCAGCGATGAGTGCAGCCCATTTACAAACTGCGCAAGATATGGCCGCTAAAGTTACGGCTGCATTAACTGGCGCTGGAATTTGGGGTGTAGAGTTTTTTGTAGGCGATGATGGGGTTTATTTTTCCGAACTTTCTCCAAGACCTCACGATACAGGTATGGTGACTCTCGCAAATACGCAAAATTTTAATGAGTTCGAATTGCATTTAAGGGCGGTGCTCGGTCTTCCCATTTCTGAAATTACCTTAGAGCGAATAGGTGCGAGTGCAGTTATTCTAGCAAAAGGAAACTCTGAAAATCCAACATTTACTAATATCGAAACGGTTGCAGCAGCTACCAAGAGTGATTTCAGGTTGTTCGGAAAGCCTACCTCTAGGCCGTATCGAAGAATGGGGGTTGTTGTTACCTACGATTCTTTAGATTGTTCTATTTCCGAAGTAACACAAAGAGCTAAAGAGTTGGCTGCTCAAGTTGAAGTAAAGCTGTAGTTTTAAAATGCTGAACTTTAGCTAACCTCAAATTACATGTTATAGTCTATCCTGTTCTGAGGTGACCACTGTATCATTAAAGATCATTTCATTTTCTTCAACAAACCGCTCCAACACTGTAAAGAAGGTTATAATATCTTCTATGCTATTTCCAGCGTTTATTGTTACTAATCGTACAAACTCATTTTCTCTAAAAGTTCCATAGCCAACCATAAGTTCGGCATGTTCATAGAGTGCGGTACAAAGTTCTTGCGGCGCAATATTTTTATAATTGAAACATACTGAAATAGAATTTTCTATGCTGTAATTGGTGTAGTCGGGGTGTTGCTCTACATACGCTCGGGCCGCGTCTGCTAGCTCAAATTGCGTATGTACCAAGGCTGCCAATCCGTTGGTTCCAACAGATTTCCAAAGTGTCCAAAATTTTAAAGCATCGTTTCTTCTTCCGCACTGTAAAGAGGTCTTACCTAAATTATAATCGTCATCATTAGTTTGGTACAGATAGGCAGCATCATTACTAAATGAATTGTGCAAATACTGTTTGTGTCTTGTTACAATGATAGAGCAGGTGAGTGGTGTGCCCATCATTTTATGGGCGTTAACACTAAAAGAATCTGTACGCGCTAAGCCATTAACCAGATGTTGGTATTGGTCGCTAAAAATAACACTTCCGCAGTAAGCTCCGTCTACATGTAGCCATAGTCCGTAATTTTGGCAAATTTCAGAGAGGGGCTCGATAGGGTCAAATGCTCCTAGCACAGTTGTTCCTGCCGTTGCATTCACAAAAAATGGATGCAATCCGTTCTCAAGATCTTTTTCAATACGTTGTACTAAAACGTGCGGATTCATTTTTCCAAATTCATCTGTTTCAATATAGCGTACTTGTTCACGTCCCACCCCCATTAAAGCTGCATTTTTAGGGATGGAGTAATGCGATTCTTTTGAAGTGTAGAGTGTTAGTTTTTGGGTTATACCTTCGTTTTTAATAGTGTCTTTAAATGCATCACGAGCCATAACCATTGCCATAAAATTGCTCATAGAGCCGCCAGGGGCAAATGTTCCGTCACTAGTCTCTGGATATCCAATGCGTGTGCAAATTTGTTTTAGGATTTCCTTTTCAATTCCAACCTGTGGTCCAGCAACTTTATAGGTGTACATGCTATTGTTGAGTAGCACCGCTAGTAAATCGCCTAATGTAGCTTTTGGGTTCCTGCCTCCAAACAACTGATTGAAAAACAGTCTAGTGGATGTTCTAGGGGTGTTTAAAACGAGTTTTTCTAACGTTTCTTCAAAATCTGTGGCAGGGTTGTTTGATAGCGACAGGTCGAGCTGCTTAAACAGTTCTTCTGCAGGCAACGGTTGTGCCACAGGGTTGTTTTTTTCGGCTTCAAAAAGTTTGTTGGCGAGTTTGTTAAATAACGCTAGTTCGTGCTGCATGGGATATTGTTATATGCGTAAGTAGAAAATGAGGTCTGTAGCTTACAAAAGAAATGCTTAATAGTTGGTGATTCTGGTAGAGCTACCTTGTCCTTGACCAATTACACGGTCATAACGTTCTCCTGGCCCTCGATAGTACACAAGTACGGTGTAGTTGTTTTCTGTTTCCCAAAATTCACCGCCTACGACGTTTTCGTCTATGCTACCATCTCTATCTACTAAAACATATTTATAGTTGTAAAATCCTTGTTTAAACAAGCGAGAATTTTGATAGCTGTCTGTGGTTTCGTTATAACGCATGTAAGTAGTGCCGTCTATGGTGTAATTATTAAAGTTTCCGTAGATATGAAGCTCTTTATCACCAAGGGGTTCGTAATAGAGTAGGTTGGTGTGTACAAAAACATACTCTGCTTCAATGGCTTGATTTTGAGCATCAATATTTCTCACCACAAAGTCACCATTAATATCTGGATTATAGGTATACGGGCGGTCGCTCCTATCAATGTCTGAAAAAAGATAATGCTCATATAGGTCGTTCAGTTCAACACGTCTTATAGTGTTGTTAGAACCTCGAATTTCTTTGTTGTCGAAGTTTAAAAATTCATTCCCGCCAGAAAAGGCTGCTTCTTTATCGTATCTATAAATCAGCTCGGTACCAATCGTATATTGGGGAACTAAGTTAGTGATAGCGGTTTTAAGGTTGCTATTCTGAATAACAAGCGTCTTTACATTGCGTTTTGGATTTATGAGTAAGAGGGAAGGCGAATTAATAGCAAACTGAACTACTTGATCTGTCTTTATGCGACGTAAATCGCGCGCTCTTTTAATGTCTACAGCAACTCCTACTATGTTTTCAAGCACTATAAATTTTCTTGAAAACACAATGTTTCCGTCGTCGTCAAAGAAGGTTATAAGATAGTTTCCACTCTTTTTAATTCTTCGGGTTTCTCGATTTGGAATAGTCAGGTAATAGTGCGAAAATATTTGCAGGGTGTTTAACGAGTTTTCGTAAGTTTCTATTCGAACTTCATCAAAACCATCTAGATATTCATTTTTAGAAAGATCACTTGGGGTCCAGTCAAAATTAAAGTGATCAATTTTGTAGTAGAAGTCATCTTCGTTACCATTAAGAGCATCGAAAGAAATTTGTAGGCGTTCTCCTAGTTTAATTAAAGGCAGCTGGTTTTGATTTCCTCCTCTAAACTGAATTGTTTTAATGTATTCTGGAGGAGTAATTTCAATAGCTTCTTGTGCAAATAGACTAGCTGAAATACTAAATAAAAGGATGGAAGATACCATTAATTTGAACATACAAAAGATTTTGAGTCGTTAAATATACGCAAATTCTGTGCCTTCTTTAAGCCTTGAAATACAAGTGTTGAAGGATATAAAAAATTAATAATTAAATGTTGTGAGTAACTACATTAAATTCATAAATTTGCACACCCGAATTTAGGCTATAATAAGCCCTCGGGAATAAAGGCAATTTTAACACAACTATCCTATGTCCAAAGACATTAAGATTAAAAAAGGTCTTACTATCAATCTGAAAGGCGAAGCTGAAAAAACACTTTCAAAAGCTCCACGTTCTAGGACGTTCGCTATAAGACCAGCCGACTTCCATTTAATCACACCTAAAATGGTCGTGAAGGAAGGAGCAAAAGTTCAAGCAGGAGAAACTATTTTCTATTCAAAAAGCAACGAAGCTATTAAGTTTGTGTCTCCCGTAAGTGGAACACTAACTGCAATAGAACGCGGTGCAAAACGTGTTATAACACGTTTGTTAATTGAAGGAGATTCGCAAGATACTTTTATAGACAATGGTACTGCTAACCTAACTTCAATGAATGGGGAGTCTATAAAGCAACATTTACTTGCAACAGGGTGTTGGCCATTCATTAAGCAACGTCCGTATGATGTTGTGGCGAATCCAGAAAACACACCAAAAGCTATTTTTGTTTCAGGATACACTACAGCTCCATTAGCAGCAGATCTTGATTTTACTTTAAAAGGAAAAGAAGCCGAATTACAGGCCGCAGTAACAGCATTAAGTAAATTAACGGAAGGTGCGGTACATATTGGTATTGGTGCAGATGGAAGTTCTCCATTTAGCAATTGTAAAGATGCCCTATTACACAGAGTAAAAGGACCACACCCAGCGGGTAATGTGGGGACTCAAATAGCAAAAATAGACCCAATAAATAAAGGAGAAACTGTTTGGACAATTGCTGCTCAAGATTTAGTAATTATAGGAGAGCTTTTACTTACTGGAAAATTTAATGCAGATCGAGTAATCGCTTTATCAGGGTCGTCTATAAAAACACCTAAATACTATACTACAAAGATAGGTGCAGAGGTTTCTACCTTTGTATACGATAGTGGTCTAACCGAAGAAAATGTGCGTGTTATTAGTGGAGATGTGCTCTCTGGAACACAGATTTCGCCTAAACAACACTTAGGTTATTATGCCAACACAGTTACTGTTATTCCTGAAGGAGATGATTACGAGTTTTTTGGATGGAATAAACCTGTCTTTAATAAAATTTCACCTTCTAGAGCAATGACCTTCTCATGGTTAACTCCAAAGAAGAAATACGAGTTAGATACAAATACCAACGGCGAACATAGGGCTTTTGTAGTAACTGGTAATTATGAAGAGGTATTTCCTTTAGATATATACCCGTTACAAACCTTAAAGGCATGTATGGTTGAAGATCTGGATGCCATGGAGGCATTAGGAATGTATGAAGTAGCGCCAGAAGATTTTGCATTGACAGAATTTATCTGCGTGTCTAAGCAACCACACCAACAGATTATTAGAAACGGGTTGGACTTAATGTATAAAGAAATTGGATAATTATTCATTTTTTAAAAAAAATGAAAAATACATAGTATATGGGATTGAAGCAAAAATTACATACGCTCAAGGAAAAATATAAAGGCACCAAGATGGCTCCAGCGTTTAATGCGCTACACACCTTTTTGTACTTGCCAAATGAAACCACACATAACGGAACACACGTTAAGGGGGCAGATGACCTAAAGCGAACGATGAACACTGTTATCATGGCGTTACTTCCTTGCTTGGTGTTTGGAATGTTCAACGCAGGATACCAACATTATCTTGCCATTGGCGAATTAGAAAGAGTGACTAGCTTTTTTAGTGCCGACTTCTGGTCGTGGCAAAATTTTAGTCTTGGAGCATGGAAAGTGATTCCACTTGTGCTAGTTTCTTATGGAGTTGGTCTTTTAATCGAATTTATTTTCGCTGTAATAAAAGGGCACGAAGTAGAAGAAGGATATTTGGTGACCGGAATGTTAGTACCACTTATTGTTCCTATAGACATCCCACTTTGGATGTTAACTATTGCAGTAATTTTCGGAGTTGTAATAGGTAAGGAGGTTTTTGGTGGAACAGGAATGAACATCTTAAACCCTGCATTAACTATTCGTGCATTCTTATTCTTTGCGTATCCAACATGGATGAGTGGAGACAAAGTATGGGTAGAAGGTGCTGTAGAAAGGGCTAAAGAAATGGCAGCCGGTGCAAACGTAGACGCGATTTCTGGAGAAACTATCTTAGGAAGCTTAGCTCAAAATAAAGAGTTTGCATACAGTGTATGGGATATGTTCTTAGGGTTTATTCCAGGATCGGTAGGTGAAACATCTACTGTGCTTATACTATTAGGTGGGCTGTTCTTGATTTTCTCAAAAATTGGAAGCTGGCGAATCATGCTGTCTTCAATTATTGGAGCACTTGTTATGGGACTTATATTTAATGGTGTGGTCGCGCAGGAATGGATTTCTGAAGGAAGCAAATTCTTTAGTTTAATGGATGTTCCTTTCTGGCAACATCTTATCATTGGTGGATTGGCTTTTGGTATTGTATATATGGCTACAGATCCGGTTACTGCATCACAAACCAACAAAGGAAAATGGATCTATGGTCTATTAATAGGTTTTATTTCAGTGCTTATTAGAGTGTTTAACCCAGCATACCCAGAAGGTGTGATGTTGGCAATTTTATTGATGAATGTATTTGCACCAACTATAGATCACTACGTTGTACAAGGAAACATTAAAAAAGAGCAAAACGTCTTAAAGCTAAAACAGCATAATTATGGCAATTAACACAGATAAAAATAGTTATACCATCGTTTTCGCCATTATTATGGTGGTGGTTGTGGGTTCGTTATTGGCGGGTTTTGCCAGTGGTTTGAAACCATTAATTAAGGCGAACGAAAAGTTTGAAAAGCAACAGAATATTCTGTATGCAATGAACGTAAATGATAATGAAGGTGAAGGAGATGTTGTTTTTATCCCAACCGATAGAGTTGAGGAAGAATTCAACAAATACATTACCAAACAATTAGTGATTCAGGGAGATAAGGTTGAAGAAAACGATGAAGCGTATCTTATAGATTTGAAGAAAGAAGAAACCAAAGCAAAAGATGCTTCTTACCAACGTAGATTACCATTATTTGTAGGTGAAAAAGATGGTAAGGAGGTATATGTAATACCAGTTAGAGGAAAAGGACTTTGGGATGCTATCTGGGGCTTTGTTGCTGTAGATAAATCAATGACAGTTCAAGGGGTGTATTTTGATCATAAAGGAGAAACACCAGGACTGGGTGCTGAAATCAAGCAACGATACTTCATGGATGATTTTACAGGTGAAAAGTTTCTTAATGGTAATGTTTTTGAAGGAATAAGCGTTGCTAAAGGAAACAACGACCCAAAAAACACCGACACTACAGATAATGAAGTTGATGCATTGGCAGGAGCAACAATTACAGGAGATGGTGTTTCAGCAATGCTGAAAAAAGATATTAAAATGTACGTACCGTACTTTAAAAAATTAAATCAATAAGAGATGGGGCTACTTTCAAAAAAAGATAGAAAACTAATCTTAGATCCGTTAGCAGACGACAATCCAATTACAATTCAAGTATTAGGTATTTGTTCTGCCTTAGCAATTACAGCACAGCTGAAACCTTCTATCGTGATGGCAATTTCAGTAGTATTTGTACTTGGTATTGGTAATGTTGTTATTTCGTTAATGCGAAATATTATTCCATCTAAAATTAGAATTATAGTGCAGCTTATTGTTGTTGCAACACTTGTAATTATTGTAGACCAAGTGCTAAAAGCATTTGCCTACGAGTTAAGTAAGGAACTTTCAGTATTTATTGGATTAATAATTACCAACTGTATTATTATGGGGCGTTTTGAAGCCTTTGCTTTAGGGAATGGTCCTTGGAAATCATTTCTTGATGGAATTGGAAACGCTGCGGGATATGGAGTAATCTTAATTATTGTTGGATTCTTTCGTGAATTACTAGGAAGTGGAACGTTATTCGGATTCAAAGTATTGGGAGATTCGGTGGAGAAAACAGGACTTTATGCTATTGGATATGAAAACAATGGTTTTATGGTACTTCCTCCAATGGCGTTAATTGTAGTTGGTATTATTATCTGGGTACAACGTAGTAGAAATAAAGCATTAATAGAAGAAAACTAAAAAAAGTAGGTAGCTTACTAAGTAGACGTTCTACTGAAAACTACCACTGAATACTTTAAAAATATGGAACATTTAGAATTGTTTTTTAAATCCATCTTCGTAGATAACATGGTATTTGCATACTTCTTAGGTATGTGTTCTTACTTAGCCGTATCTAAAAAGGTAAGCACTGCTGTAGGTTTAGGAGCAGCTGTAATATTTGTACTTACTGTTACAGTACCACTTAACTGGTTGTTAGATCAATACATTTTGCGCGAGGGAGCGTTAACATGGTTGGGTGAAGAATTTGCCGATTACGACCTTAGCTTTTTGTCATTTATTCTCTTTATTGCAACTATTGCTACCATGGTACAATTGGTTGAAATAATTGTAGAGAAATTTTCTCCATCCTTGTATAACTCTTTAGGTATATTCTTGCCGCTTATTGCTGTAAACTGCGCCATCTTAGGAGGGTCTTTGTTTATGCAATCTAGAGATATTGCCTCTTTCGATTTAGCTTTAAATTACGGGTTTAGTTCAGGTATAGGATGGTTCTTAGCCATTGTAGCTATTGCCGCAATTCGTGAGAAAATTAGATATAGTAATGTGCCAGCACCACTTAGAGGATTAGGAATTACATTTATCATTACTGGATTAATGGCAATTGGGTTCATGAGTTTTGGTGGAATGTTAACTGGGGGTGATGAAGAAACACCATCTTTAGACGAAGCACCAGAAAATATCGGTCTTCAATTAAATGAAGAGACCATAGAAATTATTGAAAATGAAACCGCTCAATTAGAAGTTTCAGAATTAACACAGCAATAGTATGTTTTTAGCAGCAAGTACAATTGGAGTTGTGGTAGCCACCGTCGTTGCCTTTTTAGTATTAACACTTTTATTAGTGGCGCTTTTGTTATTTACAAAACAGAAGTTATCGCCATCTGGACCTGTTAAAATTACTATTAATGACGAAAAAGTTATTGAAGTAGCCAGCGGAGGTACATTACTTTCAACCCTAGGAAACAATAAAATCTTCTTACCATCTGCTTGTGGTGGTGGTGGAACTTGTATTCAGTGCGAATGTCATGTATTAGAAGGTGGAGGAGAAGCGCTTCCAACTGAAACACCACACTTCAGTAGAAAAGAATTGAAAGACGGAGCCCGTTTGTCATGCCAAGTAAAGGTGAAGCAGGATATGAACATCCATATTCCAGAAGAAGTTTTCGGAATTAAGAAATGGGATGCTACGGTAGTGCGTAATTATAATGTAGCTTCATTTATTAAAGAATTCGTGGTAGAAATCCCTGAAGATATGGGATACAAAGCAGGAGGTTATATTCAAATTGAAATCCCTGAATGTGAAGTAAAATTTGAAGATATAGATATTACAGCGCACCCTGAAGAGCATGATACACCAGATAAATTTCAGGCAGAATGGGATAAATTTGGCTTATGGCCATTGGTAATGAAGAATACAGAAACGGTTGAAAGAGCCTACTCAATGGCCTCTTATCCAGCCGAAGGACGTGAAATTATGTTGAACGTTCGTATCGCCACACCACCTTGGGACAGAGCTAAAAACCAATGGATGCAAGTAAATCCGGGTATTGCCTCTTCATACATTTTTAACCTGAAAAAAGGTGATAAGTGTGTGATTTCTGGACCTTATGGAGAATTTTTCATTAACCCGTCTGAATCTGAGATGTTGTATGTAGGTGGAGGAGCAGGAATGGCACCAATGAGATCACATCTGTACCACCTATTCAAAACCTTGAAAACAGGTAGAAAAGTAACATATTGGTACGGAGGGCGTTCTAAACGTGAATTATTTTATTTAGATCATTTTCAACAGCTAATGGATGAATTTCCGAACTTCAAATTTTACCTAGCTTTATCTGAACCTATGGAAGAAGATAACTGGAAAGTGAAAGATGGTATTGATGGTGAAGGAGATGGTTTTGTTGGGTTTATTCACCAAGTCGTTATAGATAACTACTTGAATCATCATGAAGCCCCAGAAGATATTGAATTGTATTTCTGTGGTCCTCCGCTAATGAACCAAGCGGTTCAGAAAATGGGAGAAGATTTTGGTATCCCAGACGAGAACATCAGATTTGACGATTTCGGAGGATAGATTAGAAAAAAGACAAGATATAAAGCTGTTTTGAGGTTCACTTCAAAACAGCTTTTTTTTATTTCTATATATAATTTTTTTTCATTTTCATATATGAAAGTAGACTATGGTTCAGTTTTATTTTTATTTTTACTTCATAATACAGCTATAGAAGACTGATTAGTTGTTTGTTAGTTGTTACAATCACTTTTTAATAGACCTATTATGAAACGAAATTTACCCCAATTTGTTCTGCTTTTTTTAGTTGCTACATCACTTAATGCACAAATAACATTTAATGATGTTGCCGAAGGATATATGCCAACAGAAGGCCCTACCTTAGTTATTCACCCCACTAATTTCTACATATCTGAACCTGTGCGTGATATGCCGCAGTGTATAGATACTTCAATTTTCGATAGCAAAGTCGTGCCGAAGGGAAATGGTGAAGAAGTTGGCCCTCACCCTATGAGTGCGAAGCGTCAAAGAAAATTAGCGCATTTAAATTCGGCTGGAAAAAGTACTATAGAAATAGATCCATTAATAGCGGGTCCAGAGACATATACACGAGCTTCTAACGATAGAGCTCCAATCGCAAATTTTGAAGGGATCGGACTTAATGCTTCACCACCAGATCCATCTATGGCCGTGGGCCCAAATCACGTTGTTACGATGGAAAACGGATTGTGGTCTGTGTATGATAAAAATGGTGTGCAAGCCGCGGGATTCCCAAAGAATTTGAATAATCCCTTAACCGGGCCAAACCATGGTGATAATGCAGGAGACCCTGTTGTAATGTACGATAGACAAGCAGATAGATGGTTTTTATCGCAATTTCAACTTTCTGGAAATCCAGCCCTGTCTGATGATGTTTTTCTTATAGGAATATCTCAAACAGCAGACCCAACAGGGGCTTATTATGTATACGAGTATGAACTTACACAAGGAAATGACTATCCGCACTATGGAGTATGGAGAGATTCTTATGTTTCCGCTGGAAATTTTACAGGCGCGCAGAAAGTATATACCTTCAATAGAACGAAGATGTTAGCGGGAGATGGAAGTGCAGAGATTGTTGGATTTTCACCTTCCGGATTGGGATCTAGTGGTTTTGCCGCTCCAATTCCAGTTCATTCAGAAAGAGACGTGACACCAACAGGAGATATCAAAATTGTATTCTACCAAGATGATGCCTTTAGCGGTGTTACTTCAGACCATATTGGTCTATGGAATATAGATATGGATTGGAGTAATATAGGTAGTTCAACAATTTCTGGAAAAAACCAAATACCTACAGCGGCTTTTGATGCGGCCATAGCTGGTGGCTTTTCTAACCTCCAACAACCAGGAACATCCCAGAGAATTGACGCTATTGTAGGTGCTGTTATGAATATGGTACATTGGTACGAATTTGGAACCCACCAAAGTATAGTTATGAATTGGGTTGTTGAAATTCAAAACGGCACACAAAAATCTGGTATTCGTTGGGTAGAAATACGTAGTACAGATAACGGGGCTACCTGGAGCGTTTATCAAGAAGGAACTTTTACAGATCCTGCGCACGCAACAGTAGCCAATAAAGAGTCTGTGTTTATGGGATGTATTTCTATGGATGAAGATGGAAACATAGGTCTTGGATACACTAAAACGGGTTCAAGTACTTTTCCTTCTTTATATTATACAGGTAGATTAGCTTCAGATGCTTTAGGTACTATGAGTTTCGGTGAAAATTTAGTAATCTCAGGAACTTCTTCTGTAACAGGTAACGACCGATATGGAGATTATGGTCAAGGCGTAACAGATCCTTCAGACGATAAAACATTTTGGGTGACTTCAGAATTTTCTGGTGATGATGACAGACGCGTGCGAATTTATTCTTATAGAATTGCAGCAGCATCACCTGAAATTAGTTTCGGAATTACTTCGGAAAGCGTAACAGAAAGCGCTTCAGCTTGTTTTACAGATATTGATGTTCCTCTAAACATTGCGCTAGCCCCATCTCAAGATGCTACAGTAGACTTTACAATTAATGGTACAAGTACTGCAAGCACCAATGTAGATTTTGAATTACTTACCAGCAGTGTTACTTTTTTAGCAGGACAAACAACAGGACAAACTATGACTGTCCGTGTTTACCACGATGGTCTGGTAGAAGTGAATGAAAATTTAATTATCGATTTTACTGTTACTACCACCGGAGACGCCACAGCAAATACCGCTGCAAATACCTATACTATGACTATTGTTAGTACAGATGTTGCGCCAACTCCTACTACCAACGTGACCGTATTAGATGCAGATTTTGAGACTGTCCCTGCAGGTTGGTTAGTTTCAGATCAAGATGGAGATGGAGTTAACTGGAGTATTGGTATTCCTCCAGGTCCACCGGCACATCTCACGACTCAAAAGTTATTTTCTCAATCGTGGAACGGAGCTGCTTTAACGCCCGATAATTACATTATTACAAATCAAGTAATGATTCCTGCAGATGTTTCTTCAGCTACCTTAACGTATGAAGTTGCGCCCGCAACTCTTACAGATTCATGGTACGAAGAGTATTATACAGTCTATTGGACAACTAGCATTGCTACAATTGGTGCTATAACGGGTAGTGCCCAAGTAAAACCAGGAGGAATTATTTCCCAAGCTGTTGTTAACGAAACTATTGATATGACCCCATATGTAGGGCAGGCAGGATATCTTGTCTTTAGACACCATAACTGTACCGATGAAGAGTATATTTCTATAGATAACATTTTGTTAGAAGGTGAAGCGAGTACTAATGTTCAAACAGCCGTAAATACGGGTACAGCAGATCAATTGAATATTGACGGGGTGGGAACAGCTTATGCTTATGATCTTAGCACAGATGATGTTATGGCATCTGTCGTAAATAATCAGGCAGATGATTATGGATGTTCTACCATGGCAGTATCAAGAGCTGGTACAAGCGCTCAAGGATATAATGGTAGTACAGGTGCAGATCGCGTTACCGACAAAACCTTTACGGTAACAACGTCTAATACAATTGGCTCTGGTGACACGAGTATTACCTTCTATTTTACTGAAGCCGAAATTGCCGGTTGGGAAGGACTAACTGGCCTTGATAGAAACACCGACCTAATTATTGGTCGAGGAAATGCCACAAGTATTTCAGAAACTTCAACTACCACAATAGGTGCTTTTGGTACGGGGAATATTACTGTAACTGGAAATTTTAGTGGCCTTGATGGAACTTATTATTTTGGTTCTGCGGGCTCTTTTGTTGCTTCTTGTTCTGGAGGTACAAAAACCTGGAATGGAACTAATTGGAGTCCGGCCGGAGCTCCAGACAATACGCATAATGTGGTATTTACAGGAAACTATAGCACCGGAGCTAACGGATTAGAAGCTTGTACAATAACTGTCGCAGGAGGAGCAATCCTTACCGTTAATGCACTAGGTTATGCTCGTGCACAAGGCGATATTACGGTAGATGGTACATTAATAGTTGCTCATCAAGGTAGCATTGTGCAGGTAGATCCTTCTGCCGTTGTTACCAAGACTGGAACGATAAACGTAGAGGTTACAACGCCTGTTTTACAGACTCGTGATTTTATGGTTATGGGTAGTCCTATGGACGATGAGACTCGTAATGGTGTTTTTAGTAGTGCCTTTTTAGTTTTAGATCATGATCCAGATATGTTTAATCCAAATACGCATCCTAATATTCCTCAAGGGGCAACTAACTTTAAAGATTTAGAAGGAGATTATTGGAGTATTTATAGTGGTGATATTAATCCTGGCGAAGGCTATATTGTTCGTCCACAGTCTGGCTATGGCGACCCTGCAAATACTACTTTCGATATGACGTATGCTGCTGGTACCTTAAATAACGGTACTGTAAATCGTCCTATGATTTATAACAGCACTAACAGTCCAGCAGGAACTCCTAATACTTATAGTAATCCGTATGCTAGTGCTATAGATGCAGATAAGTTTATTCAAGACAACGGCCTTAATGCATTGTACTTTTGGGAGCATTTAACCCCACCCACAGTTATAGTGCCTGGAGAAAGTATAATGTTTGATATGGATGATGTATCTGTGAGAAACTTTGGCGGTGGAGTAGCGGCAAACAATGATAATCCTGCCAACATTCCTAACGGAGTGATATCTACAGGACAAGGGTTTGCTATTAAAGCAACTAGCAATGGTAGTGTGAACTTTACCAATGATATGCGTTTAACTACAGGGAACACTACACTTAGATCTAATGAGTTGGAGGTAGATCGTTTGTGGTTACACTTAGAGAGCAATACTTATGGTCTTGCCAACAATCTATTAATAGGATTTAACCCAGCTGCCACCGATGGATGGGATAATGGATACGACACCGATAGATTAGCTAGTAGTGTTGGATTATATTCACACCTAGATGTAGGAACAGGCACAGGAGAAGAACAAATGGCTATTCAGACCCGTGGTGCTTTTCAGAGTAGCGAGAAGATACACGTTGGATTCTCTAGTTTAATAGAAGAGCACACTTTGTATACCATTAGCTTATCGAATTATGAAGGTTCAAACCTAAGTGATACATCAATATATTTATACGATAGTCACATGAACGTCATGACCGATCTTACCCAAGGCGATTATGAATTTAGATCAAGTAAGGCTACGAACAATCGTAGATTTACGGTATCATTTGAGCCAGACAACGTATTAGCCACAGGAGCGGCTGCATTAGAGAACATCACCATGTTCCCTAATCCAACAGATGGTGTACTTAACATTACAGCACCAGATACCACTATAGAAACCATTAAGATATACGATGTACGTGGAAGAGTTATTGCTGAAACAGCCACAGGAGATGTGTCATATTTTCAAATAGACATGGCTACATTAAAAACGTCTATGTATTTTGTGGAAATTAGTACACCAGATGGTAAAATAACAAAACGTATCGTAAAGAAGTAACTTCATAAAATTGATTTAAATAGCTAGAAAAAGCATCCACATTTGTGGGTGCTTTTTTTTGTTATAATTATGAGTAAAGCAATACAAATGTGTATTTTATCGATATTTTTAGTCGTTTTGTCGTAAAAAATTATATTTTTGAGATACACAAGTAATTAAAAGCCCCTAAATATATTACTATGAAAAATTCGAACATCCCTATTCATAGGTCGTATTGGTTAGTTGTATTGCTCGCAATTTTCACTTTGCAGGTATCCGTTTCTTCTGCACAAGTAGTGAAAAGTAAGTCTGTAGATACGCCTAATATTGATATTGAAAAATTGCTAGAGCGAAACGATAAAGTACAATATTCTGTAACGTCTGAGTATACGAGTAAGTTAAGCGGTATTCACCATACGTATCTAAGACAACTTATAAATGGTATTGAAGTATGTGGAACTGAATCTAGTATACATAAAAACAAACTAGGTAAAACGGTGATGCTTCATAATAATTTTGTTGGAGATATTGAAACTACGGTAACAAATTCTTCAGTAGACATTTCTCCAGACCAAGCTATTAGCCGAGTTGCTAACCAAATGGGATATGCATTATCTAACCTTCAGCTAAAAGAGAATTTTGGTGGTGCAAATCAAAAGGCATTGTATTCTAAATCTGGGATATCAAAACGAGACATTCCTGTACAACTTATGTATTACTACAGAGAAGGACATGGCACACAATTAGTGTGGGAACTTTCGGTACTTGAATTAGATGACGCAGATTGGTGGAATTTTAGAGTTGATGCAGTTACTGGCTTAATAATAGACAAAGATAACTTCATGGTAAGCTGTAAGAACGATGGCCATACAGATCATGAAGGTCATAATGTAAAAAATTCTAATAATACTATTTCATTTGAGGACCTTTCAGTTTTAACGAATGAATGCGAAGAAGAGAATTTTATGATGATGGGTAGTTACAACGTATTTGCAATGCCTATTGAAACCCCTAATCACGGTGCTAGGACACTTGTTACTAATGCTGAAAATGCAACTGCTTCACCTTTTGGATGGCACAGTAACGGGGCAACATCATTTTCAGATACTAATGGAAACAATGTTATTGCACGAGAAGATAGAGATAATAATAATTCAGGGGGTTTTCAGCCAAGCGAAAACACTGCCAATCAATTAGATTTCGATTTTCCTTTAAACTTGACGTATGTAGATGCTAACGGTCAACGATCTCAAGAAGCTTCGATTACAAATTTATTTTACTGGAATAATATTATTCATGATGTTACGTATCAATACGGATTTGATGAAGTTTCGGGTAATTTTCAATGGAACAATAATGGAAATGGTGGAGCAGAAGTAGATCCAGTGATTGCTGAAGCCCAAGATGGATCAGGTACATGCAATGCAAACTTTGGAACTCCAGCAGATGGCGGTGTACCACTTATGCAAATGTATGTTTGTGGTGATCGTGATGGATCTTTAGACAATGGTGTGGTAATTCATGAATATGGACATGGTATTTCAAACAGACTTACTGGTGGTCCTGGTGTTGCAAATGGCCTTCAGAATATTGAACAAATGGGTGAAGGATGGAGCGACTATTTCGGACTTATGCTTACTATGGAGCCTGGAGATCAGGGTGCAGACCAACGGGGAATAGGTACTTGGTTAACAGGTGAAGATATTACAGGTACTGGAATTAGAACATTTCCGTATAGTACAGATTTCGGAGTTAATTCATTAACCTATGACGATATCAACTCTGAAGCACAACCACATGGTGTTGGAACAGTTTGGGCAAGTATGTTGTGGGACATGACATGGTTAATGATAGACGCACACGGTTATAGCCCAGATTTGTATACCGTTACAGGTGATGAAAATATTGATGCAGGAAACATTCAGGCATTGGCACTTGTAATGGAAGGTCTTAAATTACAGGGATCTAGTCCTGGGTTTGAAGATGGTAGAGATGCAATTCTTGCAGCCGATTTAGCAATTTATAATGGTGTTAACCAATGCTATATTTGGGAAGCATTTGCGAATAGAGGAATGGGAGCAAGCGCAAGCCAAGGTTCAAGTGCTAGTACAACAGATGGTACTCCCGCTTTTGATCTACCTGCAACCATAGGTGGTTTTGAAAATTCTATTGAAAATGCTTGTTTAAATGGAGGTACCTTAACTGGTTTAACAGGTGGCTTTCCTTCTGGAGGTACATATGCTGGACCTGGAGTGACTAATACTGGCGGGAACACCTACAGTTTTAATCCAATTTCAGCAGGAGTTGGTACACATACTATTACGTACACGGTAAACGACTTTTGTAACAATAATAATAGTACCGTTTTTTCTGAAACTATAGCTGTTCAAGATGACGTACTTGCATTAACATGTCCAGCAGATATGACGGTGCAATCTGATACACATGATGTTTGTAGTGCTGTAGTTGTTTTTGAATACCCTAGAGCCGAAGGCGATTTATGTGATAGTTCAAATAACGACTTATCTCAGAATACGGTTTCAACCATTGGTGCAGCATTAGATTGTACAGATGCCCCTTCCGGACATCTTCGAACTTTTAACCTTACAACCGAAGGCGTTTCAAGGGATTATACAATAGACGGTATAGATATTGCCATAAATACAAATTCAGGTGTTGCTCCTGTTATCGTTAATATTTATTTAAGTACACAACTACCAGGAGGTGTTGTAGGAGAAAGAGTTCCACTTTCTGGTGCTATAGATCCTTATGCTTCGGAAACTTCCTTAGTTCCAGCAGGTAACAATTTTACGCATACAGTTCCTATGAACGTTTTTCTTCCAGCTGGAAGTGTTTTTCACGTAGAGGTAATTACTCCTTCTTCAAGAAACCAAATGCTCGGGTACAACGATGCGGGTGGCGGTGCTGCAAATGAGACTGCGACAGGCTATATTAATTGTGTAGGCGGAGACTACCTAACTTTAAGCTCAATTGGGTTTGGAGATTTGGCCTCTTTAATTGAAATAAGCGGTACAGAGAGTAACGAATATACCACAGTGCAAACCGCTGGTCAGGCACCTGGGTCTACATTTACTGCTGGTACAACAACAAACACATTTACAACCACTAGACAGAGTGGCGGGACGAGCACATGCTCTTTTGATGTTGTTGTTAAAGGTAAATCAACAATTTTCGCGGGTGGAGTTTGGAACCCAGTAGTACCAAGTGCTGGTTCAAATGCTCAATTTAGTGACAACTTTACAACCACAGCTGAAGGAAACGTTAATGCATGTTCTTGTGAAATAGATAGTGGTGCTACCGTTACAGTGGCAGCTGGTGACTTCTTGAATATTTACGGCGATATTACGGTAGATGGTACATTAATAGTTGCTCATCAAGGTAGCATTGTGCAGGTAGATCCTTCTGCCGTTGTTACCAAGACTGGAACGATAAACGTAGAGGTTACAACGCCTGTTTTACAGACTCGTGATTTTATGGTTATGGGTAGTCCTATGGACGATGAGACTCGTAATGGTGTTTTTAGTAGTGCCTTTTTAGTTTTAGATCATGATCCAGATATGTTTAATCCAAATACGCATCCTAATATTCCTCAAGGGGCAACTAACTTTAAAGATTTAGAAGGAGATTATTGGAGTATTTATAGTGGTGATATTAATCCTGGCGAAGGCTATATTGTTCGTCCACAGTCTGGCTATGGCGACCCTGCAAATACTACTTTCGATATGACGTATGCTGCTGGTACCTTAAATAACGGTACTGTAAATCGTCCTATGATTTATAACAGCACTAACAGTCCAGCAGGAACTCCTAATACTTATAGTAATCCGTATGCTAGTGCTATAGATGCAGATAAGTTTATTCAAGACAACGGCCTTAATGCATTGTACTTTTGGGAGCATTTAACCCCACCCACAGTTATAGTGCCTGGAGAAAGTATAATGTTTGATATGGATGATGTATCTGTGAGAAACTTTGGCGGTGGAGTAGCGGCAAACAATGATAATCCTGCCAACATTCCTAACGGAGTGATATCTACAGGACAAGGGTTTGCTATTAAAGCAACTAGCAATGGTAGTGTGAACTTTACCAATGATATGCGTTTAACTACAGGGAACACTACACTTAGATCTAATGAGTTGGAGGTAGATCGTTTGTGGTTACACTTAGAGAGCAATACTTATGGTCTTGCCAACAATCTATTAATAGGATTTAACCCAGCTGCCACCGATGGATGGGATAATGGATACGACACCGATAGATTAGCTAGTAGTGTTGGATTATATTCACACCTAGATGTAGGAACAGGCACAGGAGAAGAACAAATGGCTATTCAGACCCGTGGTGCTTTTCAGAGTAGCGAGAAGATACACGTTGGATTCTCTAGTTTAATAGAAGAGCACACTTTGTATACCATTAGCTTATCGAATTATGAAGGTTCAAACCTAAGTGATACATCAATATATTTATACGATAGTCACATGAACGTCATGACCGATCTTACCCAAGGCGATTATGAATTTAGATCAAGTAAGGCTACGAACAATCGTAGATTTACGGTATCATTTGAGCCAGACAACGTATTAGCCACAGGAGCGGCTGCATTAGAGAACATCACCATGTTCCCTAATCCAACAGATGGTGTACTTAACATTACAGCACCAGGTACCACTATAGAAACCATTAAGATATACGATGTACGTGGAAGAGCAATAATTTTAGTCCATACAGACGCAACGCAGCATTACCAGTTAGATATGTCGCAATTGGGAACAGCAATGTACTTTGTTGAAATCACAACTCCTGCAGGAAAAGTAACTAAACGTATTGTAAGAGAATGATAGAAATTATCGAATAGAAAAGTAAAAGCGCTCATTATAATGGGCGCTTTTTTTATGAACTTAAAAAATATTTCGGCTACTTTTTAGTTGTAATTAAGTATGAGAAAGTTAGTTGGTATAATTTTTATCTTGGGATTGTTTAGTTATTTTGTGTTTACGAAGAAGGGAACGGTGGCTAGAAATGTGGCCTATAGCTATGTGATAGATGCTAACTTTATTGAGGAAAGTGGTACCACTGTTTCTGAACGAATCTTGACTCCAGAAAATTTCCGAAGAGCAAAATATCCAGAAGGTTCTTTTTCAAACTATATTCAAAATTATGCGCTAAAATCGTTTGACGCAAAGATTATAAATTTTGATGGTGAAGAATATATCTACCAAAAAGGACATGTAGGGGTGCTAGAAGTACCAGTTCCTAAAAACGGCTTACAACAATGTGCAGATGCCCTCATACGTATACGTTCTGAGTATCTGTGGGAACAAAATCGAAAATCTGAAATCGGATTTAATTTTACCTCTGGTCATTATTGTTCGTGGAAAAAATATGCCGAAGGATATCGTCCCAAAGTGAAAGGGAACAATGTAACGTTTCATAAAACGGCATCAAAAGACACTTCAAAAGAAAACTTTTATAAATACCTAAATTTAATCTACATATACGCTGGTACACAATCGTTGTATACAGAACTGAAAAAAATAGAATGGGCAGACGATTTGGAAGTTGGTGATATGATTGTGAAGCCAGGTTTTCCAGGGCATATTGTTATGATTGCAGACAAGGCAACCGACGCTAACGGTAAAAATTTGTTTATTTTAGCACAAGGAAATACACCTGCTCAAAGTGTACACTTGCTAAAGAATTTAAATGATAGCACTTTAAATCCGTGGTACGAACTTGAGGCAAATGCATATCTTGAAATTCCAACTTATTATTTTAACCAAACAAAATTTGTACGTTTCAAATAATGACCACTTTACTAACCGAACAAGAACTACATAATTTAGCTATGAATACCGTTGGCAAACAATTGGAGGCAGATGGTTTCGAATTTTTAGGAGTGAATTCAAAACTAAAACGCGACCCACAGTTTGTAGCGCTTAAAAACAAAAAACTCCATTTTGTTATCGTACGCGCTGTACACTACCCAAAAGATGCCAATGTGTATGATCCTGTTTTTATGCAGACCATAAAAGAGCATGCAGATAAATTTGAGGCCAAAACGTACTACGCTGGTGTGGGTTTAGGGCATGGTACAGATTATGCCAAGCCAGTTGTTAAGAATGAAGACTATACCATGGTCTATAATGGCTTACAGGAAATTACCTAACTATGAAATATTCATTACTATTTATTCTCTTTATTTCATTTATTTCTTGTGAAGAAGATACGAAAAAAGCAAAAGTATTACAGGGAAACGCCTTCGGAACCAGCTATACAATTCAATATTTTTCTGAAGTAAGCTTTAATGCCGAAAAAGGACTAGATTCTGTATTTGCCGCTGTAAATAAATCGGTGAGTACATATATACCCCAAAGCGATATTTCAAGGATAAATCAGGGTGATACAACCGTAGTAACCGATGCGATTTTTAAAGATGTATTTCGTCTTTCTGAAGAAGTATATACAAACTCTAACGGGTATTTCGACCCAACAGTTGGTACACTGCGTAATGCATACGGATTTGGAGATGTTGCTCCAATTAAAGAAATAGATAGTGTTGTGCTAGACTCGCTTCGGAAATATGTTGGATTCAACAAAGTAAGATTGCTGGAAGATGGTACTATTAGAAAAGAATACCCGGAAATTTATTTCGACTTTAATGCGGTGGCGAAAGGATATGGAATTGATATGGTAGGACGGTATCTAGAAAATCAAGGAGTTACCAACTTTGTTATTGAATTAGGTGGTGAAGTATTAGCAAAAGGAAAAAATCTTTCGAAGAATAAATTATGGACGGCTGGAATTGAGTCTGTAGACTCTGAAGTAGACAGTCGTGAGTTTTTGGCTTCGGTTCGCCTAGAGAATGAAGCCATGGCAGCTTCCGGCAATTACAGGAAGTTTCGCATTAATCCAACTACGGGTAAAAAATATGTGCATACTATTAATCCCCTAACCGGTTTTGCTATAGAAAATGATGTAACCAGCGCCACAGTAATTGCACCTACATGCGCTATGGCAGATGCCTATGCTACCACATTTATGGCTATGGGGTTAGAAGGTTCTAAGCTGTTACTAGCTGCTACAGATAATATAGAGGCGTACATAACATACACAACTTCTACTGCAGAAAATGGGGTGTTTAGTACTCAGGGATTTAAAAACCGTTTATTCGAAAATTTCAACGCTTCAGAGTAAAATGTCCTTTTATTTCTCTGCTGTCTTCTAGCAGAATTCTAAACCAGTAATCGCTAGAAGGAAGCTCTTTGCCTTGGTACCTGCCGTCCCATCCTTCAGAATTAGGAGAAAGTTGCTTTAACAACTTGCCATACCTGTCGAAAATATAAATCTTAGCCTTTGGATATGCTGAAATACCAGCAATTTGCCAGCGATCATGGTATCCATCTTGGTTAGGAGTAAGTACACGTGGATAATCTAGAAGTAAAATTTCTGTAGTTACCGTTCCGCAGCCGTTCTTGTCGCGCACGTAAATAATATGCTCTCCAAATGAAGGGTTTTCAAACACATTACTATCCTGAAAAATAATTGGTTCATCTATTGCAAATTCATAATCACCAGGACCTTCAACCAATACGGTAATAGAGTTATTCGGAAAGTTAAAATCAACAACAGTTACACCAATAATGGTTGCGACATCAGACGGTAAGACTTCAGTAGAAACACTATGAGTACATCCAAACTCGTTGGTTACTGTTACTGTATATGTGCCTGGCTCTGAAATTAAAATCGCGTTTAGATTTGCACCTTCTTCACCTGTACTCCAACTGTAATAATTGAAGCCTGATTGTACTGAAATTTGAACAGGTTCTGTAGTGTTTAGACAATAATAATATGGTTCGTCGTTAAATACAGCGAGAGGTTTCGGTCGTACCACAATTGCAAATTCAGTAAAATCTATACATCCTGTAGACACTTCTACCAAAGATGCGTAGATGGTTTGCGGATTTGAAGTATTGCTATAATTTCCTGTTATTCTGTTAATATCTTGTTCACGGTCGCTAGCCGAAACATAATACCTTACTTGAAATTGAGCGGCTGGTAGTGCTCCGCGTATTTCGTTATCCTTCTCAGTTAAATCAAATTGAGCAACACCATCAAAATCATCGTCACAGATTAAAAAATCTGTTGGCATAGTTGCTTCTTTAATTACGTTAAGTTGCAGATTAAATGAGGCAATGCTAAAGCAGTTTGTAAGTATAGGGTCTGTTACTCTAATGAAAATTTCTTGCGACACTTCAGTAATTGAAATTACCGGACCTACACTATTAATATTCTGAACTGCATCGGCATTTGAAAGATGATAGGTGAAAATAAAATCTTCAGGGTTACTAATTACTTGAGGTTTTACAATATCTAGATTGTAGTCTTCGGAAATAGAATAACTACAGAGCATTACGTCATTTGGATTGGTAAGTACTGGATTTCCAGTTTCAATAGTAAAATCTGTAATATCACTACAACCATTCGTACTTTCTAAGCGCGCATAGATAGTTTGTGGGTTAGCAATATTGGTATAAGGAGAAGTAAGCGGGTTAATACCAATATTGGCATCATTTAAAGTGAGGTGAAACGTTGTTGAAGTATTTGTTTGGCTACCCGTAATTGTAGGTATCAGGGCGTCTAAATCAAATTCAGTAAAACCATCGGGGTTCCCATCTGCATCACAACCACTTAAGTTGCCTACCGGATTGGCAGTTACTCCATCGGGCAATCCAGCCGAGCCAGTGTAATTAAGAACAAAACCGCCAGCGCCTACAGCCCTATCAATTAGGAGGTAGTACGTATCACCAGCTTGGGCTTCAATAAATTTTAAATAGCCATTGCCATCAGGGCCAGGTCCTTCAGTTACGTCAGTTTCTGTAAGGTTTAAACCTGTTTCTGCAGGTACACCGGCCTCTTGTGGATTTGTGCTAGAACATCTAATAGCGGTACCTAAAGTGGTGCATGTTACTGCAGGGCCATAGATGGCAAAGTCGAAATCTGCCTCTCCGTCATTCGAGATTATATCAAAAGTGAAATCCCCATTCGAAACAATATTAAATTCTAACCAAATCGTATTACTGTCAAAAGTATAGCAGCTTGGCTGGGTGTTACCAGGTAACGAAAACTCGTTGAAACCCACACCAGATGGATCTAGTCCTAAATTAGTCGTTCCGCAAACCACAAGTGCAAATTCACAATCGTTGGGATTTTGCGCACTTAGAAAGGTTGTGGTTGTAATTATAAGTAAAAGGGCTAGAATTAACTTCATTGCATTTTATTTGAAAACTATTGGTAGTAATTCGTTTTTTGGCAATCTATATTGCTCGATTTCTTGGTCTGAAAGTTGAGCGGTGTAATCTACGGCTTTAACATTAAAACCAACTGATTCTAGTTTTTTAAAGTAATCCATTCCGTAAACACGCACATGGTCATACTGTCCGAAGATCGCGGCACGCTCTTTTCGGTCTGTGATTGTGTCGTCTTCAAATGTTACTGTGCGGTTTTTATCATATGGCACCTGTAAAACAGCCATACCTTTGGGTGCTAAAACACGATATAACTCCTGCATGGCTTTAGTATCGTTCGGGATGTGCTCTAAAACATGATTACAAATAATTACGTCGTAGCTATTGTCTGCGAATGGGAGATTGCAGATGTCTGCTTTTACATCGGCAATAGGTGAATTCAGGTCTGTGGTGGTATAGGTTATATTCTTTAATTTTTTGAATCGCTTTAAAAAGGCTTGTTCTGGCGCAAAATGCAAAACGCGTAACTTTTCAGTAAAAAAAGTAGTTTCTCGAGTAAGGTACAGCCAAAACAGTCGGTGTCGCTCTAAAGACAATGTGCCAGGGGCCAAAACGTTTTCACGTACGTTTTCATACCCATAGGGTAAAAACTTTCGATACGATGTGCCGTCTATAGGATCTGTGTATCTATTTCCGCGCAAAAAAAAAGCAATCACAGGGCGAGCTACATAACTTAACCTAATGAGTAGTGGTCTTGGAATTAAATTTAAAAAGAATTTGAAAAGCTTGTTCAAAAGTAGATTGTCTAATTGATGACCATTTTAAAATCGAAATTCATCTTCTTCGGTACTTTCAATTCCAAAGGCTTCGTATACATAATCGAAAGTAGAAAGCAACTTTGGTTTTCCATCAACTAACGCTACATCATGCTCAAAGTGTGCACTTGGCTTTCCGTCGCGTGTTACAATGGTCCAGCCATCTTTTAACTGACTTACACGATGTGTGCCCAAATTAATCATAGGTTCAATAGCTATGGTCATTCCTTCCACAAATTTCTTGCCTCGCCCACGTCTTCCATAATTTGGTATTTCTGGGTCTTCGTGTAATTTAGTACCCAACCCATGACCAACAAGTTCTCTAACAACGCCATAGCCATGAGATTCGCAATACTGTTGTATAGCATGCCCTATATCACCAACACGATTTCCATTTTTAAACTCACGAATTCCTAGGTATAAAGAATTCTTAGTGACGTCTAATAATTTTTTAGTTTCGGCAGCCACTTCGCCTACCTGAAACGTATACGCATGATCACCATAAAAACCATGTTTTATAGCGCCGCAGTCTATAGCTACAATATCTCCTTCTTTAAGAGGTACATCTGTAGGTAAGCCATGTACTACAGCCTCATTGACACTAGTTAGCAATGTGGAAGGGCAATCATACAGGCCTAAAAACCCTGGAACTGCATCTTGCTCTCTAATAAATGCTTCTGCCATGTCATTTAGTGTATTCGTAGTCACTCCAGGTTTTACTTCCTTTGCAAGCATTCCTAGCGTTTTAGATACCACTAGGGCTGCTTCACGCATTAGGGCAATTTCTTCGGCTGTTTTTGGTATAATCATAGGTATTCTTTAGAGGCCAAACCAGCCTTTTTTCTTTTTAGGCGCAACTGGTGCTTGTCCGCCAATTAAGGTTTGGTAAATTTCTCCCCAACCAACAAGTCCGCCAATATTTCTATCGTCAATAAAGATATCGGCATTTATTTTTCTACTGTATTTAGTATCAAATTCTTCTTCTGGAAAGCTCTTATTTACAGCATAAAACGTAATTCCATTTTCTTTGCAAAAAGCAACCGCCGCATCGAGCGCCCTACCATGACGGTAAGTCCATAAAATAAGTCTGTGACCTTCTTCTTGTAATTTCTTAAGTGTATCAAAGGCAAATAACTGAGCCTTGCCAATTTCTGGGTAGGCATCTTCTACGATAGTGCCATCAAAATCTACCGCAATGTTGAAGGTTTCTTTCATTCGTACTGATTTGGACGGCAAAAATACAAAGAAATCTGCTTTTATTCGGTATAGGCGGGGGTGTAGTCTTCTCGGCTTAAAATGCGTACCATATCTTTTTCTAGAGTTTGGTGTGCATACTCCACAATACGGTTCAGCGTGTCGCCATTTTTTATAAAAATTATTGTAGGAACATACGCTATGCTATGCCCTTTCTCTAAACCATTTGGCGTGTCTTTGTCATGAGAAACCGCAACAACCTCCAAACGCTCGTAATTAAAATCTGTGGTATCTAGTATTTTATATAATGCAGGTATTTCTCGCTGACTGTCTTCACACCAAGTTCCCATAAAAACCTTTATATCTATGCCTGCCAATAATGGCTTAAGTGCTTCAATGGCAACGGTATCTAAGACATGTTCTTTTTGGGAGGCTGTAAACCATTCATCATACGGTGCAACAGATAAACCATCTCGGTTTACAGGACCCAACAACATCATTCCTCCATCTATAGTATCTTCTACTTCATTATTTATTGCTTTTGAAAGCGTTACTTGTTTTTTTTCTTCGGAAATCTCCGAAGACATCTCATTCGCTTCATTTTTACACGATAAAAGGCTAATAGTTACGGCTACTGCTAAGAGATATTTCATAGGTTAAGAGATTAAAGAGTGTTGAGTCATGGCTTTGGGTTGTTTAATACCCATTAGATGTAAAATGGTTGGTGCAATATCACCTAACACACCATTATTTAAGGTTAAAACGTCTTTGTCTACTAAAATAAAAGGCACCGGATTTGTGGTATGTGCTGTATTGGGAGAGCCATCTTCGTTACGCATGGTTTCACTATTACCATGGTCTGCAATTACAAGTACCGCGTAATTTTCTTCTTGGGCAACAGTTACAATATCTTTGGTACAGTGATCTACCGTTTCACAGGCTTTAATTGCTGCGGAAAGTACCCCTGTATGGCCCACCATGTCTGGATTTGCAAAATTTAAACAAATAAAATCGGCCGATTGTGCCTTTAATTCCGGTATTATTTTATCTCGAATATCATAGGCACTCATTTCGGGCTGTAGGTCGTATGTAGCCACTTTCGGCGACGGACACAAAATTCGTTTTTCTCCCTCAAACGGAACTTCCCGACCTCCATTAAAAAAGAAGGTAACATGCGGGTATTTTTCAGTTTCAGCAATTCTAATCTGCTTTTTACCATGTTTTGCAAGGATTTCACCCAAGGTGTCTTTTACATCGTCTTTGTTAAAAACCGTTTTGATATTTTTAAAGCTATGGTCGTAGTTAGTAAGCGTTACAAAATGAAGCCTTAGTTTGTGCATAGCATATTCTTCGTAATTGTCTTGCGACAATACTTCGGTGAGTTGGCGCCCGCGATCTGTTCTGAAATTAAAGAAGATGACCACATCGTCATCAGCTATGGTTGCGATAGGTTTATTGTTTTTGGTGCAGATAATGGGTTCAATGAATTCGTCTGTTACACCGTTGTCGTAACTTTGCTGAATGTTATCTAGAACGTTTTCTGAAGAAGTCCCTTTTCCGTAGACAACCAAATCGTAGGCCTTTTTAGTACGTTCCCAACGTTTGTCTCGATCCATCGCAAAATAGCGACCAATTACAGAGGCTATTTTTCCAGTAGTTGTAGACAGGTGTTGTTCTAGTTCGGCAATATCGTGAATAGCCGATTTTGGATCAACATCTCTTCCGTCTGTAAATGCATGCACAAATACATTGTCAAGTTTTGCTTCATGAGCTGCAGTTAGCAACCCTTTTAGGTGATCGAGGTGAGCGTGTACACCACCTTTACTTACCAAGCCCAAAAAATGAACTTTTTTACCATTTTCTTTCGCATAGCGGAAAGCATCTTGCAGTACAACTTCATCTTTTAAAGTGTCGTTCTGTAGGGCAAGATTAATTTTTGCCAAGTCTTGGTAAACAATGCGGCCAGCACCTAAATTTATATGCCCAACTTCACTATTTCCCATCTGGCCTTCTGGCAGTCCAACATGCATCCCGTGGGTAAGTAATTGCGCATGCGGATAGGTTTTAGAAAGTGAATCTATAAAAGGAGTATGGGCTTGTGCAACGGCAGAAACTTCAGGATTTTGTGTAATTCCCCAGCCGTCTAAAATAAGGAGTAGTACTTTCTTGTTCATTAAACAAAGATATGGAAATGAGTCTGAGAGTACTAATTTTAAGCCCGTGCTTGTAGCAGTTTTAAAGAATTATTCGACAACTACTAATTATTGTACGACACCACCGTATTTCCGTATACTTTCTCTAATCTGGTCCATTCTATTGTCTGGATCTGGGTGTGTGCTCTGAAATTCTGGAACTCGGCTCGGTCCTGCAGCTGCTTTTAAGATTTGCATTACGCCAATCATTTCGTTGGGGTTATAACCAGACTTTATCATAAACCGAACGCCTAAGTCGTCACTTTCTAGCTCGTCATCTCGGCCGTTATTAAGCAAAGTACTCATACCAAATTGAGATACCGCACCACCTCCACCAAAGCCTACTTCGGCCCCTTGTGCTACCGTTTGCCAAACTTGAGTACTTGCAACGCGCTCGCTACTATGGCGGCCAATAACATGACCAATTTCATGTCCTAAAACACCTGCCAGCTGATCCTCGTTCTGGAGTTTAGAATACAGCGCGTAGGTAATAAATATTTGTCCGCCAGGCAAAGCAAAGGCGTTGATAGTTTCCGGGTCTGCCAGTAAATGAAAATCGTATTTATACGGTGTTTGGTCTGCTACGGTGCTTTCTACCAGTTTTTGCCCAACCATATCTACATAATTTTGTAGGCGCTGGTCTGGATACATGCCACCGTATTCCTGTATCATTTGAGGTGCATTGGCAAGCCCTATTGCAATTTCTTCATCAGGATCCATGGCTATAGCTTGTGTGGTTCCTGTGTACGGATTTTCTTCCATAGAAGAACAGTATCGTACCAGTCCGAAACCAGCGATAAGTACTCCAATTAGTATTCGTATTTTCCAACTGCCTCTCATAAAAACGTTTGTTTTAATCCCACGTAGGTAGGAAAGTTTACTATAGATGCTCTTGCATTCCTCTAATTTACAAAATGTTTAGATTAATAATAGAACTTATCGTTAAAGTAATTCAGGATTGATATCTAAAATATTTTCGGTCCGATATTTTTCGATGAAAGCTTCTGTAAAATACTCGGCTCCTTTTATTTTTTCTTCTAACAAAATCTGTTGCACGTCTAATTTTTTATAGGCTTGTAGCATGGGTTTAGAAACAGCGGCATAGCTAAAGTGCCAAGGTTCGTATTTAAAGCCTTTTCGGTTGGCATTATTAGTATAGACTTCATAAAAACCAAATGAATTTGCATTGGTATTAAGCCATTCTTTAAGCTTGCAGAACGGACCTTTACCATGAAATAACTCTGGCTGCAACACACTTTTTGGGCGTGGTGAAACACCGCCGTCAATAATGTCTATGTCGGTCCCCCAGTGGTGTCTAGATGTGCCTGGTATGGTAGAATATTCTATTATTTTTTCGATAGCCTCTAATGGAGACATTCCTTGATTTGTAAATCTGTTGTATTTTCCTTCAAAGATTTCCTTTTGCCTTTGAAAACTTCGGTAGGCAGAAACTACTTCAATGGTGATGCCGTCGTTAGTAGCAGCAGCTTTCATTTTCAGAAATGCAGCTTTGGCTTGTTTGTGCATTTTTGAAGTGTAACTAGCGCCAATAATATCTGGGTTACCTTTTCCAATTAATTGCGAACGCGTAAAGGTTTGTTCTATTTCCGAAGAAAAAGATAGAGTTGGTACTAATGAAAGACCAATACCTGTACATGCGCTAAGTCTTATGAAATCGATTCTCTTCATTGTCTAAAAGTAGGCAAATTGAGTTTTGGAACGAAATATTTTCTTAACTTTGAAAGACAAAACGGTAAGAAATGAACAGAAGGGACTTTATTAAGAAATCTGGTCAAACCTTGCTTATCACTTCTGTGGCAAGCATTGTTGGCGTGTCCATTCTGTCTTGTAGCAAAAGCGATGACGATAATGGAATGTTTGACGATGGCTATTATAACGATGGTTATTACGATGACGGCTATTATGATGATGGCTACTATGATGATGGTTATTATGATGATGGGTACTACGATGATGGCTATTAAAAAGGCCTTTACAGTATGCATTAAGTTTTAAAACCGTCCTGAATTTTTTTTCTACACCCGTACTACCTTATTTAATTCATGACAAATTCTTCTTCCAAAAACGAAACTATCTTAGTTTATAAAAGTTATGGAGGATTAGGGGATATTTTTTTTACAATTCCCTCATTATACATGCTCAAACAAAAGTTTACCACAGTTGCTTTTGCTATACAACCTAGATTGGTACGCTTTTTTGAGAAGTACCTCGAAGGGATTGAAGTACTAAATGAAAAAACCGCAGATAAGAATTTATTCGATTGTGTGATAGAGTTAGGTAACTACCCTTGGTTCAAAAACGATAGTGAGAAAATACCTCAAATTAAGTACCACACACATAAAAAGGTAAAGCAACATTCTATAGAACACTACAAGGATGGCATAGTGTCTGTTTTTCCTAGTATCACAAAAACGACAAGTGCTTATCCCTATTTTAAGAAGAAAACCACTAAAGATCTCTATTATACTGTTCACCCTGGAGCAGGTTTTTTGCTGAAAGCGTGGCCTATTGCCTATTACGCTAAATTAATTGAAGAAGTTTTTGAGCTATATCCTAACCTAACAGCAAAGATAATTGTAGGGCCTGATGATCCTAATCCGGAACCCTTATTTACCAACAAGGCTCTTAAATACGAATTAATTACTGGAGGTATCGATGAAGTGGCAGAAGAAATTTCAGGAGCAAAATTTCATATTGGTAACGATGCTGGAATTACTCATCTTGCAGGTTCTTTTAATATCCCTACCGTTGGAATTTACGGTCCTACTGGCCCTGGTTCTTGGGGCGCATTCTCTGAACAAACTGAAATTATTTGGGGAAAACGAGGCAATTGTTCTATTCGTTGTAATTATGAGGTAATTATTTACTGTGAAGACAGAGTATGTCTAACTAATGTTACAACCAAAATCGTGCTAAGTACTTTGCTAAAATTACTCGATAAAATAACGGTAACATCTTCTAATACCTATCTAGTGAATGAGAACTACAAAATAACTCCAGAAGAAGACGCCTTTATATTTACAGGGGTTGAAAATGAATATTTAATTGAAATTCAAGATAGGGAGAGTCATGATTTCATCACCAAATCGTTAAAACAATTAGTTGTCGACAGCAATAAAATGCCTAAACAATTTACCGAAACGTTTCATGCAATGCTAACATTAGGGTTGTTTTTGCCAGTCCCAGCCCTTGTGTTTGCTGAATAGCATTTTTAGAATGATAAGCTTAGATAATGTCACATTAATTGGAGTGGATTGTGTTCAAATAGAGCGATTAATTCTTGCTGCTGAAATTTCACAACTCAACCTTCGGTTTAAAGAAGTAAAATTATTAACACATTTAGAGTCTAATCATCCTCAGGTAGTACGTATTCCTGAGTTGAATTCGGTTACAGCGTATAGCAAATTTGTAATTAAAGAGCTCTATAAATATGTTGATACCGAATACGCTTTACTCATACAGCATGATGGATATGTCCTTAACGCTGCCGCGTGGTCTCCCAACTTTTTAGATTTCGATTATATTGGTGCGCCTACAGATTGGGGAATGGGCAACGGCGGATTTAGTCTTAGGAGTAAAAAATTACTGCAATGTGCTGGGCAATTAGATAACGTAAATCAGTTTCATCCTGAAGACGTCATGTTGTGCAAAAAGTATCGTTCTGCACTCGAGAACCGTGGCATGCGCTTTGCCAATTTAGAAACGGCGTTTAACTTTAGTGTCGAAAACTATATTTGGAATGGACAATTTGGCTTTCATAATGCAGATATTTCTAACTGGAATAGTGACGCACTTTCAAAACACCCAAGGTTAAAAAATAGATTTCTAAAATTAAAGACGTCCAAAAAACAGTGTAAAATAAAGCTTACGTACGTTGTTCAGATTTATGAAGAAAGTCCAACGGCTAAGCCTTTTATGGAGTTGTTAAAGATTTATGCTCAGTACAGTGCCGATGTATTACGGCAGATTCATTTTGTTTTTGTGGATGATCATTCTAATCCACCACTACAGATTCCTACACAGATTAATTTAAACTACACCTTGCTTCGCATCACCGAAAACATACCCTGGAATCAGGCAGGTGCTCGAAACTTGGGTGTGACATATGCTAAGAGTGATTATGTAATTTTAACCGATATAGATGTTGTTTTTCCAGAAACTTTGTTAGAGCGATTACTAAATTTTGAACTTCCAGCAGATGCTATTTTTAAATTCAAAACTATATGTAATCTGCAACCAGTAGTACCGCACTTCAATACATTTTTTACATCTAAAAAGGTGTTTTGGAAATCTAATGGTGTGGATGAAGCTTTTAGCGGGGCCTACGGATTTGAAGATTTGTACTTCTATTACCTACAAAAAGCATTAGGTACCAAGTTCTATGTTCATAGCGCGTCTAATATTGTTTATAGAGAGCATACCCAAAATAAACTAACATTACACAATCATCTCTCTAGAGATAAGGGTCGAAACCAGAAGCTATATGAAGAAAAAATGAGCGAGCTAAAGCACCTTGAAAACCCGTTGGACGCAAGAAGTACGATTTATTTAAACTTTGGTTGGAGTGTGGTACAATCTAAAACCTTTAACACGTCTTCTTAAAAATATAATTTATGCGATGTTAATTTGAGTGCCAGATTCAACCTCAAAAGGTTCTTTGCCTTGTAAAAAGATTCTAGCAGAATGCGCTCCTTTTAAATCAACAGACTCACCTTGCACCTGTAGCCAACTTCCTTCACGTAATCCAATTACTGGAGTGGTATTCTGAGTATGAAATTCTTTAATTCGTGTTTCTCTCGTTTCACCCATGTGCTTGCTGCTAGGGTCTGGATCTAAGTAATGCGGATTGATATTACAACCAATAATACCTAAGGTTTTAAAACTGGAAGGATAGAGTATAGGCATATCGTTGGTTGTCTGCATGGTGGGACCGCAAATATTACTGCCTGCACTAGTTCCTAAATAGGGTGTGCCAGTGAAAATAGCTTCACGTAATGGCTGCATTATACTTAGCTTATGTAATGTATGTACCAGAACAAAAGTGTTGCCACCCCCTGTAAAAATGCCTCTAGCTTGCCTTATAGCATGATTTGGGTCTTCAAAACCATGAATACCTATGAGGTTTTTGTTTACTTTCTTAAAGGCTGTCGCTGCCTTGTGTGTATACGCTTCATGAGTAATACCTCCAGGTCTGGCATACGGAATAAATAAAATTTCGTCTGTATCCTTAAAAAGCACCTCTAATTCAGGCAGTAAATAGTCCAAATAACCGCCCGAATGCAATGTAGATGTACTGGCAATAATTAAATTTTTCATAAAACTGTAATATTCGTTACTATGCGATCGTCTTATTAGGAACATACAAAGCTTGTAAATTTATTCGGCTTTCAGCAAAAACAACAGTACATTTATAGAGTGAAACTACTTATTACATCTTTTTTAATTCTTTTTAGTCTCGTTTGCTTTTCTCAACAAGTAGAACGAGTCTCAGTTCGTGGCGAAGTAAGTGTGCCTAAAGGTGAAGAAAAAGATCAGATTAGCATCTACAACGAATCTTCACGTAGAGGAACGGTAACAGATGACCAAGGTAAGTTTGAACTTGAGGTAGCAGCACAAGATAGAATACTCATTACCGCGCTGCAGTTTCAGTCGTATACCGTGGTGGTTACAGAAAGCGTTATTGAAAATAAGTTGATGAAAATCTATTTAAATCCCTATGTAAACAAGTTAGATGTAGTGATCTTACGCAACCAAAATCTCACTGGCGACCTTGAATATGACGCTAAAAACACAGAAGTAATTGCGGTTCCTAACGTAGAACTTTCTTTTGATGCAGACGCAGATTTTGCCCCTGATAGATTTTCGAGAGTAGAGGGCAATGCAGCACAAGAAGCGTTGGGTTATGGTACCTTGCAAAACGGTGTGAACTTTGTTTCTATTATTGGCGTACTAGCCAAAGCATTATTTCCGAAGAAAAAATCAGAGCCCTATAAACCCCAGCTCAAGGAAACAGAAATGGTGAAATTATTACAAGATAAATACAGTGCAGCTTATTATAGCGAAACCTTTAGCATTCCGTTAGATCGCGTAGACGATTTTATCTATTTTGCGGGAGAGAATGCTATTACAACAAATATGTTGAAACCAGAAAATGAAGTTGAGTTATTAGAAACCTTATTTATACAAAGTGAGCTTTATAAAGCACGTGGTAGCGGTGAGTAAAAAAACATTGCCAGTGGCATTGTTACTACTTTTGGTGGTTCAGGTTGCTGGGCAAGAAGTATCATTGCAGGGTAAAATCACTAACTTAGAAGACATTGAAGGAATTCATGTGCTCAACACAACCTCTAGATATAATGCGGTTACAGATGCCTTCGGAAACTTTAGTATTACCGCAAAACCATTAGACACCTTACTATTTTCGTCAGTACATTACCTTCCAAAAAAAGTAGAAATTTCAGAAGAAATACAGGAGCGAGGAATTATAGTAATTACCTTAGAAAAATTAATTAACGAACTAGATGAGGTGTTTTTGGGTTCAAAATTAACAGGCGATTTAGATCAGGATATTAAAAACATTAATGTTAAGAAAACAATCAACTTTAAAGATGTAGGTATTCCTGGTTTTGAAGGTGAGCCAGAAGAAAAAATACCAACCGTAATAGGGCAAACTATAGGTCCAACGCATATTAATATCGATGCTTTATATAAGCATATTAGTGGCTACTATAAAAAATTGCGAATACAACGAAAATGGGAAGCAGAAAACCAAACAGTTGCAAGTATTTTATATAAATACGATGAAACTTTTTTTGAAAGAGCATACGGTATTCCGAAAGATAGAACCTACGATTTTTTACTTTTTTGTATTGAAACAAGTACCCTGCAAGCCGATTTTAGGAAACAAGGTCACGCTAGAGTCTTGGGAATATTTAAAAAACAAGCTGCGGTGTATTTAGAACGTATTGACTTGCCTTCAGAAAAAAAGGAATAATTGTTGTAACATTTCTGCCAAACCTCCGTCTTATATAACCTTATCTACGAAGTATGAAATTTTTGAAATATACCTTTCTGTTGCTGCTCTTTCCATTACTTACAGCATCTACTTCTCATAAATTTTACGTTAGTATAACCACTATAGAATACGCTCAAAAGGAGCAAAGTTTACAGATAATCACGAAAATTTTCTTAGACGACATTGAAGATGCCCTAGAAGCACGCTATGGCAAAAAATTTAGGTTTAATAGTACAAAAGAAACGGAAGCAGAAACAAAAGTTCTGAAAGATTATGTGTTTCAGAAATTTAAAGTAAATGTGAATGGATCGCCAGCCACCCTAAACTTCATAGGAAAAGAATACGATATCGATGTGGTTAAATGTTACATAGAGATACCCAATGTAACGCAACTTTCAACTATAGAAATCGAAAATAAAGTGTTGTTAGATATGTTCGACGAACAACAAAATATTATTCACGTAAAAAACAATAAAACGAGACGTAGTCTTGTACTCGAAAAAGAAAATCCTAAAGGATTGTTAAAGTTCGATGACTAGCAGGTCCAAGACCTTTATATCAAGTATTTTTAAACCAATCAAATAATTTAATTTTTACATTCATGAAATTAGTTAAATACCTTTCCTTGGTTGCATTATTCCTAAGTGCTGGAATGACATTTGCGCAAGACACCGAAAAGGAAGAACGCAAACCAGGACACTACAACAATAACCGTTTTAAGCAGCTGTACGAAGAGTTTTCTACACCTAACATGTATCGCTCTCCAAATGGTGCGCCAGGACCAAACTATTATCAGCAACAAGCAGATTATGTAATGAATTTGGTTTTAGATGATAAGAACTCAAAAATCTATGGTACTGAAACCATTACGTACAAAAATAATTCTCCAGACGAGTTAGAATATCTTTGGGTGCAATTAGACCAAAATGTACGTGCGAAAGATTCTCAAACACCTTTAATTGAACCAAGCGGAGCTGCACCGGCAGAAATGGCAGGAGCCTTTGTTGGAAAATATATGGGAGCAGGTTTTGACGGCGGATTTAAAATCGACTACGTTAAAGATAAAAATGGAAATCCGTTACCACACACTATTAACCGCACAATGATGCGTGTTGAAATGCCAAAGAACCTAAAAACAGGAGAGTCTTTTACATTCTCAATTAAGTGGTGGTATAATGTACCAGACCATACTGTAGACCGTGCACGTAGTGGGTATGAAGTTTTTGAAGATGGTAATAAAGGATACGTAATTGCGCAATTTTACCCACGTATGGCTGTCTATAGCGATGTAGAAGGATGGCAGAATAGCCAATTCTGGGGACGTGATGAATTTGCATTGCCTTTCGGCGACTTTGAAGTAAGCATTACAGTGCCAGCAGATCATATCTTGGATGCAACGGGAGAATTGTTAAACCGTAAGGAAGTATTCAGCAAAACTATGATGAACCGTTACGAGCAAGCAAAGAAATCGTATACCGAACCTGTACTAATTGTAACACAAGAAGAAGCCGAAGCTGCTTCTAAAGGATTTGCTACAGGAACTAAAACATGGAAGTTTAAAGCAGAAAATGTGCGTGACTACGGTTTTGCTACATCAAGACGTTTTATATGGGATATGATGGCTGTTAAAATTGGAAATCGCGATGTAATGGCAGTTTCTGTATATCCTCCAGAGGGAAATCCGTTATGGGAAGATTGGTCTACTAAAGTAGTTGCTAGTACACTAGAAACGTATTCTCGTATGGCGTTCGATTACCCGTACCACAAGGCAATTTCAGTACATGCAAAGAATCAAGGAATGGAATATCCAATGATTTGCTGGAACTATGGACGTCCAGATAAAGACGGGAATTACAGCGACCGAACTAAATACGGAATGTTTGGTGTTATTATTCACGAAGTTGGACATAACTACTACCCAATGATTGTAAATAGTGATGAGCGCCAATGGACTTGGATGGATGAAGGTATTAATACTTTTGTGCAGTATGTGGCAGAACAAGATTTTGGAGAAAAATATCCATCGGCAATCGCACCAAATAAAAAGTATCCATCGCGTCGCGGACCCGCTAAAAATATTGTTGGATATATGGGTGGAGATCAAGACAGAATTGCACCAATTATGACCAAAGGGTTAAACACCTATAGTTTTGGTGCTAATGCATACTCTAAACCAGCTACAGGTTTAAATATTTTACGTGAGACCATAATGGGACGCGAGTTATTCGACTACGCTTTTAAAACCTATTCGCAGCGTTGGATGTTTAAGCACCCAACACCAGAAGATTTTTTCCGTACTATGGAAGATGCTTCTGCGGTAGATTTAGATTGGTTCTGGAGAGCTTGGTTCTATACTACAGATTACACAGATATTGGTGTGAAAGAAGTAAAGAAATTTTATGTTACTAGTAAAATGAACAAGCAAGTACGCGAAATGATGGAAGCTCGTGGAATGTCAGAAAGCGATTTGCCACCATTGGTATATTTGGTAGAAGAGGGTAGTGAAGATTATGACGAGAGCATGAAAAACGCTACGTTGGATGATGTGTCTACACTTCAAGAATATATCATGGATAACGTTCCAGCGGCAGATAGAGCAAAAATGAAAAGTCCGAAGTATTTTTATGAAGTTACATTCGAAAAGCCAGGAGGAATTCCAATGCCAATTATTGCCGAAGTAACGTATAGCGACGGAACTGTAGAACGTTTTAAATATCCAGCGCAGATTTGGAGAAAGAACGATGCTGAGGTAGGTAAAGTAATTGCTTCAGAAAAGGAAATAACAAAAATTGTTGTCGATCCAGACGAAGAGACAGCCGATGTAGATACATCTAACAATTCTTGGCCAAAGCGCAAGAAGTTAGGGGAATTTAATAAATTTAAAAATGAAGTGAAAGGCGATAAATAGTCTTTTGCTGAACTAGAATAAATGCCCTTTTCACCTGTTCATATCGGGATTGAAAAGGGCTTTTCCTTTTCTAATAGTTGTTGAAATATTTCATAATTTGTAATTCCGAATTCTGAATTGAAAAAAGTATCTTTGCCATATGAAAATGGTAGTCCTTCCTTTATTCATTAGTGGCGGCGAAATAGCGTTTATTCTATTTATCGTACTCATGGTCTTTGGCGCAGATAAAGTGCCAGAAATTGCTCGTGGACTAGGTAAAGGGATGAGGCAAATTAAAGACGCTACCAACGATATCAAATCTGAAATCACCAAAAGCGCAGAACAGCATGGTGTTGATATCGATATAACTAAAGATGTTCGCAAAGAAATTGACAAGGTCAAGGAGGATGTAAGCGACATAACAGGTCCAATAAAGCGGAAATTTTAATGCTTGAAACGTTAAAGAACTGGGATAGAGAGCTGTTTGTTTGGCTCAATAACCTAGGTATTGAAACTTGCGATAGCTTTTGGATATTTGTTACCCAAATAGAAAGTTGGATTCCCTTATTTATTTTCTTTTTTGCTATAATTTTTGTGAAGTACGGACTTAGAAAAGGTCTGATCGTCCTGTTTTTTACTGTTCTATCGTTTACCGTTACCATAACCTTTACAAACCTAGTGAAAGACTACGTTGCTCGATTGCGACCCAACAATGTTGAAGAACTTACTAACCTTATAAGGGTTTTACAAAAGCCAACAAACTATAGTTTTTTCTCTGGCCATGCATCCTCTAGTTTTGCTGTTACCACCTTTGTAGTATTGGTAATTAGGAAATTCTCAAAATGGATATATCTAGCTTTTCTCTGGCCTATTTTATTTGTAATAAGTAGAGTCTACGTAGGTGTTCACTATCCTAGTGATCTTTTGGTAGGAGCAGTTGTTGGTACAACAATTGCTTTTATAATGCATGCTATCTGTAAAGCCTTGCTTGCAAAAGTACCTATTCAGCAATAATGCCATTATTTCACCCTAGAAATTGTAAGTCCGTCTCTAATTGGTAGGAGAACGGTTTCTAATTTAGGATGCTCGTTAAGAAGTTTGTTATAACGTAAGAGCGCAACGGTATCTACATCATCGTCGGCAACTTTTTCAACAACCTTGCCACTCCACAATACATTATCACTTAAAATCACAGCCCCTGATGGTAATGTGGGTAGTAGGAGTTCTAGATAATTCGGATAGTTTCTTTTATCGGCATCTATAAAAACCAGATCAAAAGATTGGGGCAATGTTGGAATAATAGCTAGTGCATTTCCTGTGTGTTGTATAATTTGGTCTCCATATCCTGACTTGTCAAAATACTTTCGTTGAAAAGTATGTAATTCTTCATTAATATCAATCGTATGAAGTTCTCCTTCAGAATCGAGCCCTTCAGCTAAACACAGAGCAGAATAACCTGTATACGTGCCAATTTCTAAAACGTTCTTTGGTCTTATTAACTTAGAAACCATACTTAATACACGTCCTTGAAAATGCCCACTTAACATTCGAGGTGCTAAAACCTTTTGCCAAGTCTCGCGTGTTAATTCCTGTAGAAGTTCAGGTTCGGCCTGAGAGTGTGCAATAACATATTCGTCTATCTTTTCAGGTAGAAAATCCATTAGCTTAAAATTCTCTTAATCAATTTTTCCTTTGCTGCTTCATCATCACCACACAACCATTGTAGTACGTTGTCTTCCCACATAAGAGCTGCATCGGCTTCAGTTATAATTTCTCGGTCTTTGGCTAAGTCTAAGATTTTTCCAGGATACGACGATTGCATTTCACTTTCCATTTCTCCCAACGGATAGGGGTCGTCAAGACCCACTAAAACTTGCTGTACTCCTTGATTTTTAACGAGTAATTCTAAAGAACCAGTGTCATGCACCAAAGTGTCGAAAAAGATATTTTTATGACCTACTGCTTTTCTTGGGTGAACTTTGCCCTCAAACAAATCTGGTCTACCATCAAAACCTTGTATTCGCCTACCTAAATTCATTTGTGCTAATTGTCCGCCATGTGCAAAACAGGTGCGCATTCCGGGGTATTTATCTGCATAGCCATTAAGCGTCAAAAAATGATAGGCATCTGCACACTGCGCCAGCATCCAGATAAGATGAAAACGCCATGCCGTATTCTGAAGCTTAATAAACTTTTCACCGTCATACGGATGAATTTCTACTGCTAAATTGTATTTGCTAGCGAGTTCAAAGATGGGTTCATTTTCTTCGTCAAATATACAACGCCACGTTCCAATGGTATCCATATAGTGTGTTGGTAAACACAATAACTGCATGCCTAAAACTTCAACACAACGCTCTATTTCCCAAAGCGCACCTCGAATAAAACCAGGATGTATAACAAAACCACACGTAAATTTTGAGGGGTTTTCTTTCTGTATGCGTGCATTAAAATCGTTCTGAAATCGCAATGCTTGCTTCATTTCTTCCAATCGCAGCCCATTTCCGTAGAGTTGTGAGAGGTTGAGCACCACAGCATGGTCAATTTTGTATTTTTCCATCCATGCCAATTTCTCATCGAGAAAAAAACTAGAGTCTGTTACCGGGCGACTCCAATCTTTTTGAAGCATAAATTTTCGGTCTTTATCTACCCAAAAAATCCCCTTATCGTGCATAAATTGCGGTATATCTTCTGGGTAAGGTAGCAAATGCGAATGACCATTAATACGTAGCTTTTTTCGTGACATAATTTTATTGTTAGTTTGGCGTGCCCCGCCACGGCGGGTCGGGCTTTCACGGGTACACGCTTTCCTGGCTTCTGCCAGCCGCAGCGGGGTACCTTCGCTCTATCCCTGCCCGAAAATTAATCTGACTTTATACGCGAAAGCACAATTGTACTTAGTGTATACCTCAGGTATTGTTTATAAAGTTACAAACTTTTGGTTCTCCCACCATCTACGGGAAGGTTAATACCATTAATATAACTTGCAGCTTCCGTGGCTAAAAAAGCTACCGCATTGGCGATTTCACCAGGCTGTGCAAAACGCCTTGCAGGAACCAGGCTTTGCATCCACTTAGATGCTTCTGCCTTCGATTTTCCAGTGCGTTCTGAAGCTTTGTCAATAATATCATCTAATCTATCTGTGGCTGTAAAACCTGGCAAAACATTATTCACGGTAATTCCGTATTGGCCTAATTCATTTGCCAATGTCTTACTCCAGCTTGCAACTGCACCTCTAATGGTATTGCTAACCCCCAGCCCGTCTATAGGCTGCTTAACTGAAGTTGAAATAATATTAATAATACGTCCGTAATCTGCTTCTTTCATACCAGGTACCAAGGCTTGTACTAATATCTGATTACACTCAAGGTGCATAGAAAAAGCCTTAATAAATTCTGAAGTATCTGCCGAAAAAATAGGTCCTCCTTTGGGTCCTCCTGTGTTGTTTACCAAAATATGCCATATCTTACGTTCTTTAGCCACAGCAACTTTTTCTCGTACTTCGTCAGGCTTGGTGAAATCGGCAACAAAATAATTGTGTTTCTGCCCCTGCTCATGGTGCAATTCTATTAAAGTTTCCTTTAGTTTTTCTTCGTTACGAGCTACTAAAGTAACAGTAGCTCCCATCTTAGCCAATTGCTTAGCAACCGCTTTACCTATGCCTGCAGTGCTTCCGCAGACCAGCGCATTTTTATTCGTTAAATCTATATTCATCTTTTTTCTTGTGTGGTCGAGCGCAGGTAAGACCTAATTTAAATATATTGTTTTAGTAGAACCCTCGACTGCGCTCGAGGGTATGTGTACTATGTAATCTAATAATTCATAACAAACTACCAAAGGTTTAAGGGTTATTTGGCAAATCAGTATACGTAATACAAACGTTTTTAGGCTCGGTAAAAAAGCGCAAGGCTTCAAATCCGCCCTCTCGTCCAACTCCGCTATTTTTAACCCCGCCGAAAGGCGTACGTAAATCACGATTTAGCCAAGTGTTTACCCAAACAATTCCTGCTTCTAACTGTTTAGAAACTCGCATGGTTCTGTTCAAGTCTTGTGTCCAAACAGTAGCAGAGAGTCCGTATTGCACATCGTTAGCCATTTGTATTGCTTCGGTTTCGTCTTTAAAGCTTACAATAGTAACTACAGGGCCAAAAACTTCTTCTTGTTGTATTCGGCATTTATTATCGTCTATTTCAATAACGGTTGGTTGTAAATAATACCCTTGTTCATGTCCGGGTACCGAGACTTTGTTTCCTCCAAATAACACGGTGCCTCCTTCATTTTTAGCAATTTCAATATAGTTCTCTACCTTTTCCATATGTGCTTGGGAAACCAGTGCGCCTAAATTCGTGTCATTGTCAGACGGATTTCCAACTTTTAGTTCTGACACTTTAGCTACAAAATCTTTCTTAAAGGTTTCGGCTATAGACTCTTCTACATAAATTCTACTTCCACAGAGGCAAATTTGCCCTTGATTAGCAAAAGAAGATTTTACTGTTACCGAAAGCATTTTTTCATAATTACAATCTGCAAAAATCAGGTTCGGATTTTTACCCCCTAGTTCTAACGATAACTTTTTAAACATAGGTGCAGCCGTTCTGGCTATATGTTCTCCTGTGGTAGTGCCACCTGTAAAGCTAATCGCTTTTATATTTGGATGCGCTACAATAGCTTGCCCCGCTTCAGGACCAGTACCATGAACAATGTTTAAAACTCCTTTGGGTAGTCCAGCTTCAGATAACAATTCGCCTAATAAATAGGCAGTCATTGGTGTTACTTCACTTGGTTTTGCCACCACACAATTTCCGGCTGCAATGGCCGGAGCTACTTTCCAGGTAAAGAGATAGAGGGGAAGGTTCCATGGAGAAATACATCCAACTACACCAATAGGTTGGCGTAATGTAAAATTCATCGTGTTTCTTCCAACACTTTCATGGGCTTCACTAGCAAATTGCGTAATTGCATTGCCAAAAAACCTAAAATTTGCACTTGCTCTAGGAATGTCTACTGCCTTAGCAAGCGATACGGGTTTGCCATTATCTAAACTTTCGGCTGCTGCCAAACGATCTAAATTGGCTTCAATTAAATCTGCAATACGCAGCATAATTTTACTGCGAGTTTCAATTGGGGTGGTACTCCAAGATGGAAAAGCTTCTTTCGCTGCAACATAAGCGTGTTCAATATCCTTCGGAGTGCTTTTCGCAATCTGCGAATAGATGTTACCAGTACTTGGGTTAAAGTTGTCTAACCATTCTCCAGAAGTAGGATCTTGATAGGTACCGTCTATGTAGTTGAGAATTTTTTTCATAAATGTTACTTCTTGGTTTCGTTCTCAAATAATTTTTCGAAGGCATTGTACACCGCTAAATGCAATGCGTCTCCATGGTCTTGCGCCTCGAGAAAATGATAAAAAACCTTGTTCTTAGTATCCTTTGAAGCCGCTAAGAGTTTATAATACAAGTTAATTGCTCCTGTTTGCATGGTTGGTCCCTCGGTACCACCGGCAATATAAACTTGTTTTGGCGCCCAAGTTTTTGTTGCCTCTTGCTTCAAAATCGATTCGTTATCCCACCAGGTACTCGGACTTACAATAATGTAATTGTTAAACAGGCTTGGTTTTTTTAGTAAAATTTCCGCAGCTAGTAATCCGCCTAGAGACTGGCCAATAATTGTTTTTTCTTCGGAAACTTTATAGCGTGAAGCGATAAACGGTTGTAATTCACGTTCTAAAAATTGAATAAATTTTTCAGACCCTCCGCTAGTTGGAAATTCTTCTTGGTCTAGTTTTACGGTAGAAGGAAATGTAAAATCTCTTTTTCTATCTATATTGGAAATACCTACTACAATAGATTCTGGGAGCATATTAATCCACGAGAAAGACCCAAATTGAACAAGTCCGGCAATGTGAATAAAATCTTCATCTGCAGAACCGTCTAGAAGGTAAATAATAGGATATTTTTTTTTGCTCTCGTCATATCCCCTAGGAAGATAGATGTTGAGAGTTCTATTTTCTTGTAAAATTTCAGACTGCACTGAGACCGTTTCTCCAATGGTAAAAGGTATAGCCTTAGATGAGGTGCTATTTTGAGAACAAACAACACCAACTATTAATAAAAAGAACAATAAACTAAATTGTCTCATAGCGATTCTTATGTTTTTAACCCCCAAGAGGTTTATAAGCTGTGACCTTAATTTCTACAACCAGATGTGGGTGGGGTAGTTGGTGAACTGCAACTGTTGTTCGGGTTGGACCTGTTTCTTTGCTAAAAAATTCGCCGTAAACTTGATTGTAGCCTCCAAAATCATTCATGTTTACTAAAAAACTCGATACGTCTACGACATCTGCCATGGTTGCATTCTCTGTTGCTAAGACATCTTTGATGTTGTTTAATACAGCGCGGGTTTGTTCTTTTATATCAAGAAAAATTGTGCCCATTTCGTCGATTTTGTTGGCGCCTGTAATGGTATTGTCGGGTAATCGTGAACTCGTTCCGCTGACAAATAAAAAATCTCCTGCTCGTTTTATATGGGGGTATGCGCCCCGAGGTGTTGCTTTTCCTTCTACTAATTTACTCTTGTTTGTCATGGGGTGTATGGTCGAGCGCAGTTGAGACCTTCATTTAGTTATCTCAGTTTTCATGAACCACTCGACTGCGCTCGAGGGAACATCTACTTACCTTTTACTGCTATAGTTAGCCTCTTGGCATTATCCAAATGCAATAGCATCATCATGTAAGATTGCTTCTGTTTCTTTTTGTGTCATGGTTAATTTTTCACGAAGACTCATCTCTTCTGTTAATTTACCATCGGCAATTAAATTTAAAATAGCCTTATCCTGAGCCCGTCCTTTTTTTAGTGCTTCAGAATATGTGATGCTTTCATTAAAGGTAACTAAGGAGTATTTGCTATAGTATTCTTGCGGAAATTCGGCTTCAAAAGCAGTTTCTAATTTTCTCTTTTTCTGAAATAAGGTACTAGCAGTATGTTCTTTCATTTCGTGAAAATTATCTACTGCCAGGTCTGCAATGGCATCTGTATCCTTCTTTCTAGCTTCTTCATAGGCGTGAAAAACTGCTTTCCAATCGGTACTTTCGTTTTCTAACGTATCTAGCACCTCGTTAAATACAACAACATCTTCAAAACTTGCATTCATACCTTGACCGTAAAATGGAACAATGGCATGCGCGGCATCTCCAAGTAACAGCGTTTTTCCGTAGCAGTTCCAAGGAGAACACTTTATAGTACCTAAAGGGCCCGTTGGATTTTCAAAAAATTCTGTGACCAGATTAGGCATTAGGGCAATGGCATCTGGATATTCTTTGCTGAAATATTCTGTCACCATCTCTGGAGTAGTTAAATTATCGAAGCAATAGTCGCTATTGGCGTAAGGCAGGAATAAGGTGACGGTAAAACTGCCATCTAAATTTGGTAGTGCAATTAGCATGTCTTCGCCACGTGGCCAGATATGAAGTGCATTCATAGTTGTTCGATACCCACCACCGTCTGCAGCTGGTATGGTGATTTCTTTATACCCATGGGTGAGCCATTCTTGAGAAAAACTAAACAGGAACTTTTTATGGTTAAACATACTTTTACGAACCACAGACCCTGCGCCATCGGTACCTAGAACAATATCTCCTTGAAAGGTCACATCTTCTCCTGTTGTATAGTCCTTGAATGTGGCAGACGCGCTCTCTAAATCTACAGATTTACAGCCTTTGTTAAAGATAATTTCAACATTAGGCATTTTTTCAGCTTCGTCTAACAAGAGCATGTTTAATCCAGGACGCGAGATAGAATTGATATATTCGTTTTCTCTGCCGCTATATTTACTTAAAAAAGTATTTCCTTCTTTGTCATGAATCATGCGTCCCAACATTGGAATACACAATTTTTTTGCAGCTTCTTCAACACCTGCGAGTCTTAGCCCTTTGAGCCCACGATCACTTAGTGCTAAGTTAATGGAACGTCCTGCGTCTTGGAGTTGTTTTCGTAAGTCTGGGCGTTTTTCAACAAGGGTTACTGTATAGCCTCGCTGCGCCATTCTTAATGCTAAGAGGCTTCCGCAGAGCCCTGCACCAATAATTAGTATGTTTTGATCTTTATTCAACATAGTTGTTTGGTCTAGCGCAGTCGAGACCTTAATTTATGTTATCTCAGTTTTCTTAAACCACTCGACTGCGCTCGAGGGAACTTTGTTGTTTTATAAAACCTTCTTTAATCGCTGTACAAATTCAAAAACATCTTCAAAGCTGTTGTAGAGCGGTGCTGGAGCTACGCGAATTACATCGGGTTCGCGCCAATCACTAATTACTCCGGTTTTTGTAAGCTTTGTATGTGTCTCTTTGTTTGCACTTTTTAATTGAATACTTAACTGACACCCGCGTTCTTCTGGATTACTTGGGGTAATGATATTAATAGCATCATTTTCTAGGTCATGCAACAAAAACTCTAGGTAGCCCGTAAGCTTTATCGATTTCTTACGTAGCTTATTAAATCCAGCATCTGCAAATACAGCTAAACTGGCTCTAATAGCAGCCATACTTAAGATAGGCGGATTGCTTAATTGCCAACCTTCGGCACCTTGTAGTGCGTCAAACTCATGGCGCATATTGAAACGCGTCTCTTTGTTATGTCCCCACCAGCCGGTAAACCGGTTTAATTTGTCGTTGTTTGCATGGCGCTCATGCACAAAACAACCACCCAGACTTCCTGGTCCGCTGTTTAAGTATTTATAGCTACACCAGACAGCGAAATCTGCTCCTGTTTCGTGCAGTTTTGGCTCAATATTACCAGCGCCGTGTGCCAAATCGAATCCAACTTTGCAGCCATACTTATGGCCGAGTTCTGTAATTTTTTTTAGTGGAAAATGCTGTCCGCTATAGTAATTGGTACTTCCAATCATTAATAAGGCCACTTGATCTCCCTGTTCTGCCATGATTTGTTCTAAATCTTCAAAACGGCAAAGGTCTTCTCCCGCTCTGGGTTTCCATAGAATAAGTCCGTCTGATGGATCGAACCCATGGAATTTCAACTGACTTTCAACAGCGTATTTGTCGCTTGGAAATGCATCGCTTTCCACGATGATTTTGTATTTGGAGGGGGTGGGCTGATAAAAACTTACCATCATTAAGTGTAAGTTAGTGGTAAGGGTGTTCATCATTACTACTTCACTAGGTTTTGCACCTACGATAGATGCCATGGTTTCGGTGAGAAATTCGTGATAAGGAAGCCATGGATTTTCAGCATCTGTATGACCTTCAACTCCATGTTTTGCCCAATCATTTAATTCTTGTTGGATATACTCTTGTGTTAATTTAGGTTGCAACCCTAGAGAATTTCCGCAGAGATAAATCAGATTATTGCCTTGTGTGTCTTTTGGTAAAAGAAACTCCTCCCTAAAGTGTTTTAACGGGTCCTCGGCGTCACATTGTTGTGCAAATTGAAGCGTATGCTGCATTATTTTTTTACTGAAATGTTAGTGAAATATAATTTGAAACCGCCAGTGCTGTCTTGATGCATTGTAGCAAGCTTCAAACCGTTAAAATCTTTGTAATCTTCAAAAGTTGTTATCATTGAAGGCTCGTTACTATTTCCTTCTCTAAAAATCCATTCTTGAACCATGAAGTTGTCGTCATAGAAAAAATCGTACGCATCTCCAGGGGTATAACCACCTTCGTCACCATAAGTAATAGTAAGTTTGTTAAGAGTGTCCTGCGAGATAGGAGCTAGGGCTTTCTCTGTTTCAGAAATGTTTGTTCCCTCGTCCCACACTAATTTATAGGGAGCTAATAACCAATAACTATCATTAATAAAGCCGCCATCGGTTTTCATGCTTGTGCTATCCATTTCTTTTCGGTTGTATGAAATAGTATCGGTAGCAGTTTTCAAGGTAACATCATGCGACTTAGGACTCCAAATCCAAGAACGCTCGAAGTGTTTTTCTCCTCGATCTACATTAAAGGTAAAACTAATCTCGGAGACATCTTTCCAGTACAACAGTCCGTTTTTATGTGCTATAATTTCAGCGGTGGATAGTACTGGATTTGCATCATGGTCTGGTATAAACTCTAGTCTATCATTGTTTTTAGCTGTGTCATTGCAGCTAAAAAGGGTGCTAATACACATTATTAAGAGAAGAGTTCTGGTCATAATGGTTGGTTTTATGTAAAAATAAGGAAAGTATTTTTGCGCACATAATTTTCGTTGGGTTATTGAAAGGAAAAAGCACAAGAATACCTTTAGTCAGTAGCTCATTTAACATATAATGTCTGTATGCGAACCTACATTGTGAAGGTGGTAAAAACAAAGCCCTCCTAAATCATATAATTTAGGAGGGCTATACTTAAAAAACGCAACGTTTAATCTACTGCATCTTCAACGTCATCTACAACTTTTTCTACAGTCGATTTTTCTCTACAACTTATCATAGAAGTTGCTGTTGCTGTTAATAATCCTGCTGCTAATAAAAATGTGAATACTTTTTTCATGTTATGGTTTTTGTGTTAATTAACAAATGTGTTGCTGTTTTATGGCCTACGCCCTGTAGCCAATCGATATAGAATTCCGATAACGGCTAATACTAATAGTATATGAATTAAACTACCTACCGCTTCTCCAAATCCGAAATACCCTACAAGCCAACCGATGATTAGAATGACTACAATAAGCCAGATTATGTCTCTCATGATTTTAGTTTTAATGGTTATATGTTATTAAAGATACATGAAGTTACTGCGAAACAATATTCTTTAACCCAGTGTTAACCTAGTTTGTTAAAGAGGTGCTAATGTACGATTGTATATTTTCTGAAACTCTAGCTTTGTACCTCGTTAGAATAGAAAAATTTAACTTCTTATCTTTATAAGATATTTTAAGCATCATGAACTACCAAAAAGAATTTGAGACCAATAGAGAAACTTGGAATAAGAAAGTAGCAATTCACGCACAAAGCACGTTTTATGATATAGACGCTTTTAAGAAAGGAAAATCTAGTTTAAATAAGTATGAACTAGAAGCGCTAGGAGATGTTTCAGGAAAGAGCTTGCTGCATTTGCAATGTCATTTTGGCCAAGACACCCTTAGCTGGAGTAGGATGGGGGCTAAGTGTACCGGAGTCGATATTTCAGAAGAGGGCATAAAATTGGCAAAAGCGCTCGCACAGGAGTTAAAGGAGGACGCAACGTTTGTATGTTGTAATGTATTAGACACTTCGGCACATATTTCTGAGTCTTTCGACATTGTAATTACAAGTTATGGCACCATAGGTTGGTTGCCCGATCTTGCTCCATGGGCTCAAATGATTGCTGAAAGGTTAAAACCTGGAGGCATATTTTATATAGTAGAGTTTCACCCAATAGCCTGGATGTATGACTATACGGTTTCTCCGCCAGAACTCAAGTATGGCTATCAACAAAAGGAAACTATTTATGATGAGTACCAAGGTACATATGCAGATGAAACTGCCAATATAATTAGTAAAGAATATGGCTGGAATCATAGCCTAGGCGAAGTAGTAACAAGTCTTGCTAATGCTGGGCTCACTATAGAGTTTTTAAAAGAACACGAAGCATCTCCTTACAACGTGTTTCCTGATTTAGTAAAGAATGCCGAAAATTTATATGAAGTACCAAACGGGCGCTACCCACTATTGTTTGAGGTAAAAGCAAAGAAGAATTAAATGAAGAATTATTTCGGCAAATGCATCGGTAAAATAATAATGTAAGAACTACCACTACTGATGCAAATCTTTCACATCATGAAGCCTTAATGCGACCCTTCTTTCAATAACTGCGGAAATTTCTTCTGAAAACGTCTTAATCTAGGAACAGATACATTTAGAATGTATGGGTGATTCGGATTTAGACGTTCGAAATTTTGATGATACCCTTCCCCAATCCAAAATTTTTGAAAGGGTAAAACTTGTGCAGCAACCTTCCCTTCGCCTAACTTTGCTTCTAACGCAGCAATCTTTGTATCAATAATTTGTTTTTGAGTGTTGTTTTGGTAAAAAATGATGGAGCGGTATTGAGAGCCATTATCTGGTCCTTGGCCATTAACTTGAGTAATATTTTGCGAACCAAAATACACATCTACCAATTGACTAAAACTAACGATTTTCGGGTCATAAATGATTTCTACAGCTTCTGCATGTCCGGTTCTTCCGGTATTGCTAGATTCGTATGTGGGGTTTTCTGTATGGCCACCGCTATACCCCGAAATAGACTCTTTTACCCCAGCTACGCTCTCATAGATTGCTTCAACACACCAAAAACAACCACTGGCAAAATATGCTTTTTCTAATCCGTTTTCTGACGGTACAACCACTGGGGTTTGATTGTTTTGAGCCTCTGCTTCTGCTTTCTTGTTATTCTCGTTAGACGATTGGCAAGATGCCTGTAATGATACAAGCGCCAAAGCGGCAAATAAATATAGTAGCCTTTTCATAGTAACTTTAGTTTTTTAGTTAGGTCGTTTTAGAAATCATTCCTTTCAATAAAGTACAAAAAAAAGCCTCCACAGTATGTGAAGGCTTTGTTATAATTTTAGAAGCGCTGCTTATTTCATCTTAGCGAACATTGCTTCCATTTTCTCTTGCTCTTCGGTAGCCAATTCTGGATCAACCAAAATACGACCGCTATGCTCATCTGTGATGATCTTTTTACGAGAGGCAATTTCCATCTGTACTTGAGGTGGAATGGTAAAGAAAGAACCTCCTGAAGCTCCGCGTTCTACGGGCACAACAGCTAGACCATTTTTTACATTGCTTCGTATTCTTTTATATGCATTTACCAAACGCTCTTCAATCTTCTTTTCGAATTTTTCAGACTCCTTAATAAGTGCTTTTTCTTCTTTTTCAGTTTCGGCTAAAATCTCATTTAGTTCACTTTGCTTATGCTTTAAGTGTTCTTTACGAGCCTCTAATCGTGCTACAGTTTCTTCTATTACAATAGATTTCTGCTCGATTTGTGCCTTAAATTCTTTAATGTGCTTTTCAGCCAATTGAATTTCTAGTTCTTGAAATTCAACCTCTTTACTTAAAGAGTTGTACTCTCGGTTGTTACGAACGTTATCTTGCTGAGCAGTGTATTTTTTTATAAGAGACTTAGATTCTTCAATCCCGTTTTTCTTCTCTTTAATACTTTCTTCAATCACCTCAAGATCTGCCTTCAATTTGTCTAGGCGGGTGTTCATTCCAGCAACTTCATCTTCTAAGTCTTCAACTTCTAATGGGAGTTCACCGCGTACGTTTCTAATTTCGTCTACTCGTGAGTCAATTAATTGTAGGTCGTACAAGGCTCTTAACTTCTCTTCTACAGTGGTTTCTGTTTTTGTGGCCATAAATTAAAAATAGCTAATAGGATTGGTGTTTGTTTGTGATAAAACGACTGCAAAATTAGTGATTTTTTTTGTAAGCACATCAACTAATAGGTCTTTTGTGTATTGTTCACTTTCATAATGCCCCACATCACAAAGTAAGATGGTTCCTTCGGCTTGATAAAAATCATGGTATTTAAAGTCGGCCGAAACAAAAACATCTGCCCCTGCCGCCTTCGCAGCTGAAATGGCAAAACTTCCACTGCCGCCTAAAACCGCGATTTTCTGCACCTTTTTATTGTGTTTGGCAGAATGCTTAATGACACCAGTTTTAAAAGTGTCTTTCAACTTAGTGAGTAGTTCTTCTTCGGAAATTTCCGCGGCAAGTTCTCCTATCATACCCATGCCAATATGCTGATGGGTATTATCTAATGTTATAGTTTCATAGGCAACTTCTTCGTAAGGATGTGAAGCAAATAGGGCAGATATTACCGATGTCTCTATATGCTTCGGAAAAGTTACGCTTAATAGCGTTTCTGCTTCAAAACGAAGCTCCCCAGTTTCTCCTATCGTAGGTGCGCTTCCTTCTTCGCCTTGAAAGCTTCCGATGCCTTCTGAAGTAAAACTACACTGACTATAATTACCAATGGTTCCCGCACCGGCTTCAAAAAGTGCCGTTCTTACATGGTTTAAACTTTCAGTAGGTACATAGGTAGTTAACTTTTTTATAAGCTCTTTTTTGGGTAGTAAAACTCGCCGATTACTGAGACCTAACTTTTTGCATATCATAGCGTTCACTCCATTCCATGAATTGTCTAAAGCTGTATGAATGGCAAAAATGGCAATATCATTTTTAATTGCTTTTTGAACTGTGCGCTCCACATACGTGGCTCCCGTTAATTTTTTAAGTCCAGAGAAAATAATAGGGTGGAAACTTACAATCATATTACAATTGTTTTGTATCGCTTCATCTACAACTGTCTCGAGTGTGTCTAAAGTAACTAAAATACCCGTTACGGTTGCTTTGCTGTTTCCTACTAGCAAACCTGTATTGTCAAAATCTTCTGTGTAGTGTAAAGGTGCGTATGCATCTAAAATCTTAATAACATCCTTAACGGTCATAGGTTTTATAATTTAAGGTAAAGATAAGGGTTTATCATTTTTCGGTGTATTTGCTTTGGTAAACTTATCTTTACATTTTAAAAGTATGAATTTAGTTAGAAAGCTTTTGTTTCCTTTTGCTGTGCTCTATGGCTGGATTACTGGTATTCGTAATTTTTTGTACAACAAGGGCATCTTAAAAAGTACCGAGTATAAAGTACCAATTGTTTGTGTAGGTAACCTTTCTGTTGGTGGCACTGGAAAGTCGCCCATGATAGAATATTTAATTTCATTTCTTAAAGAAGACTACCGTATTGCCGTATTAAGCCGTGGATACAAAAGAGCAACCAACGGTTTTATTGAAGTGACAGAATTGCACAACGCGCGCGAAGTAGGGGATGAACCCTTGCAATTTAAAACTAAATTTCCCGATGTTACTGTGGCTGTATGTGCAGATAGACGCACAGGAATAGAACATTTACAAGAAAAGGCCGATGTTATTTTGTTAGATGATGCTTTTCAGCATAGAAAAGTAAAAGCAGCGGTCAATATACTACTTACTCCTTTTCACGATTTGTTTATGGACGATTGGATGCTTCCAACTGGCAATTTGCGCGAACCACGTCGTGGTTCTAAACGTACGCAATGTTTGGTAGTGACCAAATGTCCGCCAAGTGTGGCGTACGCTAAATTACAAGAGATAGAATTGAGAATGCCTATCTACAACCATCAAAAATTATATTTTTCTGGAATTAATTATGCAGAAACCATGCATGGTGCAAAAGAATCGCAACCGCTACTATATCTAAAAGACAAACCATTTACATTGGTTACAGGTATTGCAGATCCGTCACCATTAGTAACTTATTTAACGGAGCAGGGATATACGTTTACACACGAAAAGTTTCCAGATCATCATAATTTTTCTGATGCTGAAATAGCTGCATTAAGGCAAAAGGAATTAATTCTTACCACAGAAAAAGATTTTATGCGCTTGCAGCATAGGGTTGAAAAATATGCCATGTACTATGTGCCTATAACCACCGTGATTTTGAAAGAGCAAGCAGAATTTTTTGAAGACTTCATTATTAAGTCAATCGATAAAAAACGATTAGGCTAACGAGGAGCGGGCATTTTTTTACCTTCCAAGGTTCGGTAGATTTTCTCGAAGAACTCTTCTGTTTTAAATGGTTTTGGGATAATTTCATTAAAACCTGCACGGTAAAAATCGTCAAGATTTTCGTCTATAGTTACAGCGGTTAAGGCAATAATTGGAATGTCTTTGTTAAACTCTCGTATCTTTTGAGTGGCTTCAATCCCACTAATACCTGGCATGTGAATATCCATTAAAATAATATCGAACGTCTGCTTTTCTACCATCTTTACGGCATCCATTCCATTGTCTGCCACATCACAAATCATCTTGTTTTTCTCCAAGATTTTCTTCGTAATCATTTGGTTGATTTTATTGTCTTCAACCACCAATACGTTTCTGTTCTCTAATGCAATATAATCTACGTCGTAAATTATATTATTTGGGTTGTTGTCTTCTTGGAATTCTTCGGAAATACTAAAATTAACATTAAACCAAAACTTAGAACCTTTACCTAGTTCGCTTTCTAAATGAATTTTACTTCCCATTAATTCTAATAAATTCTTTACAATAGATAGTCCAAGACCGGTACCACCAAACTTTCTGTTAATCTGAAGCGAAGCTTGAGAAAAAGTTTCAAAAATACTTTTCTGCTTCTTTTTGGAAATACCCACTCCATTATCCTCTATCTCAAAATGTAGTTTCACTTTATTTGAGCTTTGATCGAGTTTTGAAACACGTATCACAACCTCTCCGTTCTGCGTAAACTTAACCGAATTTCCAATAAGATTAATTAATACCTGCGAGAGCTTTAGTGGGTCTCCTACCAATTTATTTGGTATTGCATCGTCAAATTCTAGTCGGAGGTGGTTTTTTCTGTCATCTGCAGATTTTTTTAAGGCAACCATCACATCGTTAATACGCTTTTTAAGAGAGAACGTGGTTTTTTCCATTTCTACCTTATTGGCCTCAAGCTTATTTAAATCAAGAATATTGTTGATAAGAGAAAGTAAGTATTCACCCGAAAATTTAAGTGAATTAAGATGCTCTTTTTGTTCGTCTTTGGGGTCTTCTTCAAGCAATAAATGTGTGAGCCCGGTTACTGCGTATAAAGGTGTACGTAGTTCGTGTGTAATAGTCGACAAAAATTGGGCTTTCGCCAAAGAAGCTTTTTCAGCCTTTTCTTTAGCGCTCTGCATTTCTACATTTTTATCTTGCAACAGATTGTTTGCTTTGGCACGTAGGTTATTATTTTTGTATAAAGATAGGGTGAGTAGTGATAAGATAATGATAAGGGCTATACTTAGCCCGGTTGTCATTTTATTTAGATTTAGTGTTCTTTTTTGTTCGTCTATTTCAGACTGTTTGTTTTCAATAATTTGTGTAAGATCTCCAATGCTAGTTTCTGCGTCTAATCCTTTAGAAATTGCCGCAGTATATACCCTATGGATTGAGTCATTAATTTTTGTGTACTTGTTGTAATAAAGTAACGCTTCGTCAGCATTACCCTCTTTAATTGCAATTTGAGATGTGATTCTATAACTTTCTGTGAGTAGTTGAGAATACCCTCTGGCCTCAATAATATTATTGGCATTATCTAAGGCTATTTTTGCTTTATGAAATGGATTTTCTATATCTCTTTCTGAAACTTTAAGCAGTGCATCGGCTTTATTCAATTCTGTAGATGCCTCTTGAAATTTCATATCTCCTATTCTAAATGTAGGAAGACAAGCATTAAAGTAATTAATGGCTTTTTTATAATTTCCTCGTTGTAGTTCAAGTACTCCGAAACCTGAAATTACATTGGCCTGATTGGTTTCATTGTTTTGAGCAGCATATATTTTGTCGGCTTTTTGGAGATACTCTTCAGCCTTGTCAAATTCTTCGAGTCTGGTTAATATCAGGCCATGAAGTGTATACGTATGAGCTAATCTTGCCGTGGTCTGTTCTTGGTCGAGATAGGTTAGGGTGATCTCAATTTCCGACTTTGCCTTTTTATAATTTTGTAAGAAATAATTGAGTTCAGCTAAATTTAATCTAGAATCGGCTTTTAAACTTTCATAATCGCCATTTTGAATACGCTTTTCGGCTTCAATTAATTTTACAATGGCTTCGTCGAAATTTTGAACAGAAATGGCTTGCGCAGCCTCAGTTTGCAGATTTTTAATTGCTGCAATAGAGTCTGTCCTGGTGTTTTGAGAAAAAACAACCATGGTCAGTAAAAAACAACTGAGATTCAGCAGCTGTCTTTTATATTTTCTTAGCAAGCTTCGCATTAAGTAGGTGTACTTTGGCGATAAATATAGTTATTTCCTCGAGATTTGTAGGATTAAATCAACGATTCTTGACGAATACCCCGTTTCGTTATCGTACCACCCAATAATCTTTATCATTGTCCCAATTACAGAGGTCATACCAGCGTCAAAGATGCACGAGTGCGTATTTCCTATAATATCTATAGAGACTATTGGGTCTTCTGTATATTCTAAAATTCCACTAAATTCATTTTCAGATGCTTTTTTAAATACATCATTTACTTGCTCAATACTCACCTCGGTAGCTACATTAAAGGTTATGTCGCATAAAGACCCATTTGGCACGGGAACACGAATACCACAGCCTCCAATAACGTCAGATAAATGAGGGAAAACTTTAGTGAGGGCCTTTGCAGCTCCTGTAGTAGTTGGTACAATAGATTGCCCTGCTGCTCGAGCTCGACGAAGATCCCGATGGGGTTGGTCGTGTAAGCTTTGGTCTGTAGTGTAGCTGTGCACTGTTGTAATGTAGGCTTGCTTAATACCACATAATTCATCAATAATTTTTAGCATGGGGCCAGCATTATTGGTGGTGCAAGAAGCGTTTGAAATAATGGTGTCTTCTTCGGAAATCGTTGCGTCATTAACTCCGAGTACCACTGTTTTAATATCGTCATCTATAGGGGGTACCGATAAAATTACTTTTTTAGCCCCGTTGGTAATATGATGTGTTAACTCACTACGAAGCTTGAATTTTCCGGTACATTCTACTACAATATCTACCACATCCCATTGAATATTGAAAATTTCACTTTCCGAAGAAAATCGGACCCGATGATTGCCAACTAAAATTTCATCCTCTTTGGTTTCAATATTTTCTTTTAACACACCGTGAATACTATCGTATTTTAATAAATGTGCTAGAGTCTTTGTGTTTGCAATGTCGTTTACTGCTACAACTTCAATATCTGGATGATGCAACAAACTACGAAACAAGGTTCTGCCAATGCGTCCAAACCCGTTAATTCCGACTTTAATTTTTGTTGCCATTATAGAATTGGTAGAAATTAAGTTAGATGCTTTTGAGCCTTATATGAAGATCGAACCAATGCACCACTCTCAACATGACGAAAGCCCATTTCTAGACCAATTTCTTCATATTTTTTAAACTGCTCTGGGGTGATGAATTCTTTTACAGGCAAGTGTTTTTTAGAAGGTTGAAGGTATTGACCAATGGTTACAATATCTAGCCCTACGTTTCTTAAATCTTGCATGGTTTGCAGCACTTCTTCTTCTTTTTCTCCAAGGCCTAGCATGATACCACTTTTGGTTCTAGTTATGCCTTGCTCTTTAAGGTATCGTAACACTTCTAAGCTTCGTTCGTACTTTGCCTGAATGCGTACTTCACGAGTCAGTCGCTTTACGGTTTCCATATTATGTGAGACTACTTCTGGTGCAACTGCAATAATACGGTCTATATGTTTGGTTTCACCCTGAAAATCTGGGATGAGTGTTTCTAGTGTAGTCTCTGGATTCATTCTGCGAATCGCCTTTACGGTTTCAGCCCACATTATTGAGCCCATATCTTTTAAATCGTCTCGATCTACAGACGTTACAACTGCGTGCTTTATATTCATTAATTTAATAGATCGTGCTACTTTTTCAGGTTCGTCCCAATCTACCGTTTCTGGCCGTCCAGTTTTCACTCCGCAAAATCCGCATGAACGTGTGCAAATATTACCCAATATCATAAACGTCGCAGTTCCTTCTGTCCAGCATTCACCCATGTTAGGGCAACTTCCCGAGGTGCAAATAGTATGTAAATCGTATTTGTCTACTAGACCCCGTAATTCTGTATACTTTTTTCCAGTAGGCAACTTTACCCGCAGCCATTTTGGCTTAGGTGCAGGTCTTGTGGGTGTAAGAGATTCTGTGCTCATAAGATGCTACAAAGATACCATTTTTTCCCTTCAGAATTTGGCTATCGATGTGCAACATTTTCAATTGCGTACATACAACAAACCATAAAATTTCTAAAATAAGGTGCTAATATACCATGCGCTAAAACCAAAAAGAACTGTGATACCTAAAAGGCTAAATAAACGCATTCGATGAGAGGGGCGTGCGTTTTCAGGGGTATGCTTTCCATTGAGAAGTGCATAGTTTATAATGGCGTAAAATGGAGCTGTAAGAAACGAAAGTACAGTTGCAATTTTTACAAGTAGTCCCATTTCAGATAGGAAAAAGAAGAAAATCAATAAGGTTCCAAATGCTAAAACTAATAGCCACATTATATATCCTTTCGTATAGGTCTTGCCAGTTAAAATTTCCGAAGAAAGATGCATCACTCGTGGAGAACCGTCTAATGTGGTAAGGGAGGTGCTAAACATTGTAGTTAAAGCAGCAATACCAATAATAAGCTTGGTATTTTCTCCTAGTCCGTTGGTGTATAGTGCAATAAGCTGATTGGCAAACGCACCGCCTGCGCTAGAGAAGCTTTCGCCACTGCCAAACATCACAAGAGCTCCCAAGGCTAAAAAGCAAATAGCTAAGAGCGTGGTCACCACGTAACCAACATTGAAATCGAAACGCGATTGTTTTGCGTCTATCGATGGGTCTAGTTTTATCTTTTCTACAGTCCATACGCTATGCCATACCGAAATATCGAGTGGAGCTGGCATCCAACCCATAAACGCAATTAAAAAACCAACCGCGGCTGCTTCGGTGGGGAATGTCTGCGAAAAATCTACAGTTTCTACAGACCCAGTGGCTAAAATAACGGCAATAAGTGTGCTTATGGTGAGGCATATTACAATCACTTTCATGAGACTGTCTAATACCTTATATTTTCCGATAACCAAAATACTTAAGCAAATCCCAGTAATAATGGCAGTCCATAATACAATACTACCTCCAAATAGTGAGCTTGCAATACCTGCGGTTACAATGGTAACCGCAGTTTGAATGGTAAACATTGTGGCAAAGGTTAAGATGAAATAGGCTATTAAGACCCCTTTGCCTAATTTTTTATACCCATGAAGGAGACTTTTGCCTGTAGCCGTAGCATACCTAGAACCATATTCGAAAAAAGGATACTTTACGGCGTTAATGAGTAGCAAGGCCCATAAAAGTCCAAAACCAAAATCGGCCCCTGCTCGTGTAGATTGAACTAAGTGTGATACGCCTATGGCAGCACCAGCAAAAAGACATCCAGGCCCGAGCTTTCGTAATTTTGCAATCAAATGGTGTTGTTTTTGTTTATAATTTCGGCAAGGAGTTTTCTTGCGCGCAGTAAACGAACTTTTACATTGTTTAGCGGTTCTCCTAAGTTTTCAGAAATCTCGTTGTAACTCATTTCTTGAAAGTAGCGCAAATTAATGACGTCTTGATAATGTGGTTTCAGTTTCTTTATAAAGCGCAATAACTCGGCTAAATTTTGTTCAGAGATAAGTATGTCTTCGGGTGTAGGGCTGTCATCCACAATTTTTTTTATTCGCTCATCGCTTGTATCTGTGGTGTTAGCTATTACTGAGGTGCTTTTTTTCCTGTACTTATCAATCTGTATGTTTTTAGATATTGTGATAAGCCAAGTGCTAAACGTATATTTAGAATCGAAGGTATCGATTTTATCAAATGCCTTAGAGAATGTTTCTATGGTTATGTCTTCTGCTTCGTATTCATTTCGAACACGTTTTAATTGAAAGCCGTAAACTTCATTCCAGTATTGGTGTAATAGAAAGCTGAAAGCCCCTTGCTTTCCTTTCTTGGCTTTTTCAACATACGCTATTATAAGTTCCTTGGTTATTTCCAACGGGTGGGTTTTGCACTACTATTAAAAATAAAGATACTCAATTGGAAGCATACCAAAAACAATTCTAAAAAAGGAAGAAATGGTATTAGATTACGCTCTTTCAGATTTTGAGCTGCTTTTCCTACTACAATATATTGACATAGCAGCCGTACTAAAACTACAGCTAAAACAATTTTCCAATTACTTAGTAAGAGACAAACAGGCGTTAATAGCCAAAAGAGTAGGTTGGCGACATAATACGTGCTTAAGAGAAATTTATGCTTTGGTTTATACAGTTTGGCCGTTGTGACATGCCTTCTTTTTTGAAGTAGCCAAGCCTTAAATGTTGTTTTGGGCTTAGAAATCGTAAAACTCTCTTCGGAAAAGCACAATACGGTATTTGCAGAGGTAGCAACCTCATTTACAAATAAATCGTCATCGCCAGAAGGTAGCTGAATATGACTTATAAAACCGTTATTGTCGTAGTACAGTTTGCTGGTGTACGCGAGATTTCTTCCAACTCCCATGTAGGGTGTGCCCGCTTTCGCGTAAGAAAAATACTGGAGCGCTGTCATGAGAGTTTCAAAACGTATTAATGCGTTTAAAAAGCCTTTTTCCTTCACATAAGCTCCATAACCAAGAACTAATTGTTTTGTTTGGTCTAGGTTTTTCGTCATTTCGGCAAGCCAGTTGGGCGAGGCAGGCTTACAATCGGCATCGGTAAATAGCATTCGCTTATTAACTGCCTTTTTTATACCAAGGGTAAGGGCATATTTTTTGTTTCCCCAAAAAGCTTCATTGTTTTCAACGTTCACAATTTTTACTCGGTTGTCTTCGTTGGCGAAATCTTCCATGACATCTAAGGTGTTATCTGAGGAAGAGTCGTTAATTAAAATGACTTCAAAATTTGGATATGCCTGTGCTAAGATGGAGGGGATGTTTTTTGCTAAATTTTCAGCTTCGTTTTTAGCACAAATAATAATAGAAACTGGGTAGGTTTTGTAAGTAGAAACGGTAGGGGGTTTCAGAAAAGAAAACTTCGAGAATAAAATATAATAGCCACAATTAATAAGTACAACAGCAGCCAATACGTAGAGTAATACCATAGGCGCGCTTTACCAAATTAAATTATGAATGAGTTTCTTCCTGGCACGTATCGAACTGGTCTGGTGTTTTACCACAAAAACCACAAGCTTCACCATCTTTGTTTAAGAACGGGTTCTGACTCGCGCAGGTACCTGCAAATTCACCATCTTTTTTAGCCCAAAGTTTTATGGCAATTCCTGCTACTGCTACTAATAAAAGTACAATTGTAATGAGTAAGATTTTCATTTGCTTTCTTTTGAGCTACAAAAATACAATCTTTATTATTGATGCCTTAAAATTTTCAGTATTTTTAGCCTCCAAATTAGAAGCAAAATCATGAACACTACTAGATTTTTTACAGCTGCAATACTTGGTGCATTATTATTAGTTTCTTGTAAAAATGATACCAAAAGCAACGATGGAGCAGAAGTTTCAACTACAGAAAATGTAAAAGTTTCAGAAAAAAAGCCTGAAAAGAAGGTAAAACCATTAACCCAAGAACAGAGAAGGGCTGCAAACGGCGTGCAACGAAAATTGATGAAAACCAAGGAGTCTAAAGAGTTTACTCGGGCGTTGGTAACAGCAGAATTAATTGGAGAACTTGAAGATCTTGAAACTAACTACACGATTTTTGCGGCAGATAATGATGCTTTTAAAGTATTAGAGCCTGGCCAGAACGTACTAACCGACCCGAGTAGAAGAGCAGAGTTGGTGGCGTTACTAAGCAATCATATTGTAAAAGGTTCTTTTTCTTCTGCAGATTTAGCCCAGGAAATAAAGAAGAACGGCAAGTATGTGCTCACTACTATTCACGATAAAAAACTAACGGTGTCAATGAAAAACGACCTTATGGTTGTTACCAATGCCAACAAGAGTAGTACAGTTACCTTAGGAAAGACCGATATTAAAGGTACTAATGGAATATTGCACATTGTAGATGGCTTGCTAAAATAATTAGAAGACGTTTACTTCGGGTTCTATAAAAATACCGAATTGCCGCTGCACCTTTTCTTGAATTTTTAACGCAAGCTCCCAAATTTCGGTTCCAGTTGCATTTCCGTAGTTTACCAAAACCAAAGCTTGGTTTTTGTGTACTCCAGCGTCGCCATACCTTTTGCCTTTAAAACCAGCTTGTTCTATAAGCCATCCGGCAGGAATTTTAAACTTCGTGGGAGAAACTTCATAAAAAGGAGCGCCAGGGTGTTGCAAACGAAATGTCTGAAATTGTTCTGTGTCAATAACAGGATTCTTAAAGAAACTACCACTATTACCTAAAATAGCTGGATCTGGTAACTTAGATTGACGTATGGCAATAACTGCTTCGGAAATAGCGCTAATTGTTGGTTTCTCAATATTTTGAGATTTCAACTGTTCTCTAATTGCACCATAGTTGGTATGCAACGTATGATTTTTCTTAGTAAGTTGAAACGTCACGCTTGTAATGCTGTAATTTCCTTTTTCTTCATTTTTAAAAATTGAGTTTCTATACCCAAAATTGCAATCTTCTTTACTAAATGTTTTTTCTGAAAGTGACGCTATATGAATAGCAGTACAGCTAACAAAAGTGTCTTTTAACTCAACACCATAGGCTCCTATATTCTGAATGGGAGCAGTGCCTACATTCCCCGGAATAAGTGACATGTTTTCTAAACCACCATAATTGTTTTTAATGCAATATTGCACAAATTCATGCCAGTTTTCTCCGGCCATAGCACAAATTTGAATGGTGTCTTCGGTTTCAGAAACAACAGAAATTCCTTTTAGATTTAAGTGAATTACCAAATCTGTTACTGCCCGAGTGAGTAGCATATTACTCCCACCACCAAGCATAAAAATTGGTTCATTTTTGTGTGCAGAAAGGACCTCCTTTAGCTCTGGCAGAGTTGTGACAGCCACAAAGCGCTCTGCGGGCACATCAATACCAAAAGTGTTGTAATTTTTAAGAGATTTATTGTGTTGAATAGTCATTATTCTTGATACTCTAACAGCGCTGCTTTTAAAATGTTTACCGCTTTAATTAAGCTGTCTTTTTCCAGCACATAGGCAATTCTAATTTGGTTTTTACCAACGCCTTCGCTAGAATAAAATCCAGCAGCCGGAGCTACCATAATTGTTTCGCCATCTACATCAAACACTTCTAAAAGCCATTGCGCAAAAGCGTCACTATCTTTTATAGGTAATTGAGCAATGCAATAGAATGCTCCTTTTGGATGGCCTACTTGTACTCCTGGAATTTCTTCCAAAAGTTTTACCAACGTGTCGCGCCTTTCTTTGTATTCTTCAATAACATTGTCGAAATAGCTTTGAGGCGTATTTAAGGCAGCTTCACTCGCAATTTGAGCAAATGTGGGCGGACTAAGCCTTGCCTGAGCAAATTTTAGAGCTGTTTGTATCACGGTAGCGTTTTTAGACACAAAACAACCAATACGTGCTCCGCACATGCTGTATCGCTTAGAAACAGAATCTATAATAATTCCGTTTTCTGCCATGCCCTCAAGTTCAAGAATTGAAACATGTTTTAGGCCGTCGTAAGTAAATTCTCGGTACACTTCATCGGCTATCAAAAATAGATCGTGCTTTTTTACAATTGCTGCCAAGGTTTCTAACTCTTCTCTTGAATAAAGATATCCTGTAGGATTCCCTGGATTGCAAATTAATATCGCCTTTGTTTTTGGTGTTATTAGTTTTTCAAATTCTGAAATAGGAGGTAATGCAAAGTTATTTTCAATTTTTGAAATTACAGGAACAATTGTTACTCCACTCGCTGTAGCGAAACCGTTATAATTGGCATAAAAAGGTTCGGGTATAATAATTTCATCGCCTTGATCTGCAATGGTGCCCATGGCAAATAAGAGCGCCTCGCTACCCCCAGTAGTAACCACAATATCTTTTGCGGCTACCATGATATTATTCCGTTTGTAGTAATCGGCAATTTTTTCTCGATAAGGCTCAGATCCCTCAGATCGCGTATACGCCAAAATTTCTAGGGAGTGATGTGCAACAGCGTCCATTGCAATTTTCGGACTTTTAATATCGGGTTGCCCTATGTTGAGGTGGTAAACTGTTTTTTTCTGTTTATAGGCCATTTCGGCAAAAGGAACCAATTTTCTTATTGGCGATTCGGGCATTCGTGCACCCTTTGAAGACACTGCTGGCATAAGATTGTTATTAGAAAACAAAGTTGCGAAATATATTCCATAAATACACGTATTGATACGAGTGTTGCTGCTTTTTTTCTTTATCTTGGAAGTGATGGTTTATGAATTAAAAAAACAGCGTATCTACGTACTTCTATGCGTGATGTTCTTGCTTGGGTCTTGGTGCAGTGCTCAGGACGGTTTTTTGTTACCTACAAACGTTAAAAAGAATCGCATAAAGTTTGAGCTTGTAAACAATTTGGTAATTGTTCCAGTAGAATTAAACGGAACTAAATTATCTTTTTTATTAGATACAGGGGTTAATACATCGTTGTTGTTTAGCGTTGCTGAAAATGATTCATTAGAATTAAATAATGCTGTGCCTACAAAAATTAGAGGCTTAGGTGAAGGTGGTAGTGTTGAAGCGCTAAGAAGTATGCATAATACCTTACAAGTGGGAAAAGCTGTAGATAAAAGTCATTCGTTATATGTGGTTTTTGACGAATCGCTTAACTTTTCACCTAGAATGGGGGTGCCAGTACATGGTATTTTGGGGTATGATTTCTTTAAAAATTTTATTGTTAAAATAGATTATGTTTCGAATGTGCTAACACTTTACAATCCTGATCACATATCAGAAAATCCTTGCAGAAAGTGTGAAGAATTTGAGCTTTCATTTTATGCAAATAAACCCTTTTTAAACGTTAAAATTTCCGAAGAACTAGGACTAAGCAATGCCTTGTTGCTTATAGATTCTGGTTCCAGCGATGCCTTATGGATTTTTCGAGAAGACGCCCATATTACTGAAATGCCTAAAAATTACTTTGAAGATTATTTAGGGCTCGGGTTAAGTGGTAGTATCTTCGGAAAGCGTTCTAAAATTGATGCGCTTCAGATAGGTGTCTATGACCTCACAAAGGTGAGTACGTCATTTCCTGATGAAAACGCAATTAAGAACATTGTGTTTTTTAAACAAAGGGAAGGGAGTCTTGGCGCTGCAGTACTAAAAAGGTTTACGGTGTATTTTGATTATAAGAACCAAAGAATGTACTTAAAAAAGAATAGTAATTTTAAGAAACCCTTTTACTACAACATGGCTGGGATTGTCTTAGCTCACGATGGTACGGTTACCGTGAAAGATGTGCAAGATTATAGAAGTGGTTCCTTCAATTTAAATAAAAGCAATCATAATAATGTTGCTGTTTCTTTACCTGTTAACGCTAGCTACAATTTTTTTCTTACACCTCGTATTGTCGTAGCAGAATTACGGGCAGATTCTCCTGCAGCCAAAGCGGGTGTTGAAAAAGGCGATACTATCCTTGAAATTAACGGAAAACCGGTTTACAAACAAAAACTTTACGAGCTTACGGCCTTTTTTAGCTCTAAAGCGGGGAAGACGGTTCATTTGCTTATTGAGCGAAATGGAGCTACATTAAAGAAGAAATTTATACTTACAAAAGTGCTATAAAAAAAGCCGACTCGTAAGAATCGGCTTTATAATTTGTTGGATGCTAATTTATTGCATTACGCTTTGTCCTGCCGGTAAAACTTCACCCTTAATTTTTAGCGCTTTAACAGGTTCGTCTGCATTAGAATATACCGTAACGGTTTTTCTAATAGGACCTACCTTGTTTTGTGTATCATACTTTACTTCAATTTGACCAGTTTCTCCAGGGGCTACAGCTCCTTTTGGCTTTTTTGGAATTGTACAACCACAGCTAGATTTCACGTCACTTACAATAAGTGGTTGATCTCCAACATTTGTGAATTCAAACACACGAACTCCGTCGCTTCCTTTAGCTACTTTACCGTAGTCAATTGTTTCAGTTTTAAATTTAAATTTTGCTTGCGCATTCATTGAAACTCCCGCAAGAAGTACTACTGCTATAAGTAATAGATTTTTCATAATTTCTAAGATTTTGGTCAGGCTAATGTAGGCATTTGTTACATTTCCTGCAAACTAAGTTATTCACTTTGTGATTTTATAATAGGCCAATAATACCTACTTTTGTACCCTTATTTCAAAAATCAGACCAAACTATGGCACTAGCAGCAAAATATGATGCGCAATCGGTTGAAGACAAATGGTATAGCTACTGGATGGAGCAGGGATATTTTCATTCAGAAGTGAATGAAAAAGAAGCGTATACCATCGTAATTCCGCCGCCAAACGTCACAGGAGTGCTGCATATGGGGCATATGCTTAATAATACCTTACAGGATGTACTTATTCGTAGAGCGCGTCTAAAAGGCTTTAACGCGTGTTGGGTACCAGGAACAGACCACGCATCTATTGCAACAGAGGCAAAGGTGGTTGCAAAATTAAAAGCAGAAGGAATTGATAAAGATGACCTTACCCGAGAAGAGTTTTTAGAACATGCTTGGGAATGGACCCATAAACACGGGGGTATTATTTTAGAACAACTAAAAAAACTTGGGGCCTCGTGCGATTGGGAACGTACAAAGTTTACGATGGATGAAGATCTGTCTAAATCTGTAATCAAGGTTTTTGTAGATCTCTACAATAAGGGGAAGGTATACAGAGGATACCGCATGGTTAATTGGGACCCACAGGCAAAAACTACGCTGAGCGATGAAGAAGTAAACTATGTAGAGAAGCAAGGAAATTTATATTATTTAAATTATAAAATTGAGGGTTCTACAGACCATTTAACAATAGCTACAACACGTCCAGAAACAATTTTGGGCGATACTGCCATTTGTATCAATCCGAATGACGATCGTTTTAAGCATTTAAAAGGTAAAAAGGCAATTGTACCTATTTGTAATCGCGCCATTCCAATTATTGAAGATACTTATGTAGATATGGAGTTTGGTACGGGTTGCTTAAAAGTAACGCCTGCTCACGATGAGAATGATAAAATATTAGGAGATACGCATAAGCTGGAAGTAATCGATATTTTTAATGACGACGCTACGTTAAATAGCTTCGGAATGCATTATGAAGGCAAAGACCGTTTTGTTGCGCGTAAAGAAATTGTAGCCGAGCTTACCGAAATGGGCGTTCTTGCTAAAACGGAACAACACAACAATAAAATTGGTACCAGCGAACGTACGGGTGCGGTAATTGAGCCGAAATTAAGCGACCAGTGGTTTTTGAGTATGAAAGACTTGGCGCAACCAGCATTAGACGCTGTGTTAGAAAAAGATGTGAATCTTGTGCCTGAAAAATTTGTAAATACCTACCGTCACTGGATGGAGAACGTTCGCGATTGGAACATCTCGCGTCAATTGTGGTGGGGGCATCAAATTCCGGCATATTTCTATGGCGATGGTAAAGAAGATTTTGTTGTTGCTGAAACAATAGAAGCTGCACTACCGTTGGCAAAGGAAAAAGCGCAGAATGATAGTTTAACCATATCAGACTTACAACAAGACCCTGACGCCTTAGACACGTGGTTTTCTTCTTGGTTGTGGCCAATTAGCGTTTTTAACGGAATACTTGAACCCGAAAATGAAGAGATTAATTATTACTACCCTACAAACGATTTAGTAACGGCACCAGAAATTTTATTTTTCTGGGTAGCCAGAATGATTATTGCAGGGTACGAATACCGTGGGGAGAAACCGTTTACAAATGTATATCTCACAGGTATCGTACGTGATAAACAGCGTAGAAAAATGAGTAAAAGTTTGGGGAATTCTCCAGACCCTATTGAGCTTATGAACCAATACGGGGCAGATGGCGTACGTGTAGGTATGTTACTAAGCTCACCAGCAGGAAACGATTTAATGTTCGACGAAGATTTATGTAAGCAGGGGAGTGGCTTTGTAAATAAAATATGGAATGCCTATCGATTAATTGACGGCTGGGAAGTTTCAGAAACTGAGAAAGATACAGAAGCTGCTGCTATCGCTATAAAGTGGTACCAAAACAAGTTTCAGAAAGTATTGGTAGAGATTGAAGATCATTATAGCAAATACAGAATAAGTGACGCTCTAATGGCCACTTATAAACTTATTTGGGACGATTTCTGTTCGTGGTTGCTTGAAATGGTAAAGCCTGAATACGGAAAACCAATCGCAGCTACCACATATAAGCAAGTACTTTCAATTCTTGAAGAAAACTTAAAGGTTTTGCATCCTTTTGTGCCTTTTATTTCTGAAGAAATTTGGCAACATATTACAGAGCGTACTTCTGAAGAAGCTTTAATTGTGTCTACATGGCCTAAAGCCGAAACTTTTGATGAATCTTTTATACAGGAATTTGAATTTGCTGCGGAAGTAATTTCAGGTATTCGAACCATTCGAAAACAAAAGAATATTTCATTCAAGGATAGTATTGACTTGTCTGTAATAAATAATGAAAAAGCTTCGACTAATTTTGACGCTGTGATCTCTAAATTAGGAAAGATAGCTACCCTTAGCTATACTACCGAAGCTGTGGAAGGCGCTTTAACCTTTAGAGTAAAATCTAATGAATATTTTGTTCCTATTGCAGGTGCAATTAACGTAGAGGAAGAAATAGCTAAACTTTCCGAAGAACTAGCATATACCGAAGGGTTCTTGAAAAGTGTTCAGAAAAAACTAAGCAATGAACGTTTTGTTGCGGGTGCTCCAGAGCAGGTGGTTGCTGTTGAAAAGCGTAAAGAAGCAGATGCACTAGCCAAAATTGAAACGATTAAGGCGAGTTTAAAAGGGTTGCAATAAATCTTGAATTTTACTTTCGATATAAAAAATACTGATTAACAGTATCTATGTAGGCTTGCTTTGCTTGGTCTTCTGTCATATCTCTATTCTGAAAGAGCGCGTTTGTTTTAAAAGCACTTATCAACGGCTTACCACTGCTTGGTCGATTTTCACTATTTGTAGCTCTTTTGTAGTAAGCATAGAGGCGCAGTAAAACATCTGCAGGAAATGGCTCTGTATGCTCATTGATGCTTTGCACAGCTTTATTAAAGGCGATATCTAGCGCTTCGGAAGTCATTAATTTATTGTTCGGCTAAGACAGAAATGCCTCCTTTTACTTTTTGATTTAGTGCTACATTAATTTTGGTCCCAATGGGAAGGTAAATATCTACTCTAGATCCAAACTTTATAAAACCACTATCGTCTGCTTGAACAGCAATATCACCTTCCTTAGCATAATTTACAATGCGTTTGGCAAGTGCTCCTGCAATTTGTCTATGCAAGACATCTCCAAATTTTTCAGACTTAACAACAACTGTGGTACGTTCGTTTTCTTCACTCGATTTAGGATGCCAAGCTACTAAATACTTACCAGGGTGGTATTTGCTATACACTATTGGGCCACCTACAGGATAACGGGTTACGTGAACGTTTATTGGCGACATAAATACTGAAACTTGTAATCGCTTGTCTTTAAAGTATTCTTTTTCGAAAACCTCTTCAATAACCACTACTTTTCCATCTACTGGCGATAGTACCTGATTTGCATTAAGAGAAAAATGTCGTTTCGGATTTCTAAAAAATTGAAGAATTAGTATTAAAAATACGATAAGTACGAGGATAATACCTCCTCGGTAGTATTGATTGCCTACAAAATGATTTGCAACTAAGCTAAGAACAGCGACTATCGCAAATGTGATTAAAATAATTTTATAGCCTTCTTTATGAAACATAATCTACTATTAATAAAAATGCGTAAATAAATGGACTCGCATATATAATGCTGTCTAATCGATCGTAAATTCCGCCATGTCCGGGCATTAAATTTCCGCTGTCTTTTACACCCGCTTGTCGCTTAAATTTCGATTGAATTAAATCTCCTACTGTCCCAAATATGGAAGCGATAAGCGCTAAACAAATCCAAACCCATAATGGAAACACATCTGTGTACTTAAAGATAATAAATGCTGCTAAAATACCACCAGCGATGCCTCCTAAAAATCCTTCAACAGTTTTTTTGGGAGATATACGTTCCAATAATTTATGCTTTCCGAAGTTTTTACCCACCAAATACGCTGCGCTATCGTTACTCCAAACAAGAAAGAATACACCTATAATTAACCCTGGTAAAAAGCTGTCTTGCTGGAATGGAATAAGTGTTAAGAAAACAAAACCACTAATAAGATAAAAAATAACCGTGATGTATTTCTTCTTTTCAAACATTGGGATTTTGCTGGTCCACAATACGTCCTTTAGCAAAAATAAATTGACAAAACAGGTTAGTATAAGGTACAGAAGAACTGCGTTATAGTCTAAAATGTTATAACTTAATACATAGAGGGCGGCTAAAAGAAGGCCATATGCGAGATAACTTTTAAGGTGTACTAGGCGTAAAAATTCTGAAAGTGTAATGCCACCCAGAATAAGGAAGAGTATCATGAACCATTCGTGTGAGGTGTACATCGAGAATACGATGATGGCCGCATACAGCAGTCCGGAGATGGTTCGAACGATAAGTTCTTTCATAAATTATAGGTCTTCCAGTAGCAGCAAATATAGGTTTTTTGTGCTACTTCCATAACTCATGAAGTCCTTTTCTTTTTCGCTTTCAAAGTCTTTAATAGTAGTGATATTGCTAGGTATTTTTCCTTTGCATTGGTTCTTTATAATACGAAGCCCTTCACTAATAGTATCAACTAATTGACTTGTGGTTGCAAAGATTACAACGTTATCGGGTAACTCGTGAAGTTTCTTCTCTTTCATCTGGTTAGACGACAACAAAATAGAACCGTTGGTTGCAACTAAACTTTCGCATGTAGAGAGAAAAAAAGTAGCATTGTTCTTTTTGGTGAAGGTTAGATTAAAGCCATCAAATCGAGAAGTGAGTTGCTCGTTAATACAGAACACCTCTTTTTCATACCAGTCGTTTTCTAACAAAATGTTGTCAAATACTTCAAGAAGCTCCTCAAGATTTTCACAATACAGAAATTTACCACCGTTTTTATTGAAGTTATAGGTGAATTTTTCATCTATTGGAAGTTTCTCTTCAGGGTAATACTTCCCGTGATCGACTTTCTTCTTAGAAGCCGATTGCTTAGTAGTCTTTAGAAGTCTTTTAAACAGACTCATATAGCAATCTATTGAGGAATTTAGAGTACGTTATTCTTCAAAGATAAAAAATCTAATGTGAAGTTATGTGCATCTTACTTAAACTTAACAAACTTACACCAAAAATTACTCTTCTTCTTTTTCTATTGTTGGTTTAGTAAGTGGAATATCGACAGGTTTTTTAAAGGGTCGCTCTCCAAAAATACGCTCTAGGCTTTCTTTAAAAATAACCTCTTTTTCAAGTAATTCTTCTGCCAACAAGCTAAGCTTGTCTTTGTTGTCTTCCAATAATTTAATAGCACGTTGGTATTGCTCTTCTATGATTGCTGAAATTTCCTTATCGATCATTTCTGCAGTCTTTTCGCTATACGGCTTGCTAAAATTATAGTCAGATTGTCCCGATGAATCGTAATAGGTTAAGTTTCCAATTTTCTCATTTAAACCGTAAATAGTTACCATCGCTCGTGCTTGTTTGGTCACTTTTTCTAAGTCGCTTAAAGCGCCAGTAGAGATTTTATTGAAAATTACCTTTTCTGCTGCACGGCCACCCATAGTAGCGCACATTTCGTCTAACATTTGCTCTGGACGCACAATAAGTCGTTCTTCAGGTAGATACCAAGCTGCACCTAGCGATTGTCCTCTAGGAACTATGGTTACCTTCACTAATGGAGCTGCATGTTCTAGCATCCAACTCACCGTGGCATGACCAGCTTCATGAAAGGCAATTGCTTTTTTCTCATCTGGTGTAATAATCTTGTTTTTCTTTTCTAATCCACCTACAATTCTATCTACAGCGTCTAAGAAATCTTGTTTTGTAACGGCTTTCTTTTCTTTTCTAGCTGCAATAAGAGCTGCCTCATTACATACATTGGCAATATCTGCTCCTGAAAACCCAGGAGTTTGCTTCGCTAAGAAATCTGTGTCTAGCGAATCATCCTGAACAATTGGGCGAAGGTGTACTTCAAATATTTCTTTACGTTCGCGTACATCTGGCAAGTCTACATAAATCTGTCTGTCAAAACGTCCAGCTCGCATTAAGGCTTTATCTAATACATCTGCACGGTTGGTTGCTGCAACAACAATTACGTTGGTATTGGTTCCAAAGCCGTCCATTTCGGTTAGCAGCTGGTTAAGGGTGTTTTCACGTTCGTCGTTAGAGCCAGAGAAGTTGTTTTTTCCTCGTGCACGACCAATAGCGTCTATTTCGTCTATAAAAATAATAGAAGGTGATTTTTCTTTGGCTTGTTTGAATAGGTCTCGTACTCTTGAAGCACCTACTCCTACAAACATCTCCACAAAATCTGACCCAGAAAGCGAGAAAAAAGGTACTTGCGCTTCACCAGCCACGGCACGGGCAAGTAATGTTTTTCCTGTTCCTGGAGGACCTACTAACAATGCACCTTTTGGTATTTTACCCCCAAGCGAGGTGTATTTGTCAGGATTTTTTAAGAAATCTACTATTTCTTGTACTTCCTCTTTAGCTCCTTCAAGTCCGGCAACATCTTTAAATGAAGTTTTTACGTCGGTTTTTTCGTCAAATAGTTTCGCTTTAGACTTTCCGATATTAAAAATCTGCCCGCCTGCTCCGCCGCCTGCTCCGGCAGACATACGTCGCATAATGAAAATCCAAATACCAATAATTACCGCAAAAAAGATAATAGATGGTAGGAATTCGGCCAATAAATTAGTTTCTGTGTCCCAAACTATTTTTGTGGTTAAACCATTTTCGGCTTTGATTTGGTTTACGCTGTTTTCGAAGTTCTGTAAATCTCCAAACTCGAATTGATACGATGCCTCGTTGGCGCCTGGCGAAAGTAAACTATTACTGTTCTTTTTAGAATGCTCTTGTTTACTTTTTGCTTCTGGGGTAAGGTAAATTTTCGCTACTTTTTTGTTTACGATTTCAACCTTTTCAATATCGCCTTGCTTCAGAAATTTCTGAAAATCTGACTGTGTCGTTTTCGCAGGCTGTGTTAATCCGCCGCTAAAAACTTGACTAAAAAGAATGACAACAATAAATATAATGGCATAAATCCAGATATAATTAAATTTAGGCTTACGCACTTCGGGTTTCTTATTTTCTTTGGCCATACGGCGTTTTTCGTTTTAGTAAGTGGTTTCTATTTTTACAGTTTTTGCATCTCCCCAAAGGCCTTCAATATCGTAAAACTCACGAATATGTTTTTGAAATACGTGTACAACAACATGTACGTAATCCATTAATATCCATTCGGCGTTATCGGCTCCTTCAATGTTCCATGCTTTTTCATGGATGCTTTTACTAACTGTTTTTTGTATTGAATTTACAATGGCATTCACCTGTGTGTTTGAGGTTCCATCGCAGATAATGAAGTAATCGCAAACGGTATTTTCAATCTCTCTAAGGTCCAGAATTTCAATATTTTGTCCCTTGACTTCTTCAATACCTTTAATAATGTGGGCAACAAGTATGTCGGTTCCTGTTTCTTTTTCAGACATTCAATTCTTTTATTTATGCAAAGTTATCACTTTTTTGTTTCTTTAAGGCGATACTCGTGCGCAAGTACTATATAAATTAATTCTATTGAAACTAATCAAACTTAGTGCCATTGACTCTACCAATTCTTACCTTAAAGAGCTGGTAAAGACTGCACCGTTTCAGGATGAAGTAGTGGTGGTTGCAACTAGACAGCTAAATGGACGTGGCCAACACGGTGCCGGCTGGCAAAGTCAGCCTTCTAAAAGCTTGACATTTAGCATGTTTAAGCAATTCGAATCTGTTCTAATAGCACAACAAACCCTACTTAGTTTTTGTGTCTCGCTAGCCTTGTATGAGGTGCTTGTTGAGTATAAAATTCCTGACTTATCTATAAAATGGCCTAACGACATAATGTCACGACAACACAAGTTGGCAGGTATTTTAGTTGAAAATTCGTTAAAAGGACCGCATTTGGCCTCTTCCGTCATAGGAATAGGCTTAAATGTAAATGAGACAGAATTCAATGCGTTACCTCAAGCAACTTCTATGAAACTTGCTACTGGAAAAACGTTTCAGATAGACAAGCTATTACACGATATTGCAACTGCAGTATTTTATAAACTTAGCACTATTGCACGGCAGGATATTTCCGAAGTAAAAAAAGCGTACGAATCTGTGCTGTTTAGAAAAGACCGTATTTCTGTCTTTGAAACCCCAAACGGAATTCAAAAAAACGGACGTATTCGTGGTGTCACGTTAGATGGGTTGCTAACAGTAGAGCACGACGATGACCAATGGAGTCATTACGGCTTAAAAGAGGTGAAGCTATTGTACTGAAATGGTTAGGCTTGTTCGAGATTTGTTGCCAAGGTTTCGATGAATTTAGTAATTGGGCCCTTAATCATCATTTGCATCATAGGGTTAAAATCTCCTTCAAATAACAAGACAGCCTCTGCGGTATTGTCTGTGAGTTCGGTAATATTTCCAGTAAGTGTAAAGGGTAATTTGTCGCTTATAGCGCCAAGCACAACTTGGTTTGGAGCATTTACTTCCTTTACCTCTAACGCAATTTCTGGCATACCTTTCAAGGCAAAAACAAATGCATTCTCCCTAATAATTTCAAATTTACTAGTGTTTTCTGGCATTAATTGCTCGAAGTTTTTTACATCACTTAGAAAAGCACATAAATCTTCAGTTCCTTTTTTTACGGTTACTTTTTTACTTTCAAGTTTCATATGTTTTCTTCGGAAATTTTAAGAGTTTACAACAGGGTTCCAAGTAGCAGGGTTTTCTCTCCATTGTGAAAGAACAGCGGTTTCGTCTGCGCTTATATAATTTGATTTCTCTGCCTGTATGAGAAGATTTTTATAGTCGCTAAGTGTATTTAGAGTAACCTCGTTTTTAGTGAAGTTTTCTACAGCGGTATCAAAACCATAAGAGAATATCGCTAACATGCCTTTTACATTAACCCCAGCCTCTTTAAGAGCGCCAACGGCCATCAGGCTACTTTTTCCTGTGCTAATTAAATCTTCAATAACAACAACATTGCTGCCTTTTTCTACGTGTCCTTCAATTTGGTTTTGTCTTCCGTGTTTTTTTGCTTCCGGACGCACATAACAGAACGGTACATTGAGGTAATCTGCAACTAACATGCCAATACCAATAGCACCCGTAGCAACCCCTGCAATAGCGTCTGGCTTGCCATAGCATTCTTCTACTTGTTTTGCCATTTGTTCTCTTAGGTAGTTCCTAATTGTTGGATATGAAAGTGTTATGCGGTTGTCGCAATAAATTGGCGACTTCCAGCCAGAAGCCCATGTAAAAGGGTTTTGTGGTTGCAATTTTATTGCATTAATTTGCAGCAATAATTCAGCAGTTTTTTGTGCTGTTTCTTTATGTAAAATCATACTGCAAATGTATAAAGTTTTTGTCAAAGAGATTCCAATCATTTTATCTACTGAGAAAAATATTGGAAAACAGTATAAGTCCATTCCAATTAAGCTCGCACGTTTTAAAAAAATCGTTAGAAAAATCAATGATGGCGAATTGTTGTATGTGAATCTGTACCATAAGAATCCGGAAAAACTTGAGAAGTTTTTATTTAAAAAATTGAAAGTTGTAGAAGCAGGAGGAGGTATGGTTTTTAATTCGAAGAAAGAGATTTTATTTATTAGAAGAAATTCTAAATGGGATCTTCCAAAAGGGAAAAAAGAAAAAGGGGAGAGTCATGAAGAGGCAGCCATTAGAGAAACAATGGAGGAAACGGGGGTTCAGGATTTGCAGATTAAGAGATTTTTAAAAAAGACCTACCACGTATTTAAACGAAATAATAAATTTAAACTTAAGGTTACGTATTGGTACGAGATGTACACAGATTATGATGGTGAACTAATTCCTGAAACCAATGAGGGAATTAAAAAAGTGCGCTGGAAGAACTTTGAAAAAACTCAAAAGGCACTTTTAGACTCTTACGAAAACATTAAATTACTTTTTCCGAAGGAATATTTAACCACCCACCCTAATGATAGGGTATCTTAAATGGGCAGTTTCGTAGTTGGGAGACTTTTTATGAATCCAATCTAGTTGTGCATACCAATTGGCATTAAATTTTTCATCTTCACTTTTCTTGGCTTCAAGTTCTGCTTTAATTTTTGGGTTTTCAGCTAAAAACGCTGCGGCTTTATCTTCCCAAACGTAGGGAGAAAACCCTTCTTTTTGTTGTAGTATGGCATCGAAAAAATTCCAATTAAAAAATGAGTCGACAGCTGCTGGCTCTAAAGTTTCTAGGAGGTAGCGAACACCTTCTTGTTCTGTGTCAAAAATATAATCTCCTTTTTTAATAGCAACACTTTCAGTCTTTTTAGAAACAATAGTGTTGTAGTGCGGGTAGTGCCCCTCGTACGGACTGGTTCGTGTGTTATAGTCCTTTATGGTATACACTTCTGCGGTGATTAGGGTGTCTTTTTGTACACGTTCGTACTGTATTTTGTTTTGCTTTAAAAGATCGATAACATTCCAATAACCTTTTGGTACAATATATTGTTTAGGAATTGTTATACTAGCAGATGGTGCAAAATTATTGTAGTAGGTCGTAGCTCTTGTGTAAGGTTGATTTCGGTTAAATTTAAGACGTGATTTTCCAGTTATAGTACTAGGAATCATTTTAGCTTCATAACCCTTAAAGTTCAATGTTGTTGTTTTAGAAGTATCAACCTTCCATTGTAGCGGGTATGTGTTGCCTGGTTTGTATAAATCGGCATCAATTTTCCGAAGATTTCTTACCAGTAAAGCATCTTTATCTACGATTTCAACAAATTGTTGCATTAATTTATAAGTGCCTTCTACTCGTTGCTTATAAGGTTTTAGCATATGCGTTTCTACCATCATGCCCACCGTGCCAAATAGGGTAGTGTATCCGGTAGAATATCTAGGTGAGTCCATAAACTGAGTAAATCCTTTTTCTGGAGATTGGTTAAAAACATTCACATAAGGTGTAATATCCCAGTTGTTTTGTTGTAGGCTATCTTCAAGTTTAGGCATTAGGGAGGTGTGGAGGTAATCTCCTAATTTTCCTCCTAATTTATTGTGCTGGGTAAATAGGTGAGTTAATGTGTATTGGTAATCTGCCCCGTTGCTAACGTGGTTGTCTATAAAATAATCGGGTTTTACGATTCTAAAGAGGTTGGCAAATGCCTTTGCATTTTTGGTATCCGATTTAATAAAGTCTCTGTTCAGGTCGTAATTTCGAGCATTTCCTCTAAATCCATACGCCACTGGACCATTCTGATTGGTTCTTGTGGTTGAATTTCGGTTTAGAGCTCCGCCAATGTTGTATACGGGTATAACAGCAATTATAGTGTTTTTGGGTGTCGCTATTTTTCCTTGTGCTAAATCTCTAATCAGCATCATGGAGGCATCAATACCATCACTTTCACCTGGGTGAATACCATTATTTACAAGCAGAATACTTTTTTCGTTGTCACGAGAGAATTCAGATTCGAAACTTCTGTCGGGGTTAAAGGTTACTAAGTGGAGGGGGTGGCCACTGTCTGTGTCTTGCATGGTGTAAAGTGCAACAGCATTGTAAACTTCAGACAAATTCTCATAAAATTTAATTACTTCGGCATACTCTGGGGTTTCTGTGCCTCCAGATGTTTCAAACAAGGTGGTAAAATCAATTTCATCAGGTTTATTTTTTGTTGTGCAGCTGCAAAATAGTAAGATGCTGATTATAAGATAAAGTCTTGTGAGTGCTGCCATAATTCTCTTTTTTTTGCTAAATTTATAAAAATTTCCATTGTTAATTGAAATGGTTTTTTATATTTGTAATTCAATATTAAACTTAAATACATAATTATTATGAAAAAAATTACTTTAATGTTAGCTCTTGCAATTGGAGCAACAACTTTTGCACAAACAGATTTAGCTTACACAGACGGTTCTATCGATAGTGGTGTGTTATGCGATAACGCTGCACCTGGTGCTATTGACGGAAGTTACTCTTTCGTATTAGGAGATTTCGGTGTTGACGCTTCTATGGATTTCTTAATTTCTGAAGTTCGTTTTTATGCTTCTGCATTAAACAATGCTCCTGCAGCTGGTTTAGATGCTGTTGTAAATGTTTACACAACTGATGCACCTTACCCAACTGGAACATTAACTTTAGTTGAGTCTGCTATTCAAAATATGGCTCCTGGAACTGAAGGAACTATTTACATGGTAGCAATGAACGCTCAAGTACCTGGAGATTCTGAGGTTGTTGTTGAAGTTCAATTCCCAGATGATGGTGTAACTATCGCTGCTATTGGAACTAACGAAACAGGAACTGGTATTTCATGGGTAAACGGATGTGGTATCGCTGGTCCAGTTGATTTAGCTGACTTCCTTCCAAATGACTGGGAAATTCAAGCAACTGGAGATTCAGTATTAGGTGTTAACGATAATATTGCTGATGCAGTATCTATCTTCCCTAACCCTGCAACAGACGTTATCAACGTACGTGTACCATCTAACGTAACTATCGAAGGTGTATCTGTATACGATATTTTAGGTAAAGATACTGGTGCTCGTTTAGAGAACGGAACTATCAATACTTCAAACTTCGCTAGAGGTGTTTACATGTTAAATGTAAGAACTTCTGCTGGTTCAATTACTGAGAAAATCATCAAGCAGTAAGCTCGATGTAATATCAAATACATTATAAGAAAGTCCTGCAATTTGCAGGACTTTTTTTTTGCCTATATTTAATGAGTAAATCATTAACTAAAACAATATGAAAAACTATGTACTTGTACTCATGTGCGCTCTGGGAATGATTTCTCTTAATGCGCAAAACACTGGGGAGCTTGGTGTTCTCTTAGATCGCTTAGACAGCTATTCAGATTCACCACTGTCTATAGATATGGTGATTTCTTCTAAGTTTAACGCAGAAGAACAAACCATTTTATTTAATCACCTTACTACACAGGCCGAGAATGCAGCAACAACTGTTTCTTTTGGAGCCAACAGAAATCCAAGTGTATATTCTGTACTTAATGTGAGAGGGGATGATGTATTTGGAACTATGGCTGGTGATCCACCGTTCTCTATTGATCCCATAGTAGACCCTTTTCCAATAACCTGTTTTGCAGACGATTTTGACGCTGCAGGAGTATTGTATGCAATGGAATTTCTAAACGATGTAAATGATGATCCATTAAGTAGGAATATTGTGACTATAGACCCTACAGACGGTACAGTAGCTGTTATTGGTGATGCACTTGGAATTCTCAATGGCGAGACGCCAACAGGTATGGCATTCGACTTTACATCGAATACCATGTATGTTTCTTCTGCTACACGTCTATTTACATTAGACACGGGTACAGGGGCGCTTACAGAAGTAGGTTCGTTTGGAGTTGCTGGAAGTATGATTTGGTTGGTAATAGACAACGACGGTAACGCTTGGGGTGCAAATATTACTGATGACTTATTTTATTCTATCGATCTATTATCTGGAGGCGCAATAGATGTTGGTCCGTTAGGAATTGATATTGGCTTTGCACAAGAGGCAACCATAGATCCTGAAACAAATATTCTCTATATGGCTGCTTATACTGGTGGAGGTACAGGTGGTGTGCATACTGTAGATATGACCACAGGAGCTGCGACTCTAGTTGGTGATACTGGACCGTTAGATGCCGAATTTGGAATGTTCTCAGTTGCTGGTGTTCCTGCAACTGCTGGAGTAGGTGAAAACCAGATTAGTCAAGTAGCTATATTTCCAAATCCTGCTTCGGAAATAGTAAACATAAAAACTCCTGGATCTATCGAAGTACAAAATGCTGTGCTTTATGATGTTTTAGGCAAGGATACAGGAGCTCGATTGGTAAATGGTAGCATGAGTGTTTCACATTTACCTAGAGGGGTTTATTTGCTTAACCTTAAAACATCTGCAGGTACGATTACAGAAAAGATAGTGAAGCAATAATTTAGAACACAATTAAATAAAAAAAGCCTTACAGTTTCTGTAAGGCTTTTTTAGTTCAATATAATTAAGGTTTCTTATCCATTCATAGAGATAAGAAACTCTTCATTATTTTTAGTTTGTCTAAATCTGTCATTTATAAACTCCATTGCTTCTACAGGGTTCATATCTGCCAAGTACTTTCGCATCACCCACATACGTTGAATGGTCTTTTCGTCAAGTAACAAGTCGTCTCGACGTGTACTAGAAGAAGTAAGGTCGATCGCTGGGAAAATACGACGGTTCGATATTTTACGATCCAATTGTAATTCCATGTTACCTGTTCCTTTAAATTCTTCAAAAATTACTTCGTCCATCTTACTTCCAGTTTCAGTAAGCGCTGTAGCAATGATACTTAAAGATCCACCATTTTCAATATTACGAGCAGCACCAAAGAATCGTTTTGGTTTGTTTAGTGCATTAGCGTCTACACCTCCAGAAAGAATTTTTCCGCTGGCAGGTTGAACGGTGTTGTACGCACGAGCTAAACGTGTAATAGAGTCTAATAGAATAACTACATCATGACCGCACTCTACGAGTCGTTTGGCTTTCTCTATAACCAAATTAGCAATACGCACATGCTCAGAAGGCTCTTTGTCGAACGTAGAGGCTATAACTTCACCTTGCACATTACGTTGCATGTCTGTTACTTCTTCTGGACGCTCATCAATTAAAAGAATCATTTGGTATACTTCTGGATGATTTGCTGCAATTGCATTCGCAATATCTTTAAGCAACATTGTTTTACCAGTTTTAGGTTGCGAAACAATCATACCTCGTTGTCCTTTACCTATTGGCGCAAATAAATCGATAATACGTGTAGAAATGGTGTTTTGCTTATCTGCAAGATTAAATTTCTCTTGCGGGAAAAGTGGTGTAAGGTGTTCGAAAGAAACACGGTCACGCACCACGTTCGGATTAAGCCCATTAATTTTGTTTACCTTAATAAGAGGAAAATATTTTTCACCTTCTTTTGGAGGTCGTACTTCTCCTAATACAGTATCTCCTGTTTTTAGACCAAACAGTCTAATTTGAGATTGTGAAACATAAATATCGTCTGGAGATGATAAGTAATTATAATCGCTTGAACGCAAGAAACCGTAGCCGTCTTGCATGATATCTAAAACTCCTTCGCTTTCTATAATCCCATCAAATTCGTAGTCGGGCTCCTTGTATCTATTGCGAGTGTCTTTATTACCGTTGTTTTTGTGCTGATTGCCGTTATTACGGTTGTTGCGATTGTCGTTTCGGTTATTCTTGTTGTTGTCTTTTTGATTGCGCTGCCTTTTGTCATTAGAGTCACGAGAGTCGCGCTTGTCATTTTTGTCATTAGACTGCTTAGTGTCGTTATTTTGCTTCTGGTTAGAAGATTTATGGGTATCGTCCTTCTTAGATTCTGAGCGATGTGTGTTCTTTCGCGAATCTGCGTTCTTAGTTTCTTCGGAAACTTTAGTGTCTTTAGACTGGTCCCTATTGTTGTTTCTAGGCGCACGAGGTTTTGGCGCACGCGCTTGTTTCTCTTCTTTAGGTTTAGAAGGAGCTGAAGTTGATGTTTTTTCTTCCTGTACCACTGCCTTTACCACATTAGGGTTAGCGGCTTGGTAATCTAATATTTGATATACTAAATCTAATTTTTTTAAGCTTCTGTACTTAGGTACGCTTAGTGTTTTTGCAAGTTCTTGAAGTTCAGGTAACTTCTTTGCCTTTAATTCTGAAATTTCTAACATGTAGTATGTGAATAATGTTTAGTTGATTTTGAAAAATCGTTTCTTTTTTGAAGATGTTATTCTTGAAAATAATTTGAAGACTAAGTAACCTTTTTTGAGATGGTTACGAATAGATGTTACAATAATACGACAATAATTTAAATTGAAGGCTTAAAAATTTCAAAAAGAAACCCTATTTTTGCTACCGCTTTATAGCCTAGTTATGTTACAACGTATTCAAACCGTTTATATTTTTGTTTCTGCCTTAGTAATGGCAGGGCTTTATGTTTGGTTTCCGAACATAACAGATGAAGCAGGTACTGTAGTTATTGCAAGAGATGAATATTTGGTTTTCGGACTTGTATTTGTGTCTATTGCTTTGGCTGTGATTTCAATTTTGAGTTTTAAAAAGCGGCAGTTACAGTTTGTACTCAACCGTTTAAACATCATATCTAACTTTGTATTACTGGGAGTTTTCGTATACAGGTCACTAAAGATATCCGGAGAAACGTTGGTTTCTGAGAAGGGTATTGGGGTGTTACTTCCTATCATCTCTATCGTTTTATTAGTGTTGGCCAATAAGGCCATCAAAAAGGATGAAGATCTCGTAAAATCTGTTGACCGTTTACGCTAAACTATTGCTTAGTATTATTAGTGCAGAACCCTTGAAGAATGCCATCTTCAAGGGTTTTTTTGTTATAACCAATCTAAAACTATCGAGCGAGCTCAATAACTTCTAAATTCTTTATTTCTCTCCCGTCAATTTCAAAACGAAGCATTGTACGTACTTTATGAAATCCGTGTTTACCAATAGCCCCAGGATTCATATGTAGGAGGTTTAACTTCTTGTCTGGCATTACCTTTAAAATATGAGAATGTCCCGTAATAAAGAGGCGAGGAGTGTTAATTTTTAAGGCTTCGCGTATGCGTTTATTATAATGTCCTGGGTAGCCACCAATATGGGTAATCCACACAGATACTTTTTCACACATAAATTTATTGTCTAAAGGGAATTCTGTTCTTGCTTCGGCAGTATCTATATTACCGTAAACAGCTCTAAGTGGTCGTAGACTCTTTAATGTATCTGTAACTTTTAAATCGCCAATGTCACCTGCATGCCATACCTCATCGGCTTGCTTCACATATTTTAATACCATATCGTCAATAAAACTATGGGTGTCGCTAAGGAGTAAAATTTTGGTCAAGTAATTCTTTTCAACAAAGATAATTTTATTTTGCTGCTCTTCAACTAACATTAAGAAATCTCCAAGCTTCGGTCTTTAATCATTTTGTATTTTTGCTGAAATTTTAATTCTCAAGATTGCGTTACTTTTTTGAAATAGCCTACAACGGAACAAACTATCATGGTTGGCAAATTCAGCCAGAAGCTATAAGTGTGCAAGGTGTTTTGGAACAAACGCTATCCACATTTTTTAGAACCGACATAAAAATTATTGGGGCAGGAAGAACAGACACAGGTGTACACGCCAAACAAATATTTGCGCATACAGACATAGATGCCATTTCGAATATTGAGGAGACAAAGTTTAAACTAAACTCATTTTTGCCAAAGGATATTTCCGTAGAGAGCATTCGGCAGGTGAATGATACGGCTCATGCTAGATTTGATGCTACCGAAAGAGAATACCAGTACTTTATTGCGTTGCGTAAAGATCCATTTCAGCAAGAATTGGCCTACCAAATTTATCAAACACCTAATGTTGACTTAATGAACGAGGCGGCTAAAATCCTATTAGGCTATAGTGATTTTCAATGCTTTTCACGTTCTAACACCGACGTAAAGACTTACCTTTGTGATATTACCAAGGCGGTGTGGGAAATAGATCAGAAAGGGTTGCGTTTCACTATAACTGCCAATCGTTTTTTGCGAAATATGGTACGAGCGATTGTAGGAACACTCTTAGACGTAGGTTTCGGTAAGACAAGCTTGGCAGAATTGCATGAGATTATTGCTAGTAAAGACAGAAAAAATGCAGGAGCTTCGGCACCAGCACACGGTCTTTACCTAACAAAAGTGACGTATCCTAATACAATTTTTATAAAAAATTAAAAGCCCCAACTAGACACAACTATGGCCAAAGATTCAGGTAAGGCATTCGATTTTAAATTATTTAGAAGGCTGTTGGCATTTACCAACACATACCGTCTTACCTTCTACTTTGTAGCGTTCGCAGCTATTGCTATGTCTGGATTGGCAGTGCTAACCCCACATCTATTGCAACAGGCTATAGACAATGCCCTTTTTAATAAAGACTTGCCGTTGTTACAATACTATCTAATGGCAATGTTGGCAGTACTGTTATTGGAAGTATTGTTTCAGTTTTCGTTTATTTTTTACGCTAATTGGCTTGGGCAAAATGTAATTAAAGATATTAGAGTAAAGCTCTTTAAGCTTATGACCAGCTTTAAGATGCAGTACTACGATAAAAGTGCTGTGGGACGCCTAACAACACGCGCGGTAAACGATATTGAAACCATCTCATCTATTTTTAGTCAAGGACTTTTTATGATTATAAGTGACTTGCTAAAAATGGCTGCCATTGCTGGATTTATGCTGTATAAAAGCTGGCGTCTGTCATTGATTATTTTTGCAGTACTCCCTCTTATTTTGTATGCTACACGCGTGTTTCAGCGAGCCATGAAGGTGGCATTTGAAGAGGTTAGAAATCAAGTGGCAAACCTAAATTCTTTTGTTCAGGAGCGAATAACAGGAATGAAGATTGTTCAGATTTTTACAAGAGAAGCTACCGAGCACAAGCGATTTAATGAAATTAATCAGAAACACAAAAAGGCTTGGGTAAAAACAGTTTGGTACAACTCTATCTTTTTTCCTATTGCTGAAATGGCCTCGAGTATTGCTATAGGTCTTGTGGTTTGGTATGGTGGTTTAAATGCAGCCGAAGGTGGAGTGATTACATTGGGAATAGTAACTGCCTTCATTCAGTATTCTCAAATGTTATTTAGGCCGTTACGCCAAATTGCAGATAAGTTTAATACGTTGCAAATGGGTATGGTTGCTGCCAACCGTGTTTTCGGAATTTTAGATACAGAGTCGCATATCTCTAACAAAGGAACCGAACTATTAACCAACGCTAAGGGCTCTATTTCTTTCAAGAATGTGCGTTTTGGCTACAATGAAAACGAAGAGGTAATTAAAGATATTTCTTTTGAAGTCTATCCTGGAGAAACGGTTGCTATAGTTGGAGCTACTGGAGCCGGGAAATCTACAATTATTAATTTGTTAAATCGATTTTACGAAATTAACAGCGGGACAATTTCGATAGATAAAACCGATATAAAAGAGTATACCATAACTTCATTAAGAAGTCAGATTGCGGTGGTGCTACAAGATGTATTTTTATTTGCAGATACTATTTTAAACAATATCACGCTAAATGATGCGACCATTTCCGAAGAAGAAGTAATTGCTGCAGCAAAAGAAATAGGCGTACATAAATTTATAAAATCATTGCCTAATGGGTACCACTACAATGTAAAGGAACGCGGGAGTATGCTTTCTTCTGGTCAGCGCCAACTCATAGCCTTTTTAAGAGCATATGTGAGTAATCCAAGTATTTTGATTTTAGACGAAGCAACTTCTTCTATAGACACCTATTCTGAAGAAATGATACAGGCAGCCACAGACAAAATTACGGAAGGGCGCACTTCTATTGTTATTGCGCACCGATTGGCTACCATAAAAAAGGCAGACAAGATTTTGGTGATGGATGCCGGTAAAATTGTAGAATCAGGCACACATAAAGAGTTGCTTGCACTGCCAAATGGGTACTACAAAAATCTCTACGAAGTCCAGTTTATGATAGAAGAGGCGATATAGCTTATGCCTTGTTGCGCTTTTTGCATTTCCATTAACTCCTGTAATGATATCTGCCCAGAAAGTAAAAGAACAACCCACATGCCTATTCCTGCTGCAATTATAAACGGAATTAAAATAACTATGAATAATAACGTTTTTAGAAATATTTGCCAAAAAGATAACGAGTACAAGGTTTTAAATAAATAGGCAAAATAAATAATATTAACGAAGGTGATTAGACCTGCGATAGTACCGAACACTGATTCAAACCAAATTGTTGCAAAATAAATTATCGTAGCAGATATTGAAATATGTGCTTGTCCGTAGGTGTTAATTATTAAGTGCTCGAAATAATTATATTTCTTGTTTTTAAGGAAAACTAATTTAGAAATTAATGCTAAAAAGGGAATAAATAGGAAAAATAATAAGGATTGGTATTTTAGAGTAATGTTATTGATTTTATGCGACAATTCATTTTGAATTTCAGCACCGTTCATTGAAGTAGAAATAGTTGACATAGCAGCCCCATAATCCTCGATAAAAAAGAATAAAAACAATCCAAACAGGGTTACAGCAACGGTCATATATCCAAATGGGTTGATATATCTTTTTCTAACCCCATTAACAAAACCATCAACTACTTTTTTTGGTCGTATAAATAAATCGATAAAAGTATGTAAGGGCCTGTTGTTTTCAAGGTTCAGAACATGTTCTCTTACTTCAAATAGTAAAGTAGAAAACGTAAGGCGCTGAGTAATGACTTTAGCTCCACAAGCACTACAGAATTTATCATTTTCTTTTAGGAGCTGTTTACAGTTTTTACATTCCATGGTTAGTTCAAATCTTGTGTAAGTTGTTGTTGTAAATCTTCTGTATGTTCAAAAAGCACAAAGTCTCCTTCTTTTAGATACGATATTTGCCCATTTTCTTCGCTTACCACCAAACAAAGTGCGTCGGTTTTTTCGGTGATTCCCACAGCGGCTCTATGTCTGAGTCCAAATCGTTGGGGTATGCGACGATCATTGCTCACTGGAAGTATAACTCTAGTTGCTGTTATTGTATTTTCTTCAATCACCATGGCTCCATCATGCAACGGACTGTTTTTATAAAAAACACTTTCAATAATGGGCTGGTTTACCTCAATCTTCATCTCGTCACCAGAGTTAGTAATAAAATCTAAACTGTTATTTCGTTTAATAACTATAAGCGCTCCTGTTTGGGATTTACTCATATTTACACATGCTTTTAAAATAGCTTCTACTTCAGTTTTATTCTCTTTTTCTGAAGAAAATAAATTGAATTTTCTCAACATTTTTTTACGGGCTGCAAAGTTGGTAGAGCCTAGCATGAGTAAAAACTTTCGTATTTCCTGCTGAAAAACTACGATTAAAGCAAACATTCCAACACCTAGAAATCCGCCAAGAATTTTACTTAGCAACTCCATCTGAAGTAATTCGGTTAGCCTCCAAATAGCATAGATAATTACAATACCTACAAAAATATTGATGGCTACAGTACCGCGAACCAACTTATACAGATAGTACATCAAAAATGCAACTAGCACGATGTCTATTCCGTCAATGATACGTATGTCAAAAAAGTCCAAAAGGGCGGTGCGTTTAGGTGGTTAAAGGTATAAAATTAGTCTGTATTGTTCATTGCATGTAACAAGGTTACACATTCAACGGCTTCTTTTACGTCGTGTACTCGTAATATACTTGCGCCTTTAAGAAGCGCTACAGTATTTAGTACTGTGGTTCCGTTTAGGGCTTCTTCTGGGGATGTGTTCAGCGTTTTGTAAATTGTTGATTTTCTTGAAATCCCTACTAAATATGGTGTTTCTAACGATTTAAACAGCTCTAAATGCTGTAGCAATTCAAAATTATGCTCGGGGGTTTTTGAAAACCCAAAACCAGGATCTGCAATGATATCATTTATGCCAGCGGCTCTAGCTTTTGCTATTTTTTCCGAAAAATAATACAATACTTCTTTGGTAATATTTTGGTATTGTGCATGAGTATTCATGGATTGAGGAGTCCCTTTTAGATGCATTAATATATACGGAACACCAAGTTTAGCAACAGTTGTAAACATACCGTCGTCTAGCGAACCACCACTTATGTCGTTTACTAATCCGGCGCCAGCAGCTATAGCGTTTAGTGCCACCTTGCTTCTAAAAGTGTCTATAGAAAGGTAGGCTTCAGGAAATTCTTTACTAAGGGCCTCAATAGTTGGGACAACACGGCTTAATTCTTCTTCTTCGGAAATATGAGTACTTCCTGGTCTGGAGCTGTAACCACCAATGTCTAAAAAAGTAGCGCCATGACGCATCATTTTTTCAGCTTGAGCAATCACATCTCTCAATATGGTAGTACGACCTCCATCGTAAAACGAATCGGGCGTTACGTTAATTATTCCCATGATTTTAGGAATCGACAGGTCTACTAAATTACCCTTACAATTAAGTGTGTACAATTTTCTATTTTAAGATATTTAAGCGAAATTTACGCAAATTCTAACGAACCATATGGTAGATACTTCAGAACAATATAATGAGGTGATAGAAACCTGTCGCACCTTGTTCATAAACAAGATGAAAGATTATGGTAGTGCGTGGCGTATTTTAAGGTTGCCATCGCTTACCGATCAGATTTTTATAAAAGCGCAGCGCATTCGTGGGCTCCAACAGAACGTAGAACAGAAAGTAGAGGAGGGTCAAGAAAGCGAATTTATTGGTATTATAAATTATAGTATTATGGCGCTGGTACAAATTGAAAAGGGCGTTGTAGAACAACCTGATCTTTCACTAGAAGAAGCTACCCAATGTTATGACGAACAAGTGGCGGTTACTAAACAATTGATGTTAGATAAAAACCACGATTATGGCGAAGCTTGGCGTGATATGCGCGTGAGTAGTCTAACAGATCTAATACTTCAGAAACTACTTCGAGTAAAACAAATAGAAGATAACCAAGGACAAACGTTAGTTAGCGAAGGTATAGATGCAAATTACCAGGACATGATTAATTATGCGGTGTTCGCCCTTATTTTGATCGCACAAAATAGTGCAAGTGCCAAAATTTCAAAATCATAAATTCTAAAATCAATGTCTCAAATAAATGATTTTGAAAATCGCACGTTTCAATTTGCTAAAGATTGTAGATGGGTCGTAAACGACTTAAATTCTTTTATTTTTAACACTGAAGATGGAAAACAGCTAATAAAGTTGTCAGGCTCGATAAGGGTAAATTAGATTGAAGCCAATAAAAAAAACTTGAGGCAAAAGACTGTTGGTTTAGATAAAAAATAACGAGGAAAGAAGTAAAAGAATCGCGATATTGGCTTAGGCTTTAAAAGTAATACTCAGACAAGATCAAATTAATGAACTTATAAGTGAGTCTGAATAACTAAAGAAAATTTATCTGCCATCTTTATAAAATTCGAATAAATCCCTTTTTTGGAATTTGGATTTTTAATTTTGGTGCTTATTTATACATTATGAAATACATTGTAGGCTTTCTTAGAATATTTGTTGGAATCTTTTTCATTATTAGCGGCTTTATTAAGTTAAACGACCCCGTAGGATTTTCGTTTAAATTGAAAGATTACTTCGCTCCAGATGTACTTAATTTAGAGTTTTTAGTGCCTTTTGCCTTAGCCATTGCAATTTTTGTGGTCATTTTTGAAGTGCTATTAGGTATTATGCTCATAGTAGGATATGCTAAAAAGTTTACGCTTTGGAGCCTGCTACTTATGATTCTGTTCTTTACTTTTTTAACGTTTTACTCTGCGTATTTCAATAAAGTTACAGACTGTGGTTGCTTCGGAGATGCCTTAAAATTAACTCCTTGGGAGTCGTTTTGGAAAGATGTGGTGTTAAGTATAATGATTCTTATACTCTTCTTCGGAAAACGTCATATACAACCCTTCTTTTCAAAGTTTGGAAGAACCATCATTGTTTTTGTGTGTTTTATAGCCAGTATGGCGTTTGCATATTATGTCCTACAACACCTGCCGTGGATAGATTTTAGAGCGTATAAAATAGGTGCTAATATTCAAGAAGGAATGGAAGTGCCTGAAGGCGCCCCGAAACCAATCTTTGAGTACAACTGGAAGTTCAATGTTAACGGCGCAGAAAAAATAGTAACCACCAACGGCGATTATCCAGATCAGGAAGGTGAGTTTATTGAAGTTGAAACTACAGAGATTCAGAAGGGGTATGAACCACCTGTGCACGATTTCAGCATAGAAAGAGAAGATGAAGACTACACTTCACATTTTTTAGAAGCAGAAAACTTAATCGTTGTAATTGCCTATAATCTACAAAACACCGAATTTGATGGCTTTGCAAATATGCGTACTATCACAGATAAAGCATTGAAATTAGGATATCAAGTAATAGGTCTTTCTGCATCTAGTCAAGAAAAAACCACACAACTTGCTGAGGATTATAATCTGAATTTCAAATTTTATTTCTGTGATGAAACAACGCTAAAAACTATTGTACGTAGTAATCCAGGGGTCTTAGAGTTACAAAAAGGAACTATCACGCAAAAACTTCATTGGAACGATGCGCTAGAGTTAAAACTAGAACAGCAGGAAAAGGCAGCACCTACGTTAGATGTTGGATTAAAGCAGCGATTAGATAGTATTGCAATTCTAGATCAGCGGTATCGAAAATTAATGCAGGCAGATACACGAGAAGCGAGAAAGGCGCTAGGTGAAGAAATGGGACTTTCAGAAGCAGAGTACAATGGAAATCTCTGGGAAATGCAGGAAGTTGTAGATAGTGCCAATATGGTTTTTGTTGATAGGATTTTTAATGAAAAAGGATACCCTGGAAAATCGTTGGTTGGTGAACCAACAAATACGGCGGCTTGGTATGTATTACAACACAACCCAGATAGAATTTCAGAATACCTTCCAATGATTAAAAAAGCGGGTGAAGCTGGAGAGCTACCCTTTAGATTAGTAGCCATGATGGAAGACAGATATTTAATGAATCAAGGAAAAATGCAGGTGTATGGTACACAAGGCAGAACAGATGATGGCGGTTCTTATATTTGGCCTATTGAAAATCCAGAAACTGTAAACGAACGACGTGAAAAAGCTGGATTTACTCAAACTGTAGAAATGTATGCCAAAGATTTATTTGGAGAAGATTTCGTATATGAAATACGCACCTTAGAAGATGTAAATCAAGAATAGTGGCAAAGTATGTACTTCAAAAAATAGGATATGCGTTATTGACGCTTTTTGGGGTTGTTACCGTTATCTTTATTTTATTTGCCATTTTACCAGGAGACCCAGCTCGTATGATGCTCGGGCAAAATGAAAATGCAGAACAACTGGCAAACGTAAAAAAGAAGTATGGCTTCGATAAGCCAATATCTAAGCAATACTTATATTATATAAACGATTTAGCTCCTCTTTCGTTTCATAGCACCAATGCCGAAGATTATACTTTTCGGTCTAACGGAAAGTATAGTGCCGCCCATTTATTTACAATTGGAGCAATAGATGTTGTAATAAAGTGGCCATATTTAAGAGCGTCTTTTCAGAAAAACGGTAAAGAGGTGAGCGCAGTCATTAAAGAAACACTGCCCAATACCTTTGTTCTTGCCATTTCTGCTATTGTAATTGCAATGTTTCTAGGTATTTTTTTAGGAATTTTATCGGTACTTTTTAAAGATGGCTGGGTCGATAAGCTTATTCAGTTAGTCAGTACGTTTGGGATGAGTGTTCCTTCTTTTTTTAGTGCGATTATTTTTGCTTGGTTGTTTGGATATGTACTTCATGAATACACAAACTTAAATATGACCGGGAGTCTGTACGAAGTAGATGATTTCGGAAATGGTACGTATATTCAATGGAAAAACATCATACTACCTGCTGTTGTACTAGGAATTAGACCTTTGGCAGTAGTGACTCAACTTATGCGTAACTCGTTGTTGGAAGTGTTGAGCCAAGACTATATTCGCACCGCCAAGGCAAAAGGACTTTCGTTTTGGAAAATAATTAAACGACATGCATTAAAAAATTCTTTAAATCCTGTAGTTACTGCTATTTCTGGATGGTTTGCTTCTATGCTGGCAGGAGCCGTTTTTGTAGAATACATCTTTGGCTGGAACGGTCTTGGAAAAGAAATTGTAGATGCGCTTAACACATTAGATTTACCAATTATTATGGGTGCGGTTCTGGTTATTGCCTCTTTGTTTATTGTAATCAATATCTTTGTAGATATAATTTACGGTTGGTTAGATCCTAAAGTGAGAACATAGCCGTCATTATTTTTAACTTAGACATACGAATACAAAATATACATTTATGAGACAGAAAATAGTAGCTGGAAACTGGAAGATGAATAATGATTTATCTGCTACACAAGACCTTTTAAAAGATTTGAAACAACAAGTTTTTCCAGAAGAAGTTATTGTCATGGTGGCTCCATCTTTTACAAATCTATACCCAGCTTTCGAAACCTTACGAGAGCACCCAGTTGAGGTTATTGCTCAGAATATGCATCAGTCTAAAAATGGGGCTTTTACAGGAGAGGTTTCTGCTAGTATGCTTCAGAGCGTGGGTGTGAATACAGTTATTATTGGCCATAGTGAGCGACGTGCTTATTTTCAAGAGAGTGATGCGCAGTTAGCCGAGAAAGTAAACACAGCATTAGAGAATGATATGAAGGTGATTTTTTGCGTTGGTGAAGAGCTTGCAGATAGAAATCATGGTGATCATTTTGAAGTAATTAAAGCACAGTTGGAAAGAGGTTTGTTTCATATTGCTGAGAAGAGCTGGAAACAAATTGTTGTAGCCTATGAGCCAGTTTGGGCAATTGGAACAGGTGAAACTGCTAGTCCGCAGCAAGCTCAAGAAATGCATGCTGTTATACGTGAGACGATAACAGAGCAATACTCAAAAGCAGTTGGACAAAATCTGTCTATATTATATGGGGGTAGTGTAAAACCAACCAATGCTGCTGAAATTTTTGGAAAAGAAGATGTAGACGGTGGCTTAATTGGAGGGGCCTCTTTAAAAGCATCAGATTTCATGGCTATTGTGAATGCGTTCTCCTAAACAATAACAGTACAACTAATTTATGTCGAATAGCTATATTGAATACAGTTTTAATGTAAGTCCGTTACAGCCTGGTACAGAAATATTAATCGCCGAACTTGGTTACGCGGGGTTCGAAAGTTTTGTAGAAAATGAATGCGGGGTACAGGCTTACATTCAAAAAGGAGATTGGAATAAAACGATTTTAGACGGAGTTCAAATTTTGAAATCGTCTGAGTTTGCTATTACATTTCAGCAAAAAGAGATCGAACAAGTAAATTGGAATGCAGAGTGGGAAAAGAACTTTAATCCCATAGAGGTTAGTAATACCTGTGCAGTGAGAGCCCCGTTTCATACCCCGTTTCATGTACAATATGAAATTGTAATTGAACCAAAGATGAGCTTCGGAACGGGTCATCATGAAACTACATTTATGATGCTTCAACAGCTACTAGAAACTCCTTGTGAAGGGAAGAAAGTGCTAGATATGGGTTGCGGCACTGCTGTATTGGCTATTCTGGCTGCTATGAGAGGTGCCAAACCAATAGACGCGATAGATATCGATTCGTGGTGCGTAGAAAATAGTATTGAAAATGTGGCCCGTAATGGTCAGGAACATATAAGCGTATTACTAGGAGGAGCGGAGGTCATTCCGAAGCATGAAAAATACGATATCATTATCGCAAATATTAATCGAAATATACTCTTGGAAGATATGGCAGCCTACGTGTCTGTGTTGCAAGATGGGGGTGTATTATTTTTAAGTGGTTTTTATAAAGATGACTTGCCAATTATTACCGAATCTTGCAATAATCTGGGCTTAACATTCGTTGAAAATAGGGAGAAAAATAACTGGATTGCGGCAAAATTTGTAAATTAGTGAGCATGAGCACCCAAGAAAAACAACTTGAAGATCTTCTGTTAGCCGAAAAGGTCAACAAACAAAACGAAATTGTACTTTACAATGACGATGTAAATACCTTCGATCATGTTATAGATACACTCATGTATGCCTGTGAGCATACACCAGAACAGGCAGAGCAATGTTCTATTATTGTGCATTACAAAGGTAAGTGTACAGTAAAAACAGGCTCGCTTTCAGAATTAAAACCCCGCTGCAGTATGTTGCTAGATGCAGGTCTTTCTGCGGAAATCGTCTAGGTCTAAAACAAGGAAGGATTTTTAGAGCTGCATTAAACATTTTTGGTGGCGGCTCATACTCTCAAAGATTTTTTTACCTTAGACAAAATTTTATTTTATGCAAAAGCAGCTACTTCTTATAGTTATCTTACTTGCGTGTGTGCCATTTTATGCACAAGAACAAAATATAGATAGCCTTAAGCAGGTGCTTTTAACTTCTAACGATACTAGTGCTAAGGCATCTGCTTATAAATCAATTCTTCAGAATGTAACAGAAGATTCATTGGCTTTCCAAAAGTATCTTCATGAAGGGATTGATTTCTCTCGAAAAATATCAGATAAAAAAACCGAATTAGAATTGGCTTTCGCGTACTGTCAGAATTTATATGATACTGGGCACTATGATAAAGTAATTGGTAAGGTTGATTCTTTGCATTCTCTTTTTGAAAAAGAGGGGTTGATAGCGCTAAAGGCTAAATTGTATAATATAGCAGGAAGTGCCTATTGCATGAAATCTGATTATGCAAATGGCTCTGTACAATTCTTAGAATACTTAGAAACAGCAAAGCGATTAGAAGATGATCCAAAGAGTGTTGCATTGGCAAACAACAATATAGGGATGTCTTTACTCAATATGAAACGCTATAAACAAGCCATTCCGTACATAGAAAATTCGTTAGAGTTTCAGCAAAAGTATGATTCAAAAGTAAAGGCTAGAGCTCATTGGAATTTGGGTATCTGCCATATGGAACTTTTGGAGTACGACAAAGCCTTACAAATATTTATAGCGGGTGTTGAAGAGGCAAACAGGGTGGGAGATGCGTATGGAGCAGCTGGAAACCAGACTTGCATTGCTTCTGTGCTTTCTAGACAACGAAATTTTGATGAGGGAATTCCTGCGTATATAAAAGCCTATGAGATGAGCGTTGATGCAAACCTTGAGGATTTTAAAGTAATTGAAGCACTTAGTGGTGTTATCTGGGGGTATAACATGTCATCACAAGCAGAAAAGGCAGTTAAGTATATCGCAATTGCAGACAGTATTATTGAAGCGAATAATATGCCTGACATTAGAAACAGAGAATATCTTTTCTTTAAAAGTACCAACCTCATGCTGCGTGGTAAGCCTATGGAAGCAGATCCTTATTTTCTGAGATATGAAAAGGCTCTAGACAGTATGTATGATGTAAAGAATATTGAGATTATACAGGAAAAGGAAACCGAATTTCGAACCAAGGAAAAAGAACAGATGGTCGAGCTGCAAAAGGCAAAGCTAGACTTTCAAAACTTACTTATCATTCTGTTGGGCTGTGGTGTGGTTTTGCTTGCGCTGATTGGGTTTTTAATTTATCGTCAACAACGACTAAAAATTAAGCATCAAGAGCAAGAACAAGCTCTTAAAGAAGCTTTACACGTGCTGGAGACTACAAATAAATTAGAAGAACAGCGTCTTCGTATTTCGAAAGAATTACACGATAATATTGGTTCTCAACTTACCTATCTTGCAAGTGCAGCGCAGAATATAGGTCATGGTATTACGTTGACTACAACCGAAGTAACTCAAGAAAAATTAGAGAAACTTTCAGACTTTAGTCAAGAAGCAATAAGAGACTTGCGCGATACTATTTGGGTTATGAATAGAAGTTCTATTTCTTGGGACGATTTAGTAGAACGCGTAAGATATCTTACCCATAAAGTAGCAAATACAACAGGAATTGATGTTGTCGTTACAAAAACAGGTGCCGATACTGTTTTGCTAGATCCTGCGCAAACCATGAACATTTTTAGAATTATACAAGAGGCCATTAATAATGCAGTAAAACATGCACAAGCCAGTAAGATTGAAGTTGCCATTGTCGCTGATAAGCAACCTGTTGTGAAGATTATTGATAACGGAATTGGCTACAACCCCTCAGAAGTATTTAATAATAGTAATGGGTTGACGAATATGAAATCTAGAGCACAAGTATTAGATGCTGACTTAGAAATTACAAGTACTAATAAAGGGACCGAAGTTAGTTTGAAATTACCACCTCTGTCATAACCTAATAGCCAACTACATCTTGTCGAACTGACTTTTTACATTTTTTTGACACTTTTTTGACTCCTTTATTATCCGTATTCGGTGTAGCGGTCTTACATTCGTAGGAAAGTTTACATGCTATGAAATATATCCTAATCATTGTTTTGTTGAGTATAACCACCTCTGTTTTTGGTCAGAAGACTGAAACGCTTTCTATTCTAAAAGCTGATACTACCTGGGGTAAAGAAATTATTAAGTTTCCGGTAGCCTGGGCGCCAAAAGTAAAATATAAAGGATTTGAAGAGTTGCGATTCTCACCGGGCTGGAAACATCCTGAAAGTGACCAATTTTGGTCGTATGTTTTAGCATGGAATGTACAGACTGATCGAGCGCTCACCGCGGTTGAAATAGCAGCAAACCTAGAATATTATTTCGACGGTCTTATGAAACCCAACCATTGGGCACAATCGTTTCCAGAGCCTGTTGTTGTTTTGATTAAAGAAAATGAAAAAGGAAACACAACAGAATTTAAAGGAAAAATGAAGTTTTTTGACGGTTTTCACACGGGTAAAATGATTACCAAAAACATTTTGGCGCAACAACTATTTTGTGAAACCACAGGCAAAACTATTTTAGTGTGTAGAATGTCAATAAAGGACTTTGAACACACCGTTTGGAAGGATTTGGACGAAGTTAAGCTAAAACAAGATGTATGCGAGTAGTGCACAAAGCTAAACAAGCCCTAAGCTGTCTGCTCGGACTTGTTTAAAATAGTCTGGTTTTAGAAAATGTATGTTTTACATCGATTTTAAAAAGTACACTTGCGTATCTTTTGAATCTAGAATTACTGTGTTTAAACCTTTCGAACTATCTAATATTAGGTCTCCCTCGTCTTCAATATTATTCTTGTTAGCATCACAATAAAAAGCAAGATAATAAGAAGCTTTCAAAGGCTTCGGGTTTATCATAGATTCTGGTTTTTTCGGAATAGCCATAACCACGTCAAGCGGAACTGCAGTAAGCGAAACTGTTTTTCGGGCAACGACACTGGCTTTAGTGTCTGCCATAGCTTCGTCATAACCATAAAGGGTGACAACTGCCGTGGGGTTTTGAAGTTTTATATCTGTTAAGCTTCTAAGTCTAATGGTTACAGAATTGTCTACAATTTCTTTGTCTTTAGTGTCTGACGACTTGCAGGAACTGCTACAGATTGCTATTGCACAAATACAGATAAATGCAAATAGGTGTTTACATTGTTTCATTTTGGTTAGTTTAAGTTGAAAATTTAAATGAATGATTAGCGGGGAGTGTTTCATAGCACCTCGGTCATAGATCGCTATTAGATAGCAAGTTAAAATAATTTTAACAATTTAATACGAAAGAAATTTCGGACAAATAAATAGTGAGATGTGCTCAAAAATCATTTAAAGAACGCGTTGAAAAAAGCAACATGGGTTTTGCATTTCATTTCGAAGGTTGAGCGGGCTCATTGTCTCTATAAAACACAAAACCACATTCTTAAAAAGAACGTGGTTTATTGAGTGTCGTGACCTCGACAGGATTCAAACCTGTAACCTCTTGAGCCGTAATCAAGTGCGCTATTCAGTTGCGCCACGAGGCCGAAAATGTACTTACAAAAGAATTTTCCTTTGTTTGCGGGTGCAAATATATTTCTTTTTACCTTTATAGACAAAGTACTTCCATAAAAAGATGTTGAATATTGAACAATACATTCGAGATATTAAAGATTTTCCTAAGCAAGGGGTTGATTTCAAAGATATAACACCACTATTAGCAAATCCAGAAGCAATGAGAATTTGTGCGCAAGAATTGCTAAACCTTACAGAAATGCAGCCAATAGATAAGGTGGTGGCTATTGAAGCTAGAGGTTTTTTCTTTGCAAGCTTGTTGGCAGAAAAGTTGAATGCTGGATTCGTGCCTATACGCAAGCCTGGGAAATTACCTTTCGATACGCTAAAACAACCTTATACATTAGAATATGGAATGGATACCTTAGAAATTCATGAAGATGCTATTCAAAAAGGAGATCTAGTTTTATTACATGACGATGTGCTGGCTACTGGAGGAACGGCCCAAGCCGCATGTAGATTGGTAGAACAACTAGGAGGGAAGGTAGTACAATGTAACTTCTTAATAGAACTCTCCTTTTTAAAAGGAACTGAAAAATTGAAGTACTACGAAGTAAGATCGCTACTTACTTATTAATCCAGAGCGTTTTTTGTTACCCATAGTTTGTATGCAAAAATTGCTAACTGAAACTTTGATGCCTTTGCTAAATCCAACTTACGCTTCGTAAAACTAGGTAACAATACTTTGTTTGCCTTTGCAAGTATTTTAAAAAGCTTTTTTTTCATTTTATTAAAAAAGAATAGTCTTACAATATAGTAAGACTATTCCAGATGTTTATGGCGTTTTTGTTTACTGTTCAATAACTATCATTTCTATAGGTTCATCATCATCTGTGCTGGTGCTAATCGTTTGCTTACTACCCATGCCATTATCGCTCTGAATTTTTATTCGCGTAATTTCACCATTCGCATTACGTTTTACTCTGCTGTAATTAAAAGTAACTCCTTTGGCTTCCATCTCTTTTTTTATAGTAGCTAATTCTGCGTCTGTCGTGTTTTTATAAATAGTAGCTCTTGCGCCCCTTCCAGCCGATTTGTTTCTTGCAATCTGAGCATAGCCACGAGCAATTTTTCGCTCTTCATTCATTAACTTTCTACTATTTTCACGCAATTTTGCTACTTCTTCGCGCACATCTTCTTGCTCCTCACGAATCTCTTCACGTATTTCGGCCATTTCACTTCTGCGACGTGACATGGTTTCTCTTCTTTTATCAATGCTAGTTTCGCGCATTTTTTCGCGTTTAGAAAGCATCTTTTCTCGAACCTTCATTCGTTCTTTTATTTTTTCAGATCCAAATCCAGAAGTGCCTTCCTCGGTATCCATATAGAAATAAAAATCGTCTATAGCGTCGCCATCATCGTCGTTCACACTGTAACTACCGCTCATACCATTGCCTTTGTAAGAAACCGATATTGATGTGATTTCATTTTTTGCATTGAAATTCACATTTTTATAGTTAAATATAATGTTATGATCTCGTTTTAGTTCTTCTTTAATAGCGTCTAGCTTTTCTTTGGTTGTATTTTTCGTGATTTTAATACGAACCTCCTTTACAGCATCTGTTTGTAGGCGTTTTACTTCGGAAATTTTCTCGCTATCAATAGACGCCTGGTTTATTTTGTTTTCTGATGTTTGAAGGGGTGTGGTAACGTTAGTGGTAGGTGTTGGTACTTTAACAAAAGTAGAGACTCCATTAAAGACTAAGACACCGTCTTCTCCTTGTTTGCCATATTTCTTAGCACCGTCTTCTGGGTTAAACATCTCTATAGTTCCATCTAGTTGAATGGTTTTGTCTACTGGCAACTCATTTTTAAGATACTTTTTTCCATTGATGATATACAGCGGATTTTTACCCAATTGTATCTTTTTAGAAGTGTCACCTGATGACATTTTCCCTTGTCTTAAATCACTAGTTGGAGCCAGTACCTTATTGTTGGCTATTACTAGATTGTCTTTGGTAATCTTTATTTGAACAGTTTCCTTACCTGTTTCGGTTACAAGTAATTCGCCCTTGTCACTAACCGCTAGTTGGTAGATTGTTTGAATTGGCACTTTAGCCCCTCTATCGAAACGAGTATAAAAATGATCATTGCCTTTAAATTTTGTAGTAAAGCTAAAGTTGGTGAGCAATCCTTCGGCGTTACGTTTTCTGTTGTCTATTTTAACTAAACTTTCTGGGTGATGGGTGCCAAAGTAGTTTTCAATGGCATCTAGTTGAAAGTCGGTAGTTTCCGCAGAAAATTGAAGGGTCATTTTGTTTGGTGAAATAGTAGGGTTTGCTACTTCAGATGCGTTGGTGTTTACTTCATTGTACTTTACTACTTCTACAGTGTTAAAACTCCATAAAAAGAGCGCTAGTGCCGGTAGCACTAACATTAATTTAAACTGGTTGTACTTGTTTGAACTTCTTTTGTTTAACATAATGATTCGTTTTTTGACCTGTCCATTCTGAAAACCAAGACTTATTGGTCGTCCAAAAACATTCAGGCGGGTTGATGAATGATAAAAATTATTAGTAAGCGCTGGAACTGGCAAGGCTGATGAGGCCTTTAATAACGCTAATTGATACGCGGTTTTAGACGGCACGTATCGAGCCGTTTCGTTGTCTGCTAAAAATTCTAAATTGGCTTCAAGACTCGTTTTGTAAAACCAAGAAATTGGATTCGCCCACTGAAAGGCACGTACTAAGTTGGCCAATAGTAAATCGATACTATGCCACTGAGAAGCGTGTACCTTCTCGTGCTTTAAAATCATTTCTAGTTCTTGTGCGTCGTGTGTTGTTGGATTAAAAACGATATAACTAAAAAATGAGAATGGCGCTAGGGTATCTTGAATTTCAACAAACCGAAATCTGTTTATCTTATACGATGGGTTTTTTAGTAGCAATCGCAAGAGTGAAGTAAGTTGAATTAGAAAATGTATAAACATTAGCGCTACTCCTGCCAAATACACCCACAACAGTATCTGCCACATGGGTACGGTGGTTGCTGTAGCTACTATGTCAGTAGTAGGAGCTGATGTAAATTCGGTTATGGCGTCGGCGGTATTACTCGGTGTTGGTGCGTCCACAAAGGTTACCGTTGTAAAAGTGATAAATGGAAACAGAATTGAAGCTATAATACCGGTAAGTAAATAGGTGCGATTAGCCGTAAAAAATGTATCTTTTCTAAGTACAAACAAATAAATTAGGTAAAATAGAGTGAGTATACCAGCAGACTTTAAGATGTATATTAGAAACTCCATACTAGTTCTTTTTTTCGATGATACTTAAAATTTCACGAAGCTCTTGAGCGCTAATTTTTTCTTCCTTGGCGAAAAAAGAAACCATGCTTTTGTAGCTATTGTCAAAATAACGTTTAGAAGCAAGATTCATAAATTTTTCTGTGTAAGCAGATTTACTTACAACCGGAAAGTATTGGTGTGTTTTTCCGAAGGCTTTATAAGAGACAAACCCTTTTTCTTCCAAATTCCTAACAATAGTAGAAACGGTGTTGTAATGATTCCCATCTGGTAAGATGGCAAGAATCTCCTTTACAAATGCTTTTTCTAGCTTCCATAAAGCTTGCATTATTTCTTCTTCTTTGTTTGTTAACTGTTCCAAAAATTCTAATGTTTTAATTGTAGACAACAAATATATAACTAGTTTTATAGTTATACAACTATTTTAGTAGTTATATAACTGAAAATTTAGTTGATTATTGCTTTTTCCATTCAATAAATCCAAAAACTACATTCTGAAATCGACAATCAATTGAGTATCTTCGCGACTATTATATATAGGTATGAGTATTCTTTTTATCATTTTAGGGTTAATCCTCTTAGTAGTAGGGGGTGAGTTTTTAGTACGCGCTGCTGTTGGTTTGTCGTTTAAGTTAAACTTGTCCAAAATGGTTATTGGTTTAACGGTTGTGTCTTTTGCAACCTCTGCACCAGAGCTTTTAGTAAGTATTCAGGCAGCGTTAGATGGGTATAGCGATATATCTTTAGGAAATGTAATTGGTTCTAATATCGCAAATATCGGACTTGTACTTGGTGTCACAGCAGTAATTGCTCCATTGGCGATAGATAAAGACTTTTATAAGTTTAATTGGCCTGTGATGATGTTGTTGTCTGTTGTTCTTTATTTTATACTGAAAAGCGGCAATGAAATTTCACTTGTAGAAGGTATCGGACTTGTTGCCTTGTTGGGAGTTTATTTGTTTTTATTGATTAACCGAGCAAGAAACAAAGTAAAAACTCATCCGGTTGACGATGGCGTAGACGATGGGCTTTCTAAATCCAGTAATTTTAAGATTGTTGTATGGTTGCTTATTGGCGGTGTAGCGTTATGGGGTGGTAGTGAGTTGCTTGTGAAAGGTGCTGTAGATTTAGCAACGGTTATGGGTATAAGCGAACGTGTAATTGCAGTAACCATGATTGCTGTTGGAACTAGTGTTCCTGAGCTTGCTGCTTCGGTAATCGCGGCTCTAAAGAAAGAAAAAGCACTATCTCTAGGTAATTTAATAGGATCTAACATCTTCAATATCGCTTCTGTTTTGGGAATTACTGCAATTATTCAACCAATTGCAGTAAAAAGCAGTGAGGTATTAACAAACGATATTTGGTGGATGCTTGGGTTTTCTGCTATTCTTATTCCGTTGGCGTTTCTGCCTAAAAGATTTGAAATAGGACGCTTTAAAGGCCTTCTCCTTGTGGTTGCGTATTGTGCTTTTATTAGCATGGCTTTTATCGGGAACTAGCCAACTTATACCAAACATTGGTTTTTTTAAATCATCTATCTCGGCCCGTCGTTAGGTATAAACTAATTATTTTTTATAATTTAAGTAAAAAATAGGGGGTGTGTTGATAAAAAACATAGTTTATTAATAACTTAACATAAAAAAATAGGGGGTATATTGTTTAAAGTTATACTTTTGGCGAATATTTAAATCAAATCACTTAAAAAGCACAAGAGTATGTCCACCTTAAGATTTCATGCCATTAAAGAAACGTTTAACCGTCCAGTAATTGATGTACAGGAACCAGAGCGTCGTTCTTCTATTTTTGGTCAAAATGTATTTAATGATGCTGCTATGCGTCAATATCTAACAAAAGATTCATTTAAAAGCGTACAAGACGCTGTTATTAATGGTTCAAAAATTGACAGAGGCGTTGCCGATCACATTTCAACAGGAATGAAAGAATGGGCAATAAGTAAAGGTGCAACACATTACACACACTGGTTTCAACCACTTACAGGTACCACAGCAGAAAAGCACGATGCCTTTTTTGAAACAACAGGTGATGGTAATTCAATCGAGAAATTTGGGGGCGGTCAATTAGTACAGCAAGAACCAGATGCATCAAGTTTCCCAAATGGAGGAATACGAAATACCTTTGAGGCTCGCGGATATACTGCTTGGGACCCTACGTCTCCAGCATTTATTTACGGTACCACACTTTGTATACCTACAGTATTTGTATCATACACAGGAGAAGCATTAGATAACAAGACACCGCTATTGCGTGCACTACAATCTGTAGATCAGGCAGCTACCGCAGTTGCAAAATATTTTGATAAAAGTGTAACTAAAGTAAATCCAACACTGGGATGGGAGCAGGAATATTTCTTAATCGATAAGGCATTAGCAAAATCTCGTCCAGATATTAATTTGGCGGGTCGTACTTTACTAGGTCATGCCTCTGCAAAGGGACAGCAACTAGACGACCATTATTTTGGATCAATTCCAAGACGTGTTTTAGATTATATGCGCGACTTAGAAACAGAATGTATGTATTTAGGGATACCTGTTAAAACACGTCACAATGAAGTAGCCCCAAACCAATTTGAGTTAGCGCCTATTTTTGAAGAAACAAATCTAGCTGTAGATCATAATTCGTTATTAATGGACGTGATGACCAAAGTGGCAGACCGTCATAACTTTAAAGTGCTGTTTCATGAAAAACCCTTTGCAGGTATTAATGGTAGTGGAAAGCATAACAACTGGTCGCTAGCAACAAATACAGGTGTAAACTTACTAGGCCCCGGAAGTACACCAATGAAGAATCTTCAGTTTTTAACCTTCTTTATAAACACTATTAAGGCGGTAAACGATTATGAAGAATTATTACGTGCTGCGATAGCGAGTGCTAGTAACGATCACAGACTAGGAGCTAACGAAGCCCCTCCAGCTATTATTTCAGTATTTATTGGGTCGCAATTAACTGCTGTATTAGATGCATTAGAAAAATTAAAACAAGGAAAATTATCTCCAGAAGATAAAACAGACTTAAAGCTTAATGTGGTAGGTAAAATTCCTGAAATTTTACTAGACAACACAGACCGTAACCGTACATCTCCATTTGCTTTTACAGGTAACAAGTTTGAGTTTCGTGCTGTCGGGTCTACTGCCAATTGTGCGAAGCCTATGACTGTTTTAAATACTATTGTAGCAAAGCAATTAAAAGACTTTAAGGTAGAAGTAGATGCGCTCATCAAAGACAAGAAGATGAAGAAGGACGACGCTATTTTTAATGTGCTGAAAGGGTATATTAAAGACTCTAAAAGAATTCGTTTTGAAGGCGATGGTTATGGAGAAGCGTGGGAGAAAGAAGCTAAAAAGCGAAAATTAAGTAATAACAAGACAACACCAGAAGCTTTAAAAGCGGAGGTTTCTAAAAGCACTATAGCACTTTATGAAGGTCTTGGAATTATGAGTAAGGTAGAAATTGAAGCCCGCCATGAAATTGAAGTAGAAGAATATGCAATGCGTATTCAGATTGAAGGTCGTGTGTTAGGAGATATTGCTCGTAACCATGTTATTCCAACGGCTATTAAGTACCAAAACATACTTATTGAGAATGTGCAAGGTATTAAGGATATCTACGGAAAGAGCTTTAAAACCCATGCTGGTGAGCAAATGGAATTGATTGAGGCTATTAGTGGTCATATCGCAAAAATCAATAAAGGAATAACCGATATGATTAACGAACGCAAAAAGGCTAACAAGATTGACGATGCAGAAAAACGTGCCTTTGCATATTGTGATAAAGTAAAGCCTTACTTTGAAGAGATTAGATACCATTGCGATAAGTTAGAACTTTTGGTAGATGATGAGATTTGGCCATTAACCAAATACCGCGAATTACTATTTACCAGATAGATGGTTCCCCATAAAAAGAAAAAATGCTCCAATATTGGAGCATTTTTTTTTGTCTTTTACTTTTCAGAAAATAACTCCTCAATTTTTGTCATCCTAAGATTTTATAGGCTCTTGCCGCTAGAGTTTAGGTAAACCACTTGTGTATAATGGGTTGATTGTCAGTTGGAAAAGGGGTGGTTACCTGTACTTTTCTCTTACCGCTTGTTCGATATTTGCTCCATAGTTCTACAGACACCCTCAGCCTTGCAAGCACGTTTCAAAGAACAAGTAATCAATTTTAATCAATGTATAATTATTTAAACTTTCAAATTATGAAAAATTTATTTTTAAGCGCAATTGCGCTCATGATCGGAACAGCAATGTTCGCACAATTTAACGACAGTGATGTTTTACAAATTGGATTGTTAAACGATTCAGATGTAGACCAAACAGGATTGTTAAACGACTCTGATGTGGTTCAATTAGGAGCTTTTAACATCTCTGACGTAGACCAAGTAGGTGCTTTTAACACCTCTACAGTAGGACAACTAGGAATTGCAAACTCATCGCGAGTAGACCAATTAGGAATTGCAAATAGCAGTGACGTAATTCAAATAGGGTTGTTAAACGATTCTGAAGTAGACCAAATAGGAATACTTAACGGATCTACAGTTACACAATTGGGTGTTGCCAACACATCAGACGTAGGACAATTCGGAATTTTGAACACGTCAGACGTAGATCAACTTGGATTGGCAAATACGTCTAGTGTTACGCAAATTGGATTAGCAAACGCTTCAGATGTAGATCAGATTGGAGCCTTTAATAACTCAGACGTAGATCAGTTTGGAGCCGGTAACGGTTCAACTGTATTTCAGTTCGGATTAGGTAACGACTCTGATGTAGACCAGATTGGTATTTTAAATACTTCTACGGTAGCACAGTTGGGTATTGGTAACGAATCTGATGTATTTCAATTAGGATTGGCAAACGACTCTGATGTAATTCAGTTAGGGTTTTTCAACACTTCTTTGGTAAACCAGATTGGAGCATTTAATACAAGTGATGTGCTTCAAACAGGCTTAGGTCACAATAGTGTGGTAAACCAATTAGGTATCGGAAACATGTCTTCTGTTACACAAAGCAACTAAGAGCTTTCACCTATAAATTATCTCCACAATTTATTTGTTAGCCAAGTAATGTACAGGGGCGCTCCATACAAGTGCTCCTGTGCTTTACCTAAAAATAGAAATCATGAGAATTCAATACTTGCTACCGGCACTCATTTTTATTGCGTTTTTTAGCTATTCTGATACTTTATTTGGTCAACCGTCAAATGTAGATCTTGCTAAAAACACTTCGGTATTAATACAGCAGATAGGAGTTGCAAATACTAGTGTTGCTGAAATTTCCTCACAACAAGGGCAGATTGCACTAGTTCAATTGGGAGCTGGCAATGAAGTAAACTTTCATATGAAAGCAAAAAAAATTAAAGGCCTCGTACTTCAAAAAGGTGTAGATAACAAGGTGTTTAACGTAGCCCCAAACCCTCGAGAAACAATGAAAACCGTGGTAATGCAGCGTGGCTACAATCAAAATTTATTAATGCTTGGTGGTAATAGTATGTCAGAAAATATGACAATACGCATGCGCGGAAAAAATCAAACTGTTGTCGTTAGAAATATAAAAAGGCGTCGATAGTAGCGCCAACAAAAAATACAGCTTAAAAATTAACCCCAACATTTGCTTAGACAAACATAACAAACCCAAACTCATGAAACATTTCTTCTTCTTTTTATTGTTTGCCGCTACAACCTCGTACTGTTGTGGGCAACAATTGGTGTATACGCCAAAAAACCCAGCCTTTGGCGGAGATCCGTTTAATTACACGTGGCTACTTAATTCTGCCAATGCACAAAATCAGTTTAATGATGATTTTAGCAGCCTTGATGCCTTGGGCGATTTCGACTCACTTCTACAGAATCAGCTCTTACAGCCTTTTAACAATGAAACACCAGAAGTAGGAACCACCAGAGAAGGCGATCTAGAATATGAAGTTTACGAATCTAATGAAGGGTTGGTAATTAATATTCTAAACGTGGTCACAGGAGAACAGTCACAGATTATTATTCCTAACGAATAGGTGCCATGAGACATTCTTTAAACAAACTTGCCATACTACTACTAACTTTGCTTTTAACAAGTTGCGGCGCATATTTTAATCAGCCTACAACACCTCAAGATGCTCGTATTTCAGAAAAAACGCAAGTAACAAGAACTCTAGAGACATTTCCATTGCCAGCAGACCCAATTGTTGTGGGGGTTTACAATTTTAAAGATCAGACTGGGCAATATAAGAATGTTGAAAATGGTAGCACTTTTAGTACGGCTGTCACGCAAGGAGCCACTACAATACTTATTAAAGCATTAGAAGATAGCCAGTGGTTTAGACCGATAGAGCGAGAAAATCTAGGCAACTTACTCAATGAACGGAATATTATTCGCACCACAAGAGATGAGTATAGAACCACACAAAATGAGCCGCCTAAACGAATTAGTCCGTTACTTTTTGCAGGAATCTTATTAGAAGGTGGTGTTATTTCTTACGATTCTAACATCTTAACAGGAGGGGTAGGTGCGAGGTACTTTGGTGCTGGAACTTCTTCACAATACAGACAAGATAGAATTACGGTATATCTTCGCGCTATTTCAACCTCAACGGGTGAGGTCCTTAAAACTGTAAATGTTTCAAAAACTATTCTCTCGCAAGGGGTAGATGTCGGGCTTTTTAAATATGTGAATTTTCAACGTTTGTTAGAGGTTGAAACAGGTTTTACTAAAAACGAACCTGCGCAATTAGCCGTGCAAGAAGCCATTGAGAAAGCAGTAGAAATACTGATTTTAGAAGGCTTAAAAGATAAACTATGGGCTACAAAATCCGGTCCAGAAACAGATCAAGAACTTATAGCAGCCTACAATTTAGAACAGGAGGTAGAGAACGCAACAGGTCTATACGAACGAGCCTATCACGATCATGATTATCGTCATACCGCAAGCGGAGGTATGGGAGTTGCATTTATAGATGGAGATTACACAACGGGTGTAATTGATTTTATGGGTAGCTTAGGATACAAATACAGAATACTTCCAGAGATAAGTATAGGCTTACAAGCACAGATATTCAAACTAAACGCAACCTCAGATAATATAAAATGGTGGTTAAGCGAAAGTGCACAAGTTGAATACAACATCTTACCACATGATAAACTAGCTCCTTTTATTTACGGTGGTCCAGGATTGGTGCTCTTTGCAGACGATACTGAAGAAGAAAACCTGTCGCGTTGGGATGCTTTTTTCAAATTGCAGCTAGGAGCAGGGTTAGAATATGCCTTTAGCGATAGAGTCTCCTTAGTTGCACAGGCAGACTGGAATAGCGTTTTCTCAGATAAGCTAGATAATTTTATTGGTGGTCGAAGAAACGACTTTTACTACAATATAGGAATTGGGATCAATTATCATTTCGGATCTAATAAAACCAAACTAAAACATAAACGTAAATAGTAAGAAGATGAAAGCAAGACCTTTATATATATTCGCCAGCCTACTCGTATTCGTAGGGTTTATAGCCTGTAATGAAGATCGGGTGGGAGAGGATGACACAGGGAGCATAACTGGTACCGTGGTAGCTTCCGGCACCAATTTGCCCATTCCCAATACTAGAATTTCTACGCAACCAATTAGTAGTACAGTGTTTAGCGATAGCCTCGGAAAATTCCTTATTGAAAATGTGCCTACGGGCGAATATGCCGTAGAAGCGCGTGTGGAAGATTATATAACCGATTTTGAACCAACCGTAGTTGTGGCAAACGCTCCAGTAAATGTAGTTTTTGAAATGGAAGTGTCTACCGCAAATAACAGACCTCCTGCAACGCCAGAATTGTTGGCTCCTGCAGAAAATGAAGAATTGCAAAGTATTGAAGCGGTATTTCAATGGACTACTACAGATCCAGAAGAAGACCCAATTGAATACACGCTCGAGTTAAGAAATGATCAAAATACAGAGGTTCAGCTTTTTGAAGAAATTACCGATACCACATTTACCTATTCGCCACTTATTTTAGGCGCACAATACTTTTGGCAGGTTTCTGCTACAGATAATATTAATGAGCCCGTATTAAGTCCAGTAGGGACGTTCTCTGTGATTTCTGCCCCCGTTGACAATAGATTTTTGTTTGTTAGAACAATTGATGGTAACAATGTAATTTATTCTGCAGATGAAAGTGGAGAAGAATTTCAACTTACTTCGCAAGAAAAGAATAGCTACAGACCCAGACGAAATGTGGCAGCCAATAAGATAGCCTATCTACAGTCAGATGGAGCCGAAGTTGATATTTACACCATGAATCGTGATGGAACAGATAAGACTAGAGTAACCTCTGCGGTGAAACCTACAGGGTTTAACTTGAATGAAATAAACTTTTCGTGGCCAGCAAATAGTGATAAAATATACTATCCGCAATTCGATAAACTATATAGAATCAATTCTAACGGACAAGGACTTCAATTAATGTATCAAACTACCGATGGTTCGCTTATTTCCGAAGTAGATGTAAGCGAGAATGATAATATTATCGCTCTTAAAACCAACGATGTAAATGGTTATAATGTTTCCATCTTTACTATAGATTTCAACGGAAATCTCCTCGATACCATACTAAGTGGTGTTGCCGGTGGTGCTGGCGGACTCACACTATCTGTAACCAACACCAAAGTAATTTATGCTTATGATGTGTCTGGATTTGAAGATGCAACCTACAGAAGACTAGACTCTAGACTTTTTGTTTATGATCTTGATACGGCAACACTTACTGATGTCTCTGGAGAAAAGCCCGGTGGTACCAACGACTTGGAGCCTATTTTTGCTCCCAATGAGGCATTTGTAATATTTACCAATACTAGCAATGATGGTATTTCACAAAAAAGTGTCTACCGTTTAGAAATAGAGGAACCTGAAACCCGAGAACTATTATACAACAATGCATTTATGCCCGATTGGGAATAATTTAACGATGAGAAATTGGAATACATATAAACAGATATTGTTTCTTTTGGTATTTACGCTAAGCGCACATTGCATTGCACAGATTTATAATACTGAAGTTGAGGCTAAAATTTTAATTGCGACGGAAAGTGGAAGAAAAATTATAAAGGCCAGTGCATTGAACAAAACACCGCTTAATCATAGTTTGCGATACGAGCTTTTTGTTATAAAGGGAGCTAAAAATAGTATGAATAAATCTCGAAATACTCAAAAAGGTCGTTTTGTACTTCCGCCAAGCGAACAAAAGCAATTAGCAACTACCACTATAAATGTAACAAGTAACGATAGACTTATTGTGCTCCTACTAATTTACAACGCAGAAGACGTTTTACTGGGTAAGGACCAAATAGTGTTTCATAGGGAAGAGAATTTAGATAGTGATAAGGTAATACTCAGGAAGACTAATGAAAAAGCATGAGATACTATATATGAGAGCATAGATGAAGTAATACGACGAGGTATAGTTATAGAAAACATAACAGCTAATTTTGGTGAAGTTTAATTGTTTTTGAGTGTGTAATGTGCGTTTTAGGACAAAATAGGTGCTAAATTTTAGTATTTAATTTTGGAAAACACGTGCTAATTATAGCTAGTAATTTTGTTCATCGATGATATCCTCACTTCATCGATTTGTTAATTTTGTTAACATAAATTTAACATTTGAGCTATTTATTGAAATTTAAGTTGTTTGTCGAGCCTTTTATTTCATACATCGAAATGCCCTTAAGTACTCGTAGTCTGTTTCTTACGTATTTGTACTGTTTTTAAAAAAGGGGTGTTTACCCCCCATGGAAATGTCTCCATTATTTCGGATATTTGGATAAGTAATTGAGATGCATATTCCTCTACAGCAATCAAAATTACATACCCAAAACAAACCCACTTTTTTCACTAATTCATCCCTGAATACAATATTGAGTAAAATCAATATTTGCTTGTGTAGCTATTTTTTTAGCGAACTAAGCTATGATCATGTATTAATTAAACCAATATATTAATCATTTCAATTTTAAAAATTATGAAAAAAGCAATTTTTTGTGGAGTAGCGCTAATGTTCGGAAGCGTAGTATTCGGACAATTTAACGACAGTGATGTATTACAAGTAGGCATCGGTAACATGTCTGACGTAGATCAGACTGGATTATTAAACGAATCTGATGTATTCCAATTAGGAGTAAGAAACGATTCTGAAGTAGATCAAATTGGTATCAGAAACGAATCTGATGTAGACCAAAGAGGAAGAAGAAACGAGTCTACTGTTAGACAAGTTGGAAGACGTAATACTTCTGAAGTAGATCAAAGAGGAAGACGTAACTTTTCTTATGTTGGACAACTTGGTCGTGGTAACGATTCTGACGTAGATCAAAGAGGTAGAAACAACGGTTCTATTGTAGCTCAAATTGGACGTAATAACGAATCTGATGTAGACCAAAGAGGTCGCAACAACGGATCTTTAGTAGTTCAAATTGGTCGTGGTAACGATTCTGACGTTGATCAAAGAGGACGTAACAACGGTTCTCTTGTAGGTCAATTAGGTATTCGTAACACAGCTGATGTTGATCAAAGAGGACGTAACAACGGTTCTATTGTAGGTCAGTTAGGGTTAAACAACTATGCTAGAACTTTACAAATCGGTCGTGGTAACGGTTCATTAACATTGCAAGCTGGTGCTGGAAACGGTGCTTGGACTGAGCAGTTTGGAAGAAACAACACTTCGTTAGTTCTTCAAGTTGGACTTAACAACGGTAGCTATGTACACCAACATGGTCTTGGTCACAACAGTAGTGTAGTGCAGTTAGGAGCTGGAAACGGTTCTGTAGTAGTACAGCACAATCTATAGTAATAACACTTGTTAATTTAACAAGTTTCGTACTAACCATAAAGGTAGTGTGTAGGAAAGTTCTTTCTTATGCGCTACCTTTACCTAATACTAATAGTTTTAAAAATATAGACGTTTGATAAACAGAAGTTTACATATTAGTTTAATTCTCTGCCTTTCTTTATTAGGTTGTACTTCCGTTTTAAGTCAAAATAAAACAAGTGTCAGCGCATTTATAAATCAGACTCCAGCATTAAATTCAGACGTAACGTCAGGCGTGTCTAGTAATAAAAATGTATCGTTAAGTAAAACTGTACAGATACAACAAGTGGGGCAAAATAATTCAGTAAATACCAACATTGTCTCTGTAATAAACAAAACAGATATCCTACAATTTGGAGAAAAAAATGATATCTTTCAAGGAATAATTGCTGGTAAAGTTAAAAATACCATTGTCCAAAGCGGATACGATAATAATATTGTTCATGTAAATACTACAAAATCTAGAGCGCATACCGCAACTGTAATTCAGTATGGTCTACGTCAAAATTTAGTTTGGATTGGAGATAACAGTATCTCACAGAACATGGTCATACGCATGAAAGGTAAAAAACAAACCGTTTTGGTTCGAAATAGGAAGTGATTCAATGAAATGAACTATTTTAGAAACATCATAGCTACATGTTTACCTATACTTATGCTCTCGCTAAGTGTAAACGCACAGCGTTATAATACCGAAATCGTTGCAAAAATTACGCTTGAACAAAAATACAATGCCATTTCAATCACAGGTACCTCTACTAACCTCACTTCTTTAAATCAGAGTTTACGGTATGAATTAACTGTATTTAAAGGAGATAAAGAAAACACCAACAAATCAAAAAATAGCCAGAGTGGTAGGTTCGTTCTTGAGCCTGGCCAACGTAAGGATCTCTCAGTCACGTCCATAAATAGTGATGAGAATGAAAGAATAATTATTTTATTACTGGTTTACAATTCGGAGGATATATTACTAGGCAAAGACAGAATTGTATTAAATGATGATGAGAATGCCACTGGCGATAAAATTATCCTCAAGAAAAAAATCGATACCCTGTCCAATTCCAAAGACAAACAATTTGAAAATGCCGATGGACTTGTGCTTAGAGGAATAGTTGTTGAGGAAACCAAAACAAAGCTTGGGAGCGATTTTTATAAGATGTTTTACTTGACGTATCTTAACGAAGAAATTAATGGACGCGAGATAGTTACCGTAAAAGAGGTCTTAGCTGTTGGTAATAATACCAAGATTGAAATTTATGCAGGTCGTAACCTCATTGCTGAATTTTTTGTAAGACCACAAAACGATTATTTAGTTGAAATGCGAAATCAATCAATAATTCGTATACGAGCCTATTTTATTAACCTTGAAAAGAATGTGTCTCGTGTTAAAAGCTATTAAAATATTTAAAATGAAAACAATTGTATTTTTATTATTCCTTGGGGCTAGTTCCTATGGATTTGGACAGCAACTAGTGTATACTCCTAAAAATCCTGCATTTGGTGGAGACCCCTTTAACTATACTTGGCTGTTGAACTCTGCCAATGCTCAAAATCAATTTGAAGATTCTCAATTAGGTTTAGAAGGTTTTGAAGGCCTAGACGGATTACTTGACAATCAACTTTTCGGTCAATTTGGAGCAAATCAAGAATTACCTCCTGAAGGAACCTCAAGAGATGGAAATTTAGAATATGAGGTCTACCAGTCTAATGAAGGATTGGTAATAAACATCTTAGATATTACTACCGGTGAACAAACCCAAATTATTGTACCAAACAACTAACGCCACAAAGTTTATGCAACAATATAAATATTTCGCTGTATTATTAATATGCTCGTTTTCTTTAGCAGGTTGTGGTGCTTATTTTAATCAGCCCACATCTCCACAAGATGCGCGAATTGCTGAGAATACGGCTCAAACTATGAAATTGCGCGAATTGCCCGAGCCTGCAAATCGTATAGAGGTGGGGGTTTACAATTTTAAAGATCAAACAGGACAATATAAAAATGTTGAAAACGGAAGTACCTTTAGTACCGCTGTTACTCAAGGAGCTACCACTATTTTAATTAAAGCACTTGAAGATTCAAAATGGTTCACACCTATTGAACGTGAAAACCTTGCAAATCTGCTAAACGAACGAAATATTATTAGAACAACACGCGATGAATATCGCAACTCCAACGATACTGCTCCACAACGTCTTAGACCGCTGTTATTTGCAGGAATTCTTTTAGAGGGAGGTGTTATTTCTTACGATTCAAATATATTAACTGGTGGTGTTGGTGCACGATATTTTGGTGTAGGTGGGTCTTCACAATACAGACAAGATAGAATTACAGTCTATTTACGAGCTGTTTCTACGTCATCTGGAGAAGTTCTTAAAACAGTGAATGCTTCAAAAACAATCTTGTCGCAAGGCGTAGATGTGGGGCTGTTTCGCTACGTTAATTTTCAAAGATTACTAGAGGTAGAAACAGGTTTCACTAAAAATGAACCGTCACAAATGGCAGTTCAAGAAGCTATTGAGAAAGCTGTAGAGTTACTTATTTTAGAAGGCATTAAGGACGGGCTTTGGGCTACCGAAGAGGGGCCAGAAAAAGATAAAGAGTTAATCGAGGCCTATAAATTAGAACAAGAATTAGAGAACTCTACTGAGCTATACGAAAGAACCTATCAAGATCATGATTTTAGACATTCGGCCAGCGCTGTAATGGGTATTTCCTTAATTGATGGAGATTATACAACAGGGGTAATGGATTTTATGGGCGGACTAGGCTATAAATATCGCTTTACATCGCAGTTAAGCTTGGGATACGATATTCAAGCTTTTAAGTTAAACTCAACTACCGAACATATAAAATGGTGGCTGAGCCAGAATATTAACGTGGCGTACAACATTTTGCCCCATGATAAACTTTCGCCTTTTATATATGGTGGCGGGGGTGTAATTACCTATATAGACGATAAAGAAACCGATCTTAAACCTAACGATACCTTCTATAAATTACAATTGGGGGCAGGGCTTGAATATATGTTCACAGACCGTGTTTCTCTGGTGTTACAAGGAGACTGGAATACTACATTTACAGATAGACTCGATGGGTTTGTAGGCGGTAGAAGAAATGATTTTTATTACAACCTAGGTGTCGGAATTAACTATCATTTTGGATCAAATAAAACAAGAATTAAACATAATCCTAAATAGCATGATGACGAAAGATAGATATTTATATATTTCAACATTTCTTGTCTTAGTTTTAGCCTTATTTTCATGTAATGAAGATAGAATAGGCGAAGACGACACGGGTTCTGTTAGTGGTACTGTAGTAGCTTCCGGGACTAATGTGCCATTAGCTAACGTGAGAATCGCTACACAGCCTATTTCTAGTACAGTTTTCACAGATAGTCTTGGAACATTCTTAATTGAAAATGTTCCTGTAGGAGATTATGCCGTAGAAGCTCGAGTTGAGGATTTTATTACAGATTTTGAGCCTACAACTGTTGTGGCAAATGCTACTGTAAATGTTGTATTTGAATTAGAGGTGTCTACTGCAAATAATAGACCTCCAACAAGTCCTCAGTTGCTTACTCCAGCCGAAAATGAAGTCTTACAAGGTGTAGAGGCGACTTTCTCTTGGACTTCAGAAGACCCAGATGGTGACCCTATTGAATATGCTATAGAACTTAGAAACGACCAGAATGACGATGTACTGCGCTTTGAAGAAATTACTGATACTACATATACGTATAGCCCGCTAATTCTAGGAGCGAAGTACGTATGGCAAGTAACCGCTACAGACAACATAAACGATCCTGTTTTAAGTCCGTTAGGCACCTTTTCTGTAGTTATGGCACCAGTAGACAACAGAATTTTGTTTACTCGAAATATTGAAGGAAACAATGTGATCTTCTCTGCAGACGAAGATGGGTCAGAGTTTCAATTAACTCCATCTGATAAGAACAGCTTTAGACCCGTACGTAATGTAGCCGCCAACCGAATTGCATTTTTACAAGCAGATGGGGCAGAGGTAGATGTCTTTACAATGAATAGAGATGGAAGCGATACTAGAAAAATTACAAGCTCTGTAAAGCCAGCAGGTTTTAATTTAAATGAAATTAATATTTCATGGCCAGAAAATAGTACAAAAGTGTATTTCCCTGTGCTGGATAAATTATACCGAATAAATACCACAGGACAAGGGCTAGAATTAGTATATCAAACCACAGATGGATCCTTAATTTCTGAAGTGGATGCGCATGAATTTGATAATGTCATTGCGCTAAAAACAAATAATCTAAGCGGTTACAATACGTCAATTATAATAATAGATAACGCGGGAAATTTATTAGATACCCTATTTAGTAATATGGATGGTGCCGTGAGTGGTTTAGAACTATCTGTCGATAATAATCAGGTGTTGTATACATATGATGTTTCAGAATTCCAGAACGCAGCATACAGACGTCTAGATTCTAGAGTATTTATCTATAATCGAACTACAGACGTTGCTACTGAAATTTCTGGGGCAAAAGAGAATGGTACTAACGATTTACAGGTGAAATATTCACCCAATGAAGCGGAAGTTATTTTGATGAACACTTCAAACGATGGTATTTCTATACAAAATATAGTAACCCTTGAAGTAGATTTTATTGATAACGACGGCCAACGCGTTGTATTTAAAGAAAACGCTTTTATGCCAGATTGGGAGTAAAGTAATAATTTAGAAGAGCTTAAAAAAAACGTTCCGAATTTTCGGGACGTTTTTGTATTCTGTACTTTTGTTGATCTAAGTATACCCTATGAGTCAAGAAATTTCAAAACGTTATTCGCAACGAGGTGTTTCCGCAGGGAAAGAAGATGTACATAATGCAATTAAAAATGTGGATAAGGGATTATACCCAAAGGCATTTTGCAAGATTGTACCCGATTATCTCACTGGAGATGAAGACTATTGTTTGGTCATGCATGCAGACGGGGCGGGCACAAAGTCTTCGTTGGCATATATGTATTGGAAAGAGACTGGCGACATTTCTGTTTGGAAGGGTATTGCTCAAGATGCGCTTATCATGAACGTAGATGATTTGCTTTGCGTTGGAGCTGTAGACGCAATTACCTTATCTTCGACTATTGGAAGAAATAAAAACCTGATTCCAGGAGAGGTAATTTCAGCAATAATAAACGGAACAGAAGAATTACTAGAAGAGTTAGCATCGTTTGGAGTGAAAATTCATTCAACTGGTGGAGAAACAGCAGATGTAGGTGACTTAGTGCGTACCATCATTGTAGATAGCACCGTAACGGCAAGATTAAAAAGATCTCAGGTAATTAACAATGCTAACATACAACCTGGAGATGTAATTGTAGGCTTAGCGTCCTTTGGTCAGGCCACATATGAAAATCAGTATAATGGAGGGATGGGGAGCAACGGTTTAACCAGCGCTCGCCATGATGTGTTTTCTAGCTATTTAGCTGAAAAGTTCCCTGAAAGTTACGATGCAGCCGTTCCTAAAGAGCTAGTCTACAGCGGTTCCAAAAAGTTAACAGATAGCGTGGCCGAAACACCCTTAAATGCAGGGCAGCTAGTATTATCTCCCACAAGAACCTATGCGCCAATAATTAAGAAAATTTTGGAAAGATATAGTGCTAATGAGATTCATGGTATGGTGCATTGTAGTGGTGGGGCGCAAACAAAAATATTACATTTTATAGATCAACTACACATAGTAAAAGATGCGATGTTCGAAACACCGCCACTCTTTAAAATGATTCAGGAAGAAAGTGGTACAGACTGGAAAGAAATGTATCAAGTGTTTAATATGGGTCACAGAATGGAATTGTATGTTCCTGAAAATATAGCGGAAGAACTCATTGAAATTTCAAAATCCTTCAATGTAGATGCTAAAATAGTAGGCCGTGTACTTGCTTCGGAAGAAAAAAAGCTGACGATTACTTCTAATCATGGAACATTTGTATATAAATAGGGGGTAAGTCGCATACCTTAAAGGTATTTTAATGGAACAGAATAGTGCAGGTAAGAAAAGAGGGTATATCATAGTATTAATTGTGCTAGGCTCTTTGCTGCTTGCAGCAAGTGTTGTAGCGCATCTTCAAGAAGATTATGGAACCTATCGTTTTCTGCGAGGGTTAATATCTTTCTCCTATTTGGCTGTTATTATCTGGTATAAAAAGAGCAAAACTAACATTCTATTAGTCTTGTTTTTGCTTTGCTATGGCATCTCAAGTTTTGCCACTATGGCATATGAAGACAAAACAATAGCGATGCTTTCTCTTATGCTCAATTTTGTATCGTTACTCTTTATAATTAAGGCGCTGTGGCCTAGAGCATCTTTAAAAAATCTAGGTGTTACCTTAACCGTAGTTTTTGCGGCACTAATTGTTGTAAATGGTTATTTGTTCTATCAGTTTATAACCATGCTAAAAGATTTTGCATTTGGAAACTTACATTATGCGGCCATGATACTAGGCGCCATGGCATTGGTAGTTTGCAGTTTTTTGTCGTTAGTATATAATCATTCTTCTAGCTCGAAGGCATCTTTAGTGTTCACCATATTTGTTTTTTTAATTGTATTTGCTGAAGTGTTTAGGGCAATTGCATATTACGATTTTGGTTTTGGTAACACGTCGGTTTATGTTGCCAGAATTATAATAATTCTAAGTACTGCACTATTGGCTCATTATGCAATTATGCCGAAAGAGCCTAAAGACGAAGTTTCTAAAAAACTCTTTTAGCAAAGTAATACTTGTGAAAATGAAAAACTACTATAGTTTTTAGGCTTGCTCGTATCTATTAATAAGTCAAAATATAGATTTACTGTTCGTTGACCTCTTCCGTTATTTATTGTAAATTTGATGCCGCAATGAGCGTTAATTTCAATGCAAGAATGCACTATGTTAGAAAAACTTCAAATTGTAAAAAATAGATTCGATGAGGTGAGTGATCTTATCATTCAGCCAGATATTATTAGTGATCAAAAACAATACGTTCACTTAAATAAAGAATATAAAGATTTGCGAGCGCTTATGGACAAGCGTGAGCAATATATATTGGCTACAGAAAGAATTGCTGAAGCTGAAGAAATTTTGGGAGATGGTAGCGATGCTGAAATGGTTGAGATGGCTAAGATGCAAATGGAAGAGGCGAAAGGAAAGCTAGATAAGCTCGAAGAAGAGATTAAGTTTATGCTTATTCCTAAAGATCCTGAAGATACCAAAAATGCTGTGGTTGAAGTAAGAGCTGGAACCGGTGGAGATGAAGCAAGTATTTTTGCAGGCGATTTACACCGTATGTATACCAAATATTGCGAGTCTAAGGGATGGAAAGTTAGCATAGTAGATTTTAGTGAAGGTACAAGCGGTGGTTACAAAGAAATTCAGTTTGAAGTAGAAGGAGATGACGTCTACGGAACACTTAAGTTTGAAGCCGGAGTACATCGTGTTCAACGTGTGCCGCAAACGGAAACGCAAGGTCGTGTACACACAAGTGCTGCGACGGTAATGGTATTTCCTGAAGCCGAAGAATTTGATGTGCAGATAGATCCCAAAGATGTGCGTATCGATTATTTCTGTTCGTCTGGACCAGGGGGACAATCTGTAAATACAACCTATTCTGCTGTTCGTTTAACGCATGAGCCAACGGGTCTTGTAGCGCAATGCCAAGATCAAAAATCGCAGCACAAGAATAAAGAAAAAGCATTTAAAGTACTTAGGTCGCGACTCTTCGATCTTGAACTAGCCAAAAAACAGGCAGAAGACGCTGAAAAAAGAGGTTCAATGGTAACTAGTGGAGATAGAAGTGCCAAGATTAGAACGTACAACTACCCGCAAGGTAGAGTTACAGATCACCGTATTAACCTAACACTTTACGATTTAGGAAATATTATCGATGGTGATATCCAGAAAATTATTGATGAGCTTCAATTGGTAAGCAATACTGAAAAATTAAAAGAAACGGGAGAAGCATTTTAAAATTGTAAGTATCTATGACTACAGAACAGCTAGTTGAACAAATTCGTAAAAAGAAATCGTTTCTATGTATTGGCTTGGATGTAGACCTCGATAAAATTCCACCACATTTGTTGCAAGAAGAAGATCCTATCTTTGCATTTAACAAGTCCATTATAGATGCTACGCATGAACTTGCAGTTGCTTACAAACCTAATACGGCGTTTTATGAAGCCTATGGTTTAAAGGGATGGAAGGCTTTAGAAAAGACCATTTCTTATTTAAATGAAAAGCATCCTGAAGTATACACTATCGCCGATGCAAAGCGCGGTGATATTGGCAACACATCTACTATGTACGCCAAAGCTTTCTTTGAAGATCTTGGCTTCGATTCTGTGACTGTAGCTCCTTATATGGGGAAAGATAGCGTAGAACCATTTCTCAACTTTAAGGACAAACACACAATTTTGTTAGCCCTTACATCTAATCTTGGAGCATACGATTTTCAGACGAAAGATTTAGAAGGTAAAACGCTATATACTTCGGTTCTAGAAGTTTCTAAAACTTGGGTCAATGCTGAAAATTTAATGTATGTTATTGGTGCGACAAAAGCAAGTTATATTGGTGATGTGAGAGCGATAGTTCCAAATAGTTTTCTGTTAGTCCCAGGGGTTGGAGCGCAGGGAGGTAGTTTAACAGAGGTTTGCAAGTATGGCCTTAATGAGCAGGTAGGTCTACTAATTAATTCGTCTAGGGGGATTATTTATGCTTCAAAAGGGACAGATTTTGCCGAAGCCGCTGCTAACCAGGCAGCTTCCCTACAACAACAAATGGAATCTATTCTAAATGCTGGTTAAAGATCAGTTGCATAACGTACTAGATATTTCTTCTGTTCCCAACAGAATTGTTTCTTTAGTGCCTTCTCAGACTGAACTCTTGGTCGACCTTGGGTTAGAAGATCAGATTGTAGGTGTTACTAAGTTCTGTGTGCATCCAGTAGCTTTACGTAAAGCTAAGGTCGTGGTTGGAGGTACTAAAAATGTTGATTTTGCTAAAATTTCAGCTTTACAACCAGATATCATTATATGTAATAAGGAAGAGAATACCCAAGAGATGGTAGTTGCGCTTAGAGCGCTTGCTCCAGTGTGGGTGAGTGATATTTATTCGCTAGAGGACGCGCTGGGGATGATACGTGGTTTGGGTAAATTATTTAATCTTTCAAAAGTAGCAGAAAAAATTGCCGATAATATTTTACAAAAAAGTGTTGAATTTCAAGAATCTATGCAGAAGGTTCCTAAAAGAAAGGTAGCCTACGTTATTTGGAAAAACCCGTGGATGTTGGCTGGAAGAAACACTTTTATTAATAACCTGCTTGCCTTAAATAATTTTGAGAATATAATTGAAGATAAATCTTCTCGCTACCCTGAGGTTTCTATTGAACTATTAAAAACTGTCGATGTGGTACTTTTATCTTCAGAGCCTTTCCCTTTTTCTGAGAAGGATAGGTTAGCATTAAAAAACACACTAGAAACAAAAGTGTGTTTAGTAGATGGCGAGTATTTTAGTTGGTATGGATCGCGTCTGAAAAACGCCTTTGCCTATTTTAAAACCATACACTAATTATTTATCTGCGCGTTGTAAGGTGAGATGCTTAATCTCACTATATATTTCATACGCTTTTTGCTGCATCTTATCACTTTCCTTAGTGTCTTTTAGAGCAACCTTAAAAGACTTCTTCATGAGCTCAGCATATTTTTGCTGCAGTCTTTCTAATCTCGATTTTTTTGAAAACCACCCTGACATAAATTGTAATTTGTTGGAACAAAACTACAAGAATAGGTGCTCTTTTGGTATTAACAACTCGTTAATCCCTTCCTAAATAATGCTAAAAGTTCAACCTTTAATCTTGAAGGCCAAACACTTGACGTAAGAGTGTAGTGGTTCGAGAAGCGACGTTAGTGCGGATTTTCTTTTCTTCTACTGCAATCATAGTATAAACACCTTCCAAGGCTTGGTTTGTTACATAATCTGTGAGATCGGGGTTCACCTTATTCACAAATGGAACAGAATTGTATTTGGTTATGATATTCTCCCAAATTTGATCGGCTCCAACTTTTTGAAAAGAATTTTTGATTACGGGGTTAAATTTACCGTATAAGGCCGTATTTGTGCGTCCTTCTAAATAGTTGGTTGCCGCATTATCTGGACCTAGTAGTATGTTTTTTGCGTCTGAAAACGTAATACCTTTTACCGCATCTACAAAAATAGGTGTTGCTTCTTTTACAGCATCTTCTGCAGCCCTGTTAAGTACTTTCAAACCTTCATCTGCCAATTTGCCTAATCCAATATCGCGTAAGGTCTTGTCAACTTTTTGAAGTTCTTGAGGCAGAAGAATTTTGACTAAGCTATTTTTATAGAAACCGTCTTTCTGAGTTAATTTTGAAACCTGCTTGTCGATACCAAAATCTAATGCTTGGCGAAGACCATTTGCAATCATTGTTGGGTCTAATCCGCCACCACTTTGTGGTAATGTATTTACCACTTGTTGCAACTCAGCACATGAGATTAGGACGAAACACGAAAAGAATAAAATGACTTTTTTCATAACTTGCTATTGAGGATCTACTTGAAGGGATAAAGATAAAAAAAAGCCCTTCAGTAAGAAGGGCTTTTTAAAAGAGATTATTGAAGTTAATTACTTCACTACTTTTACAGTTTTTGATGCACCGTTAATACGTACATTAACTAAGTAAGCTCCAGAAGAAAGTTTGCTCATGTCTATTGTAGCATTTGCAACACCTGGGTTTGCAGAAATTACTTCTTTTCCTAATACATCGTATACAGTGATTGCTTCAACATTATATTTAGAATGAATGTTTAAAACATCTCTTACTGGATTAGGGAACATGCTAAAGTTAGCAGTAGAAAACTCATCTGTGTTAAGGTTGATATCTCTACCCATTACAACATCGTCGATGAACATTTCGTTGTTTGCAGAAGCAGAGAAAAAGTTAAGTCCTGCTAATTGAACAAATAATTGTGTTCCAAACTCGAAAGGAGCACCAGAAAATTGCTCAGTATCATTAATACTCATAGCCCACTCTTCACCATCAAGATCGTAAACACAAGTTACTTTGAACCATTCGTCTTCTGGATATGCAAATGTAAAGTTAGATGCAGAACAGTCAATTACTCCTGCAACACTTCCAACTCCACCAGAAGCACCATCACAGTTAAAGTAAACATTACCACCCATTAAGGCTTGATTCCAAGCAGTTCCTTCAGGAGTTAAATCTGCTTGCATGTTAAAGTATGCTGATTTTCCAGCTGCTATTCTAGCCCAAAACTGAATTGTATATTCACCATCTGTTGGTTGTAGCGGCGTTAATAATACCATATCTGAAGCTTCGTTACCTGGAATAAGTAAAGACTGTGTTCCAGACAAAGCTTGTGAGTCTACAACTTCAGCGTCGTCACCACTACTAGGAATACCACTCCATGATCTCCATTGTGGACTTTGAGCGTCAAGATCGCCTAAATTGTAAAAGTCAAAATTATCTTCAAAATCTATCTGAGCGTTTGCGCTAAAGGCAAAGGCTACAAATGCTGCTAAAATGTAAATTTTTTTCATAATATTTTATATTTATTAAAAGGATGTAAAAGTCAAATTTACAAAAAAAACAATGTAATTATACAATTCTACACTAATTATTTGCCACATTTAATTGCGAAACGATAAACTGTGTTTTATCCCTGTTTTCGTAACTTTGCAGCCAATTTAATTTATCATGAATACACAAACTCCATATACTCCCAAAAATAAAGTTCGTATTGTAACGGCAGCCTCCCTTTTTGACGGTCACGACGCCGCCATTAACATTATGCGACGAATAATCCAAGCCACAGGGGTTGAGGTCATACATTTAGGTCACGATAGAAGCGTAGAAGAAGTTGTAAACACCGCAATTCAAGAAGATGCTAATGCTATTGCAATGACATCGTACCAAGGTGGACATAATGAGTACTTTAAGTATATGTACGACCTGTTGCAGGAAAAAAATGCTGGACATATAAAGATATTTGGCGGCGGTGGCGGTGTAATTTTACCTTCGGAAATAGAAGAACTAATGGAGTATGGGATTACTCGTATTTATTCTCCAGATGATGGCCGTGAATTGGGGCTGCAAGGTATGATAAATGATTTGGTAAAAACTTCAGATTTTGCAATTGGTGACACCCTAAATGGAGAAGTAGATAGACTTTCAGACAAAGAACCAGGAGCTATTGCTCGCGTTATTTCTTCCGCAGAAAACTTTCCAGATGTTGCGAAAGAAGCACTAGAAAAAATTCATGAACACAACAAATCACTTGCAACTCCAGTGTTGGGTATTACGGGTACAGGAGGGGCAGGAAAATCGTCTTTGGTAGATGAACTTGTACGACGGTTTTTACTAGATTTTCCAGAGAAAACTATCGGCTTAATTTCTGTAGATCCTTCAAAAAGAAAAACAGGAGGTGCGTTGCTTGGAGACCGTATTAGAATGAACGCCATTAATTCTCCACGAGTATACATGCGCAGTTTAGCCACAAGACAAAGTAATCTTGCCTTGTCAAAGTATGTTGCTGAAACTATAGAAGTGATTAAGGCGGCACATTATGACCTCATTATTCTTGAAACTTCTGGTATTGGGCAGAGCGACACAGAAATTATTGAACATAGTGATGTGTCATTATATGTTATGACACCAGAATTTGGGGCAGCTACGCAATTAGAAAAGATTGATATGCTCGATTTTGCCGATTTGGTAGCGATCAATAAATTTGATAAACGCGGTTCCTTAGATGCGCTTCGAGATGTTAAAAAGCAATACATGCGAAACCATCAGCTGTGGGATACGCCTCAAGATAAACTTCCAATTTTTGGTACTATAGCGTCGCAGTTTAACGACCCAGGAATGAACACCTTGTACAAGGCCATTATGGATCAATTAGTGGAAAAGACAAAAGCCGACCTTACAAGCACTTTTGAAGTGACTGATGAGATGAGCGAAAAAATCTTTGTGATTCCACCAGCCAGAACTCGCTATCTGTCAGAAATTTCAGAAAACAACCGAGCCTACGATAAAACGGCGAGCGCACAAGCCGAAGTAGCCCAAAAGCTCTACGGAATTTTTAAAACTCTAGAAACTATCTCAGGGTCATTACCCAAAATTGACCAGAGTGGCATTGTTTCAGAATCTATTGCATCTTCCAACGAAAATGCAGATCTGTTGAAATTGTTGTTGGCAGAATTCGATAAGACAAAAATGAATCTGGACCCTTATAATTGGGAAGTAATCACAACTTGGGATGAAAAGGTAAACCGCTATAAAAACCCGGTATATACGTTTAAAGTGCGTGATAAAGAAATAAAAATAGATACACACACCGAAAGTTTATCGCATAGTCAAATACCTAAAGTGGCTTTGCCTAAATACCAAGCATGGGGTGATGTTTTACGCTGGTGCTTACAAGAAAATGTACCTGGCGAATTTCCTTATACCGCAGGATTATATCCTTTTAAGAGAACAGGGGAAGACCCTGCACGAATGTTTGCAGGAGAAGGGGGTCCCGAGAGAACCAATAGACGTTTTCATTATGTAAGTCATGGGCTGCCAGCAAAAAGATTGTCTACGGCTTTCGATAGTGTTACACTGTATGGTAATGATCCAGGATTACGTCCAGATATTTATGGTAAAATAGGTAATGCAGGTGTGTCTATTTGTTGCTTAGACGATGCGAAGAAGTTGTACTCTGGGTTCGATTTAAGTCACCCAATGACTTCGGTGAGTATGACAATAAATGGTCCCGCACCTATGTTGTTAGGGTTTTTTATGAACGCAGCTATCGATCAAAATTGTGAAAAGTATATCACAGAAAATGGCCTAGAAGAAGAAGTTGAAGCTAAAATTTCAGCTTTATATAAAGGAGAAAAGCGACCAAAATACCAAGGAGATTTACCAGAAGGTAATAATGGTCTTGGTTTAATGTTGCTTGGTGTAACAGGAGATCAAGTATTGCCTCAAGACGTGTACAAAACTATAAAGGCTGAAACGTTACAACAAGTACGTGGAACGGTACAAGCAGATATTTTAAAAGAAGATCAGGCGCAGAACACCTGTATTTTTTCCACAGAGTTCGCCTTACGACTAATGGGCGATGTGCAAGAATATTTCATCGAAAAGCAAGTCCGAAACTTTTATTCGGTGTCTATTAGTGGCTATCATATTGCAGAAGCAGGTGCTAATCCTATTTCTCAATTAGCGTTTACACTTGCTAACGGATTTACCTATGTGGAGTATTACTTGAGTCGTGGAATGGATATCAATAAATTTGGACCAAATTTATCCTTTTTCTTTAGTAACGGTATAGATCCAGAATATTCGGTAATTGGACGTGTGGCACGAAAAATTTGGGCAAAGGCATTAAAGCATAAATACGGTGCTAATCCGCGTGCACAAATGCTGAAATATCACATTCAGACCTCAGGACGTTCGTTACATGCCCAGGAGATAGATTTTAACGATATTAGAACAACGTTACAGGCTTTGTACGCTATTTACGATAACTGTAATTCTTTGCATACTAACGCCTACGATGAAGCCATTACAACTCCTACAGAAGAAAGTGTGCGTCGTGCTATGGCAATACAGCTCATTATTAATAAGGAGTTGGGCTTAGCAAAAAATGAAAATCCAATTCAGGGAAGTTTTATTATTGAAGAGCTAACCGATTTGGTAGAGCAGGCTGTTTTAGAAGAATTTGACCGTTTAACAGAGCGGGGCGGGGTGCTTGGAGCAATGGAAACCATGTACCAGCGCAGTAAGATACAGGAAGAAAGTTTGTATTATGAAACGTTGAAACATACAGGAGAGTTTCCAATAATTGGGGTTAATACTTTTTTAAGTAGTAAAGGGTCTCCAACTGTGCAACCTGCAGAGATTATACGGGCTACTGAAGAAGAGAAACAGTATCAGATAGAAGTAGTAGAGGCATTAAATAAGCGAAATAAAACGCATGTAGCCTCATTGTTGAAAGACCTTCAGCAGCGCTCAATTAACAATGAAAATATCTTTGAAGCACTTATGGAAGTGTGTAAATATACTTCCTTAGGCGAAATTACAAATGCCTTGTTTGAAGTAGGAGGGCAGTATAGAAGAAATATGTAATTAACTTTAAAGTTGTGAGTCGCTCATCACGAGCAGTTGCATAGTACACTGGTAAATTGTACTATTCCTGTTGAAGCATTTTTCTTTTATTAGCAAGGGGTAGTACTACTTTTATGAGAAGCGGAATTACTAAAAAAATTAAGTTTGTTTTACAACGTCAACATCCATGTACGTTGCAATTTTCTAAACTTCTTTAGTTCTTTGCGAAGAATGGGTAAAAAGTCTTTTCCATTGCTTGCGCTGTGTTCTAATCGCTCGCAATTTTTGTACAGTAAATTAGTAAGTCGTGTTAACGAGGCAACGTGTTTCTCCTTTTCTTCGGAAAATGCCTGGCTTTCAGCTTTTAAAATTTCCGGAGCAAGAGAGATCGATTGTTGAACAATATCGCCAGAAAAATAGATGTTCCTATCTTCTGTTCCATCTTCGTTTAATTCAGCTAGGTCATGACCTAAATACTGAGATATATTTCGAGATAAAGCAAAGATATCTTGTGCCTTTTTATAGATGGCAGACTGTGGAAATTGTGGGTGTGTTGTAGGTAACACTTCTGGGGGTCTCTTTTATAGTTATTTTTCTCAAATTTAGTGAGATAGTTGTAGTTTTATATATAAAATTTAAAGTAATTATCTATTTTTGATTTAAAATTTAAGGTAATTTTTAAAATTTCTTTCAATGCAGCTAGATTCACTTAATTGGAAAATTTTACAAAGGCTTCAGAATAATTCGAGACTTAGTAATTCAGAAATAGGGCGACAGGTTGGTATAAGTTCGCCAGCTGTATCTGAACGTATAAAAAAAATGGAAGATGCTGGTGTTATTCTTGGACATAGAACAGTTGTTTCTCCCTTTGAAACTGGTTATCAGTTAAAGGCAATTATTACATTACGTGCTTTTATGGGGAAGTTAAAACCATTTCTGGAAAAAGTAAAGACCTACGATGAGGTGCTAAATTGCTACAGAATTACGGGTAATGAAAATATTGTTATGGAAGTGGTTTTAAGAAACCAAAAACATCTTGAAGATTTTATAGACCAGCTTATCTCTTACGGGGAGACCAAAACACAAATCGTTTTGTCGCATGTAGTAGCGAACAATAGCATTAGACCTATAGATACTTTGAAGCGTTAAAGATTACCCAATTTAGAATTTCTTAATAGTGTTGCCTAAATTTAGGATGTATCTTAGAAACATACCTTAAAATTACAACCACACTATGAAAAATTATACGATTCACTTCTTACTTATTACTATTATAACATTTGGCTTAGGATTTACCGGATTTGAATATACCGGAGCTGCTGCTGTAAGATTTATTTGTTTAATTGCAGGCATTGGCTTATTAATTTCTTGCCTAGATGCGGTGTTGCTTTCAAGACGGCAACAAAAGATGCGTAAAGGTTTAAAAGCTGAAAAGGTTAAGAAGAATAAGTAATAAACTTTAATCTACAATTAAATGTGGTACGTTAGTCACGTCCCAGTCTATTACAAGCCCACCTGCCAAGGATTGGGCTATTTTTTTACCATATAGTAACTCGCACAGATACAATGAGGCTTCAAAACTTTTAGCTCCACCGGCAGAGGTAATGTATTTCCCATCGTGTACAAAAAGAACGTCTTTTCTTATATCTAGCGAAGGGAACATGGTGCGCATAGCATCGATATCGCTAGGAAATGTAGTTGATATGTGTGAATTTAACAATCCTGCTTTGGCTAGCACGAAGGCACCGTCACAATGAGATGTTACAAACTGCGCTTCTTTATCTACCTTTTGTACAAATGCTATGAGGTCTTTATCTTCTAAATCTGTATCTAAATGATGTTCTGCACTTGGAACCACTAAGATATCTATTGTAGGTAGTTTGTCTTCTATATAATTATAGTCTGGTAAGATTCTTAATCCTTCAAAAGAAGTAATTGGCGCTAGTGTATTGGCTACTGTAAACACGTTCATTGCTTTAATATTCTCTCTATAAATGGTGTGCTGAAAAATATCGAAAGGAGCCGTGAGTTCAGTGTTATAAACACCGTCCATGATAAGAAAAGCAACATTATATCTAGTGCTATCAAGTTTCGGTAATAGCCGTTTTGTCTCAGTAATATCGGTAACTTCAGTGTTTTTAACTTTCTCTAGCTTTTTTTCTTCGGAAATTTCCGCGCATGCGAAAACACAAAGCGCTAAGAAGGTAAACAAAAAATGTTTCATAAACTACTTAGATTAAGTTGCTAAAATACGCTTTTTCTTCACCCGTTGATGGAGTAAAAGACAGAGAACCGTAACACCAATTAGCAAGGCAAAGATTACGAACCAAGTATTTCTGTATCCAAATTGGTTTACTAGGTTCATTCCGCCATTGTGTCCAAAGATGTGTGACAGTGAGAAACTCATACTGTAGAGCCCCATGTAACTTCCTTTTCTTCCTTTTGGCGACATCTCAAGTGCTAATGCATTAGAAAATGGAGACCCTATCATTTCGCCAACGGTCATCAGCACCATACCAATAACTAAAATCCCGAACCAATCGCTTATGTTTAGTACTATAAAACTTGCTGCTAGAAAAACCATACCCCATAATGTAGCCATGGTTTTAGACATGTTTATACGTTCTAACCACCCCACCAATGGCATTTCAAAAACTACGATTATTATGCCGTTTAAAAATAGCAATCCGCCAATAACATCTTCAGATAAAAAATGAACTTGTTCGTAGTAAAGTGGTACTACCGAAAAGTACTGAACGAAAGTCATACTACTTAAAACCATGATGAGAATTAGCAGCAAATACAGCCCGTTTTTATAGGGTGAAACGCCATGTTTTACCAGAGTAGTTTCTATTTCTTCTTCTTTTAACTTTTTTGGTTTTAGTAGTACAAATAATAAAACAGAAGCGAGTATACAGGTAATTCCATCTATCCAGAACAGAGAGGTGTAATTAATACGTGCAATAATTAGTCCGCCAATTACAGGACCAATAGAAAAACCTAGGTTAATTGCAAGTCTAATTAAGGCTATACTTCTGGTTACATTTTTTGGTTTGCTGTATGCGTCGCAGGCTACAAATATTGCTGGACGATATGCGTCTGCAACAAAAATAAGTGCGAAAATACCTAGACAAAAACCATAGAAGGAGTTCATAAACTGAAGTGCGATAAAACCCAATCCTCCAAAGAAAAGACTTAAGGTTATCACTTTGTAGAAGCCTATGGCGTCTGTTAATTTTCCTCCCACCCATGTACCAGCCAAAGAGCCTAGTCCGAAGCACGTCATAATCCACCCTACTTGTGGTAATGTAAACCCCTTGGAATTTACTAAATACAGCGATAAAAACGGAATCACCATTGCGCCAGCTCTATTAATAAAAGTAACTAAAGACAGTAGCCATATCTCGGGAGAGAGACCAGAAAAATTATCGATATAATTTCTGTATATTTTTTTCATTTGGTTGTAGTATAAAAATAAAACGTCCTGCGGTTATGCAGGACGTTTCTATATTGATTTATGCTATGGTTTTATAGTCAATACATACCTATCCTGCTCTGTAGGGTATTCCCCACGATTCTTGATTTACAGATATAGGTGTGTGGTTTCATAATTTATTTGTGATACCTCAAATGTAGTATAATTTATTTAAAAAAATAACTTCGTTAGTTTAATCTACGATTCTTTTTATTGCTTTTGCAAATTTGTAACCCGCTCTGTCGTATGCTTTTCGCATTCGGTTGAGGTTAGGTTTAGGCCATGTTTCGCCGTCGCCATGCGTCTTATTGTAAGTTCCCATGGCTCTGCTTATAGAAGTTCGTTCTATGATTTCATCAGGATTCGTTGTCTTGTAAAATTCTATGTCCATGGTTGCTTTAGAGGGCCTGTCTATAATTTCTGCATCGTAACCGAAGTACATCCATGTCGTATTAACCTTCATTGTATAGAGGGCAGTGGTGTCGTCAACTACAAAAGTAGGAGCATTCTTATATTCGCTACTCCATTCATTAATGGTTTCTGCAAATTCTTTGGGCCAGTCATCATACTTTGCTTTTTCTAAATTTTGTACGAATTCTTTTGCCATTGCTTCATTGGCATTGGTGACAATTTTTTTTGTGATATAGTCTAAAAATTCTTTTTCTGTTAGGTTGTCTCCGTTATACAAAGGTTTTTCAAAAGTAAACACCACATTTACTTTTTCGGTATTATTTAAGAATTCCATTTTGTCCTTGTCGAAGTTTACCCGTTGAGCATTAATAAATTGTGTAGATAAAGCACAAAATAATATAAGCGAAAGCAAGTTGCTTTTAATAAGCATAAGATTAAATTTAAGGCGCAAAAATAAAGGAACAGATAAGTATTACTCTTACATTTGAATAAAATTCTCTATAATGAAGACTTGTTTATTCCTATTCTTAATTTTAAGTAGTATTTCACTTTGTGCTCAAACACAAGAAGATCTTATAAAAGAGATTGAAGCTCACCAGGGCGCAGAAAATGAGAAGTTTTCGAATCTTGAAACAACAATTTTGGGCAAAAAGGATTTAAAAGCTTTTAAAGGTTTAGAGTTTTACGCCGTAGATTTAAAGTATCGCGTAGAAGCTAATTTTATTAGAACTCCTAATGAGCAACCATTTTTAATGAAAACATCTACCACACGGCTGCCTGAGTATGTGAAATACGGCGAGGTTCATTTTGAAATAGATGGTAAAGCATTGCAGTTAAACGTATATCAAAGCACAACGCCTAGTGAAGATCCTGAGTATGTTGATTATTTATTCTTGCCTTTTACAGACTTAACAAGTGGAGATGGAAGTTATGGAGGGGGTAGATTTTTAGACACGTATATACCCGAAAGCACTACAATGATTTTAGATTTCAACAAAGCATACAATCCTTATTGCGCATATAGTCCCAATTATTCTTGTCCTATACCTCCTAAAGAAAATGACTTAATGGTACGTATAGAAGCTGGGGTGAAAGATTACGTAAAGCTTTAAAAGAATCGGACCAGCCATATTCCGAAGAAAACAGCCGCAAATCCTATTAGAAAACTGGCTATGGTGTATAACGCAAACGTCATAAAGTCACCAGATTTTAATAAAATATGATTTTCATAAGCGAAGGTAGAAAACGTTGTAAACCCTCCACAAAATCCCGTTGCCAAGAATAAAATTGTATTCTGGGAGAGCGATTCATTTTTAGCTGCAAGTCCTAATATAATTCCAATAAAGAGGCTTCCAGCAATATTTGCTAAAAACGTACCATAAGGAATACCGCTGGTGTTGCTATTTAAGAAGTTGCCAACTATATATCGTAAACTGCTTCCAATGCCTCCCCCTAAAAAAACCAACAATAATTGCTTCATGTATGTGGTTAGTTTTCTTCAGGAATTAGTACCGGAATGTAAACCTCAGTAACATAATCTGCAGGATTAGGCACCTCACTTGGATCTGTCATATATACTTCAAACATTTTTGCAGTGGGATGTGCTTGTAAGTTGTTTTTTGACAGATATGCCTGTGCTTGCGCATACGCTTCAGGTAAGTTAGTGTAGTTTCCTTTTAGGGTTGTTTTTAATGCTGTAACAGGTTCCATAAGTCCTGAGACCACTGTACTGCCGTCGGGTGTGATAACACGGTCTTTTATTGGGATGCAGGCAGAAAAGATAATTGTTCCATTTGCTTCGTCTATCTGATTGTATAGCGTAAATGGCATGCCGTTCATAGCAATGTTATTGGCTTGCATATATCCCATAACTTGCCCCATCATAGCACCCATTTTCATGCCAATGTCACTTTGCTTTGCAGATGTAGTATTGTACATATAGTAACCGCCATTGTGCTGTGTGAGCCCATCTACATTAATTGTGAACGCCTTCATTGCTTCGGTAACAACCGTATCAAGATTTGCTAAACCATCGCTGTACATATCGCCTAACATGGTTTCAAAATTATCTGGCTGAAAACTCATAAATACCTTCTCCATAAAAGATTGTTCCCCTTTCATTCCCCATGTAACTTTTGTTGTGCCAGGTTCGTCTCCTTCTTGAAATTTCCAATACACGTCGCTTTCGCTATCACCCATAGGAGAATTAAAAACAATTTTCTGTTCTATTTCTTCATTTGGTATAACCTTCACAATACGCATAGAACCATCTCCTACAACCTCACTTAGCCATGAATAAGATGCGCCTTCGCCCTCTGTTTTTTCAGCATAACTCAGTTCTATGTCAGGGTCTTGTGTCATCCAAGGACCCCAGGTTTCCCAATTCTTAAAATCCTTTACGTTATTGTAAATCATCTCGGCAGGAGCATTAATGGTTCTGGTTTTCGCTACATCAAACGATCCGTCTTGCGTAGCAAAATAGATAGCGCCACCAATTACCACAATTAGAAGGAGGAAAAATAAATACTTTATAATTTTCATGGTATAGGATATTTTCGGTTGTAAGTGCTAAGATACATAATTTTCTCACCGTCTTAGTTGTAGGTTAATAAGCTCTTTTTCTTCTGAAATTTCCGAAGTGAAAATTTGTTACATTTGTAAAAACCAAAATAATAAATAATGAAAAACTATTTTTTACTGTGTCTAACAGTATGTACCTTTTTATTTGTTGCCTGCGAGGATAACAAAACAAAAGAAGCAACGACAGATGAAACTACTGAAGTAAAGACTAACGAAAACTTTAACTATCAAGTAGATCAGTTTGCCGATTTAAAGATATTACGTTACCAAATCCCTAGCTGGGAAGATCTTACGCTAAAGGAGCAGAAATTAGTGTATTACTTGACACAAGCTGGACTTGCAGGGCGTGACATTATGTGGGCACAAAACTACCGTCATAATTTGGCGATTCGTACTGCATTAGAACAGGTATATAATGCATATGACGGAGATAAAACTACAGACGACTGGAAGAATTTTGAAACGTACTTAAAACGTGTTTGGTTTAGTAACGGTATTCACCATCACTACAGTAATGCGAAATTAAAACCCGAATTTACAAAAGCGTACTTGCAAGAATTATTAACCGCTAGTAATGCTACCTTAGAAGGAGAAGCACTTGATGTAATTTTTAACGATAAGGATGCTAAGAAAGTGAATTTAAACAAAGATGCAGATATTGTATTGGAAAGTGCTATAAACTTTTACGGACCAGACGTTACTACTGCAGAAGTGGAAGCGTTCTATGGAGCTATTGAAGTAGACGCTGAAGAGCCAATAGAAGTAGGACTTAACACACGTTTAGTAAAAGAAAATGGAAAGCTAAAAGAACAAGTATATAAGGTTGGCGGTCTTTACGGCGCGGCTATAGAAAATGTAGTGGGCTGGTTAGAAAAGGCAAAGGGTGTTGCCGAAAATGAAAATCAAGCAAAAGCATTAGGATTGTTAATTGAGTACTATCAAACAGGAAGTTTAGATACTTGGGACGATTATGCAGTGGCTTGGGTTGAGAGTACTGAAGGTAACATAGACTGGATTAATGGTTTTATTGAAGTGTATAATGACCCAAAAGGTTATAAAGGTTCTTACGAGACTATTGTTGAAATTAAAGATTTTGACATGTCTAAGAAAATGGCAGTACTGTCTACAGAAGCACAATGGTTTGAAGATAATTCACCATTAATGCCAGAGCACAAAAAAGATAGTGTGACGGGTGTTTCATACAAAACAGTAATTGTTGCTGGTGAGGCAGGCGATGCTTCTCCAAGTACTCCAATAGGTGTTAATTTACCTAATAATAACTGGATTCGTCAGAAACACGGAAGCAAATCTGTTTCTCTAGGGAATATTATCAATGCATATAACAATGCTGGAGGTAGTGGACGTTTACAAGAATTTGCAAACGACGAAGAAGAAGTTAGATTAGAAAAAAAATACGGACAGTTAGCAGATAAATTGCATACTGCGTTGCACGAAGTGGTAGGTCATGCTTCTGGACAAATTAACAAAGGGGTTGGAACACCAAAAGAAACATTAAAGCGATACAAATCTACCATTGAAGAAGGGCGTGCAGATTTGTTTGGTCTTTATTACTTAATGGATCCTAAGTTAGAAGAACTTGGTTTGGTTGAAAACTGGAAAGAAACTGGAATTGCAGCCTATGACGGGTATATCAGAAATGGTCTAATTGGTCAGTTGGTTCGCTTAGAGTTGGGAGACGATGTAGAAGAGGCACATATGGTAAATCGCCAATGGGTGAGTGCTTGGTCTTATGAGCGTGGTAAAGCCGACAACGTTATTGAAAAAATTGAACGTGACGGAAAAACATACTACAACATAAATGACTATGACAAATTAAGAGTAATTTTTGGTGAGTTGTTGAAGGAGACTCAACGTATTACTTCTGAAGGAGATTACGAAGCGGCTAAGGCATTAGTAGAAAACTATGGAGTAAAGGTAGATCAAGATTTACACAAGCAAGTGTTAGAAAGAAACAGTAAGTTTAAGTCTGCACCATATAGCGGATTTGTAAATCCTGTGATTGTGCCGAAGATGAACGATGCTGGAGAAATAGAAAGTTTCACTATTGAACAACCTGAAACTTTTGAGTCTCAAATGCTAGAATACAGCAAGAAATATGGATATTTAAAAGGGTAGTACTTTTTAATAGATAAATAAAAACCTCCTTGTGGCTAAGCAAGGAGGTTTTTTTGTTGTAGATAAAGTAGAATTACAACAATCGGAATAGTGTACAACCGCCATCGCCAACGGTTACATTACCGTTCCAAGTTCTGTCTGAACAACTTGCAGAAAAAGAATACGTGCCTGGAGCAACGTTATTGAAATTTCCTCCGCCGAAAGTTTCATCACAACTACCTGGACCACCACCTATGTAGCCTGAGATAGTACTTGATCCTAATCCACTCACAGAAATGCTAATATTTCCGCAGCCAAAATCTTTATTAACCCAAAACTTAATTCTTCCTGGGTCTGGTCCTGTACCACCGCCAGATCCTCCAGATCCACCTGATCCACCTGAACCGCCAGATCCACCTGAACCTCCACTACCAGTTACCAGCTGTAAGGTTTCTACACGAACAACAATACATTCTTGAGGGCCAAGATTTACTGTGCCTTCTCGCACTTCGGTAGCACCGTTTCCTACGGCTCTAATTGTATGTGTTCCGGCACTAAAAATACGTCCTGGATTTTCAGGTGCTCCGCAGAATACACCATTTGGGAAATAGACAGTAAGACGCCCAATAAATTCATTGTCTATATAAATGTCGTATTCATTATTAGAATCAACTTCAGATCCAACGTCAATTTGTCCTTTTTCGCGTCCACCATATAAATAGGAGCAAGAACCGTCATCAACTTCTGCTTCACTGTTGTAATTTGTACTTAAGACATCTGTGCAGCCAGATACAGTCTCGTCTTCTTTTTCACAAGAAATGAACGTTATGGCAAAGAGCGATAACATGGGTAATAGGTACTTCAATTTAAGCATGATTTTAGTTTTTAGTTATGAACCAAAAATATGTACCCTATGGCCCAAAAAAAATACCCAATGAAGGGTATTTATAGGTGTCTTTACTCGCGTGATGTTTTGCCGAAAAGCTAAATTCGATTGACTAATTTTCACTTTTTTAATTTTTCATTTGTATGCTGAAATGCGGCTTTTTGCAGCTTACCAGCGCCTTTTAAAGACAATTTTTTAATGATGTTTTTTCTATGGGTGCTTACCGTGTCATGGCTAATAGATAACACTTCGGCAATTTCTTTAGAGTTAAATCCTAGTCCAATTAAGTTAAAAATTTGACTTTCACGAATGGTAAGTTTCTGGGAGGTGTCAACCTTTTGTTCTACAATTAGAATGAGCTGAAGTGTTTTCTCAAGTAGGTTTTTGTTTTCAGAAACATTTGTAACCGCTTTAATAACCGAAATAGTATCTTCTAAATTTAATTTTGTTTCTTGTGCTTGTGCCTCTTGGATGACTGAAATAATCTTTTTTGTAAAATTCATGACTCAAAAATATTCTTTGGCCTGAATAACTGGAATACCCAATGGTGGGGATATTTAAAAGTCGTATTTCTTTTCTAGCGCATAGCGAAGTAGCTCTCCCTTTCCAGATATACCTAGTTTTCTAATCATATTTTTACGATGTTTCTCTACAGTAGACACGGCTGTAAAACGAATAGCCGCTATCTCACTAGTGGTCTTTCCCTGCCCAATAAGCACAAGAATTTCGCGTTCACTTTTTGATAAAACATTTTTCTGTTTGGTTGTTGCAGCATTGGTGGTTAATAAATCGGGATTAATTTTTTCGTCAAAGAAGGTTCCCCCACTCGCGACGACTCTAATTGCGTTTAAGACCTCTTCAAGCGGAGAATTTTTCAGCAAATACCCTTGTGCACCCGCCTGAACCATTTGGGTAACTGCGTCATCCTGATCAAACATGCTAAAGGCAATAACCTTAGTGGTTGGATAGTCTTTAGCAATATTCCTAGTTGCAGAAATACCATCCACCTTGGGCATCTTAATATCCATTAATACAACATTGGGTTGCCTTTTTTGAACGATATCTAATAAAAATTCTCCATCATTGGCCATTCCAACAATTGAGATATCTTCTTCATATCTAAGTAAGAGTTCTATTCCGTCAACAAGCGATTGATGATCTTCTGCAATGGCTACTGTAATCATAAGGGGATATCTATTAAAATGTGTGTTCCTTTGCCCAGAGTGCTATCTACTTCCATAGTACCCTCGAGGTGTTCAATACGTTTTTCTATACTAGAGAGGCCCATACCATCTTTCTGCGGAAGTTGGCGAGCATTAAAGCCAATACCATTGTCTTCTATAATAATACTTAGTGAATCTTCGTACTGGTTAATGGCTATAGAGGCCTGTGTTGCTTTGGCGTGCTTTATTATGTTGGTAACAAGTTCTTGTATCACTCTAAAAACAGCAATTTCTAATAGGTTGTCAAGACGTTCTTCCAATCCGTAATCTTCTACTTCGATGGTTAGTCCATTGACGCCAGATGCATTTCGCGCCAATTTTTGAACTGCAGGAAGTAATCCGTTTTTTGCAATTACGCCACTATTTTTAACATGGGCCATGGTGCGTATTTCGGTATAAGCATCATCCAAAAGTTTTCCGGTTTTTTCGAAGAGTTCTTCTGTAATGTCACCTTTTTCTCTGTTGTTTGCCAAATGTTGAAATTGAAGTTTCGCCGCCGCCAACGTCGCTCCAACGCTATCATGCAAGTCGCTTGCTAGGCGTTGTCGTTCTTTTTCTTGCCCTTGAATCATTGCATCGATACTGGTGAGTTCTTGCTCTTTTAATAATTTTTCAGTTTTCTGTATCTCAAGTTCTCGTTGTTGTTCTGCAATGCGTTGTTTGCGTTTGGTATTAATAAATGCCAAAAAACCAATCACCGTAACTGCAACAAGTACACCGCCTAATGATATTGCAATGTTCCGGTTTTGTTTTTTTCGTTGTTGTTCAATAATAATTTGTTTTTCCTTTTCGGCAGATTCATATTTTACTTGAAGCTCATTAAAAAGTTCATTTTGCGCGGCCTCTTCAATGGTTGCCATAGAACCACGATATTTCATGCTTTCATCATATGCACTTAAAAAGTCTCCCCGCGCCGAATCAATAACTGACTTTTGATAATGACCAAGTGATCTAGATTTCAAATCGATACTGGTAAACATCTTTTTGGTAGCACTGTCTGTATATTTGGCCGCACTCTCGAAATCTTGTTGCTGGAGGGCAATTCGAGACATAAAACTATAGATTTGATTTAATCGAGATCCTTTATAACTATATGGTATTTCGCTAAGATTTCGTTCTGCACTATGCGCGTAGTGCCAAATGCTGTCTATCTCATTTATTTCTTCAAAGTAGCTCGCAAACACAGTTTCTGAAATTCCCTGTAGATAAGGTTTTCGGTTGTTCTTAAAATACTTAGAAAGAGCTGTGTACGAAGTGTTAGACCAATTTTCAACATCATAATTTTTAAAATTTAGTATAAGATTGAAATAGTGATAATAGGCTTCTTCGTAGGGGTCGTAAACAATCTCTTGGTAGTCTTCTAAGAAGGGTAAGTAGGTTTTGTTGTTGTATAAATAGTGAATTCTATGCAAGGTTAATATGCGTTTCAGCGCTTCGGCGGTCAGTAAACGGTTTTCTTCTTGCTTGGCTATAGCGAGTGCTTTCTTGTAATTATTTATTGACTTAATGTTTTCATCTAACGTATTATAAAAATAAAAATCACCCCAATTAATATAATAAATGTAGTCACCTATCGAGTTGTCATTTGGCTTATCAAGCTGCCCCAAACTCTTAAAGGAATCGCTACTAGTGTCAAATTCCTTCTGAAAGGTTACTTGCCATGCAGCCAAAGGCTGGCAATTAGGGGGTAGCAAAGAGATGGCACGAGTAGCATCTTCTAATTGATAGAGTCTAAGATTATTGAAAAAAGAATCTGTTTGTGCTATACTAGACGACAACACAAACAGAAACGTAAAGAAAATTAATTTTATTTTTATCATGCTATTGCTTCCATAACAAGCATATATACTATGAAATAAATGGTTACACTATATAGATGTCAGACGTTTTTTGTTTGCATTTAGGGTCATCTCGTCTACTCTTATTACCAGTGATAGAAGCTTCCATGAGTTTTTTTGTTTTATCGGCTTCAAGGTATTTGTTCATAGCTGCATCGTTCGATTTCAGGGTGTCATTAATTTGGTCGTTTATAACAAATCCAGCGGTCTCTAGCATTTCAATGGTTGTTCTATGATCCCAAATTCCATCTTGCAAAACAATTTCTTCTCCGTCGCGGCGCATGTAGTTTTCATCTAAAATTAGATTATTAGAACCTAGTCGTCCGCGTCTTGCGCCCGAATAAGATTCATCAATTAATTTATGTAGTACCTTAGTTTCAAAGAGATCACCTTCTTGTAACTTAAGAGAAAGTAACTCATCGTTAAGATTAATAGTCTTTTCGTTACAAATATTTAGTGGCTGAACACTAACTACAAGTTCTACAACTCTCTTGGTTGAGAATTGGTCGATGATAAACTCTTTTTTGCTCTCACTGCCGTCATATATATTTATTCCAATTACAGAAGAAATCCCCATAGTTACTGCGCCTGTATAATTCATTAGTTTTACCCGAATAGAGGCTACATCAAATTCGTCTTGGTAAACTTTATCTGGATCTTTAGGTAAGAACTCAGCAAATATTGAATAGTGAGTTCCATTAGAGGCTTCGCTAAAAATAGGATTTAAACTAGTCTTTTTTCCAGCTGTTGGATGATTTCCGTTGCGAAGGAGTAAATTGAATCTGTGGTTTTCATGTGCCATATTGAGGGATTTTAAGGATGTTACTAAGTGCAAATACGTTAAAAATTAGAAGTAAGTACATACCCACTACTGGGTATATTCTCAACCAAAACTTAATAGAACCAAATTAACTTAGGTTAAAATACGTGAAGATTTGGGGAGTTAATCAATGCCAAGGTAGCAGTAACTCTTCGATTTCACAAATTGCTAAAACACAATTATTTTTGTATAGATAAACCCGTTTGTGCTACTGTTTCAGTAGAAATTTTAGAAGTAGTAAAACAGCAACAAAGGCTAAAAATCCGACTAATACCCATAAACTATTCTTGTATTGTTTTTGGTGTAGCTTTCTGTCTTTACGATACATAACTATAATTACGAGCGTAAAAGCAACTACAAAAAAAAGGGCGAATATTAATTGTCCGGTAGATATCATACGAGAATATTGACGTGATTGCAAAAATACAAGTTTATGGACAATCTATGGTTGAAAAGTTTATGAGGGTGCCAATAAATTACTGAAGGACTTTCAATATTTTTGAAACTTAAATGCATTATAATCATGAAAAATAAGATAGACGCAGTACACCAATTTCATACAGCTTTCAAATTAGGCATAAAAGATGCGCCTGTAGCCGATTTAGGAACAAAAAAGAACCTACTTCGTTATGAACTAATGCGCGAAGAAAACGAAGAATACTTAGAGGCTGCAAACAATAATGATTTGGTAGAGGTAGCAGATGCTTTAGGGGATATGCTTTACATTTTGTGCGGTACCATTATTGAGCATGGTATGCAACATAAAATCGAGGAGGTCTTTAACGAAATACAGCGAAGCAATATGAGTAAATTAGGTGCAGATGGTGCTCCTATTTATCGAGAAGATGGTAAGGTTTTAAAGGGGCCAAACTACTTTAAGCCAAATATTCAGAAAATTTTGGACGCTAACTAATCGTTCGCAATTGGGTATCTCCAGCCAAAAGGATCTTCACTACGATTGTATTGAATATCCATTAATTGTTGCTTAAACTTGGTAGCGTAGCTGTCATCTTGCTTTTGAAGATCATATACTTTATCATTGTAGCCAAAAGCACTCACAGGGCTAATCACGGCTGCAGTACCACTCCCAAATATTTCTTTTAAACTTCCGTTATTGGCAGCGTCTACCAATTCCGAAACAGCTAAGCGGCGAACATCAACATCAATACCAGCACGTTCTGCTAGGGATATAACACTTTTACGCGTTATTCCATCTAAAATTCTATCACTTGTAGGTGCAGTAATTAAGGTGTCATTAATCCTGAAGAATACATTCATCGTACCCGCCTCTTCAAGGTATTTATGCTCATTAGAATCTGTCCAGACTACTTGCTGAAATCCTTTTTCTCGCGCCAAATTTGTTGGGTAGAATTGAGCTCCATAGTTTCCAGCAGCTTTAGCCGCTCCAACACCACCGTCTGCAGAACGACTGTACTTTTGTGCAATAGTTACACGAACATCACCCGTGTAGTATGCCTTAACAGGTGATAAAAGAATTATAAATTTATACTCGTCTGAAGGTGAGGCAGAAACACCTACCTGTGTTGCCATGGCAAAAGGTCTTATATAAAGCGAATTTCCAACTCCAGATTGCACCCAGCCTTTATCTAGGTCTAACAATTTATGCAATGCTTCAAAGAAAATATCACGTGGGAATTCAGGAATTGCCATGCGTTTTGATGACTTATTGATGCGCTCAAAATTTTGCTCAGGGCGAAATAGAAAAACTTCACCGTTATCGTCTTTATAGGCCTTCATTCCTTCAAAAACCGCTTGCCCATAGTGAAATACTTTGGCGGCGGGTGATATGGTTAGAGGACCATATGGGACAATAGCAGGGTTGTGCCATGCTCCATCCTTAAAATCACAAACAAACATGTGATCGGTAAAGGTGCTGCCGAAAGTCAGATTGTCAAAATCAACTTCTGCGAGTCTTGAATTAGTTACTTTAGTTACCGAAATATTTGCTGTGCTTGTGTTCATTTAATAGGAAAGGGTTAGACTGCAAAATTAACGAAAAAATAGTGGTAAAAAAATCCAAAAATTTCATAAAATTGCACTATCTTATAAACTGACACCCTTAAAATTATTGGTATGAAAAAGTTGATTTTTGCTTGCGTCTCTATTTTAGTGCTAAGCAGCTGTAATAATAATACAAAAGTAGAAAATGAAGAGACTGTAGAGACTTTAGAAGTTACTACTGAAACTGCTAGCGATATGGCTTATCAATCTTTTGGTGAGAAAATTTCTGCCGACAATGTATTATCTCAAAATGACATGTATGAGAAGTACAAAAATTTAAAGCCAGGAGATACAGTTGATGTTAAATTTGCTGCAGAAGTAAAAAGTGTATGTCAGAGCAAGGGTTGCTGGATGCGTTTAGACGTTGGTGAAGAAGAGGCAATGATTAAGTTTAAAGACTATGGCTTTTTTATGCCTAAAGATATTGCTGGTGACGAAGTAATTGTTCGTGGAGTGGCTTTTATAGATGAAATGAGCGTAGAAGACCAACGCCACTTCGCCGAAGATGCTGGTAAGTCTAAAGAAGAAATTGCTCTCATCACAGAACCAAAGCGCACTTTATCTTTTACGGCAGACGGAGTTCTAATCGCCGAGAATCAATAAGTTTTGAAGCGTGAATTCTTAGTCACTGGAGATGGTTCAACCACCATACATCTACCAGACTGGAATGAACAATATCACTCTAAGCACGGCGCAATTGCCGAAGCTAAGCATGTTTTTATTGAGGCCGGATTACAATTTTATGTAGCTGAAAACCCAACACCTCAAATTTCGATCTTAGAAATTGGTTTTGGAACGGGCCTAAATGCGCTGGTTACTTATGCCGAAAGTAAAAAGTTGGGTGTAGACATTACGTATGTTGGTGTAGAAGCGTACCCCGTTTCACATACGGAAGTAGAACACTTAAACTATGCTGGTTTAACTAATATTTCCGAAGCTATTTTTAAAACGCTTCATACTGCACCTTGGGAAGAAAACACGAAGATTGCTAGTCATTTTAATTTGTTGAAACGTAAGCAGTTTTTTTCTGAAATTTCAGAACAAGACAGCTATAATCTTATCTATTTCGATGCGTTTGGAGCTCGTGTACAACCAGAGTTATGGACTGAAGAGATCTTCGAAATTATGTATAAAGCCTTGCGTCAAGCTGGTGTGTTAGTAACATATGCCGCAAAAGGCAGTGTACGTCGCGCGATGCAAGCTGTTGGATTTACTGTAGAACGCCTTCCCGGACCTCCAGGCAAACGTGAAATGTTACGGGCTACGAAAAGCACGTAATATTCGAGATTTTCTCAGATGTTACGGGCTACGAAAAGCACGTAATATTCGAGATTTCCTCAGATGTTACGGGCTACGAAAAGCACGTAATATTCGAGATTTCCTCAGATGTTACGGGCTACGAAAAGCACGTAATATTTGAAGAGCAAGAAAGCAGTTACTAATTTATATAGAGATGCCTATAAATTAAACGTTTACTCACCACTTTCACACTGAGTCTGTCAAAGTGCATAACTCATTACAAATACTAATGTTCCGTTAATCTCCTTAGGTTTCTGTAAGCATCGCCGTACCTTTATATTGCTATAAAAGAAATATGAAAGTCTTAATTACTGGTGCCACAGGACTTATTGGAAATCAACTTACTCAATCGTTGCTAGAGATTGGGGTAAAGGTTAATTACCTCACAACATCCAAAGAAAAAATTGTCAATCGAGAGGATTACAAAGGCTTTTATTGGAATCCGAGCAAAAATGAAATAGACACTGCTGCCTTTAATGAGGTGACCGCAATAATACATCTCGTAGGAGCTACTATAGCAAAAAGATGGACCAAACAGTACAAACAAACTATTCTAGATAGCAGGGTTGGTACGGCAAATTTATTGTTCGATACCCTTCAGCATATAGACCATACAATTACTCATTTCATTTCGGCAAGCGGCATTAGTGTTTATCCAAGTGATAAATCGAAGCTTTATACAGAAGATGATCCCGACGTTGCAAATACATTTCTTGGAGATGTAGTTGTAGCATGGGAAAAAGCCGCAGACCAATTTAAATCGTTGGGTATGCGCGTTGCCAAAGTAAGAACAGGCGTTGTTTTTGCAGAAGGAGAAGGAGCGTTCGAGAAGATAAAAAAGCCTATTGAGAAAGGGTTTGGGGCACCATTAGGTTCTGGAGAGCAATGGATATCTTGGATACACCTTGAAGATATTGCCGGATGTTATGTACATATTTTAAAACATGGTTTTCAGGGCGTGTACAATGCCGTAGCTCCAAATCCAGTTACTAATAAGAACCTTACATTTAAGATTGCTGCTGCCTTAGACAAGAATATTTGGCTGCCTAACGTTCCTAGTTTTGTATTAAAAATAGTCTTAGGAGAAATGGCGAGTTTGGTGCTTGAAAGTCAGTTAGTGAGTAGTAAAAAAATTGTGTCAGCTGGGTATAATTTTCACTTTATAAATCCTAACTATTTGGTTAAAAAATTGATATAAAAAAACCGCTTCGGAATTTACAAAGCGGTTTTTTATAAGTGTTTTGACGATTAACTTTTCTCAGCGTATACTTCAATCTGTAATTCCATATCGTCGCTAATAAATTTATCTCCAAGATTGTCAAAAATAGATTTCGATCCGTAATTAACATCCCAAAGGGTTCTGTCTAGGGTAAATTTCTTACTCTTTAAAAACATGGTTTCGCCAGGGTAGCTTACCGTAGCAGGAAACTCAATATTGTTAGTTTTTCCTTTAATCGTTAAATTACCCTTTACTGTTGGGTTATATTGATCTCCTTCTATACTTGTTATTACAAAACTAGCTGTAGGAAATTCGTTAACGTTAAAAAAGTCTCCTTCTTTTCCTTCAACGGTACCCATTAAGTGACTTTCAAGGTTTTCTTTTCCATTTCCAGCTTCCAAATCGGTTACTGTAATACTCTTCATATCTATGGTAAATTTTCCTGCTCCCATAGTTCTATCAGTTACTGATACGCTACCATCTGCAATAGCAATGGTTCCTGTGTGTGTACCTCCCGGTTTGCTTCCAGACCAAGAGATTTTTGACTTAGAAGAATCTACTGAGTACATTACTGCAGCATTATCAACTACTGCTTCGGCTTCGGCTTCACCAGTTTTAGCTTCTTTGCCGTTATTACAAGCACTAAATAAAGTAGCGACACCTAGAGCAATGGTAAAAAGTGTGATGTGTTTTTTCATTGTGATGGTTTATAAATTTTTTTATCGTGTCAAAAATAGATTTTAAGAAATGCATTCCTCTTAAAAAAATATTAAATAAAGCAATGACATTATGACATTTTTGCTGAAATGGCAGTACTTTTGCAGCTTTCAGAAAAAATAAAAACACGCTTTTATGAGCAAGAAAGATAAAAATCAGGTGAAAGATCAAGAAGGGGATGTGGTAACACAAGAGGCTTCAAGTAAAGAAACTATTGAAACAAAAGGAAATGAAGATGAGAAGCAGGATGAGATAACACTCTTGAACGAACAAGTGGCAACAGAAAAAGATCGTTATTTACGTCTTTTTGCCGATTTCGAAAATTATAAAAAGAGAACGGGAAGGGAAAGAATAGAACTCTTTAAAACTGCTAGTCAAGAAGTAATGGTAGCATTGCTTCCTATTCTGGATGATTTTGATAGAGCCCTTGCAGAAATCAAGAAAAGTGAAGATGATGACCACTTTACGGGGGTTAATTTAATTAATACCAAGCTTCGTGAAACCTTAAAATTGAAAGGTCTAGAGCCAATTGATACAAAACAAGGTGAAACTTTTGACGCCGAAATACACGAAGCAATTACACAAATTCCCGCACCAGATAAAAAACTGAAAGGTAAAATTATTGACGTCGTAGAACGAGGATATACCTTGGGCGATAAAATAATACGCTTTCCTAAAGTAGTGATAGGACAATAAGATGAAAGAAGATTTTTACGAAATATTAGGAATTTCAAAAGGAGCCTCTGCAGCTGAAATAAAAAAGGCCTATAGAAAAAAGGCTATTGAATTTCACCCAGACAAGAATCCAGGCGATGAAAAAGCCGAGGAAAACTTTAAAAAAGCAGCAGAAGCGTACGAAGTTCTAAGCGACCCTAACAAGAAGGCTCGCTACGATCAATACGGTCACCAAGCTTTCGAAGGCGGAGGTTTTGGCGGCGGTGGCGGCATGAATATGGAAGATATATTCAGCCAATTTGGAGACATTTTTGGCGGCGGAGGCGGAGGCTTTGGCGGTTTTAGTGGCTTCGGCGGCTTTGGTGGCGGAGGAACACGAACTGTGAAAGGAAGTAATCTTCGTATTCGAGTGAAACTTACCTTGGAAGAAATTGCCAATGGAGTTGAGAAAAAGATAAAAGTTAAACGCAAGAAGCAGGCACAAGGCACTACCTATAAAACTTGTACAACCTGTAATGGGGCGGGCCAGGTAACGCGTATTCAGAATACTATTTTAGGGCGTATGCAAACGTCCGCAACCTGCTCTACCTGTAGTGGTGCAGGGCAAATTATAGACAAGAAACCTGCTAATGCAGACGCGCAAGGAATGTTAACAACCGAAGACACTGTGAGCATTAAAATACCTGCAGGAGTTGTAGATGGTATGCAGCTGAAAGTTTCTGGTAAAGGAAACGCTGCGCCAGGTAATGGTATTTCTGGAGACTTGTTAGTAGCTATTGAAGAACTACCACATGATAGCTTACAAAGAGAAGGCGATAATTTGCATTACGATTTATACGTAAGCTTTTCTGAAGCTGCGTTGGGAGCTTCAAAAGAAATAGATACAGTTACAGGAAAAGTGCGTATAAAAATTGAAGCCGGTGTTCAGAGCGGTAAGATTTTGAGATTACGAAATAAAGGGATACCAAGTATTAATGGGTATGGAACAGGTGATTTATTAGTGCACGTAAACGTTTGGACACCTAAGTCTCTTACCAAAGAACAGAAAGAGTTTTTTGAAAAGATGAGTACCGATTTGCATTTTCAACCCAATCCTGAGAAAGAAGATAAATCGTTTTTTGAGAAGGTAAAGGATATGTTTTCTTAACTAAACGTTAATTAATTTATTTTACCTATATTTGGGTATCGCTTATTTATTTAAGTGATATTTTCTTTTTCATAGCAATTTTTTTCCCATCCTTGAATTCATTTGAGGGTGGGTTTTGTTTTTAAAGGAATCTGCAAAAATCATTTCCACCTTTCTTTAAAAAATAGTAACAAAAACTAAACTTCGTCTACTAATAGCAAGTAATTATATAGTGTTAATTGTAGTGTTGAGTTTTACAATTCAATATCTTTACTTCTTCTTACAAAAACTATGGAAAAACTACTGGTTGCAGAAAACGTTTCAAAAGCATTTGGTGAATTTAAAGCCTTAAATAACGTCTCTATTGAAGTGCCAAAAGGAAGCGTTTTTGGACTTTTAGGTCCAAATGGGGCAGGAAAAACAACCCTTATACGTATCATTAACCAGATAACTATGCCAGATACAGGTAAGGTTTTCTTAGATGGAGAGCTTCTTCGGCCAGAGCACATACAAAATATTGGGTATTTACCAGAAGAACGTGGCTTGTACAAGTCTATGAAAGTAGGTGAGCAGGCCTTGTATCTTGCACAATTAAAAGGACTATCTAAGGCTGAGGCAAAAACCCGATTAAAATACTGGTTTGACCGTTTAGAAATTGGAGATTGGTGGAATAAAAAGATTCAAGAGCTCTCTAAAGGAATGGCTCAAAAAATTCAATTTGTTGTAACTGTTTTACACGAACCTAAATTGCTCATTTTTGATGAGCCTTTTAGTGGTTTCGACCCCATTAACGCGAATTTAATTAAAGACGAAATTTTAAAACTTAGAGACGATGGTGCAACAGTTATCTTCTCTACCCATAGAATGGAATCTGTAGAGGAAATGTGTGATCATATAGCCTTAATTAATAAGTCGAATAAAATATTAGATGGAAGGCTAATTGATATTAAAAGAGCTTATAAAAATAATACTTATGAGGTTGGACTGGTAACAGAGAATCATGATACTGTTTCTGCACAATTGAAAGAGCGATTTGAGCTATCACCTGCTTCTTTTAAAACCATTAATAATGAACTACAGTACAAAATAAAAATTCCTGAAAATGCTACAGCCAATGAATTGGTGAGTTTCCTTACACAACATGGACAGCTTACACATTTTGTAGAAGTGATACCTTCTGCTAGCGATATCTTTATTGAAACTGTAAATAACAACTAATATTTCCGTAGTATGAACCACTTATCACTTATTATAAAAAGAGAATATCTTACAAAGGTTCGAAATAAATCGTTCATTATCATGACGTTTTTAAGTCCGCTAATAATGGTAGGTCTCTTTACATTGGTGGGTTATTTGTCTCAACTAAACAGTGATAAAGTGCGAGTAATTTCCGTGCTAGATCAAAGCGGGTTGTTTGTAGAACAATTTGAAAGTTCAGATAATTTAAAATATGAAACTTTAGAAGGGTTAACGCTTTCCGAAGCAAAAAAAATAACAGAAGAAAATGGAGACTACGGTCTGCTCTACATTCCTAACAACAACAATATAGACGAACTGGCCAAAAGCATAACCTTTTATTCTGAAGATTCGCCATCGCTTGGTACCTTAAACGATATTGAAAGAGCCATACGCGACAAGGCAAACACGATAAAACTAACTGAAGCAAATATTGATGCGGAGCGAATTAAAGAATTACGCGTAACCGTAGATACCCAACTAGAAACCTTTAAAGGTGAAGAAACCTCTAAGTTGGGCTCAGGAATTAAGTTGGTCTTTGGCGGACTAGCAGGCTATTTGTTATTTATGTTTATCATTATCTACGGAAATATGATAATGCGAAGTGTTATAGAAGAAAAAACAAGTCGCATAATAGAGGTAATTGTATCTTCGGTAAAACCAATTAAATTATTGCTTGGAAAGATAATTGGCACCTCTCTTGCCGGCGTTACACAGTTTGGTGCCTGGGTTGTGGTCATGGGAATACTTTCTGCTATTATACCTCTTGTTTTTGGAATTGATATCACCGCAATGCAAGAGCAACAAATGCAGGCTGTCTCTCAAGCCTCAGAATCTGGAATTGAGTCAATCATTGCTGAAGGCTATATAGAAATTCAAAAATTACCGATTGCCAATTTAATAGTAATGTTTCTTTTCTTTTTTGTGGGAGGATATCTCTTATATGCTTCCTTATATGCAGCTATTGGCGCAGCGGTAGATAGCGAGACAGACACTCAGCAATTTATGTTACCCTTGCTTATGCCTTTAATTTTGGCCGTGTACGTTGGTTTCTTTACGGTTATCGATAACCCGCATGGTACTGTAAGTCAGGTATTCTCTTACATTCCGTTTACTTCTCCTGTTGTAATGCTTATGCGTATACCGTTTGGTGTTCCGCTATGGCAACAAATTATTTCATTAGTTATTTTATTTGCTACCTTTATTGGCACCGTGTGGTTTGCTGCCAAAATTTACCGTGTTGGGATTTTAATGTACGGTAAGAAGGCAAGTTATAAAGAATTAGCAAAATGGCTTAAATATTAGAAATGTTTCAGGATACAGAAAACGTTACAGAAAAAATTGAAGAAGTAGTAAAAGAAGACATTTGGGGAGCAATTAAGGAGTTTCTTGAGTGGGGTTTTCACTTTGGTAAGGACGACAAAGAAGTGCATATTACCATTGGGTTACTTCTCATTGTTACTGTTTCTTTTGTAGTCTCGGGATTTATTCTAAAATGGATTCGCCGCCTTTTTACACGTAAGATGGAAGAGGTTGATAAACTAAAGTTTATTAGCGTTTTCAAATTCATTAAGTACATCACTTACATTGTAGTTGTTTTTGCCTCACTTAGTTTGGCAGGCTTTAATATAACACCTTTTCTAGCAGCTTCGGCAGCACTTTTAGTTGGTTTAGGACTTGCGCTTCAAGAGCTCTTTCAGGATATAATAGGTGGAATTTTTATAATTATCGATAAGTCTTTATTAGTAGGGGACATCATTGAGGTCGATGGAAAAGTTGGACGCGTAATCGACATTAAATTGCGTACTACAAGAGCAATTACTAGGGATGATAAGATTATTATTATTCCCAACCACAAATTTATAACCGATACCATTTTTAATTATACCCAAAATCATAAAACTACACGAGAATCTGTGGCAGTGGGTGTTGCCTACGGAAGCGATACGCGTTTGGTAGAAAGGTTATTGCTAGAAGCATTAACAAATCAGAAAGGTGTATTAAAATCTCCGAAGCCTTTTGTGCTTTTTGAAGATTTTGGAGATTCGTCACTTAATTTTAGAGTGTGCTTTTTTGTAAACAATAGTTTTATAGACCCCTATGTAAAGAGCGATATTAGATTTACAATAGATACACTTTTCCGTAAAAATAATATCACTATCCCGTTCCCACAGCGCGATGTACACTTATTTACACAGCCAGCGCCTAGTGAGTAACATTACTAAGAAATTATATTTTATGACTATGCTAACAGTAGGATTCATTCTGCTTGCCTATTTTTAACATTCATTAAAATACCTAAATGAATCTAACTTCAAAATCACATCAGTTACTGTTGCTTTTGGCGATGGTGACTATACCTTCAGTTTCATTAGCGCAACTTACAGACCTTGCACGCGTAGAATACACTTACTTTCCTCAAGACGATTCAGAAAACTCTTTTAAGAGATTTCGTGCTTTTGCGAATGTACCTGTGCAGATAAATGATGACGCATATATTGTAACTGGTTTGGAGTATAGAAACGTAAATGTATCTTTGGGAGATCCACTTCCGTTTGCAACAACAGATAATGAACGCTTTCAGAATTTTGTGCTTACGGTTGGCTTTACCGATAAACTAGAAAGTGGTTGGCGTTATGCCATACAAGGAGAAGCCCGATTGGCATCAAATTTTCAAAGTAGCATTGTAAGTGATGACTATGTTTTTGGAGGAAGTTTTTATTTTATAAAAGATAGAACAGGTAAAAAAATGGAGACCCCTCCAGAGAAACCTTGGAGACTTGTATTAGGGCTTAATTATTCTACGACAGCTGGTCGCCCATTTCCACTTCCATTTATAAATTATTACAGAGAGTTCGCACCAAAATGGTCTTTTGGCTTAGGTGTGCCGAAATCTAATATAAAATTTGAATTCGTTAAAGATATGAAGCTACAAGGCTTTGTGACCTTAGACGGATTTTTTGCAAATATTCAAGAAAATGTTCCCATACAAGGAACTAATTTGGTTGGAGAAAATATTTCAATGACTACCTTGTTGTCAGGTATTGGTTATGAATGGGAGTTTATGGATCATTTGGTGTTTTATATTTATGGAGGTCATACTATAATTAACGATATTCGTTTAAGAGATAGCAAGGGTAATGATGTTTACACCATTAATGACCAAAATAATTTCTACGGAAGAACGGGGATAAAACTAAAAGTATAATTATGTCTAGAATACTTATAATTGAAGACGAAGCGGCTATTAGGCGTGTATTGGTAAAAATTCTAACTGAAGAAAATGAAGGGTACCAAGTAACCGAAGCCGAAGACGGCCTAGCTGGTATTGAAATCATCAAGAAAGAAGATTTCGATTTGGTACTTTGCGATATTAAAATGCCTAAAATGGACGGTGTTGAAGTGCTCGAAGCCATAAAAAAAATCAAACCAGAAACCCCAATAGTAATGATTTCTGGACACGGCGATTTAGATACTGCCGTAAATACAATGCGCTTAGGGGCCTTTGACTATATTTCAAAACCACCAGATTTAAACAGACTGCTCAATACAGTTCGTATTGCTCTAGACAGAAAAGAACTGGTTGTAGAAAATACCCGTCTTAAGAAAAAGGTAGGTAAAAATTATGAAATGGTTGGGGAGAGTGATGCTATTCAACAAATAAAAGAAATGATTGAAAAGGTAGCGCCCACAGAAGCCCGTGTGCTTATTACTGGCCCTAATGGAACAGGAAAAGAACTCGTGGCGCATTGGTTACACCAAAAAAGTGACCGTTCTAAAGGACCAATGATAGAGGTAAATTGCGCGGCAATACCAAGCGAATTAATTGAAAGTGAATTGTTTGGTCACGTAAAAGGAGCTTTTACTTCTGCAAATAAAGATAGAGCTGGTAAGTTTGAAGCTGCTAATGGAGGTACCATTTTCTTAGATGAAGTAGGAGACATGAGTTTATCTGCACAAGCCAAAGTGTTACGTGCATTACAAGAGAATAAAGTTCAGCGTGTGGGTAGTGATAAAGATATTAAAGTGAATGTTCGGGTACTTGCAGCAACCAATAAAGACCTTATGAAGGAGATTTCAGAAGGAAATTTTAGAGAAGATTTATACCATCGTTTGGCAGTAATCTTGGTAAAAGTACCTGCACTAAACGATCGTAGAGATGACATCCCAATACTGGTAGATTATTTCACTAAAAAAATTGCCGGTGAACATGGTACTGCACAAAAGAAGTTTTCTGACAATGCTCTTAAAAAATTGAAAGAATACGATTGGACGGGGAACATTAGAGAATTACGTAACGTAGTAGAAAGACTTATCATTTTAGGCGGCGCCGAAGTGAGTGAAGAAGATGTGAAATTATTTGCAACAAAATAAAGTATGAAACCAATTACTATTTCAGATTATAAGATTGAAACGCAAGTAGCAATTACAGATTTGCAAACTCACGAAGATTTCAATGCTTCAAAGAAAGAACTAGAAAAAGCCCTCGAAAATACTAGGGAGCAACTCGGTGAATTACAAGATACGCTCTACGCCCATGGCAAATATGCAGTTTTAGTATGCCTACAGGGAATGGACACGGCAGGAAAAGATAGCTTAATAAGAGAAGTGTTTAAAGATTTTAATGCCCGAGGGGTAGTGGTTCATAGTTTTAAAGTACCTACAGATCTAGAAAAAAAACACGATTATTTATGGAGACATTATATTGCCTTACCCGCAAGAGGTAAATTTGGTGTTTTTAATCGAACGCACTACGAAAATGTACTAGTAACAAGAGTTCATCCAGCTTACATCTTAGGAGAAAACTTACCCGATGTGCAAAGTACAGAGGCAATTACCGAAACATTCTGGGATAAAAGGTTTGAGCAGATTAATGCCTTCGAAAAAACCATCGCCCAAAACGGCACACTTATTTTTAAGTTTTTTCTAAACCTCTCTAAAGAAGAGCAAAAAAACAGACTGTTACGCCGTCTAGATAAACCTAATAAACGCTGGAAATTTTCTCCAGGCGATTTAAAAGAACGTAAACTCTGGGATACATACATGAGCTGTTATCAAGACATTTTAAATAGAACCTCTCATGGTCATGCACCTTGGTATGCAATTCCGGCAGACAATAAACCCGCGGCACGTTACATTGTGGCAAGTCTATTGTTACAAGAATTACAAAAATACAACGATATAAAAGAGCCGCCGTTAGATCCCGAAGTTGAAGCTAGCATTAACGACTATAAAGAACAATTGAGAAACGAATAGCAGAAAGGCTCTTAGCCATGTTTATATAGAAGTTCTTCGGAAACTTTCTGAAACTTGAAACGATTTTATACCTATGAAAAAATACACAGTACTTTTAAGTTTATACGTTCTTTGCTTCTCGTTTAGCAACGCTCAAAAGGTGAATCAGGCAGATTCTACCCAACTTCGAAATATCTACGACATGGCTTTGCTTAACGGAAAAAGCTACGATTGGTTAGATTACCTGTCTAATGAAATTGGAGGAAGACTTTCTGGATCTGTACAAGCAGATCGCGCCGTTCGATATACAGAAGCTGAGCTAAACGAACTCGGACTAGATAAAGTTTGGTTGCAACCTGTAATGGTGCCTAAATGGACCCGCGGATTCAAAGAGTATGCCTACATTGAAACAGCACCAGGTAGAACATCTATTGTCAATATTTGTGCCTTAGGTGGCTCTGTTGCAACAAATGCCACGGGCCTAAAAGCCGAAATAATAGAAGTTCAAAATTTTGAAGATTTAGAACGCTACGGTAGAGAAAAAATTGAAGGAAAAATAGTTTTTTATAACAGACCCATGCAGGCCAACGTAATACAGACATTTGAGGCTTATGGAGGTTGTGTAGATCAGCGATACGCCGGCGCTATGGAAGCTGCAAAATACGGTGCCGTAGGTATTGTAGTGCGTTCAATGAATTTAAGACAAGACGATTTTCCACATACAGGCGCCATGAGTTACGGCGATACACCACCAGAACAACGTATACCTGCTTGTGCCATTAGTACGAACGACGCCGATTTTTTAAGCAATGCACTTTCTATAAAACCTGATCTGAAATTTTACTTTAAACAAAGCTGTAAGACGCATGAAGACGTAGAGTCTTTTAATGTTATTGGTGAAATTACCGGTTCGGTATATCCAGATAAATATATTGTAGTAGGAGGTCATTTAGATTCTTGGGACCTTGGCGATGGTTCTCACGATGACGGCGCAGGCTGTGTACAATCTATGGAAGTATTACGTATACTAAAAAAGTTAAATTATAAACCTAAGCATAGCATTCGGGTAGTACTTTTTATGAATGAAGAAAACGGACTTCGCGGGGGAAGAAAATATGCTGAACAAGCCGTTCTAAATAAAGAGAAGCATATTTTTGCGCTAGAAAGTGATGCCGGCGGATTTACACCGCGCGGATTTTCATTTGATACAGATGATGCTAATTTTGCTCAAATTGAAAGCTGGAAACCTCTGTTTAAACCCTACCTTATTCATTATTTTGAAAAAGGAGGTAGCGGCGCAGATATTGGTCCGTTAAAAGATGGCACTATTGTGCTTGCAGGATTACGCCCAGATTCACAACGCTATTTTGATTACCACCATGCTGAAAACGATACGTTTGATGCTGTAAACAAGCGAGAACTAGAACTTGGAGGAGCAACCATGACAAGCCTAATCTATCTTATAGATAAGTACGGTATTAAAAACGATATGACCGACGTAAAGAAGTAAGTTAGCTAAAGCACTTTTCAAAACTTTACATAACTCGTTAGTTCTTGCAATAAATTTACTTTATGTAAACAGATCTTTGCTAAAAAACGCTTTCAATACTACAAAACAATGAGCTTCCTAAAAGCAGAATGGCGAAGGTTAGCCATGGCAAACTACAAGGTAGATCCCAAGGTACTGCAACCATATATGCCTTACAAAACGGAACTAGATTTTTATAATAATGTCTGCTATGTTAGTTTGGTTGGCTTTATGTTTAAAAACACCAAAATATTAGGTGTAAAAGTTCCAGGACACGTTCATTTTGAAGAAGTTAATTTACGATTTTATGTACGCTTTAAAGATGAAAATACCTGGAAACGAGGTGTTGTCTTTATAAAAGAAATTGTGCCTAAACACGCCATAACATTTGTTGCCAATACACTTTACAACGAAGTGTACGAAACTAGAAAGATGTCTCATACGTGGAAAGAACAACATAACGAGTTGTTCACATCGTATCGTTGGAAAAATAAACAAGATTGGTTTTCTTTTTCTGTTACTTCGGAAATTCTAGCACAACCCATAGCGCTTAATTCTGAAACTGAATTTATTACAGAACATTATTGGGGATATAATAGAACGTCAGCAAGGAAGACCACAGAATACGAAGTTACCCACCCCAAATGGAACGCCTACAACGTAAAAAGTTACACCATTGATGTAGACTTTGCGAAGGAGTATGGAGAAAGCTTTCGGTTTTTAAATACTGCAGAACCTCTCTCGGTACTGCTGGCAGAAGGTTCGCCAATTACAGTGGAAGGTAAACGAATAATCCGTTAATTACCAACATACCACAAATACCTTTCGTATCAATTTATCTACCTTGATGTAAACCAAAGCCGACCGCTTTTCTTTCGTGACATGCTCAATTTGCTTAATTGCATCTTTAAATGAAATCCAATGATTAATTGCTTCTTCGGGTAGTAGCCATTCTTTTTTCTGCGGAAAAGCATACTGGGCATGGGGGTCTAGGTTACTAAATTCTGTAGCTTTAAGATACGTGCCTGCAACACAGATACGATAAGCTTCAGGTAATAGATTACTGTTATACTGCAGTGGAAGAAATAAAAATGCTTTTAAACAGAGTTTTTGTTCGATGTCTTTTGCTGAAATAGCTAAGCTTTCCAGATTAGGTAGTGTTTCTGGACGATATAGCATAGGAAACTGTTTATTCTTCAATTTTGAAAGCTTGTCTGATAACCTATCCTTTCGGTTAGGACCTATCCATTGTTCTACCAAACTATCGCCAAGCACAGTGTCTAACAAATAAAACTTACAAGCTAACTCAATATGTGTGACGCTTTGGTTGGACTTTTGAAATACGAGATAGTCTATTTCACCCAAGGTTTCTGTAGCACCTTGAATCTGTATGTTTGCTCCTAAAATATCATATTCGGGCGATTCCTTCAAAAGATGCTCAAAGAGAAATTCGGCTTGTTTACCCAGTAATTGTTGCGACGGAAAGTGAACTGAGGAAATTTCCGCGAAAGCGTTATTAAGAAAAAACGAACGATACGGAAATTGGTTAGAAAACAAATCTAACACCGGAATTTTCACAAAATTTTGAAGGAAAGTAGCGCTCATATCTAGCAAGAAAAAGAACCGTCACAAAATATTTCGATGGCAACCCATATAAGTATGTTGATTACTATCCAAACTATTGGAAGTAGGCTAATACATAGCGACCATTTGTGTTTTTTTCTCACAAAAAGTAACCAAGCTACTACAATCGATAGTACTGTAACCACAGGATACGTAAGCATTGCTGTTGCTGCTGCAATGGTCCATGTGCTAGATTCTGAGCCCGGCGCGTCAAACATCATAGGCGAAAATAAGGCCATAAAAAGTGCTGGAAAAAGGGATAAAAACCAGACAATACTCGCAATTATTAAATAGATACGAAGGTTGTTTCTATGTTTATCCATACTCAAAATTAAACTAAATTTGGTGTGTAAATGCAGGTTCGGTTCTCTAACTTTGCTCAAAAATACACAAACTTGCTTCGCCAATATACTAAAGAGTTTAAATACAACATTCGGTTAGCCACACCTGTTATTTTGGGTATGTTGGGGCATACCGTGGTGCAATTAGTAGATAACATTATGGTGGGGCAGCTAGGTACCGCAGAACTGGCAGCCGTTTCATTAGGAAATAGTTTTATGTTTATTGCTATGAGCTTGGGCATTGGTTTTTCTACAGCAATTACGCCATTAGTAGCCGAAGCAGATGGTGAAAATAACTTTGACGCGGGTAAATCATCGTTTAAACATGGCCTATTTTTATGCAGCGTTTTAGGCGTCTTGCTTTTCTTGATGGTATTTGCCGCAAAGCCAATTATGTATGCTATGAGTCAACCCCCTGAAGTGGTAGACCTTGCCATGCCGTACCTCAATTTAGTGGCTGTATCGTTAATTCCACTAGTTATTTTCCAGGCATTTAAGCAGTTTAGTGATGGAATGTCTTTAACCCGCTACCCCATGTATGCAACAATTGCAGCCAATGTGGTTAATATCGTTTTAAACTACATTTTTATCTTCGGAAAGTTCGGAATGCCCGAATTAGGGGTTGTAGGGGCAGCTATTGGCACTTTAGCATCTCGTGTTATTATGGTATTATACCTATGGTATGTGCTCTCTAAGCACTATAAGGCGCGCGATTACGTGCTAAACATTAAAATATTTACCCTCTCAAAGCAAATGTTGAAGAAATTAATCAATCTCGGATTTCCATCTGCATTACAAATGTTTTTTGAAGTGGCAATTTTTACTGCGGCCATTTGGTTGTCGGGTATTTTAGGTAAGAATCCGCAGGCGGCCAACCAGATTGCTCTTAATTTGTCTTCTATGACTTTTATGGTGGCTATGGGCTTTAGTGTGGCGGCAATGATTAGGGTGGGGAATCAAAAAGGGTTACAACGATTTATAGAACTTAGACGTATTGCACTTTCAATATTTTTACTTTCAACTATTCTCGCTGTGGTGTTTGCTATAGTCTTTGTATTATTTCATGAGGTGTTTCCTAAGCTTTATTTAGACTTTGATAACGAACTAGAATTTGCAGATAATTTTGAGGTGGCAAGTATTGCTGCCAAATTATTAATTATTGCCGCCATCTTCCAGATTAGTGATACAGTACAAGTGGTGGCTTTGGGTGTATTACGGGGCATACAGGATGTAAAAATACCAACGGTAATTACGTTCATTGCCTACTGGCTTATTGGGTTTCCAATTTCGTATTATTTAAGCATGCATACCGAGTACGCCAGCGCTGGCATTTGGATTGGGTTATTGGCAGGACTTACTGCTTCTAGTATAATGCTGTATATTAGGTTTCATATCTTGTCAAAAAAGCTAGTTGTTCAGTCTAATACAGGTTAAAATTAGTCACGTTGATTGTACTAAAAGTTGTGGTGAACAATCGTGATCAATTTTCTTTCTATGCTGAAATTATCCTCGGTTATCTGCTCGGGATTTTTTACGTAATTTTACATCAAATTGTACCAACCCAAACGCTATGGAGCTACCTAAATATATACTTGGTGATAATACCGATTACCCTTCAGCTATCTTTGTAATTCATACAGAGTTTCCTCGCTTTGTTATAAATCTTGAAAATGATGAGGTAGAATGGTTAGAGGAGTTTGATAACCACGATAAGAAGGAACTCGAGACAGAAACTGAAAATTATATTCGAGAAGCCACCGAATTTTACGATAGAGAAGTAGCCCGCTACGAAGATGATTGAACAACTCCTTGAATACGATACAGAACTTTTCTTGTTTCTAAACAATCTAGGAACCGAAAATTGGGACGGCTTTTGGCGCATCGTAACCGAAAAATGGTCTTCTATTCCGTTGTACATCGTACTTCTTATACTTATCTACAAACACTATAAACTTAAGGGTACACTTGTTATTCTAGTTTCAGTAGCATTGCTAATAACTGCGGCAGACCAATTAGCGAATTTGTTTAAGTATGTTTTATTTCAACGTCCAAGACCTTGCAGAGTTGAGACTTTACAAGAAGCAATGCGTTTTGTAGCCGATGGTTGCGGACGTTATGGCTACTTTTCTGCACATGCTGCCAATAGTATGGGAGCAGCAGTGTTTCTAGGCTTAGTGCTCCAAAAATGGTACAAATACCTTCCGTTTCTATTGCTTTTCTGGGCAGTGCTTACTGCCTATAGCCGTATTTATTTAGGTGTTCATTATCCGTTAGATATTATTACTGGAATGTTCTTTGGCGGACTTTTAGGATGGCTGTTTTATATACTTCAACAATGGGGGCAACGCAAGTTTAATAAACCTGCAATAAATGATGAATACAGACGCTAGTTCGAACTATTTATTTTCTAGTCACTACGTATAGATCGCGCCACAGTCTTGGTCTATGAGAACGCTCTCCAGGTGCTTTCGGATTCATGTCGTATCGCATTACATTTTCTATCGTATATGCTGAAAAGGTCTCTTTAAACTTAGCCACATCATCTTGCGAGACTAAAACACCAAATGAAGTTTCTTTTGGAAGGTTTTCTGCACCAAAATTTAAAATTACTGGAATAGGTTTACCGTACTCCCAAATCATTTCAGGGGTAAAGTAAGAGTATTCGTAAACGGGTAGATTATTATTGTTGGCCTGCCACGTGTTTAGTTCTGAAAGAGATCTGAATTCTGGGTTAACCGTAAGTGCTTTCGCCATGGGCATACCAAAACACATGATAACCACAATAAATGCAATGGTACCATAAAATACAGGTTTTATCTTTTTCCGAAGTAAATTCCTAAAAATAAATACGCCCACAGCTACAAGGGCTATAGAAAGTATAATAAACCAAACCCAATACCCATCTAGAGAATCTTTCAGAAAGAAATACCCACCTACGGGAAAAATAATTCCAATAGTTGCTATTAGTCCAAAGTTGAAGTACACAGGAATGGTCTCTCGTTTGTCGTTCAACTCAGAAAATTTCAGAAAAAGATATTCAATGTAGAAGGCAGTATTTAGTGCCAACGGAATAAGTACAGGCAATAAATAACGTGATTTTTTTTCAGGAATCACCGAAAGCAACACCACTGAAGCCATGGTCCATAAAAAGGTAAATAAATAGCCTTTTTTATCGCTCACCCTATTTTTTAGATACGGATACAATAACCCTATAAAAGCGATAATAGTCCAAACACCGCTTTGCGTAAAAAAGCTCCAATAGTAATAGAAGGGACGTACGTTATAGCCTGTCCAATTGCTCGTTTCTCGTCGGGTAATTTCGGCAACCGCTTCGGGGTCGAAGGTGTAGGTGTACCAATACCACCAGCCAGAGAGTACAAGAGAAACTACTAAGAATACGAATAGTGGTACAATTCGACTTTTAATATTTTTGAATTTATACGTTACTCCAAACGCAATTAAAAAGGGAAGGAGCAGGGCATATAAAGAAACAGGGCCTTTACTCATAAACGAAGCTCCAAAAAATAGGGCCGCGATAAGAATTCGCTGGTACTTCTTTGTTTCGTGAGTAAAAAACAGAAACAATTGATAGATACACACCGTCATAAAAGCATGAGTAAAAATATCCCACTGCCCATTGCGCCCAGAAAAAATAATATAAAAGGAGGTTGATAAGACTAGTGCAGCTACAAAAGCCAATATTCTATTATTGCTAATGCGTACGGTAAATTTATAGGTGGTTAGTACTAACAGTAAAGTAACCAATGCTGCTGGCAGACGCATTGCGGTAAGGCTTTTAAGACCAAAAATTGCTGCAGAAAAAGCCGTAAGCCATGTAGGTAATGGAGGTTTTTGGTACCGTGGTTCGCCATTTAATGTCGTGAGTAACCAATTGCCATCGTCTAGCATTTCTCTTGCCGTTGCAAAATTTCGAGCTTCCATAATGTTTACAAAGAGTGCGTCTAAATTCACAAAGAAAATAGCGACACATGCCAGGCAAAGTAGCAGTATATGATTATTTGTTAACCGATGCATTGGTTTGTTTTTTCCAGATAAAGATGTTTCGTATATAAATAATAAGCCCAGCAATATGACCTACAAAAAGCACTGGGTCTTTTCTAAAAATAGCATAGGTTAAAATGAGCGATGCACCTAAAACGCTCATACGCCAAAACCCGACGGGGAGTTGTGAGGTTTTTGTTTTTTCAGAATAGATCCATTGGTAAATAAAACGCAAGGTAAATACTAGTTGCGATACAATGCCTAACACCAATAACCATACGGGTATGTTGTCGTTGCTAAACAGTTGTTCAAGGTCGTATTCGCCATTGTTATATGAGTATACAACTACGAATATTGGGAATATAAATAAAAAAATCTGAAGCCATTTGGGTGATTTTTGCCATTCACCTTGCAGTTGTAAATTTCTAATATATATGTAATATGTAAGGGATTGTCCTAGCATGATGGCAAAGTCGTCACGCATATAACCGTATACAAACAATAAAAAAGATGCTAGTAAACTTAGTTTCCAAAAGATAGAGGGCGTAATAACCCGTTTATTTTTTTCTGAAAGAATCCATTGCAACAATAGACGCCCTGAGAATAAGAGTTGTGCTAAAAAACCAATTGTGTACACAAGCCAATCGCTCATCCTTTAGATTTTACGTCGTAATTGATGTATTTTTTCTTCATCCAAACATAGGCAAAGCAATCCGTTAAGGGTCCTATGAGTCGGTTCCATACGCCAAATTTTGCAGTACCCGCCATACGTGGAAAGTGTTGTACAGGAACCTGCAATACTTTGCCATTTTGTAGTAAAATCATCGCAGGCAAAAATCGATGCAATCCTTTAAACATAGGAATTCTCTTCGCGTAGTCTGTTTTAATAACTTTAAGCGGGCAACCCGTGTCGTCCATCCCATCATGCGTAAAGGCACGCCGAATACCATTAGCAATTTTTGAGGACATATTTTTTACAAACGTATCCTTTCTATTGGCACGAACACCTGTAACTAAATCGTATTCGCCAATTTTTTCTAGCAGCAAATTAAAATCTTCTGGAGCTGTTTGTAAATCACTGTCAATATAACCCAATAAGGGAGCTTCAACATGATCGAAACCTGCTTTAATAGCTGCGCTGAGTCCGCGGTTTTCTTTGAAATTTATAAAATTAAATGCCTCGTTGCGCTCACAAATGTCTTCAATAAGCTTTTGGCTATTGTCTTTAGATCCATCGTTTACAAAAAGAATACTTGTAGTTTTGGTGGCAATCTTTGTGTAGGCCAGAAGCTCTTTCTCTACGCGAGCTAGGTTCTCTTCTTCGTTATACACAGGAACAATAATGGTAAATTGGTATGATATCACAGGGCACTATTTAATTGCAAAAGTATCGTTTTTTTTGTTGTTCATCTTTTGAAACGATAGCTTCACCAATAGTTTTTTTAAATATTCTGCTCAAGGCGACTCGATTGAAGACTCAAAACTTTATTTTTGGTATAGAATTTTACTCATTTTTATGAAGATATTGGTTACAGGAGCTGCTGGATTTATAGGTTCACATACCGCAGAACGACTTCACGCACTAGGGCATGAGGTTTCTGCAATTGATAATTTTTCGTCTTATTACGATATTTCTTTAAAGCAAAAAAACACCGAAACCTTAGCAAGACAAGGAATAATTGTAGCTAAAGCCGATTTGCGTTTCGCAGATTTGTCTGCTTATATTTCAGAAGATATTGATGCTATTTTTCATTTTGCGGCACAACCTGGTATTGCAGCAGATAGTACGTTTGAATCGTATTTTAGCAATAATATTCAGGCTACCCAGCGTATGCTAGACGTTATTGAAACCCTAGAAAAGAAACCGTTTTTTGTAAATATTGCAACTTCGTCTATCTATGGACTTCACGCCACGTTAACTGAAAGCGAAGCCCCACTGCCAGCCAGTTGGTATGGTGTAACTAAATTAGCGGCAGAACAACTAGTTTTAGGGTACACTAGAAGAAACTTATTACGAGGAACTTCATTGCGCTTGTATTCTGTATATGGGCCACGAGAACGTCCTGATAAATTGTATACGCGTTTAATAGATTGCGGACTTAACAATAAGCCATTTCCTTTGTACGAAGGCAGTGAAAAGCACTTGCGCAGCTTTACCTATGTGCAGGATATTGTAGATGGTATTGTAAGTGTTTTAGAGCATCAGGAGGTTTGTAATGCTGAAATTTTCAATTTGGGTACCGAAGAAGAAAATACCACTGCTACCGGAATTGCAACAGTAGAAGAAATTTTAGGCACAAAAATTAGCATCCAGAGTCATCCACCTCGTCCTGGCGATCAATCGCGTACCAAAGCAAATATTGACAAGGCTAGAAAGTTGCTGGACTACAATCCTAAAACAGGTTTGAAAGAAGGGTTAGAGGCGCAAGTAGCTTGGTTTAGAGATACCTTTAAATAAATGCAAGTAGGTTTTCTGCAGCCTTAAAAGGTGTTATTTTTCCTGCTTCTACAAGTTTTGTCTGAAGGGTTAATGCTTCTTTCACGGCATCATTTTCGTAAAAATTTCTCTTCAGTTGCTCATCTATGGTTTGTAACAGCCAAAATTTGTTTTGTTTATTTCTTTTGTTCTGAAAATAGTTGGTGTTTTTTGCTTCGGAAATGTAATTTGAAACAAGCTCCCAAATTTCTTCAATACCTTGGTTTTCTAAGGCTGAGCAAACCACTGTTTTAGGAACCCAACCATTGTCTTTTGGGGGGTAGAGGTGTAGCGCTCTATTGAATTCGGCCTTGGCTAATTTAGCGGCTTTCACATTTTCTCCATCTGCTTTGTTTATGGCTATAGCATCTGCCATTTCCATGATACCACGTTTAATGCCTTGAAGTTCATCTCCAGCTCCAGCCAATTTCAGCAATAAAAAGAAGTCGGTCATAGAATGTACAGCAGTTTCACTTTGTCCTACACCTACAGTTTCAATAATAATAGTATCAAAGCCAGCGGCCTCACATAAAATAATGGCCTCACGAGTTTTTCTGGCCACACCACCTAATGAGTTTCCGCTTGCAGACGGTCTAATGTATGCGTTTCTGTTGGTCACCAAAGAAGCCATACGTGTTTTGTCACCTAAAATACTTCCTTTACTTACAGTGCTACTGGGGTCTACAGCCAAGATGGCTACTTTTTTACCTAAACCTGTTAATAGAGTGCCCAAACATTCAATAAACGAGCTTTTACCCACACCAGGAACTCCAGTAATACCAATACGAATGCTTTTATTGGCACTGGGTAGACAAGCTTCAATTAAGTGCTCACCTTCTTGTTGGTGCTTCTGGGCAGTACTTTCAATGAGTGTGATACCCTGACTTAAAGCCGTCCTGTTTCCTTTTAGAATTTTAGCTGCCAGTGTTTTTGCTGAAACTTTAGTGCCCCGATGTTGCTGAATAGATTGCGCAACTTTCTTGGAAATAAAGTTGGGAGTTGTAACCCCTTCTTTTTCGTGTATGATCTTAGATTTTTTAGCACCTTTTGCCATACCCGAAATTTATGACAATTTTATGAATCGGCATTTCATATTACATAATTTCGTTGGTATATTGATAATGTATTAATCTAAAACTGAAATATCATGAAAACTTTATATGAAGCAACATCAACAGCCGTTGGCGCTAGAAACGGTCATGTGCGCTCAGAAGATGGACCTATAGATTTTAAGCTGTCGGTACCTAAATCTATGGGTGGTGATGGAGGTGAAGGCGCAAACCCAGAACAATTATTTGGTGCGGCATACGCTGCTTGCTTTGGAAGTGCAATAGAAGCCGTTGCAAAAAACAAGGAAGTAGAAGTTAACACAGAAGAGATTAGTGTAGCTGCCACAATAGGTTTCTGTAAAGACGACGACGGTTTTTTCTTAGAAGCAACATTAGACTGCTATATTCCAGAAGTTTCTAAAGAAGTTGGAGAAGACTTAGTGAATGCGGCTCATGAAATATGTCCATTTTCTAAAGCCACAAGAGATAATATTACTGTGACGCTTAATCTTTTGCTCGATGAGTAAACGAGTTTAGTAGCATAAAAGAAGCCCTCGAATTTTGAGGGCTTCTTTTATTACATAGCTTTTAAGTTAATAATTCTGCCGTCATCCGGCTTGTCATCATCATCTTTCTTTTTGTCATTTTTGTTAGAACCATGAAGTGCTTCATCTCTGGTAGCTGGCTCTTTCATATCGGGATCTATCTTGTGTTGCTCGGCTTGTTTTATATACCACTCTAACTGCTGTTTCTGCTTGTATAAAATTCCAAGCGTTAAATCGGGTAGTTGATGGTTGTTAATTAATTCATCATACCTTTTTATATTGTATCGGTCTCTTGCAATACATTGCTGAAGTATTACCGTAGTATCAAAATGTTCTAATGCCTCTTTAATCTCATGCCAAGTTCTATCTTGATGTCCTTTTTCGGCTTCAAACTTAAGTGGTTCAATATCTCGAGAGCTAAGTTCATTACTTAAAGTATTTGCCATTCTATTGCGCTCAACCGCCATAAAGCTTAAAAATCGCTTTAATACAGTTGTTTTGGCATCGTCTGCAGCATTATAATATAATTTTTCGGCTTCAAAACATGCAACGAGCAAACGATTCAATTTATTAAAATCTGGGTATTTGTTCTTCATGTATTTTTAGATTTACCCAAATGTATGATAAAAAGATTTCTTGAAAATTAACTTTATAAGTAAATTAAGCTAAATTTTTCTTAAGAAACTGCAACGCATCTAAAAAAGGTTCGTCCTTTATCCGAACAGCAACCAAAAAAACCATCGAAGTTTGTCTAGTAATTTACTCGTAGCACAGTGTAAACAAAACAGCCGAAAGGCGCAATTAGCTTTGTACAAGCAATATTGTGACGGAATGTTTGTAGTGGCGCTACGGTATATGAAAGACGATGCTGCTGCGCAAGATGCAGTGCAAGAGGCGTTTATAAAAGCGTTCAAGAAAATCGAGCAGTTCAAAGGGGACGTCACCTTTGGGGCTTGGTTAAAACGTATCGTAATAAATACGTGTTTAGATGCTTTAAAGGCGCGAAAGTTAGAAACAGAACCCCTATATGACGAGACCTTGCGCTTGGCAGATGATGAATCAGATTGGCAGGTTTCAGATGATAGAACGGTAGAGGAGGTGATGGATGCTATTGAAAAACTAAGCGATAACTACAGAGATGTAGCGAAGCTTTTTTTACTCGAAGGATATGATCACCAAGAAATTGCAGGAATAATGGGAATTACAGAAAGTGCTTCTCGTACCAAACTGCATCGGGGAAAATTACAATTAAAAGAACACTTAAAACATTTACAATATGGCACAGGATATTAGAGAATTGCTACGTAATCGTCCTGAAACAAAGAGGACGATGCCGGAGGATCATGAAATGAAGTTTGAGAAAATGTTAGAAACACATTTTCCAGACCAGCCACAACAAACAAAGCGCAACGCATCGTTTTTTTGGCTGAAAGTTGCCGCTGTAGCAATATCGTTCTTAGCGGTAAGCTTTTTTGGGTATCAATACCTTTCTGGATTAAATGGAGCTAATGGCAACAATCTCGAATTGGCAGATACCGAAGATGATACCAAAATGGATGCAAAAGACATCTTAAAACAGCCAAAGCTTACCTTGGGTGATCTTTCTCCCGATTTAAAGAAGGTTGAAAACTTTTACCTCACTGGAATCGATGTGCAATTAGCTTCTTTAGAAACTGACGACGAAAATAAAGAATTGATAGATGGGTATATGGAGCGTATCTCTGAGCTCAACGAAGAATACAACCGTCTCAATAACGAACTAACCGAAACAGGACCTACAGAGGCAACTGTTAACGCATTAATAGATAATTTGAAATTACGTTTGGATTTGCTGTTTAAACTGAAAAACAAATTAAAAGAACTTAAAAATTTAGACAATGAAAAATTCAATGACCTACAAGCATAGCCTTGTAACCGCAATACTCTTATTGTGCGTTGGTTTTCTAACAGCACAGAGTACCTATAATGAATCTTTTTCTGTGAATGGTGATGCCGTAGTGCAAGTAAATACCTCGCACACTAATGTAGTGTTTGAAACATGGAATAAAGACAAAGTTGAAGTAGAAGCCTTTGTAGAAGGAGAGAACTTATCGGAAAAGGAAAAACAAGAAATTTTCGATAACTGGAAGTTTGATGTATTAGGAAATAGTAAAAAGGTAGTAATTACCTCTAATGAAGGAAGTTTATGGGGTGGATACGAAACCTTAGGAAGCCTAGATTCTTTTGACAACTTAGGAAGTCTAATCAACACATCTAGTCTAGAAGCGTTAAAAGGACTTGAAAACCTAGAAGGTCTTGGCGATCTTTTTACGGCAGACTTTAACATAAATGTGCCAGATATTCCAAATGTAGAGAAAATGCCTAATTGGCCTTTTAGCGACATGAAACCGAGTATTAAATCGGGAGATTCATACACCAACTATAATTTCAATAATAATGGTTCGTATACCTTCGATAGAAGTGCTTATAAAAGAGATAAGCAAGCATACGTAAACAAATTGAACCAAAAGTATGGTACTAATGTTTCAGTAAAAGAAACAGATCGCTGGTTAAGTAATTTAGATGAATGGAGCGAAGACTTTGAAAAGCGAATGGAAGAATGGGGAGAAAACTTCGGAAAATCCTTTGAAAAGAATTTTGGTCCCGATTTTGAAAAGCGCATGGAAAAATGGGGCGAAGAATTTGGCGAAAAGTTCGGTAAGCGTATGGAAGCCTGGGGTGAGAACTTTGGCAAAGACATGGAAAAATGGGGAGCCCAGTTCGAAAAAGATGCAGAAGAATGGAGTAAGCAGTTTGGTGGCCACCATGAGAAGCAAGAGATTATAGATGAAAATGGTAATAAAACCACCATTATAAGAAGTAATAGTAGCAACCTTCTTTTCGACAAAGACCATAAAAAGGTTAAAAAAACCATTATCATACGTATGCCTAAAAACACTAGAACAGACATTAATGTGCGTCACGGTGAGATTAAAATGGCAGATGTGTCTAATGTAAAAGCAACGCTTAATTACGCTGCGCTAACAGCAAATAGCATTGATGGGGGTAAAACCCACATCAATGCTTCATACGCCCCTATAGAAGTAAATTATTGGGGTAATGGTGTGCTCGCAGTGCAATATGTAGAAAATTGTAAATTAAATACCGTAGACCGTATTAGGGTAGACTCTAATTCTAGTAATGTAATTATTAACGAGGTAAAGAAAGAAGCCTATATTAAAGGTTTTATTGGAAGTCTCTTTATTAATAAAATTTCGCCGAAATTTACTTCAATAGATATTATTTTAGATGATACCAATTCTCAGATTGAATTACCATCTTCAGACTATACGTTTTATTTCAACGGAAGAAAATCTACCTTACAATATCCTAAGTCGCTTCAGGCAACACAGAGCAAAGAGTACGGGAGAATTTTGGTGAAAGGGTTTAACAAAAGTGAAACTTCACCACATTCATTAACTATTAATGCAAATTATAGCAACGTTAAATTGCAATAAGTTAGCGATCTTCATACCCAAACAAACCTATACCTACATATTCAATGAAAAATATAGCCCCTACAACCAAAACAATTCCAGAAATATAAATTGCCATTGTAGCACCAGATTTTTTACTGGTTTTTGGTTTTCTCACCAATAATTGTGCAACTACAGCCCGCACACAACTTCGTTCTAAATAAAATACCCATGCAATGCTTGCTACATAAAAGCATGCACTAAAAAGTGCGCCATAGGCCACTCCAAAAAAATAGTCCACAACTATAATGTTCAATAAAATAGGGATAAGAATACTACCGCCTATAAGCTTTGTTCTTGGGATTAAAAAGAGCACGGCACCTAATAATTGTGAAATACCAATAAATAGAATATATCCTCTAGAATGACCAAAAAATGTCCATGCTAGATTGTAACTCTCGGTTTCACTAAGCGGAATAGACCCAATGGATTCAGGGATGTTGTTTTTAGTGTAAAACTGTCCGTTTAAGATTTTTCCTAAGCCATACGTACCCAGTTTCAAGAATACATTTATTCTAACCGCCCATTCAACGGTGTTTAGCAAAGTTCTGCTCATAAGTAATAAATAAAAACCGTTTTGACACCACATGGAGCGTATCAAAACGGTTGTTTAAAAAACGTGCACATGTTGTTACGCGTCTTTATTTAGTTTTTTAGTGAGAATAAACCCTAAGAAAAGTCCTGCGCCCGCCATAAAAAAGATTGTTCCTGGTACGGCAACATCTTCATTCATGCCTGCTTGTACAATGGCTTCAGACAACAGTGTTCCTGCACCAATGCCCATAAGTAACAACGCCAAATTTATAATAATAACTTTCCAGATTGGTGTTACTTTACGATCCTTTCCGTAGAAAATAGATGCATCTGCACCCTTTTCAATAAGAGCGAGTCGCTCTTTGTTTCTTGCAGAAATGTAGAGGTAAAATATTCCGAAGATCACTCCGAAAATCAAGGGTAAAATAATAACTTCAGATCCCATAATGTGGTTTTTTAATGATGAATGATTTAATAATGTACTTCTAAGACGTACGGTTGTAAATTTCGGTTACACAAAATTTTGTTTTTTCTTCTGAAAAATAAATTCATTTTCCTGTAACCAATACAAAATAAGAAGCGTCTTACCTTAAAATGAAACCAGACACTGACCAAGAACTAATTGCCAAAACATTACAAGGCCAGACCAAGGCTTATGGAGTGTTGGTGTTACGGTATCAGGATTTTATTTATACTATTGTTTTACGAATTGTAAAAAAGAAAGAAGAAGCCGAAGAAATTGCCCAGGATACATTTGTGAAGGCATACGAAAAACTCTCAAGTTTTCAGGGAACGTCTAAATTTTCTAGCTGGCTTTACAGTATTGCCTATCGGAAAGCGTTAGATTTTTAAAAAAAACAACGTAGATTTAAGCCAGAAGTTGATATTGAGGCAATTCCTTCAGGGAGTGTGGCCCCTATAGAAAATGGGCTACAAAAAATGATAACAAAAGAGCGAAGTGAGTTAATACAAGACTGTTTAATGCAGTTGCCAGAAACCAACGCTGCCATTATAACATTTTATTATTTTGAAGGGCTTTCAGTTAAGGAAATTTCAACCATAACAGAACTTTCAGAAGACAACATAAAAATAAGACTGTATAGAAGTAGAAAGCAATTATTAGGGTTATTAGCCCCATATATTATGCAAAACACACACAATCATGGAACAGCCATTTAAGAACGAAGAGGATATCATTCGAACGCTTGTACAAGAATCTAGACTCGAATCTCCTTCTGCTAATTTTTCAAAAAGCATTATGGAGAAAATAGAAGTGAACACAACTGTTACGGCAGTACGGCCTTTGCTTTCTACTAGCGGATGGGTAGCATTTGTAGCCTTCTTAATTGCAGGAAGTGTCTTGTTGTATCTATATCCAATTGATAAAGTTTCGTTGGCAGATCGTTTAGTAGATACGCTTCACACTTATAAAACAAGTACGCCATCGTTACATGTTTCTAGAGGGGCACAATATGCATTTTTGTTTTTGGCGCTATTTTTAATTCAGATACCTTTTTTAAAACGTTTTTTAGACAAGCAACGTACTTAATTAGCTTCGTTTCATAAAAACAGCGACCAATGCAGAAATAACTAAGCCTCCGCCCAAGGCGCCTACAGCCGCTTGCCATATATAGTTGTTTATATTGAAATAGTCATTAGCCTCCTCAATACTCATTAAATCGTTGGTTACCGAATAACTAGCCACATTGTTAAAGTATTCTGGAGTAATATAATGGTGGGTAATGTACTGCGCCAATGGAGATAATAAGGCTACAAATAGTGCCATTTTAGCACCTGTTACAAAACCTTGAGTCCATGTCATTTTTTTATCGAAGTGACGTCGTCTCTTTTCACGCATCACTAAAACGTACATTAAAATGGCAAATGGTAAGAACAATAGTGTGAGCCAAAAATGATCTGCAATTTTTTCATCGTGCCATCCCAGTGTCTTTTCAAATAGCATCCAGACCAATGTGGTGATGGTAAAGATAAAGGCCCATTTTAATTCAATTTTAATTGCTTTCATGTACTAGGTGTCTTATGTTTCGAAGATACAAAAAAAGAGCACCTCAAAAACTATGCTTTGAGGTGCTCTCGATAACTTTTTAAAAAGTGCTTCTTAGTGGTTTACCAACACCCATTCGCCTTTATTTATCAGCGGAATGGCTTGTTTGTATTTTACTTCTTTACTCTCGCCACTCATTACATGCTTAATGGTTACCTTGTCGTTTCTACCAATTTTTGGCTGCTCCCGTACTATGGTTTCAGTTACTTGTTGTTGCTGACGTTGCGTTTGCCCCGCTGCTCTAGATTCTGCAGCACGCTCATCGAGATTCTGAATTTCTTCTTTCTGTTCATTCAACTTTTCTTTCGGACGTGTTTGTCTTGCTTCTCTAATCTGCTCCTGATTTTCACGCGGAAGCTCCCCTTTAAATAAGAAAGAGATTACTTCTTTGTTCACTTTTTCAATCATTGCTTTAAAAAGTTCAAAAGCCTCAAACTTGTAGATAAGCAACGGGTCTTTTTGTTCGTGTACCGCTAGTTGCACAGACTGCTTTAACTCATCCATTTTTCTTAGATGTGTTTTCCAAGCATCATCAATAATTGCTAGTGTGATGTTCTTTTCAAAGTCGTTTACAAGTTGTGTTCCTTCAGTTTCGTATGCCTTTTCTAGATCTGTAGCAACATTAATTGTTTTAACTCCGTCTGTAAAAGGTACTAAAATACGCTTGTACTGCTCTTTATGATTTTCATATACATTTTTAATCACAGGAAATGCCATCTCTGCATTTCTTGCCATTTTTTCTTTGTAGTGATTAAATGCTGCTTTGTATACTTTTCCTGCAATTTGTTGCACCGCCATATCTTCAAATTCTGAAGCCGATATTGGAGAACTCATTGAGAAATAACGAATTAGCTCAAACTCGAAATTCTTGTAATCTTGAGCAAGTTTATTGCTTTCGGTAATTACTTCGGCAGTGTCGTAAATCATGTTAGCAACATCTACTCTAAGACGTTCTCCAAACAATGCATTGTAACGACGCTTGTATACCACTTCACGCTGCGCATTCATTACATCGTCATATTCTAACAATCGCTTACGTATTCCAAAGTTGTTTTCTTCTACTTTCTTTTGTGCACGCTCAATAGATTTCGAAATCATACTGTGTTGTATCACCTCTCCTTCTTTAAGCCCCATACGGTCCATCATTTTGGCAATTCGCTCACTACCAAACAAACGCATTAAGTTGTCTTCTAGTGATACGTAAAATTGTGAACTTCCAGGATCTCCTTGACGTCCGGCACGACCACGTAGCTGTCTGTCTACACGACGACTATCATGACGTTCTGTACCTACAATTGCGAGTCCGCCAGCTGCTTTTACTTCATCACTAAGTTTAATATCGGTACCACGACCTGCCATGTTGGTGGCAATGGTTACCATTCCGCTATTACCAGCTTCGGTTACAATATCTGCTTCTCGTTTGTGTAATTTTGCGTTAAGAACGTTGTGCGGTATGTTTCTAATGCTCAACATTCGACTTAATAATTCTGAAATTTCCACCGAGGTGGTTCCGATAAGAACAGGTCTTCCTGCACCCGAAAGTTCAGTTACTTCGTCTATCACCGCATTGTATTTTTCACGCTTTGTTTTGTAAATTTTATCTTCACGATCATCACGTGCAATGGGGCGGTTGGTTGGTATTTCTACTACATCGAGCTTGTAAATTTCCCAAAGCTCTCCAGCTTCAGTAACTGCTGTACCTGTCATACCCGCCAGCTTGTTATACATTCTAAAGTAATTCTGAAGCGTAATGGTCGCAAAGGTTTGCGTCATGGCTTCAATCTTTACATTTTCTTTGGCTTCAATCGCTTGGTGCAATCCGTCGCTATAACGACGCCCATCCATAATACGTCCAGTTTGTTCATCTACAATCATCACCTTGTTGTCCATTACTACATACTGATCGTCTTTTTCGAAAAGCGCGTATGCCTTTAGCAATTGGTTCATGGTGTGAATACGTTCACTCTTTATTCCAAAGTCACGAAACAACACTTCTTTTTCGGCTGCCTCCTCTTCAGGAGTCAGTCCTTTATTTTCAATTTTTGCGATTTCGGTACCCATTTCAGGCATCACAAAGAAATCTGGATCATCTGCACCAGAAAGGTAGTCTACCCCTTTGTCTGTAAGTTCAATCTGGTTATTTTTTTCATCAATTACAAAATAGAGTTCCGCATCAATTTTTGGCATTTCGCGGTTGTTATCCTGCATGTAGAAATTTTCTGTTTTCTGAAGGATTTGTTTCACTCCTTCTTCAGATAAGTATTTAATTAATGCCTTGTTCTTCGGAAGACCTCTATAAACACGCAGTAATTTAAATCCGCCCTCTTTAGTATCTCCTTCAGCAATAAGCTTTTTCGCTTCGGCTAAAACACCGGTAAGCATCTTTTTCTGAACATTTACAATGTCGTTAATTTTCGGTTTTAACTCATTAAATTCATGTCTATCACCTTCGGGTACAGGCCCAGAAATAATTAAAGGGGTTCTGGCATCATCAATCAATACACTATCTACCTCATCTACAATAGCGTAGTGGTGTGGGCGTTGTACTAGGTCACCTGGTGTATGCGACATATTATCACGTAGGTAATCAAAACCAAATTCGTTGTTGGTACCGTAGGTAACGTCTGCGTTGTAGGCTTTACGACGCTCTTCAGAATTCGGACGATGAAAATCGATACAATCTACTGTCATTCCATGAAACTCGAAAATAGGTGCCATCCACGCACTATCACGTTTTGCCAGATAATCGTTTACGGTTACAAGGTGCACTCCATTTCCAGCAAGGGCATTAAGGTAAACAGGCAGTGTAGCTACCAATGTTTTACCTTCTCCTGTTTGCATTTCTGCCGCTTTTCCTTGGTGTAAGGCAATACCCCCAATAAGTTGCACATCGTAATGCACCATATCCCAGGTTACTTCTTTTCCAGCAGCGTCCCAAGAGTTTTTCCAAACTGCTTTATCGCCATCTAGGGATACGTAATCTTTTTCTCCAGAGAGTTCACGATCAAACGGAGTTGCTGTAACGGTAAGGGTGGTATTATTTTTAAAGCGTTTAGCGGTTTCTTTTACAACGGCAAAGGCTTCAGGGAGTATTTCGTCTAATGTTTTCTTTTCAACCTCGTAACGACTTTCTTTAAGCGCATCCATTTGGTTGTAGATATCTTCTTTCTTGTCTATATCTTCTTCAGCATCTGCTTGTTTTTGAAGCTCGTCAATTTGAGATTGAATCTCTTTCTGATCTTCTTTTATTTTACTTCGGAAATAGTCGCTCTTGGCACGTAGCTCGTCTATTGAAAGTTTTTCAATGGCAGCTTCGTGTTCTTTTACTTTATTAACAAGGGGTTGAATTTCCCCAATGTCTTGCTTGGATTTATCTCCTACAAATACTTTTAATACATTATCTAAAAATCCCATAATAGTGGTTCAATTTAAGGCTCAAGTGAGACGGGCAAAACAGCCGTTTTAAGCGTATACAAAAAAACTGAAAAAAGACCACATTGGCAAGTGGTTTTCACCTTTTGTACACTCACATTCGAGCATAAAAAAAGTCTCAATTTCCATGAGACTTTTTGTGTTATATTTAATTGCAGTAAAGCAACAGGTTAATATTCATCTTCATTCCACAGATAATCATCGTCTGTGGGGTAATCTGGCCAAATTTCTTCAATCGAATCGTAAGAATCACCTTCGTCTTCAATAGCTTGAAGGTTCTCTACAACTTCTAAAGGGGCTCCCGTTCTAATAGCGTAATCTATTAGTTCGTCTTTTGTTGCCGGCCAGGGCGCATCACTTAAATAAGATGCTAATTCTAAAGTCCAGTACATAGTACGTTGTTGTTATAATTTTGTGCAAAAATAATTTTTTAGACCAAAAAGCCAAGGAAAAAAGGAATTATTTCTACGTTATTTGAAAGAACGTTTGTAACAGAGTGGTAATTAATTAGTTAATCAATTAAAAATTTAATTGATTTGAACACTTGAAAACTATTTTTCTCTTCACTAATTAAAGCTTTTCAGGAATCCACTTTACTTCGTCTGCTTGTAAGTCATGAGACAACTTCCGTGCCAGCACAAATAGGTAGTCAGAAAGTCTGTTTAGATACATTAAAACACGCTCGTCTGTGGGTTCTTGTTCATGTAGTAGTGTGGCAAGACGTTCGGCACGACGGCATACACAACGTGCAACATGACAGTATGACACCGATGTGTGTCCGCCCGGCAATACAAAATGCGTCATTTGAGGCAGGTGGTCGTTCATTTTGTCCATTTCGGTTTCAAGTAGCGCAATGTCTTCTTCGGAAATTTTAGGAATATTAAGCCGTTCTTTACCACTTTTCAGCATGGTCTTTTCAGGATCTGTTGCCAAAATAGCGCCTACTGTGAATAATTTGTTCTGTACATGAATTAAAATTTCGGTACTTCGCGGGTCTATTTCTTGATCTCTCACCAGCCCGATATAGCTGTTCAATTCATCAACAGTGCCATAGCTTTCAATTCGTATATGGTGTTTGGGTACACGCGTACCTCCAAAAAGGGCTGTAGTACCTTTATCGCCTGTTTTTGTGTATATTTTCATGAACTACCGTGTTATTCTATTTATCAAAGATACAATGAAGCAGTGAAAATATAATGATTTGTTCGAACGTACGAACAAATAAAAGTTGTATTTCAACCTATTAATTGCTAACTTAACGTATTATTAACGTATAACTTTTTAATTATGAAAAACCTAAATTCTCGGGGGAGAAGATTTAGAATTTTTTTCCTCATTTTTTGTGCCTTATTTGTCAATATCAATTCCATCTTATCACAAGATTTCTACGATACATGTGCGACAGAAGATGGTAATAACCAAGACTTATCATCATTTTATAGTCATTCTACGGCGCCCATCGATTTTGCAGTTGATGAACCTGTAGTCTTAAATGTTTATTATTGGCAGATAAAAGCACCAGACGGTTCTTTTGGTGGTGCGACCTTTACCGAAGATACGGTTTTTGGAAAGTGTAGCTTACTTAAATTTGACGTTTAATAAATTCAATATTTATTTCAAGTATCGTGGCTACGGGAGTTTTAATTCTCCAGGAAACCTGCCAAAAATAGCTTATGAATTAGTAGATACAGATGGAGATGGTATACCAGATACATATGATTGTGTTCCAAAACTGGGCTATGACCCTGATGGTTATGGCTTTATGGGTAGGTGTCAAATTAGTAGTTTTTGGGGTTATGCATCATCTAACTATAAACAAGCAGATGCTATGAATATTTACGTACCCTATGCTTCTGAATTTGGTGGGGCGGCAAGATCTGTTGGTAGTAATATGACAGTTATAAAGGCCGATAGGTTAAGCGAGATAACTGCTACTCATGAAATCGGGCATGCACTTGGATTGTATCATACACGGTCAAAAACTAATGGTGAATCTGATAAAGAACATACTACTCGCGTAAAGTTCTTGCCAAATGGGACATTGAATCCCGATTTTAACGCAGAAGATGCAGATGATGAAATAGTAGACACCGCAGCAAACACTAAATTTAGACATGGGTCTGCTTATTATCCTTTTATTAATGGAAACTGCGAATATACTGGAACTGAAACTGATGAAATAGATGTTCCATATGACATATATCCAGAAGATGTTAAAAACGCTATGAGTGATGCCTATATATGCCACGAAAATGTTTTGTCAAACGGTCAAGGACACTATATGAGAGAAACCATATTAAATGATAATGATTTAATAGTAGCTAGAACTACGGTTGCTTCTTTATATGAACCTTACAGCGGTACGTATTACCTAGGGGGCCCTCCTCAGAATCCGGCTGATAGACCCTTGTTCCAACCTGGGTTTACTTATCGATTTATTGAGTGTGATTGCGTATATGGGCCAGGAGACCCTAATCCCACCGAATATGGCGACACAGATTTTACTTACAATAGTTTTAATATCGTTTCCAGTTATGGTGCAACTGAAACAAATTATGCCAGTATTACACATCCAAACCACACGGCTATAGATATTGTGGGTGACCCTGCATCTATTTTTCCACAACCTTGGCGATGTTACGATTTTGTAAATGGTACCCCAATAGGAGGGCGCGTTACTAGATTTAACGATAATGTGTTTAACGCTAATATCACGTTAACACCTAAAGATTCTACGGGTATTAATAGCCCTAATTTAATTAATAACTTGCCTCAAGGTTTGTATGCAATAGATAAAGATTTTGACGATGGTAGTACAGAACAAACCATTATACAAAAAGGAAATAACTAAAACACTTCAGGACTTCATTATATTACGATGAAGTCCTGTTTTAAAAATATATTATGAAATTCAAATTATTTACAATCGTATTTTTGGTTGGTTATTATGCAAGTTTTGCTCAATTTGGTACTGAACAGTTGATAAGCATGGAGGCAGAACTTCCGGTATCTATTATTGTGGCAGATTTAGATGGTGATGGTTTTAAAGATGTTCTTACTGGTGCTAGATCTAGTAACGAAGTAGCATGGTTTAAAAACGTAGATGGCTATGGTTCTTTTGGACCCATTATCCCAATTTGGCAATCTAACGAAGTAAAGCGCGTACAGATGGCAGACCTAGATGGCGATGGCGATTTAGATATTATTGTGTGTAATAACCTCTTAGACACTGTGCATTGGCACGAAAATTTAAATGGTGCTGGTGCATTTGGTACTCGCCAAATAGTTGATATGTCTGCGGATGGCGTTTTTGATGCAGTAGGTGCCGACATAGATGGTGATGGGGATATGGATATTGTGGCGGCTATCGATTTCGAACAAAGTGCCGTTTGGTATGAAAACTTGGATGGAGCGGGTAACTTTGGAACTGAAAATTCTATTTCTTTTTTACTTCCTAGTTGTAGATCAGTTTTTCCTGTAGATATAGATAATGATGGTGATTTGGATGTGGTGGCTAATTCTGCGGGTAGCACCACCATTTCTTGGTTTGAAAATACAGATGGACAAGGCACTTTTGGACCTCAAAATATTGTGGCGAGTGGAGACCCTACGTATGCTTCTGATGTAATCTCAAGAGATATTGATGGTGATGGTGATTTTGATATTATTGGGACATATAATGGTGCAGACACTGTGTTTTGGTTCGAAAATTTAGATGGTGCAGGTAATTTCAGTACTGAAAAATTAGTTACAAATGAAGCACTTCAATGTACCTCAATATTCGCTGCAGATTTAGATAATGATGGTGATCAAGATGTTATTTATGGCTCAACACCTTCTGCTATAGAAGAAACCTCTGAGGTGGCTTGGTCTGAAAACTTAGATGGATTGGGCAATTTTGGCCCTAAACAGGTGCTTTCGGATAAATTGATGCTTACAAGGGAAGTATTTGCCGTAGACGTAGATAGTGATGGAGACCAAGATATCTTTGCAACGTCACAGAATAACAATAAAATTGTATGGTTTGAAAATAGAACCATATTAGGGGTAGATAATAACGTAATAGATACGGTAGCCGTTTACCCCAACCCTACTCAGTCTGTTTTGTTTATTTCAAGCCCCAACATAGAACTTATTCAAGTTACTATAACTAATAACCAAGGTAAAACTGTAGTTGAGACCAAAGGAAAAACAAATGAAGTAGATGTAAGTGCTTTAAGTAGCGGGGTCTATGTAGTTACACTGTCTGCAAACAAAAATGTAAAAATAGTCAAACAGTTTATAAAAGAGTAACACTATTTTTCATCCTCCTCCCGCTCCTTCTTTCGTTCTAAATAGCCGCTTTTAAAATTGCGTTGGCGCCTGTTACGATTGTTTGCAGTATTCTTTTTATTCCAGAAGTACACAATAACCGCTAGGACCAAAAGCCCAAAAATCACAAAATACGGATTGTAAATGTTTATCGCTACCATGTTGGGAAATTACAAATTCCAAAAGACAAATCACAAAGAAACGTTGAGGGGTTTAGAAGTTTTATGTCGTCACTCACCACTCATCACTCACTACTAATTACGTACTACCCATTCTCTATTTCTCACGTCTGTTTCTACCATTCCGTCACGTAGTCTAATCACTCTATGGGCGTGTTCTGCAATTTCTTCTTCGTGCGTTACTATAATCACAGTATTTCCTGCCGCATGAATATCATCAAACAGCTTCATGATTTCTACCGAAGTTTTAGAGTCTAAGTTTCCGGTAGGTTCATCTGCCAAAATAATAGAGGGCTTGTTTACCAAGGCTCTTCCTACAGCTACACGTTGGCGTTGCCCACCCGAGAGTTGGTTAGGCTTGTGGTCCATTCTATCGGCAAGACCTACATTGGTTAATACTTCTGCGGCACGTTCGTTTCGTTGCGCTTTAGAAGCTCCAGCATACACCATTGGTAATGCAACATTTTCTAGGGCTGTGGTTCGGGGCAATAGGTTGAAGGTCTGAAATACAAACCCAATTTCTTTATTTCTAATGTCAGCTAGTTCATCGTCTGTGAGGTTACTAACATCTGTGCCATTTAGTTCATAAGTGCCCGCGGTTGGGGTGTCTAAACAACCTAGAAGATTCATTAAGGTAGATTTACCAGATCCTGAGGGCCCCATAAGGGCAACATAATCTCCTTGTTCTATATCTAGGTCAATTCCTTTTAATACGTGTACAATTTCTTGCCCAAGCGGGAAATCGCGTATAATGTTTCTTATTTTAATGACCAATCCCATGGAGTCTAGTGTTTAGTTGGCTTATATGGTTCATATGACGCAAAGGTAGGAATGTTGTTACACTTAACGTGAAGATTAAATACACATTATAACATTTCAATTATTTAATAAAGTAGGGCATAGGTTTGTAGCTGCGGAGGCTTAAAGTATCAATTGATAAAAATTCTGATTATTCTCCAATTACTAAGTTCGTATCACAAAATGTTGCTTTGGTTGTTCTCTTCGGAAGAAAACAAACCCCCATTGAAATGTGTCAATACTTACCGTTACTTTGGGGTTAGCGATAATCTCTAGCCAAGCTTCTGTCATTTCTCTGCTCCAATAGATATCGTCGAATATTAGTACAGTATCGTTGGTAACATGGCTTAAAAGTGCCTCGAAATAGCTAAGCGTTGCTTTTTTGTTATGATTTCCATCTATATAGACCAAATTATACGTTTCTTTTAAATTTTCGGCAAAGAATGATTCAAAGGTAGCCGTAGTACGCTGTATGTTTTTAATACAAAATTCATCAAAATACTGCTGGGCCTTAACCGAAGTAGCTTCACAGCCTTCTACCGTTATTACCTTAGAAGTAGGCGCCCCTAACGCCAGTGCTATGCTGCCCATCCCTAGCGATGTGCCCAATTCTAAAATTGTTTCTGGCTTAAAATATGCTGCCAACCGAAACAGGAGTTGCTGTCTTTTGCGAGTAATACCTGCATGCTTGGCAATGCCAGAAACCTTCCTAATAGGGCTCTTAAATACACGAGAGCCCGCCCCGAAATCTGTTATTGCAATCTCTGAAGTGTCTGAGAGCAATGCCTTTCTGTGTGTGTTTAGTAGTTGGTAATCTACATGCGAAGATTTGTTATAAAAACATTTTGTCATCAAAGTATACACAAAAGGCGAGTGCACCCCATGCTCATTGCTGGAGTGAAGGAGAAAGTTGAGGTATGATTTTAGTTGGTAATACAAAGTACGTCGTCTGCTTCTGCGCAGCTTTAATCTGTTTTAGTTTTTCTAGGTATATTAATCTCTTGACTGCGCTCAAGAAGTCACTTTAAAATAACTAGCCCTCTAATTTTTCACTTAATTCAAACCAGCGTAGTTCCTTTTCTTCAATGCTGTCTATAATTTCTTGCAATTTTCGAGATTGTTTGTCTATTTCTTCACCGTCCCAGCCTTCGGTAGCAAATTGGTTTTGAAGTGTTTCGCGTTGTTTTTCAAGTTTGGCTATTTCGTTTACTAGTCGGCCGTGTTCTTTTTGCTCATTATAGCTTAGTTGCGGTTTGTTTTGGTCTTTTTTCCAGTCGTTTTTTGGTTTTGAAGACCCTTCTTCTTTTGTTTCGGCTGGAGTACTATCTTCATAAATTCGGTAGTCGCTATAATTTCCTGGAAAATCTTTAATCACTCCTTCGCCTTGAAAGACAAACAGATGATCTACAATCTTATCCATAAAATAACGGTCGTGTGATACTACAAGAAGGCAGCCAGGGAAATCAAGTAAGAAGCTTTCCAGTACATTTAGCGTCACAATGTCTAAATCGTTGGTGGGTTCATCAAGGATTAAAAAGTTGGGATTTTGAATTAAAACCGTACACAAATACAATCGTTTACGCTCGCCACCGCTTAATTTTTCAACGAAATCGTATTGTTTTTTTCTATCAAATAAAAAGCGTTCTAGGAGTTGTTGTGCAGAAATTTGGCGCCCCTTTTTTAAGGGGATGTAATCTCCAAATTCGCGTACCACATCAATTACTTTTTGACCTGGTTTAATAGTTATTCCTTTTTGAGTGTAGTATCCAAATTTTACAGTTTCACCAATAACCACCTTGCCGGTGTCTGGTCTTAGTTTTCCCGTTAGTATATTTAAAAATGACGACTTTCCTGTGCCATTTTTGCCAATAATACCAATGCGTTCACCTTTCAGAAAATTATAGTCGAATTTTGTAAACAATTCCTTTTCACCATAGCTTTTAGAAACATTGTGGAGCTCGACAACTTTGGTGCCTAAGCGTTCCATGTTAAGTTCTAATTGAATTTCATGATCGTTACGGCGTTGGTGGGCGCGACTTTTAATTTCGCTGAAATCGTCTATCCTGCTTTTGCTTTTAGTGGTTCGCGCCTTGGGTTGGCGGCGCATCCAGTCTAACTCTTTTTTATAGAGTTGTTTTGCTTTATTGGTTTCGGTAGCTTCATTTTCAATTCTAGCGTCTCGTTTGTCTAAGTAATAGCTGTAATTTCCTTTATAGCTGTATAATTTTCCGTGGTCTAACTCTATGATTTCATTACAAACCCGCTCAAGAAAATAACGGTCGTGAGTCACCATAAAAATGGTAAAATTCTCTTTGGCAAAAAGTTGTTCTAGCCATTCAATCATTTCAAGGTCTAAATGATTGGTAGGCTCATCCATTATAAGTAAATCCGGACTTTGAAGCAATGCAGAGGCTAGTGCGAGACGTTTTTTTTGTCCGCCGCTTAACGCGCCTACTTTCAAACTAAGATCGTCTAACTTCAGTTTAAAAAGTGTTTGGGTATAGCGAGTTTCAAAGTCCCATGCGTTATGTGCATCCATAGCATCAAAGGCAGCCTGATAGTTTTCAGTATCTTCTGGGTTCTTTAGTGCTTTTTCGTAGCGTGCAATTATTTTGAGCACGGGGTTGTCTGAAGCCAGTATCGTTTCTTCTATGGTAAGGTCAGGATTTAGGTTGGGCTCTTGAGAAAGAAAAGCAGTTTTTAAATTTTTTCTGTATGCAACTTCTCCGATGTCTGGAACATCATCTCCAGATAGAATGTTAAGTAACGATGTTTTTCCTGTTCCGTTTTTTGCAACGAAACCAATTTTTTGCCCCTCGTTAATCCCGAAGGAGATATCAGTAAAGAGAACACGTTCTCCATACGATTTAGCAATATTTTCTACCGAAAGGTAATTCACAAATACAATTTTTGGCAAAATAAGCAGTTTTTAGTCAGAACGCATAAAATACCTTTCATTATTGTTATGGTTCATTTATATTTGTTGCCATACACCCTGCCATTATGAACATTAAATACCTGTTATTTTTATTGGTGATTGTCTTAGGCTTTACGTCCTGTATTTCTACAAAGCAATTGGTGTACCTTCAGGAAGACGAGACGGCTGTAGACAGTCTGTATGCCTTGCGGAAAAAACCTGATCCTTATCGTGTACAAGTAAACGATCTCTTAAGTATTAGAGGAAAAGCCATAGATCCAGCTGGTGTTGCTACGTTTAATCCTATAGGAGATGCTAATCCAAATGCTACAGGAGAAGAGCGTCTGTATTACGATGGTTTTGTAGTAGACCCTCACGGAAATATTAGAATTCCAGAATTAGGTGAAGTACCTGTTTTAGGACTTACGGTGAATGAAATACGTGAAAAAATTGAAAAACAATTATTAGAAACAACGTTTACCGAGCGTAGTGAGTTATTCTTAACGGTGAAATTAGCAGGTATTCGGTATACTATTAACGGAGAAATAGGAGGAGCAGGTTCTAACATTATTTACAGAGATGCTGTTACAATCATGGAAGCGATTGCCAACAGTGGTGATATTACTCTAACAGGAGATAGAACTAATGTTGTTGTAATTAGGCAGTTTCCTGCTGGGCAGAAAGTTGGGCATATAGACCTAACGCAAATTTCGGCAATGAATTCACCGTACTATTGGGTGCAGCCCAATGATTTAATTTTGATAAATCCGTTGCCACAAAAAGCTCTTGGTACGGGTACTACAGGTTTGCAATCTTTCACAACAATACTCACAGTATTTACTGCATTGGTAACTACAGTATTATTATTTACAAGATTATAATGAGTGAAGATTTCAATATAAATGACGTACAGATTAACTTCGACTTTAAAGGGTTTTTATATAAGCTTTTAAGTTATTGGCCGCTGTTTTTGATTTCGTTAGCTATTGGCTTTGGTATTGCTTATTACATTAATGTTAGAAAACTTCCTTCATATCGATTGGATACGTTGGTAACTATAAAAGATGATCAAAATCCATTTTTTACAACCACCACTAGCTTAACCTTTAATTGGGGAGGTACAACAGATAAAGTTAACACCTCTGTAATAACCTTGCGTTCTCGCTCGCATAACGAGAAGGTAGTAGATAGACTCCAATATTATTTAAACTATAAAAGAGAAGGTAAGTATCAGCTTGTTGACGCGTACAAACAGACACCTTTTACTATTGAAGTGGATACTGCTAAGGAGCAATTATTGGGTCAAAAATTTAAGATAGTTTTTAAAGATTCGGTGAATTTTGTGCTTTCTACTGAAATTGAAAATGAAGGTAACAAAGTATTTCAGTTGTATAATGCCACTAAAGAAAAAACAAGACGATTTGTTGCCAGTGGAACTGTAGAGCAGGACTACAAGATTGGTGAGAAAATCAATACGCCGCTATTTAGTGGTACCGTTTTACCAAATCAAGAAATTCCTGTAGTTCCGGGTAAGAACTTTTATTTTAATTTTTCAAATTTTGATGGTGCGGTAAAGGGGTATACCAATATTCAGGTAAACTCAGCGGGCCAAGGCTCTTCTGTTTTAACGTTAAGTCTTGCAGGAAGGAATAAAGCACGTATTGTAGATTATCTTAATACTTCGGTAGAGGTGCTAAGTGAAGATATGTTGAAACGCAAAAATCTTTTCGCCACAAAAACCATTCGTTTTATTGATAGTAGCTTAGGTGTAAAATCGAAGGAGTTAAAAGAAGTAGAAAAAGAACTCAACGACTTTAAAGACAAGAATGCAGTTATTGACTTAAATACTGAAGGTGCCGATATTAAGGCGAAGCTTAACAATTTCGATTTACGAAAAGAAAATGTTGAACGAGAGTTAAATTACTACAATACCTTAGAAAACTACTTACAAACCCGAAAAGATTATCGTGATGTTCCGGCTCCATCAGTTGCTGGAATTTCTGAAGCGAGTATTGTTTCAGGTGTTGGTCAAATTGTGCAATTGGCACAGCGTAGAAGTACCTTAGAATATTCATACAAAGAAGGGGCTACGCCCTTGCTTGATATAGATAGACAGATTGATGCCGTAAAGCGAATCTTAATTGAAAATATTACGTCTACTAAAGGCTTAAAAAATCAAGAAATACGAACCATTAATAGCGAAATAGCATCTTTAGAATACCAGATGCGAAAACTTCCTAAAGAGCAACAAGACCTTCTTAAAATTGAACGTCGTTATAGTTTAAACGAAGGGGTATATAACTTGTTTCTCGCTAAGAAAAGTGAAGCAGATTTGGTGAAAGCGGCAAATGTAAGCGATGTTCAGGTAATCGATATTGCAAAAGATACTGGAGGCGGGCAAATAGGACCTAATACACAACTTAATTATGTAATGGCGGCATTGTTTGGTCTGTTAATTCCATTTGTGTTCGTGTTTTTACGTGTGTTCTTCGATACAAAAATTCATCACCTTCAAGATATTCAACGGCAATCAAAAATACCCGTGCTTGGTGTCATTGGGAAAAGCCGATTAGACTCTAATTTAGCGGTACTCACAAAACCAAAATCTGCGATTGCAGAGGCATTTAGAGCGCTGCGTTCAGGACTTCAATTCTTGTATAGAAAACAAGGCTTAGATGGCTGTAAAACAGTGTTGGTGACCTCTTCGGTTAGTGGCGAAGGAAAAACATTCACCTCTATCAATATAGCTTCCGTATTTGCACTTAGTCAGAAGAAAACAATTTTAGTAGGGCTTGATCTTCGGAAACCTAAAATATTTGGAGATTTCAATATTAACAATAGCGTAGGTGTTGTGAATTACCTAGTAAATGATGCTACTGTAGACACTATTATTCAATCTACTAAAATAGAGAATCTAGACATTATTACTTCTGGTCCCATTCCTCCAAACCCTTCAGAATTATTGATGAGCGAACGTATGGATTCGTTGATTTTAGAATTGAAGAAATCGTACGACTATATTATACTAGATACGCCGCCAATGGGGTTAGTGGCAGATTCTTTAGAGTTGCTTAGCTACGCAGATGCAACAATTTATATGGTTCGCCAGAATTATACGCGAAAACGAATGCTGGGTATGATTAATGAAAAATACAAGCGAGGCGAGGTAAAAAACATAAGCTTTGTATTAAACTACTATCAAGAGAAGGCTAAATACGGCTACGGCTACGGCTACGGCTACGGTTATGGGTATGGCTATGGTTATGGCGGTTACGGGAAGTATGGCAATGGGTATCATGAAGAAGAAAAGAAAGACAGCTACCTTAAACGCATGACGAATATATTCCGCAAAAGGCGAAAATAACAGCAGTTAAAATTTCCGCAGCATGCTTACATCTAAGCAAAAAAATAGCAAACGTATTTTTGACGTAACTCTTTCAATTCTTGTGCTTCCTTTTGCTATAATTCCGTTACTTTTGCTGCTTAGTATTTCAACAGTAGTATTGCGTAGAAATGGGCTTTTCGTTCAAAAGCGCATTGGTCAATACGGAAAGCCGTTTAAACTCTATAAAATTCGCTCTTTAAAAGGTGCTAATCATGCTGATATTGTAGCTATTAAGAACAGTGAAACTGCATATGGCGCATGGTTGCGAAGTACAAAATTAGACGAGTTGCCTCAATTGTTTAACGTTCTTATAGGAACGATGAGTTGGGTAGGTCCAAGACCAGATATTCCTGGTTATGCCGATTTGTTAGAAGGTGAGGACAGAAAGATTTTGGAGTTAAAACCGGGAATTACAGGGCCAGCTACATTGAAATATAAAAATGAAGACCAACTGTTACTGCTCCAAAAAAATCCGTTACAGTATAACGATACGGTAATTTGGCCAGATAAGGTTGCTATTAACAAAGCATACAGTGAGCAATGGAGCTTACAAAAAGACATCTCTTATATTTCAAAATCAATTTTTTCTTGATTTGGCGTATAAGATATAGCAAAAACATAATTATATAACATGCACATAAATGGAAGTGCAAGAGGAAAAATGATGAAAGAAAAATCAACTATTGCAATTATTGGATTAGGCTATGTAGGCTTACCATTGGCTGTGGCTTTTGCCGAAAAATATAAAGTCATTGGTTTTGATATTAATGAACGTCGCGTAGCCGAGTTAAAATCGGGTAAAGACCATACACTTGAAGTTTCAGACAACCAATTGGCTGAAGTGCTACAGGAAAACCCTGCTAAAGGACTTGTAGTTACAACATCGGCAGAAGACATGAAAGCTGCAACAGTGTTTATTGTAACCGTACCAACACCAACCAATAAATACAACCAGCCTGTGCTAACTCCACTTATTAAGGCAAGTGAGACTATTGGGAAGTTATTAAAAGAAGGAGATGTTGTTATTTACGAATCTACCGTATACCCAGGGGTTACAGAAGAAATTTGTGTCCCAATTTTAGAGGCAGAATCTAAAATGGTGTTTAATACAGACTTTTTTGCAGGGTACTCACCAGAACGAATTAATCCTGGAGATAAAAAACATACAGTAACTCAAATTTTAAAAGTCACCTCGGGTTCTACGCCAGAGATTGCAGCAGAAATAGATGCCCTATATGCATCTGTTATTACCGCAGGGACTCACTTGGCACCAAGTATAAAAGTTGCGGAAGCTGCCAAGGTGATTGAAAACTCTCAGCGTGATATAAACATTGCCTTTGTAAACGAGCTGTCCAAGATATTTAGATTGCTGGATATTGATACGCAGGCCGTTTTAGAAGCGGCAGCTACCAAATGGAACTTTATTAAATTCACCCCAGGTTTGGTAGGTGGTCACTGTATAGGTGTAGACCCATATTATTTAGCACAGAAAGCTCAAGAAGAAGGATACAACCCTGAGATTATTCTAGCAGGACGACGTATGAATGATGGAATGGGAAACTATGTAGCACAAGAAATCATTAAATTAATGATTCAGAAAGAATGTAAAGTTAAGAACGGGCATGTGTTGCTAATGGGAATTACTTTTAAAGAGAATTGTCCAGACATTAGAAATAGCAAGGTAATTGACGTAATTGAAGAGCTTAGAAAGTACAATTTAAATATAGATGTTTACGACCCCTGGGCAAATGTTACCGAAGTATATAACGAATTTGGATTGCATTTACTTACAGACGAATCGCAACTAAAGCAAAATTATGAAGCTGTTGTATTGGCGGTTGGTCATAATGAGTTTTCAACGTTTCCTTTAGAGAATCATTTAGCTTCACCCTCTGTAGTATTTGACGTAAAGGGCTTTCTTCCCAAAGATAAAGTAGACGGATGTCTGTAAATCAATATTTTTAATTTTAACTAGTGTACACTACTCAATACCATAAAGAATCGTTAGCTAATTTTTCTTTTCTCGTAACTGGAGGAGCTGGATTTATTGGTTCTAATATAGTAGAATATCTGCTGAAATTTAACGCAAAAAAAGTACGCGTACTCGATAATTTTGCCACTGGCTTTCGTGAAAACTTGAAACAATTTGAAGGTAATCCAGCTCTTGAATTGCTAGAAGGAGATATACGTGATGTTGCCGTTTGTAAAAAAGCCATGCAGGGAATCGACTATGTTTCACATCAGGCGGCGTTAGGAAGTGTGCCTAGAAGTATAAACGATCCAGCTACCTCAAACGAAGTAAATGTTTCTGGATTTTTAAATATGCTTATCGCTCAAAACGAGAGCGCTTCGGTAAAAAGATTGGTGTATGCTGCTAGCAGTAGCACCTACGGAGATAGTAAAAATTTACCTAAGGTTGAAGCGACTATAGGGAAACCACTTTCGCCATACGCGGTCACCAAATTGGTAAACGAACTATACGCAGATGTTTTTTATAAAACCTACGGCACTGCAACTATAGGCTTACGTTATTTTAACGTGTTTGGACCTAAACAAAGTCCAACAGGAGCGTATGCAGCTGTAATACCTTTATTTATGCAAGCCTTAAAAGACGGTAAGGCGCCAACCATGAATGGTGATGGAGAACAAACAAGAGATTTTACTTTTGTAGAAAACGCTGTGCAAGCAAACATAAAAGCTTTGTTCGCACCAGAAGACGCCGTAAATGAAGTTTATAATGTGGCATTTGGCGAACGTATTAGTCTAAACACCCTTTGGGAAGATTTACAAGCAATTTCTAAAACGAATATGGCTGCCATTTATGGGCCACCTAGAAAAGGAGATGTAAAAGATTCGCTAGCAAATATCGATAAAGCGAATCGTTTGCTTGATTACAGTCCTAAGTTTTCGGTGAAAGATGGCTTGGCAATTACTTGGGAAGGATTTTAGATGGTTTAATAGAGTGCACAAACTAATGACGTCTTTTGGAAGTTAATCATTATAAATAGTAACTTGCAATGCTATGGCAGAAGAGAAATGGTTATATGAGATTTCGTCTAAACGAAAGTTATTCGACTTAAATCTCAAAGAAGTATGGCGCTACCGCGATCTACTATTTTTATTCGTTAAGCGAGATATTGTAACTGTATATAAACAAACTGTTCTAGGGCCACTTTGGTATTTTATACAACCCTTATTCACATCGGTTATTTTTACGCTTGTCTTCAATAACCTAGGAAATATCAGTACGGGTGGAATTCCTCCTTTTTTATTCAATCTAACTGGAATCACGGCTTGGAACTATTTTAAGGTTTGCCTTACCGGTACGTCTAATACATTTTCACGAAACCAATCGTTGTTCGGCAAAGTGTACTTCCCAAGGGTAATTATGCCAATGTCTGTTACGATTTCAAACTTATTGAAGTTTGGAATACAAGCACTTATATTAATTATATTCTATGTTTATTATGTAAGCACAGGCACAGCTATTGCGCCAAATGAGACGTTACTGCTTTTTCCAATTCTATTGCTTATGATGGCATGTCTTGGTTTGGGAGCTGGAATGATTATTTCTTCATTAACAACCAAATATCGCGACCTTCAAGTACTTATTACGTTTGCTGTTGGTTTACTTATGTATTTGTCTGCAGTGCCGTACCCGCTGAGTGAAGCTAATAAAAAGTTTCCGAGCTATGTTGCAGATTTTGTAACCTTTAATCCGGTAACCCAAATTATTGAAGGGTTTAGATATATGGTGTTGGGGTCGGGAGACTTTACATGGACGGGGTTTGTATATGCGTTGGTGTGTTCATTGGTTTTATTCTTTCTAGGACTAGTTGTCTTTAACAGAACCGAAAAAAGTTTTATAGATACTGTATAATGGAAAAGGTAATTTTAAAAGCTGAAAATATTAGCAAACAATACCGTTTGGGTGTTGTTGGTACCGGTACTGTAAAACACGATTTCAATAGGTTTCTTGCGAGAATACTAGGCAAGCCTGACCCTTATCTTAAAGTAGGGGCTGAAAACGATAGAAGCGCCAAAGCCACTGGAAACTATGTTTGGGCGTTACAAGACATTAATTTTGAATTAAAGAGAGGTGAAGTATTAGGGATTATTGGAAAAAATGGTGCGGGAAAATCTACGCTCTTAAAAATATTGAGTCGCGTTACTGCGCCTACAACAGGAGTAATTAAAACCCGAGGTAGAATTGCCTCATTATTAGAAGTGGGTACTGGTTTTCATCCAGAACTTACGGGCCTAGAGAATATTTACTTAAACGGTGCTATACTTGGAATGACCAAGGCAGAAATAAAGCGCAAGGAAGAAGAGATTATCGAGTTTTCTGGCTGCCAAATGTATATAGATACTCCAGTGAAACGATATAGTAGTGGGATGCGCGTACGCTTGGCGTTTGCGGTGGCAGCACATTTAGAGCCTGATATTCTGGTAGTAGACGAGGTTTTAGCGGTTGGCGATGTAGACTTTCAGAAAAAAGCCATTGGCAAAATGCAGGAGATTAGCGAGGGAGATGGTAGAACAGTTTTGTTTGTAAGTCATAATATGGCGGCAGTTAAAAACTTATGTACCCGTGGGATTGTACTTGAAAATGGTAAATCTATTTACGAAGGAAATGCGAATGATGCGGTAGAGTATTATTTAAAAAATGCCTTTCAACTTAGTAAAACACACATTCTTGAGCGAACAGATAGAAAGGGAAATAAAAAATTGCAAATAGAATCGATACAAATTGAGAATAATCGAGATGTTGAAGTATCCGAATTGTACTCTGGAGAATCGTATGCAATGAAATTTTATTATACTCAATATAAGCCTGTTGAAGCAGGTCAACTCACACTTGTAGTTCAATTTCGAAATCAAAAAGATGAACTTGCATGCACTATTGGTACAGACGAGATGGGAATTCGTTTTTCTGAAATTTCAAAATCAGGGTATTTTCAGATAAGCATACCTAAACTGCAGTTCAGAGAAGGAGAGTATACTATTAGTTATATGATTAGTGAAAAGCTTTCGCAGAATTCAAAACACAATGTAATAGATAATCTTCAAAACGCAAGAACCATGTCAGTAATGAAAAGTGACTATTGGAAATCGGGCGTTTTTAATAGGCCTAATGGCTTTATTCAAGAGGCCTCTATAGAACTAATAAAAAAATAACGCATGTCAACATTTGTAAACTCAAAAAAAATACTTGTTACAGGAGCCGATGGCTTTATTGGCTCACATTTGGTAGAATACCTTGTTGGGCAAGGACATCAGGTTAAGGCGTTCTGCTTCTATAATTCCTTTAACTCTTGGGGTTGGTTAGATAGCCTTCCAAAAGAAACCTTAGATAACATTGAAGTTTTCACAGGCGATATTAGAGACCCCAACGGGGTACGCACAGCTATGAAAGATGTATCGATAGTATATCACTTGGCTGCGTTAATTGCAATTCCTTTTAGCTACCACTCGCCAGATAGTTATATAGATACCAATGTAAAGGGTACATTAAATGTAGTACAGGCAGCCCGTGATTTTGAAATAGAACGCGTTTTAGTTACTTCTACCTCAGAAGTATATGGCACAGCGCAATATGTGCCTATAGACGAAAAGCACCCAAAACAACCACAATCACCCTATTCTGCATCAAAAATAGGCGCAGATTGCATTGCGGACTCGTTTTACCGAAGTTTCGACCTTCCTGTTACTATAGTACGTCCTTTTAATACCTTTGGTCCACGGCAGTCTGCACGCGCTTTTATTCCAACTATTATTACACAATTGCTTAACGGTTTTGATGAAATTAAATTAGGCGATATTACACCAACCCGTGATTTGCTATATGTAAAAGATACAGTACGTGGTTTCGAAACCATCGCTAATACGCCTTCTTTAATTGGGCATGAGGTTAACATTGCTACCAATTCTGAAATTACTATTGGCGAAGTAGCAGAACGTTTAATTAAACTAATTAATCCGAAGGCTAAAATTACCTTAGATGAAACCCGTCTTCGTCCAGAAAAAAGTGAAGTTTTTAGATTGTTTGGAGACAATACCAAACTCATGAAACATACCAACTGGAAAACGCAGTACGCATTCAACGATGCCTTGCAGGAAACCATAGACTGGTTTGCAAACAAAGAAAATTTAAAGCAATACAAAGCGGGTATTTACAATGTATAGCAACCTGGTCTCTTTTGTTCAAAATGAATTTGGTACAACAGACTTTATTCCGTTACATGAACCTCGGTTTGTAGGAAATGAAAAAAAGTATGTAGCAGATGCCATAGACTCTACCTTTGTGTCTTCTGTAGGCGCTTATGTAAACCGGTTTGAAGAGGATTTTGCGAAAAACACCCAACAATCGTATGCGGTGGCAACCGTTAACGGTACAGCTGCTCTGCACATTGCCATGCTTTTAGCTGGCGTAGAAAAAGACACCGAGGTATTAACGCAAGCGCTCACTTTTGTTGCTACGTGTAATGCAATTTCGTACCTGGGTGCCGTTCCGCATTTTGTAGATGTAGACAGAACTACTTTGGGGATGTGCCCCGTAAAACTGGCATCGCATCTAGAATCTGTAGCCGAAATGCGAAATGGTACTTGTTATAATAAAATTACCAACCGCAAGATATCGGCTTGTGTGCCTATGCATACCTTTGGCCATATAGGGGCAATAGAATCTCTGGTGCAGGTGTGTAATACCTATGGTATACCCTTGGTTGAAGATGCCGCAGAAGCCTTAGGTAGCTATAAAAATGGCAAGCATGCTGGCAGCTTTGGTGCTGTAGCCGCTTTCAGTTTTAACGGGAACAAAGTAATCACGGCAGGCGGAGGAGGTGCCATTACCACGAATGATGAAACCTTGGCTAAAAGAGCAAAGCACCTTACTACAACGGCTAAAATTCCGCATAAATACAAATACGAACACGATGCCATAGGGTACAACTACCGTATGCCAAATCTTAACGCGGCGCTTTTAGTGGCGCAATTAGAGCAATTACCATTGTTCTTGAAGAAAAAACGAGCTTTAGCAGAAAGATATGAGGCATTTTGTACCAAGGAAAGGTTACAGTTTATTGAAGAGCCAAAGAATACACAGTCTAATTACTGGCTTATGGCGTTATTGTTAGATAGCGAAAATCAGCGTGATGAATTTTTAGAATACACTAATACACATGGTGTTATGACACGACCTATCTGGCAACTCATGAATCGGTTACCCATGTTTGCAGATTGTCCAAGTGCTTTACTGGAAGATTCTGAATTTCTTGAGGCTCGGGTGGTGAATATTCCGAGTAGTGTAATTTTGTAGAAGGAAGTATGCTAACAATTGTATCTTTGTGTTAATTTATAAACTACTATGAATTCTTGTTGCTTTGCTAGTGTAATTTTTGAAGGAAATATACCGTTCTTTCCGGAGTTCTTAAGCTCTTTGCAGGCGCAAATCGATTCAGATTTTACCCTATTACTTTTTAACGATGGTGTTGAAAATTTAGAAGCACACGTATCTGAATACACCTTACCTTTTCGAATAATTACAGCTTCTGGAACTAGTGCCGAAATACGTCAACAAATGTTGACATACCTTGCCGCTTCAGAATTTGACTTTGCTGTGTTTGGTGACACAGACGATTATTTTGCGCTTAATAGAATTGCTATTTCTAAGAAATTGCTGAAGGAGCATCCAATTATAGCAAATGATGTTTGGTTGGTAGATGAGGCCGGTAAACTATTACAACAAGGGTATTGGAGCATTCGTCCCGAAGTTAAAGAGGATATTTCATATGAAAGTTTACGCCATTACAACGTATTAGGACTAGGTAATACTGCTATTCAAACTTCCATCTTGCCAAAAAACTTAGCGCTACCAGCATCGTTAATAGCCGTAGATTGGTATGTGTTTTCATGTCTTTTGAAAAGCGGCTTAAAAGCACACTTTACGTCGAGTACTCATATCTATTATAGACAGTATGAAGGCAATACTATTGGTTTAAAAAAGTTAACTTTGCAACGGTTTAAAAAAGAAGCAACAGTAAAATTGCAGCATTATAAAGCTTTGGCTAAGCTAGATGAAGAAATCACACCCTTGGCGCTGCGTTTTGAAGAAATGGTACAAACGTTAGATACTTTTTCTGAAACTCAGTTAACAAAGTTTAGTAAACAACAAGAACATCCCTTTTGGTGGGAACAAGTACAACCGTAAACGTATGCAGTGCCTATAAGTACGGAATAAATTTAATGAAGATGTAAGCATTAGGCGTACCATCTTCTAATTTTTCAATAGTCGAAACAGATGAAAATTCAAATTTCAAAGAATAAAGAAATATTCAATTTTAGTCAGCCCTACATCATAGCAGAGATTGGTGCCAATCACAACGGCGATATGGATCTTGCGAAAAAGATGATAGATAGCGCAGTAGATTGTGGTTGCGATGCTGTAAAATTTCAATCATGGACCCCACAGTCGTTAATTGCTAAAGAGGAGTATGATCGCAATCAGGTATATGACGATTCACCAAAAAAGCACTTTGGGTCTTTAGAGGAAATGGTAACCAAGTATTACTTGCGTCCAGAGCAACATTTTGAGCTAAAAGAATATTGTGAGGGCAAAGGCGTAGATTTTTGTTCATCTCCTTTTTCGACTAAAGAAGTAGACTTGCTTATGGAAATTGGGGTGCCATTTCTTAAAATAGCTTCTATGGATATAAATAACATTCCATTTTTGAAGTATGCGGCACGTACTATGAAACCTATAGTAGTTTCTACTGGAATGGCAACAATTGCCGAGATAGACAGAGCAGTGCAGACTATTCGCGGAGAAGGCAATGAGCAAATTTGTCTCTTACATTGTATTTCAATCTACCCACCAAAAGACAAAGACATTCACCTACGCAACATAGCCATGTTACAGGATACTTTTAATTTGCCTGTTGGTTTTTCAGATCACTCTTTTGGTACCGCAGTGCCGTTAGCGTCTGTTGCATTAGGCGCTTGTATCATTGAAAAACATTTTACACTAGACAAAGATTTACCAGGTTGGGATCATGAGATTTCTGCAGATCCGGTTGAAATGAAAGCCATTTGCTATGATTCTAAAAAGATTCAGGCGGCTATGGGTAATGTGCATAGAACCGTTTCGGACGAAGAGGAGGCTAAAAAAGATAAGTTTAGACGTAGTATTGTTGCGGCAACCGACTTAAAAAAGGGAACGGTACTTTCCGAAGAACATTTCGACTATAAAAGACCAGGAACGGGGATTCCTCCAAACGAATATTTATATGTTGCTGGTAGAAAACTTAACTGCGATATTGCTGCAGACACCTTATTAACTTGGGATCATTTTGAATAAACCCATGAAAACAGTTGCTTGCATTATAGCCCGAACCGTCTCTACAAGGTTGCCTATAAAGGTGCTAAGAGATCTTACCCCAGGAACTACCATGGTAGATTTTTTGGTACAACGGCTTAAAACAGTTCAACAAATAGATGAAATTTATATCTGTACCTCTACACAACCAGTAGATGATGTTTTGGAAGATGTAGCGATACGAAATAAGGTAAAATTGTACCGAGGTTCTGAAGACAAGGTTATTGAACGCATGATAGATGTGGGAACTTCAGAAAATGCAGACATTGTACTGCGCATAACAGCAGATAATCCGTTTACCACAACAGAGTACATAGATGATCAGATTCAGTTTTTAATAGATAATGAACTAGATTACTCGCGAATTGTTGAGGTACCTATTGGAGCATCGCCAGAGGTGATTCGGTTCTCGGCACTTAAAGATTGTTATTCAAAAATGGATCCTTCGGTAAGCGAGTACTTAATGTTGTTCTTATTTGAACCAAAAACTTACAAATGTGGAGTACTTCAGGTTTTTGAAGAAGACTATTCAAACTACACAGTAACTGTAGATACACCAATAGATTTGGTGCGTACTAAGAAAGTGTTAGAGATTTTTGGCAGTCATGATATTACACTAAAGGATATTATTGCTATTTACAAAGATGCATCTCACGATTTGCCGGTTACTCAATTTGCCATGGCAGGAGATGTAAAGTTACCCTACGGAAAAATGGTCTCTGTAGCCGAATTTTCTGAAGATATGAACAGACGTAAGCAAAATTCTATCATAAAGAAAGTGTATGAATAAATCGTATGTATACGTAGAAACAGCTTTTCACCACGAAGGTGATATAGACTATATTAAAAACCTTATAAATGCTGCCAGTGACATTGGTGTGAACGGTGTTAAATTTCAGGTGCTTACAGAGGCTTCGGATTTTATATCTACAAAACATTCTGCATTTTCGACCTTAGAAGCATATACCTTTAATGTTGCACAGTGGAGTGAGCTATTTCAGTATACAACAGCCGCGGGACTCGACATTATTATGATGCCCTTAGATTTAGGCGCATTTAAATTATTAGAAAAGCACACCGTAAAGTACTTAGATATTCATTCGGTTTCGTTTTACGACAGCAAGTTGTTAGCCGCTGTAAAAGCGTCTCAAATTCCTATAATTTTAGGAGTTGGTGGAAGAACCTTAGAAGAAATAGACGATAAAATTTCGTATTTTGAAGGAAAACTAGAAGTGCTTATGGTAGGATTTCAGGCGTTTCCTAGTAAATTGGAAGACGTAAAAATTGGTAAGATTGCCCATTTGGTTCAGAAATATCCGGCGCAAGCTATTGGATATGCAGATCATTCTGCCCATGATGACGATTTCAATGTAACTAGTAACGAGTATGCACGCTTGTTAGGGGCAACTTTTTTTGAAAAACACATGACTCTAGAGCAAGGGAAAGAACGGGTAGATTATAATTCTGCGGTAGATGCGGCAACCCTAAAGAATATGATAGAGCGTATTCGATTTATTGAGGCTCATGTTTTAAGTACTGCTGAAAGTTCCTTTCAATTTCACGATACCGAAGTTGTATATAGAAATAGACAACTAGTGTGTGTGGCTACTGCAAATTTGGCTGAAGGTACCGTTCTTAAAGAAAATGATATGGCCTTAAAAATGATGGATGCCCATGAGAATAACCAATATAGAGTGGAAGCACTACTAGGCAAAAAATTGGTGAAGGCAGTAGAAAAAGACATGCCTATTCAATCACAAAATGTATACAATGAGTAGTTATAAGATTTATCGAGATCAATTAGAAACGTTTGAAGACGTTATCCAGCATTTGGATAGCTATGGAGTTGGGTTTTTAGCGGTTGTAAATAGAGATGAAACCTTGTATGGTATTGTTACCGATGGCGATATTCGTAAAGCATTGCTTCAGCAAAAAAGGGATATAGATACCATTATCAATAAAGCCCCCATTACCTTACATTACAGCACACCAAGAAGCCAGATTGTTTCTTATTTGCAGTCTAAGCGTAGGTTGCACATTCCATTAATTGATGATGCTAAAATATTAAAACAGGTGTTTCTTTTAAATGACCTGAATTTTGAGTACAAGCCCAATAAAGTTGTAATTATGGCGGGCGGACTAGGTTCAAGATTGGGAGATTTAACAAAAGACACGCCTAAACCAATGTTAGAGATTAAGGGGAAACCCATTCTTGAGTATATTGTAGATTCGTTTAAGAATCAGGGATTCAACAAATTTATCTTCTGTGTAAATTATAAGAAAGAAGTAATAGAATCTTATTTTGGCGATGGTAGTCGCTTTAATGTAAGTGTAGAGTACATTGTTGAAGAAAAGCGTTTGGGTACAGCGGGTGCGTTGAGCTTAATAGCGGACGACTGTTTTGAAGATCCATTTTTTGTAGTAAACGGAGATGTTATTAGTAATATAGAATACCAACATGTGTTAGATTTCTATAATTCTAACAAGGCCGAGGCGGTTATGTGTACCAAAGAATTGAGTCATACAAATCCCTATGCAGAAGTCTATTTTGATGACCAAAAAAACCTTATTAGCTTAAAGGAGAAACCTACCAAGATATTTCATATTAATTTAGGCGTATATTTATTACACCCAAAAATGACCACGTTGTTACCCACCAATGAGTTTTATGATATGCCTAATTTATTTCTGAAAGCCAAGAGCCAAGAACATATGGTAAAGGTGTTTAATGTAAATGAAGATTGGGTAGATATTGGAAAACCTGTAGATTATCACAAAATAAGTGATGATTAGTTCTAGAGATGAAATAAAAGATTTTATCCTAGAAATTGAAGACCGGTTTCCAGTGAATGAATGGAGCCTAAACGGGTTTTACTTCTGGCCCATACTTAGAATTCGGCTGTTTTTCTATCTTATAAGACAGGTAGAATACCAAACCAAAAAAGAAACTTCAAATGCAAAACTCCCGCATAAAAAACGTAGCGGGTTTGCCCAGAAACTAGCCAAATTATACGCTGTTTTCTATACACCGTTCTGGTGGTCAAGACTTCCTAAAAAGAAACACATATTCGTTGCCCAAGATGCACACCGTGTAAATTATAAAGGAAAACGTTATAACCGTTTTTTTGATGTGCTTATTAAAAAATATGGGTTGGAGCAAGAAAGCATGTACTTCGAAACATCTAAGATACCTTCTAGTCATATTGAAGCTGGCCATTTGCTGTATGATTATGATAAGGCTTTACAGGTATTTTTAAGGAAAAAGAGAATAAAATCTACGAACCTAACCTTTGAAAATAGTAGTTATCGCGATTTTATAAACACGTTAGAAAGTAATGAGCAAACAAAAGGGTTTATAGTAAATTATACTGAAAAACGATTGGTGAAATGGTACGAGAGGAAGGTGGTTCCAAAACTAGATTTTTTCAGTAAATTATTGCAAAAGATTCAGCCACAACAACTTTCTATACTTTGTTATTATTCAGAAAATAATATGTTACTCATTGCTGCTGCCAATGCGTTAAATGTTAAGACTGTAGAAATGCAGCATGGACCACAATCTCCTTTGCATTTGTGCTATGCTAGCTGGAATAAGGTGCCTGTAGATGGATATCAGGTGTTGCCAAGAGAATATTGGTGTTGGGATAAGGCGAGCAAAGATACCATAGATGCTTGGGCTAATTCGTCTTCATTATACAAAGCAGCAGTAATAGGAAATCCGTGGGTAGATTTATGGAAAGAAATTCCTGCTACATTTTCTGAAGAAAACTATATACTGTATTCCTTACAGCCCAAACCTGTTTCACTATCTCAGCTATTTTCAGAAAATATCATTGATTTAATGAAAGAATTGGGACTTCCATGGTTTGTGCGTTTGCATCCACGCCAACTTGGTGAATTGGAAACTATCAAAACATTTTTAAAAAATAAGGGAGTTTCAGAATTAGTACGGATAGATGAAGCTACTCAAGCTGCATTACCCCAATTACTTGCAAATGCCATTATTCATGTCACTCACTACTCGGGTACGGTGATAGAGGCGTCTCAAATGCAAACGCGCACAATTATTTTGCACCCCATTGGTAAGCAATCTTTTAGTGCATTAATTGAAGCAGGAAGGGCAGTGTATTTAAATCCAGAAAACGAAGATTTTATCCAGCAATTTACAAGTGTAATACGTGAGACAACCAAAAATGAATTGCCTGAAACTAGGTATTCTACAGTTAAAGATTTATTTTAGGCCTAAATAACCAATCGATGTTCAAAAGACTGCATAATGCTTTTTTCTCTTATCTAAAGAATGGCACAAGACGTCTCAATACAATTGGGAAAGGAGTTGCAGTTGCAAAGAATGTTTCCGTCTCAGGTTCTTACCTCGCAACGGGTGTTACAGTTGGAGCCAACTCTAAGCTTTTTGATGCTATTCTAAGAAAAGGAACTGAGGTTGGTGCCAACAATACCATAAAAAAATCTGAACTTACGGGGAAGGTTACTACACAGGAGCATTGTAAATTAAATGAATGTCATCTGTATGGCAAGATTTCTATAGGTAGGTACACTTCATTATGGGGTCCAAATCTGGATATTAAAACAGGGAAAGAAAAAGTTACTATTGGTAGTTTCTGTTCTATTGCGCGCAATGTATATATGCAAACCTTTAATCACAATACGTCGCGATTAACATCATACTATATTGGCAAGAATGTCTTTGGAGAGAAGTGGGAAAATGAGCGTACCACCAAGGGCGATATTACTATAAAAAATGACGTATGGATAGGAGCTCATGCTATTGTTTTAGGAGGTGTTACTATTGGCAATGGTGCGGTGATAGCTGCAAATACCGTAGTAACTAAAGATGTACCACCTTTTGCAATCTACGCCGGGGTGCCTGGAAAAGTTATTGGATATCGTTTTGAGCCCGAGGTAATTGCTAAAATTGAAAAATTAGCTTGGTGGGATTGGTCTATCGAAAAGATAAAAGAAAACAAAGAGCTGTTTAAAGACAATGTCAAGAATGCAGATTTTTTCAGTTAATTGAATTGGATGAGTACAGCTAAACCTTATGTATCTATAATTATCCCAACTCTAAACAGGGCGCACCTAATTGGCGAAACTTTAGATAGCATACGCGCGCAAACGTATACCCATTGGGAGTGCATAGTTGTAGACGACGGCAGTACCGACGAGACAAAAAGTGTTGTGATGTCGTATTGCGATACTGATGCAAGATTTAAATATGTAGAACGCCCGTCTAACAGACCCAAAGGGGGTAATGCTGCTAGAAATTACGGCTTTGAAATTAGTAAAGGTGATTTTATTCAATGGTTTGATAGTGATGACTTAATGGTTGCTTCTAAATTAGAGCTCAAGGTAAACTCGTTTAAGGAGCATAGCGTAGATTTTGTTGTAAGTAAAACGAAGTATTTTAACAAGGAAAATATCAGCTTTAAAAATTATGAATTCAAAAAGAAGGATGTAACATTCTTGAACTACGCAATAGGCACTGTAAATTGGTTTACACCAGATTTAATATTGAAACGGTCTGTAGCTTCGCAAATTTCTTACAATGAATTGCTACGAGCAGGACAAGAGTATAACTTGAACTGTAAGCTTCTTTTAAAAACTACAAACATGTTTTATTTAGAAGAGTTTTTAACACTTCGTAGAGCACATGATGATTCTATTGGACAGACGAGACGGAAACAGCAAAGTTCCTATCTGAAAACAAAATTTGAACAACACTGGTTGACGTATTGTGATGTACATGAGAGCGCCGCAAGTGATGCATTTGATAGGTATTCTTTACTAAAATGTGTTATATGTTACTATAAAAGTAAAAACACTATCGCATTACCTCAAAGATTTAAACAACAAATAAGTAGAGTTTTTAAATCGAAATCAATTTACTTTACATTAGGACAATTTAGCAATCGATTTTTTAAAAAATATTACTTTTTTTATAATCAATTAAAAAAATAATTCTGAATATCTTATTCCATGCTGGAACGCTGCCGTATGACGGACAACCTGTTGGAGGTGCAGAAACATCATTGCGTCTAATTGCCGAACATCTTGCAGCCCGCGGTCATATCGTGTATTTTGTTGGAAAAATTTTAAAGCATTCTTTTACCTCTAGCAAGATTGAGATAATTAATGGAGTTAACGTTGTTTATCTGTCAAAATATTATAATCCGTTGAAGGTTCATTATTTAAACCGATTGGCAAATCTTAAACACGGAAAAACCATTAGAGGGATTCTTTCAGACAAAAAAATAGACATTGTTTATACATATTACAATTTAAGTTTGTGTAAACGGTACCTCAAATTAAAGAAGTCGCCAGAGTATAATTTTAAACTCGTTGTTCGTATTGCGGGTATGCGGTGGTTTGAACAGATTAAAGTGAATGCATCCTTAAAAGAAGTATACCATCATCTTTTCGAGACGGCCGATAGTTTAAATTTTATTTCCCACGGACTTTTTCAATTGTATACCGATGGATTGAAAGATCTAGAAATGACAATAAACAGTAAGCACCATTTCATCAAAGACATCGGAGTAGCTCTAGTTACAGATAAACCAATACGCGTTATTGACAGTACTTCGGAAACTTTAAATTGTGTAATGGTAAGTCGTTTTTCTAGATATCAAAAGCGTCAAGATTTGTTGGTTGAGGCGATTAGTTTACTAGCTAAAGAAATACCTATTCATCTTACGTTAATTGGAGAAGGACCTAACAAAGAAAAGATGATGAATCAGGTTAAAAATTTAGGCCTTTCAGAAAGAATCACATTTCTACCTTTCTTACATCAAGAGGTACTTTGGAGTACTGTGTTAAATCAGAATTTGCTCTGTCATGCATGCGAATATGAAGGGCTAAGCAAAATTATTATTGAGAGTATGGCTATGGGTATGCCGGTGCTAGCATCGGATGTACTACCTTTAAATTCGTATATTTCTAATGGTGACAATGGATTTTTGGTGGCTAACTCTGCCGAAGCATGGGCACAAAAACTAAAAATCTTATACAAGGAAAAAGCTCAATTTAAAAAGATTGGTACTGCTGCGAGCGTATATATTAAGGAAAATTATGACGCCAGTATAAATGTTCTTGACTATGAGAAGCAATTCGAAAAATTAATGAAACAATAGCCAGTAAAGTTCCTAATTAAGTGAAAATAGCCATCGTTTTAACGGTAAAAAATGAAGAACGCATCTTGCGCCAAAATGTACAATACCATAAAGCGATAGGTGCAGAACATATTTTTGTTTATTTCGATAATACCACAGACCAAGGCAAAGCATCTATTGCAGATTTATCTTATGTAACTATACAAGATTCAGTTGCCGTACAACCGTTTATAAATAACAAAGACCTAGAAAAATTTACCACTAAAGCAGCAGAACACCACACGGCTCGCCAGTGTTTAAATACATTCCACGCACTTAAAACGTCTGAGAAATTAGGATACGACTGGCTTATTTCTATAGATGCAGACGAGCTAATTTGTACTTCGGCACAAGCGCCGTCTAATTTGGCGGCATTTTTTAACAAGATTCCAAAAGAGACCGACCTTGTGTCTTTTAAGACACGAGAATCACTTTCTCGGCGAGCGACTTATAGCAATGTCTTTGCAGAAGAAACGCTATTTAAAACACAACCCTTTTTTGGTCATCGATTTAAGAATATTTATAAAAATATATACAATCCTTTTACGAAAACCAACGAGCGCTATTCGTATTGGTTTGGACAACATTTAGGTAAGGCCGCTATTAGAACGAATAGAAATGTAATACCTAAAAACGTGCATCGTTACCAGAAGAGTACGGGCAAAATGCTTCATAAAACGGAAAAGGGTTTGGTGTTGCACTACCATGCCTATGATGCAGACGATTTTATCAAAAAATTCACGAATTTTTCAAACAGACCCAACACATTTTTAAGTGGTAACAAAGTGAATAGTTTAAAATTGTTACTTAGAGATGTTGTAAATAATCCAGAACTCAACTCAGAAGCCTTAAAAGAATATTACAAAAAGTATCTGCTCTTTAGTCCAAAAGAAATTCGTAAACTTAAACAAAACAGGTACTTGGGTGTTTTAAGACGAAACCCAGCTCCCTTGCAAGAAATTACCTCGGTGCAAAAAGTGTTTCAGACTAAAATAAAACCATCGTGAAAAAGCGTCTACAAATAGTCATCTTCGATGGTAGCTTTAAAACTACTAGCTTTATTAAGAGGCTAGTTACGGGTTTATTAGAAAACCACAACGTATCAATCATCGGATTCGCAGAAAATGAGCCCTCTCCTTTAAAAAATGTAACCTATCGTGCTTTAGGAAGTGCCGATAAACCATTGCGATTATTTACCCTTAGCATACAATTTGCGCTTAAGGCACTTTTAAGTCTAGGAAAACCAGCACTATTTTTTAAATCGTTACAATTATTGGCATCAGGAAAAAGGAAACAATTACAGCAACACAATTTTGACATTGCGGTTGCCCAAATTCAACCAGATATTTTTCATCTACAATGGCCGTCTTTACTTCCATGGTGTGAATCACTATTGCTAAACCCACGCACCAAGGTGGTGTTAAGTCAACGCGGATACCAAAACAACGTACGCCCTTTTGTAACACCAGAAAACCTTTCATATTTAAAAAATATGTACCCAAAACTAGATGGGTTTCACTCTGTTTCTAAGTCAATGTCGGCTACAGGCGATTCGGTTTTTACTGCTACCCATAAGATAGATGATGTGGTGTATTCTGGATTTAATTTCTCTAATCTGCAATTTCAAGAAGACTACGATACATCAACTAAACTGCAACTACTCTCTATAGGCAGGCCACATTGGGTGAAGGGATATATCTATGCACTTCAAGCCTGTCAAATACTTAAAACAAAGGGTATTTTGTTTCACTACACCATTGTTGGCGCAAAAGGAAATGAAGAATTGGTCTATCGTATTCACGAGTATGGCTTAGAAAGATACGTTACTCTTGCCGATAAAATACCGCAAGAAGAGGTCTATCGCTTAATGAGGCAACAAGATGTGCTCCTATTTCCTTCTATTGCTGAAGGTCTTCCTAACGTAGTGGTAGAAGCAATGGCAATAGGGCTACCAGTAATAGCAACAGCCTGTGGCGGAGTAGAGGAGCTGCTCGATGAAACTACAGGTGTTATAATACCCACTCGTGATGCAAAACAACTGGCTGCCGCTGTAATTTCTTTTACCAAAACTTCTATGACAACCATCAATCACCGCAGGCTAAATGCTAGAAAGCATGTAGAACTACAGCACAGCGAACAACAGATGGTAATGGGCATGGAAGCTTTGTATTACAAATGCCTCGAATCTTAACACGAATCGCTATTTTTGGAAGACCAACACCCCACCAAATTGAAAAAAATAAAGACAGCAATTATACCCACCCGAGCAACCTTTGCAAAGGTGCGCGCTCCTCACGAGCTTCATAAAGAGGCAATTTGCGTATTTGCTGCAACAGGTTTTTTTCTAAATACCGATACGTACTTTAAAGACCAAATGGTGTTGCCACCCGGATCGCTATGTTCTATAGATGAGGACGGTTTTTTTTTGGAAAGCACCCCTTGGTTTCAATGGCATAATTCACCACGCGCCATTTCTTTTGAAGCTGCTGTAGAAGAATTTAGCCAACTGTTCGAGACTATTGTTGCAGAGCAAATAGGAGAGCAGAAAGTGATTCTTCCGTTATCAGGAGGGTTAGACAGCCGCACACAAGCGGTTGCAATGCATCATTTACAACGGGAAGTACAGTCTTATAGTTACGATTTTAAAGGTGGATATGCAGAAACAAGCATTGGTAAGAAAATAGCAAAGGCTTGTGATTTTAATTTTAACGAATACCATGTGGGCGCTGGCTATTTATGGGAGGTGATTGAAGAACTTGCCGAGATAAACCAGTGTTATAGCGAGTTTACACATCCAAGACAGATGGCTATTTTTAATGAGTATGCTGGCATGGGCGATGTATTTTCTTTAGGGCACTGGGGCGATGTTTTGTTTGATGGATCTGGAAACACAAAAATTTCCGAAGAAGAACAACTACAATATCTGTTGAAAAAAATTATCAAAAAGGGTGGCATGGAACTCGCCAATACGCTTTGGCTAGCGTGGGAATTACCAGGATCCTTTAGTCACTACCTATCAGATAGAGTGCAACGTCTATTAGCAGCGATTCCTATAAAACACACAGGCGCAAAGATTAGAGCTTTTAAGTCATTATACTGGGCACCGCGATGGACCGCCACAAACTTGGCTGTTTTTGAAGAAAAAAAACCTATCACTTTACCTTATTTCGACAATCGTATGTGTGAGTTTATTTGTACCATCCCCGAAGAATATTTGGCAGACCGAAAACTTCAGATTGCCTATATTAAGCAGCGCAATGCACAGCTAGCGAAGATTACTTGGGAAGAGAATAAACCTTTTAATCTTTATACATTTCCGAAGAATAGGAGTCCGTACAACATACCCTACCGTATCCTAAACAAGGTTAAACGTGAGACAAGAGCACTTTTTGGCAATCCATATATTCAGCGCAACTGGGAACTACAATTCTTAGGAGCGAGCAATGACGAAAAACTCAAAGAATACTTATTTAACGAGCATTTAGAAAGTTTAGTTTCACAAGAAACCATTCGTTCATTCTATAAAAAATTTACAACTCAGGATGCGGTTTATTATTCGCACCCTGTAAGTATGTTACTCACGCTTTCTTTAAAAATGAAACAATTAGCTCGTGAATCGTAAACTAAACATACTTTATACCATCCCAAACTTTAAAACGGCGGGTAGCCAATTTGTGCTGTTGGAGCTGTATAAACGTATTGATAGAGACCAATTTCAGCCGTTTGTGTTGGTTGAAAAGTTTCCAGACATTTTTCCAGAAGAGATTCGTCACGAAGAGCGTTTGCATTGCTCAGAAGCAGTTGGCGAGCGCAGTTATATCACTAAACTTTCAAAATTATTAAAAGAAAAAAATATAGATATTTTACATTCTTGGGATTATAAATCGAATAGCATAGAAGCCTTTGCTTGCAAGAAGGCTGGTATAAAATATATCTACACCAAGAAGAATAATGCATGGTCTAAACGCTGGTTTGCAAAAAGTTTTCTTTCTACGCATGTGGTGTACAACAATCCGGAGATGAAGAACCGTTTCTTTTCTAGTGCTTTTCTGAAAAATAAGGTATCTTTTATACCACATGGGGTAGATACTTCGGTCTTTAAACCTTTAACGCATGACAGACCTAGTACTATCTTTACTGTTGGTTGTATTGGGGTGATAGGTGATAATAAAAATCAATTACTGGTTTTACAAGCACTTCGGAAACTTCCTAACAACATTCATGTTAGTTTCTACGGAAAGGAGGATGAACGTTATAAAACTAAACTTACTACAATTATAAAATCCGAAGGATTAGGAGATCGCGTTTCGTTTCACGGCTTTGTAGCAAATCATGACATTCCCGAGGTAATGAAAACATTTGACGTTTTGGTGCTGGCAAGCAAGAATGAGGGATTGCCACTTTCTATAATGGAAGGGATGGCATGTGGTGTAGCTGTACTATCGTCTAACTCGGGAGGAGGCGCTCGCTTTTTACTGAAAGATAACCAAGGCGGTTTCATTTTTGAAAATGAAGAGGAACTAGTGGCACAACTTCTTCGGCTACTAAAAAACCAAGAATTAAGAACCAACCTTGCAACAAAAGGCCGTCAACGCATTGTAGATAATTTCAGCATAGAAAAAGAAGTAGACGCCTATAAAAAACTATACCTTAGCCTTGTAAAATGAATAGGTTTAACAAACATATTATTATTGTAGGTTCTGCCAGGAGTGGTACAAGTTGGTTGGCAGAAACCATAGCCAAGCAGCATCGCTACCGCAGTTTGTTTGAGCCAGAGCATGAGTTTCAAACTAAGAATGGCTATTTGTTGTGCGATAAATTTATAGAAACTTCAGATGCGTTTAAAGAGGGTACTGCGTACTTAAAAAATGTGTTTTTAAATAGGGTAGATAGCGATTGGATAGCGCAAAATAGCAATCGTAAGTATAAGCGACATCTATGGCCATTTATTCCTAAGAAATTTGTGATCAAATTTGTACGCTGCAATTTGTTGGCACCTTATATTCAAACACGCTTTAATATTCCTGTACTTCATATCATTCGCAATCCGTACGAAGTGTTACAGTCGCAACAACGGGTACAATTTCCTTGGTTGTATAACCTACATCATTTTACAGCGCAACAAAATTTAGTAACATTACTAAAAGACACTTACAATTTTGATATAACAAATGTAGCCTCGCTTTCAGATTTGGAGAAACTCACGGTTCGGTGGTGTGTAGAAAATGTTGTGCCAATAACCATTCAAAAAGCCGAAAATAAGAATTATAGATTGGTTCGGTATGAAGAATTACGTAATGATATACATGTATTTCTACAACTTTGCAAAGAATTTAATTTAGAACCCCTTGCAACTATAGAAAAAGAGTATACCAAGCCATCTAGTAAAACACACCCTAAAAGTGATGTGTTACAAAAAGCACCCACCAAAACAACCTTTTTAGAAGCTGAGCTTCAACAAATCAATTCTATTTTAGATATTTTTGAGGTAGATTTTTATCCCAGAAAATACACATAATGTATGCGTATAGGTATAGTACTTTCTCAGACACCTGGCTATTCAGAAACCTTTTTCACTTCAAAAATTAAGGGGTTACAGGCTGCTGGGTTTTCGGTAGTACTTTATACACAAAATAAAGCAGCAGATTTTGCGCTATGCCAAGTGAAGACAGCACCTAAAGTGCGTAGATTCTTGCCAATTCAGTTATTGGTAATGGCTGGTACGTTTATATCGTTAATTCCAAAATTGGCTGTTGTGCTACGTTTTATTAAGGCTGAAAAGCGGCAGGGATCTAGTATGGGAGCTATTTATAAGAAAATATTTTTAAACGCCCACTTATTGAAGGCAAAGTTAGATTGGCTTCATTTTGGTTTTGCCACCATTGCATTAGGAAGCGAACAGGTTGCCGAAGCCATTGGAGCAAAAATGGCGGTTAGTTTTAGAGGGTTTGATATAAATGTGTATCCGTTAAAGCATCCAGGCTGTTACAATCTACTTTGGACCAAAGTAAATAGGGTACATAGTATCTCAAAATATTTACATACAAAGGCAATTTCTTTTGGTCTGTCGTCAAAAACGCCTTTTGAAATTATTACCCCAGCAGTAGATCTAGAGGCATTACCCAAATCGGTAGCGCTTACAAATAAAACAATGCAAATCCTAACCATAGCAAGACTCACTTGGATTAAAGGCATAGAAACTGCTATCACTGCCATGAGACTATTGAAGGAAAGAGGTGTTCGGTTTCAGTATCATATTGTGGGTGATGGAAGTACAAAAGATACAGAGCGTTACACATTTCAAGTGTATGAACATGGGTTAACTGACTGTGTTTTTTTTCACGGAAAGTTGACACATCAAGAAACGTTACAGCATTTAAACAAGGCAGATATCTATGTGCAACCAAGCCTAAATGAAGGGTTTTGTAACGCAGTATTAGAGGCTCAGGCTATGGGGAAATTGACAATCGCCAGTCATGTGGGTGGGTTACCAGAGAATATTGTAGACCAAAAAACGGGCTGGCTGTTTCCGAGTGAAAATGCAGAAGCATTAGCAACCAAAATACAAGAGGTGATAGCATTTCCAAAAACTGAAATCGCTAACATATCAGCCGCCGCAAGAAAGCGTATACAAGATGATTTTAGCGTTAAACAACAGCAAGAAAAATTTGTGTCATTTTATAAAAACAATAGGTAGTGCTATTTAACTCTGTAGACTTTGCGCTTTTTCTCCCTATAGTTTTTATGCTATATTGGTTTGTATGTAGAAAGAAAATTAGGGCACAGAACTGGCTGTTGTTATTAAGCAGTTATTTCTTTTATGGGTTTTGGGATTGGCGCTTTCTTTTTTTAATCTTATTTAGTACGCTTGTAGACTTTAGCGTTGCAAGGCGCTTGTTAAAGGAAGCGAACGCGCGCAAGCGTAAATTATTAGTGTCAGTTAGTATATTAGTGAATCTAGGTCTGCTAGGGTTCTTTAAATATTACAATTTCTTTTTAGACACCTTTGTCGATTCTTTTTCGTTCTTTGGAACATCAATTTCGATAGATAGGCTCGACATTATTTTACCCGTTGGAATTTCTTTTTACACGTTTCAGACGTTAAGTTACACTATAGATGTGTATAGGAAGAAAATTACATCCCCCAGTAGCTTTCTTAACTTTGCAGCTTATGTGAGTTTCTTTCCGCAGTTAGTAGCAGGACCCATAGAAAGAGCGACAAAATTGTTGCCTCAATTCTCAAAAGAACGAATATTTAGAGCGTCTTATGCTCTTTCGGGTCTCGATTTAATGATATGGGGGTTATTCAAAAAGGTTGTGATTGCAGATAACTGTGCGTTTTTTGTAAATCAGATTTTTGACAATCCGGGTGCATATTCTAGTGCAGAACTCGCCACGGGTGCCGTACTCTTTGGGTTTCAAATTTATGGTGACTTTTCAGGATATAGTGATATAGCAATTGGTACTGCGCGCTTGTTTGGATTCGATTTAATGCTCAATTTTAAGTTTCCTTATTTTTCTAGAGATATTGCAGAATTCTGGAGACGCTGGCATATTTCATTGTCTACGTGGTTTCGTGATTACTTATATATTCCCTTAGGTGGTTCTAGAGGTACCTTAGGCTTTCAGATAAGAAATGTCTTTATTGTATTTGTTGTAAGTGGTTTTTGGCATGGTGCTAGTTGGAATTTTATTATTTGGGGTGCCATTCACGCTATATTGTTTTTACCTCTTTTGATAGCCAAAAAGAATAGGAGCAATCTAAATTTTAACCGATTTAGTATTAAATCGGTTTTCAATATCGTAGGGACTTTTATGTTAGTGAATATTGCGTGGATATTTTTTAGGGCAGATACCCTTCAAATAGCATACAACTATATTAAGACGATGCTAACAGATGGTTCTTTATCAATGGGTGTTTTTACTAGTTCGTCAAAAAGTCTATTGTTTTTTGCTATCATATTAATTTCGGTACTTACGTTGCTGTTGTTTGAATATTTCAGCATTAAAAAGAAACGAGATTTAGTGCTATTTAACAGAGTAAGTGCAATCGTAATAGTACTAATGATTGTGTTTTTTGGAGCCTTTAAAAATGCTTCAGAATTTATTTATTTTCAGTTTTAGGTATGAAAAAGTTTTTAAAAAGAATCCTACTTATTTTCCTTATAGTTTTTCTATTAGGAAACCTCCTTGGATACCTTAGCCTAAAAATTCATTCGGAAGGGAATTTCTACAAACCCTCGTTCGCAGTGAATGCTCATAAACCAGCAAACTACGATTATGTAGTGGTAGGTGCGAGTACTGGTCTTACTACAATAAACACTGGGCTTATAGATAGTCTAGCTCATACGAAGGGATTAAATCTCTCTATGGACGACACCAATATTTCCAGTCATTATTTAATGCTGCAACACTTTTTAGCCCAAGGAAATACTGTATCCAAATGTATTCTGGCACCAGCAGTGGGTAGTTATAATGATGCAAACAAAGAAAGTAGTACCAACGATTATCGTTTTGCTATGTTTGCTGAAAGCTCCTATGTTACTACTTATTTTAATACGATAGAAGAAAAAAGCTTGAATTCTAGACTAATTGCCTCGGCAAGTTATATGCCTATGGCAGTGGAGTCTTACTATAATGCCGAATTATTTTTTACTTCATTGTATGTGCTAACAGATTTTAAAAAGCGTAATAGATTTGACCAAAACGGAAACTATACTTATCCGCCAAAACGTAACGTACAGCGTTTTCAGAAAAAGCCATTTGAATTAAAATTTAGTAATCCGTATCTCAAAAAGCTAGAGGCCTTGTGTTTAGAGCATAACATAGAATTACTTTATTTTGTCTCTCCTATTGCTAATAAGCATGTGACAATGGAACCTCATAGTCATCTTCTTGATTATAGCAATTTCATTAAAGACCCAATTTATTTTTATGATGCGATTCATGTAAATTCTGAAGGGAGAAAGCTGGTGTCTCAACAATTAGCAGATACGCTTTTTTCAAATAACAGTGTAAAGAACTAGTTGAAGTTATACAACAGAAAAATTCTATACGGGTAACGTATGGCAATAATAGAATGGTAGCACACTTTTTCAGTCTTTACTAAATAACCATGCGTCGCTTTGCAAAGAAATACTAACTTTGGAAGGATATAAAAATCCATTAATACACAAGAAGAAACGCATTTATGCTTTTTAATTCATTCGATTTTGCGATTTTCCTTCCTATTGTATTCATACTCTATTGGTTTGTTTGCAAAAGAAGTATAAAGGCGCAGAATGTATTACTTGTAATTGCCAGCTATGTTTTTTATGGTTGGTGGGATTGGCGCTTTTTGTTTCTAATTTTATTTAGCACACTTGTAGATTATTCGATTGGGTTAGCGTTGGCAAAAGAGTCTAGACAGCGCAAACGGAAAATGCTACTTGCCATAAGTGTATTCGTAAATATTGGTTTACTAGGTTTCTTTAAATACTACAATTTCTTTCTAGATAATTTTGTCCAAGCGTTCTCCTTTTTTGGTACCAACTTTGAAGTTTCTCGATTAGATATTATTCTTCCTGTAGGTATTTCGTTCTATACGTTTCAGACATTAAGCTACACCATAGATGTCTATAGAAATAAGCTAGAACCCACTAAAGATCTTGTTGCTTTTACTGCATTTGTGTCATTCTTTCCACAGTTAGTGGCTGGCCCTATTGAACGGGCAACCAATTTGCTTCCTCAGTTTTTTAAGAAACGTAAATTTAATAGTGACCAAGCAATCATTGGCTTTAAGCAGATTATTTGGGGGTTGTTCAAAAAAATAGTTATTGCAGATAATTGTGCGCAGTATGTAAACGAAATTTTTGGTAATTATGACGAAGTTGGTTCCCTTACATTAATCTTGGGTGCCGTATATTTTGCCTTTCAGATTTATGGCGATTTTTCTGGCTATAGTGATATTGCCATTGGTACAGCACGCTTGTTTAATTTTAGGTTGATGACCAATTTTAGATACCCTTATTTTTCTCGTGATATAGCTGAGTTTTGGCGTAGGTGGCATATTTCACTTTCTACTTGGTTTCGCGATTATGTGTACATCCCTTTAGGTGGCAGTAGGGGAAGTCAACTCTTTCAAGTTAGAAATGTGTTTATCATTTTTTTAGTGAGTGGTTTTTGGCATGGCGCGAATTGGACCTTCATAGTTTGGGGTGCTATTAACGCCTTATTTTTTATTCCATTATTATTAACTAAAAGAAACAGAAATAATACCGATACGGTTGCTGAGGGCAGGTTTTTGCCGAATTTAAAAGAGTTTCTGACCATGTTAGGTACCTTTGGTATTGTAACCTTAGGTTGGATTTATTTTAGAGCAGAAAGCGTTACAGTGGCTAATGACTATATTGCGCATATTCTAGCGTTTGATTTTAAGATGGGTATGCTAAACATAGAACGATATCCATTTGAGCTTCTTCCCTTATTGGCAATTTTGTTGTATTATGAGTGGTTTTCTAGAGATTTAGAGTTTCCACTATATTCACCAACATATTCGTTGCCAAGAGTTCTTGTGGTGGTAGTGTTAATTGCGACATTTGGTAGTTTTTCAACAATTCAAGATTTTATATATTTTCAATTCTGATGAAAAAATTTGGGGCCTATATACTAATTCTAGTAACTGCTACGGTAGTTATATTCTATTTATTAGATGCAGGGTATACCTATGTATATAATAATGGAGCCTACCGAAGCAAAGCTATGTGGGTTAGAGACATGAAAGACTTACCAAAATTAGATTATATAGTGTTGGGCTCATCTAGGGCAAATTACTTTATAAATCCTACGGTGATTGAAGCGCAAACTGGAAAGATGGGATTAAACTTAGGTGTAAATGCATCTACAGGTATTGAAATATTCTTGATGCTAGACGAATTTTTGAAGATTCGAGATGTTGATACCGTTTTTATACAAGTAGATTCTAAGTACATACAAATGAATCCGGATTTAGTAGGAGAACAGGCTTGGATTCCCTTTATATATGAACCGGTAAAGTATGAACTCTTTAAAGATCACGGTGATGAATATATATGGTGTAGGTACATGCCTTTTTATAGGTATCAGAGATCTGAGGCAAGACTAGGGTACAGAAATGTTATTCCTAGTTTACTAGGAAAGGGCGTTTCTTATAAAGAAAACTCAGGTTATTTTCCAAAGAGTGGCGTGATAAAAAAAGAACGACCCTATAGAGCAGATAAACCAATCACCCAAGAGAATCCTTATTTTAAAATGATGATAGAATTGTGTGAAGAAAAGAACGTTCCGGTAATCTTTTTTACTGCTCCTATTTACGGTTTTAAAGGCGATTTAAAACCGCTACAAAAATACCTTCCCAACTATTATGATTTAAAGGAAAGTATTACAGATAGAAATTTGTTTAGTGATCAAACACATCTAAATACACAAGGGGCTACGGTATTTAGTCGAAAATTTGCCACCTTGTTTTTTAATAATGCTAAAGAAGAAAGTTCTAGTAATCCATAGTAGATGAGCACAGAAAATAGTATCATAAAGAGTTTAAAAAAGTTTCATGTTCTAATTGTTCGCTGGCACATGGATTTTGGCAATTTCTTGAGGTTGATTATAGCGAAGGTAACAGGGCAGAAAATAATTTATATTCAATTTGCGCGAGTAAATAATTTTGGGGACCAATTTAATTACGATCTAACAAAATTCTTTGGTAGACAATTAATTTACACCCATTCTTATAAAAAAAGTCAAGTCGCATTGTGTGGTTCTATCCTAGGGACCTACCTACGCGACTATTCTGGGTATATACTGGGAGCAGGATTCTTGGCAGCAAGATTTGACCGTAGAGAGAACAACTGGAAGGTAAAAATGATTCGCGGCCCTCTAAGTGCAGAACAGTGTGGACATGAAAATGAAAATGTGCTATACGCCGACCCTGGAATACTAGCCTCCCTCATGTACACGCAACCTGTAACTAAAAAATATGATCTAGGTATACTTCCGCACAGTAAAGATGTGGCAATGATGGAAAAATTACCGTGGGGACCTAACGTAAAGTTAATTCATCCTCGTCGAAAACCTTCGGATGTTGCGCACGATATAAAGCAATGTAAGCATATAGCATCGTCTTCACTACACGGATTAATCTTTGCAGACGCGTTTCAAATTCCTAATATTCACCTTAAAATTTCAGATAGATTAAAAGGAGGACTTCATAAGTTTCATGATTATTACTTAGGTATGAATATGCCCTATGAGAACATTATGTATGAAAAAGGTGTGACTGTTGAAAAAATTATTGCGCATTGTAAAAATAGATGTGAAGAAGGATACTTAGCTAAGAAACAGATTGCTGTTCAGGAAATGATAAATACTGTTTTTAAAAATATTAATACGTAGATGGAAAAACCAAAAGTGTTTGGAATTGGATTTCAGAAGACTGGAACCACCTCGTTAGAAAGTGCACTTGAAGCCTTAGGGTATCGTGTGTATGGAGGCGATAAAAACTTAATGAAGTACGACGATACTCAAGAACTGAAATCCTATATCGCAGAAACACTCACCCAATGGGACGCCGTGCAGGATATGCCATGGCCATTGTTTTATAAAGAGCTCTACGAATTATTTCCTGACGCAAAATTTATTCTAACTAAAAGAGAGAGCAATGCATGGATTAAAAGCGTAGTTCGTCATTTTGGGATGGTTAGAATTCCATTACATCAAAAAATATACGACGTTCCTAAAGCTGAAGGGTACGAAGATGTCTACGTTAAAACCTACGAAGCCCATAACGAAGCAGTGATTTCTTTCTTTAAAGAAAAGGATAATTTTTTGGTTATGGAGATAGGCAAAAATTTCAATTATAAGGTACTGTGTGACTTTATAGGAATACCAAAACCAGAAGCAGACGCTTTTCCGCACAGTAGAAAGAACAAACAGAAATACAATAAATACAAGTGGTATCGCTATCTTAGAGCCATATACGTAAATTACAAAAAAGGCTATTAATGAAAATTCTGTTTCTGTTTACGGTAAACAAGAGTTTCTTGTCAGATTATTTTGTTTCGTTAGCAACGCATGTAGCCGCGCTTGGCAATGAAACCATTGTATTTTCACTGAAGCAGCAACGTTCTCATCATAAGGTTAACGAGGTTACCTACATTACAGAACAAAAAAAAAGTACACTACACCTATACCGTGTTATTTACAGGTTAATAAAAGAAGAAAGGCCAACTATCGTTATTTCTAATTTTAGCTATGTAAATCCTGCGTTGTTTGCTGGTAAATTGTTGAATGTTGAAAAGAATATTGCATGGCAGCATACTCTAATTGAACAGACAAAGGCAACTAAACGACAAATTTTTATTAAAAGTAAATTTTTAAATTGGGCCGATGGTATTGTTGTTAATTCGAAGCGTCTAAAAGATGAGCTCGAAAATCAATTTAGAGTAAGAGGCAAACAAATAGATATTCTTCCGTTTTGGTCATCTATAGCTAGTTATACCCCTAAAAAAATTACATTGCCTAGTGCCGAAATTTTAATTGGGTGCTGTGGACGACTAGAAATTGATAAAAACCAACGTACGTTATTAAAAGCATTTGCCGAAGTTAAACAAGCAATGCCCACAACGAATCTGAAATTACTTTTAGCAGGGGAAGGTAGCGACAAAAGGCATCTTGAAAACTTAGCCGAAACATTAGCTATAAAAGATGAGGTTATTTTTTTAGGCCTGCTTTCTGCAGAAGAGATGGCTTACTTCTACACAAAAGTAGATCTTTTGGTGTTGCCTAGTTTGCATGAGGCTTTCGGACTCACATTTATAGAAGCACTTGCGCTAAACACACCATTGTTGGTTTCTGAAGCATTTGGCGCGTTGTCTTTTATAGAACCCAATCTATTAATGAAATATGATATGGTTTTTACACCAGACGACGTAAAAATGCTCGTACAAAAGATGAAGCTCCGCATTGCTGCTGGCCGACAAGAAAACCATAATTACAAAGCACTTTATGATTCTTGTTTTAGTGACGAAATTATACGGAATAAATTTGAAGAAATTATAGCTTTACACACAACCTAAATTAATGTTGTTTAAATTTTTAAAATACGTTCAACCCACACACTATTTCTCTCTAAAGCGAAATGATGGAACGTCTATATTTCCGATTGCTTCAGAATTGCCAGAAGTTGTACTACAGCAACTTCAAGAAGACAATAACTATTCGAGCAAAATGGCTACAGCATACGATTTGTCATTTCAAGCTGTGTTAAAAGGCTACACAGGAGATGCTCCAACCTATAGAGCTGTAGAACGATTGCCGGTTAAAGATGAATACAGGTTTCTACGGAAAAACTTTCATCCTATCTGGGTACTATATGTTTTGTTGCTAAGAGTATGCTCTTTCCACAATCCATTTACTGAATTAGGAGGGTTTTTAAGAACAAGAAAAGTACGTCGGGTACCCTATACTGCTACTCCATTAAAAAATGATTCTTGGGAAAATTTTAATGCATCTCTCACGGCTCAAAATCCGTTGGTAACAGTTGTAATACCCACTCTAAACCGTTATAAATACCTAGCGCAAGTCTTACGCGATTTTGAAGTACAGAGTTATACTAATTTTGAAATCGTAGTTGTTGATCAATCGCAGCCTTTTAATCCAGATTTTTATGCTCCATTTAAGTTACATATCAATGTAGTTAGACAAGAAGAGCCAGCGCTTTGGTTAGCACGAAATACCGCCATTGAACAAGCTAAAGGAGAAATTATAGCACTCTCTGAAGACGATGTGCGTATTCCAAAATATTGGATTGAAACGCACTTAAAGTGCTTAGATTACTTTCAAGCAGACATTTCAGCGGGGGTGTTTTTTCCGGAAGGAGAGAAAATACCTCAAAACCGATCCTTTTTTTCTATTGCTTCACAATTTGCAACAGGTAATGCAATGCTTTACAAAGATGTCTTTAGAAAAGTGAAGTTATTCGATAGGCAATTCGAGAAACAACGAATGGGAGATGGAGAGTTTGGCCTGCGTTGCTATTTGCAGAGCCTTAAAAGTATAAGCAATCCGTTGGCATACTGCGAAGATATTAAAGCTGAGGTAGGGGGGTTACGACAAATGGGAAGCTGGGATGCGTTTCGAACTAAAAAACTTTTTGCTCCTAGGCCCATACCAAGTGTGTTGTATTTATACAGAAGGTACTACGGAAATAGAAGCGCTGTCTTGGCCTTATTAAAATCTGTACCTCCATCAATAATTCCTTACCGATTTAAAAGAAATAAAATGCTTTTGCTTTTAGGTATCTTTGTTTCTGTATTCTTACTTCCATTAATTAGTATTCAAGTATTTATTTCATGGCGTAAGGCTACAAAAAAAATTGTTGAAGGTCCTTTAATTCGCTCTCTTGACTAATCTTTTGCTTATTACATCAGAGTTTCCGCCTCAACCTGGGGGCATTGGCAACCATGCACACAATTTAGCAAATGCCTTACTTCCTCATAACTTTTCGGTAACTGTTTTGGCAGACCAACGTTCTAAAGATGGAAGGAAAGAGAATACCTTCGATACTGCTCAAAAGTATAACACCGTTCGTGTGCAGCGTCGTTCTTTACTACTTCTTACTTATCTACAACGTATTATGAAAGCCATCAACCTTGCAAAAAAGAATGATGTTGTTATAGTGTCGGGTAAGTTTTCGCTGTGGATTGCTGGTCTGTTGCGGTTTTTCTTTAGCAAACAAATTGTAGCTGTCATTCATGGTTCTGAGGTAGCAATACCGCCATCTTTTAAGAAGCGTTTTACCAAATGGTGCTTACAGCGATGTAGCAATGTAGTTGCTGTATCTAACTATACAAAATCTTTAGTACACGATTGGAACTTAAAAAGTGTTGTGGTAATACCAAATGGTTTTTTAATAGACGCGTCCAATGAAATTTACAATACATCGGTTACCCCAATTAGACTTATTACCGTTGGAAATGTGACGCAACGAAAAGGACAGCACAATGTAATTAAGGCACTTCCTTTGTTGTTAGAGCGCTTTCCGAAGTTACAATACGAAATAGTTGGTATTCCTACGGAAAAGGAACAAGTTGAAACCCTTGCAAAAAAATTGAAGGTGCAATCTGCTGTAGTTTTTCGCGGTAAAGTTTCCGAAGAAGAAAAAATACATCTACTTACTAATGCCACAATTTTTGTCATGTTAAGTGAAACCACCGCTACTGGAGATGTAGAGGGTTTTGGAATCGCTATTTTAGAAGCAAATGCCTTAGGAGTACCCGCCATTGGTGCAAAGGGATGCGGCATAGAAGACGCTATTTTAGATGGTGTTTCTGGTATTCTAGTAGATGCGCACCAACCAGAGCAGATGTTGCAAGCCGTGTCTAGTATCTTAGAAAATTATAATACCTACAGTGTAGCATGTAAGAAATGGTCTGAAAAGTTTAGCTGGGAAAAAATTAGTACACGTTACAAAGAGGTTCTTACGTCATGAAGCTAGCTATAATTTCACATACAGAGCATTATAAAGATAAAGAAGGCAAGATTGTTGGCTGGGGCCCAACCATTAGTGAGTTAAATTACTTAGCACCTCACTTTGAGAAAATTTATCATGTAGCGATGTTGCATGCTACTAAAGCACCTCCCAGTTCACTGCCATACATACACCCTAATATCGAGTTTGTTGCATTACCACCTTCTGGAGGAACCTCTGGTTTGAGTAAATTGAAAACCCTATGGCAAGCCCCGAAGACTATTTCAGTTGTTAGAAAAACCTTACAAAAAGTAGATGTATATCAGCTTAGAACCCCAACAGGAATGGGGGTCTATTTAATCCCGTATTTAACTTGGTTTTGTAAAAAGAAAGGGTGGTATAAATATGCTGGTAATTGGAGTCAAAAAAAGCCGCCACTGGGGTACCGCTTGCAACGGTATTTATTGACAAAACAGTCTCGTAGTGTAACAATTAACGGCACTTGGGCAGACCAACCTAAGCATAGTTATACCTTCGAAAACCCCTGCTTAACTTTAGAAGAGCGTGCAGAAGGAATTTCTGTAATAAAAGCTAAAAACTATATAAAACCCTTCTCATTTTGCTTTGTGGGCAGGTTAGACGACGCAAAAGGTGTGCAGCGTATTATAGATGCCTTCGCTGAAGTAGATACGTCTAAAGTCAGTAAAGTACATTTTATAGGAAATGGTGAGCGCATGAATTCGTACAAAACACAATGTACTTCTTTAGGTCTTTCTGCAACATTTCACGGGTTTTTACCTAGAGAAAAGGTATTTGAAATTTACCGCAACTGCCAGTTTCTGCTGTTGCCAAGTACTGCCTCTGAAGGGTTTCCTAAGGTGATTGCAGAGGGGATGAATTTTGGGTGTATTCCTATAGTATCTGGCGTTTCAAGTATTGGGCAATATATTAAAAGTGCCAATGGTTATGTAGTAACGCCTACTACGTCTGCGGTTTTAGCTGAAATTTTAAAAGAAATTTTAGATACAGACTCCAAAAAGTTAATGCAAAAAGCGATAGAAGGATATGCAACAGCTTCAAAATTTACTTTTGAGCATTACAATTCTCGTATCTTGAACGAAATTATACCAAACACTAAATAGAGCAGTTATCTCAAATATCACCAAAATAGCAAACCATCCTTTATTTTTTGTGCTATTGCATGTAGGGGTAGGATTATTAGCAACGGTTTTTAGACCAGCAATGATTGCCTACTTTTTGCTTGTAGTGGTGTATTTTCTCTACCGTATTATTGTATTGCCCAACAAACAGCGGGAAGTACTTGTAGCAGCATCTTATATGGTAGGTGCCGAGGTGTTTTTTAGAATGACCAAGGCGTACTTCTTATACGAGACAGGAAAATATATGGTTATTGTGTTCTTAGTGATAGGAATGATCTACCATGGCTTTAAGCGAAGTTCGTTAACCTATTTTGTATACTTTTTATTGTTGTTACCTGGGGTTTATGTTTCGTATTTAAACATAGATTTTGACGATAAATTTAGACAGACTATTCTCTTTAATTTAAGTGGCCCCATCTGCCTAACGGTAGCAGCCATGTATTGTTATGGCAGAACGGTTACTTTAAAAGAACTATTCACATGTCTCGATTTCTTGGTGTACCCCATAATTTCCATGACTATCTATGTATATTTTTACAATATTAATATACAGGAGGTAATTACAGGTACGGCCTCCACTTCTGCAACTTCGGGTGGGTTTGGTCCAAATCAGGTTGCAACCGTTCTTGGATTAGGAGCATTTGCGCTATACAGCAGATTCTTGATACCTTATAAAAATAAAATTTTGCATTTAGTGATGATGTTTTGGTTGATGGCCATAACGCATCGAGCCATTATTACCTTTTCTAGAGGTGGTGTTTTTGTGGCCATTGCCATGATGGGAGTCTTTACTTTTATGCTTTACTTTTCATCTGGAGTTAAAACTAAGTTTAAACTGTCTTATCGTATTATAACGGTAGTTGCGGCAATTCTCGCTATTTGGGTATTTTCGGTACTCCAAACGGGTGGGCTGATTGCAAATAGATATGCGAACGAAGATGCTCTAGGTAGAGAAAAGGCAGATGTTACCACGGGAAGAGCAAAACTAATTGATGCCGATTTCCAAGCATTTAGTAGCAATCCTATTTTTGGATTGGGAGTTGGGCAGTCTAAAAGTTATTATGAAGAAAACTTAAATACCCGAATCCCTTCTCATAATGAAATCTCAAGGATGTTTTCTGAACACGGAGTATTTGGAATTTTAGCCTTATTCATTCTACTATTTGCGCCATTGATTTCAAAAATGAATGGAAGAAGAAACATCTTCTTTTTTCCATTTATTGCTTTTTGGCTCTTAACAATTTTACATTCCTCCATGCGTATTGCCGCACCCGCTTTTATATATGGCCTTGCACTTTTAAATATAAATTATGAAACCCCAAAAGATACTGTACGTAGGGAACAAATTGGCACATAAGGGCAGTACAGCAACTGCTATCGATGTGTTGGCACCTCGTCTTGTTGAAGAGGGGTTCTCGGTTATTTCTATTTCAGATAAGAAAAACAAGTTCATGCGTATGATAGATATGCTTTGTACAGTTTGGATGCAGGCTTCTTCATCTCAAGTAGTGCTCATTGATACGTACAGCACCTTAAATTTTCAGTATGCCGTATACACCGCGAAAATTTGTAGGTGGAAAAAAACACCTTACATACCAATTCTTCATGGGGGCAACTTACCAAATCGACTTAAAAATAGTAGCTCAAAAAGTAAGAAGTTGTTTGGTAACGCCTTAATCAATGTAGCTCCGTCACACTATCTTATAGATACTTTTAAAGCACACGGTTTTACTAATTTAATTCATATTCCAAATACCATCGCCATAGATAAATATGCTTTTAAACTGCGGAAAAATCCGCGGGCGCGATTGCTTTGGGTACGTTCATTTTCCGAAATATACAATCCGTTGTTGGCAATTTCCGTAGTAAAAGAACTTCAGCAACAGGGTTTGGATGTGTCACTAACCATGGTGGGACCTCAGAAAGATTCCAGTTTTGATGCTTGCAAACAGCTAGTAGAAACAGAAAACCTTCCGGTGACGTTTACCGGGAAACTTGAAAAATCTCAATGGATTAAACTTTCCGAAGCACACGACATTTTTATTAATACAACTAATTTCGATAATACGCCTGTAAGCGTTCTAGAAGCAATGGCATTAGGTTTGCCCGTGGTTTCTACCAATGTTGGTGGCTTGCCATTTCTTATCAATCATGATGTAGATGGAGTTTTGGTTTCTCCAAATAGTATATCGGCGTTTACAACAGCTATTAATGGGCTGCTAGAGGATCCAGAAACTGCTCAAAGAATAGCTCGACAAGCGAGGCAGAAAGTAGAGAAATTTGATTGGGATGTAGTTAAACAACAATGGATTTCACTTTTATCCCAATAAATAATTACCTACTTTTAAACCCCCTAACCAACCATTAGCATGTCACAGAAATCGAATATCCATTTTGATATTTCTGAACGTAAAATCTTATTGCGCATTATAGACATCGCGTCGGTATTGGGCTTGCTGTACCTTGTGGGCATGGTATTTAGTTTCGATTATTTTAGAATTGATGCCAGTAGATGGATGTGGTCTATTGTATTAGCACTCTACCTTACAGTATTCGCCACAATTTTTGAGCTGTATAATTTGCAAAAAGCAGCCAAATTTGAGATTGTGGTGCAAAATATTATTCTGACATCTTCTGTGACGGTTTTGTTCTATCTTCTTACACCGTTCTATACGCCAGAGCTACCCGATAATAGAATGCAAATTATTTATTTCTTCCTTTCAATTAATATTGCGTTGTTTTTGTGGCGATACGCTTACATAGTTCTTATTTCTGCACCCCGATTCTTTAAAAAGGTATTGCTTATTACAGATTCTAAGTCGGTTATGCCAATTCTAGAAGCCCTTCAGAAATCAGATCCAAACTATAAAATTATTGGGGTAGTCGATTTTGATCACCAAATAAGAAATTATAACCTACCCGAAGATTTGCAACGATTTGGCAGTACAAACATTGCGCAGACTGTTGCAGACAATCAGATTTCAGAAATCGTGGTAGCAACCCCCGAAGCCGAGGCAATGACCGTTTCACTAAATAATCAGTTGCTTTCGTTGCTTGAGAAGGGAGTACCTATTAGAGAATACACTCAGGTATATGAAGAAATTACGCATAGAATTCCAGTACAACATGTAGAACGTGATTTTTATAGGTATTTTCCATTTAGTAGAAGTAATCAGAACAAGCTGTATTTATTTTTTCATCGGATATTAGACCTGCTATTTTCCGTAGTTGGATTACTATTTGGACTTATTATTTCACCTTTTATCCTCATTGGAAATATTATAGGAAATCGTGGTCCTGTTTTTTACACTCAAACACGTGTTGGTAAAAATGGAACGCATTTCAAAATTTATAAACTTCGAAGCATGGTTGTTAATGCCGAGCAAGATGGGGCACAGTTTGCCGCAAAACAAGATACTCGGGTTACTAAGTTTGGCCGCTTTTTACGCCGTTCTCGTTTCGATGAAATTCCGCAGTTTATCAACGTTATTAAAGGAGACATGAGCGTTATTGGTCCCAGACCAGAGCGTCCTGTGTTTGTAGCAGAGCTTTCTAAGAAAATTCCATTTTATGAAGTACGACATCTGGTAAAGCCAGGTGTAACAGGCTGGGCTCAGGTAAACGCAAAGTATGGTATGAGCGAAGAAGATTCTTTAGAAAAATTGCAATACGACCTATACTATATAAAACGCCGAAGCTTTTTTCTTGACATTAGTATTGTTATAAAAACATTAAGTACTATTATTTTCTTCCGAGGCCAATAGGCAATGTATAACGCTTTCCGAAGAACCACGCTAACAAAACAATTTTATAGAGTAGTGTTTACTAAGCTTCCCTAGCCTTTAAATACTTCAGTAAATATATGTAACGAACAGCTAAAGCAATGAAAAGCGGGATAAAGGCAAAGGCAAATTCTTGCACTCCCGTAAACCAATGAATAGTGAGTAATAAAAGCAACAGGATTAAGAAAATAACATATTTGCGTACCCATACTTTTGGGCTGCTTTTACTCACCGCATACGCCACAAGTAAATTAAAGGGAAATGCCCAAAGCACATTGTAATTGTTTGCAGTAGCGCTATGGTCTGTAGCAAACCAGAGCAAACAAAGAAGCACACCAATAATTCCAGAACTCGCGAAAATTATAGTGTCCAACACACGGCTTCGTTTATTTCTCTTAGAATCCCGATAGGTTAGGGCTATAGTTAGGAGTCCGATAAGTGAAAAAATAAACAAAGGACTGCTAAAAAAATTAGCGCCTTTTTCCCTGTCTGGTGCATCAAATATGGTTTCGGTATTATTTACAAGAGGAGTCTTACTACCATCTCTCATTATAGTTGCTGAAGCTGCCGCCTGAAACACATAATCTGGTAAAAATTGATACTGCCACGAATTCGCTTTTTTGTCGGTTACCGCGCCAATAGCGACATCCATACCCAAACTTCCCCAGCTATTCCAATATACGTTTTGCTGTATAAGCTTTCTAAACGTTTTATCTTCTGAGGCAAAATCTTTGGTGAATGTAAGATCCTTACCCAACACGGAAACTAAAACATCACGCATTTTAGTAGCACAGTTGTCATAAAAGAAGTCGTATTTATAATACTTATTCTCTGGTTTCAAATTGTTGTTGAGAAAGGTAAATACGGCTTGTTTTTCTGTATATGTTAGATTGAGTTCTTGTTGTTTAATCCAGCGATTTTGGTCTTTGTAGTAGTCAATAAAAGGCTGTGCAATAACACCTTCAAGTTTATAAAGTAATTTTCCTTGCGCAAATTTCATATAGAAATTAGGCGTATCAAAATCATAAACTCCGTAATTATAAATTGCATCAATGCCACGACTTGGGTCTTCAATTCTAAAGGCACTATGCCCAAACTTATCGTATAGATTGTCACCAGGGCCCATGGTAACGATACTTACTTTAGCTTCTTCGGAAAGTGGAATAAATTGCGCCTGCATTATAACAGTCACAAGTAGGGCGGCAATTAAGAGATAGTTGCGAAACAAAGGCTTAAGTTTTTGAAGAGGCAAAATACAAATTCTTCATGCACTCAACGTAAATAATTGGTTCTTTTACCTAAAGATGCTTAAATCTAGTTTTAACGAAAACACATTAGAGTATAGTGCGGCACTTTGATCGCCAATATCGGTAAGGGCATAATCTACTTCAATACCTTTGTATTTAAACCCAACCCCTATATTGGGTTGAAAACCGATAGATTCATTGCCGTCAAGTTGCTGAATATTCTGAAAATTACCTACTCCAGCTCTTACAAATACCATATCTATATACCCAAATTGCAAGCCAAGTGCAGGGTCTATACTTGTAAATGAAGTAGAAATAATATCGTTAGTCTCTGCAAATCTGAAGTTAAGGTCGGCTTCGGCTAAGAGCACATAATCGTAATGAAATACAAATTTTTTAGACGCTCCAATTTGTAGTTTTGGGATGGTAATCTCTGTAGTTTCGGGTAGTTCCTGGTTTTGGCCTTCTACAGCATTTTGTATGGTAGCAAACTGCTCTTCGTCTATAGCCCATGCATTAAACGTTGTTGTAATGTCTCTCGCCATAATTCCGAAATTCCAATTTCCTTGCTTAAACTGGACCCCAACATCTAACCCAAAACCCCATGACGATGCAAAATCCCCAATAATTCTACGAATAACTTTTGCATTTACCCCAACATTTAAACCGTCTAACGGCAGCGCTCGGGCATAAGAAAACGTTATTCCATAGTCTGCAGTAGAAAATAAACTAATTCTATTGTAGTCAATATTTCCTTGTTCGTCTATAAGTTGTGTTGTGTTTAAAATATCATCTACTCCAAATCTAATAATAGACAGCGCGACGGCACTTTGCTTGTCTAGAGGCATAGCAAAACCTGCGTAGTCGTAATTAGCAATGTTCGCAAAATACGAAGCGTGCATTAGCGACAGCTGTTTGTCTTCAATCCCAATTAAACCAGCAGGGTTCCAATAGCCACTATTCACATCGTTTGTAGATGCTACAACGGCATTAGACATACCAAAGGCTGCTGCATCTACGCCAATATTCATAAATTCGTTAGAATACTTTCGAACCGTTTGCGCATTAACTGCAACAGAGACCACAACTAAAAACAAAAACAGACTCTTTTTCAAGTGATAAAATTTCAGCAAATATCTCATTATTTTACAGAATACTAAACTATTATTTCGCCTAGATATTGTGCTATATGAGGCTTAGACGGAAATACTTTCTTATTTTTACACTCAACCGAATTAATTATGCTGAAACAGATTCCAAACCTTATTACATCCCTTAATCTATTGTGTGGCTGTATGGCTGTTTTTTTTGCTATTTCTGGCGATTTGGTTACCGCGTCATACTTTGTATTTTCTGGTATTTTTTTCGACTTTTTTGACGGTCTTGCTGCTCGCTTATTACATGCCCAAAGTGAAGTTGGCCTGCAATTAGATTCATTGGCAGATATGGTAACAAGTGGAGTAGCACCTGCCGTAGTGATGGTGCAGCTTCTTTCTGAAAGTTTAACGGGGGCACCTGTTTCAATTGCAGATACTTTTGCCATAGAAGGTTGGAATACAGGATATCATCAATACCTACCATTTACCGGTTTGCTTATTGCTGTTGGTGCCGCATATAGATTGGCAAAGTTTAATGTAGATACACGTCAAACTACTAGTTTTATTGGGTTGCCTACCCCAGCCAATGCACTTTTGGTTTTAAGTTTACCCCTTATTCTCGCCTTTCATCCCTCTGCACTTATGGAGAGCCTAATTCTAAATAGTTGGTTTTTAATCGGAATTATTTTAATGGGTTGTGTATTAATGAATGCCGAGCTGCCACTTTTTGCACTCAAGTTTAAGTCGTGGGATTTAAAGAATAACACAGTACGTTACCTATTTCTTCTCATAAGTGTAGTTGCTGTTGTTCTTCTTAAATTTATTGCAATTCCTATCATTTTGCTGATTTACGTGTTACTTTCATTAATTTGGAGAGAGAACTAAGCGTTATTTTGGTATGTCGCAAATTCCCACTACTTTAGTGAATACCAATCAACTGACTTTTGAATCTAAAAAAAAATCTTTTTTTAGCTGTTTTATTAGCGTGCACCATACAGCTATATCTTCAGGCTAGCTCGCTAAACGTTTTACCAAACATATCTATAGCATTACAAGAACAATCTGTAGATTCTCTCGCTAAGTTTTATAATGATAAAACGTGGGAATATATCACCAAAGAAAACGACAGTGCCCTGTATTTTGCCAATAAAGGTATAGCAGTTTCTAGAGAAGCAGCCTATGCGTATGGTGAAATAATAAATCTTGAGTATCGCGGCATCTTCTATGAAGCGGTACAAAATGATTATGAAGCCGCTACCAAAGATTACCTATTAGCCATCGCCATTGCAGAAAAAGAGTATCCAGCATATTTACCGGACTTATATATTTCTATGGGAATTTTGTTTGCTAAAACGGGGGACGATGACAAGGCTATTTCATATTTACAACAATCGGTTAACAATAGCAATAAAGAGAGTCGTACCTATGTATTGGCTTTGGTAAATTTGGCTATTATTCAGAGTAGGTTAGGAGATTATGAAACGGCTAATACTAATTTTGAAGAGTTCTTAAAAATAGAGGATCTTTCTCAGCGGGAAAAAGATGTTGCTATTCTTGGTATTGGTAAAAATCTAACAAGACAAAAAAAATTCTCAGAAGCTACGCCATATTACCTAAAAGCCATTGCGCTAGATTCTTTGAAAGGCGCAAAGAAATATGCTCAGTATTATTCAGACCTTATAGATAATTATGTACAGCTCAAGAATGCGGAAGCTATAAAAATATATCTTCCTATTTTATCTAAGAGTTATGATAGTGTGCGGGCTATGCGGGAAAAACAGGCCTATTATACCAGTGCGTCTAGGGCATATAGGTTACTTGGGAATACATCGGCAGCGTTGCAATTTCAAGATAGTTTATTGATAGCGAAAGATTCATTAGCTGAAAAGCGTTACAGTGAGCAAGTAACTGAATTAGAAACAAAGTATCAAACCCAACAGAAGGAACTACAAATAGAAGAAGCAAAAGAACGACAGCAACTGTGGTACTATATTGCGGCCAGTATTGGATTAGGATTACTTTTAGTTATTGGACTTTTGTATAACAACATAAAAAAACGAAAGGAACTTTCAGAAAACAAACAAAAATTAGAACATACACTCAAGCAACGCAATATGTTGCTACGCGAAACACACCACCGTGTAAAAAATAGCTTTCAGATGGTAAGTAGTTTGTTGCAATTACAAGCTACAGAAACTAAAACAACAGACGCTGTATTAGCATTAGATGCAGCCACACAACGCGTAAATTCTATGATTTTATTGCATCAACAACTATATGCAAAAGATAACCTTTTAGGGGTTAATCTGAAGAAATATATTGATGACTTGACGACTGAAATTTTACAAACCACCAATGATGACATTACAATTGTAAAGAATGTTGCTTCCATTATTCTTGATATAGAAACTGCAACCTCGATTGGTTTATTAGTGAATGAATTGGCATTAAATTCTTCTAAATATGCTTGGCCTAGCGAATGGAAAGTGAAGAAAATATTTATTGAAATTGAAGAAATTAATGGTGTTTTAAAGTTTCAAATGAAAGATAATGGCGAACAAATTAAATCTGAAAAGACTAGTAAAGGATATGGTTCAGAATTAATTGAAGTACTTATAGAGCGCCTTGATGCAAAGAAAATAGTTGAAGAGAATAGCTTTGCACTTGTGTTAGAAATTCCAATTCCTAAGAGCGATGTCAATGTATAAACTGTTAGTGGTAGAAGACGACCCGTTTATTTCAAGAAGCATTGCTGCAACGTTTCGAGAAAAGGATTTTAGCATACTTGGCGTTGCAAAATCTGTGGTTGAAGCCACTGCGCTAATTGAAAAACAAAAGCCTGATATCTGTTTATTAGACATTCAACTAAAAGGAGACGAAGATGGTACTGCGTTAGGAAAACGATTAGACGTGTTGCAGATACCGTATCTATACCTTACGGCCCAGACAGATCCTACTACCTTAGCGGCTGTGTCTGAAACGCATCCCTTAGGGTATATTGTAAAACCATTCACCAAGGCAAGTTTGTGGAGTAGTTTTAGTGTTGTTTGGAACCTGTATCTGGCAAAAAAATCTGAAGTATTTACGGTTCGTGTAGATGGATATTTACACAAAATACCTGAAGCAGATATTTTATATTTGGAAGCATACGATAATTATTGCTACCTAATTACTTCAGAAAAAAAGTTGTTGCTACCTAAAACCTTAAAGGCGGTACGTGAGACATTACGGGCTCCTTTTTTTTACAGTCCGCATCGCTCGTATTACATTAACGTAAACTGTATAACCAACCTGGGAACACGCACTGTTGAAGTAGCAGGTGTTTCATTACCCTTAAGCGAGGCTCGAAGACCAGATTTACTGCGTATCGTGCGATAAGTTGGTTGTGTAATCTTACTTTACTCAATATTTACCCCCATTTCACTAAAGAGTTATTTGATTGATACAATTGACTTGTATTTTCGAGCTATAATTATTATAACCTCCAAGAAATGAAATTATTACAATTCGGCCTTGTGCCACAGAAGTCCCAATTTCTGTTTTTTCTTAGCCTACTCTTTAGCACACCTTTTTTTGCCCAAGTTGGGATTGGTACCACCAACCCAGACCCATCTTCTATATTAACCATTGAATCTACAGAAAGCGGCTTGCTTATTCCTAGGATGACAGCTTCAGACCGAGTTGGTATTACAAATCCTGCCACTGGTTTAATGGTATATCAAACCGATGCTCCCGACGGATTTTATTATTACGACGGAACGACATGGCAGGAAATTTCAGCAGGAAATACGGGATGGAAAACTTCTGGTAATGCAGGAACCGATGCGACAACAGATTTTATAGGTACTACAGATGATGAAGATGTAGTTTTTAAACGAAATAATATATTGTATGGTACTTTTTTCGATCAATCTTTAGCGCTGGGTAGAGAAACATTATTTAATAATACGACAGGCTCAAACTTAGTTGCTATTGGTAGTCGAGCCCTGTTTTTAAACACTGTTGGAGATAATAATACAGCAGTTGGAGTTTCTGCATTGCGTTCTAATTCAACAGGGTCTGGAAATACTGCGCTTGGGTTAGAAAGTCTATATAGCAACTCAGGAGGTCATGGCAATAGCGCTGTTGGTTTTGCGTCTCTGTCTTATAGTAGTTCTGGCGATAACAACACTGGCATGGGTAATTATTCACTTCATAATAATTTTAGTGGGTCTAATAATTCTGGTTTTGGATCGTATAGTTTGTCCAATACTTCTAGCGGAAGTTTTAATACAGCTTTAGGTACTAGTGCTTTAACAGCAAATACTACAGGTAATTATAATACAGCGATTGGATATGATGCGGAAGTAAGCGGTAATAATAGAGAAAATGCCACTGCAATTGGTGCTAGAGCACTAGTAGCACAAGATAATAGTGTGGTCATTGGCTCTATTATTGGAGTTAATGGGGCTTCTGCATCTACCAATGTTGGTATTGGTACTAGTAGTCCAAATTCATCTTCAGTTTTAGATTTAACAGCAACAGATCGAGGCTTTTTAGTTCCTAGAATGTCATCTGCACAAAGAATAGGTATTACAACACCAGTTAGGGGTTTATTGGTATATCAATTAAATGCTCCAGCGGGGTTTTATTATTATAACGGTTCCAATTGGAATCGCATTACAACAGGTGCAGATGTAGATCATGATTTTTATGAGGCAGGGTCGACCACGGCGCCAGACGACATTAATGATGACATCTATACAATGGGGAATGTAGCCATTGGCAAAAATACCGCTGATACACCGTTAGAAGTAGAGAGAAATTTTGAAAACACATTGGTAGAATTTAATAATCTAACCCTACAGAATGGTGATGGCTCATTCGTAAATCGTGCCCATGTAGCGAATACTTCGATAAACGCAGTAGCTTTTTCAAATATATTAACCTCAACTACTGCTGGATCTAGAACAGGTATTGAAAATAGTATTTCAGGTTTTAGTGTAAGTGGCGAGAAGATAGGAATCTTTAACGACATTCAAAGCGACAATGGTATTACTTATGGTATGTCAACAACAATTAATGATACTGGTGACGATGCGCAGCGAGGCTTAAGAAACTACTTAATCGGTGAAGGTACAGGTGATCGTACTGGGACAGAAAATATAATTTTTAATAGCCAAGATGCAAATCACATCGGAATTTTTAATCAAGTCGATAGTGACTCAGATAGTGGTAGTAAAATAGGAGTTTCTAATGACATTCGAGGTAATTCAACGGCACCAAAATATGGTACTCTAAATTTAATCGGTGGTGGTTCAGGAAACACACTATTTTATGGTACATATAACGTATTCAGCGGAAGTATGTCCAAAACGGGTACTACCTATGCTAGTTATAATGTTTTTCAAGGTGCAGGCGCAGAGAATCGTTACGGTGGTTATTATATTTTTAATAATAACGGTGAAGGAGATCATTACGGAGCCTATCATGATTTTAGTACGACAGATACAGGAGACCGTTACGGCACCTATAATTTGATGAGTAATACAAGTGGCAACCAATATGGAACGTACAATGCCTATACACGGTCGGGAGGTACGGGTAATAAATATGGTACCTATACAACAATACGAAGCACATCGTCTGGCATGCACTATGGGCTATATATGGATGTCTTAAAACCTGGCAGTTTTGCAGGGTATTTTTTGGGTGACGTTTCTATTGGCACTACAACTAATAACAACTATATTTTACCTGCATCTAGAGGTACTAACGGACAAATAATGACAACAGATGCCTCTGGAAATGTAGATTGGGTAGATTTGGTTACTGTAAATGGCATCAATGGATTAGCAAGAATTGGTGATGATATAAAATTGGGGGGTAATTTAATTGAAAACACCAGAATTAGACATTTTGATAATAACTTAACGTACACACTTAATGGCTTGGGTGAATTTATTGTAGAGGAAGGAACGAGAGATGCATTTAAAATAAATAATGTGGGCGCAACAATACTGGGTGACAATACGTATTGGCGAGACGGAGACTCTTCGGGAACAACCCTTGCAAGCATAGAAGATTCTGCAGATGATGGTAGATTTAGAGTCTATGAAAACGGGCTAACTTCTGTAGATCTAAATGCTAACACAGAATTTGTTTTCAACGAACAAGGGCTTGATAGAGATTTTAGAGTTGAAGGAAATGGACATACAAATTTGCTGAAAGTAGATGCGAGTACAGATAATATTGGGATTAGACAATTTGCGCCAATATTCGATTTGCATCTTAAACAATCTATAAACCTTACCACAGGTAATGGCGGAATGGCTTTTGAAAGTTCAACAAATACAAATCATTGGAGAATTTATCACAGTGGTGCTCATTTTTCTTTTAATGAAAATGGAACACGTCGTGCCTATATAGAAACCGCAAGCGGAAATTACATTCAACCCAGCGACGCGCGTTTAAAACAAGATTTTGAATTGCAGTCCGGCTATCTTACTAAGCTGAAACAAGTACCCATTTATACATACCGCTATAAAAATCAACAAGGTGAAAAGCGCTCATTAGGGGTAAAAGCACAAGAAATTCAGCCACTTTTTCCGGAACTTATTTCTGAAGGTGAAGATGGTTATTTGGGAATGAATTATGCTGGTTTAAGTGTAGTTGCTATACAGGCTATAAAAGAACAACAAGTGCTTATAGATAATCTTGCTGCCGAAAATGAAAATTTAAAGGAAAAGACCAAAACACTAGAAAAACGTCTAGATCAATTACTTTCTCGCTTGGAGGTTGTGGAAGCAAGGCTAGACTAATAGATGCGTTGCATCATTTTAATAGAACCTCTGTTGTAGAGGCGGAGGTTCTTTATTTAAAAATTCAATTTTTTCTTACGTAACTCAAAGTTTTGTCCTAAATATACCTTACGCACCATCTCATCGCTAGCCAATTCTTCTGGCTCACCATGTTTTAAAATACTACCTTCAAACATTAAGTAGGTTCTGTCTGTAATCGCCAAAGTTTCCTGAACATTATGGTCTGTAATTAAAATCCCAATGTTCTTGTCTTTTAGCTGTGCCACAATACGTTGTATATCTTCTACCGCTACCGGATCTACACCAGCAAAAGGCTCATCTAATAAAATAAAATGAGGGTCTGTTGCTAGCGCGCGTGCAATTTCGGTACGTCTACGTTCGCCACCACTCAATAAATCGCCACGACTTTTTCTAATATGACCTAAGCCAAACTCTTCTATTAGCGATTCCATTTTTAAATGTTGTTCTTTTTTAGAAAGCTTGGTAAGTTGTAATACACTTAAGATATTGTCTTCTATGCTTAGCTTTCTAAATACCGAAGCTTCTTGTGCTAAATACCCAATACCATTTTGTGCACGTTTGTACATTGGGTACTTTGTAATATCTGTTCCCTCTAGATAAATAGTACCCCCGTTAGGTTTTATAAGTCCAACAATCATGTAAAAGGATGTGGTTTTTCCGGCTCCGTTTGGACCCAGCAACCCAACAATTTCTCCTTGGTTTACTTCAACGGTGATTCCTTTTACAACCTTTCGGCCTTTATACGACTTTATGAGATTTTCGGCTTTTAATTTCATATGTATTGCCAGTCAAGGCTGGTAACTTTTGTACCCGTAGTAACAGGTGTTTTCACTTTCCGCATGGCGAAAAACAAGTGTATTAGCAATCTCTAATTCCTAGAACGTTAAAAGTACGGCTAAATTTTCCGAAGAAAAAATTATGAATTAGTGTTCTCTAAGGCTTCCCAATATTCAAAAGCTCTACGTAGATGAGGTATAACAATAGTACCGCCAATAAGTAAAGAAACGCTCATGGCTTCAACAACCTCTTCTTTGGAAATGTTGAGGTTGTAACAGGTCTCTAAATGATATTTTACACAATCGTCGCAGCGTAGTACAAGACTGTTACCCAATCCGAGAAGCTCTTTCGTTCTTTTTGAGAGGGCACCTTCAGCAAAGGCATTGGTGTCTAAATTAAAAATACGTTTGACAATTTTATTATTGTCTGCCATCATTTTTTCGTTCATTTTAGAACGATAGGCATTAAAATCTTCAACGGGATTTGCCATCAGCTTTCATTTTTTTGTTTTGTTTGCGCACTACAACTTTTGAAATCACAATACTAATTTCATAAAGAATAAGCACTGGTACTGCCACAATTACTTGGCTAGCAATATCTGGAGGGGTAATGATTGCAGACACAATTAGTACGCCCACTAGCGCAAATTTCCTGTATTTTTTTAATAGAGGCGGAGTAACCAGCCCTACTTTGGTCAGGAAATAAATTATAATTGGAAGCTCAAAAATCAGTCCGCTAGCTAGTACCGAAGCTCGTACAAGACCAATATAGCTACTTAAGTCGAAATCGTTAAAAACTACTTCACTCACTTTGTAACTTCCTAAAAAGTTAATGGTGAGAGGAGTAACCACAAAATATCCGAAACAAACGCCAATAAAGAATAAGATAGAGGCGATGATGATAAATCCACGACTGTTTTTACGTTCGTTATTTCGTAAACCTGGGCTTACAAATTTCCAAAACTCATAGAGGATGTAAGGAAAAGCGATAATAAATCCCGCGGTAATTGAAGTCCAAATATGTGCCGAAAATTGCCCTGCAGGTGTTCTACTTTGAATTCTGAAACTTTCTTCTTTGAAACAGAAATTATCTTCAAAGCCTAGTTCGGTTGCGGCTCTACATAATAATTTATACGTTGGGAAGTCTGAACTTTTTGGACCTAAAATAATTATGTCAAAGATAAACTCTTTAGCGATAAAAGCGACGGTAGCTACAACTACCACAGCTATGGTAGAACGAATAAGATGCCATCGTAATTCTTCAAGATGGTCTAAAAAAGACATCTCTTTCTCAACATTGGTGTGCGTTTTGGCCGTCATTAAATAATGCCTTCTTTGGTTAGGTTATGAATGTGTACAACACCACAATATACACCGTTTTCTTCAGCAAGTATTTGGGTAATTCCGTGTTTGTCCATTATCTCCATCGCCTCAACAGCCATGGCATCATTATTAATCCTTTTAGGGTTTGCAGACATAATGTCTCTTGCTGTTAAGCCCTTAATACTGTCTTCTTTGGTAAGCATTCTACGTAAATCACCGTCTGTAATAATACCAACAATTTTTTGGTCTTCTACCACTGCGGTAACACCTAGTAATTTTTCTGAAATTTCAATAATTACTTTTTTGACGTCTGTATCTGGATGTACCTGCGGACATTCATTTAAAGATGTAAGATCACTTACACGCAAGTATAGTTTTTTTCCGAGAGAGCCTCCTGGATGAAACCGAGCGAAATCCTTACTTGAAAAGCCACGCAAGTCTAAAAGCGCCATAGCCAAAGCATCACCAATAACCAATTGAGCTGTTGTGCTTGTGGTGGGTGCTAGATTATTGGGGCATGCCTCTTTTTCTGCATACGCGTGTAATACATAATTAGCTTGTACACCTAGAAAAGATTCTCGGTTAGAAGTAATCGCTACAAGGGTATTGCCTCTCCCTTTAATTAATGGAACTAATACTTTTATTTCGGGAGTATTTCCACTTTTAGAAATGCAGATAACAACATCATCTTTTAAAATGGTTCCTAAATCACCATGAATGGCATCTGCTGCATGCATAAAAATGGCAGGTGTTCCTGTTGAGTTTAAGGTAGCAACAATTTTGGTTGCAATGTTTGCACTTTTGCCTATACCAGTTATTACAACACGACCTTTAGACTTATAGATAGTTTCTACAGCTTCGGCAAATTCTTCATTTACCAAATCGGCTAGATGCATTATTGCTTTGCTTTCAGTTACAATGGTTTGCTTAGCAACTGAGATTATTTGTGAGGTTCTATTCAAAATTTGCGCATTAATAAGTTTGCAACTGTTTCAGAAATTAGTATATTTAGTATGAATTAAGAATGATAAAATACTTGTTTCAATACATATAGGTAAAAGATACCATTTTACCATAATGGTTGCAAAATTACGATTGTTCCCCTGTATACGCAATTTTAATTCTAACCAATAAATAACGAACATTTATAATATTTAAGCAGCGTGGCTGAAATTGATTTATACGCAGCACTAAAAAAACATTTTGGCTTTACAAAATTTAAAGGCCTTCAAGAAAAAGTAGTGCAGAGCGTGTTGGCTCAGGAAAATACTTTCGTAATTATGCCCACTGGAGGGGGTAAATCGCTATGCTACCAGCTCCCTGCATTAATGCAGCCTGGTACAGCGATTGTAGTTTCCCCTTTAATAGCTCTCATGAAAAATCAGGTGGATGCGCTTCGGGCCCTTTCTTCTGAAGAAGGTGTAGCACATGTGCTGAACTCATCCCTTAATAAAACTGAAGTCAAAAAGGTGATGAGCGATATAGAACTTGGAATCACTAAACTATTGTACGTCGCTCCAGAATCGCTTACCAAAGAAGAGTACGTTTCTTTTTTACAGCAACAGACAATCTCTTTTATGGCTATAGACGAAGCCCATTGCATAAGTGAATGGGGACACGATTTTAGACCAGAGTATAGAAATTTGCGTAAAATTATAATGCGAATAGGTGATAATATCCCAATTATCGGACTCACCGCAACGGCTACACCAAAAGTACAAGAAGATATACTGAAAAATTTAGGAATTCAAAGCGCCAATACCTTTAAAGCTTCTTTTAATAGACCTAATTTATTCTACGAAATACGCCCAAAAACAAAAAATGTAGACGCAGATATTACTCGTTTTGTAAAACAATACGAAGGTAAAAGTGGAATTATCTATTGTCTAAGCAGAAAGCGAGTAGAAGAACTTGCACAAACTTTACAAGTTAATGGTGTGAAAGCCATACCATATCACGCAGGGTTAGACGCAAAAACCCGAGTACGCCATCAAGATATGTTTTTAATGGAAGACGCCGATGTGGTAGTGGCTACCATCGCCTTTGGTATGGGAATCGACAAGCCCGATGTGCGTTTTGTGGTGCATAATGATATTCCCAAAAGTATTGAAAGCTACTACCAAGAAACCGGACGTGCAGGGCGTGATGGTGGAGAAGGATACTGTTTGGCCTTTTATAGCTATAAAGACATAGAAAAGCTTGAAAAATTTATGAGTGGCAAACCCGTGGCAGAACAAGAAATTGGCCATGCTTTGTTACAAGAAGTGGTTGCATTTGCAGAAACCTCTATGTCGCGCAGAAAGTTTATACTACACTATTTTGGTGAGGCATTCGACAACGAGACGGGTGAAGGTGGTGATATGGATGACAATATGCGAAATCCTAAGAAGCAAAACGAAGCCAAAGCTAATGTAGGCAAATTGCTCAAAGTGGTAAACGAAACCAACCAGCAGTATAAGGGAAAAGAAGTGGTAAATGTGCTCATCGGAAAGGTGAACGCCATGATTAAATCACACCGCACAGATCAGCAAGAATTTTTCGGAATAGGAAGCGACCAAACCCCCGAATACTGGATGGCATTGCTGAGACAAGTATTAGTTGCAGGAATGCTTTCAAAAGATATTGAAACCTACGGAGTCATAAAAATTACTGAAAAAGGAAAAGAATTTCTAGCGAGTCCTGTTTCATTTATGATGACCGAAGATCATTCGTATAAACAGGCAAATGACGATACCATTGTCACCAACCAGAAAGGAAGTGGAGCGGTTTCTGATGAAGTGCTATTTAAACTGCTTAAGGCAGAACGTAAGCGAGTAGCCGATAGTCTAAGTTTACCACCATATGTTATTTTTCAAGACCCTTCGCTCGAAGATATGGCACTTAAATACCCAATATCCCTAGAAGAATTGGCTAACGTACACGGTGTGGGAGAAGGCAAGGCTAAGAAATATGGTAAATCTTTTGTCTCTCTTATTTTAAATTATGTTACCGAAAACGATATCACTCGTCCAGACGATTTTGTCGTGAAATCTACTGGAACCAATAGTGCTTTAAAGCTTTATATCATTCAGAATGTAGATAGAAAACTTGCTTTAGACGATATTGCCGATGCCAAAGGAATTGAAATGGACGCTTTGTTCAATGAAATGGAAGCTATTGTGTATAGCGGTACAAAGCTTAATTTAGATTATTGGGTAGATGAAACATTAGATGAAGAACAGCAAGAAGAGCTTCACGATTATTTTATAGAATCTGAAAGTGATAATATTGAAGCAGCCATGGAAGAATTTGATGGCGATTATGATGTTGATGAATTAAGATTATACCGTCTTAAATTTATGAGTGAGGTAGGAAACTAAGCGGTTTTCTTATTGCTGAAATACTCAGTGCATGCTAAAACCGTTAAAAGCATCCCTAGATTATAAATAACATCTTCTATAGGAATAGTTAGTAAGCGTATTCCTAGATTTTCTGAATTGTTATACCATACAACGGGACTTTCAGTTCCACTACCAGTAAGTACGCCATTTACAATAAAAAATGGAATTAAAATTACTAAGTACGTAGCAAAAAAGGGCTGTAAGAGCTGCCTGTTTCTGTTGTAAACAATACCAAGAATCACAAGAGCATATAGAAAATTAATGAAGGTATACCACTTGTCATAATGATACCAGAGCGTTACAATAAGTACCGATAACAATACCACATACACTATATTAACTACTTTTTTTGAAAACTTAAAGTTTGGATATAAGGTGAGTAACGAGTAATGCGTAAAAATACAGGCGTAGGGAATGCAAATAAAGAAGAGCCATTCTTCAATTGGTAGATTTAAAAATTTGTATCCCGTAATATAAGCGTCGTTAAATCCCCAAAAACCGTTAGTGGTAAAAACAATATCCCACGGAATAAAAATTGCCATCATTACCACAACTCCAATAAAAAAACCTTTCCACTTTTTGTAAAATTGAAGTCGGGGATGAAAACTAAAAAGAAATGGAATAATAAAAGACCCTAGGTTTAGCCAAAGATAGAGGTACTTCATCCGTTATTTTTTGAAATATTTTAATGGAGGAACTAACATGCCAAAACATTCTCCTTTGTCTTTTCCTAAATGTTTGTGATGAATTTTATGCGCCCTTCTTATACCTTTTGCGTACCAATTGTTAGCGTTTCTAAAAAGCTTAAAACGTTGGTGTATAAAGATATCATGAACCATAAAATAGGCAACTCCATAAGCAAAAATACCCAGGCCAATAGGTAGCCCTGCCCAGAACCCATAATATTGCCAACCTATAAAACATCCAATACTTACTGCTGCATAAAAAATAAAGAAGAAGTCATTTCGCTCCCACCAACTGTTGTGGTCTTTTTTATGATGATCTTTATGCAAACTCCATAAAAATCCGTGCATAACATACTTGTGCGTAAACCACGCCATAAATTCCATGATGCAAAAAGTGCCAACCAAAATTAATATCCAAAAAACCGTATTCATGGGGCTAACGTACTAATTTCAGTTGATATTTCACATAGCTTCTAGTAAGAAGTCCGAATTTTTGATAGTTGGGCACGCGTATGCGAGAATTCTTAATTTCTAATGCAGGAGTTTTTGCCAACTTTTTCAGTAATTTTCGATAATACCTATATGCCATAAAAACACCAAACTTTGCTTCTGTAGGCAATTTTAAAATACCTTGATATCCTTTTCTGAAATCGTCTTCAATATCTTCGATAATTCGGTTTTTAGATTCCTCATCTAAGGCATTTAAGTTGGTATTAGGAAAATATGTTCTGCTTAATCCTTCAAAGTCTTCTTTCAAATCGCGCAAAAAATTAACCTTTTGAAAAGCAGAACCTAAATGCATGGCAGAAGATTTTAAACTTTCATATTTTTTACTGTCCCCTTGAACAAACACCTTTAAACACATTAGACCTACCACATCTGCCGAGCCATAGATGTATTCTTTGTACTCTTTTTCAGTTAAATATTCAGACTTGCTTAGATCTAAACGCATGCTCTTCATAAAAGCGGTGATTAACTCTTTGTCTATGTTATACTCATGTACCGTGTGTTGAAATGAATTTAAAATTGGGTTAAGACTTATTTTTTCGGCTAAGGCCACATCTAAATCAACTTCAAACCTATTAAACAAGGTTTCTTTATCATAGTCATGAAAGCTATCTACAATCTCATCGGCAAAGCGAACGAACCCATAAATATTATAAATATCCTGACGAATACTAGGTGCTAACATTTTCGTTGCCAAAGAAAATGAGGTGCTATAGGCATTTGTAACTTCTTTGCTACAACGGTGCGATACTATGTCGAAAAGTTCTTTCACGTAGAGTGTTTTTCAATTAAACTGGCAACTAACTTTCCTGAAATCAACGAGGGTGGTACACCTGGGCCTGGTACCGATAATTGCCCTGTGAAATATAAATTATCTACCTTTTTACTTTTTAGTTTTGGTCTTAAAAAAGCGGTCTGTAATAATGTGTTTGCCAAACCGTATGCATTTCCTTTGTACGAATTGTAATCGTCTATAAAATCGTTTATGCAAAATGACTCTTTAAATATAACGAAATTTCTCACCTTCTGGTTTGTGAGTTTTTCAAATCGAGTCATTATTTTTTCAAAATAAATGTCGCGTATTTCTGATGTGTCTTCAAGGTCTGGAGCTAAGGGTATTAGAAAAATCCCAGCTTCCTTCCCATTAGGAGCACTTGCCGTGTCTGTCTTTGATGGAAAGCTAGCATAGAACAAAGGCTTTTCTGGCCATGAGGGCTCATCGTAAATGGTATACGCATGCGCATCAAAATCTACGTCAAAGAATAACGTATGATGCTCTACATGTTCTATTTTTTTGTCGAATCCCACATAAAACAATAGGGCAGAAGGTGCAAATGTTCGCTTCTCCCAATAATGTTCAGTATACTGCCTATGTTGCTGTGGTAGTAACGTTTCAGTATGATGATAATCGGCACCACTTAAGATTATATCTGCGGAAATTTTAGTGCCATTACAAGTAAGTGACGTTGCTTTCTTATTTTCTACGGTAATAGCACTTACCATAGCATTGGTCTTAATGGTAACCCCTAAGCTTTCTGCAAGCTGCTGCATACCTTGTATCACAGCATACATTCCAGTCTTTGGATGAAACGTACCAAGTCCAAAATCGGCGTAATTCATAAAGCTATAGAACGCCGGCGTGTTAGAAGGTTTTGCCCCTAAGAACAATACTGGAAATTCTAAAATGGCAATTAATCGTTTATTTTTAAACTCGCGACGAACTTCCTTTCGAATGGTGCTAAAAAATTGCCCTACTTTTTTCATAGTAACAGGTGTTACCAATTCTAAAGCCGAAACTCCCGGTCTGTACACCAAGTCTTTAATTGCAATCTCATAGTTATCTTGAGCTTTAGCAATAAATTTTTTAAGTTGAACTGAGCTTCCAGGCTCTTCCTTTTCAAACGCAATACAGATTTTTTCTAGAGTATCTTCTATCGTAATAAAATCGTTCTCGCCAAAATAAACCGAATATGCCGGATTAAGTTTTATGAGATCGTAATAATCTGATGACTTTTTACCGAAATCTGCAAAAAAGCGCTCAAACACATCGGGCATCCAATACCAAGTAGGACCAATGTCGAAGGTGAAACCGTCTTTGTGTAACTGTCTCGCCCGTCCGCCAACGGTGCTGTTTTTTTCGTATATAGTGACATCGTTTCCTGCCTTAGCGAGATACGCTGCCGCAGCTAAAGAGGAAAACCCAGAACCAATAATTGCTATTGTTTGCTTCATTTTTGTTTAACAAATTTATAAATAATTTGAACAAAATTGATTTTGCTTTTCAACTTTGGCTATTTTTTAAGATTTTAAGGGCTTCGCTAAGTTCAGGGATACTTTTAATCAGTTTAACATTTTTAGGTAATTCATTCTGTTTTTGAGGATGGGTTTTACTTCCCATAAGCCATAACAAATTTTTATTCTTTACACCTATAAGTTCGTTGTACTGCTCACAAAAATCAACAATACTTAGGTAAGAAGGTTCTACTGTTAAGTAGGTAAGAAAAATTATGTTCTCATGGTGTTTTAATACCTCCTTTAGACTATTCATAGAGATGTTTCCGCCCAAATAGATAGTATTCATACCCTGACTAATACACATATAATTTGCATACACTAAGCCTATATCATGAATTTCGCGATAAGGCAGAAAAAGTGCTATGGTAGGAGGGTTTACTAAAATAGATTTTGAATATTGCTTTTCAATATTTAGAACAATTTTCTGCTTTATCATTTCAGAAACAAAGCGCTCATGACAAGGGTCTATGGTGCCAACTTGCCAAAGAATACCTAATTCTGTGAGTAAGGGTATAAATACCTCCTCAAACACTTCAGGAAATGTTCTATTCTCTAATAAACGCTCATATGTTGTGGCAAACAAGTGTTGGTCGAATTGAAACATGGCCATTTTAAAATCGTATACCGAATGTTCTGCATCATTTGTTTTAGCAAGTTCTTTAACCAAATCTACAAGCGCATCTCTGCTTAGCCCCTTAATCTTAGAGATTTTGTAACCATGTTGGTACAAAAAGGTAACATTAAGCAAACGTTTTAAATTGTCTAGATTGTAGTACCTTATGTTTGTATCGGTACGAGATGGTGTTAATAACGCATACCGCTTCTCCCAAATACGTATGGTATGGGCCTTTATGCCACTCAGGTTTTCAAGGTCTTTTATACTGAATTTTGTTTTTACAAGCATGTAATAAGGAAGATTGCTGTTTCAAATATAACATTAAACAAACTAGTATTGTACAAAGAGCGCTCAATGACTAAAGCTTATTGCGCTAAATTTTGATTAAAAGTTTATATTTACGTTGACCACCTTCGTTAATAGAAGATTATGATTGATAAGATTTTTAGTTGCATCCTTTTAAGTACAATTATAGGGCTGTTTGGCTCTTGTAATACAGATAAAGCCAATCAAACTAATAGCTATGCCGAGAGTCCGCTGTTTTTATTGATAGACGGAAAAGATTCGGGCATAGATTTTATAAACACATCAAAGGAAACACCAAATAGACATTTTGGGTACTATGAATATTTTTATAACGGTAGCGGTGTAGCTATCGGAGACATAAACAACGACGGATTACAAGATGTTTTTTTTGCCGGTAACGATACACCTAATGCACTATATTTAAATGAGGGGGATTTAACGTTTAAAAACATAAGTAAAAAAGCAGGTATAGTTTCAGATAATTGGTCTACAGGCGTTACGATGGTCGATATTAACCAAGACGGGCTGTTAGATATATATGTCTGCAACTCGGGTCCCGATGCCGTAGATGCGCTATTAGCGAATCAGCTTTATATTAATAATGGTGACGAAACTTTTACTGAAAGTGCAGCCGCTTACGGTATTGCTGATATTTCCTTCTCTTCTCAAGCCGTCTTTTTCGACTACGATAAAGACAATGATCTCGATTTGTTAGTAGTGAATCATTCAGATGTTAAATATGGAAAAGGAATTCAAGGCTGGGAAAAATCGTTATCTGAAAAATCTGAAGCCGAATATAAAAAGTCGTGCAATACACTTTTCAGAAATAATGGCAACAACACCTTCACAGACATAACAAAAGAAGCAGGGTTGTTTCGCCCAGGATTCGGACTTGGGGTGTCGATTTCAGATTTCGATGAAAATGGCTTTTTAGATATTTATATCTCCAACGATTATTTTGTTCCAGACTTTCTATTCTTTAATGTTGGAAATGGAACCTTTAAAGAAGGAATTCAGGCTAGAACGGCCCACACCTCTTTTTATGCCATGGGTTGCGATGCGGCAGACATTAATAACGACGGTTTAATAGACATTAGCGTGGTAGACATGACGCCAGCAGACCACTACAGAAATAAAACCCTCATGGAGTCTATGGACGTAGACCGTTTTAATTATCTGGTGAATAACAGACAGATAATTCCGCAATACATGTACAACACACTTAGCGTTAATAGAGGACGTGGTATTTTTAGTGAAGTAGCGCATCTTTCTGGTGTTGCACAGACAGATTGGAGTTGGGCTACCCTACTTGCAGATCTAGATAACGATATGCAGAAAGATATGTATGTCACCAACGGTTTTAAAAGGGATATTAAAGACAACGATTGGCGAATAGATTTTATTGAACGCAAAAAGAAGGACGGAATTGATGCCGAAATTTATTTTGAAGAGCTAAAAAAAGCAAACTCCTTACCCATACCTAATTACGGTTTTAAAAACAATGGAAAATTATCTTTTGCCAATAAAACAGAAGATTGGGGATTGCAAACACCTTCTTTCTCTAATGGTGCGGCTTATGGCGATTTAGATAACGATGGTGATTTAGACTTGGTGGTTAACAACTTAGAAGATGTGGCTTTTGTGTATCAAAACACAACTTCTGAAAAAGAAGAACATCATTTTATACAATTCGAATTAACCAATCCAACCGCTCCAAATAGCGTGTTAAATGCTCAGGTGAAAATCTATGCTGGCGGGCAAACTCAACTTGTAGAGTATCAATTTGTAAGAGGATACTATTCAAGCATGCAGCCGCTGGCACATTTTGGGTTAGGTGCGAATACAAAGGTTGATAAAGCCGAAATTTTATGGACTGACGGCACCGTTACAACCTTGCAAAATCCATCAATTAATAAAAAACATACAGTAGATAAATCTCAATCTAAAAGTACTGTTGCTACTACACAGCCTCCAAAGCCATATTTTATGGACGCAATTTCAAGAGCGAAAGAAGTGACGTACAAACACACAGAGAACAATTTCGACGATTTCAATAAAGAAATATTGTTGCCTCATAAACAAGCAGCATTGGGTCCTGCCATTGCAGTAGGAGATGTTAACGGCGATAGCTTCGACGATTTTTATGTAGGAGGAGCTTTGGGGCAGCCTGCCCAGCTATATACTCAGAGTAATGTAGAAGGTTTTGTGCGTTCTGTACAACCCTCTTTTATAAACGACGCCAAATATGAAGATACAGGTGCGCTATTTTTTGATGCAGATGCAGATGGCGATTTAGATTTGTACGTGGCAAGCGGTGGAGGTGGAGATGTTGCTACTAACAAAAAACTGCTACAGGATAGATTATATCTTAATGATGGCTTCGGAAATTTTAGTAAAAACAGTAACGCGTTACCAGAAATTACTTCTAGTACCATGAATGTCACCGCAAACGACTGGGACGGTGATGGCGATTTGGATCTTTTTGTTGCGGGTAGAACAACACCTGGTAACTATCCAGTTGCACCACAATCGTATCTCTTGGTAAATGAAAAAGGAATTTTCAAAAATAAAACCAAAACACTGGCACCACAGCTAGAATGGGCAGGGATGATAACATCCTCCTGTTGGACCGACATTAATAAAGATGGGCGTAAAGACTTATTAGTAGTAGGTGAGTGGATGGGTATAAAAGCATTTATAAATACTCAAACAGGTTTTAAAGACCAGTCTAAGGCACTTGGTTTGTCTGAAACCACTGGCTGGTGGTACAGTATTGTAGCAGCCGATTTCGATAAAGACGGAGATGAAGATGTGCTAGTAGGTAATGTTGGGCTCAACAATAAGTTTCACCCTTCAACAGAAAAGCCATTGCATATTTTTGCTAACGACTTTGATGATAATGGCACACAGGACATTGTTTTAAGTAAACTCTACAAGGGCAAACTCACCCCAGTAAGAGGTAAAGAGTGTTCTACACAACAAATGCCGTACTTACAAGAAAGATTTCCGTCGTATAGCGATTTCGCTTCATCTACGCTCGTAGAGATTTATAGTCAAGAAAAACTAGATCAAGCATTGCATTATCAAGCCACTACATTTGCAAGCCTTTATTTAGAGAATAATGGCGACCATTTTGCTATTTCAGAATTACCAGTTGAAGCCCAGCTTAGCCCAATTAATGATATGACCGTATTCGATTTTGATAAAGATGGCAATTTAGATGTGGTGCTTGGCGGCAATATGTATGGTACAGAGGTTGAAACTCCTGCCTACGATGCCGGAAAAGGTTTGTTTTTACAAGGAAACGGTGACGGAACATTCACCAGTATTTTTGAAGTCAATAAAAGCGGTGTCTATATGCCTAATGATGTAAAAAATCTTGAATTAATTTTTATTTCAACCGAAAAACGCCCAGCTATTCTTGTAGCGAATAACAATAGTGCACTTCAGCTATTGGCATGGATACGTTAAACTAAAAAAGCCACCTCAAATGAGATGGCTCGTGGTACCCGGGATGGGACTTGAACCCACACGCAACTAGTGCACACGGCCCTCAACCGTGCCTGTCTACCAATTTCAGCACCCGGGTAGCTATACTAACAAACTGCTAGTAACAAAAAAAGTACCGCTACGAGCAGTACTTTCTTGTGACTTGGCTGGGGCTCGAACCCAGGACCACCTCCTTAAAAGGGAGGTGCTCTACCAACTGAGCTACCAAGTCATAATTTCAATAAAAAAAGGGCTTGTTATTTCCCTTTAGCGGGTGCAAATATACTATCATTAAATTAATTATTCAAAGCTATTAGAAAGAAAATTTTTCTTTTTCTAATAAATCTTGGTCAAGGTCTAAAATAGCTATTTTTGTTAGAATGAAAATAGTTCTAATAGGATACATGGGTAGCGGGAAAACTGCGGTGGGACAACAACTGGCAGAAGTGCTTGGGGTGCCATTTTTAGATTTAGACACGCAAATTGAAGAGGCCACACAGCTGTCTGTTTCTGAAATTTTTGAAAAAAAAGGAGAAATTTTCTTCCGAAGAAAGGAATTTGAAACGCTACAAAACTTATTGACGGCAGATACTTCGTTTGTGTTGGCAACGGGTGGAGGAACTCCTTGTTATGGCACCAGCATGCAACAGATAAAAGAGGCTGCCAATACAAAAAGTGTTTTCTTACATGCGTCGTTAGAGGTGCTTTCCAAAAGATTGTTCATAGAGAAATCGAAAAGACCACTTATAGCACATCTAGAAACGGAAGTGCTATTAAACGATTTTATTAGAAAACATATTTTTGAGCGTAATTTTTATTACCAACAAGCAACTTTTAAAGTGGATGCTAACAATGAAGTAGCAGCTGTAGTCGCGGCTATTGTTATACAACTATTCTAACACCGCGCGGTCATTACCTTTTTCAAAAATAACCGAAATGTTCTCATTAATGGATGTAGAGAGTGAGATGCCTTTGTAATCTGCTTTTACAGGGTACTTTTTATGGTTTCTATCAACCAACACCGCAGTTTTAAACTGACGTAAGGAAACATCTAAAAAATGCTTTACACCATAAATCAGCGTGGTACCAGAATGTAGCACGTCGTCTACCAAAACCAAACTACTATTGGTGTATTTTTCAGGAGATATGCTTGTAACAACTGGAGCTAACGGATTCTTCTTATCAATCTTTACTTTACAGAGGGTAACTTTAATTGGAGAAATCTTTTCAACAGCTCTCTTAAGCTTTTCGGCTAGTACATACCCATTATCCTGAATTCCGGCTATAATTACAACTTCTTCAGACACATTCGCCTCATAAATTTGATACGCCATGCGTCTAATCTTATGAGCGATTTCAGTTTTATTCAATATTAATGTCTCCGTTTTTGGCATTGCGTATTTTTTTCAAAGATACATAGTTATAATTATTCCTCTTCGCCTCGTTCTTTATAGTCGTCTATGTCTCGACGATCTTTTTTAGTAGGACGGCCAACACCTTTTTTGCGGTAGTAGGTTTTAGCATACTTCAATAATTCGGTTTGTTCAAAGGCTTCTTTCGGGGTGTTGTCTACTCTATACAAGCCTACCAGCTTGGCGCCAACTCGATTTGGTGGAATATCTAGTACTTCAATTTGATAGTTAATTTGGTTTTTTCTAAATGAAATTTTATCTCCTGGAAAAACTTCTCTAGAGGCTTTTACAGTTGCATTATTAACCTTAACGGCCCCTTTTTTACATGCTTGTGTCCCTATATTTCGAGTCTTAACATACCGAATACACCATAAATATTTATCAACCCTCATACAAAAGCACTTAATTCTGCGTTAACATAGCATACAAAAATAACGGAAAATTGTATCTTGCGCACCTGAAAAATTGATGATGAAAAAAATATTAAAATACGGAGTACTACTTTTAACAATCCTTCCTGCGCTAGTAGCATGTGGAGGTGATGATGATAATACAGATCCAAATTTTGTACCTGCAAGAGATCGTGGGGAAGAAGAACCTTTAAGCACGGTGATTGTAGAAGAATACCTCAATACGCATTTTTACAATTACGAAGAATTTGCAAACCCTCCTGCTAATTTCGACTATAAAATAAAGTTCGATACTATTGCTGGCGAGAATGCAGATAAAATACGTTTAATAGACCAAGTGTCTTCTAAAATAGTGAAAGACCGTGTTACAGAAGGCGTAACCTATAAACTTTACTATCTTGATGCACTTCAAGGCGCTGGTGAAAAACCTACATTTGGTGATTTTGCTACCGTAAGCTACGAAGGAATTTATATTAATGAAGAAGAAAGCACGAGTCCGTACACAAAGTTATTCGATTCTTCTGTCACACCGGTAAAATTCGATTTAACAACTATTGTAAATGGTCTTCAGGACGCAATTATTGAATTTGAAACTGCTTCAAATTTTACTACAAATCCAGACGGATCTATCAGCTTTGAGGATTATGGTGTAGGTGCTGTCTTTATGCAAGCAGGTTTAGGCTATTATGTGAATCCACCTCCTGGATCAGACATTCCGTTGTACTCTCAGTTAATTTTTACATTTCAGCTATATGCAAAGGAAACTGGAGATCAAGACGGTGATGGTTTACCTACTTTTATGGAAGACCCAAACGGAAACGGTCTAGAAGAAGATGACGATACAGACGGTGATGTAGCTCCAAACTTCGACGATGCAGACGATGACGGCGATGGAAGACCTACTAGAGATGAGATTGTAATCGATAGCCAAGGAAATGTAACCTTTACAGATACAGACGGTGACGGCATTCCCGATCACTTAGATGCAGATAGTTAATCTGTAATAAATGAATATAAAAAATGCCTTGAACTAATTTCAAGGCATTTTTTTATTGGTGTATGTTTTAAGTCTATTTTCTAGACACTACCTTCTTAGCAGCATTTACAATAGCTTCGGTATTTAGACCGTATTTTGCCATAAGCTGGTCTGGGGTTCCAGACTCGCCAAATGTATCGTTGGTAGCTACAAATTCTTGCGGTGTAGGATGTTGCTGCGATAATACGCGAGCTACGCTTTCTCCTAAACCTCCTAAATAATTATGCTCTTCGGCAGTTACTACCGCTCCTGTTTTTTTAGCAGAAGCTACAATTGCATTTGCGTCTAAAGGTTTAATGGTATGAATGTTTAGTACTGCTGCGGAAATTCCCTGCTCATGTAATTGTTCGGCTGCTTGTAAGGCTTCCCAAACTAAATGTCCAGTGGCTATCAAGGTAACATCAGTACCTTCTTGTAAGTGTACGGCCTCTCCAATTTTAAAACTTCCATTCTCTTCGGTGAAATTCGCCACTTTAGGTCGCCCAAAACGAAGGTATACAGGTCCGTCGTGTTCTGCTATTGCTAAGGTAGCCGCCTTGGTTTGGTTGTAATCACAAGTATTTATTACAGTCATGCCCGGAAGCATTTTCATAAGCCCTAAATCTTCTAAAATCTGATGTGTTGCGCCATCTTCTCCTAAGGTAACTCCGGCATGAGAAGCACAAATTTTTACATTTTTCCCGCTATAGGCAATACTCTGTCTAATTTGGTCATACACGCGGCCTGTAGAAAAGTTAGCAAACGTGCCAGTAAACGGGATTTTCCCGCCAATAGTCATCCCCGCTGCCATACCCATCATATTAGCTTCAGCAATTCCAACTTGAAAAAAACGTTCTGGATGATTGGCTTTAAATTCGTCCATTTTTAACGAACCTGTAAGATCGGCGCAGAGTGCAACCACATCTTTATTTGTTTTTCCTAGTTCGGTAAGTCCTGCTCCAAAACCTGAGCGTGTATCCTTTTTGCCTGAATCTGTATATTTTTTCATCGTATTGCCCGCGCTGGCGGGTTTCTTTTAATTAATAGCCTCGTGTTCTTAGTAGTCGCCTAGCGTTTCTGGATTTTGTGCCAGAGCCGTTTCTAGTTGCTCGTCATTAGGTGCCTTACCATGCCATGCGTGGGTATGCATCATAAAATCTACGCCATTACCCATTACCGTGTGCATTAAAACACAGATAGGCTTACCTTGCCCAGTATGTTCTTTTGCGGTACTCAGTGTATTAATGATGGCTTCCAGATTGTTCCCTTCTTTTATTTCTAGAACTTCCCAACCAAAGGCTTCAAATTTTCCTTTAAGGTTACCCATAGGAAGTACATTTTCTAAAGAACCGTCTATTTGCTGCCCGTTATAATCTATAGTTACAATTAGGTTGTCAATTTTATTTCCAGCGGCATACATGATCGCTTCCCAATTCTGACCCTCTTGTAATTCTCCATCTCCACAAAGGGTGTAGACAAGATGTTTGTCATTGTTTAGTTTTTTTGTTTCTGCTGCACCAATGGCTACGGAAATACCCTGACCTAAAGATCCAGAGGCTACACGAATACCTGGCAACCCTTCATGCGTGGTTGGGTGCCCCTGTAAACGTGAATCGATATGACGAAAGGTGTTCAGTTCGTCTACTGGAAAATAACCAGAGCGAGCCAACACACTATAAAACACAGGTGAGATATGTCCGTTAGACAAGAAAAAGAGATCTTCTCCAATGCCGTCCATCGAAAAACCTTCATTTCGGTCCATCAGCTCTTGGTAGAGTGCTACAAAAAATTCTGCGCAGCCAAGTGAGCCTCCTGGGTGACCAGAGTTTACTCGGTGTACTTGACGTAGTATATCTCTACGTACTTGAGTGACCAATTGTTCTAACTTTTCAATGTTTGCCATAATGCCATTTATTTTCAGTTTCAAAAGTAAGGCAATTAAGACCTAGTGCAAAGGCGAAAACAAGGCACTTATTAACGATTTTGGTCTTTTGTTAACAGCTATCAATTCAGTTTTGGTACGTTGGGTTTTAAATCTCTTGGTCTTCTGCGTAATTCGTAATTGGTCGTTCGTAATTCGTCGGGAGAAACGGTATCTTTGTGCCCGTAAGAAAAATAAGTGCATGCAGTTCACATTAGAAGGATTAGATAAGGAAAGTCAAGCCAGAGCAGGTAGTATGAAGCTAGATCATGGCGTTGTAGAAACTCCTATTTTTATGCCAGTAGGCACCGTTGGAACCGTAAAAGGAGTACACCAACGTGAGTTAAAAGACGAAATCAATCCAGACATTATTTTAGGAAATACCTACCATCTATACCTTAGGCCTCAAACCAATATTATTGAAAAGGCAGGCGGATTGCATAAATTCATGAATTGGGACCGAAATATTCTTACCGATAGCGGTGGATTTCAAGTCTATTCGCTTTCAGCAAACCGAAAAATTAAAGAAGAAGGAGTTAAATTTAAGTCGCATATAGACGGGAGCTTCCATACATTTACGCCAGAAAACGTGATGGAAATTCAGCGTAAAATAGGCGCCGATATTATTATGGCTTTCGATGAATGTACACCTTATCCATGCGATTATAACTACGCCAAACGATCTATGCATATGACGCATCGTTGGTTAGATCGCTGTATAAAGCATCTAGATAAAACACCGCTTACCTATGATTACAATCAGACGTTTTTCCCAATTGTACAAGGAAGTACCTACAAAGATTTAAGACAACAATCTGCAGAATATATTGCAAATGCAGGTGCAGCAGGAAATGCCATTGGCGGACTTTCAGTTGGAGAACCTGCCGAAGAAATGTATGCTATGACCGAAGTGGTTACAGCTATACTTCCGAAGGAAAAACCACGTTACTTAATGGGAGTAGGAACACCTATTAACTTGTTAGAGAATGTTGCTTTAGGAATTGATATGTTTGACTGTGTGATGCCAACTAGAAATGGAAGAAACGGAATGCTTTTTACCGCGCACGGCACCATTAACATTAAAAATAAGAAGTGGGAGCAGGACTTTTCACCTATAGATGAAATGGGAATTACATGGGTAGATACAGAATACAGCAAGGCGTATGTACGTCATTTATTTACTGTAAATGAAATGCTAGGGCGACAAATATGTACCATTCATAACCTAGGTTTTTATCTTTGGTTAATGCGTGAAGCTAGAAAACAAATTCTTGCCGGTACATTTACGCCTTGGAAAAATAAAATGGTACAACAAATGGACAAACGTTTGTAAATGTTAAGCATCTTTGATCGCTACATATTAAAAAAATACTTGGGCACATTTATCTTGTTGCTCCTTCTTTTTATACCCATTGGTATCATTGTGCATCTAGCCGAAAAGATTGATAAGATCTTGGCGAACGAAGTGCCTTTTCCAATTGTAGCAAAGTATTTTTTAGACTTTACTATTTACTTCGCAGACTTACTATTTCCGTTGTTTTTATTTCTCTCGGTGATTTGGTTTACTTCCAAACTAGCCAACGATACCGAGGTAGTGGCATTTTTGAGTAGTGGGGTTTCGTACTATCGTTTTTTAAGACCGTACATGATAGGTGCGACTATTGTTTGTTTAGTAGCCTTGGCTTCTGGAATGTACTTTGCACCTACGGCAAGTAAAGGGTTTAATGAATTTAAGTATGAGTACTTAAAAAAGGGGAAACAAGACCGAGACCAAACCAATGTCTTTAGGCAGATTAACGAAAACGATTACATCTACGCAAGTTACTTTAACGTAAAAGAAAAGAGTGGTAATAACTTCACCTTAGAGCATTTTGAAGGCAACAAAATGACCTATAAGATTGCTGCAAGCCGAATTGTATACAACAGTGCAGATAGTACCTATACCTTATTTAGATATACAAAGCGTAAAGTAGGCGAACACGACGATATTATAGAAAGCAAAGAACGTCTAGATACGGTATTCGACTTTGAGATGGAAGATCTTACGCCTGTAGATTATATTGCGGAAACGTTAAATATCGTGGAGCTTAATAAGTTCATTGCCCGTGAGAAGGCTAGAGGGTCTTCATATATTAATAGATATGAAGTGGTACGCTACAAACGATGGAGTTTACCCGTATCTGCATATATTCTTACTGTAATTGCTGTTGCGGTATCTTCTGTTAAACGACGTGGCGGTATGGGGGTAAACCTTGCCATTGGTATTGCCATTGGGATGGTGTTTATTTTCTTCGACAAGATTTTTGGAACCATGGCAGAGCAGAGTGATTTCTCGCCATTTATAGCAACGTGGTTTCCTAATTTTGTATTTGCTATTTTAGCAGTCTATCTGTTAAGAAATGCGAAACGATAAACTCCTCAATTACATACACCTTCATTTTATAGTTTTTATTTGGGGTTTTACGGCAGTGCTTGGGGCGCTCATTTCTATAGATGCTATCCCGCTGGTTTGGTACCGTATGTTAATGGCAACAGCCTTTATCTTTCTTTTCTTAAAATTCAGAAACATAGGGTTAAAATTTCCGAAGAAAACACTTGCGTTAATCGCGTTTGCTGGATTGCTCATCGCATTGCATTGGTTGGCATTTTTTGGGGCTATAAAAATTGGTAATGTATCGGTAACACTCGCTATCATGTCTACCGGGGCATTTTTCACATCGTTTTTAGAACCCTTGTTTTACAGACGAAAAATTATTGCCTATGAAGTAGTTTTCGGGTTGCTTGTAATTGTTGGGCTGTATATTATTTTTAAAGTAGAAAGCGATTATTTCTACGGAATACTCCTGGCGTTGGCAGCTTCATTTTTAGGATCTTTGTTTTCGGTTATTAACGGAAGGTATTTAGTACAGTACAATGCGTCGGCAGTTTCGTTTTACGAGCTCGGTTTTGGTACCTTATGTATTACCATCTATCTTGTCTTTAGCGGAAGTTTCGATCCAGCATTTTTTCAGCTACAACCAACAGATTGGCTGTACCTAATAATTCTAGCCTCGGTCTGTACAGCTTACGCATTTATCGCTTCCTTACATGTCATGAAATGGATAAGCCCGTATACCGTAATGCTTACCATAAATATGGAGCCCGTGTATGGTATAATTTTAGCACTACTCATTCTAGGAGATGCAGAAAATATGAGTCCGCAATTTTATTATGGAGCGCTGATTATCATAGCAACAGTAGTGGCTAACGGGATTGTTAAAAATAGATTAGACAGAAAAAAGCGTACTTTAGACAAAACATAGACACAATATTTTATCTTTGTAAACTATAATTTAGTCAAAAAATCCAAAAACTACGATGGAATATCTTGATTTTGAGTTACCTATTAAAGAGTTGCAGGAGCAGTATGAAAAGGCATGTCAGATTGGTGAAGACAGTGATGTAGATGTGACCAATACCTGCAAACAAATTGAAAAGAAGTTAACAGATACCAAAAAGGAAATATATAAAAACCTAACCCCTTGGCAACGTGTGCAATTATCACGTCACCCCAACCGCCCTTACACAATGGATTATATCAATGCCATTTGTGGGGATTCTTTTTTAGAATTACACGGAGACCGTAATTTTAAAGACGATAAAGCCATGGTTGGTGGTTTGGGTAAAATTGGTGACCAGAGCTATATGTTTATTGGTCAGCAAAAAGGGTATAACACCAAAACTCGCCAATACCGAAATTTTGGTATGGCAAATCCAGAAGGTTACCGTAAAGCATTACGCCTTATGCATTCTGCAGAAAAGTTTAATGTTCCCGTGGTTACATTAATAGATACTCCAGGTGCCTATCCAGGCTTAGAGGCTGAAGAGCGCGGACAAGGAGAGGCTATTGCTCGCAATATTTTTGAAATGACCAAACTAAAAGTGCCAATTATTGTTGTAATTATTGGTGAAGGAGCCAGTGGTGGAGCATTAGGGATAGGTGTAGGAGACAAAGTGCTTATGTTAGAAAACACTTGGTACTCTGTAATTTCTCCAGAAAGCTGCTCGTCTATCTTATGGCGTAGTTGGGAGTTTAAAGAACAGGCTGCAGAAGCGTTAAAGCTTACCGCTACCGATATGAAACGAATGAAACTTATTGATCAGATTGTAAAAGAACCTCTAGGAGGAGCACATTCAGATCGTGAAAAGACATTCAGAAATGTAGCCACTGCCATCGAGAAGGCATATGGTGAATTTAAGAACTTATCCCCAATAGATTTGGTTGAAAAACGTATGGATAAGTATTCTGAAATGGGTGTCTTTAAAGGCTGATTTCAACCATACCAACACATTACAAAATCTGAAGTGTGAACTTCAGATTTTTTTTAGGCTTATTAACAAGTTATCTGCAGTTTTCAACAATCTAATGTAGATATTAGGCGTTATAAAGAAGCGCCATTCTCTTAACAATTTCTTTACTTTCGTTCCATGGAAAAAGTGCAACCTCAAACCTCATATAAATCACGTTCCGCGCAGGTAATCTCGTTGGAAAAAGGAAAATTACCACCACAAGCAACTGATTTAGAGGAAGTTGTATTAGGAGCCATGATGATTGACAAAAAAGGGGTCGATGAGGTGATTGATATTTTATCCTCAGATGTTTTCTACAAACAGCAGCATCAGCATATTTTTGACGCCATTCATATGCTTTTTGAAAATAGCGAACCAGTAGACTTATTAACCGTTTCTTCTCAACTTAAGAAGAACGCTACGCTAGAGCAAGCAGGAGGTGAATTTTACCTTGTTCAGCTTACCCAAAAAGTATCTTCTTCGGCGCATATTGAGTTTCATGCACGTATCATATTACAGAAATATATTCAGCGGTCGCTCATTAAAATTTCCAACGAAATTATAGAAGAATCGTATGACGAAACCACAGACGTTTTCGATTTATTAGATACGGCAGAAAGTAAGTTATACGAAATTACACAAGGAAACATAAAACGATCTTCAGAGACTGCCCAGCAATTGGTGATACAGGCAAAGAAGAAAATTCAGGAAATTGCCAACCGCGAAGGCCTTTCAGGAATCCCTTCTGGGTTCGATAAAGTAGACAAGCTTACCTCGGGCTGGCAGCCTAGTGATTTAATTATCATTGCAGCTCGTCCTGGTATGGGTAAAACCGCCCTAACGCTGTCTATGGCACGTAATGTAGCGGTAGAACATAATATACCTGTCGCGTTTTTCTCGCTGGAGATGAGCTCTGTACAGCTTATAACGCGTTTAATCTCTTCGGAAACCGGCTTATCTTCAGAAAAGTTACGTACCGGAAACCTAGAGAAGCACGAGTGGGAACAGCTTAACGTAAAAGTGAATGCGCTAGAAAAAGCACCGCTGTTTATAGACGATACTCCTTCACTTTCTATATTCGATTTACGGGCAAAGGCACGTAGGTTATCGTCTCAACACGGTATAAAACTTATCATGATAGATTACCTTCAGTTAATGACCGCAGGAGGGAGTCAAAAAGGCGGAAATCGTGAACAAGAGATTTCTACCATTTCGCGAAACCTAAAAGCCTTGGCAAAAGAATTGGCGGTACCTGTAATAGCCTTATCGCAGTTATCGCGAGCGGTAGAAACCCGTGGGGGAAGCAAACGCCCTTTGTTAAGTGACCTGCGTGAATCTGGAGCGATAGAGCAGGATGCAGATATTGTAAGCTTTATTTACCGCCCAGAGTACTACAAAATAGAAGAGTGGGATGACGAAGAGCGTTCTCCAACCGAAGGGCAAGGAGAGTTTATTGTAGCCAAGCACCGTAATGGTGGGTTAGATGAAATTAGACTGAAATTTATTGGCCATCTAGGACGTTTTGAAAATCTAGAAACTTTTGACTTTACAGGCGAGTTTCATAGTAAAATGAACGCTGCTGCCAACGACGATACCTTTAAAACAGACAATTTGCCAAGCGCAGATGAAGCCTTTGGTAGCGCCATGAATAACGACCTCTCACCACAGGGTGACGATGACGATGTGCCATTCTAACCAATGGCATGTTAAGGCTCTTGGCGCAAGCTTGAGTTAAAACCCAACCACAAAATATGTAAACCAAAGCCGCCAACTGCGGCTTTTTTTTATATCTTTAAAATTCTAGTATAAATCCCCACATTTTAGAAGGCAACAGCTGTTTGTTGTGTGTAGTATAACCCTATCCCAAATAAAACTCCGTTGGGTGGTGTGGTTTGTTGTTGTGAAAAGGGACTTGTAATTATTTCAATGAACTACTTAAAAACCTCACATATTATTGGAAATAGTATTACAAATGAACGCAATAGCAAAGTCACCACAAGTCATATGCATAAGCGATAGCCTTAAATTAGAACAACATAACTAATCAAAAATAGAACATATGAGAACAGTTGGAATAATTGGTGGTTCAGGCTTTATTGGAAGTCATACCACAAAGAAATTTTTGGAAGAAGGATTTAAGGTGAAAGTATCTGCTACCGATATTTCTAAAACAGAAAAATATAACCATTTAAAAGAATTGCACAATTCAGAAAACCTAGAAATCCTTCCGCTCAACGTTGAAAATAAGAACCAACTAAAAGATTTTGTTCAAGGTTGTGATGTTGTTGTTCATGGCGGAACTCCTTTTCAGTTAGATGTGCAAGATCCAAAAACCGAATTATTTGACCCAACTATTAAGGGAACAGAAAATTTCCTTGAAGTCATTAATGAAACACAAGGAATTGAAAAAGTTGTTTTTATTGCTTCTGTAGCATCGTATAATACAAATTTCCCTATGCTCCCTAATGGAAAGGGCGCCAATGATACAATTGATGAATCTGACCAGCCATTTATGAGCGAAGATAGCCATCCCTATGCACAGGCAAAATATATTGCCAATCAAACCGTAGAGAAGTTTATAGAAGAACATCCGAATGCTGCTTTTGAAATAACTAGTGTATCACCTGTTGCGGTAATGGGCAAATCACTTTCACAAAGAGAAGATTCAACTTCGTCTGGCTTACAGTTTTTATTCAAAAATAAAATAGCACCAAATCCATTTGTACAAATGCTATTTGATACTGATACAGAATTTGCCATAGTTGATGTAAAAGATGTTGCTGACGGAATTTATAGTTCGGCTACTAAAAAAGGATTAAACGGTAATAACTATTTATTGAGTAGTGAAAGCTGGAAAGTTTCAGATATTTCCAAAATGTTGAATAACGAAAAGCCTGATGGGAATGCTAAAATTGTTTACAGAAACGATAAGGCTAAGCAAGAATTAGGAATTGAATTCAATCCCGCAGAAGTTCCTTTAAAAGAATTCGGAAATTAATATCGAACAAAGGCTATATGTAATTACTAGTTCTCGCCAACGTACAAATTCCTTGCGGATTTTCTATGTGGTTTGTATTTGCTAAATTAGGTACTTGAACCACGCAACTAACCTCACACAAACCTAATACCCAAAGAGCCAATCAACCTACAAAAACACCAAACTATGAGATTACAATATATTTTCATTTTTATTCTTGCGTGTTTTTCGTTTGGTGTGTTCGCTCAGGATATGGAGCAATACACCAGTCCCTGGGAAGGAAAAATTACCAACTCCAACACATTTAGTCTCGCTATTGAAATCGATGGTATTCTATCAGGAAATCCCATGGTTACTATTGCTAATGACAGCGTAATCCTGAAAAAGCAATTTGAAAAAGCTGAAAACAAATCAATTCGCTTCAACGTTGGAGAAAATTTGTCTTTTGAAGGCAGCTTTTCAAAAGAAAACAATCAAATCAACGGTTTTATAAAGTCGGGAATACTGCTGTACCACGTAAAACTAAATAAAATAAAAGCTGATTCATTTAGGGGCGTTTGGAACATTTTAATGGTTGACGAATTAAAATCTCAACGTTTTTATTTGAGTGTAGAGAATGGTTCTGGCAATGAATTTCAAGCATATCCATTTTTTGGGGATAATCGTTTTACAGGGACATGGTGCAGGAACTTTCAGAAAAAAAATGACACCATTTATTTTTCAGATGGCAAAACGGGACTAAACTTCAAGGGGAAACTGCTAAATGAAAAAATAAAATTATCAATTTATTTAGATGAGTACATAATCACAGAGATCGTATTGTATAAGTCAGTAACCGATTGGTTTATAGGTGATTTCAAAACAAATAAAAATCAGAAAACCTATCAAATCCTACGTTTAGATACGATGGAAAAATTAATTGCTACCGACTCGCTTCCTAACACACACTCCGTTTTGGTTTTAAAACAAGGGAAAACAATCTATGAAAATTACTTTGGAGGTTATACTAATAGCATCCCTCACGATACGCGTTCGGTGTCTAAAAGTGTCTCTTCTGCAATGGTTGGTATTGCAAAAGATAAGGGGTTGTTTGCTAATGTAAACCAATCTGTTTTCGATTTTTTGCCAAGAGAATATCAGGTATATAGGGATACGTTGAAAAGCAACATAGACATTAAAAGCCTATTAACAATGAGTTCTGGTTTAGATGCAATAGATTTTGGGGTAGAAGGAGTGTCTAAAGGCTCTGAAGGAAATTATCAAAACTCGCCAGACTGGACAAAGACTATCATGAGCGCGCCCATGCTTTATAAACCCAATACCGTTGCCAACTACGGTTCTGCTAATCCGCATCTGCTAGGAATTGCCATAGATTCTATAGTTTCAGAACCTTTAGCCATGTTTATGGACACTAACTTATTCTCGAAATTGGGAATTTCAAATTACATCATTCAAACAGACAATGTAGGTAACCCTTACTTTGGTGGTGGGATGTATTTAACACCAAGAGATATGGGTAAGTTTGGGCAGTTGTATCTCCAACAAGGAAGGTGGGAAGGTGAGCAAATTGTAAGCGAAGATTGGGTAGAAGACTCTTTTAAAAACTATAGAAATTTAGAAAATACTATTGACAAAAATGGCTACGGATATTTATGGTGGCATAAGGACTATCTAGTTAATGATAGGATTGTAAAATCTATAGAAGCAAGGGGCACTGGTGGACAATATATTTTTGTAATTCCAGCATTGGAGGTAGTTGTTGTAATAACATCTGGAAATTATAGAAATGGAAAGTTCCAACAACCTGAGTTTATAGTAGAAAATTTTATTTTACCGAGCGTTTTAAACTGAAAAACCACTTCACACATTATGTAGCGCCAATAGAAAAGATATTAGTACTATATTGTAGAAGGCCATTTTATAAAACAATAGCACCTATGCCTGAAAAATAACAAACGGCCATAACTATTGAAATAACTACATAAAGTTTTACCATTGGCTCAAATAGCATTAACTAAAACCAGTGTAACAACAATAAACTCGAACAGATGACACTAATCATACAACACTCACGCTACATTATTACGATGTTAATTCTAGCCACGTTCCTAACATCATGCGTAGAACAAACCGAGGAGAAAAAAATGGTGGTAGCTAACACTTCTAACACAACAGCGTTTTTAAATGTCATGCAAAAACATCTTGATGCTGTTTCAAATCGTGACCTAGAAACATTAAAAAGTACTATGGCGCCCAATGGAAAAATGCAATTAATTTTGCCACAGTCTGAAATTTTTGAAGGTGTAGATAGCTTTATGGACTACCACAGAGCTTGGTTTAAAGATAGCCTTTGGACTTTTGAGACACGAATTTTAAATACCGAAGTAGACCAGAATTTAGGTATGGCAATCACCGAAGTAGTCTACCGAGAACCCGAAAGAAATGGGGAGCCTTACTTTAATAGAATGATTGTAAGCTATACACTAGAAAAAATAGATGACCACTGGTATATTATAAAAGACCACGCAAGCTCTGTAGAGAAGTCTACCGATAAATAGAACGAATACACAACTTATGAAGCTATACACCACCATCCCAACACAACTAAAGCCTTATTACGCTGCAGAGCTCTCAGCCTACCAAGTTGAATATACACAAGGTAACCTAGAATTGGCATGGTATTATTTAGAGCGAGCACATATCATCGGACAAAAATATCCGTTCGCGCATACCTATGTACACTGGAAAATGTTACAGTTCGGATTTAAAATTAAAAGTGCTAAGGAGATTATAGGGCAAATTCCTAGGCTTGTTTTTGGAGGTGTGAAATCGTTTGTGGGCAAAATTCCTGTGGGCAATCCTGGTGGGGCAAACGTACCACCATTAAAACCATTTCCTATACCCCAAGAAATTCAGAATATTTTTACCAAAGCAAAGGTTTCAGCAAGCTAATCTTTCAGCCAGAGAAACGTGAATACATTGCTTAGATTTTTTACAGCACAAGATTCTTTCGAAAATCGTTAATTTTTTCTACATTGGTCGCAACAACCAGCCAATCAGTACGTAACATGAGAAAATTGCTATTTCTATTAGTAGTTTGTGCAATGTGCATGAACTGCAAAGAAGTAAAAAACGAAGCAACAAACACCCCTGTTTCTGAAATTGAAGAGCCGCAAGGCATAAATAACATTGCCTACAAATGGGGTGAAATGGCCCTAACGGCACAAGCAAATGACACAGAAAAATTTAATCCGAGACCTACCGTAACATCTCGTTTTCTTGGGTTGATATTCGTTGGTGTCTTTGACGCATGGTCTCGATACGACGCTAAGGCGGTCCCAGTGTATCTAGAAGGTGTAGAAAGAAGACCAAACGAAGAGCATACGCTTAGCAACAAAGAGATTGCCATTAGTTATGCTGCCTTTGGTACAATGAATGAATATTATGCGTCAGACAAACCACTTTTTGTCGAGTTTATGAAAGAGTTGGGGCTAGATCCTACCAATACGTCTTTAGATCCTACTACGCCAGAAGGTGTGGGTAACTTGGCTGCTAAGGCTGTTATAGAAGCTAGAAAGGGTGATGGTGCCAACCAGTATGGAGAAGAAGAAGGTTCTAATGGCACACCTTATTTTAATTACGTAGGCTATGAGCCTGTAAATTCTGCAGACGAAAATGTAGATCCAAACCGTTGGCAACCAAAATATTTTTCAGATGGTAAGGGTGGAAGTTTTGCTCCAAGCTGTCTCACTCCGTTTTGGGATAAAGTAAAACCAGTAGCATTATCATCTGGCGATCAATTTAGACCAGGACCACCCCCACAAATTGGTTCAGCACAGTTAGAGGCAGAAGTAAAAGAAGTTATTGAAATGCAGGCCAATCTCACAGACTATCAAAAAGCGTTGGTAGAGTTTATGCGAGATGGGCCACAATCTGTGCAGCAAGCAGGTCACTGGCTAAAGTTTGCTCAGGATGTTTCTAGACGCGACAACCATACCTTAGATCAGGATGTAAAAATGTATTTCTACAACCAAGTGGTAGCAATGGATGCATTTATTGCTTCCTGGGATTCTAAAATGTACTACGATTATGCAAGACCATATGCGTTGGTACATCAATACTATCAAGATCAGCTTATAAAAGCGTGGGGTGGCGTAGGTAAAGGCATGATAGAAATGGACGGAAAGCAATGGAGACCGTATTCACCAGACACGTTTTTATGTCCGCCGTTTCCAAGTTACACCTCTGGGCATAGTACTATTAGTGGTGGTTGTGCAGAGGCTTTAAAATTATGGACGGGTAGCGATACCTTTGGTTCTGAAGTAACACTAGTTGCTGGTGCGCTAACCGAGCCAGACAATTTGGGAGATACTATAGTACTGAAATTTCCAACCTTCACAGAAACGGCAGAAATGGCAGGGATCTCTAGAGTTTTAGGAGGGTACCATATTCAGGCAGACAATGTTGCCGGACTTGAATTAGGTAGAAATGTTGCAAAGGAAGCCTGGAAATTCTACAAAAGACACATTGGGGAAACAGCCATGTAACGTTCATGAGGTGTGTTATTTATCCTAATCTTATAACCGAAAAGTTAGTTGCTTTTCGGTTTTTTAGTTGATAGTAACAATTGGTCTGAAAGGAAACTGTCTCATTATTAATTTTTGGCTCAAAATTTGTAACTTCCCCACTATGATACAACGCATATTTATTGCCCTAGTTTTTATGAGTTTTAGCTTTACAGCTTCGGCTTCTTACATTCTCATTCCTATGGATGCCGAAGGACAGAAGGAGCATCTAAAGGCATATGGCATCACCTATTGGACTTTAGAGAAAAACCAGAAAGTTAAGTGGTTGCTAAACTACCGCGGAGGTTCTTTTTTACTTCCCGATGCAGAAGAAATTCGCAAAGAATGTCAGATTCGTGGGGTCTCTTTTGAAATTTTAAGCGATACCAAAACAGAACAAATCTTATTAGAAATTGCGAGTCCGTCGCAAAATATGGAAGCAGTTGTGTTAGAAAAAGCACCTAAGATTGCTGTGTATTCTCCTAAGGGTAATCAACCCTGGGACGATGCGGTAACAATGGTATTAACCTATGCCGAAATTCCCTATGAGGTTGTGTATGACGAAGAAGTGTTAGAAGAACAGTTGTTGTTGTATGATTGGTTGCATGTGCACCACGAAGATTTTACTGGCCAATACGGTAAGTTCTATCGTGCCTATCGCGCTGCCCCTTGGTATATTGAAGAAAAGCGAAAAGCTGAAATGCTCGCAAATAAATTAGGGTACGATAAAGTTTCCGAAGAGAAAAGAGACGTAGCTATTAAGATAAGAGATTATGTCATTGGTGGCGGATTTATGTTTGCCATGTGTAGCGCAACCGACAGTTTTGATATTGCGTTAGCCGCCGAAGGAGTAGATATTTGCGAACCCATGTTCGATGGTGATCCAAGTGAGCCTGGCTACCAAGGTAAAATAGATTACAATAAAACATTTGCTTTTAAAGAATTCATCCTAGAGCGCAGCCCAATGGTGTACGAGTACTCATCGATAGACATGACTCGTAATCGTCGTATTCCAAAAGAAACAGACTACTTTAGTCTTATGGATTACAGCGCGAAGTGGGATCCAATTCCGTGTATGTTGGTACAAAACCATACGGCGCTCGTTAAAGGCTTTATGGGACAAACCACCGCATACGATATCAATACAGTAAAGTCTAATGTGCTAATCATGGGGCAGAACAAGACTAACAAAGAAGCACGTTATATTCATGGCATAAAGGGAAAAGGTTTCTTTACGTTTTATGGTGGCCATGACCCAGAAGATTATCAGCATAGAGTAGGAGATGCCAAAACAGAATTAGCGCTTCATCCAAATTCTCCGGGATACAGACTTATTTTAAATAACGTACTATTTCCTGCGGCTAAAAAGAAGAAGCAGAAAACCTGATGAGGTTCTTTTGCTTGCTAATCGATTGACTGTAACAAGGCAGTACAAGCCCGAAGGTATTTATTGCTACAAGATTCTTTAAACCAAAATGTAGCCTGAGAAACGGCTTCACTAGAGTTTTCCATGGTACTATAATGACGAGCTAGTTGATATTGGCCATAGCCAAAATCCTGTTGAGCAGCCTTTTTGTAGTAGGATAGCGCTAGTTTTTCAAACTGCTGTTGTTCGTTTTTATTGCGTGCTGTTTTACTTAATTTCGTGTATAAAATCCCGAGGGCTGTTTGTGATTCTGGTAGTTGTTGTTTGGCAGATTTTAAGTACCAATACAATGCTTTCTCTAAATTTTCTCCCTTGTCTATTCTATAACGTTGGTAAAAATAACTCCCTAAATTGTGTTGTGCAAAGGGATCTCCATTGGCAGCTGCCATTTTATAATATGAAAACGCTTTGCTTTTACTCATGTCAAATTCAATTCCTTTAGAATACATATAACCCAAGTTGTATTGAGCGAAGCTATTATTTTCATAGGCAGCAGGGATTAAGTAGGTTAAGGCTTTTTGCTCATCTTTTTTTACACCTAAGCCTTTTCTGTACATAAAACCTAGTTTTGCTTTGGCAATGGTATTGTCTTTAGCCTCTAGAGCATCAATTATAGTTAGGAGTAACTTTTGGTTATGTTGATTGTCTTCAACAAATTTTCTCCAATCTAAAATGCTTTGCAATCCTATTTCATTGTTTTCTGATTCACGTTTTTGGTAAGTATTTTTCTCTGCTGAAATGTCCCTACCTGAACTCCCCATCGGAAAATCAACAGCGCCAGTAAACTGAGGTGCATTAGATACTCCTAATTCTTTCTCTATAGCTTTAAATAATTCACCCGCCGAAATAATGGCATCAACATTTGTGTCTGTCGCTTCTTGAGTGAGTGCGTTTAAAAGATATTTAGTGAATAAACTTTCATGTTTTCCTGCAGGTGTTACCCGAAACGCGGTGGTGGCGGTAAAGGCTATAGTTTTAGAAGTATTTTTGGCGCTAAAGGCATTTTTAAAAGCTTCGTTGTAGCCATCAAAAGTTTTTGTGTCTAAAATAGAACCAGCATAACAAGCGTCTATAATGTACACTTTCGCCTCTATACCACGTTTTTCTATTTCAGATATAACCCAATCGTAAGATATAAGACTCGTAGGGTCTTCGGTATTAAAGTCGGTTGGAACAATACTTCCAGGCAATCCATGACCGCTGTAATAAAAGTAAAGTGTACTTTTCTCAGGTAGGGTAATGCTAGATAAAAAATGGTTAAACAGTGATATAAATTGTGTTTTTGTTGCGTCTAATAGTACTGTTGTTTTTTCTTCGGAAAGTGAAAACCCTGAATCACTGGCAAGAAATGCCGCTACACGTTGAGCATCAAGGCGGCAAGAGGTAAGTGTTGAAACTTTTTTGTCTGTGTAATGATCGTTTCCAACTATAAACGCATACCTGTTTTCATGGTAATCAACTTTAGTTTCATCGCCAACAACTACTGCCTTCGATTGCGCAAATACTAACGAAGGCAATAGTAGTAAGATGAAGATCTTATATATATGGTTGGTAAGTGCAAACATATTATTGACTATTCGTTTTTTCTATGGTAACATATACACCGTAGAACGTTGGCGCTTCACCTTCGGAAACGGCGGGAAGTACTAATTTTTCAGAAGTAAATGCTTGATTAGGATATTGCAGTGGAATCATAATGTTCAACGCCGTAAGAAATGAAACGCTCGTTACCGAACTACCAATTATCCCCGTTTTTATTATATCTGAAATCGGCTGATTTGAAATCAGCATAAAAAAGTGCTCTTGAGCGGTGTCATCGGTAATTTCAAAATAGGAAGTTTTAGATGGCAAGGTGGTGAGGTTTGAAGAATTGCTGTTAGCTCCTCCTACAATTATACCTTTTCCGAAAGGGTCTTGCCAAGATTGTAAGTGTTCATCAAAATAGTAAAATTGTGCATGCTGATTGCCCTCTAATGTTACCCAAAATTTATCTCCTTGCTGCATGGGTGTTGAGGTTGTAAATAATGCCATGTCTGATACAGACGAAGTAACGCTGCTAGCAATAATTCCTTTGGTGACATTCTCTAAAGGAATAGGGGCATTAGATTGATAATAGTTTAAGCTAACGGTGTTCTGAATTGTTTCTTTGTTACGCTTTTTAGCAGTATACGTAGGGCTTTGCGTAATACGACGTGGAGATGCGCTTTCTAAATTGGTTGTGCGAATACTGGGTGCCGTATATGAAGATTGTTGCATACCTCTAGAGAAGGCTATTGTTGTTTCCATAGGTAGCGCCGAAGGCATACCAAGTTCTTCCCAACTTGGATAGCTAAGTTGTTTAGCAAGCTTTTGAGATACTAAATGTATAGATAATTCTATTAGGGCGTCTTTCGACTTTCGGGACATTCCGTCCTTCGAAAAAATACTTTTAATTGCACCAAAGATGGTGTCTCCAAACTCAAGAATTAAGGCAATTGACCCAATAATACCTACTTTACTGTCTGCTTTGGTCGCTGCTTCTTCAAAATGTGGTAAGAAACCGGTATTATAGATTTGATATGCTTCAACAATATTGTCATTGTACGTATGTTCAAATTTTTGAACAAATTTATCGAGGCGCGCCCCTTTTAAATCACGGTAATTAGACAACTCTTTTAGGTCTAACGCCATTTCTTCAGCAATGCTATTCATGGCGTTGGCGTAGTCAGAATAGGCAGCTTCAAGATTGCTAGAAACTGAAGGATCTAAAAGTTGTTGGTTCTGCCAATTTTTGAAATCTTCTAATTGCCCTAATACGGTTTTTTTGTTGGTCGCCAGTTCCTTAACGGCCTTTGTCTTTTCAAATACTTCGGTGATTTTCGAACTAATCTCGTCTATGTTCGTTTGTGCATAATTTGTGCTAACAATAAGGAAGCATGTAATAATGGATAGTGTAATTTGTCTCATAATAGTTAAATTTTCAATAAAACTAAATAGAGACAGGTGGTAGTAAAAGTAAGAATTAGCGAAGTGGTGTTCTCAGTTAGGCTAAGAAGAAAAATAGTTAGTAATAAAAAAAGCCCTACTCGTTAAGAATAGGGCTTTTAGCGAAATAATATGTTTAACTAGTTTATTTTACTTTCTTTACGATTGCTTCAAAAGCATCAGGATGATTCATCGCTAAATCTGCAAGAACCTTACGGTTCAATTCAATTCCTGCTTTTTTCATCCCTCCCATAAACTGAGAGTAAGACATTCCGTGTTGTCTAGCACCTGCATTAATACGGGTGATCCACAACGCTCTAAAAGTTCTCTTTTTTGCACGACGGTCTCTGTATGAGTAAGACATTGCTTTCTCAACAGCATTTTTTGCAACCGTCCATACGTTTTTACGTCTTCCAAAGTATCCTTTGGCTTGCTTCATAACCTTTTTTCTTCGGGCTCTAGAAGCTACTGCATTTACTGATCTTGGCATAATTTAATTGTTTTTTGTAGTAGGCGGCTCGGGTATCGTGCACTTTATTCAAAAATCATTAATCAACAATTGTCAATCTAAAATCATTTTGGCCCAACTCCAGGGTTTAAAAATTTGTTTTAACCGGTGAACAACTTACTTCATTCGAAGCATTTGTTTCACATTGCTCTCATCTGCCTGATGAACTAGTCCATCATGCGTTAAGGCTAGCTTACGTTTTTTGCTCTTCTTTGTTAAGATATGGCTTTTAAACGCATGCTTTCTTTTGATTTTACCAGTACCTGTTAGCTTAAAACGCTTCTTGGCACTAGATTTTGTCTTTTGTTTAGGCATGTCCTTCTTTTTATTTATTATTTCGCATTAACTACAAAAGCAGCTAATATTGTTATTGGTCTTACATGCGGCAGGTGTGTTAGCACTTGCAACGTTGCCAGTGAATTATTTTGTCTTTTTAGGAGCGATAAACATTATCATTCGCTTTCCTTCCAGTTTTGGCATCTGTTCTACTTTTCCAACTTCTTCCAATTCCTGCGCCAAACGAAGTAGTAATATCTCCCCTTGGTCTTTGTATATAATAGAACGCCCTTTAAAGAAAACATAAGCTTTCAATTTGGCGCCTTCTTTTAAAAATTTCTCGGCGTGCTTCTTCTTAAATTCGTAATCATGGTCATCTGTATTAGGACCAAATCGAATTTCTTTAATACTCACTTTCGTAGCTTTCGCCTTTAACGCTTTATCGCGCTTCTTCTGTTCGTAAACGAACTTCTTATAATCCATTACCTTACAAACAGGCGGCTCTGCATTTGGCGAAATTTCAACAAGATCTACACCCTGTTCTTCTGCAATCGCTAATGCTTTGCTTAATGGATAAATGTCAACCTCCACATTGTCACCTACCAAACGCACTTTTTCAGCACGGATTTTTCGGTTAATTCTGTGTTGGTCTTCTTTAATGATCCTTGCAGGACCTCTACTTCTTTTTCTTCGTATTGCTATGGCTTTGTATATTTTAGTTAAACGTTAAAATCTACTGTATTTTTTTTAATTTCAGTGTTAATAAGTTCAGAAAATTCTGAAACCGTCATGGTTCCTATATCTCCTTCACTATGTTTTCTTACAGAAACTGTGCCGTCTTTTTCTTCCTGCTCCCCAACGATAAGCATATATGGGAATTTATTCATCTCTGCTTCCCGTATTTTCTTACCAATCGTCTCGTTTCTGTTATCCACAAGGGCGCGAATTTCGTCATTTTCCAGCGAATTTAAAACTTTTTCGGCGTAATTCTCATATTTTTCGCTCAGAGACAGAATACTAACCTGCTCTGGCATAAGCCAAAGTGGGAAATTTCCACCAGTATGCTCTAGCAATATTGCCACAAAACGTTCCATACTACCAAACGGTGCTCGGTGTATCATAATAGGTCTGTGTAGCTCATTATCACTGCCTTTATACGTTAAATCAAAACGTTCGGGTAAGGTGTAATCCACCTGAATTGTCCCCAGTTGCCAGCTTCTGCCCAACGCATCCTTTACCATAAAATCGAGTTTCGGACCGTAAAACGCAGCTTCACCAGTTTCTACTATATAATTTAAGCCTTTAGCTTTGGCGGCATTTAAGATTGCACTTTCGGCTTTTTCCCAGTTTTCTTCACTTCCAATATATTTTTCCGGTTTTTCAGGATCTCTTAATGAAACCTGAGCCGTAAAATCTGCAAAACCTAACGATCCAAATACATATAGAACCAAGTCGATAACGTTCATAAACTCTTGGTCTAAATGATCTGGAGTACAAAAAATGTGCGCATCATCTTGTGTAAATCCACGTACCCGTGTTAAACCGTGAAGCTCTCCACTTTGTTCGTAGCGATATACAGTGCCAAACTCGGCAAAGCGCTTTGGCAAATCTTTATAAGACCAAGGCTTGTGTTTATACATTTCGCAATGGTGTGGACAATTCATTGGTTTCAAGAAAAATTCTTCACCTTCGTTTGGTGTTTTAATAGGTTGAAAGCTATCCTCACCATACTTAGCATAGTGCCCAGAAGTAACATATAATTCTTTTTGGGCGATATGGGGAGAAATTACCATTTCGTACCCTGCCTTTTTCTGAGCTTTTTTTAAGAAGTTTTCCAATCGCTCACGCAGCGCCGTTCCTTTTGGCAACCATAGCGGCAACCCTTGTCCAACTTTTTGCGAAAAGGTAAAAAGCTCTAGCTCTTTCCCTAATTTTCTGTGATCGCGTAATTTTGCTTCTTCTAAAAGCTCTAAATATTCCTTTAAATCTTTTTGCTTCGGAAAGCTTATACCATAAATACGAGTAAGTTGGGTGTTGTTTTCGTCACCGCGCCAATACGCACCAGCAACACTCATTAATTTTACGGCTTTTATAATTCCAGTATTTGGTATGTGTCCTCCACGACACAAATCGGTAAAGGTGTCATGATCGCAAAAAGTAATGGTGCCGTCTTCCAGATTCTCTATAAGTTCTACTTTGTATTGGTTTCCCTGTTTTTTGTAAAAGTCAAGTGCAGCGGCCTTCGAGCTTTCTCGCATACTAAAAGTGTGTTTTCCGCGAGCAATTTCAAGCATTTTTTTCTCAATGGTCGGAAGGTCTTTTTCAGAAATAGTATGTTCACCAAAATCAACATCGTAATAAAATCCTGTATCGATGGCTGGACCTATGGTTAATTTAATTCCTGGATACAATTGCTCAAGAGCTTGCGCCAAAATATGTGCAGAAGAGTGCCAAAACGCCTCTTTTCCTTCGTCATCTCGCCATGTATATAGCGTAAGGCTACCATCTGTGGTTAATGGGGTGGTGGTTTCTAACTTGGTACCATTAAACGATGCCGAAATCACATTTCGCGCAAATCCTTCACTAATACTCAAGGCCACATCCATAGGTGTTGCACCCGATTCAAATTGTTTCACAGTGCCGTCTGGCAGGGTAATCCCTATCATAATTTATTCATTTAGGCTGCAAAGATACTACGGTTTTAAAAGTCTCGCAATACACTTTGTAAGTTTGTGTAAGGGTCTTTGGGCGTTCCCGCCATGGGTGCGAAGTCGTCCAAAACAATCACTGCGGCTTTCAAATAGGCTCAGCAACTCTTAAAGCACCCATGGCGGTCGGGCTATTCACTAAATCTTTTTGGCTTCACAGGAAATTGTATTTATTATGCTCGGGTATTTATAGGTGTTTTTTATATGTTTATTTTGGTTTTACAGACTGCCAAAAAGTATATCGTTGCTATCCCTAACGCGGTCTCGGGTATAAAATTTAGGTTAAACCAGAAAAAGGGTATATATATAAAGGTATAAATACATTAAAAATTTATTTTAAAACTAAGACGGGTTAAATCAGTAGGTTGCGGTTGCAGGTTAAATTATCTTTAAAAAAATAATAAATAATGTTTGGTTTAATGGAATAGGTGATTGTATATTTGCACCCGCTTTGAAGGAGAGATTTGGATGAGTGATTTGGAGTAATACTACGGTCTTGATTTTTTTTGAAATAAAATTATTATAATTCTTGCAGGGTTATAAAAAGGTTGTATATTTGCACCCGCAAAACGGATGAGTGAATTAGAAACACGAGTTTCGGAGTAGCGTTAAAAGATAGAATTAGAAGTTCATTGATATATTGAAATTGACAGCGTATGGTATTAAATTGGAAACGATTTTTTATCATATCGAAAAACTAAACTAAGAAATAGTACCTGAGAATTTTTTGAGATTTAAGCTTTTTGTTATACGAGATTTTATTTAAGATTTCACGATGAAGAGTTTGATCCTGGCTCAGGATGAACGCTAGCGGCAGGCCTAACACATGCAAGTCGAGGGGTAACGGGGAAGCTTGCTTCTGCCGACGACCGGCGCACGGGTGCGTAACGCGTATACAATCTACCTCTTACTGTGGGATAGCCCAGAGAAATTTGGATTAATATCACATAGTATCATATTACGGCATCGTATTTATGATTAAAGGTTACGGTAAGAGATGAGTATGCGTCCTATTAGTTTGTTGGTAAGGTAACGGCTTACCAAGACTACGATAGGTAGGGGCCCTGAGAGGGGGATCCCCCACACTGGTACTGAGACACGGACCAGACTCCTACGGGAGGCAGCAGTGAGGAATATTGGACAATGGGGGCAACCCTGATCCAGCCATGCCGCGTGCAGGAAGACTGCCCTATGGGTTGTAAACTGCTTTTATATGGGAAGAAACACTCTCACGTGTGAGAGCTTGACGGTACCATAAGAATAAGGACCGGCTAACTCCGTGCCAGCAGCCGCGGTAATACGGAGGGTCCGAGCGTTATCCGGAATCATTGGGTTTAAAGGGTCCGTAGGCGGGCAGCTCAGTCAGTGGTGAAAGTCTGTGGCTCAACCATAGAATTGCCATTGATACTGGTTGTCTTGAATTATTGTGAAGTGGTTAGAATAAGTAGTGTAGCGGTGAAATGCATAGATATTACTTAGAATACCGATTGCGAAGGCAGATCACTAACAATATATTGACGCTGAGGGACGAAAGCGTGGGGAGCGAACAGGATTAGATACCCTGGTAGTCCACGCCGTAAACGATGGATACTAGCTGTTCGATCTTCGGATTGAGTGGCTAAGCGAAAGTGATAAGTATCCCACCTGGGGAGTACGTTCGCAAGAATGAAACTCAAAGGAATTGACGGGGGCCCGCACAAGCGGTGGAGCATGTGGTTTAATTCGATGATACGCGAGGAACCTTACCAGGGCTTAAATGTATTGTGACAGGGGTGGAAACACCTTTTTCTTCGGACACATTACAAGGTGCTGCATGGTTGTCGTCAGCTCGTGCCGTGAGGTGTCAGGTTAAGTCCTATAACGAGCGCAACCCCTGTTGTTAGTTGCCAGCGATTCAAGTCGGGAACTCTAACAAGACTGCCAGTGCAAACTGTGAGGAAGGTGGGGATGACGTCAAATCATCACGGCCCTTACGTCCTGGGCTACACACGTGCTACAATGGCCGGTACAGAGGGCAGCCACACCGTGAGGTGGAGCGAATCCTTAAAACCGGTCTCAGTTCGGATCGGAGTCTGCAACTCGACTCCGTGAAGCTGGAATCGCTAGTAATCGGATATCAGCCATGATCCGGTGAATACGTTCCCGGGCCTTGTACACACCGCCCGTCAAGCCATGGAAGCTGGGAGTACCTGAAGTCGGTGACCGCAAGGAGCTGCCTAGGGTAAAACCGGTAACTGGGGCTAAGTCGTAACAAGGTAGCCGTACCGGAAGGTGCGGCTGGAACACCTCCTTTCTAGAGAATGTCTGTTTACAGACATAGAGAGTACGACGAGAAGCTTATGCTTTTCAAAACGATAGTGCTTTTCTTGGTTTAGTTGTCAATTTTAATTTTTAAGTCTAAGGCTTTAAGTATCAGTATCTGTAGACTGAATACTGAAAACTTAATACTATAGACTGCTACAGTCTCATAGCTCAGCTGGTTAGAGCGCTACACTGATAATGTAGAGGTCGGCAGTTCGAGTCTGCCTGAGACTACAAATCGAAGATAGGCGAGAAGTTTATCCTGAGTGACACTGTTAAGTGTTGTATCGAAGGGAGTCTGCCTGAGACTACATAATACGTTCATTACATATTGAAAGGAAATTTTAGAAGTTGGGTACCATCTTTTTAGGAATTTGGAATTTTAGGTTTTGGAATTTCTATTTTAAATGGGGGATTAGCTCAGCTGGCTAGAGCG